>CBDBHR010000029.1:0-881333 GCA_965205865.1 bacterium
ACCTCGCAGGCGAGATCACTCGTCAACGCGTCAACGCCTGCCTTCGCGGCGGCATAGGGCACGTGGGGAATGGTGTAGAGAAACGCGGCGCCTGACGCGATGTTCACGATCGTTCCCGTGTTGCGCTTGCGCATCTCCTCCACCACTTGCTTGCAGCAAAGGAAAGTTCCCTTTAGATTGACGCCGAGCACCGCATCGTACTCGGCTTCGGTATGTTCCGAGATGTGCTTCTTGACGACTATGCCAGCATTGTTGACCAAGATGTCGATCCGCCCGAACCGTTCGAGCGTCGCGCGCACCATGTGGTCCACCGAGCTCGCCTGGGTCACGTCGGTGTGGACACCCAACGCCAGCGCCCCTACCGCTTCGATCTTGGCGACGGCCGCCGGGAATACGCTCCTCCACCACCTCGGCCAGCATCACCTTGGCGCCTGCACGGGCCAGGCTCAGGCTCACTCCCAGGCCGATCCTCTGGACCCCTCCAGTCACGATTGCAACCCGTCCGTTTAGTTGAATTATGAGATTCCCTCCTCTGCGTTGTGTTAGGCTACTCGCGCTCGCCAGTCAGGGTCGGCACAATCTCCCCCAGAGTGATGCCGAAGTGGTTTTCCTGGGTGCGTTGAAAAACCGGAAACTCAACGGGTTCTGGCGCGCGAGTTGCTCCATCATAAAAGGCGTGGGACTGCCGGCCACCCGATGCCAGTCGATCGGCGTTTCCGGATCGCAGGTGCGTAACGAAACAGCAATGCGCCGATCCGCGGTCACCTGCGTCGCGTGTAATGCGTTGAGGCTCGTCAGCACCAAGTCGCCGGGCCCAACCTCCGGAGTCTCCATGACATCCTCGACTTCGAGGAAGTCGATCTCTTCACGGCTCAGGAATTCCGGGACAACGCAGAAGCTCCGTTCCTCGAGCGAGGAGGCGATTGCTTTGAAATCAGTCATGTGTATCCCTTTCTAATTAATGCTTGGCCTAAAATTAGATAACTTCATGATATTTAATGGTATTCACCTATTTTCAAGAAACGAAGATTTTGGGGAAACTCATCAAAAATCCCATTTTTTGCTGATTTTGGCCATCTGAACACTGTATCAACAAATCTTCATCCTGTGAAATTGATGAAATGTCATTTAATATCAGCAATTTGAGTATTTTTCTGCCAAGCACTAACTATAAATGAATTCTTCTGACTCCTTTAGAAGAGAAGGCATGGAAGCCAGGGTTCTCTGGGATGCCGTTTCGTTCACGAGCACGAGCACGTCTCCCGAGTACGATCACGAAAAGCCCTTGAGAAAAAAAGAGTTTGTCTCAATCTCTTCCTTCCGATTCGTTTAAAAGTAGATTAAAATGTTCATAGTCCAGCCATTTAATGATATGATAAAAGGAAAATTAAAACTCTAAATAGAGAGGTCCTATGAATTGGCAACAAGTTTGTGAAGATCCAAATTTAAAAGATTTACCGTACAAGATCGAGTTAAATGAAAGGGGACAGATTCTTATGAGTCCTGCACGATTATTCCACTCAGCTATACAAGGGGAAATTATAATTATTTTGAAACATTTATTGAACCAAGGAAAAATTTTCCCTGAATGCGCAATTTCTACTTCAAAAGGGACGAAAGTCGCAGATGTCGTTTGGTGTTCTCAAAAATTGTGGGAAAAAATAAAGCATGAAGCAGAAGCTTCAATTGCCCCAGAAATTTGTATTGAAGTCGTATCACCAACAAATACACAAGAAGAAATGAGAGGAAAAAAATTCTTATACCTAGAACAGGGTGCAAATGAGGTATGGATTTCTGATGAACAAGGAATAACAAAATTTTTTGATTCTCAAGGGGAATTAGAACAATCTAAGTTAGTACCAGGTTTTCCTCAGCAAATTGAGGTTTAAAAACAGCTGACAAAACACTGCATTTATCGAATCAGGAATGCTCATGTATTGGGAGCGCTCAAAGTACTTGCTCTGCCACCCCTGGGAGGTCTGGGAGGGAATGCAGCAGGTCGTTGCTGCTGAAAGAGTCCAGGCCAATGCATCGAGTAGAGAAAAAGGGTAAAAATTCATAAAAAGCTGACATGGAGGGCAGAGATTATGGACAGTTTTGAAGGAAAGGTCGGTCTCGTGACGGGCGGGGGCTGCGGGATTGGACGCGGCATCTGCCTGGCACTCGCCGATGCGGGCGCAAAAATGATCGTCGCGGACATCGACCTCGACAACGCGGTGCGAGTCGCGGAAGAGGTGACGGGCAAGGGAGTTCGGGGGATTCCCGTTCACGTCGAGGTCAGGAAGACGGATTCCGTCGCGGCGCTCGCCGAGACGGCGGTACGGGAGATGGGCGGCGTCGACATCGTGCGCAACAACGCCGGGGTCTTGCTGGGCGGCTAGATGCGCGACACTACCGAGGACGATTGGCGCTTCGTCATGTCAGTGAACCTCGACGGGGTCTTCCGGGTCGGGCAGTGCTTCGACCGGCTCCTGCGTGAGCAGAACCGAGGGGGACACATCGTGAACACGGCCTCGATCGGGGGCTTCCTGCGCGGCGCCGGCTCCGTCGCCTATAGCGCCAGCAAGTTCGGGGTCGTCGCGTACAGCGAAGCATTGCGTGCCGACCTCGAACCCGATGGAATCGGGGTCTCGACCTTGTGCCCCGGGGACACCGTTACCAACCTGGCGGACTCCGACCGACTGCGCGACTCCGGTGATCAGGCAGGCAGCAAGTCCCAAGTCGTGTGGGAAGACATTCGCTGGGGACTGCAACCGGAACCGGTCGGCGAGATGGTCGTGTCGGGCATTCGCGACAACGCCGCGTACATCCACACCCAAGACTGGAGCGAGGCCTTTGCCGACCGGTTCCAACGCGTGCTGAAGGACTTCGAGGGGAAGGGCTTGAAGCGGCTTCGGCGTCTGGAACAGGAATAAGAGGCCGGCGGAATGTTGTTTGAGAGACTCAGAATACAAAGGAAAGAGCAAAAAAGCTCTTCTCAAACACTGCCAAAATGGTTGTCGATTACTAGCTTATTTTTTTAAAAGGAGAAGATCCATGAAAGCAGCAGTACTTTATGACGTCAATACCCCCTTAACAATCGAGCAGTTTGACTTGCCTGACATTGAACCCGATCAAGTTCGCGTCCAGCTCATCGCGAGTGGCGTGTGTCATTCCGACTGGCATGTCGTCAAGGGAGAGTGGCTTGGTATCATTCCCATTCCAGCGATCTTAGGTCACGAAGGGGCTGGCATAGTCGAGGAAGTGGGCTCGGCGGCACACTCGGTCAAGAAAGGCGACCATGTGATTCTTTCGTGGAAGCGCAACTGTGGGCTCTGCGAGATGTGCCAAGTCGGCTATCCCAATCTTTGCGAAATGCAACCCGATACGCGAGGATTGCCCCAATTTCCGGAGAGCGACCGCACCATGGACAAGATGACAGGGCTGGGGACCTTTAGTACTGAAACCATTGTCCCCAAGGATATGGCCATCCCCATCGATAAGGACATTCCGCTCCAAAAGGCAGCCCTGGTCGGCTGTGGGGTAATAACCGGAGTGGGTGCCGCTTTAAACACGGCTAATGTCCAGGCCGGCAAATCCGTAGCCGTTTTTGGTTGTGGGGGCGTGGGATTGAACGTGATTCAAGGGGCGGCAATTGCCGGGGCAGAGCCCATTATCGCGGTGGATCTCATGGACAACAAACTCGAACTGGGCAAACAATTCGGGGCCACGCACACCGTCAATGCCTCCCAAGGCGATCCGGTCGAGGCAATCCGGGAATTGACGAATGGGCAAGGGGTCCATTATGCGTTTGAAGCGATCGGGTTGGTCAGTGATCCCTTCAAGCAGTCCATCCTTTGTACCCGCAGGCGAGGGGTTACCGTTTATGTCGGCCATGCGCCTGTGAACACGCCGGTCGATCTTGACGCCCGGGATCTGTTTTTAGAAAAGACCGTCATTGGCTCGATGTATGGGACAGGTCGCCCCCGGATTGATTTTCCCCGCTTGCTCAATCGTAACTATTCAGGTGCGGGTTTCCTGGGCTTGCGGGCATTTCCCTTTGAAAATGCGCACTAAATCATCCACTTTTGAGGTATTTTGACGCAATATAGAGGTTCTGTCGACCTCTAGCCCAGTGTTTTCGCACCTGAATAGTTACGCTCAATCTTTACAAAGCGGGCAAGCTCAAGCTCGATGAGTTGGTGTCACGCGTCTATCCCTGGAAGAGGTCAATGAGGCCTTCGACGCCCTGGGTAAGGGTGAAGTGGCCCGCAGTGTGTTGGATTTGACAAAATAAGGAGCAAAAAGGATGGAAACAGTGACAGCCAAATTCGAAGACCATGGCAAACAATAAGCATCATTTGGAATACGAAGTCATCTCTAACAAAAGACAACGAGGAAGGAGCAGACAATGAAAATAACGGACATCACACTCACCGCACTGAAGACCGGCAAGAACCTCCTGCGCATTCAGACCGACGCCGGCGTCGAAGGCTGGGCGGAGGCGAATGGCCGGCACGTCTTCGCGGCCTATCTCGAAGCCGTAATCAAACCGGCGCTGGTCGGCGAGAATCCGCTCGACATCGGCCGCCATTGGGACACGCTCGCACTGGGGCGCGGCGAAGGCTTCCACAAACTGCCGGGCGCGGTGGTCGGCAGCGTCGACGTAGCGCTCTGGGATCTGCTCGGCAAGGAGACCGGGCAACCCGTTTTCACGCTCATGGGCGGCGCGACGCGAAAGGAGATCCCGCTTTACTGGTCGACCGGATCGGGGTGGAAGATGCAGCCCGAAGAAATGCTGGAGAAGGTGCGCGAAGGCTGGGATACCGGCTACCGGTCGTTCAAAATCCGTATGGACTGGCGTGGCTGGCGGCAGGACATCGACCCGGAGAAAGACTACCAGATGTTCAAGCTGGTGCGTGAATTCCTCGAACCCCCCATCTACCTCGGGTTCGACGCGAACAACGGCTACTCGGTTTCGACCGCCATCCAGCAGGGCCGGCGCTTCGAGGCGCTCGGCATCGACCACTTTGAAGAACCGATCCCTCACTGGGATCTGCCGGGGCTGCGCGAAATCTCGGACGCACTCGACGTCGCCGTATCCGCGGGCGAGCAGGACGCCTTTCGCTGGTGGTTTCAGAACCTCGTTGCGCTGGGTAATCCCGACATCCTACAGCCGGACATCCTGAACGCAGGCGGACCGTCAGAGGTGAAGCGCATCTTCGACTACGCCACCACGATCGACAAACCTGTGATGCCGCACAGCCCACAGGCCGGTATCAACTCCATGGCATCGCTGCACGTCTACGCAACGACGCTGAACGCCAATCGCCCGCACGAGTTCTCGACGGAATTCTCGGGCCCGCTCGAAGACGTGGCGGAACTCTACGGGGAACATGTGGTCCCCAAGGATGGCAAGATAATATTGACCGACCGGCCGGGCTTCGGCATCGATCTGAACGAAGCTGCCGCGCAGCGAATGCAGGCCTGATCCAGCTCAATGTCGCGGCCGCTGTGCCGTCTCTTTGGCAAAGTCTTCATCAACAGTTCATGGAGTATTAACAGAAGAGGAAACTCGCAAGAGCATCATCAGAGAGAATGATTGCTTGAGGATTTATAGCAAAATCTGAAAATCTACAGCAAGTTAAAGTGCTTGACAATAGAGTCTGACCTGGTCAGAGTGGTAAGGTTATTCTTAAAAAAGCCAATCTTTTTTGAAAAGCAAAAGAGGAAAGAGAATCCATGACCGAAATTCTCTCAATCGAACAGTAGCAACAGTTGTACCGAGAGGGCTACCTCATCCTAAAGGACGCTGTTTCCAAGGAGTTGACGGGCACCAACTACGATCCGCTCTTCATGGATCCGGAGATGACCCTGGGAATCGGCAGCTTCACCGCCTTCATCTTTGTCTGCCTCAATGACCAGACACGAGAGGGTTGTGGACAGACCGCGATACTCCCAGGGGGGCACCACGTCGCTGAGCGGTTCTTCAACAGGCAACGTGCTGACGGGGAGCGCCTTGGGCAAGAGGGACCCGGCTGGCCCCGGTTCGATTATACCTCGCCTAACCGCTGCGGCATGAAGTTAATGCCGGACTACATGTATGACGCGCTGACGGACGAGACCTCGGAATGTACGCCCGACGGCAAGCGGTGGCCCAAACCGACGCAGCTTCTGATGGAAGAAGGCGATGCCGCAATCGTCACGTCCCACATGCCACATAGCGGTACTCGCAACGAGTTGGGCGCCGAGAGCCGCATGATCGTGCTTTTCCGCCTTCGCGCCAAATCCCATCAACCGTCGATGGTGGTGGACTTCCACGGCCATAGCGACCACCCGGACCGTGGATTCCACGGTGAGTGGCTGGAGTATCCGGAAGGGGTGGATCCGTGGGAGCGCTCAAAGCACTTGCTCTGCCACCCCTGGGAGGCCTGGGAGGGAATGCAGCAGGTCATTGCTGCTGAAAGAGCCAAGGCCAACGCATCGAGTCAGGTGTAAGCAAATATGACCGCTATAAGTAGACCTTATGCCCCGAAAAGTTGCTTTTACCAAAGGACACGGGGTAGCCGTGTTGGAATACGAAGATCACCTGTTGGCGTCCAATGAGGTGCGTATTCAGACCGAATATGCCTCCGGCAAACACGGGACGAACATGGCCATGATGGATGGACTTTCTCCTAATTCCATTAGCAATCGTATCGAGGAAGTCACCCTCATCGGTTTATTCAATTGTGAACAGCAATAATGCTAGCGCTGCCGATGGCAGCGAAAAAAAACCTTTTAAATTGAGGTATATGCGAAATAACAAAAAAACTTGAAGACAAGCCCCCTTTTTTTATGTGGAGACAACAGCCCAACAATGAACAGTATGGGGCCTAATATCAATTTTTCAGGAAAAAATCTTATGACAAAGTTAAACCACTCAAGTTATGGTTTACCTCAACCCCCCTACGGATCTCACAGAGGCCAAAGCGCAGATGGGTAAGTTTGGCTACTGCATTTTGGCCAATGCCATCAGCCCGGAGGAGGCCGCTGCCTTGCGCGCACGACTGCTGGAACAAGCAGAAACGGAAGCACAGCGGGGAATCGCCAGGCTGACGGAGGACAAGAAGTAACTCGTCCTTTTTTTAATCAACAAAGGGCAAGGGATTCGTGACTTGATGTTCCACCCCGGCTTACGAGAACTGGTCGGTCATGTGCTGTGTTCCGTCTATTTGCTCTCCTCCTATGTCGGCCATATGGCTCTCCCTGGAGGCACGAAGGCATTTCACACCGATCAGTGGTGGATGCCCCCCCGACCAATGACCGGAAAGAGACGCTGATGAAACCCGGTTCCATGACGCGTGAAGGTCATTTTGGGCATCATGGGGCAGAGGCCACCATGAACCTGCCTGCCATAGCCCCCGCCTGTGCCTGCAATGCGATGTGGATGCTGGACGATTTTCGGGACGACAATGGAGCCACGATTGTCGTGCCTGAAAGCCATCTTTCCGGCCGTCAACCGGACCCGGAACTCTATTCAGAGGCCAATTGGATTCCGGTGGAAGCTCCCGCAAGATCCGTCATGATTTTTGAAGGAAGCACCTGGCACTCCACCGGTGCCAACCGTAGCGATCAGACTCGCATCGGCCTGACCACCAACTTCTGTGCCCCGCAATTTCGACAACAAGAGAATTTATTACTGGGCACTTCCCCGGAGGTGTTGGAAGAAGCCTCAGAAGAACTGCTGGCCGAGATTGGGTATAAATCGTGGTATGGCTATGGAAGCTTGTTGAATACTGCCAAAAGCGAATCGGAGGAAAGCTGGCAAGAAACGGGGTCAGGCTTCGCTATTTCGTTTTTGAATTTTCAATTATGCTTCCATTTAGCGAAATACCGAAGCCTGACCCCTGTTCCTGTTCAAGTCGGATTTGATGCGATTTTGAACACGGTTGCGATCGTTGAGCAGTTGACGTCGATGGCGAATCAGTTTGCGTTGCATCAGTCCTTCTTCACTGGGAACAAAGATGCTTTTGAGCATTCCGCGGGTGAGATAAAATGCCAATTTCTTGCTATCTTTACGGTCGGTTTTGACACGATTGCCCGAAGCTAGAGGAATCAAACTCGGTGGAGTGACACGACAGCAAACTCCCCACTGGCTTAAATGACGATAAAGCCAGTAACCGAAATAAACCGCTTCATAGGCCGCTTCGAAATCGAGCGCTTTGAAGGGACTCAACAGCTTTTTCAACGCCGACCAACTAGCTGGACCCTAGCCGAAAAGGGTTTCGAAAATAGTAAATGTAACCAATTTGATTCTATTTGATTCTCTATTTGATTCAATATGACGAGAAAACGATTTTTTTGTTTTTTATTCGCCCACAGCACAGTTTTTATAGGGAAAAAATCTTTTTTGGACATACTTTCCTCGCCCCTGCTCATATTTCACACTCCCCCATTGAATATTCAGGCCGCTTGTTTGAGTTGTCTTTTTTTCAACTCAATCATTTTGCAAAAATTATAGGTTAATGCTTTTTCCAGCAACTCTGCCCGAACGTTTTCAATCCCTCTGCGCATAACTTGTCCGAAATGGAAACGATGCTTAAGATGAAACATCAACGACTCTGCAGCAGATCTTCCATTTCGTGATTCCAAATAGATTTCACTTTCCCATTCTTCAATCGGGGTCATCTTTTTTCCCTTTGCCCCACTAATACTAAAAACCTTAACGCCTTTGCCCATCCACTTTTCTCTGATCGCCTGATTGGCATATCCATCATCAAGGCTCACTTCAGAGGGAATGGTGATGGTGCATCGCAAATGTTCAACAAGGGCAGGGTCGAGTTGCCCTGAATCAGCAGCATTGCCCTCCGGAGTAATTAACACGGAAATAAAACCATTTCCGCTCCTTCCTAATTGAGGCTTATATCCGATAAGCGCTTCTCGATCTCCCTTTTGAATATAAGCCGAGCTCTGATCGGAAAGACTCAATACTTTCTCAGTAGAAGGAACCTTCTTTTCTTCAAAAACTCTTTGATGACAGTAGATGATTACCCGTTGCAAATTAGAAATATCTTCATTCATCATTTCAATGAGGCGAATCAAACGCGTTTTCCGAGAAGGGGGGAGAAGAGCTTTTTGGGCACGGATATCCACCTTTGCCATTTCTTTTAAAAATTTCCCATGAGCGCTTTGAGCTTTCTTCAATAGGGTTTTGTAATGTTTTTTTCGCTTCGTTTTACTGTCCTTTTTACCTGTCTCAAAAGCCATCATCTTAGAGAGCTTATTCATCTCCTTGATGAGGAAATCAAAATTTCTTTCACTGATCTCAGCGATTCCAAATGTATCAAGGGAACGCCCTCGATGGTAGCTTCGCTCCACGAGACGAGTCAATATCGACGAATCAGTAGGCCAAGCTGTATTTCCTTTTACAGAGGTGCTATCCAGTTTTAAAATATCAAAATCGTCCAACTCTTCATCGAGAACCATTCGAATTTGAGCATCGAAAATAAACTGTCTGCTCTCGTTGCTGACAGCATTGACATTATCAAGGATTGTACTCGCTCCCGGCATTTTCAATCCACGGTTGAGCAGAAGCAGATGCAGTGTGATTGACTCTGAAAGAAATATTTGGGCCGTTTGGGATTTGATACTTCCTAAATATCCCCGAATCATCATAAAAAGGTAGACTAAAAAAGCCGACATCCGAGGACACCCTATTTCCAGCCTCAGTTCTTCCGGCTTCAATTCCTCATCTTCTACGGGAAGATGAGGAAGCCATGGATTCCGGGCTTCCTGCCATCGTTTATCCTCTAAACGCTCTTTCTTTTTATTTCTTGCGTATTTCTCCAAATCCTGTTCAATTTTGTCCAATATCTCCGGCTCTCGCTCAGACAATTGATCAAGTTCTGATAAGAAATTTTCAAATTCTGTATCAGGAGCGCTTAAAATAAGATGTTTTTCTGCTCGAATGAATGGTTTCATTTTGGGTGCCATAATTCTTAATATTGAAGTTATTCACAGTTATTTCAATGAATTATGGCACTTTCTAACCTCAAGTTTAAAGATATAATTCTAAAAAATACCTTTTCGGCTAGGATCTAGCTAGGAACTGGGTGCCGGGTGCCGGGTGATTGAATGATACTCTCATTTTAACCTCTTGTCAAAAGTTTTTATACTCGAAACAGATTAATTTCAGACTTTCATGTCATCCTAAGGGATTATTATGAATTAATCAACACAAAATGCATTTGGCGCTCTTTTTTTGATTTTTTTCGATCCAAATAGGAAAATCAAAAATTTATGAAGCCATTTTAAAGGATTATTATGATTATATCAACACAAAAATACATTTGACGCTCTTTTTTGTTAACAGCACTGACAAAGTGTAGCAAAAACGTTAGTATCAACGTACAATACTCCCCATTAGTCTGAAGTGCAACAGCAATCGTTTTTCTTTTTCAATATTCTTGATTTTGATTCTTCCATTTTCTTTCTCACTTTTATTCTCCCTTGATCCTGCTCTTCTTCTTTTTTCTTCCTCTTCCCTGAGTGAATCTTAGTGGGTGTTCAGTGAAGCTCATTCAATCTAACCTGTGGCAGCAATCATTTTTTTAAAAATTTATCAAAAAAGAAAACGAAAAACAAGCAGAAATTCTTAGCAACCTTCAGCCAAAGGCGATTTCGTGAGAACTATCAAAATTGCCCTTCCATTAACCCAAAGCTGATTTCGTTGAAATCTATCAAAAGAGAAAAAGAAAAACAAGCCGAAATTCTTAAAAACCGTCAGCCCAAGGCGTTTTCGTGAGAACTATCAAAATTGCCCTTCCGTCAGTCAAAGGCGTTTTCGTTGAAAATTATCAAAAAAAGAGAAAGAAAAACAAGCCGAAATTCTTAAAAACCTTCAGCAAAAGGCGATTTCTTGAAAACTATCACAAAAGAACGATGATGGCAAAATCCTGGTAGATTTCATTATCCCCTTCAGTATCCTCTCTATATAACAATATTTAGAGGAGGTCAATCGATTTTTTTTGCTCACCTTAATTCCTCATTGGCGAGTGCTTGTCTCATCCTGGACTTGATCCTCGCTCCTATCTGTATCAGTCCCTGAAAATAGCGAAGGCATCCTTCCAATACAATATAAAAATATTTAGAGGATGTCAATAGATTTTTTTGCTCCTCTTCACTCCTCAGGGGCGAGTGCTGGTGTCATCCTGGACTTGATCCTCGCTGCTCTCTGTGTCAGTCCTTGAAAATACTGGGCAATCCTGCCTTTCCCGGAACGAAAAGCATGGGATTCAGAGCAAATCATTTCAAGGACTGATGCGCATTCAAAATAAGCAGCTTTCGCAAAAAGTTGCTTGAGCTTGCTTAGGAGCGATTGAGTTGAGATTGAAGTTGTTGAAGCAGGCTTTGTAACTCTTCTTTACTTTTTCGAATCAACTCTTCTCGAGGAGTCCTCTCTTGTTTGAGAAGGTTTTGAGTCATGTGGATTTGACCAATCAGTTTTTTTTCGAGACCTTCTTTCAAACCTTGTGATTATCCGATTTGAAAAGGGGTCTAGTATTAAATTGTCTTTTTATATTTGCCCCCTTTTCACTATTTATTAAAAAGGAGTCTGGTATGCATTTTCAGGACTCCTCCACAGGGACATAGTTCAGAGACAAATGGTCCCTGGTGGTGGGGTCTTTCACGATGCGATACTGCTTCCCATGGATGGTGACCGGCTCCTCGAAAAGTTGGGACCAGGTCTTCTCAGTGGCGCGCTCACGCCAGGGGAACACCCCGCGAGTATCATTGTAGCTCCAGATATCTTCGAGATTGAGCAATTTACGAAACCGCACACCGTTGCGGGCAATCATTTCATCGCTGATCCGGCCTTGGAAGTTCTCCTGCGCACGGTAGTGGAACGCGCCAAAAAACAGGCTGAGACTGAGCCGTAACCCCGGATTGTGCCGGGGGAACGCCCCGTGCCACACGTTGCCATGGAACACCAGGACGGAGCCGGCAGGGGCTTCGACCGGAACCGCCTCCTTCACCCCCTCACCAGGTTTGGGCTTACGGCGGAGTTTGTGGGAGCCCGGAACAACACAAAAAGCGCAATTGGCTTTAGTGTAGTCGGTGAGAATCCAATTGGTGTTGAAACACTGGGGAGGATCCGGCAAATAGGTCCCTTGATACAGATGGTCGTCGGCATGAAGGCCCAGGTTCTCCCCATAGCCCTCAGGATCCTGCCATTTGATGAAAGCACAGAGGGAAGAGAGCAGACAGGTGTGGCCCAAGTAGTTTTCTACCAGGGGCAGGGTCATCGGGTGTTGAATGATTTTTTCAAAGGCGGGATCTTCCTCGAGAATGGACACCAGGAGATATTGATGCTGATAGGAGGCCATGATATCGAGGTTACCGTGGGCCCCTGTCTCCAGGTCGTGCTTGACACCGGTGCGCTCATCGGCAATCCGAAGAACGGCTGCCCGGCATTGCTCCAAGAGGCATGGATCGCCGATTTGCTCGGGAGTGATCACGGTCAACCCATAGGCGTCGAGTTCTTCCAGGTTTTTGGTGAGCCCGCGTTTCCTGATCACTTGATAGGTCGAAGGCATGGTTTTCGCTTGGTTTTCCAGTCTTGAGTAATCATGGGGTCCCTTTCTTATAAAGATCGTTTTTCTCGCATATCGTCAAAGACGGCCTGTCGTTCATTTTCCGTCATGGTGTCCCAGGTCTCACGGAGGTAGTAGGGAATGGGGCCCCGTTCATCGGTCCATCCCCAGACATCTTCATAGCCCACCAGGACGCGAAACCGCTCATCGTTGCGGGCCAGCATTTCCTCAGTGATCCGGCCCTGAAAGTTTTCCTGACAACGGAAATGCCGGCCACAGTAATAGGTATTGACCGATAAGCGGATGCCCGGAGTGAGACGGGGAAAAGCGCCATGCCAGACGTTGCCGTGAAAGACGATGGCGGAACCGGCTGGTGCTTCCACCGGGATCGCGTCTTCTACGCCTTCCCCAGGTTTGGGGTGCCGGCAAAGTTTGTGGGAGCCGGGCACGATACAAAAGGCGCCGTTCTCTTTGGTATAGTCCGTGAGAATCCAATTGCAATTGAAAGTGTGAGGCACCACTCCCGGCAGAGGCCCATCATACAATCGCGTATCGTCATGCAAGCCCAGGGTTTTCCCATAGCCTTCGGGCTCCTGCCATTTGAGGAAGGAAACCAGCGAGGACAATTGACATCGGGGGCCCAGAAAGTATTCCACCAAGGACAGGGTTTTCGGGTGTTGAATGATCTCTTCAAAGACGCGATCGTGCTCCAGTAAGGCAAAGAGCAGGTACTGACCTTTGTTGGTGCCAATATTGTGGATCCGGCCATGGGCGCCGGTTTCGAGGTCGTGCTTGACACCCGTACGCTCCTCAGCCAACCGGAGCAGCGCCGCCCGGGCACGCTCCAAAAGGCTGGGATCTCCCAGTTCTTCTGGTAGAATCACCGTCAACCCATAGGCATGCAATTCTTCCAGATGCTCGCTAAGTCCTCGTTCTTTGATCATTTGGTAGGCCGGGGAAATGGTTTTCAATTGAGGCCAATTTTGTGTTGTCATAAAGATTTATTTTTGTTTAATGTTGTTTAGCGTGTTTAGTGTCATCACGAACAAACGTGCGGGATCTTTTAAAGAATTCCGTAATTTTATAAGATCTCTCCCTTTGTTCGAGATGACGAAATTTAAGTTTTTGCTGGATTCCTATTTAATTTTTACAGCAATGTTTTTATATAGTTCATCTTTGGCTGCCTGCCTTTCACTATTGCTGAGGGATTCCCAGCGGTCACGGAGGCAATAGGGGATAGGTCCCCGTTTGTCAGTATATCCCCAAGGATCGTCATAGTTCAGCAGTTGGCGAAACCGGGCATTGTTGCGGGCCAGCATTTCCTTACTGATCCGGCCATGAAAGTCTTCCTGAACCCGGAAGTGCCGGCCGCAATAGTAGGCATTGACCGATAAGCGCAGGCCTGGATTGATCCGGGGGAACGCTCCATGCCAGACATTGCCGTGAAAGACCAGGACCGAACCGGCTTCAGCTTCAATCGGGACCGTGTCTTCGATGCCCTCCCCAGGTTTGGGATGTCTACAGAGTTTGTGGGAACCGGGCACAATGCAAAAGGCTCCGTTGTCTTTGGTGTAGTCGGTGAGAATCCAATTGGTATTGAAGGTATGAGGCACTACCCCTGGCAGCGGACCATCATACAACCCCGTATCGTCGTGCAAACCGAGCCCTTCTCCATAACCGTGAGGATTCTGCCATTTGACGAAACAGGTGAGCGAGGACAACTGACAGGCGGCTCCAATAAAGTATTCCACCAAGGGAAGGGTCATCTTGTGCTGGATGATTTCTTCGAAAACCCGGTCACTCTCAAGAAAGGAAAAGATCAGGTATTGACTGTCATTGGAACCTACCGCATCGTATTCGCCGTGCTCTCCGGTGTTGATATCGTGTTTGACGCCCGTTCGGTCCTCGGTAAGTTTGAGGATCGCTGCCCGGGCGCGCTCCAGAATTCCGGGGTCTCCTATTTTTTCAGGGGGAATCACCGTCAAACCATAGGCTTGCAGCTCTTCCAGGTGTTTGGCGAGCCCCCGTTCTTTGATCAATTGGTAGGCGGGGGAAATGGTATTCAGTTGAGGCCAATTTTGTGTTGTCATGATAACTCCTTATGGTTTGTTTGTTTTTTTCAATTGTCGATAAAACTTTTGGACGGCTTTCTTCGCGGTGCCTAAATTGCCGGTGCCGCCTTTCAGTCGGGGATCGACCAAATCTCTGACGGCATCGCCGAACATATTGATCGAGAAAACCACCACCGCCAGACAAGCGCCAGGCCACAGAGCCAAATCGGGACTGCGCAGCATGTATTTTTTCCCGGCCATATTGAGCATCCCCCCCCAACTAGGCTCGGGAGGCGGAATCCCGAATCCGAGAAAACTGATCTCCGCCTCGGTGATGATGGCCGCACCCAAAGCTGTGGAGAACATCACAATCATCGGGGCGACCAGTTGCGGCAGGATGTGTCGCCAGAGGATCCGCCAGGTTCCACAGCCCACCGAGCGGGCTGCCTCCACATACATGTTTTCCCTGGCACTGAGCACCACCCCCCGGAGGATACGCGATCCTCCAATCCCCCACCACACTCCGATCACGATAATGACCGATAGGATCCCCTGGGGCAGCAGGGTCATCACAGTCAAAATAATGAAGAGGGGAGGAAAGGTGAGAAAGGCATCCACCAGCCGTTGAATGAAGAGGTCCACTTTGCCGCCCAAATAGCCGGAGAGCAAGGCGAGGATCACGGCGATCACCAGATGGAGCGCCGCCGCTCCGACTCCGACAATCATCGAAATTCGTGCTCCGAAGACCAATCGGCTGAAGAGGTCCCGGCCGAGTTGGTCTGCTCCCAGAATGTGCTCGGCAGAGGCATCGGCAAAGCGGGCTTTCATATTGATCGTGCTGACGCCATAGGGGGCAATGACATCGGCAAAAATACCCAGCAGCAGCAAAGCCAGGACCACCACTGCCCCGGCTGCGCCGAGTTTCTTCTCCCGGAACAGTCTGATCATGAAGGTTCGAACTTGTCCTCCGGACTTTGGTGTCTCAGCTGCCGCAAATTTTGTTTCGATGCTTGCTTCCATAGAATACTTTATTAATTGAAGACGGGACTTTGGGCCGAGTCCCCTTTAGCCGTCGTAGAATTGCATTGGGTGCAGCCCCAGCAGGCGGCGTTCTCGATCCGAAGCGATGCGTTGGATAGCGGCTGGATCGACGTGATTCACCGACTCCGTGGTTTTGACCCGTTGGGCGATATCGCGCCTGGCATAGTGCACTTGCAAGAAAAACCGTCCCGTATCCCCTTTCTGCGTAGGCAGCCGCCGGTGCCACATGTCGGAGACAAACAATGCCACGTCACCGGCTTTGGCAATCAAGGGCTTCGCTTTGACGCCATTCCAACTCAGTTCTTCGTCCAAGAGCCGATCCAACGGTGGGTGTGTTCCGGACTTGTGACTGCCGGGGATCACCCCGGTGGGACCACATTTGCGAGGGCAGTCGATTAAAAAGATATGGGCTCCGATGGCAAATACCGGATGTGGAAGGTTTTCAGGCCACACCTGGCCTGGACGGAGGGGAATGTGCGGACCGCCATCGAGATGCCATGCTCCGGCCTGACCCACTTCGCCAGGAGGATTTCTCCAGCAGGTATTGGCAATGATGTGACAATCTTCCCCCAGCAGAGGCTCAATCACGTCGAGAATCTCCCGTCGTCCCGCAATGGCCTGACACAATGGGCCGTGATTATACATCTCGTAGCGGAAATGGTGACTGTCTTTCAAACCAAGTTTATCACGATACCGGCTATCAGGCTGCCGTTCGTCGTAAACCTTATTGATCTCTGTTCTGAGCGCTTTCAACTCCTTGGCGTTGAAGGCTTTGCGTACAATAGTATACCCCTGCTCCTCCAACTCTACGGACTCTATAGGTACCGGGGTCTCCCTGACTGCTAAGTATTTGATATCGCTAATAAATTCTACACGTGTCAACATATTAACCTTTCCGGAAAATGTTTAAATCATCAGATATTTCAAAAACTTTCCCTGGGATTGAACCTCACCCTCTTTCCCTCCTTCCGCTCTACCCAATGGAGGAGGTATTTTGCCAAAAGGAGACAATCTATTCAATCTAACACACTATAGTCGAGGAGTTCCCTATCCTGTTCCTTCTCCCGGAAGTGAAACCGTCCCCTCTCAAAACTGATGATCAATTCGAAGAGGGGGAATTGCCCCCTCGGCCTTGGTGTCTCGATTACCACAACCAGTGTTTCGATTAAACAAAAAAACTGACAGCTAATATCTACCGATAATGAATCCGCGGGTCGAGCCAGGCGTAGCTGATGTCCACCAGGAGATTGACGATCAGCACAAAACCCGCCAACACGACATTGATGCCGGAAACGACGGTATAATCGCGGATCTTCAAGGCATCCACCAGGAGCGCCCCGACCCCGGGGAGGGAAAAGATGATCTCCACCACCACGGCCCCGCCAATCAATACCGGGACTTGCAGGCCCAGAATGGTGACCAGCGGGATGAGGGTATTCTTCACCACATGCCGGAGCACCACGATCCGCTCCCGGAGTCCCTTGGACCAGGCCGTCCGTACATAGTCCTGCCGCAACACCTCCAGGATCAGGGTGCGGGTCATTCTCATGGTAAAGCCGGAGAACCACATCCCCATGAGCAGGGACGGGATGATCATAATTCCCAGGTTGGTGAGGGGGTCCTCCCAGAATTCAACATAGGTCAATACGGGCGACCAATGCCACCATAGGGCCGCGTAGAGGAGGATCATCGTGGCCAACCAGAACGTGGGGATGGTGATGAGGAGAATAGCAAAACTGCGCAGAATATTATCAGTCGTTGACCCGGGACGCATCCCGGAAAGTATTCCTACCGGCAAGCTGACAATAAATCCGATGAGGATGGTCAAAATGCCGAGTTCCACCGAGACCGGCAGTCTCATGAGGATATCCTCAAAGACAGGGGTGCCGGTCCACAGTGATTTGCCAAAGTCGCCCTGCAAGGCCCCGGTGATCCACCTTCCATACTGGACATAAGCAGGCGCATCAAGCCCCAATTGTTGCTCCAACAGCTTGCGGAGTTCCTTCACGTCCCCACCCCCCATCGCCAGTTGCGCGACCAGCAGGTCGACGACATCGCCCGGAATGAAACGCAGGGTGAAAAAGACGATGATCGAAATCAGGAAAAGGGTGGGAATAATCAGTAAAACCCTTCTGATGATATAGGCTTGCATGATCCCCCTTGCCTAGTAGTCTGTGATTTTCTTTTTTGCTTTTTAGAATTATTAATGATTTCAATGAATTGTCATCCCGGACTTGATCCTGGATCCAGTAACTATATAGCGTTGCATATCTCTGGATTCCTGGTCCCGGATCAAGTCCGGGATCGCCAGGAATGACAAAAACAGAAAATAATGATTTGTCATCCCGGACTTTATTCTGGATCCAGTAACTATATAGCGTTGCGTATCTCTGGATTCCTGGTCCCGGATCAAGTCCGGGATTGCCAGGAATGACAAAAACAGAAAATCACGTCCAACTATCTGAGGGGTAGCGGAGTTTTTTCTCCTTTGTCATTCCGGCCCCCGAGCCGGAATCCATTACTTCAATCCTCGATTTCTGGATCCCGGATCATCCCGGACTTGATCCGGGACCGGGATGACACATCCATAGAGATTAACTCTTGGATTTTATGTGAATAAAAACTCCGTTACTGCTCAACCACCTAATATAACCGACAGCCCATTTCCCCCTTTGAAAAAAAGGGGGAGTTGAGATATCAGTCATTACACTCGCGACCGCTTTTTTCTTTCTTCAAGGCGCAGTCCACCCAGAGGAACTTGTTGGTGTACCAGAAATTGAGCGAGAATCCCTGTTCTCCATGATAGTTCTTCAACCAAGCCTGCCAGTAGTTGTGTGGATAATACGCCACAGAGAACAATGCCCAACTGTTGCGCATAGCGGTGACATTGATCGCTTTCCATTTTTCAAGCCGCTCCTCAGGGTCGGCCGTCGATGTCGCGTCCTTAAAGTTGGCATCCCAAGACGGGTCGGTGATATGGCCGACATGGGGCATCGTGGCATTCAGATCAAAGGTCAGCCAGTGCCACGGGCTCAAACCAGGGGAGCCGGAGTCTTTAACCGCCATTCCCAAGTGCCCTGGCTTCATCAGCAGATTCTCCAGCGCTGTGAGATCCATCACCTTGATTTCGGCGTTAATTCCCACTGCGGAGAGGTAACCGGCAAACATTTCCGACTCCTCGGGGAATACCGCCGTCACTATCTCGGTGTCAAAGCCATTGGGATAGCCGGCTTCGGCCAGAAGCTGTTTCGCTTTTTCCGGGTTATAGCCAAAGAGTTCCCGAACATCCGCGGGTTTTTCTTCCAAGGTCATATAATAGGGCTCTTGCCCCTTGTAGGTCAAATTGTGTACAATCTCCGCGTTTCCCTGATAGAAATCGTCAACAATCCCCTGTTGGTCGATAGCCAGCATGGCCGCGTGGCGCACCCGCTGATCACTCCAGGGCTCCAGGTCCTGCCGTACGGGCATGTGCAATACATTTGCCGAGGAAGGGGCGTGCAGCACCTCGGGGTTGGTCTGCGACAGTTCAATCACGTAATCGTGTGGAACCCCATACCAGGGAGCAATCTTATCCAGTTTGCCGGTACGCAGCGCTGCCACCTGTACTCCCCAATCCCCGGAAAAGTGAACCATCTTCATGCCATCGAGATAAGGCAACCGGTTCTCGGGATGGAGGGGATCATAATCCCAGTAGTTCGGGTTCTTTTTAAAAGTGGTCGTCCCCCCACTGACATAATTGCTGGGGATGAAGGGACCGGTACCCAAGGTATTTTTCCAATCTTTCCGGTCCAGTTCTCCGAGTTCTCGGGGTAACACAGCTGCAAAGACAGAAACCCACCACTGTGGCATGGAGGTATAGTTAGCTAGCTCCCACTGGATGAGAAGGTTACGCCTATCCAGAGGCACCGCTTTGTAGTTAGCTAGCTCCCACTGGATGAGAAGGTTACGCCTATCCAGAGGCACCGCTTTGTAGGGCTGACCCCAAAGGGAACTATTCAAATTGAGGGCAAACGCGACATCCTCGGCATCGGCTTCTCGTCCGTAAGCAGACGCCAACTGGTCATGAGGCTGGACGACATCCTCCTTATTCCAGAAGTGTATGCCCGTGCGGATTCTTAATCTCATGCTATTGCCATCTGTGAATTCCCAATGCTCGGCCACTCCTCCTGTGGCATACGACCAAAGGGGGTACACATCGGTAAAGCGCGCCTCACCGGTCCCCGAGGATCCTCTCGTCCAGTCCATCTGCCAAAAATTGTCATATATCGGGAGAGTCATATGGGCAATATGGCGTCCCCCCATCGGGTCCCACACCCCGAGCCCTGCCCGCATGAGGTCAGTGATGGATCCGCCATATTGCGGTTTTTCCACTTCTTTGGTGACCTCCGTGCCATCGAGTTTCTTCAGCTTTAAGGTCACCATTTCCGCAGCAGACACCGCGCCTGCTACAAACAACACGACCAACAAGGTCATCATTTTTTTACTGATATTATTCATATATCCTCCATTTATTGAGACTGATTGAGAAAAATAAGCGGACCAATTCCGCTTTCGTGAATTCAACATGTTAACTTCCTTATGAAAAGTTGAAGTAATAAAATTCATTTTCTGCTGACTTGATTGCATCATAGCGATCTCCTTAAAAAAATAAACAAAATAATGACGCTCTCAGGCGCCGATGATTTTCCAAATTCCCCATTGCCCTTTCTATCCTGGAACTTGGAATTGTAATTTGGAACGAGGAATCTCAAGGATCTCTCCCTGAAGTCGAGAAGACACCGGGGGTACAAGCCAATGAACCTGTATATTTAGGACTTGGGACTTGAAATTTGGGACTTGGGATGCTACTATCATTTTAACCTTTTGTCAAAATATTTTTAAATACGGCGACTCACCAAATTGTCCTTCCGCTTTTGGAAATTATATCTTTTATTTAGATAAAGAAGCCAACATTAATTTTTTCACTTGAATTTATCCTTAAATAACTTGAATATTGGTATATCCTGATATTTTTAAATACGGCGACTCACCAAATTGTTCTTTCGTCTTTGGAAATTATTTTCTTTATCTTTATTGAGATAAAGAAGTCAACATTTATTTTTTCACTTATTTCCGTCCTTGGTCAGATACGGGGTCAGGCTTGCGATTTTGGGAAATAGGAGTTATGATATTTATTAAGTTTCTCCCTTCAGCCGATTTTGCCAATGTCCCGCAAACTCGTCTTTACTTCTCCGGCGCCTTTTATCATATCATGCTCCGTGGCAATGGCGGACCAGCCATTTTTTCGAGCATCCCGATTATCATTATTTTTACAAGTTGCTGGCAGAGGGTCATGCACGTTTTGATCATCGCATTCATGCCTTCCGTTTGATGAACCATCATCTGCCTCTGGCCATCCAAACAGGCAGTCAGTCCCTTTCGCCGATTATGCAAAATGTATCATTTCGTGACACCCGCTGGGTCAACAAACGGTAAATTGGAATGATCGCTTTCGACTGGAAGTCTTCAACAATCAGAGAGGTAGCAAACAAGCTCAATCGAGTAGTATATATCTCTTTGACGAACGTCTTCTTTGGTCTGCCGCAGCTCACGCTAGTCGTTGTTAATACTATGAATAATGGGTGTGTCCCACTGAATCTATCTCGAATCAGGCCTAACTGATTGAAAGGACTTGACAAACTGACTTTCCTGCTTATCTCCTATTAGATAGTCTCCCTCTCAAGTGTTGGGAGGGGCAATAACGGTTAAAAGTTCTTTGACAGTCCAGATATGATTTGTTAAGCTAGCAGCCATTGCGGGTGTGCGAGGTTGCCATCGCCGTCTTGGATCGTCGAGCACTTTGAGTCGTAAGGTTTTCAGAGAACGCCCCAGGTTATAATAGAGGTCTTGCCAAGCGGCGGAAGCCTGGTACATGCGCAGGACTTTGGAGAAAGCGAGTGTTTTTTGGGCTAAGCGGCCATTAAAATGCCGCATCGTCAGATGAGTTCATTCCACATAGGAGGTACTTTTTCCTAACGTTTGTAAGACAACTTCCTCCTCTCCAAAGACCACTTTTAATCGAGTTCCGTTCACCTGTCCATTTTCACGTTGTTTTATCACTTGCAAATATTGCCAGCCCGCTTGCGGTTGTTTGAGCGTGGGGGGACGCCTGATGCCTGCATATTGGGGAACTTTACCATAAACGGCCACCATGGCTTCATCAATCCCACCCCATCCGTCAGAAACGGTGGGCGGTGGCGCATCCGGATGACCTCGTCGTTGAAGCCTTTCAAAGACTTCGACGCTGGCATGGGTTTCGGTTTTGCCAATCCCGTGAGCCACGCGCAAGCGGTTATCAATCTCAATCATTGTCGATCGCCAGAAGGTTCCGCTTTCTTCGGTCTCCTGATAAGTTTTTTTTCACCTTTATTCTTGACATAGGACCAGAGGCCATCAAGCTGGCCTCGTTGAATCGAATACTCTTTAAACAAAACATTTTCAATCGACTCGGCATGCTCACCGGCTGCTTGAATCCAATCTTGGATGGTATCTTCTTTATACCCTTTGCTGCGGGAGAGACTACTAATCCGGTCGCCTTCGGCCACTTGGGCCAGCGTATCGATGATGGCTGCTCTGGCAGTACGACGACGATAGAAGATCGTTCCCTTGGTTTCGGTAAAGGTTTTGCCGCAACTGGTGCATTGATATCTCTGGCAACCGGCTTTGGTTTTACCAAATTTCGTGATATTGGCGCTCTCCTGATCTTTCTGCAGTTTGCCATAATCACCACACTGCTCGTTAGGACAAAAATCTCCGGGGTTCGCGAATGCTGGCATCTCTATTCTCCTCAATAGGTTAAGGAGAAAGAATAAATCATTTCTCTCAATACTCAAGAGGGAGACTATCGAATTTTGAGGCGGCAGAAAACAAGTACCTTCAATTTAACCCAATTCTCTACCTCAAAGGACTCACCTATTTTGAAGATTGTGATACCGCGAAGCCGAAAATGATCAATTCCGAAATCTCATTCGAGCAAGTCCAGGAAAAACTCATTCAGGAAGCAGATCAACCGATTTTATGTTCCTATATTTTAGAAAACGGTATTATGTCCCCTGATTTACAACTGGGGCTCGAATGATTTGTTCATCGCAAAGCCAGAGTAACCGTCGGCGGCGCTCGCGTCGCAGAGCTCGCGGTAGTTTATCATGCCACCGCTGTACGGCATGAACACACGCGGCTTGCCGGGGATGTTCGCCCCGAGGTACCACGAATCGACCAGCAAGAACAGCCCCTCCTCAGCGAGCTCGTTCACGTGAGCCACCCACTCGACCTCGGCCTCCGTATCCACATCGACCACGTCGATCGCGCGTTCGCGCAGGTACTCGACGAAGCCGGAGAGCCACTCGACGTGCTGCTCGATCGCGACCGGCATGTTGGACAGCACCGATGGGCTGCCTGGCCCCGTGATCATGAACAAGTTCGGGAAACCGACGGTTGCCAGGCCGAGGTAGGTCTTGGGTCCCTCGCTCCACTTCTCTTTCAATTCAAGGCCGCCGCGACCGCGGATTTCCATTTTGAAGAAGCTGCCCGTCATCGCGTCGTAACCGGTGGCGAAGACGATGATGTCGAGTTCATGTTCCTGGCCGTCTGCGGTTCGCATCCCCGTCGGCGTGATTTCCTCGATTGGGAAGTGCCGGATGTCCACCAGGTCGACGTTGTCGCGGTTGTAGGTCTCAAAATAATCGGTGTCGATCAGCGGCCGCTTCGAGCCGAGGGGATGGTCTCGGGGGAACAGCTTTTTGGCGGTCTTCCGGTCCTTCACGATCTCGCGGATCTTGGAGCGAATGAACTCGGAGGCCGTGTAGTTCGCGCGCAGGTCGCGTTGGATGTCGGTGAACGCAAAGAAGAAGTTGTTGAAGCCCTTGACCCAGGCGGATTCGTACGTTGCCCGGCGTTCTTCTTCGCTTGCCTCGAGCGTGGAACGCTCCGGTTCGTCGTAGGGATGGCCGCTGCGATTAGTCTTGCACGTTTTCCAGATCTCGGCGTAGTTGGCCTTGACTTGCGCCAGGAACTTTTGATCGACGGTGTGGTGGCGCGCCGGCACCATGTACTGGGGCGTACGCTGGAAGACCGTCAGGTGTCCGGCTTCCTTGGCGATGACCGGGATCGCCTGCACGCCGCTCGAGCCTGTGCCGATCACGCCGACGCGTTTGCCTTCGAAGTCAATCCCATCATGGGGCCAGCCGCCGGTGTGGTACCACTCACCCGTAAAGCTCTCGAGACCCGGAATATTCGGGATCTGACTGGCCGAGATGCAACCGATCGCGGTGATCAGGTAGTGCGCCGTGACCCGGTCTCCGTGGTCGGTTTCGACCTCCCAGTGACCGTCTGCCTCGTTGAAGTGGGCGGCTGTGACGCGCGTGTTGAACTGGATATTGCTACGTAGATCGTAGCGGTCGGCGACGTGGTTGAGGTACGTGAAGACCTCGGGCTGCACGGGGAACTTGCCCGCTCCAGTTCCATTCCTGGAGCAGATCCTCGTCGAATGAGTAGCAGTAGACGTAGCTCAGGGAATCGACGCGTGCGTCGGGGTAGCGATTCCAGTACCAGGCGCCGCCGACGCCGCTGCCCGCCTCGTAGACCTGCGTCGACATACCCAGCTCATCGCGCAGGCGGTGGAGCATGTAGAGCCCCAAAAATCCGGCGCCGATCACAACGGCGTCGAAGTGTGCGCTATTGGTGTTGTTTGACATCTTCGTTCTTCCTTTCATACCGGTCAGTTCAGATGTTCTGAGCGGATGTTTTCTGAGTTGCTGTTGGCCGCTGCCGCCGCACGATGTGCGCTCGGATCGCCTTCACGACTTGCTGATACCCACGTTCGCTGCCCGGCAGCATCTGCAGCGTGAAGAACCCATGGATCTGTCCCGTGTAGCGCTGCAGGTCGACCTGCACGCCCGCGTCGGCAAGTCGCTCCGCGTAGGCCTCGCCCTCGTCACGCAACACGTCGTATTCCGCTGTCAGCACTACGGCCGGCGGAAGAGCGGAAAGGTCCGGCGTCTGCAACGACGAGGCGTCTGGTTCGGCACGCTGCGCGGGCTCGGGCACGTAGTGGTCCCAGAACCAGATCATCGCCTCTCTGGTCAGCAGCAACGCGTTATCGGGATCCGTGTACGATGGCCGATCGAAATTTGCGTCGGTGACGGGGTAGATGAGGATCTGCAGCGCGATCTCGGGACCATTGCGGTCGCGCGCGCGGACCGCGACCACAGCGCTGAGGTTTCCCCCGGCGCTGTCGCCGGCCACGAACAGCGGTACCTCGCCCCCGGCAATTTCTTGCAGATGCGCGGCAGTCCACTCCAGTGCGGCATACGAGTCGTCGACTGCGACCGGATAACGGTGCTCGGGCGCCAGCCGGTATTCTACCAGCACCACGGCGCATGACGTGCGCTCGGCCAGCTTGCGCGCCAACGTGTCGTACTCGTCGATCGACCCGATCACCCAACCGCCGCCGTGGTAGTAAACGATCACGCCCTCGGGCGGGTCGATCGGGACCAGCACCCGGAGGCCATCGTTCCCGCCCTCTCGTTCGAGCGTGTGCTCCTCGACACGAGCAATCGGCGGAGCGGGTCCGGCCGTCTCGGCCAGAGATCTGCTATAGGCACGCGCTTCCTCGGGCGTCATCTCTTTCAGCTTTTTGGCGTCGGGGTCGGCTATCGATTGAATGAACTGTTTCGTCGCACGGTCAAGTGTCATAGGTAAGGGCTCCTTTGTATTCTGAATCTCTCAATAACATTCCGCCGGCTTCTTATTCCTGTTCCAGACGCCGAGTCCGCTTCAAGCCCTTCCCCTCGAAGTCCTTCAGCACGCGTTGGAACCGGTCGGCAAAGGCCTCGCTCCAGTCTTGGGTGTGGATGTACGCGGCATTCTCGCGAATGCCCGACACGACCATCTCGCCGACTTCTTCCGGTTGCAGTCCCCAGCGAATGTCTTCCCACACGAATTGGGACTTAACGCCTGCCTGCTCTCCGGGGTCGCGCAGTCGGTCGGAGTCCGCCAGGTTGGTGACGGTATCTCCGGGGCACAGGGTCGAGACTCCGATTCCATCGGGTTCGAGGTCAGCACGCAATGCCTCGCTGTATGCGACGAAATCGAACTTGCTGGCGCTATAGGCGACGGAGCGGGCGCTGGGCAGGAAGCCCCTGATCGAGGCCGTGTTCACGATGTGTCCCCCTCGGTTCTGCTCACGCAGGAGCTTGGTAAAGCACTGCCTGACCCGGAAGACCCCGTCGAGGTTCACTGACATGACGAAGCGCCAGTCTTCTTCGGTGGTGTCTCGCATCTCGCCGCCCAGGAAGACCCCGGCGTTGTTGCGCACGATGTCGACGCCGCCCATCTCCCGCACCGCCGTCTCGACGAGTGCGGCGACGGAATCCGTTTTCCTTACGTCGACATGAACGGGTATCCCCCGAACCCCCTTGCCCGTCACCTCTTCCGCGACTCACGCCGCGTTGTCGAGGTCGATGTCCGCGACGATCAGGTTTGCGCCTACATCGGCGAGTGCCAGGCAGATGCCGCGACCGATCCCGCTGCCCCCGCCCGTCACAAGCCCAACCTTCCCTTCGAAAATGTCCATAATGTCTGCCCTCCAAATCTCTGTTATGTTGTCTCCTATTTAATAATTAGTCGCTGTCGTGAAATAGGTGTTAGGTGTTAGGTTTAAGGCATTAGCTCTTTAAAAAACTTATAATATCAGTAGTAATTCAAAAGCTAAAACCTAATACCTGATACCTAAATGCTTTTCGCGACAGCGACTAATTAGTGCTTGGCCGAAAACTCGTTCCTCCCTTTAGCAAAGGGGGGAAGCAAGAAACAGATCATCTTCGTTATCAGCCGCTGAATTCCAGGCCCTCGTAGTTCGCCTTAACGACAGCATTGCAGCGTTCCCGGTACATCACGTTGCTTCCGGTAAAGGGCGATACGACTCGTGGCTTGCCGGGAATGTTCGCGCCGACGTACCAGGAATTGCCGCGGACTATCAGCAAGTGTTCCGAGCCTTCCGCTGTCCAGGCGTCGGCCAAACGAAGTCCGTCGCTTCCCATCGTATTTTCAGCCGTGATTACGACAACACAAACCCCTCATACCCGTTGGTTACGACCGCTTTGCACTTTTCAACGTAGGGCGGGAAGCCCTTCAGCAAGGTCATAGTGACCCGGGGTTTGCCGGGATGGCCCCCAGATACCACGAATGGCAGGTCACGAGCAGGGTTTTACCGGCCATCTCATTGACGTGAGCGACCCAATCGTCCTGGGCATCCTCGGTCGCCTCAATACAGGCGTGGTTATGCTCGACCAAATAGTTGATGCAGTCGGTGATCCCGGCGCTGACGATGATGACTTCGAATTTTCCTGCTAATTTCATTTCTTCCCATTATATCCTATTATTTGCTGTAATGTCTAATACAAATGCGGTTACTCATCTAACCCATCCGTTCTTCAAAGAAATTGAAAATAATAGATCTCTGAATTAAATACTCCACCATTTTTGGCCAATATCAGCACTATTTCTACATTTCCTAGATTTTTTTGCAGGAATCCTGATTTTTTAAGAATTTCTCTTGGTTCCAGGGCTCCAGCCACTTTTTGAAACCAGGAAGAACGTCGTTAGTGCCTTGTTTTTTTTGGCATGGAGGTTATGAAGATCGTTTGGGGTAACCGTCAAAACCCGAGTCCGAGTGGGAGGAAGACGAGAAAAACGTCTTACGTGCCTTTATAAAAGCGGAACCTGAATCGCTATTTAACTCTTTATAAAACACCTCAAATAAAACTGTGATTGGGAGGAAGACGAGAAAAACGTCTTACATGCCTTTATAAAAGCGGAACCTGAATCGCTATTTAACTCTTTATAAAACACCTCAAATAAAACTGTGATTCGGAAAGGTTCCTTATTTTTTTGTTTCATCGTTAGTGGTAATTTTTTCATCCTTGCCTGAGAGCGATGATTTTGTTTTCAATGACCTTTTGAGCAGAAAATTCCTTTCCCATATTTCCCAAGCGAGGAGGAATGCTCTGTTTTGGTTGCATTGCGGACACGGCGATCCCCTGTTTTGTATAGAGGAGATGCAGGCTGTGGTTGGATGAGTCTTGGTTCACTCAAGAGAACTCAAAAGGCCACAGATCGCTGGTGTTTTGGACCCAGGGTTCAATTTGCTGTTTCAATTTTTGTTGAGCATTCTCAGGCACGTGGAGTAGCCACCAGAGCAGTTCAACCGGTCTCAAGAT
This sequence comes from bacterium, assembly GCA_965205865.1. Lineage (GTDB taxonomy): Bacteria > SAR324 > SAR324 > SAR324 > NAC60-12 > CBDBHR01. The sequence goes on from CBDBHR010000029.1 coordinate 27,904, forward strand.
GACAAAACATCCCCAGGCCACAAGGATAATACGAATGTTTTTGGGATGGCCTTCTTCGCGTTTGGCCTGCTGAATGGTTTTTTGGGAGAAGCGTTTTCCCGCTTTGGTGCCGTTATAATAAACAAACAAACTGTAAGCGGCCAGCGTGATGAGCAGATGAAAAACAATGTAGATGAGATTGGTGGTGGAAAAAAGCGTTCCTTCCCAAGAACATTTGACTTGTTTATTGTCTTCCTCAATCTCGTCTCGCAACTGGCAAGTGAGGAGAATTTGCGCTGCGGTGAGTTTGAGATTGCTGCAGATAAAGAGCAGATATTCGAAACTCCCACCGGGCTTTTGCCATCGCACCAAAGCGCCATTGATCTCAACTTCGCATCCCTGCCAGGCAGCTTTCAAGTCCCTCACTAAGGTGACTTGTTGACCTTCAATTCCGGGATGCTCCCGCCAGATCGTTTTTCCTTTTCCTGGGGCTTGCTCTTCAGCCAACTGGCTCACAGCGATGGCCTCTTTGAGCACTTCCATGTTAGAACGAATCGGCACAATGACATCTACTTGACGCTTCTTTTTCAATGCATTCAATAATGTCGTGTCTATCAAGCCGCGATCATAAATGAGCGTATCGCCTGGTTTGAGGACAGGCGTGCTCAGTAACAAACGCTTGGCTAGTACCAGATCATGGCGCTGAATCGGTCCTAACTCGACGCCCGTCAAGACATCGGCTTCATCGAGGTAGGATTTGAGTAAGCCGGCTTTATAGCCCCGCACCAAAGTGCCATCATCCTCCTTGAGGATCCCACTGCCTTCATAGCAATCATTTTCAAAACAGACCGGCAATTTAGTGCCGTCAAAGGCATGAACGACCTTGCCATAGCGCTGACGAAAACCAGGCCCCACCTGCTCATTATACCATTGGACAAAACTAAAGCCGATTTGAAGATCCTCAGGATGCTCATCGGCGCTCATATCACGGGGGGGGCTCCTTTTCACGCTGTTGCCGCAAATACTTGCGAATGGCGTCAGGAGTAAAGGCTAATTCCTGCTCGGTCCCACGGCGCGTGATGCCATTGCCACGCTCCAATACCTCCACCCCATAGCCCAATTCTTCCAACAAAGTTCGGCTACGCAGAGCAAAGGGTACGCCACTTTCGGAGAGAAACCCCCTGAAAAGCTGCGGCTAAACTGCCCACTAAAATGACCTTCTCACTAATTTCTTTTTCCTGACGAGGATCGGGAAAGTGCGATAACCATTCCTCCAAAAAACCATCTTACATACTACACAGCACATAGCCATCGGCCACACTCAGTTGGGTGCCCAAAATCTGATCCACCACTCCCGAATTTAAGGCTTCTTTCACCACTGCTTCGCTTTGACGGATTAATTTAAAAGATTCTGCTACCATCGGCATCACTACCTCCTTGAAATGAGATTGCTCTATGATACCTGATAGGATAACTCATTTGCTCTACAAAAAATACCTTTCCGAATCACAGGTTTGGCAATACCTTGCTTCGTCTCAATCGATGGCCCATAATCGCCTTGATCCTGATTAGCGAAATAGAGCTTCAGCAATAACAAACCCACACTCAATAAACTCCTAAAAATGGATGATTCCACCTGATGGGCTTCTTGATCTTTAGCACCCAATACCTCATGGATGATTTGATCAAACATCCCTTGACAGGCCTCAACACTCTTTTCTACTTCATTCACAGAATTGGATTGATCTCTTCCTTCAATTAACTTATTAAGGGGTCAAATATTAATTTGTCTTTTTTATGTCCCCTTTCCGATTGGTTTTACATAAACCTGCCCCCATCGATATAATGGGACTGGCCGGTGATATTTTTGGCTTCCTCTGAAAGGAGGAAGGCGATCATGTGTCCTATATCCTCTCCAGTCTGCGATCGCCCCAGCGGGGTGGCGGTTTTTACTCGATTTTCCAGCCACTCGCGATCGGTTCCCTCGAACTCTTCAAACCGTTCCGGGTAGAGGGCTTTCGTCTGCGACACCGTTTTTTCATGGAACCCCGGGGTATAAACGACGCCCACAGCAATACTCGCTCCTTCTTCAGCAGCAATTTTGACCGTAGCTTCCCAATCCCCGGGCCAGCCCCGGCGACAATCAGCACTTTATCTTTCAGTCTCATTTTATTTCTCCTTATAATAAACTCGTCAGTGAAGAGTTCTCGTAAGTCATTGAAATTATTAACTCAATATCGAATGTTGCGTCATTCCTGGCTTGACAAGGAATCCAGTGTATTTTCAAGGGGTTACGAAGACTGGATCCCGGATCAAGTCCGGGATGACATTAGAACTCACGACTCATGAGTAATAAATCAGTCTATCCTATACTTGACTACGGCATCCGGATCTAATTCAAATCCCAGGCCGGGTTTATCAGGGAAAGGTGTCCACATTCCGTTCACCGGGAGAGGTATTTCCGTAAAGAAGTTCGCCTTCCCGACACTGCCCCAACCTCCATCGAAATACTCCACGACTTTTAGATTAGCTATGGCCATACACAAGTGCAAATGGACTTCAGGTATGCCATGGGGGGCAATCTGGAGACCAAAGGAATCCGCTAATGCAGCAACTTTCATCCATTCTGTCACTCCTCCGACTCTGGCAACATCAGGCTGAATGATATCGGCTCCCCTCTTAGCAATAAGTTCTTTAAATCCGTGTCTGGTATATTCATTCTCTCCGGTGGCGATCGGTATATCGGAGGCCCTGGTGACTTCAGCGAGCCCTTCAATATTATCAGCGAGCACAGGTTCTTCCAGCCAGCCGACATTATATTCCTCAAATATCCGTGTCATTCTGATAGCTTGCTTCACGTTGTAGCCCATGTTTGCATCCACATAAATTTCAATGTCGTCGCCTACCGCTTTTCTGACAGCGGCTAGCCTTTTTATATCTTCCCTTTCCTCCTGCCCAAAATTCATTCCCACCTTCATTTTGACTTTGGAAAAGCCCTGCTCGACAAATCCGGTGGCTTCTTCAATCAGCTCTTCCTCAGTCATATTTGTCCAGCCACCCGAACCATAGACGGGGACACTGTCGTACCTCGGATTAAGTAAACGATAAAGCGGAACTCCTAATGCTTTCGCTTTCAAATCCCATAAACCAACATCGATGGCAGAGAGCGCCTGGATGGCAACGCCTTTGCGACCATAATTACGAATTTTCCAGAACATTTCATTCCATATCTTCTCTATGTTGAAAGGATCCTGCCCTATCAATAATTCTTTCAGTTCACGCTCGACAATAACACGGATAGCGTGGGCAGGCCTGGGATCCGCTATTCCGAATCCCTCTATTCCCTCGTCCGTTTTTATGCGTATAAATAGTGCCTGACAGAAAAATACAATTTTACTAATAGGAGGTGTAGAACTCGCGAGAACATCCGTTCTTGAACAAGCCATATTTTAGATTGCTGAAGCTATTTTTCTTTGAGATCTCCGCTTTTTTGTTAACCCCCCTTTTTTTGGACACTCGCTCCCGGCCTCCCCTCTTATTTTAGAATGGGGAGTCGTCCTTTGGTTCAGGCTGCTTTTTTGTAGGGTCCTCGTTTACGACGCTGCCATTCTTTTTGTTGTTCACGCAGGACGGTGCCGAGACGGTGGATGTTTTTTGCAAGCACAGCCAGAGCGACATAGCGTTCGAAACCCTGGATTCCATGATCAGGACATTGATCGAGTCCGTGCGTTTCCAGGGCGTTGATGGCGGATTCGACCGCAGAGTGTTGGCGGTGCAGGAGTTTGAATTCCCGGGAATCTTCTCTCTGCCGGTCTGCTTTGCTCAACTTGCCTTTTTTGGGAAGCACGACAAGATCCGCAGTGCTTTGAGTTCACGCTGATTCTGTGGGCTGTGAGCGCCCTTGTCCCAACTCACGACCGCAAGCTCGGCAAAGCGTTTTTTGGTTTCTTCGACGATTTCCACGGCCACCTTCTCATCGGTCTGCCTGCGCATCACTTGATGGTGAAGGATGAATTGATGCTGTTCCTCAATGAGGTTGACCCCGAGTCCGAGTTCCACCGGCACTCCCGCCTTGCCCTTGCTGATCCACTCGGTGTGGGGCTCGAAGATGGAAAAGATTTTTTCATGATGAGGGATGGTTTCGTTGAAGCGCACCCTGCGGATGATTTGGCTCATGAGTTTTTTTGCAGAGCCCATGTACTCCCGCAAGCGCAGCAGTTTCAAGGGGGAGCGCACCCGTTTTTCCAAAAGTTCCAGGTTTGTCCGGACCCGCAGGTGATACGCTTGGGCCATGAGGACGTATTTGAGATATTCCTTGCGCCTCTTTTCTTCACGGGCACGCTTTATTTGCTCAACTTTCGAAGTGGAGGGCCTGAGCTTTTGATGGTTAGCCAACTCATGGATGCGGTCGTAATCGGTGTTGAGACCCAGGCGCAGTACGCCAAGCACCAGAATCTTCCACTGCTCCATCCCGGGACGACCAAGACGGGGGTCCGCTTTGCGATGCCTGTCTTCGTTGCTCAGGCCCGAACCGCTTCGCGAGGGGATGACCCGTTCCGGAACCTTGAATACCGATGCGCGTAATGCTGGCGTGGCGTATATGTATTGCAAACCACTAAGGATAGGAGGGAAGTCATCACGGGATTTTAGATCCAACTCGATGGCGGCAACGTCGACTTCGCCGAACTGCATCTGGGGCTCACGTATGGTGCGCATAAAATTTCAAATCTTGAAGATTTACGGAAAAACGAAAGAAACCAGTCAGAAGATACTGTAACTGCAACGATTGACCCTTCATGCGAGGTGGCGCAAACTCGGGTTTTTTCAAATCTTCGCGTCACAAATATCAGTTTATCATCTTGATATAATTAATGAAAGACTTTACTTGATATTTAATGGTATTCACCTATTTTTAAGAAACGAAGATTTTGGAGAAACTCATAAAAATCCCATTTTTTGCTGATTTTGGCCATCTGAACACTGCATCAAACCAATCTTCATCCTGTGAAATTGAAGAATTGTCAATGAATATCAGGAATTTGAGTATTTTCGGCCAAGCACTAGTTACTATGTAAAACAGACAGTCTCCGAGGGTTGTGATAAAAATGAAGTTTATCAAACTATAAACAACCCTTTTAAAGGAGACTGTCATGAAAAAAGATAACATTGAATCATTATCAGGCCAAATTCTTTTTGTTGGCATTGACGTGCATAAGAAGAGTTTTCACGTACCCTTTCGGAGCTTTGATTGCGAGATGAGCAGTCAGTCGATCCCAGCTAGATCCTAGCCGAAAAGGTATTTTAAGGTATTTTTTAGAATTATATCTTTAAACTTGAGGTTAAAAAGTGCCATAATTCATTGAAATAACTGTGAATAACTTCAATATTAAGAATTATGGCACCCAAAATGAAACCATTCATTCGAGCAGAAAAACATCTTATTTTAAGCGCTCCTGATACAGAATTTGAAAATTTCTTATCAGAACTTGATCAATTGTCTGAGCGAGAGCCGGAGATATTGGACAAAATTGAACAGGATTTGGAGAAATACGCAAGAAATAAAAAGAAAGAGCGTTTAGAGGATAAACGATGGCAGGAAGCCCGGAATCCATGGCTTCCTCATCTTCCCGTGGAAGATGAGGAATTGAAGCCGGAAGAACTGAGGCTGGAAATAGGGTGTCCTCGGATGTCGGCTTTTTTAGTCTACCTTTTTATGATGATTCGGGGATATTTAGGAAGTATCAAATCCCAAACGGCCCAAATATTTCTTTCAGAGTCAATCACACTGCATCTGCTTCTGCTCAACCGTGGATTGAAAATGCCGGGAGCGAGTACAATCCTTGATAATGTCAATGCTGTCAGCAACGAGACCAGACAGTTTATTTTCGATGCTCAAATTCGAATGGTTCTCGATGAAGAGTTGGACGATTTTGATATTTTAAAACTGGATAGCACCTCTGTAAAAGGAAATACAGCTTGGCCTACTGATTCGTCGATATTGACTCGTCTCGTGGAGCGAAGCTACCATCGAGGGCGTTCCCTTGATACATTTGGAATCGCTGAGATCAGTGAAAGAAATTTTGATTTCCTCATCAAGGAGATGAATAAGCTCTCTAAGATGATGGCTTTTGAGACAGGTAAAAAGGACAGTAAAACGAAGCGAAAAAAACATTACAAAACCCTATTGAAGAAAGCTCAAAGCGCTCATGGGAAATTTTTAAAAGAAATGGCAAAGGTGGATATCCGTGCCCAAAAAGCTCTTCTCCCCCCTTCTCGGAAAACGCGTTTGATTCGCCTCATTGAAATGATGAATGAAGATATTTCTAATTTGCAACGGGTAATCATCTACTGTCATCAAAGAGTTTTTGAAGAAAAGAAGGTTCCTTCTACTGAGAAAGTATTGAGTCTTTCCGATCAGAGCTCGGCTTATATTCAAAAGGGAGATCGAGAAGCGCTTATCGGATATAAGCCTCAATTAGGAAGGAGCGGAAATGGTTTTATTTCCGTGTTAATTACTCCGGAGGGCAATGCTGCTGATTCAGGGCAACTCGACCCTGCCCTTGTTGAACATTTGCGATGCACCATCACCATTCCCTCTGAAGTGAGCCTTGATGATGGATATGCCAATCAGGCGATCAGAGAAAAGTGGATGGGCAAAGGCGTTAAGGTTTTTAGTATTAGTGGGGCAAAGGGAAAAAAGATGACCCCGATTGAAGAATGGGAAAGTGAAATCTATTTGGAATCACGAAATGGAAGATCTGCTGCAGAGTCGTTGATGTTTCATCTTAAGCATCGTTTCCATTTCGGACAAGTTATGCGCAGAGGGATTGAAAACGTTCGGGCAGAGTTGCTGGAAAAAGCATTAACCTATAATTTTTGCAAAATGATTGAGTTGAAAAAAAGACAACTCAAACAAGCGGCCTGAATATTCAATGGGGGAGTGTGAAATATGAGCAGGGGCGAGGAAAGTATGTCCAAAAAAGATTTTTTCCCTATAAAAACTGTGCTGTGGGCGAATAAAAAACAAAAAAATCGTTTTCTCGTCATATTGAATCAAATAGAGAATCCAATAGAATCAAATTGGTTACATTTACTATTTTCGAAACCCTTTTCGGCTAGGGTCCAGCTAGTTGGTCGGCGTTGAAAAAGCTGTTGAGTCCCTTCAAAGCGCTCGATTTCGAAGCGGCCTATGAAGCGGTTTATTTCGGTTACTGGCTTTATCGTCATTTAAGCCAGTGGGGAGTTTGCTGTCGTGTCACTCCACCGAGTTTGATTCCTCTAGCTTCGGGCAATCGTGTCAAAACCGACCGTAAAGATAGCAAGAAATTGGCATTTTATCTCACCCGCGGAATGCTCAAAAGCATCTTTGTTCCCAGTGAAGAAGGACTGATGCAACGCAAACTGATTCGCCATCGACGTCAACTGCTCAACGATCGCAACCGTGTTCAAAATCGCATCAAATCCGACTTGAACAGGAACAGGGGTCAGGCTTCGGTATTTCGCTAAATGGAAGCATAATTGAAAATTCAAAAACGAAATAGCGAAGCCTGACCCCGTTTCTTGCCAGCTTTCCTCCGATTCGCTTTTGGCAGTATTCAACAAGCTTCCATAGCCATACCACGATTTATACCCAATCTAGGCCAGCAGTTCTTCTGAGGCTTCTTCCAACACCTCCGGGGAAGTGCCCAGTAATAAATTCTCTTGTTGTCGAAATTGCGGGGCACAGAAGTTGGTGGTCAGGCCGATGCGAGTCTGATCGCTACGGTTGGCACCGGTGGAGTGCCAGGTGCTTCCTTCAAAAATCATGACGGATCTTGCGGGAGCTTCCACCGGAATCCAATTGGCCTCTGAATAGAGTTCCGGGTCCGGTTGACGGCCGGAAAGATGGCTTTCAGGCACGACAATCGTGGCTCCATTGTCGTCCCGAAAATCGTCCAGCATCCACATCGCATTGCAGGCACAGGCGGGGGCTATGGCAGGCAGGTTCATGGTGGCCTCTGCCCCATGATGCCCAAAATGACCTTCACGCGTCATGGAACCGGGTTTCATCAGCGTCTCTTTCCGGTCATTGGTCGGGGGGGCATCCACCACTGATCGGTGTGAAATGCCTTCGTGCCTCCAGGGAGAGCCATATGGCCGACATAGGAGGAGAGCAAATAGACGGAACACAGCACATGACCGACCAGTTCTCGTAAGCCGGGGTGGAACATCAAGTCACGAATCCCTTGCCCTTTGTTGATTAAAAAAAGGACGAGTTACTTCTTGTCCTCCGTCAGCCTGGCGATTCCCCGCTGTGCTTCCGTTTCTGCTTGTTCCAGCAGTCGTGCGCGCAAGGCAGCGGCCTCCTCCGGGCTGATGGCATTGGCCAAAATGCAGTAGCCAAACTTACCCATCTGCGCTTTGGCCTCTGTGAAATCCGTAGGGGGGTTGAGGTAAACCATAACTTGAGTGGTTTAACTTTGTCATAAGATTTTTTCCTGAAAAATTGATATTAGGCCCCATACTGTTCATTGTTGGGCTGTTGTCTCCACATAAAAAAAGGGGGCTTGTCTTCAAGTTTTTTTGTTATTTCGCATATACCTCAATTTAAAAGGTTTTTTTTCGCTGCCATCGGCAGCGCTAGCATTATTGCTGTTCACAATTGAATAAACCGATGAGGGTGACTTCCTCGATACGATTGCTAATGGAATTAGGAGAAAGTCCATCCATCATGGCCATGTTCGTCCCGTGTTTGCCGGAGGCATATTCGGTCTGAATACGCACCTCATTGGACGCCAACAGGTGATCTTCGTATTCCAACACGGCTACCCCGTGTCCTTTGGTAAAAGCAACTTTTCGGGGCATAAGGTCTACTTATAGCGGTCATATTTGCTTACACCTGACTCGATGCGTTGGCCTTGGCTCTTTCAGCAGCAATGACCTGCTGCATTCCCTCCCAGGCCTCCCAGGGGTGGCAGAGCAAGTGCTTTGAGCGCTCCCACGGATCCACCCCTTCCGGATACTCCAGCCACTCACCGTGGAATCCACGGTCCGGGTGGTCGCTATGGCCGTGGAAGTCCACCACCATCGACGGTTGATGGGATTTGGCGCGAAGGCGGAAAAGCACGATCATGCGGCTCTCGGCGCCCAACTCGTTGCGAGTACCGCTATGTGGCATGTGGGACGTGACGATTGCGGCATCGCCTTCTTCCATCAGAAGCTGCGTCGGTTTGGGCCACCGCTTGCCGTCGGGCGTACATTCCGAGGTCTCGTCCGTCAGCGCGTCATACATGTAGTCCGGCATTAACTTCATGCCGCAGCGGTTAGGCGAGGTATAATCGAACCGGGGCCAGCCGGGTCCCTCTTGCCCAAGGCGCTCCCCGTCAGCACGTTGCCTGTTGAAGAACCGCTCAGCGACGTGGTGCCCCCCTGGGAGTATCGCGGTCTGTCCACAACCCTCTCGTGTCTGGTCATTGAGGCAGACAAAGATGAAGGCGGTGAAGCTGCCGATTCCCAGGGTCATCTCCGGATCCATGAAGAGCGGATCGTAGTTGGTGCCCGTCAACTCCTTGGAAACAGCGTCCTTTAGGATGAGGTAGCCCTCTCGGTACAACTGTTGCTACTGTTCGATTGAGAGAATTTCGGTCATGGATTCTCTTTCCTCTTTTGCTTTTCAAAAAAGATTGGCTTTTTTAAGAATAACCTTACCACTCTGACCAGGTCAGACTCTATTGTCAAGCACTTTAACTTGCTGTAGATTTTCAGATTTTGCTATAAATCCTCAAGCAATCATTCTCTCTGATGATGCTCTTGCGAGTTTCCTCTTCTGTTAATACTCCATGAACTGTTGATGAAGACTTTGCCAAAGAGACGGCACAGCGGCCGCGACATTGAGCTGGATCAGGCCTGCATTCGCTGCGCGGCAGCTTCGTTCAGATCGATGCCGAAGCCCGGCCGGTCGGTCAATATTATCTTGCCATCCTTGGGGACCACATGTTCCCCGTAGAGTTCCGCCACGTCTTCGAGCGGGCCCGAGAATTCCGTCGAGAACTCGTGCGGGCGATTGGCGTTCAGCGTCGTTGCGTAGACGTGCAGCGATGCCATGGAGTTGATACCGGCCTGTGGGCTGTGCGGCATCACAGGTTTGTCGATCGTGGTGGCGTAGTCGAAGATGCGCTTCACCTCTGACGGTCCGCCTGCGTTCAGGATGTCCGGCTGTAGGATGTCGGGATTACCCAGCGCAACGAGGTTCTGAAACCACCAGCGAAAGGCGTCCTGCTCGCCCGCGGATACGGCGACGTCGAGTGCGTCCGAGATTTCGCGCAGCCCCGGCAGATCCCAGTGAGGGATCGGTTCTTCAAAGTGGTCGATGCCGAGCGCCTCGAAGCGCCGGCCCTGCTGGATGGCGGTCGAAACCGAGTAGCCGTTGTTCGCGTCGAACCCGAGGTAGATGGGGGGTTCGAGGAATTCACGCACCAGCTTGAACATCTGGTAGTCTTTCTCCGGGTCGATGTCCTGCCGCCAGCCACGCCAGTCCATACGGATTTTGAACGACCGGTAGCCGGTATCCCAGCCTTCGCGCACCTTCTCCAGCATTTCTTCGGGCTGCATCTTCCACCCCGATCCGGTCGACCAGTAAAGCGGGATCTCCTTTCGCGTCGCGCCGCCCATGAGCGTGAAAACGGGTTGCCCGGTCTCCTTGCCGAGCAGATCCCAGAGCGCTACGTCGACGCTGCCGACCACCGCGCCCGGCAGTTTGTGGAAGCCTTCGCCGCGCCCCAGTGCGAGCGTGTCCCAATGGCGGCCGATGTCGAGCGGATTCTCGCCGACCAGCGCCGGTTTGATTACGGCTTCGAGATAGGCCGCGAAGACGTGCCGGCCATTCGCCTCCGCCCAGCCTTCGACGCCGGCGTCGGTCTGAATGCGCAGGAGGTTCTTGCCGGTCTTCAGTGCGGTGAGTGTGATGTCCGTTATTTTCATTGTCTGCTCCTTCCTCGTTGTCTTTTGTTAGAGATGACTTCGTATTCCAAATGATGCTTATTGTTTGCCATGGTCTTCGAATTTGGCTGTCACTGTTTCCATCCTTTTTGCTCCTTATTTTGTCAAATCCAACACACTGCGGGCCACTTCACCCTTACCCAGGGCGTCGAAGGCCTCATTGACCTCTTCCAGGGATAGACGCGTGACACCAACTCATCGAGCTTGAGCTTGCCCGCTTTGTAAAGATTGAGCGTAACTATTCAGGTGCGAAAACACTGGGCTAGAGGTCGACAGAACCTCTATATTGCGTCAAAATACCTCAAAAGTGGATGATTTAGTGCGCATTTTCAAAGGGAAATGCCCGCAAGCCCAGGAAACCCGCACCTGAATAGTTACGATTGAGCAAGCGGGGAAAATCAATCCGGGGGCGACCTGTCCCATACATCGAGCCAATGACGGTCTTTTCTAAAAACAGATCCCGGGCGTCAAGATCGACCGGCGTGTTCACAGGCGCATGGCCGACATAAACGGTAACCCCTCGCCTGCGGGTACAAAGGATGGACTGCTTGAAGGGATCACTGACCAACCCGATCGCTTCAAACGCATAATGGACCCCTTGCCCATTCGTCAATTCCCGGATTGCCTCGACCGGATCGCCTTGGGAGGCATTGACGGTGTGCGTGGCCCCGAATTGTTTGCCCAGTTCGAGTTTGTTGTCCATGAGATCCACCGCGATAATGGGCTCTGCCCCGGCAATTGCCGCCCCTTGAATCACGTTCAATCCCACGCCCCCACAACCAAAAACGGCTACGGATTTGCCGGCCTGGACATTAGCCGTGTTTAAAGCGGCACCCACTCCGGTTATTACCCCACAGCCGACCAGGGCTGCCTTTTGGAGCGGAATGTCCTTATCGATGGGGATGGCCATATCCTTGGGGACAATGGTTTCAGTACTAAAGGTCCCCAGCCCTGTCATCTTGTCCATGGTGCGGTCGCTCTCCGGAAATTGGGGCAATCCTCGCGTATCGGGTTGCATTTCGCAAAGATTGGGATAGCCGACTTGGCACATCTCGCAGAGCCCACAGTTGCGCTTCCACGAAAGAATCACATGGTCGCCTTTCTTGACCGAGTGTGCCGCCGAGCCCACTTCCTCGACTATGCCAGCCCCTTCGTGACCTAAGATCGCTGGAATGGGAATGATACCAAGCCACTCTCCCTTGACGACATGCCAGTCGGAATGACACACGCCACTCGCGATGAGCTGGACGCGAACTTGATCGGGTTCAATGTCAGGCAAGTCAAACTGCTCGATTGTTAAGGGGGTATTGACGTCATAAAGTACTGCTGCTTTCATGGATCTTCTCCTTTTAAAAAAATAAGCTAGTAATCGACAACCATTTTGGCAGTGTTTGAGAAGAGCTTTTTTGCTCTTTCCTTTGTATTCTGAGTCTCTCAAACAACATTCCGCCGGCCTCTTATTCCTGTTCCAGACGCCGAAGCCGCTTCAAGCCCTTCCCCTCGAAGTCCTTCAGCACGCGTTGGAACCGGTCGGCAAAGGCCTCGCTCCAGTCTTGGGTGTGGATGTACGCGGCGTTGTCGCGAATGCCCGACACGACCATCTCGCCGACCGGTTCCGGTTGCAGTCCCCAGCGAATGTCTTCCCACACGACTTGGGACTTGCTGCCTGCCTGATCACCGGAGTCGCGCAGTCGGTCGGAGTCCGCCAGGTTGGTAACGGTGTCCCCGGGGCACAAGGTCGAGACCCCGATTCCATCGGGTTCGAGGTCGGCACGCAATGCTTCGCTGTACGCGACGACCCCGAACTTGCTGGCGCTATAGGCGACGGAGCCGGCGCCGCGCAGGAAGCCCCCGATCGAGGCCGTGTTCACGATGTGTCCCCCTCGGTTCTGCTCACGCAGGAGCCGGTCGAAGCACTGCCCGACCCGGAAGACCCCGTCGAGGTTCACTGACATGACGAAGCGCCAATCGTCCTCGGTAGTGTCGCGCATCTAGCCGCCCAGCAAGACCCCGGCGTTGTTGCGCACGATGTCGACGCCGCCCATCTCCCGTACCGCCGTCTCGGCGAGCGCCGCGACGGAATCCGTCTTCCTGACCTCGACGTGAACGGGAATCCCCCGAACTCCCTTGCCCGTCACCTCTTCCGCGACTCGCACCGCGTTGTCGAGGTCGATGTCCGCGACGATCATTTTTGCGCCCGCATCGGCGAGTGCCAGGCAGATGCCGCGTCCAATCCCGCAGCCCCCGCCCGTCACGAGACCGACCTTTCCTTCAAAACTGTCCATAATCTCTGCCCTCCATGTCAGCTTTTTATGAATTTTTACCCTTTTTCTCTACTCGATGCATTGGCCTGGACTCTTTCAGCAGCAACGACCTGCTGCATTCCCTCCCAGACCTCCCAGGGGTGGCAGAGCAAGTACTTTGAGCGCTCCCAATACATGAGCATTCCTGATTCGATAAATGCAGTGTTTTGTCAGCTGTTTTTAAACCTCAATTTGCTGAGGAAAACCTGGTACTAACTTAGATTGTTCTAATTCCCCTTGAGAATCAAAAAATTTTGTTATTCCTTGTTCATCAGAAATCCATACCTCATTTGCACCCTGTTCTAGGTATAAGAATTTTTTTCCTCTCATTTCTTCTTGTGTATTTGTTGGTGATACGACTTCAATACAAATTTCTGGGGCAATTGAAGCTTCTGCTTCATGCTTTATTTTTTCCCACAATTTTTGAGAACACCAAACGACATCTGCGACTTTCGTCCCTTTTGAAGTAGAAATTGCGCATTCAGGGAAAATTTTTCCTTGGTTCAATAAATGTTTCAAAATAATTATAATTTCCCCTTGTATAGCTGAGTGGAATAATCGTGCAGGACTCATAAGAATCTGTCCCCTTTCATTTAACTCGATCTTGTACGGTAAATCTTTTAAATTTGGATCTTCACAAACTTGTTGCCAATTCATAGGACCTCTCTATTTAGAGTTTTTAATTTTCCTTTTATCATATCATTAAATGGCTGGACTATGAACATTTTAATCTACTTTTAAACGAATCGGAAGGAAGAGATTGAGACAAAACTCTTTTTTTCTCAAGGGGCTTTTCGTGATCGTACTCGGGAGACGTGCTCGTGCTCGTGAACGAAACGGCATCCCAGAGAACCCTGGCTTCCATGCCTTCTCTTCTAAAGGAGTCAGAAGAATTCATTTATAGTTAGTGCTTGGCAGAAAAATACTCAAATTGCTGATATTAAATGACATTTCATCAATTTCACAGGATGAAGATTTGTTTGATACAGTGTTCAGATGGCCAAAATCAGCAAAAAATGGGATTTTTGATGAGTTTCCCCAAAATCTTCGTTTCTTGAAAATAGGTGAATACCATTAAATATCATGAAGTTATCTAATTTTCGGCCAAGCATTAATTAGAAAGGGATACACATGACTGATTTCAAAGCAATCGCCTCCTCGCTCGAGGAACGGAGCTTCTGCGTTGTCCCGGAATTCCTGAGCCGTGAAGAGATCGACTTCCTCGAAGTCGAGGATGTCATGGAGACTCCGGAGGTTGGGCCCGGCGACTTGGTGCTGACGAGCCTCAACGCATTACACGCGACGCAGGTGACCGCGGATCGGCGCATTGCTGTTTCGTTACGCACCTGCGATCCGGAAACGCCGATCGACTGGCATCGGGTGGCCGGCAGTCCCACGCCTTTTATGATGGAGCAACTCGCGCGCCAGAACCCGTTGAGTTTCCCGGTTTTTCAACGCACCCAGGAAAACCACTTCGGCATCACTCTGGGGGAGATTGTGCCGACCCTGACTGGCGAGCGCGAGTAGCCTAACACAACGCAGAGGAGGGAATCTCATAATTCAACTAAACGGACGGGTTGCAATCGTGACTGGAGGGGTCCAGAGGATCGGCCTGGGAGTGAGCCTGAGCCTGGCCCGTGCAGGCGCCAAGGTGATGCTGGCCGAGGTGGTGGAGGAGCGTATTCCGGCGGCCGTCGCCAAGATCGAAGCGGTAGGGGCGCTGGCGTTGGGTGTCCACACCGACGTGACCCAGGCGAGCTCGGTGGACCACATGGTGCGCGCGACGCTCGAACGGTTCGGGCGGATCGACATCTTGGTCAACAATGCTGGCATAGTCGTCAAGAAGCACATCTCGGAACATACCGAAGCCGAGTACGATGCGGTGCTCGGCGTCAATCTAAAGGGAACTTTCCTTTGCTGCAAGCAAGTGGTGGAGGAGATGCGCAAGCGCAACACGGGAACGATCGTGAACATCGCGTCAGGCGCCGCGTTTCTCTACACCATTCCCCACGTGCCCTATGCCGCCGCGAAGGCAGGCGTTGACGCGTTGACGAGTGATCTCGCCTGCGAGGTAGGGTCGATGGGCATCCGTGTGAACGCCATCGCCCCGGGGATGATCGAGCCGCCAGGTCAGCATAGCACCAATACCGACGAGGAAATAACGGAGATGACCAAGGCTATTTCCGCCGGGCGCATCGGCCAGCCGCGCGACATCGGCGATGCGGTGGCCTTTCTGGTCTCTGATGCGGCGGGATACATCTCTGGGGTCACGCTGCCGGTCATGGGTGGCGCTGGTCTCAAATCAGCGTAATACCTTAGTTCGCATGTCACTCACCGACTATCCTTTCCTTTAATAAATGGCTGAAGCCATAGCGATCAGCGCGTGGCTAATATTTATCTATCTTGAGAGGTAACACTTATGACACCGAATCAAATTGCTCAAGCAGCTGAAAAATTAGCAAAGGGGCGGCTGGAAAATGAGAGGATTGAACGCCTTTCCGGAGAATTTCGTCCCCAAGACCAAAAAACGGCAATCGCCATCCAGGACGAGTTGGCGAGACTCATTGGGCACAAGGTGGTTGGATGGAAAGTAGGCGGTGACTTTGTTGGGCGTGTTTTTCAACCAAATCATTTTAAAAATCTTGCAGCGCTGCCTGAGAAAAACTACGGTCATGCCATGCTTGAGGCCGAGTTGGGTTTCAGGTTGCTTTCTGATCTTCCGGCTCGATCTGCGGTTTATGATTCCAATGAAGTCGCAGAACAGGTCGTGCTCGTGTCTGCATTCGAACTAGGGGATTCGCGTTTTTCGGGCGAAAAGATTGATCCGCGGATTGAAGCCGATTATCTTCTGGCGTATGCAGACAATTCCGGACAGCTTGGGGTCGTCGTCGGCGACGATATTAAGGACTGGCGGGAGAGGGCTCTGCTTGATATGAAAATTGAACTAATGGTTGACGGGGGCTCTCCCGCTCCAGGTTTGCCTGACGAGATGCGACGTGAGCCTTTGGATGTTTTAGTTCGGCTAACCAATGATCTTTCTCAGAGAGGGATTGGTTTGGAAGCCGGTCAAGTAGTGGTCTGCGGAGCGGTTGCAATCGCGCCCATGGGTAAAGAAGCGATTGCGACTTTCGGGGAACTTACACGCATTGAAGCAAAGATAACCAACCCGTAACCAATTCAAAAAATTGGCTTTTGTGAAGTTCAGGTCTTACCCTGCCGGTGACCCTACCTGCCGTGGTGGCTTTTCCCGAGTTGGTCTTGGGCTGCCCTCTACACTGGATTAGGTCGCTTGAGACCTGTCCCTTTTTAAGAAGTCTTATTATGTCCGATAATGCGCAATCAAAAGGAGAGCAAGAGATGAATCAGAGCAAGATCGATGCAGTCGCCGATGCCATGGCCGATGCCTACCGCAATGGTGGCGCCGTGGCCGAACTGGCCGAAGCATTATTGCCGGTAAACTGGCAGGAAGCTTATCAGGTCCAGGATGCGCTCGATGAGCGCATGGGCTTTGAAGTGGCGGGTTGGAAAATAGGCTGTACCAGCCGGGCCCAAATGGAGGAATTCGATATGGACCATCCGCCGTTTTTTGGCCGCGAATACCGTAATTTTAACCTGAGTTCGACATAAATCTTCAATAATATGAGTATCCTAGTGTATATGTCATCCTCGCGAAACTTGTCCCCGCGAAAGCGGGGAGCGGGGATCCGGATTTCAGTCTGGCTGCATATCTCCGGATTCCTGCTTTCGCAGGAATGACAAGCTTTCTCTAAGATATGAAGATTCCATAACATATTGAATTTATTAAATTCTTATCTCGAAATCAGGTTAATTTTACCCAACACAGCCCGGCGCGCTTCCGGATTGCCGATTTTCGCCACGCCCCGATGATCGAAGGGGAGTTTTCCTTTCGCCTGGGCCGCGATCTGCCGCCCCGCGAACAGGCCTACAGCCAAGCCGAAGTGCGCGATGCCGTCACTGACGTCGTCATGGCCATCGATGCGGTCGATACTCGTTGGAGCACGCATCATTTCGAGTTGAATATGTTCCTGGGCAATGCCGACAACGCCAATGCGGGTGTTTTTGTCATCGGCGATGTGCTTGCGGGCTGGCAGACCCTCGACCTGACCACGCTGCCGGTCGAGGTGTACGTCGACGGCAAACACGTTCAGGAGACCATCCTCAGGGGCCGCCATGGCGTCCAGCCGACTTACAAGAAGGTCAAAGGATTTCATCCCCTGCATGTGAGCAGCCGACAAGGCTGTGGATTTTTGAGAGTGAAAGTCTCTCTGTCGTCAGTTTCCCATTTGGGCGACTAGCATATCCGGTGCGTTTAGCAGGTAACTGCTTTGCGTTCTGCCCGGAAGTAAAGTCACCGTCTGCTTTGGACGAGAGTTCATAGTGGGAGCCAACAGAGTGGCGAGCAAAACAGGAGGCCTGTTAAAGCGTCCTTGCTTGAAAATCCCATGCCGTATTTGATAGATCTCGAATCCTATTGAAATATGACACCATTCTGAAGAAGAGAAAGGATCTGGGGGGGTTACCGTGTTAATTCTGAACATTTGAAATCGTTGAAGGAAGGCGCTATGATTGGAGACAGTCAGCCATTCATTCGATCTCCACTCTTAGTTTGAGAAATCCCATGAGCGTCAATCTGCCAAAACCTGATGAACTGAACATCAATTCCTTGGAAGAGTCTGTAGAAATCATCCGATTGCTTCTTCTGAAAATTAAAGAAATTGAAGAGTGGGAACCAATTCGTGATCGAGGGTTGGTAGAAGAAATCATCCATCTGCGCCAGGAAACCAGAGAGGGATTTACAGCCGTGGATAAACGGTTTGAAAAATTAGAAGATAAAGTAGATGAAAACACGCTTGCTGTTAAATCCCTGGAAACCGTCATGAAGGGTGGTTTTGACAATGTGGGCACGATATTACAAGAGATTTCAAATAAATTGGATAAATGATTCTCCCCAATCTTTTCAAGTAAAAGAAATGGCACTTTATATATTGGAGTGACCAATGACCCTCTTAAAAGAGTTTATGAACATAAAAAAAATCTCATAGAAGGATTTACCAGTAAATACCAAGTACGTCAATTGGTATACTATGAGACCACTTCAGAGCTAACAGCTGCTCTCCGGAGAGAAAAACAACTTGAGAAATGGAAACGAGCTTGGACAATCGAACTCATTGAGAAAAATAATCCTCAATGGATAGATTTATATGAAACGTTTTAGTCACCCTGGATCGCTAGCAAAGTGGATTCCTGGTCTTCGCCAGGAATGACAACTCGATGAGACGCATAACTGCAAAAATTGTTCACGTAACATCAGTAAACAAGTCAAATGTTCTTGGGAAGGAACGCTTTTTTCCACCACCAATCTCATCTACATTGTCTTTCATCTGCTCATCACGCTGGCCGCTTACAGTTTGTTTGTTTATTATAACGGCACCAAAGCGGGAAAACGCTTCTCCCAAAAAACCATTCAGCAGGCCAAACGTGAAGAAGGCCATCCCAAAAACATTCGTATTATCCTGGTGGCCTGGGGATGTTTTGTCATCTTGAGACCGGTTGAACTGGTCTGGTGGCTACTCCATGTGCCTGAGAATGCTCAACAAAAATTGAAACAGCAAATTGAACCCTGGGTCCAAGACACCAGCGATCTGTGGCCTTTTGAGTTCCCTTGAGTGAACCAAGACTCATCCAACCACAGCCTGCATCTCCTCTATACAAAACAGGGGATCGCTGTGTCCGCAATGCAACCAAAACAGAGCATTCCTCCTCGCTTGGGAAATATGGGAAAGGAATTTTCTGCTCAAAAGGCCATTGAAAACAAAATCATCGTTCTCAGGCAAGGATGAAAAAATTACCACTAACGATGAAACAGAAAAATAAGGAACCTTTCCGAATCACAGTTGGTTGAAATATTCCCCTTGAATTTAAGAAATATACTAATATACTGACCGCTTGTTAAAACTGTTACCATGGAAATTCTTACCAACTGGTTCAAGGGGTAAGCATTGGGCATCGACTCACTAACACATCGGGACCACGGTTCCAAAGTCGCGGTTTCCGTGTTCCACGACGATTTGCTGCAATGGGTGAGCGCAGGACGGAAACAAGGACCTCGAATTCCTCGAGTTTCTTCTGGACCGGGTCAGGGAGTTCGAGGCCGGCATACTCCGGCTGTTACAAGAGTTGGGCCGCCTAAAAGGTTTCCAACCGCCCGAATCGTAAATCTGTCTATAAAATCAACGGAAGTTTCGGCAGCATGGACCATTTAAAACTCAGATAAGAAAGGAATCTTGATTTGGATGCAATCGTATTATGGATCATTGTATTGGGCATTTCAGGTCTGGTAATCGCTCTGGTTTATGCCCGAAAAACGGTGACCATTCCCATTGATGAGGGTGTAGAATCGCCGGAGCAAGCCGAACAGTTGCGTTCCATTCATGGGGCCATCGCGGACGGGGCCATGGCTTTTTTATCCCAACAGTACCGCTATCTCGCAATTTTTATCATCGTTTTTGCCCTGGTCATCACCTTTTTGATCGACGATCCTCACACAGTGGACATCCATGAAGGCGTATATACCGCCATTGCCTTCGTGCTGGGCTGTCTGATATCTCTCATTTCCGGATTCATCGGGATGAAAATTGCAACGGCGGGAAATGTACGGGTCACTGTTATGGCGAGAATCTCCATCGAAAGAGCTTTCAACATCGCCTTGAGATCCGGTGCAGTGATGGGATTTGCTTTAGTAGGTTTGGCGGTGCTTGGTTTGATTCTAATATACGTGATATTGCATGCAATCCTGCCTGATTTGGATACGCATATCTTGATGGAAGTCATCGCAGGGTTTGGACTGGGAGGTTCTTCCATTGCGCTGTTTGCTCGTGTTGGCGGTGGAATTTTTACAAAAGCGGCAGATGTGGGAGCGGATCTGGTGGGAAAAGTGGAACAGGGGATTCCTGAAGACGATCCGAGAAATCCTGCCGTAATTGCTGACAATGTCGGGGATAACGTGGGGGACGTCGCCGGGATGGGTGCCGATTTGTTTGGCTCCTGCGCAGAAAGCACTTGCGCCGCTTTAGTTATCGGAGCAGTCGCCTTTGCCGCCAATCTTCAGGCGCTGCTTTATCCCATCCTGATTTCTGCCATCGGCATTCCGATCAGCCTGCTCACCCTCTTGGTCATCCGGGTGAAGCAGGAAAGCGATGTCGCCCCTGCTCTCAAACGCATACTGCTGATTGCCAGCGCCTTGATGGCCATTGCCATTTTCTTTGTCACTTTGTGGCTGCTGCCAGATTCTTTTGAGATCAATGGCGTTGCTTATACAAATCTCGGTGTATTTTGGTGTTTCCTTTCAGGGCTCACTGGAGGATTGGTCATCGGGCTTTTTACCGAGCGATACACCTCCCATGATTACAAACATGTTCGTGAAGTTGCTAAATCTTCTGAAACCGGTGCTGCAACGAATATTATTTTCGGCCTGGCATTGGGATATTTCAGTTCCGTACCGGCAATACTGGCAATCGCAATCAGTGTCTTCATTTCCTTTCAGTTAGGAGGCATGTATGGCGTGGCAATCGCCTCTTTAGGCATGCTGGGCACCTTGGTCGTGGCCCTTACCATCGATGCTTATGGACCTGTAGCCGACAATGCCGGCGGCATCGCCGAAATGGCGGGAATGGGAAAAGACGTACGTGATCGCACGGATTTACTGGATGCGGCCGGTAACACGACCGCTGCCATTGGCAAAGGTTTTGCCATTGGTTCGGCAATCTTGACGGCGCTGGCGCTGATCACCGCATTTTTAACGAGGGCCAATTTATTGGATCCGGAGGCTCGCATTTTGGAAAGCATCAATTTGATCGATCCCTTGGTATTGACTAGTTTGTTTATCGGAGCGGTTTTGCCTTTCTTTTTTTCAGCCATGACCATGAAATCCGTAGGTAAAGCAGCCTACGACATGATTGAAGAAGTCCGGCGACAATTCAAAACAATTCCAGGCTTGATGGAAGGGAAAGCGACTCCTGACTATCGCAAGTGCGTGGAAATTTCCACTGCGGCCGCTTTACGGGAAATGATACCTCCCGGGATTTTGATCTTTGCCACCCCCTTGACAATTGGATTTTTATTTGGCATTCCCGCCGTAGCAGGTATCCTCATCGGCTCCCTTGTATCCGGAGGGGTCTTGGCAATTGCTTCTGCCAATTCCGGCGGTGCCTGGGACAATGCGAAGAAATTTATCGAAACCGGCCAATTGGGAGGAAAAGGCTCTGATGCTCATAAAGCAGCCGTTGTTGGAGACACCGTAGGAGATCCTTTCAAAGATACTTCCGGACCCTCCCTGAATATCCTGATTAAACTTTCGGCTATTCTGAGTCTTGTGTTTGTGCCTTTCTTTGTCCAATACGGAGGCATACTTACTGACTTTATAAAATAAAGTTCGATTCCCTCTTTTCCTGCAGGTAGCACTACAGGTCAACGGACGTGCTGCAGGGCGTTCTCCAAGATTGCCAATCCCTCCTCCAACTCCTTTTTCGTAATATTGAGCGCAGGAAAAATGCGGATGGCGTTACCCTGGGTTTGCCTGACGAACAAGGCATGCTCCTGGCAATAATTGCTGACGGCAGTGGCTGTCTTTTCTTCCTTGAATTCCAGGAGCAGCAACAATCCTTTTCCGCGAATATCCGAAATCATCTCAGTATTTTCTTGCTGCCAACTTCTCATACGCTGCAAGGCAAGTCGGCTCATCGACGCCACGTTTGAGGAGATGTCATGATCGAGTAAATATTTGATCACTCCATGGGAAACTGCGCATCCAAGGGGATTTCCACAATAAGTGCCCCCATGATCTCCTACCTCGAATTGCGCTGCCACTGCTTCGGAAACCGCAAATGCTCCCAGGGGAAATCCACCAGCCATGCCTTTGGCCATGGTAAAAAAATCTGCTTCCATGTCCAGGGAGTCGATAGCGAACATCGGACCTGTCCTGCAGAATCCTGTTTGGATTTCATCGACAATCAGCAGGCTGCCATTGGCTTTGCAAAGCCTGGATACCGATTCCAGGTAACCTTCAGCAGGGACTTGTACACCGCCTTCTCCCTGGATCGGCTCCAGGATGACAGCCGCTACTTGAGGATCCAATGCCTCTTCCAGGGTGGGAATATCATTAAAAGGGATGAATTTGTAATTGGGCATCACCGGATTGAATTTTGCGCGATGCTGTGCCTGTCCTGTCGCGGATGCCGTACTGATCGTCCTCCCATGGAAACTCTGATTGGTGGAGACAACATCTGTTCTTCCCGTGACTTTGCGCGCCATTTTCAGTGCGGCATCATTGGCTTCCGCACCGCTATTGGAAAAGAAGACCCGTGTCAGGTTACCAGGTAAAATCTGTTGTAAGAGTTCCAGCAATCGCGCCCGTGCCGGTGAGTAGGTCAAACCCGAATTGGGATTCTGAATGATCTTCCGCCCTTGCTCCTGCAAGGCATTGGTGATGACAGGATTGGCGTGCCCAATGGAAGTCACTCCCCATCCTGAAGTAAAATCGAGGTATTTGCGGTTGTTTTCATCCCAAACGTAGACTCCTTCTCCACGCGTGATGGAAATAGGAATTTTATTGAAAAAAGATGGGGAGTGCTTGTCTTCAATTTCCATAGTTCTTGTAGTCGTCATTGTATCCCTGTTCCTTTCCGTACTTCGTTTGATTACGGATGTTTGAAAATCGTCACTCTGCTGCGATTCGTTCATTCAAGTGGCTGTATCCAACAATCCAAATTTCCTGAAAAAAGCTTCAAAATGAGTGAAATTGTAGCAAAGGGTTGGAATATAAACAAGGGGCTCCCTCGTGATTACCAAAATGGGATTCCGCTGAAAAAAGTTGTGGTGCCGGAATAGTTGAAATTTATCTTAAGTATCATGCGCAAACAATGTATGATGCTCTAAAAAATGAACTCGCTCCTCCTTACAAATTAGAAATGGTGTTTTAAGAGCACTTTTTCGGCAACGGTTATTGAAATGAAACCATTGGAGATTCCGGCCCCCAACCAAGTTCTTTCGTGGGTCAATCATGAATTGGGCAGTGATGAGAGCCGTATGATCCGGAACATGGCCAGCCTGCCATGTATTTTCAAACATATCGCCCTCATGCCGGATGCCCATCTGGGAAAAGGGGCTATGGTGGGTTCCGTGATTGCCACAAAAGAGGCGATCATTCCTGCAGCAGTGGGAGTGGACATCGGCTGTGGGATGATGGCCAGGAAGTTGCCCTTCAAGGCATCGGCGCTGGAGGGGAAATTACACGATCTGCGCCTCGCCATCGAATCCAGAATCCCGCTGGGGTTCGAAGGAAACAAACGCGTCGAGAGACCCGTGGATCAATGGAGGGGATGGAAACGCTTCAATGACCTCCATCCCGGAGTGCGGAAAAAAAGTGAAAAAGCCCTCTCCCAATTGGGATCATTGGGTGGAGGGAACCATTTTATCGAAGTTTGCGTCGATTACGAATCAGCAGATCCTCATGTTTGGTTGATGCTGCACAGTGGCTCGCGTCATATCGGAAATGCGCTGGCAATTTGTCATATCAGCACGGCCAAACATCTTCGTAAATTGATGGAACAACCCGTTCCGGACCCCGACTTGTCCTACTTCGTCCAGGGAACCGCAGAATTCAACGCCTATTGGCGGGATCTCCAATGGGCGCAGAAGTATGCTTTCAAAAATCGTGAAGTCATGATGGAGCGCCTGATGGGTATCATGGCCAGATATTTGAACGACAGGGAACCCTTCGCAGTGGATTTATCGGTCAATTGTCATCACAACTATGCCAGTCTGGAACACCATTTTGGTAAAGACGTTTATATCACGCGCAAAGGGGCGGTTGCCGCAAACACGGACGATTATGGGATCATTCCAGGGTCGATGGGAACCAAATCGTACATCGTACGAGGAAAAGGCAACCCGCAAAGTTTTTACTCCTGCAGCCATGGAGCAGGTCGCAGCATGTCCAGAAATCAGGCTAAAAAACGCTTTTCCATCAGGGATCTGGAGCAGCAGACCTCAGGAGTGGAATGCCGCAAGGACAAAGGCGTTCTCGATGAAATTCCAGGCGCCTACAAAGACATTGACGCGGTTATGGAAGCACAGGCCGACCTGGTGGAAATCGTTGCCTGTCTCAAACAAGTCCTTTGTGTAAAGGGATAGCGATGATCTTTTTTCGCTATATCTTTATTCAATTACTGATTCCCTACGCCATGGGAGTGGTGATTCTGACCTTCGTTCTTTCACTGGATAGCCTCTATCAGTTGATCAATCTGCTTGTCAGCAAGGGCGGAGGCAGTAGTGTTTTCTGGCTTGTTTTGTATCGGATGCCCCAATTTTTTGCGTCGACTCTGCCATTGGCGGTCGTAATTGCAGTGATTGTGGTGATGGCACGACTCTCCATGGATCTGGAAATAACAGCGATGCGGACTATGGGAAGCGGTATTCGAACATTCGTTCAACCAGTCTTGGTTTTTGGTTTGCTGATCACGGGAATGACATATTTTGTGACTTTATGGGCCC
Source organism: bacterium (assembly GCA_965205865.1). Classification (GTDB taxonomy): domain Bacteria; phylum SAR324; class SAR324; order SAR324; family NAC60-12; genus CBDBHR01. The sequence continues at coordinate 52,734 of CBDBHR010000029.1, forward strand.
AGCCGATGGGTTACGCTGCATTTGAAAAAGAAAAAATGAAATTGCTTCGCTCCCATGCTTCCAAACAAATCCAGCCCAAAGTGATCAATCAAGACTTCAATGGCAAAATCCTTTACGTGGATGGCAAATCAAACAGTGAACAACTCTTGGGAGTGTTTATTGCAGACCGGGAACTCAAAAAACAGTCCATGGTTATCATGGCCGATCATGGAAAAATCGCTTTGAAGGAAGAAGAACAAGAGATGAAACTGAAACTGTTTGACGGCACTATTCATCTCACGCCAGGAAACCCTGAGATTCACCGCACTGTGACTTTCAAGGCACTGGATTATATTTTTGATGCGCCAGGCGTCCCCGAAGTAAACTCCAGTATTTGGGGAGTGCCGACACACGAATTGCTCAATTTCGAACGAAAAAAATCCCTCTTGGAATTGCTGCTTCGGCTGACGACTCCTTTGGCAGGAGTAGCATTCGCCCTCGCTTCCATTACCCTGGGCATCACTGATCCCAGAAGCGGACGTACCGGTTCCTATTTGCGCGCCGTGATCCTGGTCATTGTCTATTACATCTTGTGGTTAGGAGCCAAAAACTTATCATCCAGGAATATTGTTTCCCCCCATATTTTATGGGGACCTCCTGCGATCATCCTCACCTACGGCTTCTATACGCTATATAAACTGCACTACAACCTAGAACGTCTACCCGCGGTTTTTCAACACTTGTGGTCGAGCAATTCAAAATTCAATCCCTCGTGAACACGAGAATAAAAGGCATCGTTTTTGGTTTTGAAAGGGTCTCAATTAATCATTTTCTCGGAGTGAGTATTTACTCAACCACAAAAAGGGGCTCTGTCTGAGCCATAATGAATATCTCTATCCCTCAAAATCCTTGATGAAATTTGTCGATTCTGTAAAAATTCAGGTGCGTTCCGGCAACGGAGGGGCAGGTTGCAGTTCCTTTCGACGCGAAAAATACGTACCACGAGGAGGTACGGATGGCGGGGATGGGGGCAATGGAGGCAATATCATATTCCGTGGAGATCCTCATAAAAATACATTACTGGATTTGTCATTCAATCAGCACCAGCATGCTGAAAACGGACTGGCAGGAGCCGGGAAAAATCAGCATGGGAAAAATGGGCAGGATCGCCGAATTCCGCTTCCTTTGGGGACGATAGTCAAAAATTCTGAAAGCGGAGAAACACTTTTAGAAATCATAGAAGCGAAATCCTACCTTTTTTTGGAAGGTGGAAAGGGAGGCGCCGGCAATACCCGGTTTAAGTCTTCGACCAATCGGGCTCCCGAATATCATCAGCCTGGAAAAGAAGGACAGGAGCTTTGGGTGCGTTTGGAAGTGAAATTGATGGCTGATGTGGGATTGGTTGGTTTGCCAAATGCCGGAAAATCCACCTTCATCCGTACCATCTCTCACGCCCATCCCAAGGTCGCAGACTATCCTTTCACTACTCTCATTCCCAATCTTGGAGTGGTCCGAACAGAAAACTTTGAAACATTTGTGGTGGCGGATATTCCGGGAATCATCGAAGGAGCCCATGCCGGCAGCGGCTTGGGAGATCGTTTTTTGCGTCATATCGAAAGAACGTCGATTTTGGCAATTTTGCTCGATGTTACAGGATTTTCAAAGCATTCCCCCTTAGATACCTACCATATTCTGCTCAATGAGCTGCAATTGTTCTCGTCGTTGCTCAAAAAAAAACCACGATTGATGATTCTGACCAAGCTCGATGCGGTTTCTGATCATGCGGAACTACAGATGCTTGTGGAAAAACTGGAATCACTGGGAGAAACAGTTTTTACAATTTCAGCGGTGACCGGGAAAAATTTACAGCCGCTATTGCAGTTCCTGGCAAAATCAGTTAAGAAAAATAAAACCAAAGTAAGCTCGGTTCCCTGATTTCGCAAAAACCATTTTGTGAGAGATCATCCCCAATCCTTTCTCTGTTCAAAGCAATCCTCCCAATCCCTTTCCAGCCAACAATTAAAAAAAAATCAATCGCCTCCTTAGGAACAAACCTTAAATAACCTGTAATTCTTCCAATCGTGTGAGCAAAATTGGGGGATATGTACACCGCTGCGCATCCCAACTCTACTGTTTTATGCCTGCTGTTACGTGTCCCCTAATTTTGCGAATCCATACTTCTAACTTATTTAAATTTCATTCCTTAGCAGACTTCATCGATTTTATTTTATAATTTTTTTTGCGAATCCTGCATTTTTTCATCCAGAGCTTGAAGCTGCGTAGTAGTGCTAAAATCATGCCTTGTTGTTTTGGGGAAGGAGAGGTTTCCCACTCGTTCGATTCAAAATTAGCTGTGGGAAGGTTCCTGCTCGATCGATTGAACAATATCGTGAGAGAACGTGAAAGCGATGGATCCTCCCGGGAATCTTTTTCAACGTTATTGAACTGAACGGCTTCTGACTGTCCCCGGATTTGAGCGGATTTATTGATTTCTATTTTTTTTTGCGAATCCTGCATTTATTTTACCTCAGGGGGTTGACATTGTGTTGTTGTGCTAGTATCGTGCCTTCACTGAGTTGTTTTAGTGAATGAGAGGGTTCCCGATCGATGGAACAATATCGCAAGAGGAATTGAAAACGATCGATCCTCCCCGGGAATCTTTTTTAAACGATATTGAACTAAACGGGTTTTTCAGAGACCTGAATAGTTACAACGATATTGAACTAAACGGGTTTTTCAGAGACCTGAATAGTTACCTTTCAAGCTCAGAAAAGGCGCTGAGTGGTTACGATTTTTGATCATTTGAACAGGAGAAAAATTATGCAAATCAATAAAAATAACAGAAAGTACAGTTCAATCCTGCTGGCCCCCCTCATGGGGCTAACCGTAGCAGACGTCGTGTCTGCTGCGAAAACCCGATTCGCCCCAGGGCGGGTGAATCGTTCTCAACACCCTCAACCAAAAGAGGTCATTATGGGTATGATGAAAAAACTTGTCGCCTCCCTCGTGGGGCTGAACCCGGCAGGCTTCTGGTCTGCTGCAAAAATGCAATTATTGTTGTTAACCCTCATTGTGAGCATCTTTGCCTTCGGGGAGAGTCTGACCGCTGCCCTTGCGGCAGAGATGGTCTGGGACCGCACCATCCGCAAGATGGTGGAAGCGCCTCGGTATGGCGGAACCTTGACCTACGCCAACAATAATGAGGCGCCAAATACTGACCCCTCGATTGGGGGGGCCGAAGCGGGATTTGCCATTTCGGGGGTGCTTGAGAAACTCAGCATCGCGGACTGGGCCATCGACCGGAAGGTGAATGACCTGGGAAACGAGTTCCTGGCAGATGATCACTATGCACCAGCGCTGGCTGAAGGTTGGGAACAACCCGACCCCACTACGTATATCTTCCACATCCGTCAGGGGGTGCGTTGGCACAATAAAGCCCCTTTGAATGGTCGAGAATTTACGGCACAAGATGTCGAATATAACTATCACCGTTTAACGGGAACAGGCAGCTTCAGCGAACCTCCCGGCGTTACCCAACTACTCCCCGCACTGGAATACGAATCGATCCGGGCGACCGACAAATATACCGTTGTCATTAAGTTGAAGAAACCCCGCCTCGATGCGCTGACGGTGCTCATCGAAGACGCCTATGCCTTTATGGCCCCTCCCGAGCTCATCAAGCAGGACGGTAACACTGCGGATTGGCGGAAGCTGGTCGGCACCGGACCGCTGATGCTGACCGACTGGGTCGAAGGAAGCTCGATCACCTGGCAGAAGAATCCCGACTACTGGGGGGTCGACGAGAAGTTCCCACAGAACCGCTTGCCCTATATTGACACCTTGAAGAGCTTGATCATACCGGAAGAAGTAGCCCGCGTCGCGGCTATGCGCTCGGGGAAAGTGGATTATATCGGTCACCAATCCAGATCGGCCCTCAAAGTCCCCGACATAGTGGAGAGCCTCCTGCGGACCAATCCCGACCTCAAAGTGCATGCGTATTATTTTCGCTCGAATGCCGGGATGGGCTATGACGTGACCAAGCCGCCCTTTAACGACATCCGGGTGCGCAAAGCCATGCAACTGGCCCTGGATCTCGAGACCGTCAACAAGACCTTTTATAAAGGATTATCCATTGTGACCCCGCAAGGGCCGACTGGGCATTTTCAGACCCAGTTTACGGTCCATTATGATCAGTGGCCTGAGGAACTCAAAGCGGGCTATCGCTACGACCCGGAGGCGGCAGAGAAGCTGCTGGATGAGGCCGGCTACCCGCGTGGCGCGGATGGCATTCGCTTTTCGACGAAAATGGATGGCGCCAAGCACAACGGCTTCATTCTGGATTATTGGGCCATCGTCCAGGAATACTGGCGCAAAATTGGCATTCAGTCAGAAGTGACGGTCCATGACATAACAGATTGGGTCGCTCGGGTTCGAAACCATACATTTGAAGGCATGACCTGGACGATTGCGGCCGGCCCCTATCACCCTTTATCTGGTCTGGAATCATATTACACCGGCGCCACCTGGAACCGCGGTCAAGTGGATGATCCCCAATATAATGCCCTCTATGATGCGATGAGAGCCGCGACCACCCTGGAGGAACTGGGGAAGTACTCCAAAGAGGCCAATCTGCGTATCGTTGCGCAGCACTGGCAGCTCTGGGGGCCTGTCGAACCCTCGTATAACTTCGCCCAACCCTGGATCAAAGGGTATAACGGAGAATTCTATATGGGGGTCTGGAACAAAAATGCCGCCTACGTCCGCTTCTGGATTGACCAGGATCTGAAGAAGCAAATGGGCTTCTAGATCATCCTTCTCATTTTCCCCCTCTTCCACCAGGGGAGAGGGGACTTTCTCACCATAAAATATCAATCATTATGGCGAACAATATATGAGCTTCCAAGTGGCAGGCGGTAAGAAAAAAAAGGTTTTCTCTCACGAATAGTCCGACATTCCCACTCCTTAGTTGTCGTGGAATGCCGCTTCGTCTGACTGGCTGGGTCTTAGCAGACGGAGAACTCATTCGGACAGCTAGCCCCCGCAAAATGTGTCAGTCTTCGCTCGATGCGCTAACGTTTGGATAACCTTATTCGAGGGAAGCGAAAAGCGCCCCCTCGAATAAGATTTATCCACTGGTTCGCAAATTTTGTATTTTCTCTTGTTTCTTTAAAATGTCCTTTTCGCCCTTAAAAAGGGTGTTCTAAGCCCTGTTTTCGGTCTGTATTTTTTCAAAATATATTTTATATTAGAGAGTTACGGGAAATCATTTGGTCCGACCCCTGATTCCTGATTCACCTGATTCTCTGATTCTACTATAATGTTGAGTTTTCCATAAAGGTTATTTATAACTAGTTTTATTATTTTGTATGCGAAATTATTACAAATATTGTTATAATCATACTTAGCAGTTAAACTAATGTTAAGGAGATCGCAAGAACAAATTTCACCCATATTTTCTAAACAGTGTCTTAAAAAGAAGACCCTGTTTAACCAAAGAGATCTGTATTAGAATTGTTGAATCTTCAATTGATGCAGAAGAACAAGAAGACGGACGATTCCGTTTTTGGGGATTTGTTCCGGAACCAGGAACTTATTTGAGGGTTATTACCGAAGCGGATCTAGTAACAATCTTCAATGCTTTCAAAGATCCTGATTTTAACCCAAAAATTTAAAGAGGACATATGAAATTAGAATATTATCCTGAAGCTGACGCTCTTTATATTGCATTAAAGAACGAATGCAAAAGCGTAGACTCTAAAGAAGTCTCAAAAGGAATTGTGCTGGACTATGACAAAGATGGAAATGTAATAGGAATTGATATTCATAGCCAAGCGAGTCAAAAGGTTGATCTTGATAGTATCAACTTTGATAAATTTTTTGAAGCTAAACAAGAAAATGCAGAAGTTGCATAATCTGTTTTGGAAATCATTCAGAACCAAAGTAGCGACGCGGTAGGAATGCCAGTTACCCGGCACCCCCCGCACAGATCCCCGCATGAAGTTTTCCCTCACGGGGCTCCTCGGTTGTACTCGCTTCCGCTCAGCGTCTTTCTAAAACAACAGTATGCAGACGTTTCTTTAAGAACGTCTGATGAGTTTCGCTTTGTACGTCTTCTCTTTCAACCGCCTCTCTAAATCAGAGAGATTGTCTAAAAGATTTTGAGAATACTCCCTCGCCGTTACTTTGTCTACTCCGCTGGCTGCCTGCTTATTGAGGTGCTTCCAGCCTTCATAGAGCAACTCTCGATTGAGTAATCCGTAGAGATTTCTAAAGCGATGTTGCTTATTAGAAGCCGCTGTGATTGCTATACCCCTCAGTGAGGTTGGCTTATGTTTATCCGATCCAGCATTGTCCGGCATAAGTTGCCTTTGATAGGTTAAGTACTTCCGTCAGGTCCTTCCCCCTGTAGTAGGCTCTCCCTACCTCAGAGTACTACGCCTGATTCGCCACCCTGAAACCAAATGGCTTTCCCCATTAAGGTAATTCTCATTCGACCTGTAAAAACAGGCTTCTTTTCAGGGCTTCCCAAGTTCTTGTCCGCATCTTTACTTACATGCCATAGTCTAAGGTGGACCCCGGTGGCCCTTCACATCCTCGCCATTGACGGATGCTCTTGTGTTGGCTTCGGCATTCGTTAACACCCTCGCCGACCACGACTACTTGTTTCGAGGCTGTATCAACTTTCAGGAGGCGGCTCTCCCTACGGCCTGCAAGTTTCTCTGTGTACGCTTCGTGTATCTTGTTCGGATAACCGGTGCCTCTCATGGTGGATTGTCGATCGAGCCGACTACCAATGTCCTTTGAGTATCCGGGTGATACCCACAAGATTTCCCGGTAGAGCCTCCGCCATACACGCAACACTCGATACGGGTGACAGGCTAGGTCTTACCCGACGGGGACTTGCACCCCGCAAGATGCGCCAAGCTGAGCGTGCAGAACCCCAAATCTAAACTCGGCAAAATTGATAAACTTTCAAATTTCTAAGAAACTCAGAAAAAACAATCATTTGCGCGGATTTTTGCTACGTCTCTAGCGGTTTGTTAGGCTACCTCTTTTCTGACGCCACAAAATTTTGTATACTAATTATGCGGCAACATCCCATTGCGCAGCTTTCGACACACGAACATATTCATCTTCATGTAACCAATGAACAACATCCGAATAAGTTGGCGAACTATAAGCTACTTCATAGTTTTCTTTGGGATCATAAACTTTAAATTGTTTATCCTCATTGCCAACGATTAGAACATAAGGAGGATAAGCTGTTTCATCAACCCAATATTCACAGGCTCCGATTAACTTATTATCTTCATGTGTTTGGTTTGGTACGTGGGATGACATGGTATTCCTTTCTTTTATTAATTTTCATTTCTGCGTAATGGAGGGGAAGCACATTACCATCCAGATCAAAACGATAACCGATTTGCTCTTTAAACATAAGTCCAAATCGTTGGTGTCCTCGAATCCATCCTGAAAAACACCCTTGCTGAGAAATTAATTCTGTAACATATTTTAGTTTTGATTCATCATTAAACACATGAATTTCACCTTAATTTTTCAATTTTTTTTGACTCTCCAATATGTTTGGAAGGTGTTTTCTTGTATGTTTTTCCGATTTAAAAATGGAATCATGAATTCCTGTTCCTGTTTTTCCAACAATCGTATATTTCATAGTGATTCAATGATCATATCATACAGAATTTCTCGCACTCAATTGTTTTTTAGCCCAACGTCCGGGATAACCATATTCGAGGGGGCGCTTTTCGCTTCCCTCGAATACGGTTTATCCCCTTGTTCGCAAATTCTGGTTTTCTTTAAACAATTATTAATATCACCTAAATTGAGCGATTCTGAAAAAGGATCAGATTTTCAAGATGATTTTTTTGCCTGAGAAAGGCAATCATTCTGAAATCAGATTTATATCATCAAATCCATGGATGTTTGAGTGAGAATGAGCATCAAAATGCTGTTTTCAGATGTGGAAAGTCTTCATTTCTCATGTTTTGGACGCACTTATCTCCTTAAACTTTAATGTTTTTGTTTTTTAATTGAGGCGAAACCCGTTGATCAGATTGGCGTCAATGCGTGCTGGCAGGTGGCAAATAGTTGGTCCAATTGCAAGCGCTCAAAGGTCGTTTTGGGTATTTTCAAGATCAGTTTTCCGGCATGACGAAGCAGTTTGCCTGCCGTATCAAGAAACTGGCGCCGGAAGGAATCAGCATACATCGTTACCGCAATCACTGGCTTGCTGACATCTTCTTTGAAGGCTTCGAAGAGGTTATTGCCAAGCAGCATCAGGTAGTAGCATGCGGTATTGGAAATGAAGTCCTTGAAGGGTAGTTGTTGATGACCAAAGTTTTTCAGCGCCCGGTTGGCCAGTTCATCCTTTCCCCGTCCGTGGTACGAGCCAAGGATGCTATGAGCATTGATGCGCTTTTTATTTTTACGCATCGAAGCAAACATCCTTTCGATGATCGGCATCAGCCGAATGTTTTGCAGATACTGGGCAAACAAGGCCAATCCGGCACGACTTGTCAAGTGTTCATCGGTTGGCTGAATGGCATCAATTATCTGTTTCTTTTTATCCTGAACTGTTATATTTTTTTCCATAAAGCTCTCTACTTGTTGGGTTGTGTTAGATTTTGTCGTGATATTGTTTTTACTCACTGAAATATAACATATTTTCCCCAAGGTTGGGAGCTTTTTTATTACGAATCGCTCAACTTAGGGATAAGAAATATTCAAAATTTGGGGATGAAGTGATTTATGAGAGGACATTCTGTTCAATGGACATCAACGTCGGAGAGGTTGAACTCGGGCAGGGTATTGATGATGCGCATGGTTTCGATGCTGACATGGATAATCCGCTTGATGGCGGTTACCAGATCTTGCGGGTGTTTGAACCGGGCGTTGGGATCGTTGACGATGCCGCTTTGCTTGTCCTTTATGATGCGGTAACGGTCGATGAACCACTGCAGCGGTGTTTTCCCGTTGACCTGATAGCGATGCGCGGCAGCGGGAATGCCCTGCAAGCTCACGTGCTCGTTGATGCGAAGGGTGGTTTTTTCGTTGTCGAGGAAACGCATTTTCTGGTGACCGATGCGAAAATGCTCCGCTCTTGCCTCTCCACCGTGCGCGCACTTGATTGTCAACGGGTATTCCTCACAGGTTTCGTAACCGAGGTGGAGGGTGGCCAGATCATGCCCGGCTTGGGCAAACGAATGAAAATCCGTTGTGAATGGAATGCGTGGTAACTCTTTGGTCAAATCGTTAGCAAATTGATTCCCATAACCAGGAGAGTGCAGGAACCCGTAAACATAGTCGAAAATCTGGTCCTTGTCGATCGAGTCATCTTGATAATGCATGCGAAATTCTGCGCAATGCCGTGTCCGTGATGTTATCGATACGATCCAGTATTTGTCCTAATCCCGGGTTCGCTCCCTGTCCTTCCATCACTTTCGAATACTCATACCGAGGAAAGCACTGTCCAAAACCGACAAAGTGGAGATCCGGTATCGAATCGACCATGAGCACGGAAAACGAGGTAGTTGATCCAATTCCCGGTACGCAGATTGCGCGGTTTTCAGTCGAAACGTGCGGGAAAATGCGATCAAGTTGGTACTTGTTGTTCACTAGTGTGTCGCTCTTTTATTAATGTGTAAATAATTCCTTGGTTTGCTATACTACGAGCTGTCTTTTTTTTTTCATAAATGGAGACAGCATGAGAAAAGCACCAAGTATAAAACTGACCCGGGAAGAACAGGATGAATTGAGCAAAACCGCACGCCGTCAGACCGGAGCGATGAGAGACACTCGTCGTGCGCACATCATCCTGTTGGCTGCTGATGGCCTTAAGAATCAAGAGATTGCCAAAACGCTTGGAACCAGCGGTAATGCCGTTGGAAAGTGGCGACGGCGATTTGTTGAAAAAGGAATAACAGGTCTCAATGATGATCCGCGGCCTGGCAGGACACGCATTTTGGAGCGGATAAAATCGAGGAGATTGTGAAGAAAACCATTGAAGAGAAGCCTGAGGACCGTACCCATTGGAGCACGCGATCGATGGCCAAGGCAGTTGGCGTAGGCAAGACAACCGTCGGTAAAGTATGGAAAGCCCATCGCCTCAAGCCTCATCTGGAAAAAACATTTAAGTTGTCGCATGATAAGCATCACTGCGAAACTGAAAGATGTCATCGGAAGGTACATGAATCCTCCTGAGAAAGCGCTGGTCTTGAGCGTCGATGAGAAAATCACAAATCCAGGCACTCGATCGCACCCAGCCAGGTCTTCCACTGAAAGAGGGCGCAATGGCACCAGAACTCATGATTATATCCGTCATGGCACCTGCTGTCTGTTTACTGCTTTGAATACGCAGACAGGGAAAGTGCTCGCTCGCTGTGAAAAACGGCACCGACACCAAGAGTATCTGCGCTTCCTGCGTCTTATTGACAAGTCTTACCTCGAAGCAACTGCAGGTATCACTTGATCCTGGACAATTACGCCACCCACAAACATCTTAAGGTGAAAGAATGGCTCAAAAAACACCCGCGATTTCACCCGCATTTCATTCCTACTTCCTCCTCATGGCTGAAATGGTGGAACGCTTTTTTGGCAAGATCACTGCAGAACGGATTCGACGAGGCGCCTTCAAAAGCGTCCTCGAGTTGACCAAGCCATCATAGTTACATCGAGACACACAATCGAAACCCAAAACCCTATGTCTGGACTAAAACTGCCGAAGAAATTATCGACGTACTCAAACCTGTCTACCAAATAACCAATAATACAATGTATTAAACAGGCAATACACTAGCACATATTCAACATAGCAATGCTGCTTGACAAATGGATCGGTATGGAGATTCTCTTATCTTTTTCAGCTCGAAGAAAATTTTCTTTTCGCTTTTCAAATTATTCCAATTTGATCCCATCGAAGATGTGAGGAAAACAATTGTGTTACTTCATAGAGGGTCAAGTCACGATGATCTCTGTTAGCTAGTATCGCTCCCAGATAGTCTTTGTTGCCAATTGTGCGTTTTGCGCGCAAGCATCTTGAGAAAAATTGTACAGATACGCATCTCTGCTGGTATTTAATCCTTGTGAATACAAATTGAAAACAGCATCGTCAGTCTTGCCTGCCTTGGCGTCCTTCGACCCCATTGGAAAGAAGCGTTGGAATGCTTCATTACGCAGGCCCACCCAGTCGTGATGTCGATCAGGCGTAATCGTTTGCCAGTCATTAATACCAGCAATTGACCCTGTATTACTCAGTATTTCTAGTTTCTCATCGCGTTTGAGATAGTCACCAACATCGTGGTAGAGGATACGATGATTTACGCGATTGACATGCGGATTACGGACGAGAAGGGTGATGGCGACTGGTGCTCGTGAGCCCTGGCCAAATGCATTATCACCTTCTGAACGTCTGAGTTCACCTGACGTTCTAGCATTCCCCCGCAGGTGCAGCACATAAATGGAGCTGAACTCTTCTGCCAGGCAGGCCCGGACACCGGAATCCGCATTGCCATCGACCCAGGAACCGTTGGTCACAAAGGCGATAACGCCATGTTTACCAATCCGGTCCGAGGCCCAGCGGATGGCCATCTTGTAGGTGTCGTAGAGGCTGTGTTTCAATGATACTGTAGAACGAGCGACATACGTTTCACTGACGCGACTTTTCAACTCAGGATAGTTAATATTAGGATTATTATCTGCTGCGCTTCGTTGTTGTTTTGACCATGGTGGATTGCCCACGATAACCTCGATCGGTTGATCCTGTTGTCGTTCCGCACGTTCGCTGTTGTCCGGTAGCCAGGATCTGGGGAACCCCTTGCGTTCCGTATGCAGATTGAAGGTGTCCGTTAAAACGATGCCATCGAAGGGTTCATAGGAGCTTGCCGTACCGCGCCGTCCGAGATACGCCTCCTCGATGTGAATGGCCGCAATGTAATAAGCGAGCAGGACGATCTCTTTGGCATGAAGCTCGCGATGGTACTTCCTGGAGAGATCGGTCGGCTTGATCAGCGCGGACTGGAGCAAGCGCACCAGAAAGATTCCCGTGCCGGTGAAGGGGTCGAGGACGTGAACGCCTTCATCGCTCAGACTGCGGCCGAATTCCTTACGCAACACATGATCCGCGCTGTTGAGAATGAAGTCCACGATTTCCTCGGGGGTGTAAACGATGCCGAGGCGGTCGGAATCCTTTTTCAGGGCAGTGGCGAAGAATTTCTGGTAGAGTTCCATCAACACGCGCTGGCGGGCATCGCTGTTGTCGAGTCCACGAGCACGCAGACGGACGCTTTCGTAGAAGCGCTCGAGATCCCGCGTTTCGTTTTCAAGACCGAACTCTCCGAAATCCCGCTGCAGCGCCTCCAAGGCCTTGGCTACCGGATTGCTGGCAGCGAAATCATAATGCTCGAAAAGGGCTTCGAAGACCGGTCGCGTGAGGAGATGCTGGGCCATCATGTCGATGGCATTCTCTTTGCGGATCGACTCGTTGATCGAGACCTTGAGTTCCTCGTGGAAGGCGTCGAACCATTTACTGAGAGTTGCGTTTTGGGGATTGGCCAGCAAGCTCTCGATGCGATGCACCAGTTTCCGGAAAATTTCCCCCACGTCCCTGGCCCAACTCTCCCAGTATTTACGATCTCCGCATTTTTCCACGACTTTGGCATAAATCGCGCCGGGTGGCAGATCCAGCGGGGGAATTGGAAATTCAAGGTTTCTCGCAGTGGCGCCATCATTGCCACTGAAGATAATGCGACTGGTCGGATTGTCGTTGAGATCGATATGATTGATTTCGGCATTGAAGCGGTCATCGTGTGAACGCAAAGCGCACAGAACGCTCCAGACGACGGCAAAGCGTTCGTTGTCATTAAAGACTACCTCCGGATCAATGCCGGCGGGTACCGCGATGGGCAGTATGATGTAACCGTATTTTTTGCCCTCGGATTTGCGCATGACGCGACCGACGGCCTGAACGATGTCGACGTGCGAGTTCCTGGGATTCATGAAAAGCACCGCATCCAGAGCGGGTACGTCGATCCCCTCGGAAAGGCAGCGCGCGTTGGAGAGAATACGGCAGTATTCCCCGGAACCCTCCTTCAACCATTCGATACGGGATTTACGATCGAGGGCGTGATGCTGACCGTCCACGTGTTGCGTCTCGCAGTGAAATGCGGCGGAGTTTTTTGAGTCGGGTAAGGACTCGATGGCATGTTCGATGATGCGGTTCCAATGGCTCTGCAACCTTTTCGAGGAGGCGATCGTGTTGGTGAATGCGATGGCGCGAGTGAGGGGATTGAGCGGTCCTTCTCGAGTATTTTTGTTCTCCGGATTCTGCAGGGCATTCCAGCATCCAATGATTTTAGCGGCATCGGTGATGTTGATTTCGCTGTCTCCTTCTGCCAGGTGCGCTTGCAGAGCCGCGTCGACGAACTGTTCGGACATGGCGAAAACCACTACTTTGTAATCGGACAACAGCTCCTGTTCGACCGCGCGGGAGAAGGGAAGCCGGTGGAACTCCGGTCCATAGGTCTCAGGATCATCCATAGAGAACACTTCGACGTCGTGATGCGCCGCCTTTGCTTTGGCGCCTGCCGTGTAGAGACGAGGCGTTGCCGTCATGTAGAGTCTTTTTCTGGCCCGGATCCTCTGTTCATCGTGAACGAGTACGAAGGGTGAGGTTTTGTCAGCGGGACGATCGACACCGGTCGTCCTGTGGGCTTCGTCGCAGAGCACGATATCAAAAGCAGGCGCTCCTCCATCCTGCGCACGTTCCACAAGGCCAAGCGACTGGTAAGTACAAAAGACCACCGTCATCAGGTCCTTATGCGCATCCTCGAGCGCATTGGAAATCAGCACCGTGTCCGTGGTGACCGGAATTTCAAGCTCCTGCATCGATGCGTCTTCATCCTCTTTACCGGCACGCGTATCGGAGCAGATACCGACGTAGCGTTGTGGAACAGCCTTTTGCGTTGCCCATTCCCGCATCGACTGGGAAAAGAGGGAAATCGAAGGCACCAGATAAAGCACCCGGCCACCGATGCCTGCGGCGTCTTCCGCAATGCGCAGCGCGGTAAAGGTCTTTCCCGTACCGCAAGCCATGATCAATTTGCCCCGGTCATATTGTTCAAATTGCCTTTTGACGTCGTGCAATGCAGCCTGCTGGTGGGGACGCAGTATGAACGGTTCGTGTCGATAGGAAAGCTCTTCCGGATCGGCATGAGCCAGATCAGGCCAGTCGAAAGACCGGCTTGCGAGATCACTGTAGTGGATCACGGCGCATGCAGGTTTCAGGGGTGCGATCGTTTTTTTCGCGTTTGGCCCCCATTCGGCACCGGTATCGACGACGATACGGGACGTGAACGGGTCACGTGCCGATGCAGAGACAAAGGAGTCGAGAGCGGGTTTCGATATCCTGGTGTCAGGCGCATAGCACTTGCACTGAATGGCGCAGTAGCCCCCTCCCCGTTCCTCCGCGACCAGATCGATGCCCGTATCATTGCCATCGAATTCAGCCTGCTCTTCCTCCCATTCGGAGTAAAGCCGGACCTGGGAAAATCGTTCCTTGTATACCGGGTCCTCCGTCAGGTACTTCTTCATCAACCGCTCGAACTTACGCCCTTTCGCCGCTTCGGTGCCTGCAATGGACCTGATGTGATCCAACGCATTCTGAAATCCGTTGTTTTCGTTCATCTTCAATTAACTTTAATTTTTGACTTGATGTGGTGAGAAATCTCAGAAAATTCGATGCTGGTCCGAATAGATTTTACTAAATGCCATATAATTTGCTTTCAAATTCGAGTATTAATTGATCCCTGTATTCAGCATTATCAATTTGTTTAAACAGTTCTAACTCTTCTAATGCCTCACCAAGATTTGACTGATCTTAGTTCATTTTTTCATAAACTGCATAACTCGGATTAACTTCGATACCCGAAATTTGACAAAAAGCCAGCAGTGCTACTGCATCTCTATAAATTTCTTTAGGCTGTTCTTTTTTAACTGAATTAATCAGGAACTGATAGATATTGAGATCTAAAAGCAAATTGTATGTAACACCTTCATCCTCCCCGTTAATTATGTAATTAGCAGGGTTATAGATTTCTTCGCGTACTTCTAGATCATAATTATGTATCAACCAATTTCTTTTTTTAAAAGAATCAATTACTTCAAAGATATACGGGGGTACCATAACGTAATTCATTGCATAGCTTAGTAGTTAGTGCTTGGCAGAAAAATACTCAAATTGTTGATATTAAATGACATTTTTTCAATTTCATAGGATGAAGATTTGTTTGATACAGTGTTCAGATGGCCAAAATCAGCAAAAAATGGGATTTTTGATGAGATTCCCCAAAATCTTCGTTTCTTGAAAATAGGTGAATACCATTAAATATCATGTAGTTATCTAATTTTCGGCCAAGCACTAGTTAGAAGTTTAATAAGAATTAGATAGTGTAAATTAACCTGAGTTCGAGATAAGAATTTAATAAATTCAATAAGTTATAGAATCTTCATATCTTAGAGAAACCTTGTCATTCCTGCGAGATCCCTGCGTACGCAGGGAAGGAATCCGGTGGTATGCAGCCAGACTGAAATCCGGATCCCCGCTCCCCGCTCCCCGCTTTCGCGGAGACAAGTTTCGCGGAGACAAGTTTCGCGAGGATGACATATACACTAGGATACTCATATTATTGAAGATTTATGTCGAACTCAGGTTAAATTAAATTGTGTGATATTGAGAAGGGCTTGAATCCAAGGGACTTTCCCGGTAGGTTTGATGTTGTCAAACCTACCTGGAAAGTCCCTTAAAAATTGAATTGACTGTAACGGGATCTAAGAAAATGCTCAATACTATTCAAAGTCCGGCACATCCGGAAATTTCACTATCTCGCCTTCTGTTTCAACGATGGCATTCCGGATTTTCTCGGAAAAAGATGAGTCTCGTATGCATTTCAGGTACTTGACCAGTGGAAACATTTCAGGCGTGTGAACCAGTGCCGTTCCAGTTCGTTTTGCAGCTTGACGGACCTTATCCGTGAAAGGTGGATGTTTTCGATTGTCCGGCTCGATTAGTCTGAAGGGATTACCAAACAAAACTCCCTTGGCTGGCTCTGTTATTTCAGGTCTGGCAAAATCTTCACTGATATGCCGCTCCAACTGCTGGAACTTATGGATGTCAATGGGCTTATTATCCTTGCCTTCGACTTCACCAAGACAACGATTCTGTGCTGATTCAAAGACAATGTCGAAGTCTGAATCTTTATCACTGTACCGGTCTGCACTGAAGCCGAAGGTTTCCATGGCGTCAATGACAGCCGATTCCAAAATTATTCCGGCTTTTCGTGTGTAGGTCATGTTCATGCCGAGGGTGAAATCCCAGGCACCAAAGGAAAGGCGGCGGATTCGGGTTCCCGCATTGCAAATTTCTCTTAGTGCTGCAATACCTTTGCTGGTTTCAATCACAGGGATGATATCGATCTTTCTTTCTTCCAACCCCCGTTCCCCTTCCAACTGCCGGATCACCTGACCTTGAGCATGTTTTGCGCAAGAGATCTTCAGTCAATGATTTTGATTTGTTAAGCAATAGTTGTCCTTTTTTGTATCGTTTTTGCAATTTTTTGTAAAAAGTTATCTTTTTTTGTAAAATTCTCTTCTATTCCAAGTGACACCCCTTTTGTTAAACTCTCTTCTATTCCAAGTGACGCCCCATTACAGGCAGGAAATGACGCACATGATTTGCGGGAATTTGTTGACCTGCCGGGATCAGGTTTTCTACAAAACGCTCGTCTTCTTCTGTGAATGGATGCTCAAAAGCTTTGAGGTAACCAAACAATTGCTCTACATTGCGAGGCCCGGCGACGACACTTTTCACAATCCGGTTCTGAAGAACCCAAAGCACGGCAAATTGGACAGGTCCCATCTTTTGGTTTTCTGCATGTTGCTTTATTTTTTGAGCAAGCTCCAAACTCTCTGGATGGTATTCCGCTTTCATGGTGAATGAGGTTTCCAATGATTTACGACTCTCCTTTGGGGGAGGGGTTCCTGGTTGGTATTTCCCAGTAAGAACGCCACGTGCTAAGGGAGAATAACCTATAACCGAGATACCGAAATGCTCACAGGCTGGCAGGTATTCTCTCTCTGCAAAACGCTTGAATACATTATAATGTGTTTGAGCGATCACAGGGCGAGGGATTCTTTCAAGGTCACAGATTCGGATGATTTCTGCTATTTGCCAGGCATAATAATTCGAAAAACCCCAACACCGTGCTCTGCCGGATTCGACAACCTCTCCCATTGTGCGAACCGTTTCGGCAATTGGAGTTTGAGGATCGTTGCAGTGCAAATAATAAATATCGACAAACTCTGTGCCGAGCCGTTTTAAGCTGGATTCAAATTTTTTTAGAATTCGATCTCGATTCAATCGAGGTCCTTGACCATCGGATGGAAGCGGGTAGCCAGTTTTTGTGGCAAGGATCCATCGTTTTCGGTCATCGCGAATCAATTCACCTAAGAGACGCTCCGATTTACCGTTTTGATAAGCATCTGCGGTGTCTAGAAAATTGATTCCTTGCTGACGTAGGGTTTCGATCATTTGTTCAGCTTCTTGTTGCTCCACCAACCCCCCAAGCATATCGGTACCCCAACAAAGGGCGGAAACTTCAATCCCCGTATTTCCAATGGTTTTATACTGCATCCTCATCACCAAACTTTTTGTATTTTGATAGGTCGATTTTCAGCAATCGATTGAATGGCAGCCTCAGCCACTGCCTGTGCCTTCAGACCGTCTCTTAGCGTAGCATGGACTGGGGTTGATTCTGTTAAAGAAGCCACCAGCATGTCTAATTCCGTAGAATATGTTTGCTTGAATTGCTCATACCAAGAATGGTGAATACCTTCTGTAGAAATAGCGCCTTCAGTATAAAGCAATGTGGTTCCTGTCGGTTGTCTTCCGGCTTGTAGCATCCCTTCAGAGCCGACAACTTCGATCAGTTCATCTTGCCCAAAAACCGCTCGTCGACTAAAATTAAAGGAAACCAATGCTTCATTTTCCAGCCGCATCACCAAGGAAGCGGAATCCACTTTTCCGTAGTCAGCAAACCGTTTATCAATCAAACAGGCTCCTGCAGCATAGATTTCTTTCGGATCCGATGCGGAGATCCAAGAAGCAAGGTCGAAAAAATGGGTTCCTTTTGTACGCATCATCCCTCCGGAAGCAGGCAGAGCCTCATGAGGGGGGGCTTGATGACTGCGTGATACAATATGGATCATCTCCACTTTGCCAAGCTGGCCTGCTCTCACCCGATCAAAGACAGACCGATAATCGTAGTCCAAACGACGATTGAAACCCATTGCGGTTACAATACCGGAATCTTCCACGGCTCGAATACAGTTGAGAGCCCCTTGCAGACTAATCGCGATGGGTTTCTCACAAAGAAACGCTTTACCGGCTTTTGCGCAGGCGAGAACCTGCTCTTCATGGGCCGAAGTCGTTGAGGCAATGATTACAACGTCTACTCGGTCGTCCTCCAAGGCTGAACCCACCGTCGTGCTGGGAGAACCACCAAACTGTTCAGTGAGTTTCTGGGTCCGGTCAACCATCGGATCGACCACGTGAATTAACTGGTAGTGCGGATGCAACCAAACGTTACGGGCATGAATCGTTCCAATCGCACCGGCTCCAAACAACGCAAATCCAACCATGAGTATCTCCTGCTTTTCATTAATTTCACTATTCTCAATTTTCTGCGATCAGAAAATTATTTTCGTCGTTTCCCTGCCACTGGTCAAAGGTTTCGGGTTGAGTCACTTCATACCATTGTGAAACAGGGTCAGGCTTGCAAGTTTGTAAAAATGGGTATTCTTTAAATTTTAACCTTTTTCAATTTGCCAAGATGTCTCGGAAAACGCTTTTGTACGACCCTGGTACGCTTTATCATGTGATACTTCGAGGCAATGGGGGCCAACGTATTATTTTCGATGACTGCGACTCTCGACGCTTTTATCAGTCTTCGATTGGAAATCTGCAACAATCCGGGAAGTGGCAAATGCTCTCAATCGAGATGATTCTACTATCAGTCGTGGAGTGCATAAGTTGAGAGAAAGATTGAAGGAATCCACAAATCTCCAAGAGCGGTTAAAAAACTCAACCTGAAAATGTTTTCTTAAATTCGCAAACTTGCAAGCCTGACCCCCTCAAATGTCCACTTCAAGACTAAGAACCGCCCTGTGCGGACCAGCATGCAGGGTGGTGTGGTGGGGTAGCGGAGAAAAACCGCTACTTACCCGATTATTTTTCTTCATCCTCTGGGGTGAAAATAATTTACATAAATGATACGAGGGGCTTGTACATAGGATTGAGGCGTGCTCTCCACATGATACTTTAGGTGACTGGGGAGGGCTTGGAGATTTTGTAAAAGGAGCAATGGCTCGCAAATCAGTATGAAGATGGGTCGCACTGTTTTATACAGTAGGCAATGTGTTACCTTGGAAAGTCGGGTGAGACGCAATCCCCAGTTGGGTGAAGAACTCTTGGACTTGAGACGATATGTTATTACCAATATGCAAACCTGACCCAAACTTAATTTGATGTTACCCATGGACGTGCTGATACATCTTTCGTATAACTTTGAGGATTTTTGGTGCGTTGGCAAGGTATCGATTTTTTGTCTGTTCTTTGATATCTCGAGGAATACCATGTAGCGCCTCGGCAATGGGACCAGCAATGGCTGCGAGGGTATCAGAATCGCCCCCCAGAGAGACAGCATTACGCACCGCATCTTTAAAACTATCTGATTCCAGCGCGCATGTAATCGCCTGCGGCACGGTGTCCTGGCAAGTCTCGTAAAATTTGTAACCGGGCCGAATTTCGTCTACAGTCCGGGTCAAGTCATAGCCGTATTCGGTGGTGATAAACTCTCGGATAAACGTTACATTCTTGCCTTGATATGCGAGCCAGATGGCGTGCGTTGTTGCTCTCGCTCCTTTAATACCCTCGGGGTGATTGTGGGTGACGGAGGTTACTTTGTCGGAAGCAATGAGTGCCGTATCCAAGTCGCCACGGTGTAAGAATGCTGCTGGTGAGACGCGCATCGCCGCACCATTTCCATAACTTCCGTAAGGTTCAGGCTGATTCAAATCAATCCAGTCTCTGAACATACCGCCGTAGCCACGCCCCGGAAAACGGCGACACCACCTCTGCAGCGTTTCCGCAGGCGGGACTTCGCGCATCAGAATATCAGCAACAGCTGCAGTACAAACCGAATCGTCCGTGAAATCACAGCCATTGCCGAAGAAAGCAAAATCCTTGGTTTTTATTGGGTTCCACTCATAGATAGAACCGACGATGTCCCCGATAACTGCGCCTATCATATACTCTCCATCTTGCAAATAGTCTTTCAGAATATCGGGCATTGGACAGTAGTGATTTATTGAAAAAAAACTATCCATAGCCCTTTGCAAGAGCATGACACAATTCGACTTTACGGACAAGCGTCAATTCCGACAGATAGATTATTTGTTTCTCCTCTTGGGGGTTGTGGTATGGAAGAAGTTGAATTAATCCTCATTTTTGAAAAACATCAAAAAATTGACGTCAGAAAAAAATTTTATTTACGATTTCAAATTTTCTTTTATTGTCGGTTTATATCCTGCCGCATTGAATTTCACAGGTTACGCACGAGCATTTCACATGAAACTCCTTTCCTGGAACGTTAACGTTTATACCTTGTCCCAAAATTTAAACAAAGTTGTTGAAGCTATTGGTTCCGTAAAGCCGGACCTGGTCACATTGCAGGAGGTCAATTCGGAGCTCGCCGGTGAGATGGCGAAATGCCTCGCTGGTCTCGGACTCAAAGACTCCTTTGACAGTGGCAAAGATGCGCCTGCCAAGGTTAACTTGGTTTTGTCACTCATACCAACGATGATGAATTTTTTAAATGACTTGGGGCAAAATCAAATAAAACACGAAAATTCCGGAGATTCTGTTTTTGATCTCCCCTATAATTGAAAGGAAAGAATGTATGACTACCGAGAAACTGGGAAAATTGGAACAAATTGATCTCCGTAGTGTTTGGGAATATGAAGAAAACGACTTCACGCCCTGGCTCGTGGAAGAAGAAAACCTGAATGATCTCGGCGAACTCTTGGCAATTCCATTGGAGTTTCCGGAACGTGAGAAAGCCATTGGCCCTTACTACGCCGATGTCTTATGCAGAGATACAGATGATGACCGTTATGTCGACATCGAGAACCAGTTGGAAGTATCAGATCACGACCACCTGGGCAAACTGTTGACTTATGCTGCGCATTTCGACGCTTCGACCGTGATTTGGATCGCCAAGTCTTTCACTGATCAACACCGTGCGGCAGTGGACTGGCTCAACGAGCATTCGGATGAAAAGACTCGATACTTTGGATTGGAAATTGAAGTCTGGCAAATCGGGGAGTCTGCTTACGCGCCAAAGTTCAATATCGTGGCCAAACCGAATAATTGGACCAAGGGCACCCAGACCATGGGCTTGACCACACTTCGACAAATGCAACTCAAATTCTGGCAGGGCTTCAAGAACTATGTAAAAGATCATGGAGAGCTTATAAAGCAAACCGCAGAACCTCAACCTAAGAATTGGATGGGGCTGGGCAAAAAAATCGGGCGTCCCGGTTTTTATCTCGATGCAGTTACCTCCGGGCACAATGAACTGAGAGCGCAACTTTCCATGAATAAAAGTAAATTCCCTGCTCATTTCTATGAACAACTAAAATCTCAAAGAGAAGAGATCGAATGCGAGATGGGACAGAAACTGACTTGGAACGATGATCCCAGTAGGATAAGTTCTCGTCAAGACGTTCCGGACCTAAATGATGAAAAAGCTCGTCTCAAGCAATATGCCTGGCTTCTGGAACAACTGGAGAAGCTTTATCGGGTTTTCTCGTGCTCGGGTCGGATTCAGAAACTGAAGGATCCGGAGGAACCACCAAACGAACCATTAGAGTAATAGCCATTGTCATCAAACGGAGAAAAATCTGATCATTTTGTAAAGGGATCAATACCGGATCTTCTATCAAAAACTGATGATGATCGAACTCTCTGAAGACTGTCTACAGAAGGATTACCTTAGCTTTTTGAGTCCCCTTCCTCGTTCAACCACCAGTATACGTGCGTCCCTGCGAACGCGGCGTTCGACTGGGTGTAGTACCAGGGTGTTTTACCCGCATTGTACGTTTATCACCCTGATTTACCGGTCCTGCTGCGGGGCTTCCACGCGGACGGTGACGATATCCGTGCCATGGTATTGCTAAAGAGGGGTCAGGCTGTGCGCCAGGAAAGCTGGCAAGAAATAGAGAGTGAAAGTCTCTTACTCGGTAAGGCAGTAACGACCCGCCGAGTCCCCGAGTCATGAGTGGTTATTCGCAAGGATAGGCGCTAAGCGTTGACAGGGGAGAACACAGGCTCGGTATTGAGCTCCGAAATCATAGTTTCAGGCGCTGACCTTGTGGTCTGGTGGGGAAGGCCATATCAACCGAAGGCGTTAGCGTGAGTCTCGGCTGAGCCTGGCGGAGTCAAAGACCCGGCGCAGGTGTGGAAGTTTCTTGATCGGAACCTGGGAGATCCTGAAGACGACTGTCAACATTCTATTGGTAGTCAGATCGGGAAAATTAATAAATAACCCCGATATCTACGTCTTCAGGAAGTCGGACAAGTTCGTAGTAGCGATGAAGCGGCGAACAATGAGATCATTTTCAGAGAGTAACAATGCAAAGGAAATCAACGGAGCCTGTGGAGCAAAGGGACTTGGCTGAGAGGAATTCTGCTTGCCCTCCCGTATTCGGAACTCAGAGGCCGGTAAAATCAGAGAGCGGTTTAAGCAGGGTGCGCCAAACGGCGGCTTCTATTTCGTTTGAAACTCGTATATCCTGATAATTTGGTTTGTCCGATCTCAGTATCACGTCGTTTCTGAAGCGAAATATTCGTTTGCAGAGCAGTTTTCCCTCGAAGGCGACTACCGCCACCCGGCCGTCCACCTGGTCAATACTGCGGTCGACGATTAAAATGTCATCTGGGAGAATGAGAGGCGCCATTGCGTTGCCGGAAATCTTGAAAAAGAAAGCGGATGCCTTGTTTTTGATGAAACGCTCATCGAGCGATGAGACTCAATCCACTTAGAAGTAGTGCTCAGAACCATTTTGTTGTGTTAAGATGAATAAAAAATCCATCACTCTATGATCAAATGGCTTTAAAAAGTGCAACAATATACTTTATTTCCTGACGATACGTTTGTTCCTGACTCCCCGAACGGTGGGTTGACCTGTGAACGAGCAGGTCTGCATCAACGATTTACAGACCGAGTATCGGTGAATCCGTATTTGACCCGAAAACTTGTGTCCTATCAGGGTAATAAAGAATCTGTGGGATTTCGCTGGATGAAGTACAAAGAGGGATTTTCCACCGCGCTCGTCCGACAGCTTATCAAGTCGGGAAAAGGGACACAAGTCCTTGACCCCTTTTCAGGAATTGGTACAACAGCTCTGACAGCGATGGGTATGGGGCTGCAGGGAACTGGCATAGAGATTTTACCCTTGGGCAATATGGTTGCGCACGCCGTCTCATATGCTGCAAATGGGCTGTCTGTTCAAGAGTTTTGCTGCGTTTCTCAAGCCTTGCTTCATGCAATTACTCATCATGACTATGATGACCAATATGCGCTTAAACATGTTCGGATAACAAAAGAGGCTTTCCCCTATCGCACTGGATGCGAAATTGCTAAGGCTAGGAAATTCATAGCCCAGGTGGCCGACCCAGGTCTTTCAATGATGTTAAACCTTGCCTGTCTGAGTGTTCTGGAAGACGTCAGCTATACCCGGAAAGACGGACAGTTCTTGCGGTGGGACCCTCGTTCTGGAAGAACCGTTTCAACAAAGCTTGACAAGGGACAGGTTCCGTCTCTTTCGGCAGCCCTTACTGTTCGGCTTCGACAGATTACACAAGACTTGCCCCTATTGAAAAAGGCTTATGCCGGCCCAAAACCGACTTTAATTGCTGGCTCTAGTTTGACGGAGTTGCAAAATCTGAATGAAGGTCAGTTTGATTGTGTCGTCACCTCTCCCCCGTATGCGAATCGGTATGATTACACAAGGACGTATGCGCTCGAACTGGTTTATCTCGGCTACAATGATTTACAGATCAAAAACTTACGACAAGCACTTCTCTCAGCAACTGTAGAGAACCGTTCAAAAAAGGCATCACTCCGTGCTACATATCAGAATGCTCAGGATCTTGAGCATGCATTTCACATGGTTGATGAACAAGCCGCATTGCAGGAAGTCCTTTCCGTGTTGCGAAATCACGCTTCGGAACTGAGTAATCGTAATGTTGTTTCTCTGTTAGAGAACTACTTTACTGAAATGGCCGTAATCGTGAAGGAACTTGGACGCGTTGTGAGAGCAGGGGGCAATGTGTTTATGGTAAATGACAATGTGCAATATCATGGGGAAGAAGTGCCTGTCGATCTTATTTTGTCGGACTTTGCCGAACAGTCCGGATTCCGGTGCGCTGCGATTTGGATGCTGAAGCAGGGCAAAGGAAATTCCAGCCAGCAGATGGGGAAATTCGGTCGGCGTGAGATCAGGAAATGTGTATATCGGTGGGTCAAGACCAATGGTTGATACAAAACAAAGCAATGCTCAGGCCCGATCTTAAATCTTGTCAAAGGCACTAAAACGCCGGAATGACATTCGTATCCGTACATTGATTGAGAATTTTACTGGTGATCTGAACTACCTGAAGCTTGGGTTGAAAGATCTCGCAATCTCAGGTGAAGCGTGGGCGTGCATTCAACAATTGGAGGTGGAGCCGAGAATGGTATTTGCCCACCCTGACTTACTACAACGACATCCCGATACCTCACTCTATTATCGTGGAATTGCTACATTGTCCCTAAAACGAGTAAGCGACATGGTGACGAATGTAGACAGTTGGGAAAATCCGAAAAGAAATAAACAGCGAACACCGAAACGAAATACTGTCCTCAGAATCACACGGCTATACAATGCTGTGATTTCTTCCATCATCGAAGGAACGGATAAATGGACTCTGGAAAATGGCTACCGCAACATCCTGGCGACCATTGGCATCACCCAAGACGGAAAAATGCGGAATATCATTGGACAGGAAGCAGAGCGTGCGATTCAAGAGAAGCTGTTCCAATGGATTGTAGACATGAGGATCCCCTGTGAGCAACAAGGACGGTGGTACCTACTTGGCGAGGCAAAAACCATTCGTATGGCCTATGGCTCTGAACCAGATATTCTGTTTGAAAAATACAACATGCAGACTAAAACCTGGATACAGGAAGTGACCATTGAAATTAAAGGCGGAACGGACCCGGCTGGAGCTTTGGAACGATTAGGCGCAATTAAAAAGAGTTTTGATCAAACTCACGCGCGAACAGAAAACATTGCCATACTGGGTGTGGTTACCAACGCAATGCGAGCAGAGTTGAATGAAATGAAAATTACGGATTTCGACCTGTATGACCTTATACATTCCAAGGAAGGATGGGACGAGTTTATAAAAGAGTTATTCTATCATAAACTACGGCTACTCTCCTCCTAGAAATGGGGTCAGGCTTGCAAGTTTGTAAAAATGTGTATTCTTTAAATTTAACCATTTTCAATTTGCCAAGATGTCTCGAAAAACCCGTTTGTACGACCCCGGTACGCTTTATCATGTGATACTTCGAGGCAATGGGGGCCAACTTATTTTTTTCGATGACAGCGACTTTCGTCGCTTTTATCAGTCTTCGATTGGAAATCCGCAACAATCCGGGAAGTGGTAAATGCTCTCAATCGAGATGATTCTACTTTCAGTCGTGGAGTGCATAAATTGAGAGAAAGATTGAAGGAATCCACAAATCTCCAAGAGCGGTTAAAAGAACTCCACCTGAAAATGTTTTCTTAAATTCGCAAACTTGCAAGCCTGACCCCTTCACTGACCCCTTCACATACGGCAACCAATCCGATACCAAAGAAGGGCATGCTGTTTTCGAGCAAACTGCTCTGAAATATCCAAGCTTGAGAGCTTTTCCCGCTGACCAAGGAAATTGTGGTACCTTGCTGGAGTTTGTCGAAAAGGTATTGGGACTGAAACTCGACATCGCCAAAGGCACCAAGGGCCAGTGGTTGCTCTTGAAAAAACGGTGGATTGTGGAGCGCACCTTCGCTTTGTTCGGGGGATTCAGAAGATTAGCCAAAGATTTTGAAATCCTCCCAAAATATAATCTGGTCGATCGTGTGGGAACCCTCACAAACACTGCTGAAAATATGATTTGTATTGCCATGATCAAAGTTACCCTGGCCAAGTGTCTTATATAACCAAACGAGTTCTTAGGATATTGGACAACCCGTTGCTTTAATTGACATTTTCCAATACTTTGATATCTTATTTTAAAGCTCGTTATCTTGCTTAAATAACCGGTTGAACCTCCAGAATACCCGGAGCAGTGTTTCTCTGCACTTGCTGATACTGAAAATATATGAAGCACTTAGACGACTTCCCTAAATACGACGAAAATCGTAGAATTCAAGAACTATCAGAATCGGCATTCCATTCGGCAGTAACCGAATGTGACGCATTCTTTATTCAAAAGGAAGACAAGAAAGACTATGGAACCGACTTCCAAATCGAAGTGCGCGATGACAGAGCAGCGACGAACATAAGAGTGCATGTGCAACTGAAAGGCACCAAATGCGAAGAGAACTCGGACGGTAGCGTCAGCAGGGATGTTTCCAGATCGACCTTGAATTACCTGGCGATGCAACCCGATTCGATTTTTGTTTGCTATCATATTCCTTCAAATCGTTTACTTGTTCGCCAGGTGGATAGTGTGATCCGGGAATATGAGCGTATCCATTTGCGGTCACTTCAACGAAAAAAAAATTGGAGCACCCAAAAAACAATTACAGTCAAATTTATTGACGACTTTGATAAGACATATCAAAACACCCTGAAAGCGCACGCCGTAGCTTCCGCAAAAGCAGCGAGAGATCATCGCTTGTCATGTACTATTCAGCCTCCTGGGGTGTATGTATCTGCAGACCCGCAACAGGAGAAGGAACGGCTGATCGCTCTTTATAACTGCGGGGAAGATAAAAGCATCAGTCAATCCTTCGAAATTTTTCGCGCAGTTCTCGGCGCCGCGCCCGAAGACCTGATTCACGCATACATGGCCGAAATCAACTTGGGCATTAACGGTGTGGCATGCGATAAATCCCGCATTGAAGAAGGTATCAAAGTGCTTGAGAGTGCAGTCAACAACGGCAACTATGATCCTGGATTATTGCTTTATTCCATTGGCAACGGGTGGTTGGCCGTTAGAAATTATGAAAAAGCAAAGGAAGCGTACAATTCGGCTCTGAGATCATTGGAACATGGAGGTCCCTCAGTAGTCGCTCAATGTTATAAGAATCTGGGGACCACTATGAAAAATTTGGGAAAGGAAAATGAGGCTTTCAAACTCTATGAAAAGGCATTGGAATATGATCCAAATCTGGGTGAGGCTCATTTTGCTCTGGCAGTTTGGCACTGTGATCGCAATAGCGAACTGGACCGTGCATTGTATCATTTGGATAAGATAGTCTGGCACGAAGGCTCTGCCGGAACTGCCGCATCAGTACAAGGCTGGCGTGCGTATATATTTTTTAATACTGGAGACATCAAGTCCGCATTTCGTGAGATTAATACCCTGTTGAGTGAAGTAGACAATTTTGATTGGATATGGACATGGTGCGAACGACTAGTCAGAATACATGGCAGAACATCGCTTGATGCCGCGCAAAAGGCGCTCCAGTTCTGGGATAAATACCTCAGTAAGTTTCCTGAAAATCTGAAGGCCAAAACCGAGAGGTTGCTTTGCATTTGGTACATTAAGTCGAACGGAGGTTCAGTTGCGCACGATTTTGAAAGTTTTAAAAAGGATATCGCCAACGTCGTTTCCCAAGGTGCCCCGGAACCTGCATTTCTTTGGGATCGCACTGGTCATTGGGCGCAAGATGAAAAGAACTGGGTCGAGGCAGAAAAATGTTACCGAAAGGCATTTGAGTTGTCACCGTCGGAGTATGGATATTGTTTGGGAACCGCATTGAATTTTCTGGGCAGATATGAAGAAGCGCTGCCTATACTCACTGAACAGGCAGAAGAACATATACCAGATGAAAAGAGTTGGTTCCAGGTCGCTGTTGCCAGAAAAGGAATGAACGATGTCGAAGGCTCCATATCAGCTTACAAACGTGCCATACAATTGGACGAAAATTACGATCTTGCTTGGTTCGATTTGGGTGGCATCTATTGGAATTCTCAAAATTGGGAACTCGCAATAGCTATATGGAAAGAAGCGATCCGACGCTTTCCATCACATGAGTTATCATCGAAGTTGTTCCAGGACTTGCCGTCCCTGTTTAAACAATGAGTCAGGAAGATTTTCAAATGGACTGTTCATACTTCGAGAATGATTATCAGTTTTCACCATAAAGGTCTCGAATTGCTCTATGAGAAAGGAATTCGACGGCGCGTACCGCAGGAAGTTATCGAAAAAATCGAGCGTATATTAGCCCGCCTCGACGTAGCGTCAAAACCGGCGGACATGAAACTGCCAAGCTTTAGCCTTCATCCCTTGAAAGGCGATCTTGCAAATTACTGGGCGGTCAACGTCTCCGTGAACCTGCGCCTCGTCTTCCGCTTCGAAGGGACTAATGCTTGTGACGTTGACTTGCTTGACTATCACTAGGAGGAATGAAAAATGCCAATGAAACATCCACCCCATCCGGGCCTGTCCATCCAACACGATTGCCTGGAACCCCTTGGGCTCAGCGTATCCGAAGCTGCAAGAAAACTCGACGTCAGCCAGGAGCAGCTATCCGATATCCTGAATGGTTACTGCGGAATTTCTCTCGATATGGCAGTCCGTCTCAATAAAGTATTCGGTGGAGGCGTCACTACCTGGCAGCGCCTGCAATTGGCCTACGATCGCAGCTAGACGATGCAGGATGCCACAGAAGGGGGTCAGGCCTTTGATTAAATGAAAAGGGAGCAAAAAAATTAGACTCGTTCCTAATCAAATAATCAAAAGCCTGACCCCCTTCAAAGCCTGACCCCCTTCCAGTGAAATTCGTAAGGATAAGATCCCTCTGAAGTTTTTAGGTGGTAAGTTTCGGGCTCATGCTTGAGAGTTTGAGGGAAGCGGTAATTGAGAAGGATGATTGATGATAGGGGATTAAGAGGGTTCATCCATCGAGGACACGATTCAATCCCGGAACCGTCAAGATAACCTGGAAACCCTTCCAGACTCAAATCTTTGCTAAAAACTCCAAACTTACAAGCTTGACCCCCTTTTTTGATAAGCCTGGAGCCTGAGCTCAGTGACGGGAAGTCCTTGACAGTCACCGTTCAGTTCGTTAATGAAAAGAGTATGATGTCATACAACAGGAGGCAAGATGGTGAATAAAGCATCGAATCCCTCATCCGGCAACTTTGGTGGACAGTGGACAATCGACAAGTTGAACATACTGGAAGAGTACTTGAACTTCTATACCACTGCGCTGAAGAGCCAGTTGTTCAAATTGTTGTACATTGACGCCTTCGCCGGCACTGGTGAGGTTAACCCGCGTCACGAAGACGAAGACGCGCGGGCCTTTATCGAGGGATCAGCAAGACGAGCGACAAGGATTACCGATAAGCCCTTCGACCGCTTGATCTTTGTAGAGAAGGATCCTCAACGATTTGTTTGTCTACAATCCTTGCGCAAAGAGAATCCCAGTAGGGACATACGGACAAAAAACGCCGATGCTAACTCTTTCTTGAAAAATCTGCAGGAAGACTGGTTGTCATGGCGGGGCGTACTCTTTCTCGATCCATTCGCCACTGAGGTTGAGTGGGCTACGATCGAGAAAATAGCGGGATTCAACGCCCTTGACACCTGGATACTCTTTCCAGTGTCTTCGATTGGGAGAATGTTACCGAAATCGAAAAAGCCTGAAGATATTTCGGATAAGTGGGTAGATTGTCTGAACCGAATTTTTGGTGATCGAAGCTGGGAAAAGCTATATTCCCCTGACCCTCAGTTATCACTCTGGGGGGGACAACAGTATCAAAGAAAAACAGGTGTTGACGGAATCATCCAAATTTACAAAGACAAGCTGAGATGTCTGTTTGGCTCCAGATTCTTAGGGACTTCGAAGACTCTTATGAATTCAAGGAATTCTCCGTTGTTTGAGTTTATGTTCTGCGCCGGTAACCCAAGTGGAGCGAAGCTTGCCAAGGACGTAGCCAGTTATATTTTGAATTCGAGTATGTAAGCATGGCCACACTCTCCAAAATCGAATGGACGGAGACCACTTGGAACCCCGTCACCGGTTGTACCAAGATCAGCTACGGTTGTAAGCACTGCTATGCTGAGAGGATGTCCAAGCGACTTCAGGCCATGGGCATGGAAAAGTATCGAAGAGGGTTCGAGGTCGTCGTCCATGAGTCCGTCCTTAAAGAGCCCCTGAAGTGGAAAAATCCAAGCGTCGTATTCGTGAACTCGATGAGCGACCTGTTTCACAAGGTTGTCCCCTTGAATTTCATCCAATCCGTCTTCGAGGTCATGAACCAAGCGCCGCAGCACACGTTTCAAGTCCTCACCAAGCGGCCTGGGCGGGTGATGCAGATAGACGCGCGCCTCGATTGGGGGCCAAATATCTGGTTGGGCACGAGTATCGAGTCGGAGAGGTGGCTGAATCGATTGGAACAATTGAAGGCCACCAGCGCCTATACCAAGTTCCTCTCCCTGGAGCCATTGCTGGGACCTCTGCCTGACCTCGACCTGTCAGGCATCGACTGGGTCATCGTGGGCGGCGAATCGGGCCCGGGCGCAAGACCCATGGACGCCGACTGGGTCAGAGAAATCCGGGATAATTGCCTCGACAGTGAAGTCCCGTTTTTTTTCAAGCAGTGGGGAGGCGTGTTCAAGAAACGCACTGGCAGAACCCTCGACGGTCAGACTTGGGACAGGATGCCTCGGCCGAGGTTATCGCTTTCTTCGATAAACCCAATTGAGGAAAATAGTTGAACGTAAGATTAGAAAGGAATTGCAAATGGAAGAAATAAAACAGCCATGAATTATTTTATCGGAACGCATTCAAAATGGCGTAGATATTTCTGTAAGAGTTGATTTGGGGAATATGGATACAGGAATAAAATCTATGGTATTGATCACAAAATCTTTATACGAAGATGATGATGACCTTGCGATTCGAAAAAAGATTTATTGTGAAATTAAGAAGGAAATTGAGAATTTGAAGGAAAAGATAAGTGAAATTCTCAAACATAAATGTCATGTGAAAGTTGAAATGGACCCCGGTGTTGATGAATATCCAATAACCATGGAAGATGTGGAAAGTATGAAAATTGAATATGAAAAATAAAAATCTCAAACAAATTTAAGGGAACCGGACTCCGCGTGGGTGGGTCGTCTTCTCTATGGGATGCTACAATGTTTCATTTTTTTCCGGAGTTGAAAAACGTGAGGATACGAGCTGGGAACATTCAAGCATGCAAGGTGACGTTTCTATGATACATGCCAGGCCTGGAGAAAATCTCGCACCGGTTTTCGGGAGACCCTGCGATCCAAGATACTTTTTCCTTCCGCGACGACGGCGATCGCATCCAGCGGCGTAGCGTGGGTGAGAGTGAAGACGAAAATTATGAATTTGCGAACTTTACCCTCATATCAGGCAATGACTGGCGTCCTATTGTCACGTTGAGCTCCTGTAACGGCCGTAGCGACACGTTTTTTCATCAGCGTTCAGAAATTGAAGAAAACAATCTATCTTGTATCATTATAAGTTCATCCATCTTAGATGTCAGGAAAACGCGGTATTTTTCAGTAGACACAGGATGTAATTGTCCTATCTCATAATAAATAATTCTGGAAAATTCTGCTTTCTCATCTAATTCCCACCGTTTAATATCGGAACTTATTGACGTATTTAATGATTTTAAAACCGATAGAGAAAACTTCATTTCATGAATTGACCTATCGATATTTTTGTTGCGTTCATCTTCCCATTCTGAAAAAAGCCAGAAATTTATCTCTGCAAAGGATGCAATGAGTTTCTGTAAGTGATCCACCTCAATCTGGTGTTTCAAGAATTGGACTCTGTTATGCTCCAGAAATTTCTGATGCCGCAGTGTCATTATCGCAACTATCCATGCCCCGACAGCGGCAAATGCTGACATAATAGGCGGAATAATTAATAGTATCTCACTCGTAATCGCAACTATCCATGCCCCGACAGCGGCAAATGCTGACATAATAGGCGGAATAAATAATAGTATCTCACTCGTAGTCATAATTTCTCCAATAGGGTATTAGTAAGCAAGTTGAAGAAAACTTAATAAGTTTTGTTTAAATACATAGCTTGGGACTTCCTATTCATAGCCTTTCTGCAAACACATATTTATTGCTGAGTATGTGGGATTTCTTTGTGAACAATTTAGCAATCATCACATTTTGTATTACATTGATTTCGACTATATCTCTTTCGATATTGGCTGTAATTGGAGTGATCAATTTCAGGAACCGTTATGGACATCCATTGATTCATCTTGCTGGCGAAGTTTGTTGTGCAGATTTCCCACCCTCCGCATTTGAAAAGCAAATTGGATCATCATTATTTGATGATTTTATTCGTTTTTCTCAACCCATTTCTGATAGAGAATCCCCAAAATGGTCAGTAAATAAAATCAGTATTTTCAAATCAAGTAAAAAATGGATTTCTGAACCAGGAAAAGCAGTTAGAGATCATGAAATTGTTAATGGTAGCTATAGAATGGTAGGTTATCGTCATAAAGAATGGAAAAAAACCATTAAATATGAAATTCCTTTCGACAAAGGTATTATATTGCTCCATCCTGACTCTCCCTCGCATATCAAACTTTTATTCCACGTTACGCTGAAGTCCAACCCCCGTGTTAAACGAAAAGTGCATGCGGAAGTTACTATTCCGGATCCTTTGGATGAACCGTGGGAAGATTAGGACATCGTTCTGGATATTCGAGTTTGCGGTTATCGCTTTCTTCAATAAACCCAATTATGGAATGAAATATAACAATTTTGCTCGATGTTTCTTGCGGGGCGGAGACGGAGATGTTGTGATTTGTGAGTAGTCTTTCTGTTCAAGGTCCATGGACATCGTTCAGGTTGAATTCGGGTAGGGCATCGATGATGCGCATGGTTTCGACGCTGACATGTACGATGCGGTTGATTGCGGTTACCAGGTCTTGCGGGTGCTTGAACCAGGCATTGGGATCGTTGACGATGCCGCTTTGCTTGTCCTTTGTAATCCGGTAACGATCGATGAACCACTCCAGGGGCGTTTTCCCGTTGACCTGATAGCGATGAGCGGCGGCGGGAATGCCCTGTAAGCTCACGTGCTCGTTGATGCGCAGGGTGGTTTTTTCGTTGTCGAGGATACGCATTTTCTGGTGACCGATGCGAAAATGCTCCGCTCTTGCCTCTCCATCGTGCGCGCACTTGATTGTCAGCGGGTATTCTTCACAAGTCTCATAACCGAGGTGGAGGGTGGCCAGGTCAAGCCCGGCCTGGGCAAACGAATGGAAATCCGTTGCGAATGGAATGCGTGGTAACTCTTTCGCCAGATCATTGGCAAACTGTTTGCGAAAACCGGGGGAGTGCAGGAACCCGTAAACATAGTCGAAAATTTGGTCCTTGGCGATCGAGTCATCTCGATAATGCGTGCGAAACTTTCGCAATGCCGTGTCCGTGATGTTATCGATACGATCCAGAATTTGTCCTAATCCCGGGTTCGCTCCCTGTCCTTCCATCACTTTCGAATACTCATACCGAGGGAAGCATTGACTCTTCGAGATCAGCTCGAGATCCGGCATTGAATCGACCATAAGCGCGGAAAATGGCGTAGTCGATCCAATCCCGGGGACACAGATTGCACGATTTTCTGTCGAACTGTGCGGGAAAATGCGATCAAGTTGGTACTTGCGATTTACAAGAACATATTCGACATAGCAGTTTTGCTTGACAAATGGACGATATTGCGTATTTCTATTTTTTTTTGGTTCGAAGGAAATTTTTTTCAATCTTTTGAGATTGTCTTTTAATTGGTCATCCCATCGAATATGCGAAGAGTGAGAGCGTGCGACCTGATCTGCAATAAGATTGGGATTCTCTTTGTAAGTCTGAATTGCTCCCAAATAGTCTCCAGTCGCCAATCGTGCGTTTTGTGCGCAAGCGTCATGAGAAAAATTATAAACGTACGCGTCTCTGCTGGTATTCAATCCTTGTGAATACAAAATGAAAACAGCATTGTCTGACTTTCCTGCCTTGGCTTCCTTCGATCCCATTGGAAAGATGCGTTGGAACTCTTCGTTGCGTTGGTCCACCCAGTCGTGATGTCGATCAGGCGTGATCGGTTGCCAGTCTTTGATGCCAGCGATTGATCCCGCATTACGGAGGATTGCCAGTTTCTCTTCACGTTTGAGATAGTCACCGATATCGTGATAGAGGATACGATGACTGTCGCGATTGACATGCGGATTACGAACGAGGATGGTGATGGCGACTGGTGCGCGTGAGCCCTGGCCAAATGCATTATCACCTTCTGAACGTCTGAGTTCACCTGACGTTCTAGCATTCCCCCGCAGGTGCAGCACATAAATGGAGCTGAACTCTTCTGCCAGGCAGGCCCGGACACCGGAATCTGCATTGCCGTCGATCCAGGAACCATTGCTGACAAAAGCGATAACGCCTTGTTTGCCAATCCTGTCCGAGGCCCAGCGGATTGCCATTTTATAGGTATCGTAAAGGCTGTTTTTCAGTGTTACGTTGGAGCGAGCGGCGTAAGTTTCGCTAACACGGTTCTTTAACTCAGGGTAGTCGACGTTGGGATTGTCTTCCGCCGCGCTCTTTTGTCCCTTTGACCACGGTGGATTGCCTACGATAACCTGGATCGGCTGATCCTGTTGACGTTCCGCGCGTTCGCTGTTGTCCGGTAGCCAGGATCTGGGGAACCCCTTGCGTCCCGTGTGCAGATTGAAGGTGTCCGTTAAAACGATTCCATCGAAAGGTTCATAAGCGATTTCCTTACCACGGCGGCCATGGTAGGCCTCTTCGATGTGAATGGCCGCAATGTAATAGGCGAGCAGGATTATCTCGTTGGCATGAAGCTCGCGGTGGTACTTCCTGGAAAGATCGGTTGGTTTGATCAGTGCTGACTGGAGCAAGCGCACCAGAAAAATTCCTGTGCCGGTGAAGGGATCGAGGACGTGCACGCCTTCATCGCTCAGACTCCGGCCGAACTCCTCACGCAACACATGATCTGCGCTGTTGAGAATGAAGTCCACGATTTCCTTGGGGGTGTAGACGATGCCGAGGCGGTCGGCATCCTTTTTCAGGGCGGTGGCGAAGAATTTCTCATAGAGTTCCATCAACACGCGCTGGCGGGCATCGCTGTTGTCGAGTCCACGCGCACGCAAACGAACGCTTTCGTAGAAAGGCTCGAGATCCCGCGTTTCGTTTTCGAGCCCGAATTCTCCGAAATCTCGCTGCAGAGCATCCAAGGCCTTAGCCACCGGATTGCTGGCAGCGAAATCATAATGCACGAAGAGGGCTTCGAAAACCGGTCGCGTGAGGAGATGCTGGGCCATCATGTCAATGGCATTCTCTTTGCAGATCGATTCGTTGATCGAGACTTTGAGTTCCTCGTGGAAGGCATCGAACCACTCACTGAGGGTTGCATTTTGGGGACTGGCCAGCAAACTCTCGATGCGATGGACCAGTTTCCGGAATATTTCCCCCACGTCCTTGGCCCAGCTTTCCCAGTATTTACGATCTCCGCATTTTTCCACGACTTTGGCATAAATCGCGCCGGGAGGCAGATCTACCGGTGGAAATGGAAATTCCGGGGCTTCCGCAGTTGCGAGGTCATTGCCACTGAAGATAATGCGACTGGTCGGATTGTTGTTGAGATCAATATGATTGATCTCGGCATTGAACCGGTCATCGTGTGAACGCAAGGCGCATAGAACGCTCCAGACGGCGGCAAAGCGTTCGTTGTCGTTAAGAGCCTTTGCGGGATCGATGCCGGCGGGAATGGCGATGGGCAATATGATGTAACCGTATCCTTTGCCCTCGGACTTGCGCATGACGCGACCGACGGCCTGGACGATGTCAACGTGTGAGTTTCTGGGATTCATGAAAAGCACCGCATCCAGAGCGGGCACGTCGATCCCTTCGGAAAGGCAGCGCGCGTTGGAGAGAATACGACAGTTTTCCCCGGAACCTTCCTTCAGCCATTCGATACGGGATCTACGATCGAGGGCGTGGTGCTGACCGTCCACATGTTGCGTCTCGCAGTTAAACGTAGAGGAGTGTTTTGAGTCGGGTAAGGACTCGATGGCATGTTCGACGATGCGGTTCCAATGGCTCTGCAACCTCTTCGAGGAGGCAATCGTGTTGGTGAATGCGATTGCGCGGGTCAGGGGAATCAGCGGTCCTTCTCGAGAATCTTTGTTCTCCGGATTTTGCAGGGCATTCCAGCAACCAATGATTTTCGCCGCGTCGGTGATGTTGATTTCGCTGTCTCCTTCTGCCAGGTGCGCCTGCAGAGCCTCATCTACGAACTGCTCGGACATGGCGAAAACCACGACTTTGTAATCGGACAACAGGTCCTGCTCGACCGCGCGGGAGAAGGGAAGCCGGTGAAACTCCGGTCCGTAGGTGTCAGGATCATCCATGGAGAACACTTCGACGTCGTGGCGCGCCGCCTTTGCTTTGGCGCCTGCCGTGTAGAGACGGGGCGTTGCTGTCATATAAAGACGCTTTCTGGCCCGGATCCTCTTTTTATCGTGAACGAGTACGAAGTGTGAAGTCTTGTCACCGGGACGATCAATACCAGTCGTTCTGTGGGCTTCGTCGCAGAGCACGATATCAAAAGCAGGCGCTCCTCCATCCTGCGCACGTTCCACAAGGCCGAGCGACTGGTAAGTACAAAAGACCACCGTCATCACGTCCTGATGCGCATCCTCCAGTGCTTTGGAAATCACCACTGTATCCGTGGTGACCGGAATTTCAAGCTCCTGCATCGATGCGTCCTCATCGTCTTTACCGGCACGCGTATCGGAGCAAATACCGACGTAGCGTTGTGGAACAGCCTTTTGCGTCGCCCATTCCCGCATCGACTGGGAAAAGAGGGAAATCGATGGCACCAGGTAAAGCACCCGGCCGCCGATCCCTGCGGCGTCTTCCGCAATGCGCAGGGCGGTAAAGGTCTTTCCCGTACCACAAGCCATGATCAATTTGCCCCGGTCATATTGTTCAAATTGCCTTTTGACGTCGTGCAATGCAGCCTGCTGGTGAGGGCGAAGTATGAACGGTTCATGCCTGTAGGAAAGCTCTTCCGGATCGGCTCGAGTCAAATCGGGCCAGTCGAAAGGTCGGCTTGCGAGATCACTGTGGTGGATCACGGCGCATGAGGGTTTCAGGGGTTCGATCGTTTTTTTCGCGTTCGGTCCCCATTCGGCACCGGTATCGACGACGATACGAGAGGTGAACGGGTCACGTGCCGAAGCGGAGACAAAGGAGTCGAGAGCGGGTTTCGATATCCTGGTGTCAGGCGCGTAGCACTTGCACTGAATGGCGCAGTAGCCTCCTCCCCGTTCCTCCGCGACCAGATCGATGCCCGTATCGATTGCCATCGAATTCAGCCTGCTCTTCCGCCCATTCGGAGTAAAGCCGGACCTGGGAAAATCGTTCCTTGTATACGGGATCCTCCGTCAGGTACTTCTTCATCAACCGCTCGAACTTACGCCCTTTCGCCGCTTCAGTGCCTGCAGTGGAGCGGATGTGTTCCAATGCACTCTGAAATCCGTTGTTTTCGTTCATCTTCAATAAACTCTAATTTTTGACTTGATAAAGTGAGAAATCGTCAGACTTGATCTTCATTTTCAGTGATCTCCCTCATTTCCATGCATTTCCTATTCTTAAAAAAATTTATTTCTTGAGAAAACAAAGAACTGAAGAATTCGGATCAGTTTTTTGATGTATCTTTCATGCTCGGTACATCCGGAAATTTCACTATCTCACCTTCTGATTCAACGATTGCTTTCCGGATTTTCTCGGAAAAAGATGAGTCTCGTATGCATTTCAAGTACTTGACCAGTGGGAACATGTCCGGCGTGTGAACCAGTGCCGTCCCAGTTCGTTTTGAAGCTTGACAGACCGTAACTGTGAAGAGTGGTTGTTTTCGATTGTCCGGTTCGGTAAGTCTGAATGGGTTACCAAACAAAACTCCCTTTGCTGGCTCTGCTATTTCAGACTTGTCCAAATCTTCATGGATATGCCGTTCCAACTGCTGGAACTTTTGGATGTTAATGGCTTTATTATCCTTACCTTCGACTTCACCAAGACAACGTCCCTCTGCTGATTCAAAGACAATGTCGAAGTCTGATTCATTATCACTGTACCGGTCTGCCCTGAAGCCGAATGTTTCCATGGCATCAATGACAGCTGATTCCAGTGCTTTTCCAGTCTCGTACAGAAGTGCTCTTGGCAGGGTTTGCTTCTCAAGGTCTTGAATGCTTGAATCGTGTTCTATTTTCAGCTTATGAATCTCTTCCTCAATTTTTGTGACTCGACAAAGCAAGATCTTTTCTCCTTCAAGAATGTACATCTCCGTTTTGCACCAATCAGGCTGGGGAGTACGGGTCGTACCGCTACGAAGGACTTTATGGATCTGGACCAAACAGTCAATTAAAGCATTTCCCTGATTCGAATTTTCCAGGTCCAAAGCAGGCAGCAGAATGAAGTGGCCGCTGCTGCCCTTGATCCATGATGCAACGCACCGGTCACCAGAACTGGTGACCATCAAGGGTAAATTTTTATTCTGTGAATCATTAGAATGACAGAAAGCATTCTGTGAATCATTAGAACGACAGAAAGCATAATGTACTTTATATTGAGAGGATATCACTGCATTGTTTTCCAATATGAAGCTAAGAAATTGACCATCCTTCGTAAGTTTCATTTTCTTGCCAGTTTCTACTTTGATTGAACGGAAGTCGATCGGAAGACATTCATAGTTATTGAAATGATGGTATTGGCGTTGAACCGATTTACGATGGTATTGGCGTGGAACCGATTTACTGAAATGATGGAGTTGGTTGACTTAGAAAGATAAAGATCGTCTTACCTGCAATAAAAGGCGTCCCGTAGTTTTTCCTGCCAACTGGACATCAACGATTTCATTTGATCGCTAACTATTAATTCATTTGATGGGAGATCGTCTGGTTTTATAGTTCAAGTCTCTGAGCATGTTTTCAAGATCAGGTTCAAAAATAATTATGTCCGCATCGAGGAGCGATTGCTTGGAGTTGAAGGGCACATATTGGTGGTCGTAGCCTGGAATCTTTTTCCCAACGCAAAAAATTTCTTCTTTTGCCATACAAATTTTTCTCAGCGATCGTTATGCAGGAAATGTCCTAAAATTAGTTGAAAATTGAAAGATGACCTTCCATTCTTATGTTGTGGTTTCATTGACCACGTAAAAACCAACCCCAACGAAGGGAGGTCGTATGAAAAAGGTAAGCAAAATCCTGAGAAAGAAGCAACGCGGAAGATCGAGTGGAGACGTATAAAGAATTGCTAGCCAGTGAGTTTGAGTCTTCCACTGCGCATTGGACATGGTTGAGAACTACGACATTAAAATTAAATCTACGCAAAAACCCTTTGCAGTCAAGTCCGAATCACAATTCATATGAGCAATCATTGAAAACATCGATCCCTTACCTTTGTCCCCATCAAAACGTCCAGTGTCCGCCAAATGAGAGTCTCGAAATATTCCGGATTCGCATCAAAAGGGCCTTATTGAGTCAAAGTATACAAAACCCCGTCAATGGTGTCCTTCAGGCGCCATTCAGCCTTTTTCACGCCAGGCCTGCGTTGCATTACTTAATCATATCAGCTCAAGAACAACACAGTAGGGTTGACTACTCATAAAAAGTGTGTCATTCAATATTCAAGATACAATGCAAGCATAAATACCGCACACCGAATGGTGAGCACAAGACGAGCTGAAAACAAAAGGGAATCGTATGATCATGGATACTCAGGAAGCATTTGAGGACTTGCAACAAGTTGGTTTTCAACAGGAGCAAGCAAAGGTCATTGTCAAATTATTGCGGAACACGGAAGCCAGGGGGATTACGCAAAGCGATCTCGAGACACTAGGAACCAAAATTGATGCAAAATTTAACGTGCTCAATTCTCGCATGACAGTATTACAGTGGGTTGTGGGATTGCACTTCACATTCACAGTAGCCATCCTGGCCAAGCTGTTTGAAGTTATCTGAAAGTGCCAGGCACGAATTCTCTCCACTGCCACCTGCCGACCGGACTTCATGATCCGGAGTATGAATTTGCGCAAATGCCTTTGTTTTCCCATCAATCTGCTCCAGCTGTCGACAGACTGAAGCAGTGACCCGAGTTGCCGTATTCCTCCAACCCCCTCTGCCTATTGACCTACCTGAAAACGTGGCATCACAGTTGTTTTAAGAGCTTCTGAATTTTCCGGATTCGCATCCAAAGGCCCTTTTTGAGTCAAAACACGCACACCTCTTTCAACAAATCGCCGTCGCCACTGGTTCCAACTCTCCCTTGTGCAGTTTATTTGTAAATTCACTGTAAGAACAGCGAAATCTTCTTTCCAAAGCAAGGTAGTAAGCGTCAAGAATAAGAAAAATTATCGTCGGAATTACAGCCAACCGGACGAGGTCCGGAGTATCGTTCGTAGCTAACAAGACCAAAGTAGCGGAGACAATCGTAATTCACCACAGCTTACAAGAACGGCTGTTGTCCGCCATTCTTTGTACGACTCCTTGTAATATGGAAAGGTGGCATTGGACAGCAGAGCTTTCCTCATTGAGAATTGACTTGTCACTCATGTGATCCTCGCCTGATAAATCCGTCAAACCACGATTGCCGGCCCAATGGACTTTTGACTTTTCGTATGAATCTTCGGCACTGTTTGCATTTTGAGGAATTAGAGGGTATTTCAAGTATGAGAAAAGAATCCCTAACGATCGCCTGAATGTTTATCACAAAACTCTTCTACTCGTCAAGTCTCGATTCGCTTGTATTGGCACGTTGAACGCAGGAAAAGTAAGTGCTATATTTCATTATCAGAGAATAGAATGGAGGTCTGAATGGATGTAAAAGAAGCGGCGCGTACAGCGAAAAATTATCTTGTCAGTCTATTTGATGACGAAGAGATTATGAACGTCGGCCTGGAAGAGGTCGTGTTCGAAGAAATGTCAAATAGTTGGAGAATAACTATAGGCTTCTCCCGGCATTGGGACCAGAAAGGAATCTTGACTACTGCACTTGGCGAGGGACGGCCAGCACGCTCATATAAAGTCTTATGTATCGATGATGTTGACGGTCAGGTCAAATCCCTGACAGACCGTGTCCTGCCTGACCTGAAAAGCTGATGCGCCAAAAAGGACTTTACATCGATGCGAGTCTCCTTGTGCTGCTTGTCGTAGGCAGCGTGGGACGAAAGTTGATCGCCAAGCACCGCCGACTACGAGAATTTTCTGTGGAAGATTACCAGTATTTGCTCAACCTGATCGACCAAGTGGCCCGGGTGTTCGTAACACCGAACACCCTGACTGAAACGTCTAATTTGATTGCTCAGCATGGAGAACCCGAGCGTGGCCGCTTTTTTGACAAGCTCAGAGTCCTTATTGAGAAGACAAAGGAAGTGATGGTTGCCAGTACAGAAGCCTCGCATATCCACGAGTTCAGGCGGCTTGGGCTAACCGACGCGGCGCTTCTGGTGGTTGTCACGGCGGAAACCCCGCTGATCACCGTGGATTTGGAGTTGTACCTCGCGGTGTCAGCAAAAGATCCAAAAGCTGCTAAGAATTTCTGGCATCTTCGGGACCAATAATCGTTTGTCCACCCTGTCGAAAAATCAGACCAATGCCCACTTCATTTTCCTTCGAACGACAGTGTGGGAAGCCTCAGAAATTCTGCTAACAATCAAAGTTACGGTCGTATGTTTTCAACCTAACGGGATCTGAGCGATACTTCGAAATGGGGTCAGGCTTGCAAGTTTGCAAAAATGGGTATTCTTTAAATTTTAACCTTTTTCAATTTGCCAAGATGTCTCGGAAAACGCGTTTGTACGGACTCTGGTACGCTTTATCATGTGATACTTCGAGGCAATGAGGCCACCGTTGTCGCCGCCGCTCCCCCACGTATTTCACTCACATTTGGCCCCAGCACAACCAAGTCCGGTGGAGGCCCGTCCACCGTGATCGGCCGAGCGTCCGAGCATTTTTCGATGACTACGACTCTCGACGTTTTATCAGTCTTCGATTGGAAATCTGCAACAATCCGGGAAGTGGCAAATGCTCTCAATCGAGATGATTCTACTATCGGTCGTGGAGAGCATAAGTTGAGAGAAAGATTGAAGGAATCCACAAATCTCCAAGAGCGGTTAAAAAACTCAACCTAAAAATGTTTTCTTAAATTCGCAAACTTGCAAGCCTGACCCCCTCACTCCGCCATGTAGGCCCATTACGAAATGCAAGAGCTTTTCAAGTGGCTTTAGTTTACGTCCAAACTTGCGGACGAT
Source organism: bacterium (assembly GCA_965205865.1). GTDB lineage: Bacteria > SAR324 > SAR324 > SAR324 > NAC60-12 > CBDBHR01. The sequence continues at coordinate 95,424 of CBDBHR010000029.1, forward strand.
GACGAACAATTGTTAGTGGTGTCGGACTCCCTGGGCACCACATCCACGCATGCGCCGTAGTAGTACGTGCCAGCCTTCGACGGCGCCGTCAGCTTGATCGTCGCTCGCGTAGTTGCCGGAAGGGAAAAGCGTATTCACCGCGTCCGTGCCCACCGTCGTGTCAGAGGTCGTGATCGTCCCGTCCGTTGAGCGTTTATACCGCACCGTTGTCGCCGCCGCTCCCCCATCGCCTTGGTTGTGCACCGTCACTATGAGCCAAAACGTCCCATCCTCTCTGATTTCACTCACATTTGGCCCCAGCACAACCAAGTCCGGTGGAGGCCCGTCCACCGTGATCGGCCGAGCGTCCGAGCAGTTGTTGGTGGAAACGGGGTCAGGCTTGCAAGTTTGTAAAAACGGATAAATTAACCTTTTTTTAATTTGCCAAGATGTCTCGGAAAACGCGTTTGTACGACTCTGGTACGCTTTATCATGTGATACTTCGAGGCAATGGAGGCCAACGTATTTTTTTCGATGACTGCGACTCTCGTCGCTTTTATCAGTCTTCGATTGGAAATCTGCAATAATCCGGGAAGTGGCAAATGCTCTCAATCGAGATGATTCTACTATCAGTCGTGGAGTGCATAAGTTGAGAGAAAGATTGAAGGAATCCACAAATCTCCAAGAGCGGTTAAAAGAATTCAACCTAAGTCTTCGAAATGTTTTCTTAAATTCGCAAACTTGCAAGCCTGACCCTCTCACAGGAAGCATTTGAGGATTTGCAACAATTTGGTTTTCAACAGGAGCAAGCAAAGGTCATTGTCAAATTATTGCGGAACACGGAAGCCAGGGGGATTACGCAAAGCGATCTCGAGACACTAGGAACCAAAATTGATGCAAAAATTAACGTGCTCAATTCTCGCATGACAGTATTACAGTGGGTTGTGGAATTGCACTTCACATTCACAGTAGCCATCCTGGTCAAGCTGTTTGAAATGATCTGAAAGTGCCAGGCACGAATTCTCTCCACTACCGCCTGCCGACCGGACTTCATGATCCGGAGTATGAATTTGCGCAAATGCCTTTGTTTTCCCATTGATCTGCTCCAGCTGTCGACAGACTGAAGCAGTGACCCGAGTTGGCGTATTCCTCCAACCCCTTCTGCCTATTGACCTACCTGAAAACGTGGCACCACGGTTGATTTGAGAGTCTGGAAATATTCCGGATTCGCATCCAAAGGCCCTTTTTGAGTCAAAACAGGCAAACCTCCGTCAATTGTATCCTCTTGCCACCACTCAGCACTTTTCACACCAGACAGAGACGGAGGCTTTCATTTCCAATTCCAGCGCTTCAGAAAATATCGCCCTGGCTTTCACTCTCAAGAGTTCATTCCAGTTGCAGGAATTTCAGGATCGGTAAGTTCAGACTGTTCAATCAGTCCCTTGTTCCTTTTGCATTTCATTCAGATTTTATCAAGATTGCCTTTTTGCAAACAGTACTTGGACATTTGTCGGGTTATCCCATGAATACAAGAATCCAAATTCCAACTTGCGGGGTAGCTCCCTTCAAGTGGATAAATAATCGGGACATACCCCTCAGTCCGGGTACTGTTTGCAATAGCCCGGCGCTCTTTTTTCCGGGGGCGTCGCTATTGAGTACCTGAGAAAAAAGACGGATTTTACGATTCCGGATCTTAAGCACTTGATATGTGGCTGTAGTGAACGGTTTTTTTGTGTTGCAATAATTCATAGTAGTACGCTTCAGACTTCCCTTGGGTTTGTTAGAGCCAATCTGCTAAAGAATCCAACTCACTTTGCTTTAATTGCCGTGTATTCCAGCATTGCGGGAATGTCGAACATCCCCAAAAATATGTGTCTTCTCCTTTGCGTAAAACCATTCGATTACCACACTTTCTACACAATGGCGCGTTTCGTTTAAGCTGGTTGATTGCGATAGAGAGTTCAAGCGACTTCTTCCGTTCAGACTCCGAGGGCATAGTTACCTTACGTTCATTCAATTCTCTTATTTCTTTCCGCACCCGACCTGCTACAGCCAGCCCATCAAGATATTTTAAAATGGAATCAAGCCGGGTGATTACCTCTTCCGCATCCTCCACAGTATCAATACCGGAAAACTCTTCTTGCTCCTGCAGAAACTTTTTTAATGCGCAGAGCTGATACCGGATTTTTTTCAAAGTTCTGACATCGTCTTCCGTAAACTGCTTTCTTTCAGTCTGCCAAGCCTGTCGAAGTGACTCGAGAATCGTCTCGCTATAAGAGACAAGCGACTTCTCATCTATACGATTTGTGACCACATCAACCAGCTCTTCTATGCGCTTTCGTATTGAGATCATAGCATGCTAGCGTATTGCTCAGTTAATACATTGTATTATTGGTCATTTAATAGACCGTTTTGAGTTTGTTGATAATTTCCTCGCCAGTTTTAGACCGGACATGGGGTTTTGGTTGCAATTGTGTGACTCGATGTAACTATGGATCGCTTCGGTCAACTCGAGCACGCTTTTGAAGGCGCCTCGTCGAATCCGTTCTGCAGTTATCTTGCCAAAAAAGCGTTCCACCCTGTTCAGCGATCGCGTGCTCCAATGGGTACGGTCCTCAGGCTTCTCTTCAATGGTTTTCTTCACAATCTCCTCGATTTGAGCCGCTCCATAAATGCGAGTCCTGCCGGGCCGCGGATCATCATTGAGACCTGTTATTCCTTTTTCAACAAATCTCCGTCGCCACTTTCCGACGGCATTGCCACTGGTTCCAAGCGTTTTGGCAATCTCTTGATTCTTAAGGCCATCAGCAGCCAAGAGGATGATGCGCGCACGAAGAGTGTCTCGCATCGCTCCGGTCTGACGGCGTGCGGTTTTGCTCGATCCATCCCGTTCTTCACGGGTCAGTTTTATACGAGGTGGAATTCCGAACGAATGTGAGAAATCCTGAATATCTCTCCCTGCGGTCAGGGTAACACATGGGGCTACAAGCCATCGGAGCATTACAATCAACCTCTGAGTATCAATGGGGGGACAAACCAAATGAACAGGACAAGGAAAAGGTAGTATGAATAAATTGAAAAAGACAGAAGGCTTGAGCAGAAGTGACGATATTTTGAACCGGTTGGCACGATAATGTAAAGATCAGATGGTTCCAACTCTCCCTTGCGCAGTTTTTTTGTAAAGCCGTTGTAAGAACAGCGAAATCTTCCTTCCAAAGCAAGGTAGTAAGTGTCAGGAATAAGAAAAATTATTGTCGGAATTACAGCCAACCGAACGAGGTCCGGAGGTTCGTTCGTAGCTTGATCCTAGCCGAAAAGGTATTTTTTAGAATTATATCTTTAAACTTGAGGTTAAAAAGTGCCATAATTCATTGAAATCACTGTGAATAACTTCAATATTAAGAATTATGGCACCCAAAATGAAACCATTCATTCGAGCAGAAAAACATCTTTTTTTAACCGCTCCTGATACAGAATTTGAAAATTTCTTATCAGAACTTGATCAATTGTCTGAGCGAGAGCCGGAGATATTGGACAAAATTGAACAGGATTTGGAGAAATACGCAAGAAATAAAAAGAAAGAGCGTTTAGAGGATAAACGATGGCAGGAAGCCCGGAATCCATGGCTTCCTCATCTTCCCGTGGAAGATGAGGAATTGAAGCCGGAAGAACTGAGGCTGGAAATAGGGTGTCCTCGGATGTCGGCTTTTTTAGTCTACCTTTTTATGATGATTCGGGGATATTTAGGAAGTATCAAATCCCAAACGGCCCAAATATTTCTTTCAGAGTCAATCACACTGCATCTGCTTCTGCTCAACCGTGGATTGAAAATGCCGGGAGCGAGTACAATCCTTGATAATGTCAATGCTGTCAGCAACGAGAGCAGACAGTTTATTTTCGATGCTCAAATTCGAATGGTTCTCAATGAAGAGTTGGACGATTTTGATATTTTAAAACTGGATAGCACCTCTGTAAAAGGAAATACAGCTTGGCCTACTGATTCGTCGATATTGACTCGTCTCGTGGAGCGAAGCTACCATCGAGGGCGTTCCCTTGATACATTTGGAATCGCTGAGATCAGTGAAAGAAATTTTGATTTCCTCATCAAGGAGATGAATAAGCTCTCTAAGATGATTGCTTTTGAGACAGGTAAAAAGGACAGTAAAACGAAGCGAAAAAAACATTACAAAACCCTATTGAAGAAAGCTCAAAGCGCTCATGGGAAATTTTTAAAAGAAATGGCAAAGGTGGATATCCGTGCCCAAAAAGCTCTTCTCCCCCCTTCTCGGAAAACGCGTTTGATTCGCCTCATTGAAATGATGAATGAAGATATTTCTAATTTGCAACGGGTAATCATCTACTGTCATCAAAGAGTTTTTGAAGAAAAGAAGGTTCCTTCTACTGAGAAAGTATTGAGTCTTTCCGATCAGAGCTCGGCTTATATTCAAAAGGGAGATCGAGAAGCGCTTATCGGATATAAGCCTCAATTAGGAAGGAGCGGAAATGGTTTTATTTCCGTGTTAATTACTCCGGAGGGCAATGCTGCTGATTCAGGGCAACTCGACCCTGCCCTTGTTGAACATTTGCGATGCACCATCACCATTCCCTCTGAAGTGAGCCTTGATGATGGATATGCCAATCAGGCGATCAGAGAAAAGTGGATGGGCAAAGGCGTTAAGGTTTTTAGTATTAGTGGGGCAAAGGGAAAAAAGATGACCCCGATTGAAGAATGGGAAAGTGAAATCTATTTGGAATCACGAAATGGAAGATCTGCTGCAGAGTCGTTGATGTTTCATCTTAAGCATCGTTTCCATTTCGGACAAGTTATGCGCAGAGGGATTGAAAACGTTCGGGCAGAGTTGCTGGAAAAAGCATTAACCTATAATTTTTGCAAAATGATTGAGTTGAAAAAAAGACAACTCAAACAAGCGGCCTGAATATTCAATGGGGGAGTGTGAAATATGAGCAGGGGCGAGGAAAGTATGTCCAAAAAAGATTTTTTCCCTATAAAAACTGTGCTGTGGGCGAATAAAAAACAAAAAAATCGTTTTCTCGTCATATTGAATCAAATAGAGAATCAAATAGAATCAAATTGGTTACATTTACTATTTTCGAAACCCTTTTCGGCTAGGGTCTAGCTAACAAGACTAAAGTAGCGGAGACAATCGTAATACACCACAGCTTACAAGAACGACTGTTGTCCGCCATTCTTTGTACGACTCCTTGTAATATGGAAAGGTGGCATTGGACAGCAGAGCTTTCCTCATTGAGAATGGACTTGTCACTCATGTGATCCTCGCCTGATAAATCCGTCAAACCACGATTGCCGACCCAATGGACTTTTGACCTTTTGTATGAATCTTTGGCACTGGTTGTATTTTGAGAAATTAGAGGGTATTTCAAGTATGAGAAAAAGAATTTCTAACGATTGCCTAAATGTTTATCACAAAACTCTTCTACTCGTCAAGTCTCGATTCGCTTGTATTGGCACGTTGAACACAGGAAAGGTAAGTGCTATATTTCATTGCGTCATTTTCAACCAAACGGGGGATTATTTAAATTTATCTCTTAAAGTTAAATAACCTGAGTTCGAGATAAGAATTTAATAAATTCAATATGTTATGGAATCTTCATATCTTAGAGAAACCTTGTCATTCCTGCGAAAGCAGGAATCCAGAGATATGCAACCAGACTGAAATCTGGATCCCCGCTTTCGCGAGGATGACATATACACTAGGATACTCATATTATTGAATATTTATGTCGAACTCAGGTTAAATAGTGAATTGAATTATTAAGAAAAATTCAATAAGAACAATCCTTCATGCAACGAAGAAAAATTGGTAGATACAAGATGACCAGAATCGCCGGTGAGCGAGTTCGCGCCTTTGTACCAGCACTGCTGCCGCCAAAACCCGCCTTGGTTCTGAACGGTTCACTGCAACAGGCGTTGGAATCGGCTGTGCTTGCCCTGGGTCACCTCGACAGCGTCTCAACGTTCTTGCCAGACCCGGCGCTTTTTCTCTACGCCTACGTGCGTAAGGAAGCGGTGCTCTCTTCCCAGATCGAGGGGATGCAGTCATCGCTGCTGGACCTCCTGCTCTTCGAATTGCAGGAGGCGCCCGGGATTCCGCTCGATGACGTGGTCGAAGTCTCGAATTACATGGCTGCGCTCGAGCATGGCCTGCACCGTCTGGAGGAAGGCTTCCCTCTGTCCAATCGATTGCTCCGCGAGATTCACGGCGTACTGCTGTCTAGCAGGCGGGGCAGCATCAAATCTCCCGGAGAGTTCCGCCGCTCCCAGAACTGGATTGGCGGTTCCCGGCCTGGAAACGCAGTCTTCGTGCCGCCGCCGCATACTGCCGTGCCCGACTGCATGGCGGCGTTGGAACGTTTCCTTCACGCCGGTGAGAATGGACTGTCCATGCTACTGCGGGTGGGCCTCGCCCACGTGCAGTTCGAAACGATTCACCCCTTCCTCGACGGCAACGGGCGAGTGGGACGGTTGCTCATCACGCTGTTGCTATGTCATGCCGGCATGCTGCGCGAGCCACTCTTGTACTTGAGTCTTTACTTCAAACAACGCCGGGCTACCTACTATGACCTGCTGAATCGGGTCCACCGTTCCGGTGATTGGGAGACGTGGCTCACCTTTTTTCTTGATGGCATACGTCTGACTGCTACAGATGCGGTTTCGACTGCCCAACGTATTACCCGAATATTCCAGGAGGACCACGATCATATCGTAAAGGCCAGGCGTCTCGCCAAGTCGGCCTTGCGTGTACATGACGCGCTGAAGGCAAGGCCGGTTCTGTCTCTTTCCGCTGTCTGCAATCACACGAAGCTCTCCTTCCCCACCGTGACCTCGGCCATGGATCTACTCGTCCAACAGGGGATTGCGCGCGAAATCACGGGAAAATCCCGTAACCGATTGTTTATCTACGACCAGTATCTTGCCATCCTCAACGAAGGAACCGAGATGCCGTGACGTTTAGCATAGCTCAACTCAAATCCTACCCCCAATACAAGCCACCGGCATCGAGTGGCTGGGCGACGTGCCGGCCCATCGGGAGGCGCTCCAAGTTCGAACCATAGCTCAGACAATCAGCGGAGCAACGTCTGTGGGCAACAATCCGGAATATTGAGTGGGTTCCATCGATTGGATTACACTGGAGGATTCAGGCAGCTAACAAAGCGATTCAACTTCAGCTTGCAAATGTGACTAAATCCATATTCTATAGCATTGACCCTTGGGTCCCGTTGCATATTGATCACGTACTGGCCTCAAATGGACCAACTAATGTGAAACAGGGTAACAATTTGTGGAAAACAACACGGAGATGTCCCGACTCTTTGGAAGCTCGGGTAAGCGCAGGTATGATGGATAAACGTTTTCACATGATTGTGATCCTGATAACTATTTGCTGTTATCATGGTGGTGGTTGTTCTCGCATTCCTTCCCTGCAGGAGAAGACTGAGATCGACGTCGTGACCATGAAGGAAAAGGATGGGGTCCAAGTACAAAATACGGAGCAATCCTCGCCGACCCCGAACGTCCCGTCTGAAGACGCTGACGACGCATGGGAGGATGCATTTGAAGACGAACTGGAAGATGAATTCGCAAAGGAGGACGAGATCGAAGTTTTTGATCCACTCAGTGGCTACAATGAAATGATGACGGTAGTAAACGACCGGATTTATTTCTGGATACTCCAGCCTGTTGCCACTGGTTATCGAGCGGTGCTGCCTCAGTTTATACGCAAAAGCATCGCCCGGGCATTCACCAATCTCCAGTTTCCTCTGCGTTTCGTCAATAACGTGTTGCAACTCAAATTCGAGCAGGCTGCCGGTGAAACCGGGCGCTTTGTATTGAACACGACGGTGGGAATCCTGGGTTTCATGGATCCTGCAAAAGATATTTTCAAGCTGGCACCCCAGCCTGAAGATTTTGGCCAGACCTTGGGGCATTATGGGATGGGTGGTGGATTCCACATCGTTCTGCCGCTACTGGGGCCTTCCAATCTTCGTGATACCTTAGGTAAGATTCCGCATCTGTATCTGCTTGATCCCAAAGTCCTCATTGAAGATGCCAACACGGAAACACAAGTCCGCGTGATTGAGATTGTCAACCAGACCTCATTGGAACTGGGACAGTATGAAAGCCTGCGTAAAGATGCCGTTGATTTGTATCCTTTTTTGAGGGACATCTATGAGCAAAATCGAAATAAACTAATTGAGGAGTGATCATGAAATTCCTAATCTCTGCCGTCCTTTTTGTCCTGCTGTTTTCCCCACCCGGATTGTCAAATGAATTGGAAGAAGTCGATCTGCTGACCAAAGAAAAAATTGGAGCCATGATTGAGATTCTACAAGACGAATACCTGGATAAAGCAGCACGCAATGCCCGGGTGATTGCCTTGCTGACCCCTATCTTCGATTTTCCCAGAATGGCCCAGTTGAGCCTGGGACAAAAACATTGGAAACAACTCAGCCCGGAAAAGCGACAGGAATTTTCCGATCTTTTTGTCAGACGGATTCAAAATTCCTATTTGGAGAAGTTGGAGCTATATACTGATGAGGAAGTCCTCTTCAAGGGAATCAAACAGGTTAAAAATAGAATCCACGTCCTCACCCAGCTGGTTTCCGATGACGCGACGATCGAGGTGCTCTACAAGCTCTACGAATCGAAAGATGGATGGAAAATCTATGACGTCGAAATATTCGGAGTGAGCATCATCCAAACCTACCGTTCGCAGCTGCAAACTGCTCTCAAGAAGGGCAGTATCGATGATCTGCTGGCAACGTTCCGCAGCGACGAGTCGAAGTTCTCCGGAGAAGAGCAATAATACCTTCCAAACAACGATCGTCATGTTGAGACGTTTTTATGAAGATTTTATCCTGCGGCACAGCCTTGTTGTCTCGCTTGTCCTGCTGACAATTCTTCTCTTACTGGGTTATGAAGCTCGCAAGCTCGAGGTGGATGCATCTGCTGAAACCCTGGTTTTGGAAGACGACGAAGACCTTCGTTTGACGCGCATCCTCAATGAGCGCTACCAGAGTCCGGATTTTTTGGTGATCACATTCACGCCTCGAGGCGATCTCCTCTCAGATAGAAATTTAAACTACCTACGGCAACTCAAGGATGATCTAAACAAGTTGGAGCAGGTTGAATCGGTTATCTCGATCCTCGACGTCCCCCTGTTGCAAAGCCCTCCCCTTCCCCTCGAGACCCTGTTACAGGATATTCCAACCCTGCAGTCGCCGGGTATTGACAAGGAATTGGCCAGAGAGGAATTCCTCAATAGTCCCATCTATCAGAACCTACTCGTCAGCGCCGATTTCCGTACCACCGCATTGCAAGTCAATTTGCATCGAGACGAAGTGTTCCGGGAAATGATCAAGCTTCGCTATGAACTTCGTCAAAAAGAAAAAGACGGTATGCTCACCCCAGGTGAAAAGGAGCAATTGGCAACACTCCTCATCGATTTCAAACAGCACCGGAACCAGATTCGTATCATACAGCATCAGACGATAATAGATGTGCGTGCCGTCATGGACAAATATCGGAATCAGGCGGATCTTTTTTTGGGTGGCATCAGTATGATTGCTGACGACTTGGTCACTTTTGTCAAGAATGATCTTCAAGTTTTCGGACTGGGAGTGCTCATTTTTCTGATTGTCACTTTGTGGTTGATCTTCAGACAGCTTCGCTGGATTCTGCTTCCTCTCCTCTGCTGTGCTTTTGCAGTGATTGCCACTAGTGGATTTCTGGGAATGTTCGGATGGGAAGTCACAGTAGTTTCTTCGAATTTCATTTCATTGCAATTGATCATCACCATGGCAATTACCATCCATTTGATTGTGCGTTATCGGGAGTTGTTGCAAAAGCATCCGGGTGCGGATCAGAGCCAACTCGTCCTGGAGACGGTCCTTTTCATGGGCAAACCCTGTTTTTATACTGCCTTAACCACCATCGCCGGCTTTTCTTCCTTAGTCCTCTCCGGTATCTTACCGGTGATCAACTTCGGCTGGATGATGAGTGTCGGAACCGCGATATCTCTGCTCGTGAGTTTCCTCGTCTTTCCCACAATCGTCATTCATTTGCAGAAACGACCTCCCGACGTCGCCTTCGAATTGCGTTTCGCCTTGACAGAAAAACTGGCTCATTTTACAGAAAACAATGGACGCGCGATCTGGCTGATCAGTGGAATTTTAGTCCTCTTCAGCCTCAGTGGAGCATCACGATTGATGGTGGAAAACAGTTTTATCGACTATTTCAAAGAGTCGACAGAAATTTATCAGGGTATGAGAGTGATAGACCAGCAGTTGGGCGGTACTACCTTGCTTGACGTGATCCTTGATTTTGAAGAAGTGGGAGACATCGTGTCAGATCGAATTTCCGGGGGCGCGGATGAAGTGGAAGATGACGATTTCGATGAATTCGAAGAGGAATTTGCTTCAGTCGAGGACGAGGCGCAATACTGGTTTACTGCGGAAAAAATGGAACAGATCGAAAAACTCCACGACTATCTCGATAATCTCCCGGAGACCGGCAAAGTCATCTCTCTGGGCACGTTACTAAAAATTGGCAGAACTCTCAATGAAGGGGAACCCCTCGACGATTTTACGCTGGCTCTCGTTTATAATGAACTACCAGAGCAGTTTCGCGAGATCATCCTCACTCCTTATGTTTCTGTCGAGCACAATCAGGCCCGGTTTTCCGTGCGTATACGGGATTCAGATCCCAATTTGCGGCGCAATGAATTGCTGCAACGCATTCGTCACGAGTTGATCCACAAAGTGGGACTGGAAGAAAAAAATGTCCATATGGCCAACCTTTTGGTTCTCTACAATAATATGCTGCAAAGCCTGCTTGACTCGCAGATATTGACATTGGCTGCCGTCGTGGCAGCCTTGATGATGATGTTCCTCGTCCTGTTTCGTTCCCTGAAGATCGCATGCATCGCCATTTTTCCCAATCTCCTTTCCATAGGAACGGTGCTTGGATTCATGGGATGGGCCGGTATCCCGCTGGATATGATGACCATTACCATTGCTGCCATCAGCGTAGGAATTGCCGTGGACAATACTATTCACTACATATACCGATTCAGGAGCGAATTTCCAAAGGATCGGAATTATCTGGCGAGCATGCGCCGTTGTCACGGAAGTATCGGAAACGCCATGTATTACACTTCTTTTACCGTTATCATGGGTTTCTCCATTCTGGTCTTCTCGAACTTCATCCCCACCCTGTATTTTGGATTGTTGACCGGACTGGCCATGCTCATCGCGCTCATTGCCGCTTTGACCCTCCTGCCGCAACTGATCATGGGTATCCAACCTTTTGGCCCGGAAGGAATAAAGCAATAGCTTTATATTCAACAACCAGTAACTCTGTCATATTCAGACGTCGAATCTCCTTCATGGAATACTTCTCCTTCAAAGTTTGACTGGTTTGGCTTGTTCAAACGAATCCCGCAATTTGCGTAATTGTCCTGTTTTGTTCTGCGCTTCGTTGTGGGTTTCAAAAAAACCCAGGCGGATACGGTATTGGAATTTTTGATCCATGAATTTATAAGCCAGATAGGAAAAATCTGAAATGTCAATCAACTCTGGCAAATCTTCGACGGCTTTTTCCTGCGAATCGTATAATGGTAGTTCCACGAACCAGGGCTTGCTCCGCAGTGCTTGAAAATCGACCAATTGCCGATTCAGTTCTCGTTGAGTGGGCAAAACAGCCCAATAATTTTTTGATAAATCTATTTTGTCACGGTAACGAAAATATATTTCCTCTCCAATCTCTTGCGCTGCTTCGGTGGTTTTAAAAAACCCCACACGTACGCGGTACCAATATCTGTTTTTAAATTTTTCCTTGGTTCGGTGCATGTAAGCATAGTAACCATCATGGACCAGATCATGGAGTATCTGAATCGCGCTGCTGAAATATCGACGCTCTACCGAAAGGATTTGAACCGCATATTTTTCTCTTTCCTTGCGGGATAGGATGTCATCCTGGTCTTCCACTTCATTCATCAATTGAATTTTTAGTCCGGTGACGGATTGCGCGATCTGCCAAATCCGGGAATCTCGAGGTAAAATGGTATAATCCCATTTGTGCTCGTTTTGGATGAGAATCGTACGCCATTGGGCGGAGTCGCTATCCTCACTGTTCGAGAAAATTACATTCCAAGGCAGTTCTGCAGATTCGATCAGGGCTCCATGACTGACAAGTTCAGGGACAATCCTCTCCTCGATCTCAACTGTTTGAACAGGCTCTTCTTTTTCTGCCTCCGTTTCTGTTTTCGATGTAACCACTTCAGGTTCCATCACTTCTTCTACCTTTGGAGGGTCAGCCGTCTCCGTTGTCATCTCCTTGTCCTCGGAATCCGGAGTATTTATTTCCTGCGCGTCTGTTTTTTCAACCGGTGGCTCCTCTTCTCCTATTTCAAGAATTGGTGTTCCCTCATCTTTCACTACAATAGGTTCCACTTCATTTGCGAACGGTTCTGCAACTTCTGGTTTCTCCTCCGTATTTTCTGAGAGTTCTCTTTCCAAAATCAGAGAAATATTGTTTTCTTGCAAAGAAATTTGGTACAGTACCAGCATAATGGCTGCGACGAGAATTATCGGAACAGCCCAAAAAATTATCCGTGTTGTCATCTAAATACCTTGCTTTGATATATTATATAATCATTCTGAGAATCATTTCCGGATAATTGTTTTGAAGTTTCACCCATAAAGCTGGAGCCAAGATAGTTCTTCTCCCAATATTTTGTCCTGTAAGTCTATAGCAGACGCAGACGCAAGTTTTCAAGCGTAGAAAGAATTGTCAATTCGATGGAAGTCATCAATAATACGATGTACTTAGGGGGAATTTCTGTTGAAGAATTGATGCAGGAATACGGTTCTCCCTTGTATGTCTATGAAGAGCAAATCCTTCGCTCCCGATTTCGCATACTGAAGCAGAGTTTTCCAGGAATTTCTTTGCAGATCCACTATGCCATGAAAGCCAACCCCAATCCGGCTTTGCTGCAAATTCTCAAGGAAGAGGGAGCGTGGGTGGATACAGTTTCCCCTTGGGAAGCCCAATTGGCATTGGATGTTGGATTTCCACCCGAGCATATCTTGTTCACGGGCAATAACGTTCCTCTTTGCGAAATCGATTATTGTCTGAAGAGACGAATACCTGTCAATATCGAGTCGCTATCGCTGTTGAAGCAATTCGGACAATCGTATCGGGGAGGATCACTTTCCTTGCGTATCAATCCTGGCATCGGGAGTGGACACCACGCTCACTGCATCACAGGCGGACCTCTCTCCAAATTTGGTATATATCACGATCAACTGGCGCAGGCAGAGGAATTGCTGCAACAATACGATCTCTCCCTGACAGGCATTCATGCTCATATCGGTACTGGCATTCTCGACCCGGAACCCATGCTGGAAGCAATGTCCCTGATCTTGTCCATTGCCAGGCGGTTTCCCGGATTGCAATTCATTGATATTGGCGGAGGTTTTGGCATTCCATACCATCCCCGGCAGTCTCCCCTGGATATTTCCACGCTGGGTGCCGGCATCGCCGGTCGTTTTCTGCAATTTTGTGAAGAATATGGCGCCTCTTTGGATATGAAAATCGAACCGGGACGATTCTTGATCGGTTCTGCAGGGACGCTCTTAGCAACCGTCAATAATATCAAAAAGACGCCTCGATACCAATTTGTAGGTGTCGATACGGGGTTCAACCATCTGCTACGACCCGCTCTCTATGGCGCCTATCATCGCCTTTGCAATGCTTCCTGCGTGGAAGGGAATCCCACACCTATGGTTTTAGCAGGAAATATTTGTGAAACCGGAGACGTGCTGACTCATACGTCTGAAGGGATCAGCGAGCAACACCTTCCAACTCCGGGGCTCGGAGACCGGGTTGCCATTTTGGACGCGGGCGCCTATGGAATGGCCATGAGTTCTCAATATAACCTGCGTCCTCGCCCTGCAGAAATTTTGGTGAATAACGGACAGTCTTCTTTGATCCGGAAACGGGAAACATACGAGGATTTGACCCGGGGGTTTATCAGGTGATAGGCCTTTACCCCTCCGAAATCTCCCATACTCTTTTTCAAGAGGATGTACTGCTTCGTTAGATTGTACCCCTCGGCATCATCTCGAGCGCGGGGAGATATCTTTAAAATTTCTCACGTTATTGTAGAATTGGTATTACAAAAGGGCCAATAGTACGCCAGCAGCCACTGCGGAGCCAACCACTCCGGAAACATTGGGACCCATGGCATGCATGAGCAGAAAATTTTGAGAATTGGATTCCAAACCCACCTTGTTGACAACTCGTGCCGCCATGGGAACTGCAGACACTCCGGCAGCGCCAATCAGAGGGTTGATCGGAGTTTTCAGAATTTTGTTCATTACTTTGGCCATCAATACGCCAGCAGCTGTTCCTATGCAAAAAGCGAGCATCCCCAGCGTCAGAATACCTAACGTTTCGATATTGAGAAATTGTTGAGACGATAACTTACTTCCCACCCCCAATCCCAGAAAAATAGTAAAGGAGTTGATCAGGGCATTTTGTACGGTATGCGAAAGACGATCGACCACGCCGCATTCTTTTAGCAGATTGCCGAACATCAGCATTCCAATCAAAGGAGCTGCCGATGGAAGCAAGAGGATGCACAGTCCCAGAACAGCCAGAGGGAAGAGGATTTTTTCCAGACGGGAAACATAGCGCAACTGCAACATCACAATGCTCCGTTCTTTCTCGCTGGTCAGCCATTTCATGATGGGAGGCTGAATGATGGGCACCAGAGCCATGTAAGAATAAGCTGCCACTGCAATCGAACCCAGCAGACGTGGTGAAAGCTGACTGGCCAGAAAGATTGCAGTAGGCCCATCGGCTCCCCCAATGATCCCAATAGCGGCGGCATCACGCAGGGTAAAATTGATTCCGGGAACGCTGTTCAAAATCAGCGCACCCATTAGTGTGCTGAAAATACCAAATTGCGCCGCACCTCCCAGCAGCGCCATTTTGGGATTGGCGATCATCGGACCGAAGTCAGTCAAGGCGCCCACACCCATGAATATCAGCAATGGTAGCACCCCCGTGTTGATTCCCAAGTCTGCTATATACCTCAGCAACCCGCCCGCTTCCGCCAAACCAGCCAAGGGGATATTGGCAAGAATGCTTCCAAAGCCAATGGGGATCAGTAAGAGAGGCTCAAATTTTTTTACAATCCCCAGAAAAAGCAGCAATCCTCCGGTACCGATCATTAACACCTTTCCCAATCCCTTTGTCCAATGAGATTGGTGTCCTGAAAAGAAAGAGGCAATACCGGTCGTTTTATAAAGTTTCTCCGTTAGTTCCTGGAAGGAAGGCAATCGGGTGGGCGCCTTTTTTTCCTGAGTTCCCCCTTTTTGTGGAGCATCACTTTCAACCCGTTCTTGGGCCATTGCCGGTGCCATCAAAAAAATGAGAGACAGCACCAATAAGACAAATTTCATCGCGGCAATCTGGTAGGCGTCAAGCGATTGTCAGTAAAGGCGCACCAGCGGGAAGAGAATCACCGGCGTTCACATGAATGGCAAGGATTTTTCCAGATTGTGGCGCTTTGATTTCAGTTTCCATCTTCATCGCTTCCATCACTAACAGAGGCTGTTCGGCTGTAACCTTATCCCCGGAATTGACAAGGATTTTGAGAATATTGCCTGGTGTGGGCGCTGCAATCGTTTCTCCTTGGGCAACAGGCGCGACGTCAGAAGACACAAGAGCGGGGTTGGCCAGGAGAGTTCCATCACCGGAGGAGATGGAGACTTGGTAGACCCGACCATCTACTGAAATCACGTAATTGCGGGGGCCCTCACTTGGAGAAGAGGGTTCAGGCTTTTTTTCTACGGCCGTCGGAGGAGGAGATTCATCACTTTTCTTACGGATATTCAATTTGGCTTTACCCATTAGAAAATCCAAGCCCTTGCTTTCACAACTGGCAATGATAAAGAGGTTTTCATCTGTCAACGGAAGCCGGTTTTCCTGCAAAATCGTCTTTGCTTTGGGAATCCCAGGTTCCAACACGTCCAAAGGATCTTCTTTGAAGACGGGTTTACCCAGCTGTTCGGCAGCAAGCTCAACAATTTCGGGATCCGGTTCCACAGGAGTGGATCCAAAGTATCCCAATACCATGTTGCCATACCCCTCTGTGATTTTCTTCCATTTTCCCAAGGTAGTATTGGCATAGGCCTGTTGGAAATAAAACTGGGAGACGGGAGTCACGGAAGTGGCGAATCCTCCCCGTCGTACAACTTCCGACATTTCCTTGATCACTTGAGGATAGAGGTGCAGGGTTCCAGTGTCCCGCATCATCATTGTATTGGAAGTCAATGCTCCGCCAGGCATGGGAGAGAACGGAATGATGGGAGAAACCATTTTGGCTTCCGGAGGGACATAATAGTCTTGCATGGCCTCCTCGAATACTTCTTCCGCTTGCAAGATCTTTTCAATATCTATGTCCAAGTCAAAATCAGTGCCTTTGAGCGCCTGCCACATGGAGAGAATATCAGGCTGGCAGGTTCCACCGCTGACTGGGCTTTTGCAAAGGTCGATCCCGTCGACTCCCCCTTCAAGAGCCGCCATGTTTTGGGAAATCCCCACGCCTGCCGTATCGTGAGTATGAAACCAAAGGACCGTTCCTTGTGGAACCATTTTGCGAGCGCCCTTCGTCGTCTCATAAATCTTTTGAGGATTGGCGGTCCCACTCGCATCTTTGAAACAAATCGACTGAAAAGGAATGTCCGAAGCCAGAATTTGTTGGAGACGATCCAAGTAAAACTCAGTCGTGTGCGCCCCTTCACAACCGGGAGGAAGGTCCATCACTGCGATGACGATCTGGTGGTGCAGTCCGTGGTGGGCAATGCGCTCGCCAGAATAGCGAAGATTGTTGACATCATTCAAGGCATCAAAATTTCGGATCGTGGTGATTCCATGTCTTTTGAACATCTTGGCGTGCAAATCGATGATGTCTCGTGGTTGTTGACTGAGCGCAACCACGTTGATTCCTCGCGCGAGAGTCTGTAAATCCGCATTGGATCCTGCAACCTCCCGGAAACGATCCATCATGTCAAATGCCGATTCATTACAATAAAAAAACAAACTCTGAAACCGCGCGCCACCTCCTGCTTCAAAATGCTGAATGCCTGCATCCACGCTTGCCTGTAATGCAGGTAGGAAATCATCAGTCAACACCCTTGCTCCGAAACAGGATTGAAAGCCATCCCGAAAAGACGTGTCCATGAATTTGACGATCTTTTTCATATTTCAGTCCATCAATAAATTAAAAAATCCCCGGAAAATCATTGCGCGTGCTTCTCAGGAAAATACCAGTTGAGTTCGTTTGCAGTGTCAACGCCATTCACATCTGTCCCTTTTTATCCCGATCGGATTCGAAAGCACTGATTGCAGCCGCGAAAACAGCAATGGGGATCTCTTCTTGTGGAGAAGCAATTGCATCAGATTTTCCGAATTTTTCCATTTTCAGCAATTCCTCTTCCCTCTTGGTCTCATGACGGCTCATCCAGGCAATACCCTGTAAGCAATAAACCATCATTGTTAAAAACAAACCAACGGTACCCATTCCGATGATCATCAATTTGAACCCTTCCAGTAACATGTCTTTCCGAAATTTTTTGATGGTGTTTGGATGACGCGCTGAAAATTGACCCGAACTCTAACACATTTCATAAGAAAATATAGATTTCCGGAAATTTTTCTTTGCCGTGAAGTGAAGGTCTCACTCACAATGCGGGAGTAGAGACGCCCCTTCAATTCCATATTGAATTTCCCTTCGCCATCCAGTGGAAAAAAAAGCTCCTGCTCGCAATGCAACAGATATTTTCGACTTTCATTTTGAGGATTTTTTCAGTATAATAAAATTTTCGTTTTTCAACAATCAATATTAGGAGGATCTATGTCGCTGCGAATCAATGACGAAGCACCGAATTTTACGGCAGAAACTACCGAAGGCACCATCGATTTCCACCAGTGGATTGGAGATCAGTGGGCTATTCTTTTTTCCCATCCGAAAGATTTTACTCCCGTTTGCACAACCGAATTGGGTTACATGGCAGGCTTGGCTTCCGAATTTGCCAAGCGGAATTGTAAAGTGATCGGCCTCAGTGTGGATCCTGTCACAAATCATCGAGGTTGGGCCAAAGACATTGAAGAAACCCAAGGACACGCGATCAATTATCCGTTGATTGGTGACACGGGTCTGGCTGTTGCAAAAATCTACAACATGCTCCCTGCCGAGGAAACAGGTACCTCGGAAGGGAGAACTGCGGCGACCAACGCCACTGTACGTTCTGTATTTATCATCGGTCCAGACAAAAAAATCAAATTGATGCTCACTTATCCCATGACCACGGGTCGTAATTTTGATGAGATCTTGAGAGTTCTGGATTCGATGCAACTCACTGCGAAACATAAAGTGGCGACTCCGGTGAATTGGCAAGATGGTGACGAAGTCATCATCGTCCCCACTGTTAGCAATGATGAAGCCCAAGGTATGTTCCCGGAAGGTTGGAAAACCGTGAAGCCTTACCTTCGCTTGGTCAAACAACCTCAGTGATTGCTTTTCTTGGTATTCCTCCCTGCAAATGGCGCAGGAAATACCTCGCTTGGAACCGAATTTGATTTCTAGTTGAATCGAGGTAGTCAAACATGAGATCAATTATAGGCTAATTCAAAATTAAAACTTGAATTAGCCTATTTTATCATGTAGGTTTCGATCATGATTATTCATCGAGACCTCGCCCCTATGTTGGAGAAGGCAGCAGAGACATGGCCTTCTATCACACTCACCGGCCCTCGCCAAAGCGGCAAGACAACGTTATGTCGGGACTTGTTTTCGCAGCATTTGTATACGACCCTTGAGGCTCCGGATACACGTGCTTTTGCAACGAATGATCCACGAGCATTCCTGGTACAATTTCCTCTGGGAGCAATCATTGATGAGGTGCAACGTGTGCCTGATCTAATTTCTTATTTACAGGGAGTGATTGATGCGGATCCTGCGCATGGAAGATGGATCTTGACAGGTTCGCAAAACTTTTCCCTGCTCGAGTCGGTCAGCCAATCTTTAGCTGGACGGACGGCGGTACATCATTTGCTGCCGCTTAGCCGTAGCGAAATCATACGCTTTGCAAAGCATCCAAAGACTCTTGACGAGACTCTCTATGCTGGATCTTACCCTCGCATATTCGATCATGAACTCAACCCATCGGACTAGCTTCGCTCATTTGTTGCAACCTATATTGAACGTGATGTGCGCACGATCAGCAATGTGGGTGATCTAACGACATTTCAGCGATTCCTTGAATTGTGTGCCGGCCGCTCGGCGCAGTTGTTGAACTTCTCTTCTTTGGCGGACGACTGTGGAATATCCCAACCGAGCGCCAAAGCATGGCTTAGCATTCTGCAAACCAGTTTTGTCGTTTTTTGTCTTCCGGCATTTCACTCCAATTTGCGAAAGCGGCTTGTGAAGTTGCCCAAGCTTTACTTCTACGACACGGGCCTCCTTTGCTGGATGTTGGGTATCCGGTCTCCCGAGCAACTTCGCGCGCATCCACTTCGAGGTCCTATATTTGAGACCTGGGTGGTTGCGGAAGTCCTGAAGCACCGCACCAATCTTGGAGAAACAGGTGGTCTGTCGTTTTATCGAGATCGCAACGGAGCCGAGGTCGATTTGATTATCGAAGATGCGTCCCGTACCATCCTGGTCGAAGCCAAATCCTGCGAAACGGCATCATCAAATTTGTTCAATGGAACACGACGTGTCTGGAAACATTTCACGCAGTCGCCCCACCCCACCGACGTCGTTGTCGTTTACGGCGGCGATCAATTCCAGCAACGATCAATTGGAAGATTGATTCCGTGGCACAAGATCCATCAGTCCGAATTTTTTAAAAAAAGGACTATCGAGGAATCCGGCCTTCCAGGGGGTAGGCGGGATCGTTGTAGCCAGCAGTAGAGGGATGACCGGGTGTGACCAATTCATCAACCAGCGCTTCATCTTCAGCAGTGAAGGTATAATTGAGAGCGCCTAGGTATTCGTCCCACTGAGTTTCCGTCCGGGGACCGGAAATAGTACCTGTCACCAACCGATTATTCAACACCCAGGCGACTGCAAACTGGCCTGCCGTGATGCCGCGCTCTTCTGCATGGATTTTGAATTTTTGCGCAATCGTCAGGGATTCTTCCCGCCATTCCGTCTGCAACATCCGTCTGTCCTGGCGTCCTGCCCTGGTTCCTTCGGGAGCTTCCAAATTGACGCCATACTTGCCGGTCAAGACTCCACGTGCCAATGGGCTGTAAGGGAAAACACCCAAGCCGTAATAATGACAAGCCGGTAAGTGCTCGGCTTCCGGCATACGGTTCATGGCATTGTAGGAGGGTTGACTGACCACCGGACGGTCGATTCCCAGTTGATCACAAAGATGTACCATCTCAGCAACTCGCCATGAGCGGAAATTGCTTAACCCAAAATGAAGAATTTTTCCCTGCCGGATCAAATCTCCGATGGCGTGCGCAGTCTCTTCCAATGGCGTGGAGGGGTCTTCTCTGTGTAAATAGTAGATATCGATATAGTTGGTTCCCAATCGTTTTAAACTGTTCTCGGCAGCTTCCATGATCCATTTGCGGTTCAACCCCTTTTGGTTGGGACTCTCTCCCATGGGATTGGCCACTTTGGTGGCGAGCACCCACCATGAACGATCCTCAGCAATGAGTTTTCCGGTGACCTCTTCGGAAATTCCCTTGTTGTAGACGTCTGCTGTGTCAATGAAATTGATGCCAGAGTTTCGTGCGCTGTCCGTGATTCGTTTAGAGGTGGCGACGGGAAAAGCTTTTTCACTTGACAGGTTTACAAGATAATTGCTAATTGATGATTTTCTGCCGTTATATTACCCAGCCAGGGTTTAACATCCGGCTTCTTGCGGCATTGTTAAAAAAGTAACACTCCATGATACCCTTGGCTTGGTGGGGTAGGTCATTAAAAATTTTAATAATTGGTTGGAGGATCGTTATCTCCATCAGCAATTGTCACAGAGTTGAAATATAGCAGATGCTATGAAATGGACAGTGGCGACATTAGCGAAGCAATTGGAGCTCACCTTTGCTGGCGATGGCAGTAAAAAAATCACTCATGCATGCGGTTTGGAAAGCAATATCCCTCACGGAATCTCTTATGTGGAAAATGAAAATTTTGTCGCAAGAGCTCTCGGTTCGACAGTGGAAATCCTTATTAGTCAGGAGCCTGTCGAGTTGCCGGGAAAAATCCGCATTTTCGCTCCCTTTCCTAAACTCACCATGATTACGGTGACGCAGCTATTGCATCCCGACAAAACCTTTCCGCATCATATACACCACTCTGTAGTTCAGGGACAGGGCGTGCAGTTGGGGAAAAACATTTACATAGGAGCCGGTGTAACTATCGGTCACGGCACAAAGATTGGTGAGAATTCTGTGGTTATGGAAGGAACTGTCATCGGAGATGATTGCGAAATCGGCAGAGAATGCCAAATTCATTCTAATGTGACTATTCTGGACGGTACTCGTGTTGGCAATCGAGTGGTGATCAATGCCGGTAGCGTCGTGGGATCGCAAGGATTCGGATTTGTAACCCACCAGGGCAAGCATCACAAAATTCCTCAAGTGGGCAAGGTGCGCATTGAAGACGACGTGGAGATTGGGGCATGCAATACAATAGATCGGGGACGGTTTGGAATCACCCGCATCGGACGTGGTACAAAAACCGACAACTTGGTCCATATCGGACATAACGTGGAAATTGGAGAAGATTCCTTGATAGTCGGCATGGTTGGATTTGCCGGAAGCACCAAAACAGGACACCATCTGACAATAGGAGGACAGGCGATGCTGGATGGGCATTTGACCCTCGGCAATCATGTCACGGTGAGTGCCAAATCGTTGTTGGCCAAGAACGTGGGAGATGGCGAACATTATTCCGGTATCCCCGCACGGCCCCACCAAAAGTGGTTGCGGGCAAATGGCTATCTCTATAGATTGCAACAGATATTTGAGTTTATCAAAAAATTCAAGAAAGACCCTTTGCCTGAAGAAGAGTAATCCGGACTCTCCTAACAGCCCGTGGTGGCGGCCATGCGGATCGCAGTTTCCCGTCCCCGGTAATAACCGGGAATTCGCTTGATTTCCCGATAACCCAATGCGTGATAAAAAGCCAACCCCTCCTCATTGGTTTCGCGAAGTTCCAAAAAAATGTTAGGAATACCTATCGCTGCTGCTGAGGATTTTACAAATGTCACCAAGTCCTGTCCGATTCCTTTACGTTGATAGGATTTCGAGACAGCCAGCAAATCCAAATGGGCGGTCTTATCCAGAAATCTCGTGATGGTAAAACCTTGTACTTTTTGTTCAGCCCTTGCCACCACGACCATAGAGCTTGTCAGGCAAATGTGCTTACTCACCCGCGCCGGTGTCCAGGACCAACCCAAGCCATCCTCTATGAGATCCCGGGAGAGGAAGGCAATCGTTTCTGCGTCTTCCGGCTTTCCCAATTCCAGTTTGACACCTTGATGTTGGCTAAAACGCGTTAAATACATTGAAATCCTTGAAATGGCATTCCCGGAGGCCTCTGTAGCCAATTGTCCGCGGGATAATCGCATTCGGCATCAATCACGTGGATGGAATAAGCATGCCTGGAACGTGAAGTACGATTCTCCCGGCTCATGTGAGGGAGTGAACCATGGAGGATGATCAGGCTGCCTTGCGGGACCTCGAGGGGAATCAGTTTTTCCATGGGCCAGGGGCCTTTATCATAGATTTCAAATTGCGACTTCCCTCGTGGCTTTCTCAAGAATCGGGACTTGATTCCGGCATGGTGAACTCCTGGCAAAACCCACAGGCAGCCATTCTCGATCGTTGCGTCTTGTAGAGCAAACCATAAACCGACGACACTCATAGGCTCTGTGTAGAGAAAGCTGCTGTCCTGGTGGCATTGCACCTCTCCTCCAATACGAGGCTGTTTGAAAATATACATGGATTGCGCCAGCAGAGGAGTCTTGATTCCCAAATCCCGGACAATCTCTTCCAGGTGTTTATTGCAAGAGAATTGCCGAAATAGCGGGTCCAGTTCATGAAGCGCGTGGCCAATCTTATTGATTGATTGTTCTTTAGCTTGTTTTAGTTGCCCCTCTGCAGTGAAACCATCTTCCTCAAAGAAAAAACGGATCTTGTCCCCGGATTCCATGAAGTACGTATCGGAAGTCTCAGTTTGATTTTTAGTTGAAAAAATGGAAATCGATTCGGGTTCGAATTGATGCGCTAATTCGTTGGCTCTCTGGCGCAATCCCTTGCAGAAAATCGGGTCCACAAAATCTTCGAGGTACAAATAGCCATTTTCATGGAAAAACCGGGTTTGTCGTATACTCAAATACAATGGATCTGCTTGCATTTTATCAAGATCAGGACTGTTTTTTAAAAGAGAAAGGTCTTCAGAACTCCTCTCCGGGGTCAAAATTACGCGTCTTTTTGATTTGAGCTCTTCGGTTTTTTTTCTCTATCCTTTTTTGCAATGTTGCCAAGCTTGGTTTTGTGGGTTTGCGGCGTTTTGGTTGGACCAGGGCTTCGCGTATCAGTGATCTCAGCCTGTCTAAGGCGTCCTGGCGGTTTTGTGTCTGGGTGCGGAATTTTTTGGCTTCGATAAGAAGTACGTCTTTTTCCGTAACCCGGCGTCCGCAGATTTGAATCAACCGTTTTTTAACGTCTTTCCTGAGCACTCCGCTATTTCCGATATCAAAACGAAGCTGTACGGCGGTATTGACTTTATTGACGTTCTGCCCTCCAGGACCAGTGGCTTTGACGAATTCCAACCGGATTTCATTTTCGGGAATGGAAAAGGATTTGTTGATGATGATGGCCATTGAATTTCACAAAAAAATGTCGTTGCAGTGGAACAATTACAAAGTACTTTGAGTGGGTCGCCGGAAAAGCTGTTCATCGGGATGTAGCTTGCGGACAGTGTCCTAATTCGCTTCCGGATTGCTGCGCGACGCTGCCAGTTGCCAATCTAGCATTGAAATTGAAACTTGACAACCACTTGGATTCGCATGCCGAATGCGGCTCCCTTTTTTAAATTAGGCGATGTTCCTCACAACATATCGCTGGCAATTGATCCTGACCTCCATATAGGATAACCTGTATGGAAATAGCATTTTACGAGGAATTTATATGATTAACTGATGTTACGCGCACGGATTTTGCAGTTATGCGTCTCATCGAGTTGTCATTCCTGCGAAGCTTGTCCTCGCGAGGATGACATATACGCTAGGATACTCATATTATTGAAGATTTATGTCGAACTCAGGTTGATTTAATAATTTCTGCCTCCGGTGAAATTTTAAAGCCTACTAATACAGATACAGGAAAATCTCGAAAGCGGGGAGAAACCAGTGAGTAAATTTCAATTGAAAGTAATTTCCAATAACAAAGAGTCATGGCCATTCATGCGAGGCATCCTGACCCATTCCCTCGTCCAGCATGGCATGGAATTCAATAAAGCCTACAATGTCGCCCAACAGGTCAAACGGAGCTTGTCTGGCAAGGAAGCCATTGCCAAGGAAGAGTTGAGAACGATCGTAGAAAACGAAATCAAAGACAAATTGGGTCAAGATGACCTGAAAAAATTCAAGCAACCACTGGATATGTCTCTGTCAACGATCAAGGTGGTATCTGAGGATTCCAGTGCTCCGTTTTCCAAAGGGTTGCTCGCTCGCTCGCTCATGGCAGCAGGAATTCCGCCCAATCATACCCATCAGATGGCGCAGGAAATTCAACAGAAGCTGTACCAGGATCAAATCCTGGAAATCACCACTAAAAATTTGTATAAGCGCACTTATCGAAAAGTCCTCAATGAATCAGGAGAAGAAACGGCAGAGTTTTATAAACTGGCCACCAGCATCAACCGCATGGATCGTCCGATGATCATCTACATAGGCGGCGGCATTGGCGCGGGCAAATCCTCCTTGGCGACCGAATTGGCTTCCCGTTTGGATATTTCGAAGGTCACCGGAACGGACATGATTCGCCAGATAATGCGTACGATTTTCACGGAACAAATGCTGCCCACTTTGCACAGTTCTTCCTTTGATTTCATCGGAGATATTCCCAAAATCTCGCATACGGATAATACAAAAGAGGGATTTATCGCCCAGGCGGTCAATGTCAACGTAGGTGTGCGCGCCATGGTGGAACGCGCTATCAATGAAAATATAAATATGATCCTGGAAGGTGTCCATTTGTTACCTTCTTTGATCCATTTCGAAGATTTGGCCAATAAAGCCTACCATATCCCAGTGGTGATCTCATTGAGTAATGACAAAAGTCACCGAGCACGATTCAATATTCGTCAAAAGCGAGCATTCAACCGCAAGGCGCAACGCTATGAGGAATACTTCGAAAGAATTCGGCAAATTCATGATTATTGTATCGAAACAGCGGGAAAGCACGGAGTCGACATCATTGAGAATGAGGACTTTGATCGCTCCATCAACCAATTGGTGCGCATGGTGATCACCAAATTGCTCCAACAAATCGGTTCCGGTCGTAAACCTTCAAAGCCATAACAAGGATGAGATACCCAACTTTAATTCTGATCTTGGATGGGCTCGGAGACGAACCTTTGGAAGAGTTGGAAAACCGTACACCTTTGCAGGCGGCCCGTATTCCAACATTTGACTGGTTAGCAAAAAAAGGGCAATGCGGTCTCATTGATCCCCTCGGCAATGGAAAGCCCGCAAACACGACTGAAGGCATTTTAGGGCTCTTGGGATACAATCCGCATGTTTACCCGGTCGGACGGGGAGTGGTCGAAGCCTTGGGAGCCGGGATTCAACTGCAAAATGGGGATATTGCCCTGCGAGGCAATTTGGCTTGCCTGGATGATGGCAATAGAGTGCGAGACCGGCGGGCAGGTCGCATCCGTGAAGAAGCCGGGGAACTTTTGCAGGCCCTTGGCCAAATCCGGACGCCGCCGGAGGTAGAAATTCTTATTGGAGCAGGGACGGAACACCGTTTTGCCTTGGTCATGCGAGGAGAAGGCCTTTCCGAACAAATATTGGGAAGCGATCCCAAAGATGGCAACCCCAACGGATTCCGCATTTCCCCCTCTTCCCTGAATTCTTCGAACCCTTTGGCGCGAAAGACTGCGAAAATGTTGGATCAGTTCGAAAAGCATGCGCAACAGGTATTGTCGAAACATCCAATCAATCACCAACGAATCCGACAAGCGCGTTTGCCTGCTAACGCGATTTTAACGCGTGATCCGGGGAAGGCGGTTCAACTTCCTCCACTTCGCTTGAGGAATCAGTCCTTGCGGGGAATGTGCATTGGTGGAGACAAGATCATACTTGGCGTGGCGAAGCTACTCGGTATGGAGTATTATTGGGCAGAGCAAATGACAGCCAATCTTGATACGGACTTATCGATAAAATTCAATCATGCTTTGAAATGCTTACATCATTATGACCTGGTCGTCCTTCATATCAAAGGTTGTGACATTGCTGCTCATGATCGTCAGGCTCGCAAAAAACTAGGTTTTATTGAGAAAATTGATCAAGCTCTGGCAGCTTTTTTAGAAGAATTGACTGCCGACAAGGACTATTTAGCGATTCGAATTGGTATCACGGCAGATCATTGCACTTCCAGTAAAAAAGGCTATCATATCAGCGACCCAGTGCCCGTTATCATTCATCATCCGGAGCAACCTGCCGATTCGGTTGAGGGATTTGATGAATTGCAAGTCGCCCCGGGAATCCTGGGTCGATTCCAGAGTGATCAACTGTTGGAAAAATTATGGCACGGAACGAGACCTTCTTCCCGGCAGTGATGTGTTTTCGACAGGCTTCCCATTGTTTTACCAGAGCGACCGTCTTTTCAACTCTTTATACCAAAGAAACTCATGTTGATTGAAGGAAAAACCAAACGTATAGTACCCGGACCGCAACCCGGAACAATTCTCATGGAAACAAAAGATGAATTGACCGGGGGCGATGCGGCAAAAAAGGCGAGAATCTCGGGTATCGCCGCACACAAGACTCAACAAACTGCCAATGTGTTTCGCTACCTGCGACGGAAGGGAATTCCGGTTGCATTCATCGAACAGCCAGAACCCGCGTCTTTGTTGTGTGACGCTTGTGACATGATTCCTTTGGAACTGGTCATGCGACGTTATGCTTGGGGTAGTTACCTCAAACGAGAACCATCATTTCAACAGTCTGATGGTACAGCCTATCGCTTTGAAGATATCCTTTGTGAATTCTTTCACAAATGGGCTGTGGTTACCGACCCTTTAGCTGATCCTCCTTTGCAAATGGACGAAAACCAGGCGCGTTCTTTATATCTCGAGGAAGGTAACTGGCCCGAAGGAGTCTATACGGATCCCTACTTGTACATAGTCAATGACAGGTGGCAGTTACACCCTGCCAAATTAAATTTTGATGCCACAAAACCGCTGATGATCATCGAAGCGATGATTGCGGTGGAGGAACGACAGCGGATAATCCATAATTTGATGCTACCCTGCTTCCACTCGCTGGAAAAGGCTTGGAGTGATGTGCAAACTCAACATGGCGCGGTGGCATTGGTGGATCTCAAAATTGAAGTGGGACGCCGTCAAAATGATGGAGAAATTGTCATTGCCGACGTGATCGACAATGACAGTTGGAGGATTTGGCCTGGAGGGGACCCCAAAAGGCAGTTGGATAAGCAAAATTTCCGAGACGGACACCCCCTGAGCATGATTGCTGATAATTATGCATTGGTCGCGGAATTGACTCAGCAGTTTTAAAGGTGAGTGCTGTGTCTGAATCCTTGAAGCACCTTTCCTATGATTTAGCATATACTGTATTTTTTCCCCTCACCGGTAATCCGGCAGGGTTCCATCATCTGCTTTTGGCAGAATGCGTTCTACGGCAATTCCCGAAGTTGCAAAAAATCATTTTCATTCTGTCAAACGGCAGGCATCCGGATCCCACCAAAGAGCAAAAGATAATGGGTCAACAACTCCGTTTGGAAATTTTGAGAAATGCGCTTCAAGAGTTTGCTTTTCCTTCTGTCAGCTTTCTTGCAAAAGTTGCTCATGCAGACCAATTTTCATTTAAACTGGGGGAACAGAATACTTTCATATGCGAAGCAGAATTCGAAAGGAGCAATTCTATTCCACTTGCCGAGCACGTTGATCAACTCAAGCAAAACGCGTCCCCTGCCTCTTACAATCATCCAGTGCAAATAATTCTTGGAGACGATCTGGTGGGACGTATGCGTAGTCCTGAAATCTTCAATGATTCAGATCTTCTCCTGCTTGCTGAGAATAGTCGATTTTTGATTGCGCCTCGGGAAAAACAGGTAGTCGCTTCATCCATTGAATCATTAAAACAAGTTCGTGATGTTTCCCTTCAATACCAGGAAATTCGATTCGAACTGCTTCCAAAGACATTGCATCCTTGGCTGGATTTGTCTTCAACGCTGATTCGCCAAATGGCGCAGGCCGGGCATGTTTTAACTTGCTTTCTCCCCGACAGCGCTGCCCGGGTGGTGGAACAAAACAATCTCTTCCGGCATCCTCCTAAATCTTTTGATTGCAGTGAATGGGAACAAGCATGTCGCCAGCAGGAGCTGCTTCTTGATCAATTGGCGCACCAACTGGAAGATTTGCTCAACCGACGGGCTGACCGGCAGTTGCCTCATACGATTTCTATTGTGGAAACCAGTACTGGTGGTCGATTGACGGCTGCTCTAGCGGCTTTACCCGGGATATCCCGGCATCTCCAGGAAGGCGCGATCCTCTATAATCAGAAATCCAAGGAGCGATTGTTAGGAAAATCGATGCCAGAGTCTACGGTTACTGAAGAAGTGGCAATGCAGCTTGCAATAGCATTCCAAGAGCAGAGTCAGGCGGATTTTGTCCTGGTGGAAACCGGAGTGGCCGGTCCGTCTCATGGGAAAAGACGCAGCTGCAAGCAAGGAGTATGTGAGATTGCGTTGGCTACTCCGAAAACCATCATGCATCTCCGTCATCAGAGTCACCCTTTTCTCACAAAAAAAGAACATCAACTGCGCTTTGCAATTGCCGCGCTGGAATGGCTAAGGAACACTCTTGAAAAAATAGATGAAAGTCCGACTGGCAACGGACCTGAAGAACTATGACGTCATACGGAATATTGCGAGATTTTCGTTCAAACGCCGACTGTCAAAGCAAACAAAAAGAAAATTTCTGATGATTTCCGCAATTGTACTTGCCGCTGGTGAATCAAAAAGAATGGGAAGACCAAACAAACTGCTGCTTCCATTTGATGGGAAAGCACTCGTTGCTCACCTGGTGGATGCTATTCTGGCCTCCAATGTCCGTGAAACCTTGGTGATCTTGGGGTACGAAGCAGCATTCGTGAAAAATGCGCTGCGCAGTCGAAAAGTACGTTTTGTGGAAAATCAACATTATCTGCAAGGGATGACCACGTCCATTCAGGCAGGGGTGCGCGAGGTGGATGCCGGGTCAAAAGGAATCATGGTCTGTCTTTCTGATTTACCACTGGTGCAAACCGGAGAATTGAATAAGCTGATTCTTGAGTTTGAAGAAGCCTGCCTCACCAACAGAAAACAGATCGTTCTGCCCAGCTACCAAGGACAACGTGGTAATCCTGTAATTTTTTCGGTATATTATAAATCTCGGATCCTGAAACATGGGGAAGAGAATGGTTGCCGGGGATTGATCCACCAGTATAAGGATCAAGTG
This sequence comes from bacterium, assembly GCA_965205865.1. GTDB lineage: Bacteria > SAR324 > SAR324 > SAR324 > NAC60-12 > CBDBHR01. Next base: position 125,228 of record CBDBHR010000029.1, read on the forward strand.
CATGCTGTCGAAATGCTGACTTCCCACGTCCTGACCGATATTGATACGAAAACAGACTACGAAATACTTGTTTCAGGTAACACGCAGGAACACAATGAGTGAGGTTTTTTTTGAAAAAATGACAGAGTTATATAGGTGCAGGGAACCGTTTGCCCTGGCAACTGTGATTCGAATTGAAGGCTCGGCCTCTGCGAAACCGGGAGCCAAAGCCATTATCGACAAAAATGGAAAAACCCTCATGGGTTGGGTGGGAGGAGGCTGCGCAGAAAGTGCGGTCTGCCAGCAAGCCTTGGCCAGCCTCGAGGATGAACAAACGCGCATTGTGCCCATTGATCTGGACGACGAAGTGCTCGGAGTGGGCATGCCTTGCGGGGGAATGATGGAGGTTTATGTGGAACCGTACCTGCCGAAGCCGGAATTGTTGATCGTGGGCCATGGCCGTATTGCCGAATCTTTGGCGATGCTAGGAAAATTTCTTGATTTTTTTGTAACAATCAATGACCCCATGGCCACCAAAGAAATCTTTCCCACAGCCGATCGATTGGTTACCGACGACCAGGACTTCAGCCAGATGCACGTCAATCCGAATTCCTATGTCGTTGTCGTGACTCAACATAAAGGGGATCATCTTTCAATTAAAAAAGCCTTGGAAGGACATGGGGCTTATATTGCCTTGGTTGCCAGCAAAAAACGATCTGCGCTCGTATTGGAATACTTATTGGAAGCAGGAATCTCGCAGGAAGAGTTGGCCACTGTGTATGCTCCTGCAGGAATCGATATCGGTTGTGTCATGCCAGAAGAAATTGCTTTGAGTATTATCACGGAAATTGTGGCAAAGCGCCGGGGAGGGTCGTGCCGTCCGATGATGGAAATTAAAGGAACCCGCATTTTTGCAACCCCTCAAAAGGAGGGAAAAGCCCCCATCAAGATCGTTGAGGAAGTCTCGGAATGAGGGCGTATGAGAACAACATTCTCTCAAAAAATGGAAGAACTGACTCGGGAGAACTGGGTAAAACGCATTCGCTTCGATTTTCCAATCCTCCAGCGAAGAGTGAATGATAATCCTTTGGCCTACCTGGACAATGCAGCCACCACTCAAAAACCCCGACAAGTCATCGAAGCGCTGGTTCGCTTTTACGAGCAGCACAATGCAAACGTTCATCGCGGAGTCCATACTTTATCCGAAGAAGCATCTCAACTGTACGAAGACTCGCGTGAAAAAGTAGCGGCTTTTATTCGAGCCCCATCGGCACGGTCGATTGTCTTTACTCGAGGAACGACGGAAGCGATCAATCTGGTTGCTCATTCTTGGCTCAGACCACGGCTACAGCCTGGTGATCAAATTCTGGTCTCCAGAATGGAACACCATTCCAATCTAGTCCCTTGGCAGATGGTAGCCCGGCAAAGAGGAGCCAGGATCCGATACATTCCTTTGACCCCGGAAGGAACCCTGGATCCGGACGTATTGGAACGATCGATGAACCCCCGCACGCGGATGCTGGCCTTTTGTCACATTTCCAATGTTTTGGGCACCCGCAATCCCTTGGAAGATATCATCAAAACCGCCCATGGACACCAAATTCCAGTGTTGGTGGATGCCGCGCAGTCGGTTGCCCACTGCCCGGTTGATGTGGCTGCTTATGATTGTGACTTTCTGGCATTTTCCTCTCATAAGATGTATGGCCCCACCGGGATTGGCGTGCTTTACGGCAAACCTCACTATCTCGAAGAAATGGAACCTTTAACTAGCGGGGGAGGTATGATTCGCCAGGTAGGGGATGAGCAATCCACATGGGCCGATTTCCCGGCAAAGTTTGAAGCGGGAACGCCTCCTCTGGCGGAAGCTGTTGGGCTGGCTGCCGCAATTGACTACCTCCATACGATCGGTATGGATAGAATTGAGCTGCATGAGCGGGAATTGATGGCTTATGCCCTGGCACTGTTGCAGCAAACCCCTGATGTGACGATCTATCCTCCTTTGGATTGCAATCAGAAAACAGCTGTACTTTCCTTCAATATTGGTGATGCGCATCCTCATGATGTCGCCCAAATTCTGGACTTCGAAGGCGTGGCAGTACGAGCAGGTCACCACTGTGCGCAACCACTTATGCGCGCTTTGGGAGTGCAAGCCACTATTCGCCTCAGCTTTTCTTTGTATAACCTCTCTTCCGAAATTGACCAGCTCGCGCAAGGGTTACGCAAGGTACGTGAAATTTTTTAAAGGACTAAAAACTGTTGGCGATTTGGAGAACAAAAAATCATTGCCAAAAGTGCAAAAGTTCTTCTGGCTTTTCGATCAAGGCCTGTGCTCCGTGGTTCTGTAATTCTTCCCTGGGACGGAATCCCCAAAGAACGCCGACAGCAAACATCCGGGCTGCATTGGCAGTTTTCATATCAATACCCGTATCTCCCAAGTAAAGAAATGATTCGGGAGGAAAATCGAGACTGCGTGCGATTTCCAGGGCCCCCGCGGGATCTGGTTTACAAGGCAGGTTTTCTTGTTGCCCCAAAACCTGGTCAAACTTCCATTTTCCCAGCATTTCACCAACACATTTCTGTGCGAAAGCATTGGGTTTGTTGGATAGCACTCCAATGCGGATACCACCTGCAACCAGGGAATCGAGCATGGAATCCACACCCGCATAGGGTTTACTTTTGATGTTCCAGTTTTGCTCATACAATTGATTGAAAGCATATACGCAGCGGCACAGCGTGGATTTGTTCCTCTCACTTTCCGGAAGTGCTCGCTTGATCAACATAGTAGCGCCTTCTCCTACAAAAAAACGGTATGATTCAATGGGATGGATTGGAAATCCGTCTTTCTCCAGGATTTGGTTCACCGTATCTCCCAAATCTTCCAACGTATTCAGCAAGGTTCCGTCAAGGTCAAACAAGACGGCTTTGTACTCCATGTATTCCATTTCAGAATTTAAAGTCCTGTACTAAAACCCAATATTGCCGGAAAAGCTTCATGAGGAGGAAAGCAATTTTTTGATAGCATTTTCAAAACGTATGGCGCGGCCGTCGCCTTCATGTATTTCCCCGGGGCTTTGCAAAAGCACTTCTCCTTTGGGACTGACCAAGTAGAAATTGGGCCAGTACTTGTTGCCCAAGGCTCTCCAATAGGCATAGTCGTTGTCCATCATGATCGGGTGATCCAAACCATAGCGTTCAGCTGCCCGAACCACTCGCTCCCGTTCTTTTTCATATGAAAATTCCGGAGTATGAATTCCGATGACTTGCAACCCTTGATCCTGGTATTTCTTTTTCATTCCATGGACCCATGGAAAACTGCGGATGCAGTTGATTCATATCGAGGTCCAAACTTCGATCAAGACCACCTTGCCTTGTAAATCGGCTTTTTTCAAGGGTGCTGAATTGATCCACATTTCGGGGGAACTCTGTGTAAACTCCGGCATTGTTTTCGCCTGAACCGAGAGGATGTTCAGAAAAAAAAGCAGTGCAAGACCCAGAAGTCCGCTAAAAAAGATTTTCATGCAGGAATAGAGTTTGATGGGTAGCATGGCAATTTCCTTTCTTTATTTTATAAATTTATAGGGTGTGATCTGTTACCAATTCAGACATCCGTAGATAGTCGCAAATCGCCAAATTAGATTATACGCGATCCTCCGAAATAAGCGATCAATTATAAGGAAGGTTGATTTTTTTCAAGATCAGTAACAGATCCCAACGAAGAGTAATGGTTATCCAACGAGGAAAAAGACAACATCACGGCTGATGCGGCCGATCCAGGAAAGGGGGCTCCAGGTAGGAAGAGTCACACTGATGAGTAACAATCCTATGATGGCATATGTACCATATTGCATATTCCAGATATTGTATTTACGCCGCGCATCAGGAGGAAGCAGGTAAGGCAACACATAACTGCCGTCCAGGGGTCCCAGGGGAATGAGGTTGAAGAGACACAAGCTCATGTTGATCAGCATGAATATAAATAGAAACGGTTCCCATTGGAAAGCCGAGAATCCGGAGGACGAAAATGCGTGCGCCAGGATACCTCCGGCAATCGTCAGCAGTAGGTTCATACCAGGTCCTGCCGCGGCGACATACAGATGCGCATATCGGTAACGAAAATTTCGTGGGTCCACAGGCACCGGTTTAGCATAGCCAATGCCAACGAAAAGAAGCATCAAACTCCCAAAAATGTCCAAGTGAACGAAGGGATTGATACTCATCCGACCTTGCAGCCGGGCGGTGGAGTCGCCGCATAAATAGGCCACATAGGCATGACCGAATTCATGCAGGGTCAAGGCGAACATCAAGGCAACAATGAGCAAAATACCCAAACGAGGTTCTTGTTGAATGAGATTGATCAGGGACATGGAATCGACTCGCTTAAACCCAGATCAGGTCCGGATTGGGAACAATGGTTTCTTCCCGCAGGGCGCCAACTGAAATCAGGGAGATAGGGGCATTTACCAATTCGCTGACGCGTTTCAAGTAGGAAATAAGTGCGGGAGGAAGCTTGTCGTACTCAGTGATGTTCTGAGTCGTACAGAGCCAGCCGGGATGGTCTTCGTAAACAGGAGTCAGGTTGTCCACAGCCAAAGGCGGCATTTCCGCGTAAGTTTGGCCATCTGGCGTCCGATATCCTGTGGCAATCCGGATTGTTTCGAATTTATCCAGCACGTCCAGTTTGGTAATGGCAAGAGAAGTGATCCCATTCAGTCGCACCGACTGCCGCACTAATACCGCGTCGAACCACCCGCAACGTCTCGGTCGACCCGTAGTTGCGCCAAATTCAATACCTTCAGTGCGTAGCAATTCCCCGGTTTCATTGAGCAATTCGGTAGGAAAAGGACCCTCGCCGACCCGTGTCGTGTATGCTTTTGCAATGCCGAGCACTTTGGAAATTTTCATTGGTCCCACACCACATCCGCAAGCAGCGCCTCCCGCGAGCGTGTTGGAAGAGGTTACAAAGGGATAAGTCCCGTGGTCCACATCAAGAAAAGTTCCTTGCGCCCCTTCGAACAAGACATTCTGACCTCGCTCAATGGCTTGGTTGATCAGAATCGAGGTATCAGTTAAGTAAGGGCGTAATTGTTCATAATAATTCAAATAGTCTTTAAATATTGTTTCCACGGATAATTCAATATTTTCCTGAAAAAAATAGCGTAACAAACAATTTTTTTCAGGAATGATCGCCTCCAAGCATTTTTTGAAATGCAATGGATCACTCATATCGATAAGTCGAATACCAAGACGGGAAACTTTATCAGTATAGCTTGGGCCAATTCCACGGCCGGTGGTTCCTATTTTTCGACTACCATTCATTTTTTCTCGGAGTTGGTCAAAAAGCCGGTGATAAGGCATGACCACATGCGCAGTTTGGCTGATTTTCAGATTTTTTTTCACCAACACCCCCATCTTTTGCAGTCCCTCAATTTCTTCTAGAAGGGCAATGGGATCGACCACCACTCCGTTGCTGATGATGGAAGTTTTGTTGCGGAGAATGCCGGATGGGATCAGATGCAGGATGAAGGTCATGTTCTGAAACTTAACCGTATGCCCCGCATTACTTCCTCCCTGGTAGCGTGCAACGATATCCGCACGCTCCGTGAGAAAATCAACCAGTTTCCCTTTTCCTTCGTCTCCCCACTGGGTGCCGACAACAGCCACGCAGGTCATAATAAATCCTGAGAAGTGGTTATGATGGTTGAGCCAACTCTTTGGCTCGTTGGTAAGCAGCTTGGAGTCCTTTTTGAAAGAGAACTCCCATCCCGCTTTCCTCGAAATTGCGCAGGGCGGCTTCCGTGGTCCCACCAGAAGAAGTTACGCGACGTCTTAATTCGTCTATGGGTATCGTCTGCTTTTCCCAGAGCAACACCGCGCCTTTGATGGTCTGCTGTGTCAGGATACTCGCCTGTTCATGCGAAAACCCGAATTTTTTGGCACATGCCATCATTTGTTCGGCAATATAAAATACATAAGCCGGTCCACTTCCGGAAATGGCAGTCGCCGCGTCAATAGCATCCTCCTGCTCCACCAAAAAGGCGCGGCCACTTGCATTCAAGATGGATTGTGTGAATTGAAGCTGGTCGGAAGTAACGTCTGCGCTGGCATAATAAACGCTCATCCCTTCACCGATCTGCGCCGGTGTATTTGGCATAACACGCACCATGGAAAGGTGATTCAGTTCACGAACCATTTGCTCGATGGAAATGCCAGCCATAATCGAGATAACAACTTGATGAGGAGCAAGGAAGGGAGCCAATTCCTGCATCACGACAGAAGCATTTTGCGGTTTGATTGCCAGAAGCACGCCAGTGAATTGAGAAATTTCTTCATCGACTCTTTCCTGGATGGCGCATCCCAAGTTTTGCGTGAGTTTCTTTCGAAGGTCTGAGACGAGTTCGATGATCAGCAAATCGGAAGGAGCAAGGGTTTGGGTTGTCATGAGGGAATGGGCCATTGCGCCCCCCATATTTCCTCCTCCAATGATCGCTAAATTCATCAATCAGTTTCAAATTGTGTGAACTGCATGCTCCCCAATACCAGCAAAATTGACTGTATTTGCCGGATCGGGCTTGCTTGAGGACGCATAAAAAGATAAAACCAAAGGGTCCTTTATGTTTTGAACATGCATGGCATGATACTTTGTCAGTTTGGCATATTTTTTCAGACAACCTCTGCAAGAGTAAGGGGAGTTTCCACAAAAATCAATTCCAAATTCTTTTACCAGGCCTTATGACCCCCATTGTCCTTACTCCTTCTCAAAACAATCTCTATATTGTTACGGATTCCCATCTGGATCAAGATATGGCTCCCTATCAAGAGTTTATCACCATGTTGTCTTCGCTTGAAAACCCGGGAACCCTGGTCTGTTTGGGGGATTTGTTCAAAGTTTGGCTGGCTCTTCCTAAGTTCTGGGTCACCATGCATCGGGAGGTTATGGCTGCTTTTGAGTCATTACGTAGCCGGGGAGTGGTGATAATTTTTGTGATAGGTAACCGGGAAGCGTTGCTTCCCAGAAAATGGAGCGAAGCGTGGGAGAAAAAATTCCCTTTCACCCATTTGATCCACGACGATTGTCAAGTGGAATGGCGAGCCAGGCGTTATGGTTTCATACATGGAGACACGATCAATCAGCAGGACTTGAAACATTTACGCTGGCGAAAGATTGTTCGCAGTCGGGGATTCGAATGGTTTTTCCGGGCCATGCCAAGCCCAATGGCCCGCAGGGTGGTGAATCGCCTGGAACAAACTCTGGCCCAATCCAACTACAAATATAAAATTGGATTTCCGCAAAAAGAAGTAGAAAGTTTTGCAAGAGAGTATTTGGATGAAGTGGACTGGTACTTTGTGGGGCATTTTCATGAGGATCATCAAATTCGTTTTCCTGACAAACGAGGCAAACTGCGAGTCGTTCCGGATTGGTTGACCAACCGGACTGTCCTGCAAATCAACCCTGCAGGACATATCCTTACCCTCCATTTTCAAAATGGGGCTTTTCAATACAGGCATAAGGGGTGAATTCCAAGTAAACGCAACTGAAATCCGCTCAGCTTTCTTGGTCTCATTGCCAAATTGAGCAATCCCCCAAATGCCACTGCCAATAGGAGTGATGCGAAGTAAGAATTCAACCGTGGCGTTTCCAATATTAAAACAATTCTGTTGTCATGTTTCACGTTGGCTGTCGAGTTGGAATTCTCCTGAATCGTTAACGGCCACTGCGTTGATTAGCGCTGTATTCATGGATTCCAGGATTCCATGGGGGGACAAGCGCAGAACAGATTTCGGTCTCCATAACTTTCGTCAATGCGTCCGACACTGGGCCAGAATTTGTTGGATGACAAGCTTTTGACGGGAAATGCCGCTTTTTGACGAGAATAGGGATGGCACCAGTCATTGCGGGCAATCGCCGCACTGGTATGGGGAGCATTTTTGAGGACGTTGTCTCCAGGATCTGACAATCCTCTTTCGATTTCCCGGATTTCCTCTCGGATGCTGATCATGGCTTCGCAAAATCGGTCTAATTCTTCTTTGTCCTCACTTTCGGTTGGTTCAATCATCAGGGTTCCTGGTACCGGAAACGAGACCGTTGGCGCATGGAATCCATAGTCCATCAGACGTTTGGCGACGTCCTGCACTTCGATCTGCGCCGTATTTCTGAAACGACGCATGTCAAAAATCAGTTCATGCGCGACCCGTCCGTTTTTTCCTTCGAACAACAAGGGGTAATATCCACTGAGACGGTCCTTGACGTAATTGGCGTTCAAAATAGCATAGCGGGAGGCTTCCCGAATTCCCAGCCGACCGAGCATTTTGATGTAAGCATAGGAAATCAAGAGAATACTGGCACTGCTCCAGGGGGCGGCTGCGATTGCGGAAATAGCTTTTTCCCCTCCCACCGTGATTAGGGGATGTCCGGGAAGATATGGCATGAGATGCTCTGCAACGCAAATGGGTCCCATCCCTGGACCACCTCCTCCATGGGGAATGCTGAAGGTTTTGTGCAGATTCAAATGGCAGACGTCAACCCCGATTTTTCCGGGATGGGTCAAACCGACCTGGGCATTGAGATTGGCGCCATCCATATAAATCTGCCCGCCATGATGGTGGATGATTTGGCAGATTTCGAGAATCCGTTCTTCGTAGACGCCATGGGTGGAAGGGTAGGTGACCATCAATCCTGCCAACTGTCCCTGACACTGCCTTGCTTTTGCTTGGAGGTCATCCACGTCGATGTTTCCCATGTGGTCACAATTCACGACCACCACATCCATTCCGCACATGGCGGCACTGGCAGGGTTGGTTCCATGCGCAGACGAAGGAATGAGAACAATGTTGCGATGCGATTCTTCCCGGTCCCGATGATAGGCGCGGATGACCAACAAACCCGCGTATTCGCCCTGTGCCCCGGAATTGGGCTGTAAAGAGATTCCCGGCAAACCCGTGATTTCACAAAGATCGTTTTCCAGTTCCCGAATTATTTCCGCGTATCCTCGGGTTTGCTCTTCAGGGGCAAAAGGATGGATTCTTGAAAATGCGGGCCAGGTCACCGGGATCATCTCCGTAGTGGCGTTGAGTTTCATGGTGCAGGACCCCAAAGGAATCATCGAGCCCGTCAAAGAAAGGTCTTTGTTTTCCAAAGACTTTAAGTAACGCAACATCTTGGTTTCAGAACGAAAGCGGTGAAACACGGGATGAGTTAAAAAATCACTGCGTCGAATCAATGAATCGGGAATCGCCAGGGAATTGTCTTCTCCTCCTTGAGAAAGCGCCTGCTCGTCCCTCATGAAGACAGAAAGAATTTTTTGAATATCTTCCGGACTGGTTGTTTCGTCGACACTGATGCCGAGGGTTTTGCCGTCGATTTTTCGAAAATTGATTTCATTGCTCCAAGCCTTGCTCTCGATTTCATGCAAACTGAGAGGCGCGGAGGAGTCCAATTGGATTTTGAGGGTATCAAAAAAGTATGTGTTCTCCTGCCGGTAGCCGAGTTTCTTCAATTCCCCGTTGAGTAATTGAGCGCGGCTGTGAACGGTTTCCGCAATAGCCTTCAAGCCTTGGGGACCGTGGTAGACCCCGTACATACCGGCCATGATGGCAAGGAGAGCTTGGGCTGTGCAAATATTGGAAGTAGCGCGGTCCCGTTTAATGTGCTGTTCCCGGGTTTGCAAGGACATGCGGTAGGCGGTGTTTTGATGGACGTCAATGGAAACACCGATCACCCGGCCCGGAATCTCCCGAGCGTGGGTTTCACGCGTGGCAAAATATGCGGCATGGGGGCCACCAAAGCCCATCGGTACACCGAAACGTTGAGCAGAACCAATGACCACGTCGGCTCCCAACTCTCCGGGAGGCTTCAACAACACCAATCCCAACAGATCCGCGGCAAAAACAACCAGCAGGTCGCAGGCATGAGCATTTTTAACGAAATCCGAGTAGTCACAAACCAACCCCGTATCTGTCGGGTACTGCACGATGCACCCAAAATAACGATCATCGAAAACGGCTTGGCGGTGGTCCCCCACGACAATTTCTATATTCAAGGGGTCGGCGCGTGTTTTCATGATGGCGATGCTGGTTTCAAAGCATTCATCTGACACAAAAAAAATTTTCTTCTTTGCTCCTCTTTGACGTTTGTTTTTCACACGATAGGCGAGCGTCATGGCTTCGGCAGCTGCTGTTCCCTCATCGAGCAGCGAAGCATTGGCAATCTCCATTCCCGTGAGGTCCATCACCATAGTCTGGAAATTGAGCAGGGCTTCCAGGCGTCCTTGGGATATTTCCGGCTGGTAAGGAGTGTATTGCGTGTACCAGCCCGGGTTTTCCATGATATTGCGTAGAATCACGCTTGGCGTGATGCAATCGTAATATCCCAGACCGAGGTAGGATTTGTAAATTTTGTTCTTCTCTGAAATTTTCCGCAATTTGTCCAGCAGTTCAAATTCTCCCAAGGCTTCTGAAATGTCGAGTTCCTCTTCCATGCGAATCTGTGAAGGAACCGTTTCTTCCATCAATTGTTCCAGCGTACGCGCTTTGCACGTTGCCAACATCGCTTTGAGATCGTCGTCTCCAGGTCCAAGATGCCGCCTTTGAAAAAAATCGGAATGATATTTCGTTGTCATAGGATCTTTCTTTCCCCTTACTGAAGAAACGTTATACTGCCACAAATGGAGGTTTGACAATAGTTGCCGGGAATAGCCTGTTTCGGATTTGAATGTTAAGGGTCTCACCAATGTTCGAGTGTTCCAACGGAACATATCCCATGCCAATTCCTTTTCCCAAAGTTGGAGAACTGGTACCACTGCTCACTTCTCCCAAAACTTGCTCTCCCCTTGCATCCAGAATGGGATAGTGAGGACGGGGAATGCCCCGCACGTTAAGAATGAAACGGATCAATTTTTGTTGGATTCCTTCAGATTTTGCTTTCTGCAATGCCTCTTTCCCGAGGAAGTCTTTTTTTGCAAAGCGACGAAACGTCCCAATCCTGCTTCCAGCGGATTATGCCGGTCATCAATGTCCTGACCGTAGAGTGGAAAGCAAACTTCCAAACGAAGTGTGTCCCGCGCTCCTAGTCCTGCGGGGAAAATTCCGAATATCAGGCCATGGAACATCAGAGTGTCCCAGATTTCCTCACTGCTTTGGGGAGGGCAATAAATTTCAAATCCATCTTCTCCGGTATATCCCATGCGCGCCAGTATGACAGGATGTCCGTATAAATCGATCTCCCGAAAGCAGTAGTATCGTAAATCTTGCAATGTTTTCTTTGTGATGGATTCCAACACTTGTTGCGCATATTTCCCTTGGATGGCAATTTGCGCGAATTGAGCGGAGCGGTTTTCGCAGTGCGCCTGACCCTCTAAGTTTGATTGGATCCATTGAAAATCCTTGTCAGTGTTGGAAGCATTGACACAAAGAAAGTATAGCTCATTTGAAATTCGATATACTGTAACGTCATCGACAAAAGTTCCATTCTCATAAAGCAGCGCCGAATACTGCACTTCTCCATCGCTTAATCTCGACACGTCATTGCAGGTCAGTCGTTGCAGGTTGCTCAAAGCATCTGTCCCTTCAATGAAAATTTCTCCCATATGACTGACGTCGAACAAGGAAACCGCATTGCGCGTGTTGTGGTGTTCTGTAATGATGCTCTCATACAGAATGGGCATTTCCCAACCAGCATAATCCACGAACCTGGCCCCTAATTGGTAGTGAACCTCATTGAGTGGAGTTTTTTTCAGTTCAATCATGGAAGCCCCCTTTTGAGATCGGTTTAATAAAGGCATATGGGATTAGCATATAAAAAATTGTCCCATTGAATCAAGAGAAATAAAACAATTCAGCAAGAATATTCCCGCAACCCATACTATTCTTGTCCTGCTTTTGGCGCAGTATTCCATTTCTTATTGCATTGCGACGACGATTTTGTCACATTGGGAGAATCGGTGCTTTGAAGAAGACGCTTGAAAAATCTTAAAATTTACAGGGAAAAGGGAGGAATCATGAAACTTGGTCTGGCCACAGGGATCGCAGGAGCTAAAGTGCAATTGCCCATTGAAATCATCCGGGAAGCCGAGCAACTCGGTTATTCAATTGTTTGGACGGCAGAAGCCTATGGCTCCGATGCGGTCACGCCATTGGCTTGGATCGGTGCGCTCACCCAAAAAATTAAACTAGGCACTGGCATTATGCAAATGCCGGCCCGCACTCCGGCCAACACGGCAATGACAGCCATGACTCTCGATCAACTTTCCGGGGGAAGATTTGTGCTGGGATTGGGGTTGTCCGGTCCTCAGGTAGTGGAAGGGTGGCATGGCCAGCCCTATGGCAAACCCATCGGAAAAACACGGGAGTACGTGGAGATTATACGCAGCATCTTCAAACGGGAACAACCCTTAACCCATCAAGGGACGCATTACCAGATTCCCTACCATGGAGACAATGCCACTGGATTGGGAAAACCATTGAAGAGCATCTTGCGCGGAAGGGTCGATTTGCCTATCTATATTGCTGCCATTGGCCCTAAAAATGTTGAGTTGACGGCAGAGATTGCTGATGGATGGCTTCCTGTTTTTTTTCTCCTCGCCATTACAAGACGACTTTTAAAGAACGAGTGGAATCCGGTTTAGCCAAGGCGGAATATGTTAAAAATTTGGATGACCTTGATATTGTCAGCACGATCTCGGTTGCTTTGCATGATGATGTGGGTGAAGCTCGCCGGCAAATCAAACCACAACTGGCCTTGTACATCGGCGGTATGGGTGCGCGAGGCAGAAATTTTTATAACGATTTGGCATGCCGTTATGGATACGAAGCAGCAGCAAAACAAATTCAGAATCTCTATCTGGACGGCAAACGCCAGGAAGCCATTGCCGCCGTCCCGGATGAATTTGTGGATGATGTGGCCTTGTGCGGTCCCAAAGAACGAATTCGGGACCAACTCGCATTGTGGCGTGAAAGTCCTGTCACAACCCTCAATATCGGGATTTCATCACCAGAAACACTGCGGGTGATGGCAGAACTGGTTTTGTGAGCTACCATATTTATATGCCCCTTCATTGCTAATAATCGGCATGCCCACAACCGGGGGCGTTGCCTTGGATTCGTAGATAATGGTTCGTTGAGTTATAGCCCGGAAATCGCGTCAACTTTTTTCCGAAAAGAGATCATTATGCAACTTCATGGCAATGCTAAATTAACCATAAAACAAAGAGCCGAAGTTCGTCGTCCAAAAAACGCAGTCTTGATATTCGTCAGATTCATGCATTAAATAAACGTATCAGTTTATCACCAGTTACATTCTTATAAAGCAACCTACACAAAACAAGACAATGCGCCGAATCCGGGGACAGCGATTTTTCCTCTTATGCGCTTAGCGGTCGAAAGGGGAGAGGATCCGGATCAGGATGCCTCGTTTGCGTTTCATCTTCGCGGTGCCGTAACTGCCCTCACCGCCCCGTAGCCGCGGATCGAGCAGGTCCCTGAGGGCATCTCCGAACATGTTGAGGGAGTAGACGACAATCGTCAGGCAAAGCCCCGGCCAGAGCGCCAGCCAGGGGGCCTGCTCCATGTACCGGCGCCCTTCCCGGCTGAGCATGCCTCCCCAGTCAGGAATGCTGGGTGGCAGACCGTATCCGAGGAAGCCCAGAGAAGCCAAAGACATAATCACCCCCCCGATGTTAATGGAGAAGATAATGATGACAGGTGCCATAATATTGGGCAGCACATGGTGGTTGAGGATTTTGCTCGTGGGAGTGCCCACAGCCTGGGCTGCCAGAAAATAGTCATTTTCTTTGATACCGATAACGGCGCTTCTGATGACTCTGGAGCCGCTGATGCCTCCGGCGATCCCCAGCACCACGATGATCTGGGGAAGACCCTTTCCTACAATGGACATGATGGTCAGCAAGAGCAGTAGTCCCGGGAAGGCCATCCAGGCATCGACAAAGCGCTGCACCGCCAGATCCAATTTACCACCAAGGAATCCTGAAGTGCCGCCGATCAGGACAGCGATGACCACATTGAGTACGGTCGCCGCCAGACCGACAAGCACGGAGATACGCGCCCCGATGATCAGGCGGCTGAGTAAGTCTCGTCCCGCCTGGTCGGTCCCCAGAAGATACTGGGATGATGGGCCCTGAAGCCTGTCTATCAGGTGCATTTCCTTATAGGGATAAGGCGCCAGCACATCGGCAAAGATCGCGACAAAAATCAAGATCAATACGATAATCCCGCAGAACGTACCCAGGGGCTTTTCCTTGAGCAGCCTGATCAAGAAATCCGCCAGCCGGGAACGTCTCTTTGGCTCGCTTACTGGTGATGGTATCCCTGTGAGATCACTCATATCCCTGATTTTTCTATAATACAGTCCCGGAGGGACTTCTTCTTACATACGAATCTCAAACCTATATTTACCCGAAGCATAACGACTATTCATACCGCACCCTCGGGTCCAGATAGGGATAAATCAGGTCGATGAGGAGATTGAGCAGCACCACGCCGGTGGCAAAAAACAGGTTGACTCCGGAGACCACCGGGTAGTCTCTGTTATTGAGGGCATTCACCAGGAGACGACCGATCCCCGGTAGGTTGAAGATGTTCTCCATGATCACCGCGCCCCCGACCAGGATCGGCAACTGCAGGCCGATCAGGGTCACCACCGGGATGAGGGCATTTTTGAGGGTGTGTCTGATAATCACGACCCGCTCCCGGAGCCCCTTGGACCAGGCGGTGCGGATATAGTCCTGCCGGAGCACCTCCAGCATCATGGTGCGCATCATCCGCATGGTGGCAGCCGCCGAGGCCGTTCCCAGAATCAGGCTGGGAATGAGGAACACCGCCAGGTTCCCCAGCGGATCTTCAGTCAAGGAAACCAGCTCCAGCGGCGGCGCCCAGCCCCACCAGAGGGCCGGGTAGATCATGACCATGATGCCCAGCCAGAAGTTCGGCGTGGCCAGGCCGATGACGGCGAGGGAGCGCCCCAGGAAGTCGGCGACGGTATCCTGGCGAATCGCCGAGTAGATGCCAACGGGCAGCGCGATCACCAGCCCGATGAGAATTGCCATCAAACCAAGCTCGAGGGTGACCGGCAGTCTACCTATTATCTTCTCCTCGACCGACCAGTGGCCCAACAGTGAATTGCCAAGGGTGCCGTGCAGCAAGATACCTCCCATCCAGCGTCCGTACTGCACCCAGACCGGCACGTCCAATCCGAGCCGACGCTCCAGCGCTTCCCGGTCGATGTCACCAGCCAGGTATTGCATGTCGCCCACCATCGCATCTATGACATCGCCCGGGATGAAGCGGACCGAGAGAAAGACCAGGATGCTCAAGATGAACAGCGTAGGAATGATGAGCAGTAATCTCCTGATGATGTAGGCTCTCATTCGCTTCTACCAGAAAAAGATGTGCTGCTAGTTATCAGCTAATCGCTAAAAACCCCTCCCCCCCTGGGGAGGGTGAGAGGGACAAACGAAGCGAGTTTCGAACGTTTGCTCAAAAACCCATTTCTTTCTTCAGCTCCTGGTCAACCCAGAGGCGGGCGAAGAGCGGCATTTTCATCAACCCTCCTAATCCACCTTCGCCGTTATACCCTTTGATCCACGGCTGGACTACATTAAATAATGGGGTGTCGGGACCCCATATTACCCAGTGCTTCTTTATCACGTGCATATCCATCTCTATAGCCAACGGTTTCTGTTCCTCAAAGGTGCTAGCGGCTACGGCTTTCTCGTACAAGGCGTCGTAAACCGGGTCGTTGGCTGCAACTGCGTTCGACATACCGTCGGACTTAAACATCCGCACCATCAGTATTGGATCAGCTATACCCGCAGTTCTCGTCTGAATCATATCAAATTCTCTGGTTCTTATAGCCTCCCCACGTTGGGTGTAGTTAATTGTTTCGATCTCCATCTCGACTCCAATCTTACGCCAGTATGCTGCGATTAATTCGGTAAAGCTCATGTCCATCACGTCCCCGTGCTTGTACACGAACTTGAACCTAATGCCATCCGAGCCGCGAGGATACCCGGCCTCATCAAGCAGATTCTCTGCTCCCTCAGGGTCATAGGTATAGGCCTTCTTGACCTCCTGAGGCCACTCTTCAAACGGGATGTAAAACCCATCCATCGCTATCACCCCCATAGGTGTCGTATCTCCATAATCCTTAAAGTAACTATTGTTGACCGTCTCCAGGTCAAGGGCCATCTGCAAGGCCCAGCGCACCCGGATGTCGTCAAAGGGCGGCTTACTCACGTGGGGAGTAAAAATGTTTTCATTACCTTCCGAATACGGGTAAATCACGAGTTCGGGATTGGTCTGCTTGAGCTTCTCTATCAGGTCGATAGACGCAATTTGGGACCCTCCCGACCAGCCTACGAAGTCAACCTTACCAGTGCGTAGTGCCGCCAGATATGTTGATTTCTCCGTCATGATCTGGACCCTTAACTTATCAATGTAGGGCAGACGGTTCGCCGGGAACTTCTCGTCGTAGTCCCAGTAATCAGGATTCTTGCTGTAGGCAAAAAAGCTACCGTCGACATAGTCAGTCAGCATGAAGGGACCAGTACCTACCAGGTTCCTCCAATCCTCCATGTTCCCGTGTTCCTTGATCACCTCGGGGGGATTGATCGCTATACTATACCAGTCCGTGATAACGTTCACAGCACGGAGGTATGGCTGCTTCAGCTTAAAAACAACGGTATATCGGTCTGTGGCCGTTATCGACTCCCATTGGGGCTGCCCGAGCTCACCTATCCCTGTGCTCGGTTCCGTGAAGCCGCTTCCTATACCCAACATACGATGAAAGTTAAATACGACATCATCCGCAGTTAATTCTCTCCTATTCATCGGCGCCTTGTTATGCCAGTGAACGCCCTTGCGGATGTGGAAGGTATAGGTGAGGCCGTCCGGGGAAATATCCCAGCTTTCAGCCAGCGCACCCTTTATCACGTGTATAGGCATCATGTATCCGCCCAGAAAATGATATTCGTCCCTTTTCATTGCCCAGTCCAGCTTGCCCAGCTTCTCTACAACGCCACCGACGACGGTAGTCGCTGAAGGTGAAAGGTAAGTGTCAATCGGATATGTCCGATCGCTCTTCATGACGAGGGTTATTGTCCCGCCATACTCCGGAGCGGTCACCATTTTACCAGTGGTGGGGTCTTTGACCATCTTCTTCTCAGCCGCAATGGCTGCCGGGCCGACCCAAAAGGCGGCCACCATCAGGGTGAAGGTTAAAATAATGAATAATGATTGAATTATTCTGGTTTTTCTGGTTTTCATATTTCCTCTTACAATTGAAGTAAAATAAAAAGATGCGCCACACCATGAGGCGAATCGGTTTTTTGCAGTATCCGCCCAGAAAATGATATTCGTCCCTTTTCATTGCCCAGTCCAGCTGCCCAGCTTCTCTACAACGCCACCGACGACGGTAGTCGCTGAAGGTGAAAGGTAAGTGTCAATCGGATATGTCCGATCGCTCTTCATGACGAGGGTTATTGTCCCGCCAACTCCGGAGGGTCACGATTTTAAGTGGTGGGGTCTTTGACCATCTTCTTTCAGCCGCAATGGCTGCCGGGCCGACCCAAAAGGCGGCCACCATCAGGGTGAAGGTTAAAATAATGAATAATGATTGAATTATTCTGGTTTTTCTGGTTTTCAATTTCCTCTTCAATTGAAGTAAAATAAAAAGATGCGCCACACCATGAGGCGAATCGGTTTTTTGCAGTAGATACGACGTCTGCTACGGTCAGCCCCCCAAAGAGGGCGAAAAATTTCTTTATTATACTCATAGTAACCTCGTTTAATTCGCACAATCGATTCACCCGCCCTGGGGAGAATCAGATTTTCGTAGCAGACACGACGTCTGCCACGGTCAGGCCCATGACGGGGGCCAGGAATTTTTTAATAAACATAATGACCTTTCTAATGATGGAGCGTAACTATAATAGAATCAGATTTTCGTAGCAGACACGACGTCTGCCACGGTCAGGCCCATGACGGGGGCCAGGAATTTTTTAATAAACATAATGACCTTTCTAATGATGGAGCGTAACTATTCAGGTCTCTGAAAAACCCGTTTAGTTAAATATCATGTAACTATTCAGGTCTCTGAAAAACCCGTTTATTAAATATCGTTAAAAAAGATTCCCGGAGAGGATCGATCGTTTTCAAGTCCTCCCACGATATTGTTCAATCGATCGGAAACCCTCTTCTTTCATAAAAACACCTTAACGAAGACATATTATAACACAATAAAATGTAATGTCAATCCCCTGATGTAAAATAAATTCGGGATTCGCAAAAAAAAACAAAAAATCAATAAATCTACTCAAATCCGGGGACAGTCAGAAGCCGTTCAGTTCAATAACATTGAAAAAAGATTCTCGGGAAGAATCCATCGTTTTCAAGTCCTCTCACGGTATTGTTCATTCGATCGAGCGGGAACCCTCCCACAGCTAATTTTGAATCAAATGATACAAAAAGCCTGCGTTCCTTCAGCAGTTCGGAAGCCGCCGGAGATTTTTTGTTTCAGTTTAACCATGCGCACATCTCGCTCGGCTTGGTTGTTGTCAAAAGGAACCCGGAAGTCATCCATGAATAACAAGGTTTCCTTTTCATAGAGGATCAAGCGATCGAGTAAATTTTTGGCTTTGCTCTGTTTGGGGCGTCCTCGTTTCTTTGTTTGAGGAGGGGGAGGATAGAGCTTAAGGGCTTCTTGGGTGATATCACGATAGCGTTGCCGGAAGTGATCGAGTTGGATTGGACTCAAAGCAGATTGTTCTTTGAACTTGGCTTGGTCTACTTGCTCTTTGATCTCTACCAGTAAGTCGCTCATCTCCTGAGCCCACAAGGCCTTTTCTTGTTGATAGGCCCGAGTGAGTTCACGTAAATGATGCGCATTGCAAAAGCCATGATCACACTCATAATGCTGGTAGCTCTCCCAGTGATCATGAATGGCTGTCTTTTCAAACTGAGGCAGGATACCGGCAGCATCCATTCCGGCTTGACCCCGTTTGTCGTGGATAAAATAAAAGGTCAGCTCTTCGGTAGAGGCTGAATGAAGCCAGCGACGTTGTTTGTTTTCAAACAAAGAGGTTTCATCAAAATGAACCACCTCCGCTTGAATCAGAGCTTCAGCCACTTGTTGTTGGAAGGGATAAAGCCTATGGGCGGCTTGCCGGAGGCTGGCATAAATCGTGGCCGCATTGAGCGGCTGGCCGAACAGATCCTCAAAGAATTGCTGGCATCGATCAAAGGGCAGAAACTGATATTGATTGAGATAAACCGCTAAGCCTTTGATCCGGGGACCATATTGAGTGGGCGCCTCTATCCCTGCTGGAAAGCTCGAGTGATTCAGATGCCGGCAGCAGGGACAAATTTTTTGTTCCACCTGGTGTTCAGTAACCTCTAATTGCAGAGAGGGGAGATCGAACACCTGACGTTTATGCGTGGCCTCAACCGCCACCTTGGATAAATCTTCTCCACAAGTTTCACAGGTGTTGACAAAATGAGGCTCCACATGATCTGGTGATTCACTGAAAGCCAAATGATGGCCTTGATGACCGGGTTGACCTCCGCGAGAGCGACCCCTGCTTTTACGTAAGCTTTTGTTCTTTCGACTTTGATCGGTGGAAGGAGGTTTACTTGAGTTTTGGCTGTTGAGAGCCAGCTGATCCAGAAGTTGCTTATTTTCTGTTTCGAGAGCTTCAATACGCTTATTTTCTATTTCGAGACGTTCGAGGAGTTTTAATCGCTCTTTCTTCCATTGGTCCCGTTCTTCTTCAAAGAGTTGACAGGCTTCTTGAAGAGCCTCAAGGAGGGAAGTCGATGAAATGGAATTAATATATTTTTTTTGAAATTTCGAGAGCATAAAATCCTTCCTGAATTTTATGCTATGCAAATTCCGTGCTTAAATCGAAGGGGTCTCTAAAGAAACCTAAATAGTTACAATATCATTAAAAAAGATTCCCGGGGAGGATCGATCGTTTTCAATTCCTCTCACGATATTGTTCCATCGATCGGGAACCCTTTCATTCACTAAAACAATTTAGCGATGGCATGATCCTAGCACAACAAACCGCGATGTCAATCCCCTGATGTAAGATAAATACGGGATTCGCAATCGCTCGAGTCGTCTGCATACATCTATTTCCTTTAAAAATTGGAAATTCAGCAGACAAACAATATTATTACCAAACGTCTCTAATATATTTGAAACAGTGCTGTCCCGCGGAAAAAAGACTTGTCAACAGCGTGCGCAACCTTTACGATTGCAAAAAGCGCTCATTTCGATTCTTCATCAATTTCAAAGGAGCTCGATATGACTTTTGAAGAATTGGCCTCCCTTGCCGATCCTCAGCGGATTGAGAACGATCACATCAAAGCTATTTGGTATGAACTTCAAGGCAATTGGAACAAGGCCCATCAAACTGTTCAGAACATGAGCACCGTTCATGCAAAATGGATCCACGCCTATTTGCATCGTAAAGAAGGCGACATTGGTAATAGCAAATATTGGTATCGCGCTGCGGGGAAAGAATATCCGGGCAATATAGATTTTAATAAAGAACTAGAAGCCATCTTCATGGATTTGTAGATGGTTTTTCTTCAATTTATTAAGGTCTGTTAAGCGTTTCCCTGTAGATCTCCAACGTTTGTTCAGCAGTCTTCTCTTTAGAGAATTCTTGCACGAATTTCCGGGCTTCAGAGATCAAACCCGTGCGAAGTCCGCTATTGCTCAAAACTTCCTGAACAGCCCTTGCCAGTCCCGCCGTGTCTCCAACCGCAGCCGTTAAACCAGTCAATCGATTGCGAACGATTTCAGGCAGGCCACCTGCTTCAGTGGCTACAACTGGGGTTCCGGCAACAAATGCGTCGAGAACCGTCGTACCCAGCCCTTCGGTTTTGCTCGTGAAGAGCAGAAGGTCGAGTTCGGATAGGATTGCCGGGGCATCTTCTCGAAAGCCTGTCAACACGATGCGTTTCTCGAGACCTTTGGCTGTCACCAACTCGCGGATCATTCGTTCCTCTCCCCCGTCTCCTCCCACGATGAAATAAGTCGCATCCAACCTTTCCCGCAGTAGTCGTTCGGCGACTTCGACAAACGTCCGATAGTCCTTGTGTCCGGCAATCGCGGAGACGTTGCCGATTAGAATATGATTTTCAGGCAGTTGATATTCCTTACGCAAAGCAGGCTTGAATTTCTTAGAAAATTTTTCGAGGTCAACGCCGGAATACACGACCTCGAGCCGGTCTGCGCCTCGGAGAACGGGTCTTATCATATCTGCAATGAAGCGAGAAACGCATACGATTGTACGTACACTCGCGTGATTGTACTTCCATTGAGAAATTACACCCTCACCCACCGGAATGTCGACACGCCTGCTGACGACGCCAGGGACGGAATTTCCGAACAGAGCAGACGAAAGAACTATGAGAGAATGGGCGTGCGAATCATGCGCATGCATCAGGTCAATCCCATTCCTCTCACAGACGCGTCTGAGCGTCAATGCGCCAGGGAGATCGAATGGAGACCGTCTTTGATAGCAATGATGTGGCATCCCTTGAGAAAGGAAATAGCGTTCGGTAGACGAACCCTTGGGAGAGAAGAGCAGTTGTTCCACTCGCCGTTTGGCCATCTCCTCGACAAGATACGCAATTTGTTGCTCACCTCCACGCCAGGTTTTTGCTGTTGAGATATGGAGAACCTTCAATGTTTTTTTTCTATATTGAACGCTCATATACGCATTTTGAGGCTTCAGGCGGTAGTCAGAAAATTTTATCCCTCGAATTGTAGCCTGTAATTTCCTGATTCCAGGCTTGACCAAGAATCCAAGGCGTTGCCATGCTATCTCGTTCCTTGATCCCGGACCAAATCTGGAATGATAAATTATTGAATTTATTAATTAACCTGAGTTCGAGATAAGAATTTAATAAATTCAATATGTTATGGAATCTTCATATCTTAGAGAAACCTTGTCATTCCTGCGAGATCCGTGCGTACGCAGGGAAGGAATCCAGAGGTATGCAGCCAGACTGAAATCCGGATCCCCGCTCCCCGTTCCCCGCATTCGCGAGGACAAGTTTCGCGGGGACAAATTTCGCGAGGATGACAAATACACCAGGATACTCATATTATTGAAGATTTATGTCGAACTCAGGTTAATTATTTTTCAAATATAGAAAAACCACGACCAGCCGGATAACGGTTGTATTGTTTCTAATACAGTCAATCACAATGCACGAAATTGATACAATATGTTACAAAAAATTACTTTTTTGAAAAGAATTTCTGCCTTCTTTTTGAGACCATACAATTTATTCACCGCAGTCATGCTGCGATGAGATATTGTTTTACCAATAGATACGCCGCTGCTTGCCGCGGGGTTGTTCATTACGAATTTATAAGAAGGGAGTTTATTATGTTGCAAATATTGAGCGATACGATTGAGGATTTGCACCCCATTACGGTTCATTTCCCGATTGCCCTCTTGGTAGTCAGCGCTGGATTGAGCGTTGTCTTGCGCTTCAAACACATTGCCAATTTGCGAGAAACATCCTGGCTTTTATTGTGGATTGGAACACTGGGGGCCCTTGTTGCCAGTGTCACAGGAGTCATTTCTCATTTTGAAGCAACTGATTTGCATGATGTGATTGAAACTCATCAAATGTGGAGTTTTGCCGTCACTGTTTTTTTCATTGCTCTGACAATTTGGCGCTGGCGTTCTCGCGCGCGGAGAACTGATGTTGGGGAATCTCCTTTATACTTGATCCTCATTTTGATTGGAATGATTGGACTGATTTTGTCCGGAATGACCGGCGGAGATTTAGTCTATGACTATGGAATTAATGTCAGGGGAACGAATCCTTTGTTAGAACAGTGATGGAGAAGTGAAGGAGTTGAATAATGAAAGCATTGGATTTGGCAATGCAATATATGGAAATATTTTACTCAGGGAGTGACATTGAAACATTGTCTCCATTGTTTGCAAATGACTTTATTTTCGAAGGGCCCTTTTTTCATTTTGATTCTGCCAAAGGTTATCTCGATTCTCTGAGGAAGAATCCGCCCAAAGACATGAAATATGAAATAATTTACTCCTTCGAAAAGGAGAATTGCGCTTGTTTGATTTATCAGTTTTCGAAAAAAGATAAATCAACCCCAATGGCACAGGTATTTGACCTGTCTGGGGATAAGATCCATAAAATTATTCTCATATTTGATACGAGCACTTTCAGGGGAATAGGGGAGTGAGGGGGTTTGAAGATCTTTCAGAAAGGATCATTCATCCAACAACCGCAAAAAAGTCTCCCGCAGATTTTGGGGACAAACCAAAGCCCGGTTGCCTTCAGCGAGGGCGTCGCCGTTTAAAAACGGAGCAACATAAGCGCCGGCTTGCTGACAAAGGAGGAGACCTGACAGCGCGTCCCAACTGTTCAAATGGAGTTCAAAAAAGCCATCGAAGCGGCCCGCAGCCGTATGGGCCAGCATGAGAGCCTTGGTTTGGCAATAAGGTCTCCAGATATGGCATCAACAGACACAACTCGATTTTTGCAATAAAACGCTTTCAATAGGCGATGGGTACGGCACTCTCCTCTTTGATCGGCGCCGGTGCGCCCATCAATTCATGCATCCGGTTGACGGCCGCTTCAGCAGCGCCGGCCATAATGCGCACGTCGTTGCTGATAGTGACAAAACGAAACCCTTTTTCAATCATGCGCATGGCGTATTCCGGCGTCCCATTGTGCAGTCCCGGTAGCACTCCGTATTCCAGAGACTTGCGCACGATCATATCAATGGCTTCCACGACCGGTTTTTCTTCCTGATCCAATTTGGGCGTACATCCCAGTGAATTGGAAAGATCGGCAGGGCCGACATAAATGGCCTTCAATCCATCAACCCGGAGAATTTCGTCCAAATTGTCCAATGCTTGTTTGGTTTCGATCATGGCAAACGGAATGATTTCGTCATTCGCTTTCTTCGCATAGTCGTCTCCTCCATAGATCAATGCCCGGATTGGCCCGAAACTACGCTGCCCGACCGGAGGATAATAGCAAGCCTCCAGAAATCGTTCCGTATCCTCACTTTTATTGATCATGGGACAGATCACCCCCATCACTCCGGCATCCAACATTCTCATGATGATACCAGGCTCCAACCAGGGCACCCGCGCTAAAGGCATGGTAGCGGTCGTTGAAATTGCTTGAAGCATGGTCACTCCTATCTGATAATCCGCCACTCCATGCTGCAAGTCGATTGTGAGGGAATCCCATCCTTGATGGGCCATGGTTTCGGCAGAAAAGGAGCTGGGAATGGCCAACCAGCCATTAACCGTCGGTTTTTGGTTTTTCCAATTTTCCAATATTGTATTTTTTCGCATAATTACTCTTTCTTTCATAAATTGGGTTGTCGTTCACAGCACCGGTCCTTCCACTCGAATAAGTTCTGAGCTTTTCAATCGAAAGGCCTGGCTGTCAGGGATTTTCGTCGTTTGTCCTTATTGACGATGGGCTGTTCATATTGAAACAACAGGCCGACATGTCAAGTCGTTTTGATCACATCTACTGAGATAAATCACAAGATGCTTTGTAAACCACGAACCAATCGTCCGATTCCTTCAGCAACGGTTTCTTTTTCCAGGGCGCCATAGGCGACCCGTAAATAGCATCCATTCTGCAAACCAAAGGCGGTTCCGGGAATCACGGCCACCCGGAATTCCTGGATGAGCCGATGCGCCAGTTCTAAGGAATCATGGGAGCCTTGGACGTTGATTAAAAAATAAAAAGCGCCCCGGGTCTTTGGGATCCGGATTTGCCCTTCCAGGGGGATTAATTTTTTCAGCACCAGAGAACGGACCTCTGCCAGGGATCGTAAGTGAGGCGCACAGAAGTCCGCTCCTGCTTGCAGAGCTCCTATGGCGGCATATTGACAGGGGACGGGAGGACAAATCAGAATCGTGTCCTGAATTTTCCGCATTGCAGAGGCCAAATGTCGTGGCGTCACCATGTATCCGATTCGCCAACCGGCAAATCCGTAGGCTTTTGACAGGGAATAGAGTGAAATCGTGTATTCCTCCGCATCTTCGAGTGATCCTGCAGAGAAATGCTCGACGCCTTCATAAGTGAAATACTCATAGGCTTCATCGCTGATATGATAAATCCGGGAGGCTCTACACATTTCATTGACAGCTGTCAACGCCTCGCGCGAATAGACGGCACCGGAAGGATTGTTCGGAGAAACCGTGACCACTGCCCGGGTTTTTGCAGTGATCGCCGCCCGGATTTGATCCGGCTGCAGTTGGTATTGATCATCAGTGGGCACCAAAACGGGTGTACAGTTGGCGATGGTGATAGCCATCTCATGATTGAAGTAATAGGGGGTCTGTAGAATGATTTCGTCCCCCGGATTGGTGATGGCCAGGATTGCATTGATGAACCCCATGTTGCCCCCGGCAGTCACGATGACCTGATTTTGAGGAGTAATGGCAATTCGATTCTCCCTCTGTAACTTTTCTGAAACCACCGAGCGCAACGTATCCACTCCATCGACGGCTTTATATTTGTGTATTTCAGTATCTTGCAATGCCCGCTGCATGTGTTGCAGCGCCTGGACCGGCGGACCATAATGTACCATTCCCTGTCCCAGGGAGATGGTGCCGGGGACTTGTCGAATCCAATCCCCGATAACCGGAATGATGGGAGTCTGTACTGCTTGAATCCGTTCTGCTTCTCTCATGGGTTCCCCTATTGTTGCCTCTTATCCAATTGCTATTCCCGAAAAACCAGTGCTGACAAAGATGCTTCATTTGCTGAAAATGTTCAATCATCAAATGCATCGATACATCGAATAGATTTATTTAAGGAATGAAATTTGATGGTCTCCCTCTTGAGTGCAGTTACTCTGAAAACCGGGGGAAACACACCGGAAAACGCCGTCTATTTGCAAAATAACAACACTCCAGAGGGTCAATTTTGCTGAGAACAGGCACCAACACTCCAGAGTGTGACTACCGAATTATGATCCCAATGGATTCGCTTCTGGAAAAAGAGGAGGGACCTTTGTTGGAGTCCTGGTAAGACATTTGCCAGCCCCTTCTATTGGGAGATCATCAATGGAGTGGAGCAATCGATCAAAGGCAATAATATTGAAATGATTGTTTCCAGCTCAGAAGAAAGTTTGGAGCTGGAGCATAAGGCGCTCCATCTTTTAATCAACCGGCATTGCGATGCTTTACTTCTCTATCTAGAGAATATTGGTGGCCCGGATATTGCGGAAATCAGTGGCTCCCCTTTCGATATGAATTGTTTGATTCCGAAAGTTTCTCTGAGATGAAAGCCATTTTAGATTAGATTTTTTTTACGGTGCTCCAATGGGGGCGAAAATATATAGGGATGTTCTCAATGGCCTGTTCGGAGTAGTGATCCTTGGATGAAAGAATTCCGTGAGGAGGTTTATATTTTTCGAGAAAGCTGCGAAAGGACCTGGTCATTTTTGCTCCACCTGTTGATGATTTGACTTCGATGGGTATCACACGATTTCCTTTATCAATGACAAAATCAACTTCCGCTTTGGATTTGGTCCGCCAGTATTGAATGTCAAAATCGACTTTCAAGAGTTCCGAAGCAATAAAATTTTCGTTAAGACTTCCAAGGTCTGTTCGATTTTCGATGGAGTTGAAATTCTTAATAGAAATATTGCGAAAGCCATTGTCAATGAAATAATATTTTAGAGATTTCACCAATTCCAACCGTTTATTTTTGAAAAAAGGCCGACAAGGAGCAATAATAAAAGTTTTTGTTAAAATATCGAGGGCTTTGAGAAGTTCTTGATTCTTGAAACCTGTCAATAAAGATAGTTCATTGTAACTACAAATATTACTGATCTGCAGGGAGAGAGCTTTTATTAATTTTTCAAGTTTCAAATCATTTTGATAGTTCAGAATTTGACGCACCTCCTTCAGAAGATAAGTCTGAAAAATATTTTTCAAGATCAGTTCTTTTTCTTGAAGAGATTGAGCCAAAATGACTCTTGGATATCCTCCATAAATCACATATTCCTGATAATACGGATTTATCTTTCGAATGACCGCTGAACTCAAAGGCTGGTTTTCCTCAGCAAGTTGAGAGAGAGTAGGGTTTCGGAAGCTCAAAAATTCATCGAAAGAAAAAGGATATAAGACAAAAACAAAAATACGACCCACCAAATGTCGAATACTTTGGATAGACAATTCAGTGGCTGAAGACCCTGTGATAATTATTTTTATCTGACAACTGTCGTAGATATATTTGAGCTGTTTGCCTCCATCAATGGCGTATTGAAATTCATCAATGATCAGATAATCTTTCCCTTCCACATGAAGTTTAATAAAGGCTTTAATATCATTTATAAACAAATTCAACTCATCCCGATCCTCAAAATCCAGAAAATTGACTGTTTTTCCTTTTAACTCCTTTGTAATGTGTTGAACTAAAGTCGTTTTACCACATTGTCTTGATCCAATAATTGCAATGATTTCTGGTGAATCGAGATAAGGTAGGATTTCTTTTTCTAAACCCCTTTTGATATAGAAAGTGTTTTTCCTCATAAGTAAACCCTGATAAAATTTTATTGAATTAAAAATAGCAGGGTTATTATTTATGAATTATTAATAATGGCCAAGTTATTATTTTAAATCCAGGGACAGTTACTAATTATTTGCAATGGATTCCATAATTTGATAATGGTTGTGAATCATTATCGAAGATAGAATTTTCACTTCAGAAATTGGAGATAAGATGGCCAGGTTAGCGAGAGTGGTCCTTCCAGGTGTCCCCCATCATGTCACCCAAAGAGGGGTTCGCTCCCTGGAAATCTTTTCAAGTGACGAGGATCGCAGAGAGTATCTCTCTCTTCTCAACGAGTATGGAGCAAAAGCAGGATTGGAGTTTTTATCCTATTGTCTGATGAATAACCATCTCCATCTTCTGGTCATTCCTCAGCATGAAAAAAGTTTAAGAGAAGGCATCGGCGAGACTCATAAACGCTACTCTCGTCTGGTGAATTTCCGAGAAAAGGTTCGTGGGCATTTATTTCAAGAACGTTTCTTCTCTTGTCCCCTCGATCTTGCCCACTTGAGCGCCGTGGCAAGATATGTGGAGCGAAACCCGGTTCGTGCTGGAATCTGCCGCCACGCCAAAGATTTTCCCTGGTCTAGCGCCCGATTTCATCTGGGGATGATTGATCGAGATCCCTTGGTTCAGCAAAGTCAATGGTTTGGCAGTCCTGACGATTGGAAGGAGTATCTCAAGGAGGAGTCCCATGATTTAGAAAGATTTCGAGCACATTTTCGGACGGGTCGCCCCTTGGGAGATGACCGTTTTTTAAGAAAGGCGGAAGCCATCACCAAACGAGAATTGAGTCCAAAGAAACCAGGGAGACCTAAAAAAGATAAAAATTAGTAACTGTCCCCGGATTTCCATGCCTGGCTGCAAATAAGGCTCGCTGTTTGCCAAACGCTTTGATATACTTACTGAAAACAAGTGATTTCATGTTCCCCTTCTTTAAGGATCGTCATGTTGAAACATCCCATTTCTCCGACAGTAGATTGTGTCTTCAAGAGCATATTGGGGTCTGAGGGAAATACAAATTTATTGATTGATTTCCTCAACGGCGTGCTGGCTCCGGAGTCTCCCATTTTGGATGTTGAAATCCTCAACCCCTACAATGAACGCGAGTTTTATTCGGACAAATTGACCATAGTCGATGTCAAAGCCAAAGATGAAAATAGAACCACCTACCAGATAGAAATTCAATTGTCCGTTTTTCCTCATTTGCCGGAGAGGATGCTCTACACGTGGAGCGATATTTATCGATCCCAACTGCAAAGCGGAGAGGAATTCGCCCAACTGCGGCCGGTCATTTCCATTTGGATGCTGACTCCCAACTTGTTTCCCGAAAGCCCTGCCTTTCATCATCACTTCCAATTAGTGGATCAGGAAAACCAAAAAAGATTCTCGGAGCATTGTTCAATCCATCTTTTAGAATTGGACAAATGGAAGTATTCTGAGGCATTGAACAGGGAAGACCAATGGTTGTTTTTTTTAAAGAAGCCGCAAACTGGAAGGAATTACCCGAAATCATCAACACCCCTGAAATGAGGAAAGCAATGGCAGTTTTAAAACGATTTTCTGAAAAAGAAGCCGATTATCACTTATACCAAGCCCGCCAAAATGCAATCCGTGAGGAAAAAACAAGGCAAATGCTTTTGGAAGAGGCCCTGCGAGACAAGGAAGAGGCCCTGCGAGACAAGGAAGAGGCCCTGCGAGACAAGGAAGAGGCCCTGCGAGACAAGGAAGAGGCAAAAGCTAATGAAAAAAGTCTCAGAGAAATCTTGAAAAAAGCTGGAATAGATCCGGATGTATAAGCTCTTTTTCTTTGGTTTCTCACGACAACCACGTCTGTAACGGGGACAGGTTCTTTGGTGCGCTTACTAGTTGAAAGGGTTGAGCAGTCTGGAGAGGAGACCTCGTTTGCGTTTCTTTGCGGCGCCATAACTGCCCTCTCCGTCCCGCAGCCGCGGGTCGAGCAGGTCCCTGAGGGCATCGCCGTACATGTTGAAACAGTAAACGACAATAGTCAGGCAAAGACCAGGAAAGAGAGCCAGCCAGGGCGCCTGCTGCATGTACTGGCGTCCTTCCCGGCTGAGTATCCCTCCCCAACTGGGAACCTTGACGGGCAGTCCGAATCCGAGAAAGCTCAGCGACGCCTCGGCAATGATGACACCGCCAATGTTGATCGAGAAGATGATGATGAGGGGTGCAATGATATTGGGCAGGACATGGCGGATCAGGATTTGGCTCGTGGGGGTGCCCACGGCCCGGGCTGCCAGAAAATAGTCATTCTCTTTGATGCCGATCACGGCGCCTCGGACGACTCGGGAACCCCCGATGCCTCCTGATATCCCCAGGACGACGATGATCTGGACGAGACCCTGTCCCACGATGGACATGATGGTTAACAAGAGGAGCAATACCGGAAAGGCCATCCAGGCATCGACAAAGCGCTGCACCGCCAGGTCCACTTTCCCACCAAGAAACCCTGAGGTGACTCCGATCAGGGTCGCAACCACCACATTGAGCGTGGTCGCAGCCAGGCCGACCAATATGGAAAGACGAGCCCCATAGATAAGGCGGCTCAATAAGTCTCGCCCCAGATGGTCGGTCCCCAGCAGATACTGGGCTGATGGGGTTTTCAGTATGTCAGCCAGGTGTATTTCATCAAATGGATAAGGAATCAGAACATCGGCAAAGAGTGCCACCAAAGTCAATATCAAAATGATAATCCCGCAGATAGTACCCAGTGGCTTCTCCTTGAGAAGCCTGATAAAGAAATTCACAAACCGGCCCCGTCGCTTGGGTTCACTGACAGAGGATGGTGTTTCTTGGGTGTTGTTCATGTTATAGGTGTCTTCCCTCTATCAAGTGGTTTCACAGGTTTAAATGGACAGATAGAGTTTTTACCCACCCCCCCTCCTTCGGAGGCACCCCTCCAAGGAGGGGAATCTCTATTCACACTTTCATAGCTTCTGAGCAAATCCCCTCTTGGGAGGGGTGGAAGCGAAGCGGACGGGGTGGGTCTATTCATACCGCACCCTGGGGTCTAAATAAGGATAAATCAGGTCGATCAGGAGATTGAGCAGCACCACCCCAGTGGCGAAGAATAGGTTTACTCCGGAGACCAGCGGGTAGTCTCTGTCGGTGAGCGCGGTCATCATGAGACGCCCGAGCCCCGGCAGGGCAAAGATGTTCTCCATGATCACGGCGCCCCCGACGAGGATCGGCAATTGCAGGCCGATCAGGGTCACCACCGGGATGAAGGCATTCTTGATGGCGTGTCTCACCACAACCACCCGCTCCTTGAGCCCCTTGGACCAGGCGGTGCGGATATAGTCCTGCCGGAGCACCTCCAGCATCATGGTGCGCATCAGCCGCATGGTGGCGGCCGCCATCGCCGTCCCCAGAATCAGGCTGGGAATGAGGAACATCCCGAGACTCCCCAGCGGGTCTTCGGTGAAAGGAATCAGTTCAATCGGGGGCGACCAGCCCCACCAGATGGCCGGGTAGACCATCACCATCACGCCCAGCCAGAAGTTCGGCGTAGCCAGGCCGATGATGGCGAGGGAGCGCCCCACATAGTCAGCGGCCGTATCCTGGCGGATCGCCGAGTAGATGCCGACGGGCAGGGCGATCAGGAGCCCGATCACGATTGACAACAAACCAAGCTCTATGGTTACCGGCAATCTACCTAGTATTCTCTCCTCTACCGGAAAACCGCCGCCCACCAGTGATTCGCCAAGGGTGCCGCGCAGTAAGATACCTCCTATCCAGCGGCCATACTGCACGTAGGCAGGCACGTCTAATCCCAGCATACGCTCCAGCGCTTCACGGTCTACCTCACCCACAAATTCAGCCTTAGCCAGCATGGCGACTATGACATCGCCGGGAATGAAGCGGACCGAAAAAAAGACGATGATGCTCAAGATGAACAGGGTGGGGATGATCAGCAATAACCGCCTGATGATGTACGCTTTCATGACAGACTCGGAGTGGTGGATGTGCTTGGGAGTGTGCTTGGGAGGACGCTCGGAAGCGGTGCTGGGGGCCTGGGGCCCCCAGCTCGAAACCGCGCTAGTAACCCATTTCTTCCTTCAGCGCACTATCAATCCAGAGGCGGCTGAGGACTTCTTGCCGCTCGGAAGGTCCCAAGTACATTGCTTCACCGTTAAAGCCGATGACCCACGGCTGATGAAAAATCAACTGTGGAAGTTTAGGACCCCACATCTGCCAGTGCTTCTCTATTGCGTACATATCTGCCTCTCTCACTAGCCGCTGCTGCTCCTCAATGGTGGTCGCGGCCAGGGCGGCGTCAACGAGGGCGTCCAACTCAGGCCACTTAGATCCGGGGCGGTTCCACTGTGCGTCCGAGCGATGCCAGCCTACCAATAGGGCAGGGTCATAGCCAGAGGCGCCCGCAATGGTCCCCATCACGCCTTTATAAGTCCCCGCGAATACCTCCTCGTGATAGGCGGCCCAGTCCTCAAAATAGACAATCTCAACATCGACACCAATCTTAGCCCAGTAGGAGACAGCTATTTCTACATAGCTTAAACCACCCACAGACCCCAGTATTCTCACGACGGTGTTGAATCTAGTGCCGTCCGCGCCGCGCGGATATCCAGCTTCGTCAAGGAGCTTCCCGGCACCTTCCGGGTCGTACCGATAGCCCTTCTTGACCTCTTCGGGCCACTCTTCAAAGGGGAGGTAATACCCTTTCACCCCGACCATCCCCATGGGGGTCGTATTTCCCTGACCCTTAAAAAAGGTAGAGTTAATGGTCTCAAGGTCCAGTGCCATCTGCATGGCCTGGCGCACGCGGATGTCGTCAAAGGGCGGCTCGCGCATTTGTGTCGCAAAGGCATGATTCGACCGAAACCACCACTCGTGCGGCACGAGTTCGGGGTTGGTCTGCTGGAGGCTCTCTGCCCCTGGCGTAGAAAGAGCCCAAGGAGTGACAAAATCAATCTTGCCTGAGCGTACTGCCGCCAAAATTGTTGTTTCCTCTGGAATTTTCGATAGCCTTAGCTCGTCAATGTAGGGCAAGCGGTTCTGCGGGTACTTTTCGTCATAGCCCCAGTAGTCAGGATTCTTGGTCCAGGTGATAGAGCTGTCCTCGACGAAGTCAGTCAGCATAAAGGGCCCGGTGCCGACCAGGTTCCTCCAATCCTTAACGTCGCCTTGTTCCTTGATGACCTCGGGGGGCATAATGTAAACAAAGTAGTCGCTGAGGATAAGCTTCAGGGCAGGCAGGTAGGGCTCCTTCAGCTTCATCACAACCGTCGAATCGTCGGTGGCCGTTATCGATTCGAAGGGGATGGCTTTGAGTGGGCCAACGGCACCAAAGGGAGTCGGTTCGGTGAAGCCGCTGCCCAGACCCAACATACGGTGAAAGTTATACTCGACATCCTGCGCCGTCAGGAGACGGCCGTTCATCGGTGCCTTCTGGTGCCAGCGAACGCCGTCACGGATATGGAAGACAAAGGTTGTGTCGTCGGGCATCTCCCAGCTTTCCGCCAGCCTCCCTGTTATGGCAGACACAGGGAGCGGGCCCGAATTAAAGTCCCATTCGTCTCGATCTATTCCCCAGTTGCCGATACCCAGCTTCTGTGCGACACCATTGATGAGAATGCCCGCCCAGCCGAAATAGGGGTCAACTTGCGACGTATATGTTCTCAAGACGTAGGTTAATCTCCCGCCGTACTCAGGTACACTCACCATTTTTCCAGTGGTCGGATCTTTGACCATCTTTTTCTCAGCCGCAATGGCTGGACTGACCCCGAGGGCGGCCACCATCAGGGTGAGGGTGAGCAGGATTGCACTGAAGGTTGATTTGTTTATTTGATTTTTCATCTTTTTCCTTTTGAATGGATGTTCAAGATTAAGGATTGCTTTGAAACCTGCCTTCATTCCCGAAAGCACGTTCTCGACGATTGCTCTACTTTTTTGACGGTTCATCGTGCTCCTTTCTGCTTTTTGATTAAAAACAAGATTGCGGGTTGCTTTAAAACCTGCTTTCGTTCCCGAAAGCACGTTTTCGACGATTGCTCTACACATTGGGTCTCCTTCATTTTGGAGTGATCAAAAAACCAATTCATTGGCTCCAGGATGGGGCAATGAACCATAAACCGACGCACTCAGGCGCCGATGATTTTCCAAATTCCCCATTGCTGTTTCGTTCCCAGAACGGGGAACGAGAGATCTTAAGGATCTCTCCCTGATGTCGAGATAAGATAAGGGGGTAGAACTTGGGATTGGGAATTCGTTGCTTGGGGCTTTTGACTTAGAGCTTGAGAGTGGAAACTGGAAACAAGGAACTGATAACTTAATATGGGATATGGGATATGGGATATGGGATATGGGATATGGGATATGGGATATGGGATATGGCTTTTAAATTTACTCTCATAACCACCTCATTGTCAAGATGTTTTTTATACTTGAAACGGGTTAATTTCAGACTTTCATGTCATCCTGACGATTTGCCCAAACAGCTGTACCGAAAGCGGCAATGCGAAGGATCTCATTATTGCCCTTCCGTTTTTAGAATAATATTTATAATCGCTCTGCAAATGTTGTCAAGCATTTAAGGCTATCTGTTCTCAGCTAACCGTTTTCACTGACAAAAAAACGGTATATCAATATGATTCAAAAACTGATAGCTGACAGCAGAGGGCTAAAAGCCATTTCGCGACAGCGACTAATTAGAAGGATAATATTTTATATCTAGCAATAAATCAACTCTTTTTCTTAAGACATATCCGATTAGTCATTTAAAGCAAATTTTTCTCATATCTAGAAATAGTATAATCGATCTGCAAATGTATCAAGATTTTTTTAAATAGGGCGACTCATTCATTCATGAGTGTCTTCTAAAGATCAACGAAATTACTTTTTCATATTAAGATACAGAAGTCAACATTTTTGGCACTTTTCAATTCCCCGTTGACAATTTCTAAAAATCCTCTGGGGAGGATATGAGGTTTTACATGACTTTCGGCTAAATAAATAGGAGCGAAATTGAAATAAAACCTTCAGCAAAAGGCAATTTCTCAAGAACTATCACAAAAGAAAAAGAAAGACCAGTAGCCATTCTTCAACCCTCTTTGATGCCTCAGAAGGGGTCAAGGCCTATTTTGATCGTTGGTCTCTTGTGAAAAACATGATGACCTGATGAAGGCCGCGACTTGTTTGCCTTCCCCCTCACAAGCCTGAACTTTGCGATTGGCACCGCAGAAAAACTCGACAGAATAGACAAATTTTCTAAAAATCAACCATTCTATACAAAAAGGCATCCCCTCACCAAATTGAGCTCAGCGCCGGGTGTAATCAAAGGAGGTAATCCCTTCTTTCCAACTCACTTGACGCGTTTTTCTGCGATCCCCCGTAAAAGTAGAGTCTGCCGTCTCTACCAGAGGCACCATATACTTTGAGCATATGTCCAGCTATTTCTCTCTGCCCCTCACTTTTAATTACACCCGTTGGAATAAGAAATCTTGCATTATGAGAGTAACCCGATTATCTTTCATGATTGCGCAAAAAACCTGTCGATCAATGCCTTTTACCGCATCAGAAAAAATGGAATCAACCGTCATTCAAGTGAAACAAGTGAATAAGAGTTTTGGTTCGCTGAAGGCCATCAAAGACTTCAACTTTGAAGTTCAAAAATACTCTTGTTTTGGATTTTTAGGACCCAATGGAGCGGGAAAGACTACACTCATTAAAATACTATATGGTAAATCATTCCCCGATAAAAATCATGCTGGCAGTGTCAGAGTTTTTGGACTGGACCCTCAAAAAGAAAGCTTGAAAGTCAGGTCCCTCTCCAGTGTGGTGCCCCAGGAAGATAACTTGGACGGTGAACTGAATGTTGCTGAGAATCTCGTGGTTTATGCAAAATTCTATGGAATTCCGCACAGACAAGCAAAAATCAGGATCGAAGAACTCTTGGATTTCATGGAGCTGTCGGAAAAGCAAGAATCCCGAGTGATGGAGCTTTCGGGAGGAATGAAACGCCGCCTCTCTATTGCCCGAGCGCTCTTGCACCAACCCAAGCTGTTGATACTGGATGAGCCGACTACGGGGTTGGACCCTCAAGTACGGCATTTGATATGGGCCAAATTGAGGCAATTGAAAGCCCAGGGAACCACCATTCTCTTGTCAACGCACTATATGGAAGAAGCATTTCAAATCTGTGATCGCGTCATCATTATGGATAAAGGACAAAAAATGATGGAAGGGGCGCCTCAAAAATTGCTCGAAGAACACGTGGAACAATATGTCATAGAAACATTAAAATTTGATCAAAGCCAATACGCGTCGCTGGCATTCGATCAAGAGCGGATTCGAAAAGACGACTCCCACCAGTTACCCGTTTATTATTCCAATGATTTGAATGCTCTGAAAGCACTGGAGAATCATTTGATTCCGGGAAATTATCACCTGCGACAATCCAATTTGGAAGATTTATTTCTCAAAACGACAGGAAGGAATATCAATGCGCAACAATAATCCTCCTTCGCTGTTTTCGAGGATATTCAGTGTCTGGTATCGTCATGCCTTGGTATACAGTCGATATCTTTTCAGTAATGCATTTCCGGTTTTGATAGATCCTTTGATTTTCCTGGGCGGTCTCGGATTAGGGCTTGGATCTTATATCGTGATGAAAAATGGTGATTCCTATATCGAATTCCTGGTTCCTGGTATGATCCTCGCTCCAGCAATGTTTTCCGCCGCATTTGAATGTACTTACGGTACTTTTTCCCGTATGGAATTTCAAAAACTCTATGATGGCATGCTGGGAACTCCTTTAACTGTCAACAACATTTTGGTGGGGGAACTCCTCTGGATCGGCACAAAGGGAATGTTTATTTCATTCATAATTGTGATCGTTCTTGTTTTACTGGGAATCGTGCCCTTTTCTTCTTATTTTTTTACGCCCTTGGTTGGCTTTTTTACAGGGATTTTGTTCGGTTCCGTCACCCTGTTATATACTTCCTATGTCAAAACCCTCAATCATCTCAATTTTGTGATGACTGGTATTATCTCTATTTTTATGCTTTCAGGGGTGTTCTTCCCGCTCGATGACGTGCCACAATTCATTCGTCTTTTGGCAGAAATATCGCCCTTGACTCACCCGGTTCGATGGGTGCGCGCCCTCATATCGGGGGAATTCGAGTTTTATTTAATTTGGGGCCTCTTGTATTGTCTCCTCGTCATTGGAGTGACAAGTGCTCTTGCCACCAAACGCTTTAGCAGACGATGGATTGTTTAGATGATCTTGTTGTCACTCGTGTTAAAGGGAGAAAGCATTTGTGATTTATTGACCATTGCTGCGAATCCGATGCCTTTTTTATCGGAAATTCTTGGCTCACTTCACCCATTCTAAGGAACAAAATTTTAATAACCTGTAATTATTACAATGGTGTGAGCAAAATTGGGGGACATGTACACCGCTGCGCATCCCAACTCTACTGTTATATGCCTGCTGTTACGTGTCCCCTAATTTTGCGTATCCATACTTCTAACTTATTTAAATTTCATTCCTAAGCTTGCAAATGAAATGATTGATGTTGCAATTATCGGAGCAGCGGGTTTATCCGGTTTGGAATTGATTCCGTTATTGGACAATCACCCTCGAGCCAACCTGAAATTACTCACTTCAGGGAGATATGCCGGGCAACCTTTGTCTGAAAACTTTCCTCGGTTTGCGGGCTCTGATCATGTTTTTTCCGAACATGACGCAGATGCTACGGCATGTGATGTCGCCTTTTTGGCCATTCCCGACAAAGCCAGTCTCGAGACAGTTCCGCGACTGTTGAGTCAGGGAGTACGAGTAGTGGACTTGTCCGGTGTTTATCGGCTGCGGGACGTGTCGGTCTTTGAACAATTTTATAATCTCAAGCACACCTCACCAACATTGCTCAGCGAAGCGGTCTTTGGGCTGCCTGAATATTTCAAGGACCAAATCGCCAAGGCTCGCCTGGTAGCCAATCCGGGGTGCTATCCCACGGGAGCGCTGCTGGGTCTCCTTCCTTTTGGCAACCTTTTGGATGCCTTGGACTGCCCACCGGTGATTGATGCGAAGTCAGGAGTGAGCGGAGCAGGAGGAAGAGTGGAAGACGAGATGACCAATTTCGTCAGTGTCAATGAAAATTTCAAAGCCTATAAAGTATTTCAGCATCAACATCTCCCTGAAATCCAGCAATATTTGGAGGATTGCGCACCTTATGGCGCCTGTCGACAAGGCGCAGTGTTGTTCACGGCACATTTGCTGCCTCTCAACCGAGGCATTTTGTGCACCATTTATCTGCACTTCAACAATGCGCTTTCCGTAGAGCAAGTGCGGCACCATTTTGAAGCCACAGCGCGAGAGCATCCTTTTTTTCATGTATTGCCACGAGGTCGATTTCCTGAATTGAACATGGTCCGTCATTCAAACCGTTGTCTGGTGGGACTGGATTGTGATGGATCTAACAAAAGCTGGATCGTTATCACCGCCATTGACAATCTGGTCAAAGGAGCGGCCGGGCAAGCGATTCAAAACATGAACCTGATGTTCGGTTTCGAGGAAACAAGCGGTCTGGTATAGGATAGGAAGTCCAAGGGTGACATCTTGATTGTCCCTCGCATCTCAGATGAGTAGATCTATGTTGTTCCTTCCGTGGTCCTTGAAACCTCCGATAGCATTTCACGGTGGTCCGGTCCTGTGAGGGTCTCGAAATAACACATCTCCTTCAATCTTGAATAGATGCGTTCCCCAACCCGTTTACGCAGGGTGTCGGCAACGTATCTTTCTTCTTCTCCTCTATTTTTGGAAAGGAGACGTTCTTTGATGGTCGTTTCTTCTTTTTCGGTATGATTGGAAGTCACCATGATTCGATTGTTGCTGTTGTAACGTTCCGTGATGAGGGTATCCAGGATGTTTAATTCCCATTCGGTATTGCGACCCTTGCCCAGATCGTCAATAATCAGGAAATCTGCTTCCAGTAAGGGGGCAATGGTTTCCATTTCTGATTTTCCGGTAGCATATCCTTCTTTCAATTCGGAAAGCAGCTTGTCGAAGGGACGGAACATGCAGGAAATGCCGTGATTGATCGTACACTGGTAGACAAAACCGGCCATCAGATAAGTTTTTCCCGTTCCGGGAGCCCCCATCAGGACCAATCCATTGTGGCGCACTGCGGATTGTTCAGGATTCGCTTTTATTCTGATGATTGAGGTCAGCATATTGTAGATTTTGCCGTTGTGTTTATCTTTTTCAGTGCGGTCGAGCCGGCCCAAACCATAATTTTTAGGGATGCGGGCCCGGTTATATAAGTGGATGTGCCGCAGGCGTCCCTCACATTCGGGACAGGAAACCGCTATTTCACGCCCCAGACCGTCTTGTTCCAGACAGAAGCGCGTATCGCCACAGGCGGGACAAGGGGAAGGAAAACACCGGCAAAATTCAGCTTGAGCATAATCTCCTGAAATGGGATCAATCACGATTCGATTGTCATGACAATGACTGCAGGATTGGTTTTGTTTTTTTCGCATTTTCGGTTTTCGCAATGAATAAATTGGATAGGCTTTCTCCGATGAAAACACGCTTTCCGCTTCCCAAATTGAAAAACGACTTGTTGTTGCGTGTGATCAACCACCTTCCGGTGGAACGGGTACCGGTCTGGATGATGCGTCAGGCCGGACGAACCGACCCCCTATACCGGAAAATTCGGGAAACAGACAGCCGCCCTTTGGAAATTCTCTTTCGGGATGTGTCGCGTGCTGTTGAAATTTCACTGTTGCCTCAACGGCTTGGAGTAGATGCAATTATCATGTTTCAAGATATCTTGACACCCTTGATCCCCATGGGTGCCAGATTTTATTTTCAACCAGGACCTATCTTGGATAAACCAATACGAAACAAATCGCAAATTTTAGCCTTGAGACACCTGGATCCTCCTCGCGACGTGCCTTTTGTTGGTACGCTCATCCGGGGAATAACTCGGCATTTGCAGCAGGCGCTACCCATTCTGGGTTTTTCCGGATCTCCCACCACCCTGGCCTTTTTTATGTGTGCGGGAAAGAGTCCGGGAAAAAACTATAGCACGATCTTTCGATTCATAGAAGAACAGCCAGCTGTTTTTCAACAATTGTTAGAGGTGCTCACAACGATGACCATCGACTATCTCAATTATCAAATTGAATGCGGAGTCCACGCGGTGCAATTGTTTGAATCCTTTGGCGACGTAATTCCACGAAAAATTTATGAAGAATTTGTTCAACCCACCCACGAACGTATTTTTTCAGAACTGCATTCACGAGTTCCGTCCATTCTCTTTGTCAAGGAAAGTGAATATCTGGATTTGATGCTAAAAAGCGGGGCTAAGGTGTTGAGTGTCGGAAGAGTCATCAATCTGAAGAATGCCCTGCAGACAGCACCCGGCGACGTTGTTTTTCAAGGGAATGTGGACAACCGCGTGCTCTTGGAAGGAGACCACGATGCAATCACAAAGGCCGTGCAAACATGCTATGAGCAAACGGGGAAACAGCGATTGATTCTCAACTTAAACCATGGCTTGCTGGCTGACACGCCATTTGAAAATGTGCGACATTTCGTCCGGGTTGCTCATTCGTATGGCAAGATCAACGATCCTGTACTTGATCCAACAGCAAAACTTTGATTTGTAGAACCGTCCTATTGGCGACAATTGCGGCATTCAACTTTGATTGCATTTCAGTCAGGAAGACGTGATCGACGCAATTTCGTCAAGGATTCCCTGGATTTTTTTGTTCGCATGCTGACGCTGCTGTGGTGTCAGCAACTTGTCAATGGCTAAGATCATCGCTTTGACATGCTTGTGAGCATCCAGAACGACTTGACGGTATTCCGGAGGATAGCCGGCTTCCAGATCAAGATACCATTTGAGCAGTTGAGCTTCGATGGTTGCCGCATCACTGTCAGAGCGCAACAAGGCGGCGAATTCCCTTTGCCGTTGCAGACGGAATTTTATACGAGATTCCTGTATATCCGGCAATGACCGGCTCAAATGAGTGATTTGCCTTTTTTGATCTGCTGTCAGTCTGCCAAACCACTCCTCAACGAAATCAATGATTTTTTTTGCCTGATTTTGCAAGCGTTTTTCAGGGGATTGTTCCAGGCGGTGCTGGTCTGTTTTGTTCAGTTTTGCCAGGTAAGATTCCAGATAAAGAATTTGATCTTCCTTTAACTGTGCCAGGAAAAAAGCGGAATCCACCGCTATCTGTTGGACGATATTTTTGCGCAACCGATAGATATTCTCATAAACCCAATCAATTTCGGAGGCTGTCAATCCATCCTGTCCTTTTTGCTGTAATTGCCGCAAAAATGTGGCGTAGACAGGAAGTTCGTGCCGTCTGTGCCAGAGCAATTGTTCTTCAATCTTTTCATCTAAAAAAGCTCTTTGCTGAAAATCGAGATCAAAATAGTCATCAATCGACCAGATCAGCATCCAGTCCGCATACTGGTACATCAATTTCAGAGAACACGCGCATAACAGCAGTATCGCCAGGAATAAAGGAACCATTCGCATCCGATACGTTACATTCGCCATCCTTGCCTTACCCTTTTTTAACATAAAATCTCAAAAAGCAGACATGCCTTTCCTGTTGATCAAGAGAAAAAATCGGCATTTGTCTCAACTGTCTTTAATTAATTTCGGCCAGTTACGGTCGCCATTCAAAATGTTTCCCGGAACGTCTTGCAACCATTTTTTTTGAATCCCCTTACTATAATTCAGATACAACTTCCTCTCGTGTATGTGCCAGGCTTCGGGATCAATACTGGCAGTGTATCCCTGACTGACCGCCCATGCGCAATATCCTCCATACTGGGGAGCGTAGCTTTCGGGGGATTGCATGAACGCATCCAGGTTTTCTTGCGAGGCAAAATACCATTTGGCTCCCTTCCATTCATACTGAAAATCAGAATCACCCTCGACAGGTTGGCCTTCTTTGAAATAAGCAACCGGATCGTATCCCCGGATGGCTTGCCCGAAAAAATTAGTAAAGATTGGGTCCAGTGCAAAAACCGGAGTCGTTTGAAAGAAAAACAATAAAGAGAAACTAATAAAGATAAAACTGGATCGCATGAGCTTTTTCATGAGGCCCTCCTCTCGATTGACAAGAACGATTGATAACGATGCTGTATGTGACTAAACGTCATTGATGACTTGATACGTGGTTTGAACAAAGCCATTGGGAAAATTCTTGGTTCCCAGATGGCGCAATGGCAACTCTTTCATTAAGAAACCGAAGAGTGGAATCCCATCTCCCAATAAAACCGGAAGTTGGGTGATAGTGAGTTTGTGGATCAGCCTGGCCTGCAAAAATCGCTGAATGGTAATACCTCCATCGATATAGAGGTGTTTGGCTCCCTCGGCGGCAAGCTTGGAGACAAGGACTTCCGGGTTAAGGTTTTCCAGTCTGATTTTGTCTTGCAATGCTTTTGGAATCTCGAGGGTCTGGCTGGAAAGGACGATAACAGGCGTATCTTCATAAGGCCATGTCTCGAATGTAAGAATTTTTTCGAAACTGTTGCGCCCCATGACCAAAGCGTCTACCGATTCAATGAACGACTTATAACCGAAATCATCTTCCTCTGCAGCATATTCCGCTTTGCGCAGCCAATCGACTCCGCCGTCCGTCCTGGCGATAAACCCATCGACGCTCGTGGCGACGTAAACCGAACATTTGACGTTCATCACTTCCATGACCTTCCATTTTCGGCAAGGGCGCTTCCTTGCTTCGCTTCAAAATGAATTGATCCCCTTCATCCGTATGGATCACTTTCCATACTGTATGTTTTCCCTGCAAGATACCAGCCATAAAATTATTGACCGGGAACACAATCACAATCCGCATAGACATTCAAATACCGTCCTCACGCAGCTTCACAAGATCATCATCCGGACCGTAACGGTGGATTTCCAGACGAAGCGAGAAAGATGCCACCTGCTCGGCCGGGATGTGGGCCAGGCGGAATGGAAAGATGCTCGGACCGTCGAGCAAGTCCGTTATGGCGGCCGAACCGTTCGCACGGGCGTGGAGAGACGCCTCCACCAGCCAGGCAATGAGACGGGGTTGCTCGAGCGGGTATTGATCCCCTTGGGCATAGACGCCTCTTTTACGCGTATCGTTCAAAACGCCCCAATCTATGAATGATCGCAGAACGCGTTGGGTGGCCCGAGATGCGGTTTCCCGCTCTCCGTATTGTTCCTTGACCCGTCGCTGAACCTGCGACGCCTTGGCTGTTCCCTGAAGCCGCAAGAGCCTGCCGGCGTACAGGGCGACCGCACCCCAAAAGGGGTAGGCCGCCTGCGTCATGCCCCAGTGAACGGCAATTCGGTCTCTACGAGGAAGTCCCCGCAATATTTCCAAACCATCGTCCCGCAGTTTCTCCAATTCGTGAGGGACGGTGAGCCAGGTCTTCAACAGGATGGTAATTACTTTTTCCCTGTTGCACCTGCCGGACTCACTACCGACTGAAATTTTATCTCGCAACAGATCCCGGAGTGATTCGCTGATGATGAGCCTGTTGTTTCCGGCAAGTATCAGATTGACTGTCTGTTCGAACCACTCGAGTCGGACTCGCTGGCTGAAGCCGATCCGAGTATCCCGTCTGTTCACGTGTTCCTCCTTTCTACCTGAACCAGAGGGACGACGAGTTCTTCGAGAGTCGCGCCACCGTGGCCGACAAGGCGTTTGCTCGTCTGCGTAAATGCCAGGCGGCCAGGAGCCAATAGGGGCAAATAGTCTTCCGGTAGTCCAACCGTTGGCCATTCCAAAGCATCCGGGAATCGTTTTTTGATTTGACCACGCAGTAAAGAATCGGAATAAATACGAACTCGTTCGCCGCGCAAATCCGCAACCGCCCCTTCAGCGGGACGACCACATCCGGAGGCTTCGATATTTCCGTGATCGGAGGTCAGGCAGACATGGAATCCATTATCCAAAAGCGAATCGACGAGGCGCGCCATGAACGGCTGTCCGGCCCACTGTCGTACCTGGTTGCGCATGCCTGCTGCTCCCAGTTCCATACCGTGCATGATCTTGTCGATTTTGTCGACGACGAGTGCGACAACGCGCGTTTTGGGGCGGGTAATTATCTCCTCCACGCTACCCAAGGTACCGTCTCCCAGTCCCTTGACGTAGGCAACCTCCTGCTGTGACAACCCCTGGTCCGCCCAAAACTGCGTCCACAGAGCGGGTTCCTTGTCGGTGGTATGGATACTGTTCGGAAAGTAGATGGGTGGTTTTCCTGCAAAGGCAGCTTGTCGTGAAACGGAAGTGATTGTCGGTATCCAGGCGAAAACCGCGTTTTCACGGAATCGGACCCCCGGACGTTGTTTGACGAGTTCCTGGCGTATGACGATCCACTGGTGCAAGGCAAGGCCGTCGATCAAGACCAACGCCGCTTTGCGTCCCCCGACTTCGTTGACGTGCCGTGCGAGA
The DNA here is from genome assembly GCA_965205865.1 of bacterium. Taxonomy (GTDB): domain Bacteria; phylum SAR324; class SAR324; order SAR324; family NAC60-12; genus CBDBHR01. The sequence goes on from CBDBHR010000029.1 coordinate 169,265, forward strand.
TGACGCGGGATGTGATGGAGCATTACCGGTGGCACCGGAGGCAGATTGATCAATCCTGCGTAGCGCTTGGCCAACCAGGGTACGAAGGCAGCATCGATTTGCGCTTGCAACGTTTCCATCTTCCGCTCGGCTGGTTCCGGCAACGTGGTTTCCGGATCCGGAACGAGAGCCACCAACTCGGCCCAGTTTCTGGCAAAGTGAAACCAGTCTTCGTGCCTCGCGTCCTCCTTGGGAATGTTGGACTCCAAGGCGTCGAGGAGCCCATTGACGCGTCGAGTCCGGTCTGCCTGCTCGTCCGTTCGGATGCCAATGAGCAGCCAGGACTTCGACCAGGATTCAGCCTGTTCATGGGGAACGGCTTGCAGCAGTCCTTCCAGGAACAGGTTGTCAACGTAGATACGAACGTCATCGTGGTCGAAAGGCAAATCCGAGGGACCGGGAAGTTCAAAACCATAGACTTTCTCCTTTTCATGGACGCCCGTGCCATCCTGATTCGCCAACTGCTCGAGAAAGACGGGCCAGCGTTCCTGGAGGAAGGCGAAAAAAGCTTCCCGCTCCGGGATGATCGTTTCCAGGGGCCAATCGTCAAAACTTCCTTGTTTACGGAGAACCCCTACAAAGCGTTCATCGAGCGAAGCCGGGATTCGCTGTTCCCGGTAATGGCGACGCAGCAGCACGCGCAGCAGATCGGACGGCTTTTTGATGAGATCCGGCTCAATTTCGAAAACATGGCGCAGAATGAAATCTTTAGTCGCGTTGTCACCCAAAACAGCAGGCGTATGCCGCTGCTGCGCTTCGTAGAGCGCGTCCAGGTCTCCACGGTCGAGGGCGGTTACAATGGGATAGCTCAGATTAGGAAATATCTCTCCAAGGTTGAAAGACAACTGGCGTCCGGCTTGCAGCAGGTCGTATGGTAAAGAACCAAGGTCACCGGCTGCGGAGCGCAGCACGACCCCCCGCTCCGTTTGCTCATCCCGGTCCCAGCGGACACGGAATGCGGACTCGTAGGCATAGCGGAATATGATATGATCCTCGAACGGGATCAGTTCGAAACCCCGCTGCCGTATGTCGGCAAGAACGTCTTCCTCCGGAAGCAAACCGTCCGGGTCGGCAACCACGGTCAGCCGGGACTCATTGGCAGTGAACTCCCTGAGAATCGAGTCGCGCCAATTACTCATGGGAGGGTCCTTTGTACCGGTAGTCAAACACGCACGATGAGCCCACCATCTCGCGAAACCACAACGTGGCGCTGGCGCCCATCGAATCAGTCAGGCGGACGGGTTCGTTAAGACTGAAGTGAACCGGTTGCTGCAGACCATCTTCGATCGCCACGTTGTCGGCATAAAGATAAGTGCGATCCAGATGGTCGAGTATGGGATTCAACCGTCCCCGGATGCCTGGCAGATGTCCCGTCCGGTTGGCGATGATCAGTGAGCCTCCATTTCGCATGGATTGCATACGCAGATCAAACGGCCCGTCGTCAGGCATATAGTCGCTCGCTACTTGCGCCATGAAACCCGGCGCGGCGCACAGCACGGTCATCGGTAGCCTCGTATGCACTTCGAAATCCGCATGCCCAAATTCATCTGTGCGCTCCTCCCGGTATGTCTTGTTCGGATAGATTAACAGTACGTGTACGTTCCGCAGGGGTTCGCCAGTGTCGTGGTGGTGGATCGAAATTCCTGCTGCAATGCCGTTGGGCAAGGGCGGGCTAGCTGCCGGTAGGACAAGCTTTAGTTCCCGTTCGCCAATCAATTCGAAAACGGGCTTCTTCCCGGAGAGAGCGAAGGTCTCGTCCTCGATGACGGCGATGCCCTCGCCGCGTCGTTCGATAAAGTACTGTCGTCCACCGGCGCCGGGCACGTCACCAGCCGGACATTGTCCCAACCGGGAAGCCAGTAATTCGTTGCGCGTGAACTGACTGGTACGCAGATCTTCGGTCGTCATGGAGTTGCACAGACCGCCGGGTGAATAGAGTTCCAGCCGGTCATCGAATATGAACAGGCGTATCTGCGACTCCGAAACCGCGTAGTCCCGGTGAACCACGGCGTTGACCACGGCCTCGAAGACTGCGCATTCACTGTATTGGGGCACGTCACTACGTGCAGGTTGCTTACAGGCGGTGACGCGCCGGTTGCGAACGACAAAGCGCATCGCATCCAGAATTTGCTTGTCAAGAGGTCCGCTGATATCCTGGGCATCGAGTTGCCGGTTACCGTTCATCCGTTGGCCTTCGTAGCAAACAGCCTGGATGTAGGCATTCGGCAGCCAGTCACGGGGATCTTTGGCGGCGAGCAGCAAACCACCGACCGTGGCGCGGAGCGTTTCTCTTTGATCGTCTTTGAGGAATTTCAGTTTTGAGAGGACGATCTCGGCGGGCTCGTTTATGCGTGAGCTCGCGTACCGTCTCCACAACTCAAGGCGTAAGCTGTTGATACCGGTATCGCGGACGACCTGCGTATCGGTGGCAGTGGCGTCGGATTGTCCACGCGATTGCAGCAATCGCCGGATTGCATCGGGTTGCATCAATCGGTTGCTGTCGCCTCGTCGCCGGAAGTAGCCGCCGGGCGAGCGGTGAACGGTTTCACCCGCTGGTATTTCGACGAGCAGGACACCTCCTCCCGTTGACGCCTGCACCCGGTAGATATTGAATTCCACCGGTGGTTCGATACTGTCCGCACAGATATCGGTCACGAGGTTCACCAGAGCATCCAGTTGCTTCGGGTCCAGTGATTGCGGCTGACGATCATCCGAGACACCCAGGACGAGACGACCGCCGCGGGAGTTGGCAAACGCAGCTAACTCGTCAGCAAGACTGTCGCGATGAGGGGCGTAAATCCGTTGACCTAGAAATCCAACTTCTTTCAGCTCGAGATCACTGTCCTCACCGAGACAAACCTGTTCCCAGAAACTTGTGGTATCGATTGGCATGGCATTTTCCTCAATCTTGCGTAATCATTTTTTGCAGGTGAAATTCAGGAATTTTATGTCCGTTTTGACGGCCCGTGGAGTAGTCTGCCGCCAAGGTCATTTCATTCACGTTGGAATCTGAACCGGATAAATTGGTTACCTTTCCTCCCTCGTGCGCATTGATCACGTGTTCGGCTCGACTCATTCTATCAACGATCGATCTTCTTCAATTCGTCACCAATTCCGAGAAAACCAACTTGCTCCATGCGATCGATTATGTCCAGGCAATGCGTCTTGACGTTTTCATCTGTTGTTTGCTGGTATTGACGCACTATGAGCTTTGAAATAATAAGGGCAACTGTCGACTCGCGGTTGGCGATATTCGTCCCTTCTTCATCAACAGACTCCAAAATGCGATCTGCCGCTGGGCAAATGATCTCTGGAAGTTCGACGTTCGATTCTTCAAGAACGCGTAGAAGGTCATCCGCTCCACTTTCAAATGATTTGCTCTCAATGAACCCTGAGATAAAATCTTTCAATTGCAGGAGCCTTTCTCCCGGAATATTAAAAAACACTCTGGAAACCTCTTGTCGTACGGATTTGGAGTTATCGTCAAAGAATTCTCGCAATAGTTCCGCGCATCGGTCACCGACGGTTTCGTGTAAAAGGTTCCCAGCGTAAACTCTGGCCGCAGCTTTTCGCATCGTTTCGCTGCCTGCCCTGATGTCTGCCGCATCGCATCCAACGTCAACGTGTTCGAGTTCTGCCAAGGTTATCTGAAGAGCGGCGTTCTCAACTGCTTCAGTATTCTCAGAACGCAGCGTGAACTGGATTATTTCTCGTAATTGCGCATAGTGAGTGTGTATGGCGTAATGGATAAAATCACTGAAAGGCTCAGTGGCGCATATCGCTTCTGAACGACCACATGTCTTGAGAAACAAATCAACCGCCAGATCTCGATTGAAGTTGAGCAGCGGCAGGAAAGCGTCGACTGCGCAAGTACGCACCGAGATTACCGGATCATTCGACAAGGATTCCAAGGCGGGTCGCAAGGCATCGATTCGCGATTGATCACCGTAAAGCAGCGATGCTATCGTCTGCGCAGCTTTTCCACGAACAGAATTAATCCCGTGAGAATACGGGTCGCCTGAGTAATAACTGGTTCCATTTCCGGCGTCCTTCTGCCAGATGTCCGTCTCCGGATCAGGGTCGCTGGTGGCATAGTAAGAAACAATCTCCAGGATTCGCGATGGAAGGTGCCGGCTGGCTAAGACCCGGATACAGTGCAGGATTGAAGACCCGCTTGGTCTGCCCGGAAGCGAGTGCAGACGATCAATGATTTTTAAGAAAGTTTCCGTTGGTGTCGCCTCTATTTTCTGCTGATCGGCTTTCTTTTCCTCTTCACCTTGCGTGAAACGACTGCAGAGTCCATCAAGAATGGCGGAGAAATAATATGGATGGAGGTCATCGGGCATCTTCATGGCCAACGACGCAAAGCGATCGCGTTCTTTTCTGGAGAAGTCGGTCAATAACCTGGAAAGTTGTTCAGCATCGCCCTTCAAGAAGTCCGCAGGGTCACCCCTGAAATCGTCAGTCGAACCGTCATATTCTCTCATCGCCGAGATCCATTGGTCATCGGTCATGAATTCGGCGTTGTTCTTTGGAATTGGAGACTCTACCAATGTTGCAAGGCGCGGCCCCTCTTCCTCCACAATTTTATCGGAGAGATCAGGAAATTTTCTTTCGAGTTCTTTAATCCTGGACCTCGCCTTTTCTGAAATTCGGGAATCGTCCAATGAGCGAAGCAGGAGCAACTCAGAATAACCACGGCGCCTCGGTGTTTGCTTCTCGTAGTCTTGACAGTAGCCGATGATGCGAGATTCAAATTGCTCAAATAGTTTGGCCGAACAATGCGATGAAATTTTCCGGAGAGCAATCCGGCTGATCGCGCTGTGGCCGGTACCTTCTCCCCTGATGGTCCACATTTCGTATCCAATATCCAATCGCCGCTGGTCCGCAAGCAAATATCCGGCGCACTCGTCGGCGAATTCTTGCGGGTTGTCGGCCCATGATCGAAGCAGCAAATATGAGAAAGTTTCATGTGGATGGTACGCGATCTGCGACATATAATGCCGAAAGAGTTCGACTTCATGCTTTGCCAGATGCTGCAGGGATTTTCGCAGATATAGCAAAATCGCATCGTCGATCTCGTAGGGAGCAACATTGTTCGACAGGGAAGGCCATAGACGATTCTTTACATATTCTCCTCTTCGATCTTCTGTCTGCAAAACGGTCGCTGTCAGACGAGGAAGCATTTTCTCGACAAAGTATTGAGGTTCCTTGGAAGCCAACTCCTCGATCATCTGCGCACCCGTGCGCGAATGATTCAGTTTACATTTATCTAAAAAATTCTGGGTTTTACCATCGTCGAATTGCTTCACGACCCGTTCAAACCATGTCGCCAGAACGTCGATGATGAATTTCGGACTTTTTTTCTTCACATTGTAATACTGGCTCCAAAAGTCGGAACCGGAGAATTCACCGACATAGTCGTCGTAGGCGCCTTGCGCAATCAGATCGAGATAGAGGGTAGTCATCCCCCTGCTCTGATGAGCTTTGCCCCACGACATGATTCGCAGGATTCGCTGTCGCCAGTCCCCGTCGTATCCAACGTAGGGTGCAATCAACTCAGCTATGCGGGATGATCTTCTATCGTGCAGTTCCGGTATTTCCAGATACCGGGTTGCAATGTCGACGAGACGGGTGTCGTCGGAAGCAAGCCAGTTCTCATAAACTTCAAGCGAGTCCAGCAGGTCGAACCATCCAACGTGGCCAGACATTGCTGCGTATATGTAGCGGGAAAGATCTCCATCCAACAAGTATGATTCTGCTAAGGACCAATCCTCCGGTTTTGGCTTGTCGATTTGCCCGAATCCTGACGCGACCATACGCATGATGTGAAAGCGAACTTTCTGCGATTCGAAGATTTCACGAACATCAGTTATATACTGGTCAAACTCCTCCTCTCTGCGAAAAGCGAGAATCTGACGCACCTGGGCTCTGCGGAACAAGTGCTGCTGTTTCTTCGATCCCAGAAAATCGACTACGCCATCTCCTTTTGCGCAAAATCGCCTGGCGTATGCATAGTCGAAGAACGATTCGTGGAAAAAGCGATACTGATGTTTCTCCTGATCCTCCACCAGCACGTGTTCCGAAATCATTGCCTTTGCATCTTTGGCCCAGTTGTCAATAACTAACTTGGGAGCAAAGAGAACTTGCTGTTCACTCATCCTCCCAGTCAGCGCATCGATTATAAGATCCCAATGTGATTCACGCCCAAGGCGTTCCTCCAAATTCTGACGCTTTCTGTCCCAATATCCCTTATACAACTCACCCACCGAATTGAAACGACGGGTCGGATCACCTTGGAGAAAAAGGAGCAGTTGGAAGGGAATACCGAGTAATTCAAGCTGTTGCTCTGTTGGGTTGAATTGAGCTTGTCCGGCCTTGCGAAGCGATTCCAGGATGTCGGTCTTGTCCAATTTCTCGAGCGTATGTTTCGTAAAACCGGACTGAGAATCTCCCAGCCCTCTCAGACGGTAATCGTGATTCAGGTCGAAGTCCCGGCACGCCATCATCATTTTCATATGGGGATAGGACTGCACTTCATTGAGCAATTCACCGAACACCTCCCACATCCTGGGGTTGCGACCGGAAACGAGGCTGATGGCATCCAGTTGGTCGACAACGAGCACGCTCGATGCGTTGTCCGCGATACCAGCGAGCACAACCGCCGGTGAAGCAGGTAAATCCAACTGTTCGCCGAGTTGACGAGTTGTATTGCAAGGATCGAGAGAGTCCATTCTCAAACATATGTAGGGTGTGCCTTTAACGGAAAGTTGAGAGAGACATTGCGCCAGTATGCAACTTTTTCCGAACCCGCCAGGCGCTACGAGCAAAGCGCCGCGCGAATCAGTATCCCAGAGTGTAACAAGAATCTGCTCAACGATATTGCGGACGATTGGAGCCGAATTAATGAGTTCAAATTCCGTTACCTCCAGATAACGTTGGTTGATCTTTTTGACGAGTTTATTGACAGATAAATCGGTCTTCCAGTCACGGTTACCGATCCCATTGCCTTGAAGAAACTGACGAATGTGGTCAGCATTGATCCGGGCGCCAAGACGATCGAGGATGAATTCGGCGATCATTCGACGAATATCGCCCGGCTTCAAAGGAGAACCGTCCGTGCGATAGAAATGATCGGAAATTCGTTGTTCCACAGTCTGGACTAGATCATTTTCTACACGCGTAATGACTTCAAAACTCTTTAAGGCCGAGAATGCGAATTCTTCGTCACCGTTGCAAATTGGAACGATTTTCTGATCAAATTCTTTCTGGAGCTTTGGAAGTGGATTGATTTCATTCTGGAGCTCTGGATGCTGGTTGAATTCATTCCGGAGTTTTGGAGAAAGTCTCTTTCGGAACTCGGAAAGGTCGTTTGACGATTGCGCACGTTCGGACAGTTCGCGAAGTTCGTTCGCCCCGGTTGACGATAAGAAGCGAGTTTCCGCATTGGGATATGAATGCCGCTTATTTAATAAATCGCCAAGGATACTCCGGCCTGTCTTCTTGTCTTCACGGCAGAGGTCCGCAATCGACCAGTCTCCGCCTGGCTTTTGACGTTTGACGGAGTGGAACTGCCGCTTGTTGTCGTTGGTCTCGAGATAGAACTCGACGCCGAGCGATTCATCGTCAAAGGGTTCGACCGTAATTGCCTTGAACGTTCCTACGAATACGTCGATGACCTTGTCAACGGTCCAAACCGCCTCATATTGGTTACTGATTTTGTTTGCTTCTCCACCTGATCGAGGCATGTGAATTACCTGCGAAATTATTGAAAATCAATCCACCATAAATTGCGCTTTGGAAACAAATCGTTCATTCGTCTTCTCCGCTGCGCGTCAGAGCTTGGTCGTACCACATGAGGAGTTTGGGGTCCTCCTGGAGCACGGTCTCGGGTATTTTACGGGCTGCGGTGATGATGGTGACATAGTCGCGCTCTTGCCAGGCTTTTGGAAGCCAGTTCAAATGCATCCAAGCGAAACACCTTCAGGGGTCACTGTTTGGATTCCAAGAATGCCTTCTTGCGGAAGAAGGCCGGCGGGGTCGGCAACCACGATCAGCCGGGCCACCTTGGCATTGAACTCCCTGAGGATCAAGTCGCGCCAGTCACTCACGGATACCTTCCTTTGTATCAATCTTCATCCCCAGGTTGCAGGCTCGCGGCAAAAAAAGTCAGTAAAAGTTCGGAATCGTCAATCAGACGATAAACTGGTTTCTTTCCGGAAATTTTTTCACTCTCTTCTATGATGATTGGAACGCCGTCGCCTCGCTTTTCCATGTAAAAACCGCGTCCATCATCTCCCACTGTTTTCACAGGCGTTTCTGCAAACAAGCTTGTAATCAATTCGTTACGTGTTGCCTGACGCAGGGATATGCTGTCAATGGTCACCGTGTTCGGGAGAGCACCTGGCGAGTAAATTTCCAGACGATCAGCAAACATGAAAAATCGAATTTTCGAGGCAAAAATAGAGTAGTCCCGGTGAGCCACGGCATTGACAATTGCCTCGAAGACGGCTCTTTCACTGAATTGTTTCATTTCCACTCTATGGGGCTTTTTCACGGCCGAGACCGTTTGGTTTCTCCTGAGAAAGGCCATTGCCTGTTCAACTTGCTGATTCAGCGGGCCGCGAATCTGTTGGGCGTCTCTCTGGTAATTGGAATCCTGCTTTTTCCCACGATAGCGCACTGCTTCGATATACGCGTTGGGCAAAAAGCGTTCGGGCTCCTCACAACAGAACAAAACACCGGCAACCGAAGCCCGAATGATCCCACTTTCTTCTTTCGACAATAGACCACGTTTAAGGAGCACAATGTCGGCAGGTTCGCTGTACCTGGTTGTATAGTTGGCCGATAGTTTTTCCGACAAATCGTCAATGCTTGCTTGCGGAACCGGCTGTTCCTCGAATCGAATCAAACGGGCCTGACTTCGTTGCTGGAACAATCGTGCCAGGTATTCGGGAGGCATCTGCCGTCTTGAACTTCCTTGCCGAAAGAAATATCCCCCGGAACTCCTGTGAACGAAAAGACTGCTTGGAATCTCTATTTTGATCACTGCTTGCGAAACACCGGTACTGTCTGGAACTCGCATGCGAAACGAGCGAAACAGAACAGGAGGTTGGATGTTATCGTTACAGATTTCATAGACAAAACGTTCGACAGTATCGAGGTTGTCTATAGGAATGCCGACGACGTCTCTCGTCTTATCATCCACACCCAGCACCAGCACGCCGCCATGGGAGTTGGCGAATGCTGCTAGTTCGTCGGCCAACTCATCATGCCTCGGATCGGAAACCTGGCTGCCTCTGAATCGGACTGTCTTGAGTTCCAATAAAGAGTTTTCTTCAATATGTATCTTTCGTAGCAGTTCTGCCGTACTTTCAAACACGATGTTCCTCAAGTGCAATGCGGATATAACAATTTTAATTGAGTGGTCGTTCCTCAGACTGCTACTTAGCGACGTTCTTCCAATTCGGCGTCACAGTTGCCAAAGATGAGGGAGATAAGTCCACCGTTTCCCGGATAAGTTCATCGAAGAGATAGACATAACGTCCGGTTGAGCCATTATGGACAAAACTTATTGCCGCGTTTTCATTTCAGTCTCTCAGATCCTCTAGTCTTCGGAGCCACTCCGTATTATTTACGGCAACGCGAGATTGTGCTGACGCGAAGCGGTGGGCTATGCTCTGGGCGAATTCTTGTTTCAGTTCTCCCAACCAGTCAAATCGTTTACCGCATACATCGGTGAAGATGAAACCTCCTTTTTCATCTCGCTCTGCAATGACTGGGGCTCCGTCATTTTTTGGTTTGAATTTAACCAGCTTCCATTGAGATGCTTTAATTCCAACACTGAAACGCTGAAACGTATTCTTATCTGTGCGCAGAACAAGTTGGATTATCTTCTCCTTCGGCTTGATCAACGGCAAAAGAAGGAAGGAATACTCATCATTCACCTTCAATCGTACACTGTCACATCTTGGTCTCATACAAAGAAAGTAATTTGGATCACTTGTCTCGTTCTGCTCCCGCAGGACAGTACCTAAATGTAGTATCAGACGAGGGTCATCAAAGACTGTACGGAAGCTGAACATCCAAGCCAATTTGTGATCCAGTTTGTTCTCCGGTTTGCCGTTCTTCGAAAATACGGAAGCCAATTTGTCGAAATTTTCCTTTTCCTTTTTTCTGTTTTTCAGGACACTGGGTTTCTTCTTGTCCCAACCCTCTTTTTGAAGATCAACAGCCTCGTCAAGAGACACTTGCTTGTTTTTTTCGAATATGAATTTCTTGTTCGGCCCGGCTTCTGCTTCCAGCCATTCATTGACGGCCTTCATCCCCGCCGGACTCTTCTTTGCCGTAGCATCGTCCATGATAGCGTGTAACTCGCTTGTGAGTTGATCCACCATTTGCTGTTGTGAGTCTTCGGGAACGGGCAGACACGCCCGATGCGCGAGGAAAGCCGGGTCAAGTTCCGCATGGAATTTATCAAGGACTTTATGAACGTTCTCTCGAATGGCTGTGAGCGACGTTAAGGCGATGCTGGGAAGGAGTCCTTCGGTCATACTTGCAAAGTCTCTGATGAGTTTTTCTGGTACCTGCTCCTCCGGAACAGTCCTGTCCTTCAACCCTAATGCGAGTGATATGTCAGATTTCGCATATATTACGATACGACAATGCTGATAGCAGAGCACAACATCATGCTTATCTCTCTGAAATTTCCATTTCGATTTTTCCAATTCTTGAGCGATAGTTTGTCCGATTCCAGAGATATCCTGCTCCCCCGTGTAGATCGCGATCAAGCGGAGTTGCTCATGAGCGTTATCTTTCAGAATTTCTTTCAACATCGACATGGTCTTTCTGCCGTTGTCTACGTTCAATTGCCAGTCCAACACCACGATATCGGCCTGTTTTGCGATACGAACCACTTTGTTGTTGACCGTCGTGTCGTCGGGTCTAGGCGCAATTACGCCACAGATCAACCCATGCCTGGCGAAGGAGTCTACAAGAACCCGCGCATCAAGACTGTGACGACCTGGCAAGTCGATTCCCTCCGTTTTTTCCGTATTTCCATCCAATGTATGTCGATCTGGTGTAACAAGAGAATGGTTTGCAGGCGGTGCACCATCAATTCGCGCCTCGTCGTCCACGATAACAGCAGTTTGGAGAAAACGCTTAGCGATTTCCATACAATGTTGGCTGAAGTCACTCACCATTGTTTTCCTCTTCTGTATGTGTTTGAATAGGTCGGATGACGAACGTAGTCCCTTTAGCGTCCTTGTCGTCTTTGAGGGTCAAATCGTAGCCCACCCGACGAAGCACTTCGCGGGAAATGTGTAATCCCATTCCTCGGCCCCCTGGTTTTCTTGTAAATCCGAACTCAAAGATCGTTTCACGATCCCTCGTTACTACTCCCGGACCAGTATCGGAAACCAGAAAGATTTGGTCCCTCGCATCAAGTTCAATCTGTCGTTCCTTGGATGGGTGTTGTTGCGAAAGCCAGTAGACCGCATTATCAACGAGATTGACGAAAACCGGATAGAAGGACGAAGGATATCCCGTTATTTTTATCTTGGAGAACGACTCTGTTTGTACGAACTCGATGTGGTGACGCGTGAATCTTTCTCGAAAAAGATCGTTGAGAAATGCATGAATCTCGAAACCGCGAATATCCACGGCCTTGCGATAGAGTCTTCTGTGGAGTGGCGTAAATAGCGTCAGATACCCGTCCAAGTGGTCAAAACTGGCACGAATATTATGGTAGAGTCCTTCGAGATCTTTATTGATGTCAGCCCATGCCTTCAGTCTTCGCAGGTTATTACGAATAGAACGAACCGTGGCATTGAATTCATGATTGATGATCTCTACCGCCATGCCGAGCTGAGCCAATTGCAAGTCGGCCTCGGCTTCCTCTTCAAGTAAGACGTTTCGCTGCTCGACTGCCACGAGTTGATCAAGCGCTGATGTCTCGCCGCTCAAGTCGATCGCTTCAAGTTGTCCAAGAAGCGATTCAAGCAAGCCGGATCTATCTTCAGCAACCTGCAGGATTCGCAATTCCAAAACGTCCCGTGTCCTCACGAAATCCTCATCTGTCAGTTCGGACACGTCAGTCCGCTGAAATTCACTGACAACAGCACGTAGCTCCGCTTCCACCTCGCCGATGCATACTCTGGCGACATCGTGAACTTCCGTGGCTATTTTGTCCGCTTTTTGCACAACTGTCGTTCCTCTGTCCCTTGTTTTATGCCTGGCCTGCTTCGCCAAATCATCCAACGTGGTTTCTACTCGCAGCCTCCGGTCAATCTCTATGCGGGCTTTTGCGGCTTCATCCTCAACAAGGTCTTCGATTAGTTCGCGTGTCTGCCGGAATACGCTCTTCGTGAGTCTCGAGAACTCTGCGGTGTAGTCACTCCATTCTTTCTGCATCGCTTTGTTCAAGGCTATTCTGGGACGCGTAATCCTGTAGCGGGACTCGAGCTTCTGTAGCTCCACACGAGCATGTTGCTCTACTTGAATGATTTCCAGTGCAGCCTGTTGAGAATCAGCAATACGGCACGCACGCCCGAGTTTCTCGGAAACGTCCTGGCTCAATTGGAGTGATTCCTCTTCCGGAGCACCGGAAGACACCTGGTTGAAGAACCAATTAAGATCCTTCGCCAGTTTGTCTTTCTTCTCAGAAACCAACTTCTCCCGTCGTCGCCGGTCCAATTCTATCTTCTCAAGCTCTGCCTTCTGTTTTTTAAATCTCTCACCGTGCACACCTTCTGTTCGGAAAAAATCCGCGGCCATTTGCAGAAAAAATTGTTTCAGGATGCTCTTAAACTGGCGATATGCCCTATTTTCTCGGAATCCTTCTCGCCCGGCTTTTTCGCTTAGATCGCGATTATTTTCATTATCAATCTCGACGACTCCAAACATTTTTCGGTGAGAAAAGTAGTAATAAGAAGCGCCCTTTGTTCTGTTAAACTCTATATCTAGCCAGTCATAGTCCGTGTCACCATACGGCAGGATGCGCACACCATTCCGGTAGATGTACAGACCTCCATTCTTTCCCATCTTTTGAGTCATGCGAACGTGATCTTCCGGGGGAATGGCGGAATGCAATCCTTCTCCCTCAATTGCTGCAACATTGATCGCAAAGGGGCCGCAATCCGTCCGGTTTCCTCCAGCTCCCTGCCACGGAATCACGTGACCATCATTGGCTTCGCCGTATATCGACACTTCGCCTTCGAATTGGCCATACTCGTCGAAACGCCCTCTTATTTGATGATCAGCGTTTAGAAATTCTTCAGGCGTGAAAAACTCTCCTTCGGCAATCAGGTCCTCAGCGGTCTCATCGGTTTTATGGTCTCTGAAAGCTGTTTGGATAACAGGAGGTGAATGGTCCGGTGTCATCGTGTTCGTGAAGCCCAACAGGGCCTTCGTCATCGGTGTTGCCTTGTTGAATCCCGGCTCGCCGTCTATGTCTATGGGAAGAAGATCGGAACTCGGCAAAATGATGAAGTAGGTTCCACTTCCCGTGCCACACAGCGTAGGACCGTCAAGATAAGAGTCGATGTCTTGGGGATTGACCCTGAACTGCTCGAGTTCTTCGTTAAGACGAGCGTAGAAATTATCTCCTATTACGGTTTTGAGGTGCTCATTGTTCTTGTCGAACTCCGCAACCATCTGTGACACTTCCTCCCCTGAAGGTAGTTCCCCGCCAGGAAAGGTACGAATGGAAATCCGGATATCTTCGAGATCCACTCCCGGACATTCAAAGAGGCTCCAGTTAACGAATGCTGCGGTCAAATCAGACAAAGATCCCTCGCGTCTGGCGCGAGTGAGCACGAGAACCTGGGGACCGATCGTTGCGATCGCCAGACGACCAATTCCCTTTTCGCCCAGCATGGGCCGCGATTCCTTGTTGGGATCTTTCTGTGGTGTTTCCAACCCGACGGCAGTGAGCTTGCTTTCGGTGCCGATAGTGAGCCATCGACGGACAAAGTCCTCTTCAGTCATTCCCATGCCATCGTCGCGCAATACGAACAGGCTATCGGTACGATAGTAATCGATTTCGACGTGTTCCGCATAAGCATCGTGGGCGTTCTTGAACAATTCGCTGATTGCAGTAGGAATCCCTGCAATCTGTTGCCGTCCAAGCATGTCCAGAGTTCTTGCGCGCGTCTTGAATGTCTCCATCTTAAGTATATGCTCGTATTTCTTTCAGGTGTTCGGTGACGTGCTGCCCGATGATCTTTGCCAGTCTTACGGGTACGGCATTGCCGATCTGCCGAGCCATTGAGGTGAGGCTTCCCTCAAAAAGAAAATCATGCGGGAACGTCTGCAGACACGCCGCTTCGCGTACGCTTATGGCTCTGTCCTGTTCCGGATGTCCGAAACGGCCATTGGAGTAGCTGATACATCGCGTCGTCAACCCGGAGGCGGGTCGATCCCAAGACATACGGCCGTAAACGTCACTGTACCCCGGAGTTTTCTTATGACACTCAAGTCGAAGTCGTTTCGGCCAATCCCCGTGACCACCGCCTTCTGGCGTTGCTCGCACTCGTTCCATGTTATGTTTTGATAATCCTGCAGCACGATGATTCGGAACAGTCGCGTCTTCCTCACCGGCGGCGATGGGTGGTAGATCTTCAATCCAATTCCTCACAGTTTCGTAGTTTAGTTTTGTTGTTTCGGGTCCGTTCGTCTCCGGTGGCAGTTCAATGGGTCCATGGAGACTTGCCAGAAGCACAAGTCGACAGCGACTCTGAGGGACGCCATACTTCATGAGTGACACTCGCTTGTATGCAACATAATAGCCGGCGTTTTTGAGGCTTTGAAGAAATCCGCCGAACGGCTGAGTGTGGTGGTTCAACTTCTGGAGACCTGGCACGTTCTCGACAAACACGATATCCGGCTTGCAAACATTGACAAGCTTAGCGAAATAATAAAGAAGTGGCACCCGATCGTCCTCTTCTCGTGCGGGACGCATGGTATTCTGCTTTGTAAACGGCTGACATGGTGCGCATCCGCAGAACAGAATGGGATTCGGTCTCTGAGCAGCTAGAAGCGAACTAACGTGACTGACCGATGTTTCACAGATATCCGCGAGTTCGAAGTGGACGGAAGGAAAATTTATTTGGAAAGTGCGTTGTGAGTCCGGGTCGCAATCGAGCGCGAAAACGATTTCCATCCCGGCATCACGAAATCCGCAACTCGCTCCGCCACAACCGGAGAAAAAATCGAATACCTTGACGTTCATACTCTCACTTTCCCTTGGCAAAGATTTTCTTCGAAGAAACGACGTATTTTCCCTGCGAGCCGATTTTGGTCTCTTGTCTCGCACTCCCATATTATCATTACCCCCCAGCCAGCCTCCCGGAGAGCAGTGGTGTTTTGCTGATCACGTTCCATGTTTCGTGACAGCTTCTGTTCCCAAAAAGCGCTGTTCGTTGCGGGGCGTTTTGCTTTCGCGCAATGCCTGTGCCCGTGCCAGAAACAACCGTGTACGAAAATTACTTTCCCGTATAGTGGGAACACCAAGTCAGGTTTGCCAGGTAGCCCCTTCCTATATAACCGGAAGCGATAACCCAGGCTGTGGGTTACTTGTCGTACCAGAAGCTCTGGCTTTGTTCCTGTCGTGCGTATGCGCGCCATGATTTCGCTACGCTTCTCACGACTGTATATATCATTCATAAGATGAACTCAATAACAATGGATCAACTCGCATAAGGTAATCACCGTCTTAAACTGCGTTTGGAAACCGATCGTTCATTCTTCCTTCCCGCTGCGCGTGAGGGCTTGGTCGTACCACATGAGGAGTTTGGGGTCTTCCTGGAGGATGGATTCGGGTATCTTGCGGGCTGCGGCGATGATAGTGGCGTAGTCACGTTCCTGCCAGGCTTTTTTGAACCCGGTCCGGAAGGCTTCCAAACGGAATACCTTCAGGCGTCTTTGTTTCGATGTACGGTATTGCTCGAATTCTTTCAGCAAAGCGCGTTCCCGGAGTTGCTCGAGGTCACCCGCTTTGTTCGGGTCGGGCACGTACCAGCGGTTCTTGGCCTTGACCCTGAGCGTACGGGTCGTCCTTTGTCCGGTTGCGCAACTCCTTGAAGTTCGAGGAAAGGTAGCTGTGAACCTGACTGGGCACCTGACCCATGCCGTCATAGCGCAGGAAATTCTGCTCGAGCAGTAAAGAAAGCTCCAAAATCTTTTCATGCTTTTGCCAGCCGCCGATCTCTTTGAGGAACTGTGGGTGAATGTCCTGGAAGGTCTGAGGCTTTTTAGTGAGTTGCTGCTTGAGCCATTGGATGGCTGAAGCCTCGTCGGAAACATAAAGCTGAAGTTGAAGAACCTCCTTGACCGTCATGCGCTTCTTGTCGTATTCGGCTGCTTGTTCCGGCAAGAAAAACATGCTGTCACGTGACGGGAAACGTTGTTCCAGACCTGCATAAAATTCGGAGGCGGACAGAGGAACCATCACGCCGCGCTGGACGTGGAAGGCCACCATGCGGTCAAAGAGCAGGTAGTTCTGGCGCTCGGCAATGACCTCGACTTGACCATTGTTGGAAATAAATACGGGGAGCTGTCTCAGATGCGTGCGGACGAAATCCCAGGTACCTTCCTCAGTTCCGGCGGTAAGTTTGAAGCGGTCTTCAAGACCACCGTTGGGCTTATACGCCGAGATGATAAGGTCTTGCTTTACAGCCCCACCAGATGTGACCTGCTTAAACGTTCCAGCTTGTTTGTCAAGCGTTCGCACATCGGCAATCACCAGACCAGCGTGCTGTAAAGCTTCTTGAATGCAGTTCCAAACGCTGTTTTTTGAGTTGTGAAACTCCACGGTCATCCATCGACCGGGCTTAAGAACACGGTAATATTCTTTAAAACTATCCGTCATCAGCGCTTGGTACTGTAAAAGGCCTTTATCTTGATGTTTTGATTCAATTGCCTCTTGATTACGTTGTGTTACGACTTGCAGCCACTCCTCCCACAGAACATTGAGCTCTGCATACGCAAGATTGCCACCGAACGGCGGATCAGTAAATACGTAGTCGCAGCTTGCATTGGCCATGATCATGCGAGTCGTGGAATGGCATTCTATTACATTTCTTGACCGCAGTTGCTCATAAGCAGCCACAAAACGACGCAATTTATTACTGTATGCAACAAATATATTAGGTTCCGATATCTGTGAACCGACATACAGGGTGCCACTAAGTGGGTTGTATGGGAATGATACACCCGGTCTGTAACGGTTCAAGCGGGATACATTGACCAGTTGGCTCGTAAAAAGAAGCATTGTTTGGGGCCAGTCTTTGAAACGCTCTCTTAAAGCGGCCAGTATCCAAATACTGCGTCGAGTGTATAAATGATGTACATGCGTAATGCCAATGATATCGTTTCTACGGGTTTCTCCTCCCTCAAAGAGCCTATTCGTTGGCAACCAGTAAGAAAGATCGCTTTGCTCGATCGTCTCGATCAGCGCCAAGTCTTTGTTATCAGGCCTCTTCTCATACCGCTTCTTGTCTACACTATAGTTAATGAGTACTGGAATCTGCTTGGTCTGCCGAATAGTCTGGTTACTGGCCTTATCGAACTTGGTTACCCAAGCCCGGTCCATACGCCGCTTAGTAAGTGATGCATTGCAATCGGGACAAGAAAATTTTTTCGATACCCTTCCGGTCTCTTTATCAACAGCCGCTTCCCAGAAAACCACCTCGTCAGTACATTCCGGACAGACGAATACATCTGACCAAACTGTGTAGTTGATTATTCCAACACATCCATCGGAATGCCTGGTTTCATACATCCAACCGCACTCGTCCTCGACCTCCTTCAAGATGCGCTTCGCTTTACTTTCGAAGGACTTCACATCTACAGGTGAATTATAGTTGTAGGCGATAAATGTCGCGGCGGGTGAGAGGTCGTTTAGAATAGCTAGGCGCGGTCCGAACATGGAGAAGGGCATCCAGTTCATTTTCCCGTTTTCACCCGTTTCCTGCTGATAAATCGTTCCGTCCTTGCCCACAAGGTAGTCAAGAGATTCAATAATTGCCTTGTCACCACAAAATTGTGCCGCCACGCCTGTCATCCCTGTCCCGCAGAAACCGTCGAAAACCACGTCACCTGGCTCGGTGTAATGGAGAATGTACCGCATGATGGCCTTGTGCGGCACCTTGGTGTGGTAGGAGTGGGCGTTGTAGATAGGATCATTCTTTCCTTCACTCACATCCGACGCGAATGGTTCCCGGTGGTAGTTGTCGGTAGCCGGGTCATAGGGCTTGCCGTAGTGCTCGATGAAATCCTCGATGAAAGGATTGGGACAAGCCGTGTAATACGGTGGATCGGACAAGGCCAGGATATCCTCGTCTTCGCCAATGGGAAATCCCTCGATCTTGCGGAACTCCGGGTCCTTGAGTTTCTCGCGAAGCTTATCCAGGAAATATTCCTGGCGCATCTCATCGTTCTGGAAGGTCATTCCGAGGCAAGTCACCGGTTCCTGCAACATGGCTTCGGCTTCTTCCGGAAATAAGGACATGTTGTCTTCATTATTTGTCGCCATATTTCTCCTCGCTATAGTGAGCTGACTTCAACCGAGTTTCCAGCGGTTCTCTTTGTTCCGATCGGGTCATCATCTCGCGATACTTTCAGCCAGGAATTTCGTGATCCTCTCACGATTTGGAACGAGGCTGGAAAACTGATTCTCGCAAACATCGCTGTAGCGCACCAGTACTTTTCGATTGATCGACTCCTGGTCTTCGAAGATGCCGAGAGAGTGGAACGGGATGCCCCATCTCTCAAATTGGAGCAACGTGATGGTAGCATCGCGGGTTTTGCCGTCGTTAGGGAGGGCATGAACGAATAGAGGAGGCTGTATCCCATTGATTCGACAGTCCACGGTGTATTTTCTTTGCGGATCATGCTGAATATCATACCAGTCGAAAACCCGACGGTCGACAGGTACGGTTTCGCTAATCAAGGTCCGGAAATCCTCCATGAACGTGGAGTGCACCCGTTCCCGTGTCAGGTAAGATACGTCCGAGATTTTGAGAAGGGCCTGGACAAAGGAATAAAGCGAATCACCGTAGCGGTCGTCCGGGACGTCGAGGAGGAGCTCACCATGCCGGTCCTCTATTCGGAACGTGGACAGTGCGTTGGAGATGATCTTCTGGCGGGTACCACTATGAAGTTCCTTTTCTTCAATGTCGTAGGTGAGATGCATGTAGGTGTGCGCTTCGTCAGAAAGCATCCAGCGCTCTCCCTCTTTCTTGAGGACGATGACGAGGTGGTCACCATCCTCGAACAGGAAAGGCGTGAATACTCGGTATCTCTCCAGTCCCTCAGGCGCCAGCCGGATTTTTACTGATACCTTTTCGTGAAAGTCTTTCTCTATGGTTTCGATGGACATTGCTTACACCTCGTCGAAAAGCCGCAATTGCAACTCAGGTGGAACATCGAGATTCGCGTCCTCGATCAGACAGCATAAGGCCCCGTGAAAACTGTCGTAGCGGACGGTTGGCTCGGCGTATGCGTCCTCTCGTGTTCTGAACTCCTGATACCGTTCTTTGGCCCTGTGATTCGAATAGGTTTTCGCCATGGGTTACTCCATCACGATCCTCACTTTTCCTGATTCCTTGCCTTTGGTGAGTTCGTCCAGGTACTGCTCGAAGCGTTTCTTCATTTCCGCTGGCGTTGCCGGTGCACCCCCGGAGAGAAGAGTGGCGCGCAGGTCATCGAACCGCAGCGGCACCTTCCGGAGACCGGAAAGCGCTTCGCTGAGGGCATGGATGAAATTCTGGTCGAGTTCGTCCGGCAAAACCTGCTTCTCGATGAAGTCGTTCAACAACTCCCTGGATTCGGGTTGGAGCAGGTGCAGGTTCTCCCTGGTGGTGGAGTCTTCCAGATTGTTCAGTATTGTCCAGGTCCAGTTGGCCAGCAGTTTGTCCAACTCGTCCTCCAAACCATCAAGGATCGTTCCGCCAGGGGCGGCAGGTGATTCCGCACCCGGTTTGTAGTTGCAGTGCGGGCAGATGGGCGAGACGATCATCTCCTGTTCGGTCAGGGCAAAGCAACTCTGCAATCCGGCCAGACGATTTTGAAAGCCGGTCAATTGTTGACTGGGCATCAAATCGATGGAGGACAGTTTCTGCAGCACCTTGAGCCGTTCGTCTCCCATCAGTCTGGTCTTGCGCTCGTCGTCGTTCACGCCCAGCCGGGCCCTGGCGTGTAACTCCAGGTAGATCCGTACGTAGGCTTTCTTGAGTTCGCTCATTTCGCGCCGGGTCTGCTGCGGGAACATCGATGCGCCGCGCCTGTCAGGATCGATGAGTTGATCAAGGACTGCGTCTCGTACGGCTTTCATCTTGTCCACCCATTCGTGCTCTGCGGACAGCACCGCTTCCGCAGTGGAAAGGAATGAGGCGGTGGTAGCGAGATCGGCCACCAGTGACTGGAGGGATTCAACTTCCTGCAGCGCATCGAGCCCGTCCCGGTGCGTGACGACGTCCTCATCGCTGTAACGAAGGTTCTTGAGCTTGCCGGGCGAATTGTAGACCTGCAGTGATTCCAGGAAATTCTTGGTCTCGTCAAACCGCTTGCCGAGTTCCCGCACCTCTTCCTGGCTCAGCAGGTTGCGTCCCCAGCAGGACAACCCACTTTGCAGACTCTGCTGCGCGAACACCAGTTTTTCTACATGCCTGGAAATGGCTTGCTGCAATTCCCGGACGGGTTCATCTTTGCTCTGGGTGACCAACTGCCCCATACCGGGCGTGAGAGCAAGCAGTTCGAACAAGGCTTTGATCGCCGGGAGATTCCAGTCCCTGGGCCGTTCTATGTGTTTGAATTTGGTGAGTTCATTCAGGCCGGTCCCCGCCAACTGCGGCAGGTTGGTAGCGTCGAACTTCATGCCAGGGACGGCGAGAACCAGATCGCCTGAATAGACCAGGGCGGCCAGCACAACCACGACCCATTCCGGTTCCAGACGCAGCTGGTCTTTGTCCATATACTCCACACCCTTGTCGTCGTGAATCAACTCGGAGCGATTGACCACCTGACCGTGTCCTTTCTTTCTGAACAGCCCGAGGACGTGCCCGGCATACTTCGATTGGTCGAGATCGAAGCGTTCGCCGTCGAGCAGTTCCAGGGCATCGAGTACCGCTGTAGCCTGCCTGGTTCGCTTCTGGCCTGCGATAGCGCGCAAGGCGTCTTGCGCGGCCTGGTCCCGGTTGTCGCTGGTGATGAGCACCGAAAAGGAAGGATATTCAGGTGCCTGATCCTGGAAATGGGTTCCCAGACAAATGCCGGCGATGGTATTGACCATATCGCGGAGGTTGATACGTTCATGAGAGTCGATGCCGGACAGTTGCCGGATCGACTGACCTCTGGCCCATTCCGTGAGCGATCTGGCGCGCCCCTGGTAGGTAACCTCGAAGGCATCGGCCATGCGCATTTGCAGCCATTGCTGCAAACTCCGCAGAAAAAGGGATGACTTGGATTGATAGGTGGAGCTGGCATACCCCGATGAGGTGGAAGACAGGTCCAGGGATGCCGCATAGTTCCTGAGAGCGGTACGGAAATCGTCGTCCATGTTGCTCAGTCTCAGGAACAACTCGTCGGAGTTCTTTTCATCCTTGAAGTGCGGAGCATCGAAGGGTTGGATGAAATAGAGGTAGAAATCCCGGGGTGGAACGACGGTGGAACGTTCGTTGGGCGCACCAAAAAAGAGGTATCCCTGACGCGAGACTTTTCTCTCCAACCATTCCAACTCATGCTGCCAGATCTTGTAACCGGTCACGTAGGTCTGGTCCGTACATTCCATGACCCTTTTCAAGGCCTCGTAGTAGTAGCGATCCAGTTGAAAGGAGTCGAGGCTCTCCGCCCGTTTTTCGACCAGCGCGTCGAAGTCGTCGGTCTTTTTCAGGTCGAGATAGAACTGCTGGTTGTCCGGGTTCGAGGAGATGAATTGCCCGCTGACCGTCCTGTGGATCTCACGCAAGACGGTTTCCACCTGGGAGAGCAGATCATCGGCCGGATCGCCACCCAGTTCTTCGATGCCCGGTTGATAGAGGCAGAGCCCGTCCCGTAGCTCCCGGGCAGTCGCGCCCAGAGAAGCGTATATGTCGCCGGTTGTCAGCCGGTGGACCGACAGGGCATGGATGATCCGTAATGCCATGGGCTTGTAAGCCGGACGCGTGAAGACCTGCCGGATGCGGGATTCCAGCACCCGGCTGCAGTCGATGACCGCCCTGATATCCGGAACAGCGCGGAACGAAGGGTTCTCCCGTAAATTGGTCCAATACCCGTCGTAGGCGATGAGCCCGGGTCGATCGTTCGGCATGTCCTGGTCGAGCATATTTTTCATGGCCGACGAGAGCGTCTTCAAAACCTCACGCTTCTCCACGGCAGTCACTCGCTCGAAGGTGTCGACGTAGTCCGGATGTACCGGAAAGAGGCGGACAAACTCATCCATGCGTTCGTTCATGAGTCCGTAAAATTTGCCGAAGGGTGTCAGGTACTCGCGTATCTTGGTCTGCTGTTCACCGGTCTTCTTGAGCAGCCGTTCTGCTACCACGAATTTGATATCGCTACGGACGATAAGAACCTGCTCAAAGCGATCCTTCACCCGGCGGATGCTGTCCGCGACGAAGGAAAAACGCGGGCTGTCGAAAATGGCTTCCTGTACTCCCGCCATGAAGCGGAAACGCAGGTCCTTGCAAACCTCACCAATTTCACGAAGGAAATTCAGGTCCAGGATGAGTTCCTGGTCCCTGCGGCTGCGCAGGTAATCAAGCAACTCGTCCACCACGAGAAGCAGACCATGGTCCGGGAACTCCCGGTGGAAAGCAGACATCATTTCTTCAAAGGACGGTTTGTTGTTGGACACCTGTTCGGCAGAGGGGAAGCCATAGTTCACGCCCATTGCCGTGAGATGCTCTTCCAACTCGGCTACGAGGATGTCCCGCAGGGACATGGTGGTGGCTCCGATCTCGGTACGGATCACCTTGAAGCGGCCAGCGATTTTTCCGGCAGCGTTCGCTACTTCGGTGTTGTTGAGGCTGGCGGCAAGGTCAGGGTTCTCAGCGAACCCGGAAATCGCCGACAAGAGGTGGGACTTACCGGTGCCGTAGTTGCCGACCACCAGCAGGCCTTTGTTGTCGGTGGGCTGCTCGAATTGCAACTGGGGGATAACCAGCTGCGCCAGTTTTTCCGCCATCTCCTCGGAGATAACGTAGGTTTCGACAAGCCGTCGGACTGCAGTCGCCTCGTTGGCATCTCGCAGTTGGACGACAGACTCGATGGGCTCGAAGCGGATCAGGTCACCGTATTTCATCACGTCTGCTCTCTGGCAATTGAATTTGCCGTCTTCAAATCGTCAACTGTGGACTTATCACTAAAAAATCGCGCACCGGATAGCGTCTGTACTCCGCATGCGCGGGAGAGGCATAGGTTAAAAATTCTTCAACGACAGCGCCGTTCCAGGCGACCACCACGGTCTTGTTGCGGGAGAGGCCCTGGAGCAGACGCAGCGGATCCTGTTTCAGGCCGACGTCGAAGATGATTTCAACGTTGTCGAGCAGGATCATCTCTTCACCGACATTGCCGACGATCTCACGAAGAAGCCGGGGCAACCGCAAGGCTCGCTGGCGCTCGGTCAGTTCCAGCATCCGGCGGGAAAGCTCGAGGTTTACGTTCACCAGGGGCGCTCCGCTGCGATCCCGCACGTCCCGCAATGCAGTGGTTTTGCCGGCGCCCGCCCGCGCGACGACCACTACCAGCCGGTGATATAATCCGGCAGCCTGCTTGACCTTTCGCATGATTTGGTCGGCAAGGGGGTCCACCATCACTCTTCTGCTTTGGATTTTGCTTCTTCAGCCCGAGTTTCGTCCAAACACCGGTCTGTGGCTTCTTCCTTTCCCTTGCTCACGGAGGAAACCGCTTCTTTTGGCTCAGGTCTTGAAGAAGAGTCACCGGTTTTTTCAATGGCATCGGCCATTGCGTCTATTTTAGGCGTTGACGACCAATCATAGGGTAGCTGGAAACCATCTTTGACTTCTTTTAAATCGCTTTCTATCGAGTTTTTAATGTCTTTTAAATGGGTTTCTTCAGCAACCTTATCCATCTCATCCTGAACAGTTTGTTTGATTTCATTGCTCGTCCGCTTGAACTCCGCCAGACCTCGCCCGAGAGAACGCAAAAAACCAGGAAATTTTTGCGGACCAATCACGACCAGGGCAATCGCTAAAATAATTATCAATTCAGGCATGCCGATGCCAAACATAACATTCCTTGAACTGGCGCGAGACAAGATGATGATTTAAATTCCAGACTCTATCTTGAATTCAGGGAAAAATAAAGCACCTATCGTAAGTAATCATGATTTCCGCAAGATTCCAGCAAACCTGAAAAAGATTTGTGTTTTTTCACATTCAAAAATACTAATGAGGACAGGTGGCATGTTACAGCGATTTTCCGGAGAGTGTCCCAATGACTGCAAAAATCAAGATCCCTCTGATCGAAAAGGCGGCTTCGTACGGGGACAAAACCGCCATTGTCGACCAGCAGGGCAAACATAGTTACGAAAAATTATTGAAAGCCGCTCGAAGGACGGCATCCGTGTTGCTTGCCGGTGACGATGACTTGAAGGAAAGGCGAGTCGCTTTCCTGGTTCCCTCCGGTTTTGATTATGTGATGGTTCAATGGGGAATTTGGCTGGCCGGTGGCATTGCGGTTCCGCTTTGTCTTTCCCATCCTTTTCCTGAATTGGAATATGTCCTGGCAAATTCCGAAGCCGATCTTCTGGTCGGGCACGAGCAGTTCCGTGGTAGCGCGCAAGCTCTTGCTCGAAAATTTGCAGTGAAGTCAGTTTTTATCCGGGATCTCAAAGCAGATCAAGAGATACAGCTACCCGCGGTCCATTCGAATCGCAAGGCGATGATTCTGTATACCAGCGGCACCACCAGTCGTCCCAAAGGTGTTGTGACCACGCACGGTATCATTTCCGCGCAAATCGAGTGTCTGATCGATGCCTGGGGTTGGCGGGACAATGATTATATTTTGCATGTCCTCCCGCTCCATCATGTCCATGGGATCATCAACGTCCTCTCATGCGCACTGTGGAGCGGAGCCACTTGCGAGATTTTGCCCAAATTTGATGCTGAAACAGTTTGGCATAAATTCTTCAATGAACCATTCACGTTGTTTATGGCCGTCCCTACGATTTACGTCAAATTGATCGCATACTGGCAGGAAGCGTCTGCAAGAGATCAGCAGCGATTCTCTTCAGCCTGCGCCAAATTGCGTTTGATGGTTTCCGGTTCGGCAGCTTTGCCGGTCCGTGTTTTTGAATCGTGGCGATTCATCAGCGGACACACTTTATTGGAGAGGTATGGCATGACCGAAATCGGAATGGCTCTTTCCAATCCTTTGCATGGGGAGCGCAGACCCGGCTACGTGGGGGTTCCTTTACCCGGGGTGACGGTGCGGCTGGTTGATGAAAAAGATAATGCGATCACGGAAGAAAGGGTTCCCGGGGAAATCCAAGCGCAAGGGAAAACTATTTTTGTGGAATACTGGAATGATCCTGACGCCACCCGGCAATCGTTCAGGAACAAATGGTTTTGCACGGGAGACACGGCGGTGATCGAAGAGGGATATTTTCGCATTTTGGGTAGGAATTCGGTCGACATCATCAAATCGGGAGGATTCAAAATTTCGGCCCTTGAAATTGAGGATACCCTTCAGGAGCATCCGGCAATCAGCGAATGCTCCGTAGTCGGAAGCTCTGATTTGGAGTGGGGTGAGCGGGTTTCGGCAGCCGTTGTTTTGCAACCCGATGCCTCTCTATCGTTAGAAGCATTGAGAGAATGGGGGAAAACCCGTTTGGCGCCTTATAAGGTTCCCAGCCATTTATCGATTGTTGCAACTCTGCCACGCAATACAATGGGCAAAGTGATGAAACAGGAGGTCAAGCGGCTGTTTAGGGCTAGTACGTCCTGAAAGTGCCGGCTGCGCTCCTCAACGTGTTTTTTCGGGATATTCACATTCCTGCGCAATCGGACATTGGAGACAGTCCGGTTTTCTGGCTTTGCATACGTAGCGGCCGTGCAGTACCAGATAATGATGGGCATCTTTTTTCCATTTCCGGGGAATCACCTCCATCAGTTGTTCTTCCACTTTTTCCGGTATGTTTGCCGAAGCAAGGCCAATGCGGTTGGCAACCCTGAGGACGTGGGTATCCACTGCAATGACAGCCTCGCCAAAAGCAGTGTTGAGGATGATATTGGCTGTTTTTCTTCCCACACCCGGCAATCCTTCCAGTTCCTCACGATTGTGGGGCACGGAGCTGTCATGTTGCTCCGCCAGGATCCGGCTGGTTTTGACGATGTTCGCTGCTTTCGTCTTTGCCAACCCAATGGTTTTGATGATTGCCAATACCACTCTCTCCCCCGCGTTTGTTAGATCTTGTGGTGTCGGATATTTTTCAAACAGGGTGGGGGTCACCAGATTTACCGACTTATCGGTTGCCTGCGCGCTGAGAATTACGGAGATTAAAAGCTCGAAAGGATTGCGGTGCCGCAATTCCGTGACGGGTTCCGGGATGGCTTTCTGCAATTTCTGAAACAAGCGATGGATTTTTCTATCATTCATCAGGTGTTTCCAAGAATGTCTGATGGATCACTTGCAGAGCCTCGAGGGCATCCTCCTGCTTGATGACGCAGGAAATGTTGATCTCCGACGCGCCTTGCGTAATCATCTCGATATTGATGCTATTTCGAGCCAGGGCTGAGAACATCCTCCCTGCCACTCCAGGTACGCGTTTCATATTTTCACCCACCAGACTGAGGATGGCCCGGTCTGGAATGATCGTCACCTTGCCCAATTTACGGAGATCTTCTTCCATCTCCAACAATCCACTCTGACGGTCCACAGTGCAAGAAATATTGACCTCCGAAGTCGATACCAGGTCGATCACGATTCGATGTTTCCTGAAGATCTCAAAAACTCTTGCCATGAACCCCGGAGAATTCAGCATGCGGTTGGAATAGATGTTGATGACGGTGATATCACTCTTTGCCGTCACGGCAACTGCCGTCCGTTCCGGGCGGAGTTTCTGATATAAGGGCGTCGTGGCGACTTCCTGAGGTAGAATGACAGTTCCCGGTTTTTGCGGGGCAAAGGTATTTTTGATTCGAATGGGAACAGAACTCGCCATTGCGCATTCCATTGTGAAGGGATGCAGGACTTCCGAGCCAAAATAAGTCAATTCAGCAGCCTCATTGGGAAAAATATGATCAAGTACTTTTGCCGCCGGTACTTTGTTGGGGTCTGCCGTGAAGACGCCATCCACTTCCTTCCAAATCTGCAATTCCCTGGCACGGCAATGAGCGGCAATCAACGCCGCGGTGAAATCAGTGTAGCCACGGCCCACACCGGCAATGATTCCCTCAGTCACAAAACCAAAAAAACCTGTAACAACCGGAATTGTCCCTTGCTCCTCGGGTAGCTTTTGGGCGATGAGCCGCTGCAGCTTCACATTGAATTGCGGGTCAATCCCGTCCAGACCATGGGGTGCGATTTCCGATAGATTCACATAAACGCTCTCCATTCCCCACTCCTCTAAAATACCGGAAAGGACCTGGGCCGACAAACGCTCTCCTGTGCCAACAATGAGATCTTGAGAACGAGGAGAAATTTCCCGGATCACATGGATAGCTTCCAAGAAAGACTTCAAATGTTGGAGTTCTTCGTGGATATCCGTTTCCACTCTATCCCGCAATGCAACTGAATGTATGGACTGCTCCAAAACATCAAAATGAGTGTTTTCTATAAGCTCTATTATTTTAGAATAGTCTTTTCCTCCAATGGAATTTTCTCCTGCCTGAAGAAGCCGGCTCGTGATCCCTTCAGATTTTTTGTAGGTGCTCATGGCCGAAACAACGACGATGACCGAATGACGCTCGGCTGTTTGCCGGACGATGTTCGCAACCTGTTGCAGACGCTCTGCACGCCCTAAACTGGTTCCACCAAATTTTTGAACGATCAAAGACATGGAATGCGCAGTATTATGGAGTAAGGATTTTGAATTGACTCTGCAGCGGAAAAGATTAAACCTGCAATTATTACCATTTCTTCATGGTTTTGAAAAGTGTTTATCCACCTTGCTCCACGGGGACAAATGGAGGAGAAGCCACTTCCGATGATTGCACTCACAGGAGGGATTGCTTCCGGGAAAAGCACTGTTGCGGAATATTTGAGAAAACAGGGCTTTCATGTGATTGACGCAGACAAGTTGGGTCACCGGGTTCTGGAGTGCGGACAACCTTCCTACCATAAAATCGTTGAAACATTTGGGGAGGAAATCTTGAATCAAGACGCATCGATCAATCGCCGGATATTGGGAAACATTGTTTTCAACAATCCCCGTAAATTGAAAAAACTGAATCAGATCTCCCATCCCTTGATCAGGAGCATGATATCGGAAGAAATGGAAGAATTCGCTTCGCATTCCAGAGCAGGTTTGATATTTTTGGAAGCAGCGCTCTTGCAGGAAACCAATTTTATTACCAGGTTTCAGCAAATATGGGTCGTGGAAACAAATCCGGCCATTGCCATGGCTCGTTTGGGCCGGCGGAATCAATTCACGCCTGAAGAAGCAAAAGCGCGCCTGAACGCCCAACTGAACAACGAAGCCCGCCGCAAGCAAGCGGACGTTGTGATTGAAAATAACGGCTCACTGCCAGCTTTGCATCAGCAAGTGGACGCAATATTGACGAAAATGGCGCTTTAGAAACCTGGAATGCTTTCCACTACTCTCATCGTTGATGAATTTGCAAGAAGAGGTAGAGTGGGCTTGTTCTGGAAAAAAATCGCCCCCCGTTTCATGGACCAAATGGCGCCTGCCCGCCTCTTGCAGACCCATTCGGAAAATTCAGTGTCAAGTCTGGTTGAAAATGCGGTGCAAGGAGGAGCAAAGAAGATTATCCTGATTGGAGACCAACGCAGTCATTTTGTGGGAATCAACTCTTTGATGCGCCTTCCACAAGAAATACGCAATAAAATGGCAATTGGCTTTTGGCCACTCCGGGACTGGGACATGCTGGTCTATTCTGCGAATCCAAGGGGGTGTTTGGAATCCGTTGCCCGGATTTTTAAAGCAGGCCATACCTGTCCTGTTGATTTGGGGAAAGTGGAATTGATCCGTGATGATCAAACACCTCATGTCTTGTATTTTTGGGGACAATGTGATTTCTCATACGTGGAAGACGTGGGGAACCCGGTTGCTTCGCCACTTTTTCTCACGCGTTTAATCCCATTTCACATCCCGGTGCAGGGGTATTTGCAGACGGAGTACCAGAGTTTTCATGGCAGTGGTGGATTGAATGTCCGCATTGGGGTACATCCAAACAGGCTTCATTCCCTCCACGCGCTTCCTGAGGATTTGAAAAAAACCCAAAAATTTCTCCTACTCTGGCAGCAAGGGATCTCTTATCGAGGCCACTGGATTCGCTATCCCTGGTCAACCCTGGGAATAAAGCATCAAGGATTGGCCCAGACTGCGCGGAAAAGTTGTTTGATAGTCAAGTTTCAAGCAACAAACGATCCACTGTCTTTGAGATTGGATGAACAGCGGCACCGCTGTACCAACGCTACTTTTGAAATTGCTCGTAATGCCCTGCCTGTCATTACTA
This sequence comes from bacterium, assembly GCA_965205865.1. Classification (GTDB taxonomy): domain Bacteria; phylum SAR324; class SAR324; order SAR324; family NAC60-12; genus CBDBHR01. The sequence continues at coordinate 198,964 of CBDBHR010000029.1, forward strand.
AAATGGTTCCCGCAGCTTTACCGGAAACCGCCCAAAGCGTGCCTTCCGCGATCAAACTTGGAGGTGCAATGACAAACTGGAAAACCTCGCGAAAAACTGATTGGTTCCAATAAGAAGGGGGAGACTGACCAAATTGAGTAGCGGGAGCGATGCCTGAATGGCTTGTGCGGCTGCAAGCGTAAAAGGCAGACCGTTCTGAATGATCTTTAAACGGCCGGCCTGAGAATACAATTCAGCAAAAGGACAGCGCGGAATATGATTAACAAAGGGTGGTTTATTTCCCATACCCTGTTGCCTTATTTTCTTGGGAGACGCCTTCCAACAATTTCGAGTCCTTGGCGGGCAGTTTTTTGGGATCTTTGTTGTTGGATTTTCCTTCCACCGAAATCAGTTTTTTCGGAGCTTCATAGGTGAAGCACTGTCCTTCGATCACAGCGCCTTCATGGATGATCAGTTTCCCGGGAGGATTGGAGACGTTGCCCACAATGTGTCCTTCCGCAAGCACCTCCAATTGGTCCCTGGCAAACAAACTCCCTTCCACTCTACCATTGACCAACACTCGCTCCGCATGGATTGTTGCCATAATGGTGGCGGAGGGGCCGATTGTCACTTCATTCTGGCAGTCGATATCGCCATGAACTTCTCCATCAATACGAATCGCGCCCGAACACCGAAGTTTCCCTTCGATCTTCATCCCGTCGCCAACATAAGTGGTGTTGGCGTTACTGATTGTCTTTCTTTTATTAGCAAACAAGATTGTCTCCTATTCAAAATCGAATGTATAAAGAAGGCCTCTCCTATCCTTGGAAGAGATTGAATACCTTCATTATAATTTTATACCTGAGATGACAGACAATATGCAAACTTCTTTTTGTTCGAAACGCCGACTTTCTCGCAGCGTCGGATTTTTCCAGGGGGGAAACCTTGAGGATGGGGAAAAAGCATGTTAAGACATTGCTATCGAATTTCAATACAAACCATGTCGACGGAGTTTGCAGCATCATGGCAAAAAATATCACGCGGAGGGTCGAAAATTATTCCCAATGGTATCTGGACGTAATCAAAGCCGGACAACTGGCTGATTATGCTCCAGTCAAAGGATGTATGGTGATTCGTCCGACAGGTTATGCGCTGTGGGAAGCCATGCAGGCGCAGTTGGATCGAATGTTCAAGAAAACCGGACATGTCAATGCGTATTTCCCTTTATTGATTCCACAAAGTTTTTTGGAAAAAGAAGCAGACCACGTGGAAGGGTTCAGTCCGGAATGCGCCGTGGTCACGCACGGTGGTGGCCGGGAACTCGAGGAGGCTTTAGTGGTGCGCCCCACTTCGGAAACCGTAATCGGCCATATGTATTCCCAGTGGATCAATAGTTATCGGGATTTACCGCTATTGATCAATCAATGGTGTAATGTGATGCGTTGGGAAATGCGTACCCGTTTGTTCCTGAGAACCTCGGAATTTTTGTGGCAGGAAGGACATACCGCCCATGAAACGTATGAAGAAGCCCAGGAAGAAACCCTGAAGATGTTGGAAATCTATCGAAAATTCCAGGAAGAGTATCTGGCCATTCCGGTTATCAAGGGACAAAAGACGGATTCCGAAAAATTCCCCGGCGCTGACGCGACCTACACTGTGGAAGCCATGATGCAGGACGGCAAAGCGTTGCAGGCTGGCACTTCGCATAATATGAGGCAAAATTTTGCAAGAGCATTCGATATCCGGTTTTTGGGACGCGACAACGAACGGCAGCATGCTTATACGACAAGTTGGGGTTGTTCCACCCGCATGATTGGCGGTCTGATCATGACACACGGCGACGATGATGGTTTGATCATTCCTCCCCGGATTGCGCCGGTTGCGGTGGCAATTGTTCCTATTATCACCAAGGAAGAAGACAAAGGTCCCGTTGTTGAATTTGCCGAATCCCTGCGCAAGCGTCTTGCCGAGCACATTGATCCCTTGCGTATTAAATTGGATCTGCGGGATCTGCGGCCTGCCGAAAAATTTTTTCACTGGGTGCAGCAGGGGGTTCCACTGCGCATCGAAATTGGACCGCGAGATGTAAAAAATGCAGTGGGGATGCTGGTCCGGCGTGACAATCGCGAAAAACAGCCTGTCCCTCTGGAAACGATTGAAGCAACCGTGATGACTACGCTGGATGCAATCCAGCATGCGCTCTACCAGACTGCAATGAGATTTCATGAAGATAATACGACTTCGGTGAGCAGCTACGAGGAATTCAAGGAAGTACTGAATAACAAAGGAGGATTTATCCGTGCGCATTGGAATGGATCTTCCGCGGTGGAAGCGCAAATCAAGGAAGAGACCAAAGCTACCATCCGCTGCATCCCGCTGGAGGAAGACCCACTACCGGGGTCTTGTATTTTCACTGGAGAACTATCCGCGCAGGAAGTTATTTTTGCTATTGCCTATTGAAGACAGAAAATTGTTCTTTTTCTTCCTGCCGACTTTCGCCTACCAAGCGTCCTAAAGGATAAGAGTCCAAGTCCACGAATTTGACGTATTGTGCCAGCAATGGATGAACCTCCCTGACTTTGAGGAACAGCGCCTGCGCCACTTTGCGGTAATTCTCATGCCCTTGGGGCGCACTGCGCAACTCGATAAGCCACATCAAGGCTCTCAGGTTGATGTGCATGTACCAACGAATGTTGTAGCTGAGCGGGACCACATATTGAGCTTCGATAGAAAAGTCCGCCGCAATGGTTTCATAGGCATCTTCAGCTCGTCTCATGGCATCACGGTAAAGGTTCGCCACCCCGGCTGCTTCTATTTCCCGGGGCATGTCATAGCCAAAGCGCGTGGAAAGCAATTGTCGTTCTTGGGTCAGTGTTCGGTGTCTGTGGAGGTCCCGGTACATGCCATAGTCTCCCTGTATATCAAAAGTATAGAAAACCATTTCTAATTCTCGTCCCGGTTTATGTCGCCGGTTTTCCCGAAGAGCCACACTTTCCCGGATGATTTGTTCTTTTTCTCCCTGAGAAAGCCGGGCAACGACCTTTCTGATTTCGGAAAGCGGCCGGCTGGAATGGGAATAGAGCAAGGCAGCGATCAATTTGGTTTCCGCTTCGGGATCATAGTCGATCAATCGTACTAATTCCGCACGCTCTACTGGCGTCTCGGACAGATACCGGGACGCGATTTTCCGGGATAACTTCTGTGTTTTTGTCGTAAAGTTTCGATAACTTCGGAAATGACGGTGCTGCCAGTGAGCACGTCGCACGAATGAAGGGATGACTTTGCGCAGTTCCCCGTGTGTGACCCGTGCGGTCTCTTGCAATTCGCGGAGTGGGTTGGTATGCAGTTTGGAAAGCAAGGCTTCGAAAAAACGCCCATTGCCGAAGATCCCCATATTGGTCAGAGTGGATGCCGGTAAAAGTCCGCGGATGACATCGAATACCTTGGCGCGCACCGAACGATTGTAGCCGCCCTCACTCATACCAGATTCCCTTGGCATCCAATTCCGAACATGGGCGCTGACGGGCTCAAAAAGACCGACATAGGTATCAAACAGAAAGCGGTTGATTTCCAGGTAAAGGGATTTGTGGGACGAGTTCAGTATCTGTAGGTCTTTGTAAAACATATAATCGTTTTTCACCTTTTTACCAAAGGTCACGTACCGGGTTGATTTTTCCAAAGGAGAGCCACCAATGCGGGCGTCTTGAAGTTGTTTGGTGGCCAGGATGGAAATGTCTTCAATCGCCAAATGCGCACCTCCCAGTTCTCCAATCGAATCATCACCATAGCCATCCAATATGCGATCATAAAAATCCTGAGCACGTTCGACCGCCAAAGAGTCTTGGGCTCGCTGCCCGCTGTATTTGCCCTGCATCTCTTGAAATGCGGAGTCGTGATTTTGTATGAATTCCTTGAGCAATAAACGTCGCAAGCCCAGGGTGGAGCGGGAATAGCGGGAAAATAAAGCTCCCTTGATCACTTCAGGAAGATTCTTCAGGACAAAAATCGATTGATCCGTATTGGTCACATAAGGAGCAAGTAAGACTTCTTCTTCAGGAGTGAATGACTCGCGTGTCCGCATGAACCGAGTTGGAATATCGATCAGGTGGTAGGAATACCCTGAGAGTTGGGTAGCGCTTCATCTGTTTTGGGAAGTGGGATATTCGTATATTTTGTTTCTTTGTTGGGTTTGTAAGAATCCTTCAACAAATCACGAGTATAATCGAAGCGGCCTCGGGAAGAATAGGCCATGGCGATAACTCCCGTGTCCATCCGAATTGCTTCTTTCGGGCAGGCTTCCACGCACAATCCGCAAAAAACACATCGCAACTCATCAATGTCGAAGACTACCGGATATTTTTCAATTGATAAATCCGGATGATCCCCTGCTTCAATAAAGATGCACTGCGCCGGGCAAATCGTTTCACACATGTAGCAGGCCACGCACTTGATGAACCCATCCTCTCGTCTGGTCAGGCGATGCCGTCCTCTCCAGCGTGGAGAAACCGGACGCAGCCTCTCTGGATATTGAATGGTCACCACATCTTTGGCACCCAACAAATTCCTTATGAAATGGCGGACGGTCAAGCGCAGTCCATTCAAAATTGCAATTAGATAGAAAGCTTCCTGAAAACCATCAACACGTTTTACCGTTTTTACTTTGAGTTCCATGATTTCTGCTCATTTGTATTGGAAAAGAAGAGACGCTATTTTTCATCAAAGGGATCAATTGACCATCAGGATTATGACGGCGGTGACTAAAACATTTGCCAAGGAGATCGGTAGCAGTTTTTTCCAACCCAACGCCATGGTTTGGTCAAAACGAAACTTGGGAATCGTCCAACGAATCTGAATTTGCAGCCAACAGAAAAAGACTGTGAGTATGGAAAATTTGCTGATTTGCAGCAAAGTGACGATCCATTGAGGCGCGCTTTCCCACAAATGGAGCCAGGGGATGTGATAGCCGCCGAGAAACAATGTCACCATCAATACCGCAACCCCGACCACGGCGATATATTCCGCCAGCATGAAAGCCGCAAACCGCATACCCGAGTACTCCAGAAAATATCCGCCGACAATTTCTGATTCCCCTTCCGGCGCATCGAAGGGCGCGCGCTTGGTTTCGGCGATCATGGCAACAAAAAATAGTACGAAACCCAAAGGCTGCGTTAAAATTCCCCATTTGGGAATCAAGTTGCCAAACCAATAAGTGTTTTGACCGTCCACTATCACACTGATTCGAGTCGATTCATAGACCATGAAAATCCCCAACAGGGAGAGACCGATGAACACTTCATAAGACAACATTTGAGAAGACGCCCGGATTCCGCCAAGCAGGGCAAATTTGCTGTTCGAACCGGCGCCTGCCAGAACAGAGCCGTATACTCCGAGAGAGGTAATCGCAAAAATGTACAAAAGTCCGGGTTCCACGTCGGTGATTTGAAAGGTGAAATCCCCGATGGGACCGGCAAAGGGAATGATGGCAAAAATTGCCATTCCGGCGGCAAACCCAAAATAAGGGGCTATAGTGAATAAAAATCGGTCAGCGCCTTCCGGGATGAAATCTTCCTTGAAAATTGATTTCAAACCATCTGCGGCAATATGCATCGCGCCACGTCCTCGAAAATTGTCTAGAAAAGGTATATTGGCTCGATTGGGACCGACACGATCCTGGATCATGGCACTCCATTTGCGCTCCATCAACGTGAGAACGGTGGCCAGCGGCATGACAAACAGAAAGATGATCACCACGATTTTGAGAATCGTCTGAACGAGAGGAATGAGAAGGATGCTGATAATGACACTCATACGATAAAAAACCTCCGTAGTTTTACAATTTAACGGTCAGGTCCTCATTTAGTGAAACTCCTGATTTTTAGCGGTCCAATTCTCCGCCTATCATATTGACGGAACCAAAAATCGGCACAATATCCGCAACATATTCTCCCTTGCACATGTGCGGCATTGCGGCAACAAAATTGAAACAAGGGGGACGCACTCGGCACTTGACCGGTTCACCGGAGCCATCAGAAACCAGATAATACCCGAGTTCGCCATTTCCTCCTTCCGTGGGCATATAAACCTCCCCTGCCGGAGGAAGGTGTCCCTCCATCACAATTTTGAAATGGTCGATCAAGCCTTCGATGTCTCCAAACACTTGTTTTTTATCCGGCAGGGTGAGTCGACGATCATCGACCGCGATCGGTCCCGCCGGCATTTTGTCAGAGGCTTGCTCGATAATGGAAATGCTTTGCCACATTTCTTCCATACGGACCAGATAACGGTCGAAGCAATCCCCCACGGTGCCCACGGGTATTTCAAAATCCAGTTCATCGTAAATCGAGTAACTGTCTGCGCGGCGGATATCGTATGGCACGCCGCAGGCGCGTAACATGGGACCCGTGAAGCCAAAAGAAATGGCGTCTTCCTTGGAGATGGTTCCCACATTCTTGACTCGATCGATAAAGATTTTGTTGCGGGTCAGTAAACTGTCGCATTCCTTTAATATGCCTTTGACCTCTTCCAATCGTTTGTGAAGCTCTTGGAGAAATCCGTCTGGCAAATCCGTGGCATTGCCTCCAATCCGGGTCCAATTGGTAGTCAGGCGGGCACCGGTGACTTGCTCGACCAACTCCCACAAAAACTCCCGTGCCTTGACGAACCAAAGAAAAAAAGTGAAGGCGCCGACTTCCATAGCAGCTGCTCCCACACATGTCAGGTGGTCGGTAATGCGCGAGATTTCTCCCATGATCACGCGTGTGAATTGGGCGCGCCGCGGCGCTGCCACGCCAAATAGTTTTTCGACGCCTTCGGCATAACCAATGTTGCAAAGGAGCGGGGACACATAGTTCAATCGATCGGTATATGGCGTGATTTGGATCCATTTGGAATTTTCAGATTCCTTCTCGAATCCCCGGTGCAAGTAGCCAATATCCGGGATCATTTCTACGATTTCTTCTCCGTCAATCCAGGTAGTAAAGCGCACGATGCCATGCATCGCCGGATGAGCCGGCCCGATTTCAATCATCATCGTGGACGCATCCGCTTGTTCTTCCGGATTGCCAAGTGGGGTTTGGCTTTGCAACGCTTCTTCCATTAAGACCTTTTATAATCATGACGTTCATAGACAACCCGCATTTCGACCAGCGGTTGCTCTTTGTCGGTGGGATAATCTTTGCGCAACGGGTGTCCCTCAAATTCGGGATACATCAGAATCCGTTTCAAATTGGGGTGGTTTTTGAAGACGATGCCATACATGTCGTAACATTCTCTTTCATACCAATCCACGGATTGCCACAGCGCATGAATCGAATCAATTTCGCACGCGTCTTCCGGAATACGGACTTTCAGTCGTAAACGATGATTCAGGCTAAGGGATTTGAAATGATAGACAATTTCGAATCGTGGTTGTTCCTCCCAATAATCCACTGCCGTCAAATCGATCATCAATTCCATCTTGCAACGATCGTCGTCACGTAGAAACTGGCAAACCGGGACAATTTGGTTGCGGTCGATCAGTATTGTTTCATCCCCACGGTGGTTATGAAAATCCCGCACGGTGTCGGGAAATTGATCTTTCAGTAACTGCGTGAGTTTCCCCATTTCTTGCGATTCAGTGGACATACCAGAAGACTCCGACCTTTTCTATTTACGACTGAGCATGAGGGTTTCTTTAGTTTCTTCAGGATTTTTCTTGGAGATGTAGCGAGGGGTTTGTTCCTGCAAGGGATTGATGCCCGTGAATCCCCGGGGGCCTTTTTCCTGTATGCGATTTTGCAACTCGATGATAGCGTCAAGCACCGCTTCCGGGCGTGGGGGACACCCGGCAATATAGGTATCGACCGGAATGATCCGGTCGATTCCCTGGACCACTGAGTAATTCTGGTAAAATCCTCCGGACGCGGCGCAAGCGCCAAATGCAACCACCCATTTGGGATGTGGCATTTGTTCATAAATAGTTTTCAGAATCGGTGCCATTTTGTGAGTGATCGTACCGACAACAAATAACAAGTCTGCCTGCCGAGGAGAAAAACGAGGGATTTCCGCACCAAAGCGGGACACGTCATAATGCGAACAGGCCGAGGCCATGTACTCCATACCACAACAAGCGGTGACGAAAGGATAATTGAAAAGAGAAAATTTTCGAGACCAATTGATCACCGAGTCCACCGTGGTGGCCATAAAACCATCTTGAAATTGCGTATCTACTCCCATTCCAATGCTCCTTTTTTCCAAACGTAAACCAAGCCGACCAGTAAAAGTGCGATAAAGACAAAACACTCGGCAAAGCCGAACCATCCCATTTCCCGAAACTTCACTGCCCATGGATAGAGAAAAACGATTTCCACGTCAAAAATCAAGAAAATCAGGGCGGTCATATAAAACTTGACGTCATAGCGTTGACCCACCAATCCTTGGGAAGCCCATCCACTTTCAAATGGCATTTCCTTCAGTTTTCCGCGCCGCTTCGGACCCAACAAAATGCCGGCAAGGGTAAATATGGTTGCGAACGCCAACCCCAGCACAATCAAGATCAGGATGGGAAAATATTCTGTGGCGATCATCCAACTCTCCTTATCTAACAGTTTGTCGAGGTATTTCTCACCTCTTGATTACATCTCCGGGGAATCCGTCTTGGGTATCAAAACCTTACTTTATCACATCGACTGCAATGATTGTCAACTCATTTAAATGCCCTTATTTCAAAATACCACTGCCTTCTTCTTTTGCTTGAGCAGTGTTTTTTCTGTCGTTTCAATTCAAGTTGTGAATTTTCCAACAAAAATGTATCAGTAGCAACACAAAATAGATTCAAATATGGCAATATGAAAAGGGTTGGATACGGACGGCCTATGTCTCTTCTTTTTTCGAATTCATAGTAGTTGGAAGGCTCTTATGGCGAAACCCCCTTTGTTTTTTCAAGGCATTGGAGAACTGGCAGACCAAATTCGGTCCGGCACTCTCTCTCCCGTAGTTCTCACCCAGACGCTGCTCGGCCGTATCGGCTCTCTGAACTCAAAGTTGCATGCGTACAAAATCGTCTTGCATGAGCAGGCTCTGGCACAAGCGGAGGCGGCCGAAAAAGCGATCCGAAGTGGAAACTATCTCGGACCCCTACATGGCATTCCCTATGCAGCCAAGGACTTATTCGACGTCCGGGGACTTCCCACCGAGGCTGGATGTTCACTGCTTGAAAACAACATTTCGGCTGAAGATGCCACGGTTATTCGCCGTTTGAGAGAAGCTGGCGCGGTGTTGATTGGAAAAACCCATACCGTTCAATTTGCTTTTGGTGGAGTGGGGATCAATCATGACCAGGGTACCCCTCACAATCCCTGGCATATCGTGCCACACGCGCCTGGAGGCTCCAGCAGTGGAACTGGCGTTGCAGTGTCTTCCGGCATGGCTCCCATGGGACTGGGGAGCGATACGGGAGGGTCGGTACGTATTCCCGCCTCTCTATGTGGCATCACCGGCTTGAAAACCACAGTGGGACGCATCAGCCGGAAAGGTGTCTATCCTCTTAGTTGGAGTCTGGATAGTGTCGGCCCTCTGGCAAGGAGCGTTGAAGATTGCGCACTGGCTTATCAGGCCATGCAAGGTGCCGATGGAGAAGGGGATGAAACCACGGTAGGTCAAACACCCCATGATGTCTTGCGCAGCATGAAGCGGGGCGTAAAAAACCTGCGCATCTATTTTGCCGAGACGGTATTTTGGGATGATGCCCATCCCGAGGTGATCGAAGCAGTACGAGCTTGCGGAGAAGTATTCCGTTCGCAAGGAGCTTTGGTGGAAAGCAGGGAGTTTTCAGAAGCCCAAGAAGCACAAATGCTCAATCCCCGCGGATTGGTCATTGCCGCCGAAGGATACGCCGTCAATCGCAAATGGGTGGAAGATCATGAAGAACAACTCGATCCGGTAGTGGGCGCCCGCCTGGCCAGTGGTCGAAATGTGAACGCATTTGAATATTTTGAAATCACTCGCAAATGGGCTGCGCTACGCAGAAAGATAGGGCATACCCTTGCCGACGTGGATGCCTTGATTGTCCCCAGCACGGCAATTCCTTCTCTGCCACTGGAAGAGATTGACCATGATCTGCAAACCTACACCCATTACAATCTTTTATACCTGCGCAATACTGCCATTGGCAATATTTTGAACTTGTGCGCAGTTTCCATCCCATGTGGCCAGACAAAAAAAGGATTGCCCATTGGTTTGATGATCTATGCCAAACCCTTCCAGGAAGAAATGGCCCTGCGCATTGCCTATGCCTTTGAACAAGCTTCCCCTCTGGTCCCAAGGCAACCTTCCCTGGACTGGCTTTCTTGAATGTCTGGTTTGGTATGCCGCTAACACAACAATTTCCTCTTTTGGAAATTCATAATCTTTCTCGAATCTCTGATATCCCGCATGATTGACTTGCTTTTTTCCCTGCATATTTATTAATCTTCGTTCTCAGATCCATTGTATTTTGAAGTGCGCCATTTAAATAGTCCGGAAAAATCGGGGAGATGGACTCCCCGATTTTTCATAAATTTAACAGGAGTCTCAACATGAAACAGCTAAGCAAATCCATTTCTTTTGAAGTTTATGGGGACATTGGAATCCTTATTTCCAACAACCCTCCAGTCAACGCGCTCAGTCATCACGTCCGGCAGGGATTGTACGATGGCGTAAAAGAAGCCGGCGCCCATGTCGATATCAAGGCAGTGGTCTTGTACTGCGAAGGCCGAACTTTTTTTGCAGGTGCCGATATCTCCGAATTTGGTAAACCACCGGTGCCTGGAGTTCCAGGATTGAGAGAAGTCCTGGATGCCATGGAAGCCTGTCCCAAGTCGATTGTGGCAGCCATCCATGGGACAGCACTGGGAGGCGGACTGGAAACCGCCATGGCTTGTCATTACCGGATTGCGACAGCCACCGCCAAAATGGGGCAACCGGAAGTCCACCTTGGTCTGATTCCGGGAGCCGGTGGAACCGTGCGTTTACCTCGAATCATGGGCGTACGGAAAGCCTTGGAAATGAATGTCTCAGGTAGCCCCATTGGAGCAGCCGAAGCCTTGTCATACGGGTTGATCGAAGAAATTGTCCGGGGCGATCTCAAGGAACAGGCGATTGCGTTTGCCCGCAAAATAATGGCGGAAGGCCGACCTTTACTCAAGATCCGGGACAAAAATGAAAAATTGGAAGAAGCGAAAAACAAGCCGGAATTGTTCGATGATTTCAGGAAAAGCATTGCCCGCAAAAGCCGTGGATTCAAAGCCCCGGAAGCCATTATCCAAGCCGTGGAAGGCGCAGTTTATTTACCTTTTGAAGAGGCTATGAAGAAAGAAGAAGAGTTGTTTCAGCAATGTCATGACAGTGCCGAATCGGAAGCCCAACGCTACTTTTTCTTTATTGAGCGTCTGGCCAACAAAATTCCCGATATTCCAAAAGACACCCCTACCCGGGAAATCAAGACGGTCGGTATCCTCGGTGCCGGCACTATGGGCGGTGGCATTGCCATGAATTTCGCCAACATGGGAATTCCGGTGAAAATTGTGGAAGCCAGTCGGAAACGATTGGAGCAGGGACTGGAAGTGATTCGAAAAAATTATACCAACACGGCAAAAAAAGGACGAATCACTGTACAGGATGTGGAAACACGCATGTCATTGCTTGAAGGACATCTTGATAAAAAGGTGTTTCATGACGTTGATATGATCATTGAAGCGGTTTTTGAAGACATGGAGCTCAAAAAAACAACTTTTCGGGAGCTGGACGAAATTTGCAAACCGGGAGCCGTTCTGGCCTCTAACACGTCGTATTTGAATGTGAATGAAATTGCCGGGGAAACTTCCCGTCCCGAAGATGTCCTGGGGACGCATTTCTTCAGCCCTGCCAATGTGATGAAGCTTTTGGAAATCGTCCGTGGGGATAAAACCTCAAAGGAAGTGATTGCTACGGTGATGAGCCTGGCTAAGAAGATCAATAAAATCGCCGTCGTCGTGGGGGTGTGCCACGGATTTGTCGGTAACCGCATGTTAGCGGCTCGGGGAGTGGAATCAGGAAACTTGTTGCAGCACAATGCCTTTCCTCATGAAATCGATCAGGTGATCTACGATTTCGGCTTCCCCATGGGACCCTATGCCATGTCCGATTTGGCTGGCTTGGATATAGGCTGGAAAGGGGACGAAACTCCGAACAAAGAAATCGATATCCGCCATCAACTTTGTGAACGAGGACGGCGTGGTCAAAAAACAGGCGCTGGATTTTATGATTATCAAGGAGGCAGTCGTACTCCGATTCCTAACGCGGAAGTGGAGAGTCTTATCCTTGAAATTTCTGAAATCAAGCAAATCACCCGCACCGCTATTTTAAAAGAAGACATGCTCAACCGCATGATATATTCCATGGTCAATGAAGCGGCTAAGATATTGGATGAAGGGATCGCCCTGCGACCTTCGGATATCGATGTGGTCTGGGTCTATGGATACGGATGGCCGGTTTATCGTGGAGGACCTTGCTATTATGCGGATAAGGTGGGACTGAAGAACGTGGTTGCCGCTCTTGAAGGATACGCGAGTCGGTATGGGGCGCATCTGGCTCCCGTCCCTCTCTTGAAGAAGCTGGCGGAGGAAGGTAAGGGATTTAAAGATCTTTAAGAGATTACAGAACTCTCATCAAAGTGTTACATTGCGCAATCGTAATGCATTTCCGATAACGGAGACGGAACTGAGACTCATGGCCACGCTGGCAATCATGGGACTGAGAAGAATACCGAAGAACGGATAAAGGACACCGGCGGCAATTGGAACTCCCAGTATATTATAGATGAAGGCCAAAAAGAGATTTTGCCGGATGTTGCGCATGGTTGCCTGACTGAGTTTCCTTGCCCGGATGATGCCCCGTAAATCCCCTTTGAGGAGTGTGATGCCTGCGCTTTCCATGGCCACATCAGTTCCGTTTCCCATTGCAATTCCCACATGGGCCTGAGCCAGGGCAGGGGCATCATTGATTCCGTCTCCCGCCATGGCCACCGTGTATCCTTCTACCTGCAAGCCTTTGACGACATCAACTTTTTGATCTGGCAAGACTTCTGCTTTTATCTGATCCAAATGGAGCTTGTGGGCAACCACTTCAGCGGTAACCCGGCTGTCTCCCGTGAGCATGATCACCCGCAGCCCTGCGTCCTGAAGCATTTGGATGGCTTCCGTTGTCGTCTCTTTGATGGGATCTGAGATACCCAGTAATCCGGCAATTTGGTTTCCGATGGCGGCAAACACGACGGTTTGACCATCTTGACGCAGTAATTCGGCTTGACCAGCCAGGGAACTGCGATCTATATTCAATGCTTCCAGAAGCTTTTGATTTCCCACCGCTACCTGTTTACCAGCAACAATCCCCATCACTCCTTTGCCTGGAATCGCCTGGAAATGTTCAACGTCGGAGAAAGGAATGTTCTTATCCAGCGCATTTGTGACAATTGCTTCTGCCAGTGGATGTTCACTGCTGCGCTCGATACTTCCCGTCCATTGAAGTAATGCTTCTTCCGTAATAGAGGGAACCGGAACAATCGCCGTCAAATGGGGCTTCCCTTCTGTCAGAGTTCCGGTTTTATCAACAACCAGCGCATTTACTTTCTCCATCGTTTCCAAGGCTTCGGCGGTTTTAATCAACACTCCACTCGTGGCGCCTCTGCCGGTTGCCACCATAATGGACATGGGAGTCGCCAGTCCCAGCGCGCAGGGACAAGCGATGATCAGTACGGCTACCGCATTGAGCAAGGCAAAAGCCATCGCCGGTTTGGGACCAAATATTCCCCAAAGGATTGTTGTCAGGATGGCAATCAAAACCACGGTCGGTACAAAGTATTTCGCAACAAGATCAACCAGACCTTGGATAGGAGCTTTACTGCGCTGCGCGTCACTGACCATCTTGACGATTTGCGCCAAAATCGTTTCTTTTCCCACTCGCCCGACTTCCATGATAAAACTTCCCGTCCCATTGACGGTCGCTCCAATGATATTGTCTCCTTTTTGCTTTTTAACGGGAATGGATTCGCCAGTGACCATCGATTCGTCCACGACGCTGCTTCCTTCCAAAACCACTCCATCAATAGGGATCTTTTCCCCGGGACGAACCCGCAGGTGATCACCAGGTTGCGCATCTTCCAGGAAGATTTTTTCCTCGGAGCCACCTTCCCGAATCACATGTGCCGTTTTTGGCGCCAATGCCAGCAGGGCCCGGATCGCATTGTTGGTCTGATTGCGGGCGCGAAGTTCGATGACCTGCCCCAGCAATACCAACACCGTGATGACGACTGCCGCTTCAAAATAGACGGCAACCCCTCCTTCGTGTTCCCGGAAGGATTCCGGAAAAATATCCGGAAAAAGGATCGCCACCACACTGTAGACATAGGCCACGCCCGTTCCCAGCGCAACCAAGGAATACATATTCAAACTGCGATTGACCAGCGACATCCAACCCCTCTCGAAAAGCGGCCTGCCACTCAGGAAAACCACTGGCGTGGCCAAAACCAGTTGGGTCCAAGACAACCATGTTCCAGGTATCATCTTTTGAAGAGGCTGCCCCGCTATCATTTCCGACATAGCCATAAAAAAAACGGGAAGCCCGAAACAAAGACCCAGCCACATACGTCGCGTCATATCATTTAATTCCGTATTGTCTTCCTCCTCCTTACTAATGGCGAATGACTGCAATGCCATGCCGCACATGGGACAGGGTCCCGGTCGTTCCCGGAGAATTTCCGGATGCATGGGACAGGCGTATTCCGCTTTCGTCCCTCTTCTCGATGAAGGAGGAGCGGTATCCGCTGAAGTGTGGTCCATTTTCATCTTCTGACTCTTAAAAAACTGGGGGTTTTATTTCTTTCGTCCAAACAAGCGCAGCTGTTTGTATTTTTTACGATGGAGGCCCAGCATTGCATCACGCAGGGTTTTTTGCAATTTTTCCTTCTGATGGTTTTGCAGCCCTTCACGCCTGAGGACATGGATGCGGGATAGGTAGTCGTATCCTTTGAGCAGTGAAGGTTGGTTGGTGCGGGAATTAAAATACTGATGGGCTTCCAAGGCCATTTTTTCACGGCAGGCTGCGCAGAGGGCAATGAGATTCTCTCTGCTATGGTTGTATTCGTTTCCATCCATCGCAAAAATGGTAAGCGCACTTTCTTTTCCGGCAGTGGCGTGTTTTATCGAGCAGCAGGCGCAACCCCATCCAAAATCGCTTTTAATTTCCTCTGCCAGGGCTTCCCATTGGGTGCGGGATTTGGATTTTTCATTCGCCATCACTCTCTTCAAATGAAAATTACTAAGGCTAAACTCCTGAATTTATTCTTTCGTAAAATTTGATTTCAGCAGCTTCAATCAAAGCAAATTCATCCGGTTGACTTCATTTCAGGGACATCTTGCTTTTCTGTCAGTGGCATAGAACGCGTCCACATCAGCAAGATGACCAGGATGCAGAGACCCCCACCCACTCCAACAGGCCATCCCAGACTGAAAAAACCGGACAGCCAGCCCATCAGTAGAGCGCCTATGGCAGGACCACCTCGAAAGATCATACCCCAGAGACTGAGCACCCGACCTCTCATTTTTCCTGGCACTGCATGTTGGATCAGTGTTTGCGTGGAAACCCCAAATGTCACCATGGTGATCCCGGAAATGGCCATCGCCATTACTGCAACCCAGAATTGATCAGTACTTGCAAAAATCATCATGAACAATCCGGAGATTGCCAGGCTGACCATCGCAATTGTCAGCAGCCCGTCATGCTTGCCCCTCTGAGCAACCCAAACACCTCCGACAATGGCGCCCAACCCAACCGCCGAGGTCAGGATGGATAAACCCGCAGCGCCCCGGTGAAAAACTTCATCCGCAAAACCGGGTAGAAGTTCAAAGACCGGCCGACAAAGGAAAGAAGCGGTTAGCATGAAAATCATGATCCGCATCACGATCGGATGCGAAATGGCATAGCGCATTCCATGCATCGCGTCAGTGAAGATTCCTTTATGCCGTGATGCCAATTCTTGCGCTGGTAAACGGAGAAATAGTAAAGCAAGGATCATCGTTAGAAATGTCATGGCATTGATTGCAAAAGCAACTGCCACTCCATAACCGCTAATTACCAACCCAGCGATTGCCGGACCGATGAAACGAGCCAGGTTGAACATCACTGAATTGATCGCAATCGCCGAAGCCATGTCATGGCTCCGCACTAAGCTGTGGACCAGTGAGAGGCGAGCCGGCAAATTCAGCGAAATAACAATCCCATGAAACAAAGAGGCCAGAAAAAGTCCATAGATGTTGATCCAGTCGAATGCAGTGAGAAGACACAACACAATTGCTTGAATCAACGCCAGGATTGCGCACAGCTGTAAAATCGTTCGCCGGTCGTACCAATCGGCGATCACACCGGCAAAGGGGGCAACGATTATAACTGGAAAAAGATCGGCAAAAGCTACCGCTCCCAGCCAAAACCCGGATTTGGTTAGCTCCCAAGCCAACCACCCCACCGCCAGACGTTGCACCCAAACACCAATCAAGGAAAAGGCATTCCCGCAGGTGTAGATGGCATAATTACGATTTAAAAACAAACTGTGAATTGCTGACAATCCTGAAATAGCGTTACTCATAAAATTATTGTTCCAAGTTGATTAGTTCGTTGATTTGTCGTCCCTGACAAGATCCGGGATCCGGATAGCGTGGCATGCGCAGGTTTCCTGGTCAATCCGGGAATGAAAAAATAGAAAATCACAGGCTACTATTTAGTGCGATAAAGCCGGTCTCCGGCATCTCCCAAACCGGGTAGGATGTAGCCATGATCGTTGAGCCTCTCGTCAATGGCTGCGGTGTAAATCGCCACATCCGGATGGTGTTTTCGCAATTCTTCGGTGCCTTCTCGCGCAGCCAGCAGACAAACAAATTTCAATGATCGGGGTTTCACTGATTTGAGACGGTCCAAGGCTGCGGATGCGGAATGCCCGGTGGCCAGCATCGGGTCTACGACAATCAAATCCTTTCCAGCAACGTCTGGCGGCATTTTAAAATAATATTCCACGGCAGCCAGAGTTTTGGGATCTCGATAGAGGCCAATGTGCCCAACCCTTGCTGAAGGCACCAACTGAAGCATGCCATCCAAAATCCCATTGCCTGCTCTCAAGATGGAGACTAATACCAGATTTTTACCGTCAAAAAACGGAGCATTCATGGGACATAAAGGTGTTTCGATATCTGCAAAATATAGAGGGAAATCGCGTGTCACTTCATAAGCCAGCAAGGTGCTGATTTCTTTGAGTAGATCCCGAAACTGGTTGCAACTGGTTTCCTTTTGCCTCATCAGGCTCAACTTATGTTGTACAAGAGGATGTGAAATGACCGTTACTTCAGACAACGCAACTTTCCTTTCTTTTGAGTGTATTCGAAGACCGTCCCATCAGTGAAGACGAAATCCGCTTTGTGGCTGCGGCAGGAGTCTTCCGGATTTTTGAATTGGATAACATTCTGATGCATAAAGAGTCATCCATTCCGGTATTCGGTTAATAAGAATCCAAGGAAATAATTTTGCTGGGATCTGCCCAAATCGGATGGGACCAATTATGCTGGTAATGGCTGTGTTTGTCAGATCGGACTTATGTTCCAGGTCCGGTTTACGCGCCGTCGCGCCCTGTGCTCGATAGATGGCAAACGATCCTGAATGGGCGCCAATTACATTACGATGAGCTCGCTTGCCGACACTGTCAGTAATGGGTCCCCCTCGTCAATCACGATCGCTCAGGCAGCAGGCCGGATATGTACTTTGATGGATTGACTTTTCTTGTCAAGAGCAGCCGCAAAGGCTTGGTTGACTTCATTCAATGCGAAACGGTGGGTTACGAGAGCGCGAGCCGCTTCCCCATGATCGCTGAGAATTTCCAAAGCCATTTGGTAATTGGCTTTGCCACTCATGTTGCCATAAAGCACGGCGCCAATGATGGCTCGATCCATAATTTGAAACGATTTGAATGCAACTGTCGGGGAAAAAAACACTCCCAAGACCAAAACTCGTCCCAGGGGTCGTACGCTGCACAAGGCTTGATTGAGCGTATCACCATGCCCCCCCACAGTTTCAATGGCCAGATCGAACGCATCTTGCTTGACCAGTTCAGCCAAACGTTCTCGTCCTGTTTCATCATCACCCAACACTTCGTCAGCGCCCAATTGCCTGGCGAGTTCTTGCTGTTGTTGGTGGCGAGCAATGATTATGGCATTCGCGCCAAGCGCTTTCACGTTGATCAAGGCCCCCAGTCCAACCGTACCCGCTCCGACAATCAAAGCAGTTTCATAAAAGCGTAAATCGACTCGCTCCAGGCCATAGACAGAGCAGGTCAACGGTTCGGCAAGGGCGGCAAGTTCGCTATCAAAGCCTCGAGGAGCCTTGAAGGCGGTGTAACCCGGCACATTGACATATTCGCTCATTCCGCCATCGTATGATTCTCCGACGACCCCACGCTTTCTACAAACCTGGTAAGCGCCGGTCATACAGAATCGGCAAGTGCCACAACGAGTCACTGGTTCGATTCCCACCATGTCTCCTTCGCACAAATGTTTCACATTGCTGCCCACGGCGCTCACCACTCCTCCGATTTCATGACCGGGGACTGCACCGAAGGTGACAGGCTTGTCTCCCCGTACGTAATGCAGGTCAGAGCCGCAAATACCGGCGCTGCCAACCCGGACCTGGACTTGATCCGGTTGGGGATCTGAAACCGAAATCTTTTCTACTTGTAAGTCACGGGATTCCAACCATCGCGCGGCTAAATTTTCCTTCATGGATATCTCCTGTTATTAATGAATGATTACAGCTCTTTACTTGCCTGCTATTAGTTTTTCTCGTTCCGTACTTCCTTTGATCAATTCTGGGTAAGGAGCCATTCTCACTCTTCTTTCTCCTGGAACTCTTCCTCTTCCTCCTGTTGTACGTGATCTTCCAAAGGGATTGCGCAGAAATCGGACAAAGTCTGCGCCGTTTTCCGCAATTCTTTAATGCCGGAACCCTTGGCCATATCCAACTTATGAATGGCATTGTCCTCTGTTTCGATGGCAAGGGATGCAGCCTTACGACCGACGAGTAATCCACCTCGTTTTCCCCTGGTCTGGCTGATGCCTCGTGGAAACTCATCGAGTGAAATGCGCTTCAGACTATTCAGCGGTTTTTGATTCCTGGAATAAAA
The DNA here is from genome assembly GCA_965205865.1 of bacterium. GTDB lineage: Bacteria > SAR324 > SAR324 > SAR324 > NAC60-12 > CBDBHR01. The sequence goes on from CBDBHR010000029.1 coordinate 218,153, forward strand.
AAAAATAAACCCGACATGGCGTTCAAACAGATTGGTTTCTTTATCAAAAATCCAGCGCTCCAAATACATAGAGGCGATCAAGCAGATCAAACAAAGGCTGAGAGCCAGAAAATTCTCTCTGACGAATACAGGTCCATCGACTTCTCCCACAATTATGGCGAAGAGAAGTACTGCAGAGCCAAAAAAAATAATGCGGAATCCATTGGAAGTGGCATAAACCATCCTCTCTTCCCCTTCGGTATTTAAGACTGGACCAAACATGATTCCATCTCCTTTGTCAGTTGAAATCGAACAACTCGATTTCAAAAATAAGAGTTTCGTTGGCACCGATGTTACCTCCTGACCCTCTTTTTCCATAAGCGAGTTCGGGGGGAATAACCACTTCCCAGCGGGAGCCCACCGGCATTAACTGTAATACTTCTCTCCATCCACGGATGATACCTCTCAAATTAAAGGTGATGGGTTTTCCTTCTCCGGAGCCGTCGAACTGCGTGCCATTGATTAGACGACCCGTGTAGTGTACTTGCGCATTGTCTTGCGGACCGGGAGTTGACCCGCTACCTTCTTTGAGGACCCGATATTGTATACCACTTTCCAATTCAACTACGCCTGGCTTTTGCCGGTTTTTTTCCCGATACGCATCTCCTCGCTCCCGGTTGGCCCGAGCAAGGTCGGCTGCCTTTTTCAGTTTTTCTTGTTCCTTGGGATCTACGGGTTTTATTTCTTCGTCCGGGTCCGGGTAAGGGGGGTCTAATACCAGGCGTTCCAAGACGTGATACCAGCTTTCGTGAACGGTGTAGATGTCCCGAGATGCGCGAAGCCGGACATAATAGCCCTGACGATCGGGGGTGGGATCTCCAACATCGATCTCGATCGTTTTCTGATTCTCCAAAGTCAGATCGATTTGCATGTGGGGGGGTGTCATGCCATAAACTTCAAGCTGTTCATCGGTGGCATTGGCAGCAATCCTTCGCTCAGCGCCCGGACCACTCAGCAACAGCGGGATACCGCCACCCCAGCGCTCCATATTTACTTTTGGTCCATCCGGCTCATCAAAATACCAGTAGCGATCGTCGTGCTTGACCCAAGACTCGCTTCTCTCTCGCGGAGGAATACTGATCGACATTTTCGCTAATTCTTCCATTTCCACGTCCCAGACAAAGGGACGGGGTTCAGTGGGAGGGGGGGGGTCGGTTTGACTGCTGTAATAATAAACCACACCCAATACCACCAGAAAAACTGCTAAAGCGAGAAGACTGCGCAGACCCATAAACTTTCTCTCCTAAATTATCTTCGACGCCAGCGGACATAACCGCCCAGCACTAAAAGAAGGAATGGAAGCAGGCCTATGCTCGAGACATGGACGAACCTTACTTGTTCGGGACTGAGGATCAGCCGGCGTAGTGGAAGTACTTTGCGATCCACTGAAATGATTTCCGCATCTGCCGTAAGCATGTTCACGGTGTTGAGGAACAGGTCGCTGTTATTACCATTGTAAAAATGTTGATTGGTGGCAAAGTCAGAATCCCCGATGATCACCAGTCGGGTATCTTTTCTAGCAACAAGGACACCAACGGCAAATGGCCCTTTCTTGTCATCAGGCGCATTGAGTTCCGGCGTTTCATTGGCAATGAAGTTCGTTTCCAGCCAACTTTCCCTGCTGGTCCAGGCCAAGGGTTGGATCTTGACACTTTCCGGTATGTCTTTTTGAGGAATAAAGCCGGTTGCACCGGGGAAATAGATTTCCGTAAAACCGAAGCTGTTCTGAGTCCGCGGAATCAGGGGATGATCGATGTTGGGAGCGACATGAGAGGCCATGTCGACCAAAGTACCCTTTCCCAGGTCGATCCACCAGTCCGCAAGCAACTGTTTCCAAGTCTCGGGAGGATCGGGATTGAGGAAAAGCATGACTCTTCCACCGTTTTCGAGATAAGTCTTAAGAGTCTCGATTTCCCGGCTTCCCAATTCTTTTTGTGGTCCAGCGATGACAAGAGCAGCGGCATCTTCCGGAATACCGAAAGGGGAGAGCAGGTCAACCTCACCCACTTGGAAAAGATTGTCTTTCAAGCCAGACCGAGCCGTAGAATATTCAGATTGGATACTGCTTTCGCCATGACCCTTGATGAAGTAGATTTTTTTTTGCTTGATGCCCGTGACCTGCAAGATGGCACTTGTGAAGGCGTGTTCCGCTTCTGCTGAGATTTGCGGTCCATAGACTTGGCTCTGTCCTTCTTCACTGGAAAAGACCACGGAACCGTACATGGCTCCCAATTGATTCAACCCGTATTGCCTCGCCTGGTCCGGGTTGAGATCGGGATCCACGGTGCGGATGGTGAGTTGATCGCTGTAGAGTTTGTATTCATCCAGCAGGAACCGGGCATACAAACTGACTTGCACCGGCACGGTGGGCGTGAAGAAACTGATGATCTCCACCGGTTTGTCCAATTCCTCCAGCATGTCTTTGGTCTGGGAGGTCAGGGTGAACTGAGCCAGTCCCGTGAAATCAAATCGGTAGAATGCAGTCACGCTGATTGCATTTACCAACACAATAATGGCCACAAAGAGCGAAACCCCCACGGTGGTGGAGGTTCCAAACTTCCCGTGGTGACTAACCAGCGCATTTTGCACCCGTCGGAAATCAAAGACAAAAGCCAGCGCGACGAGCGCCGCCCCCAAGGCCAGTATGATCCAGGCATAGAAACGAATGCCCGGCATGACGAAATTGAGCACCAGCCCCACAAATAGCGTGGCGATTCCCAGTAAAGCAATGACTGTAGTTTGTTGCATCAGCGCCACCTTTCCGTTTGAATTGATCTGACCGACAAAAAGAGGAACGCGGCCGTTACGCTTAGATAATAGACGATATCGCGGGTGTCCACCACTCCCCTGACAAATCCGGGGAAATGTTGCGAGAGCGAGAAGTAAGAAAGAAATCCCGAGACAGGCTCCGGTAGTAAGTTTGCAGCAGATCCCAGAAACCACATGCCAAAGAGGATACCTCCTGCAACGACGGCGGCAACGATCTGATTCGTGGTGAGAGACGATGCGAAAATCCCAATTGCCAGGGAAGCGCTGCCCAATAATATCAGGCCCAGATAGCTGGTAGCAATGGGTCCCAGGTCCGGATCTCCAAGGATGAATAAAAGAATTGGATAATACAAGGTGAGCAACAACATTCCCACCATCACGGCGAGGCAACTGCAAAATTTTCCCAGCACGATCTCGATCTCTCTCACCGGGGCGGTGAGCAGCAACTCCCATGTTCCCAGCTTGCGCTCTTCGGAAATCAGGCGCATTGTGAGCAACGCCGCAAACAATAGAATCAGCAATTGGCCGGCATCGAGGAAGCCCCTCACCGTAGTATCGGTATAGCTGGTATTGGCAAGATACAAAGTGAAAGAGGCGCCGGATAACGCCAAAAAAATGGCGGTCACAATATAGGCCATTGGTGAGGTCAGGTATGTCCCGAGCTCTTTTCCGCAAATGAGATAAATATGTTTCAAAAGTTCTCCTCCTCTTTGAATTTCTCTTAAAAATGTTTCGCTTACATTTTTAAAAGCATTGTTGAATTTAAGGTGCGGACAATCGTTTCTTTACTGTCTATCAACGGAATCGTCCATGTAAAGATGGACAGCAAGGGGTAATTTTTTTAATTTTATTAAAAATTTTTTTTAGTCAAGATGGCAAATATATCCATATTTTCAATGCATTAAAAATAACAATTGAAAATAGTACATCAGATTTTTTGCAAAGTCAAAAGAGAATCATACAAAAAAAAAAAAGAAAGCGAAAGAAAAAAGAAAGCGTGGGGCATGCTTCATTGGAAAAATCTCTTGACAACCTCGTACAATTTTCAATATATCAGCAATGTTATAAAGATGAAACAGTTTCTGTTTCCTGAATTTTCAGTAAAAGGCGCATAGGGAGGAAAGCATTCATGGAACCTTTAAAAAAAATGTATGAAGAAAAGGGCTATGTGGTTTGTGAGAATCTTTTGCGCGTCCAGGTGATAGAAGAAGTGCGGGCCGTCATTGACGAACTGTTGGAAAAGGGCAGCGCATTACAAGAAACCGACGACGTCTATGAGATTTTGGAGGATCTCGCAACGGGTATGCCCCGCATCGAACGCATCAAGGGAGCTCACAAAATCCATCCGCTTTTCAGTCAACTGATCCGACGTCCCGAAATCACGGAAGTACTGCGCACTTTGTTGGGACCGAATGTACGTTTTCAAAACTGTAAGCTCAACCTCAAATCTAAAGAAGGCGGCGCTCCTGTCGAATGGCATCAGGATTGGGCGTTTTACCCGCATACCAACGATGACGTATTAGCGGTGGGGATCATGATCGACGATATGACTGAGGACAACGGTGCGGTTCAGTTTGCTGCAGGATCGCACCGGGGACCCGTTTACGATCATATGTCCAACGGCGTATTCTGTGGCGCTGTCGGCGAGACGGTGGCAAAACAAAGCGCGGCCAAAGCGGATCAGGTGACTGGTGATGCCGGCACGGTTACTTTTCACCACGCCCGCCTGTTGCATGCCTCTCACGCCAATCGTACGGAACTTCCTCGCCGTTTTCTCATTTATGAAGTAACGGCGGCCGATGCCTGGCCCCTCAATGGTACGTCGACATCCTTTGAAAGCTGGCAAAATATGCAAGAGCGGATGATCATCGGGGTGCAGACGAACATGGCCCGTTTAACCGAGGTGCCGGTGCGCATTCCTCAACCGACCCAAGCAAATGCAACTTCGATATTCGAGATACAACGGCAAGGCGACAACAAACTCTATATGAGGACAGCGGTGTCAGAGAAGCAGTGAGTTTGGTTACTTCTCCAATTTTCATCTGCTATTGGATAACGGACTTTGGGGTAGCTTCCAGTCGGGTGACTTCGATTGCATCGCGGTCGATCATTTCAGAAACTCGAGGGGCGATTTCATTTTTCCAATAATCACTTTCGTAAACGGCTTCATACAATCGCTTGCGTTCTTCTTCGCTCTCGAATCGTCGAATCCAGACGTAAAGGCATTTATCTTCTCGAGCGAGAAAACTTCCCAAAATAACCATTCCTTTCGAGACCTGGAAGGGGATGATTTCCTCTTCCATACATTTTACCCAATTATCCTGCTGCCCCGCTTTCAGGCGGTACTGGCGTAGTTCAAAAAACATATTGGCTCCCTTTCATAAATTCATCAACAATAGCTTTGCAAAAAAGTGATCGGTTTGGCAGACGCATTTACTACTAAATTCCTTGCTACTCGGCAGTCACCGTATGCTCCCTTTTGACGAGATCCCAGTCGATTTCAAAGCCCAGACCGGGCATGGTGGGCGCATAAACCAGGCCTTTATCGTCTACTTCAATGTCCGACACCAAACCATATTTATTAGCCCCGGTGCAGGGAAAGACTTCGTAGAATTCACAATTGGGCACCGCCATCGTGACGTGTAAATTGGCCACGTTATTCAGTGAGTTTCCACCATGGTGAATCTCGCATTTCATCTGAAATCCTTCTGCCAGGTGACAAAGGCGGAGCAAAGGGGTGATGCCCCCCGTGACCGCCACGTCTCCGCGCAGCATATCCGTCGCATTCCGGGTGATCCAGGAGGCCATGCCGTATAACCGTCCGGGCGCGAATTCGGTGCAGATGAGGGGGATGTCCAGTTTGTTGTTGAGCTTGACATAGTTGTAGATATCTTCTTCCACCATGGGATCTTCGTACCAATAATAGTTGAGAGCTTCAATGGCTCGTCCCACCCGCAGAGCATCCTCATACGAATAAGCCCACATCGAGTCCAGCATCAGCTTCATCTCGTCACCCACGGCCTCTCGTACGGCCTGGCAAATCTCGACGTCTGTCTTCGGGTCACCGTGGGGGTGGATCTTATGAGCAGTCCAACCCAACTCTTTGAAATGGATAGCCTCATCCGCATAAGCTTCTTTGCTTTCATGATACGCGGTACTGGAATAAGCCGGCACCTCATCCTTGCAGGTGCCGATCAGCCGGTGAATGGGCATCCCGGCAAGCTTTCCGTTGATGTCCCATAAACAGATGTCGATAGCTCCAATGATGTGGGTTGAAACCTGGCGACTGCGTTTCCACATTTCCCCCCAGATTTTTCCGATGTCCTGGGGATCGCGTCCCATGATTCGGGGTTTGATTAACTCGAGCAAACCTGGAACAAAATGATCCGCACCCATTTGTGAGTTTCCCAGAAAAGCATTACCACTGATCCCTTCATCGGTTTCAACCGTTACAATTCCAAGTTGTTTGGTTTGACCAAAAGAACTGCCTATGGGGGTTTTTTCCGGCTGCCCCACTCTCCACGGATCCGAATTCCAATTGAAGAGTTCCACTGTGACATTGGTGATTTTCATAAAACGCACTCCTTTTTAAGACTAAAAGAAAAATTTTAATCAGTACAAATATTTAAATATGAATCCAGGCACTCACTACAGCCAAGTTCCCTTTTTGGTGATCATGACAAGGTCGAATGACGATTTCAATGTCCCTTTCTAATTGTCGCGCATAACTCATCAATCGATCTGAGGTAAAGCGATCAAACTGACCCCGCTTTTGTTCCTGATAGAGAGCTTGTCCTATCTCTTTCTTCACCTCTTGGGGGAATCCCGATAGAATTTCCTTGGTGTCTGCCAGTCAGTTGATAAATTTCATAAAATCAGCTTACAAATTTGAAACATCTTGGTCAACATTAATCTTTTGAATTGCTCATAACGAAAGAGTTAAGACAGACTGAGTTTCGTCCCCAACCTACCAATTGGAATGGGTCGAGGGAATTCAGAGTTGCAGGGGGCCTAGCGCTCCCTGGTATCAGGTCGCCCAACCCTATGTCCTTGGATTCAACGGCGAAGTCACCATGGGAGGGATGAACTATGGCCCGTATACCTGGGCCCGTCTCTGGATTGACGAGGACATGAAGAAATAAATGGGTAATTAGGGTATGAAAGCCTATATCATCCGGCGGATCTTGCTCATCATCCCCACCCTGTTTATTTTGTCCCTCTTGGTCTTTTTCTCGGTGCGCTTCATCCCAGGCAATGTCATCGACGCCCTTGTGGGTCGGTTGGGACAACAGGCGGGCGTTGTCAACCGGGAAGTGATCTTGAAAAGGCTGGGATTGGACCAACCGGTATACGTGCAGTATGGACGCTGGATTAGAGGCCTTTTGCTGCAGGGCACCCTGGGTAAATCCCTGCTGGGTGATCGCACCGTTGAGGCAAAGATCGAGGGCCGCTTATCCGTCACCATTCAATTGGGGATCATGTCGATCTTCATCGGGTTGCTGATCGCCCTGCCCGTCGGCATCTACTCGGCGATACGCCAGGATACCGCCTCGGATTATGCGGGGCGCTCCCTGGCCATCATCGGCCTCTCCACCCCGGATTTCTGGCTGGGAACGATGGTGATGGTTTTCCCGGCCATTTGGTGGAACTGGTCGCCCTCGATGGAACTGATTCGATTCTCCGAAGACCCCCTGGGGAATCTGCAGATGTTCCTCATTCCCAGCCTGATTGTGGGAACCTACCTTGCGGCAACCACCATGCGGATGACCCGCGCTATGATGCTGGAGGTGTTGCGGCAGGACTATGTCCGCACAGCCTGGTCCAAGGGGCTCAGGGAGCGGCTCGTGGTGATGAGACACGCGGTCAAGAATGCCCTCATCCCGGTCGTGACCTTGATCGGCATGCAGTTGCCGATCATGATCGGGGGTTCCGTGATCATGGAGAATATCTTTAACCTGCCCGGATTAGGGCAACTGATGTGGTTGGCCCTGCAAGACCGTGATTACCCGGTGGTCTCCGGCGTCAACCTGATTTTCGCCACCATGGTGGTGCTGGCCAATCTCCTGATTGACCTGATTTATCCCTATTTGGATCCGCGGGTTCGATATAAATAATCACTGTCGCAATAACGGTAGGGCCGGGTAACGTCCCGGCCCTACCGTACAAAATGACAATAATTGAACTTTTTTAGTCGGGGCGTTACCCGGTCCTATCGGATAAGAGGAATGAACGAATATGAGCGAAGTGTCGGATAATCCAACCGCAGGCAGAGAACCCAAGCGGCAGTCCAGGCTGGTGGAATTTTTCAGCCGGCTGATCAGGGAGAAACCCCTGGGGGCGATATGTGGCATGGTCATCCTGGTTTTGATTGTGGTCACCCTTTTTGCTGATGTGATGGCGCCTTATCCCTTTGCGGAAGTCCACCCGGCCGACCGGCTGACGGGGTCCTCAACCAAATATCTCTTAGGGACCGACTATCTGGGACGAGACTTCTTGAGTCGCCTGATTTATGGGGCGCGTATTTCGTTATTGGTTGGTCTGGCAGCGACTGTCTTCACGGTAGTGGTTGCTACCTTGCTCGGGGGCACGGCAGGCTTTGTAGGCGGCTGGTTCGACACAACCATTCAGCGATTTGTCGACGCCTGGATGGCCTTCCCTGGTCTGCTCTTGTTGTTGACCATGATGTCCATCGTGGGGCAGGGTTTGTTACAGATCATTGTGGTCTTGGGGGTGACGTACGGTATCAGCAATTCCCGCATCATCCGTAGTGCCGTGATCGGCATTAAAGGGAATGACTACTTTCTGGCAGCGAAGGCCGTGGGCACCCCTGTCCCCCAAATCCTCCGGCGCCATGTCCTGCCCAATATAATAGCGCCCATCATCATCATCTTCTCGATCAACATCGGCGTCGTCATCATGGCCGAGGCGGCTCTGAGTTTTCTCGGCTTCGGGCTGCCTATCAAGATCCCGAGTTGGGGCGGAATGCTCAGCCGGGAAGGACGCAAGTACATGGAAATTGCCACCTGGCTGGCCATCTGGCCAGGGGTTTTCCTGACGATTGTCGTTTACAGTCTCAACATGTTCGGCGATGCCATGCGGGACCTGCTCGACCCCCGACTGCGAGGTGGTCAGGGAACTTACGGCACTGCAACCCTGAAACGCAAAAAAGGCATCCTGGCCGGATTATTCCTTCCTTCCAGAATCAGGACCAAGGATTGAGAATCCACCTTGGCGCTGTCTGCCGCTGAGTTGGAAAGAGGGTCAGGCCTTTGATTATAATGATTAAATTGAAAAGGGTTCAAAAGGGTCTGACCCCTCGGGGTCAATCAAGACGGATTTTATTCTTTGAAAAATCGATTGAGAGTTTTTCCTCTATTTCTTTCATCTTGCGTAACTATTCAGGTTTCTTTAGAGACCTCTTCGATTCAAGCGCGGATTTTGCGCAGCATAAAATCCGGAAAGGATTTTATGCTCTCGAAATTTCAATAATATATTGATTGTTTTAAGATTTTTCAGGGAAAGTGCCAGGTTTGGGGAGCGAGAGCAAGGTATCAATGAGAATATCACGACAAAGCTAGCGACATATCAATCGTTTTGCTACAAAACAAGAAGAAAATCGTAATCCTTATTTGTTCGATTCTCCGGCTTGGCTTCTGATTGTTTCAAACAGGCGCGCGCGCAAGGTTGATGAGAGAGAAACAATAGCAGCATTTGAATTAAATGGAAGCCGATTTGCTTTGCCAAAACAATGCTAACCGATGATTTTGAATGCAACTTTTTCTCGATTCCAAGGATTCCAGTGAGAGAGTCCCCTTTTTCGGGCAAAATACTGATTCTTGCAGATCATATTGAAACATCCCATAGGTGTCTAATCCCACGGGCGGATCTGAATCGATGGCTGCTGCCAGGTTTGCCAACATGGTCAGTCCCAGGCTACTTTCATATGAGGAGCTGATGATAGTGGGAATGCGATGGGAATGCGCATCATGAGCTATTTTCATGATTTTTTCAATGCCTCCCATCAACATGGGTTTGACAATCAAAGCTTGCAATCCTTTATGCCATTCAAATTGATAATCCGTATGGCGCAATGTCTCATCCAGAGCAAAACCTATTCCCGTCATACGAGTGAATTCTATGCATTGGTCAAGTCGGGGAACGGGTTCCTCGATATAAAGAACGTCACAATCCGCCACCTGAGTGCCAAAATAGACTGCTGTTTCTAAATCCCACATGCGATTGGCATCCAGCCGTATCTGCTTGTCACCCAGGATTTCGCGAATTTCCTGAACCAATTTGATCTCCTCTTGCACCGCATGTCTTCCCACTTTGATTTTAACACTCTTCAAGTGAGGCAATGAGGCGATTTGAGTAGCTTTGTCCCTTATTTCATCATGCGTCCCTGTGAGGAGCAGAGTCATGTCGAGGGACATCGGACAATTGGGACGGAGCAACTGGGCAACCGGACGCTGTTGGATAGCCGAAAGAAGATTCAGCAAAGCCATTTGCAGACCAAACTTGACGGAGGGTATGGTCTCCACCCGAGGATCCCAACACTGGTGAGTTTCCTGGAGTTGATTGAGGTCTTCAGGGATCGATTGATTTAAAAGGGATCGGGAATGCAGAATAAGTTGGCGTTCACTTTCTGCGAGGGTTTCCTCGCTGAAACCTGGTAAAGGCGCTACTTCCCCATAAGCATGGATGGCCCCGGTACCGGTCAAGCGGACAATCAATCCTTTCCTCCAATAACACTTTTCCTCCCCAAGAATAAGGGGTCTGAGAAAAGGAAGTTGATATCGAAAAATTTTAATTTCTTGAATGTCCATTGCAAGGATTCCGGAGATTTGGCCGAAAGCAAATGGTCTTTACCATCTCAACCCTGGAGATGATCCAACTTCTCTCTCTAAGTCCGCATTTAATAATGCCATGGAAACTTAAAAAATTCGCGTTCACGTTTTTCTAAGAAAGCATCTCTGCCTTCTTGCGCTTCAGCAGTTCCATAAGCCAATCGAGTGGCCTCCCCCGCAAATAATTGTTGTCCCACCATACCATCATCGACGAGATTGAAAGCATATTTCAACATTCTTTGAGCTGTAGGACTTTTGCTCAAGATGATTTTTGCCCATTCCAATCCCAGGCATTCCAAATTTCGATGAGGAACGACTTTATTGACCATTCCCATTTCGAACGCTTCTTGTGCCGAATAATTGAATCCTAAAAAGAAGATTTCTCTGGCCCGTTTTTGGCCAATCAGCCGGGTGAGGTATGCGGATCCGTATCCCCCATCGAAACTGGCAACGTCGGGGTCCGTTTGCCTGAAAATAGCGTGTTCTTCACTGGCCAATGTCAAATCGCATACCACATGGAGGCTATGTCCTCCACCCACCGCCCATCCGGGTACCAAGGCAATAACAATTTTTGGCATGAATCGGATCAACCTCTGTACTTCCAAAATATGCAAGCGACCGAGGTCAGTCTTGTAGGCCTTCCCCGTGTTTTCATATTGGTAACCGTCTTTGCCACGTACTCTTTGATCTCCTCCGGAACTGAAAGCCCAACCTTGATCTTTGGGAGATGGTCCATTTCCGGTGAGCAGCACCACCCCGACGTCACTGGTTTCTCTGGCATGATTCAAGGCAACGTAGAGTTCGTCCACCGTTTGTGGACGAAAGGCATTTCTCACTTCCGGGCGGTCGAAAGCGATTCGTACGGTACCTTGGTCAGTGGCGCGGTGATAAGTAATATCCTCAAAATCGAATCCCGAGACCACGTCCCATCGATTTGGGTCAAAAATCTCTGAAACCATAAATCTTCTCACTTGTTATGCATTTTGTTGGATCAATGAAAGTAACGGTTTCATCTTGTTTTGGGTCTCTTCCCACTCCAACCGGGGAACTGAACTTTTAACGATGCCGCTTCCGGCAAAAATATCCAATTGATTCCCTTCCAAACAACCACTGCGTAAGACTAAAGCAAAATTGGAATCATCCTTCCCTGTGAAGTAACCCAAACCACCCGTAAAAAAATCTCGTTCAAAAGGCTCATATTGATGGATTATTTGGCCTCCCCAATCTTTGGGGACACCCCAAATGGTTGGGGGAGGATAGAGATAGCGCAATACGTCGAACGTGCCCACTCCCTCCTTCAAATAGCCATAAATTTCACTTTTCAAGTGACACGCATACTGGAGACGTAATAAATTTTTTTCGGAAGGTATGATCCATTTTTCATATTCGCAAACAAATTTTAAATCCATCAGCATCTGTTCAACAGCCAATTGATGTTCCAGATTTTCTTTGGGATCTTTGAGAAAATTGGAAATCATAGCAGGAGAGGATTCTATTTTGTTGATTTTAATGGTACCTGCCAATGGTTTGGTGACCAGATGGCGATGCAATTTTTGCAAATGTACCTCGGGAGAAACGCCAAACCAGGCTTTTCCCGAGTTCCATTGAAAGCAATAATCGTAGACTTGACCATAGCGCCTGGCAAGCCTTGACGAAAGCTGAATCGGGTCTGGAAGAGGAACGGACAGACTTATTCTCTTTTTTGTGGAAAGCACTACCTTCGAGGTGCCGGAATTATCCATGGTTGTTAAAATATTGGCGATATTCTTTAAGTATTCAGCTTGATTTGACATATCCTCAATCGAAACTGCATGTATAGGTTGCTGATTGAAAGGATCATCCCATTGGCAAAAGTTAATTTGTTCCATGGAAAACGCAGGAAAGTGAGGATGCAAGAAGCTTCCTACTTCCATCATTTCACCTTGATTGATTGTCACTTTAGGTAGAGTAAATATGGCGATTTCTTCGTTTTTCGTGAGGGTTTGTGATGCTTTCCAACCTCCAAAAAAATGAAGGGCCTCTAAATCTTCATTTGCAATGTCAAAATACCTGCCTAAAATTTCTTTTGCTTTTTGGACTACCGAACTCAAGTTTTCAAAAAGCAAGGGATAGCGCAAAGAGCGGTCAGGGTGTGGAATGCTACGGGTAAAAATGATTGCGTTCTCAATTTTAAACTGGTAATCAATTTGAGTTTTATTGAACAATACCTTGATTTCAGCGGCAGCGCCAATGGCAGAGAAAGACACCGTATTTGCCTCGATTGGGGAGTGGGGGTCTTTTTGATATTGAAAAACACAAAGAAACTCTTCAGACGCCTCAGGCCACAACTCCCTCAATTGTAAAAGCAGACCATAAGGAGAACAGGGTTGAACTCCCGGATAGATTTGCCGGTTGAACTTGGGCCTGAGATGGGCTTGGAAGGAGAGTTTTGTGGTTGGGGTATCAAGCAACTTTATTCCTTGGATTGAATGAAAAATTTCATTGAAGATTCCTTTTCCACATTGAACTCGCTCTGGGCGATATTGATCATCGAGGAGCTTTTCCGTTGTGGAGTAGAGCACTTTTGTATATGTTCCGGTTCACGTTCCACCCCTCTCACCCTGGCCGCCGCCGCTCATCTTGGGGTGAAAACCACGGTACATTTCGACGAACGTGGCATGGCTTATTATGCCTTGGGTTATGCCAAGGCCGATCGAAGCCGATTGGCCGCAGTGATTACAACTTCAGGAACCGCGGTATCCAATCTTTTTCCTGCAACCGTGGAAGCGTTTCAGTCCAGTCTGCCTTTGTTATTATTGACCGCAGATCGCCCGCCTGAATTACTCGACACGGGAGCCAATCAAACCATCGACCAAAGCAAGATATTTACAGGATATCTTCGTTGGCACGCCAGTCTCCCATGTCCTGACCTTCGAATTGAGCCTTCCACGCTTCTGACAACCGTGGATCAAGCAGTCTACAAGTGCCGTGAAAGACCCGGTGGTCCGGTCCATCTCAATTGTATGTTTCGTGAACCTTTCCTCTCCGAAGAACGGTGTACGTATGTGGATTATTTAAGTCCGATCCAGCATTGGAGCGCCACGCGAACACCTTTTACAAGTTACCTGAAAAGCCAATCAATGCTGCCACTCGAGGATTGTGTTCGCTTTGCGCAGAAAAAAATCAATCTCAAAAAAGGAATCATCATAACGGGTGCCTTGCAATCACTCGAAGAAAGTGAAGAGGTTCTCAGTCTGGCAAAAGTCCTCAACTGGCCGATATTTGCGGACATCAGCTCTCACATGCGCATGTTCAAGGATCCTCGATTGATTACTTATTATGACTTGATGCTATTCAATCCAAACGTGCAATCCATGTTGCGGAATGCGCAGTGTTTTTTACAATTTGGCGTCCATTTGACATCAAAACGATTGCTCATGTTTTTAGCGGAAAATCGCAATCAGGATTTAATTCTAGTGGCAGATACTCCTGCTCGTCATGACCCGTCTCACCGGGTTTCGATGCGTATTGAAAGCAATATTTCCCATTTTTGCCAAAGTCTGCTCGAGTTCATTTCTCCTCTGAAAGAAGATACAGTACCTATTTGGTGGCATCCTCTCAAGACAAATTCAAAACAAATGGAAATGGAGATGGATGGTTATTTTTCCAAAGACGCTCAACTGACGGAACCCTCAGTAGCCTGTTTTATTTCGGAATGCGTTCCTCGAGGCAGTCAATTGTTTTTGGGAAACAGCATGCCTATCCGCTTGATGGATATGTTTGCCACTACGCGTTCCTTCTTGACGGAAGTCCGCGCTAATCGCGGAGCGAGCGGCATTGATGGCGTTGTTGCTTCGGCTGCAGGTTACGCAACTGCCGGTCGTAAACCAACCACATTATTAATTGGGGATCTCTCTTTGCTCCATGATATGAATTCGTTGTATCTCGTCCGGAAGACAAAAAACCCCTTGGTAATTGTCGTCCTCAATAACAATGGCGGAGGAATTTTCAGCATGCTTCCCATCGCGCAACAAAAAGAATTCTATGAAAAATACTTCCGCACCCCACACCATCTGGACTTCAAGGAACTTGCCCGGTTTTTTAAAATTGCTTATGAGGCGCCTCTGACAATTCATGCGTTGCGAAAAGCCTATCTCTCGGCAATTGTCAAAAACCAAACCACCCTGATCGAAGTGCAAACCGACTTCACTCAAACCAATCGTGTCATTCACTTTTTTAATGAGAAGCTGAAGCAGCAGGTTTTCGAGGGATAAAGCCGCAAGTTTGGGAGAAATTACAATCCCGATTCTTTCAACAATGCCGCATATCGTTTGGAATCCTGCAAAAGTCGGGTCGCATGTCTATTGATCAATTCGGCTCTTCGCGTGGGATCTTCAATGGATGCGAGGGCCCCCCAAATGGCGGCCAGACTTTCGGTGAATTGGCGCATTTTCTCCGCGAATTCCTGCTGGATAAGTCCTTCTGCCAATTTGTGAAATGTGTCGGCAACCTCGCGCGGCAAAGACACTGTCGTCGTCGCTTGGGGGGTCGCAAAAGAGGATTCTGTTTTCACTCCTGATTGGGCCAATTCTTCTTCCAGGACCACAATTTTTGCGCGGAGGTAAGTGTATTCCAGATTATCCAAGAGCGCAGTAATGTCCGATGCGGATCTCGTCCCCCCGATCCATGCGCGAAAGTCTCCTGGCGTCCCCGGAAATGGATTGACGTAGCGAGCGACATCCAATCCGCTTTCATGGTCGCCATTGGGATGGCTGATTCCTTCAAATCCCAGTAATTGTTTCGTTTTCGCGATGATTCTGGCATGTATGTCGGGATTCGTGATATCCGGGTCGTTCACTTTTAGCAAAGTGACTGCCGCCCCACGACGGGATTCATCAGAGACTCCCCATTCAAAGAGAGGATGAGCCGCAACCCATTCATTCACTTTCCGGCGATTTATCATAGAACGTTGGTTCAGATTGCTCACATTCCCGATGCGTTTTTCCATCTGTAACAATCCAAAAGTGGTCTCTGCAAAGGCAGTGTTACTGAAAGTGTTGATGATTCCTCCCAACATTCTATCTTGTACGGCATCGTAAATGGGACCCAGTTCCGTCGTCTGTTTCCCGGAAAGTGGCATTTGGGGATTTTCGGGGACTGCGATTTTAAGATGTCGAGGAATCGCCCAGCCCGGATTTTTCATATTCTGTTCCACTAACTGCAAAGCAACAGGGGTGAAGGAGGCAACAAAATAGCCTGGGATCCCTCCCACTGCTTTCTGAAAGGGCATGAAAATACAACACTTGTCCATGATCAGTTGTCCCAACTCTTCAGGCCAGGGCATCGCACCCACCATGGATGTTCCGTCTATTACTGCATGATGCTTCTCAGGATTCTGATCAATCCATGCCAACAAGTTTCCGATATCCTGGTCCGAGTAAGTGGTCGCTCCGGTGGTTTCATGACCAACTCCCATGAATAATTGAATGCCCTGGAGCTGCAATTGATGGGGAGTTGGGATCTGGCCTTCTGTTGCGCTGAAATGCAGCCGGTTTTCTTCCCCTCTTGTAGAAAATCGTAGAAGTTCGATCAGCTGCGCCCCCCAGGACTGACGAAAAAACCCACCCTGTCGGGCAACTGCAGATTCGGGTCTGGGAGTATCCACAAAGATTCGTTGGAGGGAGTTGTCGGGATGGATTAAATGTAAAATGCAAATCGTAAAGCCATTGTGCCCTCCTCCCAGTCCAACAGCCATCCGGTTTTGTTTGGGAAATCGAAAATACCGGTGGATTTCCCGCATCATATCCAGCACCACTTTATCCCCCGGATAGCCACGATGCATGCCACGATCGAGTTCCCCCTTCGTGATGGGGCCCACGTCCTGTTTACTATCACTGATTTTGCGGTAATTTTTCTCCAGCCATCTCTGGAACTCGAATCCCTGGAAACGCCGTTCGGCTTCATCGGCCGTCATATCGGTTATGGGACCCACCCCGAAAAAAGGATTCGACGTCGGGGAAGGAGGACCCGCAGCGGTTGACTTCACTGATGCTTCCAGTAGATTTTTCAACTTTTCAATCCGATCCATCTTTTATTTTTTTCTCCTGTAAAATGAAAATTTCCGTTCCTTTTCGCTACTGAAAATACCCAGCCCTTTCAGCATACCGGTTTGCCGGTTTCGAGAATTAGTGATTAACCCGCAAGCGATTTCAAATCTTCTTCCAGGGCAACTTGTTGTTCGGTGGTTAGAGCAGTTCCGGTGGAAAGTTGCTCATGTTTACATCGCAGGGCGATGGGAATTCTACCTTCCGTATTGCTTACCGGTCCGCACCTCGCTTGCTCCGGTTTTTTAAAAAAAAAGAAGGTTTTTTCGAGACAGTAATAATATGAATGCTGCCCAATAGTAATTTTTATATTGGTATCTTTCAAAAAGATGGATTAAAAATAGTGCCTGCCAAAAAAAAATTCAAGCTTACAATAAGGTCTTTTTTGGCATTTCTTTTGAATTGGAGCGTTCCTTTGTTTGAAATAATGGGAAATTCAACATAATTGAGCAGTGATGGATCTCTTTGATCATGTAATTGAAACACCTGCTGCCAAGAGAATCCCTTTGGCAGCTCGTCTGCGTCCGAGGACCTTGAGTGAGTTTGTAGGGCAAAATGCTATCATTGGCCCTGGCCGGCTACTGCGCAGGGCAATTGAAAGTGACCGGCTTTTTTCCTCCATCATCCTCTGGGGACCTCCGGGCACTGGAAAAACGACCCTGGCTCAGATTATTGCCAATACCACACGCTCTCATTTTCAATTGATCAGCGCTGTTCTTTCAGGAAAAGCGGATTTGCGGAAAGTGATTGAAGAGGCAGAGGAACAATACAAGTTCCATGCCCTGCGCACGCTCTTGTTTGTCGATGAAGTACACCGGTGGAACAAAGCCCAGCAAGATGCCCTCCTGCCTCATGTGGAAGAAGGCACGATTACTTTCTTTGGAGCCACCACCGAAAATCCCTACTTTGAAGTCAATGCCGCCTTGGTTTCCCGTTCCAGAATTTTTCAACTCAATAGTCTCAGTGAGCAGGAAGTGACACAAATTCTTCTGCGCGCACTCTCCGATGCGGAACGTGGTTATGGGCAAAGAAAGATCCGCATTGAGCAAGAGGCGTTGGAGCATCTGGTCCGGGTTGCCGGAGGAGATGCGCGCAATGCCTTGAATGCGCTGGAACTGGCAGTCGAATCCACACCAACCCGGCAGAACGGGCTTGTCCATATCGATCTGGAAGTGGCCCAGGAATCCATTCAGCAGCGGGCCTTGCTCTACGACAAGGATGGGGATGCGCATTACGACACCATCAGCGCCTTTATTAAATCGATCAGGGGCTCCGACCCGGATGCCGCTTTGTATTGGTTGGCCAAGATGATCTATGCCGGAGAAAGCCCCCGTTTTATCTTGCGACGGTTGTTGATCCTTGCCGGGGAGGACGTGGGATTGGCCTCTCCAATGGGTCTGGTGGTTACCAATGCGGCGGCTCAAAGTTTCGAATATGTAGGCCTGCCCGAAGGAATTTATCCCATCGTGGAAGCCACTCTTTATCTGGCCACTGCCCCCAAATCCAATAGTACCGGCGCGTATTTCACCGCCTATGCTCAAATCGAAAAAGAAGGGCGAGTCGGCGTTCCCGATCACTTAAAAGATGCCAACCGGGACGGAAAAGCACTGGGACATGGAGAAAATTACATTTACCCTCACGACTTCCCACAGCATCATACCGGTCAGCAATACCTACCGGACAAATTGACAGGGACTTATTTCTACAAACCAAGCAGTGAAGGACATGAAGACGCCATAAAAAAGCGCCTTCTCCGTTGGCGCAAAGCTCAGGAAAAAGCCCTGGGAATCGCAGAAACCCAAACACTCCCGGAACTCTCCGACCCCCAAATCAAGGGAATCAAACAAAAAATGTCCAAACAAGAACCGAGATAAATAATTGAGAACCTGCTGAAAATAATTTTTTCATCCAGTTGACCGGGTTTTTTTCTGTTATTTTGAATAATTAATAATTTCAATGATTTGCCATATAAAACCCACTCTGGGATCCGGGAACTACATAACATGACATGCCCCTGGATTCGTGGTCAATCCGGAATAGTGGAAAGGATCGTTGCACGAAGCGCTACTTTCAGGAGAGAGATGGAATCCTGTGGGGGATCTTTAGAGAAATTGCATTTTTCACTTTGCAGAGCTAAGCCATTGTGGTAAACATTTCTGTAGCCTATTGACTCACTTTAAATGAGAAAGGAAGAAAGAGATGAGATCAACTGTTTCGAACAAAGCCTGTTTTGACGAACTGCGAACACTCTTGGACGAACGATTTTCCACCTCTCACAACGTACGGGAATACCATGGAAAAGACGAATCGTTTCACACGCCCTTTCCTCCGGAGGCTGTGGTTTTTGCCCATTCCAACGAGGAAGTGAGTGAAACAGTGAGAATTTGCCATCGTTATAAAACGCCCGTTATCCCTTTTGGAACGGGAACCTCGTTGGAGGGACATGTGGCGGCGTTGCAAGGAGGGGTTTGCATTGATCTTTCAGAAATGAATCAGGTTCTGCAGGTCAACAACGAAGACTTGGATTGCCGTGTACAAGCGGGTGTCACACGTAAACAACTCAACCATGCCTTGCGGGACACGGGCTTGTTCTTCCCAGTGGACCCAGGGGCAGATGCCTCCCTGGGTGGTATGGTTTCCACGCGAGCATCCGGCACCAATGCCGTTCGATATGGAACGATGAGGGAAAATCTCCTCGGCTTGACCGTGGTTCTGTCGAATGGACAAATCATCCACACCGGTAATCGGGCCCGCAAATCTGCTGCCGGCTACGACCTGACCCATTTATTTTGCGGTTCCGAAGGAACACTGGGGGTGATCACCGAGATCCAGCTTCGCCTTTATGGTATCCCGGATGCCATCACTTCGGCTGTTTGTTCGTTTCCTTCTTTGGAAGACGCAGTCAATACGGTCATCCCAACCATACAATTGGGAATCCCAGTAGCGCGTATTGAACTGCTGGATGAGATTCAGATGGACGCGGTCAATCAGTTTTCGGACTTGGATTACCCCGCGCAACCCACCCTCTTTTTTGAATTTCACGGCACTGAGCAATCTGCCGCGGAGCAGGCCGAGATGGTTGGAGAAATTGCATGTGAACACGGAGGCAGTGATTTCCGATGGACCCGGAAGCAGGAAGAACGTAACAATCTCTGGCAGGCCCGTCACGATGCCTATTATGCGGCATTGGCCCTCAAACCTGGAGCCAAGGGATGGACCACTGATGTTTGCGTCCCCATCTCCCGTCTGGCCGAATGTATCCTGGAAACTAAAAAGGATGTGGAAGCCAGCGGACTGCTTGCCCCCTTGGTCGGACATGTGGGGGATGGAAATTTTCACATGATATTCCTGGTGGAACCCGACTCTGGGACAGAGACGGAGAAAGCCCATTTTCTCAGTCACCGTATGGTGATGCGAGCGTTAAAAATGGGAGGTACCTGTACAGGCGAGCACGGTATCGGCTACGGCAAGCTCCAATACATGGAGAGTGAACATGGGGACGCGCTTCCAGTAATGGCAAGCATCAAAAAGGCATTGGATCCCCACAATCTAATGAATCCCGGAAAAATGATTCCTGTTGCGTAACGGGATTGAGGGTTCGGAAAAATGCTGACTTCTTTATTCAACGTAGCTATTCGGGTTTCTTCAAAAACCCCTTCGATTTTGGCACGCATTTTTCGTAGCATAAAATTCAGAAAGGATTTTATGCTCTCGAAACTCAGATCCGCCCCCGCATTAACCGTTGATTTGCCCGAACGTAAGGTGATTTCCAAGAATGAATTTACCAGGATTGCGCCGGATTTTATTGGAGTTTCAAGGCATCGCAAAAGGCACATAGCTCGCTATGTAACTGGAGCGATAACACTGAAGATGCAATAAAAGACAAGTCAGATGGTATATTCATTTCAGGAAATCGCCTTAATGAGTTGCCATATTCTAAATCTAAAAAGGCCTGATAAACATTGGCAGAGGGAGTAATAATCTTTATTTCCAAGGTCTGATATTGCTTGAAAAAAATATTGACCTCTTTATATCGCTGTAATATAAAGATCTTCATTAAATTTAACAGAATACACTCATGAATGAATGAGTCGCCAATTTTAAAAAAATTTTGATAAACATTTGCATAGCGATTTTATAATATTTTATTCCAGGGATGAAAGGACAATAATGCGATCCTTCGTATTGCTCAGGATGACATGAAAGTCTGAAATTAACCTGTTTCAAGTATAAGAGAATCTTGACAATAAGGTAGCTATGAGAGTAAATTCAAAAACTCAATTCTCAATTCTCAATTCTCAATTCTCAATTCTCAATTCTCAATTCTCAATTCTCAATTCTCAATTCTCAATTCTCAATTCTCAATTCTCAATTCCCAATTCCCAATTCCCAATTTCTAAGTTCCCAGTCCCAAGTTCTATCCCTGGTACACTGTGGCGAAAGTCCGTACACACCCTCTGTGTCATTCCCGAGAAGGCGGGAATCCAGGGTATCGAAACGGACCCTGGATTCCGGGTCTTCGCGGGGGACCTTGTACTTTTCCGACTGGAGCGGGGTCCACTACCACGAGGAGAACCTCGAAATCGAGGAGGTCATGGAGACTCCGGAGGTGGGGCCCGGCGACCTACTGCTGCTGCGCGTCAACACCATCCACGCGACGCAGACGACCGAGGATCGGCGCCTGGCGGTTTCGCTGCGCACCTGCGATCCGGCGACGCCAATCGACTGGCATCGAGTGGCCGGTAGTCCCACACCCCGTATGATGCAGTATCTCGGCGGCATGAAGGGGAACCCAGCTCCCAACAAGTTGTTTTTCCCGGTCTTTCAACACACCCGGGAAAACGACTTCGGCATCACTTTGGGTGACATCGTGCCGACACTGACTGGCGAGCGCGAGTAGCCGAAAATCCGGGGAGCAATCATGTCTACGCAAGATAACGCTAACAAAAACGAGCAACTGGCTGAGGCTTCTCTGAGCTTCCTGGGATTCGGTCTGCCCGTCGAGTTTTACAAATGAATCTTAAAATCTTGATAGGTAATGGGGGTTCTTTTCAGGATTGCATGGCGTTCTTCATGGGTCAAAATCCCTGTAAAGGGACTGGAGGAACGAAGATGCATCGAGTTTTCATCAGTCCCTACCAAAATTGCCATGATCTTTTGACGAGGCTCAGAGTTTAAAAGGGTTTCCCATTCCAAGAGAGGGAGCGAAAGTTCCCCATTTCTGGCTACTTTCCACCGTTTAAGGTTTTTTAACGGAATCTGCCAAAGGCGACGATCGTTTTCCAATTTTTTGACAATCGCTTTCCCAAATTCGATCGACCGTTGATTTAATTGTTCTTGGGCATTCATCAGACAAACCTAACTCGACTTTGAATTCCTGGAAAATCCCTGGTCAATTCTATCTTTAAGAATAGTTCGTAACATTTCGGAAATTTCTTTAAATTCTATCATATTCCATCTTGCTAAAAGCGTCTCTTGATTGATCAATTCCGCCTTAATCATGGCTCTAAAAAAATTCAGATCTTTTTCTCTTCCGGCAGTCAGTTTCGCAATCATCAAATCATGAATTTCCAGACAGTAAGCAGTGATGCCTTTCGTGTTTGCGTTGCATACCTTAATCAACCGTTTGTCCCAATCTTTTGGTAAAGTGGCAGTCGTGATATCTACACCATCGGCAAAATAGCCAAAGGTATCATGAAAGTCCGACATTTCCCCAATGGTGCCATTCACCAGATTGGTTTTTTGTGTATCGTTGGGGATAAAAAGATCGACTTCCATCGATCCCACTACCGCTGTGACATCAGCAGTATCTAAGTTGTGAGATAATTCAAGTTGTTTCAGTTTTTTCTCAATATTCGGGAATTGCGCATGAATGGCTTGAGTGCCAATCACGATAATCTCTTCAACATCAGCAATTTCACCTGCTGCCCGTATAATATGTTCGAACTCATCCTTTTTCATTCACTCTTTCAGACAGTGTTACCGTTTCAATCCCTCTGCATAAATTCTCACTTTTTGTATAAACAATACTTGTTTTACTGCTGAGAGACAAGAGTCAACTGACCATTAGAAAAAAAAGACCCCTTCGATTTTGGCACGCATTTTTCGTAGCATAAAATCCAGAAAAGATTTTATGCTCTCGAAACTCAGATCCGCCCCCGCATTAACCGTTGATTTGCCCGAACGTAAGGTGCTTTCCAAGAATGAATTTACCAGGATTGCGCCGGATTTTATTGGAGCTTCAAGGCATCGCGAAGGGCGCATAGCTCGCTATGTAACTGGAGCGATAACACTGAAGATGCAATAAAAGACAAGTTAGATGGTATATTCATTTCAGGAAATCGCCTTAATGAGTTGCCATATTCTAAATCTAAAAAGGCATGATAAACATTGGCAGAGGGAGTAATAATCTTCTTCAACCTGCCGGGGATAGGCCGTCTGCTGTTGGATGCCCTCCTCGACCGAGATTACCCCATGGTCTCCGGCATCAACCTGGTCTTTGCCTCCGGCGTGTTGGCCATCAACCTGTTCGTGGATCTGCTCTATGGGTTCCTCGACCCGAGAGTACGCCACCGGGAGTGAGCATGCTGCTGAAGAGACTAATCAGGGAGCATCCGTTGGGTACTGTCGGGGCCGCCATAATCCTGGTGTTGATCCTGGTGAGTATCTTTGCCGATTCTCTGGCGCCCTTTCGCTACGGCGAGATGAACCTGGACAATCGCCTCGCCGATCCGTCGAACCAACATCCACTCGGCACCGACCAGCTGGGACGCGACTTCCTGAGCCGCCTGATCCACGGGGCTCGCATCTCGCTCTTCGTCGGGCTGACGGCGACCACCTTGCATGTGCTGGTCGCGGCGCTGATCGGCGGCAGCGCCGGGTTTCTTGGTGGAAGATTCGATCTGGTGGCGCAGCGCTTCGTCGATGCGTGGATGGCGATGCCGGGGCTGCTGTTGTTGCTGACGATCATGTCGCTGACAGGCCCTGGCTTAGCGCAGATCATTCTTGTTCTCGGCATCTCCTCCGGCATCACCAATTCCAGGGTGGTGCGCAGTGCCGTCATCGCCATCAAGGAGAACGACTACTTCCAGGCAGCCCGGGCGGTTGGAGCCAGCAAGAGCCGGATCTTCTTCCGTCATGTGCTGCCCAATATTATGCCGCCGATCATCATTATCTTCTCGATCACGCTCGGCGCCATCATCGTGGCAGAGGCCTCGCTGAGCTTCCTCGGATTCGGTCTGCCCCCTGACGTGCCCAGCTGGGGCGGGATGCTCAGCCGGGAGGGACGCCAGTACATGACGATTGCGCCGCGCCTGGCATTATGGCCGGGTTTGTGCCTGACAATTGTCGTCTACTCCCTCAACATGTTTGGCGATGCCCTCAGGGATCTGCTCGACCCCAGGCTCAGGGGTGGAGAGGGCAGTTACGGCACTGCAAAGAGGAAACGAAAAAGAGGCCTTCTCGCAAGACTGATCAACCCTTTCCATTAGGAGGGCTCCCGATTGTTTTACCGATAACACTTTTTTCAAGGTCCCAAAAAATGGACCGCCGCCCTCCACTTTCATGACTTTCTCAATGTTCCCGAGGCCCTCAAACCCTATGTCCCTTCCTTTGAATATCACCTGGTGGATTTATCAGGCATGAGTGATGATCAAATCAAAGAATCCTTGTTTTTGAGAGTGTTTTTAATGATCATGAAACACATCGACTCACCGAAACTTTCCCATCTTTTAGCCACTGTCATCTGGCCTCTGTTTGAAAAACTATTTGAAGAAGGTAGTGGTTTGAGGTATCTTGAGGATGTGCTCTATTATTTATTCAAACCTAAGTTGAGCGATTCGTAATAAAAAAAGCTCCCAACCTTGGGAAAAATGTGTTATATTTCAGTGGTTAAAATAAAAAAATTCACAAAATCTAACACAACCCAACAGGTAGAGAGCTTTATGGGAAAAAATATAACAGTTCAGGATAAAAAGAAACAGATAATTGATGCCAAGCCAACCGATGAACACTTGACAAGTCGTGCCGGATTGGCCTTGTTTGCCCAGTATCTGCAAAGCATTCGGCTGATGCCGATCATCGAAAGGTTGTTTGGTTCGATGCGTAAAAATAAAAAAGGAATTGCTGTCTCTGATTTTTTTGTGCAGATCCTCTGTTTTTTCATGGACGGCAGCAGCCGTCATCTCAGTTGGTTCGATCACCTCAAAAGGGGCGAGGGTTATGCCGCCTTGCTGTCATGCAGTGAGCAAGACCTTGCCTCCTCGCATGCCGTGAAAAGATTTTTTGGAAAGTTCTCTTTTGTACGAGTCTACCTGTTTCGTCATCTGCTGCAGATACTGTTTATCTGGAGACTGAAGAAGACTTGTCCAACGGTGATTGTGTTGGGTCTGGATTCGATGGTACTTGATAATGATGATGCCCTGAAACGCCATGGTGTCCAGCCGACTTACAAGAAAAGGACAGATGAATTGGGGTCAAGAAGGAGAATCCAACTTATTAAAAAAACTCCTTCAAAAGAAATTTGGTGAAGCCGCGGAATCTTATCAAGCCGTTCTAGCGATTCTCTCCGTTGATTAACTCGAAACACTAGGAGAAAGACTCATCACTCAATCGACTTTAGAAGACATTTTTCAAGGGTTTCCCTGGAGTGTATGCTCTCCACCAAAGCTTTCTTCAAATAGGAATTGAAAAGGGCACGCATTTCCCTGTTCATCGTCGTCGGGGCGCCAACATGTTCGGCAACGCGCTGAGAGACCTGCTCGACCCCAGCCTGAGGGGCGGTGAAGCCGCGGAATCTTATCAAACTGGGACTCTCTCCGCTATGGAGCCGCTTTAGAAGACAAAGGGTTTCCCTGGAACCAAGGCTAGGAATTGAAATAACCTAAGGACGCCTGACTTCCTAAGACGAAGAAGGCGCTGTCCAGCGCTGTGGCCGGTCACCGGTGACGAAGTCCAAAACATGATCATTTAGAAAGGTATAGTAACCCGAATTTGGATTGTCCTGGCACATTTTTTGGGTGTATGTCATCCTCGCGAATACGGGGATCCAGGGTATTGAAACGAACCCTGGATTCCCGGTCCCGGATCAAGTCCGGGATTGCCAGGAATGACAACCTCGCCAATTTTCATGCCAGGACAAACCTGAATCTGATCACTATAGGTATACTCATGACTGATTTCAAAACAATCACCTCCTCGCTCGAGGAACGGGGCTTCTGCGTTATCCCGGAATTCCTCAGCCGTGAAGAGATCGACTTCCTCGTGGCAGAATTCGATGCCAGCCCAGACTATTCCCCCCCAACGAAAACCAAACATGCGGCGCGGCAACTTGGCGATCGGCCAGTTGCCGGTCAAATCGGAGCGCTGCGTGCTAACGCGATGGGACGAAGAGAAACCTTCCAAAGAATAGGTCCGCGGATGGAAGAATTCGCCCAGGGACTCACCGGAGCCAAGGCCGCGCTCTACCAAATTCTCTATCTCCAGACTCCGGTAACCGATCTTTCCTGTCATCAGGATCACGATCACTTCTTCCTGACGGAGTACAATTCGACTCATCTCAATTACTGGATTCCGTTGGTCAAGCCTTCGCGCACCGAGGCGGGACTGCGCGTCATTCCTTGGGATCGGCTTCGCGAAAAGTCGCCTCGACTCTTCAACCTCTGTCGGCGCTCGGGCGCCAGTAGCCTGTACTCGCTTCGTGACGGGGGGACCTTGTACTTTTCCGACTGGAGCGGGGTCCACTACCACGAGGAGAACCTCGAAATCGAGGAGGTCATGGAGACTCCGGAGGTGGGGCCCGGCGACCTACTGCTGCTGCGCGTCAACACCATCCACGCGACGCAGACGACCGAGGATCGGCGCCTGGCGGTTTCGCTGCGCACCTGCGATCCGGCGACGCCAATCGACTGGCATCGAGTGGCCGGTAGTCCCACACCCCGTATGATGCAGTATCTCGGCGGCATGAAGGGGAACCCAGCTCCCAACAAGTTGTTTTTCCCGGTCTTTCAACACACCCAGGAAAACGACTTCGGCACCACTTTGGGGGACATCGTGCCGACCCTGACTGGCGAGCGCGACTAGCTGAGCCGACATTGCCACAGGTTACGGGTCGGACAGGGAAATTTTGGTTTCACTAAGAAGCAAGGCAAAAAAGATTCATCGGTGGCAGATCAATCAAATAACTGAAGTGGCTGAAAGCCACGGGAAACCTCTTCCTCATTAAATTTTCAAGAAGATGTGAATTACTTTAATAAGGAGATTTCTCTAAGGGTTGTGGTCAGGCTTGCATATTTGTATTTTTATTCGATAGAGTTCTTTCCCAAAAAGCAATGGGACCTGGCATGGTTGTCATAAGCAATGAATTGTCGATTTCAAGTGATTACGATCCATACTGTCTTATGCCGATATAAAAAGCCTGGCCAGGATAACCAGAGTCAAGGCCGCATGGATACCCATGACCAATTGAAGAAGTGAAAAGGATTTATCAAAGTTAGTCTTGAAGGAAATAAAATCATTTCCGAGAGAAGTCAAATCATTTCCGAGAGAAGTCAAATCACTCTTGAGAGAAGTCAAATCACTCCTGAGAGAAGTCAAATCATTTCCGAGAGAAGTCAAATCACTCCTGAGAGAAGTCAAATCATTTCCGAGAGAAGACAAGTCTTCCTTTGTCGCTATTTGCGCATCCGAGTGAGAAATTACCGTAACAAGAGCCTCTGCTTGTTTTTCATTGAATCCGGATGACTTCAATTCCTGAATTGTTGCATGCGTGTCAAGTGTGTACATGGTTGTTCCCTTCAATGCTTCAATTCACACCTTATACTTGCTTAGACCTTAACACGCCCGAAATCCTTGTGTCAACAGCGATTTTTTGACAATTGGTCGGCTGGTGAAGCCGTATCAGGCCAAAAATTCACGTAGGAGTTGACGAGCAAGAAAACCTTACCGGGCGCGTCACAAATTCAACCGCAAGATAGATCACGATAAAGAGTCAATCTTGACCCATAAGTCCATAAATGAGCCTTGGGATCTCGTAGACAAGAGTGGTTAATAGACTTCAAACAAACCGGCAGCGCCCATACCGCCCCCGATACACATGGTGCAAACCACATAGCGGGCGCCACGACGTTTTCCTTCGATGAGCGCATGGCCTACCATACGCGCACCACTCATGCCGTAGGGATGCCCGATGGAGATGGCTCCCCCGTTGACATTGAGCAGTTCATTGGGAATACCCAACCTGTCCCGGCAATAGAGGACTTGCACGGCAAAGGCTTCGTTTAATTCCCACAGATCGATGTCGTCGATGGTCAGCCCATTTCTCTCCAGTAACTTTGGCACCGCAAAAACAGGCCCAATTCCCATTTCATCAGGCTCGCAGCCTGCCACGGCAAGACCTAGGTACGCCCCCAGGGGTTTCAAACCCTTTTGTTCTGCCAATTTACTCTCCATCAAAACGGTCGCGGAAGCGCCATCTGACAACTGACTGGCATTGCCTGCAGTGATCCTGCCTCCCTCGTAAACCGGTTTCAATGACAGCAATCCTTCCATGCTGGTTTCCGGGCGGTTGCCTTCATCGTTTTCCAGAAGGGATTTGGTCTTTACTGTTTCTTCAGATTTTTTATTGAAAACGACCTTGGTGGTAAGAAGCGGGACGATTTCATCGTCCAATTTTCCTTCTGCCTGGGCAGCAGCAGTTCTTTTTTCGCTTTGCAGGGCAAATTCGTCTTGAGCTTCCCGGGTGATTTGGTAGCGTTTGCCCACGACTTCTGCCGTATCTATCATAGGCATGTAAGCATGTTCGGCAATCCTGAGCACATTCGGATCCTGGGACCTGTATCTGTTCATGTGGTTATTCTGAACCAGGCTGATCGATTCCAGACCTCCACCAATGGCGATGGGAACGCCATCATTTATGATTTGCTTGGCGGCAGTTGCAATAGCCATCATCCCTGAGGAGCATTGTCGGTCGATGCTCATTCCCGAAGTGGTGACCGGCAATCCGGCTACCAAGGCACTGGTCCGTCCGATATTGAATCCGGAAGTCCCCTGCTGCATGGCGCAGCCCATGATCACATCGTCCACTTCTTCGGGTTCGATTCCTGCCCGTTTGATCGCTTCCCGGATCACATGTCCTCCCAAGGTAGGAGCATCGGTGTCATTGAAAGCTCCTCGATAGGCCTTACCAATCGGTGTTCTGGCTGTTGAAACAATCACTGCGTCTTTCATTTTTTTCCTTTGACTTTGTATGGAAGTTGTTTGAGTTTGACGGGTAACCTGCTTCTGCCAGAAAAAAATTGAGTTGAGTTTCAATAGTTAGAAAGGCAGCAAAGTGAGGCATTTTTAAAAAAAATATTGCGTTCAATTTATTGAATAATCAAAATTGATCAAGTTATTTAATCGCATCGAGTCTGGTTCTCCGCAGCTTTTTGAGTAACTGATCGTTCCCTCACTTTGCGTCTCTTTGGAGCGAGAAGCGTCGAATCGGCAATTGCAAGCAAAGCATGGGATCGATTCAAATACCCGGTAGCGTGTTGGCGGGGGATGTTTTTTATTCCGTCATTTCCACCAATATGCAACGGATGATTTGAAAGAGCTTGTGATTTCGTACAATACCCATTAAAGCAAACATCTATTGAAAAAAATAATCTCAACAGAACTCTCCCCAGGACAAAATGGCTTCCCAATCGAATGCACGGATTCTTCCTTTTCAAGGCGCCCGGCCCCGAATTGCGGCAGATGCTTTTATTGCCGGTAATGCGGTCATAATCGGAAATGTAGAAATTGGCTCCCAATCCGGAATTTGGTTTGGATGCGTCCTGCGCGGAGATGTCAATGATATACGTATTGGAGAACGTACCAATATCCAAGATGGTACTATTATTCATGTTTCCCATGGAAATCAGGGGACTTACCTGGGAAATGACGTAACAGTGGGACACATGGTGCTCTTGCACGCCTGTACGATCGAGGACCGCGCCTTCATCGGGATGAAAGCATGCCTGTTGGATAATGTTTATGTGGAGCAAGGCGGGATGGTTGCTGCCGGCTCTCTGGTAACTCCTGGCAAGAGAGTCCGCTCCGGAGAATTGTGGATGGGAAATCCTGCACGATGCAAAAGAATGCTCACGGAAGAAGAAAAAATCGGCTTTGGCAAAACGGCGCCCCACTATGTCGAGTTGGCCGGGCAATACTTGCAGCCCCATTTATAGCGAGTTCGATTCAACTCGACTCAAATGACCTTTTACCCCGTGGGGTTGCAGTATTTCTCTATAAATTCAAATCCGTGACTGCACCCAGAGAGGCGTTGCTGACGGTTTTGGCATATTTAGCAAGAATGCCTTTTGTGTAGCGAGGTTGCGGACGCTTCCAGGCTTTCAAACGTCTTTTCAAGTCGGCTGCGGAAATATCGAGATTCAGTTGCCGTTTTTTTGCGTCAATGGTGATTTGATCTCCATCCTCAATGATGGCAATCGGACCTCCTTCAATAGCTTCCGGCGTGATATGGCCCAGCACAAAACCGTGACTTCCTCCGGAAAAACGCCCATCGGTGATCAAGGCCACATCGTTGCCCAGTCCCCTGCCCATCACTGCCGAGGTAGGCGCCAGCATTTCCCGCATGCCAGGGCCCCCTTTCGGACCTTCGTAACGGATGACAATCACGTCACCTTTTTGCACCGTGCCATCCAAGATTCGCTGCATCGCATTTTCCTCCGAATCGAAACAGCGGGCATTGCCCACAAAACTTTCTCCTTCCTTTCCGGAAATTTTCCCCACTGCGCCTTCAGCAGCCAGGTTGCCGTTGAAGATCACCAGATGGCTATCGTTCTTGATGGGATTCTTAAACGAATAGATCACTTTCTGTCCCCTGGGGTAAGCCTTCACGCCCTTCAGATTTTGTGACACGGTCAGGCCGGTGACCGTCATGCAATCTCCATGAAGTAGCTTGGCATCGAGCAGCATTTTCATCAAGGGTTGCAGGCCGCCAATATTGATCAAGTCATTCATCACAAATTTTCCACTGGGCTTCAAATCGGCCAATACCGGGACTCGTCGTCCAATCCTGGTAAAATCGTCGATTTTCAAGGAAACGCCCATGGTATGCGCCATGGCCAGCAAATGAAGCACCGCATTGGTTGACCCTCCCAGGGTAATGACTATTGTGATGGCATTCTCAAAGGCTTTTTTGGTCATGATATCCACAGGGCGGATGCCCTGTTTGATCAGCTTCATCACGGCTGCTCCGGCCTGGCGACATTCCTGAGCTTTGGCGAGGGAAATAGCGGAGGCTGCGGAGCTGTTGGGCAGACTCATGCCCATGGCTTCAATAGCCGACGCCATCGTATTGGCCGTGTACATTCCACTGCATGAACCCGGACCGGGAATAGCACTCGATTCAACGGCGCTCAACTCTTGTTCGTTGATCTTTTTACTGGCAAATTGACCTACCGCTTCAAAAATGGAAATAATGTCCACGTCTTGGTTTTGGTATTGACCCGGCATGATAGTACCCCCGTACACAAAAACAGAAGGCCGGTTCAGCCTCGCCAAAGCCATCAGGCAGCCTGGCATGTTTTTGTCACATCCTCCGATTGCGACGACACCGTCATAACCCTGACATCCCACCACCGTTTCAATCGAATCGGCAATCACTTCCCGGGAAACCAGGGAATATTTCATCCCTTCGGTTCCCATGGAAATGCCATCGGAAATGGTGATAGTATTGAATTGGTTCGACTTGCCACCAGCGCGATCCACCCCTTTTGCCGCAAAGCCGGCCAGCTCGTTTATGTGCATATTGCAGGGAGTGACCATTCCCCAGGTAGAAGCAATGCCGACTTGGGATTTTTTGAAATCGGATTTTTTAAAGCCCATCGCGTACAACATACCCCGACTCGCTGCCCGCTCGTATCCATCGAGCACGATTGCAGAATGTTTCCGTTCCAATGAAACGGGTGAGGCAGGTTCTTTCTTTGCCGGGTTTTTTTGAGAAGAGGTCACTTTGGAGGATTGAGTTTTTACAGTGGACGGTTTTGTTTTCGGCATGGATTTTTCCTTATTTGTTCATATATGGGGAAATGAAACTCCTCAACATTTCCACGAAAAATCAGGCTAACACAGTTTGGGCTTCACACAAGCGAGTTGCCAGATTGATCCCCTGGGGGCAAGCCGTTGAGGCTTGTGCCAAATCCATTTGATCGAAGCGGCGGGATTCTGGGGGAATACTCCGGAACAACTCACGTGCCTGTTCTTTTTTCTCATAGCATTCATAGTACATGAGAAAACGCAGGGAATCGGCAATGGCTGCTTGGTTTCCCACAACCGTCTCGCAGAACTGTGAGCAACCGTTGCAGGCATGTCCCGCAGTCAGTGCCGCTAATTGATTCAATTGATGCCATTCGTTGGCAGAGAGCAGTTTTTCGGTTTTGGCGGCAGCAATGTTTTCCCGTACCACTCGGATGCTATCCATTTCTGAGACGATTGCATCGACGCGCTCGTCTGCCCAAACAGATTTCAGTTTTGCTTGTCCCAGTGTGAATTCCTCTGAACGAAACTGCGCCACGGATTCCAGATTACTCGGAACTGAAGCATTGGTTTTCATGGCAATCAATCCGATCCCTGCTTTTTTACAGGCATCCATTGCGCGATTCAATTCCAAGTCGCCATAGCGCCGAAAATTATAACGGAAGAGGATGGCATCAATGCCTCCTACTCGTGCGGCTTTGGTCAAAAGTTCCACGACGTTGCCATTGTGGCAGGAAAATCCGAAAAATCTGGTTTTTCCGGACTGTCTCAATTTGTCCCCAAGGCGCAGAGCAGGATGATTCCGGAAATATTTTCCACGAAGGGAATATGTTTGCGTAAGACTCTTCTTTTTTTGGAAGTGAAAACACGATCTTGGGCCATTTTTATCACTCGTAGAACTATGGTGCTCGTCGAAACCAAGCCTTTCCCGGCGTGTCAACCGGCTAAGCCAGCGTCTCCAACTTTAACCTATGTACTGCTTGGGAACAAACCTTAAATAACCTGTAATTATTCCAATGGTGTGAGCAAAATTGGGGGACACATGTACACCGCTGCGCATCCCAACTCTACTGTTTTATGCCTGCTGTTACGTGTCCCCTAATTTTGCGTATCCATACTTCTAACTTATTTAAATTTCATTCCTTAATTAAACCATGGATCAAATACCTTCTCCGGAACGCAGTAGCGGAATTCTCTTCAACGTCTATCCGGTACTGGCAACATACTTGGCAATTCATAAAATCATCCAATCAGCAAAAAAGGGTTGGACAATCCGGAAAATCAAGACTGGAATTCAAACAGCGCTGTCTCCGGTCTCTCCGGTGCGGATACGAATCGCATGTCCCAAGGACAACACGAAGATTTTCCCGTCTCCGATTCGACCCGTTTTTGCCGCGGACTGAATCGCTTCGATAGCCTTGTCGACGTCTTCGTCCGCTAAAATCAACTCTATTTTCACCTTCGGAAGAAAATCCACAATATATTCCGCCCCCCGGTATAATTCCGTATGCCCTTTTTGACGGCCAAAGCCTTTTACTTCACTGACTGTCAATCCCTGGATTCCGGCAGCACTGAGACTCTCCTTGACTTCTTCCAATTTGAAGGGTTTAATTATCGCCTCTATCTTTTTCACAGTAATTCTCCTTACTCAACAGGTTCAGGATGGATATTTTTTATGGATCAAAGGGAACTGTCACGAATCATAAGTCAATATGGTATCTACTTGCAAGTTGAAAAAGGATTTCAACCTGGAACCTATCATGTGTACCTGAGCAACGTACGATTCTTTTTCACATTTTGTTGCAAGTGTCACGACAAGTTATTTTTATCGGATGACTGGAGACTGTCGGATATTGGGGTGCGGGAACTGGAATTTTTTTTTCGAGAACATTTGCGAGTACGCCACTGGAAGGTCAACACGGTGATTTCCTATCTCACCAGCATTCGTTCATTTTTTCGTTTTTTGCAGGAAAACTCATACCTGAAAAAAAACCCGATTCGCAATTACACGATGCAAGAGAATGCGCGGGAGTTGGTGATTGCCAATATCACGGAATCAGAAATCCGGCAACTGTTCCAAGAGCCACCAGAACCAAGTTTTGAAGGTTATCGCAATCGTCTGATGCTGGAACTGTTTTACGGACTGGGTATCACGCCAAGCAAACAAATCCGCATCGTCCAGGTCCGGTTGGATGAAACGAGACAAACAGTGCGGATCACCTCAGGTCAGCAAACGCGGATGTTGCCGATTGCCAAACCGGCTATGGAAGTCTTGAAGCAGTATCAGGTAGCGCGCCAAGTAATCATTGACCACAGTGGACAGCCAAGCTCATCTTTTTTAATCAACGAATCCGGAAAGAAGCTGACACGTAAGAGAATGATTGAAGCGTTTAAAAAGGAATTGGCAAGAATTGGCTTGGTGGGTGAACATGCGCAAATTTTGCGAAATCTGTCCACCAAACATTTTGCGGAACATGGCGCTGATGTGCGCTCTCTGCAAACCCAAAGGGATATGCAGTCTTTTCACAGGCTGGATCTTTTTAAAGATGAATCCTTCGAAACCATGCTGATCCAATTCAAAAAAATGCACCTGCGGGAATCATCCTAGCTCATGATCTTCCTTCTCCGAAGCCTGGTCCTCCATGGAAGCCGCCCGTTTTGTTGAATTTCTTTTAGAAGTCCCCTTACGCAACCACAAACAATTAACATCCTTAATAACATCCCATCATAGTTTCTTCCGCCAACATATCAACGATAGACTCCAAACTACCCGTTTCTTCGAATTTACGAAGTTGGCGGTCTGCGCTGCTACCTTCTTGGAGGATGGTGCGAATGTATTCTATTTCCTGGCGTGTCCCTAATTCATCGACCACATCGTCAATCAATTCCAGCAATTCTTCCATCAAAAATCGCAGTGGAACTTCTTTCTCCTTACCAAAATCGATTAATTTTGCATCCAAACCGTCTCTGAGGGCTCTCCATTTGTTTTCTGCAATGAGACTGGGACGATAAAGCCGCCAAGTTTGATTCTTTTCGCGCAACTGGATCAATTTTGCAACCAAGGTTTGAATCAAAGCTGCGATGGCAATTACTTCATCGATTTTGGTGGTGCAGTCACAGACGCGAAATTCGAGGGTTGGAAAGTTAGGGTGTGGACGGATGTCCCACCAGATTTTTGTAGGATCATCAATGCAATTGGTTTTGATCAAGGTGTCGATGTGTTTTTCAAAACCTTGATTGGAATCGAAATACTCCGGAAGGCCAGTACGGGGCAAGTCCTCAAAAATAACGGTTCGATAGGATTTCAAACCAGTGTTTTGACCCAGCCAAAATGGAGAGGATGTGGAAAGTGCGAAGATATGAGGCAGGGTATAGCACGCTTGGTTCATGATATCGATCCGTAAGTCGGGGTCGGGAATTCCGATATGTACGTGCATGCCGAAAATCAGCAATTGCCGACCGAGGATCTGAAAGTCAGCCATCAATCCCTGATAGCGTTTTTTTTCGGTGATCATCTGGTCTTGCCAGCGGGAAAATGGATGGGTGCCGGCGGCGACAATCTTGCGTCCGTTCTTGTTGGCCGTTTCACAAACGATGCTACGTAGCCGGGTGACGTCCTGACGCGCTTCCTTGATGTTGCGGCAAATATTCGTGCACATCTCCACCTGGGACTGGAGCGCCTCGGGTTTGACCTGGTCCCGGAAAATAAATGTCCCTTTGTCCAGGATTTCAGAAATATAGGAAGTCAATTCCCGTGTTTCCGGGTCGATGATTTGATATTCTTCTTCAATTCCAATAGTCAAGTCTTTGATATCCATACCGCCTTCTCCCCTTTTCAAGCATTCACACTACGCAATTCAGCAGTGTGAGTGATTCACTTTGATCTACCTTCAATCTTTCCATTGAGGTTTCCGTTTTTCAAAGAAAGCAGCGATGCCTTCTTGTGCGTCTTGCGATTTTACAGTTTTCTCCAGCATTTTCTTCAAGTAAGGCATAGCATCTTCCATGGGCATGAGTTCTTGATGGTAGAAAGCTTCCAATCCCATCTGCATGCTGGTAGGCGCCAGTCTCGACATTTCCCTGGCCAATTCCGCAACTCGGCAATCAAGCTGATCTGCCGGGACGACTTCGGTTACCAGTCCGTATTGCTGCGCATGAAGGGCATTCATTGGATTGCCGCGCATGATGAAATCGAGTCCCGCGCGTCGTGGCATGACCCGGAACAATCCTGCCATCACCATGTAAGGCCAGAGACCTCGTTTGATTTCCGGCGCGCAAAAATACACGTGATCGGAGGCAATCACATGGGTTGCATTGCAGATCATGAGGAGAGCGCCTGCCAGCACTGGTCCTTGGACTTTGGCAATAACTGGTTTGTACAGATTACGGATGCTGTTGGCGATGTTCTTTTTGTCACTCGATCCGGGTACGGTACTCTTGGATTTTCGCTTCTGTCCTTGAAAAGATTTCAAATCCGCACCGGCGCAAAATATATCGCCCTTGGCGGCCAAGACGACTACCCGGATTCCGCGTTCTTGCGCCGCATAACTCAAGGCGTAAATGAATTCGTTGGACAAGGTCTCGTTGATGGCGTTTTTTTTCTCAGGACGATTGAGCGTCAGGGTCATGATGTGGTTTTGGACGCCCACCTCTATGGTGTCGAAGATGAGTCCGTCCAGGGTTAATAATCCGGCGTTGTCCATGGCAATTCACTGATTTTAATTAGTAGCCTGTGATTTTCTGTTTTTGCGCCTCGATCTGAAAAATCCCACCAAACCCCCTTTGAAAAAAAGGGGGAGCAAGAAACAAATGATCCACGTTTTGAAAAATATCCTTGTATTCCTTTTTTTTCAAGGGATGAAGGGTTTTCGTACAAGCACTAATTAACCTGAGTTCGACATAAATCTTCAATAATATGAGTATCCTAGTGTATATGTCATCCTCGCGAAAGCGGGGATCCGGATTTCAGTCTGGCTGCATATCTCCGGATTCCTGCTTTTGCAGGAATGACAAGGTTTCTCTAAGATATGAAGATTCCATAACATATTGAATTTATTAAATTCTTATCTCGAACTCAGGTTAATTAGTGCTTGGCCGAAAAATACTCAAATTGTTGATATTAAATGACATTTCTTCAATTTCATAGGATGAAGATTTGTCTGATACAGTGTTCAGATGACCAAAATCAGCAAAAAATGGGATTTTTGATGAGTTCCCCCAAAATCTTCGTTTCTTTAAAATATGTGAATACCATTAAATATCATGTAGTTATCTAATTTTCGGCCAAGCACTAATTAGTTTAACATGGAAATCCCCTCCTTTTGGGTGGGGTTTAGTTTCCAGGCATTGCCGTTTGGGCGACTGATGCTACTTTCGATATCGTTGTTTCCACAGCAATATCATGAAAGGTAGTTATGTGCCGTTTTCGAAAATTATCACACACCCTCTGGCATTGCCAGTTTCATATGGTTTGCTGTCCCAAATATCGTTACCGTGTCTTGCATGGTGGTATTGGGGCGCTTGTTGAAAAGTGTATTCTCACTTAACGTGTACGGCAATATTGTGAGCTTGTTGAACTCAATGATCTGGGGGAGACCCCGCCCCACGAGGGACATGATGGTCAACAAAAGCAGCAACCCCGGGAAGGCCATCCAGGCATCGACAAATCTTTGCGCCACCAGGTCCACTTTCCCTCCAAGAAATCCGGAGAGACTACCGATCAGGACCGCGATGAACACATTGAGCGTAGTCGCCGATCGTTTCCTGGCGCAGTACCGAGTGGATACCCACGGGTGATCGGATACGAATTTTAGATCAATCGCAGATAGCAGTAGACATGTTGAGACAACGCCTTATTCCAGTGAAGCGGATGGACTCAGAATACAGAAATTCAGGAAGAAATTTATTGATTTTTTGATGCCTCTCGACTCTCACCAATGCTTGATCATCTCGATCTCCGGGTTTGAGGTCGTATATAAGGACAATACCGGTGTATGGGCGTTCGGCGACTGCGTCACAGCCAGCATGATCATATCAGCCACATCCTCTGGCTGAGCCAGCTTCGACAGATCGTCCTTGTGGTTGTCGCGTCGCATCTTTGTGTCCGTGGCTCCCGGTTCGACCAGGGTGGCTTTCACTCCATGTGAAAGACCCTCGCTGTTGGTCACCCCGGTGAATCCGCTCACGCCAAACTTGGCAGCGCAGTAAGCGCCATACCTGGCACCCGGGTGCCTGCCGGCGAGAGAGGAGACGTTGACGATATGCCCATGTCCTTGCTCGCGCATGTGACTAAAAACGGCCTGCGTGCAGAGAAATACCCCTTTGAGATTAACGGCCATGTTGAGTTCCCAGAGCTCCTCGGTTATCTTCGGGATGGGCGAGGTACCAGCCACCCCCGCGTTGTTAACGAGGATATCGACCTTTCCAAAGCGCTCCAGGGTCTTTTGCACCATTGACTGTACTTGCGACTTATTCGCTACATCCGTGGGAACCGCAAGCGCTTCCCGCCCTGTTTTTTGAATCTCTTCCGCGACGGCCTCGATCTCTGAGTCGGTCCTCGCCACCAGAACGACGTTCGCCCCCTCGTGGGCAAAGGCGAGAGCTGTTGCCCGGCCAATTCCACGCCCGGCGCCGGTTACAATTGCGGTCTGATCTTTTAGTTTCATGTTCAATTTCTCCTTCCTTTTTCAAAATTTAATTGTTTTTGATTCATTTTTATTTGATCTTTCATCATTTCTCCTTTTCAGAAGGGAATGGTTTTTTAATTTTTCGTCTCATCGCGCCTCCTTCATTGGAATTGACTGCTACGCCGGTGCGGTTGAAAAAGATTTTTTGGGGAGGAAAAATCGGTTACCACATCGGATAATCAAAAATTTCACAAGATGTTAGCATCTGGAAATAGAGGTGTAAAGAGAATTTCAGGATTTTCCAACCAGTCAGTTAAAGATGGTTATTTTCAATTTTCTGATTACCATTTGAAAGGGTTGATCAGTCGGGTCAGGAATCCACGTTTGCGTTTTCCCGTCTCAGCGCCGTAACGGCCCTCACTGCCCCGCAACCGGGGATCGAGCAGATCGCGCATGGCATCGCCGAACATGTTGAAACTGTAGACGACAAGCGTCAGGAAAAGTCCCGGCCAGAGCGCCAGCCAGGGCGCTTGCTGCATGTACTCACTCCCTTCCCGGCTCAGCATACCGCCCCAACTGGGAATCTGGGTGGGCAGCCCGAATCCGAGAAAGCTCAGCGACGCCTCGGCAATGATGACCCCGCCAATGTTGATCGAGAAGATGATGATGAGGGGCGCCATGATATTGGGCAGCACATGGCGGACCAGGATTTGGGTGGTGGGGACGCCCACGGCTTTGGCTGCCAGAAAATAGTCATTCTCTTTAATGCCGATCACCGCGCCGCGGACGACTCGGGAGCCGCCAATGCCACCGGTGATCCCCAGCACAACGATGATCTGGAGGAGCCCCTGTCCCACGATGGACATGATGGTCAACAACAGCAGCAACCCCGGAAAAGCCATCCAGGCATCGACAAAGCGTTGCGCAGCCAGGTCTATTTTCCCTCCAAGGAATCCGGAAGTGACGCCGATCAGGGCCGCGACGAGCACATTGAGCGTGGTCGCGGCCAAACCGACAATCAAGGAAAGACGCGCCCCGTAGATGACGCGGCTCAGGAGATCCCGCCCCAGATGGTCGGTCCCCAACAGATACTGGAGGGATGCGCCCTGCAGCCGGTCGGCCAGGTGTAATTTCATATAGCCATAAGGGGCCAGAACATCGGCAAAGATGGCCACGATAATCAAGAGCAAGATGACCATCCCACTGAAGGTCCCCAGCGGTTTCTCCCGCCACAGTCTGATGAAGAAATCCGCAAACCTGCTTCGACGTTAGGCTCATGGATGGAGGAGGTTGTTTCTTGGGTGATGTTCATATTCTTGATTTTTCTATAATTCAGTCCCTCCGGGACTTCCTCTGACAGACGAATCTCAAACCTATATTTACCAGAAGCATAAGGGCTATTCGTAACGAACCCGTGGATCCAAATAGGGATAAATCAGGTCGATGAGGAGATTGAACAGCACCACGCCAGTGGCAAAAAACAGGTTGACTCCGGAGATCAGCGGGTAGTCCCGGTCCGTGAGGGCATTCACCATGAGACGTCCGAGCCCCGGCAGGTTAAAGATGTTCTCCATGATCACCGCCCCCCCGATCAGGATCGGCAACTGCAAGCCGATCAGGGAGACCACCGGGATGAGGGCATTTTTGATGGTGTGGCGTATAATCACGATCCGCTCCTTGAGCCCCTTGGACCAGGCGGTGCGGATATAGTCCTGCCTTAAGACCTCCAGCATCATCGTGCGCGTCAGCCGCATAGTGGCCGCCGCCATCGCCGTCCCCAGAATCAGGCTGGGAATGATGAGGATGCCTAGATTCTCCAGCGGATCTTCGGAGAAAGGAATCCACTCCATCGGAGGCGACCAGCCCCACCAGATGGACGGGTAGAGCATCACCATCATGGCCAGCCAGAAGTTCGGCGTGGCCAAGCCGATGACGGCGATGGAGCGCCCAGCGTAATCGGCAGCGGTATCCTGGCGCATCGCTGAGTAGATACCGACCGGCAGCGCGATCAGCAGCCCGATGACGATGGCCAGTAACCCCAGCTCAAGGGTGATGGGCAATCGACGTAATATCTTCTCCTCTACCGCCTCCCTGCTGCCAACCATGGAGTGGCCCAGGTTGCCGTGCAGGAGAATCCCTGCCAACCAACGTCCATACTGCGCATAGGCAGGCACGTCCAATCCCAGCATACGCTCCAGAGCCTCACGGTCTACGTCAACCAGGAATTCCGACTTACCCAACATGGCGTCTATGACATCGCCCGGGATAAAGCGCACCGAAAAAAAGACGATGAGGCTCAAGATGAACAGGGTGGGGATGATCAGCAATAAGCGCCTGATGATATAGGCTCTCATCTCACACTCCTTATCAGTCGCAAGTTAAGCCCTATTCTAGTATGTTCCCCCCTTTCGCAAAGGTGGGCCGGGAGGGCAGGGACGAGGGGGGGATTTCATCGTACAAACCACGTAAAATCCCCCTAAGTCCCCCTTTTTCAAAGGGGAACTTGTTCCAGCACTAATGCCCCATTTCTTTCTTCAGGTCCTGATCGATCCAGAGGCGCGAGAGGATGAGACTATCCTCATTGGGTCCGAGATCGAATTCACCTTTGTAGCCTTTGATCCACGGATGGAGCGCCCACCACTGTGGACCTTTGGGACCCCATATTTGCCAATGATTCTCGATCGTGTACATATCTGCCTCTGCAATCAGCCGCTTTTGCTCCTCAAAGGTGGTCGCGGCCAGGGCGGCGTCAACCTTGGCGTCCAACTCAGGCCACTGATGCAAGGGGCGGTTCCACTGGGCGTCCGAGCGATACCAGGTTACCGTCATGGAAGGGTTATAAGTGGTGCCCGCAATGCTGCCCATGATGCCTTCATAATCACGCGCGAATAGATCCTCGTGATATTTGGCCCAGTCCGTAATTTCATCAATCTCAAGCTCGACGCCAATCTCAGCCCAGTAGGCGGCAGCGATTTCTGAATAGCCTCCTTGCAAGCCCCCGAGGACCCTCATGCGGGTCTTGAAGCCATTGGGATAGCCCGCTTCCGCCAGCAGCTGCTTCGCCCCTTCCGGGTCGTACCGATAGCCCTTCTTGACCTCTTCGGGCCACTCTTCAAAGGGGATGTAATATCCTTTCACGCCGATCATCCCCTGGGGGGTCGGATCGGCCTCACCCTTAAAGTACGTAGCCGCAACGGTCTCAAGGTCCAGGGCCATCTGCAGAGCCTTGCGCACCCGC
Source organism: bacterium (assembly GCA_965205865.1). Lineage (GTDB taxonomy): Bacteria > SAR324 > SAR324 > SAR324 > NAC60-12 > CBDBHR01. The sequence continues at coordinate 259,776 of CBDBHR010000029.1, forward strand.
AGGTCGTCAAAGGGCGGCTTGCGCACGTTTGCAGCAAAGGCATTACCCGACCGAAACCACTGCTTGTACAACACGATGTCGGGGTTGGTCTCCCGGAGGCTATCTGCCGTGTCGATAGAAGTGATCGCACCCCCTGAAGGGCCTCTGAGATCAATCTTGCCTGAGCGCAGTGCCGACATACGAGTGGCTTCCTCCGGAATCATCAAATATTTTAACTCGTCAATATAGGGCAAACGGTTCTGCGGGTACTTTTCGTCATGACCCCAGTAGTCCGGATTTCGGGTCCGTGTTTCTGAGCTGCCCTCGACCACATCAGTCAGCAGAAAGGGCCCGGTGCCAGACAGGTTCCTCCAGTCCTTTGAGTCCCCATATTGCTTGATGACCTCCGGCGGCATGATGTATGTGAAGAGGTCGAGGGTGATGATGTGAAACGCGGAGAGGAAGGGCTTCTTCAGCTTCATCACAACCGTCGCATCGTCGGTGGCCGTGATCGACTCGAAGGGGATGCCATTGAGGAGGGCAGCGCCACCAAAGGGAGTCGGTCCGGCCTCGGTGAATTCGCCCATGCCCAGCATACGGTGAAAGGTAAACTCGACATCCTGCGCCGTCAGCAGACGGCCGTTCATCGGGGGCTTATTGTGCCAGCGCACGCCTTGACGGATGTGGAAGATATAGGTTTTGTTGTCGGGCATTTCCCAACTTTCCGCCAGTCTCCCTGTGATGACAGACATGGGGAACGGGTGTCCCGATTTCAAGTCCCATTCGTCTCTGGATACTCCCCAGTTGCCGATAGCCAGCTTCTCCAAAATTCCCGTGAGTTGAGGGTCTGTCCAGTTGTAAAAGGGGTCCCAATTCCACTGTTGACCTCCGGTAGCGAAGGTCAGTGTCCCGCCATATTGAGGAGCCTCCACCATTTCACCAGTGCTGGGGTCTTTGACCATCTCGGCCGCCATGGCCGAACTGACCCCGAGGGTGGTCACCATCAGGGTGAGGGTGAGCAATATTGATTGCATTTTACTTATTATTTTGGTTATTTCCATAATTCCTCTTACTATTGAGGTGAAATAAAAAGATTCGCCACACCATTGGGCGAATCGGGATTGCAGTTTTCTCGATTTTATTGTTACCATTGTGTCCTCTTACGTTTGAGGTGCCATAAAAGATTCACCCGCCCCGGGGCGAATCGGATTTTCGCAGCAGACACCACGTCTGCCACGATCAGCCCCACGAATCGGGCCAGAAATTTTAAGAGACATAGGGTCCTTTCTTTACTGAGGGTTGAAATAAGGTGCGCTTGGACGCATGGATGAAGAAAAAACGGTTCCTGGAAAAGAGGATTTTTTTCTTTTTATCTCCCCTTCCAGCAATCCTAATGGTTGGTACAATATCTGCTATAAATTATATATCAAGACATATTTCGCCCTTTGGTCATTTTTTTGATTTTATTTTTTGGGTGGAATTCCAGAGACGGAAATTATGGAGGATCGGGTGAACCTCCTCCTCATGATCGCGTGAAAAGGTAAACAGTGATAGACTGGGGGAGATTCAAGCAATTCTTTGGAGAAAATGGATGAAACTGCCTTATGGGATCAGCAATTTTGCCCGTCTGATTGAAGATGGGTATGCTTATGTGGACAAGACAGGCTATATTGAACAATTGGAAAATGAACCGGCGCCCTATCTTTTTTTCTTGAGACCTCGTCGATTTGGCAAGTCGTTGTTTGTTTCCATGTTGAGCTACTACTATGGCCTGGAGCACCAGGAACGATTTGATGCTCTTTTTAGTAAGTTCTACATTGGGACCAACCCCACCCCTCGCGCCAATACCTATGCAGTCCTCAAGTTTGAATTCAGCCGGATTGATACCAGTACCCCGGAAGACACGCAACAGGGATTTCATGCCAATGTGTTGCTGGGAATAGAGAATTTCGAGAAACGCTATCAACAGACGTTTATGGACTATAGTGCCTTTGATAATCCGGCTGAGGCGCTCAAACGTTTTTTTGAAACCCATCGGGATAAAAAGATTTACCTGTTGATTGATGAATATGATCATTTTGCCAATGAAATCTTGAGTTTTCATTTAGAACATTTCAGCGACATCATTAGTCGTAACGGCTTTGTCAGAAAATTCTATGAAGCCATTAAGGCGGCAACAGGTGATGGCATTGTGGATCGCTTATTTGTGACCGGAGTGACTCCCATCACCCTCGATAGTTTGACCAGCGGGTTCAATATCGCTCAGAATCTCTCAACCAGAAAAGCGACCAATGCGATGATGGGGTTTACCGAGCAGGAAGTAGTGGATTTGACGGAAGCGACGGGTTCATTCGGTCAAATGCGGGGAGACACCGCCATCATGTATTTACGTCAGTGGTATAATGGCTATTTGTTTCATGCTAAAGCGCCATCACGAATCTATAATCCCGACATGGTCCTCTATTATCTTACCGAATGGCTTCAAGAGAAGGAATATCCCGAGAAGCTCATGGACCTCAATATTGCCAGTGATTATGGAAAAATCCGGCGTCTGTTTCAACTGAAAGATCCTGATCAGAATTATCGGGTCATCGATCAGCTGATTCACGATGGATTTGTCACCTCTCAATTGACCGGACAGTTTAGTTTTGAACGAGAGTTTACCCGCCAGGATTTTATCAGTCTGTTGTTTTACATGGGCTTCATCAGCATCAAAGAGGCCCAGTTCAATAATCTACACTTTGTCATTCCCAACTTCGTAATCAGAGGATTGTACTGGGAGTTTTTTCTACAATGGATCAAAGAGCAAAACGCCCTGAGTTTTGAAGTGACCGATGTGCGTCAGGCGGTGATGGAATTAGCACAAAATAATGATCTTCAGCCCTTTCTCAACTTGATTGAAAACACGTTGCAAACCCTCTCCAACCGGGATTTTATCCAATTTGATGAAATATACGTCAAGGTTTTGTTTGTCGCTTTTGCCAGTCTGGCCAATCTCTATTACATCCAAAGTGAACAGGAGAGCGAACAGAAGTATGTCGATGTCCTCTTCCTACACCGTCCTCCTTATTTCCCCACCTACCAGTTTGCCTTTGAGTTGAAGTATCTCAAAAAAAGCGAAAGCGCTCAATTGGAAACCACCGTCCAAGCAGCCACGGTTCAGTTACAGGGTTATTTACAAAGTGAAGCTTTACTACGGTTGGACAACCTGAAAGCCTATGTGATTGTCTTTGTGGGAAGCGAGGCAAAAGCAGTTGAAACCATGGAATTGTGAGAACAAGCTATTGCGTGCTTACCATTTGAAAGTGGAGATCAGCTGGGCCAGGAGAACTTGGCAAGGATGACATATACACTAGGATACTCATATTATTGAAGATTTATGTCGAACTCAGGTTTATTACCCATTCGAAGAGGCGTCATTCCTAACGAATGTGAGCAAGCTTAAAGATCTCTCCCAGTGGTCGAGATAACACGGGGGAATATAAGCTATAAGCAGTGCAGTTAGTGGGCAACAGAGATTGGAGTAGGATTGTTTCAGGAACTCGAGCAATGCTCGGCAAAGACGGCAACATGTTTTCGCGCCAATTGTTCGTCAGCAGGAATGCCCGTCACATTTTGCCGGCAACGTCCTTGCGAAAATACGGGATAGAGGTGGGCATTGTAGATGTGTATCGCGGCATCGGATTTAGCAGGAGGATTGCGAAACATACCCGCATATTTGCTGGAATAAAGTGATTCGATAGCCGTGCTTTTAACAAGCTTGCGCCAGAGGGATTCTGCTTCATGCAAACGTTTCAGGGATTGATGGTGCTCAATCTCAATACGCGCAAAATCATAGACCATTGCTTTAGCAAAAGCGCGAGTAACCGGATTTTCAAATGCGGAACCGCGGGCACGGAGTATCATATTCAACAAATTGGTGACCTCTTGCTTTCGAGAACGCTCCGGGCAGAAATACAGCACCAATCCCCCGGGCCTCAATGCAAAGGTCACAAATGCTTTTGTAGGACTGATTGCCAGGACAAAGGGGACACCTGCTTCTAAGAAGGGTCGAATTTGAAGCTGATAGCTTTTGCTCATGATCTGGTCGAATGAATGGGTTTTGTACAGATGAGCAAATTCAAAGCCGGGATAGGCACGGTCGAGTACCACAGTGAGGTTTTTATCTGCAGCAGAGTTGACCCGCGCCCGGATCACGTCCGCTCCCCGCACACGTCCTGTTGTATTCATGGGACCTGCCTGGTAAATCGGAAGGACTTTCTCTCCATCGCATACTGAGTCTTCATCAAACTCTTCGCATACTAAACGGGTTACCTTGGCAATGGCTTTGTATGCGGGCCATCCATAGGCTTCGATACCAATTGTTTTGAGCTGAGGGTCGAGTTGTAATGATAACTCAATAGCGGTCTTTACTGCGCCAGTCCCCGCATCTGACGGCAAGGCCAGGATAAACTGATCCCAATACTGCCGGGGAATGCGTTGCCATTGCAACACGGCCGCTTTCATCTCACTGAGAATATTGGCGGAATTCATGTATTTGCCCTGGTGACTGGCTTGTAATTCTTGGGAAACATATTCCTGTAATAGTGAGGAACTGCCCAGAGCCTGCCCCTTTTTGTCGAGGAGGATACCAATCCCATAATTATGTCCCTGAAGATCTTGATCGCATAATATTTTTGCAATTTGATTGGCGTCTTTTGCCTCTGTCGCAAGTTGCCGGGACTCTTCGTAAACTGATTTTCCGAATTCAAGGTCCATTGATTGTCCTTCCAATCACATGATTTTTTTGAAGCCCAAGTGGTACGCTGTTCACTCATTTTACAAAAAAAATATATGTCCCCTTTTGATTGTCAAGGAAAGAAACAGGTTTGATTGAATGTATGAAATTTCAAAAAATTCTCAAACAAAATTGAGGAAACATCTGGCATTAAATGAATAATTTTAGTAACGTGATCGAATGAGGAGGGATTTTCCCCACAGTTCCCAGAGAAAAAGTAATCACTGTGGAAGAACTTTGGCTTTTCTTACAAGGATGTGGAGAGATGTGGCGTAGATTGGACCAGCAGGAAGAAGTGGTACCAGTGAAGCCGGGAGTATGCATTTCCATTCCAGTAAAAACTCATTTTCAATTTCGATCCTTGGGTAATGAGCCATTGACGGCAGTGGCGGTTACCATACCGCCCTGGCCAGGAGATGACGAAGCGTTCGTGGTAGCAGGCAAGTGGGAGTCCGTGTTGTAAGATGTTCTGGTGGCCCGTGATTTTCTAATTTTGTCATTTCTGGCTTGACCGGAAATCGAGGGGCATACCTCGTTTCATGATTCCCGGATCAAGTCCGCAATTACAAATCATGGAGATTGTAAAATATTCAATAAAATATCCATTTAATCGGAAGTCATGAAAAGCGATCTGGAAATTGCGCAAAAAGCAAACATCAAACCCATTGGAGACATTGCGGCAAAACTGAATATCCCAGACGAAGCCTTGATTCCCTTTGGCCATAGCAAAGCCAAGGTCAGTTTGGATTATGCCAAGAGACTTCAAGATCACCCTGATGGTAGATTGATCCTGATGACAGCCATCACGCCAACCCCTGCAGGCGAAGGAAAAACAACCACCTCCATCGGTTTGACCGATGGGCTCAACAAGATCGGAAAAAAAGCTGTCGTTTGCTTACGAGAACCTTCCCTCGGCCCGTGCTTTGGCGTGAAAGGAGGGGCGGCGGGAGGCGGATTCGCCCAAGTGATTCCCATGGAAGATATCAATTTGCATTTCACTGGGGACATACATGCTATCGGTGTCGCGCACAATTTGTTATCAGCCTTGATTGATAACCATATCCATTGGGGCAATGCGGCAGGTATCGATCCCCGAAGGGTTGCATGGCCACGTGTCTTGGATATGAACGACCGCGCGCTTCGCCACATCACCGTAGCATTGGGGGGGGTGGCCAATGGTTTCCCTCGTGAAGATGGTTTTGACATCACAGTTGCCTCGGAAGTAATGGCGATTTTTTGCCTGGCAAATGATTTAACTGATTTACAAAACCGATTGAGTAAAATCGTGATTGGCCAAAAAAGTAACGGAGAACCTGTAAGCTCTGAAACCATTAAAGCGTCCGGTCCCATGACGGTACTACTAAAAGACGCGATTTCGCCAAACCTGGTGCAAACCCTGGAACATAATCCGGCCTTTATTCACGGCGGCCCCTTCGCCAATATTGCTCATGGTTGCAACTCGGTGATCGCAACCAAAACTGCGCTTAAATTAGCAGACTACGTGGTAACCGAAGCTGGATTCGGCGCGGATCTCGGAGCAGAAAAATTCTTCAACATAAAGTGTCGTAGCGCAAATCTTGTCCCAGACGTCGCAGTCATCGTGGCGACTGTACGCGCTTTGAAAATGCACGGGGGGATTGGCAAAGATGGTCTTGGAAAAGAAAATGTCAAAGCCGTGAAAGATGGTTGCGTGAATCTGCGCAGGCATATCGAGAATGTTCGATCATTTGGCGTTCCTGTGGTAGTTGCTATCAATCGTTTCGATGCGGATACCGAGGCCGAAATGACTGTTGTACGTGAAATAGCAGCCAGTTACGATGTCAGGGCCATCAACGTCACTCATTGGGCAGACGGGAGCGAAGGCGCGGTCAAATTAGCGAAAATCGTGGCTGCGGAAGCCGATAGAGGGGCTGGTCGGTTTACTTTGCCATATCCGAATGAGATGCCAATCTGGGAAAAAATCGAAACAATCGCCACCCGGATTTACCATGCGGAAGGGATTTCTGCCGATCAAAAAACCATCAATCAAATTAAAAATCTTCAAGATAGCGGCTTTGGCAACCTTCCCGTTTGTATTGCCAAAACACAATTCAGTTTCTCTACCAATCCCAATCAAAAAGGCGCTCCAACCGGATTCACGCTGCCAGTGCGGGAAATTCGACTTTCTGCGGGAGCAGGTTTCATTGTTGTGATTTGCGGAGATATCATGACGATGCCCGGGCTTCCCAGAATACCGGCTGCCAATCACATCATGATGAATGAAAAAGGAGAGGTTGAAGGATTATTTTGATAAATTTCGAACAAGGATTGCTTCTCCGTCTTTGCGCTTTATTCGGACTCCTTTGATTATGATACTCTCTTTGGTTCAACAACGAGCTCGAACTGCAGGTGTTTACTGATTCTTAGAGGTTTTTTATGCATATTTTATTGGTATGAGCAGTGTTTGAAAGAAAATCTTTTCATTTTTAAAAATTAGGCTATAAGTGTATTCATTTAAAATGAGGGTCATATGTTAGACACTCAAAAATTGGTAAAGGGGCCGAGTGGTCCTCTAACCTGAACGGGACGCCCAGACTACTGTCAAATAAGTTGTTTGAATTACTGAAGCAACCCCATTTTATCAAGGGGGTACGGGTATTCGGTCAAACACTATGAAATTGCGCAAGTAAAAAATGTGGGGGTCCCGACGAATTTATTTTGATATTTTCGAGAAAGTCATCTATGAATATATCAGAATATCAAAGAAGCCGCCGAATAATAAATGAAAAATGGTTATTCCGCAGCATCCTATTTTGCAAAACAATTTGAAGAGGCGAGTTTGTTATGAATATTTATATAGGCAATTTACCTTATACGATCACTGAAGATGAATTAAAAGAATCTTTTAATTCATTTGGAGAAGTCTCCAGCGTAAACATCATCACCGATCGATTTTCCGGGCAGTCGAAAGGTTTTGGCTTTGTTGAAATGCCCGAGGATTCGGAGGCTGAAGCTGCCATCAAGGCACTGGATGGGCAGGAGATTAAAGGACGTAACCTGAAAATCAACCAAGCCAGACCCCGCCGTGAAAATCAGCATCGATAACCCACTTTTTGATATCTGACCCGAATGGCACTAAGATAAGAAATAATCGTAATGATTACAAAAGTTTAATCATAACGTTGATTAGAGGTAGAATCTGGTAGGGCCGGGTTAACCCCCGGCCGCTGCAAACCGCGCATTTCTTGGCCGGGACGTAACCCAGCTCTACCGTTCTATTAATTCACTGTTATTATTGATGTTTTCCCTTATCTTAGTGCCATTCATATCTGACCCTGTTTCCTTCCGTTTCTGACCAGCGACAAAAGCGGATACTCTGGTAAATTCAATATGCCGGACGACGGCATATTGGGATCGTAAAGGGAATGTTTCAAATTGATGAAGAGAAAAATGACGTGCAATTTTTTTGCATATGGGACTTTGATGTGTGAAGACATTCTTTCCGCAGTAATCGGATCTTGCTTGGCCGGTGCGAAAGGAAAACTGAAAGGTTACCGGAGAAAAACAATCAAGGGGGAAATTTTTCCCGGTATTGTTGCCAGTCCCGGAGAGGTGATCGAGGGGCGGATATATAAAAATTTGTCCGCGGTCGCATGGAAGCGGCTTGATTTGTTCGAAGGGCATCGCTATCGCCGGGACTTCGTGGAAGTGGAGCTCTCGAGAGGAAGCGCCGAGCCGTCACAAACTTATGCGCTCAAACCAGAGTTTGCCGACCGGCTCAGTAACGAAGATTGGAGTTTTGAAGAGTTTTTAAAATACAATAAGAAAAATTTTGAAGCAAAATACATTGGATTTGAAATACTCCATCAAACAAAAGTATGAACCGAGTTGATATCGTCCCTCCGGAAATCGGAGGGGCGGAACTCATCACTCGTCTTCTGCCAGTTTAACGATCATTTTGCCGAAATTTTCCCCCTTGAATAGTCCAAGGAATGCATCTGGCGCCTGCTCCAGACCTTGCACCACCGTCTCCTTCCATTTTAGTTTTTCCTTTGAAATCCATTCCCCCATCTCTTTGAGAAATTGGGGGTACATGTCCCAGTAGGAAGAGACAATAAATCCTTGAATACGCAGTTGTCTTCCAATTGCCACGGCCAGATTCGGAGGTCCGGGGATGGGTTCATTGTACATGGCAATCATGCCACACAAAGCAATTCGACCAAAAAGATTCATCAAATTCAAAGCTGCCACCAAATGGTCACCACCGACATTTTCAAAATAGACATCGATGCCATCCGGACAGGCATCCGCAATCGCAGATTCCAGATCGTCCACGGACTTATAATTGATCGCCACATCCACGCCTGCTTCCTTTTCGAGCCAGGCTGCTTTTTCATGCGAGCCGGCACTTCCTACAACTCGACATCCCAGATTTTTTCCAATTTGACAAGCAACCGCACCCACAGCCCCGGAAGCTGCTGAGACTAAGAGGGTTTCTCCGGATTGAAGCTTTGCAATTTTCTTTAATCCGACATATGCGGTCATGCCAGGCATGCCCAGGGTTCCAAGAAAAGCAGACAGCGGTCCCAAAGAAGGATCGATTTTGGAGACTCCTGCTGCCGGACCCACCGAATGATCCCGCCATCCCAAATGAGTATTGACATAGTCTCCAACGGCAAAATCCGGAGACTGGGACGCAATCACTTTACCAACTGCGCCACCGGTCATTGCTTCTCCAATTTTAAATGAGTCCGCATAACTCTTGGCATCTCGCATACGTCCTCGCATGTAGGGATCGACGGACATGTATAGATTTTTAACCAAGATCTCTCCAGGCTGAGGAACTGGAACCATAGTCTCCACCAATTCAAAATTTTCTGCAGAGGGTAACTTTTCCGGTCGGCTCCTCAAACGAATTTCACGACTGTTGATTGTTGACATTTTAATCTCCTTTATAGAATGGGTAGCCCTTTTGCGAAGGCCCTGAATGTGAACAAATTGAATGCAACTCTTATATCAAATTGAATTTTTTCTGCAAGGGGAAAAGGGCGCTGGTCATTGACCGGTTTTTATCTATGATGGCAAAATCCTGGTAGATTTCATTATCCCATTCAGTATCCTATCCATCTGACGATATTTCAAAACGTGTCTAAAATATGACTTTCGCTCCCAGAATAGCAAAGGCATCCTTCCAGCACAATATAATATTTAGAGGATGTCAATAGATTTTTTTACTCATCTTAACTCCTCAGTGGCGAGTGCTTGTCTCATCCTGGACTTGATCCTCGCTCTTCTCTATGTCAGTCCTTGAAAATACTGTGCAATCCTGCCCTTCTCGTCACGAAAAGCATGGGATTCAGAGCAAATCATTTCAAGGAGTGATGAGCACTCGGCACGCGTGAGATCTGAAAATAATCTGCATTAATTGTCAGTCAATCAATCCAATTATTGGAATAATTTTTGTGGTAAGTCAGGAATCTTCAGGATGTTTTTAAGTCCTTTTAGTAAATCCCTCCACTCTTGTTGATGTTTTTGCATTATTATCTTGAAAATATCCTTTTTAGGATAAAAAGTGAAAAATGACCTGGAATGGGGCATAAAATCACTTTTAATGAAAAAATACCCTCGAAAAATATTAGAAAAATTCTCACTCACACTGCCAACATCAAAAACTTTGAAATTCCTAAACGTTAAAAGTTTATCGCACATATCAGGATTTCCCGACTTGCAAATGCGAGGGCATAAAGGGGATTGTGCATGGATTTATGGAAATGGAATGTTCGAGGGCCAAAAACTGGGGAATGAATTCAGGCGGTTTTTGAGAGCTTAGACCAGACTATTATGCGGGGTTCCGCCTCTCAAGGATGTTCTGCATGCGCTTTCGTATGGCGTCGTCGAATAGGGAGTCCTGCAAGATGTAGAAGCGCCCTTCGCGAATGCCCTGTAGTGTGATGTCGGCGACCTCGCTGGGTGGAGTACCGTCTTTGAATTTCTGCTCAAGCCCCTCTCGCTCCGCTTCCGTCATTTCAGGCTCGCACTCGTTCTGTAGCTCTACCGGTCGATTCCTGGCCGAATCAACTATGGCGGTGTCGACAATGCTCGGGCACAGTACGGAAACCCCTACCTTCAACTCGTCGCGTCGTAGCTGCCGATACAGAGACTCGGATGTGGCCACGACGGCGTGTTTGCTGATGCCATAGAGTCGATTAGATGTGAACAGACCTGAGACAGAGGCGGTGTTGACGATGTGCACCTCTTCACCCTGCTCGATCATGACGGGCAAGAAGCTCAGAATACCGTGCACTACTCCCCAGAAGTTGACGCCAAGTACCCAGTCCCAATCTTTGGACGTCGCTCGTACGATGTCGCGCTGATCACCTACTCCTGCATTGTTGCAGAGTATGTGTACCCCACCGTAGGCCTCCAAAGTCCGTTTCGCAAGATCGTTGACAGATTCGGCTTTGGAAACGTCGGTCAGTACACCGATGACATCATGTCCCTCATCCTTAAGCTCCTGTACCGACGCTTTCAGAGGGGCTTCTTCTACATCTGCCAGGACAACCTTCATGCCCTCATGAGCGAATCGGGTGGCTAGAGCACGCCCGATACCGCTGGCAGCCCCAGTTACCACCGCGACCTTGCCTTGAAATTCTCGTCTCTCTTTTCTCTCTCCTTTGCTCTTCCCATTCATGGCATTTTTTCAAACCGAAGTGAACCGCTTCACCGATCACTACCCCTGAGCCTCGGGTCCAGCAGGTCCCTCATGGCGTCGCCGAACATGTTTAGACTGTAAATGACAATCGTCAGGCAAAGACCCGGCCAGAGAGCCAGGTGTGGCGCCATCTCCATGTACTGACGCCCTTCCTTGCTGAGCAGACCACCCCACTCAGGAATCCCGAGAGGCAGACCGTATCCGAGGAAGCTCAGAGCAGCGGCAGCCAGGATGTTGCCTCCTATGTTTACCGAGAAGATGATGATGACGACAGCGGCAATATTGGGGAGGACATGGCGGATAAATGTTCTCCATTTTGAGCAGCCAATCGCCTGCGCCGCCAGAAAGTAGTCATTCTCTTTAATGGCGATCACGGCGCCTCGGGGGACTCTGGAGCCGCCGATGCCTCCGGCGATCCCCAGGACCAGGATGATCTGTGGCACACCCCGCCCCACGAGGGACATGATGGTTAACAACAGCAGCAGTGCCGGGAAAGCCATCCAGGCATCGACAAAGCGCTGCACCACCAGGTCCACTTTCCCGCCAAGGAATCCTGAAATGCCGCCGATCAGGACAGCGACCAAAACATTCAATGTGGTCGCGGCCAGACCGACCGTTAACGAAATACGAGCCCCGTAGATCAGGCGGCTCAAGAAGTCTCGCCCCAAGTGGTCGGTACCGAGGAGATACTGGGCTGATGAGCCAGTCAGCCTGTCTTCCAGGTGTGGTTCATCATAGGGATAAGGCGCCAAAACATCGGCAAAGATACTGACAAAAATCAAGAGCAATGTGATCATCCCGCAGATCGTACCGAGGGGCTTCTCCTTGACCAGCCTGGTAAAGAAATCAGCCAGCCGGGTACGTCTCTTGGGCTCACTTACTGCTGATGGTATCTCTGTGGCATCACTCATACTCGTTTTTCCCCTTTATCGATAACGGACCCTGGGGTCTAAATAAGGATAAATCAGGTCAATCATGAGATTGCCCGCGATAACCGCGGTGGCGAAAAACAGGTTGACTCCGGAGACCACCGGGTAGTCTCTCTCTTCGAGTGCCGTCACCATGAGACGACCCAGCCCCGGCAGGTTAAAGATGTTCTCGATGATAACGGAGCCACCTACCAGGATCGGCAACTGCAGGCCTATTAGGGTAACTACCGGGATGAGCGCATTCTTGATAGCGTGTCTCAGAACGACGACCTTCTCATTGAGACCCTTGGCCCAAGCCGTCCGGATATAGTCTTGCCGGAGCACCTCCAGCATCATGGTGCGCGTCATCCGCATGGTGGTTGCAGCCAGGGCCGTCCCCAGAATCAGGCTGGGAATGAGGAACACCCCGAGATTGCCCAGCGGGTCTTCGGAGAAAGGAATCCACTCCATCGGTGGCGACCAACCCCACCAGATTGCCGGGTAGATCATGACCATCACTCCCAGCCAGAAGTTAGGCGTGGCCAGGCCGAGGATGGCGATGGTGCGCCCCGTGTAGTCGGCGGCCGTATCCTGGCGAATCGCCGAGTAGATGCCGACGGGCAGCGCGATCAAGAGCCCGATGACGATTGCCAGGACACCCAGCTCAAGGGTCACTGGCAATCTCCCGATGATCTTCTCCTCTATCGAAACAGTGCCGCCATGCAGTGATTCGCCAAGGGTGCCGTGCAGTAAAATATCTCCTATCCAGCGTCCATACTGCACGTAGAGCGGCACGTCTAATCCCAGCATACGCTCCAGAGCTTCACGGTCAACCCCCCCCTCAACATAGTGAATCATCCTCGCCACCATGACGTCTATGACATCGCCGGGGATGAAGCGGACGGAGAGAAATACCAGGAGGCTCAAGATAAACAAGGTGGGAATGATCAGCAATAACCGCCTGATGATATAGACTCTCATGCCACACCCCTCCTCCTTCGTTGGAATCCTAATAACCCATCGACTCCTTCAGCTCCTGGTCAATCCAGACGCGGGCGGCGAGGACGGCGTCAAATCCCAGGTTTCCCAGCCAGTATTCTCCGTTAAGCCCTTTGACCCACGGCTGGTGCAGCGTGAACCACGGTGCTTCCACGCCCCACATTCTCCAGTGCTTCTCTATATTGTACATATTCAACTTTTCCACTATCCTCTCTTGCTCTTCTTCCGTGCTTGCCGCTGCTGCGGCTTTATACATGGCGTCATAATCTGGATCCTCGACTGCGGAGGTGTTGGATTCATGATGAGATTGGTAGCGTGGGACCCCGTAGATAGGCGAAATCGACCTCATAGCCGTTTCCGTAGAGACCATTTCAAAAGTTCTAGCTTTTCTGATAGCGACGTTTTCCGGACCTGTCACTATCTGAAACTCTAGATCAATGCCAATTTTACCAAGGTATACTGCGACTAATTCTGCATAGCCCAAATCGTACCGTTCGTAGATGACCAACTTGGTCTTGAATCTGATGCCGTCGCTGCCGCGCTGGTACCCCGCCTCATCAAGGAGATTCTCGGCACCTTCCGGGTCATACATGTAGCCTTTCTTGAGCTCTTCGGGCCACTCTTCAAATGGGATGCCACCTGCTACATCGTTGGCTATCTGTCCCTGAGGTATCCAGTTTCCCACCCCTATGTAGTAGGTCTTGTTAATGGTCTCAAGGTCCACTGCCATATTCATTGCCTGGCGCACCCGGATGTCGTTAAAGGGCGGCTTACTCACGTTCATGCCATAAGAATTGTTTGACCGGATATAATGCGTGTTTATCACGATTTCGGGGTCGGTCTGCTGCAGGCTCTCCATCTGGTCGATATTCTTTTGGACTGACCAGCCGCCGGAGCCGATCCAATCGAGCTTACCCGTGCGTAGTGCCGACAGAACTGTTGCGTCGTCAACTATAAACAGCATCCTTAACTCGTCAGCATAGGGCAAGCGGTTCTCCGGGTATTTTTCGTCATAGCCCCAGTAGTTAGGATTTTTGGTATAGGTCCAAGAGCTGGCCTCGACAAAGTCAGTCAGCATCCAGGGTCCGGTGCCCACCAGGTTCTTCCAATCCTTAGAGTCGCCGTATTTCTTGATTACCTCAGGGGCGTATAGCCAACCCATAGCTTGAGGGTCGAGGAAAGACCGCAGCGCACGGACGTCTGGCTGCTTTAGCTTAACAACAACCGTATATTTGTCGGTGGCCGTTACCGATTCGACCTGCATCGTATCAAACCCGTCCCAACGGAGGTGGGGGCTACCTTCGGTGAAGCCGCTGCCCAGACCCAAATAGCGGTGATAGTTATACTCTACATCCTTGGCGGTTAGCTCACGACCGTTCACAGGTGGTTTATCATGCCAGTGAACGCCCTTGCGGATGTGGAAGGTATAGGTGAGGCGGTCCGGGGAAATATCCCAGCTTTCAGCCAACGCCCCTGTTATGGCAGATAGAGGAATGGCTCCATTTGTCCAGCCCTGTTCGTCCCTATCTATTGCCCAGTTGCCGATGCCTAGCTTCTCCAGAAGACCATGGACAAAGCCCATTGCCGTCCAGCCATAGTTATAATACGTGTCAGCAGTCGGAGGTTGGGAGCCCCGAGGCATGGTTAATGTCCCGCCATATTTTGGCGCTACCACCACCTTGCCGGTACTGGGGTCCGTCACATACTTCTTCTCAGCAGCAACGGCTGCCAAACCAGTCCAAAGGACGATCAGACCCAGGATGAGGGCCAGCAGGGTTGCACTGAAGGTTGATTTGCTTTTTTGATTAAAAACAAGATTAAGAATTGATTTAAAGCCTGCTTTCTTTTCCGAAAGCACGTTGTCGAGGATTTCTCTAATAATTAGTTTCATTTTGACCTTTATTGTTATTTAGGTTGAAGAAATAATAATTCATTTTCGGCTGACGTGATTTCCTCATAGGCTGGCTCCTGATAAGAAATGAATGAAAAAAGGACAGACGTCCATGATGTTCCAAATTCCCCCTTGACGTTCCGTTCCCGGAACGGGGAACGAAGGATCTTAAGGATCTCTCCCTGATGTCGAGATAATATAACATGACTTTCGGCTAAATAAATATTACATGACTTTCGGATATTTGAAAAATAATTTGCGTTTATATTAACAGGCGTAGAATATCAGTGAGATTGCAGACTAACTTGGTGACTAACCAGTTAAAACACTTCTTATAGCAATAAAGAAATTGACAGTTCATGGTTGTTGATTTAAATAAAAAATTCCTGGGCAGGCAAACTTATTTCCACTTTATTCACTTCTCCTTCGCTCCCAGAATAGCGAAAGCGTTCTTCCAGCACTACTACAACTTTGTTAAATTAAGCAGCTTTTACGCAAAAATTTTCTTGAGCCTGCTTGTGTTTAGGATTATATAAAAATATTTAGAGGATGTCAATAGATTTTTTTTTGCTAATCTTTTGAAAACTCCGCAGATTTTTGAAGAGGATTGAAATAAATAAATGTTTTCAGTGGCTTAGCATTTTTTCCTTAGAAAACAATTAATTATCCATAACTAACTGATAATATTATATTTTTTTCTGAAAGAGAAAAATTCTGCGGAGTTTTCAGTAATCTTAATTTTTTTTTTGCTCTTCTTAACTCCTCAGTTGCGAGTGCTCGTGTCATCCTGGACTTGATCCTCGCTCTTCTCTGTGTCAGTCCTTGAAAATACTGTGCAATCCTGCCCTTCTCGTCACGAAAAGCATGGGATTCAGAGCAAATCATTTCAAGGACTGATGAGCACTCGGCACGCGTGAGATCTGAAAATAATCTGGATTAATTGTCAGTCAATCAATCCAATTATTGGAATAATTTTTGTGGTAAGTCAGGAATCTTCAGGATGTTTTTAAGTCCTTTTGGTAAATCCCTCCACTCTTCTTGATGTTGTCCATTTCTTGACGCACGAGAGCAGCATCAATTTGAGCAAACCTCTCAACCAAGCTGCTTTTGCCTTTGAGCAAGATGTTCATCTATTGAGGATTGCTCAGGTTTTGGATGAGGGGTGTATCGGCGAGGATCGCTTTAAAGCTTTTCGTCAGGGAGGAGGTGCCACTTCTTTTACGTCCCTTACGTTTCTCTTCTCTAAAAAATTGCTCCATGGCATTGTTAGTGCGTTGTGGTTGGATCCATTGTTTGCTATGAGGGGTCTTCACTTCAATGGGATCGATGAAGAGTTTATCCCAATATTTGTCCATTTGCTGAGCCATTTTTTGGTAACCTTTGTCCTTTTCAGTGAAGGCGATGAACTCTTTTGATTGGCGAAATTCTTTCACTTTTTGTTCAATCTCCCGCAGATCGATAGTTTCGTCTCCCCGATCATTGAGCCCTTGATCTGCTTGGGGCAATGCGATTCTCATGCGCCCTCTCAGTTGATCAAATACCGCACTCTTTTCGGTCACCTGCCGGGCCACATTGTGCAATTCTGAGTCCCTGGCAATACTGCTGAAAATCCGCATCATTTGAGCAAATGCGGCCTTTTTAGGCAGATGCTTCTTGAGAGACTCAGCCAAAGGAATCACCATTTTTATGCGTTGATAAAACAACAAGTGTTGTCGATCGAAGGGAAACCCTAATCCTTTCAGTTCTCTTTTGAATGCTAACATCCAGGCCACCATGAGGTAGGTTTTCACGACTGCTGAGAGTGATTCTTTGGGAACTCCCTGCTGATGTTGCTCCATAAAATGCGCGATCTCTTCCTGAAATTCAGGCCTTTGATTGATGATCTGGAAGAGTTCTTTTTGAGCGGATCGAAAAAACGTGGCTCTCTCCAGCTCATCGAGATGCTGGCTTAAAGCGCCAAGGGCCTCAGAGCCCAAAATTTTTTAACAAACCATGGGAAAGCAATAAATTTCTGACTTCCTCTCCGGAGATGTTTATTCCACGCCGACGGACCCGCCGTGTTAATTGATCTAAAGTATCTGATGGATGCTGAATCAACTCTACTAAAATGATCACTGCATTAGCATGAGAGGGTAAGTGTTCTTTTGCCTGAGACTGTCGCCGCTCACTCTGCCTTTGTTTCTGAGCCGCATAAACCATTGGGTTGCTCGAAAAACAGATGTATCTGCCGGCTTCTCTTTCTCTCAATAATTCTGAATGCTCTTTATAAGGAGGAAAGTATTTGCAGCAGTGAACCTCCAAAGGATTCACTTAAATCTTTTGCACTGAGGCCAGATGATGATTGCTCAACGAGAGCAATAATGCTAGATCTTAGACCACCGTGTTTGGAAAATCTCATCTCTTTGTATTTCCATATCCCCTCAGAATTAAACTCTGGGATCTCCGGTAAAACGTAATAACAGCCATTATGGTTATAACTACGATAGGTTTTCCACTGTTTTAAACGCCTTTCGATGGTCCGTTGCGATAACTGGAAAAACTCTTTCAGTTCTGCAATTGTGAGCACTTTTCTCTTTTGGAAAAAGGCCACTATGTTTTTCTTTATTGGTTTGTCTGTTCGGTTCATTTTATATTTTGGCGGGGTATAGATAATTCAGTAAAAAAATTATCTATACCCCGCCAAAATTTAACAAATGACAACTCCAATGGGGGATGATCCTCTGTTTTCCAAGTCAAAATACACTATCTACTCAATTTTTTGTCATAAAATGTATCTATTTCATTGATGGTCTCACACATTTTTAGACCATCGATTGCCCTTATTTTTCAAGGGATTGCAGGGAAATCTACCAGGATTTTGCCTTCATAGGTTTTTATAGCAAGTAGAGAAAGACGGATAACAATCTTTATCTCATGATAATCCGCCATCTTTCATTCCGGGGAGATTAAATTTCCATTTGAAGTAACAATTTTCCTGCTTGACATCTCCAGGGGCTATTGTTAGTCAATTTACTTTCCTTACTTTAGTAGCCTGTGATTGTCTGTTTTGTCATTCTTGGCTTGACCGGGAATCCGGAGCTTCAGCCACTTGTTGTTGGAAGGGATAAAGCCTATGGGCGGCTTGCTGGAGGCTAGCGTGGCCGCATTGAGCGGCTGGCCGAACAGATCCTCAAAAAATTGCTGGCATCGATCAAAGGGCAGAAACTGATATTGTGGTTACTCGGACTCGGATGGAGTACGAGATGAAAAATTATTAAAATCACTGGCAGTTCTAAAATACAACAGAGAAAATCACACCCAACCAATCAAACAGCGATGCAAACAAGGAGGGTCATGACCGGGAATCCGGAAGCGTGCCACGCTATGTGGTTACTCGGACTCGGATGGAGTACGAGATGAAAAATTATTAAAATCACTGGCAGTTCTAAAATACAACAGAGAAAATCACACCCAACCAATCAAACAGCGATGCAAACAAGGAGGGTCATTGTCATTGAAAAGGCGTTGTCACATTATTTCCAAGGCGCTTTGAAAATACGTATCATAGAGGGAGAGGAACCATGAACAACCTGCAGATATCAGAAGAGTACAAACCTGTTTTAGAGAAAGTAAAGAACTTCATCCATGATGAAATAGAGCCACTGGAGGATGAATTTCACAGTGAAATCGGAAGAGACGGAGACCGCTGGCAATTTACCGCTCGCATGACCGAAATTTTGGATGGCTTGAAATCCAGGGCGAAAGAAGTAAGGCTCTGGAATTTTTTCTTACCCAATGCGAGCTTTCCTGGAGCCCCCAGGATTTCCAATCTGGACTATGCCTACTTAGCCGAGCAGATGGGAATGAGCAAACTTGCATCTGAAGTTTTCAATTGTGCCGCGCCGGATACCGGAAATATGGAAGTACTGGAGCGCTATGGAACTGAAGCGCAGAAAGAACAATGGCTGACACCCCTGATGAATGGGGAAATCCGCTCCAGTTTTGCCATGACGGAACCCGATGTGGCTTCCTCCGATGCCACTAATATTTCCACTAGTGCGGTACTGGAAAGAGATGAGTGGGTGATCAATGGAGAAAAATATTTTGCTTCAGGCGCCGGCGATCCCCGCTGCAAGATCATCATCTGCATGGTGCAGACCGATCCGGAAGCTCCGCGGCATTCCCGCCAATCTCAGATTTTGGTACCACGGCATACTCCGGGAATCGAAACGATGGGATGTATGCATGTTTTTGGCAGCGATGACGCTCCTCACGGACATATGCATTTACGCTTCAACAATGTTCGCGTCCCCAAGGACAACATTATTCTTGGTCCGGGACGAGGGTTTGAAATATCCCAAGGTCGTTTGGGACCCGGTCGCATCCATCATTGCATGCGCTTGATCGGTCAGGCGGAAAAAGCATTGGAACTTCTTTGCAAACGAGGCCTGTCACGGTTTGGATTTGGTAAAGAATTGATCAAGCTGGGAGGGAATTACGACATAGTGGCAGATTCAAGGATCGAAATCGAAACTGCCCGTTTACTTACTTTGAAAGCGGCTCGCATGATGGATTTGTATGGCAACAAAGAAGCAAGAACCTATATTTCTCAAATCAAAGTCTATGTGCCAAATATTACATTGAAAGTCATTGATCGCGCCATTCAAATGTATGGTGGAACGGGAGTCTCCCAATGGACCCCGCTCGCCCGTATGTGGGCCAGTGCCCGCACATTGAGACTGGCAGATGGTCCGGATGAAGTCCATCGCATGGTTGTCGCCAGGCAGGAATTACTCAAGTATCAAAACTGATCCTTCATGAGGAAACTCACCTTTTCCGCCATTCCCGGTATTCCCCTCATTAAACCGGGTGATGATTTGATCGCCATAATTGTAGATGCTCTCCGTCAAATTGGCGAAACGTTGCAGGACCATGATGTGCTGGTAGTTGCTCAGAAGATTGTTTCCAAGGCGGAAAATCGATATGTTTCTCTAACGGAAATCAAACCTTCTGCAGAAGCAATCGTATTAGCTGAAGAAGTGCGCAAGGACCCACGCCACGTACAAGTCATTCTTTCTGAGTCAAAAGAAGTGATCCGTAAAAAACCTGGCGTATTGATCGTGGAACATCGATTGGGATTTGTCCATGCCAATGCCGGTGTCGACCGTTCCAATATCGAATACGATCATGAAAAGGAACAAGTGCTGCTGCTACCTCGTGATCCGGATGCCAGTGCTCGAAAACTGAGGGAGGGTTTGGAATGCTTTTATGGGAGCCGCTTGGGCGTGCTCATCAATGATACGAGTGGACGAGCATGGCGTAATGGTCTGCAAGGCCTGGCCATTGGAGTGACCGGTTTCACCGCCCTGGAAAATCATATTGGCAGCCGGGATATTTTTAATCGAAAATTGGAAGTAACGGAGGTTGCAACTGCGGATGAAATGGCTGCAGGCGCTTCGTTACTGATGGGACAGAAAGACGAGAAAACTCCAGTCGTAGTGGTGCGGGGTTATCATCCTTCCGAGCCTGTAGAGGAAACCCTGAGGGGTATCAAACCTTTGCTGCGTCCCAAAGATCAAGATTTATTCAGGTGATTCTCGTGGGCGGACCTTTTGAAAAAAAATACCTCGCCATTTCAGGAGGCGTGGGAGGAGCCAAACTGGCCTTGGGATTGTCGAAAATCCTGGCCCCGGATCAACTGATGGTTGTCGCCAATACCGGGGATGATTTCGAGCACTTGGGTTTGCGGATCTCACCGGATTTGGATACGTTGATGTACACGTTGGCGAAACTCAACAACCCGGAGCAGGGATGGGGCTTGGCGGGAGAAAGTTGGAATTTCCTGGAAGCCTTGGAATCCTTGGGAGGCGAGAGTTGGTTTCAACTTGGCGACCGGGATATGGCCACTCACGTAATACGCACCCGTCTTCTCTCAGAAGGTCGGAGTTTGACGGAAGTCACCCGGTATCTCTGTCTGCAATTGGGAATTCAGCATCCCATTGTTCCCATGACGGACGACATCGTAGCCACGGTAGTCGAGATTGCCGGTGGTGAACAACTCACTTTTCAGCACTATTTTGTAAGGGAGCGCTGTCAACCAGTTGTCACCGGTTTTCATTTTGAAGGCATCGATCAAGCTCGAATCAGTCCACTTTTTCAAAAAATGTTAAAGGATCCCCATCTGGCTGCTATCGTGATCTGTCCTTCCAATCCATGCATCAGCATAGATCCGGTATTGTTCCTCCCCTGCGTACGGCAGGCGCTGCAAAACGCTTCGGCCCCTGTTGTTGCAGTTTCTCCGATTGCGCAAGCAAAAGCCGTCAAAGGCCCAACTGCTAAGATATTGAAAGAACTTGGAATGTCAGTTTCGGCAACAACTGTGGCCCGGTATTATCAGGATTTCCTGGACGGGTTTGTCTTGGACACTCAGGATCAAACCCTTGCTGAAGAAATTGAAATGCTTGGAATGGAGGTGACAGTCACCAATATTATTATGAAGACTCTTGAAGATCGGATAAAACTGGCCAGGGAGACTTTAGAGTTTGCTGGTCAATTGCTTGAGAATTCCGGGTAAATAAATTAATGTCGACGATAATTTTTGTCATTATGAAAGAATGATTCCGGATGACTTGTGAAAAGTCGTGTCATTCTACCAAACTGAAAGAAACCTGGTGACACCAGTTTCATTGAATGAAAGGAAAGGGATGGATCATGATCTGAATTCACTGCTGGAAAATGCAGTTTCCGGCAAAATGTTGAGCGATACGGAAGGAATACAACTATCTTTTGCTGTGCTGTCCCCGCTCTTACTCGAAACCGCAACGGCGTTGAGAGACCAAAAACACCACGATCAAGTTTCCTATTCACGCAAGGTTTTCATCCCTCTCACCCATTTGTGCCGCGATTTTTGCCATTATTGTACATTTGCCCAAAAACCCCGAAATGTGAAATCTCCCTACCTCACTCCCGAGGAAGTTCTCAAAATTGCGGAAGATGGAAGAGAGGCAGGATGCAAAGAAGCGCTTTTCACTCTGGGAGACAAACCGGAACTCCAATACAAGGCGGCACGAGACGGTTTGGCAAATCTGGGACACGAAACCACGCTTTCCTACCTCGCGGATATGGCGGAAATGGTTTTTAAGGAAACCGGTTTGTTACCACATTTGAATCCCGGATTGATGAATGTCGAAGATCTGGCAAGCTTGAGACGTTGCTCCGTTTCCATGGGAATCATGCTTGAAACTTCTTCAAATCGTCTCGGTAAAAAGGGGGGGCCTCACTATGGCTCTCCCGACAAAATTCCTGCCCGACGTCTCGAAACCATTCGCTTGGCGGGAGAAGCAGCCATACCTTTTACTTCCGGGATCCTGATCGGGATTGGGGAAACCCGGCAAGAACGTATTGAATCACTACTGGTATTGAGAAATCTGCATCGGAAATATGGGCATATCCAGGAAATTATTATCCAGAATTTTCGTGCCAAACCCAACACCAGAATGGCTCAGGCTCCTGAACCTGATTTGTCGGATATGCTTTGGACTCTGGCGGTGGCGAGAATCCTATTTGGCGCGGAAATGAACATCCAGGCCCCACCCAATTTGAATCCCGGAGCGCTCCCGCAAATCATTGGGGCAGGCATCAATGATTGGGGAGGCGTATCCCCGGTGACCCCGGACTTCGTTAATCCGGAAGCCCCTTGGCCTCATTTGAAGACCTTGGAGAATGAAACGCTTCAAGCCGGGAAAATTTTATTGGAGCGTCTTGCTATTTATCCCGAATACGCGAAAGCTGCGGAGCAATGGCTGGATCCTGAATTGATTGCTCCCGTATTGCAAATGAGTGACGGGCAGGGATTTGCTCGTACTGAAGATTGGTCGGCAGGGGTGGTCGTCGATCCTCCTCGATACGATCTGGAGCGATTGAAACGGACCATTTTGTCCCCGCCCAATGAACGCGTACAATCCATTCTTGATAAGGCAACTCGTGGAGAGGATTTAACAGAAATAGAAATCGTCCATCTTTTTCAAGCAAGGAGTTGGGACTTTGCGCATATCTGCAATGCGGCAGACCAACTACGAAAGCAGGTAATGGGAGAGAAAGTGACTTACGTCGTTAACCGCAATATCAATTACACCAATGTCTGTTATTTTCGCTGTCAGTTTTGCGCCTTTTCCAAGGGAAAGATGAGCGAAAACTTAAGGGGCCGTCCTTACAATCTGACTTCCGAAGAGATCATGCGCCGAACCCGTGAAGCCTGGGAACGAGGAGCAACGGAGGTTTGCTTACAAGGCGGGATTCACCCGGAGTATACAGGACAATCCTACCTCGATATCTGTCATGCGATCAAAGAGGCAGTTCCGGAAATTCACATTCATGCATTCTCTCCCTTGGAAGTCTGGCAGGGAGCGCATACCCTCGGGATTGGTATTGATGAATTTTTAATCCGCCTGCGCGATGCCGGATTGGGAACGTTACCAGGGACGGCTGCGGAAATATTGGATGATGAAGTGAGAGCCACTTTGTGCCCCGATAAAATTAAAACCGATCAATGGTTCAAAGTGGTTGAAACGGCACACGATCTGGGAATCAAAACCACCTCCACCATCATGTTTGGACACATTGAGAATTATGTCCATTGGGCCCGTCATTTGCTACGGGTGCGAGCCTTGCAGAAACGAACCGGTGGATTTACGGAATTCGTGCCATTGCCTTTCATTCACATGGAAGCACCGATTTATCTCAAAGGTCGAGCCAGAAAAGGTCCGACATTTCGGGAAGCAGTTTTGATCCACGCCGTGGCTCGACTGGCATTGCATCCTCACGTCAAAAGTATCCAAGCCTCGTGGACCAAACTGGGGCATAAGGGGGCTCAGATCTGTTTGCGGGCGGGAGTCAATGATTTGGGAGGGACATTGATGAATGAAACGATCACACGCGCTGCCGGAGCAAGCCATGGCCAAGAGACTTTGCCGCAACGGATGGAAGAATTGATTCGCTCGATCGGGCGTATTCCGGAGCAGCGCACCACCGACTATAGCGAGGCGCCATCAGGACAAGTTATTCGCTCCTTCAATGCTCCGGTATTGGAAGAAGCGCTTTATGCTTCTGCAAAACGTTTTGAACGTAGAGAGAAAAAGCCTCTTTATCGACCCGGATTGGATGAGGAAACATCGCTACTGCGAACTGAGATCACCAGCGCCGATATTGTATAGTAAGAAGCGGTTTTGGGCTGGCAAAAACATTTTTAAAAAACTGTCCTTATCAATTAACGTAACAACCATCCCCGACTCTTTTTGGAGATCAAAATGGAAACACTACGTGTTGCAGGTCTCGAGGCGCCTGTCGACATCTTGACCGATTGTTGGGGCATCGCGCATATCTATGCCGAAAACCAGCACGACCTGTTCTTCGCCCAGGGCTTTAACGCAGCCCACGATCGCCTCTTTCAGCTCGAGATCTGGCGGCGGCGCGTGCTGGGACGCATGGCTGAAATTCAGGGTCCCAAGGCTTTAAAGCGCGACGTTGGCGCCCGGCTGTTGAGTTTCCGCGGTGATTTGGAAAATGAATATGCCTGCTACCACCCGGATGGAAAGACGATCATCACCTCTTTCGTAGACGGCGTAAACGCCTATATCCGGCAGGCGCTGGAAGATCCGGATACACTCCCGCTCGAGTTCCGGCTACTCGGTATCACCCCCGAACCTTGGACGCCTGAAATTGTATTGGGCCGTATTGGCGGCATCTTTCACAATCTGGAAACCGAAGTGTTGATTGCCAGAGCGCTCAAGACCATGTCGCCCGATACGATTCGGATGTTGCTGCACCTCCATCCCGGCCAGCCTGAGGTGAAAGTTCCGGACGGGATCGAGCTCGATGCAATTCCCGACGACGTACTCATGTATTATCTGGCCGCGCGAGAGGCTGTCGAATTTTCGCCGGAAGACATCGTGAATCCGAATGATCGAGCTCCGCAGACGCAAACCGACGGCACAGGAAATTCGAGCGGTTTGAACAAATCCCGAGACGAGGGCAGCAACAACTGGGTCATCAGCGGCGTCAAAACGTTGTCACGACAGCCATTTATGGTCAACGACCCTCACCGGTTGATCAAGGCGCCGTCGTTGCGGTACTGGGTGCATCTGGTTGCGCCGGGTTGGAACGTGATCGGTGGTGGCGAACCTCATTTACCCGGCGTCTCAATCGGACACAACCAATACGGCGCATGGGGGCTCACAATT
The DNA here is from genome assembly GCA_965205865.1 of bacterium. Classification (GTDB taxonomy): domain Bacteria; phylum SAR324; class SAR324; order SAR324; family NAC60-12; genus CBDBHR01. Next base: position 285,238 of record CBDBHR010000029.1, read on the forward strand.
TTCCCTACCGACTGCGAAGATCTGTATGTCTACCGCACCAATCCCGACAACTCCAACCAATATTGGTATCAGGACGGCTGGGAGGAGATGTCTGTCGAGCGCGAAACGATCCCCCTCAAGGACCAAGCTGACGCTGAAGTCGAACTCAAATATACCCGACATGGCCCGGTATTGGCCGAAGATCGCGAGCGACGGTATGCTTTCGGTCTGCGCGCGGCGTGGCTGGACGTCGGCGGGGCGCCCTATTTGGCCAGCCTTCGCATGGACCAAGCCAAGACGTGGCAGGAATTTCGTGACTCCTGCGCCTATTCCCACGCGCCGTCGTTGAACATGGTCTGGGCGGATCTTGCAGGCAATATCGGCTGGCAGGCGGTCGGGTTTGTGCCACGGAGACCCAATTGGAACGGTCTTACCCCCGTCCCTGGCGACGGTCGCTTTGAGTGGGACGGCTATCTGCCTGTCCACGACCTGCCGCACCGCGTCAATCCGACCGAAGGGTTTATTGCGACTGCAAACCAGGAGAATCTCCCCCCCGGTTACAAAGAGCGGATCAGCTTCAACTGGATCGAGCCTTTCCGTTATGCGCGGATTGTGGAGGTGCTATTCGCTGGAAAGCAGCTGACTGCCCACGACATGATGCAACTACAGAATGACGAGTATTCGATCCCGGCACGCGAACTCGTGCCGCTGTTGGAGAATCCGGATTTGCCGGATTCCAACGACACGCTGTTGCAAACGGCGGTCGAACTGTTGCGGAACTGGGATTTCGTTTTAGACAAGGCCTCGGTTGGCGCGGGTATCTACGCGGCCTGGCAGCGGCAACTATGGGCGGCGTTTTTGGAAATCCATGTGCCTGAAGAACTACGCGAGTCCTTCACCGACATAGTCATAACCCCACTGATTCAGAATCTGCTTGCCCCGGACGGTAGCTTTGGCCCCAATCCGACAATCGGCCGGGATCGTTTCGTTCGAGAGAGTTTTGCCGCAGCGGTCCAGGATCTCACTGCGCGCTTCGGGCCTAGTCCCGACAAGTGGACGTACGGGCGGATCGACTATCACTCATTCACCATCAGACACATGCTGGGCAACGCGGTGAATGCCGAACTGCGCGGTCTACTCGAGGTGGGTCCGTTCCCGCGTGGCGGCGACAGCTTTACCGTCAACAAAACTGGTAATGACGACGAGCAAACCGTTGGCGCCTCGTTCCGGCTGATCGCCGACCTCGGTGACTGGGACCGCTGTTTGGGCATCAATACGCCAGGACAGGCCGGTGATCCGGCCAACGAGCACTATCGCGACTTGTCCGGCCTGTGGACCGATGGCAAGTATTTCTCGCTGCTGTATTCCCACGATAAAATCGCGGCGGTCTCAGAACGGAAGACCGTGCTCCCTCAGGAGGTGAAAGTTACCGGGCAACATCGCTAACCGCGTCATCCGTCTGTTCGACGGCGAGATGAGCACCCCGGCTGCTGCGGAAAGCGATTTCACGACCCGGGGCGGGATGGGACGGTATCAACAGGCTCAGCCCCAGTGACACGACGGCCATGGCGGCTCCGATGAGGAAGACCGCGGTACGTCCCGTCTCGTCCGCCACCCAGATAAGACCCAATATCCACGGCATGGTGACCGCCGCGATGTGGTTGATGGTGAAGGACACCCCCGCCGTCGAGGCGATGTCCGCCGGATCAGCAATCTTACGGAAGTAGCTCTTGATCGCGATAGCGAGGGCGAAGAAGAGGTGATCGAGGATGTACAGCATGGCAGCGATCCACGCCGTCTCGACGAAAGCGTAGGCCATGAAGATGCCGATCAGACCGGTGTACTCCAGGATCAACGCAGGTCGCTCACCCCACCTGATGATGAGCCGGCCCACGCGCGGCGCGAGCCAGATCGCGATAACATGATTGAGCGCGAAGAGCGCTACCACCATCTCCGGACGGTATCCAAACTCGGCGACTATCAGGAAGGCCGCGAATCCGACGAAGATCTGGCGCCTGCCGCCGGACATGAACTCGAGCGCGTAATAGAGCCCGTAGCGACGGCGCAGGACCACGCTCATCGCCTGGAAGCTGTCGGCTTTGAATCGCGGAAAGAAAGTCCAACAGAAAAAGCCGAGCCCCATGCTCAGACTCCCCGCGATCAGGTAGACAACCCAATAGGGCGACGCCAGGAACTCGAAAGCGGCATAGACGAGACCATAAGCAAGAAGCGAGGCCACCGACGCCGCAGCCGCCATGCGGCCAAGCACCAGCGGCAGCTCCTGCTTCGTCGACCATTGCATGGAGAGTGACTGCTCCATGGTGGCGAGGAAGTGGAAGCCGATCGACATCAGGAGCGTCGTGAAATAGATACCCCAAACCACAGGTAGGAGGCCGGTCAGGGCCACGCCGAGCCCCATCAGCGTTAGCGCGAGGATGGTGAAGGTCTGCTGGCGCCAGATCAGCAGCAGGTAGACCACGGTGAAGGCGAGGAATCCCGGGATCTCGCGCACTGATTCCAAGATCCCTCGTTCCAGACCGGTGAACGCGACTTTCTCCACGGCAAAATTGTTGATGATCACCATCCACGGTTCGAAAGCGATGGGGATCGCGGCGGCAAGGATGAGGAGCAGAATTTGTGGACTGCGCCAGCCGTCTTTCAGGACCCCGTGCCAATCAGCATGGAGTGGGTTCCATCCCACCATTGTTCTCTATTTCAGTCGGTTTGTTGCATCAACGCGCCAGGCAAAGGCGCCTGGATGTTTGCAGTTTAAAGGCATGCAAGCGAATACGTATGCGGGCATATCCTGAAGATACGTCGAGCACGTTTTTCGAGCAAAACTTTGTCAAGAAGGTATCGTACTCTCGTTTCAAGAACTGGATGCGATTTCTTATCAGTTTTGTGGTTGCCATGTATTAATTATAATATATTCACTAAAAATTGCAAAATATAAGTGAACATATTGGAAAATTTGGTTCAATTTGACTAAACAATCGCGTTTAACTGTGTTTGAGCCTTTCAAGTTCATCGGCGCAGACGTCGGGAAAACATCGCATACCTCACCGATGCGCTTCATTTCCCAACTCATTCCTACAGCCCCTTAAATCAGCCTGCAAGTTCATTTTGTTCATTTCCTGATTCGAGCAGCAACTCACTGACTATTTCTCCTGTTCTTCCCCGTACATCTTGGGATCCGGATCAATCTCGATGACCTCGCCATCTCGTAGAACCACCACCCCGGTTTTGTGCTGATGCGCAACTTTATGAGCACGCTTGACGGCACGGTGTAACGCGTTAAGGATGTCCTGCGTTTCCTTGTCGCCATGTTGCGAGGTGGGGATATCTCGATTTCGTTCAGTCACGGGTTTTCTCCCTTTTCAATTAATGTGGGAATACGGCCGCTAGTATCGAACCACTGCCAATAATCGACGATGTGACGGTACTTTTTCTGAAAATTCTTCAAACCGCTTGCAAAGCGGCGGCGAATGACATCCGGTGGGACATAGTGGCCGCCTTGCCTTACGCGCGATTCGACCCGCTTGATCGCTTCTTCCGGATTTGCCAGCGACAGAAATATCAGCTTGACCGTGTAACCGTCACTGCGCCAGCGCGGGATCATTCTGGCATAGGTGAGACCGGACAAGGAAGTTTCAAAGGCAAAACTCCTTCGCTGCTGCACGTGTTTTTTAATTTCCTCCAACATCAACCGGGCAGCTCGAAAAAGAGCGGCTTCCGGCTGAAAGGGGGACAGGCCCGCTCCGATCAGGTCAGCGTTGACAAAGGATGGACATTTTGCCTCGTGCGGTAAATGCTCCAGTGCGAAAGTTGTCTTTCCAGCGCCGTTGGGTCCGGCGATGATAATGATTTTCCGGTCGACGTCCATCTCCTCATGTCCCCAACGCCTCAAAGTTTTTCTCAATGGTCACCGCCAGCGTCGCCGCCTCTGCGTTCATTTCGTCCATTTCCTCGTGAATCACGCGCAGGGACTCCCTGAAATCGAAGTTCTCGTCCTCCACTTCGGGAGCGACGCCTACGTAGCAGCCCGGCGTCAAGCTCCAGTCATTGGTTGCCAATTCCGTTTTTTCGACCAGCTTCGCCAGCCCTTCGACAATGCGAAGTTCCGCATCGGGAAAGCGTTTTTGCAGCCAGCGCGCCTGTCACCAGATAAAACATTGCATTAAAACCAGATGCGAGACTAGCTTAGACATTGTGAATAGTCAACGCGCCTCGAGTTGGGAATCGTCGATTTCAGGGAGCTGTGTCCGGGCTTCCAACTAAGGCGAGATGTTAAATTGAGAGTGGAAGAATCCAAACGTTTTACTTGGATTGGACCTGCATAACCCCCTTTGGATAAAGTCGGTCCGGTTGAAGGCGGAAACAAAAATGCGCTTGATTCCACTACCAGCATGCGGTAATTGTCTTTCGACCTGCTTACGTACCAGACACTCATGACGGTGAAGAAAAAAGTCGCGGTCATCTTTGCAATTACGAAGGGCAGCCCGCGGGTACAATCGACACTGGCTGTTTGGTGGGGTTGACTGGACAGCCTGTTTAGAAATCAAATCAGGAAGAAATTTCCAATGAAAGGAAGGAGATTATGGATCTAGGCGTATTTTCGATCAGTCTTGCAGTCAAGGATATTACCAAATCGCGGGATTTTTATGAAAAACTCGACTTCAAGGTCATCGGCGGAGATTTAGCAGAGAATTGGCTTATCCTACAGAACGGCACGAGCACGATTGGGCTCTTTCAGGGGATGTTCGATACGAACACGTTAACCTTCAATCCTGGTTGGTGCGCCTCGGGCAACCACCCGTCGGAATTCGACGACGTGCGTGACATCCAAGGCATGCTCAAGGAGCGCGGAATTGAGATCGTGCAAGAGGCTGATGAAACGGGGACTGGCGTGGCGCACTTGTTCTTCATGGACCCCGACGGAAACCCTATCCTGATCGATCAACACGTCCCGCGACCGGGTGATTCCGAAGAATAAACAGGAATGCAAGCTGGGGCGACTCGATCGAGACGGATTACCCTGACCGATGTCGAGCGTAGAAAGTTCGGGGACTTAACCGGGTTCTTCCCACTTGAGAGTCTCTTCCAGCTTTTTGACGCCCTCGGTCTCCTCTGCAGTGCGCACTTGGTTCTGCTCGCCTTGCGGTGAGTTTCCGTTGTGCGCTCGACTTCCAACGCGTTGGATTCGTCGACATTCACGGCGCCGGCTACTCCGCCAGGTTTCCGTTCAGAAGACGAACAATGCTCATGGGGTTGAAAGGACACTGCACTTAGGGCTGTCGTTGAATGTTTATGCGGTTTGGGACGCAGTGTCAAAAGAAAGTGTAGCAAGAGCCCCCGCTACTAAGCGTGCCGCGTGCTCGATATCCTCGTAGGAGGTGAAGCGGCCAAAGCTGAAGCGAATGGAAGAATCGCTCTGAGTTGAGCTCAATCCGAGTGCGCGAAGTACATGCGATGGTTCGGGAATACCAGACGCGCAAGCAGCGCCTGTGGATGCGGCAAGTCGTGGCTGAAGGACACCGAGGATGTCCTGCGCATGGAAGCCGTCAAAGCGGATGTTGGCGTTACCCGGATGACGTCGTGGGCCAATTGTTCCGTTGACGGTGATCGGAGAATTTCCGGCTTGTAGCAAGTGAACAAACGAATCACGCTGCTGAGCGACCCGTGTGCGTTCCTCGATCGATTTTTCGTCAGCCATGATCCCGGCTGCCGTCGCCATACCCACGCAAAGCGGCATCGGGACGGTGCCGGAACGCAGACCCTCTTGCTGCCCACCACCATAAATCAATGGCTCGACCGACTCTTTGAGATCACGGCGAACGTACAACGCGCCGATGCCTTGTGGCCCATACATTTTGTGCGCTGAAAGGCTGATCAAGTCTGTATGCGTGGCAAGATCACCAACTTCCATTCCACAGGGAGCTTGCGCCGCATCACAATGAAACAGGATACCATAGGGCGTGAGCAGTTTGGCAATCCTTGGGATGTCCTGAATTGTCCCGACTTCGTTGTTCACCGCCATTAGTGAAAGAAGGAGAACATCTCTATCTACGCGTTCTTCCAACACATCAAAGTCAACAAATCCTTCGCTGTCGACTGCAATAGTCTCGACGGTGATTCCTTCACGTTCGGACAGCGCCCGCGCTGCCCCTAAGACGCACTTGTGCTCGATTGCGCTGACCAAAATCCGGCGACGGCCGCCCGGTGCTCGTCGTGCAAGACCGAGTAATGCGAGATTGTTGGCTTCTGTGGCTCCGGAGGTGAAGACCACCTCATCGGCATCGGCTCCTATCAAGGCCGCTACGGATGCCGCCGCTTCGCGAACGGCTTCCTCAGCTCGCCACCCGATGACGTGATCGCTCGAGTGAGGATTGCCGAATGAATTCTCCCAACAGGGAGTCATCTTTTTCAAGACCCGCGGATCAACCGGCGTGGTCGCCTGATAATCCGCGTAAATGGTCTTTCGGTTGTCCATGCGTTGCTCCTGGGAATTGCCGTAAGTTTGTCATTGACACTACGAAAATATATCCGTATTGTCAAATTGGACGTTTTAACTGATGGAGAGACAATGCTGCGAGGTCCCCTCTACAAAGACAACTACCAACCACAGCTGTCGGGGCACGAGACGTTTCCGCTCAGATACGGATGGCTCAAGAAAGCCTTCGACGCCGTTCGAGAAACCGAAAGCGACCAGAACAACAAATCGGTTTTCTCGGCAGACGATGCCATCGCACGGTTCGGCGTCGGTAAGAACATGGTGGCCTCTATCCGGCATTGGGCGATTGCGACAGGCGTCATCAAGGATGCGTCGGGTGGAACGGTCACCACGTCAATTGGCCGATGCTTATTTGCTGAAGGTGGTCTCGACCCTTACATGGAGCACCCGGACACTGCATGGCTCATTCACTGGCAACTCTGCGGCCAACCGCACAAGACCACGTGGTTTTGGGCATTCAATTATTTTCCAGCACCATCATTCGATCGCGAGATGCTTGCCAGGAGCTTGCAAAAACTTGCGAAAGATCGTGGATGGCCACGCACGTCTACCGCTACGATTAAAAAGGACGTTGCATGTTTTGTGCGCACCTATGTATCGTCTTTACCATCAGCAAAGACGAGTTACGAAGATACTTTGGAGTCCCCACTCACGGAACTCGGTTTGATCAAACCTATCGGGAAGCGAGACGGATTCCGCTTCATTCGAGGGCGTAAGCCTTCACTCGGGCCTGGCGTGTTTTGCCACGCAGTCACCCATTTCTGGTCACGTTATTCGAAAGCGCGAACCCTCTCCTTCGAGGCGCTTGCCCATGAGCCCGGATCTCCGGGAAGGGTTTTTCTGCTGGACGAGAACGACTTGATGGATCGTCTTTCTACGCTCGAAAGCGTTAGTAACGCCCTTTACAGGTGGTCGGAAACGAGTGGGCTGAAGCAACTTATACGAAACCGCGATTTGGATGATAAAGACACAATCCGCTTGATTGAGGGGGACTATGTTGGAGCATGACGGAAAGGACAAAACCTGATGGCGCTCGCCGACCGAATCCGGATCACCCGGCGTTTTCAACGCGCGGTCCGCATAGATAGTGATCTTGGTAATCCTGCGACTTTGGATGGATTTATCTGTCCTCGATCCTCCGCCGAGGTTCTCGAGACAATGGCGCGGCATGTAGCTGAGAACGGCCAGGGCGCATTCACATGGACGGGTCCCTACGGCAGCGGAAAATCAAGTTTAGCCATTGCCCTGTGCGCCCTGCTCAATGGAGACAAGAAGCTCGCGCGCAATGCGGAATCGGTTCTGGGGCGGGAAACGGCATCGATCATATGGGAGGCATTACCGCCCAGGACGAGAGGCTGGCATTTTCTGCCTGTGGTTGGCCGGCGGGATCGTCCCGCGCAAGTTATGGGTGAAGCCATTATCGATTACGATTTCCTGACAGGTCGGCGACCCAAGTCCTGGACCGACAAGCGCGTTCTCGACACCATTGACGAGATTGAGGCGCGCAATCCACATAGCAGCGGTGGTTTGCTGATGTTCATCGATGAGATGGGTAAATTCCTGGAAGCCACGGCGAACGACGGATCGGATATATACTTCTTTCAAGAACTCGCGGAGCGGGCTTCGCGTAGTGACAAGCGACTCATTTTAGTTGGTATCCTCCATCAAGCTTTCGAGGAGTACGCCCATCGTTTGTCACGTGAAATGCGAGACGAATGGTCGAAGATCCAGGGTCGTTTCGTGGACCTTGCCGTCAACACTGGCGGAGATGAGCAAATCGACGTGATCGGACGTGCAATCGAAAGCGATCACGGTCTGGAAATACCGGGTCCGTTGGCCGAAAACGTGGCTCGACAAACGCAACGAAAGACCTCTCCTCACTTTGCAGACATGTTGGAAGATTGCTGGCCGCTTCACCCGATCGTCGCCTGTCTGCTGGGTCCTGTTTCACGACGCCGGTTCGGTCAGAACCAACGGAGTATTTTCGGATTCCTCAACTCGGCCGAGCCGCAGGGGTTCCAGGATTTTCTCAGACACGCCAGTGACGATGACATTTATGCTCCCGATCGCCTGTGGGATTACCTGCGGATCAACCTGGAACCGTCTATCCTGGCCTCCCCTGACGGGCACCGCTGGGCGTTGGCTATGGAAGTTCTGCAGCGATGCGAAGCTATGGGTGGGGAGGATATACATCTCCGGCTGCTCAAGGTAATTGCAGTGGTCGATATGTTCAAGGACCGCTCCGGCCTTGGAGCGAGTCACGATCTGTTGAAACTCGCCTTTCCAGGCTATGATTTTGAAGATATCGGGCGTGCTTTGGATGATTTGCAACGTCGGTCGTTCATTATCTATCGGAAGTTTGTCGATGCATACTCGATCTTCGAAGGCAGTGACTTCAATATCGACCACGCGGTAGAACAGGCAATGGGGAGCAAGGATGAGTTGGACTTCACCGCGCTCAACGCGCTGTCCGGCTTCCAGCCCATCTTGGCGAAGCGACATTATCATGAAACAGGCGCGATGCGCTGGTTCGACGTCGTTGTTGTTCCCCTGGCGGAGATCGAAAATGTAGCAGCCGACTATGCACCGCTCCATGGTGCTATTGGGAGTTTCTTTCTCACGATTCCCACACAGGGTGAATCGGAAGAGGTGGCGGTGGAAATATGCAGTCGGGTTGCGCAGATGAGTAGTAATTGGGATATTGTAATTGGCCTGTCGCAGCGAGTCTGGGGAATTCAGGATCTGGTACGTGAACTGTTGGCGCTGGGCAGGTGCGCGATGAAACTCCGGAGCTACAAGGTGATAGAATTGCCCGCATTGAGGTCCATGCGCGCATCGGTGTGATACAAGAGCAATTGGAGGGTGAGTTCAGTCGAGCCTTCAACAGCGCGTTCTGGTATCACAAACGATTTAAATCCAAGTTACTTCCGCATGCGGAACTCAATCGTCTGGCCTCCGACATCGCCGATGCTCGGTTTGGGAGCGCGCCACGGCTCCACAATGAGCTTCTGGGACACGTAAAGCCTTCAAGCAATGCAGTCGCCGCGCGAAATGCTCTCCTGCGACTGATGGTGCTCAATGAAGGGGAGACACGTCTCGGCATCAAGGGATTTCCTGCCGAAGGCGGTCTCTTCGCATCGTTGTTGCAGGCAACCGGGTTGTACCGCGAAACAGAGGAGGGATGGCGTTTCATGGCTCCCGAACCAGGGGCGAATGATCCCCGCGACCTGGAACCTACCTGGCAGGCGGCCATGGATTTGCTGAAAGTCAACTCGCACCGAGCTGTTCCGGTCGCTGAGATTTACGATGTCTGGCGCCAAGCACCGTTCGGGATAAAGGACGGTCTGCTTCCGGTATTGGCAGTGGCGTTTCTGCTATCGCAGCGTACGAAACTGGCCTTCTACCGTCAGGGGATTTTTCAGGCAAGCGTGTCTGATCTGGATATGGACTATCTCGCCAGGGATCCGGCCGACATTCAGCTTCGATGGATGAACCTCACTGAGACCTCGCGCCAACTCTTGTCCGAAATGGCCGATATCGTGCGTGAATTGCAAGAAGACAATACATTGGCTCACATGGAGCCGATAGACGTTGCTAAAGGTTTAGTGGCGATTTATGACCAGCTGCCAGCTTGGGTCAGACGAACGCAGTGCCTTTCAGGCAATTCCAAGCGTATTCGTCAACTGTTCAAGCAAGCCAACGATCCGAACAGGTTGATCTTCGACGATATCCCGGAAGTGATAAAAGACTGTCCGGTTGCTGGTGAATCAGTAGCCATACAGCAGGTTGCGAACTACGTTCGCGAGGGTTTGACGGAGCTACAACAGGCCTATCCCACGATGCTCAACCGTATGAGAGATTCACTGCTCACCGAACTACAGGTACCGAATACCTCACCATCGATAATGGCCGAGTTGCGCGCTCGCGCCAGCAACGTCCGCGATCTTGGTGGAGATTATCGTCTGGAGGCGTTTATCATGCGTCTCTCGCAATTTGAAGGACAAGCAAAAGAAATAGAGGATTTGGCCAGCATGTCTGTCAACAAACCACCACGGGACTGGATCGATCCGGATATCGATCGCGCGATGGTGGAACTTGCCGAACTTGCCCAAAAGTTTCTACGCGCCGAGGCATTCGCCCACGTCAAGGGACGCAAAGACAAGAGACACGCCATGGCAGTGGTGATAGGCATAGGTGGCCGGCCGACGCCGGCTCATGACGAGTTCGATATCACCGATCCGGAACGCGAGGAGGTGAATGCGCTGATTGACCAGATAGACACAGTTCTGAAACACAGCGGTGAAAAGCGGCGTAACGTAATCCTGGCTGCCCTGGCTGAGTTGAGTGCCCGCCATCTTCGTGACACGGACATAGTCAAACCTGAAAAGCTCGGTGGTAAGAAATGGAACGCATGGTGAGGAACGCAGGCATGGAACGACATGTGTTGGGGCTCTCCGGTGGTCGCGACAGCGCGGCGTTAGCCGTTTACGTGCGCCAGATTCATCCCGAACTGGATATCGACTACTTCTTTACGGATACCGGCAAAGAGCTACCGGAGGTCTATGAATTTCTGGTCAAGCTCGAAGGGTTTCTGGGTAAACCCATCGTGCGGTTGAATCCCGACCGGAATTTTGACTATTGGCTGAAGCAGTACAACAACTTTCTGCCGTCGCCACAGGCACGTTGGTGTACAAGGCAGCTGAAATTGCGACCATTTGAGCAATGGATTCGGCCAATTCTCGATAGTGGCAAAACCGTTTACAGCTACGTCGCCATTCGCGCGGACGAAGAGTACCGTGAAGGTTACGCGTCCAAACACGACGCTCTCGTCGTGCAGCTCCCTTTCAAAGATGCCGGCATCGACAAAGCAGGTGTTCTGGAAATTCTGGAAGGCGCGGGATTGGGGTTGCCGAAATACTATGAGTGGCGCACTCGTAGTGGATGCACCTTTTGCTTCTTCCAGCAGAAAATCGAATGGGTGCGTCTCAAAGAAAAGCACCCGGACTATTTTGAAGAAGCCAAGGCTTATGAAAAAGACGCTGTGGAGCACGGATCGCCTTTCACATGGAGCCAAGGCGAGTCATTAGCGGAGTTGGAGCAGTCGGAGCGCATCGAGCAGATCAGACAAGATCATGAAAGACGACTCGCTCGCATGCGTTCGAAAGTAAAACCCAACCCGCTGAGACCAGATAGTGACCCTCTTGATATAGATGACCTGTATGGCCAAGCGAAGGTTTGCTTGGTGTGCCATAAATAGAAACAGGAAAATCAAGACAGTTCAATGACAAAAAACGAATCAAGGCAGTCTTCGCCGGTGGATATGGTGGCAGCACAAGATGAATACTGGACTCACGTTTGGGATATATGCCTGTGGCCACGACAGTGGCTGACTTGCAACCCGGATCTAAGTTTGTCATGGCAAAGCGTTGAACTCAACAATAGTCAGAGAAGCGAAGTCCCTCAGTATGCCGGTGTCTATTCGCTGGTGATTCAACCTGGAATTGCTGGTCACCCAGCTTGTTCTTATCTCATGTATCTCGGCAAAGCCAAAGACCTTCGTCAGCGTTTTATTGATTATTTGACTGTCGAACGTAACAAGCGTCCAAAAATCGTACGGCTTCTCGAAAAGTATCGCGGTTACATACAGTTCTTCTATTCCGGTATTGACGAAAGGAAGCTTGATAAGATGGAAGAACAGTTGATTAATGCTTTCGTTCCTCACTGTAATTCAAGGTTCACCGGGGAGATAAACATGATAGTTGGAGCATTCTGATGACCACCAACCGAAATCCGCTGTTTCTACCTGCCCTACGCGCAAAAATGGGGGATTGGATCTACTACATAGCTTTCATTAGTATGAAGGAAGTCGCCTCCCGAGTCAGCGTCGTCGATGATATCCATACAAGTACGTCACTCAAGGAAATGCTACAGAGAATGCTCACGAATGATTCTAAAAAGATTACCGAGTATTTGCTTGGCCAAGAACAGAGGTTTTTCAATGCGATCGTAATTGGCAGTTACAGCGGCAGTCCGAACTGGCACGACCTGTCCGTCAAGGGAAGAGAGGGAGTTGCCGACGTTCCGGTACACCCTGAAGGCTCCATAGGCTTTCTCGAACTCAGTGGGGACGAAACGTTGTTCGCGATTGACGGACAGCATCGTGTACAGGGGATAAAGGAAGCCGTAGTGCAAAACAGCTCACTCGAAGAAGAAGAGGTGTGCGCAATCTTTGTTAAAGGAGTCACGGCCAGTGAACGCGATAAGGACCCTGACGGCTTTGAGCGCACACGGCGCCTTTTTTCGACACTGAACCGGTATGCCAGGCCTGTAAATAAGCGGGATATCATCGCGCTCGACGAAGACGATGTCGTTGCTGTTGTCACGCGGAGGCTCTTGGAAGAGCATCCCCTGTTACGCAACAAGGTAGACACGGGTCCGAAGAACTCCATCAAGGCCGATGACCGTACCAATTTGACAACAATTGCAACGTTGTATGACACGATGGACGTTGTCTTGCGCGATCGAAAAAACGGTTGGAACGACTACAAACGTTGGCGTCCGCCTGATGAAGAAGTCGACGAATTTTACTCGAAGGCCGTGCAGTTTTGGGATGGCTTGAGTAGTCAGGCTCCACCGCTTAAGGAATTACAGGAAAGCTCCGCAGAAGAAGAAATTGCGGGCAAGTACCGGGGCTCCTATGGCGGGCATTTACTGTTTCGACCGGTCGGTCTGCTTATGGTCACCCGCGTTGCTATGGACCTTCGTTCCAGTATGGACCTGAACGATAACTCTGCTTTGGAACGGATTTGTCACACTCCCACTGAATTATCGGAATATCCATGGACAGGTCTGCTTTGGGACTGCACCAACAAGCGGATGATAACTGCGAAAGAGAATCAGAAAGTCGCCCGCCGATTGCTCTTCAACGCACTGGGAGGTGACCTGACCAAATATCCTTACAGAACAACAGCGGAAGATTTGAGAAAGGAACTCGCAGGGATAATGAATCGGGAATTGAGTGATGTCAATCTACCCAGCTACCAACTAAGCATGAAAGACGACATCAAGTAACCCGCCGAGTTCGCTGTATCGCTATCCTACGCATCCAGCGCCGCGACTAGTTCCTGCGTATCAAAGTTGAGGAGGAATTGCGCGTAGAACGTTTGGAAAAGATCGGCGATATACTCCGTTATCTCAACGTTACATTCCCCCTCAGGTTCACGCTCCCCCTTGATACTGTATTGGAAAGAAGGAATTTGTTGGTCAACAATCAGGTATTCGTACCAAGTCGCTTTCTTCCTTTTTTCTTCATCATGCGTAAGGGAGTGGCGACGAATCAAGGTGTATCCGAAAGACGCGCTATTCTCGAACCGCTTGGAACCGATAAGTTGGTATCGTTTCTTACCACAGAACGCCACCGCACCGGCTCCACCCATGTTGTATTTGCCATGAACGAAGTGAATCTCGTTTTTGTTGCCGTGCAAGATTGAGAGAAACGTCTTCTCGAAGTCCTCGGGTGACTGTCCTTCTCCGTCGTCATAGACTATCAATGAGGTGTTCATTTTTGGTCCGTCTGCCAGAATCTGCAGTCGCTCAGCTTGAACTCTCCGCATCGTTCCCAAGTCCCAGTTTTTATTGTCCGGGAAAAAGCGACCAACGGCAGTCTCGATCGATCTCGGAGCTTCTTCGGACCGAGGGTCGGTACCCTCTTCGAGACACCTGCGCATGAGAATAGCGTCGATACCGTTGGTGATCTTTTCAATCAGTGCAGGAATCGGAGAGGCCTGCTGGTTTTCAACCACGCTGAAGTTGCTCTCGTTCTGCCCATAGGGTCGCCAGTTCGATGAACTGTTCAGGAGTAAATAACGTTCAAGGATCTTTTCGACTTCTGCTTCCACGGGTGCTCTGTAAAGATCCCAGAAAAGTTGTTCGATGTTCATTTTACGACCCTACTTAACAAATGAGTACGCTTGTCCTGGCGATTCGGATTCTCGTCCAGGAAAACGAATCTAACAAAAAAACACATGAGACTGCAAGGCAAAATTTGTGAACGGAGGAGGCCAGCACTATTGCCGGTATCCACTGCCCCCAAAGGAAGAATTCGAGGGAAACGTACCTTGCATTCAGTCTTTTTTATGGTCTGAATTCAGATCAATCTGGGGAAGGTTCATGAAATTATCAAGTCAGATGAAGCCGATCAGTTATCTCAAAGCGCACGCCGCGAAAATCGTGCGCACGCTCTGTGAACAACATGAGCCCTTGATAATTACCCGGAACAGGGAAGCCAAGGTGGTCATTCAGGATATCGACGCCTACGAGCAAACGCAGGAGACAGTTGCGCTACTGAAGATTCTCGCGCTTGGCAGCCACCAAATTGAAGTGAGTCACAACCGGCCGACAACGTCATCGCAAGACTCCGGCAGGGTCGCAGGACTTGCTGATGCCCTTCCTGGTTCAACTGACAGATGACGCGACAGGCGACTTGGACGAAATCTACGATTTTATCGAACGCATCAATTCCGAAACCACGTTTGTATCTGTAAGGTAAAAAGGCCTAATCCATGAGCGAAGCAGTGGTCTGCCGGACGAGATTGTCTTCGGTATAGGGTGAAAGGTTCATGGAGTCTTCTTCAAACGATTCTGCAACTCGCCACCTTTGTCCGTCAGCTGGTATTTCTGCTTGCTGCTGGTCGGCTTGTCCGGGACCGTCATTTCCAGCCATCCGCTATCAAGCAGAGGTTGGAGGTAGTTTCCTCGGAAAGTCTTCCAGTGCTTCAAGCCTAGCAGGGCCATGATTTCCTTCGCCGGCCGGGGCACGCGGCAATACCAGACAACTTGCGCAGTAACTTGTGCGGTAACTTGTGTGGTCAGGTCCTCCAAGCTGTTCTCGAGTTGCTGCAGCATGCTGTTCGATAAGGCTTCAGAGTCTTCCTGAGATTTTCTTCCAGTTGGAGCGGTGCCCTGGTCCCGACTGAGTCCCGACTTGGTCCCGACTTGCGCAGTCTGTCTGGGAAACGTGGTTGTAACCCACGACTCCGACACCGCGATCACCGGCTCGGCGACCCCGTGCTCGCGGCACAGATCACGAATGCGCCGGATACCGGAACCAATTCTCTCGACCGCCTCCATCCGGTGCAGGATGCCAAACAACAGCGGGTTGCGTGGAATGCTCTTGAAACCAAGGTCCGCTTCAGTCATATCGGCGGGCAACCCACCCGGGCTGGTAATTTCAAGCCGGTCCGTGAAAAGGCATATCTGCGCATTCGCGGTGGAGCGGTAGTCACGATGGGCCAAGGCGTTGACGACCGCTTCGCGAATAGCTTCTTCCGGCAGTTCCGGCCACTCCTCCCGCCTCAGGCGCTTGATGATGTACTCGACGTTGATCTTGGAGAGAATCCAGACCATCACCTCCTCCATCATCGAATAGACGTCGCCGTGGAAATCACGCCTATCGAGAATGCGCACCTTGTCGGTTCCCATAAACAGAGCGCAGGCAACATCGGCGCTAATATTGAACTTGCGGATGTCCCGGGCCAGCAACCAGGCGCCTGCATGTGTCATCCGGTCGTCCTCACCGATCAGGTGCAGGTTGCGTAGTGCGATCGTCGGTTTCATCTCGGTGGGAATTTTGGCGCGGCGCTGAAACAGGGACCAGTTCTCTTCATTGAGGTCTATCTCCAATGAAAATTTGTCGCACGCGGTTTCGTCGAAGTGGATCAGCCCTTCCGCGTAGAAGAACTCACGGATCTCCTCACGCGACATCTGCTGGCTGCTCGACCCCTCGCGGATGAAGAACTTGCCCCCGAACGAGTAGGGCTTGCTCTGCTGGGCCGGCACTCTCACGCAGAGCACTCCATCAATGCTTTCGATCTCCACCGCGATTGGAGGATCGGCGGAACGGGCGATGGACTGCACCTCGGATTTCAACCGATTATGGTTGGCAACCCCGCATACCTGTCCGTCATCCGTCACGCCAAGCAGAATCGTCCCCCCCGTGGCGTTGGCAAAGGCGCATATCTCACGCCCGAGCCCGGACGTACCGGAGCGCTTGAAATCCGTCGTGAAACCTTCGCCGAGGGAGAGGAGGTCGGAGAGTGTCTTTTTGTTCATACTGCTATTTATCTTCTCATCTACCAATTCAGAATTCATTTTGCTCTTCAAGAAAAACGGAGTGGATATTTACCAATCTCCACAAGAATTTCCGGTTTCCCGATCTTTTGCGCAAAGATGTTACAAGTTGTCGCTTCCTTGACAGACCGCATAGTGGTTCGACCAAGCTTGCTTATACTATTCAGATTCTTTCGTGCCGCTTCAAATCCATTGATAACCATCAACTTTATGCAGTACTCGGTCGCCTTGTCTGTGTCCAACCCCGATTGCTCGAGCTTCTCCTTGGAAGGGATGTAGAAAATCTCCACACAATTCGGTTGGCACTTCTTCAAGACGAGCTTGCCGTGACGATATTCATCGATATTTTCGTATATGCGAGCCATAAATGTTTACTACCTATTATTCGACCATTGCTTAGGGCTTGTTACAAAATAAGTTGAACATCTTTGAGTTTCATATAGGGTGAATGGTGTAGTTCCATTGAGGAAACTTTTTTGCAAATTTTAGATTTATGTTATCAAATTCTTCGTCGGATACTTTCACACCAGTTTTGTATTGCTTGCGATCAAGTCGAGCCTTGATATTTAGACCGTTTTTGGTCGTAGTCGAGGCGATCAATCTCACCACGGACTCATAGTTTTCTAGTGGCCTGCCTTTCCAATTCATGCTGATGAATGAAAACATACGATGCTCAATCTTGTTCCACTTGCTTGTCCCTAGTGGATAATGCGCGACTGTAATTGGTATCCCAAGCTTGTTTGCTAATTCTTGTAAGTAAAACTTCCATGCCCGAGCTCTACTGCCATTGCTCCCTCCGCCATCGGCACACACAAGAATCTCAGTTGCGTTGGGATAGCGCTTTTTTCCAAAGTGTCTCCACCACTGCCAAAGGCTATTGACAGCAAACTCAGAGGTATCTGAGGACATGCCAACGTTTACAAAACCTTCGTTGCGATTTATGTCATATGTCCCATAAGGTATCGCCTTCCCCTCTCCGTAAGATTTGAAATCATGATCAAGAACTTTCTTGTCTTCCTTTGACCACACTCGACCCTCATTCTTGAAATTTCCGACAAGCTCCTTTTTTTTCGTATCAACCGATACCACTGGATTTCCGTATCTTGAAAACCGATGGACGGATCGATTAATGTGTCTGAATTGCTTGTCGCGGTTTGGGTGATTTATTCCTGAAAGCATCTTTTTGTTCGATCTCAGGGAATAGCCAAGCTCCTTTAAAAGCCTCATTACCGTGACATAAGATACATCAAATCCGGATTTTCTTAGCTGATCTGCGATAGATCTGGTCGATTTGCATGTCCACCGTAAGCGGCTCATCGGATCTCCTGCAGAAGACTCTTCAAGAATGCCCTCAATTGCTTTGAGCAGCTCAGGACTCTTGTGCGTCAAGTACTTTCGTCCTCCACCCTCACGACGGAGACGATCGCTGTCAAGTGATAACGATCCGTCTTCTTCTAAATCACGGAGGCCCTGAGTTACCGTCGTTCTGGATAGTCCGGTCGTGCGACTTACTTGTGAAACACCTCCGTAGCCAAGCTCTTTTGCTTTTACTGCTGCAAACCACCTTTTCTGTGGCTCGTTGAGGTAGCCGAACGCCTTAATCCACTCTTTACTGATCTCATGGTTAGTCATGAAATCAGTAGATCACAAAAGATCTAGTTGTTCAACTTATTTTGTAACAAGCCCTTAGGAACAAACCTTAAATAACCTGTAATTCTTCCAATGGTGTGAGCAAAATTGGGGGACATGTACAGCGGCATCCCAACTCTACTGTTTTCCTGCTGTTACCTGTCCCCTAATTTTGCGTATCCATACTTCTCGACTTTGAACATTTTATTCAACTTTTGGGTTTAATAAAATCAATGTCTTACGAATCTGTATTGGAATTAATACAGGTCGTATCATCAAAAATGTAAAACAGTAACCTGTATTAATTTTTAACAGAATTTCAACTAATTGATATTATTGAATAATGAAAATTAAAAGAATAAATCGAATGTCCAAAGTCCAGCATACTTCTAACTTATTTAAATTTCATTCCTTAGTGTATTGCCTGTTTAATACATTGTATTATTGGTCATTTGGTAGACAGGTTTGAGTTTGTTGATAATTTCTTCGGCAGTTTTAGTCCAGACATAGGGTTTTGGGTTGCGATTGTGTGTCTCGATGTAACTATGGATGGCTTCGGTCAACTCGAGCACGCTTTTGAAGGCGCCTCGTCGAATCCGTTCTGCAGTGATCTTGCCAAAAAAGCGTTCCACCATGTTCAGCCATGAGGAGGAAGTAGGAATGAAATGCGGGTGAAATCGCGGGTGTTTTTTGAGCCATTCTTTCACCTTAAGATGTTTGTGGGTGGCGTAATTGTCCAGGATCAAGTGTACCTGCAGTTGCTTCGAGGTAGTCTTGTCAATAAGACGCAGGAAGCGCAGATACTCTTGGTGTCGGTGCCGTTTTTCACAGCGAGCGAGCACTTCCCCTGTCTGCGTATTCAAAGCAGTAAACAGACAGCAGGTGCCATGACGGATATAATCATGAGTTCTGGTGCCATTGCGCCCTGGTTTCAGTGGCAGACCTGGCTGGGTGCGATCGAGTGCCTGGATTTGTGATTTCTCATCGACGCTCAAGACCAGCGCTTTCTCAGGAGGATTCATGTACAAACCGATGACATCTTTCAGTTTCGCAGTGAAATGCTTATCATGCGACAACTTAAATGTTTTTTCCAGATGAGGCTTGAGGCGATGGGCCTTCCATACTTTACCGACGGTTGTCTTGCCTACGCCAACTGCCTTGGCCATCGATCGCGTGCTCCAATGGGTACGGTCCTCAGGCTTCTCTTCAATGGTTTTCTTCACAATCTCCTCGATTTTATCCGCTCCATAAATGCGTGTCCTGCCAGGCCGCGGATCATCATTGAGACCTGTTATTCCTTTTTCAACAAAGCGCCGTCGCCACTTTCCAACGGCATTACCGCTGGTTCCAAGCGTTTTGGCAATTTCTTGATTCTTAAGGCCATCAGCAGCCAACAGGATGATGCGCGCACGACGAGTGTCTCGCATCGCTCCGGTATGACGGCGTGCGGTTTTGCCCAATTCATCCCGTTCTTCCCGGGTCAGTTTTATACTTGGTGCTTTTCTCATGCTGTCTCCATATATGCAAAAAAAAGGACAGCTCGTAGTATAGCAAACCAAGGATTTTTTTACACATTAATAAAAGAGCGACACATTAGCGTGTCCCCAATCCGGCGAGAACCTCACGGAAGCTGTTGAGTCCGGCTTCGAGGTTTTCGATTATCTCTTCGGCGAGGTCTTCAGGTTCGGGCAGGTTGTCCAGGTCCGTCAGGCTCTTGTCTTTGAGCCAGAAGATGTCGAGGCTGGTTTTGTCCCGCGCCTTGATCTCGTCATAGCTGTAGCTGCGCCAACGTCCTTCCGGAGTGTTCCGCTCATCCCACGTCGCCTTACGTTTGTAACGGTTTTGCGGGTTATAGCAATTGACAAAGTCCGTCATATCCTCGAAACGCATCGGCTTTTTCTTGAGCGTGTGGTGAATATTGGTGCGGTAGTCGTAATACCAGACCTGCTTGCTCCAGGGATACGGACTGGCTTCGCGATTATCGAAAAAGATTACGTTGGCTTTGACTCCTTGCGCGTAGAAAACGCCGGTCGGCAATCGCAGGATGGTGTGCAGGTCTGTACTGTCCAGCAGCTTTTTACGGATCGTCTCACCAGCGCCACCTTCGAATAGCACGTTATCCGGTACAACAACGGCAGCGCGTCCGGTGGTTTTCAGCATCGTGCGAATATGCTGAACGAAATTGAGTTGCTTGTTCGAGGTGGTCGCCCAGAAGTCCTGCCGGTTGTAGGTCAGGTCGTCGGTTTCATGTTCACCCTTCTCGTTCGTGAAGTTCATGGAACTCTTCTTACCAAAAGGCGGATTAGCGAGCACATAGTCAAAGCGCTTACCGGCATCAGCTACGAGCGAATCATTAGGCGATATGGAAACGCCCCCGTCGATCTCACCGATGTTGTGCAAAAACATGTTCATCAGGCACAAGCGGCGCGTGTTGGCGACGATTTCGCTGCCGTGAAACGCTTTGTGCTTCAGGAACGTCTTTTGACTCTTATCGAGACTGAAGTTGACCGGGTTGGTGATGAAGTCGTAAGCAGCCAAAAAGAAACCGCCCGTTCCACAGGCCGGGTCGGCGATGAGGGTGCCCGGTTCGGGCCGTACGCATTCGACCATAGCGCGGATGAGGGCGCGCGGCGTGAAATACTGGCCCGCGCCCGACTTGGTATCTTCGGCGTTTTTCTCGAGAAGTCCTTCGTAGATGTCCCCCTTTACGTCGGCACCCATGGTGACCCATTCGGTGTCGTCCACCATGTCGATGAGGCGAAACAGCTTTGCCGGGTCCTGGATTTTGTTCTGGGACTTGGTAAAGATCTGACCCAACATGCCCGCCTTGCTCCCGAGCTCACGTAGCAATGTGACGTAATGGCCTTCGAGGTCTGCGCCTTTTTTAGACTTCAGGTTCTGCCAGTTGAATTCGACCGGGATACCAACATCGCGGTTGTAGGGCGGTTTGGCATATTCATCCGCCATCTTGAGGAAAATCAGATAGGTGAGTTGCTCCAGGTAGTCGCCATAGCTCACCCCGTCATCGCGCAGGGTGGTGCAGAAGCTCCAGACTCTGGAGACGATGGGGGCAGTGTTCATACGGCTGTCTTTCTCTTTTTTGTTTTCTTGGAGTAGTTGAACTGCATCGCTTTCTCTCTTTCGATCCTGATCCGGTCCAGAAGAATTGAGGCGGGTTCATCATGCGAGTCCTGCACGACAAGCTTCCCGGAAAAAGCCTTCTTGAGGATTGACTGACGCAATATCTCCGCTTGCTCCAATGCCGAGTCGATTCCCCGCTCCTGCTGCTCGACCGCCACGAATCGTCTTTCCAACAGACGAACAATTTCCTGCTGTTCAGTCAAGGTGCAGAGAATGAACGGCAATTCTTCGAACTTAGATTTATTCAAGATCGGAAGAGTTGTCGCAGACGCCTCAGATTTCACCTTGGAATTAAAGAAAGGCGCCAGCGCCTGGAGATAGACAAATTTAGAATCGAACCCGGCGTCGGGACTAACCGAATTGATCTGCTGGTTGGTTGCACAACTCAATCTTGTAAATCCCGTTTTGCCGATGGTCGCACCTATACATGTCACCAAAATCGAGTCGGCAGGAAGGACACGTGCAGATTCGGCACCTATTTCGGAAAGATACTCGCGTGCGGTTTGAACATTGTCTCCTTGGTCCAAATCCGTCGGTTTAAAAAATGGAAGCTTTCCTCCGTAGTTTCCAGGATACTTCGTTGACGGTGTCGTACCTGTTTCAATCCTTCCAATTTGCTTCAAGCGAACCCATACCCAACGATCCGTGATTGTAGGCAACTTCTTGCATAACACTTCTTCAATTGACTCTACTGGGTTTGACTCCCTTGGTCTCACAGGCTTCTTACCTTTCTTCTCGTTTTTCTCCCATTCTTTGACGGCCGTTTCCCACTCCCTGAGTTGCCTTTGGTAGCTCACCGCCCGCTCCTGCTTGATGCGAGTTAGCAATTGTTCGGGTTTCTCGAGTTTGTCGTTGTTTTCTTCGCGCCATTGCGTCGTGAGCTTGCCTTCGAAGGCGTGCTTGAGCACGGTCTGACGGTAGACATTGAGCTTCGCCCGCGCCGTCTTCAGGCTTTCGACGCCCTTGTCCAGTTCGGAAAACAGTTCCTCGATCTTGGCGACGATACGACGTTGTTCGTTCTGAGGGGCAATAGGAACTTTACTTTTCTTGAGAAATGCGTAATGCCTTGAATACCCTCTATCCGGTATGTGTAATACCTTACATGCGTAGTACGCAAAACGCTCGTCGACGATAATCGGCTTGAGTACCTTTACTCCGTCTGCGCCTGGTGCGAATAAAAAACTGACCAGCTTGAAGCATTTCGTATGATCACCAAAAACTATCAGGATACGATCTGATTGAATGCTCTTTGATAAGTCATTCGTAAATCCTCCAATTAAATTGGCTCCTTGATCAACTATCGGGATCGTGCCCGAGGAAAGGTAATCCTTTTGTGGCACCTTGAGATGTGCGAGAGAAATGATCTCGAACACATCTTCGAAGTCTACTTGCTCCCAATGCGGTGGGATATTCAGAGGCGGTGGTGTCCATTCATCTATGCCGAAAGAAGCACTATTCATGTTATGCTACTAAAGCTTCATTCAGTTCGTAAATAACTCTATCCATCCTATCACCAAATAGCTTGTACATCCGCCCAAGTCCGCCTTTACCATCGAAGGGAGCCATGTCCAGGTCGTCTCGCTCCAGATGAAAGGAGGTGATGATGTGGTCACGAATCATGCGCAGCCACTCCATCTGCTCCTCATTGAATTTCTCTCCGCTGCCACTGTGGCGCGTCATGATCCAATTCTGAAAGTTGCGGCGCACAGTTTGCGAATAGGACGAGAGTTTCCTGTCAATTCCGCAGACGCGACGGATCAATGCCACGAGCGCAGTCAATTCACCAACGGGTTTGGCGCCTTTGTATTCATCAAGCAGTTTATACGCCTGCCAGACCTGCAAGGGAGACAGGCGTGGTTTGTCGTTTTTCAGTCTGTCGAATACCTCCCGGATCATCGCATAAGTCAACTCGCTGCGCCTGTGCGGTTGAGCGAAGAAGATAGTCAAGGCTTCGATCTCGTCTCGGTTGGCTTCCAGATATTGCCGGAAGTCCAGCACCATAGCCTCCGCATTTTCATGCGCGTCACCTTCCCATCCGGCTTGGAGCACGGTGTCCAGGCTGTCATGGTCGATGGTTTGTTCCTTGTCACGGCGAATCGAGTCGATCAGTTCAATCAGTTCACCGTTGAAGACGCCAGCTGCGTCACGGACTAATCGCTCCTGAACCTTTTCACAGGCTTCAGGTGACGGTTCGGCCCCATCAGTCACAGACTCGGTCTCGCGGGCCTTCGCTTCGACCCGGTCCGAATCGATGGCTGCCAACAGATTACCAGCAATGCTGGTGAGTTCGATCCCTCCTGTCTGTTCTTTGATACGCGCTCGCTCCTGGGGGTTAAGTTGCCGGTTGAGACGAGCGAGGCGTCCGGCAAGAGAACTCACCGTGTCTTCGTCGTGGGCACCCATCATCACTCCCATGGCGAGGTCTTTTAACGGAATGGAGGGTTTAATGATGAGCGGTTGGCTATCAGTCTTGAGGGATTTCGTGACGGCGACGGCATCCACGATCACGTAATGGGTCTTCGCGCTGACGGCGGAGGGTGAAACTTTTTTGAGATCATCATAGTCGAGGGTGCGGGTACCGCGGCCTTTCATCTGCTCGAAATAGTTACGGCTTTTTACGTCGCGCATGAAGAGCAGGCATTCGAGCGGTTTGACGTCGGTGCCCGTAGAAATCATATCCACGGTCACGGCGATACGTGGGTAATAGTCATTGCGGAACTGAGCGAGGACGGATTTCGGGTCTTCATCGACCTTGTAGGTGATCTTCTTACAGAATTCATTGCCCTCGGCGAATTCCTCGCGTATGGTCTGGATGACGTCGTCGGCATGGCTGTCGGTCTTGGCAAAAACCAGCGTCTTCGGCACTTCCTCGCGACCGGGGAATATCTCCTGCAGCTTGTCGCGGAAGGTGCGTACGACCGTGCGAATCTGGTCGGGATTTACGACGGAACGGTCCAGTTCCCATCCGGTATAAGTGAGGTCTTCGTCCTGGATATCCCAACGCTTGCGACGCGTCAGACTCTGTCGCTTCTCGACCTGCTGGTGGGCTTTGAGTTGACCACCATGCCGCGTTCTTTCAGTTTCTATGACGTAGATTTCGTTGCCGACGTTGACACCATCGGCAACGGCTTGCTCATGGTTGTATTCACTGACGACGTTCTTTTTGAAGAATCCAAAAGTGCGTTTGTCCGGCGTGGCCGTGAGACCGACGAGATAGGCGTCGAAATATTCCAGCACTTGGCGCCAGAGGTTGTAAATCGAGCGGTGGCATTCGTCGATGATGATAAAGTCAAAGAACTCGGGTGGAATTTTGCCGTTGTAGACGACCGGCACCGGTTGTCTGGATTGTAGTATCTCCTCCGGATTAATCTCCTCAGCGGCTTCGTCCAATTCCTGACCCTTCAGGAGCGAGTACATGCGCTGGATGGTACTGATGCAGACCTGGCTGTCCTTGGCGACGAAGGACGATTTGAGGCGCTGGACGTTATAGAGTTCGGTGAATTTGCGGTTGTCATCACTGGGTACGTAGGTCATGAACTCCTGCTCGGCCTGTTCACCCAGATTCCTGGTGTCCACGAGAAAGAGGATGCGCTTGGCGTCCGCATATTTGAGCAAGCGGTATATCGAGGTGATGGCGGCATAGGTCTTTCCTGAGCCGGTAGCCATCTGAATGAGAGCACGTGGGCGATCATCTTTGAAGGATGCTTCGAGCTTCTCGATGGCGTTGATCTGACACGCTCTCAGACCCGTCGGATCCAAATTCGGAAGCCATTGGAGCCTCGATCGAAGCGATGCGGGCTGGGAAAGCCACTCCTGCATCGTCTCCGGATGAGGAAAGTTGAACACTTCGCGGGAACGGGGTTTTGGATCGCGTGCGTCGGTGAAGCGCGTGAGTACCCCGGTACTCTCATAAACGAATGGCAGAGGATTTATATTGTTCAACCACTTGAGTTTGGCAACGGCATACTCTGCAGATTGCTCTTCGACCGTCGTGATGTTCTGGCCCCGCTCCTTTGGCTTGGCCTCCACCACGCCGACTGGTTTCTTGTCAATGAAAAGAACGTAGTCGGCCGGACCGACATCGGTCTGGTATTCACGAATGGCAATTCCAAGGCCGGCGCTGAAGTCGATCTTCTTTTTTGATTGCACCTTCCAGCCGGCTTGATCCAACAACGCATCGATGTTGTCGCGCGCTTCCTGTTCCGGAGTGCGGTGCGCAAAAGCCATAGCCTCAATCCTTTATATCAATTCGCCAGTCTCTACCTGTCCAGTTTTCTTTAGTAGCCATCTACCACTCGCCTTTCTTCCATGAAAAACAAGAAAATACCAAAAGAATATATGAAAAAAAGACTATTCCATCAACTTCAAGCAGTTTGTTGGGTAGTCTAAACCTCGATGATTTGGAAGAAACAAGTGGTTCATAGTTATCCACTTCTTATTCTAATAATTTCGAAACCATCAGAGATTGGTAGGGTCCTTGTCGATCCCTGTGTTCTCTTGATTATTTCAATTCGCTGCTGTTCTTCTATTCAAAACAGCTTGAAGTTTATACTTTAGATTTCGGATTTTAACAGACCACAGTTTTTCTTTTGGATACGCCCCGGTATCTGACATTCGTAGTAAATCACTCTCGGTTGGATGTCGATAACCTGAAGAATTGCAATGATCATTAAGCCAAACCTGCGTTTCTTGAACAAATGTATTTAACTGATCACATTTGTAGTGACCATCAACACTTTTCCACCACAATATAGTTAAAGCAGAGATTCTTCGTTGAATATCGTCAAGATACTCTTGTTTAGTAGGAGCTATGGTTGCAATGATATGCTCAGTGATTTGATGAGTGTAAAAAAGTAAATATGGCAAGCGACTGTAAAGATAATGCCACTGTGTATTTTTTGAGTACGAATCAGAGAAAATAAAATTTATATTTAAATTCTCAGTGCGGATAGCCATATGTTCGGTGAATAAATGCATTGCCTTATTACACACCCCATCGAAACTATCATACTCATTTTTATCATACCTGAGTTGTGCAATATAACTTGCATCAAGACGCGAGGTTTCACC
Source organism: bacterium (assembly GCA_965205865.1). GTDB lineage: Bacteria > SAR324 > SAR324 > SAR324 > NAC60-12 > CBDBHR01. Next base: position 311,696 of record CBDBHR010000029.1, read on the forward strand.
AATAACATCTAGAACTTTTTGTATCCTTTTTCTATGGTTCTCTACATCTCCTGTGTTTTTTGGGCGAAGCTTGAGAGGATCAGCAGCCAGTTTATTTGAAAAATCAAGTTCATCAAGCACTATAGACTCAATCAGGTATAGGTTCTCTTGTAAAGGCTTTCGTATAAGCATGTAGGAGATACCGAGCTTTGCTTTTCTTGAGTTTTCCAAACATGCAAACACAGAATGCATCATGTCTGACAAAACAGCAGGAAAAACCAAATTTTTTACAACCTGCGCTCGATCTTGCAAACGTTCTTTGTTTTCAAGCCATGTAAAAACATCATCGGTTTTTTCTAAGGAGGAATAATCGTCATCATTCATCGTGATAGTTGTAGTAAAGAACTGCCCTTCTTCTCCAGATTTTATCATTTGCACCATAATATCATGAATCACAAAACATAGCTTATGGGCTATTTCAAACGCTTCAGGCAATAATTTTCTATATTTAGACTTTGGACGCATCAATTTTTAAATTCATTTTGTTCGCGCGTGCACCTCAGTCTTTAGTTTTATGGACTGCATATGTGTGACTTGGACATCTCCATCACTTTGAGTTTGCATCAAAACCGCGAGTGCAATTTGGTCAGAAATATGAATCCAGTGATGATTTAGAAGTCGCACTGTTTTCTTGTGATAGTCCATAATTTTCTCGAAGTGACTTTCAATACACCCAATATATACATTTTGTCGACTTGCATGAAGATATTTTCCACAAATCTTGTCATACAGTGTGCAAAAATCAGATTCTGTCAGGTAGCCATGGCTAATTTTGTCTACCTTTCTGATACCGTCTGGATAACCCAAATCCTCGACTGGTTCCGGATAGTATTTGGGATTTATGCGTTGGATTTGTCGGAGAATTTTCGAGGCACTGAACTCTTTGTCTTGCAAGTGCTTGCTCAACTTAATCGCGAACGCACTATGTGCTGTAACTGCCGAAAACATAATTAGCTCAAGAATCTTCCTAAACTGCAAATAACAGAGTTCTATGTCGGTTTCCCGATAGCCTGTTACAGAACCGCCGGCTACGTAAGTATCAATACACTTGGAGATTACAGCGGTACGGTACTTTATCTGCCTCATATTATCACGATATCGTGCGATGGCTGTTTCGACTTTCATTTGCCAATTGCTTCAAACAATGACATCAAACAATGCTTTGTATAAGTTCGGTTTCCGCTTTGTTAAATTTTGGATTCTCGTCCTTTTGAAATAAGTAAAAATTTAGTAGACAGGCAATCATTTTACAAAACAATTTTATTGATGCACAATTTTTTCCGGGATCAAGTGGTAGCCCAGTTTTTGCTGTTTGGGACAGTAAGTATGCATTACTTGGTGTTGTTTCTCTTACAATGATTCGACATTCACTGATTCAAACTTGATCTGCGAATGTGCCACCGATTGAAGTCGAATAGATATTTGTTCTTGGAACTATAGCAAAGCAGAAATTTGTATAGGAGCTTATAGATAATACTGTTAATGAGGTTTTACGAAGTGTATCTCCAAGGTCATAATTATTGGATCTTCTAGTGAAATTGACTAAAACGTATCTCATAAACATCTATCGGTTTGATCACAAAGGAGGAAAGGTAGAATAGATTTGAAGGAAGGTTTTTAATGGACATCGGGAGGAAGATTGGCTCCCCAACGCGGACTCGAACCACGGACCCGGTGGTTAACAGCCACCTGCTCTACCAACTGAGCTATTGGGGAGTGTCTTGGTAGGTTGATTGCAAGCCTATCGAAAAAAAGGGTCATTTCAAGAAAAAATTATGACTCTTTGTCGGTTTCGTAAAATTCTGGTCAATTTCATGCGCATGCCGTTTTGATCTTCTCTTGTAAACGCCGGATCCACTTCCAATTCGTGGTTATTTCGCGTCTGACCGAACCCCCTTTCCTCCTTCAGCAAAAAGGAGCTCGTGTATTGCTCGGTAAATACATTTCTAAGTTGAGCGATTTATAATAATAATAGCTCTCAACCTTTTGGAAAAAGTGTGATATTTCAGTGTGTAACGCTAAAAATATCCACAATTTCCAACACGACCCAACAGGTAGAGAGATTCATGGAAAAAGATACAACAATTCAGGGAAAAAATAAACAGAAAATTGATGTAATTGAGCCAAGCGATGAACACTTGACAAGTCGTACCGGATTGGCCGGGTTCCCCGGCTGAGTAAGTCACCTCCTCTTGCATAATTTCCTCTACTACCGTCTGTTTCAATGGAATCAGTGGTTGGATCTATAACAGCCGAATGAAAAACACAAACTCACTGGAATGTAATCCTTTACTCGTTCTTTCGCATTGCTTCTTTTCAGGGGTTTGCTTACCCTTTCCACGACCTTCCTTCGTCGGGTCGGGTTTTGTGTGGTCAATGAAACCACAACATATCGGATGGGAGGCCATCTTTCAATTTTCAACTGATTTTAGGACATTTCTGGGGAAACACCATGAATATCACTAATATCAAAGTAGAATTATTCAAGTTTATATCCGAACCGTGGAAATTGGGATCCAAGCTGGCGTTTGGTCAGACCATTCCTGGAATGGTGACGGCAGATACCGGTAAATGGGTCAGCAGCAATGCGTTCCCTGGATTTTCCCATGCGGGCGCAAACCAATTTATTCCAAGGCTGATCGAGTTCATAAAACCCGGAATCTTGGGATGCGATCCCCTGGATATTGGCAAAGTCCGGGAGGAACTGTGGAAGCTAAATCGGTGGGTATCCACGGATACCATTGGGGCTAGCGACATCTGCCTGTGGGATATCAACTGCAAGCTTGCAGGACGACCCATACACAGGTTAACCGGGACTTGTAAAGACGCAGTCCGGGTCTACTCGCTTTCAGAGGTGCTGACCCGCGCATTCGGAGTACGATAATGTCTGCGTCCGCCCTGAATCGACGTGCACGCCTAGAATTTCGCAGTTGGCGTTTCGTAGTCGCCGGATTCGTGCTGGCCCTATTTGTGTGCGGAATCGAGGGTTCACCCGTTGTCGCTCACGAAAACCCGCCCGTCGACCATTTGGTCGACGACCACGTCCACTGGGACGGGACAGTCGAGGTGAGACCCGCTTCGTTGACCCTAACTAAGGGTAAAAGTGTCACCTACGAATTGAGGTTGACCGAGCCACCCGAAAACCATGGCGTACTGGAAGACGGATGGTGGGTCATGATAAGGGTCAACGTCGAATACGAAGGTATCAGTTGGGTGCCATCTGTCGGGAGGGAGTTCAATCAGAAAAAATGGGATACGTGGCGGAGCGTCACCATCTATGCGGACCGCGATACGAATGTGAAAGATATCGTTATTTCCCACGAAGTTTGGGCCAACAACACATATTGCCCTGTACACGATGTGGGTAAAGTGAAGGTGACAATTGCGGACAATGGTGACGGGAATGGCAACGGCGATAGAGATGGAAATGGCAACGGGAATGGCGACGGTGATGGCGACGGAAATGGAGATGGCAACGGCGATGGAAATGGAGATGGCAACGGCGATGGAAATGGAGATGGCAACGGCGATGGAAATGGAGATGGAGATGGAAATGGCAACGGAAATGGAGATGGCGACGGGAATGGAAACGGTGACGTGGATGGAGATGACGACGGGGACGGGATGGGGGACAGCGATGACGGTCTGCCGACCCTTCGCATCAATGATGTGGCAGTGTCCGAGGTCAACGAGCACGCAGTGTTCACGGTGAAATTGAGTAGACCGAGCAAGATGGATGTGAAGGTGGGCTACGCGACGTCCAACGGGACGGCTCGGGCAGGACAAGACTACACGGGCACGAGGGGGACGCTGACTATCGCCTCCGGCGACACCGCGGGAACGATTCCTGTTCGGGTGTTGGACGATGACCTGGGTGAAGGCGACGAGACGTTCATCATGACGTTGAGTGCAGCGGCCAACGCGACGATTTCGGATGCCAGGGGAATCGGCACCATCAAGGACGATGAATTCCCTCAGGTCAGGGTGTCCTACGGCTCGGCGTCATACACCGTCAGAGAGGCTGAGTTCGTTGAAGTGAGCGTGGTTCTCAACACGCTTCCAGGTCGCCCGATCACGATTCCACTGACTCACACAGGCTCCGGCGGCGCAGTTGAGACGGATTATTCGGGGATTCCCGACAGCGTGCATTTCGACGCTACCGAGATGCGGGAAACTTTCCGGGTATTGGCCCGTCGGGATTTAGAGCAAGACGACGGAGAGCGAGTCATTCTTGGATTCGGGACACTCACCGCAGGCGTGACGACAGCCTCTCCCGATTCATCTACGGTGACAATCCAAGACGTCCGTATCTTGAGACGCCAGGCGCCAAAACGCTGGCTCCAGAGATTCGCAGAAACGGCGATGGTACACCTGTTGGAAGCGATCGACGAACGGATACGGTGTGCGCCAGTTCATCGACTCGTTCCGGGACGCCTGGAATCCCAGCCAACCCGCCGGGGGTGCGATCCGCGGCTTGAGGAGCATCTGTCATATTTGGTTTCCGTTCGCCGGTTTCCGGCCATGCAAGCCACGTTCGATGGGACCGCGCTGTCGCTTCCGGTCGATGGGTCCGCCAGTGCACGGCCGATCGATCAGACTTTCAGCAGTTTGGAACCACTCGAACCTCGCAGCTTTTCTGCCAGGGAGGCACTGGCCCGGAGCGCTTTCCGGGTCTCGTCTCAGGTACGCGAATACGGACAGAGGATCAGTTTCTGGGGACGAGGAGCTCTTTCCCTCTTCAACGAGGATGATAACGGATACGACCTCGACGGTGACGTCGCGAGCGCGATCTTCGGCATGGACTATGCTGACCATCGCGTATTAGCAGGAATCGCGTTGTCACAAAGCCGGGGAGACGGATCGTACTTCGACCACGGCCACGACGGCGAGGCGGAGGCGATCCTGACCGGACTCTATCCGTACGTGTACCTCGGTGTAAACGAACGTATTTCTGTCTGGGGTGCGGCGGGGCTCGGCTCCGGAACACTCAATCTCAGATTGTCGGACCTGGAACCGGTCACTAATATCGCAACGAGAATGGGAGTCATCGGCACGCGTATTGAAATTCTACACCCTGAAGAGACATGGGGCGTCTCGCTGGCGCTCAAGGCCGATGCGATGCTCATGCGGATCACTTCCAATGAAACCCTCGACCTGTTTGCCGCTCGGGCGACGACAAGTCGGCAACGCCTTGCGCTTGAACTCTCGCAGGAATTTACCTTCATGCCGGGAGAGTGGGTCACCCCGTTCGTAGCGATCGGCGCGCGGCGTGATGATGGCGACGGCGAGACCACATTCGCAGCGGAGGTCGGCGGCGGATTCCGCTTCGAGAGCTCCGCGCTCGGTTTGACGACGGAACTCAACGCGCGTGGAATAATTCCGCACGCTGCCGGTGACTTCGAGGAGTACGGTGTGTCGGGATCTCTGCGATACGACTCGATAACTAATTCAACCCTGGGACCATACGCGACGTTGTCCATCGTCGATGGCTTCGCAAGATGGGCCGAGTCCGATTCGCTGTGGGGATACGACGTTTTGAGCAACCGGGAATCGAATGATGGCGACCCATTCGGGACGCGCATCAATGCCGGGTTCGGCTACGGATTCCCAGTCTCGCATGGCACCGGCGTAGGGACTCCGTGGGTCGGCGCGTCGTTGTCCGAACGATGGCGGGACTGGCGTCTCGGTTACCGACTCCGATTCGGTCCGGCATTGAGTCTGGGCATCGATGGCTCACTCCGTGAGCGATTCGACGTTGACCCGACTCCAGACCACTCGATCATGCTGCGCCTCTCGCTACGATGATGAAGCTGCTTGTAAATTATGAAAGATTTTTTCTGCCAAACACTAATTTGGACTGTTCTCATGTAATTCAATGTGGAAGTTAAATGTTCATTGCAGTATTGACTTATATATACTGGAGCGCCATATAACTTGCATTCTTGAGCAAGTTATAAAGTTTTGGGAAACTGCGAACGTGGGAAGTATATCCGTATTGTTTGCGAAGTCTTGCTTGTTGGAACGAGAGAATCATGGTGTGATAAGTAAGTGAATTTTGGCATGGCGTTTGATGGTCTTTTTTTTAACCTTTTGTCGGCCGTCAGCGTCATGCCATTTTGTAATGGTTCACCAGGTTGTACTCCAGGATGAAGTATGATGGGGATAGTGTTTTGATCCAGGTACGCTTTAATCGGATGAACCCGAAAAAACTATGATTCCCTGGTTTTTTCACGCAAAAGCCGGATCAATTTAACATGGGCGGATGGGAAAGAAAACTGATCCAGTTGGTCCAAAGCGACCCATTTGATAGATGCAGACTCTTCAGGTGGGTCATAGTCGTTGCAAACGCATAAAAAGCAGTGCAGGGTCACTTTGAAGGAGGTGTAGCCATGTTTGATGGTCGACAAGCGTCGCTCGATGGTGATGCCAACCTGGTGCTGCTTTCGCATGCCGGTGATCAAGGTCTGTTGCATATCCCGCTTTCCATTCAGACGGATATTGGGGAATTCCCACAATCCTGCCATCAATCCTTCTGCAGGACGTTTACGAATCAAAAACCGCTTCTCTTTTTGAATGACTGCCAGGGCGGTGGTGATGGACTGCAAAGGACGGCGTTGGATCTTGACGGGGACTTGTTCTGAGGTACCATGCCGGAATGCATGACAAAAATTTTGCAGCGGACACAACAGGCAGTTGGGAGATTGCGGAAGACAGATCAAGGCACCCAACTCCATCAACGCCTGGTTGAAGAAACGCGCCTGCCCCCGGGGAATCCAGGATTCAGCGAGGTGCCATAAAGTTTTTCGCATTGCAGCGGACTTGGGGTTCTCCCGGAAATTCATCAAACGGCATATCACTCGTTCCACGTTGCCATCGACGACGGGTTTGTCTTGATTGAAAGCGACGCTGGCAATGGCTCCTGCAGTGTATCGTCCGATGCCGGGAAGCGCCAGTATTTCCTCGAAGTCAGTAGGAAAATTGCCTTGGTGCTGCTTGCGGATCCGTTGCGCGGCTTTCCGAATGTTTTGCGCGCGAGAGTAATATCCCAATCCTTCCCAAAGCTTGAGAATCGTTTCTTCAGACGCTTCCGCCACCGTCTCAATGGTGGGAAGCGTTGTCATCCATCGTGAAAAATAAGGCAAGACGGTGGTCACTTGAGTCTGCTGCAGCATGATTTCGGAAATCCACACCGCATAGGGATCGTACGACCGGCGCCAGGGCAAATCCCGTTGATGCCGGGCAAACCAATGCAAGAGTTTTTCTTGGAATGCAGGAAGATCGGAAGGAAGCATGGAAGCGTTCGCCACAGTAAAAGTGATAAGAAATGAGATGCTTTGGCATGCCAATATATGCCTTGCTTCGATCTCGTCGCGGTTGGCTTCCAGATATTGCCGGAAGTCCAGCGCCATGGCTTCCGCATTCTCGTGAGCATCGCCCTCCCAGTCTGCGCGGAGCACGGTGTCCAGGCCGTCATGGTCGATGGTTTGTTCCTTACCACGGCGAATGGAGTCGATCAGCTCGATCAGCTCACCGTTGAAGACACTGGTGAAGAAGCCCGGCGAATTTTAGAAAAATTAGAGATTAACTACACGCCGAAGCATGCCAGTTGGTTAAACACGGCTGAAATTGAACTGAGTGTTTTAAGCAGACAGCGCCTCGATCGTCAGATACCCGATCAAGAAACTTTGAAAAAAGAAGTTCAGTCCTGGATGGAAAAACGGAATAACTACTCTTCCCCGATGAATTGGCGTTTTACAACAAAGAATGCCCGGATCAAACTCAAAAAACTTTACCCGACATTAGTTGAGTGACAAGGTTCTAGTCCTTGCCTACAGGATGGGGGACTGCTTCAGCGGTCACCCGTCTTCTCTCTCGAAACTTCCATCTTGAAGGCTTGCTTTGTAGACCACGCGTAACTCACTGCGTTCACGGCGACGCAAGAAAACTTCTCCGCTTCCACCCCGACCTGGACGAATAGACATAGGCTTTTAAATGGATAATTGGTTAATCATGCTTTACACAAAACATATATGCTTGACGGTGAGGAAGATGTCAAGTAAATGTAGTGATTAACTCGGATGGGGGCAGGACAGTTTTCTCTAATTTAACCTGAGTTCGAGATAAGAATTTAATAAATTCAATATGTTATGGAATCTTCATATCTTAGAGAAACCTCAAGCAGGGAATTTAATCATTGTGAGGGTGATGCCTAAATAAATCATTATGCCGAGGACATCATTGGTTGTTGTGATGAAGGGACCCGTTGCAATGGCAGGATCAATGTTAATTCGCTTGAGCAGAATTGGAATCACCGAACCGACTGTGGCAGCCATACTGACCACTGCCAGCAATGCTATTCCTGCAATAAGACCCATTTTGACATCGGTCGTAATGAAGTAAACCATTGCAAAAAAAATCAATGCGCAAACAGGGCCGTTCAATAAACTTACCCGAATCTCTTTCCAAAGTCGCTGGAGCAAATCGGAGGAATGAATTTCTCCGGTACCTAATCCTCTGACGACGATGGAAGAAGATTGAATAGCAATGTTTCCACCTAGTGCCGCCACCAAAGGAATGAAATACATCACCTGAGGTAATTGAGTCAACATTCCTTCATATCGGCTCATGGCGAATGCGGCAATAAAACCACCACCCAATCCCAAAACCAGCCACGGGAGGCGGTCTTTGGAAGAGCGTAAAATTGAAGTATCCAATACCTCTTCATTACCAGTACCTGCAAATTGCGCTAAGTCTTCCTGGTATTCTTCTTGAAGAACGTCCATCAAATCGTCCACTGTAATACGTCCGATGAGTTTCAAATATTTATCGATCACCGGAATAACCACTAGATCGTACTCTTGTGCGATCCTTGCAACGGCTTCCTGGTCCATGTCCACATCGACTGCCACCACATCGGGATTCATCAATTGCGCAATGCGGACATGCGAATCTGCCAATAGAAGTTTATTCGGGGACACGATGCCAATTAAATGTTGATATTCATCGACCACATACACTGCATAGAATGTTTCAATCTCTTCCAGGGCAATATATTCGCGAATCCTCTGAATGGCTCCAAAAACTGTTTGATCATTTATCACAGAAACCACGTTGGGATCCATGATCCCTCCGGCACTCTCCTCATCGTATTTCATCAAAGTGGTGATTTCGTCACGATCTTTGCTGGACAACGTCTCTAATACCTCTTGGGCTTTGTTGTCGTCTAAAATCGCTACCATATCTACCGCGTCATCGCCATCCATCTCCTCAATTATTTCCCCCAACTGTTCCGTATTCATTTCACTGATGATACCTGAAAGCACCGGAGAATGTTGTTGCAGATGATTGAGGACATCAGAAGCTGTTTCTTTACTGATCCCGTCCAGCACAACTAGCTGATGTTTCAGCTTGAGTTGCAGGAGACTGTTCGCAATCTCCACACTGTCGAGTTCGTTTAACAGACCACGCAACCCTTCCAACTTCTCGGCATTGATCAGTTTTTTGATGAGCTTATATGCGGCCATAAAAAAACTTTCGATTGGAATTTTGTTTGTTTCCGGAACTTTATTTCCGACGATCCCGTGCCAACTCGATGGCAATGATGATACCGGATACGATTAAGGACACTATACAGAATACAAACAGGACAGTCTCCATTAAATATTCCTTATATTAAATCCCTCCATTCCCTGAATGGACAGAATATATTAATCAAAAAGGTATCTGAACATTGTTTTGTCAAAGCAGGAAATAGACCACTTCTCCAGCTTTCTCCACTATGAATAAAAAGAAAGTCGCAATCTTGTGGTATGCAAAAAAATTTGTGTGAAATCTCTAAAGGTCAAGATTTTAGTACAATTGCCGCCAAAATGATGCGACGACTGTCGTAAGTCAGGCCAATTTGGCCCAAGAATTGCTGTCACAAAACAACTACGGTTTTCCGGATGGTGGAAGATGCTGTTCGTCCCCTGTTATGAGAGTTTTTGAGATAATCAAAAATTGATCCGAATAAGATTTTCGGATGAAATCTTTGCAATTCACCATGGAGGGTGAAGATGCTGATATTGACAAGAAAACCTGGTGAAAGTATCACCATTGGTGATGACATCAAGATCCAGGTCATTGAAATCAAGGGCAAACAAGTTCGTTTGGGAATTGATGCCCCTAAGAGTTACGTGATTCATCGCGAAGAAGTTTATATCCGGATTCAGGAAGAAAACAAACAAGCTGTTGAAAAGCCCCCTGTTGCTTTGAAAAACATAACGGATTTTTTAAAAAAGAAAAAGTAGGCGGTTTTTCAAATTCAATTTGAATTCATTTTCTGCAGCATTGCATGGGCCATTTCATCCAAATGATCAAGCGCATGTTGCACTTGCGAGCAAGCTTGTTCGACAGGAGTGTTTTCCATCTTGATGGGATTGTCCATCAACAAGACCACCCTACTAAAAGGGTAAGGAAAGCGCATGCCTGTGGAGGAGGAAAGGATGAAACTCGAAGGCATGGAACAACTGACAGGAAGGATTTTTTTTTGCTGAATTTGCGCCAATTTCACGAGTTGTAGGATAGAGAATCCCTGCAAGGAGGCATCATGTACAGGAACCCAAAGTTGCGGTACTTTGAATTGTTGACCAGAAATACTGTCCCACTCTTCGGATGTCGGATCTTCGGGAGTCTGCCTCAGGCGATATCCCAACTTTTCTATAAAACCCACTTCCGAATCCCAGCTAAAATTCCCTGCCACCGGAATCTTGTGTTTTTGGAAGGCAAACAAACAATACAAGATCTGAGGCCACCGGCAAGTGACTAGAAAAGAGGCTTGTTGCCGTCGCATTTCTTCAAGAATTCCCCAGTTGATCCGTAAAGGGCGTACACTGGCGTGGATGGCATAGAATCCATAAAACAGAGCCAAGGCTCGAATCGTGCGTGTCGAGGAGTGGAGGCGGGAAAATTCCGTCATTGCTTATTGCGAAAGAGGTAAATCTGAGAGAGAAGGGGCACTCCCTCTTCCTCGAGCCACCGATTTCTAAATTATTCTATTCAGCAGTATGGCTGACTAGTTCATTGACCCAAAGTCTGAACTTCCTGTATACTGGTTTTGTTTTCGGGAGTTACATAGTGCCAAGTAATTTCTGAAAGATCAAAATTCTCTTGCCTCTTGTTTATAATCAAAGGCGTGATATTGTAGCTGGACTGGAATTTGCATAGAAGTAATTTCAAGTAATTTGGAGTATGACAATTATGGAGATCGTTTTTCAATTTTTGAAACAGTTTGACCTTGCATTGAGTTGGTATATTGTTTTCGGCGTGGTTTTCTTCAGTTTCATCTTGTGTCCCAGCGCCGTCTTTCTCTATCATTGGGGACGCATCAAAAAAAGCAAGTAAGTTTTGGTTTATTTTATCTTCCGGGAAGAGAGCGATTCTCTTCAGGGAGTGTCACATTCATAAGGAGATGAATTATGTTACGTCTGATAAAAATACAGGGATTCGTATTTCTAACCATTTTTCTTTTCAGTATTTCTTTCAAATTGGCAGAGGCGCGCGAGCAATTGGTGGTCGCGTTGACTGCCATGCCGAAAACCCTGGATCCACGTTTTGCAGTGGATACCAATGGATGGGGTATGAATCTGCAGTTGGTCTATGGGGCGCTTGTCCAATTGGATTATAATCTGAAGGTTGTTCCGGATCTCGCTGAGAGTTGGGAACGACCCGATGCCACCAGTTATGTCTTTCATCTGAGAAAAAATGCTCGTTTTTCCAATGGAGACCTCCTCACGGCAAGCGATGTGAAATACACATTCGATTCCGTGATGGATGAGCAAACCAAATCACCCTTCATTGGTATCAAGTCTTCAATCAAAGGGGTGGAAGTCCTTGATTCCCACACCATCCGCTTTGAAGCTCCGGAAAATATGCCGGAAGTCACCTATCTGCTCAATCTGTTCATCCCTGTTTTTCAAAAACCGGCGACAGGCGAGGATCTGTTATTGTTGGGTGCAGGCCCTTATCAATTGCAAGAGAAACAAGTTTCGGAAATCGTGCTCACCCCCAATCCGCATTATTACGGAGAAAAACCCGCTTTGCAGCAAGTCATTTTCAAAGTGATCAAAGATGACAATACCCGTTTCTTGAAATTCATGAAAGGAGACGTTGACTTTGCTCTTAATGCTTTGCCTACTGATAAAATCATGCAATTTGAAGAAGGGGAACTGGCCGAAATGTATCAAGTCCTGGAAGGGCCGGCGCTACGTTATCAATACCTGGGATTCAACACGGAACATCCGGTTTTGAAACACGCTGCCGTCCGGCAGGCCTTTGCTCATGCAATCAATCGAGACGAACTGGTTGAATTTTTAATGCGCAATCACGCGGCTAAAGCAGACAGCCTGCTTACTCCCCAAAACATATTCCACGCGAGCGATCTCCCACAGTATGAGTACGATCCTGAAAAGGCAGCCGCCCTGCTCGATGAGGCGGGATTTCCCCTCAAAGATGGAAAACGGTTCACAATCGAATATAAAACTTCCACCAATAAAATGCGCCAGCGTTTGGGTCGTATCATCAAAGAGCAATTGAAACAAGTCGGTATTGAAATCGAGGTGCGCTCATTTGAATGGGGAACTTTTTTTGGGGACGTCAAAGCAGGGAATTTTGAATTGTATTCCCTGGCTTGGAGTGGTGTATCGGATCCTGATTTTTTCTACAGCGCCTTCCATTCCACTCAATTCCCCCCGGGACGAAATCGGGTTCGATATGTCAATGCGGAACTGGATCGTTTGGTTGAAGCGGGAAGAGTCGAGAATGATTTGGAAAAGCGAAAAGGTATTTACAACGAAGTCCAACAATTGCTGGGTAGGGAACTTCCCTATTTAGGACTTTGGTATGCCAACAATCTAGCGATTCTCAAAAAAGATATCAAAGGCTATCGTCTTCATCCCACTGGCGGCTTTCATTCGTTTCGCGAGATCCATTGATTCCCCTTATGCCGTGCCTCGTCCCTGCTGTTAAATTCCGGGCACGGCCACTCTGTAAAAATTTGTGTGCCTTTTGACTGACTGGAGCAATTAATTGCCGAATTGGAATGGTTAGCTTTTTCCATACGCCTACCGGCATGTCCTCCCATCTTTCCAGCTACCTTTCCTGACATTCTATTCTAATTCTTCCTGCTTTCGGCAGCCAGCGCTTCCGGTGAGGCCGCACGAAGGATCATCCAGGAATATTGTTGAAACCGGCTTTATGAATCCCATTGCCAATCGGGGAGATCTTTGCCTGCTTCCCATAGCACTTCTGTTTCTCCAAGTGTTGTACTGACCCAGCGGCCAAAGACAAACAATGCGTCAGAGAGACGGTTTAGATAGGGAACGACAGCATCTCCGATTACTTCTTGCTGGCGAAGACGGAGCACCTCTCGTTCGGCCCGCCGGCACACCGTGCGAGCCTGATGCAGGAAAGCATTGAGGGGACTGCCCCCTGGCAGAATAAAACTGGTCAACGGTGAGAGTTCGGCATTCATGGCATCAATGACTGTTTCGAGCCATTCAATGTCTTGCCGCTTTACCTGGACTTGACCTTCATATTCGTCGCCAGGTAAGGTTGCCAGCTGTGAGCCTATATCAAAAAGTTTTTGTTGGATCGCCTGTAAAATGACCTCAAACTTCTTCCTGCGTTCGGATGACTCTTTTTGGCTATTGAAACTACGGACAATGCCAATCACACTCATCAACTCATCAATGGTGCCGTAAGCTTCTATGCGGGGATGAGTCTTCGGAACTCGTCTTCCACTCACCAACCCGGTTTCTCCACTATCCCCTGTCTTAGTATATACTTTTGTGATACGAACCATATGTTTTTTCCATCGTGTATGTCAAATATGATTTGATTGATAGGCTAAAAAAATGTCTAGTACAGAATGTTGCTGATAAAAAAAAGCTAATACCAGCCATATTTTGCAATGTGCCATTCGCAATACTCAGAATATCAGAGATGCGAAAAAACTTTGTCTTCTCTGTTTTTCCACAATCAGACATTTAAAAGCAAATGAAAATCATCATCCGCACTCCAAACTGGCTTGGGGATTTGATGATGTCCACTGCTTTTATCCATGCCGTGATGGAACAACACCCACAAGCTCGCGTTGATTTGATCGTCAAAGCCGGATATGAACACATTCCCCTTCCTCACCGGGGACAAATCCTGGTCTACGACAAAAAGCGGCAATCTGCAGGGCTTTTTGGCTTTTCCTTAAAAAAAGAAGGTTATGACCGTTTTTATATCTTGCCCCGCAGTTTCTCTTCAGCATGGATGGCATTTTGCAGCAAGGTTCCGGAACGCATTGGCTATCGCGGGAATTTCCGCGGCGCATTGTTGCATCCCGTGCAGTCTTATCGCTATCCTCCACGCACTCGGCATCTCATCCAGGAATACTTGGATCTATTAAAACAGCCGGTTGCTACGGCAACCTTGCCTATCAATCAAGTTCTTCCTTTGCTGAATGTCTCTCCGGAATGGATTGAAATACAGCTGGATGAGATTCTTGAAGAATTACCTGAAAACTATGTTGCTCTGGCTACCGGAGCGATATACGGACCTGCTAAGCGATGGCCTTTGGAATATTATCGCGCACTCGCCAAACAATTGGTGGACGCCGGACTATCGGTTTTGCTCCTTGGCACACAAGCGGATCATGAAGATGGCGAAAAAATCCGCGAGGGAAGCAGCTCCATCCATAATTGGTGTGGTAAAACCTCCTTAAGCGAACTCATTGCACTGCTCGCAAGGGCTCGATTGTTGATCTGTAACGATTCGGGAAGCATGCACATCATGACGGCCCTGCAACGCCCACTCATTGCAATTTTTGGTTCCACCAGCCCAACCTGGACTGGTCCGTTGAACGTTAAGGCAAGAGTCATCTATCAAGATTTGGACTGCTCACCCTGTTTTCAGCGTCAATGCCGCTTTGGCCATTACCATTGTCTGCGATATATCACCCCTGGGGAAATTTTCCAAAACGCGCATCACCTATTGCGTACTGAGGACTGCAAATCAAAAAAATTCGCCGTGGTTCATCAGAAATACCTTTGAAAAAAAGTGTGGGCATGTTGCCGAAATTGAATGGCGCCACCATTGGCCGGATGACGCGCAATATGACAATCCACTCGCATTTTTTCCAAGAGTGACGCGCATTTCTTGCCAATTGCCAAAATCATGCAATTGGGGAACAGATTCAGAAAAACCTGTAAAAAAGGAACCGCATATTCTAGTTCTGACAAAGTAGGAGTGCGGTTGCTGAGCAGTTTTTTTGGGTGTCGAGGGTCGTATGGATGCCAGGGAATGGCATTCCACAAGACAAAGGAATAAGGATCGATGCCAAAATTCAAAAGACTGCTCCACACAATTGTAGCGGTCGGTTCACTCAAACCTCGAGGCCACTTCTCGACACTGCTGGTCTGTTGGGGACATTGTCTCATAAATACCTGAGAAGGATGAATATTTTTATGTCGTGAATGACCAAGTAAAATGCGTTCCGACGTCATCGCAATGCCACTGAAATGAGCCCCCTGATAACCAACTGCTTCGGCAATTAATAAATAACGAGCGCTGCTCAAACGTTGCTGTAAATAGAGATTGAGATGCCTCCTGCGGATTTGTGGTCCCCTGAAATTTTGGTCATTTTCAGGATCTGTTTCATACCATGGATTGAACATGGGATCGGTGGAAGGAGAATGCCTGAGGGATTTGATAAAACTTTCAATCGTGCAGGTCATTTTTTAGAACCTCAGTGGAATTCTTGCACTGCAATATGTAATTTTTTCTTCGTCCATCTACGCAAAGTGGACCTCAACTTCACAATTTGATCAAGAAGAATACAGAGTTTTTGGCCAAATGAGAAAGGTGCAAACAGACATGGGTGACCGTCCCATTGTCCGTTGCACTGTATCAAGGGGTGAGTGGTTGTTTTTACTTAGAATTGACTGCCGCTTTCAATTTGCTTCCTGCACTGAATTTTACCGATTGGGAAGCGGCAATTTTGATGGATTCCCCGGTTTGAGGGTTACGTCCCGGTCGGGCAGCACGTTTTGAAATGGAGAAAGTGCCAAAACCAATCAAAGGAATCGTTTCTCCTTTTTCCAAACTTTTTTGAATCACATCCAGTGTTGCATTCAAAAACAGTTCTGCATCCACTTTTGCTCTTCCTGTCTGGTCTGCAACCGCTGCAATCAGGTCTGATTTATTCATAATTTTTCCCTTCCAATTAATTAGATTAGTGATGAGACAACCATTTTCCAGTTTCTTTTCCTGAAAAGGCCATCAAACCGATAAAGATAGATACAAACAGGTAGGCAATCCAAGCTTCCTACCCTTACTACAATCTTCAGCAGAGTGAGCGACTTGCCAAGGAACAGGGATTGAGTCACTTTCTCTACGAATTTGATTTTCTGGAGTACCATGGAAATTGAATACATGGCTTAAAATCCATTAAACTAAAGACATTCCAGCATCGTTTACCTCCCTTCGATATAGAAGTCAAGTTCTCCCTTTTTTTTCTTCAAGTGTCAATTGTTTGTAAAACATCGCATAAAGGTAAAAACAATGATATTTTATAAAGACTGCTCCAGAAACTATTTTTACTATGAAAACGGTACGATAATTGTAAGTTTATTAAGCGTACCAATCGAACAATTGCTGCAGTTACGCCAAATACTGTTTCAAACGGGTCATTGAAAAACTGGTGGTTCACAATAATCCGTATCCCCAGATGCTCAAACGATGGCATTTGACACTTATCACATAAACTGTTAAGGGTACGACAGGTGAATGAAATCATGGATAACAATTTAGAAAAGGAACGGGGATTTTCGTATTTTGTCGGGACCTCGGTCATCCTTCACATTGTGGGGTTGTTCCTGATTCTCATCATCACTACGCCAACTGAGAAAAAAATTCAAAAATCTGGCGTACGAGTCGGAATAAAATTTGCTCCTAAACATGTTGTAAGCGATTCCATAGCGCCTCCTTCTGATTCGCATGTGGAAGAAGTAGACGTGCAAGGTGAGATTTCAAAAGATGATTCCGCGCAAAGCGCAGTTGCTTCTGAAAAACCCGCCTCTGAAATAGAGTTGGTTGAAACTGCAAAAAATAAGGATTCCCCCAAAAAGGAAAAGTTAACTGCACCGTCTAAAAAGAAACCATTGTTCGAAGAGGAGCAGCTTGCTCAATCTCCTGAAAAGCCTGCAATTCCTGAAAAGGAGCAAGTCGCTCAAGCTCCTGAAAAGCCCGCATCACCTGAAAAGGAGCAAGTCGCTCAAGCTCCGGAAAAGCCTGCAATTCCTGAAAAGGAGCAAGTCGCTCAAGCTCCGGAAAAACTTGCAATTCCCGAAAAGGAGGTGGCCGCCATTCCTGAAAAGCCCGCATCACCTGAAAAGGAGGTTGCTACAATTTCTAAAGAACAGATCTCTCCTGAAAAAGAGAAATTGACTGCCCCTTCTAAAAAGCCCGCACCACTCGAAAAACAACAAATCGCTGAAACACTTGAAAAACCCTTGACAAGTGAAAAAGAGGTGGCGGCAACTCCTGAAAAGAAGAAACTGGATTCAACACCTGAAAGGAATACGCCTTCCGAGCAGGAACAAGTCGTTCAAGCTGCAAAAAAATCTGCATCTCCTGAAAAAGAACAAGTCATTCAGGCACCGGAAAAGTCCGAACCAACCAGGAAGGAGCCGGTCGTACAAACTCCCGAAAAAATTACCCAGCCCAAGAACGAAGTGGTTACAACTCCTGAAAAACCCGTAACTCCACAAAAACAAGTCGTTCAAGCTCCAAAAAAATCTGCATCTCCTGAAAAAGAACAAGTCATTCAGGCACCGGAAAAGCCCGAACAAACCAGGAAGGAGCCGGTCGTACAAACTCCCGAAAAAATTACCCAGCCCATGAACGAAGTGGTTACAACTCCTGAAAAACCCGTAACTCCAAAAAAACAAGTCGTTCAAGCTCCAAAAAAACCGAAGCCCATTGCAGAGGAAAATATTGTCAAAAATCCTAAAAAACAAGCACGTCCTGGGGAAGTGGCTCAAGCAGAACCGGTTTTTCCAAAAAAGGCAAAACCAATCGACCCTGTTGAATTGAGCCTAAAGCCCGAAGTAAAGCAATCGTCTCATCTTCCAGCCAAGCAATTGGCGAAAAAAACAACTGAACCGCTTTTGTCTAAATTGAAACCCAAGACTCTGGCCAAGTCACTTTCCGAGCCAAAACGAACTCGAGCTTTGCTTGCCAGAAAATCAACAGCGACTCCGCAAACCCCCAATGTCACCGTGGAATCTTTGTCAGAATTGCCCTCAAGACCCAAAGATGAAACCATTGCCACACGCCTGAAATTGGATCCTTTGAAGCCCGCTCCGGATTTGTTAGATCAAGTCATCACCGAAACACCGGATTTGGAACCATTGGAACCCGCCTCGGGTCTCTCGGATGAAACCATTGCAACGAGCTTGAAATTGGATCCTTTGGAACCCACCCCGGATGTCACGGATGAGGCCATCACGGAAACTCCGCAATTGGAACTCGTAGAAACCGCATCTGTTCTCAAGGATGAAGCCATTGCAAACCTGGAACTGGACATAGAACCTGCTCCGGAAGTGTCGAATGAAGTCATTAGAGCAACTCCAAAATTAGAACCTGCAGAACCCGCTCCGGATCTTTCGGATGAAACCATTGCGGCGAGCTTGAAATTGGAACCCTTGGAGCCCGCCCCGGATGTATCCCATCAAACCGTTAGCGAAACTCCGAAATTAAAACCTACGGAATTCGCACCTGAGCTCTTGGAAGAAACCATTGTTGAAAACTTGGAGTTGGACTTGAAACCTGTCGATAGCGTGTCGCATGAAGCGATCACGACAACTCCGAAATTAGAGCTTGCAGAGCCCGCGCCTGGTCTCTCGGATGAAATCATTGCCAATCCGGAGTTGGAACCCTTGGAACCCGCACCGAATGTATCCCATCAAGCCGTTACCGTAACTCCGAAATTAAAACCTGCGGAATCTTCAGCGGAGCTCTTGGAAGAAACCATTGTTGAAAACTTGGAGTTGGACTTGAAACCTGTCGATAGCGTGTCGCATGAAGCGATCACTACAACTCCGAATTTAGAACCTGAGGAACCGGCGCCTAGCCTCTCGGATGAAACCTTCGCCAGCCTGGAGTTGGAACCATTGGAACCGGCTCCGGATGTGTCGCATGAAGTCGTCACTGCAACACCGAAATTAAAACCTACGAAATTCGCGCCTGAACTCTTGGAAGAAACCATTGTTGAAAATTTGGACTTGGACTTGAAACCTGTCGATAGCGAGTCGCATGAAGCGATCACTACAACTCCGAAATTAGAGCTTGCTGAGCCCGCGTCTGGTCTCTCGGATGAAACCATTGCCAATCCGGAGTTGGAACCCTTGGAACCCGCCCCGAATGTATCCCATCAAGCCGTTACCGTAACTCCGAAATTAAAACCTGCGGAATCTTCAGCGGAGCTCTTGGAAGAAACCATTGTTGAAAACTTGGAGTTGGACTTGAAACCTGTCGATAGCGTGTCGCATGAAGCGATCACTACAACTCCGAATTTAGAACCTGAGGAACCGGCGCCTAGCCTCTCGGATGAAACCTTTGCCAGCCTGGATTTGGAACCATTGGAACCATCCGAATGTGTCGCATGAAGTCGTCACTGCAACACCGAAATTAAAACCTGCGGAACGGAGCTCTTGGAAGAAACCATTGTTGAAAACTTGGAGTTGGACTTGAAACCTGTCGATAGCGTGTCGCATGAAGCGATCACTACAACTCCGAATTTAGAACCTGAGGAACCGGCGCCTAGCCTCTCGGATGAAACCTTTGCCAGCCTGGAGTTGGAACCATTGGAACCGGCTCCGGATGTGTCGCATGAAGTCGTCACTGCAACACCGAAATTAGAACCTGAGGAACCGGCGCCCAGTCTCTCGGATGAAACCATCGCGAGCCTGGATTTGGAGCCATTGGGACCGGCTCCGGATGTGTCGCATGAAGTCGTCACTGCAACACCGAAATTAAAGCATGCTGAACCCACTCCTGGTCTTTCGAAAGAAACCGTCGCCGCGAGTTTGAAATTGGAAACCTTGGAACCCACTCCGGATGTGTCGCATGAAGTCATCACCGAGACTCCGAAGTTAGAGTCCTCAGAACCCACGACTGAACTCTTGGATGAAACCGTTGTCACTAATCTGGAACTGGACTTGGAACCCTCTGCGGAAGTGTCACCGGAAGCCATCACCACAACTCCGGAACTTGGGCCATCGGAACCTGCTCCTGGTCTTTCGGATGAAACCATTGCCACCAACCTGGAATTGGACTTGGAACCCTCCCCTGATGTTGCAGATGAAGCCATTGCCACTCTCCCAAAATTGGAAATGGAACCTGCACCTGATTTACCGGAAGATGCCATCACCACCCTGGAGTTGGAACCCCTGGAACCCTCCCCTGATGTTGCAGATGAAGCCATCACCGCAACTCCGGATTTGGAACCGGTGGAACCAGTTTCGGGGGCATCAGAGGAAGCCATCAATGCAAGCCTGGAATTGGAATTAGAACCCGTCCCCACTGTCTCGGATGAAGCCATCACTGCAATTCCGGATCTGGAACCGACGGAACCGGTTTCTGGGGCATCGGAGGAAGCCATCGACACAAGCCTGGAACTGGACTTAGAACCTGTCCCTGAAGTCTTGGATGAAGCCATTACGGAAACGCCGGAGTTGAACTCGAAACCCGCGCCCAATCTATCGGGCGAAGCTATTGCCGATCTGGAGTCAGAACCCTTGAAACCGGCACCTAAAGTGTCGGATGAAGCTATCACGGAAACACCGGAGTTGGATTTGAAACCGGCACCAAAGTTGTCGGATAAAGCTATCGCCGCCCTGGAGTTGAAACCTTTAGTACCCGCCCCGGCTGTCACGGACAAAGCCATTACAACAGTACTGGAATTGCAGACTAACGAAGCTGTCCCTGATATCGTAGAGATCTCTCTGAACGTAGAACCGGAGCCTGGCAACACGCAGGTTGATGGAAAAATAGGGTCGCAAGATTTCGAATTTAAAAAAGGGAGTAGTTCCCAAACTGTTGTCAAGGCTGGCTCCCCAAATTTGAAACCTCTAAAAGCAAGTTCCCAAGCTGAACAAGGTGCGGGCAATGTAGCTTTTGGCCCATCGTATCAATTACGTGTGGAACGTGAGCAATACAATAGGTTAATTGTAGTCGCTGTCCAGCAAGAGTTTGAGGCGCCGGATCTTCACAAAGATAAAAAACTTGTTGTTTTTATTGAGGTCATGATTGGGGCTAAGGGGCAACTTGTTGAGCATAAGCTGCAACGAAGCAGCAGGGTCGGAGAATTTGATTTTGCCGCCATCACTGCGGTAAAAACAGCACAATTCCCAAGGCTTCCCGAACACTTGTCAAAGGACCCTCCTTATGTCGTGGTATTGAGAATTTCACCTTAACTTATCAATTCGTCACTATTTGAATTGCTGAAACTCGAGAACTCCGGTATGATAAAAACTGCGCAAACAAAATTTAAACGCAAAGGATTAGAGATGTTACGAATGATTGTGATTGGATTTTTATGTTGGATTCTTCCTTATTTTGCTTTAGGACAGACACGTTCTCCAGATGTCGTATCGATTCAAGGACTCAAATTTTCTCGCTTTATACTTTCCGTTAAAACACCAGCCAATTTTTCAGCGCATCCCAAATCAGAAAGGTGGTTGCGCCTTTTGGAGAAAAACCTTTGCTGGAGTGGAGTTTTTAAGTTGTTTGATTCGGTCAACAACTACTGCCGGGTTTCCAGTGGGCAATTGGATTTGCAATTGCATGTGGGAATCAAACAAAGTGGCAGGCCAGTAGTAACACTGACTGTTACAGACTCGGACGGAGCTGCCTTGTTTGAGGAGCAGATCCCCCTGGTCCAGAATCGGCTTAGGGAAACGGATGTGATGGAAGTGGTCAACCAAATCACTGAGAAACTCACCGTGCAACCGGGTATTCTGGGCTCCACCATCGCCTTTAGCTTCAAACAACCTGGTTATGAAAGTGTGATTGCCCGAGTCAATACTCACGGGCAACACTTGGCAGCGGTTTCCCGCAACCAGTTTATCAGCATTATACCGGAATGGAATCCCACTGGAACTTCCATTGTTTATACGGTGGTTAGCCGTTCCGGAACTTCGGTCTACCATGATGATCTCAGGGGAAATATTCAACAATTGGTTGAACAAGGTGGCGTCAATACGGGAGGGACCTGGAGTAAGAATGGCAAGTCCCTCATTTTCTCCTATAGCAGAAAAGGCAATGCAGATCTTTATATGTATCATTTGGAAACCCAAAAACTTACTCGATTGACCACGCATCCGCGCATCGACACGTCTCCTTCTTTGTCGCCAGATGGGCAATATCTCCTGTTTGTTTCAGACCGTGCAGGCAGTCCACAAATATACCTCATGCAATTGCCAACCAAAGATGTGTATCGCGTGACCTTTACCGACACCCGCAATACAGACCCTGTTTGGAGCCCGGACGGCTCTATGATTGCTTTTACTAAATTCACCCGGGGAAGGGATCAAATTTATATAATGGACAGTGTAGGAGAAAATGCCCGTCCTCTCATCCAAAGTCCATATCCTTCTGAACAACCGGCGTGGTCTCCGGATAATAGGCAGATCATCTTTTCGTCCAAACGCGGAAAAGACTTTAAACTATATGCGGTTTTTCTAGATGGAAAAGGACTACGCCGATTGACCCGCACACCGGAAGGATTTAAAGAGAATTCCCCTTCTTGGACACTTCGCCGTCTGGATTTTTAGGATTGACTTATGACAACCCGCAGTGCTTCTTTGGCAGAGACCGCCTGCAATCGTCTTTGGTTTTACGGATTGATGGTGGTAAGTGGGATTTTAGTTGGCTGTTCCCCTCCACCGAACCCTGCGCAAACTGCTGCTACTACCCAGTCCAGTGTACTCACGAAGATCGAAACACGAATCCGGAGCCTGGAGCGCCAATCCATTGTGCTCGATCAAATGCAAAAGGAATTGAACAGTGTTCAACAAAGAATTGAGGAATTGGAAAAACTCCAAGAGAATATTCAGGAAATCAAACAGTTGGAACGAAATCAGAATCAGTTGTTGCTGGAATATCAGGAAGAGTTTGAAGACCGGATGACTCGGCTAGAAACTAATCTGGAACGAAATACTCGACGATTCCGCCAATTGACAGGAAAAGAACAGCTTCAGGATGGAGCAAGTTCCCCCAGCGAGCAAATGGATTCCAAGACCGGTTCAGTGCAAGAATTGGATTCCTCCAGGTCAGGAGACTCTGCAGTTTTCCAAGAACCTCCAGCCCCTCCCCCCAGTGTTGAACAGCAATTTGAAACAGCGTGGGAATTGTATAACACCAAACAATTTTTTAAAGCTATCGAACTTTTGAGGGAATTCAGAGTGAAACATCCCGATCATCCCAGTACAGTGGACGCTCATTATTTATTAGGAGACGCCTATTACTCTATGCAGGATTATCCCTCCGCTGCCATCGAGCTTTACGAATTTGTCGAACAAAACTCCCATCATCCTAGTGCTTCTGACGCACGGTGGAAGCTTGCGCAATCCCTTGAGAAATCCGGAGAAATTGGATTGGCCTTGAGTATCTATCAGGAATTGGCGAGTCAGGACGATTCTCCCTATCGAAAACGGGCGCAGGAAAAGTTGGCAGCGTATGAAAATCAACAAAAATGATTTTTTTATTCCTGACCTCTGCCAAACACCGGATCCTGAAGAAATTGCCAGGGAAAAACGCAAAGCTCAAATGTTGCGCAGATCACAATGGTGGAAAAACAAACGCGGAAAAAATCGATGTTACTATTGCCAAAAGAATTTTTCCGCCAAAGAACTGACCATGGACCATCGGATTCCCTTGACAAGAGGTGGAAAAAGCAGCAAATCCAATATTGTGCCCTGTTGCAAGGAATGCAACAACAATAAAAAATACTTGCTACCTTCTGAATGGGAATCATACTTGGCGCAATTGCAAAGGATCTGATGTCCGTTCGAATAGAATAGCTCTCGTTGAAAGATGTCGCAGCCTCTTGGATTGCAAGAAAACTTGGTTCTATCATTGAACCGAGTTGGGCAAAGGAAACTGCTCGATCTCTCCCTTTTCGCCTGCTTTGACTGCCAGGGAATTTTTTTCCAAAACCCGTTTGTATTTGAGATACCCAATGCCATGCTGGACCGTTCCCCGAACAATTCGACTCAAGCTAGTGATTTTTCCAATTTTCTCTTGATCGTGAAACAGTGATTGCCCTGTCTGTAGTTGTAAAGCGCATGGGACGACGAGACCGACAGACTGCCAATTGGGATGTCCGCGATGATACATACGCGCATGCGTTTCTTGTCCAATATAGCACCCTTTTTGATAGGAGATATGATCCATCAGTGCAGCTTCCTGAGGAAAATTGTCCTGAGTATAATCCACCCCAAAGCGTGGAATTCCAGCATCAACCCTGATATGATCATATGCGTCGAAACCAGTGAGTCGAAGACCATGCTGACTGGTTAACAACTCACTGAGAAAGTCTGTAAAAACAACATGTGGGACGATGTTGATAAAATGCGGAAATTCCCCAAGCATCGAGAAGTAAGAGAGCATGCCGTGATTCTGAAAACGCCAATCCAATTCACCGGCATAACCCAATTCGTAAAGGGATTCAGCAGAGCAGGGACCCAACAGGTCGCAACGCAGGTAATCAGGGATCAGCAGTTTCATTTCCAGAACCTCTTGAATATGAAAATGATCCAAATAACCTTCCACATAAGGTCCCTCCCCAGGATTTGTCAACAGAAAGTATTCATCCTCTGAAGCGCGTAGTATTTTGACTTCATACAAAATCCGGCCCTTGTGATTCGATAAGAGATTGGGCTGAAGCTGCCCGATTTGGATCTGCTTGACATCATTACTAACCATGCCCTGCAGGAATTGCGCGGCCTCAATTCCTTTCAGGGAAATCATGTGGAAAGATTTGAAGTCTAAAATACCGGAGGCTGTTTGTATAGTCCGAATGTCCTGGTCGACTCCAATTGCATAACGCAGGGGAAGATTGATTCCCTCAATTTCTACAAATTCGGCCGCCTGTTTTTCGTGGAAAGCATCAATTTCAGAAAAAATACTCATCACCTGTGGAATGCATATCTGGTTTAAAGAATGAAGCGAAAGTGCCTTCATTCAAATGGCAAAACGATTGTGATTTCAGCCTCGCTTCATGTTTGCAGAGGAGGTAAGCAGGTTGGAAAATTTTATCCTTGGAAAGATTATCTAAATAATTTTATTGTAACGAAAAATTTGTAAAAATCAACTTTCGTAAGCCAACTACCGGCTCTTAGCAAATTCGGTTTTCAATAGATGGACGACACTCTGAGAAATGCTCAGTCCGTGTCCGGCTTCTCTCGAAACGAACTTTCAAGGAGTCACCATTAATTTTTTCAGAAAGGCTATTCGGTCATCGGCCATCATGGCGGCATTGCCGATTAAGATGGCATCATACGGTAAAGGAACAAGCTGTTCAACATGTTCGGGCGCACTGATGCAACTGGCACTGATGAGTATTTTACCAGGTTGGGCTTTCCATTCCCGCAAGGCTATCCAATTTTTCCACCAATTCAGACTCACTTCCACGCTCCCTTGGTTATAGTTCTGACTAGGGTCCGCAGGAATGGAAGCAATCGGACGGTTGTTGATCAGAAGGATATCCGGATTGACATTCAGGGCGCGAGGCAACTCTTCTACCAAGGAACATTCCACTACGGCTTGCAGACCAATCAGTCTGGAATGTTCCAGGATTGTTTTTAATTCAGCTTCCCTGAAATAATAAACCAGGATGAGTGCGGCACTCGCGCCACGTACCCGCCCTTGTAGGAGTTGGTAAGGATGGAGGATGAATTCTTTGTGCAGTAAAGGCAGGACCGTCCTTTGACGGACTCTTGCCAGAGTCTCCAAGGAGCCCCCGAAATACTTTTTGTCCGTTAAAACAGAAACAGCCTTGGCGCCTCCCGCTTCGTAATCCTCAACAACACGCTCCGGATCAAGATTTTTTACATTTTCCCGACTCGGTGCTTTTGCTTTCACTTCAGCAATGATAGAAAGTGGTTGCTGGAGAGACCTTTGGATCGCTCCGGCAAATGAGAGGGGGGGATCGAGAGCTTCAATTTGTTCCCACAATGCTTTTTCCGGAACTTCATATTGATCTGCCGCAATTTCCCGTAGTTTCTCTTGACGAACTTTATCTAGAAAAGTTTTCAAAAATTCTCCAAAACATATTATGAAATATCAATGAGTTTCCTTTTTTCTGTCACCTAGATTTTTCAGATTGATTGCGGGGCGCAACCAGTATTGAAACAAAAATACTGATCTCATAGAGCAGAATCAGCGGCACGGCCATCAAGGCTTGCGTGAAAATATCAGGTGGCGTTAAAATGGCTGCCACGATGAAGGTCGCGATGATCGCATATTTGCGATTTTTACGAAGCCATGCTGCGTCAATGACCCCCAAACGGGTGAGAAACACAGCGATGATTGGCAACTCAAAAATCAATCCGAAAACAAAGAGAATGCGAATGGTCAATGAAAAATAAGCCCCCATTCTCAAGGAAGGTTCAGTAAAAACGTTCTGAAAACTGAGAAAAAAGTCATAGCCCAGCGGAAGCACGACAAAATAGCCAAACAATCCTCCTCCTACAAAAAGTGGATATGATAAAAACAAAAACGGCCAAAATAAGCGTCTCTCTTTTGGATAGAGTGCAGGTCGGGCAAAAAGCCAAACTTGTCCCAGGGTAATCGGAAGGGTAAAAAATAAACTGGTATACAAACCAACCCGTAGATAAGTAAAAAAAGGTTCGGTTAATTCATCAAAGACCAGTGGGATATTACGAGCGTCCAGGGGCTTACGAAACAAAGTCAGAATGGGTTGTTCAAGTTCGATTTCAATCATCGCTGCTATAACGAATCCTGCGAAAATGAAAGCTCCTGAAATCACAATGCGTTTCCTCAATTCAGACAGGTGCTCCGTCAAGGGCATGGGAGGATCATGAAGACTTTCTTCCGAGGAGGTCGAGTTTTTCTTTTTAGTCATTGCCATCTTTGCTAATCACTAATGAGTTTGGCAGAAGGAATGTGTTATACTGAATGGTCATTTTCCTGCTATGTCATTCTTGCAATAAAATCATCGGCAGCCATTGAGTCCGGACATTTGATGATAAATTCTCAATATCCATTTATACAATGCCTATTGAGGGGGTAAACACGGATATTTCACTTAGTATAAGCGTCGGATTAATCCGGTGCAATTTAAAAGATAAAGCTGAAAAACATTTTTGACCTTGGAAAATTTTAGCAAATGATGCTGCTGAGCATTCATATCGTTTCGATCACAATCCTCATTGCTGTGGTAGGGAGTATCGCCTATCAGATGGGAAAGAAAGAGGGCATCCGAGTCAGCCGGACTGAATGCGAAGACCTTCCCCAATGACGAAGTAGTACTTCCTATAGAATCAAACGAGAGCGATACGAAGGATAAAGCTCATCCTTATCATTGGGGGTAGTCACGAGGGAGACCAATTCCAGGGGACATTCCTCAATAAATCGAGAACGGACAGCAAAATCACTTTCCCCGAATTTGTTACTGACAATGGGGGCGGTGAGGTTTAAAAAGCGGCGAGCACGTGTTATTGCTACATAAAAAAGACGTCTTTCCTCCTCCAAGAGAGCTATTGGTTCCAGGGATCGCTGATGGGGAAACTGCCCTTCTGTGAGACCAATCACAAACACCGCATCCCATTCCAGTCCTTTAGCCTGATGAATGGTACTGAGCGTCAAACATTCGTCTTCCTGAAATTGATCTGCTTCATAATCCTTGATGACCGTAGGTCCCACTAATGAAAGTTCATTGAGGAGTCGTTCCAAGGACTTGTATTTGCCGGCAAATTCTTCGAGATACTGGATGTCGACTTCTCGCTGTATCGCGTTTTCATAATTGACCATCAAATAATCCGCATAGATCATTTGATAGGCAGTTCTGATCATTTGGGTGGGAGTTGTTCCTTCTTCCAGAATCTTTTTGAAGCAGAGAAGAATCTGATCCCATTGCGACCGTGCCTTTTTGGGAATTTGATTTTGTAACTCCCTGTTATCTGCCGTGAGACGAACAGCTTTTTGCTCGAGGAAGATGTTGAAGATTTTTTGTGCCGTCATATTCCCAATGCCAGGAATCAATTTCAGGACCCGCATCCAAGCAATTTCATCCAAAGGATTGAAAACAATTTTAAGAAACGAGAGGATGTCTTTCATATGGGCTTGTTCAAAAAACTGAACTCCGGAGCGGATCATAAAGGGAATACCTCGTTGAGTCAACACCAACTGCAGGGTTGCCGATTGCACATGATTGCGGTACAGGACACTGATTTCATTCAAGCTGATGTCTTGGTCTTTCAGTTTTAGAATTTGCTCAACAACAACTTCTGCTTCATCCAGCGTGTCATAAAGTGCGTGCAAAGTAGGTTTGACCAATTGAGGATGGATGGAATAGAGATCTTTTCGAAATTGTTCCTTATTCATGTTGATACTACTATTAGCCAATGCCAAGATTTCCGGAGTGCTCCGGTAATTTTGCTCGAGGCGATAAACAGTCGCTTTATATTTATCAGGAAAATCGAGAATGTTTTTGAAATTGGCGCCTCTCCAACTGTAAATCGACTGAGCATCGTCACCCACAACCATCAAATTTCCGTGAGTTTGAGCCAGGTGGTCAAGAACGCTGGCCTGCACTTTATTCGTATCTTGATACTCATCAACAAGAATAAACCGGATGTGCTGAAGCCATGGTAATTTTTCGAAATTTTTCAGTAAGAGATCCAACCAATTTTCAAGCAAATCATCAAAATCCATGGCATTATTCCGCCGTTTTTTCCGACGATAGGTGCGATACACTTGTAAGATTTCAGGAATGAGTGGATAAAATCGGGGATACTTGCTTTCGAGCAATTGTTCCAGGCCAAAATCACGGTCGGGATAAGAATTGCGTTGTAAGGAGATTTCATCACAATTCAAATTAAAGGCTAGAGAATAAATATCCTGCAACAGCGCCGATTTTGGAAAGTGCTTTCCTGTTGATCCCAACGCATCGGCCGCTGCTGCTTTTAGCAAATCCCGAGAATCCGAATTGTCTAAGATTGAATAATTATTCTCATATTGCAAAAGCGGAGCATGGCGACGTAGAAAGCGATTGGCCAGGCTGTGAAATGTCCCATGGATCAAAGCGCTTGCAATTTTTTTCTGATCAATGGAGTCAGCGACCCGCAGGGCCATTTCCTGTGCTGCTTTGTTGGTAAATGTGACCAGCATGATGCTTGATGGATTTACACCCGACCGGACAAGTTCTGCCGCACGATGGACAATTACCCGGGTTTTGCCACTTCCGGCACCCGCAATCACCAAAACAGGACCGTTGCGGTGATTGACAATTTGTTTCTGAGTAGGATTTAAAACCTCCATGGTATGAAAAGCAATTGGTCGTTAACAGAGAATTTGTTTACTTCCTTTTTTTTCGAAACTATAACGGAATCCTTGTCGGATGAAAAGGATTTTTCCGTCCTCACTAAAGTAGCAAACCACCATGAATCAAAATTCCTTAGCAGACGCCATCAACCAATTCCTCAATCAGTATTTCAACACGCAAATTCGGGCAGAAGCCATCCCTTATCTCCTGGCCGGATTAGCTCTGATCTTGCTGCTTGGAATATTCTTGCTCATTTCCGTTTATCGGACCACTGCGTCCCATAAAAAAGAGAAACAGAAGCTTTCCGAAAAAGCGGCAGAGAAAAAACTGGCTCAGCTGGAAAAAACCCAACTCAAACAACAAAAAGCAGATGAGAAAAAACGTCTGCGAATTGAAAAACAAAAACAGGAAAAAAAGCTGACCAAAATCGAGGAAAAAACACGTCACATTCAGGAGGAATTGCAGAGAAAAGAAAAAGAGCAACACCATATTCAAACTCTGCAAAAAGAGTGGCCTTCTCCTCCTCGAGTAGCCATTTCTTCAGACACAGGCAGCTTTCTGGAACGCTTGAGAAAAGGAATGGAGAAAACTCGTAACAATATGATGCAGGGGCTGGGCAACGTTGCTTTAGGAAAAAAAGAAATCGACGGGGAACTTCTGGATGAATTGGAAGAGTTATTGATTGTGGCCGATATTGGTCCTGCGACCACTCATCGTATCCTCAATGCCGTTGCTGAAAAAGCGGAACGGGAACAATTGAAAGACCCTCGATTTTTAAGGGAAATGCTTCAAAGCGAAATCGTTTCGATCATGGAAAAAACATATGATACAGCCACAACGGAAGACAAAAAACCGTTGGTGCTCTTATTTATCGGAGTCAACGGGGTTGGAAAAACCACCACCATTGGCAAGGTGGCTGCGCAATACCAAAACGAAGGAAAAAAGGTTCTCATGGGAGCCGGAGATACCTTCAGGGCGGCTGCTATCGAGCAGTTGACAAAATGGAGTGAGCAGGCCGGTTGTGACATCGTTGTCAAAAAAGCTCAAAGTGATCCCGCTTCAGTGATGTATGAAACGCTCCAAAAAGCCCTCGATGATCAGTACGATGTAGTGATTTGTGATACGGCAGGACGATTACACACAAAAAAGAACCTCATGGAAGAGTTGAAAAAAATGGTGCGTGTCATGAAAAAGCTGATTCCGGATGCGCCACACGAAATTTTTCTGGTTCTGGATGCCACTACCGGGCAAAATGCAATATTCCAAGTGCGCGAATTTAGCGAAATCGCCACATTGACGGGATTGGTGATCACCAAACTAGACGGGACAGCCAAAGGAGGTGTGGTAATTGGCATCGTCAATGAATTCGACGTTCCCGTTCGCTATATAGGGGTGGGAGAAGGTATTAATGATCTGCGTCCCTTCAATGCGGCCGATTTCACGCAAACTCTTTTTTCCTGAAGAATGGGAAGAGATGTTTGATTCAGTCATTTTACTCCGCGAGAGTCCGGATCAGTTGACGAAAATCAACAGGAATGGGTGAGGCGAAATGTTGATATTGACCAGTAACAGGATGGGTAAAACCCAGCTCTCGCGCATGCAAAGCTTGCCTTTTGAATTGGAGGAGAACCGTCTGCAGCGTTGAAGACGTCAACCGCAGATGCTTGGGTTGACTCCGTCCATATTGCAGGTCTCCCCAAATTGGCATATTTTGAGAGCTGAGATGGACTCGGATTTGGTGAGTCCGCCCCGTTTCCAGACGGCATTCCAAATGAGCAAAAGGCGGGAAGCGGGCAATTACTCTCCAATGAGTGATCGCCGGTTTGCCGTTCACTACAATTGCTTTTTTTTTTCGATTTCGAGGATGCCTGCCGATAGCACCTTCAATCGTACCCTGATCTTGCAAAGGATTTCCCCAAACCAAGGCCTCATAGACACGATGGATGGTATGTTCTTGAAACTGACGGGAGAGGTGCGTGTGAGTCTTATCGTTTTTGGCAACAACGAGCACTCCCGAAGTTTCTTTATCCAGACGGTGCACGATGCCAGGGCGTAAAATCCCTCCGATGCCGGAAAGATCCTGACAATGGTGTAACAGTAAATTTACGAGGGTTCCAGTGAAGTGACCCGGAGCGGGATGGACTACCAAACCTGGCGGTTTATTGGTGACAATCAGGTCAGTGTCTTCATAAATAATATCCAAATTTCCTGCTTCCGGTACGACAGGTAAAGGTTCGGGTTTCAGCAGTGAAAAACGAATATAGTCTCCAGCGGACACTTTATATGAAGGAGAAACGGCCCGTCCATTGACTTCTGCCATCCCTTTCTTCAACAACCGTTGAGCCAGGGAGCGAGAATTCACCTCGCAATAGGTACTGAGCAAAACGTCAATGCGCCGTTTGGCATCGGCCTCACTCACCGTATAAGAAAATGCTTTCTCCATTGCTATCGAAAATGAAATTAATACTCATACAACTCAAACTGCTCATGATGGAGTGAGTTGGAAGTTTTAATAACGACTTTCTGCCCCAACTCTTTTTCAATTTCCTGCAAGGTGGGAATTTCTGCTTCCAAATATTCATAGACATCCGGATGCACATGGACCACAAAGGAACCATTGCGGTGTTTTGGTCGGGTGCGATATAGTTCTCTGAATATTTCATAACTGACCGTGGACACGGATTTCAATCGCCCCTTACCTTCACAGTAAGGGCAGGGGTCACAAAGGTAACGAGTCAGGTTTTCACGATCTCGTTTTCGCGTCATCTCCACCAGCCCCATTTCACTGATTTGCAAAATCTTGCTTCTCATTTTGTCATATTTCAATTGTTCTTTGAGGGCGTTATAGACTTTCTGTCGATGCTCCGGCAATTCCATGTCGATGAAGTCGATAATGATAATTCCCCCAATATTGCGCAATTGTAGTTGATAGACCAACTCTTCAACTGCTTCCAAGTTTGTTTTAAGAATAGTCTGCTCACGACTCTCCTGCCCCACGAAACGCCCAGTGTTCACATCGATGGCTGTCAGGGCTTCGGTTTGATCAATCATCAGATAGCCTCTGGATTTGAGCCAAACTTTCTGCCCCAATGCCCGTTCTATTTCCGCTTCAATGCCATAATGGTCAAAAATCGGCACATCTTTGGTGAAGTACTCCAGTATCGACCGGTAGCGTGGCAGGTAGCTGTTCAGGAATTTTTTGACATTCTTGAATTCATTCTTATTGTCAATGATCACTCTGCGGATTTCCGGAGAGAGGATATCTCGAATCGAACGAAACACGACATGCAAATCACTATGCAATAATACGGGGGCCTCCCTTTCCTGATAACGGCTCAAGACATCATCCCAGATGGATACCAAGTAATTCAAATCGGACCGCAGATCATCTTCAGAACGCC
Source organism: bacterium (assembly GCA_965205865.1). GTDB lineage: Bacteria > SAR324 > SAR324 > SAR324 > NAC60-12 > CBDBHR01. Next base: position 344,732 of record CBDBHR010000029.1, read on the forward strand.
CTTCTGCAACGGTTCGAATGATAAATCCTGATTTTTCGGGACGAAGGCGGTTGACAGTTTCTTTGAGACGAAGGCGTTCCTCTTGAGAGGTGATTTGACGAGATACTCCCAATGTCTTCACGGTTGGCATATAAACCAGATTGCGTCCGGGGATGGAAACATGGCTGGTGATACGGGCGCCTTTCGTACCAATAGGTCCTTTGGAAACCTGCACCAGAATGTCTTGCCTTTCCGTGAGCAAGTGTTCGATTTTGATTTTTTCGTTACGCTTTACAGGAGATGGTTTTTCCTCGTCATCAAAAATGACATTCTCCGGAAGCACATCATCGATATATAAAAAAGCGGCGCGTTCGACGCCAATGTCTACAAAAGCGGCTTCCATGCTCGGCAAAACTCTCAAAACTCTGCCTTTGTAAATGTTGCCAACTATTCCTTTCTCCTTGAGTCTTTCATAATATAGCTCTGAGACGAGTCCACTGCTTTCCATGACAGCGACTCTTGCTTCATGAGGTGAATAATTGATGATTATATCTTTTGGCATAACAACTTTCCGTATAATAAGGGTGATCTTTGAACGCCTCAATCATTGTGGCTCAGGCGACAATTTTGTAGGCTTCACCCACAATGAAATTTTTGGCCATTGTTGCAACAAAGAAATCCCTTCCGGAAGGACCGCCTCGGGTTGCACCCAATAGCTTCCCGGTTTGTATTCCACGAGATCAATAGTTCCATAGATTTGGGAGAGCTCTAAATTGTTCACCAATTCTTCGGGTCCTTCCACGTATAGATTGAATTCTGTGGGATTGGTGACCGACACGTAATTTTGGTTCAGCAAATGAATTGCCACGTTATCAAAGCGCTTGCGGACCGGCAAACTGGAAACCATTACATTGGCAATATACGATTCAATTCCGTCATTCAGGAACTGTAAACTGGAATCTGGTAAATCCAGGCTTACAATCATCTCGATCGAACGATTAATATTTTGCAAATCAATTTCATTGGTAAAGACCGAATCAATGGTCTGCAAAACCGATTGGGGACCTTGCACTTTGACTGTATCAGGTGAAATTTTGATTCCCTGCAATATTTTACCCGATTGTAATTGCCCTTGGTAGCGGGCACGAATCGTCAATTGCTTTTCTACAATTTCTTCAATCATCAATTCAATTTGAACAGGAATGATGCGCGCCACGGAAATGCTCTCCAAAATCGGAATATTCTGCTCAGTCAAAGTATATTGGAAATGACCGGAATTAGCGTTGGTCAAATCAACCGTGGCCTGCAGGGCTGAGGGATTGAAGTTATTGCTGTATCGACGTAGGATGCGTCCCGAAACACTGACGACGGAAGGAACGTCAGAGGTGATTTGCATGTGGGCGGGCAGATTGATGAAAACCAAGGGAACAAAAAAACTGATTTCAACAGACTCCGCCCCCTGTTTTGCTAAATACCAAACAAACGATGCCAACAAAAAAGAAAGGAGGGCAAATGGCAGTATTTTTTTTATCTTCAGCACAATTGACCACTTGAAGTGGAAAGAAGCGATACTGAAGCTAAAGTGTTTTTGGAATCAAATTCGTTTTGGATCAAACCGTCGCCGTTGCTGACTTTTTATCCTTTTTTTCAACTTCAATGATTTCAGGTAAGGATTCTTTATTTTTGGACAAATCCTGTGTTTCCACATTCATCAAGTCAAACAAGAGCTTTTTGATATTGTGATCGGAAGATTCCCGGAATAATTCCCCTTTATAACTCAAGCTGATTTCACTTCGTTCTTCAGAAACAGTAAGCACCACAGCGTCAGTTTCTTCAGTCAGTCCAATGGCTGCACGATGACGGGTGCCTAAAATTGGACTGACATTCACATTTGTGGTGATCGGTAATAAACAACAGGCTGCAGCCAAACGACCTTTGCGATCAACAATGACCGCCCCATCATGGAGTGGGGAGGTGGAGCGAAAAATACTGATCAACAATTCCTTGCTGCACACCGCATCCAGGGTCGTTCCTTTTTCAATATAGTTGCGCAATCCCACGTCACGCTCAAAAACAACCAGCGCTCCAATACTCTCCCGCGCCATCATTTGTGTTCCCTGAATTACTTCATCAATCATCCCTTTCTTGAACTGATTCCCGCCTGTAAAAAAAGTGATTAGACCAAATTGAGCCAGCGCGTTGCGTATTTCAGACTGGAAAAGGATCACCAATACCAAAACCAGTGAATTGGCCAAATTATCCAAAAGCAGCCCAAGCGCTTCCAGATGAAAAATGCGGGTCAGCAGATATAATGCTAAAACCAAGGAAAAGCCGACCAGGATAGGCATCGTCCGGGTTTCTTTGACCAGGGTGAAAAGACGATAAAAAATAAAGGTCAGCAACAGGATGTCAACCACATCCTGCCATCCTATGTTTTGAACAATGGATTCCATAAGTCATTCCACACAAAGCGACCTATCCGACACGCGCCCGGTGGATGGGGCAACCAGAGGTCCGCGTCAAGTGACACGCCTTCAAAGGCTCCGGATTAGGACGAAACGGCTTTTCACGGTACCATGTATCCGGGGAGAGTTGTTGCGCAATTGAAGATCGAAGACCTGATAGGATGCAAAGGCAATTGTCTTCATCAATTGACCACTGGAGTAAAGCGTTGAATGGCACGCTGGACTTCTTCTCCATCCAATGTTTCTTTTTCCATCAACAGTTTTGCTAAATATTCCAATGCTTGACGGTGCATGACCAATATGTCTCGTGCTCTTGTATAACATTTGGTAATCAGTTCTTTCACTTCCAAATCAACCAGTTGCGCAGTTTCATTGCTGTATGCCTTGTGCATCAACAAGTCCTTCCCCAAAAAAACCTGGTCCCCGTCATCTGCGCAAGTCAAAGGTCCCAGTTTTTCATTCATCCCCCACTGGCAGACCATTTTGCGAGCCAAATCCGTCGCTTTTTTCAGGTCGTCACTGGCACCGGTCGTGAATCGATTGAACACTAAATGTTCTGCAGCGCGTCCTCCCATAGTCATGGCAATATGTCCCAGCAATCCTTGTTGGGTATGACTATGACGATCTTCCGTAGGCAGCAACTGGGTTATCCCCAGGGCGCGTCCTCTCGGAATAATGGTCACTTTGTGTACGGGATCGACCTCCGGAATGCTCGCCGCCACCAACGCGTGTCCGGCTTCGTGGTAAGCAGTGGTTTTTTTTTCGTCTTCACTGATAAGCAGGCTTTTTCGTTCTGCCCCCATCAGCACTTTATCCTTGGCATATTCAAAATCACTTATATCCACAACCGATTTGTCTTGCCGTGCCGCCCATAATGCAGCTTCATTGCATAAATTTGCCAGATCAGCTCCTGTGAAACCGGGAGTACCACGGGCAATCACACGCAAATCGACGGTTTCTTCCAATTCGATGGCGCGGGTGTGCACGGACAAAATAGCTTCTCTGCCGTTGATATCAGGAAGGGGTACATTGATATGCCGATCAAAACGACCTGGTCGCAGCAAAGCAGGATCCAACACGTCAGGACGATTGGTGGCAGCCACGATAATCACGCCATTGTTGGTATCGAATCCGTCCATCTCCACAAGCAACTGATTGAGCGTTTGTTCGCGCTCGTCATTGCCACCTCCCAGTCCAGCGCCTCGACTGCGTCCCACTGCGTCGATTTCATCAATAAAAATAATACAAGGGGCCGCTTTTTTTCCTTGTTCGAACAAATCACGAACCCGGCTTGCTCCTACTCCTACAAACATCTCGACAAAATCGGAACCACTGATGCTGAAGAAGGGCACTCCCGCCTCTCCCGCAATGGCTTTTGCCAGCAATGTCTTTCCTGTTCCAGGATTGCCTACCAACAAGACGCCTCGTGGGATCTCGCCTCCCAATGCTTCAAATTTTTGTGGATCAGCAAGAAATTCCACGATTTCCCCCAGTTCTTCCCGGGCTTCATCAATACCGGCCACATCCTTGAAAGTCACCGCGTGGTTGCTTCCCTCTGTCACTCGTGAACGGATCTTTCCAAATCCCAAAGTTTTATTGCTTCCTCCTTGAAGCTGACGCATGAAGATAATCCAAATGCCGATGATCAACAGCATAGGTAGCCAACTGTTCAAGATGGTCCAGAAAATCCCTCCTCTGGAATCCGATTCCACCCGAATTCCAACTTCATGTTGTTCCAGAAAATCGATCAGTTGAGGATATTCCGGCACCGAGGTTTGAAAGGATCCATAATCTTGATTGATTCCATAAATTTCGCTGCCTCTGATGACCACTTCATTGATGTTTCCGGCTTCCACTTGAGACATAAAATCTGAAAATGAGATTGTGCGATCACCGGAAGATCGGCTGCCCATGAAATTGAACAGGATCAGGATCACGAAACCGATGATCAACCATATTCCGATGTTTTTTATGAATGCATTCAATGCTACCTCATGAGAGAATCAAGATGTGTTACTAAGAAAGCAGTACTGATCAACATTTAAGTTACTCTTAAGAGCAATTATCGTATTTTTCGTAAAATTTAATATAATATGATTTCTCAATTTTCACAAGCTATCTACCTGTCAGGGGAGAATTTTCAAATTTCTTTGCAAGCTAGACCCTAGCCGAAAAGGGTTTCGAAAATAGTAAATGTAACCAATTTGATTCTATTGGATTCTCTATTTAATTCAATATGACGAGAAAACGATTTATTTTTGTTTTTTATTCGCCCACGGCACAGTTTTTATAGGGGAAAAATCTTTTTTGGACATACTTTCCTCGCCCCTGCTCATATTTCACACTCCCCCATTGAATATTCAGGCCGCTTGTTTGAGTTGTCTTTTTTTCAACTCAATCATTTTGCAAAAATTATAGGTTACCTAAATCCTGCAATTGAATATTTTGATTGAGTTTCCCCCCACTCTTTGAGAGGTTTTTTTAAAAAAAGGATTTGAGAGTTGAATTTCCATCAGTCCTTGCTCATAAAGGTTTTTCCGCCCTCCATTAGATCGTCATATTTTGTGATGATCTGATACCCGCTTTCGCGGGCACAAGATTCAAGACGTACTTCTCCCTGGATTTGGGAATTTACATCTCAGCAAAATGTATCCACTGGAGTGAAACAAAGGTTCCAGGTCTCTCCAACAGCGACCCATGCATCCCATTGAGCATTGTAAAGTGTTCTTTCCGGAACTCTCAGTTTTTGTTGACGAGCGCCACTCGTCCATTTTCCTGCCATTCGGACAAGATAGGTGCGCATGGTGGCCGGTTCCCAACGGCGCAGTATTGCGTTACCACTACAAAGGGCCATCCAGCGCAGCGTGTTGTAAGCGAGTATCGCGCATTGGAACAAGGCACTGTTGGCCCAAAAATCGTCGGTTTTAATCTGAGCCAGCGCAGTTTGATTTTTTGCTTCCTCAATCCATGTCTCAGCGACCGCCCTTTGGCCATACTCTTTGTGAGCCTGCCAGGGAGTGAGCGCGTCAGTGAGAACATAACAAAAATAATCGTACTCCTTCATCTCAAAGAGGGTGGCCATCCCTTTGAGTTCCTCCTCTTTCTCCCTGCGTACGGCCATGAATTTTCTTGACCTCCTCCAAGTTTCACATTGGTGGGAAAACTCACACCCTTCCCAAGCGGGCTGCCCCTTCACTTTTTGCCATTTTTGGGTTTCCAACAACGAGACAAGCCCCTTGAGTTTGACCTTGATCAGATAGCCATGGCCTCGTTCTTCGAGGAAATCCAGCAAATCCCCCACAAAAAAACCACTGTCTCCACGAAACAGAGTGCGAGTCCGATTTGGAAGGTGAGCGAGAAGTTGCCGCATGAATTCAACGACTCCATTGCTGGTATAGGCACTCCCATCACGAAGCCAACCCTGAAGAATCTCCTTTGTCTCTGCGCAAAATGCCAGCAGAGGATGATACGAAGCTGCACCGCGTTTGTGGGGATTATATCCGACAGACACTCCTTGCTGCTTGCCGTAGGCCGTTTTCACAGTGGAGTCCACGTCAATCACAAGACAGTGTAACACCCCAACGATGCTTGTCCCACTTCGAAGCGCCTTACGCCAGATACCGGCTCGAATCCGATGGTTCAAGCTCTCCATCTCATTGATGTTTTTCTGTGTGAAAGTACGCAGTATCCGGCCGAATGTGGTTTCATCCGGAATCCTCAGCCAACCGGCCACACGACTCAAAACACGGTCGTTCCAAACTGTCACAATCGAACGAATCGAACGGGCGCCACCAACAATGCCGACCACCGACAAAATGACCATGTCCACCGCGTCATAAAGACCCGTGGCGCCACGCCGATGATCTACGGTCTGCTCTGTCTTTGAAACAATCCCTTCTTTGTGAAAAAATTTGACAACCGGAATCAAGCCTGCTTGCGCGGTCAGGTCTCTGCCTCCCTGGCTGATATGGATGTTTTTTGCTGTCGTTCTTGCCGATCTTGCGCTACCTTTGTTTTTCATGGTAATGGTGATCTCTTAAAATGTTGATTCTGCTGTTAACTATTTGAGTATATTACCATTTCCATGTTTGATTGTCATCTAATTGCAGGATTTAGGGGTTAATGCTTTTTCCAGCAACTCTGCCCGAACGTTTTCAATCCCTCTGCGCATAACTTGTCCGAAATGGAAACGATGCTTAAGATGAAACATCAACGACTCTGCAGCAGATCTTCCATTTCGTGATTCCAAATAGATTTCACTTTCCCATTCTTCAATCGGGGTCATCTTTTTTCCCTTTGCCCCACTAATACTAAAAACCTTAACGCCTTTGCCCATCCACTTTTCTCTGATCGCCTGATTGGCATATCCATCATCAAGGCTCACTTCAGAGGGAATGGTGATGGTGCATCGCAAATGTTCAACAAGGGCAGGGTCGAGTTGCCCTGAATCAGCAGCATTGCCCTCCGGAGTAATTAACACGGAAATAAAACCATTTCCGCTCCTTCCTAATTGAGGCTTATATCCGATAAGCGCTTCTCGATCTCCCTTTTGAATATAAGCCGAGCTCTGATCGGAAAGACTCAATACTTTCTCAGTAGAAGGAACCTTCTTTTCTTCAAAAACTCTTTGATGACAGTAGATGATTACCCGTTGCAAATTAGAAATATCTTCATTCATCATTTCAATGAGGCGAATCAAACGCGTTTTCCGAGAAGGGGGGAGAAGAGCTTTTTGGGCACGGATATCCACCTTTGCCATTTCTTTTAAAAATTTCCCATGAGCGCTTTGAGCTTTCTTCAATAGGGTTTTGTAATGTTTTTTTCGCTTCGTTTTACTGTCCTTTTTACCTGTCTCAAAAGCCATCATCTTAGAGAGCTTATTCATCTCCTTGATGAGGAAATCAAAATTTCTTTCACTGATCTCAGCGATTCCAAATGTATCAAGGGAACGCCCTCGATGGTAGCTTCGCTCCACGAGACGAGTCAATATCGACGAATCAGTAGGCCAAGCTGTATTTCCTTTTACAGAGGTGCTATCCAGTTTTAAAATATCAAAATCGTCCAACTCTTCATCGAGAACCATTCGAATTTGAGCATCGAAAATAAACTGTCTGCTCTCGTTGCTGACAGCATTGACATTATCAAGGATTGTACTCGCTCCCGGCATTTTCAATCCACGGTTGAGCAGAAGCAGATGCAGTGTGATTGACTCTGAAAGAAATATTTGGGCCGTTTGGGATTTGATACTTCCTAAGTATCCCCGAATCATCATAAAAAGGTAGACTAAAAAAGCCGACATCCGAGGACACCCTATTTCCAGCCTCAGTTCTTCCGGCTTCAATTCCTCATCTTCTACGGGAAGATGAGGAAGCCATGGATTCCGGGCTTCCTGCCATCGTTTATCCTCTAAACGCTCTTTCTTTTTATTTCTTGCGTATTTCTCCAAATCCTGTTCAATTTTGTCCAATATCTCCGGCTCTCGCTCAGACAATTGATCAAGTTCTGATAAGAAATTTTCAAATTCTGTATCAGGAGCGCTTAAAATAAGATGTTTTTCTGCTCGAATGAATGGTTTCATTTTGGGTGCCATAATTCTTAATATTGAAGTTATTCACAGTGATTTCAATGAATTATGGCACTTTTTAACCTCAAGTTAAAGATATAATTCTAAAAAATACCTTTTCGGCTAGGATCTAGCTATTGGTGATGGAGCCATGGGGTTTTGGGCTGCCATGGATGAAGTATATCCTCAGACACGTCATCAGCGCTGCTGGGTACACAAAACAGCTAATATCCTTAACTCTCTGCCCAAAAGCTCACAGCCTAAAGCTAAAGAGGCGATACATGAAATCTGGCAGGCAGAGACTAAAATCAATGCGGAGAAAGCCTTTGAACTCTTCATTGAAACCTATCAGGATAAATATCCAAAGGCCACCCTTTCTCTACAGCAAGATCGTGAAGAGTTACTGGCCTTTTATGATTTCCCTGCTAAACATTGGCAGAGTATACGAACCAGCAACCCGATTGAATCCACCTTTGGTACCATAAGGCACAGAACTAAAAGATCAAAGGGCTGTCTCAATCGTGAAGGGATGCTGCACATGATGTTTAAGCTGGGACAATGCGCAGAAAAGAATTGGAGAAAGTTACGTGGCTTTGATTACCTGGCAAAGGTGATTGAAGGTGTACAATTCTCTGATGGAATCGAGGTGATTCCTGAAATCCGGATTGCCGCTTGATTTTTAACTCAAACACCACTTTTGACAATAACTCTTTTAAGATCGTGATTTAATCCTTAATTATTTAAGGATCATTGCACGATTTTATAATAAAAAGCCAGCAGTTGTCGCAAATAACAAGTCAATCAAATCAATCAACCGGAGCCATTTTCTTAAAAAGTATTGAATCCACCTTCTTAGAAGGTGGTTTTAATGGGCCCCTGGAAGGGGCGTCTCGTGATCGTACTCGTGCTCGTGAACGAAACAGCATCCTAGAGAATCCTGGATTCCCTGCCGTCTCTTCTATGCGAAATCCCCCTCTTAAGGGAATCGGGAACGTTTCCCCCGAGCACGTGCACGAGCACGATTACGAACTGTGCACGTTTCTGGCAGAGCCGATTATCTCTGACCACGCCCAAAGGACGTGGTTTAATCAGATAAAATGAAGAGTTTTACCGGAGGATAACATGCCTGACTGCGACACTCTTCGGCTAATTGAGGGTCGATGATGCAAGTCCGGATAATTCTTGGTAAAATCAAGAATAGAGAAGTCATTGCGAAAGGGACTTCAGTCAAGGCCAGAAAACGTTTGAACAAGTTTTATTGGTCGAGCAACCGGATAAAAGTGAAAGGATTTGCTAATTCACACCGCAGCGGCGCCGAGCGATGATACAGACTAAGTTGAAACAACAGTCGATGCTGAATGACAAAAATGGAAATTGCTGTCCTCTACGCAATGTGTTATTCTTTTGAAAAGACGACAAATTTTACCTCTCCTTCCCATCGAGGACATCATGACTTCTTTAGAATCCTTCAAAAACTACTCCTCTCAAAAACGGTTGCCTCTCTCTGCCAAGGAGCCGCTCAGGGTGAGTGAGGCCGAGTATTGGAAGGTGTATTACGAACACCCAGATGGTTCATATGAATGGAACAATGGCTTCTTGGAGGAAAAACCCATGCCCGATTTTCTAAGCATCTCCCTCTATCGATGGTTCTCGCGCTTATTAGAAGAATATTTGACCGTCTTTCCCATCGGACAGATCATGATATTGGAAATGGGCTTTCGTTTGGAGTTGGGAAAGAAAAAGGTGAGTATTCGCAAACCGGATCTGGCCGTGATTCTCCACTCCAATCCTGTCGAGGCCAAACCGTTGGATCGTTCTTTTAGGGGAGTTTGTGATCTCTGTATTGAGTTTTTATCCGACTCGACTCCCGCGGAGGTAGAACGGGATACGGTCCACAAAAAAGAAGAATACGCCAAAGCAGGGGTGGCGGAATATTATATTTTAGACCGTTTGCGCAAGCACACCGCGTTCTATTTTCTGAATGAGCAGGGGGTTTATGAAAAGATGAAGCACCAAGAGCCTGGTGTGATTCATTCCCGGGTTTTGGATCGTTTCGCCTTTCGTCTGGAGGATTTAGAAAAACAGGTGGCCTTTGAAACGTTAATTGAGGATCCTCTCTACCAACCCTTCCTCCTGAAAAGCTTCCAAAAAGAGCGTCAACTGAAAGAAAAAGAGCGTCAACTGAAAGAAAAAGAGCGTCAACTGAAAGAAAAAGAGCGTCAGCAAAAAGAAAAAGAGCGACAACTGAAAGAAAACGCCTTGGCAAGAGAAAAAATTGCCTTGGCAAGAGAAGAAAAAGCTCTTGCGGAAGTCGAACGGCTGCGTGCTCTCCTTTCTTTGCGTTCTCGCTAGTGAATGATTCTTTTAGGAGGAGTCTGTTCGAGCGGGTCTTTGCTTTTCCAAGGTTTCTCTGGGGGGTACCGTCTTTCAGGCTGGTTCATCGCTGCCCGGCTACCGGTCGTGGTGGAACGCCAGGTATAGGCTCTGGTGAGTTCTTCCTCGCTGGAGCGGGGGCTGAGTTCTCCCACCCGCACATAGTTGCCCTCATCAATGGCCTGTCGCATTCCACGAAGGAGGCCGGCTTCCATCCCATGCCCTTCAATCCCTCCGATCGATTCAGTCATCAAAGTCAGGCGTTTCAGTAATTTTTCAGAAGCATTTGCCAGGACCTCAGGGCGTAAGCTGATCGGATGAAGTTCCTGGGTTCGCTGCCAAGGTTTGACACAGGCCATGACCACCATGTGGCGTGAGTGATCGGTTTGGTTGATCCCTGTTCCATGCAGAGTGTACCCATCCATCAACATGAGGGTCCCTGCTTTGACTTCCAAGTTGATGGGTGGAGGCAGTTTGCCCACTGGTTTTTGATAGCCGCTTTCATAGATGATCTTCGCGCTTCGAGGGATAACCAGGGTCGAACCATTCAAGTAGCTGACATCTTCCAAATACAATAAGTGGTTGGTCAGCAGGGGGGCTTCATTGAGTTTGAAAGGGCTGTCTTGATGCAGAGATTGGGGCCGCCCCCCTTTGCGGGCGATGATGCACAAACAAGAGTGGATGATAAAGTCCTCTCCGACCGTCTCATGGACCAGTTGTTCAATCAAAGGGCCGGCTTGTATAAATGCAGGGTCGTGTTCAATGAAACCTCGAAAGCAGTCACTTTTGTTCACCAGGCAATCCACAAACTGGGTAATATCTTTATCCCATACCTGGTCCCGGCTGGCATTCAGGAAGTGGGCAATCCCGGCAAGGCGTTCTCCTTCGGCCTGTTCCACCACGCGGGTACGCATTGTATGCAGCTGTTCTTGACTCAAGGCATCCTCGACCAGGCAATAGCCAAATTCGCGGAAGTCATTTCGCAGTTGTTTGATCTCCTTGGTCGGAGAAGGGAGGGGGCCATTTTTTTCCCAATACTCTTTAGCGCTTCCCAGGGTGTTGTAGTAAAGCAAGTCGTCATTCAAGTCCACCCCATTTTCCCCACCTGACGGACTTGGAGTGAAAACCAAGCCTTGCTTTTCTAAGCTTTGAAAGGGTTCGTTTACCTTGAGCAGATGGGTGAAGAGCTGCTCGCTTTCCGGGCTATTGGCCTGTACGTTTTCTGGCAAAAACTCTGGAGGGATGGATTGATTTTTACTTGGTTTCATAATCGATTCCTTTTCTTTATTTATTGCGTTTCTTCGATAAACCAAAACGGCCTACTTTGCCACGCAAGCGGGGGTCGAGCAGGTCTCGCATGGCATCCCCGAACATGTTGATGCCAAAGACGACAATGGCCAGAGACAATCCTGGCCAGAAGGCAATTCCTATGTTCTGCAACATATATTTCTGACCCTCCAGGCTCAACATGCCGCCCCAGGTGACCCTGGGAGGCGGGATGCCAAACCCCAGAAAGCTGATGGTGGCCTCGGAGATGATGATACCCCCCAGGGAAACGGTGACGACCACTATCATCGGGGCCGCAATCTGGGGCAGAATGTGCTGGAGCAGGATGCGCCAGATAGGACAGCCCACTGCCCGGGCGGCCTCCACATACGCATTCTCTTTAGCACTGAGCACCACGCCCCGCACGGTCCGGATGTTGGCAATTCCCCAAAAGGCACCTAAGACAATGATGGTTTGGGTGACCCCAGGTCCGAGCAGGGACATGACGGTCAGGAGGATAAACATCCCTGGGAAGGAAAGCCAGGCATCGACAACGCGCTGTATGATCATGTCTAATTTTCCGCCAAAATATCCGGACACCAAGCCAAACCCGGTGGATATGATTACGAGCATCCCACAGGCAGCCACGCCCACCACCATTGAGACCTGGGCTCCATAGATTATCCGGCTTAGGATATCCCGTCCAAAATGGTCGGTTCCCAGGATATGCCCGGAAACGGGGCCCTTCAACCGGTTTTTCATGTCAAATTCCTGCAAACCATAGGGGGCTAAAAAGTCCGCGAAGATACCGACCAGAAAAAAAATGATGACAATGATCAGTCCAAATGCTCCCAGTTTCTTTTCCCGGAAGAGCCGGGAGAGAAAGGTGAGGAAAGCACCCTTTCTGGCCGGAAGCATGACAGGCGATGATGTAGTTTTGGTTGTCATTTCTATTTATACTTTATCCGCGGATCAAGCCAAGCGTAGCTGATATCAACGAGCAAATTGACGATCAAGACAAAACTGGCGAGAAACACATTGATGCCGGAGACAATGGGATAGTCGCGTTTTAAAATCGCCTCCACCATCAACTTTCCCAGTCCAGGCAACCCAAAGATGTACTCCACGGCCACCGCGCCTCCAATGACGACCGGGAGCTGCAGACCCACAATGGTGACCACCGGGATCAGCGAATTTTTCAGGACATGCCGGATGACAACAACTTTCATCTTCAGCCCCTTGGCCCAGGCCGTACGTACGTAATCCTGGGAGAAGGTTTCGAGTACCATGGTCCGGGTCAGGCGCATGGTCATCCCGTTGAACCAAAACCCCAGGATAATAGAGGGGATGAGGACCATGCTCAGGTTTGCTATCGGGTCATCAAAGAAAAAAGTATAAAACACCGGAGGCGACACCCCCCACCAGACTGCTGGAAAGATCACCACCATGGTTCCCAGCCAGAAATCAGGAACGCAGATGAGGAGGACCGCCAGGCTGCGTAAAAGATTATCTGCAGTCGACTCGGGCCGAATGCCGGAAATAACACCAACCGGAATGGCGATAATCAATGAGATGAAAATGGCAAGTAAACCAAGTTCCAGAGAGACCGGCAATCCTGTTTTAATGCTATCCATTACTGGGACTTTGGTCCAAAGGGAGTTACCCAGGTTCCCCTTCAAGATCCCGGTGATCCACTTGCCATATTGGACATGGATGGGCAAATCCAGCCCCAGATAGGCCACCAGTTCCTCACGTACATTTTGACCTTCCGACCACCGATTTGCCATCATCATGTCGATTATACTGCCCGGGATGAATCGCATGGTGGCAAAAACGATGAGGGACACCAGGATCAAGGTAGGGATCATCATCAGCAACCGGCGGATAATGTAGGTACTCAAGTTTTACTCCTAAAAAAAAGGTTGGACGGCTCACGTCCAACCTTTTGTTAAACACTTTCTAATAGGGCCTAGAATTCATTGGCTTTGCGACCTGTCATCTCCTCCCTCATGCCGGAATCAAGCCAGACATATTTCTGATTGTGAAGCCATTTGTTATAGAGACCATGTGCCCCATTCGCGCCATGCATCCAAGGCAGTGTGTAGTTCTGCCCCATCTTCATGACCAAGGGCATGAACCACATTTCCTCGTATGCCCAATAGGATACCTCCCGCCATTTCTTCAGGTGCTCTTCCGGAGTTTTGGCGTCATACATCGCTTCAATTCTTGTGATGAGCTCCTGACCATAGTCACTTTCTTCGAACTCTTTGTTACCCTGTGCGAACCAGGCAAAATCCGAACGGGGGTCCAGGTGGAATTTGTATATACAGTCCGAAAAGGCCACCTGGCATCCCGTATCAGAGGTAACCAACCCAGTATAGGAGGGATCCGGCGTACGCGACATGGTCAAAGAATACATTTGAGCTTCTCCCACATCCCTCACTTCCACATTAATGCCTACTTGGGCCAGGTAGAGGGAGGCAGCTTCTGCGTCTTCGAGAAAAAGTTGACTGGTAATGATATTGGTATCAAAGCCATTGGGGTACCCCGCCTCGGCAAGCAACTTCTTGGCCTCATCGGGGTGATAATCGAACATCCTGCGAATGTGGGGAAGATCCCGCTCCAGGTCCTCCAATGAAATGTGATAGGGAGCCCAGGCAGGAGCCAGGGGAAATGTGGGATACACTGCATCACCCTGGTTTAGCTCATTCTTCATTTCCTCCTGGTTGATCGCCAGCATGACGGCATGCCGTACCCGCTTATCATTGAAGGGGGGTTTTACAATATTAGCTGCTAACAGCATCGCCCGACGAGGCATATTATTGACTGTTGTTCCTTTGGGCATTTGCTCTACAAGCTCCTTCTTATATTGAGGTGCCATACCGGAAACTTGAACGTCTATCTTGCCCGTTCGTAAAGCCGCGACCTTGGCTGCTTCCTCCAATTCGATAAACTTGATCCCGTCCAGGTACGGCAACTTATTGTTGGGATGTAAAGGATCTTGCTGCCAGTAGTTCGGGTTCTTTACATAGGTAGTGCTTGGCCGAAAAATACTCAAATTGCTGATATTAAATGACAATTCTTCAATTTCACAGGATGAAGATTGGTTTGATGCAGTGTTCAGATGGCCAAAATCAGCAAAAAATGGGATTTTTATGAGTTTCTCCAAAATCTTCGTTTCTTAAAAAGAGGTGAATACCATTAAATATCATGTAAAGTCTTTCATTAATTATATCAAGATGATAAACTGATACTTGTGACGCGAAGATTTGAAAAAACCCGAGTTTGCGCCACCTCGCATGAAGGGTCAATCGTTGCAGTTACAGTATCTTCGGACTGGTTTCTTTCGTTTTTCCGTAAATCTTCAAGATTTGAAATTTTATGCGCACCATAGGTGACCCCCAGATGAAGTTCGGCGAAGTCGACATTGCCGCCATCGAGTTGGATCTAAAATCCCGTGATGACATCCCCCCTATCCTTAGTGGTTTGCAATACATATACGCCACGCCAGCATTACGCGCATCGGTATTCAAGGTTCTGGAACGGGTCATCCCCTCGCGAAGCGGTTCGGGCCTGAGCAACGAAGACAGGCATCGCAAAGCGGACCCCCGTCTTGGTCGTCCCGGGATGGAGCAGTGGAAGATTCTGGTGCTTGGCGTACTGCGCCTGGGTCTCAACAGCGATTACGACCGCATCCATGAGTTGGCTAACCATCACGACACCATCCGGCAGATGCTCGGACATGGTGGGTGGGAGGACAAAACGACGTACAACCGGCAGACGATCAAGGATAACCTGCGTCTTTTCACACCTGAGATTCTCGATGAGATCAATCAGTTGGTTGTCAAAGCCGGACATGGGCTGGTAAAAAAAAACGCCCCAAAAGATGGGCCAACCCGAATTCGCACGGAGAAGAAGATTGAACTTCATGATTCAACCAAGGCGCTACGTGCACGCTGCGACTCCTTTGTGGTTGAAACCAATGTACATTATCCGACCGACATCAACCTGCTCTTCGACGCCGTACGCAAGACGGTTGAAGAATGCGCCAGGCTTTCACGGAGTTGTCAGTTGGAGAGCTGGCGACAATATCGGAACAACCTCAGGCAGTTCAAAAAGCAGTATCGTCTCATCCAAAAGCTCAGGCCCTCCACTTCGAAAGTTGAGCAAATAAAGCGTGCCCGTGAAGAAAAGAGGCGCAAGGAATATCTCAAATACGTCCTCATGGCCAAGGGGTATCACCTGCGGGTCCAGACAAGCCTGGAACTTTTGGAAAAACGGGTGCGCTCCTCCTTGAAACTGCTACGCTTACGGGAGTACATGGGCTCTGCAAAAAAACTCATGAGCCAAATCATCCGCAGGGTGTGCTTCAACGAAACCATCCCTCATCATGAAAAAATCTTTTCCATCTTCGAGCCCCACACCGAGTGGATCAGCAAGGGCAAGGCGGGAGTGCCGGTGGAACTCGGACTCAGGGTCAACCTCATTGAGGACCAGCATCAATTCATCCTTCACCATCAGGTGATGCGCAGGCAGACCGATGAGAAGGTGGCCGTGGAAATCGTCGAAGAAACCAAAAAACGCTTCCCCGAGCTTGCGGTCGTTAGTTGGGACAAGGGCGCTCACAGCCCACAGAATCAGCGTGAACTCAAAGCACTGCTGGATCTTGTCGTGCTTCCCAAAAAAGGCAAGTTGAGCAAAGCAGACCGGCAGAGAGAAGATTCCCGGGAATTCAAACTCCTGCGCCGCCAACACTCTGCGGTCGAATCCGCCATCAACGCTCTGGAAGTGCACGGACTCGACCGATGTCCGGATCATGGAATCAAGGGGTTCGAACGCTATGTCGCTCTGGCTGTGCTTGCAAAAAACATCCACCGTCTCGGCACCGTCCTGCGTGAACAGCAAAAAGAACGGCAGCGTCGTAAACGAGGACCCTACAAAAAAGCGGCCTGAACCCAAGAGTGACTCCCCATTCTGAAACAAGAGGGGAGGCCGGGAAGGGGGGGCGAGTGTCCAAAAATAGGGGGGGTAACAAAAAATTAGGGATCCCAAAGAAAAATAGCTTCAATTCTCTAAAATATGGCTTGTTCAAAAACAGATGTTCTCGCGGATTCTACACCTCTTATTAGTAAAATTGTATTTTTCTGTCAGGCACTAAATACCTAAACTATGAACAACACCCAAGAGACACCATCCCCCATCAGTGAGCCCAAGCGACGGGGTCAGTTTGCAGATTTCTGGATCAGGCTGTTCAAGGAGAAACCCCTCGGGATGCTCGGCGGAGTGATCATCCTGCTCTTGATCAGGATTTCTCTCTTTGCCGATGCGCTGGCGCCTTATCCTTATAATAAAATCCACTTGAGAGACCAGATATAAGAGGCCTCGGCCCAGTATCTCCTCGGGACCGACCACGTCGGGCGGGACTTATTGAGCCGCCTGATCCACAGGGCGCGGATTTCCTTAGGAGTCGGTCTGGCCGCGACCACGCTCAATGTGCTCGTCGCGCTCCTGGTCGGCAGCGTTTCCGGATTCCTGGGGGGGAAAGTGGACTTGGCCATGCAGCGCCTGGTCGATGCCTGGATCGCCTTTCCGGGACTGCTGTTGTTGTTGACCATCATGTCCATCGTGGGACAGGGGTTGCTCCAGATCATCCTGGTACTAGGGATCGCCGGTGGGGTGGAAGGCTCCCGCGTCGTGCGGGGCGCGGTGATCGCCATTAAAGAGAATGATTACTTTCTGGCGGCGAAAGCCCTGGGCAGTCCTTTGCCCACCACCCTGAGACGGCATGTGCTGCCCAATATCATGCCGCCCCTCATCATCATCTTCTCCATCAACATTGGTGCCGTCATCATGTCAGAGGCGGCGCTGAGCTTTCTCGGCTTCGGTCTGCCCTCGAACATTCCCAGTTGGGGAGGCATGCTCAGCCGGGAAGGACGGCTCTACATGGAGATGGCCCCCTGGCTGGCGCTCTGGCCGGGGCTTTGCCTGACAATGGTCGTTTTCAGTCTCAACATGTTCGGCGATGCCATGCGCGATCTGCTCGATCCCCGGTTGCGGGGCGGCGAGGGTAGCTACGGCGCCGCAAAGAGGAAACGCAAACGAGGCCTCCTGGCCAGACTGCTCTATCCTTTCCACGGGTAAATGAGCAAAAGGAATCCATCCCTTTTTCCTTCCTGAGAATTGCGGGAATGTCGATGCCGCATATCGGGGTGAGCTCGCCGATTGGCATTGGAATCGATGCCACTTAGAGATCGCTCCCACTCTTCAAATCAAAGGCTTTCAAGTCCTCCCCAAACGATGGATTGTGGAAATAACAATTGCTTGGTTTGGACGGTATCGTTGGCTCAACACCGATAATGAACGATACTCGAACTGCTGAAGTGATTGTCTATATAGCCATGATTCAACTCCTGTTAAAACGCATCAGGTAATTCTTATTCAGGTTCTTAATAGTTTTGTATCTGTCCATTTTCGTCAGTTTTTAAAATTGAGGAAGAGCTTTTTTGAGAAGTTGTTCATTATCAAGGTCCCATACCGGCGTAAAGGGTTTACCATTAATGTTTTAAATTCGCCATCAGCCCAGTCCGGGAAAACCAGGGAATAGGACTGGTCCTTTGACCCCGGTTTTTCGGTCTATGTCACTTTTGATACCGAAATTGGAATTGTTGCGATTTCCTGTTATTTCCAGGACGATCTTCAAAGTAAAACAATAGATTGGAAATTGTACGAGAAATCGATAATGAAAGAGTTAATGGCGAGTATGGAATTGCGGTTGCATTTAATCCAGGGTATCTCTACTGATATTGTAATTCAAACTCCAGCCGGCAAATCGAAACCGGAACTGCAGGAAAGGTATAACAACATTATGAAGAGATTCATTTTGATTTATTTATTTATTATATTTTCTCCGGCATTGTTGGCTCAAACACAAATCCCGGAAGGGCTGATCTTGTATGACATACCAGAAGCCACTGTTATTGTTGTGGACAAAGCGGAATGCAACATGAGTGTTTTTCAAAAACAGTCTTTCTGGGAAAAGATCGAGCAATATGAATGTACGACTGGGAAAACCGGAGGAGACAAACAACAGGAGGGGGATTTAAAAACTCCTACAGGCTTGTACTTTTTTACGGATGCCTGGACGTCCCAGGATTTGGTCCGGCAATATGGCACTATTGCAAAAATTTATGGCACCGGCGCGTTCGAACTCAACTATCCCAATTATCTGGATAAAGTCCTCTTCCGCAAAAATGGATATGGGATTTGGCTGCATGGAACAGATCAGGGGTTTCCTTCAGCAACTCGAGGTTGCATCTCAACCACGAATACCGACCTTCTGAAAGCAGCAAATTATATCAATTTGCACGAAACTCCTTTGATCATTGAAGAATCAATTGCGTATGCGTCACCAATGGAAATTGACAAAGTACGATGGGAATTGCTTGATTTCATCGAAAAATGGCGAGTGGCGTGGGAATCGGATCAATCAGATAGATATTTTTCATTTTATTCCAGAAATTTCAAAACAACTCAATTTGATTATTCCCGCTGGAAGCAATACAAACGCTGGACGAACAAAAAAAATCAAAATAAGCGGGTCTCCATCCATGATATTTCTATTTTGAAAGCCAAAGGGATATTCAATATTCAGTTTGTACAAAGTTATCATTCCTCAGGGACAAACGACGTGGGCCGGAAACGTCTGTATGTGGTGAAGGAGCAAGACCAGTTCCGTATCATCAGTGAAACCTGGGAAGCTTCGGAATCGTCTCCTTTTTTCCGGCAACAAGTCCACCAAAACCATGCCCTCAAGGAAATGACAGTAAAATTAAAAAAGGAAATGCTACAAAATGACTTTAGTGCCAGTCCCCTCGTCGGTAAACAGTTCGGCAATCACAGAATGAGGATCTGTACCGTTGATGATATGAGCCGAGGAGACTCCTGCAGTAACACTGTTCAACACTGCCTCTGCCTTGGGTACCATGCCGCCTTGAATGAGTCCTTCTTTCAGCAAACGAAGTACTTCATCGGTCCTGAGTTCTGACAGCAACTGCTCTTTGACCATGATGCCTTTGACATCCGTCATAAAGATGATTTTATAGGCTTGCAAGGCAACCGCAATCGATGCGGCAACAGTGTCGGCGTTGAGGTTGTAAGTGATTCCTCCTTCTCCCAAGCCGATGGGAGAAATGACTGGTAAAAATCTTTCCTGCAACAGGACGTGCAAAAGTTCCGGGTTGGTCCGTTTGATGCTTCCAACATAACCCAGGTCCACTCCACTCTCATGTTCCTTCTTATAGGCTTCAATCAAGTGACCATCTTTGCCACTCAATCCCACAGCTTTTCCATCAAATGTATTGAGGTGGGCAATAATTTCTTTATTGATTGTTCCCGAAAGCACCATTTCCGCCACTTTGATATTTTCCGCACTAGTGACCCGCAAGCCATCAATGAATGACACTTTTTGCCCCAGTCGCTCCATGGCCCGACTGACTTCCTGTCCGCCACCATGAACAATGACGGGTTGCATTCCAAGGGATTGTAGCAAAACGATATCTTGGGCAAAATGTATTTTCAATTTCTCTTCAATCATGGCAGCGCCTCCATACTTGATCACGATGATCTTGTCCTTGAACTTTTGAATGTAGGAAAGTGCTTCGATGAGAAGGTTTTTTCTCTCTTTATTGGCAATATTATGCATGATGGACGTTCGTTTTCACTTTATTACTGCGAGAGGAAGCGAGATTGAGCATTCGGAATCGGAACTGACAATTTTCGAATGAGATTTCGTCTCCTTCTTTCAGGAATCGCTGTTCTACTCGTCGGCGATTGACAAAGGTTCCTTCCTGATTGCTCAAGCTGACCAGTTTGTATTGTGTACCAACTCTCATTATTTTGGCATGTCTGAGCGCAATTTGAGAACTGTTCAGGACAATATTGTTTGTTTTTGAGCGGCCAATAAAAGTAATATTTTTAACCAGATAATACTCCTGGCGCATACCCATGTTGATCAATGTTCCGATCTTCTTGCGGATAGGTCCCAGAGGTTTGTCAAAATAAACAGGAACTGGATCTTGTATATCCAGTTCCGTTGCTGGTTTTGGAGGTTCGATATGATTCAAAAAAATTAAAGTCATTTCTCCAATATCCAGAATGTCTCCATGCCGCAATAAAGTTCTCCTTACCCGCCGCCGGTTGATCAACAAAGCATTTTTATAATTTTTATCTTCCAAAAAATAGCTGTTTTGCTCTGCTATTAAGAATACCTTTTCCAAATTGGCCGATAAACGCAATTTCCCTTTTGTTCGAATGGATGAAAGAAAATCTAATGCGTATGAGTTCTCCTCGAGTGGAATAAACTGGAAATTCTCCCCCGGCGTCAAGATTTGGAAACCAATTTGCTTCGATAAAACGGCAGAACTACGATTCTTCAGCCATATTCTGCCAAATCCGGCGAAAAGGATTCCCCCCATACATACAAGCCCCCAAAGAGGCAAAGGCGTTTGGGAGTGAAGCGAGATAGAAACTGTATCTGCTTGATGACCGATGCTCTCTACTCCGTGTTTCGCAATAAACTTGATTTCAATATCATGAGGAATGTTTCCCAGCGCGTTCAATTGATATGTCAGCAAATATTCTTGAAGGATTTTTTCTCTGATTTGCTGCAACACGGAAGGCAACTGTAGCGACGAGTCCATTTGATAGATTTCGCTTCCTGTCTGACTGACCAGCCTTTTCAGCCATGGAGGGACTACTCCCGTGACAATCGAAATCAGTGTAATCTGGTGGTTGAGGAAGAATTGAGTCATTTCCTTTTCCAAAGCGGGCGATCCATTCCAGGAAGCAAAATCAGAAGATTGCAGGATAAGCCATTGCCGTTTACCCCGTTGCTGAAACAATGCGGATTGTCCTGTAATGAGCTCAGAGATAGGTATCTTTTTAGCTGGATCGAGTTTCAAATTTTGAAGGAGCGTTTCGAATTTTTCTTTTGACCCCACTGCCTGCGGATTTTGTCCGGATCCATTGAAATGAAGGAATATTTCGTCACTTCCTTGCTTTTGTAAAATGAATTGACGTAAGGCATTCTGAATTGTTTCCAAATCTTGGGAAGCAGCGGGTAGTCGCATATCCACCAGAAAGGAAATCCGTTGTTCCATCCTTTGAAACTGGTAGCCAAAACCTGAATACAGATAAGGTTCATTATTTATATTAAAAGTGACATTGTCCCCCGACAAATTGGCAATATGTTGTTTATTTTCATCTGAAACTTCCAGAAAAATAGATCGTTCTCCTCCCAAAGAAGCCAAATGAGAATCTATCATATTGATTTGAATTCGCCATTTGCTCGCCTCTATTGAGACGGCAAAAGCGAATATTCCAATACATGTCCAAAATGCTCGTAAAAAAAGAGGACGGATTTGAAAAAAAGTGACAAGTGGAATCATGAGACCTCACAAAATTGAAGCAATGCGGACCCGAGTTTTATGATATCGCCATTTTTCATATTTTGTTGTTCAACAAAACGATAATTGACAAAGACTTTTCCCCCCGGAGAGACATTGATGATCTGATAATTTGGATTATTTTTGATGATATGCGCATGGGTGTCACAGACTTCTGTATAGCCTCTCAAGATGATATCGTTATGAGATTGATATCCCATTGAATATTTGTCTTTATCCATAAAATGAATTTTTCCTTTACTCTTACCCGTCAACACCCGCAAATAGGCTTTTGAAGAGTAGACCTCGAAGACAACAATCGATAATGACAAGATCATTCCCCAAACGACGAGGCCAAGCAAGCTGCTCATTGTGGCAGTTTGTGACAGTTGATAGGATTCAAAAAACAATCCCCCCAACAATCCTCCCCCAATCGCTCCCACTATCTGGGAAAAACTTTTCTTTGATGAGGGGGTCGCAAAATTTATTAACAAGCTCAACCAAAACCCCAAAAGCATCCAACTGATCACCCTCACCAAGGATAAAGGAACGAAGATTGGCAATGCCAGCAAACTCTGCCCCATCATAAACCCCAAAAAACCACTTGCTAATCCCACGCAGACTCCAATGGGAATACTTGTCCGAAGAGCAAAGAAATTGTCAAAAAGAAGGTCCTCTTTGGATTTAAAAAAAATTCCCATCCCGGCTCCGATGACGATTCCTTCATAGATAAATGGATCGAGCAAAGGAAAAGGACCAAGTATCTGTTGTCCATATAAATACGCCTGAAGTAACGACCAGCTGAGAAGCCCACCTATTCCTCCAATCGACGCTATTTGAATCACTCGTATTGTTCTCATGGTTTCAATGTCAGCAGTGAGTTTGTACGAAAGCTTTCTCTGGCCAGTGTCTTTTATAGAAAGGGTTCCCAATACTGATAGCATTGGGATGAACAAGACACTGTCAGATTTTCCTGGAATGGACAGAATCCTTTCAGGAGATTCGCAATGCGTCTACAAAAAATAAATGCTGGAGAAGCAATTCTCTTCTGGCGTGCAATAAAGAAGGCAGGTCCTCGTACTCAGAGGCAGAGAAAGAAACTTTTAATATGATCAACACATTAAAATGAGGCCGGATCTCTTGATTTTGAGATTATTCTATCAATTTTTCAGAAAATCATGGATCGCTGCTCATATCCGGATCTTTTTACTGAGGTTACATGAGCGTCAATTTTTTAAGCGATATTCAATGCATTCTCAATCAGATTGTCAGTAATGTATTTTTTGCAAAGAGTAAAAAATTTTCAGCATTTCTGCTAGTTCCCACAACTCGATATTTTTTGGTAACCTTGTCTACTCCGTGTTTGTCTTTCTCTATGCCTTTTTTGTGAATCACTTCATTTTAGCGTGTTTTTATATTTTACCCAAAGTCCGGAGATTCTCAAGTGAAAGATTTTATCTGAAATCTTTCCCCAATTTTTTTGCTCGCCGTCGTATGAAAGTTGGAATGTCAAGATCGCTGGTAAAATCATGGCGATGCCGCTTGCGCCATGCCCAATCTGGAAATCTAGGGCTCTCCTCCACATCGACAGTCGGGGTTTTTGCAGCAATCTTCTCAACTTCAGACTGTGATTCTTTGGAAGATGAGTCCTCGTTGATTTCTTTCGACAGAGAAGCGACGTTTTTTTTAGTTGCCAAAGTTCGCCCGCCAGAATTCGAATCGGGTGTGGAGGGAAAAAGGTTTTTCGCATTTTGCGGGGCATTTTCCGAGTTTTTCAAGTATTGCGGAGTCCTCATCTCATCGCTTTCAGTCGCAACTTTTGGATACCCAGAGTCTATTTTCTTTAATTTATCTTTTCTTGATTTTCCTTCTTTCGTCGATTGTTCTGCAGCATATACTGTCTCTTCCTGTTTTTTTGACAGCGAATTGGACAAAGGCGGATCCATGCTCTTATAAGGTGAAACAGAGACTGTCTGTTGTGCCATTTCAGAAGAAATTTCTTCTTTTCCAAATCCGGTTGCAATCACCGTTATTTGGATTTGTTCCCCTTGATCCGGATGAATCGATGCGCCCCAAATAATCGTTGCTTCTTCATCGGCTTGCCCCTGGATAAAGGATGCGGCTTCATTGACTTCATGAAGCGTCAAGGAATTTCCGCCGACTATATTTACTAAAACTCCCCAGGAACCTGTAATTTCGCAGTCGTTCAAAAGAGGACTACTAATGGCTCTTTTTGCTGCGGCAATAGCCCGATTGTCTCCAGTCGCGGCTCCTATTCCCATCACGGCTTTGCCTCCATTTTGCATCACCGTTTTCACATCCGCAAAATCGAGATTGATGATTCCCTCATTGGTGATCAAGTCCGAAATCCCCTGGATGGCTTGCCTCAATACATCGTCTGCCAAATTGAATGCTTCAACCATTGATGTCCGCTGGGTGACCATTTCCAATAAATTTTCATTGGGAATCACAATCAGCGTGTCCACATGGTCTTTCAATTCCTGCACACCCTGATCTGCATTTTTCCGACGCTGCATTCCTTCAAACTTAAAAGGCAAGGTCACCACGCCGACCGTCAACGTGTCGGCTTCCCTGGCAATCTGTGCCACAATTGGCGCCCCTCCAGTACCTGTACCGCCTCCCATTCCGGCAGTGATAAAAACCATATCAGCCCCAGATACGAATTCTCGAATCAAATCGGCATTCTCAATAGCAGCTTCCCGCCCTACATTGGGTTTCGCTCCCGCACCCAGGCCTTTTGTACAATTGATTCCCAGTTGCAGCTTGTAGGTTGCCGCAGAATTTCTCAAATCTTGCAGATCTGTATTTGCCGCAATAAATTCTACTACCTGCGCGTCCATCATGGTGACCATGCGGTTGATTGCATTGCCCCCTCCACCACCTATTCCAATCACCTTGATGATGGGAGTGTCTAATTGAGACTGCTTGATATCAGAAAATCCTAACATAAGCCACCTTTACGGTTTGAACTAAAAAAATTCATGCAACCAATCTTTCATACGGCGAGAAACTTTATGAAAAACATTGGTTTCATCTCCTGAAAATTGGAGTTTGCTCTGGCTATTGATCCCATACCTGACCAAGCCAACGCTCGTTGCAAACTTGGGAGAATAGATCAACTCCTGGATTCCCGAAATGTTTTCAGGGAAGCCAACTCGCACCGGGATGTTTAATACCTCCGAGGCCAATTCATCCGAACCCGGCATAATACAAGTTCCGCCGGTCACTACAAGTCCTGAGGCAATAACATTGCGGTACTGAGATTTTTCAATTTCAGTTGCAATGAATTCGAAGATTTCACGGAAACGATCCTCGATGATTTCTGCCAATACTTGTTTGCGGATATTCCGGTTCCGCCGACCTCCTACCCCTGAGACTTGAATCATCTCGTCTTTTTCGACCATCGAGACCATTGCGACACCATGATTGTGCTTAATCTCCTCAGCTTCTGCCAAAGGCGTACTCAGTCCAATTGCGACGTCTTTCGTCAGATGATCGCCGCCCAATGCTAATACTGCGGTGTGAACAATGCTTCCTTCCGAATAAATCGTAATGTCTGTTGTTCCCCCGCCAATATCCACCAGTACCACCCCCACTTCCTGCTCGTCCGAACTCAAAACAGCTTGGCTGGAAGCAAGAGGTTCCAGCACGATATCTTCGACATCTAAGCCTGCCTGGTTGCAACATTTAATGATATTTTGCGCAGAGGTCACAGAGCCTGTGACAATATGGACGTTCACTTCAAGACGGGTTCCTGACATGCCAAGCGGATTTTGCACGCCATCTTGATCATCGACAAGGAATTCTTGAGGAAGGATATGCAGAACTTCTCGATCATTCGGAATGAGGACTTGAGCTGCATCAATCACCCGTCGGATGTCTTCTTCGGAAACCACACGGTTGCGATAAACCGTCACCATGCCATGGCTATTGGTTCCTTTAATATGGTGACCAGCAATGCCTGCGTAGACAGAATTGATGGGTTGTCCACACATCAATTCGCATTCTTCTACGGCTTTTTTGATCGACTGAACGGTTTTTTCGATATTGACAACAACTCCTTTGCGTAATCCTTCTGATTTGGAAGTTCCCACTCCCACAATGTTGAGGATTTCACCAGGGTCTGTTTCGGCAGCAATAGCACAAATTTTTGTTGTGCCAATATCTAAGCCAACAATTATATTAGTATTTTTGTGTCGTGGTGGCATCCATGCACCTCACCAGATTTTCAGGTGGAAAACCGCTCAACTACCTTATTTTTCTCCGGAGAAGTCCTCCTTTTGTGGAAGACATGACCCGCACCATAATCTCTTTTAAACTATTTGTCAATAATGACATCTGATTGATTATTTCAATATCCTCATGAGGGACTTTTTTTTCGACAAACCCTATCCTTTTCGTGGAACTTGATTTGCATAGAATTTAATCGATATTTCGGACGGCTTTTTAGAGATATAGAAAAATAAAACTCGATTAGATCAAAAATTTCTCAGTGAAACAATTTTCGAACTTTTTTCAAATTGAGAGAAGTACACACCACAATAACTCGATCACCATTCTGGATTTGTGTTTTTCCAACTGCAACTTCCCATTGATTTCTGCGAAAGACCCCACCAATCAGAATACTTCCATTCTCCAGTAAAGAATGCAATTTATAAAGAGGTTTACGTGTAATGGGAGAATCATGGGCTGCCACCAGTTCAATCACTTCGGCATCGACGCCATGCAAATGGGCGACTGCTAATAATTCACTACGACGGATGAATTTGAGAATTTCATTGGCGGCAGAAATTTTGGCGTTCAACGCGATATCCAGTCCTATGGTGGATGCCAGGACTAAGTAATCTTCCTTATTGACCAGAGCAATGGTTTTTCCTCGACTCCCTTTCGGATCTCGATGCTGTTTGTTGATCAAATGCTTGGCCAGCAAGCAGCTGATAATATTTGTTTCGTTGTCCCCGGTGGTGGCAATGAAGGTTTCCATATCCAAGAGACCTGCTAGCGCCAGGGCATTGGCATCGGTACCATCTCCATGTAAAACGGTGGTACTGGACAAAGTGGTCGCCAATTCCTGGGCACGTTTGGCATTTTTTTCAATCAATTTGATTTGAACCGTTCTCTCGAGCAAGTTAGCAATCCGGGAGCCGATCAAACCTCCTCCCAAAATCATCAAATTTTGAATATTTTGCTGACTTATTCCCATCAAATTCATTAGTTTGGGAATGTCTTCACTACGAGCAAGGATAAAAATCTGATCCAAGGGTAAGACTACATGTTTTCCCCCTGGGATAATCGTGGTGATTCCACGTCCGATCGCAACCACGCGGAAAGGAAATTCATTGTAAATTTTTGCGATTTCCATCAATTGCCTGTGCGCGAGGGGCGATCTTTCTGCCACGCGTATCGCCAGCACTTTCATCTGATTCCCACCGATCTCAATGACATCGTTGGCAGCTGTACGCTGGATCAATCGTGCAATTTCCTGGGCCACCAGTTCCTCAGGATTGACCATCAAATCAATGCATAAATCCTTTTTTCCTAAAAGTTCTCCCGTCTCCCCAAAATCGAGAGAGCGGTTTCGTACTATTTTATATTTGACCCCAAAACGATCGGCAATCAAAGCGGCAATCATGTTCACTGCGTCGTCGTTGGTCGTTGCAATCACCAGATCCATTTTTTCAACTTGTGCCTTTTTCCAAGAAGCGGTTTCCATAGCATTCCCCTCGATGGTTCTGACATCAAGGTTTTCGGCAGTGACTCGGACGAGATCTCGATCGGACTCTACAATCGTCACGGCATATCCTTCATGAGTCAATCGTTTGGCGATATGGTAACCAACCCCGCCTGCGCCTAAAATCAGGATATTTTGAATGGCCATAATGAGATAGAAATGACGGGTAATATTATATCAATTCATATTGAAAAAATCGTGCATTGAAGCGTTGTGGATTTTTAGAGGAGATATCCACTTCATACCAATTCCCTGCCATGGAAACACTTATTTTTCCATAAACAACTTCAGGATCATTTTTATATTCCAAACATTGAACGATGGCATTAGCAATCCATTTTTCAATCTTCAATACCACCGTTTTTTTTCGTAAACGACCCTGGTCATCCCTATTCAAGATATTGGGAATGGTATTGGTTGTGATGAACTGATTCAAATAGGGGGAGTTGAGACTCTCACGCCCTTCTGCGGAAATATAGGTATGGGTGCAATAAAAGAAAATATTTTCAGGCCTTGATTTTTTGCTTTCGACCAGCAAATCAATGCTAGCGGCAATGGTTCCCCCAGTACGAACCATGTCATCCAAAATAAACACATCACGACCTTTCAACAATTCCACGTCATCGGATATGTTTAATTCCACATTCCTCTGCCCGTAACGTACTTTGTCCACATTGACCAAAACAGAATTTTTCAACCCTGTGTATTCACGCACCCGGCTAACAAATTCCACTGCTCCGCTGTCGGGAGCAACAAAAGCTACGTTGGCCCCTCCGTCTTCCAGACGCGCCATTCCCGAACGTAAAATATAATTGGCAACAATATGGGAGATATCCAAATTGATGAAAGAAGGCTGGCTCGGGTGATTTTGACAGACATCTTGATAGATCTTGGCCATCACATGTGGTTTATGATTGTGGACAGTCAAAACGAGATCCACTCCTGATTGACGCAAAAGCTTTGCATAAAGGCGAGCGGTCCAAGGCTGACCAATGAATTTTTTACGGGATTCAAAGTCGGTGATCTGCGGATGTTCCAGAGTTCGAGGTCCCCGATCTTGGGCGGAATAAAACAAATCCGGTTCAATTAATGCGACAAAATCGGCACCGTTTTCCTTAGCTGCCGAGGCCAACAAAAAATTACGCAGCGCCAACTCATTGCGTGATGAATGCGCAGAGGTTGTGGAAACAATATAAACGGATTTTCCCGCCAACCCATGTCCCATATTTTTTTCGTTGGGTTCATCCAATAAATAGCGAGGACAAAACTCACTGTTGGCAAAACTCCTTAAAGATACCAAGTCCTGGATATCGATCTCTTGTTGTTTGCCATATGCCACCCCAATTGCAAAGGAGGCATCACTGACATTTGAAATTATGATACTTTCGCTCATCCGGACCTGACTAATTGTCTTGTAAAATAGGGGTGATCACCCTCTTTCCTTCAACCTTAAGGGAATCCCCGGCAATCCAACCAATGGCCTTTGGCAATATAAGATGTTCTTTTTTTAAGATCCTTGCTGACAGGGTTGCTTCGGTATCATTTGAAGAAACAGGGACAGTCGCTTGGATGATGATGGGTCCCGTATCGACTCCCTCGTCCACAAAAAATACGGAGCATCCCGTCACTTTGACTCCATATTTCAATGCTTGCCGCTGGGCATACAATCCCGGAAATGCAGGAAGGAGAGAAGGATGGACATTGATCGATCGGTTTTTCCAATGTTCCACAAATGATGAAGAGAGCAGTTTCATATAACCGGCGAGGACAACCAATTCTACTCCATAGACTTCCAAAATTCGGGTCAGTTCCGCATCAAAAGCTTCTCGGGAATCGAAGGCATGATGAGGAACATATTTCACTTCAATACTATGCCGTTTTGCTCGTTCCAAAGCGAAAGCCGTCTGCGCATTCGAAAGGACAATTTTGATATCGATGGGAAGGTTGCCCGATTCTTGTTGATCTATAATAGCTTGCAAATTCGTACCACTTCCCGAAACAAGGACACCCACCGGCAAAGCAGTACGCCGAAGCGGGGAAGTCATAAGGAGGACTCCAATCCAGCAATTTTTTGAGATGCAACTATCTTTTGCTCCATTTCTATTTTATGAAGCATCAACTGCATACGAAGATCCGTATAGCGTAATGAGAGAATTTGCACGGCCAGGATGGCCGCATTCACCGTACCGTCGGTGGCCATTGTAGCAACAGGCACACCCGGTGGCATCTGGACAATTGCCAGCAGCGCATCCAATCCATTGAGTGTTGAAACAATGGGCACCCCTATTACCGGTTTCGTCGTTTCAGAAGCGACAACCCCCGGAAGATGGGCCGCCATGCCTGCCACTGCAATAAAAACTTCGATTCCCGTTGATTCCGATTCCCTGATAAATTGGCGTGTCCTTTCAGGAGAACGATGGGCTGAGGAAATCCACAACCGGTATCCCACACCAAACTTTTTCAAAATGGCGGTAGCTTTTTGTGCCACTTCCAAATCGCTGGTGCTGCCAAGGACAATCCCCACACTTCGTTTGGGTCGATTGTCCCGAAAATGCAATAATCCTTTTGCTCCGATATCACGGCGGTAAGTCAGTCCATCCCAATGGATACGGTTGACAACTTGATAGGATTCCGCCAGAGCTTTTTCCAAAGTGGACCCCAAGGCGGTCACTCCCAATACCCGTCCTCCATGAGTTCGATAGACGGAACCATCCAATCGCGTACCAGAATGGAAGATGTAACGCCAAACCTTCTCATCCTGGGGCTGTTCTAGGGAAAGCGCATCGATTCCAGAGATGATTTTCCCGTTTTCGTATTCTCCCGGATAGCCTTGAGAAACCAGCATCACACAAGCTGCCGCTTCATGATGCCACTCCGGTTTCTGCTCACTGAGAGTTCCATCCAAGGTGGCAAGAGCCAGTGTGAATAAATCGCTTTTCAAACGTATCATCAAAGATTGACATTCAGGATCTCCAAATCGGCAATTGTACTCCACTACCCTGACTCGCTCGCCGTCGATCATCAATCCAATATAAAGAACTCCTCTGTAGGGAGAACCTTCTTTTGCCATTCCCATAATGGTTGGTTCAACAATCTGCCGGATTACGATTTTTTCAATTGCAGGCGTAATTACCGGAGCCGGAGAACAAGCTCCCATACCCCCCGTATTCAATCCCGTATCCAATTCTCCAATGGTTTTATAATCTTGACAGGAAGGGAGGGATACAAAATTTTGCCCGTCAGTGAGAATGAAAAAAGAAGCTTCCTCTCCAGTCATGAATTCTTCAATCACAACGGTTGTACCAGCATCGCCAAATGCTTCGCCGGAGAGCATTTGATGAACCGTGATTCGCGCCTGATCCAAATCATGACAAATCACCGAACCTTTCCCTGCAGCCAATCCGTTGGCCTTGACCACATAAGGCGCTTGCAAGGTTTCCAGGTAGGCAAAGGCTTCTATTTCTTCGTGAAAGATACCATAGGCAGCTGTTGGAATATGATGTTGCAACATAAAGTCTTTTGCAAAAGCTTTACTGCCTTCCAGTGCAGCGGCGGCGGCCCCGGGACCAAATGCTTTGTAACCTCTGGTTTCTATTTTATCAACCAACCCCTCCACCAAATAATCTTCTTGTCCTACAAAAGTGAGATCAATGTATTCCTGTTGAATAAAAGATAGAATAGCATCATGGTTTTCCAGCGAAACCGGCACCGCATGCGGACGCATACCGTCGTTTCCCGGAGCAACGAAAACATTTGCGACTCTGGGGCTTTGCTTCATTTTCCAGACAAGGGCATGTTCTCGTCCGCCGCTGCCAATTACTAATACCTTCATTCTTCCAGATCAGTCTACACTTATTTTTCAGAAATAATGATATATTGCGATCCCTCTTGATTTTGAATGAGAAACAAGACCCCTTCCTCAATATCAGCCGCTTTGATAGCTGCTTTGAAACTGTCCAGATTAGTGATTGGGTGGCGATCCACTTCCACTATCAATGTTCCGACTTCCAAGTTGGCTTTGTCAGCAGGAGATTGAGGTTCAATCTTAGTAATCAGGGCACCCGTTCCGGGTTCATAACCGTATTGCTCTGCTGTTTTTTGTGTTAGATCTTCAACGCTGATTCCCAGAAAGGAATCTTCTTCCGGTTGCGTTTGAGTCATGAGAGGATTCTTTGGTCTTTCCTCCAGCTTGACCTTGATGGTTTCTGTTTTGCCATCGCGGAAAATCTCAATTTCCACAATCGTATTGGCCCTGGCAACTGCAACCATATTGCGAAACTGGGCGCTGTTACGAATGGTTCTCCCATTAAACGCAATGACGACGTCTCCTTTTTGAATACCTGCTTTGCCGGCCGGCGTATTTTTAAAAACCATTGTGATAAGGGAGCCATTTGTACTTTCCAACCCAAATGCCTTGGCCAGTCTTCCGTCAACATCCTGAATCCCTACTCCCAACCAACCTCGTGATACACTGCCTTTACTGATCAAATCTTCCATGATTTGGCGTGCCATATTGATTGGAACCGCAAAACCAACGCCCTGATAACTACCACTTCGTGTAAAGATTGCGGTATTCACGCCTATGATTTCTCCTCTTAGATTAATCAAAGGTCCACCGCTATTTCCCGGATTGATTGCCGCATCGGTTTGAATAAAATCCTCGTAATCGGTGATGCCAATGTTGGTTCTTCCTTTTGCGCTGATGATTCCAAGAGTCACGGTTCGTGACAAGCCAAATGGATTACCAATGGCAATCACCGATTCCCCCACATCCATGAGGTCCGAATCGCCGAAAGGAAGCACTGGTAACTCGACTCCGTCAATCTTAATCACGGCAAGGTCAGAAGGTGGATCGGTGCCAATCAGTTTGGCTTCCATCTGCCTGCCGTCACTCAACATGACAAGAATTTTGTCGGCGCTACCAACTACGTGATTGTTTGTCAAAATGTAGCCATTCTTGTCGAGAATTGACCCTGATCCCATCCCTTCCTGTCTGAATCTTCGAGGCATATCCGGAGAATCGGGACGTTGCGGGGAAAAACGATCAAATAATTCATTGTTGGATGGATTCTGATTGCCAAATCTCTGGCCTTGTTGCATTATCTCGACTTCAATATGCACGACTGCATCCTGTACCTTTTTGACAATAACCGCCCGCGCTTTTGAAGCAAGGATGAGGGCTTTCATGGCATTTTCCACTTCGGCTTCGTCAGCAAACACAAACTTTGCCAGCATAAGGAATAATAAACTCAAAACCAATAATTCTTTTTTACACTTCACCATTTTTGTTATTCTCGACATTGTATGAACATCCTCCTTCTTCTCCTTTATCCCGAAAGCGGCTTGCAACATGTTTGGAACATTTTTGACAATAATTTTTCTTAGTATAAATGTCCAGATCAAAAAATCAAATAATTCCGTCCATGCTGAATATAAACAGGCATCTTCTTTGTTTACAAATTTCTCAGAAACTTGTATAGTTACATCACACAATAAACCTCATGAATCTTTTTGAGTGAAAGAAGGAAATTGAGACGACCATGTACTCTTCAAAACCGCTTTCAGCAAACCCAATACCCTGATTTGGAAAGGATCTTTATGTTGAAAGAGAGAATGGATTCGAGTTTGACGTTTGATGATATCTTGCTAATTCCCGATTATTCGGATGTCTTACCACACCATTGTTCCATCCAAACACGACTCACCAAGAATCTCAGGTTGAATATTCCTTTGGTCAGTGCGGCAATGGATACCGTGACAGAATTTCATACCGCCATTGCGATAGCGCAAGAGGGAGGAATCGGTACAATTCATAAAAACATGTCCATAGCCGAGCAAGCGCGACATGTCGGAAAAGTCAAACGTTCCGAAAGTGGAATGATCACCGATCCAATTACAGTGTCTCCTGAACAACCCGTTCGGGATGCAATGGAACTGATGCAACAAGAGCATATATCCGGAGTGCCGGTCACCCAAGGAAAGGAATTGGTAGGCATTTTAACCAACAGAGATTTGCGATTTGAAACCAATTTTGAACAGCAAATTGCAGCAGTGATGACTAAAGGACGGGACAAATTGATCACGGTTTCGCCGAACATTGATCTGGAAGAAGCAAAAAAATTGTTGCACTACCATCGGATCGAAAAATTGTTGGTCGTTTCCAATTCTTACGAATTAGTGGGTTTGATTACTATCAAAGACATCGAAAAATCCAGGCAATACCCCAACGCAAACAAAGATGGAGCCGGTCGGCTTCGAGTGGGAGCAGCCATCGGTGTTTCTCGAGATTTGCCGGAAAGAGTGGAAGCTTTGATTCAGGCAGGTGTGGATGTCGTCATTTTTGACACCGCTCATGGACACTCCAAAGATGTATTGGAAAATATTTCTCTGTTGCGTACTACTTTTCCGGATTTGGAAATGATTGGGGGCAATGTTGCGACCGCAGAGGCGGCACAAGCTCTCATCAAAACAGGAGTGGATGCTGTGAAAGTGGGGGTCGGTCCGGGGTCCATTTGTACGACAAGAATGATTGCTGGAGTCGGAATACCGCAAATCACAGCAATCGATCAGGTGCGTTCCGTTACAGATCGCTACGATATTCCTTTGATTTCAGATGGGGGGATCAAGTATTCCGGTGACGTAGTAAAAGCCTTGGCTTGCGGTGCGCATTCGGTGATGTTGGGCAATGCCCTGGCCGGAACAACTGAAACACCGGGCACCGTGATCCTTTATCAAGGACGGCGCTATAAAATGTATCGTGGAATGGGATCGACAGGAGCGATGAAAGAAGGCAGCAAAGACCGTTATTTCCAAAACGCGGTCGAAGATATGAAGCTGGTGCCCGAAGGCATTGAAGGCCGGGTTCCTTACAAAGGTCCTCTGGCAGAAACGCTTCATCAATTCATCGGAGGATTGCGTGCCGGTATGGGTTACACGGGGTGTCGAACTATAGAAGAACTGCGTACTAAACCTCGCTTTGTCAAACTCACCAATGCGGGTCTGAAAGAAAGCCACGTCCATGATGTATTCATAACCGAGGAAGCGCCAAACTATCCCGCTACGAAAGCCAATCCTTTCTAATCTAATTTAATTCCTATGAACAAAAGCAAAATCCCTGCTGAGTTGCGCCACGTTTGTCTTCTTTGATATCCCTATGAAGTTTTTGCGAACTATCCAACAAATCAGCCTGGCAATTGCCCTTACGCTCACCATGGGCTGCGCCTTTCAATATAGAGAAGGCCAGGAACTTGAAGAAAAGGGACGTTTGGAAGAAGCAGCCATTGCCTACCAGTCAGCCTTTGTTGAAGACCCGGGCAATGAAGAGATTCTGGAAGCGTTGCAACGTACCAACAAAAAGGTGGCAGAAGAAAATCTGCAACGATACCAAGGTTATTTAGATAAACGGCAGTTTCAGAAAGCATATCGTCGTTTGAACGCGGCTGCTATTCAAAATCCGGCATCAACCAAAGTGCAATCGGAACAATCTCATTGGCATAAAATATTGATTGCTGGAAAAATATCCTTTCAATTTGACCGGTTGCAGGCCAATATTCGATTGGCAGAAACGATGCAGCTTCAAATCCTCGTCAAATCCCCTTCCGGGCAAATACTGACTGCCGATATCTCCAACGAAACCGGTTTGTTTTTCATGGAAGACTTGCTGTATCAAATTGACCTTGAGAAAATCCCTCTTTATTCAATCAATGCCATCGGATTGAAATTGGAGCGCATAACTGACAATCAAGAAACCGAGCAAGAATTTCAAAATTTCGTCAATTTCCGCGGATTGCTTTTTGAAGGCGGCACTGGCAGGCTCCGCATACAGTCCGAAGTTCCAGTCCACGCGGTTGTGTCACATCGGATGCAATTGATCGATTCTCAATCTTCCACTATCCACCCATGGTTTCCTCCCCGCCTCATTCGGTATTCTCTTCTGCTCCAAGACGATGAAATTCAAGTGATCACTGAAGAGAGAATCGAATTCATGCCGGATGTGCTCTATCTCAATAATGCTCAGCAACGTGCCTTTGTTGATTTTGGCGTTTTTCAGTTGACCTTAAATCCTCAATCACAAGTATGGAGCATCAGTAAAGTGCCATATCAGATTCCTGCAGAAGATTATTTCCATCAATTTTCTAAAAACTTGGCACTCTCTCCGTATTTTTCTTACAGGGAGGGAGCATACCGGTATTTGAAAAAATGAAAGCACTTCTTCCTTCTGTTTGGGATTATGAAGCAATTCTTCACGATAGCTGGCATGTGGCTATGCATGAGTACCCAATTGATGGCAACTCCGGGAGTCACAGAAAGTGAAATCCTCATCGGCAGTCATCAGCCCTTGTCGGGACCAGCAGCTCAATTTGCGGTTATCAGCAAAAGCACTGAAATCTATTTCCGTTATATCAACGATCACGGGGGGATTCATGGGCGTCGTCTCCAATATCTCTATTTGGATGATGGGTTTCTACCTGAGCAAACCCGGATTGTTGCACGACGTTTGGTCTTGCGGGATTCAGTGTTCCTTTTGCTAAATGGTTTAGGGACCCGTTCCCATTCAGCAGTAGCGAATTGGTTGCAAGCATTGAAAATTCCGGATTTCTTTGTTGGGTCCAGTGATCCTCAATGGGTGGAACCTTTGAAAGAAACCGTCTTTGGATTCTATCCGCCTCCCCGAATTGAGGGAAGAATACTGGCTAAGCATCTGCTTCAATCGTTTCAAGGAGGCCG
This sequence comes from bacterium, assembly GCA_965205865.1. Lineage (GTDB taxonomy): Bacteria > SAR324 > SAR324 > SAR324 > NAC60-12 > CBDBHR01. The sequence goes on from CBDBHR010000029.1 coordinate 381,299, forward strand.
TATTGTCGTTTGGTATCGTGATGATCCTATTATGAAACAAACAAGTGGATATTTTTCCGAGTTGTTGATGCAGAAGGATTTATTTTCGGAGCAAATGCCAAGTCTGATCAGTGAATTGGATTTGTTCTCTGCTCCGGAGCAATTCAAGCAACGGAATCGTTTTCAGGTTGAGCAGGTATCACATCCAGTGATAGGATTGGATTTGAACGCTAGTCTGGAGCAAATCAAGCAGTTGAATCCGCAAATTTTAGTGCTTTTCACTACTCCCCAACCTGCCGTAGAAATTCTTCAGCAATTATCGCGAATAGACTTTTCGGGCAGCATATATTTAGGACTCGATTTGGCGGATAGCCGTCTGTTGGAATGGGTGGGGCCCCCCGCTATGGAAGGTGTTTCGGTGTTGATCGCCCATCCTCTCATTTCGCAAACAGAACACCCGGGTATTCAGTTGCACGATGCTTTACTTCGAGAGTATGCTCCTGAATTGGAGATGAATCGTTGGACAATTTATGGACAAGCAGTGGCAGAGTTGATGGTGGAGATTTTGTTCCGCAGTGGTAGCGAATTAACCCGCAATCACGTGATTTACACTGCCGAACAATTGGACCAATGGCAGGGATTGCTCAATCCACCCATCACCCTCAGCTCTCAAAATCATCTGCCCATCAGCCAATTGAAAGTGGCGCAGGTAAAGGAGGGGAAGTTCGAAGTCATTTCAGATTGGATTGATGCCCAATGACCACGGTGTTTCCATTCCCCTGGCCTTCGGCAGCGGAATCTCAGATCCGATCTTGTCTGCAAGAAGGAAGAACAATTGTTTTCCCAACCGAGACTATCTATGCATTGGGAGGAAATGCATGGTCAGCACCTCTTGTGGAACGTATTTTTCAGATCAAACAACGCCCCCGGCAAAAACCTCTTCCGCTCTTGATCGATCCTCAATGGCTACCTCGGTTCAGTATCGGCACTTCAATCCTGATTGAAGAACTGATCCGGCAATTCTGGCCAGGACCTCTCACCCTGATTGTACCTGCTGACCCCGATCTGCCTCGCTTTTTAAAGAGCCCTCATGAAACCGTTGCTGTTCGTCATTCCAACTCTCCTGTTGTGCAGAAACTAATTTCTGCAGGACGATGCCCCTTGATCGGCACCAGCGCCAATTTGAGCAATTCACCAGAAAATCAAAGACCCTGTGAAGTTTTGGATCAACTTGATGGTGCAATCGATTTATTGATCGACGGAGGAAAAACTCCGGGAGTGCAACCTTCTACTATCGTCGATACCACCAAAAGGCCTTTTCGAATTGTCCGACCTGGCCTCATCTCTTCCAAAGATTTGCAGCCCTATCTTCAGTGAGTATCGCTATTATCGGGTTCGATATTCCAATACTCCACGGCCCATTTTTGATTCTCTGTCACCAGAGAGGAGATAGCTCCCGTAGAAATTTTCAATGAATATTGCTGCCTGAATGCTTGAAAATTTCCCGTTAAATGAGGTGCAAACCTCGCAATACCATTGCTTGTCACCACCAATACAGTCTGACCTGGATGCACTTTGCAAATTTTTCTGGCAAAATCAGACCAGTTTTGCGCAATTTGCTGGGGATCGATCTGCCACCCGGGGGGAACACGAGCTTCGCTCTCCCATAGTTGCAATGATTCCTTGCCAATGCGCGCAATGATTTCTTCTTCTGTTTTTCCTTCATCGATATCGTAATCGACCTCGTCAAACAAAGAACACGGAACAACATCCAGAGCAAATCCGGCTGACTGTATCGCCGTGCATGCCGTTTGATAGCCTCGTTTCAGCCTGCTGCTGTACACTGCCCTCAAGTCGGGGTGGTTTTTCTTTAGAAATTTTCCCAGCAAAACCGCCTGTATCCGACCGCTTTCCACCAAAGGAAAATCACTGCGAAGGCCCATACGTAGCGGTATTGCACCGGGTTCAATAGTATTACCATGCCTTGCGATCAACAATCGATTCATAAAATGGGGTCAGGCTTGCATATTTGTATTTAGGAATTGTCTCAAGTGTAGGAGTTCTTCAGCCAACCTTGGATCGACTCTCGTCTGGGTTTCCAAGGCAATGCGTTGTCGGCTCAACGAGGAAAGGTCTCTTTGAAAATACTAAGCCACCTCCTGTAAGAGCCCGGCCTTTTCCGTATAAAAGAGCGCCACCCTTCCTCGTAATTTCGTCATCTCCCGGCTTCGTCGTTTTTCTTGCAATCGAACTACTGGCTGACCATAGAAGCGGTAAACCCAGTGAGCGATTTCTGATAAATCAGCAAAAGTGAAGAGAGCGGGAGACAGGGCAGTCGTAGGAACGTCAAGGGAGTTTTGAAACTCCTCATCACCCAAGAGACTGCCTTCTCGGGTTCCACGATGAAAGTCCTCGCGACGGCCCTCGTTCATGCCTTTCAAAACAAAACGTTTATATTGCACTTGAGGAGGTTTTCCCGATTTGCCAAACTGTTTCAGGATCCAATCGGTGCTCAACCAGTGACAAACAACCTCTCCGGAATAGGTTCGATATCCATTTCAAGGATAAGCTTCCGGGCGTTTGACAAGGTTGGCACGGACAGGGTTGAGGTGAATATAGCGCACTAATTCCAGTAAATAAGTGTCTGCATCCACCAAAATTGCTTTATATCGTCCTTGAAACAGATGACCGGTCCGTCACTGGTTTTTGTTTATTAGCCGGGTGTAGCGAAAGGAGAGGTTTTGCTGCCTCGCAGCATCGCATGATACACGGCCCCAGGATAATGAATTCGTTGTTTGCGTGCCATCGCTCTTTTTGCAAAATCTCCACGGCCGCTCCTAATCACCAAAGGTCTCGGGAGGAGACCATGACTCAATCCTATGTCTAGGCCTTTTCTAACAAATTAAATACCAATATGCAGTCACCGTAAAGAACTGACTTATAGTGGTTTCCAGCCACCTTTCGTCATTCCTCCGGTACAAATCCGGACGTGCGCTGCTAACGCATCCGGCTCCTGCTTCGAGTCAGACGCTCAAACGTTGATTCGGATACGGGTGGGTTGTCCTTACAGAAGGAATGTGTAGTTTGACCAGTACTTTGAAGCGTTCCCAGTTCATCCTCTTTGCTTTGTGACTCCTCCGTCTTAGTGATTTGAACCACGTCCGATGGATTTCCGTGCGAAAAGCATTCAAGGAACTCCGGTTGCCGGGGACTCCATAGTAGTTGTACAGACCGTTTAAAACAGACCTGAGCCATTTTCCTTGTTCATGCGCATTTTCATGACGTTTGCGTTTCGCTTCAAGTTTGATCTCTTTGAGCTTCTTTCGCAACCTTTTGGAAATGGTGAGACGGGTGAGCTTGAATTTTCTATCCTTTATCCGAGTGTCACAGACATGAGTGAATCCTGAAAAGTCGAAACTTTCCGGTTTTCCCAGACCTTGTTTTTCCCGGTTATCGGCGGCAAATCGCCCGAACTCGATGAGGCGTGTTTTCTCTTCATGTAAAGTCAGTCCAAATTGAGAGAGGCGTTCTCTTAGTTGGCGATTAAATTTCTGGCCATCTTCAGAATATTGAAAACCCACGACGAAATCATCCGCATAGCGAATGATGTAAACTTCCCCCCGAGCTTCCCGCCTTCTCCATTGATTGACCCATAGATCTAAAACATAGTGCAGATAGATATTTGAATAGATTGGAGAAACTACCGAACCTTGTGGTGTTCCGACCACCGTTTCAGACCACTTCCCCTCTTCGATGACTCCGGCGCGCAACGTTTTCTCTGCTAAACGCAGAATCCTTTTGTCGGAGATTCGATGCTCGATAAATTTCAGCATCCAATCATGCTGAATTGTGTCGAAAAATCCTTGAATATCCGCATCTAAGATGTAGCTCACTTTCCGTTGGGTAATGGCCACATACAAAGCGTCTAAGGCTTGATGTTGGCTTCGTCCGGGTCGGAACCCGTAACTAAACCCAAGGAAATCCTCCTCATAGATCGATTCCAACGTCCAAACAAGGGCTTGTTGTACGATCTTGTCTTCAAGTGCGGCTATTCCGATTGGCCTTTGACGGCCATCCGGTTTAGGAACCCACACTCGCAGAGAAGGGTGAGGACGATAACGTTCTTGGTGGATCCCCCATCATAAAAAGGTAGACTAAAAAAGCCGTCCGAGGACACCCTATTTCCAGAGTTCGTTAATTCCGGGCTCCATCGATCCTCCCGTGCAGATCGTTAATCCGCTCCAGGAGATTTATGCCATACTCATTCCAGGTCTCCTCGTCCACTCCCGCCGCTGAGTTGCGATTGAGATCAAAGTAAGCTCTCCGCAGTAAGTCAGGGTTGATGTGATGAAAGAGATTGTTGAATTGAAGATGGGGGTTCCTCTTCGCCCTTTGGCGCACCCTGCTTAAACCGCTCTCTGATTTTACCGGCCTCTGAGTTCCGAACACAGGAGGGCAAGCAGAATTCCTCTCAGCCAAGTCCCTTTGCTCCACAGGCTCCGTTGATTTCCTTTGCATTGTTACTCTCTACAAATGATCTCATTGTTCGCCGCTTCATCGCTACTACGAACTTGTCCGACTTCCTGAAAACGTCGATGTCGGGGTTATTTATTAATTTTCCCGATCCGACTACCAATGGAATGTTGACAGTCGTCTTCAGGATCTCCCAGGTTCCGATCAAGAAACTTCCACACATGCACCGGGTCTTCGACTCCGCCAGGCTCGACCGGGACTCACGCTAACGCCTTCGGTTGATGTTGCCTTCCCCACCAGACTACAAGGTCAGCACCTGAAACTATGATTTCGGAGCTCAATACCGAGCCTATGTTCTCCCCTGTCAACGCTTAGCGTCTATCCTTGCGAATAACCACTCATGACTCGGGGACTCGGCGGGTCGTTACTGCCTTACCGAGTAAGAGACTTTCACTCTCTATTTCTTGCCAGCTTTCCTGGCGCACAGCCTGACCCCAGATGGATGAAAAACTCATACGCTTAAGACAATTTCTTAATACATGACTTTCGGCTAAATAAATATTAACGAAATTTAAGTGTCATTTTTCTTAACTTCTCGATATAATCGCCGTATGCCAGGTGAAATAAAACCTTAAGCCCAAGGCGATTTCGTTGAGAACTATCAAAAAAGAAAAAGAAAGACTAGCAGAAATTCTTAAACTCTTTAAAAAGGTTGAAGAGTCAGTTCTCTCTGTGAAAGAATATTTTCAAAACCACCAAACTCCTATCAGTATGAGGCAGTATAGTCGCTTAAAGAAACGCTATACGCAGCAAGGCGTAGCTGGTCTTGCCGATCAGCGTCAGGTCGGTAACGCACGAAAAATTAAACCCGACGAGATCAGTTTGGTTCATGGAACCTTGGCCTATAATCGCAACCTAACGTCCCAATCATTACAAGATGAATTGCAAAATCAATGGGGAATTACGGTAGGCCAACGTCGTATTGAGCAAATCCGACAAGAGTTTAATTTAACGCGCATTAAGTCACAAACGATTCAGCAGGAAACACTCCCGTTTGCCGGTATTGAAATTTTTTCAGCCTTAGCGCAATATGTTGGTCTTCTCGAGCATTGGAATATTACGATTCAACAACGTTTACAACAAGTCCAAGAAACGCCATCGCCAAAAGCCAATAAAGGCGGAGATCATATCCGAGCCCGTCATCGTGATGGCACCTTCTCTGCCCGCTACAATCGTCTGGCCAGCGTTCGTCATACCAAGTTTGCCTCGATCACCGATAAAGTCAAAGATAAAGATTTCAGTAGATTCACCCTTTCTCAATTAAAAGCCGAGAATTTAAAGCGAAAAAATTTAGCCCTCTTGTTTTTACCTTTAGTCACCAATAACGGTGCCATGCGTCATGTGAATACCCCCTTAGGGAATGCTTTACGATACGCCTGTGGGTACAATTATAAAAATGCCACCCTGGACAAATACCTCAGAGAACTCAAGTATCTTCAAGTCTCGGCAGACTTGATTAACTGCAACGCTCGGTTTTGGCATCAATTTTGGCAACAATATGATGCTCCGGATCACAAAGTGGCCTGTTATTATATCGATGGTAATGTTAAACCTTTGTGGTCCTCCAAACGCTGCCGCAAAGGTAAAGTGACGATGATGGGCCGCGTGATGGGATGTATCGAACAAGTGGTGATCCATGATGGCCATGGCCGGCCACTTTATCTGCGAACCTTTTCTGGCCATGCGGACTTACGAGAAAATGCGCTGCGGACGATGGATGAATTGGACATCGTTTTAAATAAAAAACGAGAGTCCCGCGCTAAAGAATCACCTGGCAGCCGCGCATTGATCATTGATGGGGCGGGCAATGCTGTTCAAACACTGAGAGCTTTTTCAGAATCGGACTATCATTATATTACCATTCTCGATACCAATCAGATAGTAGATCGCAAATTTAAGCATCTGAAAGCGCCGCAACGTTATCAGTACGGTGAAGCCTTCCTGATTGATTGCCGCATCGAGTTAATGGACTCAAAAGAATCAGGCTATCTCTACGAGAGCCGCGCGCTGCGGGTTCAGTGGGATAATGGTAAAGAATGCTGTTTAGTCACCAGTATCCCCTCAAACCTCTTTTATGCTTCAGAAGTGGTCAAGGCTTATTTTGATCGTTGGCCCTATTGCGAAAAACAATATGCCCTGATGAAGGCCGCGACCTGTTTTAGTCAAGTGGTGGGTTATGGGAAAAAACTTTTGCCGGATGAAAATACTTTAGAAAAAATCGAAAAACTTCAAACCGACTTGCGAAAACTGCGGCAGGAATTAAAAATTCCGCTTTCGAGAATTACAGTCGAGGAGAAGAAACTCCAGGATTTATTTGAGAAAGAACGTCAATTTAAAGAAAGAAGCACAATTAACAAAAAAGGCCAACGGGATCAATCTCAACGAAATCAGGAAAATCTTGAATCTTGTCAGAAGGATATCCGAAGGATTCAACGTCAAATAAAGACGATAGAAGAAGCCTTCAAAAAACAGTTTCAGACTCTACGGCAAAAGAGCAAAGAATTCGCGCGTATCCAGGGTAAACGGAAAGTTTACCATGTCGATGTTGAACTCGACCAACTAATGACCAGTTTTCGACTAACGCTGGCAAATCTTCTCGTTTTTCTGGCAAAGGAAATTTTAGATCATACGCCCATAGAAATGAATACCTTGATCCAGTCCATCTTATTTTTATCAGGAAGAATTGAACATCTCCCGGATCGTCGAAAAATTGTCATCAACAAAAATGAAAAAGATCCTCAGTTTATGAATAAATTACAGAAGGGCTTATCGAAGCTTAACGCCCTAAAAATCAGGTACTCCAGCGGGGTGGTTTACGAATTTGTCTTGAACTAATGGACATTTAAATTTCGTATATTTTTGATATAGCCGAAAGTCATGTAATACCAATATGCAGTCACCGTAAAGAACTGACTTATAGTGGTTTCCAGCCACCTTTCGTCATTCCTCCGGTACAGATCCGGACGTGCGCTGCTAACGCATCCGGCTCCTGCTTCGAGTCAGACGCTCAAACGTTGCCGTTTGGCGCACTCTGCTTAAACCGCTCTCTGATTTTACCGGCTTCTGAGTTCCGAACACAGAAGGGCAAGCAGAATTCCTCTCAGCCAAGTCCCTTTGCTCCACAGGCTCCGTTGATTTCCTTTGCATTGTTACTCTCTGCAAATGATCTCATTGTTCGCCGCTTCATCGCTACTACGAACTTGTCCGACTTCCTGAAGAAGTAGATATCGGGGTTATTTATTAATTTTCCCGATCCGACTACCAATAGAATGTTGACAGTCGTCTTCAGGATCTCCTAGGTTCCGATCAAGAAACTTCCACACATGCACCGGGTCTTTGACTCCGCCAGGCTCAGCCGAGACTCACGCTAACGCCTTCGGTTGATATTGCTTTCCCCACCAGACCACAAGGTCAGCGCCTGAAACTATGATTTCGGAGCTCAATACCGAGCCTATGTTCTCCCCTGTCAACGCTTAGCGCCTATCCTTGCGAATAACCACTCATGACTCGGGGACTCGGCGGGTCGTTACTGCCTTACCGAGTAAGAGACTTTCACTCTCTATTTCTTGCCAGCTTTCCTGGCGCACAGCCTGACCCCATTTCGCACTGCCTTTCTTGCCCACTTCAAAAGCAATCTGTTTGGAAAGCGATTTCATTTCCTTGATCAGATGCTCAAAATTCCTCGGGTGGATGTTGTTCAAACCCAACTTCTCTAACGAGTTGCCACGGTGGTAGAGTCTTTCCACTAAACGACTGATCAAAGAAGAATCCGTCGGCCAGGCACTATTGGCCGCCACGACGGTACTATCCAGCTCGAGGACGGCAAAATCATCTAACTCCACCCCAATAATCATCCGAATTTGAACATCAAAAATGAAATGACGGGGCGAATTACTGACCGCGTTGAGGTGATCCAAAATCGTACTCATCTCTGGCATTGTCAAACCACGATTCGCTAAAAAGAGATGTACCTAAATTGAGCGATTCTGAAAAAGGATCAGATTTTCAAGATGATTTTTTTGCTTGAGAAATGCAATCATTCTGAAATCAGATTTTGATCATCAAATCCATGGATGTTTGAGTGAGAATGAGCATCAAAATGCTGTTTTCAGATGTGGAAAGTCTTCATTTCTCATGTCATGGACACACTCGTCCCCTTAAACTTTAGAATCCGTTTAGTTAAAAAACACACTTGTCTGAGGTAACTTTGATCATGGCAATACGAATCATATTTTCAGCAGTGTTTGTGAGGATTTCAAAATCTTTGGCTAATCTTCTGAATCCCCCGAACCAAGCGAATGTGCGCTCCACAATCCAACGTTTTTTCAAGAGCGCCAATTGGCCCTTGATTCCTTTTGCGATGTCGAGTTTCGGTCCCAATACCTTTTCAACAAACTCCCGCGAGGCGCCACAATATCCTTGGTCAGTGGAAAAAGCTCTCGAGCTTGGATATTTGCGAGTGGTTTGCTCAAAAACAGCACTCCCTTCCTTGGTTTCGGATTGGTTCGCCGCATGGACTTTCACATATAAAAGATTGCCCAAAGTATCGACGCTAATATGGCGTTTACGCCCTTTGATTTTTTTCCCCCATCAACACCCCGCTCTTTGGAAGCGTATTGGGTTTTCACACTTTGAGAATCGACGATGGCATGACTGGGAAAAGGCTTCTTGCCCTGTTTCACGCGAGTGCGGGCATTGAGGAAATCCAAAACTTCTTGCCAAATCCCTCTTTGAATCCAGCGGCGATAATGATCATAAACGGTTTGCCAGGGAGGAAAATCATGGGGAAGCAATCTCCACTGACAACCCGTTTTCACTACATATAAAACCGCATTGACGATGGTATGTTTGCTATCAATACTCCTGGCCCCCCGAGGGTCGGAACATGTAAAAAAATGTTCAATCTCAGACCATTGTTGATCGCTTAAATTGCTTGAATACATCAATCTCATTTTTAAAAAAATGGAAATTTAGTAAACATGTAATTTTTTATCCAAACAGCTTCTTAGCGAAATTGAAATAAAACCTTCAGCCAAAGGCGATTTCTTGAAAACTATCAAAAAAGAAAAAGAAAGACAGATCTTCGATGCGGAGTGCCGCTTCCGCGGACGTGGTCCGGCATCCCGGCCGCATCGGCGGTCGTGCGCGACTGCGACCGGCCCACAGGAAATCAAGAAAATTTTAAAGCATATCGGAGAGGAAACGGGCAGGGCCCCTTTCCTCCTCCCCTCTATCACTGCATGTGAGTTGGTAGTCTCTGAAGAGGTCTCTTTATTGACAATTGCCAAATTCAGACAGAGAGCAGTGCGGAGAAATCGAGAAAATGACTGTGAGACAAAGCGAAAATAAATAAATCTCGCTGTTGCCCAAACACTTTGATATACTTATTGAAAATAGTGTTTTGTTGTTCCTTTCTTTGAGGAGTATCATGCTGAAACATCCCATTGCTCCGACGGTAGACTGTATCTTCAAGGCCATTTTGGGGGCAGAGGAAAACAAAAATTTACTGATTGATTTTCTCAATAGTGTTCTTGCTCCGCAGTCTCCCATTTCGGATGTCGAAATCCTCAATCCTTACAATGAACGTGAATTTTATAAAGATAAGTTGACGATTGTCGATATCAAAGCGAAAGATGAAAACGAGACGGCCTACCAGATAGAAATTCAATTATTGGTTTTTTCTTATTTGCCGGAGAGAATGCTCTACACGTGGAGCGACATCTACCAGTCCCAGCTAACAAGCGGGGAAAAATTCTCAGAATTACGTCCGGTTATCTCCATTTGGCTGTTGACTGAAAACCTGTTCCACCAAAGCCCAGCCTACCATCATCACTTCCAAATGCTCGATGAAGCGAACCAACAACGATTATCGGAGCATTGCTCAATCCATACGTTAGAATTGGAGAAATGGCAGTTTTCCGAGACACTGAACCCTGAAGGTGAATGGCTTTATTTTTTTAAGGAAGCCGAGAATTGGAGAGAATTACCCGAAATCATCAACACCCCTAAAATGAGGCAAGCGATGGCAGTCTTAGAGAGATTTTCTGAAAAAGAAGCGAATTATCATTTATACCAAGCCCGTCAAAACGCCATCCGTGAGGAGAAAACAAGGCAACAACTTTTAGAAGAAGCGATGCGAGAAAAAGAAGAAGCGGTGCGAGAAAAAGAAGAGGAGAAAGCGAAAAATAAACGTCTCATGGAACTCTTGAAAAAAGAAGGAATTGATCCAAGTGTGTAAGCTCTTTCGCCTCTATTTCTCATGATAACCGCGCATGTAACAATTCAAGAACAAAAATGCCAACAAACCGTTTCAGGCCACGCTTCCTCCACCGTTTTGCGCTTCAAAATTTGGGAAGGGGGTCAGGCCTTTGATTAAATGAAAAGGTGGCAAAAAAACTGAACTCGTTCCTAATAAAATAATCAAAGGCCTGACCACTTTTCAGGTGCGTCTTCGTAACGCAAATGGGCCCAGTAAGCGCCCATGTCCCCAAGTATTTCAATCTCCACGTCAACGCCAATCCGGGACCAGTAGATTTTGAGAATCCGTGCCATATCGGAGTTGCCGGAAATCCGATGTTTTCCATCGCCCACAAAAAGCTAGACCTTAATGCAATTGGGGTAGCCGGCTTCCGCCAGCGGTTCTTTTGCCTTCTTCGGATCAAAGGCGTAGCCCTCTTGAACCGCTTTTGGCAGCTCATGAAACGGAGTGTAGAACCCCTTCACATTTATCATGGGCGGAGGAATCGCCTCGACCGCACCCTGGTAGTAGGTCCTGGCGAGTTCCTCAAGATTGATTGCTTTCTGCATGGCCTGCCGCACCCTGATGTCAGGGTAAACCGGTGCGCAGGGCCGCATGGGCGGTAGCCTCATCCAGGGTAACCAAGAATTTCAATTCGTCCACATAGGGCAAGCGGAAATTGTACTCTGGGAAGAGCTCGTCGCTACGATGGTAATTGGGTTTTTTGCGGTAAGTGTAGGAGGTTCCTTTTTGGAATTTCTTCGCTATAAACATACCGGTCCCTATCTGGAGCTCAAAACTACCAATGCCCTTGAAATGGTCAACCGCTTCACGGGTATGGATATGCATCGTGACAAGTTGGGCCATGAGATCGACGGAGAAATTAAAGGCAAATTTGTGATGGAAAACCACCGTATACTTATCGGGTACCTCCACAGAACTCACGCCTTCGATTGAGGCGTAAGAGATAGCCTGGCTTTTCTCGGTAAAACCGCTACCCGTTCCCAACATCTGTTCAAATGAAAAAGCTCCAGGAGCACTGCCCGACCCTGCCGAGGTTCGCGGGCACTGATTTTTCATCGGCTTGGAGTGGGTGAGCGATCGTGCCACCAAAACCCCCGATCGTGACAGTGCTGTGGTAGTCATCAATCGCCTGAAGGCCAAGGGGTTCTTCATTAGCAATGCCGGGACATTGGGCAATGTTCTCAAAATTCGACCACCGCTGGCGTTACAACAGGAACATGCCGATTTGTTTCTCACCGCGTTTGAAGAAAGCATCGGGGAGAGCTATGGCAAAGGCTCTTGACGAGGACACCTTGCGGGCAGTCGCCAAGTGGGCGTTGGAGGAGTGGGACCTCCACGTCGTGCAGCTCGAACTGATTTCGATCTCCGAGAATACTGTGTTTCGAGTCGATACGGACGCTGGCGCATCCTATGCTTTGCGTATCCATCGCCCTGGCTATCACAACCTCGCCGAACTGAATTTCGAACAACAATGGACCACGGCGTTGAACCGCGCAGGCATCAGCGCACCGGCGCTCGAAAAATGGCCATATCACGATCTCGGGGTTGGTCTGCCGGAGACTCCTTACCACATCGAGGGTTCTTATGTCAACGACTCCGGCGTGTTGTTTTATCAACTTTACCCGTGCGTAGTGCCAAGATACGTATGGCTTCTTCTGGCATTAAGAGGGCCCCAAACTCGTCAACGTAGGGATTTTCGCGGCAGACACAACGTCTGCCACGATCAACCCCACGAATCGGGCCAGAAAATACTTAACCTGAATTCGACATAGATCTTCAATAATATGAGTATCCTAGTGTATATGTCATCCTCGCGAAAGCGGGGATCCGGATTTCAGTCTGGCTGCATACCTCTGGATTCCTGTTTTCGCAGGAATGACAAGGTTTCTCTAAGATATGAAGATTCCATAACATATTGAATTTATTAAATTCTTATCTCGAATTCAGGTTACTTAAGATACATCGTGACCTTTCTAATGAGGGAGTGTTGAAAATCGTGCGCTCGTCCGCATGGATGAAGAAAAAAAGATTCCTGGGGTAGAGAAATCTTTTCAATTAAACTCACTCTTCCCCAAACGTAACTATTCAGGTGTGAATGTCCTGGGCTTGCGGGTATTTTCCTTAGAAAAAGCGAACTAAATCATCCACTTTCGAGGTATTTTGACGCAATTTAGAGGTTCTGTCGACCTCTAGCCCAGTGTTTTCGCACCTGAATAGTTACCCCCAAACAATATAAAAATGCAATTTCGGTCATTTTATTTGATTTTATTCAATAACGCTGCAACGCTCTCTGGTTTTGGGCAGGAGTGCACATTCCTGGAGGGGACCTCCGAACGCTGAGGAGGGATGGCAAGCAGCACGAAAAAAAGATCAAGGAAAGGGGATTCCCTGATAGGGAGCGGGAGCTTCAGCGGCTGAACCCGGTGAGCATCCGGAGCGCGTTCCGCGCCCGACTAGCGTTAAGCCTCATAAATCCATAAAAGTCTGTATCCTTCAAAAAATGATTTCATTCTGTAAATTGCTGTGATAATATGTACAGAAATCCCGTACAATATAAAGGAGGTATTATGACGATTCAAACCTCATATACAAATGCCCGTCAAAATTTAGCAAATTTGTTAGATGAAGTGACACTCAATCAAGAAGTGGTCATTGTTAATAGAAGAGGGAAAGAAGATGTCGCGATGATTTCAGCATCTGAATTAAATAGTCTGTCAGAAACGGCGCATCTCTTTCGATCCCCTAAAAATGCAAAGCGTTTACTCTCAGCATTACAAAGAGCAAAGGCAAACTCCGTATCACCGCAAAATATTGAACAGCTTAAAAAAGAGATAAAGCTTGATGAAGAATAAACCTCGTGATGCGGTTTTTCAGTTAGAATTTCGAGAAGATTTAAAATACTGGGTTAAGCAGGATCGAAAAATTGCTTTAAAGGCTTTTGAACTGATCGAAGCCATCATGAGAGATCCATTCAAAGGAATAGGAAAACCTGAGCCTCTCAAATACTTGGATTCAGGCACATGGTCTCGTCGATTAACTCAAGAGCATCGAATTGTCTACTTGGTGAGTGATAATAAAATAGATTTTCTACAAGCACGGTATCATTACTAATATTAATTGGCAGTGTTTTAAAAACTGTTGATATTGATCTAAACAACGAGTCCAAACTCATAGCGATTCACAAATAATCCAATGACAATATCATGCATTTGTCGAGATTTAGAGAAACAAATGGTTTTACGGGCTAACCTTTTAATTCGAGTCCGCAAAGTGAGGTGTTTTCTCTCAATTTTTTGCGTATTTCTTTTTCCGATCTGATGTTTATCTGGGTCGAGGTCTCGCTCGCAGGCTCCCCAGTCTTCGCTATAAAAACATGGAATGCCAAAAGGTTTGAGGAGTTGTTTCAACTTGAGAAAAACCTCATCTTTTCGGCTTCCTGAGACATAGGCTGAGACTTGACCTGTTTTGTGATCAATGGCGTGCCACAGCCAGCGCTGCTGTTGTTTCTTTCCTACAAAACTCCACATCTCATCCATTTCAGCCTCTTCGACTTTGACAATCTTGATTGTCACTTCATTGGGGTCGAGTTGATGGAGTAAATTCAGATTCACCGAATCGAGATCGGATTCTTTTTTTTTAATTCATTAATGACGGGCAGTGCTGATCCCCAGAACCCGAGAGGTGTCTCGAGTGCCGCTACCATTGAGGGCCATCTCAATAATTTGTTGATTCGTTTCTGTCAGGCGACCCTTCTAAGAATAATCTAAAATAAAGGTTTGACAGGAACAAAATTGACACTGACAAAGATACCTTTTCCTGCCTTCAGAGCTTTTGCCATGTTTCACGACTCCAGTGCCCAGGCAAGAGGGGCGGCGAACTGGTTTGAGAACCATATATACCTCCATTGAATCATCAAAGATTGAAAAGCAAATGTAGAGAATACATGATTTTTGGATAAATCAACAGTTTTAAAACACTACCCAGGAGTTGAAGGAGTCGCTGGGTTTCTAGGGAGTTCACCCCTCCTGACCGACTGAAGAGGGAGCTGGGAGGGGCATGCTTCCCCGCTCCTATTCTCGTTAAATAATGGGAGGGCGACGGGATTGGGACATTTCGGCTCGCAATGATAATTGAGGGTTGGCAATGACGGGGGAACTCGTGACGAGGAGTGTTACATGAGAGCCTATATCATCAGGAGATTGTTACTGATCATCCCCACCTTGTTTATCTAGAGCATCCTGGTCTTTCTCTCCGTCCGCTTCATCCCGGGCGATGTCATAGACGTAATAGTGGGCAGGATGGAGTATTCCTTTGCCGACGTAGACCGTGAAGCGCTTGAGCGTATGCTGGGATTCGATTTTTTCGCAACTGGAGTGGTGCAGCTCAATCTCCTGATCAACCTGATTTATCCTTATTTAGACGCGAGGGTGCGGTATGAATAAAGAGGATTAGACTGAAGGCTGTTAGGGCAAATCAGTTTATAAGCAGTGTTAAACTGTAATGGTTCGATAGCTTATATCCAATTCACAAATGTGTCATTCCGAACGAAGGTGAGGAATCTCGAGGATCTCTCCCCGCGGTCGAGATGACATCAAGGAATACAACTTAACTAGTGCTTGGCCGAAAATTAGATAACTACATGATATTTAATGGTATTCACATATTTTCAAGAAACGAAGATTTTGGGGAAACTCATCAAAAATCTCTTTTTTTGTTGATTTTGGCAATCTGAACACTGTATCAAACAAATCTTCATCCTATGAAATTGAAGAAATGTCATTTAATATCAGCAATTTGAGTATTTTTCTGCCAAGCACTAACTAACCATTATATAATTTTCTAAAAGTACTATTACCACCTCACGGGTTGTTTTACCTTCTGCTTTTGCAAATTGATTCACTCTATTTTAGAGTTTTGGATCGATACGAATAATCATTTGAGTAGACAGAATGATTCCAGGCTAATGGTTGATATTGTATATACGAGATATGTAAACATTTTTTTAGGGGGTCAACTGGAAAAAGAGGGGTGGGATTGCTGAGAGAAATCAAAGTGATAGGCAAAATAAACCTTTCCTAAATTGTCCTCATAAAGATAGCCCCATATATTTTCTAAATCACCTTTATGTTGTGTTCCGATTTTTTTCGTTGTTCCTTTTGTGTTGCAAATCATATGCTTTCTCAACCAATTCATAGGTTGACTTCCAACACTCCTCACAAAAATGCTCAAATTTTAAATAATCTTCATTTTCAATGACTAGAGGTATTCCTACCCTCGGTCTACCATTAGAGATTTGCCACCTTGCCAGAGTTTGGATGTATTGAGATCTTCTTGTATTATCTATTACAATAGGAGGAAGTCCTGAAATGATTAGCGGCAAGTTTGACAGCAGTCTCGCTAACCTTCCATTCTCATCAGCAAAAGGATGAATTCTTACAAATGATGCGTGTAACCAGGCATAGTCTTTCACAGGTTTGGTATTTGGACTGATGAGAAAACTATTTAATTGTTCAATCCATCTTTTCATCAAATCGGATACCTCTTCAGGCAAGGCATAGGTATCATTAATGACTGTTTTTTCATCTAAAATAATACTTGTTGAATTGGGGTCTCTTTTCCAGTCTCCTACTGGATGATAAATATCTATGATGACTTGAGACTGAACTACTTTGTGGAGATCAAATATCTCTTGAAATATTATTTGACCGTTTTTTTGAGTATATGTCTGAATCAGGTCAATTGCTTTAGCATGTCCGACGACTTCATTATGATGAGATAGTGGTTTTCCATTTATAGTTAATCCTTCGGTCAAAACCTGGTAAGTTTCTCCTAAAGTGAGAGTATTCTCTTCAATAGCACTAGAAGTATATGTCCATAATATCCTTAATTGTTCTTGGAGTGACTTTTTTAATTGTTCTTGGAGTGACTTTTTTCGGTCAAAACCTGGTAAGTTTCTCCTAAAGTGAGAGTATTCTCTTCAATAGCACTAGAAGTATATGTCCATAATATCCTTAATTGTTCTTGGAGTGACTTTTTTAAATCATCGTCTAAAACACTAAGATAATTGTTAGCCATAAATCCTCTAATGAAAGATTATTTTTTAATGCCTTACTATTTGTGAAAGTCGGGTGAAAAAATGAGATGCGCTGTTAAGCGTCATCTCCAGTGGCTTGTATTCGCCCGGCACATAATCCAGTGGGGTGCAAGTCCCCTGTAGGTAAACCACTGATCCCCATTCATGGAACCGATCATTCGGCACTGGCGGGAAACCAGCCAGCAAACAGTGAACATACGGTGTTTCTACCAAAAGGGTTTATCATTAACTATTAGCGACTGGCAAGGGCAAACTTCCGAGGGGCTGTCTGAAGGAAGCCACGAGCAAAACGACCAGCCGACGAACAGAAATTGCATTAAAGGCCAGCTTCCCAATTTAACGCTTGATCTGATGAAATAATAAGATTAGCGTTTCCTTATCAAATGGAGAAATCTTTTGAGAACCGATGAATTGTTTTATACTCTACAAGGTTACAACTTGTGAATTTTTTAATGTTTGAAACTTAAGAACCCGATTGGTTAAATAACGTTGAAAAAGATTCCCGGGGAGGATCCATCGCCTTCACATCCTCCCACAGTATTGTTCAATCGATCGAGCGGGAACTCTCTCCTTCACTAAAACAACTTGTGAAGGCATGATTTTAGCACTACTACGCAGCGTCAAGCCCCTAATGTAAAATAACCTGAGTTCGACATAAATCTTCAATAATATGAGTATCCTAGTGTATATGTCATCCTCGCGAAACTTGTCCCCGCGAAAGCGGGGAGCGGGGATCCGGATTTCAGTCTGGCTGCATACCTCCGGATTCCTGCTTTCGCAGGAATGACAAGGTTTCTCTAAGATATGAAGACTCCATAACATATTGAATTTATTAAATTCTTATCTCGAAATCAGGTTAAAATAAATGCAGGATTCGCAAAAAATTAAAAAATCAATAATTCCGGGAGATCCGCTCCTTGATGATATGGATAAAGCAAAAGGAGTTATTGGGGAACAAATACGGAAGATTAAAAAAAATTCTTTAGCAAGTCAGGATCAGGAGGATTGCGCAACAATGGAGGTCAGCTATAAAAAATCTTTAGCGGTCCATCGGCATGAGCCAAAAAATGAGGAGTTCTAATTGCTCTTGCTTTCATTGCTCTCGTTCTTTTTCAAAGAGTTGACATGTTTCTTGAAGAGCCTCGAGGTTGTGAGTCGATGAAATGAAATCAATATATTTTTGAACTTTCGAGAGCATAATGTCCTTTTTGGATTTTGGTACTGTACGAAAAAATTAGGGTGATGGAAATTTCATCATCAAGAGTTCTTCAAGAGCAAGCCGATGATCGATCAACCCTTCAATCATGGCAGCTGATTGTTTTTGATATTTGACTTCAAAACGCTTCGCTTCCGGATTGATACATTCTTGAGCGGCTTGATTTTCATGAACGAAATTGTAAACGGCTGTAATCCAGTCAATATGGGCATCATGCAGTTTCACTTTTTTAGAATGACACTGAGTCTGTCGTATCAGTCGTTTGTTGTCTTTACGATATGTGCCATTGCGGCTCTCCACATAGCTGGTGTTGATGGTTTTGGCTCGGCCTGCCGCTTGAATTATGCTCAAGATCTCTTGTTCGTCTCCTAGAATGATTCGCGTTTCGATTTCAGTTAAACGCCCGTTGGTTTAATGTTTGACGACTTGAGCATATTTCAAAGAATTATCCACAATCTGAATCGGATGAGGAGGGCGTCCTCGCCCCGAATAAGGAACAGATTTCCAGAAACAGTAGTGTTTTTTGAGAATCTCCTCGTAGCTACTCCAGCCATCACTGAGGAAAAGAGGTGCTGCTCCATCGCTGTTGGCTTTGATTTTGCCGATGAATTCATCGGCCATCTCTTGAGTGCGTTTGCCATGATGGACTGTGTGAATGAATCCACTGTCGGGAAGGACATTGACAAAACTCCAGCGATCACCCCGATCTTCCCACGGCTTTTGCTCGTCTGGAAGCTTGGCTTTTTTTTAAAGTAAAGGACCAAAACTCATCAATTTGACATTGATCCAAGTGCGCATCACGCTCCAAATAAACGGTGATTTCACACACATGTTGGGCTGCTTTGAGTAACCAACCCGAGTTCGAGATAAGAATTTAATAAATTCAATATGTTATGGAATCTTCATATCTTAGAGAAACCTTGTCATTCCTGCGAAAGCAGGAATCCGGAGGTATGCAGCCAGACTGAAATCCGGATCCCCGCTCCCCGCTTTCGCGGGGACAAGTTTCGCGAGGATGACATATAAACTAGGATACTCATATTATTGAAGATTTATGTCGAACTCAGGTTAAATAACACAGTTTTAGGGAAAACTCAGTTTATCCTAATTTTTTCGTACAGTACAAAAAATCTTGGTAGTGGTTTAATATTAAATCTTGACATGTAGTAAAAAAATTACCACTATAACATTATAATTTGAATCGCTTGGCGAAGGAGTGAAAGATGTACGATGTTCTTGAAAAAGAAGGTCGTGAAACAATTGAAAAAGTTACAGATTCAAATTCAAGAAAAATTTGATGATTTGGTAACAGATTTAGAGGAGACTGGCCCGATTCAAATCGAGTGGCAGAACTATAGCAAATTGAGTGATAAGGAATATCACTGCCACCTTGCATACTCCTGGGTGGCTTGCTGGAGACATGAAAAAGAAACCATCATGATTGAGGTGTATTATGCAGGTGGTCGTGAAAAATCCCCCTATTCGAGTTGAGGGGGAGATCCCAGAGACCGTTCTAGCCTTTTTTCAATCAAATTTTGAGGAAGTCGAAGTCATTGAAGATGATGACGAAGAGTTGGTCAATATCCGTGATACCGACTGGTATCAAGAAATGCGAAAAAACTGGTACCCTGGCAAATCGGTTAGAACGTATCGAGAAATTATGGGACTCACTCAGCAAGAATTGGCCGAGCGAGTGGGGGCGACGGATCGTCAAGTGATCTCAAAGATTGAACGAGGGAAGTTGCCGATTTCAAAGAAAATGGCCTTGGCTTTAAGTGAGCTTTTCAATCGCCCCTTGGAGCGGTTTTTGAAGGTTTGAGAGAAAAATAGGGATTCCCAGGGCACAGGGGATTGGCTCAGGATCGTACGAAGATCGGCTTGCAACTCGCTGACCACGGGCAAGGCTATTTCGTCTTGCGGAGGCCGGGAGAGGGGGGCGAGTGGGCCAGACGGTTCAGGGCATCCATCGCGAAGCCCACACAGAAGACGTTCTTGTCCTCACGAACTACGGCTTTTAAAGCGAGCACCGTGGGCTCCAAGGCCGGACTCATGATCTCGGTACCGTGGGAACTGAGGATGACCAGGGAGCAAAGGACGTTCTCCCGTACCGCCGAACGGACCGGCTCAAACCGGTCGAGGCCAAAATCTTTGCCGATCCCCTCGCAAATGTCGCACTCCTCGGTGGGCCGCACGTGATGGATGTGTCCTCCTTGTGCCTGGTCCATACTCAACCGATTCGCCTCACGAGATAAACTGCGCACGAGCGCCTCCAGACATGCGGGAACCAGGGAGACCCCGACCCCGGTGGCGATCGCTCGACGGCCCAGAAAACCGAGGGATCCGGCCGCAACGTGGCGAACGTAGACCGAGGGATCCGCCTTGAGTCGTGTCACCACGGCCTGCAAGACTTCCTCGCTCAGTGGACTCGCGTCGCCCAGCCCATAGACGCCTGCCTTGCGGACCCATTTGACAGGCGATCGCGTCGCTTCCAGCAACGTCTCCGTCGCCCCTGGCCCAACGGCTATCAGGCCATAGGTGGCGGCTCGCCGCACACTCTCTTGCTCGTTGTAGAGTGCCTGACCCAACAGCCGTACGGCCAACCTCGTATCGCCAAGGGAGGCGAGTTGGTACGCTGCGCCAATGCGGACCGGTTCACCTTCGTCGTGTTTGGTGCGCAGCTGCGCGAACAGACGATCCGCCTCTTTTTGCCGGGCTTGAGAGGAAAGGTCCGCCACTGCCGGTCGCGGAGGCGGAGGCTAGCCCGTTTTCTTCCAGTGATGGTGGTAGCGCCAGACCGCGGTGACGTCTTCGGTAGCCTCGGCGAGATCGATGTGGGTCAACGGATCCGGACCCCGGGTGTTCCAAGGGACTTCGGCAGGGGAGGCGCTGCTGAAGCAGACAGGGTCCGTGGTGCGATACACCCAGAAACGCCACATAAAGCGAGGCTTATCGGGCCACGTCTCCCAATCGTCTCGGCGGGGGTTGCCACTGTGGTATGTGTTGTGGGAAAGGAGAACGATACTACCGGCCTGAAGCGGGGCGGCTGCGAATTGCCGCACCAGTGGCCACCCCGTAGTCGTGACCGCCTCGCGCATCCAAACGTCGTGGGAGGTGCGGCGATTGACAATCTCGTCTCTATCGTATTTGGAATCAGGGCCGCTGACAGGCTCAGCCAGGATCGTGTCATTCGGGTGGCGCAGGTCAACGTATCGGCTAAATGGACGGTACGTGAAGTCAACGTCAAGGTCGCTCATACCGCTCCGCTCGTAATTATTGAAATTGAATTGGTCCAAGGCAAAGTTGTCCGGGTTCTCTTCGTGATTGATTGTCCAGTAGTGGGAGTAGGGGATGATCGCGGTTGGCCCCATGTCCTCGTCAACCCTCTGTGGGAAATACAGTATCTTGATCTGCACGGCCTGATGATGGCGTTGTTTCCTCCCGTTCCATGGGCTGTTGTCGTCCTTGTGCCAGATCTGAACATTGGGCCCGCTGCTAGGGGGCATATTCATTACGAACGGCACGATCGCCCAGTTTTCGCCAATGAGCCGATTGCATGTCGCGATGAGCCCAGGGGCGTTGAGTACCTCGAGCACCGGCGGAATGCAGGCTGCCCTCAGCCCTGATGCCAGGCTGAGCGTCATGAGATTCGGATTGGCGACGGGCCGGTGGTCTCCGGAGTGAACCTCTTTTTCTCTGCCGAAGGCTTTTTTTGCTGTTCGTAAAGCTGATTGTGGACGTCGGAGGGGATACCAAGATTTTCCGGTGCCAACACGACAAATCCTCTACTGACAAAGTCCTCAACCAACCGTTCCGGCGTGCTGAAGGTCAAGGGAGTGGAGGTAGAATCTGAGCGCTTCATCATGTTTCCCCTGATTCTATTCACTTAACACTCCCGCCCATGAGGCCTCTGACATAGTAACGCCACAGGATTAAGAACAGGAACAGGCAGGGGATGATGTTGACCATGACGCCGGCCTGGAGTGCCCCATAGTCAACGTTATGTGCCCCCGCCTGGCGGAATTGCCCGGAGGCCGCATCCTTGAGCATAATGGGCAGGGTATAATTTTTGTTATTGGACATGAGAATCAAGGCCGTCAGGAATTCATTCCACGCATTGATAAAGGCGAAGATGGCAACGGTGATGATCCCTGGGCTCACCAGTTTAATCATCACCCGCCAGAGCATTTCCAAGGTATTGCAGCCATCCAGCAAGGCGGCTTCTTCGATCTCGCGGGGAACCATGTCAAAGGTATTGCGCATCAAGAAGACCCCAAAGGGCAGTTGCCAGATGATGTAGACCAGCGCGAGTCCTAACAGGGTATCATTCAGATTCACCTTCACAAAAAAGATATAAAGCGGGGTCAGGAGGGCTTGGTAGGGAATCATCAAGGTCATCAGCACCAGGATAAACAGGGCGTTTTTGCCGGGGAAGTCAAACCGTGAAGAGCCATAGCCGCCCACCGTGCTGAGGACGATCGTCCCGATAACTGTGAAAATCGCCACCGCCGCACTGTTGAAGACATACTGCGGAAGGCCCACGCCATAATCATAGAGCTTTAGATAGTTCGCAAAGGAAATGGCTGAGGGCAGATAGGTCGGTGGCACTGCCGACGCCTCTGCGGGTGTTTTGATTGAGTTCAGAGCAGACGAAATGATTGGCAACAAAAAGATGATCGCCAGAGTAATGCACACGACATAGAGGCTACGCCTTTCGATTTTGCGCCACGAGCGGGCCGGCGATTGTGTGGTTGTCCTTGAATTCATGGTCAGTTTCCTTCGAGTAGCCTCTTATTGTGCGCCATATCGGGTCATAACCGGGTGTCATCACGCAATAAACGGAGTTGCAGGTAACTTAAAAACAGCAGAATCACCAGCAAGACTATGGAGAGGGCTGCCGCATCGCCCATCTCGAAAGATTGGAACGCCTCGACAAAGATATTGTAAACGACAGTTATTGTTTTTTGCCGCGGGCCGCCGCTTGTCATGATATAGAACTGTTCAAATGCCAGAAAAGAGACGATCATTTGTATAATGAGCACCAAGGCAAAGGTACGGCGCAGCAGCGGCAAGGTAATACGGATATATCGTGACCAGGCGTTGGCGCCGTCAACCTTGGCAGCCTCATATAGTTCTTCACCTGCGCTTCTTCCGACGACAACCACGCTATAAACTCCCACGCTTCATCCGGGTGCTTCGAGCCAGCGGGAATAGAAATGCAGTCACCGCCGATGTAGACACTTTTGCCACCTTCCCTGCCGGGCATTACGAAGGAACCTAAATCGATATCAGGGTGATCTCTCAAAATGGTTGAAAGGCCCACCGAGTTTGTGCCTTGCATGCCAAATTTCCCAGCCTTAAACAAAGTATCCCAACCGGCACCAGTATCCCCCTCCGCACTGGGCGTCACGTGCCCGTTCGTCCACATCCAACGGTAGAATTCCAAAGCAGCTTTGAATTCGGGGGCGTCGAAATAGGCCTCAGTAGCGTCTGCGTTTAAGAAATCGCCACCGCTCGCCCAAACTGTCCCCACCATGATGTAGGCTACGCAGCCCATGCAAGCTCCGGAGAAGTAGAAACCGTAAATGTCGTCACCCAGCGCAGTGACCTTCTCTATCGCCTCCTTCATTTCGGCCCTGTTCGTGGGTGGACTTTCAGGATCAAGACCGGCCTGTCTGAACAGATCTTTGTTATATATACTGTGAACGGATGATTTCTTCATTTTTTGTCATCCTGAGGGAACCGAAGAATCTTCTTGATTCCCATGAGATTCTTGCTTAGGCAGCCCCCTTAGCTCGGAATGACAGTTCTTTTGAAAAGTGAAATTTAAACCCGTTTAGAGTATATCATAACTGAGTTATCGAGGAATAAGGGAATCCCATAGAGTCTTCCTCCGACCTTGGGATAGGTAGCCACCTCTATATCCCCTTTAATAAAATGATCAAAGTACGGCAGGGCTTGGGCCTTGTCGGTAATATCCAATAATTGACCATCCTTTATTGAACTCCGGAACAAAGGCACAATCAATCGCAGCGATGTCGGGCGGTGTGCCGGAAGCCATGGCGATCCCTAGTTTGGGAAGGTATTCAACCATCGCAATCGAGCTGAGCTTGATCCGGGTCTCATGCGTTTCATTCCAGCCATCGACCAGCGCCTGAAGCTGGACCGCGTTGGTATCGCGAGACCATAAGGTTATCTCTTTAGCCGGAACAAGGGATCACCCCCAGTTCATAAGCGAGCAGGACACTTGACATTAACAACAGTGTTTTTTTAAAGAAAATCACTATTGTTGATTTGCTTTTTTGATTATTCATCTTGTTCCTTTCGAATGTATGTTCAAAATTAAGGTTTGATTTAAAACCTGTTTTGATTCCCCAAAGCACGTTCTCGACGATTATTCTGATTATTCTTTTCATTTTTACCTTTAAGGACGCACTCAGACGTCCATACTTAAGAAAGGATCATGGACGATGGCCCAATCTAAAAAGTCCTCCAACCGAAAAGGCACGCCTCACAATGATTTTTTCATTCAGCAGTGGAGTGATTTAAAGGTGGCTCAGGCTTTTTTTAAAGAATATTTGCCCGCTTCCATTCAAGCCATCATGGATTGGTCCCGATTACGGCTAGCCTCAGGGGATTTTGTACAAAAAGCTTTGAAGAATCGTAAAAGTGATCTCCTTTATGAAACCCGTTTTAAAGGAAGCGAGGGCAAGGAAATCAAGGGCTTCTTCTTGATTCATTTCGAGCATCAAAAGGAGCCGGAAGCCAACATGAGTTATCGCTACTTGAGCTATTTAGTGGGGATTTATGAGCAATACCTGAAGCAATTTCCCAAAGAAGGCCTCCCGATTGTTTTCCCAGTGACCCTTTTTCAAGGCCCTAAAAAATGGACCGCTGCCCTCCACTTTCATGACTTTCTCAGGGTTCCCGAGCCTCTCAAACCCTATGTGCCTTCCTTTGAGTATCACCTGGTGGATTTATCAGGAATGAGTGATGATCAAATCAAAGGGAGCTTGTTTTTGAGGGTGTTTTTGATGATCATGAAACATATCGATTCCCCAGAGCTTTCTACTCTTTTAGCCACTGTCATCTGGCCTTTGTTTGAAAAACTATTTGAAGAAGGCAGTGGTTTGAGGTATCTTGAGGATGTACTCTACTATTTATTCAAAGCCAGTTCCCACCTCAAAGAAGAGGAAGTGGTGCAACAAGTTCAAAACATGCTTAGCTTTGAAGACGCTCAAGAGGTCATTATGACAGTCGCCGAACAATTAGAACAAAAAGGAATCCAAAAAGGAATCCAAAAAGGAATTGAACAAGGGAAAATTTTGGTGGCAAGCAAACTTTTATACAAAAAATTTGGCCACGCTGCAAAACCTTATCAAGATAGACTGGCTTCCCTTTCTACCGATGAACTCGAAATCCTCATTGAGAGACTGATCATAGAATCTTCTCTAGAAGACATTTTTCAAGGGTTTTCCTGGAGCAGTCCTCCGACAAAGCTTTCTTAAATTCCCCTCGTTTTTCTAAACGGCTAGCTTCATCTCCCCCACAGTATCCCTTGCCACTTGATCCTGACTGCCTCTTCTTTTTGAAGCTCAAAAGGCCACTTTCAGAAAAATCTATGGGGGGTAACCATTTCTCATGGTGTTGGCCTCCATTGAAGATCACACAAAAAATAATATTGAACCCAGACAACGGGAACAAAAGGCTTCCTTGCGATTGCATGCGCAAACCTGCAAACACTGTTGGCATCTTATTCAAGCGAACCCATTCCAGGCAAGTGCTCCCAAGGCGATCCGGTTACAGCATGTCCAGCAGTATTTCAGCCACCTTGTCGGCAAAGGGTGGATCGTTGATGTTATTGTCCAGCTCGACTAGTGGGATGCCCGGTTTGAGCTTTTCCTTGATCGTTTCAAAGCAGGCCTGATTGGCCTCCGGGTCCCAAAAATCTCCGTCGATGCTATCCAGCATCGAAATACGCCTGAGTGGAATCACAATGGAAATCGGGCCCTTGGCGGCGTTAGCGGCGGCGGCAATCATGTGGCCGTTACGACGGTTTTCCTCTACATTGGTTCTTAGCAGAGTGATGCTAGGATTCCACTTGTAGAGATTACGGTCCTTATACTGTTCCGGTACCGTATCAAAGGTTCCGAAATTCGCCATATTGACACAACCTAGGACAAGGACCGTGGGGATCCCAGCCTGAGAGGCGGCCAGACAACGATGCGGTCCGGCACTCGATCCACCACCACAAACTTCGTCGGCTAGTTCGGTGGTGGTCACATCCGGACAGCCCTCGATGAGGCCCTCCTCAATCATGCTTTCCATCATCCTTCCGCCGATGCCGGTGACGTGGAAGACCAAGACTTCGAAGCCGTTGTCCTCCAGGATCCCCCGGGCATGCTCCACACAGGCCGTGGTATTCCCAAACATGGATGCACTGATTAAGGGGCGTTCGTTTTCAATTTCAGGGGGCTCTAAAGATAACATGCCGGCCACTGCTCCGGCTGCCTGCGTATAGATCCTGCCGCTGATGCGATTGATCCCAGCGATGTCAACGATCGATTGAATGAGGGTGATATCCTTGGTCCCCACAATCCCCCGAACATCCCCGCCGCCTACGGTGGTGACCAGCACCTTGGACACACCCAACGGCAACGCGCGCATCGCTTTGGCAGCAATGGCGGTGCCCCCGCCCCAGCCCATAATCGGGATCCCGTCCAACTACCCTTCATCGAACAACCGGCGGACAATAACCGGGAAACCATCAGTCATTATTTGCATGGCTGCATCCTTTCGCCGGCCCAAGCGCATTTCCTCAATGTCTCCGCCACCGACTTTGGCAACTTCTGCTCGGCCAATATCCGGTTCCAGGCCAGACTCTCCCATAACGCCGAAATCCATCACAAGGGTACGGAGGCCCTGCTTTTCAATGAGATTTTTAACGAAGGCAAACTCCCGGCCTTTCGTGTCCAATGCTCCGGATAAGATGACTGTTTAAATGGTTTTCATCTTATTTTCTTTGTCGAACCGGATAGTCCCTGAACGCTTTCACGGTACCCATCACCGCCTTTTCCACCGGAATCCGTTCGATACCAGAGGCTCCGACAAAGCCCTGGGCGTCTGTTTGTTCATACAACGCCTGCAAATCTCGAGGTTCAGCGAAGGGACCGCCGTGGGCCAGACAAATTGCATTGGAATCCACCGCCCAAGCCCCTTTCATAATTTTTTGGCATTCTCCAGACTTTCTTCCAACGGATCGGCTATGAACCCAATCAGCCCCCCGGACGTTCCCCCAACGTGGGCGCAGACCACGTCCACCCCAGCCTTAACCATGTCTGCCGCCTGTTGTGGAGTGCAGACATAACACATGGTAAACACGTTTCGGTCACGGAGTTTCCGAATCATTTCCACTTCTCGGGCAAACCCCCAGGATATGCCAACCGCTTTCACTCTGGCATCATTTTGATCTTTAGTTCCAGGAAGACGCATTTCTATATCTGCCTGGGTAGGAAAATTGATCACCCCATCAAACCCCTGGTCAATGAACTTCTGGATCATTCTATCCAGATCATAGTCCGTCTGATCATTGGCCATGATCCCGGCAATGATCGGCGTATCTTTGACAACATTCTGGATTTCATCAAACATGCGCAGGGTAACGGGATTGGAATGCCCGATTGTATCAGTATCAGGGTCAGGCTTCGTTATTTCGTATAAAGGAGATAAATTGAAAATTCAATAACTAAATAACGAGTCACCGTAAAGAACTGACTTATAGTGGTTTCCAGCCACCTTTCGTCATTCCTCCGGTACAAATCCGGACATGCGCTGCTAACGCATCCGGCTCCTGCTTCGAGTCAGACGCTCAAACGTTGATTCGGATACGGGTGGGTTGTCCTTACAGAAGGAATGTGTAGTTTGACCAGTACTTTGAAGCGTTCCCAATTCATCCTCTATTTCTTGCCAGCTTTCCTGGCGCACAGCCTGTCCCGGACTTGATCCGGGGGATGCAAAGCCCGAGTGAGCAACTCGAGCATGGATTTCCCCTGTTTTCTGGTAGTGGAAATGGGCTCGGATACAAAATGCCTGCGTTCCTTCAGCAGTTCGGAAGCCGCCTGAGATTTTCTGTTTCAATTTGACCATGCGGATATCTCTCTCGGCTTGGTTGTTGTCAAAAGGAACTTGAAAGTCATGCATGAACAACAAGCTTTCCTTTTCATAGAGGATCAAACGATCGAGTAAATTTTTTGCTTTCGTCTGTTTGGGGCGTCCTCGTTTCTTTTTTTGAGGTTTTGCAGGATAGAGCTCGAGTGCTTCTTGGTTGATGTCGTGGTAGCGTTGCCGGAAGCGATCGAGTTGGGTTCGACATCCATTCCCGCTTTGCCGCGTTTGTCATGGATAAAATAAAAAGTCATCTGTTTGCTCGAGGCCGAGTGAAGCCAATGACGTTGTTTGTTTTCAAACAGGGAAGTTTCATCAAAATGAACGAGCGGGGATTGAATAAAAGCCTGAATGACCCCGTTTCCTAGTCTGCCCCGATTCATCACATGATACCAAGCAGGGGGATATTCAATTTTGAGTTTTGAGAGGAAAGAAAAGGATGGAGAGTTAGGGAAGAAGAAGTATAATGGCCAATCACCATCAAGGTTAAACAAAGAGGAGGTATGGGACCAACTGTCGCTATTCAGATCGGGAAAGAGGTTATGAAAAAATGTTGGATCTTGTTCTTCGGAGCAGGGATCATGGGACTGCAGGCTCTGCCGGTTTATGGACAACCCACCATTGGATTTACCCAGGAAGATCGAGAGCGCATCATTCGGTTGGAAACGACCTTGACTCTCTTTATGGAAGCCACCGATCAACGCTTTGAACAGGTGGATCAGCGGTTTATCGAATTACGGGAAGACATGAACAACCGCTCGGAGCAGATGGACAAGCGCTTTGTCGAATTACGGGAAGATATGAACAAGCGCTTTGAACAAGTGGATAAACGCTTTGAACAGATGATGGATACGTTGCAACTGATTGCCGGCATTTTTACCGCCCTGACCCTGGGAGTGATTGGATTTGCTTATTGGGATCGACGTACCATTATTCGGAAAGCAAAAGAAGAGACCCTGGAAACGCTGGAACGCGAGGCCGTCCCTAAAGAAGAAGCGATGATCGAGCGGGCTGTAGCTCAGACTGTCCAAGAAATCAAAAAAGACAATCGTCTGCAAGACTTGATTGCTGCTTTACGCAAACTGGCAGCCACCGACCCGCCTCTTGAAAACGTGCTAAAAGAATTTCATTTATTGTAGGTTCTAAAGGAAGAGGATCCTATAGAAATGGAGCAGCCAGGAAGGAAGATAGAGGGCACCCAAGGAACCCCCCTCCTCCTCAGCTAGTCCCAGAGGGACGACACTTCTTCGATCCAGCGAGTTACTCCCAAATATAACGCTCATGATGTCAAATAAGGAAAAAGGCGCTTTTTGATTTCAGGAGTCATCATCTCAATTCGGCTTTTTGTGCTAAAGACACCATGAAGATGATTGCCGAGGTAGGAATGGGACATGAAACCTCATTGGTGTGTCGTCCCTCCGGGACTTTGAAGGAGACTGTCTTTTGTTCCCAGCGATGAATCGCTGGGGTACTTCCTTTCGTCCCTCCGGGACTTCTTCTGACAGACGAATCTCAAACCTCCGGGACTTCTTCTGACAGACGAATCTCAAACCTATATTTACCGGAAGCATAACGACTATTCATACCGCACCCTCGGGTCCAAATAAGCATAAACCAAGTCGATCAGGAGATTGATCCCCACTACCACGGTGGCGAAAAACATGTTGATTTCGGAGATCACCGGGTAATCCCGGTCAGAGAGGGCCGTGAGCATCAGACGACCCAACCCCGGCAGGTTGAAGATGTTCTCCATTATAACGGCGCCCCCGACCAGGATCGGCAACTGCAGGCCGCAGAGAGACCGGGCGGCCGCAGCGCGGCCAATAAGCACAGCTGAACGCGTGACCACCGGGATGAGGGCATTCTTGATGGCATGCCGGATCACCACGATCCGCTCTCGGAGCCCCTTGGACCAGGCGGTGCGGATATAGTCCTGCCGGAGCACCTCCAGCATCATGGTGCGCGTCATGCGCATGGTGGTAGCGGCCATGGCCGTCCCCAGAATCAGGCTGGGGATGAGGAACACCTCCAGATTCCCCAGCGGGTCTTCGCTGAAAGGAATCAGCCTCATCAAGCAACGCTTCGGCACCGTCCGGGTCATACATAAAGCCTTTCTTGACCTCTTCGGGCCACTCTTCAAATGGGGTGGCAATCGCTGTTACTTTACGGCTTACCCCCTGGTGTATCGGATCCCCCAAGCCCCATAGAAAGCGTTGTTCACTTCTTCGAGGTTTATGGCCACCTGCATTGCCTTGCGCGCTCTGACGTCGGAAAAGTAGGGTAACTGAACGTTCAGACCAATAGCATTGTCCGACCGAAAGTAGTACGGCCATATCACGAGTTCGGGGTTGGACTTCCGGAGTCTCTCTAACTGGTCGAGACTTGTGATTTCAGTTGCGCCGATCGGACCTATGTAATCAACCCGGCCCGTGCGCAGTGCCGCCAGTCGTGTTGCCACTTCGGGCATAACCAGGGCACTTACCCCCCCTTCTTCACTCCCTCGAGCGGGAAGCCTTCTCGGAGGATTCTCTCGAACTTCCCACTCCCGAGTCATTCAGATGGGAGGAGCACAAGATTGCTCGGGAAGGTGATTTTTTTTATATTATCGCCTGCCCAAACGATCCTAAGGAATATGTTATGCAAGAGAGATTTGTCAAACCCTTTTTTTCATTTTTTTGCAAGAGGCGTTGACATTCTAAAAGCAAATTGATAACCGTTTCAGGTAATGGGCAAAATTCAAATTGAGTGGAGGTAGGTCTCCCGATATGATATATGTAGAAAAAGTTGATTTCCAGGAGGAGAAAAACCTTTTATTGTGCTGCGCAAATCCCTGTAGAAAAATAATAGGAGAGCGATATGACAACAGTCCGTATCGAAGAAATTAAACAGGATATACTTCGCTGGCTTCAAAGAGTCGAAGCAGGAGAAAAAATTGTTATCCTAAAAGCGAATAAGCCTATGGCAGAAATTATACCACTCTCAGAAAAAAGCATGGAATTACGACCGATAGGACTCTGTAAAGGGGATTTCTCTGTTCCTGACGATTTTGATGCCTCCTTGCCAGAGGAGGTCATGCAACAATTCGAGGGAAAATGAAACTTTTGTTAGATACTCATATATTCCTTTGGTTTATCAGTGGAGATGAACGATTATCAGAAAGATTTCAAAAAGAGATTCGTCTACAAGAAAATGACGTGTCTTTGAGTGTTGTTTCTCTATGGGAGATCATTGTCAAATATCAGCTTGGTAAACTTCCCTTACCTCAGCCTCCTGAAATATACATTCCACAACAACGAGAAAAGCATTTGATTAAAAGTGCAATGCTTACCGAAGAGGACATTTCACAACTACCGACATTACCATCGATACACCGTGATCCTTTCGATCGAATGATCGTCTGTCAGGCACTATCACAGAATTTAACGATCGTGACAGTCGATGACAAAATTCATCAATATCCTGTTAAAGCTTTATAATTTATCCAAACACTAAAAGATGCCAACAAAAGGCTGCTCTTGATTTTCACCACAGCCGATTCGATTATCAAGCAACATGAATTTACAAGTTCAGTTCTCCATCATACGTTATGGTGAAAAACGGGAGAACTAAACGTTAGCGCATCGAGCGAAGACTGACACATTTTGCGGGGGCTAGCTGTCCGAATGAGTTCTCCGTCTGGTCAGACCAAGCCAGTCAGACGAAGCGGCATTCCACTCCTCCACCTGCCTGGCCGCATTGTGCCATTCTGAGTCCCTGGAAATACTGCTGAAAATCCGCATCATTTGAGCAATGCGGCCTTTTTAGGCAGATGCTTCTTGAGCAAGCAGA
The DNA here is from genome assembly GCA_965205865.1 of bacterium. Taxonomy (GTDB): domain Bacteria; phylum SAR324; class SAR324; order SAR324; family NAC60-12; genus CBDBHR01. Next base: position 413,372 of record CBDBHR010000029.1, read on the forward strand.
AGGGAAAAAAGATAAATGATCAGCTTCAACCTATTTACAAACAATTTAGGTATCGACTAAATGTAATGGTTCGATAGCTTGTATCCCATTTATAAATGTGTCATTTCGAATGAATGTGAGGAATCTTAAGAATCTCTCTATGCAGTCGAGATGACATCAAGGGATACAAGCTATCGAACCATTACAACTAAATATTGCAATTATGCCATATGGCTTTATTATTATGGAAATGTGTCTTTATCTTCAAAACGTTAGAGAAGAGAAATGCAAAAAAAAATTCAGAACCGCCTCATGTATGGTGCCGTGATTGGGATTACGACCGCTGACAATCATAAAGTGATTCAGTTTCTCAAAGAAGGGTTACCCACTTCCTCATTTACCAAACTTCAGAATGCGTTGGCCATCTCCAGTAAACAGCTGGCGAGTGTGGTCAACATTTCCCAACGGACAATCAATCGACGTCAAAAGGAAGGGAATTTACGTCCTGATGAATCTGAAAGGGTCCTGAGAATTGCCAGACTTTTTGATATGGCCAGAGAGTTGTTTGAGGATGACCAATTGGCCCGGCAGTGGTTCAAGTCTCCGAAACGAGCATTGGATGGGAAGACTCCTCTGGATTTTGCTGATACCGAGCCGGGGGCTCAGGAAGTCGCAGATTTACTAGGACGACTGAAGCATGGAGTGTTCTCTTGAAAAAAGCCTGGCGCATGGTGGCTCCTCAATATGTGGATCAGGCATTTGATGGAGAAGGCGCGAGGATTTATGGGGGACGGTGGAACAGTAAAGGAACTTCCATGGTCTATACTGCGAGTTCTTTATCGCTTGCTGCAATGGAAATTTTAGTCCACTTGGATTCAGATGAAATATTGAACCGTTATGTTTGCATTCCAATCGAGTTCCCCTCTAAACTGTCGCTCCTATTCAATCAGCAGACTCTTCCCAAAAATTGGAGGAACAGGGTCGTGCCTCTATCGACAAAACGGATTGGAGATCAATGGGTGCTCAAGCAGCAATCGGTACTGCTCGAAGTGCCAAGTGTTCTTGTTTCTGAAGAGTCTAATTTTCTGATCAATCCTGCCCATCCTGACTTTTGCCAAATTTCAATAGGCCAAGCCAAACCCTTTGAATTCGATACTCGCCTCATAAAAAGGTCAAAATGAAAAGGTGGCAAATATTAAATTGTCTTTCCATCTCATCCATTAGCTGCCGTAGCTTTTACTCGCAGATCGCGTCGCCACAGGAAAGGGGTCAGAAACTGAAACGAATTGAAACCCGGTGAACGTTTGCAATAATGGCTCTCGCCTTATATCTGGATCACCATGTCCCTCGCGCTATTCCTGTTGGGCTTCGTATACGGGGAGTCGATGTGACGACCGCTTGGGAAGATGGGTCGCATGAATTATCTGATCCGGATATACTTGATCGTGCCACCGAACTCAATCGGCCCCTTTTGTCCGCTTACATTTTGAAAGGGGAGATCAGTCGGGCCAGGAAGCCTCGTTTGCGTTTCTTTGCGGCGCCGTAACTGCCCTGACCGCCCCGCATCCGGGGGTCGAGCAGGTCCCTGAGGGCGTCGCCGAACATGTTGAGGGAGTAAACGACAATAGTCAGGCAAAGGCCAGGCCAGAGCGCCAGCCGTGGCGCCATCTCCATGTAGAGACGTCCTTCCCGGCTGAGCATCCCTCCCCAGCTGGGAAACTCTACGGGCAGACCGAATCCCAGGAAGCTCAGAGAAGCCTCAGCCATAATCACCCCCCCGATGTTGATGGAGAAGACGATGATGATCGGTGCCATGATATTGGGCAGGACATGGCGGATCAGGATTTGGCTCGTGGGGGTGCCCACCGCCCGGGCGGCCAGAAAATAGTCATTCTCTTTTATGCCGATCACCGCGCCTCGCATGATTCGAGAACCGCCGATGCCGCCGGCAATCCCCAGGACCACGATGATTTGGAGGAGACCCTGTCCCACGATGGACATGATGGTCAACAACAAAAGCAGCCCCGGAAAAGCCATCCAGGCATCGACAAAGCGCTGCATGGCCAGGTCCACTTTCCCACCCAGAAATCCGGAAATGCCGCCGATCAGGACAGCGACCACCACATTAATGGTCGTCGCTGCCAGACCTACCGCTAAGGAAAGACGAGCCCCGTAGATCATGCGGCTCAATATGTCTCGCCCCGCGAAGTCGGTACCCAACAGATACCGGGCTGATGGGCCCTGCATCCTGTCTATCAGGTTTATTTTCATATAAGGATAAGGAGCCAGAGCCTCGGTGAAGATCGCCACCAGAATCAAGAGCAATATGATAATCCCACAGGCAGTCCCCAGGGGCTTCTCCCTGACCAGCCTGATCAAGAATGCAGCCAGCCGGCCCCGTCGCTTGGGCTCGATGATTTCGGTTGGTGTCTCTGTGGTGTTGTTCATGTCCTTGATTTTTCTATAATACAGTCCCGAAGGGACTTCTCCTTATATACGAATCTCAAACCTATATTTACCAGAAGCATAACGACTATTCATACCTCACCCTCGGGTCCAAATAGGGATAAATCAGGTCGATGAGGAGATTGCTTCCCATCACGACGACGCCGAAAAACAGGTTGATTCCGGAGATCACCGGGTAGTCTCTGTCAGTGAGGGCATCCACCATGAGACGACCTAGCCCCGGCAGCATAAAGACGTTCTCCATGATCACGGCGCCCCCGACCACGATCGGCAACTGCATGCCGATCAGGGAGACCACCGGGATGAGGGCATTTTTGATGGTGTGTCGGATAATCACGACCCGCTCCTTGAGACCCTTGGACCAGGCCGTCCTGATATAGTCCTGCCGGAGCACCTCCAGCATCATGGTGCGCGTCATCCGCATGGTGGCGGCTGACGAGGCCGTCCCCAGAATCAGGCTGGGAATGAGGAGCATGCCGAGATTCCCCAGCGGGTCTTCGGTGAAAGGAACCCACTCCATCGGTGGCGACCATCTCCACCAGATGGCCGGGTAGATCATGACCATCAGTCCCAGCCAGAAGTTAGGCGTGGCCAGGCCGAGGATGGCGATGGAGCGCCCCACATAGTCAGCGGCAGTATCCTGGCGAATCGCCGAGTAGATGCCGACTGGCAGGGCGATCAAGACCCCGATTACGATTGCCATGACACCAAGCTCAATGGTGACCGGCAATCTCTCTATTATCTTCTCCTCTACCGTCCAAAGGCCGCCCATCAGTGAGTCGCCCAGGGTGCCCTGGAGGAGACCTTTCAAGTGGGACTCACCGCTAACCCAGTCAGGGGTCGGCAACACTCCTATCCAGCGTCCATACTGCACCCAGACCGGCACGTCCAGTCCCAGCAAACGCTCCAGAGCTTCACGGTCAATCTTGCCACCAAATCCCGAATCCGGACCTAAATTTCTGGCCACCATCAGGTCTATTACATCGCCCGGGATGAAGCGCACCGAGAGGAAGACCAGGATGGTCAAGATAAACAGGGTGGGAATGATCAGCAATACCCGCCTGATGAGATAGGCTTTCATGTGACACACCTCCTTGTCATTGCGAGCCCCGATTTATCGGGGCGTGGCAATCTCGTTGCTCCACCAGATTGCTTCGTCGCTAACGCTCCTCGCAATGACAAACTATGCACGAACTTTTGCCCTACGTTACTAAAACCCCATTTCTTCCTTCAGATCCTGGTCAATCCAAAGGTGGATCAAGACGCTAACCATATTCGTAGTATCCATGTCCATTTCACCGTTAAAACCTTTGAGCCACGGCTGGTTCAAGTTATATACTGGAGCGATAGGAGTCCATATATTCTTGTGCTGCTTTATTATGAGCATATCTGCCTCGATACCCGGTCTCTTCTGCTCCTCCTCGGTGGTAGCGGCTAAAAAGGCCTCATAGACGGCGTCCATCTCAGGGGTCTCGATTGTGCCCCCCCATTCGCGTTGAAATAGGTTCTCACTGCGATACCAGTCTGCCCACGCTGAAGGGGTGCGATTAAAGCCCAGGTCGCCAGAGGCCATCTCATAATTATGGTCTGATACAAGACCGACCCAAGTAGCCGTGTCAACAATATTAATCGTTACCTCAACGCCAATCTCAGCCCAGTAGCCGGCAGCTATTTCTGCATAGCCCAAATCATAGTTGGGATGGCGGTGGTGATGGGTGACCTTGAATCGAACGCCGTCCGCGCCGCGCGGATATCCAGCCTCATCAAGGAGCTTCTCAGCACCTTCCGGGTCATACCTGTAGTATTGCTTGACCTCTTCGGGCCACTCTTCAAATGGGGTGTACCACCCCGGGAAGGCAAACCCTATATGCCCCATGGGTACCCACTTTGCGAAACCGCCAAAGTAGGTATTGTTAATCGTCTCGAGGTCGATTGCCATCTGCAGTGCGTGGCGCACCCTGACGTCGTCAAAGGGCGGCTTGCGGTGATTCAGAAGAAAAGTCCCGAGCGCCCGAAAGAAACCAGCGGTCACCTGGACTTCGGGGTTGGTCCGCTGGAGGCTCGTTACTAAGTCGCGGTTCACTAGAGTAGTGCCGCCGCCGGCGGCATGTACTATATCAACCTTACCCGTGCGTAGTGCCGATACACGTGCTGCTTCTTCTGGCATATACAGGCCCCTTATCTCGTCAATATAGGGCAGGCGGTTCTCGGGGTATTTTGGGTCGTAGCCCCAGTAGTCAGGATTCTTGACATAGGTTTTCGAGACGTCTTCGACATAGTCAGTCATCATCAGGGGTCCGGTGCCGACCACGTTCCGCCAATCGTTGTAGTCGCCGTATTGCTCGATTACCTCGGGGGGTAATATCCAAAAATTAGAGTCGGCGAAGATAACCGCCAGCGCACTGAGGTATGGCTCCTTCAGCTTGATAACAACCGTATATTTGTCGGTGGCCTCTATCGATTCCCATGGCAGGTAGTAAGCCGGGCCTGGCTGCTGGGGACGTTCGGTGAACTTGCCCAGACCCAACATACGGTGAAAGGTGTATTCGACATCCTCGGCAGTTAGCTCCCGACCGTTCATCGGTGGCTTATTCTGCCAGTGAACGCCCTTGCGGATGTGGAAGATGATAGTTGTATCGTCGGGCTGCTCCCAGCTTTCCGCCAGCCCCCCTGTAAGGGCAGGTCCTCTATAGGGGAACCAGGTTGAAAAGTCCCATACGTCCCTATCTATTCCCCAGTCCGCCCAGGCGAGCTTCTCCTGAACGGCAATGATTTGGAACGTCGCATAGCCGCCAGTAAAGGGGTCAGTAGTATCGCCCTTTGATACGTAGGGAAAGGTGATTGTCCCGCCGTACTCGGGTGCGCTCACCATCACACCAGTGGTGGGATCTGTGACCATCTTTTTCTCGGCAGCCACGGCCGGGCTGCCCAAGAAAACTGCCACCCCCATGATGAAGGCCAGCAGGGTTGCAATGAATTTTGAAATACTCCATTGATTATCCGTCTTTTCCCTTTCGATTTGATGTTTAAAACTAAGGATTGATTTGAAACATGCGTTCATTCGTTTTTTTAAAGACATACGTCCTCCTTTATTTTTATTTAGATTGAAAGAATAAAAATTCATTTTCTGCTTACGTGATTTCAACATAGGGTTCTCCTTATAAAAAATGTAGGAAAAAAATTCATTTTCTGCTTACGTGATTTCAACATGTTGTTCTCCTTATAAAAAATGTAGGAAAAAAGGACGCACTCAGGCGTCGATGATTTTCCAAATTCCCCATTGCCCTTCTGTTACTGGAACGGGGAACGAGTGATCTTAAGGATCTCTCCCTGATGTCGAGATAATATAAGGGGGTAGAACTTGGGATTGGGGACTTGTGACTTGTTGCTTGGAACTTATTACTGGGAACTGGGAACTGGGAACTGGGAACTGGGAACTGGGAACTGGGAACTGGGAACTGGGAATTGGGAATTGGGAATTGGGAATTGGGAATTGGGAATTGGGAATTGGGTGTTTGATCTTACTCTCATATCTACCTTATTGTCAATAATTTTTTATAATTGAAACGGGTTAATTCCAGACTTTCATGTCATCCTGAGCAAAGCGAAGGGTCTCATTATTGCCCTTCTGTCTCTGGAATAAAATATTGTATAATTGCTCTGCAAATGTTTGTCAAGCATTTAAGGCTATCTGTTCTCAGCTAACCGTTTTCACTGACAAAAAAACGGTATATCAATATGATTCAAAAACTGGTAGCTGACAGCAGACGGCTAAAAGCCATTTCGCGACAGCGACTATTTAAGGAATATATTTTATTCTAGCAATAAATCAACTTTTTTTAATCAATATCCGATTTATTTAAATTATTCCCTAACTGATAGCTGACAGCAGACGGCTAGAAGCCATTTCGCGACAGCGACTATTTGAGGAATATATTTTATTCTAGAAATAAATCAACTTTTTTTAATCAATATCTGAAAACAGCATTTTGATGCTCATTCTCACTCAAACATCCATGGATTTGATGATCAAAATCCGATTTCAGAATGATTGCCTTTCTCAGGCAAAAAAATCATCTTGAAAATCTGATCTTTTTTCAGAATCGATCAATTTAGCTTTAACTCTTTACAAAACTCATAATACACAGTAAAATTAAAATCATGTGTATTTAGCTATTCATACTAAAGAGGAGAATATTATGAAACGAACCAATATAGTGATAGATGAAAATTTAATTGAAAAAGGGCTTGAAGTTACAGGATTATCAACTCGCCGTGCGTTAGTGGATCATGCTTTACGTGAACTATTAAGGAGAGAATCTCAAAAGAGAATTTTGGAACTGAAAGGTCAAATAAAGTGGGAAGGAGACCTTGATGCTATGCGTCAAACGAGGTTTCCAGAATGATATTAGTCGATACATCCGTGTGGATTGATCTGTTTTCCGGACAAGATACTCCGCATGTTTTAAAACTTGAATCACTAATTGAAAATCAAGAAGACCTATGTACTTGTGGCGTCATTATGACAGAAGTATTGCAAGGAATTTGTAATGATCAAGAGTATAGCAAAACACAATTTATCCTTTCTGGCCTCATTTACTTACCAATGAATCAATCAATATTTGTTCAGTCAGCTAAAATCTACAGAGAATTACGGAAAAAAGGAATTACTATTAGAAAACCAATTGATTGTATGATTGCATCTGTTTGCTTGGATCATGAAGCACAACTTTTACATAATGATAGAGATTTTAAATTCATTGCAAACTTATTTCCTCTACAATTCACTCATACCACAGAAGGTTATCATGCCATCAATATCGATGTTTTATGGGATAATTGTCTACCTGTACTTTAAAGACAATAAACAACACGGGGTTCCTCACATTCATGCAAAATATCAGGGGCAAGAAATCGTTATTGCCATTCCTGAAGGTGATATTCTGGAAGGAAGAATTCCAAAACCAAAATTGAAACTTCTTCAAGCATGGGTCGAAATTCATAGAGATGAATTAGTAGCAGATTGGGAAATAGCTGTTTCAGGACAGCAACCATATAAAATTGAACCTTTGAGGTAATCATGAATCCAAGAGTGACAGCAGTGACAGCACTGCCGGGTTTTAAATTAGGACTTATTTTTTCAAATGGAGAAGAGGGAATTTATGACTGTTCTGAACTTCTTGATTTTGGTGTTTTTAAAGAATTGAAAGATGAAACCTTTTTTAAACAAGTAAAAGTTTGGGATGGTACAATTGTATGGCCTCATGAACAGGATATTTGTCCTGATACTCTCTACTTAGACTCTAAGAAGATAAATACTGAATCGGGTAAGTGAGGGATACTCTCCCTCACTCCCCACAACACCCGGCATGCTTGCGAGGCCCGGCGGCTCCGCAAAGGGCGTTTCATCAACCGGAATGAATAGCCACCCAAATGTCTCTGGGAGAGATGAGTCCTTTAGCAGCGAGATATTCATTTGATAATCCAAGTTGGATCCCGAGGGTTTTTTTGTGGCTGATGGTGGATTCGTTTGACTCTAATCAGGTGCCTGGTGAGGCAGCTATCATTTTTGACTATCAGACGGTGTAAAACATGAAGACTGAGTGTTTGCCATGACTTTCCATCAGCAAGCGAGGATTTTTACAATTTCTATGCGCTTACCCGTTGAAAGGGTTGATCAGTCGGGCCAGGGGGCCTCATTTGCGTTTGACCTTCGCGGTGCCGTAACTGCCCTCACCGCCCCGCAGCCTCGGGTCGAGCAGATCCCTGACGGCATCGCCGAACATGTTGAGACTATAGACGACGATTGTCAGGCAAAGTCCCGGCCAGAGTGCCAGCCGGGGTGCCATCTCCATGAACTCCCGCCCTTCCCGGCTGAGCATCCCTCCCCAGCTCGGCACCTTGAGGGGCAGCCCGAATCCCAGGAAACTGAGCGACGCCTCGCTGATAATCACCGCCCCGATGTTGATGGAAAAGATGATGATGATCGGCGGCACAATATTGGGCAGCACATGGCGCATCAGAATTCTCCCTTTCGAGCAGCCAATCGCCAACGCGGCCTCAAAATAGACATTCTCTTTGATGCCAATCACGGCGCCCCGGACCACTCGGGAGCTGCCGATGCCGCCAGCGATCCCCAGGACCACGATGATCTGAGGGAGCCCCCGTCCGGCAATGGACATGATGGTTAACAACAAAAGCAGCCCCGGGAAGGCCATCCAGGCATCGACAAAGCGCTGCGCAGCCAGGTCCACTTTTCCTCCCAGGAATCCGGAAATGCTGCCGATCAGGATGGCGAGGAGCACATTGAGCGCGGTCGCGGCCAGACCGACCGTTAAGGAAATTTGAGCCCCTTAGAGCAGACGGCTGAGGAGGTCTCGCCCCAACTGGTCGGTCCCCAGCAGATACTTCTCGGAGGGCTCCTGCATCCGGTCAAAGATACTGACTTTATCATAGGGAAGCGGCGCCAGCACATCGGCAAAGATCGCCAAAAAAATAAAGATCAAGACGATGATCCCGCCGAACATCCCCAGCGGTTTCTCCTTGACCAACCTGATGAAGAAATTCGCCAATACGTTACGTCGCTTGGGCTCACTCATACCGCACTCTCGGGTCCAAATAGGGATAAATCAGGTCGATCAGGAGATTGAGCCCGACCACCCCGGTGGCGAAAAACAGGTTGATGCCGGAGATCATCGGGTAGTCTCTGTTATTGAGGGCAGTGAGCAAGAGACGACCGATCCCTGGCAGGTTGAAGATGTTCTCCATGATCACGGAGCCCCCCACCAGGATCGGCAACTGCAGGCCGATCAGGGAGACGACCGGGATGAGGGCATTTTTGATGACGTGTCGGATAATCACGATCCGCTCCTGGAGCCCCTTGGACCAGGCGGTGCGGATATAGTCCTGCCGGAGCACCTCGAGCATCATGGTGCGCATCATGCGCATGGTGGCGGCCGCTGAAGCTGTCCCCAGAATCAGGCTGGGGATCAGGAACATCTGAAGGTTGCCTAGCGGGTCCTCTGTGAAATGAATCAATTCCAGCGGCGGCGACCAGCCCCACCAGATGGCCGGGTAGATCATCACCATCACACCCAGCCAGAAGTTCGGGGTGGCCAGGCCGATGATGGCCACGGAGCGCCCCGCGTAATCGGCAGCGGTATCCTGGCGAATCGCCGAGTAGATGCCCACCGGCAGCGCGATCACCAGCCCGATGAAGATGGCCATGACCCCGAGTTCAATGGTGACCGGCAGTCTCTCCAGGATCGCCTCCCCGATCGATTCACCGCTCAGCAGGGATACGCCAAGGTTGCCGTGCCGGAGAATCTCGCCGATCCAGCGTCCATACTGCACGTAGGCCGGCACGTCCAGTCCCAGCTGACGCGCAAGCGCTTCACGGTCAATCTCCCCACTGGCCACGGACATTTCCATCCTGCCTTGGATGACATCTATGACATCGCCTGGGATGAAGCGCACCGAGAGGAAAACCAGGATGCTCAAGATAAACAGAGTGGGGAGGATCAGCAATAACCGCCTGATGATATAGACTCTCATGTGCCACACCTCATATCATTCCCTACCTAACCCCTTTGTATCGTTCCCACGCAGAAGCGTGGGAACGATTTCTTGGTCATTAGGTCTGAAATCCCTAATACCCCATTTCTTTCTTCAGCGCACTATCTATCCAGAGGCGGGCGAAGACGTGGAGATCCGCATAATCTACAAGCTTGCTTTCACCGTTAAAACCTGTGAGCCACGGCTGGACCGCCACAAAACTTTGGGCCATCGGAGTCCAGATCTGCCAGAACTCCTCTATTGCCCACATATTCAAGCTCATTAGAGAGCCTGTTCATCTCCTCGATGGTAGTAGCTTCTGTGGCAGCTTTCCACTTGGCGTCATACTCAGGCAGCGAGACGTTGGAGGAGTTCCATGACGCTTTCGTTGTATAGATCATAGGGGGACTATAGGGGATCTGTTTAAAAGCCGCTACCGCAGTAATCATATCGAAATCCCTGGCTTGTCTTTTGGAGACAAATGTCGCCAGCGGTGTTACCTGAACATCGACCTCAACGCCGATCTCAGCCCATAATGAAGCGATTAATTCCGAATAGTTCGCATCCCAGGGTTCGAGGTGGACCATCGTGGTCTTGAAGCCATTGGGATAGCCTGCTTCCGCCAGAAGCTTTTTTGCCCCTTCCGGGTCGTAGGTAAAGACTTTCTTGACATCTTCGGGCCAATCTTCAAATTGGGTGACCACATCTTTCATGTCACGGCTGATGTGCCCCTGAGGTACCGGATCCGCCCAACCCTTAAAGTAGCCCTGGGCAATAGCCTCGAGGTCCAGCGCCATCTGCATGGCCTTGCGCACCCGGATGTCGTCAAAGGGTTTCCTCTGAACGTTCATACCAAAACCTTGATCCGATCGAACCACATACGGCCATATCACGAGTTCGGGATTGGTCCGCTGGAGGCTCTCTACCTGGTCTATATTCCTGATTTGAGCCCGCCCGATCACACCCATGTAATCGGCCTTGCCCGAGCGCAGTGCTGCCAGTTGTGTTACCGTTTCCGGCATAACCAGGGCCTTTATCTCGTCGACGTAGGGCAAACGGTTCTCCGGGTATTTTTCGTCAAAGCCCCAGTAGTCAGGATTCTTTTCATAGGTGAGAGAGCTGCCCTTGGTCCAGTCTGTCAGCTCAAAGGCTCCGGTGCCAACCAGGTTCCTCCAATCCCTCGCGTCCCCGTGTTCCTCGATGACGTCAGGGGGGTATATATACGCGACATTGTCGTCTATGAGACCCTTCAGCATAGTGAGGTTGGGCTCCTTCAGCTTAAAGACAACCGTAAATTTGTCGGTGGCTATTATCGATTCGAATTTTATAATCTTGAGAACTGTAGAAAACACAGATGGTTCGGTAAAGCCGCCACCCCAACCTATAACACGGCGAAAGTTATATGCGATATCGTCAGCGGTCAACTCTCGTCCGTTCATCGGTGCCTTATCATGCCAGTGAACGCCCTGGCGGACTTTGATGATATACGTCAACGGATCTGGTTGCGACCAGCTTTCCGCCAGAGCCCCTCTCGTGGCAGCTGGGGGGTTCAGAAACTGGAAGTTCCATTCGCCCCTTTTTATGCCCCAGTCCCCCATGCCCAGCTTCTCAACAACACCGCCGACATAACCCCCCGCCCAAAGCTGTAAGGCTATATCCATATGCTCGGCCTCTTCTGCTTTTAAAAAGGTTAATGTCCCGCCGTATTCCGGTGCGGTCACAACTTTTCCAGTGGTGGGATCGGTCACATACTTCTGGGCGGCTGCCGGGCTGACCCAGAAGACGGCCACCATCAGGGTGAGGGTGAGCAGGATTGCACTGAAGGTTGATTTGCTTTTTTGATGATCCATCTTTTTCCTTTCGATTGCATGTTCAAAATTAAGGATTGCTTTAAAACCTGCTTTCGTTCCCGAAAGCACGTTCTCGACGATGCTTCTACTTTTTTGACGATTCATGGTGCTCCTTTCTGCTTTTTGATTAAAAACAAGATTGCGGGTTGCTTTAAAACCTGCTTTCGTTCCCGAAAGCACGTTCTTGAAGATTTCTCCACACATTGGGTCTCCTTCATTTTGGAGTGATCAAAAAATCGATTCATTGGCTCCAGGATTGGGCAATGAACCCTGAGCTTTCAATTCTCTTGAGGAATTTCCATTTGCTGAAATGAACTTTGGTGTAATTTAAGGATCTCTCCCTGAAGTCGAGATGACATAAGGGGGACAACCCAATGAACTTGAGATTGGGGACTTGTGACTTGTTGCTTGGAACTTATTACTGGGAACTGGGAACTGGGAACTGGGAACTGGGAACTGGGAACTGGGAACTGGGAACTGGGAACTGAGAACTGGGAACTGACTGGTGTTTGAGTTTACTCGCATATCCACCTTACTGTCAAGATTCTTTTATACTTGAAACAGGTTAATTTTAGGCCTTCTTGTCATCCTGACGGTCCGCCGATGTGTTAAATCGAAAGATCGCATTATTGCCCTTCCGTTCCTGGAATAATATTGTATACTCGCTTTGCAAATGGTTGTCAAACTTTTTTTAAATAGGGCGACTCATTCATTCATGAGTGTCTTCTAAAGATCAACGAAAATACTTTTTCATATTGAGATCAAGAAGTCAACATTTTTATTTGGCACTGTTCAATTCCCCGTTGAGCGTTTCTAAAAATCCTCTGGGGACGAGATGAGGTTTGACATAACTTTCGGCTAAATAAGTAGCGAATTTGAAATAAAACCTTTTTTTGCGCAGATACTCTGTTTTTTAATGGACGGCAGCAGCCGTCATCTCAGTTGGTTCGATCACCTCAAAAGGGACGAGGGTTATGCCGCGTTGTTGTCATGCAGTGAGCAAGACCTTGCCTCCTCGCATGCCGTGAAAAGATTTTTTGGAAAGTTCTCTTTTGTACGAGTCTACCTGTTAAAGAGTGGGGGGAAACTCAATCAAAATTTGCAATTGCCGGATTTAGGTCAAATTCATATTTTCAAATGAATTGGAGCATGTTAGTGCTTGAATAAGCCCGGAAAGCAAGGTATGTTACAAGAAAATATCACAATAACCCTTCATTTTCCTTAAGCAAGTCTGCAAAAGGCTTGGGGAGCGTGGTTTTTTCCGGAGTACTATTTGGTAAATCAGGACTTTGCTGTTGAATCGAAGCGAGTAATGCTGATCGCGGTTCAACTTCCTTCCCAATCGGAGCGAGAGATTCTTCATTCCCTGGAAGAACTGGCATCCCTGGCATCCTCGGCGGGCTTTCAAATTGCAACTCAAATCATTCAAATTCGTCCTCAGATTCATCCTGCAACCTATGTAGGAAAAGGAAAAATTTCGCAAATCAAAGAGACGATCCATCGTTCCCACATCGATTTGATCATCATCGATGGACCATTAACCCCCAAGCAGGAAAAAAACCTTGAAGCCGCCAGCAAATGCCTGGTCTGGGACCGCACCCAACTGATCCTCGAGATTTTTGCCCAAAATGCCAGAACCTATGAAGCCAAACGGCAGATAGAATTGGCGCAACTGCAATATACTTTACCCCGTTTGGTCGGCCTCTGGATGCACCTGGACCGGGAACGTGGGGGGATCGGCGCCTCTCGAGGTATGGGTGAAAAGCAGATTGAAACGGACCGACGCGTGATTAGTACCAGGATTGCTCATTTAAAAGAAGAACTGAAACGTGTTGCCAATGAACGGAAAATACAGAAAAAACGCCGCGGTGATTGTTTGCAAGTCAGTTTGATAGGATATACAAATGCCGGAAAATCCACCATCATGAACGCGCTGACGGATTCAGAATTGCTGGTAAAAGATAAATTGTTTGCCACCTTGGATTCCACGACACGCTTGCTGGACGAGAAAAATCGTCCTGAAATATTACTTTCGGATACGGTGGGTTTCATTAAAAATCTGCCACACGAGTTAATCGCATCATTTCGCTCCACCTTGGAGATCATCCGCGATGCCGATTTGCTGCTGCATGTAGTAGACGTCAACGCCATCGATTATGCAGAGCATATCGACACGGCCCTGCAAGTCTTGGATGACCTGCAGGCCCATTGCATCCCCCAACTACTGTTATTCAATAAAATTGACCGGGTGGAATCTCCAACACGGTTGCCAATTCTCAAGAAAAAGTATCCCGAGGCTTTGTTTGTTTCCGCATTCAATGGCAGCATGCCGGGACTGCGTGAGGAAATCGTCCGTTTTTTTGAAAAGAAAATGGATACGGTAGAGGTGCTTCTCGATTATCAAAACTCGCATAATTTGGCTCATATTTACGAATGGAGCCGTGTGGATTCCATTGAATATAAAAACGATGGCATCCATCTGACACTGACTTCCTCCACAGGCAATCTAGATCGTCTCCGACATCATATAGGTCCCGCTTATTTTCAGGAAGAGTTATGAATTCACACCGCATTGGGCTGGTCCAGATGAACTCGGGGGACGATTTCCGGCAAAATTTAAAGTTTGCTCATCAGCAAATCCAAAAAGCCAGTCGGCAGGCCGTCACTTTGCTGGCATTTCCTGAAGTTTTTTTGTATTTGGGAAACACGTCGGAAGGTAAATTTAAAATAGCTCAAACGCTGGATGGCGAGATCGTGCAAAGCTTTCGGAACTACGCAGCGCGCTATGGAATCTCCGTTCTGCTGGGAAGCATCTATGAAATTGTGCCAGATTATTCCGAACACCTCTACAATACTTCGATTTTGCTGGACGGTCGGGGAGAAATCCGTGGGATCTATCGAAAAATCCATCTCTTCGATGTCGATGCCCCGACCTTGCGAAGTTTGGAATCGCGGCAAATTGCGCCAGGCATGGATACGGTGGTTGTCGAGCATGAAATTGGAAAGATCGGATTGAGCATCTGCTACGATGTCCGCTTTCCAGGGTTGTATCAGCATTTGAGAGATAAAGGAGCGGAAGTTGTTTTTGTCCCTTCCGCTTTTTTCCTGCAAACGGGAAAAAGTCATTGGTTCCCTTTGTTGCAAGCCCGCGCCATTGAAAACCAAGTCTATATTGCAGCACCTGCTCAATGGGGACGTCATCCCGGCAACCGTTTCTCTTTTGGAAATAGCGTCCTCATCGATCCCTGGGGAACGATCATCTCCCGTGCGTCCGAACGCGTGGAGACCATCATCGGCACGATTGACCTCGATTATCTCCACAAAATACGGCAGCGTATGCCGATAGTGGAACATCGGCGCTCAAAATATTACCCTTCGTGACAGCAAGTGGTAGCCAATCTTTCTGCTTCCACCAAGATTACATTTTTGCGTTAGGGACCATTTCAAGTGGATCAGTTTATTGTAGAAGGTAGCAATCCGATTTCAGGTGAAATCACGCCAACCGGCAATAAAAATGAAGCATTGCCTGTGCTGGCGGCTGCTATTTTAACAAGCGAACCCATCATCCTGCGGAATATTCCCGATATTCTGGACATTCAAAGCATGTTGGAACTATTGGAAAGCCTGGGAATGCGAATTAGCCGTTTGGATGCCCACACTTTCTGTTTGCATGCCCAGTCCATCACCTCGGATACGCCTTTCTTTCACCAGGCTTCTTTGATCAGAGGATCGTTTTTATTAGCAGGCCCTATGCTGGCTCGCTATGGATCCATTCACCTTCCCGGACCGGGAGGCGATACCATCGGCGTCCGTCCGGTCAACACGCACTTGCAGGCATTGAAAGATTTGGGAACCCGAATAGAATTGGGAGAAGGGGCCAATTACCGCATGTTCACCAACGGACTGAAAGGCGCCGACATCTATATGGACGAGGCCAGTGTGATGGGGACCGAGAATACGATTATGGCTGCGGTGACGGCGGTGGGGAATACGACCATTTACAATGCTGCTTGTGAACCGCACGTCCAGGGGTTGTGCCATTGTTTGAATGACATGGGAGCCAAAATTATCGGGATCGGGAGCAATACTCTCTTCATTGAAGGAGTGTCCGGTTTGCACGGATGCGAATATACGATCCAGCCTGACCATATCGAAGTGGGATCCTTTATCGGATTGACGGTGATGACTCGAGGCGAATTGTTGATTCGACAAGCAGGGATTCCCCACATCCGCATGATTCGTATGATGTATGACAAACTGGGGGTGGAAATACAACTCCGGGGAGACGATATCTGGGTTCCCCAACAGAATAATTTGCGGATTCGTTCCGATCCTTTTGAAGGCGTTCCCAAGATCGATGACGCACCATGGCCTGGTTTCCCTTCCGATTTGCTCAGCATTATGATCGTTGTTGCCACTCAATGTTCAGGGACAGTATTGATTTTTGAAAAAATGTTCGAAAGCCGATTGTTTTGGGTGGACAAACTGATTAACATGGGAGCTAAAATCATTTTATGTGATCCGCATCGGATCGTAGTCACCGGTCCGGCTTCTCTGATGGGCGCTCCTGCCAGCGCCCCTTTGTTCTCTCCCGATATTCGTGCCGGGATGTCACTCCTGATTGCCGCCCTCGGCGCGAAAGGCAATAGTGTAATTCAGAACATTCATCAGATTGATCGAGGATACGAAAAGATTGATGAGCGCCTGAACACGTTGGGAGCCCGAATTCAACGAGTACCGCAAACATGACACCGCAAACATGCCCGCATTGCCACAGCAAAATTTCTGATCCTAAAACTTCATTCTGTCCCATTTGCGGATTGTTCCGCTTTGGCGGACTACGCAATCCACAATCTTTTCCTTCGCAATTCCCGGAAACCAAGCTGGCAACGAACCACTATGCGTCGCTGGGAACCCGATTCCTGGCCCGTATTATTGACTATACGATCTTGGGAATTTTAACTTGTTTGATCGACTGGAGCAGCGGAGGAGCCTTGATCGAAGGTTGGATCTGGTTCTACAACGGCATCTCAGGTATCCCTCAGGTTATTTTTGCCGTCTGTATTTCGATGATTTTGTTTTTGGGATATTTTGTAGTTTTTCAGAGTTTCAGTGGACAAACCCCTGGAAAATGGCTCTGCCGAATTGTAGTGCTCAAACAAGGCCTCCGCATTCCTGGGTTTTTCTCAAATGTTTTCCGCGAAATCGGAGTTTGGATCACTGTGTCGACCGGGGGTTGGCTTCTGTTGATTCTCATATTTTCTTCACGAAACAAGGGCTTCCATGATTTTCTCTCAGGAGTGGAAGTTTACCGTTCAAGTGAATCATAGTGCTCAGATGGATAGCGATGCATCCTCCAGTCAGTCCGTGCGGTTTACTCATGGAAAAATACCTCGACGCCCTGGTATTGCGCTGGTTCTGACCATGTTGGTAATGTTGCTGGTGACGATTTTCATGACCGAATTTCACTTTGAAACCACTTTGGAAATCCGGGCAATTGAAAATTTCCAATCTTCCTTTGTGGCTCAGTCCGTCGTCAAATCCATGTTCAAAGCCGTTTTGGCGGCGCTTTCATTCAACGAAAACATTTTTTTTGAACAGCTTGCCTATATCTACCAGTTTACTGGTGCTGATTCAGAGTTTTCCTTCCAAGATTCACCCAGTGAATTGATTCCTTTGCCGGAAGGAATTTTTCCTGCTTCCACGGAACACGATTTCAAAGGAGCCATCTTTTATACGCCGTATGTCCGTCCCATCGACCACCTTTTCAATCTCAATCGCATTCAAACCAAAAAAGGAACTCGGGCGCCAGATACGCCGACAGATCGCATTATTTTCAATCAGTTCGTCAATCAGGTCACTCAGATCCCCATCGAAATCCGGCAACCGGAAGGTACTACGGAACGACCGGGATATTATTATCTGGAGTTGGAAGAGATTGCGCCTTTGTATGCCGCTATTTTCGACTGGTCCGATGCCAGGGATAATGGAACACCCTACTCCAACGAGGCAGGAGTCCAAGGAATCGAGGATCCGGCCTACCTCGATTTTCAAGCAGCTCCTGATTTGAAAATTAAAAACCGCGGCTTCGATCGGCTCACTGAACTCAAATTGATCGAGGGGATTGTGGAAAGTGAAATCCCCTATGAAGATTGGAAACGGCATTTCACAGTCCATCAGGTGGGTATTGCCCAAGGACTGGACGTTGAACCCCGCCTGAATGTGAATTTAGCAACCCGGGATGAAATTGACGTATTCCTCAGGCGTTTCGAGCAAAATACCCAATATTATGCAGAGTTGGGAAGACCTCCCGAAAATCAGGAACATTTACAGGAATTTGCTGAGTTTTCTGAAGAAATTGCTGCGGCTCTGATGACTTATGGTGAAGAAGGGAAACGCGCGCGTTTTCCGGATTTCAGAAGTATCGATGAAGCCCTGCGTCCTTTGGATTTGACAAGACACAACTATCAGGACTTTTTCATCCTCCACAGTAATTGGTACGAGATTCGTCTGGTGGCGGAAGTGGTCGGGATTCAAGCAGAAATCCAAGCGGTCGTCTACATCCCTCGAGACCAAGATGGTGATGCAAATGGTAGGGTAGTGATTAAAGATTTTCTGTTGCGCTAATTTGCAAACGTTCCCGTTGTCAGGAGGCTCTGTTGACCTCTCATAATCTTATTGGACACCGCATTATTTACCTGGATGAAGTTGATTCAACCAATTCATTTCTAATGAGGGAAAATCAATATCTGAAAGTGCATGGCTTGGTTGTGACCGCAAAATCGCAACGGGGGGGCCGGGGAAGAAGCGGACGCGAATACATTTCTTTTCCTGGCAAAAATCTCACATTTTCCGTCGTCATTCATCCCCAAACCCACAGGGAGCAACTCGGAATTTATTCTTTATTGGCAGGTATTGCCGTCACCCGGACATTGAGCCCCTTCGTCAACACTCCACCCAGGCTCAAATGGCCCAACGATGTTCTGATAGGCAAGCGAAAAATCTG
Source organism: bacterium (assembly GCA_965205865.1). Lineage (GTDB taxonomy): Bacteria > SAR324 > SAR324 > SAR324 > NAC60-12 > CBDBHR01. The sequence goes on from CBDBHR010000029.1 coordinate 432,227, forward strand.
TGGGATTCTCCTGGAAAAAACCAACCTGGCTGAAGTGGGTTCCCCCATTTTGGTGGTTGGGATTGGCATCAATTGTCTGGGGAGTCCGCAGGATTTTCCTCAAGACCTGCAGCAAACTCTTACCACGCTTCAAGTAGAATCGACAAAGAATATCGAACTGGATTTGGTATTTCGGGAAACATTGCTGCAAGTGGAACAAGTGATTCTGGAACTGACAAAACAAGGGACTGCCGATCTGCTGGAAGAATGGCTACGTCATTCCAATTCATTGGGCGCTGCTGTGCAGTATGAGACAATCGAGGGTTGGGATTTTGGCACCATAGCCGGCCTGACGGCAGAAGGATATTTATTGATCCGTCATCACTCGGGCAAACTGATCCCCCATGTCTCCGGGGATGTCCTCTATCAAGAATCTCCCTATGGCATCAAAAAACGCTGAATCCATCGTCCAAAAAATTAATCTTTTCGAGTCGAATTTCCCATCGCTCGCTGCTTGATTGACCGTTCCGTCGCTTTACGACGGAACGCATATGCAGCCCTTGCGACCGTTTAGTAGTTGAAACGGTATCCCCGTGAAAAACGTGGGAACGATTCTACATAACCTGAGTTCGAGATAAGAATTTAATAAATTCAATATGTTATGGAATCTTAATATCTTAGAGAAACCTTGTCATTCCTGCGAAGCTTGTCCCCGCTTTCGCAAGGACAAGCTTCGCAGGAATGACATATACACTAGGATACTCATATTATTGAAGATTTATGTCGAACTCAGGTTACATAGTTTTGCTTGAGTTTTAGCGCCTGAAGAGCAGTACGAGGATCCAAATTTCCAATAAAACGATGATTCCCCACAGTGTCCAAAGGTACCATTGCCGGTCAATTGCAGGAAGTTGGACAACCTGATTGAATTCAATTGGGAGTTGCGAGTCGAAAGACGAAGGGCGGAGTCCTTGATCGGATTCAGAAAAAATCGCAATATGGCAGAAATCTCTGGCAGTGAAAAAATCGTCAATTTCCTCAAATGGAAGATCAAGAGTAGTATCGAATTCGATACCAATCCAGCAACCTTCTCTGTAAGGGAAAGTCCATACCACATTCCCTTCACGCTCCCAGGTCCCTTCCGTGAACTCTATCTCTTCGCCAAATCGGTTTCGCTCCAAAAAAAATTGGATGCGATAGGAGACCGCTTCACAAAGTGGCTCTGCAGAAAGTATTTGGATTCCTTCAGGGGACCAGTTTGTAACCTGCCCGTGTACCGTTTCGCCATCAATCATCAGTTCTGCTGACAAAAGATGCGGATAGCGTTCTTTTGGCGTATGGGTCATAGAGAGAATCCTCTCGGTTTGGAAACAAATCTTTGTTTTTGGTCACAAACCCCGTATTCATTCAAGATTGTCGGCAATCATGCAAGCACAAAATTGCTGTTTCCTGCCACTTTTTTAAGCAAGTGATTAAAAAATGTGCGGATTGCATAAATTAATTTTAAAAAAAGCATTGAAATTCATACAGTTATGGAATGGTTTGGATTTTGCTGCATGGAGAATTACTATGGTACATAGAGGGAGATTTATTGAAAACTGAGACCGGCGCGTTCGATGGTGGGATTTGCTTGCATTTTTCGCAAGCCTCTTCTAATCTGCTTCACTGCAAGCCATTGTTAAAATAACTCATTGGTAACTATTCAGGTGCGAAAACACTGTGCTAGAGGTCGACAGAACCTCTAAATTGCGTCAAAATACCTCAAAAGTAGATGATTTAGTGGGCTTTTTCTAAGGAAAATACCCGCAAACCCAGGAAACTCGCACCTGAATAGTTACACTCATTGATTCAATAAAATTGACCAACATGTAACCCAACCTCAGTGCGAATTTAACGATTTCACTGATTCAGTTCCTTCCAGCAATAAAGAAAGGGAGACTCGTATGACACCAAAAGAATTGATTACATTTGTTAAAGAAAACAACGTAGAGTTTATTGATTTGCGTTTCATTGACCTTCCGGGAGTGTGGCAGCATTTTTCGATTCCTGCGCATGGCTTGACGGAAGATGTCTTTGAAGAAGGAGCCGGATTTGATGGTTCCAGTATTCGTGGATTTCAGGGAATTCAAGAAAGCGACATGTTGCTCTTTCCAGATTCGGAAGGGCATTTCATGGATCCTTTCACCAAGGTATCGACCCTGAATGTTATCTGTGACATTGGGGATCCGGTCACCGGGGAACGCTATTCCAAAGATCCACGATATGTCTCCCAAAAGGCGGAAAATTATCTAAAATCGACAGGCATTGGAGATACCATTTATTTTGGACCGGAAGCCGAGTTTTTTATTTTCGATGACATTCGTTTTGATCAGACCTATCATCATGGTTTCTACTATATCGATTCGGAAGAAGGCTTTTGGAATTCAGGCAAAGAAGAAAATCCGAATCTCGGATATAAACCTCGCTATAAAGAAGGGTATTTCCCCGTTCCCCCGATGGACAGTCAGCAGGATATTCGTTCTGAAATGGTGATGGAAATGGAAAAAGCCGGGATTGAAATCGAAGTCCATCACCATGAAGTAGGAACTGCGGGTCAAGCCGAAATCGATATGCGTTTTGACACGATGACGAAGATGGCGGACAAACTGATCACTTACAAGTATATTGTGAAGAATGTGGCAAAACGTTATGGAAAAACAGCGACCTTTATGCCTAAACCCATTTTTGAGGACAATGGTTCCGGAATGCATTGTCATCAGAGCATTTGGCAGGACGGTAAAAACACTTTCTTCGGGCAGGGTTATGCGGGGTTGAGCGACGAAGCCCGCTGGTATATCGGTGGATTGCTGGAACATGCCCCGGCATTGTGCGCGTTTATCAATCCGACCACCAATTCCTATCGACGGCTGGTTCCCGGTTATGAAGCGCCAATCTATTTGGTTTATTCCCAAAGGAATCGCAGTGCGGCATGCCGGATTCCGATGTATTCTGCAAATGAAGTAGCAAAGCGCGTGGAATTCCGTACCCCGGATCCTTCTTGCAATGGCTACTTGGCTTTTGCCGCCATGTTGATGGCCGGTCTGGATGGAATTCAAAATAAAATCGAGCCACCTGTTCCGATGGATAAAAATATTTACGATTTGAGCCCGGAAGATGCCGGAGATATCCGCGGTGTGCCTGCCAGTTTGGATGAGGCGCTCGACAATCTGGAAAAAGGTGGAGATTTCTTGCTCAAGGGCGGGGTTTTCACCGAAGATTTGATCGAAAGTTGGCTGGAGTACAAACGGGAAGTAGAAGTTGATGGCATGCGACTGCGTCCTCATCCTTATGAGTTTGCTTTGTACTTCGATATTTAATTTCAAGGGGATCCTATAAAGGTCCCCGGATTCCATGGAGACGATGTCAGAGTGGATGCAAAGTCTTATTGGACAATGTCAGGCTGATTCCGATTGGAATCAGCCACTTTCCGCTTATCTTCGAAGAAACGGTTTTTCCGCTTCCGATTCAATCCTACCTCTATTTCAAGAACTTCGCCGCCTTCCGGGATTTTCCGCACGATTCGAAAAAATCCTTCCTCCTTTGCTGTTGTCCGGTGATTTAAAAAAAGCTCTAGTCCTGCTTGACGATTTTTGCGTGCTATTTGAAGAGAAAGTCTGCCATCCATTTGATTTCAATCATCCCCATTCGCCGGCACTTTTGAGTATTTTTGCAACCAGCGAATTCCTCACCCGACACTTACTGAAGTATCCTCGACTCGGCGCGACCGTACTGGAATCACCCTTTCTGCTGCAGTGCAAGTCGTTGCAGACGATGCTCGCTGAACTGTTGGAACGACTGAATCAATACGACTTTCTGGATAAAACTATTCTGAAAAAAGAGCTTCGTCTTTTCAAATATGAAGAGTTTTTGCGGATCACCATACGGGATTTGGCAGAAATAGCGCCTTTTGTGGAAATATTGGAAGAACTGACCGCAGTAGCAACCTGTTGTGCTCAAATTGCCCTGGAAGGGGCTCACAAAATCGCTCAGGGGATCATTCCTTTCAAAATCCCGCATGATGCTTCAGAACAGCCAGCACTGTTTCAGCAGTCCGCCCCTTTCATTGTCTTGGGTCTCGGAAAACTGGGGGGTAATGAATTGAATTATTCCTCCGATATCGATCCGATGTTGATTTGTACTGAAGATCCCAATGAATACGACCATCCACTGACCGCCGATAAAACCTTGATCAAAACCGCTCAGTGTTGGATTGAAATGCTTGGAGAGACAACTGAAGATGGATTTGTGGCACGAATTGATATGCGCCTCCGTCCAGGAGGAGAAACCGCTCCTCTCTTCCAGAGTCTGGAAGGAACGGAGTTTTACTATGAAACCCAGGGAACAACCTGGGAACGGCAAGCCCTGGTCAAAGCCAGACCTGTTGCAGGTAACCTGACGGCTGGCACGATGCTTCTCAAGAATCTCTCTCCGTTCATTTACAGCAAACAGATTGATAAAAACATGCACAGCGAGATTCGAAAGATCAAGGAGCGGATTGAAAAGGAACACCTCAAAGAGCATTTGAATGTCAAATTGGGGGTGGGTGGTATTCGAGAAATTGAATTTTTTGTCCAGATTTTCCAACTCCTCTATGGTGGATCACAACCTTTTCTGCGCTTGCAAAATACCTTGAAGACGATCGACCTCTTAGCGCAAAAAAACTACATCCCTTTTTCGGATGCTAACGCCCTTCGGCATGCTTATATCTACTTACGTAAGTTGGAACATCGACTGCAAATGGTCCAGGAACTCCAAACCCATGTCATTCCCGGAGACGTGAGACAGCAACAGATTCTGGCACGGCATATGGGGTATGAGGAAGAAGATATTGAAAGAGCGCGTCGTCATTTTCTCCAGGATCTCAAAGATGCCATGTTCCGAGTGCGTTCTATTTTCAGCGCTTTGTTTGACCAGGAGTACCTTGAAATAGAAGCCGCAATCCGCAACAACACGCATTTTGTTGATATTTCTACAGAGGAGCATGCGCTTTTCGAGAATTCGGCACGTCAATTCGCTGCACTCATCCGCCAATCGGAAAGTGCGCATACCGATGCATCTCGTAAAGATACCAACCCGCTTGCCCTTCGTTTTCAGCAGCTGTTCGAACGCATTCAAGCCCGAGTGGATTACTATCAACACTTACTAGAACACCCCGCTTCCCTGCAACGCTTGTCCCGTATTGCTGAAACCAGTGAATTTCTCTGGAATTATCTGCTTAACCACTTGGAACTGCTCAAACAGTTGGATGCCAGAGAAATTCTGCATTCTCGTGTCGATTGGGAAGCACAATTAGCAGCAAAACTGGATGAATGTGAGGGAGAAGAAGATTGCTTGGACGCTTTAAGAGAATTCAAGCATGCCATCACTTTTTTAATTGGTAGTGCGGAGTTGGAAGGCATCCAGTTTTATGAGCAAGCACGGCAACGCTTGACCATACTTGCCGAAGTTATCTTGCAAGCAACCTATCTTATCGTCCGAGAGCAAATGAGCGAACGATTCGGGTTTCCCTATACCTGCAAAGAACCCGCACGTCTGGCAATTATAGGCATGGGAAAATTGGGAGGCAGTGAGTTGACATACCATTCGGATTTGGATCTCATTTTTATTTGTTCCGGGGAAGGGACAACATCCGGTCCCAGGCAAATCAGCAATTACGAATATTATGCTAAATTGATCCAGCGTCTCATCTCAGCACTTTCTTCCTTCACTCGAAATGGATATGCCTATCGAGTGGACACCCGTCTTCGTCCTTCGGGAAATGACGGACCTTTGGTCAGTACTTTGTCCTACTACGAAACCTATCATCAGACTTCCTTACCTTGGGAACGGCAGGCACTACTCAAAGGAAGGGTTGTTGCAGGAGACTTGGAGCATGACTGGGTTGTTGCGGTAGAAGAAACAAAAACGAGGGCCATTTTCGGAAACCGTATCCCCAAAGACCTCAAACAACAAATTGCGCACCTACGCGGACGAAAGGAAAAAGAGGTTTTGCAAGAAACGGAGCACCAGAAAAATATCAAAGAAGGATATGGAGGCATGCTCGATATTGAATACCTCACTCAATATCTGCAAATGTCTTGTGGAGAAAAAATCCCGGATTTGCAAAACCCCCGTACCTTGGAGGTCTTGAGAAAATTAGAAAAACACCAAATTCTGGATCACCCCACAAGTGAGACGTTGAGAAAGGCCTATACTTTTTATCGCCTGATGGAAAGCTATCTGCGCTTGCTTTGTGACACTGATACCAACATGCTCGATTTCGATCACTTGCAATCCCGGAAGTTGATTGCGTTTTTGCATCATCATGGCTTCTCCGTTACCAATGTCTATAAAACATACCAAAAAACCAGTCAAACCGTCCGCAGCCTTTATTCACAAATCATGAAAGATGGTCCATGAAATCAGCTTTTATTTGAGCATCGAATGGGCTATACTTTTTATTGGAAAAATCACTATTGCCAGGGCGAACATTGCTTTAAAGACCATCGGAATTTCCCTTTACATACCATGAGGAAAAATTGTACGAAACATCGGATATTCGAAAAGGACTAAGAATCGAACTGAACGAAAGTCCTTTCCAGATCATAGAATACCAATTTGTCAAACCTGGTAAAGGGAATGCTTTTACCAGAACCAAAGTCCGCAATATGATCACCGGAGCAGTCTTGGACCGCACTTTTAAAACCGGAGAGAAATTGAAACCGGCTGATACCGAAGACCGGGAAATGCAATATCTCTACAGTGATGAGAGCGATTTTTTTTTCATGGACAACACTTCCTATGAGCAAATCAGTCTGGAAAAAGAGGTTGTTGGAGACGCGGCGCATTACTTAATTGAAGGCATGCAAGTGACCATTGGTTTTTTCAATGGAAGACCAATTGGCCTCAACCTGCCAAATTTTGTCATCCTGGAAGTCGTAGAAACGTCCCCGGGAGAGAAAGGCAATACGGTGACGGGCGCAAGTAAACCCGCGTCTCTGGTCACCGGTTATTCAGTGAATGTTCCACTTTTTATTAAAACAGGAGAATTGCTGAAAATTGATACGCGTACCGGTGAATACGTAGAACGAATGAAAGCGTACCAATAACAAATCATGAAGCGAAATTTTATCTCCATATTGGATTGGACTTCTGAAGAAATTAAAGCCAATCTGGAACTGGCGCAAGAAATGAAAGAGGCGACCCAAGAGGGAAAATGTCCACGATTCCTGGATCAAAAAACCTATGCCATGATTTTTCACAAGGCTTCGTTGCGGACTCGGATATCTTTCGAAGTGGGCATTTTTCAACTGGGGGGCAAGACGATTCATCTGACAGCCAATGACTTTGAATTTGGAAAACGTGAGTCGATCCGGGATGTTGCGAAGGTCGTTTCCCGCTTTGTGGATGGGATTTTGATCCGCACATTCGACCATCAGCATGTAGTGGAACTCGCCGAGTATGCGGAAGTTCCGGTGGTCAATATGTTAACCGACTGGGAGCACCCCTGCCAAATCATGGCAGATGTTTTGACAATCCAGGAACATTTGGGCGAGTTGGAAAACTTGAAGGTCGTGTATTTGGGAGATGGGAACAATGTGACCCATTCTTGGCTTGGTATGGCTGCTCGTTTGCCCTTTCATCTATGTGTCGCAACGGCTCCGGAAACCAAGCCGGACATGGAATTGTTTGAGGCAGTGAGAGATTTAGGAATATCCACTGTCTCTCTTTGCCATTCTGCAAAGGAAGCCGTACAGGAGGCCGATGTCTTGTATACGGACGTCTGGGCGAGTATGGGACAGAAAGAGCAGTTCGCTTCGAAATCTGCGCAGTTGAAAGATTTTCAAGTGAATCAAGAATTGTTGAGTCACGCAAAGCTCAATACGCTGGTGATGCATTGTTTGCCAGCAGAACGGGGGCGGGAAATCACAGACGATGTGGTGGATGGTCCGCAATCGGTAGTTTTGGATCAAGCAGAAAATCGGCTTCATGCGCAAAAAGCAATACTTGCGCAGTTGGCCCGCTGGCAGCACTAAACCTTAAACAACATCCTGATTTGATTCAATGGATGACGGAGGAGTTATGACAGAATATGCGGTATTGCATCTTCCTGATGGAAAATCGATCGAATTACCCGTGATTGTTGGTTCTGAGAACGAGCATGCGATTGACATCAGCAAGTTGCGAAGTCAAACAAGTTATATAACAATGGACCCGGGATATGTCAATACGGGTGCATGTGAGAGTTCCATCACCTTTCTCGACGGCGAAAAAGGGATCTTGCGTTATCGAGGGATTCCCATTGAACAATTGGCGGAGCACGCTACTTTTATCGAAGTGGCCTATCTATTGATTTACGGTAAATTGCCCAATCAAAAAGAGTTGCATCAATTTTCTGATGCCCTCAGTAGCCATGCGATGATTCATGAAGAGATGAAACATTTTTTTGAGAGCTTTTCCACCAACGCCCATCCCATGGCTATTTTATCAGCAATGGTGGGATCACTTTCCGCATATTACAGCGATACCTCCGGAGAAGCCAACATGGCCCAACTGGATTTGAATACGGCCCGTCTGATTTCTAAAATTCGCACCTTGGCTGCTTTTTCCTATAAAAAATCCCTGGGACAACCTTTCATTTACCCTAAAGATACACTTTCTTACTGCGCAAATTTTCTACGAATGATGTTTGCCGTGCCTGCAGAAGATTATCAGTTGGATGAAGATGTGGTTCATGCGCTCAATCTGCTTCTCATTCTTCATGCCGATCATGAGCAAAACTGCAGCACCTCTACGGTGCGGGGAGTGGGAAGTAGCCACGCCAATGTCTATGCTTCTGTTGCTGCCGGAATTCTAGCACTCTGGGGCCCCTTGCACGGAGGAGCCAACCAACAAGTCATCGAGATGCTGGAGCATATACGCGCGGAAGGAGGAAATACGGAAAAATTTCTCGAAATGGCGAAGGACAAGAATTCCAGGTTTCGTTTGATGGGATTTGGACACAGGGTTTATAAGAATTATGATCCTCGAGCGAAAGTGATTAAAAGCGCCTGTGATCGGGTATTGAAGAAATTAGGGGTACAGGATCCTGTTTTGGACATTGCGATAGAATTGGAAGAGCGTGCCCTTTCCGAGGATTATTTCATAGAACGTAAACTTTTCCCCAATGTCGATTTTTATAGCGGCATCATCTATCGTGCCATAGGTATTCCTACCAACATGTTCACAGTTATGTTTGCCCTCGGACGACTACCTGGTTGGATTGCCCAGTGGAAAGAGATGATGGAAAACCCCAACCACCGCCTTGCTCGCCCCCGTCAAATCTATACAGGTTCCACAGCCACGGATTATATTCCTATTGAACAGCGTTCTTGAAAAGGAGAGATATCAACGCGTCTTCAGGATTGTCCGTTTTGGACACGATCTTTTGTCTTGTTTGTGATGAGAGGAGCCAATTGCTCCACGGCCTTTGAGCGGTTGAGGGCATAAAGATGGATCCCATCCACCCCTTCTTTAAGAAGACCTTCGATTTGTTGCCTGGCAAAATCCAATCCTACCTGATACATCGCCTCGGCGTCTGTTTCATAACATTGTAATTCGTCAATCAAACGTGTGGGAATAAAACACCGACACATCTTGGCAAAGCGAGTGATTTGCGTTGCCGACAAGGCGGGCATCACACCGGCTGCCAAAGGGACAGTCACTCCTCGGGAACGGACTTGATCACGCCATTTGAAAAAAAAATCGTTGTCCAGGAAAAATTGGGTGACGATGAATTGAGCTCCTGCTTCAATTTTAAGCAGGAAATGTTCAAAATGCTCGTTCGGATCAGGAGTTTCAGGATGCCCTTCCGGATAACCGGCTGCCCCTATGCCAAAATCGCCACGTTGCTTCACGGCAGTAATCAATTCGCTGGCATACTCAAAACCATTTTCAGGTTTTTTGAATTGTGTTTCTCCGCGGGGAGGATCCCCCCGAAGGATCATGAGATTTTCAATGTTTACTTCTGCCAGATGATCGATCACTTCACGAATTTCTTCCCTAGTATGAGAAACACAAGTCAAGTGCGCCATGGCTTCAACAGCCAATTTACTTTTAATAAAGGATGCCAGCGCGTGCGTATTTTGACGGGTTCCTCCGCCAGCGCCGTAAGTCACGGAAATAAAATCTGGTGAGTATTCTTGGAATATCGACAACTTTTCTTGAAGAGAAATCACTCCTTCTATTGTCTTAGGGGGAAAAATTTCGATAGAAAAAACAGGGGCATGGTGATGATATAGATCGATGATACGCATATTGAATTGGTCAGGGTAAATTAAAAAGCGAACCGTCTAGAACAAACCACTGATAGTAAAATTAAATTTGTCGGGAGACTCACCCGGATGTTGATCCAGTTTTTGTCCGAATTCGAATCTTAAAACCCCAATGGGAGTAATCAGTCGTATTCCGATTCCTGCGCTGTGACGAAGATCAAAGAAACCCGGCTCTTTTTTGTCAAGAATGACATACTGCTCCGTTTCAGCATTGACGTTTCCAGCATCATAAAAAACAACGCCCCGGATGTTACTCACCGGATCATTCTCCAATGGAAAAACGAGTTCCAGGTTAAATATCCGTCGAAAAATTCCGCCTTCCTGTAATTCGGTAATCTCTTGAGTTAAATCAGGAGGGACCTCTCCTCTGTCATAGGGACCGGCAATGGCACCAAAATCATGTCCTCGAACTGTACTGATGCCTCCAATGCGATAGCGGTCTTCACGGGGAATTTTCTTGCTTCCAATTTTTTCCAAGAATCCCAAACGGGTTTGGGCCATTAAGACAAGGGTCCGATTCTTGTTGAACGCCCAAAACTGCCGGTAGCGAAAGTCATATTCACGGAATTGGGTGTTTCCTCCCAATATCTTTCCACCCGTCTGTACGATCGTGAAGGCGGTATTGATCCCGGCATTGGGGAAAATAGGGTGATTTTGCGTATTGTATGTAAGGGACGGGGCGATGGATCGCTTGTGAATAGAAGGAGTGTCATGAACAAAGAGTCGGTCGACAGTACTGAAACGGATGGAAAAGCGCAAACGACGATAAACAGGATAGCCGACGGATACTGAAAATCCGTTTTCTATCCGGTCATCCTCCGGATTCGAATCACTGGTAATGGATTTCCGGAAAAGCGTGACTGAAGAAGAAAAATGTGACCCGAAAACCCGCGGTTCAGTGAAGGTCACGCTGAAATCATTTCGTACCCCTTCCTGAGCAAATTTAGCATCGAAGCTCAACTTCTGTCCTCTCCCAAAGAGATTGATTTTCGAAGCTGAAACCCCTGCGGATAATTTAGACACTTCACTGTATCCCAATTGTGCCTGGAATGTTCCTGTTTGCGCTTCTTTTAAGGAAACAATAACGTCCAGAATATTGTCTTCCTCCTCCGTGGTCTCTTTTTCCAAAATCAAACCAGGTTCAAAAAATGCCAGCCTTTCCAGGTTGTCCTGGCTCTCTTTCAATTTTTTCCCGTTATAGAGTTCTCCTTCCTTGACCTCGAATTCCCGACGTATGACAAAATCCCGGGTTTCTACGTTTCCGGAAAATTCAACACGACCGATATAGGCTTTTTCCTTTTTCTCAATGTGATAGGTAACGTCAACTATGTGTTTTTGGTCATCAAGCCGAGTACGGGGAATCACCCGAACAAAGGCATATCCTTGTTCCTGATAGACCTCATTCAATATTGCACGATCCTGATTTTGCAGAAAGGGATTGTAGACACTTCCTTCTTTTAACTCCAGCAGGGCCAGCAACGCTTCTTTATTCAGGAGGAGATCCCCACTGATATCCACTTTTCCCGTGAAATACTGTTGCCCTTCATTGATATTGAGGAATACCTCCAAGCGGCTGAATTCAGGATTATGAAAGAGGAGCACTCGGGGTTTGTCAATAAAAACCTTGATGTATCCTTCGGTGAGATAATTTTGCGCAATCAAGGCCAGATCCTGATTGACACGCTCTTCATTGAAAATACCCGACTCATTGAACCAGGAAAAACAATCGATCTCCGCGCTGGTGATAAAGCGCTTGATATCCAATTCCGAAAAGAGTTGGTTGCCTTTCGTGTGGATATTGGTCAAAAAGACTTGGGGGGTTTCTTCAATGACAAAATCCACTCGATATTTTTTTTCGGTAATCGCTTCTGTATGTGTGGAAACTTTGGTGCGGACGTATCCTTCTTTGCGGTACAGACCCCGGATTATATTCTCATCCTGTTTGATTTTTGCCGGGTCATAAATCCCATGATCTTTGGTCTGTATTGCCTCTTTGAGATCTTCTTCGGAAATCAAACGAGCCCCACTGAGTCGAATGGTCTGGATGCGTGGACGTTCCGTCACCACAAAGCGCAATAAGAAGCCAGTTTCTTGCTGCTCCGTCTCTACCTGGACATTGCTGAACAATCCCATTTGATAAATGGCTTTGATATCCCGAATGATCCTTTGCCTGTCAATAGTTTGTCCAATCTGACTTTCAAGCTTGACGAGAATTTGTGAGGCTTCCAATTCGGATGTACCGACCACTTCGATTGCAGTAATAACCGATTGTTGCGCCATACTTCGACCGACTACCAGCAATGAAAGAACAACAGTTAAAAGCATGCATAACAATAAAAACCGGAGGCAATTTCTCCAAACAGGTGATTGAGTCGCGGATAGGCTCATGGCTTTCAGGAATAGATTTTAATTTTAAGAAGGAAATCGGATTGGATGCAGCAATCCATCAGCAAGTTCATACTGAAATTCCATGCTGCTCGCCAATGTCGGATTGTGGGTAATCACGATGAGAGTGATCCCGTATTCTCGGTTCAGGTGGAGCAACAAATCCACAATTTGTTGTCCCGTCTCCTGATCCAGATTGCCTGTCGGTTCATCAGTCAGTAGAATTTTGGGAGAATTGGAAATAGCGCGGGCAATGGCCACTCGTTGTTGTTCTCCTCCGGACAACTGAAACGGTTTGTGATTATAACGTCCTTTTAATCCAACTTTCATTAAAAGTTTTTTTGCTTCTTTTTGAGCGAATTCCCGGGGTTTGTGTTTGATAAGCAGGGGCATGACGACATTTTCCAACGCTGTGAAATCTTGCAACAAGTGATGGAATTGAAAAACAAATGCCACCTGTTCATTACGAAATCGCGCGATTTCTTCACTCGTCATTTTTGACAGTTCTTTTTCTTCAATCCTGATTTCTCCTGAATCTGCTTTATCCAAGCCACCGAGAAGATGCAGAAAGGTGCTTTTCCCGACACCTGAAGTTCCCATGATAGAAACGGTTGCCGCTTTTGGCGCTTGGAAGGTCAGTCCTTTGAGGATGTGCAAAATCCGGCCTTCTCCGTCATGATAACTCTTATGCAAATTTGTCACTTCAATTTGTATGTCTTCCTTGATCATAATTTAAAGTGAAAGCGATTTTCTTAATGTCCGGAGCAACCCTTTTTGAAAGGTAAAAAGACAATTACCGACGACTCAGCCGATCACGTCGTGTCTGCCATACAAGAAAAAACTCCACAAGGCTGACGGTTGATGTTTCAAGTGAATCACCTGCATCGGCGTACCGACCCCTTTAAAAGGCAGGTAATTTTTTGGGAATGAAGTGTTTTTTCAATTGTCCATATCGTGGAATGCCAGCAGAAAAAGGTGGAAAATCTTCTCCTTCAATCAACGGGCGACAATATTTGATAAACGCCTCTGTGACGTCGAAACCGTCAGCACTGATATAAAAGTCAGGCAGCAATTTTTCTTGATTGGCAATGTTCGCGGCATCGGTATGACTGACACTCCAGCGGTAAGGATCGTTGTTTTCCCTCACAAGGATGACCATCTGACCATTCAATTGGTCCTTTGCCATGGCCACCGCATGCTGCCCGCACGCAATTGCCTGTTCGAGGTCCACCCGGGAGGCCAAATGCCTGCCTGATCGTTGACAGTAGTCCAAAAGAGCTCCGTGGGTTTTAAGTCCCAATTTTTCTTTGATGAGCGATTGTAGCACATGGACAACGCCCCCCAATTGCGCATGGCCAAATTGGTCGGTTGTTCCGCTTTCGGAAAGAAACCGTCCATCCTCTCCTTTTGCCCCTTCCGAAACGGCCACGACGCAAAATCCATTGAGAGCGACCACCTCTTGCACCTTCTTTAAAAATTGCTTTTCAACAACAGGTCTTTCGGGTAGCAAGATGAGATGAGGAGGTTCGCCTTCCGAACGACGTGCCAAGGCCGTTGCTGCAGCAATCCATCCCGCATGCCTTCCCATTGTCTCCATCACAAAGACTTTAGTGGAGTCCCGATACATGGAAGCCACGTCAATACCACCTTCCAAAATTGAAATGGCATTATATTTTGCAGTGGAACCAAATCCAGGACAATTGTCTGTGATGGGGAGATCATTGTCGACGGTTTTGGGCACCCCGATGCTGATCAGTTCATATCCCATTTGTTCAGCAACCCGAGCGATTTTACAGGTGGTATCCATGGAATCATTACCACCGTTGTAGAAAAAATAGCGAATGTTGTGCGCATCGAGCACCCGGATGATTCTTTCAAATTCATGACGATTTTTTTCCAAATCCGGTAATTTACGACGACATGATCCTAAAGCTGCTCCCGGAGTATAGCGCAATGTTTCAATCGTGCTGGGGGATTCTTCTTGTAAATCGATCAAATTTTCCTCCAGAATGCCATTAATCCCCTGGAATCCACCGTAAATTTTCTCAATAAACTCCGCCTTCATTGCTTCGGTAATCACACCATAAGCGGAACCATTGATGACGCTGGTCACCCCACCCGACTGCGCATAAACTGCATTTCCTCTTAACATGATCTTTCCGAATATAAAGACCGGAGTAGATGGATTTTCCCATCTTTCAGGCAAAAAAAAAGCATACTTTTTTTTGTGAACCGCCCGCTTGTTTACTCAAACTCGCTAATAATAACAAGTTTTATATCTCCCGATCCAGGATTAGCCGCGGAGCAATTTTTGTCGGTGACTTTAAAGAATCAGGACAGTCATGCTTCCCATAATTATTCTTGGCAGCATCTTATCTCTTTTGGGGCAAAAGGGACGATAGGGGCTTGCCCAACGAAAAGAATATTTGCGTTTTGATGCCGGAATCATTCAGAATTCATCACGAGTTGGGCCCATTTATGAACCCTGTGAATGGCGGCCTGCATCGATATAATCACGTCTTCCGTGTTGAAGGGTTTTTCAAAATAATCCGTTGCTCCTGCTTTCAGACATGCGATCACTCTTTGTTTATTACTGTGGGCGGACATAATGAATACTTGAATCAAATTGTTGAAGCCTTTGATAAAACGCAATAGATCAATCCCGGACATGCCGGGCAATTGCAGGTCCGAAATTACGATATAAAAATCTTCTGATTCAATCAGTTCCATTGCTTCCTCCGCCGAATGAGCAATAGCTACTTCATGTCCCAGATCTTTTAGAATTTCACTCAACAACAGTGTCATGTTTTTGTCGTCATCAACAACAAGAATTTTAGTGTACTCCATGACTCTTTCGGCTATTGAGTTAATTTTTTTCAGTTCCACCTGCCATCGAAAAAATTCTCTTTTTTGTTCGAATAAGGAGGTTGCGTGTTTTTGTCTAGAGAGAAGCAGCCATTTTTGCAGACGCTGTTCATTATCTGACTTTTTACTTTCTAGCAAAATTTCAACAAAGTTGAAATCACATTTGTTGAGTCAGAGTATAATACATGGATTTTTACAAAAAAATTGCTACTCCAACACGGGAAAGAAATTGACTTTCAACTGCATGTTGAATTTGTTATGTTGGCTTCAGTGCGAGGATGAGACATTTGCCTGCTGAAATAGTAATCCATGAAACCCGAATACGATCCCTTGTTAAGCTTCTGTATTGTGAGTTTGACCTTGTTTGGGACGGTAATGATTTACAGCACCAGCGCGGTTTATGCAGAATTGCGTTTTGAAACCAGCGCGCATTTTTTAATGGCTCATTTGCTCCATCTCTTTTTGGGATGCGTGGCGCTATGGATAGGGATGCGTATGAAGTACCTGCTTTGGGAAAAAATGATCCCTTCAATGATGTTGTTCATGCTATTGTTGCTCGTCTTGGTATTGATTCCGAGCATCGGACATGAAGTAAATGGAGCCCGCCGTTGGATTCGCTTCAGAGGAATTGGGATTCAGCCTGTTGAAATCCTCAAGATTATTCTGATTTTCTATGTCGCCTCTTATCTGGGACGCAAACAGGAATTTTTGGACTCCTTTTTCCGGGGAATCAGTCCTAATTTTATCGTCATTAGCATTTATTTGGTTCTCGTTTTGCTGCAGCCTGACTTTGGTACAGTGGTCTTGATTGCCCTGACTTTGTTACTGATGATCTATGCGGGAGGCGCTAAACCGATTCATATTTTTGGAAGCGTACTAGTATTTTCTATAATTTCCGTGCTGCTTATCTTGAGCCAATCTTATCGATTGCGACGACTTCTGGCCTTTCTCAATCCATGGGATGACCCGCTGGATTCGGGGTTTCAAATTATTCAATCTTTCATCGCTTTGGGCACCGGAGGATGGTTCGGAAAAGGTTTGAGCCAAAGCTTGCAAAAATTATTTTTTTTACCGGATGCTCACACCGATTTCATTTTTGCAATCATCGGTGAAGAGCTTGGCTTTTTACGAGTCTGTGGTTTGATTGGTCTATTCGCAATCTTCATCTGGAGAGGCTATCGGACCTCGCGCTACGCCAAAAGCCACTTTGGCAGACACCTTGCCTTTGGAATCACCACTTCCATCAGCTTGCAAATTCTTCTCAATTTAGGTGTCGTCAGCGGTTTGCTTCCCACCAAAGGACTTCCATTACCTTTTATCAGTTTTGGTGGCACTTCATTGGTAGTGACACTCTTTATGGCAGGTCTGCTGCTCAATATCGGCAGGGAATCGATTCCCCAGCGGATGAGCGATCTCCAGGGCTCCTTGTCAAAAAAAACCATTTCTCATCGATAATAAAAATTTTTTATGAGGCTGCTAATAACGGAAAATTCCAGGCTTGCAAAAAAAGAGAACGAGCATATTGACAGACGCGCTCGCAAAAACTGTTGACAATCATTAAAAAATCGTTAAAAATCAAGCCAATTCCAAAAAGAAGTTTCCCTCTCTTCCAAGAGGGTGAAGCCGGGCAATTCATAGGATTGTGGATTTGTCCCACTAGAAATCACAGCTTGTTTTAATATCTAACCTTAATCTGGCATAGAGGAGATAGGAGTATCAATATGAACAATGAAATCGCGGCTGCTCAGGAAAATGACATTGCTCCGGAGAAAGGAAATGACAATCAGGAAATCAGCTTTGGTGAAAAAATGTTGAAGTGGAGAGAAAAAGTGGGTTTGACCCGCAAGGAATTAGCGCGCAAACTCAATGTATCTCTGACTGCAGTTAAAAATTGGGAAACGGGGCACTCAACCCCCAAATTGACAAAATATAGTGAAATCGCCAAAGTCCTCAATATCACTGTGAAAGAGATGGGATTGGATGCTAATTTGGATCTGACAAAAATTGGAGACCGTATCAAATATGCCCGACTGCTTCGAGGTATGTCGATTGAAGCCTTTTCCTATGAATTTGGTTTTGCCATCCAGACTGTAAAAAGCTGGGAATCCCATAATTCCGAAGTTTCAGAACCTTCCCTGGGACGTATTTCAAGAGCCTTGAATATCCCCAGCGTTTTTTTTGACATGAAATCAAATCCGGATCAGTTATTGGGGAGTATCTCATAACTCCTTCCATCAAATGTGCGTCATTTTGAAGTACTCGTCCCCAATCAATTTTTCAATTCCGCTTTTCTGGGCCGACTTCTCCCCAACAATCCGGATTTTCATCTTTTCAGACATAGCGTAAAAAAGTTCTATTTCCATCCTCAATCCTGTTTTCTTTCAGTCGAATCGGTATTTCATAGTCCATCCGTCATTTGCTCGGAAGGGGCATATTCGCTGTATTGGAGAATCAAATCCGCAAACATTTCTGTTCCTCCAGGAGGCAATAACTGATGCAACTGTTTTCCCAGAACCCCCGGTTGGTAGGTTGTAAAAAAATCTTGCCACCATTCCCGTCCTTTTTTTATAAATTGTTCTTGGGTAAGTAGGACACCAGCTCCCGCATTCGCGATAACAGCGCCATTCAACTCTTGATGGCTATCGGGAAGAGGGACGATCACAGCATCTTTGGAAAGACAGGCCAACTCTCCCAGAGTCCCTAATCCTACCCTTGTCACTACCAAATCACTGCGTGCCAGCAAGTGTCCCATTCCTTCATTCACCATAGAATAGGCATGGTAATCCGAATGAGCGCACTGAAGGGGGGGATGATTCTTTCCCGTCAAGTGCGCAATTTGGAAACAATTGAGCCAATACTCCAAAACTGTTTCCACCGCTTGATTCAAACCAGCAGCTCCCTGCCCTCCTCCGGTTACCAACAAGACGGGTTTTTCGGATTTCAGACCAAACTGAGTATTGGCTCGCAAACGAGAAGCGTTCTTGATTTCTGCACGAACTACCGGACCGATTTTTTTTTTTGTTATCGTAGGAAAATGAGATGCTGTCTGTTCGAAGATGTATGCCAGAACACTGCTCACAGGCGCCATCAGTCGGTTAGCCAATCCCGGGTGAACATCCATTTGAAGAATCACATGCGGTATTCTCAATAACCAGGCTGCATAAGCAACTGGTACACTGACAAAGCTTCCGGCAGAAACGACGATATGTGGACGAAAGCGAATCAATTTTACCATGCCAACGACGAATCCCAACAATATGAAAAAAGGGTCAATCAAGTTCTTCCAACTCCAGTAGCGGCGAAGTTTGCCAGAAGGGAAGCTTTGAAATGAGAGTCCGACTTGAGAAACCATTGCTCTCTCGGGTCCGCTGGTAGTGCCCCAAAATACAGCTGCTATCTGTTTTTCCCCCAATCTGAGCTGTAGCTCCTCAAAAACGGCCAATAATGGAGTGGTAGGGCCACCCGAACCACCGCCGGTGAAAACAATACGCAAGATCTGATTTTGCATTCAGCGCTCCCTTTAGGAGAGTTTCAGTCATTACCTGCCGATCAAATAGGCGAAAATCTTCACTGATTGGTATTACTGTATTCAAACAGGTTTTACAAGAAATTGAATGCTCAAGCGTTGCTATTTACTTCTTTTTTCAGGTACGCAGGCCGTGCACAACACTTTACACTCGAGATTTTACCCATGGTTACGATAATTGTGTTATTTTAAAAGAAAGTCTTTTCAAAAATCCGATGGTTATTGCACTAGAAAGAATTGCATCTCTTGGTTCCCGGAAAACCAGATTTGTTGATCTCTCACTGAAATGACAGCTTTAACTTTCCATTTTTTAAAAAACCATGGAAATCGATGCCTTCCTTCACCAGTATTGTTTGTTCTACAAGGATGGTAATCTCACGGCAGGATGGGTAGAAGGAATTCAGAAGAAAAAGCTCGCCATTGCGCCTTTGGAGGGGAAAATGGTCCTGCTCTCTCCCAATCGAATCAATCTCTATTGGAAAGACAACTCATCCGCTGAAAAGAAAACAGCCCTCATCCGACTGAAACTCCTGATGGAACAAATCCGCCAAATCGCTCAAAACCAGGAACTGGAAGTGATCCACGAATTATGCGCTCCTGGAAAAAGCTACTTGCTGGAAGAACTGGTCGATGATTTTTTGGACAATCCCAAAGATCAACTGCAACGGGTCGGTTTTTTTCTTGCTTTGCATAGGGGTCACCGATTTTTCAAAAGAAAAAACAACCGTTTCACAGCTCGCACTGCTGAAGAATTGGCTCAGCTAGATTATAAATTGATGCAGGAAGAGCAGCAACGTGTTTGGGAAGAAAAAGTACGGCAATGGATTTCAGATTTGCAATCCGGAATATGGTCTGTGAATCCTTCTCGAGGGGAAGGTTGCTGCAGCGGAGTTGCTGCTGACGTGGAGCAATTAAAATTGCTTCGGCAATTGCAGTCGGTTTTGATTTACGGAAAAAATTCAGTTTACTGGAAAACCCTCGCCCCTGTTTTGAATTTGACTCTGGAATTCAATGAAGCCGATGAGCAGAAATTGCAAAATTTATTGCAGAATGCCGGACATCCGGTTTCGAAAGGCAGACTGATTTTACTGAGAGCCTCGGTGCGGGAAGATTTTCCAACGGAAGTGCAGGAAGCAGCAGAACGCATAAACCACCAGTCCCTTGCGCAGGAGAATGATAAAATTGATGACCATGCCTTGACCTTTACCATCGATGCGGAAACCACCGAAGATTATGACGACGCTTTCTCCGTTTTGCAATGGTCTGACAATCGGGTTGAATTGACTGTCCATATTACCGACCTCTCAGACATGATTCAACCAGGAGACCCTTTGTTTGAGGAAGCGGAATCTCGCATTTCCTCAGTCTATACCCTCAAACAAGTGTTTCCCATGTTCCCGCCGACACTCTCGGAACATTGCTTTTCTCTGAGAGCGCAAAAAGTCCGGCCTGCCATCAGCTTTCATTTCGATTTATTCAACAATGGAGAACGGAAATTCAGGGGAATTGTTTTCAACAAGATACGAGTGGAGAAAAATCTGACTTATGAGCAAGCTGACCAAGCGATTGAACAGCAAGAAGGATTTTGGAAAGTCCTCTCCAATTGTTGCCAGGCGCTGCGTCAGGTACGAATTGAACAGGGTGCTCTCGATTTTGTCCGTAAGGAAGTGAAGATGGATATCCATAATCCGGAACAAATTCAAATCATCCCGATTGACCGTAACACGCCGGCCAATCAATTGGTTGAAGAATTGGCGATTTTAGTCAATCAGGAAGTGGGAAATTTTTATCAGAAGCATCAGTTCCCTGGCATCTATCGTGCGCAAGGTCCTTATGAAAGAATTGGTACCGTAAAGGAAGGGGAGTTGTTGTCCCCTCGGCATTTTGTGATTGAACCAGTACGCCTTTCCATTCATCCGGAAAGGCATTCAGGATTAGGATGCGACTATTATATTCAAGCAACCTCACCCATCCGGCGATTTTCTGATTTAGTGACTCAATATCAACTCGCTAAATTTCTCCGGCATCATCAAATCGTTTTTCCG
Source organism: bacterium (assembly GCA_965205865.1). Classification (GTDB taxonomy): domain Bacteria; phylum SAR324; class SAR324; order SAR324; family NAC60-12; genus CBDBHR01. The sequence goes on from CBDBHR010000029.1 coordinate 453,358, forward strand.
GAAGAACAATTGATGGGCTGGGCCGAACAAATCCAAAACGCCCAAAAAGCTTATAGCCAGGCAGAACGTGGGATTGAGGACCATTGGAAATTCAAATACCTGGCCCAAAATCCGGGAGCAATCTTTTCTGCCAATATCAAACGACATCTTCGTGCCGGTAGAACGGAAGTGGATTTTAACGAGATTCGATTGACGGCCCATGTTACCAATTTACCTCAACAAGAACCAGGAGACGCCGTGTCCTTGAAAATCGAAAACGTGGATGTTGCGCACCAGTTTATCGCCGTCTCCATTCTTTCCCGGGAAGAAGAAAAGGAAGTAGAAAAAAATTCCTGAAGTATTCAATTTATCTGGTGTTTAAACTATAAAAAACTTGTGATAAGCAGTTTAATCCTGTAAAAAAGTCAGTTTGACTGGAGTTTCTTCCAGAAACGAGAAGCACCTTCTTTTGAAGAGAGGGATAGATCATGAAACGTACGTTTCAGCCAAATAACAGACGAAGAAAAAGAAAACATGGATTCCGAGCGCGCATGGCTACCCGGCAAGGGCGCGCTGTCATCAGTCGTCGACGAGCAAAAGGGCGAAAACGTTTAGCAGCTTAATGCAGTGTTATACCTTTCCGAAATGGATGCGGCTAAGCAGGAAGAAGGAGATTGATCGTGTTTTTAAAAGAGGATCTTTTTACGGCGCAGGTCTGATTCGCGTGAGATACTCGTCATCAGCACTAGGATATAGCCGTTTTTTGGTATCAGTGAGCAGGAAAGCCGGTAATTCTCCACAGCGTAACCGGATCAAGCGCTTGATTCGTGAAGCAATCCGCTTGTACAATCCTAAATTGCGGAGCAGCTACGACATTTGTTTTTTTGTCACCAAAGCTCCTCAAACCGCACTTACTTTTTCTTCTGTAGAAGACAAGATTGTCAAGATTTTTGCTCAGTTGAATCGACAAACCGAGAGTCCGACGGACTGCGGTCCCAGGGTTTGAATTTTTGTTGCAAGACCGGCGGGTTTCTCTGACGCCGGTTACAATATATCAGTCCTTCAGCCCGCCACTTCACAGGCTTGGAGAATCATTGAATCCTTTACTTGAAATGCGTAAAATCATTTTCTTATTGATTCGAGGATATCAGCGCTTTATTTCTCCATTACTTCCCCCCTCCTGTCGATTTTATCCCAGCTGTTCTCAGTATGCCTTGGAAGCTTACCTGCGCTTTGGTCTCTTGCAAGCGACTCGATTGACACTGATCCGCATATTAAAATGCCACCCTCTTCACGAAGGCGGATTTGATGCGGTTCCTTCTGAACCACCTGGTTTTTTGTGGTGGGTACGATCCGTCGATCCGGCTGAGTCAAATCTAAATGATTCAAGCGATTTAATAAAATGATGGACCAAAAGACCCTTCTTGCAATCGGTATTTCCATTCTTGTAATTGTTGGATGGTCGTGGTTGTTTCCTCCTCCACCTCCCATTAAGCAACTCCCCCCGGAAGATTCTATCGTCTCCACGGAAAAAAAAGAATACTCCACTCGGTCCAACCGTACGGAGAGCGGAGAAAGGTTGTCCGACGATACCCAAAAATTCCTCAGCAGCGATCCGGATGAAACGGCATCGGCGAAAAAAATTCTCATCGAAACCGATTATTACCGTGCGGTGATTGATCCGAGAGGGGGAATTCTCCAAAGTCTTCTTTTAAAAAAACACCATCATTTCAAATCCGGAATTACGCTGGGAAAATGGATTCCCTTCTTGACAAAGATTCTGGGAAGCGGAAATCCGCAGGTGACGACAGAGGACAATTTGGTGCAAATGATCAAGAACGATTTTGTTGACATTGCGCAAACTCTTCAAATTCGCTTCGATGGAGAAAACCAGCTCTCAAAACTTTTTGAAAATACGATTTATTCCAGTACGTTGGATGAAATTCAGATAGAAGCGGGAGATGTGTCACAAACTTTGGTTCTCCGCTCCCCGGCGCGTGATGGGATACAAATTATTAAAACCATTCAATTTCATCCCAGTAATTATGTGATCGATTATCAAGTGAATGTGATCAATCGTGAAAATTTTGTTCGTCCTTTGCAGATTCAACACGTCTTCGGAGAAGGGCATGTCTTTGAACAGGTAATGGGACAAGTCAACTCGCATAACGGCCCCGTATATGTCTACAATGGAGAACTGGAAACCCTCGATACCAATGACCTGGAGACGGAGCCAGGGCGTATTGCGCAAATGGAATGGCTGGGTATTGAGGATTCTTATTTTATTTCAGCAGTGGCAGCATTGAGCGAGGTCAATCAGGGATTTTTTGAAGTATATCCCTTTGTGGGTAAGGAGGGAAGAGAACTGAAACCGGTTTTTGGAGTGAATTTGCCTCCAGTTGACTTGATTCCCGAGAAGCAGATTCAATCGCGCTTTCAACTGTATTTTGGTCCTAAAGGCGAAAAAGAAATGCTCAAATTTGGTCATAATCTTTTTCTTTCCCATGATATGACGCTGGAAGTGCTGGCTAAGCCGCTTTTGAAAATTTTAATCTGGATACATTCTTATGTGGGCAATTATGGCATCTCCATCATTTTGTTGACCATACTGGTGCGGCTTGTCCTCTTTCCGCTCACATACAAAGGATCGAAGTCCATGAAACGCATGCAGCAGCTTCAGCCAAAAATGTTGAAGATTCGTGAAAAATTCAAAGACAAAAAGCAGAAGCTGAACGCGGAAATGATGGGGCTTTATCGCAAAAATAAAGTCAATCCCTTGGGTGGTTGTTTACCAATTCTCTTGCAATTGCCGATTTTCTTTTCACTTTATAGCGCATTATCCACTGCAGTCGAATTGAGACACGAACCTTTTTTTGCCTGGATTGTCGATCTTTCCGTCCCTGATGGTCTGGGTATCACTCCGATTCTCATGGGAATCAGTATGTATTTGATTCAGAAAATGACTCCTACTGGAATGATGGATCCAACCCAGGCGAAAATCATGAGTATGTTGCCAATCATTTTCACGGTTTTTACTTTCACATTTCCTACTGGATTGACCCTTTATTGGTTGACAAGTAACATCTTGTCCGTTGGACAACAATATGTGATCAATCGCATAAAACTCCCTGATCTGGTCGAAGAATAATAACTTCCTGCCAAAGACTACATCCGCTGATTATGGGCCAGGGCCATGAATTCGGCCCGCACGGTACTATGGCTGAGGAAGCAACCCAATAACGTGCTGGTTGTCATCAGCCCCTCATGTTTCACTCCTCGCATTTCCATACACAAATGAGAAGCTTTGACAATCACCCCGACTCCCTGGGGTTGCAGCATTTTTTCAAGATAGGTTGCGATCTCACTGGTAAGGTGCTCCTGGACTTGCGGCTTTCTTGAAAAAAAATCGACAGTTCGGGAAAGCTTGGAAAGTCCGCACAGCCTCTTGTTGGGAATATAGGCTACTGTTGCTTCACCAATGAAAGGCAAAAGATGGTGAGCACAGAGTGATTGAACTGGAATGTGCTGTAAGATGATCATGCCCGGCTGATCCTCCTCCGTCATGGGAAACGTCGTCAAATTGAAGGATTCTCTTCCCAATCCAACACACAACTCCTCTGTCCATGCTTTGGCAATACGTTCCGGACTTTTATTCAAATGTGGGCTGTCCAGATCCATTCCCAATCCTTCCAATACGAGAATAAATCCCTCTTTTACCTTTTCGTACTCCATTGTCACCTTTCCAAAAAAACAGATTAGATTCGTTAATCAGTAGCTTGTGATTTTCTGTTTTTGCCGTTCCAGGCTTGACCGGGAATCCAGGGGCATACCGCATTATGCGCTTTCCGGACCCCGGATTGAGTCAGAGACGACAAATTATTGAAATCATTAATTATTCTAAAAACAGCAGAAAAAATCACACCCAACCATTAAAGTGGATTTCAATTTTCGACGTTTAAAATACAGTCTGTCAACACCAATCGCATCATGTTGATGCGAAACTTCACATATGGCGACCAAACTTAGAACTTATCCTTAAATAACATTAACTTTCCGGTAAGTTATGATAGCTGCAGCCAATTGAAGCAGTGCGAGATAAGTTTGATTATATTTTTCGAATCGGACCATTATCTTGCGAAATCTGTTGAACCATGAATGGCTCACCTCGACGACCCATCTTCTGGGTCTGTATTGGGGATTTGCTTTTTTTTCTTGAATCTCTTCACCCCGTTTTTTCACATGTGGCACATAATCATTGGATCGAATGATCTGTGATGCTGGCTCACCGTGGTAGCCTTTGTCTGTGCACAGGTGTTGTTCAATGCCCTCAGGCCGCGCAATGACGATTTCCTCCAAGACCAATTCCAACTGTGTCACATCATGCCGGTTCGCCCCGGTTACGACGAGGGACAGCGGGACACCACGGCCGTCAACCAGCAAATGACGCTTGCTCCCTTTTTTTTCCCCTGTCAGTCGGGTTTCGACCAACGGTTTCCTGAGCCAGTGGGGCTTTGACAGTCGTGCCGTCTATGCTTTGCCATTTCCAGGAGATCCCTTCCATCTCATCATATTCGGCAAGTCCGGCTTGCCAAAGCGACAAAAAGAAACCCGCTTCATTCCAACGCATGAAATGAGCATGGATGGCACTAGGACTCCCATATTTTTCCTTGGGAAGGGCTCTCCATTGACAACCGGTGCGCAAAACATATACAATTCCCTCGAAAATTTGGCGCGCAGGCATTGGCTTTCTACCACCACCGGGTTTGCGCATGTAGGTCTTGTTCGGGTCACGTTTGGGTTTTGGTATCAGTGGCTCCACTCTGGCCCAAAATGAATCAGATACTTCCCACGACTGTACTTTTGCCATATAGCCTCCATGCGTTTATGGTTGAACATGATGACAAAAATAATGCAGGAAATACCAATTTTCAAGTTATTAAAGGATAAGTTCTTAATCATTTGCCCCAACACTTGAAGGCCTTCCAACGCTTCTTCAGTAACTAATTGATCTTTGTAAACGGAATTGTCGCCGCGGACCAAGAACGAGCCATCTTACATTCACTGCAATCTTTTGGCGATCAATAAATCATCCCATCTGAAATGGAAATGAAATCATTTTTCATTCCTGTTTGACAAAGGTCAATCGTAACTATTCGGGTTTCTTCAGAGAATTCTTCGATTTTGGCAAGCATTTTTCGTAGCATTAAGTCCAGACAAGGATACTATGCTCTCGAAAGTTCAAATATATATTGACTCCATATCATCGACTCCCCACCATTTTTGGCTCATGCCGAAGATGGACCGCTAAATATTTTTCGGAATGATAGACAAAAAGGCTTGGCATATACTTGGAATCTACTATGATAGATTCAAATGAATTAAACAAGAATCTATCAGAGGAGATTGAAAATGAAAAGCACAAGTCTCATGGAAATAATCAATAAATTCCCAACAGAAGAAGAAGCACTGAAGCATCTTGAAAATCTACGATGGAGCGATAAACCAGAGTGTCCCTACTGTCATTCCCAGAAGGTGTCGAGACACAAAGAAAAGAACCAAAGAAGCCGGCTTCAATGTCAATCCTGCCATCGTTCTTTTTCGGCAACCGTCAATACGATCTTCCATAACAGCAAACTTTCCTTGAGAAAATGGTTCCTGGGGATCGTTCTCGTTTTGAATGCCAAGAAATCAATTTCAAACCGTCAACTCGGAAGAGACTTGGATTTGAGTGTCAAAACTGCCTGGTCATTCGGGAAACGAATCCGGGAAGCCATGGGAAAAGATGGCGAGCAACAACGTCTATTCAAAGGAATCGTCGAGATGGATGAAACCTATGTCGGAGGAAAGCCCAGGAAGGAGAACAAGAAGGAAGACAGGGATGATGACAACAAGCGTGGTAGGGGAACAAAAAAGCTTCCTGTTGTAGGTATTGCGGAGCGTAAGGGGGGAGTTGCGGCAGAGCTCTTTGATGACAAGTCCTTATCGAACAAGAATTTCAAAGAGATGCTGAAGGAGCACGTTGACCTGGCGAAGGCTGTTTTGATGACGGATCAATATTCAGGGTACCGAGCAATGAAAGATGAAATATTTCATTATTCTGTTGATCATGAAAAGCAATTCGTAGACGGGAATATCCACACAAACACGATTGAGAGTTTTTGGAGTCTTTTAAAACGCGCATGGTATGGCCAACATCACTGGTATAGTCGTCGGTATGCGCATCTTTATATCGGCGAATCATGCTTCAAATACAACCATAGACGCAATGAAAACATGTTCACCGATACCTTGAAACTTTGCCTGGGGGGTTGATATTGACAAAAAATAAACGCCGTGAGATCGTTAAACCTCACGACGTTACAAATGAGCGGATTGCAGAAAGGAATATGCTATTAGTCAAGGAAAGAGACCTAACTTACCATTAATCGCTTAAGCCTTAATGTCTATCATTCCGATATTTTTTTATAGCTGAGCTCCTTTGTTGCGCAATTTTCCTGATCCAAACTTGCTATAGGCTTTGCGCCGCGTAGTAGTGCTGAAATCATGCCTTGTTGTTTTAGGGAAGGAGAGGATTTCCGCTCGATTGAACAATACCGTGGGAGGGTTCCCACCCGATCGATTGAACAATACCGTGGGAGGACGTGAAAACGATTGATCTTCCCCGGGAATCTTTTTTAAACGATATTGAACTAAACGGGTTTTTCAGAGACCTGAATAGTTACAATTTTTGAATATATCTATGGAGAACAGTGCTATAGAAAAAATAATCCGCTCCGACACGATCCCGCCTATCCGAATTTTAGCCGGGATCGATATCTTTACTCTTGAAGGAGAGCACGCAGCCGTTCGACTTCCACAAGCGCGTTTTCTTTTTCTTGTCGCTCTTGTTCTTTTTCTTGTCGCTCTTGTTCTTCTCTTTGCAAGGCGTTTTCTTTTTCTTGTCGCTCTTTTTCTTCTCTTTGCAAGGCGTTTTCTTTTTCTTGTCGCTCTTTTTCTTCTCTTTGCAAGGCGTTTTCTTTTTCTTGTCGCTCTTGTTGGAAGCTTTTCAAGAGGAACGGCTGGTAGAGGGGATCATCGATTAATTTTTCAAAGGCCACCTGTTTTTCTAAATCCTGAAGACGAAATGCGAATCGATCCAAGACCCGGGAATGAATCACGCCGGGCTCTTTGCTCTTCATCTTTTCATAAACCCCCTGCTCATTGAGAGCATAGAAGGCGGTATGGTTGCGCAAACGGTCTAATATAAAATATTCCGCTACCTCCGCTTTGGCGTATTCTTCTTTTTTGTGAACCGTATCCCGTTCCACCTCCGAGGGAGTCGAGTCGGATAAAAACTCTATACAGAGGTCACACACCCCATCAAACGAACGATCCAACTGTTTGGCCTCGACAGGATTGGAGTGAAGAATCACGGCCAGATCCGGTTTGCGAATACTCACCTTTTTCTTTCCCAGTTCCAAACGAAAGCCCATTTCCAATGCCATGATTCGCCCTTGAGGGAAGACGGTTAAATATTCTTCTAATAAGCGCAAGAACCATTGATACAGAGAGATGCTTAAAAAATCTGGCATGGGCTTTTCCTCCAAGAGTCCATTGTTCCATTCATATTGACAATCCAGGTGTTCATAGTAGGTCTTCCAATACTCTGCCTCACTCACCCTGAGGGGCTCCCTGGCAGAGGGAGGAAAGCGTGTTGGAGTTGTGTGTTTTTTGATGGATTCTAAAGAAGCCATGAGTTCCTCAATGGGAATGAGAAGTGAAATTTGTCGTCTTTTCAAAAGAATAACACATTGTGCGGAGGACAGCAATTTCTTGCGTCGTCTGTTCAGCAGGGAATCTGAGAAAAGATATTTGATAGAGTTGCTCGCAATGACTAGTTCTGCTTCTCAAATTAAACAGAACCACTGCCCTAAAAACCCCCCCCCCAAAAAAAAAATCAAAAAAATAATCCAAAGTGCATATTTATCTTGATTTCATGATGATGATGATAATTCATACTTTGTGCCATAGGATTGCCGGAGAAAGAGATAAAATGAAAAAAATTATCTCTTGCCGGGAATCTTTTGTTCCTCATCCGGGCGTTCGAGCACCCGTTCTTTCGATGGGCTCAATGGCTGGGTGAAGTATTGTCAATCTCTTGTATAAGGAGTTATCATGGACATGTATTTCAAGCAACTTTTTGCCCCTCTCGTGGGGCTGAACCCGGCAGGCGTTTGGTCTGCTGCAAAACTGCAATCTTTATTGCTCACCCTCACCCTGATGGTGACAGCCTTTTGGGTCAGTCCGGCTGCCGCCCAGAAGTATGTGACCGACCCCAGCACAGGTAAGGTCGTGACCGCTCCGGAGTATGGCGGGACATTGACCTTCGTCCGAAAAGAAGAGCCGGCGGGTCCTGACACCGTGGTCTCTGGCGTATGGGCGCAAGCTTACGCCGCTGGCGTTTCAGAGAAGCTGGTCATGGCTGACTGGGCAACGCCCAGGGACGAATTTGACTTCCAGTATCTCAACCCTCCAACAAACACGAAAGGGGCGCTGGCGGAAAGCTGGTCGCAGCCCGACCCCCTGACGTATATCGTCAAAGTCCGCCAGGGCGCGCATTGGCACAAGAAAGCCCCCATGAATGGCAGAGCGGTGACCGCCCAGGATATCGTGATCAACTATCACCGCATATTGGGGATGGGCAGCGGTTTCACCGAACCGAGCGAATTTGCTAATCAATTCAAAAATGCGCAAATGGAATCGATCACGGCCACCGACAAATCGACGGTTGTTTTTAAGCTGAAGCAGCTACACCTCGGTGCGCTGAATGCGATCCTCAATGGCAACATCGCCTGGATCTACCCCCCCGAGGTCCTCGAGGAACACGGGGACGTGACGGATTGGAAGAACCTGGTCGGCACCGGACCGATGATGCTGACGGACTGGACCAAAAGCAGCTCTATCACCTGGAAGAAGAATCCGGACTACTGGGGCTTTGACGAAAAATACCCGCAGAACCGCTTGCCTTATATTGACCAGTTAAGGGCCCTGATTATGCCGGAAACGGCAACACAACTGGCAGCAATACGCTCGGGTAAGGTTGATTACATAGGTCCGATCGGCGCAGCTCAAATGAGGACGCTCGACCAGGTAGAGAGCCTCCAGCGGACCAACCCCGAACTCGTGATATATCCATTTTACAATCGGTCGGATAATGGTATTGGTATGAACGTTCAGATAAAGCCCTTTGACGACATCAGGGTGCGCAAGGCCATGCAGATGGCGCTGAATCTCGAGGAGATCAACAACGCCTACTATAAGGGTTTTGCCGATATGACACCTCAGGGGCAGCTAAACCGTTCTTTTACAGAGGTTGTCACTCAATTTGAAGATTGGCCAGCAGAGGTCAAGAAAGTCTTTGACTACGACCCGGAAGGGGCGAAAAAACTTCTGGCAGAAGCGGGCTATCCCAATGGCTTCGAGTCTGTGTTGATGCACATCGAGCGCTACGATTTGAACTATGTCCAATTACTCGCTTCCTATTGGAAAAAGATTGGCGTTGATGTGGAGATTGATGTACAGCCAGTAGCTGCATTCGTTACTAAAAGAAGCGCGAGGGATTTCGAAATGGTCAATGCGGAAGCGGCCGGGCGTGGATCCCCATTGGGATGGCAAAGTCGCTATACGCCGGGCGTCCCATGGGGCAGCTCCAATGTCGACGACCCGGTTTATACAGCCAAGTTTGAAGCCGGCGGAGCCGCTACCACCATCGAGGAGCAGAACAGGATAGCTGGAGAGTTGAATCAGTATGGGATCGAGAAGTTTTGGACGATATGGGGTCCGATGGCTCCACAGTATCTGGCGATCCAGCCGTGGATCATAGGTTTTAACGCTGAACTGAATTTGGGAGAGGGTCAATATAACACCGTCTTCACCCGCCTCTGGATTGACCAGGAATTGAAGGACAGGACCCGGTAATTGGCCGACTAAAAGCACTCGTGGACCGGGCAGCACTGCCCGGTCTACTCCAGGATACCCCGCGTTTCCCCGCCCATTGCAAAAATGATGAGGTCTGTCCCATGAGAGCCTATATGATCAGGCGGTTATTGCTGATCCTCCCCACCCTGTTTATCTTGAGCATCCTGGTTTTTCTTTCGGTGCGCTTTATCCCCGGCGATGTCATCGACGTCCTGGAAGGTAGAATGGAATACGCAGAATCGGGGGGGATTGACCGGGAAGCGTTGGAGCGTCGGCTGGGATTGGATGTGCCTGCCTGGGTGCAGTATGGACGCTGGATCGGCGATATTCTCCTGAACGCCTCTCTGGGCGAGTCCCTGCTGACCAGTTACGCGGTAGAGGAGGCAATCTTAGAGAGACTGCCGGTCACCCTTGAACTGGGTGTCCTGGCCATCCTCATTGGGCTGGTGATCGCGCTGCCCGTGGGCATCTACTCAGCGATTCGCCAGGATACCGCCGCCGACTACCTGGGGCGCTCCCTGGCCATCATCGGCCTGGCCACGCCTAACTTCTGGCTGGGAATAATGGTCATGATCTACCCGGCCATCTGGTGGGGCTGGTCGCCCCCGCTGGAGCTGATTCCTTTCACGCAAGACCCGCTGGGGAATCTCTGGGGGTTCTTCATCCCCAGCCTGATTCTGGGAACGGCCTCGGCGGCTGCGACCATGCGGATGATGCGCACCATGATGCTGGAGGTGCTCCGGCAGGACTATATCCGCACCGCCTGGTCCAAGGGGCTCAGGGAGCGGGTTGTGGTGATCCGGCACACCATCAAAAATGCCCTCATCCCGGTGGTGACCCTGATTGGTCTGCAGTTGCCGATCCTGGTTGGGGGTGCGGTGATCATGGAGAACATCTTCAACCTGCCAGGACTCGGTCGTCTCTTGGTCGATGCCCTCCAAACCCGAGACTACCCCATGGTCTCCGGAGTCAACCTGTTTTTCGCCACCGGAGTGGTGCTGCTCAATCTCCTCATCGACCTGATTTATCCCTACCTGGACCCGAGGGTGCGCTATGAATAGTCGCTGGCGCGAATAGCCTTGATATGAGCCATGCCACCGAGGCACCCTCCGCCGTCAGTAAGCCCAATATCAACCTCTTGGTATTCCTGAGTTTTTGACTCTTTTTCCATTTATTGCTTTGTAAATAGTGTCTGCATCCACCAAGATTGCTTTAAATCGTCCTCGAAACAACGGTCAATGCCTTCTTCCAGCAAGAACTCAAAGTTCAGGTAGTCTGTTTTCTTGAAGAAAATCCGTGCCCCACCATTGCCTCGCCGCATCGCATGATACACGGCCCCAGGATAATAAAATCTTGGTTTGCGTGCGATCGCTCTTTTTGCAAAATCTCTACCACCGCTCCCAATCACCCGAGGTCTCGGGAGGAGACCAGGACTCAATCCTATGTCTGTACCTTTTCTAACCGAATTAAATACCAATATGCAAACCTGGCCCCAATTTGCAATTTCAAGATTTCTAAAAAGATCTATTTTAAGGTAACATTAGCTTGTTCTTGATTTAAAATTGCTGTTCTAAATGCAAATGAGGAATTTAGTTTACCAATCATTTTTCACATTGACTTATTTTACGAATTCTAAGATAAGTTGAGCAATTTCTTTCCCTTTCCGAAGTTAAACGGAATTGATCATCGAAGCGATTGGTGTGAGCAATAAAGGACAATAATTTTTTTGATGTGCCTGGAAAAAGAGGCAGAATGAGCAATTGTTGAAACGAATATTTGTGGAGAACATAATGCAAGAACGCCCCGAATTTATCAAACACTGTGAGGAATTGATTTCCAGCGAAACTTGGACCTATCCGGGAGATACCGAGACTTTTGGAACTCGCGCATTACTCAGTCGAAAACTTGGACTGAAAAGAGTGGCCATCAACTTGGCAGTACTGCAACCCGGAGATCGCAGTTCATGGCCGCATGCGCACAAAGAAGAGGAAGAGTTTATCTTTATTTTTAAGGGTCATCCGCAAGTTTGGGTTGATGGAAGAGTTTATGACCTGAGACCCGGCGACTGCGTCGGATTCCCCCCAGGTAGCGGTCATGCGCACACCCTGCTCAATAATTCGGAAAGCGTGGTCCTGGCCATCGTTGTTGGTGAGACGAAACCTGTCAACGAGAAACTATTTTATCCCATGCGCCCCAAAAGAAATGAGGAGATCCGGGAAAAAGGATTTTTCTGGGAAGGACGCCCGGAACGTGAATTTGGACCCCACGATGGATGGCCTGACAAGAAAAGGCCCGGCAATTAATCTTCTATTCGATTGAAAATCACTGGCTCCATCTCAGATAAGAAGGGCTCTCAAAGCAAATTTCTGGCGGTTTGTTCAATTTGCTGCCAGGCTTGCTGAACGTGATGCGCTTCGGTGTGGGTTTGCCCGATGCAAAAGCGCAGCGCATACTGCTCGTTGAGCTTCGTGTGGGTGAGGTACAGGCGACCGCTTTGGTTGAGGGTTTCCAAAAGCTTTTGATTGAAGGAATCGCCTTGCGTATGCCGGAAGCAAACCAGATTCAAGAGGGCGGGTGCCGCCAACTCGAAATGTTCGGACGCTTCGATCCATTGCGCAAAATCTTGTGCCATTTCAATGTGGTGTTTGATGTGATAACGCAATCCTTCGATACCGTAGTGGCGAATGACAAACCAGAGCTTCAAGGAGCGGAAACGCCGCCCCAGTGGAATTTGCCAGTCTCGATAATCGATGACGGCTCCTGATTCGCTGGCTTTGTTGCGAAGAAATTCCGGCAAGATACTCAAGGTTTGGATGAGAGCATTGCGCTCTGCCACATAAAAACAATCACAATCAAAGTTGGTGAACATCCACTTGTGGGGATTGAAACAATAACTGTCTGCCTTGTCCAGTCCGTCGTTGAGATATCGATACTCGGGACAGAGAGCCGCAGTGCCGGACATGGCGCTGTCGACATGAAACCAAATTTTTGCTTCCTGGCAAATTTGTCCGATCTCTGGCAAGGGATCCATGGCATTGGAGGAAGTCGTCCCCATGGTAGCGCAGACAAAACAGGGAATTAAACCTGCCTGGCGGTCTTCTTCGATTTGCCGAAAGAGTTCATCAGGACGCATGGCAAAATTGTCATCCACTGCAATCAGGCGTAGGTTTTGCCGTCCCAAACCTGCAATTTTGACGGCTTTCTCCACGGAGGAGTGGGCTTGTGTGGAGGCATAGGCCACCAATCGACCATCGCATCCTGTTTCGTTGCTGGCAAAACCCGTTACACGCTCACGTGCCGCCAGTAGCGCACAGAGGGAGGCGCTGGAAGCCGTATCCTCAATCACTCCTCCACCCGTTGAGTCCGATTTGAATTTTGGAGGCAAACCCAACATGTCCACCAGCCAATCCAACACATGGGTTTCCAACTCCGTGCAGGCAGGACTGGTTGACCAGAGCATCCCCTGCACTGCCAACCCCGAAGAAAGCAAGTCCCCCAGGATCGAAGGTCCGGAAGCATTGGCAGGAAAAAAAGCGAAGAAATTGGGGGATTGCCAATGTGTCACTCCGGGGAGGAGACGATTCATATCCTGCAAAATCGTCTCAAATTTTTCTCCATGCCAGGGAGGTTCTGCCGGCAGAGCGGAACGGATATCCCCGGGTTGGGCTCGAGACAAGACGGGGAAAGATTCAATGGCTTCATAATAATCGGCAATCCAGTCGACGACAGCTTTACCATGGTGCCGGAAAGCATCCGGAGACATGTGAAAGTTTTTCTTTTCAGACATTTTCTTTTGCAATTCATTGCTTTTATTCAGTTCAGTAGTGAAACCGGAACCGAGTGGCTTACTGAAATGAAAGTTTTCAAAGAGCGGTTGCGCAAAAAGCACATTCGATTGTTCTCCTGATTATGCCCATCAATAAATAGTCTCACAAGTTCAATTTTTTATTGAAAAGAAAGATCGATATCTTTACTCTTGAAGGAGAGCACGCAACCGTTCAACTTCCGCAAGCGCGTTTTCTTTTTCTTTTCGCTCTTTTTCTTTTTCTTTTCGCTCTTTTTCTTTTTCTTTTCGCTCTTTTTCTTTTTCTTTTCGCTCTTTTTCTTCTCTTTGCAAGGCGTTTTCTTTTTCTTGTCGCTCTTGTTGGAAGCTTTTCAAGAGGAACGGCTGGTAGAGGGGATCATCGATTAATTTTTCAAAGGCCACCTGTTTTTCCAAATCCTGAAGACGAAATGCGAATCGATCAAAGACCCTGGAATGAATCACGCCGGGCTCTTTGCCCTTCATCCTTTCATAAACCCCCTGCTCATTGAGAGCATAGAAGGCGGTATGCTTGCGCAAACGGTCTAATATATAATATTCCGCTACCCCCGCTTTGGCGTATTCTTCTTTTTTGTGAACCGTATCCCGTTCCACCTCCGAGGGAGTCGAGTCGGATAAAAACTCTATACAGAGGTCACACACCCCATCAAACGAACGATCCAACAGTTTGGCCTCGACAGGATTGGAGTGAAGAATCACGGCCAGATCCGGTTTGCGAATACTCACCTTTTTCTTTCCCAGTTCCAAACGAAAGCCCATTTCCAATGCCATGATTCGCCCTTGAGGGAAGACGGTTAAATATTCTTCTAATAAGCGCAAGAACCATTGATACAGAGAGATGCTTAAAAAATCTGGCATGGGCTTTTCCTCCAAGAGTCCATTGTTCCATTCATATTGACAATCCGGGTGTTCATAGTACGTCTTCCAATACTCTGCCTCACTCACCCTGAGGGGCTCCCTGGCAGAGGGAGGAAAGCGTGTTGGAGTGGTGTGGTTTTTGACGGATTCTAAAGAAGCCATGAGGTCCTCAATGGGAATGAGAAGTGAATTTTGTCGTCTTTTCAAAAGAATAACACATTGTGCGGAGGACAGCAATTTCTTGCGTCGTCTGTTCAGCAGGGAATCTGAGAAAAGATATTTGATAGAGTTGCTCGCAATGACTAATTCTGCTTCTCAAATTAAACAGAACCACTGCCCTAAAAACCCCCCCCCAAAAAAAAATCAAAAAAATAATCCAAAGTGCATTTTTAGCTTGATTTCATGATGATGATGATAATTCATACTTTGTGCCATTAGGATTGCTGGAGAAAGAGATAAAATGAAAAAATTCATCTCTCCCCGGGAATCTTTTGTTCCTCATCCGGACCTTCGAGCACCCGTTCTTTCGATGGGCTCAATGGCTGGGTGAAGTATTGTCAATCTCTTGTATAAGGAGTTCCCATGTACATGTATTTCAAGCAACTTTTTGCCCCTCTCGTGGGGCTGAACCCGGCAGGCGTTTGGTCTGCTGCAAAACTGCAATCTTTATTGCTCACCCTAACCCTGATGGTGACCGCTCTCTGGGTCTTCCCGACCGCAGTGGTCGCGCAGAAGATGGTCAAAGATCCATCCACGGGCAAGATGGTGAGCGCGCCCAAGTATGGTGGCACGATCCGACCGATCGTCAACTTCAAGCCCGAGGGGATCGATCCCTATTTCCGTTACACCGCGGGGGTCTGGACCGGGCTGGTCAACCAAAAGCTGGGTTTCGCCGACTGGGCAATAGACAGGAACGTATATGACTTTAGAACAACTTACTTCCCTGATCAAGCCATAGTAGGGGGTTTGGCCGAGAGCTGGGAGACCCCGGATCCTGTGACGTTCGTGTTCAAGATCCGCAAGGGAATCAAATGGCACAATAAGGCACCAGTGAACGGTCGGTCCCTGACCGCGCACGATGTCGAGTACAGCTTTCAGCGGCTCTGGGGGTTGAGCGGCGGCGAGCCGGGCCTGGATGTCAGCCTGTCTGATGAAGGCAAGATCCCGGTCGAGTCGATTACCGCTACCGACGATTTTACGCTGGTATTGAAGTTGAAAGAGCCCAGTCTCATCGCCCTGAAGGCCATCCTCACCGGACCACACATGATGGTGATCGCTCGCGAGGTGGTCGAGCAATTCGGGGACATTCAAGACTGGCGCAACGTGACTGGAACGGGGCCCTATCAGCTGACCGACGTGGTGGAGGGCAGCTCGTGGACCTTCGAAAAGATTGATGATTACTGGGGCTTCGACCCGAAATTTTCCGCCAACCGGTTGCCCTACGCGGACAAGGTCGAGTACATCATCGTCAACGACCCAGCAGCCATACTGTCCCTGATGCGCTCGAGGCAGGCGGATTATATAGGGTTCGCTCTCAACTCCCATCTGACCAATGTCGACCAGGCGGTGAATCTGCAGAAGACCAATCCCGACCTGCAGCTCTGGCCGTTGGCCTATCGTGCGGAGACGGCGTTCAATTTCGACAACCAGAAGAAGCCCTGGAACGACATCCGAGTGCGCCAGGCTCTCAGCATGGCCATCGATTTCGAGGCCATCGCCGAGAACTACATGCAGGGTTGGGGCGATGCCAGCCCAGTCGGTATGATTGGCAAAGCAGTGCTCGGGTATTTCATGCCGTACGAGCAGTGGCCCGACGAGGTCAAGCAGTACTATCGGTATGACCCCGAGGCGGCTGAAAAGCTGCTGGATGAGGCCGGCTTTCCGCGCGGGGCGGACGGCGTTCGCTTCAGCACCGTCTACCAGCACTACGAGTTCTTCGACCTCGGCTACTACCAGATCGCCATGGATTACCTCCGGCAGATTGGCATCGAGGTCGAGATCCAGATCGCTTCCCGCGCGGAACATATCCAAATGAGCCGAGATCGTACCTTTCTCGGTTTGCGCACGAGCGTATGGGCCGCCGAGTATGGCGGTCCCTTGATCCCGTTCGCGGAATTCTGGACGAAACGCAAGGGGTCGCGCCCCCAGAACAACATCGACCCCGTCTTCGACGAATATTACGAGAAGGCGCTGGCCGCTACCACGGTAGAGGAGCAGAAGGAGTGGTCGCGGAAGGCCGACATGCGCGTCATTGAGCAGCTCTGGACGATCAGAGGGCCCATCGCTCCCCTGTTCGGTGTCACCCAGCCGTGGCTCAAAGGCTACAACGGGGAAGGCGATCTCGGCCAGTTAAACCGGGCTGACATCTTCGCCTACCTCTGGATCGACAAGGAGTGAAGCAAGAAAATGGGTTCTGAGTTGGATTCTGTGAGTACGATGGATGCAGTTGGACCCCATTTAGTTATCATCGCAATAACGGAGCTGCGTTCCAGCGCAGCTCTGTTAGAAACCTTGCGGTAGAGGCCATGAGAACGTACATCATCCGGCGTGTCCTGCTGCTGATCCCGACCTTTTTCTGAGTAGGGCCCCCTTCATCCAGGTATAGGCAACCTGGCCCACTTCATGGTTGCGGGTCACTTTTAAGAGGATTGATATGGTCTTGAACGATGTGAGTCAATAGTGGGGTTTCAATGATTTCTATAGCTAGGACTCTTCACATGTTTAATCGTTAATTCTTGAAATAGTATGCCAATGCTGTACATAAGTCAATGACTCATTGAAAAGTCTTTTTTGATCTTGGCAGATTTGCCAGACTTGATCCTCCGGAATGCCTTCGCATTCGGCTCCTCGGATCTCTAGGAGATCATCTCCTCGTGCTGATAGTGCCCTGACAGTCATCTTGGGGATGTTCTCATCGACCATGATTTTCACCCTTCTGCGCTTCTCAATCAATCGGAATGATTGGTTCTTCTGGCAGGGAGGCTGCCTCGGCGAGAGAAGCTTCAATATCCTCTGCCTTCCAATTCGGAAAATCATCCATGATTTCATCAGCGTTATCGCCACTGGCTCTCTGAAGGCAACATCTTGGTAGATTTTCCCGCAATCCCTTGAAAGATAAGGGCAGTCTCCGGTCAAAAGGAACCGAACCGACAAACCCATCTAGAAAAAGATATTGGCCTTCTTCCAAAAGTGGAAAGTTTTAAGCAGAGCAGAACTGAAAGAGTTTTCCCCGTTATCTCAGCGGACCATCGAAACGCGTGCCGAGTGCGCATCAGTCCTTGAAATGATTCGCTCTGAATCCCATGCTTTTCGTTCCTGAAAGGGCAGGATTGCCCAGTATTTTCAAGGACTGACACAGAGAAGAGCGAGGATCAAATCCAGGATGACACAAGCACTCGCCATTGAGGAGTTAAGATGAGCAAAAAAATCTATTGACATCCTCTAAATATTTTTATATTTCCCTGAAAGGATGCCTTCGCTATTCTGAGAGCGAAAGTCATGTATCTTAGACACGTTTTGAAATATCGTCAGATGGTAGGATAATGAATGGGATAATGAAATCTAACAGGATATTGCCATCATTGTTCTTTTGTGACCTAAATCCTGCAATTAGATGACAATCAAACATGGAAATGGTAATATACTCAAATAGTTAACAGCAGAATCAACATTTTAAGAGATCACCATTACCATGAAAAACAAACGTAGCGCAAGATCGGCAAGAACGACAGCAAAAAACATCCATATCAGCCAGGGAGGCAGAGACCTGACCGCGCAAGCAGGCTTGATTCCGGTTGTCAAATTTTTTCACAAAGAAGGGATTGTTTCAAAGACAGAGCAGACCGTAGATCATCGGCGTGGCGCCACGGGTCTTTATGACGCGGTGGACATGGTCATTTTGTCGGTGGTCGGCATTGTTGGTGGCGCCCGTTCGATTCGTTCGATTGTGACAGTTTGGAACGACCGTGTTTTGAGTCGTGTGGCCGGTTGGCTGAGGATTCCGGATGAAACCACATTCGGCCGGATACTGCGTACTTTCACACAGAAAAACATCAATGAGATGGAGAGCTTGAACCATCGGATTCGAGCCGGTATCTGGCGTAAGGCGCTTCGAAGTGGGACAAGCATCGTTGGGGTGTTACACTGTCTTGTGATTGACGTGGACTCCACTGTGAAAACGGCCTACGGCAAGCAGCAAGGAGTGTCTGTCGGATATAATCCCCACAAACGCGGTGCAGCTTCGTATCATCCTCTGCTGGCATTTTGCGCAGAGACAAAGGAGATTCTTCAGGGTTGGCTTCGTGATGGGAGTGCCTATACCAGCAATGGAGTCGTTGAATTCATGCGGCAACTTCTCGCTCACCTTCCAAATCGGACTCGCACTCTGTTTCGTGGAGACAGTGGTTTTTTTGTGGGGGATTTGCTGGATTTCCTCGAAGAACGAGGCCATGGCTATCTGATCAAGGTCAAACTCAAGGGGCTTGTCTCGTTGTTGGAAACCCAAAAATGGCAAAAAGTGAAGGGGCAGCCCGCTTGGGAAGGGTGTGAGTTTTCCCACCAATGTGAAACTTGGAGGAGGTCAAGAAAATTCATGGCCGTACGCAGGGAGAAAGAGGAGGAACTCAAAGGGATGGCCACCCTCTTTGAGATGAAGGAGTACGATTATTTTTGTTATGTTCTCACTGACGCGCTCACTCCCTGGCAGGCTCACAAAGAGTATGGCCAAAGGGCGGTCGCTGAGACATGGATTGAGGAAGCAAAAAATCAAACTGCGCTGGCTCAGATTAAAACCGACGATTTTTGGGCCAACAGTGCCTTGTTCCAATGCGCGATACTCGCTTACAACACGCTGCGCTGGATGGCCCTTTGTAGTGGTAACGCAATACTGCGCCGTTGGGAACCGGCCACCATGCGCACCTATCTTGTCCGAATGGCAGGAAAATGGACGAGTGGCGCTCGTCAACAAAAACTGAGAGTTCCGGAAAGAACACTTTACAATGCTCAATGGGATGCATGGGTCGCTGTTGGAGAGACCTGGATCCTTTGTTTCACTCCAGTGGATACATTTTGCTGAGATGTAGATTCCCAAATCCAGGGAGAAGTACGTCTTGAATCTTGTGCCCGCGAAAGCGGGTATCAGATCATCACAAAATATGACGATCTAATGGAGGGCGGAAAAACCTTTATGAGCAAGGACTGATGGAAATTCAACTCTCAAATCCTTTTTTTTAAAAAAACCTCTCAAAGAGTGGGGGGAAACTCAATCAAAATATTCAATTGCAGGATTTAGGTGTGATAGTTTTCAAGAAATTGCCTTGGGCTGACGGTTTTTAAGAATTTCTGCTGGTCTTTCGTTTTCTATTTTGATAGATTTCAAGAAATCGCCTTTGGCTGAAGGTTTTATTTCAATTTCGCTCATATTTATTTAGCCGAAAGTCATGTCAAACCTCATCTCCTCCCCAGAGGATTTTTAGAAATTGTCAACGGGGAATGGAAAAGTGCCAAAAATGTTGACTTCTTGATCTCAATATGAAAAAGTAATTTCGTTGATCATTAGAAGACACTCATGAATGAATGAGTCGCCCTATCTAAAAAAAGTTTGACAACCATTTGCAAAGCGAGTATACAATATTATTCCAGGGACAGAAGAGCAATAATGAGATCCTTAGCATTGCCGCTTTCGGTACACCTGTTTGGGCAAATCGTCAGGATGACATGAAAGTCCGAAAATAACTTGTTTCAAGTAAAAAAACATCTGGACAATGAGGTGGTTATGAGAGTAAACTTAAAAGCCAGTTCCCAGTTCCCAGTTCCCAGTTCCCAGTTCCCAGTTCCCAGTTCCCAGTTCCCAGTTAAGTTCCAAGCAACAAGTCACAAGTCCCCAATCCCAAGTTCTACCCCCTTTATTATCTCGACATCAGGGAGAGATCCTTAAGATTCCTTGTTCCAAGTTCCAAGTCCCACGTTCCAAATTCCAGGAAAGGAAGGGCAATGGGGAATTTGGAAAATCATCGGCGCCTGAGTGCGTCGGTTTATGGTTCATTGCCCAATCCTGGCGCCAATGAATCGTTTTTTTGTCACTCCAAAATGAAGGAGAGCCAATGTGTAGAGCAATCGTCGAGAACGTGCTTTCGGGAACGAAAGCACGTTTCAAAGCAACCCGCAATCTTGTTTTTAATCAAAAAGCAGAAAGGAGCACCATGAACCGTCAAAAAAGTAGAGGACTCGTCGAGAACCTGCTTTCGGGAATGAAGGCAGGTTTCAAATCAATCCTTAATATTTTTAAACATCCAAAACGAGAATCTCGTATGTTTAATCAAAAAAGCAGCTCAACCTTGAGCACAACCCTGCTGGCTCTCATCCTGGGAGCAAGCGTCTTCATGGCTGGCCAGGTCTGGGCCGCCAAGTATGTGACGGACCCCACCATCGGCAAGGTAGTGGTGGCGCCAGAGTACGGCGGGACATTAACCAACACCCTGAAATACGACGTCAGCAATGTTGGTGCTGACGCCTGGTTTCACGTAAATGCGTTATGGTATTTCACCAGTGGCGTTCTAGAAAAACTAAGCATCGCGGACTGGGCAATAGATAGGGACATGTGGCCTTTTATCGACCGCGGTATGGCGCCTGTATCTGCCCTAAGGGGGGCGCTGGCTGAAAGCTGGGAACAGCCCGACCCACTAACGTATGTCTTCCAAATCCGCCAGGGCGTTCACTGGCATGATAAGGCGCCGATGAACGGTCGGGAGCTAACTGCCCAGGATGTAGAACATACCTTTCACCGCATGTTGGGAAATAAATTGACAGGGACCCAGTTCAGTGAAGCCGAACCTTCCCCAGCTGCAGCTGTCCTCGTAGCTTTGCCTTGGGAATCGGTAACGGCCACCGACAAATATACGGTTGTTATGAAGCTGAAGGAGCTAAGACTCGTGGCCCTGAACTATATCTTGGACTATGCCGGTATGGTTATACAGCCCCCCGAGGTAATCGAGGAATACGGGGACATGAAGGATTGGAGGAATGTGGTCGGCACCGGGCCCTTTGAGCTGACTGACTCCGTCCCGGGCACCTCTATAACCTGGACCAAGAATCCCAACTACTGGGGCTACGACGAAAAATACCCGGAGAACCGCTTGCCCTATATTGACGAGTTAAAGGCCCTTGTTATCACGGAAACGGCAACAATAATGGCGGGACTGCGCACGGCTAAGATCGATTTCATAGGTGGCCAGGGCTCCACTTACTTAACCTCTCTAGACGAAGCAGAGAGCCTCAGGCGGACCAACCCCGAACTCGTGATCATCCCGTGGGCAGAACGGTCGAATACTAGTGTTTTGCTTAACGTGAGCAAGCCGCCCTTTGACGACATCCGGGTGCGCCACGCAATGCAGATGGCACTGGACCTCGAGACAATGAACGATACCTACTATAAGGGTTATGCAGATTGGATACCTCAGGGGTATGTAGGCAGGGAATTAGCCGCTGCGGGGTATACCGTCCCATTTGAAGAGTGGTCCGAAGTGCTCAAGGGATACTATACCTATGACGTTGCAGGGGCCGAGAAGCTCCTTGATGAGGCAGGGTATCCGCGCGGCCCGGATGGCATTAGATTCAAGACCTTGTTCAATCACTTCGTGAACTATGATTTGAGCTTTACAGAATTACAGGCCGCATACTGGCGTGAGATTGGCGTTGATGTGGATATTGTGGTAGAGGAGCCTGCGGGATATGACGGTAGAGAGATGAGTGGAGATTATGGTATGAGTTCGACAGTAGGGGGCAAAAAGGGTCCTCCACTTGGTGTATCGGGTAAATTTTGGAGCGGTTATGCTAGGAACGTTGTCCGCGACGCGCAATATGACGCCTGGTATGAAGCCGGCCAAGAGGCTACCACCACGGAGGAGCTGAAGGGGCTGATTAAAGATATGGACATGCGGGTGATAGAGCAGCACTGGCAGCTCTGGGGGCCTGCGGGTCCGAGTTTTTTCGTGCACCAGCCGTGGGTGATAGGTCTTAACGGCGAAGCCAGCATGGGAAGCAGGCAAACACATGTTACTTTCTCCCGCCTCTGGATTGATAGTGAGCTAAAGGAAGCAATGGGTTATTAGTGAGTGGGTTTTCACCCTTGTGGCTTAGCTCAGGGAAAAAAGGGGTCGGGGGGGCTCAGGCTTCCCAGCTCCCACACACGATGTCATTGCGAGGCGCGCTTTCATACTGTCATTCCGGGCGGAGACCCGGAATCCAGAAAACGCAACCATTTGAAATTTCGCTGGATTCCGCCTTTCGGCGGAATGACGGGAAAGGGGGATACAGGGCGATGGGGCCTTCACCAACGATGGGCTACAGGTGTTCTATCGAGTGATCCTTGAACCCCCGTTTCAAAGGGGTTTCACCCCTTTGAACTCCCCAAAACGGTGAGAGGCCAGTTTCCTGGCAGGGGTCATTCGCACCTTAGAGAGTGCCGCGCGAGCCGGGCAAGGGGATGGTCTAAGTGGATTGCGGTTTTCACCGCAATGACGGGGGAAATCCCAATGACGGGGGAAATCGTAATGAGGTGTATCACATGAGAGCCTATATCATCAGGCGGTTATTGCTGATAATCCCCACCGTGTTTATATTGACCATCCTGGTCTTTCTCTCCGTCCGCTTCATCCCGGGCGATATAATAAGCGCAATGGTGGCTGAGATGGAATACTACGGTGGTGATGTTCTGGTGGAGATTGACCGTGAAGCTCTTGAGCGTATGATGGGATTAGACGTGCCTGTGCACGTACAGTACGGACGCTGGCTAGGAGTGTTGTCGACCCCTGACTGGGTTAGCGGTGAGTCTCACTTTAAAGGTCTCCTCCAGGGCACCCTTGGCAATACACTGTTTGGTGGTGCTTTTGCGGTAGAGGAGCAGATAATAGGTAGACTGCCGGTAACCATTGAGCTGGGTGTCATGGCAATCGTAATCGGGCTCGTCATAGCGCTGCCGGTCGGCATCTACTCGGCGATTCGCCAGGATACGGTCACCGACTACCTGGGGCGCACCGCGGCCGTCATCGGCATGGCAACGCCTAACTTCTGGCTGGGAATTATGGTCATGATATACCCGGCAATCTGGTGGGGCTGGTCGCCACCGATGGAAATGATTCCCTTCACGGAAGACCCGCTGGGGAATCTGGGGATGTTTCTCATTCCCAGCGTGATTCTGGGGACGGCCCTTTCTGCCAGCACAATGCGGATGACCCGCACCATGATGCTGGAGGTGCTCAGGCAGGACTACATCAGGACGGCCTGGTCCAAGGGCCTCAAGGAGCGGATCGTGGTGATCCGGCACGCCATCAAAAATGCCCTCATCCCGATAGTTACCCTGATAGGCATGCAGCTGCCTCTGCTGGTAGGTGGCTCCGTTATCATGGAGAACATCTTTAACCTGCCGGGCTTAGGTCGTCTCATGGTGGAGGCACTCAATCAGAGAGACTACCCGATGGTCTCAGGAGTAAACCTGGTTTTCGCCGTCATGGTTGTTGGGGTCAATCTAATGATCGACCTGATTTATCCTTATTTGGACCCCAGGGTGCGGTATGAGTGAGAACCCCTCCCCCATCCGTGAGCCCAACCGACGGGGCCGGTCGGCTGATTTTTTCATCAGGCTTCTCAGGGAGAAGCCCTTGGGGACGGCCTGCGGAATGATCGTCTTGCTTTTTATTGTGTTGGCTATCTTTGCTGATGTTCTGGCTCCTTATCCATATTGGGAAGCGCACCTGGCAGACAGGATGCAGGGCGCATCAGCCCGGTATCTGCTGGGAACCGACCAGTTGGGGAGAGACTTCTTGAGCCGCCTGATCGTCGGGGCTCGCATTTCCATGCTGGTCGGCCTGGCCGCGACTGCACTCAATGTTGTCGTTGCTGTCCTGATAGGCGGTATTTCAGGATTCATTGGTGGCAAATTTGACCTGGTTATGCAAAGACTTGTCGATGCCTGGATGGCCTTCCCGGGACTGCTCCTCTTGTTAACCATCATGTCCATAGTCGGGCGGGGTATGCCACAGATCATCGTGGTCCTGGGGATAACAGGAGGCATCGCCGCTTCAAGAATAGTCAGAAGCGCCGTTATCGGTGTTAAAGAGAATGACTATTTTCTGGCAGCCAGGGCTGTGGGCACCCCCACGACCCAAATCCTGTTACGCCATGTCCTGCCCAATATTATGGCGACTGTCATCATCATCTTCAGCATCAACATCGGGGGGGTGATTATTTCCGAGGCCTCCCTGAGCTTCCTGGGATTCGGTCTGCCTGTCAAGATTCCCAGCTGGGGAGGGATGCTCAGCCGGGAAGGGCGCAGGTTCATGGAGCAGGCGCCCTGGCTGGCACTCTGGCCCGGGCTCTGCCTGACGATTACCGTCTACTCCTTCAACATGTTCGGCGATGCCCTCAGGGATCTGTTCGACCCAAGACTGCGGGGCGGCCAGGGCAGTTACGGCACCGCGGTGGTGAAACGCAAACGAGGATTCCTCTCCAGGCTGCTCAACCCGTTCTCTTAGAAGGAAACTATTGGCCTCGTGCCGGGAGTACAATGGACCTGATCACAAATAAGCGCATGAGTGGTTATTCAGTGCCTGGGAGGAAAAGCACGATGCTGAAGACCAGGAAGGTCACAATGATCAGTGTAAAGAGCCCCTCTTTTCTCAAACGCTCCTTTTGCTCCTCAAAAAGAGACGCCTCTTCCCGTGGTTCCCTTTCTTGCCAAAATTCCTTTATCCACTAAATCCCGCAAATCAAGACTGGCTACCATGGCTTGAGAATCGGTCAGTTTTTGGTATTCTTGATTGGTGATTTTTCTCTCTTCCTTGACAAAGAGAATGGCTTTGATCTGTCGTTCATTCAGAGCGAGATCCCTTAAAAATGCTTCGGTAACCTTGTCTTTTTGGAAGGTTACCGCAAATCCTCCAAATTGTTCTTCAAAAACCGGCTCGGGTAATCCGGCTCCTACACAAGCATGAATTATTCTTTGAATGCCACTGCCATAGCGTTCGATCAGCCCAAGATCATAGAATATCCGGGCAATCAACTTATTCCTCGGTTTGGATGAATGGTTGGGAAGATGCAGTTCTTCCAATGTCATACCCCAAGGTAAGGTACCAGGGTTCCATATTCGGATAAAATCATCATATATTTTGATCTGAATATCGGCAGCAGCACTATAATCCCGGTGACAGATGGCATTAATCACGGCTTCCCGTAAAGCGTCCAGGGGATACTCCCATCGTTCCTCCCTGCGGGACTTGCCCGTTATAACAAATTCAACATTGATATGTTTGCAGATGAATTCGATGACCGTCTTCCACTTGATCAATAATTGTCCCTCCAATCACCCGGTCATCCATAATTTTTATATGGGTTTTAAAGCGGCCACAATGTATTTGTGCTTGGAGTAATGGCGATTGGGGACGCTTTCCAAAAAACAGGATGGCTGCCCCGGTCGGGATATCTTTTTTGACGAGTTCAAGTTTTTCGAGAAGTTCAATCAGGTCGTTTATGGGAGTGAACCGTCTTCTGCCTGTATCAGAAGAGGATTGGACAAATCGTTTCACCATTTCTAAGTCTATTGCATCCAGGGTTACGTCTCTAGCGGGTAAAGCATCCCAACTGTTGCCTGTAGAAATCAAATGCATTTGGGCAATTTCTTGAGGTGACAAGAGGCGATTGCTTTTGGCGACTCTCAGAAAACGTCGGCCTCTCGTGGCGACAGGTTTTAGGGGGTATTCTTGAATTTGAATCAGGACAATGTTCTTGCCCTCAACCTCTTCCATATGGATTTCCCAAAATTTTCATCAAGACTATTTTCTTAATTGCCTTTGCTTTTGAGAACATTTACTATGGTTTTATAAACCTTGAAGCATGCATCCCCTGATGGAGTTCTGTGCCCAAAATTTGTGAGTTTTTTGGAATTGTTATTCAGATGTATTATAATGAAAGCATTGAACACGTTCCACACTTTCATGCAAAATATGCAGGACGCAAAGCGTCATTTTCCATTGAGAATCCCTGTGTTTTAGAGGGAAATTTACACCCAAGAGCAGAACGAATGATCATCGAATGGGCACAAGAACACCAGGATGAATTGCTTGAGAACTACCAAAAAATGCGAAACGATGAAAAACCTCAAATAATTGAACCACTGAAATGAATGAACATTCCACAGTTATCGGCATCAGGGAAAATCAAGATTCAAAAAGCAATCTTGATCCCCATTTACTCGGCGTCGTTGAAGCTATTTATCTCCACGATTTCAAATTAGTCATTAAGTTTGATAACGGAGAATCACGTTTGGTCGACTTATCAGATAAAATGAGGAATGCTAAAGGGATTTTTTTAGAGTTAAAAGATCCTGAGAATTTTAAAAAATTTCAGATCAATCCTGATACAGATACGATTGAATGGGAAAACGGGGCTGATTGGTCACCTGAAACTTTGTATTTAATGGGAACCCCCATTTAGCGTTGATCCAAATTTTTTCTCTCCAATTTAGGTATGATATTTTTAAAGGGGTGAGGGAATAATTTAAATAAATCGGATATGTCTTAAACTCGACTTTGAACATTTTATCCAACTTTTGGGTTTAATAAAATCAATGTCTTACGAATCTGTATTGGAATTAATACAGGTCGTATCATCAAAAACGGAAAACAGCAACCTGTATTAATTTTTTACAGAATTTCAACCAACTGATATTATTGAATAATAAAATTAAAAGAACAAATCGAATGTCCAAAGTCCAGTCTTAAAAAAAAAGTTGATTTATTGCTAGATATAAAATATATTCCTTAAATAGTCGCTGTCACGAAATGGCTTTTAGCCCTCTGCTGTCAGCTATCGGTTTTTGAATCATATTGATATACAGTTTTTTTTGTCAGTGAAAACGGTTAGCTGAGAACAGAAAGCCTTAAATGCTTGACAAACATTTGCAGAGCGATTATACAATAGTTTCTTCCAGAAACGGAAGGGCAATCATGCGATCCTTTATATTGCCGCTTCCCGTACACGTGCCGTCAGGATGACATGAAAGTCTGAAAATAACCCGTTTCAAGTATAAAAAATCTTGATAATGAGGTGGATATGAGAGTAAACTCAAAACCAGTTCCCAGTAATAAGTTCCGAGCACCAAGCTCCCAATCACAAGTTCTACCCCCTTATATTATCTCGACTTCAGGGAGAGATCCCTAAGATTCCTCGTTCCCAATTCCCCATTCCCCGTTTCGGGAAGGGAACGTCAATGAATTTGGAAAATTATGGACACCTGAGTGCGTCCTGTTTTCAGTCATTAGTCTTATAAGGAGAAGCCTATGGTGAAATCAAGTCAGCCGAAAGTGAATTTTTATTCCTTCAACCTAAATAGTGCTTGGCAGAAAAATACTCAAATTGCTGATATTAAATGACATTTCTTCAATTTCATAGGATGAAGATTTGTTTGATACAGTGTTCAGGTGGCCAAAATCAGCAAAAAATGAGATATTTGATGAGTTTCCCAAAATCTTCGTTTCTTGAAAATAGGTGAATACCATTAAATATCATGTAGTTATCTAGTTTTCGGCCAAGCACTAAATAACAATAAAGGTAAAAATGAAACTAATCATTAGAGAAATCGTCGAGAACCTGCTTTCGGGAATCAAAGCAGGTTTTAATAATCTTGTTTTTAATCAAAAAGCAGAAAGGAGTACCATGAATCGTCAAAATAGTAGAAACATCGTCGAGAACGTGCTTTCGGGAATCAAAGCAGGTTTTAATAATCTTGTTTTTAATCAAAAAGCAGAAAGGACTAAGATGAACCGTAAAAAAAGCAGCTCAAAATTAAGCGCAACCCTGCTGGCTCTCATCCTGGGAGCAAGCGTCTTCATGGCTGGCCAGGTCTGGGCAGCCGAGTACGTGACGGACCCCACCAACGGCAAGGTGGTGACCGCACCCGAGTATGGCGGGACATTGACCTTTGCCAAGGCGTCCATGTCGCCGCATACTTCCGTCTATCACCATGACTGGGCGGCAGAGCCCGTCAGTGGCGTTTTAGAGAAGCTAGGCATCATGGACTGGGCAATAGATAGGGACAAATATAGCTTTAGAACAACGTACAAGCCTGAGTTTGCCCTAAGAGGGCACCTGGTGGAAAGCTGGGACACACCCGACCCGCTAACGTATATCTTCCACATCCGTAAGGGCGTTCAGTGGCATGATAAGGCGCCGATGAACGGGCGGGAGCTAACTGCGTATGATGTCGAATATCACTATCACCGTTACATTGGTATAGGCAGCGGCTTCACCGAACCTGCTGAACGTTATAGCAAGTGGCCATTCGTTACTCTGCCATACGAATCGATAACGGCCACCGACAAGTATACCATGGTCGTTAAGCTGAAGAGCCCGGACCCCGAAGCGCTAATGACCCTTACCATCAACAACAAGTTGTTTATAGAACCACCCGAGGTCATAAAAGAAAAGGGCGACCTTTTGGACTGGAGGAACATGGTCGGCACCGGACCCTTTGAGCTGACCGACTGGGTCGACGGCGTCTCTTATAGCTATACCAAGAACCCCAACTACTGGGGCTACGACCCAAAATATCCGGAGAACCGCTTGCCCTATATTGACGGGCTAACGGGCCTGATTATGCCGGATGAAGCAACACGTATAGCGGCACTACGCTCGGGTAAGATTGATGCGCTGGCTATGTTTGTCGGCTATGGTCAAATAGCTTCTATGGACCAGGTAGAGAGCCTTAAGAAAACCAATCCCGAACTGAAGATGGAGTGGATGTCATATCGGTCGATGACGTCTTGGACTGTTAACACATCCAGGCCGCCCTTTGATGACGTCAGGGTGCGGCACGCATTGCAGATGGCGCTGGACCTCGAGACAATTAACAACACTTACTGGGGAGGGCAGGCAATGACGACACCTCAGGGGTATATGGGGGCAGGTTTTACCGGGTATGTCACCCCATATGAAGATTGGCCCGAAGAGATCAAGGGATACTATTCCTACGATCCGGAAGGGGCGGAAGCGCTGCTTGATGCGGCCGGATATCCCCGCGGCGCGGACGGTATTAGATTTAGTGTAGTCTTGGACGTAGGCGTACCCATTTGGGATCCAGCCTATAACCAATTAGCCGCGGACTACTGGGCCAAGATTGGCGTTGATGCAAAAATCGTCACCGGCGAGTGGCCTGTTATTGCCGCACGCGTAACGGGAGACCGTGATTTTGACATGTACGCTTTTATTTCGGGAAACGAGTGGCACCCTTTGTCACAGGCACAACAGATGTTGTCGGACAGTACTACCAACTGGCCCGCAGTCCGGGACGCTGTTTATGAGGCCATGGTTGCAGAAGCCGCAGCCGCTACCACCACTGAGGAGCGGCAAAGGCTGTTCAAACATATAGATGCGTACATTACGGAAAAGCACTGGTATATATGGGGTTCCAGAGTTCCGCAGTTTAACGTGTTCCAGCCGTGGCTGGTAGGTTACGCCGGTGAAAGCGAATTGGGAGAGACTGATCGCCTACTAATCGCGGCCCGCGTCTGGATTGATAGTGCTCTGAAAAAAGAAATGGGTCATTAGGGGTTTTAGGGAGAGCTGGGTGGCTCAAGCTTCCCAGCTCCCATACTCATTAAGCAATTAGGGGACGCGGTATCTGACATGAGAGCCTATATCATCAGGCGGTTATTGCTGATAATCCCCACCTTGTTTATACTGAGTATCATAGTCTTTCTCTCGGTCCGCTTCATCCCCGGCGATGTAATAGACGTAATGCTGGCTAGAATGGAAGGGCTTGTCGGTGAGATTGACCGTGAAGCTGTTGAGCATATGCTGGGATTAGACGTGCCTGTCTACGTACAGTATGGACGCTGGATAGGAGGTA
The DNA here is from genome assembly GCA_965205865.1 of bacterium. Classification (GTDB taxonomy): domain Bacteria; phylum SAR324; class SAR324; order SAR324; family NAC60-12; genus CBDBHR01. The sequence continues at coordinate 483,873 of CBDBHR010000029.1, forward strand.
TTTTCCGGCACGGCACTCTTGGCGAATCACTGTATGGCCATTGGTCGGTGGAAGAGAAGATAATAGGTAGATTGCCGGTGACCATTGAGCTTGGTCTCCTGGCAATCGTAATCGGGCTGGTGATAGCGCTACCCGTCGGCATCTACTCGGCGATCCGCCAGGATACGGCCGGCGACTACGTGGGGCGCTCGGTCGCCATCATCGGCCTGGCAACGCCTAACTTCTGGCTGGGAATGATGATCATAATCTTCCCGGCAATCTGGTTCGGCTGGTCGCCGCCGATGAAGATGGTTCCTTTCACCGAAGACCCCCTGGGCAATCTAGCGGTGTTCCTCATTCCCAGCGTGATTCTGGGTACGGCCATGTCTGCAGCCACCATGCGCATGACGCGCACCATGATGCTGGAGGTGCTAAGGCAGGACTATATCCGCACCGCCTGGTCCAAGGGGCTCAAGGAGCGGATCGTGATTATCCGGCACACCATCAAAAATGCCCTCATCCCGGTGGTGACCCTGATCGGCCTGCAGTTGCCGATCCTGGTCGGGGGTGCCGTGATCATGGAGAACATCTTCAACCTGCCGGGGATCGGCCGGCTCATGCTGGATGCCCTGCAAAACCGAGACTACCCGATGGTTTCCGGAATCAACCTGTTTTTCGCCAGCGGCGTGGTGCTGCTCAATCTCATGATCGACCTGATTTATCCCTATCTGGACCCGAGAGTGCGGTATGAGTGAATCAAAGCGACGGGGCCGGCTGGCGGATTTCTTCATCAGGCTTCTCAAGGAGAAGCCGCTCGGTACTGTCGGCGGGATTATCACATTGATATTGATTCTGGTGGCGATCTTCGCTGATGTTCTGGCCCCTTATCCACATGATGAGATACACGTGGTAGACAGACTGCAGGGCTCATCAGCCCAATATATGCTGGGTACCGACCAGCTGGGGCAAGACCTCTTGAGCCGCATTATCCACGGGGCTCGTGTTTCGTTAACTGTCGGTCTGGCCGCGACGGCGCTCAATGTGCTCATCGCAGCCCTGATCGGCGGCACTTCCGGATTCCTTGGGGGGAAAGTGGACCTGGCTGCGCAACGCTTTGTCGATGCCTGGATGGCCTTTCCGGGACTACTGCTCTTGCTGACCATCATGTCCATCGTGGGACAGGGGCTCCTCCAGATCATCGTGGTCCTGGGGGTCACCGGAGGCATCGGCGGCTCCCGAGTCATCCGAGGCGCCGTGGTGGGCATTAAAGAGAATGACTATTTTCTGGCAGCCAGGGCCGTGGGCACCCCCACGCGCCATATCCTGATCCGGCATGTCCTGCCCAATATCATGGCGCCCATCATCATCATCTTCTCGATCAACATTGGCGGAGTTATCATTGCCGAGGCGTCGCTGAGCTTCCTCGGATACGGGCTGCCCTTCGAGATACCCAGCTGGGGTGGCATGCTCAGCCGGGAAGGACGCCTGTACATGGAGATGGCGCCGTGGCTGGCTTTCTGGCCCGGTATCTTCCTGACGATTACCGTCTACTCCCTCAACATGTTCGGCGATGCCCTCAGGGACCTGCTCGACCCCCGACTGCGCGGCGGAGAGGGCAGTTACGGCGCCGCAGGGAGGAAACGCAAACGAGGATTTCTCGCCCGGCTGATCAACCCCTTCAAATGGTAAGCGGATAAAAGGAGACCGTCCCTTTTTCCTTCCTGAGAATCGCTTTTTTTTCTTCTGCGTAAAGTTTGGGCCATTTGGTAGAATCAGGCCCGAGAGAACCTCTTCCTTTTTTTAGACCTGGATTATTCATAGTGCTAACGCAGAGGTGAGGAGTGGCGGGGACGAGAACCTTTGAAATCAGCACTATCCTTCAACTTACTAAAATGTATCGAAAAAGCACCTATCCCGCCATCGCATCCACCGTTTTGTTAGCCATTCATCAGTCTTTTCCTTATCCAACTTGGATTACGACGACAATCGAGTATGGCCACGACTAAAACCAGGTCTTTGGCTATTCGGTAATAGACAGCAAAAGGAAATCGTTTGGAGAGAAGTCGATGATAGCCGAAAACCAAACTATGGATACCTCCGAAATATGAGAGAGAGTCAATATCAGAATATATCGAATCGAGAAAATATGAGCCAAGAGCAGGTGATTTCTTTTCATAAAAGCGATATCCCTCTTCAATATCTCGCTCAGCAGCATCGAGTATCCTGACAATCATGAAACATTCTTTCTAATTCTGTCCTTGGCATTTTCCCAATCAGATATACTGGCATTACCAGTTTCAATCGCTTTTTCTCGATCCTTAAGTACTTCATCATGCCAAGCCGGTGATTCAAGGTGCTCCTCATCCCTGCTCAAATCATGCCAAATAGCCTCCATTAGATTGAGCTTTTGAGCCAGCGTAAATTGTGATAAGGGAAGTAGATCAACTTTTTCCATAATCTTTTTCCTTTCAAGGGGATAATGTTCCAATCAAGTAAAATTAAAGGCTTTAGACAACACATTTCAGGTTGTGCTGTAGCTCTGGGAATTGAGTTGTTGAATTCGCTGCAATCACTCATCATCGGAGGTTAATTTCCTCATTGAATCATTGCCTCCACGTTCTCAATTTATCAATTATTATCTAGAACTCAGGTTATCTCAGGTAAGACAAATAGACAAGACGGGGAAAGATTCAATGGCTTCATAATAATCGGCAATCCAGTCGACGACAGCTATACCATGGTGCCGGAAAGCATCCGGAGACATGTGAAAGTTTTTCTTTTCAGCATTTTCTTTTGCAATGAGCATGGAACCGTATTGTCTTCGACAGCTATCTCAAGGCATCGGAGACGCTGTGGCGTTCTCTCCCTGACACCCCACTAAGGGAGCACCGAGTGTGATCGAATCCGCTCCCAACGGATTCACGAGTACAGTCCGGAAAAACTATCTCTACATTTTTCATCGGTGATCTTTCGGATTAAATCGAGCACTGGAAAGAGAGTGTTCAGACGGTGTGAGAGTCGAGCGATCCCCTTCATAGATAACCCTCCTCTTTGGCCTCTTCTTCCACCTCCTCATAATCCCACATCACTTTGATCTTCGCGTCGTATTCGGAGAACCCCTTTTTTTCGATCAAAAAGCGTTGCAGAGCATACTCCATGTACATGCGGTATTCTTTGTGATAAGAATTTTGATCCTCCACCTGTCCTCCTCATCACCAGGGTTTCCCCGGATTCTAGTTTTTATTGATTATCCTGCCATTTCCCCTCTTTGGCAGGGCTTGCGCTGTTGTTTTCAAAGCATTGAAGCATCGGACCAGCAAAATGGCCGCCTTTTTGCGGATGACTTCCACTTGAGCCACGTCGGTTTCTTCGGGAAAGGAGAGTGTGAAACGAAGGTCCTGGCGTTCGAGATCAGTGAGGGTTTGATCATTTCCCACTGATTTAGCAAGGGAAATCAAACGGGAAAGAGTTCCCATGAAATATTGCTGAGCGATCAACTCCACCAAATCCGGATGTGGATCGTTTCCAGTGGAGGATCGGTTTACCGGATGGCAAAGTTTCAGTTTTAAAACTTCAACGAGATCGACACACACCCGCTGCTGGTCGGCCGTATTGAGTGTCATCGGAAATCCTGGTTACATATTTCTGCGATACTGTCCTCCGTAACGATACAATTCCTGAGAAATTTGTCCCAGGGAGCAAACCTTAACGGTTTCCATCAAAGTGGCAAAAATATTCTTATTTTCCAAACAAACGATGCGTAACTGCTGAAAAGCTTTTTCTTTTTCAGGTTCATGGAACTGATGAAATTGGGCCAGAGATGCTAATTGCATTTGTTTCTCTTCCTCGGTGGAACGACTCAATACAAGCGGATGTTCTGTTTCGGGGGGATTGGCATTAAGAAATGTATTGATGCCAATCAGGGGCAGCTTGCCGGAATGTTTCAGACTTTCGTAATACAGCGATTCTTCCTGGATTTTATTGCGCTGGTACATGGTTTCCATGGCCTCTAATACGCCCCCACGGTCTGCAATACGATTGAATTCCGCCAGGATTGCTTCTTCGACTAAATCTGTCAACTCCGAGATGATGAAGCTTCCTTGCAGGACGTTTTCGCTCTTTGCCAGTCCCAGTTCCTGGTTGATGATCAGTTGAATTGCCAGGGCCGTCGCACCGACTCTGCAGTGGGAGTGGTGACGGCTTCATCGTAAGCATTGGTGTGCAAGGAGTTGCAATTATCGTAAATTGCGTAAAGGGCCTGCAGGGTGGTACGAATATCGTTGAAATCGATTTCCTGAGCGTGTAGCGAGCGACCCGATGTTTGGATATGGTATTTAAGTTTTTGCGACCGTTCGTTGGCACGGTAACGCTCCCTCAACGTGACAGCAAAAATCCGTCGTGCCACCCGACCGATCACGGCATACTCCGGGTCCATTCCATTGCTGAAGAAAAAACTGAGATTGTGAGCAAAATCATCAATGGCCATACCGCGGGACAGGTAATATTCAATGAACGTGAATCCGTTTGCCAGGGTGAAAGCCACCTGTGTGATCGGGTTGGCGCCGGCTTCCACCATGTGGTATCCCGAGATACTGACGGAGTAAAAATTCTTGATCCGATTGACCGTGAAATATTCCTGGATGTCACCCATCATCTTCAAAGCGAATTCGGTGGAAAAGATACAAGTATTCTGCGCCTGATCTTCCTTGAGAATGTCTGCCTGCACCGTCCCCCGGATCTGTTGTAGCACTTCTTGCTTGATGTTATGGTAAATCCCCGCTTCCACCAGTTGATCTCCGGAAACTCCCAGAGTTTCCAATCCCAGTCCGTTATGCTCCTCCGGAATTTGTGTGCGATAGAGAGGGACCGACTGACCTCGTTTTTTATACAAGGTTTCAATTTTTCGTTTTGCCGGTTGCAGAAGTCCTTCCCGCCTCAGGTAGACCTCGACTTGCTGGTCAATTGTCGTATTGAGGTAAAAAGCCAGAATCATGGGGGCTGGTCCGTTGATTGTCATGGAAACGGAGGTGTCGTGTCGACAAAGATCAAAGCCCGAATAGAGACGTTTTGCATCGTCAACCGTGCAGATCGATACCCCGGAATTTCCAATTTTGCCATAAATATCAGGACGTTGATGCGGATTTTCTCCATAAAGCGTGACCGAATCAAAGGCAGTACTCAAGCGAGTGGACGGTTGACCGGAAGAAAGGTAGTGGAAACGATGATTGGTCCGCTCTGCCACTCCTTCACCTGCGAACATGCGAGTGGGATCTTCATTTTGACGTTTAAAGGGGAACCCTCCCGCGGTGTAGGGAAATGATCCGGGAAAATTTTCCAACCCCATCCAACGCACGATCGTGCCCCAGTCCTGGTAAGGTGGTACAGCGATTTTAGGAATGGAGGTGCCGGACAAACTTTCCACCCGGTTGTCCAGGGTGACGGTTTTTTGTCGAACCTTAAAACTGTATCGAGGTTTGAGAAATTTTTCACGCTCCTCCCGGAATTTCTTGTAAAACCCATGTTCTTTCAGAGAAATAGTTGATAGTCTCTCATTGTATAGATCCGCAATAGGACGCAAATTTTCTGCAAGGGCATCCCTATCGATGGGCTCAAAAGGCTCCGGCAAAGGACATTGCAACTGTTTCAGCGTGCCGTAACTTTGGTAGCAAGCATCGGCTGCCTGAGCTGTGGTTTCGATATGCCGTTTGTACCCCTGCACGGTTTTTGTGATGTCTCTGAGGTAAGTTCCCCGGTCGGCAGGAATAAATGGTTTGCTTTGGGAGAGACTGGCGGGGGGAACCGTTTTTTGCGAACGTTTCAAAAAGTTTAGTGAAACCACTTTCCGCATCAAGTTATGGTAAAACCAGTTGACTCCCGGATCATTGAATTGACTGGCAATGGTGCTATAAATTGGCAGATCTTCACCAGGGGTATCAAAATCATTGTGATTGCGTCGGTATTGTTTTCGAACGGCGGATAAGGCTTGATCCGCTCCCTGTTTGTCTGATTTGTTGATGACGATCAAATCGGCAAAATCCAGCATATCGATTTTTTCCAATTGCGTGGCAGCGCCAAACTCGGGGGTCATGGCGTAAACGCTCACATCTACCAATTCCGTGATCTCAGAATCCCCTTGACCGATTCCTGCGGTTTCGACAAAGATCATGTCAAATCCACTAATGCTCAACATTTTCACCGCTTCGTGAATCACGGGAGAAATCGCCGTGTTGGAATAGCGTGTTGCCATGGAACGCATGTACACGCGGTTGGTGTCAATGGCATTCATGCGAATGCGGTCCCCCAACAGCGCCCCGCCGGTCTTTCGTTTTGAGGGATCGACAGAGAGAACAGCGATGCGCAATGCTTGAAATTCCAATAGCACCCGTCTGAGAAGTTCATCCGTCAAACAGGATTTGCCCGCTCCTCCCGTTCCCGTGATACCAATCACTGGGACGCGGGGATTTTTTTCGATATTGCCGACAACCTCTTGCAGCATGGCGGGCTGGTCAATGTATCGTTCAAGCCAGGTCAAACTGCGGGCTAGTTCCCCAAACGACTGCGGTTCCAGTTCGGCAAGATAGGGAATGTTATCAGCAGCGATCGTACTGAAGTCGGCTTGGCGGATCATGTCTGCTATCATTCCATCCAATCCCAATTCCTTGCCATCGTCCGAAGAATATAAACGGGAGACGCCATAATCCATCAGGGCTTCGGCTTCTTGTGGAATGATCACGCCTCCACCTCCACCAAAAACCTTGATATGCGCCGCGCCCTTTTCTTTGAGCAAGTCAATCATGTATTGGAAAAACTCAGTGTGTCCTCCTTGATAGGAGCTGACTGCGATTGCCTGAACATCTTCCTGGATGGCGACATTCACGATTTCTTGCACACCCCGATTGTGCCCCAGATGAATCACCTCCACTCCGCTTCTTTGCAGAAGACGACGCATGATATTGATAGAGGCATCGTGGCCATCAAACAAACTGGTTGCCGTGAGGAATCGGATCGGATGTTTCAGTTTATTGGGGATTTTCCAGAGATTTTCCTTGTTTGTACGGGTACTCTTCGAGTTTTCTGGATGTCTTATAAAACCGGAACGTTTTTTATCTCTGGTTTGCTCGTCATAGTTGGAATACATTTTCAGTCACCAAATTCCAGTCTGCTCTCAAAAAATGATGGTTTTATTTCAAATAATCGCTCATAGATGCGCCCGTCCGAGTCGTTTGTGGGTCGACGACGCGGGCAGCCGGGCCTTTCATCATATATTTTTCCCAGAGGGTGACCAATAAATAATAACCGAACAATCCACCCGTTACCAACATTGCAGCTCCCAATAGGCTGGAATCCTGCCCGAAATCAAAAACAATCAGGACTGCAGGAAAAAATCCTCCCAGGGGGTAGGTTTGGGCGTCCTCGGTACTGGTGAGAAACACCATAATCTTTGCGCAGACAATACCCGCGATTGCGCCTATGAGAAAGATACCAACATATACCATTGCTTTGATCTCCTAAAATACGTTTAAATTCATATGACTCTTTTTTCTCGAGAGATGAGAAGAAAGACGAAAAGTCGCTTCTCTTTTGACACAGCATGCGCGTTTCGACAAGTCATATATGCAGCGGATTTGACTTTTCCTCTCAAAGGAAGGCGTGTAGCATAAAAAATCGCAGAACTTTATAAGCAATGCCTTTCCTCCTTCAATCCATCAGATTGTTCCCATCCTGAGAGTGGGATGCAAAGCATAAAATCTCTAAAAAAAAACCCGCGCCCCAGTCCAATCAATTGGTATCCGGGGCACATGCTACGGGCTAAAAAGCAGTTGATTCGACGTTTAAAACAAGTCGACGTGGTCTTGGAATTGCGCGATGCTCGTATTCCAATTGCTTCCATCAACCCGGATTTTGAATCCATTCTCCAGCAAAAAAAACGGATTGTCTTGCTCAATAAATCGGGATTGGCCGATGCGGCAATCTCCCGGCAGTGGCGGACTTATTTCACGCAAAACCAGCTTGCCTGTCATTTCGTGGATGTCAAGCAAAACCAAGGCGTGCAGCAAATCCTCCCTTTGACCGGGGCGATGATGGCAGAAAAATGGCAGCGTTTTCAAAGAAAGGGCATCCGTCCCCCCACCCTGAAACTGATGGTGGTTGGCATTCCCAACGTGGGAAAATCGAGTTTGATCAATAAATTGGTCAAACGTCATGCGGCCGCCACCGGTCCTCATCCGGGAGTGACGCAGCATGAAGAATGGATCAAACTGGGAAAAGATACCGAATTGCTGGACACGCCAGGCATCCTCTGGCCACGCTTGGATCACCCGGAAACCGCCATGGCCATCGCCGTAACAGGCGCAGTGAAGGATCGAATTGTCGGAGAAGAGCGCTTGTGCCACTATTTGATTCGTTTTTATTTGCAACACTATCCCAAAGCTCTGTCAGAACATTATCAACTGGAGCGCGGGGAAGCCAATCCTGAAAAAATTCTGACCGCCATTGCTCAAAAACGTGGCTGTTTGAAAACCAAAGGCGAAATCGACCAACCCCGTGTCGCCCGACTACTCCTTCGTGATTTTCGTATGGGAAAATTGGGAAGAATGTCTTTTGAAAAACCTCCAAATCCTGTCACAGATGGTAGTTTAAAGCGGACCCTTTGAAAAGAGCTGGTATTTTTACAATTTTTTGCGCATTTACCCGTTGAAAGGGTTGATCAGTCTGGCGAGCAATCCCCGTTTGCGTTTCACTGTTGCGCCGTAACTGCCCTGCCCGCCCCGTTGCCGGGGGTCGAGCAAGTCTCTGACGGCATCGCCGAACATGTTGAGAGAGTAGACGACAATCGTCAGGAAAAGCCCCGGCCAGAGCGCCAGCCAGGGTCCTGACTCCATGTATTGCCGCCCTTCCCGGCTGAGCATCCCACCCCAGCTGGGAATACCGGGGGGCAGTCCGAATCCGAGGAAGCTCAACGCCGCCTCGGAGAGGATGACCGCTCCGATGTTGATGCTGAAGATGATAATGACGACAGGCGCAATATTGGGCAGGACATGGCGGATCAGGATTCGGTGCGTGGGGGTGCCCACGGCCCTGGCGGCCAGAAAATAGTCATTCTCTTTAATGCCGATCACGGCGCCTCGCACGACTCGGAAGCCGCCGATGCCTCCGGTGATCCCCAGCACCACGATGATCTGGAGGAGGCCCTGTCCTACGATAGACATGATGGTTAACAAGAGCAGCAGCCCCGGAAAGGCCATCCAGGCATCGACAAAGCGCTGTACCGCCAGGTCCACTTTACCACCGATAAATCCGGAAATGATGCCGATCAGGGCAGCGACCACCACATTAATCGTGGTCGCGGCCAGACCGACCAGTAACGAAATACGAGCCCCGTAGATCAGGCGGCTCAACAAGTCTCGCCCCAGGTGGTCGGTCCCCAGCGGATACTGGGCTGACGAGCCCTTCAACCGGTCTAACAGGTGCATTTTATAATGGTCATAAGGCCCCAGAACGTCGGCGAAGATCGCCATAAAAAATCAAGAGCAAGACGATCATCCCGCAAAGAACCCCCACGGGCTTCTCCTTGACCAGCCTGATCAAGAAATCCGCAAACCGGCCTCGTCGCTTGGGCTCACTCATACCGCACCCTCGGGTCCAAATACGCATAAAGCAGATCGATCAGGAGATTGATCCCCAACACCACGGTGGCAAAAAACAGGTTGACTCCGGAGACCATCGGGTAGTCTCGGTCAGTGAGGGCACTCAGCAAGAGACGACCTAAGCCCGGCAGGTTGAAGATGTTTTCCATGATGACGGAGCCGCCAACCAGGATCGGCAACTGCAGGCCGATCAGGGACACGATCGGGATGAGGGCATTATTGATGGTGTGCCGGATTATGACGACCCGCTCCCGGAGCCTCTTGGACCAGGCGGTGCGGATATAGTCCTGCCGCAGCACCTCCAGCATCATGGTGCGCGTCAACCTCATGATGGCGGCAGACGAGGCTGTCCCCAGAATAAGGCTGGGAATGAAGAACATGCAGAGATTGCCCAGCGGGTCTTCGGAGAAAGGAATCACCTCCATCGAGGGCGACCAGCCCCACCAAATGGCCGGATAGACCATGACCATGATTCCCAGCCAGAAGTTCGGCATGGCCAGGCCGAGGATGGCGATGGAGCGCCCTGCGTAGTCGGCAGCCGTATCCTGTCGAATCGCCGAGTAGATACCCACCGGCAGGGTGATCACCAACCCGATGACGATGGCCAGGAGGCCAAGCTCAAGGGTGACGGGGAGTCTGTTGATTATCTGCTCCTCTACCGCCCCTCGACCCATCAGGGATTCGCCAAGGCTGCCGTGCCGGAAAATATCTCCTATCCAGCGTGCATACTGGACGTAGCCAGGCACATCCAGTCCCAGCTGACGCTCGAGCGCTTCACGGTCAATCGTCCCCACCGTTGATATATTTACCATCTGCCCCAGTATTGCGTCTATGACATCCCCAGAGAGGAAGCGCACCGAGAGAAAGACCAGGATGGTCAAAAGAAACAGGGTGGGGATGATCAGCAATAACCGCCGGATGATATAGGCTCTCATGGAAAGCCCCTACTGCCCCATTTCTTTCTTCAGCGCTGAGTCAATCCACATGCGGGAGTACTGGAGCCAATATTGACCGCTTCCCAGGTTCAGTTCACCGCTATACCCGATGACCCACGGCTGCTCCAGGTAAAAATCTGGGGCCATACCACCCCATATGTTCCAGAAATTCTCAACTGAATACATGTCCATCTCCCTGGCAAGTGCCTCGAACTCCCCGCGGGAGGCAGCCTTATCGGCGGCTTCAACCTTGGCGTCATACCACGGGTCTTGTGTGTTGGCGGAGTTCCATGTGTACCCCGAGTAAAAGGCGTTGTATTGAATGGCGAGTACTGCCGTTGTAGTCAAGATCATTTCGTAATCCCTGGCAGCATGGATAGGAGTCCATTCGGCACCGGAAGCAAGTACCTCAATCTCTACATCAACGCCAATTTCACGCCAGAACCCAGAGGCTAATTCCGCATGACCCACCGGTATGGAAGGGTGGATTATCGACCCGCTTTTGAATCGAATACCATCCGGGCCGCGAGGATATCCGGCTTCATCCAGCAACGCCTCTGCCCCTTCCGGGTCATAGGTAAAGACTTCCTTGACCTCATCGGGCCACTCTGCAAATGGAACGTATTGCCGCGGCATCCGAGTTTTCCCAAAAGGTGTCATTAGTCCGTAACCCCTAAAGAAAGTAGAGCCAGCTGTTTCAAGGTCCAGTGCCATCTGCAATGCTTTGCGCACCCTGATGTCGTCAAAGGGCTTCTTTTGAACGTTCATACCATACGATCCAGCCGACCGGAACGGCACCCCCGTAATCACATTGATTTCGGGGTTGGTCTGCTGAAGGCTGATTACCTGGTCAATTGCACTCATCTTATGGCTAATATCAACCTTACGGGTGCGTATCGCCGAGATCAACGTCGTCACTTCTGGCATCATCAGGGCCCTTAATTCGTCAATATAGGGTAAGCGGTTCTCCGGGTATTTTTCGTCGGTGCCCCAGTAGTCGGGATTCTTGGTCCAGGTTGCCGAGGATTCCGCGACCACGTCAGTCAGCTCAAAAGGTCCGGTACCGACCAAGACCTTCCAATCCTTAGCATCGCCGTGCTGCTTGATGACCTCGGGAGGGTACAAATAAGCGGTTTCGTCGTCGACGAGACCCTGCAGCGCCCCAATGTTCGGCTCCTTTAGTTTAAAGACAACCGTGTATTTGTCTCTAGCCGTTACCGATTCGACTTTGATCGGAGCAAGTTGAGACGTCAGCTGGGGGCTTGCTTCGGTGAAGCCGCTGCCCAGACCCAGCATACGGTGATAGTTAAATACCATGTCATCCGCGGTAAATTCTCGACCGGACATCGGCGCCTTGTCATGCCAGTGCACGCCCTTGCGGAGGTGGAAGATAATGGTGAGGGGGTCCGCTTGTACCCACTGTTCCACCAGTGACCCTTTTAGGAAATCTATCGGTGGCCAGGACATATGAAACGGATACGTGTCTCTATTGATTCCCCAGTCCGCGACAGCCGGCTTATCCAGCACGGCAAAGACCAACTGGGACGCCGACCTGCCACCGGCCAAAGTGTCCGTATTCGCTGGCCACTGCCTCTTAGTGAAGGTCAGGCTCCCGCCATATTTCGGCGCGACTACCATTTTACCAGTAGTCGGGTCTTTGACCATCTTTTTATCAGCCCCGACGGCCGGACTGACCCAAAAGGCGGCCACCATCAGGGTGAGGGTGAGCAACAAGGATTGCATTTTTGCAGCAGACCAGAAGCCTGCCGGGTTCAGCTCCACGAGGGAGGCAACAAGTTTCATTTTTTGCGGTTGCATAACATTACTCCATATTACAGATTGTAACTATTCAGGTCTCTGAAAAACCCGTTTAGTTAAATATCATTAAAAAAGATTCCCGGGGAAGATCCGCTCCTTTATGATATGGATAAAGCGGAAGGAGTTATTGGGGAACAAATACGGAAGATTAAGACAATTCTTTAATTTGCAAGAACGCTGCTTGCATATTGATCTTTTCCGTTAAGCAGAGTAGTCTGAGCGCTTGCTTCCCAATATTTCCCCGGAATCCGCATTGCCGCAGGGACGCGGTCTTTTTTCAAAGGGACTTGATAATTTGAATACAGCTTCCAATAAAATCCGCTTACCCTTTGGGGAATTTGTCGTCTTGATGGCGATGATGTCGTCCTTGGTCGCGCTTTCGATTGACGCGATGCTGCCGGCATTGACGCAAATCGGCCAGGATCTTGGTGTTACGCAAAGCAACGACACTCAATTGATTATTTCTATGGTATTTCTGGGGATGGCCATAGGGCAGATCCTCTATGGTCCTTTATCGGACAGTACAGGCCGTAAGTTACCGATTTATGTCGGTTTCAGTCTGTTTATTCTCGGTTGCCTGCTCTCTTCATTTGCCACTAATTTTTCATTCATGTTGATCGGGCGGCTTCTTCAAGGGATTGGGGCGGCCGGACCCCGCACCGTGTCGATTGTTTTGATCCGCGACGTATACTCCGGCAATGCCATGGCCCGGGTGATGTCCTTTGTGATGATGATTTTTATCCTCGTGCCGGTATTTGCCCCCGCAATCGGACAAGGCATTCTCCTTATTTTCCACTGGCGGGCAATTTTTGGTCTCTTTTCAGCCTTGGCGCTCACCAGTGGTCTTTGGTTTGCGATCCGGCAACCGGAGACGTTGCCTGCGGAGCAGCGCCAATCCTTTTCCATCAGGCGGATAATGAAAGCCATTGCTGAGGTTTGCCGCAATCGTGTTTCATTGGGCTATACCATTGCTGCCGGATTGATTGCCGGGGCATTTGTAGGCTATTTGAGTTCCTCACAGCAAATTTTACAGATCCAATATGAGTTGGGGACGAAATTTCCCCTTTATTTTGGCGTACTTGCCTTTGCGGTTGGAGTGGCTTTATTTTTGAATGGGCGGATGGTGATGCGCTACGGTATGCAGATTCTGTCTACAGGAGCCGTACTGGTTTTCAGTGGCAGTTCCATCATTTATTTTCTGTATGCATTGACCCACGCAGGGCACCCTCCTTTGTGGACGTTGATGGTTTTTGGCATGATTGTTTTTTTCTGTGTTGGCATGTTATTTGGGAATTTCAATGCTATGGCCATGGAACCCCTCGGTCACATTGCCGGAGTGGGAGCGGCGGTGGTGGGGTCGTTGACATTGTTCATTGCAGTCCCTTTGGGGGTATTGATCAGTCAGAACTACAACCAAACCGTTTTGCCCTTGGTGGGTGGCTTCGCATTATTGGGCATGCTTTCCTCGATTGCAATTTATTGGGCAAAACAGGGACAGAAGAAAATCTGACATTGCCCCTGCGGGAGTCATAACTCCGGAGTCCGGAATATATCGATAGAGAGGACGTCCCGGCCTTTTATGAGGGCGAGACCTCACACTACCGGCAGTCCTATATTTCTTCAAATAGCTCGAGTAACTTAAAGACGCTGCTGTGGTTTCTCACGGTTATTTGCCGGTAAACCGCTGATGCCGGCAACTTCATCATGGTAGCCCGCGTCAATTGTTGCTTGGATACCGACCAAAATACCACACCAGGGCCTGCAGTTGCGAATTCAATTTCTTTCTTGAGCAGAGGCAGTTTTGCCAACACTGCTTCTGCAGTGATCTCCTCGAGCGTAAAGAGAGCATTGTGTCTGAATGCGTCGTTCTTTCCCCAATCATCGGGCGCTGCTTGAAGAGCGGATTTATATTGATCAATTGAGAGGACTACGGCACGGGCGTCATACGAAAAGCGATGGGAAAGGTCTTTCTCAATCATCTTAGTCAGTTTTTTTACATCCCGTGTCTTGCTTCGAAAGAGGATATTGCCACTTTGAATGTAAGTGCGCACGTTGGTGAAGCCAAGGTCCTCGAAAGTTTTGCGCAATTTTTCTTTTGGAATGAGATTGTTGCCGCCAACATTGACGCCGCGCAAAAGAGCCAGAAATTTCGACCGATCATTTCTCATGGTGCCAGATGATTACAGAAATTGTTCATCGTTGCAGGAGTCTCTCTGAAACGCAACTCAGGTTATATTGTCGCATCTTTGTATGCCTTGAATCCATCAAGCAGTTGCAGAAATGTCTTCGGTGAATACTTCTGAAAGCCTTCTTCGTCAACATAAACGAAATCATACGAAACAGCAGACCGGGTTTTGTTGATATCCTCGCACCACTGTCGCAGTCGCTGCATCTTCGGTGATACATGCAGGTCTACTTGTCCTTTGGTCTCGGCGACAATGACGTGTCCATCATTCAGTTTCACCAGAAAATCCGGGTAATAATTGGCGATTTCGCCATCGGCATTGACATAGTCGAGTGTGAAATGCACGGCCAGGTAATTTTTCGCGTAGGACACGACGTCGGGGCAGTTTTCCAGAAATCCGGCGAATTCCAGTTCAAATCGACTATCTCCAATGATTTTGTTGAATACGGATTTTTTAGGAATCAAATAGGCCTGGTCTTTGACCACGAAAGGCCGCGTGTGCCGTATTAGGATGGTGTCACTGATCTGCGCGTTGCCCTTGTCATGAACCGTGAGCGCGTTGATAGCGTTTTTGAAGGATTGGATTACGGTTTTTGTGGCAACAGGTTCCGACAGATTGCGTAAGGTATTGGCTGAATTCAACTCCACCGTTCTGCCGAACAGTTTGTTCTGCGCAAAATCTTTCACCTTCCCGTAGAGCACGTCATAACCGCTAACCAGTCGCAGTTCATTCATGAGGGTGCGGGCAAAATAACCGATCACGCCGCGATAATCCGCGACACCGGCACCATCCAATTGCGTGGTGTGGGTAATCGCACCCGTCGTGATGTCTCTGAAAACGATCTCCCGTTGCTCCTCTTCACTGAATTGTTGATACGGCACGAACACAAAATCCAATCGGGCAACGTTCAGCTTCGCCAAATTCCCGTACTCCCGGTAAATGCGCCGCGTAAGTACGGGAATGGCAATGTCCAGCGCATCGATATCCTTTCGGGGATTGTCTTCGTCCACTTCAACCACGAGCGGCGTTTTGGGCTTGGTGTCCGCACCCATGGCCTGACGCTTCAATTCCACGCCTTCCGCTTGAATTGACTCGACGAATTCCATAAAGGCGTCGGTGCCGATGACGCTGACCGCTTCATCCTCCGTGTCGGGGTACATCTTGCGAAGCCCGCGCCCCAAGGTCTGTTCGGGTAAAATGTTACTCTTGGCGGAATAGGCTCGTAGTCCCACAATGGTAGTGACGTTCCTGACGTCCCAACCTTCCTTGAGCACCAGCACCGAAACAATGGCCTTGTACGGGCTTTCTTGCGAATCGATGGTATTCGCCAGTTTACGAAGTTGTTCGAGTTCTTCTTTCTTCTTTCCGGACGTTACTTCGGAGATTTCGCCATTTTGTTTGGTGTGAATCACCAGCACGGCGTTTTTCAGATCGGGATAGCGGTTTTCGAGATAGTCTGCCACGTCATCGCAGTTCCGGGTGTCATCGGTCATCACGAACAGAATGGCTTTCCGGCCCATCTTTTCATGTTCCGCATACGCCTTACGCCATTCGACGACGCCGAGTTCGAGGTAGTCTGCGTATTTCTCGGTATACTTCGCGCTTTGCCGCTCGGTGAGTTTGGCTCGGCTGGGAGCATCGGGAAGTACCGGATGCTTGACCACGTTTTGCGAGATCGCTTCCACGAGGGGGTAGTCCGCCACCGTCTGTACGAAAATCGCTCCGTTGTTGTGCCGGGGGGTTGCGGTTACGTCCACTTGCAAGGCCAGTGCGCTCTCTTTCTGTAACAAGCGGTTGTGAATGTCTTCGATGGACTTGAACCAAGCCAGCTTCGAATCGTGGAGATGGTGCGCTTCGTCGTTCAACACCATCAGTTCATCGACGTCGCGCACGATCATCCCCAGGTCCACCCGAGAATCCGTGGTTGCGCCCACAGGTCGTTTACCCAGGAAGTATTCCATGCTGTTTTCGTCATCGGGTGATGGCAAGGAGTCGTCACTGGAATAGACGCGGTGGATGTTACTCAGAAAAATATTGCCGGTGGCTCGCGTGACGCGCACCTCGTCCTGCAAGTGCAGGGTCAGTTGAAAATCGTCACGCCAATTGCGAGCCTGGTAGCCGTTTTCGGGAAGCACCGGGTCGTGAAAGAAGACCCGCAATCCTTGAAAATCCCGGAAGATACGGTCCAGCACGATGATATTGGGAGCAATGACCAGGAAATTACGTGAGAGCTCGGAGCTTTGTTCGTACAGTTTATGGAAGAAACTCCAGGCAATCACCAGGCTCATCACTTTTGTTTTTCCCGTACCCGTCGCCAGTTTCACCACGAAGCGTCGCCAGCTTTCGTCGAACATTCCGGATGAAACAACACCGGAACTGTCAAAACGCATCAGGTCGAATTTGTCTTTCACTCCCACCACGTCGTGCAAGTAGATGATGGTTTCCAGTGCCTCGCGCTGGGCGAAGTAATACTGAAACTCCGCTATTCTGCCGTCAGCCTTTGGTAACAGGTGCCGTTCCTTGAACCACCAATTCAGCAGACTCTTGCTGGTATCGCTTGCCCCCAGGTAGCCGCTCTCCCGGAATTCCTTCACCTTGCGCCGAAGCTGCGCCACCAGAGGAGGCATCAGCTTGTCCATGTTGGTGTTACCCAAGGCCTCGCCGGCCGGGAACCAGCGGATATCCGGGTTGAGTATCTTGTGAGGAGACTTGGGGAAATCAGGATGAAGTGCCATAGATCATAGTGCTTAAAAACGCCATTTCTCAAGTTTCATGAATCCTTCGAGATCAACACAATCCACATCGAAGTGTTTACATACATTTGGAATTTGCGCTGCATTGGGTTTGTCTTTTTCGGTCGTTACGACACAAGCATTTTCCAGGAATTTGGCCCGCGCAATAACAAATGGATCGGCGACCGGACGTCCTTGCAGCCGCTCCTTTTTGCGGATCATCATCTGGAAGTGAGGGACATTGAATATCTTCGTGACAATCGCTAGTTCTGCTGCAGTTGGCGTTATGAATACTTTTTCTCGATTCACCTTACACCAACTTGCCAAGGTGTCCTCGGCCGCCTTCAATTCGTTAAAGACTTCTCGCGTTGAAGTGATCCTACAGTCTTCAATCATCTCGTCAAAGTGTTTCCATAGCGAGGGAAATCGTTCGCGATAAAAGTGATTGAAAAGAATAATCAGCGGACCACTATCGAATACATAGACTGTCACGTCGTAGTCCCCTGATTGAACAACCATTCTTCCAATTGAGGCACATTTTTCGTTTTTAAGTCCAGAAAGTCTGCAGTTTGCTCGACGGTAATGCGCCCCTTGTGATAATGGCTGAAGACGGCTTCAATATACTTCTCACCAAGATAAGAACCTTTGTTCCGATAATAATCACCTCCGGAACCACCACGTTCTTTTCGTTCATTCCACCATTGCCGCGTCTTCTTTTCGTAATCCTGCTGGCTGACTTGACCCCAATCGAGAAGTCGCCGCAAAATGGTTTCTCGACTCACACTATAAAAATCAGCCAATTCTTCAATTGTACTGTCAAGAATGGGCATTCCTGCTGAACGCGATTGGAAATCCGAAGAAGGCACCAGAAACTCGGAGGCAAATTGATTGCAAAGAATTTCTGTTTGTTTGTTGTCACCGGTCAAATGCTCAATATAATCGTCTCGCCAGGTATCCACTCCACCAGTTTGCATCAGTAAATGCGCCAGCTCATGGAACAGTGTAAAAATCTGCCGGGTCTTTGTATTGTTGTTGTTGACATAGATTACCGGAAAATTCACGTCATACATGCTGAATCCGGAAAAAGAATTGGCGTCAGGCTCCGTTTTCTTCTTTCCCGGGGGATTGAAGGTGTCCTTGAATACAAAAACACCATGATCTTCTAAAGCCATCCTCCAATGTTTAAAAGCGTCATCGGTATTTTGCCAACTCTGTTGATGAGTGAGTTGGATGCCCAGATAGCCCCGGACTCTATCTGCCATTTTGGTAGCAGCAATAGAGGTGGTGAAGTCAAGATCACGCAGTATCAGGCTGTTTCCCGGATTCACGTTTTCATACAACTCAGAAAGATTCAGTTGTAATACCTTAGCTTTACGAAGAAGGTAAAGCATACGAGATGGGATGCGTTGCAACTCTTTTTCTGGCAAAGTGCGAAACGATTGTTCTATTGTTTCCTCTTCTGGTACTTCAGGGAAAAAGAATAGAGCAATAGGGCGTTTGTAGATATCGTATGCCAGGGTTTCCAACTGGACATAGGTTGGTGATGCCTCACCACGTTCCCAAGCCTCTATCTCAGTCACTTTTTTCTTCATTCGCTTCGCCACATCCTTCAGTGAGAGATTCAGACTGACACGCGCCCAACATAGTACTTTTGGATTAATAGGAATTGGCTGGCTCATACTGTCATTGCCACAATAGTCATTGTACTATTACCAAGAATGTCCACCACGTTATTTGCCTCGAAATTGCATAATAGAAGTAGCGAACAATAGATTTAATTGTCACCATTCAAACCAGCAAACGTCGATTCGCTGTCAGAACGGGTATTCCCCGACCTCTGAAATCAGCATCATTTGTCATCAGTGTCAATCCCTTGCTTTTGCAGAGTTCCGTTATAACCTGATCATTGAAGTCGGAATTACCTTGGGCATAATCATTAAGCACATCATCAATTTTCAATTTGTCAAATCCACTGTCTATCTGTGAACAATGCTTCATAAAATTCTTGACATCGGCAGTAATATTTTGAGCAACTGGTTTGAAATATGAACTCTTGCGGAAATCTTTAAATTCTTTTTGCGTTGCTTTATTTCTCCATATAATTCTGGCATAGGTGTTAATAAACTCCGAAATGATAAGGACATCAATGTAAATACGGCTTTTGGCTTTAAGAATACGCCTAAAAGCCTTAGAATAAACCCTCACGTGGTTGGGAGCCTTTGGACTTTGTGGTCCATAAAAATACAGCCAGATATTGGCATCCAGAAACAATTTGTCTTTGGAAGTAAAATTGTAATTGTTCACCCGTATTGCTTTATGCGTCATCGTCCTCATCCTCCAGCGTCTCGCGAACTACCTGGTCGAATCTCTGCGGATCCTTGAAATACATTTTGGCCGTGTCAACGACGCGCTTCAACAGTTCCCGATCATCTGGCTCTATGTCTTCCACCTTCAGCAGGGAACGAATTTGTTCTTCGCTGAAGGTCCCATACAATTGACCAATGGCGGCATTCAGAAAGGCCGAGGTCAACGTAGAAACATTTCGAAATGAAAGTGCGACCTTAAAGTGCTCTTTAAGAGCGAAATCAAGGCGGTCATAGACTTTCTGACCGTCGCCGGAAGCCACGCACAGGGGGCTGCCCACTACTTCAAATATGGCTATTGTAATCTCTTTTTGCATAGTCACCTCCTAAAAAATGTCCTCTTCGGTTAGCTCGGAAGCAAGGGCGTAAGACTGTGTGTCCGCCGTATTGATTTCCACACTTACTACAGTACCGGGGAAAGGATAGTTTAACGTTGAGGTAAAAATTTCCCCTTTTTCTCGCTTCCAAAAACCTGTATCTGAAACAATCTGAATGCGGCCACCATTCAGGTCAATGAACTCACATAACAACTTCAGTCCCAATCCACCCGGAACATTGCCCTGCTTGGTCGTGTTATTGGCGTTGGTAGCCCAGATAATCGCCTTTTCCGACGAAAGTTCAAGTCCGGTATGGTCTATTATATTTTGACGCATACCCACTCCTAGATCAGCCACTGTAAAATCAAGACGATGTTTAGTAGGAAAAAACTGTCCACAACTAAAGATTCCTAACTTAGTACGCGAATGCAATACGGCATTGCTGAATATCTCAAAGATGCTCTCGCGGAATTTTTTTAACAACCCTGAAGTCATTTCAGGCATTTCGGAACGGTTTATAAACTCGTTTTCAATATAACCTGCGAAATAGCGGTCATCTTCAACATCAAATCGTTGATAGGAAATGGTCGTTCCCCAAGAATCCGAGATTTGCTGCCGACCATAGTGACTCAAGAATCCGTTTTTTGAAAGAATACGTTCAACTCCGGGCCGGATATTGAGCAAATTGATTGTGTTCAAATTGTTTCCCAAGAGGTAAAGTATTGCGCCAAGTGCCGCGCACATATCAGCATCAAACCAATGAGTTGCGCTCATGTCAATTTCGACATCAGCAAAAAAACATTCTCTGGTCCGTGCATGGAGATACGCCAATTCTTTAAAACTTTCCTCGTCATGATGAATCACCGGTAGAGGGAATCTCATACGGTCACCTCCACGATCGTCATGGTGTCGTTACCAAAAATGTCCACCACTTTGACGGCGAGCTTGCGTCGTCCGGTCGGACATTCGTGGGCGACGCTGGTCAATTCCAACGTCCGGTCTTTTTTGGTACGGAAACTCTGCCACTCGTTCTCGAAGACGTAATCGCCGGTCCACTGTTCTTCCCACTGACCCGTTTCGGGATCTTGCGCGCGGATGATTTCACGTTTGCTCTCGAAGTCGAAATCCACCGACCAGTAATCGATCCAATCCGTCCAGTGCCGGGTCAGCATTTCGCGTTGGACGATCCCGTTCGCATCGATTCGCACTTTGACGATCTGTCCCTTTTCCACCACGATTTTACTACCGGCTTTCCTGTTCGCCGACAAGGACGTCTCGGCAACGGCAATCGAATCCTGCGAGTAGAACACCGAAAAATCGCTCAACTCCACCGCCACCGTGGGAGACGCGCCCTTCTTACCCGCACTGACATGTGGCTTGACTTCGATGAATGCCACGTCATGGAACACCACCTGATTGCGCTCCACCGCCCGCTTGTCGAATACCTCGGCGGGAATGTATTTGGGCGCGACGTCGATGCCCCTGGCACGAGCTTCGTCCAGCACGTTGGGAAACAGTCCCATCTCGAACTCGAAGCCGAGGATGTCCACCCTGGTGATGCGATTCTTGCGGCACTCGAGGATAATTTCTTCCACGTACAACCTGGTGACGGGTAGGTTCACCGGCCCCACCGCCACCAGCCGACCCGCTTTCCTGCCGTGGAAAGCGACGAAGTGCGCAATCTTTTCCGCTTGGTAGGCGCGCAGGATCAGGTCCAGGAAGGTGGCTTCCTTTTCTTGCAATTGCTTCTGCTGCTCGGCTTCGCGCAGGTTGGGATTGACGCCGATGTAGTGTTGCCGCTCGTACTTACCGAGGTTGAGGATTTCAAAGGCGCGGTAGTCCTTACCCTTGGCCTTGAGTCGACGCTGCACGCCGATCATGCGCTTGCGCGTGGTGTGGATGGCGAACTTGCCGAGATCGCTGCAAATCCACTTGCGCCCCAGTTTCTCCGCCACCGCCGCCGTGGTGCCGGAACCACAGAAGAAATCGGCGACCAGATCGCCTTCGTTGGAAGAAGCTTTGATGATGCGCTCGATGATTTCTGAAGGCTTTTGAGTAGGGTAACCAGTCCTGTCTTTAGCAACTTGATTTAACTGTGGAATATCGTCCCAATAATCCAAACATAATGTCCCATCCTTCATGTAATAGCGCATTACCAATTCCGGGTTTGTCTTTTCCCAATCCGGTGACACATCACGTGCTCCTTTTATAGGACTATCTCTAATAAAACGCCCAATCAATCTATAAGGACCTTTTTCATCTTCGTATTTGTATCTTGCTTTTTGCTCATCATTTAGTGGCTTCATAACCGATTGGAAGTTGTAGATCCAACTATTAGATTTTGTGTAAAAATATATTGTGTCATGGCGCCTACCATAAGCAACCTTAGGGATTCGACCTCCTGTATAACACCATGAAATTTCGTTTCTAAATCCAGCTTTGTCATTGTCTCCACCTTTTCCAAAGATATCATCTAGCACTAACCGAATCATGCTATTTACACGAGGATCACAATGCACATAAATGCTTCCATCTTCGGCCAGTAGATCTCGCATGAGAATCAATCGTTCGTAGATCATAGCGATGAAGGAATCCGCGCCTTTGCCCCAGGTGTCGCGGTAGGCGATTTCTTCGAGGATGTTCGGTTTTTTGGTGAAGGTATCTCCGCCGATCTCGATATCCATGGAAAAATCAGCGCCGACGTCGAAGGGCGGGTCGATATAGATCAGTTTGAGGCCGCCCTGATTTTCGATTTCCTCGCGCAGGGGTCCGTTCTTCAGGGAGGACAAAATCAACTTGTTGTCGCCCCAGATGAGCTTGTTGGTCCAGCCACTGAGTTGGCGCCCGCGCTCATCGAAGAGGGACATCTGGGTTTGCGTGTCCTCGGTTTTTTCCGCCCTCGGCTCGTCCACCTGTTCGATGGTCTGAAAAGGGAGCACGACGTGGCAGACCTCGTTGGTTTTGCCGTTCCAGACCAATTCCACTTCTCGTTTGTCCTCAAACAGCAGAAAACGGTACTTCTCCGGCAAGGGTTTGTCAGCTTCCAGAAAACGGATGATTTCCTGTTGTTCCTGTTCCGTCAGTCGTGGCATGAGTCACTATTCTAATGATTAATGGAGACCCCCCAAGTTGGGTGAATAACAATAGCAAAGTATTCAACCCGCCAGCATGGACGCCACGCGGGGGGCCAAAAATCTCGATGGCTCATTGGATATTTCAGAACAACGGTCTTGCAAAACGGTCGATATGTTCTTTCAATGGGGGGTGATGGATCAGTTCATACGCTTTGACGTCGACTTTATAAGGCAAACTGCTTTCTTGAAAGCAAGTCCACAAACGGTCATTCGTTGCTTCATCGAGTTTACCGTATAGCACCAGATCGATATCCGAATAACTCTTGTAAGTCCCGGTTGCCCTGGAACCAAACAAAGCTACGGATTCAACGGCAGGGGCGACGTCTTTGATAATTTCGCTGATCAAGCCGAGCTGCCTTTTGTTCAAACCATGAGCAATCATCATTGCAACCGTCCATATTCTTCGGATAGTTTTTCATACAACTCACCAAACAGGTTCAGATACTTTGCCTCTATTTGTTTTATAACGGAATCGAACTTACTGAAATCATAAGTATGACTCATTTTATTGCGCGCGTCCAAGGCGTTCATCCAGTCTTCTCCCTTGGACAGTAGTTTGGCAGCGACCGCTTCTTTAATTACGGCTCTCGGGGTGATTTGTTCAAAAACGACATTTTGGTTTTCCAGATAGTCTTTGACGGTCTTCCATGCGAGTTCCGTGCAGTACTCGAATCGTTGAATCAATCCTTCTTTGGCAAGTTGGTTCAGCTCTTCTTCTCGATAACTTTCCACCGCCTCTTGCAACAGAAAATACGCCCTCTTGAAATTATCGAATCGGTATTGCCAGCGTTTCTTTTCTGCCGTCATGGTAACTCCTCTTGATCAACTGAAGGAACAAAAGTTTTCAAATGTTGAAGCGGATTTCGATGATTTCCCGGGGTTGCACGATATAATCCCTGTCCGTTAGTTTGACCACCCCTTTTGATTTGCATTCGTTGAGATTGTGGCATCTCATATAATCTTCGAATGCAACCACGGTTCCTTTAATAAATCCCCGGGCCAGGTCGCTGTGAATTTTGGCGGCGCAGCTGAGGATGTCGGAGTTCTTTTTGACCAGCCAGGCATGCGCTTCATTAGGTGCCGAAGTGTAGAAAAACATATAGTCTGCCTTTTCCAACGCTGACTCGATGACGGTGTTGACGGTTTCACCGCCTTCCAACTGTATGACCGGCTTGAAACTGAAGGGGGCCAAGGTACGGAGGACTCCTTTTTCCTCTTCGCTGAATCCTGCATCACAAAGCGGGATTTCCTGATCCAGCACTCGCAAACATTTATCCACCAGTTTTTTTTCACGAGGTTCCCCGACCCGGCTCAGTCGCGTTTCCATTTTTTCCATGTCCAGGATCAACAAGTCCAACAATTTGTCTTTGGGTAGCACAATGACTTCACACCGGTTGAATTCATCGCGGAACAACTCTGCAAAAAACGGGGCGATTTTTCGAGGTCTGTCTTTTTCTTGCAGCGCTGTCAGGTACTCATCGTGGTATTTGATCTTTCCTTCAGGCAATTCCATGCCGGTGAAAGCTATTTTCATGATCACGCTCCGCAAAAACGGGGGAGACGAAACAAATCCATATCCCCTTTTTCTTAAGCCAGGAATGGGATGGTCATGGGGCCTTCCGGCAAGACGGCGACAGGGGCGTCCTCACCGAGTTGACCAATTTCCTTTGCAATAAAGGCATTGATGTCTTCGATGGGCTCCATATGCGCGCGTTGCACCTCCCCGGCATCGAGATCACTATAGACGGCCACGCGGGCCTTCAACAGAATGAGCGACAAAAGTTGATTTTGCCACTGGTCGGGTTTTTGGAATGGAGGGGTATGCAATGCTTCGAGAAATGCTTTGGGCGCGTAGTCGAAGAGCATCTGGCGAAAGCTGCCATGATTGGGGAAACCGTCATTGCAACGCGCCGCCATGATGATCAATCCACCAGGCGCAACGATCTGCGCGGCGGCAGACATGCCTTTCACCGATTGATAAAGATTTTGATCCAGGGGGAAGCCACTGTTGCTGGTGATCACCACCGGATACTGCCGGGAACAGGAAACCATGGCAGTTGATTTGGCAAAACGACAACCTTCTTGATGGGCTAGCGAAACGTTTCCACAAAAAAAACGGGTGATCCGCTGTTGGTGATTCAAGGTTACGTTGATACAGAAATCAATAGGAATCAATGATCCATAACGCTGGATTTGCTCCTGGGTTGGATTATTTTCCAGCACGCCCCAAGTGCTGCGAGGGTCTTGAATCACTGAGGCGCGGTGATAATGTTGAATGGAGGCAATGTCGGCAATACCGGGAAACACGGCTTTGAATCCTCCGGAAAATCCGGCCATGAAATGCGGTTCGATGAATCCCATGATGATCCGTTTATCGGCCTGCGCATAGTTTTTGTTCATCAATATGGGATAACCCCCTTCTCGTTTGCCGACCTCCTGTAAAGTGGAGGGATCGAAACCATTGTGATTGACCACCAGATATTGCCTCGCCACTTTTTTGCCGACCATCGCTTCAATCTCATCGGGCGTGTTTTGACGATGGGTGCCCGTCCCGAGAACGATGGTGAAATTTTCCGCGGGGACGTGATGCAGTTCCTCGAATAACCAGGGAAGCAGTCGCTCCGATGGCAAGGCGCGTGTGATGTCCGGGATGACGACAGCTACTTTATCGTCTGCAGCGATCAATTTCCTCAGGGGGGCGCTGCCGATGGGATCCGCAACCGCTTTCTTGAATGCCCGAGCTTCATCTGGCAAGCCTGGAATGAACTGCGGACGGATTTCCCTCACCTGCTCGCTGGGAATCGTCACTTCGATGCTTTCTTTGCC
This sequence comes from bacterium, assembly GCA_965205865.1. Taxonomy (GTDB): domain Bacteria; phylum SAR324; class SAR324; order SAR324; family NAC60-12; genus CBDBHR01. The sequence goes on from CBDBHR010000029.1 coordinate 509,810, forward strand.
ATAAGGAAGTTGCGCCTTCATCTTCGTTCTCCTTTTTCTTTCAAGACTTCTTCCAGTTTGAGAAATGCGTCCCATGCTGCAGGAAAACCGGCGTAAACGGCAACCTGCATCAATGCTTCAAAAATCTCATCGATGGTGGCTCCATTGTTGAGCGCCATTTCAAAGTTGAGTTTGAGGGCATTGTTGCGACCGAGGGCGGCCAAAATACCGATACTGCACAAAGAGCGGGTTTTCAGGTCAATGCCCTCTCTGGTCCAGAAACGCCCTCCGACGACTGCAACCACTTCCTTCTCGAAATCCGGGCAAACGGATTGGAAGCGCGCGATCAGTTGGTCGATCCGCTCATTGCCCAGCATTTTTCTGAATTGTTCCAATCCGCGTTCGTAATCATTCATCTTTGCATTCCTTTGGGAAACCCTATCATTTTTATGCTTCGAATAAAAGCGCCGGTTTTGCTATATGGATCAGCCGTGCCCAACTCGCGCTGGCTTTAGCCTTTCCTTTGATCTTTTCCCTCTCCATTGGGCTCTCTCCTCTTTTTTCTTTTCTCTCCTTGCCTCGATAAGAACTGCTATAGATGCCATAATAATAAGTGATCGTTTCGTAGGGTGAGGGAAGATGGCCCTGCCAAAAGAGCCATAAACTCAAAGACTTCGTAATGGGCCTTCTTGGCGGAGGACATTTTGTTTTGTTTCTCATAAATTGTTACGGTGTTCTCCTCGGGATTATACTCCACTCTCTCTACGGAGATAGCCGCTCGGCTCATATATCTCGCAATTTTTTCAATACGATCCCCATTGGCCCCATTTATTTTTTGTTCACTATGGACCTGAAAACCGGAGTTATACTGTGAACGGATGATTTCTTCATTTTTGTCATCCTGAGGGAACCGAAGGATCTTCTTGATTCCCATGAGATTCTTGCTTAGGCAGCCCCCTTAGCTCGGAATGACAGGTCTTTTGAAAAGTGAAATTTAAACCCGTTTAGAGTATATGATTCCAGGACATCAACAGGTCGATGATTTCCTGGGTGATGATTTCCTGTTTGAATAAGATTGCCAACAGTCTTGCTCTGAATAGTTGTGCTATCACATCGGTAGAAATGGTAAACGGTTGGTAGAATGTATCGTCTTTGAGAATTCCAGCAAGAACCAGCGCATGGATGTGAGGATGAAAGTTGAAGAGAGAACCGTAGGATTGAATACAAAAGATGCCACCAGTATATTCGTCCTTCATGCCTAAGGTTTCGTGAAAATATTGTTTGATGGCAAAATTGGCACTTTGGATCAGCAATTTTAGTAGTTTTCTGTTTCTGCGGAAATAGCCTCTCAATAATTTAGGGATCGTAAAGGTTATATGAAGGTGAGGAAACGGCTTGACGATTTCGCGGACTTTCTCTGAAAACAGGATCGATCTTTTGGTCGCGCAACTGGGACAGATCATTCTTTTTTTGCAGGAAAACGCCACAAAAAAGTCGGTTCCACATTCACACCTCACCCGAGCTACTCCGTTCTCAGGAATCCCACAGTCCAGATACGCGTAAATGGCTGACATGACATCTTTTCTTAGGTAGCCATAATCCTCCTCAAAGAGTTCCGGATAGTTCCTTTCAAACGCTTCAAAGTTGGCTTCAAGAATGCGATTGTATTCTGTTCTTTCCGGGTGTCTTCTCTTGTATATCAAGACATCATCCTCTTCAGTTAGCTAGATCCTAGCCGAAAAGGTATTTTTTAGAATTATATCTTTAACTTGAGGTTAAAAAGTGCCATAATTCATTGAAATAACTGTGAATAACTTCAATATTAAGAATTATGGCACCCAAAATGAAACCATTCATTCGAGCAGAAAAACATCTTATTTTAAGCGCTCCTGATACAGAATTTGAAAATTTCTTATCAGAACTTGATCAATTGTCTGAGCGAGAGCCGGAGATATTGGACAAAATTGAACAGGATTTGGAGAAATACGCAAGAAATAAAAAGAAAGAGCGTTTAGAGGATAAACGATGGCAGGAAGCCCGGAATCCATGGCTTCCTCATCTTCCCGTAGAAGATGAGGAATTGAAGCCGGAAGAACTGAGGCTGGAAATAGGGTGTCCTCGGATGTCGGCTTTTTTAGTCTACCTTTTTATGATGATTCGGGGATATTTAGGAAGTATCAAATCCCAAACGGCCCAAATATTTCTTTCAGAGTCAATCACACTGCATCTGCTTCTGCTCAACCGTGGATTGAAAATGCCGGGAGCGAGTACAATCCTTGATAATGTCAATGCTGTCAGCAACGAGAGCAGACAGTTTATTTTCGATGCTCAAATTCGAATGGTTCTCGATGAAGAGTTGGACGATTTTGATATTTTAAAACTGGATAGCACCTCTGTAAAAGGAAATACAGCTTGGCCTACTGATTCGTCGATATTGACTCGTCTCGTGGAGCGAAGCTACCATCGAGGGCGTTCCCTTGATACATTTGGAATCGCTGAGATCAGTGAAAGAAATTTTGATTTCCTCATCAAGGAGATGAATAAGCTCTCTAAGATGATGGCTTTTGAGACAGGTAAAAAGGACAGTAAAACGAAGCGAAAAAAACATTACAAAACCCTATTGAAGAAAGCTCAAAGCGCTCATGGGAAATTTTTAAAAGAAATGGCAAAGGTGGATATCCGTGCCCAAAAAGCTCTTCTCCCCCCTTCTCGGAAAACGCGTTTGATTCGCCTCATTGAAATGATGAATGAAGATATTTCTAATTTGCAACGGGTAATCATCTACTGTCATCAAAGAGTTTTTGAAGAAAAGAAGGTTCCTTCCACTGAGAAAGTATTGAGTCTTTCCGATCAGAGCTCGGCTTATATTCAAAAGGGAGATCGAGAAGCGCTTATCGGATATAAGCCTCAATTAGGAAGGAGCGGAAATGGTTTTATTTCCGTGTTAATTACTCCGGAGGGCAATGCTGCTGATTCAGGGCAACTCGACCCTGCCCTTGTTGAACATTTGCGATGCACCATCACCATTCCCTCTGAAGTGAGCCTTGATGATGGATATGCCAATCAGGCGATCAGAGAAAAGTGGATGGGCAAAGGCGTTAAGGTTTTTAGTATTAGTGGGGCAAAGGGAAAAAAGATGACCCCGATTGAAGAATGGGAAAGTGAAATCTATTTGGAATCACGAAATGGAAGATCTGCTGCAGAGTCGTTGATGTTTCATCTTAAGCATCGTTTCCATTTCGGACAAGTTATGCGCAGAGGGATTGAAAACGTTCGGGCAGAGTTGCTGGAAAAAGCATTAACCTATAATTTTTGCAAAATGATTGAGTTGAAAAAAAGACAACTCAAACAAGCGGCCTGAATATTCAATGGGGGAGTGTGAAATATGAGCAGGGGCGAGGAAAGTATGTCCAAAAAAGATTTTTTCCCTATAAAAACTGTGCTGTGGGCGAATAAAAAACAAAAATAAATCGTTTTCTCGTCATATTGAATCAAATAGAGAATCAAATAGAATCAAATTGGTTACATTTACTATTTTCGAAACCCTTTTCGGCTAGGGTCTAGCTCGGAATGACAGGTCTTTTGAAAAGTGAAATTTAAACCCGTTTAGAGTATATCAACGAAAGCACCCCCAGACTCCACGAGAATACGAAGAGTTTCTCCTCGTACATTTTCCTCGATCCCGAGAAGAACTGGAGACGCTCACGGAATCCTTCATGCAGGCGCGTTACGGCGTGGAAAATTGTGATCGTATGGATTTGAATCGCGTCCAAAACGCATGGAAACAACTGCGACGAGAATTAAGAAACAACAGGGAGCGCCCGGAAACATGAAGGTCGTAAAGTAAAATTCCGGCAGGTGAAATCCGCAGAAAGAAAACTTCGAGAGTCTCAGTCCAGCACTTTCACTTTCAGCAGGGAGTGATCTTTCTCCAATATTTTAACCCGGTTCTGCAAAGGGCGTCCCATCCCTTCCCAGTGGATTTCCATCAGGTCGTCCTCTTGCAGGAAAATGTTTTCCCCGAAGCTCAAACCATCGGCTCCGAAGAAATGAATGTGAGCATCTCCGGGACGGCGATGCTTGGCGTACTTGAAATGATGGTGCTCCGGATTTTCGATGCTGTGACTCATGTTGGCATTCCCTGTTTTGATCGGTTTGGACCAGACGATTGCTCCCTGTCGTTTGATGGCAACCTCGCCTTGGACGTGATCAAGCGCCTGTCCGATGACCAATTCCGGCCCCAAGGCGCATTGCCGGAGTTTGGAATGGGTCAGGTAGAGGTAGTTCTTTTTTTCCATCACGTGGTCGGAAAACTCATTGCCGGTGCTGAAGCCGATACGACAGGGCCTTCCTTGCGGATCGATAATATAAACTCCGGCAACTTCGGGCTCCTCACCTCCATCTTCGGCAAAGGGGAAAACCTCCAGGGCGTCTCCATGAGCCTACAGGATATCCCCTTCCCCCTTGTAGAACCACTCGGGTTGCGCCCCGGCATTTGCCGAATGGGGGCATCCTCCTTCAACCCCCAAGTTGTACATTTTCATGCTGTCACTGGGTTCTGCATGAGCAGCTTGCCCTTTATGCATACTGTCCCGGTCCAGCGCGCTGTTTTTATGAGTCAGTCCGGTCCCCGTAATCAAACAGCGGGTCGGATTGTGCGGGAAATCGAAAGCCGGGAGTAATTTCCAATCCGACTGACCCGTGTAGATCGCGTCATAGTCCAGGCGATTTTCCGATCGATGCGCTTCAATCAAATCAGAAAGCCGCCCCTGCCGGGAAACCGACTCCCACGCCAATTCATAAGCAGATTTGTATTTTTCCAGCAAAACCAGTTCATTCGCTTCCACTCGCGCCACCCGCCGTCCATGCTCGGGGTGTTGCAGTTGCACCAGACTTGTCATATCAGGGCTCCATATTTATGGTTTTGAAGGATTATCAGTTCGAAATATCAACAAATCCATCAGTCATTGATTATCCACAAGATTTTAAAATTCACTTTAGAAAATCATATTCAATTTGGACCATTGGAAAGAATTAAGTCAGAGAATCTATTCCATTTTTAGATCCGGATTATTCATAATGCTAACGGCGAAATAACCGGTCCGCTCTCAGCTTAAAATGAATGATATTTTTTGCGCTTGCCATGCTCTCAAATCGAAGCAAAGCATGCTGTGGTAAGGCTCCGGTTGATTGACAGCTTAGCTCATTCTTGACTGCCAGTACCAAGGTTTTCGATGCATATGGGCAATCGCCCAGATAACAACTCTGTCTTTCTCTGAGGAATAGAGAATCTTATAAGGAAATTTAGGCACATAAGCTTTGTGAATATTATCCGATTCGATCAAAAACCAATTGGGATTCTTTTTGATTGTTTTGAGTTGATCCATTACTGATTTTTTAAATTGTTTTCCCAACCCTTTTGATTGGAGTTCGTACCATTCAATTGCTTCGTCGAATTCTTTGGCGGTCAATTCATGAATATCAATCTTCATGATATAGATCCTCAAAGTCTAATAATTTGGCTTTCCCTGCATTGACGGCTTTTATCCGTGCTTTGACTTCCATAATCCATGATTGACGAATTTCTTCTTCTTCGTAATCAATGCTCGCCAGAATTAATTCAGCAAAGGCAACCCTTTCGTTAGGTGGCATCTCTAACGCTTTCTCTAAAAGAATTTTTTCCATCATGTTTCTCCTTTTCCGGGCTCCGGACATTGAAGTAGATTTTCAGAAAGAGATTCAGACAAACATACTGTATGGTGGAGTTACCACAACAACCAAGCTTACAGGAGTTTGCCATGTTTTCTCTTCCCATTGAATCTATAATCTTTTTAGAGTCATATAGACAGTTTTTTTCTCCATCGGTTTGGGGATTAAGCTTGGACCAGACAATCGTTCCCTGACGTTTGATGGCAACCTCGCCCTGGACGTAATCCAGCCTCCGTCCAATGATCAATTCCGGTCCCAATGCGCACTGCCGTGGTGTAGATCGCATCATAATGCAAGCGACACCGCGATTAATGCGCTTCAATCAAATCGGAAAGCCGCCCCTGCCGGCTGATCGCCTCCCACGCCAAATCATAAGCGGAGTTGTAATCATCGAGCAAAACCAACTCATTCGCTTCCACTCGCGCCACCCGCCGTCTATACTCGGGGGGTTGCAGTTGTACCACACTTGTCATAACAGGACTCCCTGTTTCAGGTTATTTGGGATTTTTTAATGTTAAAGGGTTTCATGCATGCTTCGCATTTGATAGCGTGTCAAGGACTTGTGGTAAAAAACAGGCGTAGTCATTTTAAAAGGGTATCGAGAACCCAGCGCGACAGTCAGAGTAAAACAGAAAACAGCGAAAAACAATACCAAAGTCCTTTGTGTTTCTGTTTGATTCATCAAATAAATCGTGATAGGAAACGAGAAAATAACGAGGAATTTGGTGAAATGAAGTCCAAACTCCAGGTCCGAATTGTTTTGGAACCAAAATAATGAGAATAAAAATGGAAGAATTATATACTTTAGACAGGTAATATTTTCATATTCATGAGATACTTTTTAAAATCTCAAATTCGAAGGAGCCTCTCATGATTAAAGTATCGTTTACTAAAGAAATCATTCGTAAGCTGGATTATGAACGCTATCATTATCCTCATCCTCAGATTCAAAGAAGGCTGGAAACGCTTTACCTGAAGAGTCGATGTTTATCTCACAGTGAAATATGCCGTTTGTGCCATATCACAGAGAAAACCTTAAGTACCTGGTTAAAAATCTATCGAGATTCAGGTCTGGAGGGTCTGAAAATTCTCAATTACAAAGGACAACCGAGTGCACTCAATGTAGTCCCACGCAGACCAAAGAATTTCTAAAACGAATAGGACTCAAACTTCGCAAAGTCGGACATGTGCCTGGTAAAGCTCTCAATCCGGATAAAATTCAAGAACAGGAGCACTTTCAAAAAAACAAATTAGAACCACGACTTGAGGAAGCTAAAGAAGGGAAAAGAAGCCTTTTTTTGTAGATGCCGCTCACTTTGTTCATGGAGCGTTTTTAGGCTACCTTTGGTGCTTTACTCGAATTTTTATTCCCTCTCCTTCCGGGAGAAAACGTTTCAATGTTTTGGGTGCGATCAATGCGGTGAGCAAAGAAATTATCACCGTTAGCAATCAAACTTATATCAACGCAGAGAGTGTTTGTCAGTTGTTGATTCAACTTGCCGAACTGAATTTAAAAATTCCTCTCACTCTTGTGCTGGATAATGCTCGATATCAAAAATGCGCGTTGGTGCGAAATTGTGCCGAGATGCTGGGAATCGAACTGCTTTATCTTCCTGCTTATTCTCCACATCTCAATTTGATTGAACGCTTTTGGAAGTTTGTCAAAAAACAGTGTCTCTATTCAAAATATTACGAGACTTTCCCAGAGTTTAAATAAGCGATTGAGCAATGTCTCGAGGAGGCAAATTCAACACACCAACAGAAACTGGAATCTCTCTTGACTTGGAATTTTCAATCTTTTAAATATGTGAATAAATCACCCGTTTTAAGTATAGTTGGTCGGCGTTGAAAAAGCTGTTGAGTCCCTTATCAGCTTTTGGATCATATTGGTATTACAGCTATTTTGTAACTGAAAACCCTACGCGGGCCGCTGTAGCTGAGCACTGATAGCATTTTCGCGATAGTGACTAGGTAGAGGTTATTCATTCCGCGAAGAATGAAGGGCAAAGTGGCAATTGAAAGAGTCGCAGATATTACCCCAGAAACAGTCGTTCATAGGGTTGGCGGCGGAAACGCAGATAACCTGCGACTATCAATACTGGAGGAGAAATTGATGCCGCCGGGAATTTCTATCCTTTTGGGCGGGACACCTCAGCAAGCAGCTACTCAGATGAGACAAGCCTTTCCAAGATCCCGAAAGTGGCGACGTACCGCCCACACCGTTGGGACGACCACAGCGGCAGCGTTGCGACAGGCAGGCTTTGAAATTGTACCCGATTCCACGCCTCGTTTTCCCAACCATGCTCGCCTGACCCATCTCAATGGCGTGGCGGGTTTCACCAATGCTAATCTGGAAAGGTTGGCACAGACTTTTCGAGACACGAGGGGATGCTAATTATGAAACTGTATGCCAAACAATTGGTTGACCTGATCGACGCCCAACAGCGGCAGATCGGCCAAATGAAGATTGAACGCAATGAAAATCATCTCATCTTCGGCAAGTTTTTCCCAAGTTCCGATTTTTCCACCGTAAAGCGCCTCTTTGAGGATTTCGAGGAGGCGGTTAACCTTCAAGCCCTCAGTGTCGTCGATGAACTGGACACTAAAATTGCAGCACTTGGGTTGTACTTACGTACACCGGATGGATCGCAACGTATTGAAATCTATGATGCGCAAATCTGGAGCGATGGTGACATGACATGTCAGCTGTGCGATAGAACCCTTGCTCCCATAGAAGTGCGGAAGTCGACAGAACTGATCCAAGTCACGGAACCGCCTACCTAACCAAGCGTTGTGGATCCACTTCGAAGATCTCATGGATCAGCCGTGCCCAACTCGCGCTGGCTTTAGCCTTTCCTTTGATCTTTTCCCTCTCCATTGGGCTCTCTCCTTTTTTTTTCTCTCCTTGCCTCGATAAGAACTGCTATAGATGCCATAATAATAAGTGATCGTTTCGTATGGTGAGGGAAGATGCCCTGCCAAAAAAGCCATAAACTCAAATACTTCGTAATGGACCTTCTTGGCGGAGGACATTTTGTTTTGATAGTTCCTTTCAAACGCCTCAAAGCTGGCTTCAATAATGCGGTAGTATTCTGTTTTTTCGGGATGACGTCGCTTATAGATCAATGAATAATTCTCCTAATAGTTCATTATATCTTCCATCTTCAGTCTTAGAATTGGGCATTGTCAGGAAATGAATACCTCACTAAGTTCGTTTTAGGTTCCACCCACAAGATAGGCGCAGCTTTGTAATCCGGATCCTCCTACCATTCATTGGGTCGAGAATGAGTTTATCGATTGGAGAGATAGAAGCTGAAGAACACAGAAATGTTATTTATATCTTGCTACCCTTTCCAGCCGAGGCTGTAGAAGACCTCGCCCAGGCCGGTCAAGTCGCCGATCCATATCGTTGCTCCGGTGGTTATGACACCCAGCGCCACCAGCCCGTACATGCGGGACATGGCGTCGGTATAGATCGCGTTGGCCTGAGTTCTGTTGAAGGGTACGCTGAAGTACTCTTGGGTAGACATGACGAAGCGAATTCTCCTCAGATCAAGGTGTCGTCACTCCCTAAATTATAGCAAATGGATCGGCCTGACGTTCAACTCGACTCCTCGTTGAACGCTTCACGTAACAATCCGACGAGCGGTAGGCTCGCATCTTCGTTCATGCGGTCGTGTATACAGCCTGCACGACCCTGATGCGCCCCTCGATAAGGTTACGACGGACGTTCTCAATGCGATCCCGATAATCCGGACCGAGGAGCGCTTCGAGCGCACCCGGGTGTCTCCCCGCCCCTCTGGACTCTACCGGTTTCAGCGCCCATTCGATGCTGTCTTGGGTGTCGTCCAGCCATTCGACCTGCGAGAGGCCGCATTCGAGGAGCGTTGCCTTCATGTGATCGGGACTTACGAGGAAGCTGTACGACGAGTTGATCGCCCACGGAGTCGGGTAATACGGAGGCAAGACGCTACCGGTCACGATTTCGTGAATGGTGAGCTTTCCTCCGGACCGAAGCACCCGTCGCGCCTCATGGTAGAGGCGGCACTTGTCGGAGACGTTCATACCTACGTGCTCATCCAGACCACGCCAAACGACGTGTCGCCATAGGACAGATCGAGGGCATTGCCGACATGTAGTAAGACGGCATCACCTAGACCGACTCGCTCAGTGAGCAGTCGGCCCGCATCCACATAGCTCTCCGTGATGTCGACGCTGGTCACATGACAGCTGTACTCGACCGCCAGCGTGCGCACCGGTCCGCCAATACCGCAGCCAACGTGGAGGACAAAAGCCCCCGGATGAAGACCGGCGAGTCTGGCGAGGTCACGAGTGGCGGCACGACCGCGAGCGTGGAGGTTCTCGAAAGGGGCGAGGTCGTCCGACGTAAGGTTGTCGATGTCTTTCCCTCCGGCCTTCAACGCTTCTAGGAGCGCGTCGCCGAGATGCGGTCTGCCGTAGTGGGAGGGCCTCGAGGAGTCGTATGGCTTCTTGGATGCGGACAACTCAGGAGAACGTTACTAAGTCAGGCTCGTCTGTACCCGCCTCGGATGCCGCATTCAAGACCAGCGCTCGGAATAGCTCGACGACCGTTGGGTGACAGGTGAAGACTAGCACTTGGTTGGTACTCGACAGCTCCGTGAAGGCGACGGCAGCGCGTAGCGCTCGGTCGGGATCGAAATTCACGAGGATCTCGTCCACGACGACGGGGAGCGGCTCGGTCCGCTCTCCTAACTCGCGTATCAGCCCGAACCGGAGGGATAGGAAGAGTTGCTCCCGCGTGCCGCGGCTGAGTTCGGACGGCTGTTTCGTCCGTCCGTCGGCGTCCGTGACCGTAATCGTCTGCTCACCGAGGGGAGCGTAGACCTGCCGGTATCTTCCCTCGGTGATCTCGGTGAAGAACTTCTCAGCGTGGCGAACGACTCCCGGCTGGCGCTCGCGCTCGAACTTCCGGCGCGCCTCACTGAGTAGACTCTGCGCGAGAGTGAGCCGCGTCCACGCGCGCGCGTGCCCCTTGATCTGCTCCAGGCGAACGTTCCGTTCCATCCGAAGTCGTGAGGACTCCTCTTCGCTGACGAGTCTATCTAGTTCGGCCCGAATGGCACCACGCTCGGTTGACAACTCCTCCCGCCCAGCGCTGGCAACCGCCAGTTCTTCCTCCAGCGCGGCTATTGCGTCGTCGATTGACTGAGGGTCCGTGTTGGCGAGGTCGGCCTTCAGTCTTACGAGCGATTCGCCCGGGCCGCTGAGGCGCTGGAGGCGGTCCATGGCATTGTGTGCCTTCTCTTCCAGACTCGTCCTCCTTTCGAAGAGACCGGCACGCGTGCGAAACTCCTCGGCGTTCTCGGCGCCGCCGGAGCGGAGAAGCTGCCCAAGCTCCTCTTCGGCCTTTTGGAGTTCATTCCTGCGCTCTTCCAACCGGAGTTCCGCGTCTTCAAGCTCGGCCTCCGCGCCCTCTCGTTTCCTGACGCGCTCCTGGACCTCTTTCAGCAACTCGACGAGACGATCGGCGGCCGCGGCAACGGTGCGCGCGTCGTTCCTGTCGAATGTGACATCGAAGGCCGATGAAAGAGGCTCGACGGCCTCGACGTATTCCTTGATGGCCTTCTCGATGGCCTTGATGCGCTGCTGCCAGCTTCGCACATTTTCATGGTGACTGCGTGCGGTCTTGATTTGCTCTTGAAGTCTAACGACCGTTTCCGGAGTGAGAGAGTCTTGCAGATTGTGCGCTCGGAGCCATTCCTCCCACTTCAACTGTACTGCGTCCCGATGCTTCTCTCTTTCCACTAGTTGGTGTCTAGCCTTCTCTAGTTCTTCTTCAGCGCCCGTTCGCGCTCTGACTTTCCGCTCGACCTCTCCGTGCAGTTCGATCAATATGTCCGCAACCCCGGCCACGGTACGAAGATCGTTACTGTTGAACGGAACATCGAAAGCCGTCGCAAGCGGCTCGACGGCCTCAGCGTATTCGCCGATATCTTTCTCGATAGCCTTTATCCGCTGTCGCCAAGTACGTACGCTCGATAGGTGGGTGATTCCGAGCTCTACCTTGCCTCGAAGCTCAACGACCGTATCAGGGACGAAAGTATCTCGCAGCTCCCGTGCTTGGAGCCACTGCTTCCATGCTTCCTGAACTGCTTCGTGCTGCTCTCTCGCCGCGTCAAGAGTTTCTTTGGCTTGGTCGGCTTGACGCTTCCTTTGTCCAGCCAACTCACGTGCGCGGTCGAGAACTCCTGAGAGATCGTCCCATGCTCGGATTGAAGTCTCCTGGTCGTCGAGAACCCCTTCGGCGGTTATGAGGGAAGTTGCATTAATAGTCTCGATTTCGAGAGATGCTGCGCCTAGTTTGAGGGCCGATCGGTGATCCGTAAGCTCTGTCTCGGCGCGGTTTAAAGACTCGCGGAGAGGGGAGGTAGTGGGAGCCTCGGCGTCCACGCCCGAAGACGACAAACTTGACTTGAACAGATACGCGGCAATACCGATCACTAGGCCAGCGACAATACAGACAATACCGAATATAAGGGCGGAATCGTCGAGTCCAGCTACTCCAGCCAGAAGTGCCGATGCTCCGGCCAGAACCGTGATGCCAGCAAGAACGCCAACGGTTGCGACCACCTTGCCTGCGTTTTTACGTCCGTCGTCGGAGTCAGCCCGACTCACAAGGCTGCTAAGCTGATCCTGCAGGGTAGTGACACGCTCCTGGACGGATTGAATTTGACGGAGTCGCGAGTCCATGGCGCGAATCTGCGCGTGCTGATCTCGTATCTGTTCGGCATTCAGGCTTGGTCTATCGCTTGCATTGAGATCCTGTTCGGCCTTGTTTTCCTCCTCAACGGCCTCCTTTAGCGAGGTTTTGGCTTGGGCGAGAGCGGTGCCGAGTCGGTCAAGCTCCCCGGTCGCATCCCGCAGGCGTTCCTGATAATGGGTAATCTCCTCTCGAACAGCTATGGACAGGTCAAAGGTTTCAAGGCGTACTTCATTCCAGTCGGAGCCCAAGTCTCTCAGAGTTTCGGACAAGTTTCTTTCATACCCTTCCAGTTCGTCCTCACGTTCTGGCAAGTCATGGACGGAGTTGTCGAAAGACGTGCGTCCTCTTTCCAAGGCACGGATATCGTCCGAGTATGTGAGAATGGACTCATGCTTGGTAAGTTTCCCACCCGCTTTCAACGCGGCTTCAGCTTGCTGAACGTTGGAATCGGCCTGCCGAAAACGTTCCGCACTCTCTTGCAGGCGTATTCCGTATTCTCCAATCTCTTGACTTGCGGTTATAGGCAGATCGAAGGTTTCTATGCGGGTCTCGTCCCAGTCAGGGCCTAAGTCTCTTAGGGTGTCGGCCAGAGTCCTTTTGTGACCCTCGAGCTCGGTCTTCCGATCCGGGAGGTCTTGAACGGAGTTGTCGAAGGAAGTGCGGCCCCGTTCCAAGCCGCGAATGTCGGGCGAGTGTTTGAGAATATCCTCGTGTTCTACCCGCACGTCCGCCGCACGTCCAGCCTCTGCCACTCGGAGGCCCGTGGAATCATACTCCCGTCGCGTCGTCCTGACGCGCTCTTCCAAAGCCACCAAGCGGTTCGCTCCGTCCGCCGGGAAGTCGTCGATAACCGGCAGGGCAGCCAAGTCCTGCTCGGCAGATACGGCGTCGTTCCAGGCGTCCCAGGCTTTCCGCAGTGTGACCTGACGGGTATACCGAGATTGAATTCGCCGTCGCTGCTCAGCCAAGCCTTCGAGATCGGCTTCGACCTGCTGCAGCCGCGAGGTTAGTTCCCCATACCTCGTCGCATTGTCCGCGACCTCCCGCAGCCTATTGTCTATCTCCTCGATTCTTTCGGAGACTATGTAGGTCTTTTGGCTGCTCCTTCCACCCTTTAGGAAGAGAGACTCTCGTTCGGCTTCAATTCGCTTCATACAGGACTGAAGAGACGTGACTCCCATCCCCGCGCTGTATATCTGGCTGTTTACGTTCGCCTTGCTGAGCAAGTCGTCGCTGTAGAGCTCGTCGAGTGTGAAGGCGAAGACCTGCTCGAAGACGTTGCGAGAGTGGTTGCCCAGCAGCCTTGTCAGTTCCGTTTCGGAGAGCCTCTCGCCCGACTCCAAAGTGAGGGAAACCTCTCCGCTGAGGCTTCTCCTCGTAGTTCTGCGAACGTCGTACATGCGGCCGTCGGAGCCCTCTATGGTGATGCGTCCTCCGTAGCTTCCCCCGGCCAAAGCGGGATAGGCGTTGACCTTCCCGATCCTGCGGGGATATCCGAAGAGTACCCTGCGGACGAACTCCAGCAGCGTGCTCTTACCCGCCTCGTTCGGCCCGTAGATGACCGTAACCTGGCGTTCCAGCGGCCCGAATTGCTTGTCGGCGAACTGCCCAAAGCCGTCGATATGTATCTGACGAATCCTCATACGTCGTCCCCGGCGAGCAGGTCGACGACGATTGCCTCCGCCTCGTCGGTCAGTGCGGCCAGATCATCGTCATCGGGAGCATCGCCCGCCAGAAGCCGGCGATAGCGACTGTGCTGATAGAGATCGTCGAGGCTGTCACGCATACGGGACAGCATCTCCGGGTCTTCCTTCGCCCGGTCCGTGGTTTGGAGCACCTCGGCCAGGAAGTCGGAGCCTTTGATGCGCTCCTGCCGTTTGAACGGCGGCCGCGTCTCGTCCTCAATGCGCTCGCACCACGCGAAGGGCGAACGACGTGACCATTCCCCTGTCATGTCGTCAATCAGGTCTTGTATGAAGTTCGGCTGCCGCAGCGCACTATGCGTACCGCTCCGTCCGGTCAACGTGATCCGCAGGACGACCGACCGACCGTCCGCCTCGGCAAGAGCGCTTTCCATGCTTTGGTGAAGACCGTCGCGCAGGTCCTGCTCGGTCTCCATCCGGGAGATATCGAGGACGGGACGCTCCCACCTCACGGTGTCCACGGCCCTGAAGTCGAGGCTGGCGTTCCCATCGTTGTCCACCTCGACGAGGTACACGCCTCGCGCGCCGGGCTCGTTCGGGTGCCTGCCCTGAGAGTTTCCGGGATAGACCACGGTTGGCGAACGGTCGCTGAGTACCTGTCGAGTGTGCACGTGCCCTAATGCCCAGTAGCTAATGCCGGAGAATACGAGGTCGGTCAGCGAACACGGAGCATAAGCGGCGTGGTCGGCATTACCGTCGACGTTGGCGTGCATCAGGCCGATGGAAAAGGTGTTTGGATCGACCTTGGCGAGGCGGGGTACAAGGTTCTCAAATACGTCGCGCGTGGGATAGCTAATGCCGTGCACGACCGCGCGTTGGGGATCATCCTCGAACACCGGCACGGCCACGAACTCCGCGCCGAAGCGCGTACAGCCTGGCGGATAGTCGAGCCGCGCCTCCCAACCGTCGAGCGGATCGTGGTTGCCGTGGCAGACGAACGAGCGAATTCCTGCCTCCTCCAGCCGCTTAAGGCCCTCGACGAACTTGAGTTGCGCTCGTAGGCTCCGGTCCGCTGAGTCGTACACGTCGCCCGCAATCAGAAGCGCGTCCACCCGCTCGTCGATGCACAACTTGATGATGTTCTCGTATGCGGCAAACGTGGCGTCGTGCAGCGCGCGCGCAACGTTGTCGGGAGCGGCGGCCTTCATGCCGACGAATGGGCTGTCGAGATGCAGGTCGGCGGCATGTACGAAACGGATACGAGTCATGTCCCTCTGTCGGCTCCGGTCGGATGGATAGGCAAGTATAGCAAACGGCACAGAGGTTCGCCAAAGTGCCAGAAGGTAACAAGGCTTCTTATCATTGTTCGGATGCGCTGCCCGCAAACAGCGCGAGAGCCGCGTTCTCAGCTTGCCACATAGTTACTATGTAAGCCAGACAGTCTCCGGGGGTTGTGATAATAATGAAGTTTTACATATTACAAACAACCCTTTAAGAGGAGACTGTCATGAAAAAGGATAACATTGAATCATTATCAGGCCAAACCCTTTTTGTTGGCATTGACGTGTATAAGAAGAGTTTTCACGTAACCTTTCGGACCTTTGATTGCGAGATGAGCAGTCAGTTGATCCCCAGCTAGTTGGTCGGCGTTGAAAAAGCTGTTGAGTCCCTTCAAAGCGCTCGATATCGAAGCGGTCTATGGAGCGGGTTATTTCGGTTATTGTAAAGGCAAATTTCAGGGAGTCTTTTTTTGATTTTTGGGCAGATTTCTTGACGGGATGGGTGGTCTGGAATGTTTCACCGCTGGGCGGACCGGAAATGCTGGATTTCAGACAAGGGGATGCCTGAGGTTTAAAGGCCCCATTCGGCATCACAAAAATAAGCTTTATCTGGCGGAAAGTCTCTCCAGTCATTGGAGTCTTCCAACTCATAGCGCACGATAGCAGGGAGGGGAGGAGCCCTTTCGTTTTCTTCTCCGATATGCTTTAAAATTTTTTTGACTTCTTGATGATTGGTAATGAAAGCGATGATTTTCATTTCTTTACCACAATTGGGATATAAGAGTGGATCCACTTCGAAGATCTTATGGATCAGCCGTGCCCAACTCGCGCTGGCTTTAGCCTTTCCTTTGATCTTTTCCCTCTCCATTGGGCTCTCTCCTTTTTTTTTTCTCTCCTTGCCTCGATAAGAACTGCTATAGATGCCATAATAATAAGTGATCGTTTCGTATGGTGAGGGAAGATGCCCTGCCAAAAAAGCCATAAACTCAAAGACTTCGTAATATCTGGGAGTTGATGGTTCTCATCCTGATTGCTATTGCCATTTATTATTTGCGCACTCGCGCCTGGCCAGCGGAAACGTTTCGGGAAAGAATCAAGATGTGGATCCGGACGTTGCGGCAGTGGTTGCAATATCTGAATATCATGGAGAGAACGCTTTTCAGTCTCATTGCTCTGAAAAAGGAAAAAAGCCATCCATCGGGCAAGTGGCGCCTCAAAAAGAAAAAGGATTGCATGCGCATCGCACACCCAACGCGAGGATCCGGCGGCACTACATGGCCATGCTGCGCTCGGTGGAAAAAACGAGTTATCAACGAAAGCACCCCCAGACTCCACGAGAATACGAAGAGTTTCTCCTCGTACATTTTCCTCGATCCCGAGAAGAACTGGAGACGCTCACGGAATCCTTCATGCAGGCGCGTTACGGCGTGGAAAATTGTGATCGTATGGATTTGAATCGCGTCCAAAACGCATGGAAAAAACTGCGCCGGGAATTGAGAAACAACAGGAAGCGACCGGAAGCATGAAGATCAACAAGCAAAATTCTGGCAGGGGGATGCCATAGAAAGGAAAAACGGGGGGCTTCAGTCCAGCACTTTCACTTTCAGCAAGGAATGATCTTTCTCCAATATTTTAACCCGGTTCTGCAAAGGGCGTCCCATCCCTTTCCAGTGGATTTCCATCACGTCGTCCTCTTGCAGGAAAACATTCTCTCCGAAGCTCAAGCCATCGGCTCCGAAGAAGTGGACGTGCGCGTCGCCGGGACGGCGGTGCTTGGCATACTTGAAGTGATGGTGCTCCAGATTTTCAATGCTGTGGCACATGTTGGCATTCCCCGTTTTGATCGGCTTGGACCAGATGATTTCTCCCTGACGTTTGATGGCAACCTCGCCTTGGACGTGATCCAGCCTCTGTCCAATGATCAATTCCGGTCCCAAGGCGCATTGCCGGAGTTTTGAATGAGCAAGGTACAGGTAATTCACTTTTTCCATCACGTGATCGGAAAATTCGTTACCGGTGCTGAAGCCGATCCGACAGGGCCTTCCTTGCGGGTCGATGATATAAACCCCGGCCACTTCGGGTTCCTCTCCTCCATCATCGGCAAAGGGGAGCACCTCCAGGGCGTCTCCATGCGCTTTCAGGATATCCCCTTCCCCCTTGTAGAACCATTCGGGTTGCGCCCCAGCCTTTCCTGAATGGGGACGTCCTCCTTCGACCCCCATGTTGTACATTTTCATGCTGTCACTCATTTCCGCACCAGCGCTTTCCCCTTCATGCATGCTCGCCCGGTCCAGCGCGCTGTTTTTATGAGTCAGTCCGGTCCCCGTGACCAAACAGCGGGTCGGATTGCGCGGAAAATCGAAAGCCGGAAGTAATTTCCAATCCGATCGACCCGCATGGATCGCATCATAGTCCAGGCGATTTCCCGATTGATGCGCGTCAATCAACTCCGAAAGCCGCCCCTGCCGGCTGACCGCCCCCCACGCCAATTCATATGCGGAGTTGTATTCATCGAGCAAAACCAACTCGTTAGCTTCCACCCGCGCCACCCGCCGTCCATGCCCGGGGTGTTGCAGTTGCACCAGACTTGTCATAGGAGCACTCCTCGTTTCAGGTTAAAAGGGATATCCAATTTGAAAGGGTTCCTTGCATACTTCCAAGCTCACCAAGGACCCGTGGCAAAAATCATGCGTAGTCATTTCAGAAGGGGTATCAAGCACCAACCCGGCCATCACACTAAAACAGAAAACAACGAAAAACAATACCAAAGTCCTTCATTATTCCGCTTGATCAGTCAAATAAGTCGTGATTTGAAACGAAAAAATGACGAGGAATTTGGTGAAATGGAGTCAAGACTCCGGGTCCGATTTGTTTGGGAACTACAATAATGAGAATAAGAATGGAAGGATTATAGATATGAGGAACGAGCATCAGAATGGCGAAAAACCTGATGACAACGGGATTATCACGGGTACGGATGCAGGGCGATTCTTGGTCACGGTCGTCTGTTCGATCGTCTTGTTCGTGCTTGCGTTTCACTTTCTGTTTCCCACTATGGAAACCTTCGAAAGTGGAGGTACGGCAGTTTACGACTGGCTACAGCAACTCTCTACGAAGCTTGCCTTCCATATATTTGTCGCAGTACTTGCCGGTGTATTGGTGGGCTGGCGCTGGTCCCAGTATGTCAGGCTCCGCGGGGATTTCGAGAAAGCGAAAACAAGCCGTGGTTTGCTACTGGTTGAAATTCGAAGGAGTGTCTGAATCAATAGATAAATGGCTGGAAAATATGGGCCTGCAAAATGATTTAAAAAATTTGGAAAACTCAAAATCGCCCTGCACTAATTCTTTATAGGCCTCCACTCGATCTTTCGCGTTGCTTCTTTCTCGGGGTTTGCTTACCTTTTTCATACGACCTCCGTTCATTGGGTTGGGTTTTGCGTGGTCAATGAAACCACAACATAACGAATGTGAGGTCATCTTTCAATTCTCAACTAATTTTTGGACATTTCCTATGGAAAAACTCTTCATTTCAAGTCAAAGGGAAATCTCTGAGAACTTATGATAGGAGAGACATGGATATTTGGAATACATGTGAATCTGTTGAGCGGGATCCGGCGAAAGTTAGTGGAGCATGGGTTTTTAGAGATACAAGAATTCCGGTAAAGGCATTATTCGAAAATTTAGAAAACGGGGCTAGCGTTGACGACTTTCTGGAGTGGTTCCCTGGGGTGACACGTGCGCAAGTAGATGCTGTTCTCACTCATGCAACCAAGAGTCTTGCCACATCAAACACGCGATGAGAATCCTATTTGACCAAGGGACTCCGGTTTCACTTCGGCGGTATTTCCATCCCCATTCAGTCGATACGGTTTTTGAGCGAGGATGGTCCACGTTGGGGAATGGCGATCTTCTCGAAACAGCTATTCGGGAGGGATATGATGTTTTCGTTACAACCGATCAAAATCTAAAACATCAACAGAATCCAGCAGAAGTCCATCTTGGAATAGTCGTGTTGCTTTCCACTTCATGGCCTCGTATCCGTAGCAGAGTCGAAGACATCATTATCGCCTTAGAGGCAGCGACTGGAGGCAGTTTAGTCGAAGTTCCCATATGAGGACCGGAAAAATCATTCGATCCAACCTCGTGACATCTTGCTCACAACTCTTAGAAACGCTCAGCATTTTGGGCAGCTAACAGATGGTTGCTTGTGACTTGCGCAAGTTTCAGCAGGGGGATAAGGGGTCAGCGCATCGGCAAAGATCGCCACCCCAATGAAGAGCAGGACGATGATTCGGCAGAACGTCCCCAACAGCTTCTCCTTGAGAAGCCTGCTGAAGAAATCCACCGGTCCGGCACGCCGATTGGGCTCACTGACGGCGGAGGGTGCCTCTGTGGCATGGCTCATATTCAGGCTTTTCGCGCCAGCGACTATTCATACCGCACCCTCGGGTCCAGATAGGGGTAAATCAGGTCGATGAGGAGATTGAGCAGCACCACCCCGGTGGCGAAAAAGAGGTTGACCCCGGAGACCATCGGGTAGTCTCTGTCATTGAGGGCACTCAGCAAGAGACGACCGATCCCCGGCAGGTTAAAGATGTTCTCCATGATCACGGTACCCCCCACCAGGATCGGCAACTGCAGGCCAATCAGGGTCACTACCGGGATGAGGGCATTCTTGATGGCGTGTCGGATCACCACGGCCCGCTCCTTGAGCCCCTTGGACCAGGCCGTTCGGATATAGTCCTGCCGGAGCACCTCCAACATCATGGTGCGCGTCATCCGCATGGTGGCGGCCGCCGATGCCGTCCCCACAATCAAGCTGGGAATGAGGAACATCGCCAGATTCCCCAGCGGGTCTTCTGTGAAAGAAACCAGCTCCAGCGGCGGCGCCCAGCCCCACCAGATGGCCGGGTAGATCATGACCATTATTCCCAGCCAGAAGTTAGGCGTGGCCAGGCCGATGATGGCAACAGAGCGCCCCAGGAAGTCGGCGGCCGTATCCTGGCGCATCGCCGAGTAGATGCCCACGGGCAGCGCGATCACCAGCCCGATGAGGATTGCCATCAAACCAAGCTCAATGGTGACCGGCAGTCTCTCTAATATCGCTTCCTCTACCGATTCTCTGGAAAACAGGGATTCGCCAAGGGCACCGTGCAGGAGAATCTCTCTCAACCAGCGTACATACTGCACCCAGACAGGCACGTCCAACCCCAGCATACGCTCGAGAGCGTCCCGGTCTACATCCCCCAGCGTATTGTACATGTCCATCCTGCCCATTATTGCGTCTATGGCATCGCCTGGGATAAAGCGTACCGAGAGAAAGACCAGGATGCTCAAGATAAACAGGGTGGGGAAGATCAGCAATACCCGCCTGACGATATAGGCTCTCATGGCATACGCTTTCAGTCGATTGGATGAGGATGGAGTCTCCCCCTCAAATACTTCAATGAGAAGGGAGCCGGGAAGCGCGCTCGGAAGCGAGAGCCTCCCAGCTCCACTCTACCTGAGATCAGTAGGGTAGAACCCCCTAATAACCCATTTTCTTCTTCAGATCCTGGTCAATCCAGAGGCGGGTAAAAATGGACAATATTTGACCGTTTCCCATCCAGCTTTCACCGTTAAAACCTATGATCCACGGTTGGACCGCGGTATACTGTGGAGCGCCAGGAGTGTATATCGACCAGAACTTCTCAATCCCATACTGATTCAATTCCCGAACTAACCGGTACTGCTCCTCAAGAGTGGCAGCGGTTTCGGCGGCTTCAAACTTGGCTGTATAAAACGGGTCGTCGACATTGGAGCTGTTCCAATGTGCGCCTGGCGTATAACGTTTAGTGCCGGGCCCCAATGGATCCCCCCACCAGGCGCTTTCCGTATTCATCATTTCGAAATCCCTCGCCTTCCTTCTAGCGGACCAGTTAGCCGGCACTTCTTCTACACTAATCTCTACTTCAACGCCAATCTTACCCCAGTATGAAGCGACTAATTGCGCATAGTTCAAATCTGTCGCGAGGTGCATCAACTCGGTCTTGAACCGAATGCCGTCCGCGCCGCGGAGATATCCGGCCTCATCAAGCAACGCTTCGGCCCCTTCCGGATCGTAGTTAAAGACCTTCTTGACATCTTCGGGCCAATCTTCGAATTGGATGACCGCCTTTGAGGACCGGCTTAGCATCCCCTGAGGTATCGTATCGGCATAACCCTTATAGTAGGCACTGTTAATTTCTTCGATATTGATGGCCATTTGTATGGCCTTGCGCACTCTGATGTCGTCAAAGGGCTTTATCTGAACGTTCATGCCATAAGCATTATCATTCCGAAAAGCAAACGGCCATATCACGATATCGGGGTTGGTCCGCTGGAGGCTCTCTACCTGGTCGATAGTCTTCAGTTGAGATCCCCCGAGCGAACCGATGTAATCAACCTTACCCGTGCGCAGTGCCGCCAGTTGTGTTGCCACTTCGGGCATAGTCAGGGACCTTAGCTGGTCAATATAGGGTAAGCGATTCCCTGGGTATTTCTCGTCGTGGCCCCAGTAGTCAGGATTCTTGACCCAGGTGACAGAACTGTCCTTGGTCCAGTCCGTCAGCATCATGGGGCCGGTACCGACCAGGTTCCTCCAATCCGTAACGTCCCCGTGTTCCTTGATGACCTCGGGGGGGTATATCCGGGCAGCCCAGTCGTCGAGGATAGAAGCCAGCGCACTGAGCCTTGGCTCCTTCAGCTTAAAAACAACTGTCGATTTGTCGGTGGCCGTGATCGATTCCAAGTCCCAACCTTTGAAGCTGGAAGCGTTAGGGCTTTTTTCGGCGAAACCGCTACCCATACCCAACAGACGATGGAAGTTGTACTCGATATCCTTGGCCGTCAATGATCTGCCATTCATCGGGGTTTTCTTGTGCCAGTGAACGCCCTGACGGATATGGAAGGTATAGGTGAGGCCGTCCGGGGAAATATCCCAGCTTTCAGCCAGCGCCCCTGTCGTGTTGGCTGGAGGGAGGAGTTCATAGACGCCGAAGGAAAACTTGTCCCTGTGTATTGCCCAGTCCGCGATGCCCAGCTTCTCTACAACGACACCGGCGGTGTTATGCGCCCCTCCACCCTGGGCCACATGGTCAGGACCCGGCCACTCTCTTGATAGGGCGAAAGTTATTGTCCCGCCATACTCTGGTGCGGTCACCATTTTTCCGGTGCTTGGGTCCGTCACCATCTTTTTCTCAGTGGCCACGGCTGCAGGGCTGACCCAGAAGGCGGCCACCATCAGGGTGAAGGTGAGCAATAAGGATTGCGTTTTTGCGGCAGATAAGGCGCCTGCCGGGTTCTGCCCAACGATGGGGGCGAGAAGTTTCTTTAGAATACCCATAGTAACCTCTTTCAATTGAGGGTGAAGAGAACGATTCACTCGCCATTGAGTGAATTGGATCCCCGCTCCCCGCTTTCGCGGGGACAAGTTTGCGAGGACAAGCTTTTGTATAGCAGACACGACGTCTGCCACGTTTAGCCCCACGATTGGGGCCAGGAATTGTTTAATATCCATGATTACCTTTATAATGAAAGAGCAATGTAACTATTCGGGTCTCTGAAAAACCCGTTTAGTTAAATATCGTTTAAAAAAGATTCCCGGGGAGGATCAATCGTTTTCAAGTCCTCTCACGATATTGTTCAATCGATCGGGAACCCTCTCATTCACTAAAACAACTTAATAATGGCATGATCCTAGTACAACACGATGTAATATCAACCCCCTAATGTAAAATAAATGCGGGATTCGCAAAAAAAAAAATCAATAAATCTGCTCAAATCCGGGGACAGTCAGAAGCCGTTCAGTTCAATAACGTTGAAAAAAGATTCCCGGGAAGGATCCATCATTTTCACATCCTCCCAGGGTATTGTTCAATCGATCAAGCGGGAACCCTCCCACAGCTAATTTTGAATCAAACGAGCGGAAATCCTCTCCTTCCCTTAAACAACAAGGCATGATTTTAGTACTACTACGCGGCGCAAAGCCTATAGCAAATAAGGATGGGTGTGCTGTTTTGAGCAAACATCTCTGAAATATCCAACCCTGACCGCTTTTTCTGCTGACCAAGGGATATTATGGCACCTCGCTGGAGTTTGTTGAAAAAGTATTGGGACTGAAACTCGACATCGCAAAAGGAATAAAGGGCAATTTGGTCCTCTTGAAAAAACGTTGGATTGTGGAGCGGACATTCGCATGGTTCGGGGGATTCAGAAGATTAGCCAAAGATTTTGAAATCCTCCCACAATATCATCTGATCGATGGTGTGGGAACCCTCACAAACACTGCTGAAAATATGATTCGTATTGCCATGATCAGAGTTACCGTAGCCAAGTGTGTTTGTTAACCAAACGGCTTCTAAGCGATCAGAGATAGCCGGAATTACTTTTCCCTTAAAATGGATTATATTGACATACTTTGATGCGATCGAATCATTCCATCTCCCATGTTCCATGCAAATGCGCCAGCTCTTGAATAGGAGGAAGAAGATAGCTATTTCCTGGTCGGCTTCCATCACCTTGCCTCTTGATGAAAAAGAGCTGATGGAGTACCTGCAGAGTTTTTTAGAAACCCTTGGCCATGCGGAGCGTACGATTTCACTTTATTTCACGGATGACCATGAAATCCGGGAATTGAACCGCCGCTACCGCGATCACGACAGAGCCACCGACGTGCTTTCCTGGTCTTACTGGGAAAGCGATCCTGAGAGTGAGATGCTTGGAGAAATCGTGATTTCCATGGATCGTGTTAAAGAGCAGGCGCGGACTAATTGTTTGTCCGAAGATGCTGAATTGATCCGCTTGCTGGCTCATGGCTGTGCCCATTTGGTTGGTTATGACCATGAAGGTTCCCTCGAGGAGGAAAAAAGAATGCTGGCTGTGGAAGCAAAGATGTTGGGCAAAGTTGGTTTTGGATATATCTATTCTTGATTTGGCGCAAAGAACTTGTAAAATCAGGTGTCGTCGGCCAAGTTCTCTCACTCACGCCCCAGTGTATATAAATTATTGGTGAGTCCGTGGGCTCAATCGATTTTTCAGGAAAAAGGTTTTGTGATGGCGCCATTGTTTGTTTTTTATGATGAAAGCTGTGGATTCTGTTGCGGAGTCGCGTCCGTGCTTTCCAAATTGTCACCATCTGCGGTCGTATACCAAAAAGCAGCCGATATGGAGCAATTCAGCCAGCACGCCAAAGCCTTGCAGAATCGATACCGCGATCTCCATGCCGTGATGGGTGACAAGGTGTTCCGGGGCTACGACTGCTACCTGCAAATCGCGGAAAAAACTACCCTGCTGAAACCCCTGTCTTTTATGATGAGGTTGCCCCCGGTTCGCTTCATTGGAGAAAGAGTCTATCGTCACATTGCTGACCACCGTAAGTGTGATACCAACCCCCTGACGCGTTCCGGATGAAGGAATCATGACCAACCCCCGGCAACTACTCCATACGGTTTTCGGCTATGAAACATTCCGCAACAAGCAGGAATCTGTCGTCCGGCACCTGGTCGATGGCAGAGATGCTCTGGTGCTCATGCCGACGGGAGGAGGAAAATCCTTATGTTATCAAATTCCCGGAATCCTCCGTGCCGGCGTGGCGATTGTGGTCTCCCCCCTGATCTCCCTGATGCAGGACCAGGTGGAGGCGCTTTTACAACTGGGAGTGAAAGCCGCCTATCTCAACTCCTCGCTTTCCCGGCAGGAAGCCCTCTACGTGGAGCATCAATTGCAACATGAGGAAATCGATTTACTCTACGTCGCCCCCGAACGTCTGCTGAGCGAGCATTTCCTGGAATTGTTGAACCGAACTCCGCTTGCTTTGTTTGCCATCGATGAGGCCCATTGCGTTTCCCAATGGGGACATGACTTTCGTCCCGAATACATCCAATTGAACATTCTTCATGAACGCTATCCCCAAGTCCCTCGCATTGCATTGACGGCAACTGCGGACCATCCGACGCGACATGAAATCATTGAAAAGCTGGGACTGGAAGGCGCCCGGATCTTTTCCACCGGATTTGACCGTCCAAATATTTATTATCGCATCACCCTGCGAGAAAATATCAGAAAGCAACTGCTCGAATTTTTGGAAAACGAACATGCGGAAGATGCAGGAATCGTTTATTGCATGACACGCAAAAAAGTGGACGAGATCGCCCGGTGGCTCGTCGATCGAGGGTGGGATGCCCTGCCCTATCATGCCGGGCTGGAAACAGGGATTCGACAACAAAATCAAAAACGATTCCTGCAGGATGAAGGAGTGATCATGGTCGCCACCATCGCCTTTGGCATGGGAATCGATAAATCGAATGTACGTTTCGTTGCGCATCTGGGGCTTCCAAAAAGCCTGGAAGCCTATTACCAGGAAACAGGTCGGGCGGGACGAGATGGCTTGCCGGCCGATGCATGGATGCTATATGGCTATCAAGACCTGGTGATTTTGCGCCAGATGATTGCCGACTCCGAGGCGGGAGAACGGCGCAAAATGATCGAGCAACGGAAACTCAACGCTATTCTGGGTTTTTGCGAAACCACCGTCTGCCGGCGTCAGGTGTTGCTCAATTATTTTGGAGAAAATCTGGAATATCCCTGTGGCAATTGTGATACCTGCACGACTCCCGTGGAAAGCTGGGACGGCACCGTAGCGGCTCAAATGGCCCTTTCCTGTGTTTATCGCACCGGAATGCGCTTTGGAGTTCATTACCTCATCGACGTATTGCTGGGACACCGGACGGAGCGAATCCATCGCTTTCAACATGACCATATCAGCACCTTCGGCATTGGCGGGGAATTGTCCAGGCAACAATGGTTTTCCGTTTTCAGGCAACTGGTCGCCATGGGTTTGCTCATGGTCGACGTGGAAGGATACGGCACGTTGCAGCTGACAGGAAATGCTCGTTCAGTGCTCCGTGGTGAGCAATCGCTGCGTTTTCGCAAAGATCCGGCTCCTGCTGAAAAAGCTCCAAAACATGCCAGCAAAAAAGTATCGGTTTGGGACGATGCGAACGATCAGGCATTGTGGGCGGATCTGCGTCAATGCCGGCTGGATCTCGCACATGAACAGGGAGTGCCGCCTTATGTTATTTTTCACGACAGTACGCTTGAAGAGATGGTATGTCGCAAACCCGGAACCTTGCAGGAAATGGGACAACTATCCGGTATGGGTGAGCAGAAGCTGAAGCGATACGGCACCGCCTTTCTGGAGGTTTTGGAAGAGCATATTGCTTATCAATGGGAGGAAAGATAGTTCCCTGAAGAGGAGGAGTGCTCACTATAGATGAATCGGACGATTGTCGGTTGCAGCCAGACAGGCTTCTTTGAAAGCTTCGGTGAAGGTCGGATGCGCATGCGAAATCCGCGAAATGTCCTCGGCGCTGGCCCGGTATTCCAGAGCAACGACTGCTTCGGCAATCAAATCGGCAATCCGCGCGCCAATCATATGCACCCCCAGAATCTCGTCTGTTTCCCGGTCGGCGAGAACTTTGATGAAACCGTCCGTATCATGTGCTGCTCTTGCCCGTCCGAGCGCCTTGAAGGGAAAGGTACCCGACTTGAGGGAACGCCCCGCTTTCCTGAGTTCTTCTTCAGTGTGCCCCACACCGGCAACTTCAGGCCAGGTGTAAACCACTGATGGAATTGCCCGGTAGTTGATGTGGGGTTTTTGACCGGCCATGATTTCTGCAACATAGATTCCTTCTTCTTCGGCCTTGTGCGCCAACATTGCTCCACGGATCACATCTCCGATCGCATAGACGCCCGGAACAGAGGTTTCCAGATGGTCGTTGACCGGGATCGATCCCTTTTCGGTTCGGATGCCAATGTTTTCCAATCCCAGCTTGTCGGTATATGGACGTCTTCCTACGGCCACCAGGCAATAATCCCCGTTGAAAGAGACCTCCTCTCCTTTCTTATTGTCGGCTTGGAGCAGCACTTTTTTGCTTTGCGCTTCCACCCTCTTGACCGTGTGGTCGAGGTGAAATACGATGCCCATTTTTTTGAGGATTCGTTGCAGTTCTTTTCCCAAAGCACGATCCATTGTTGGCAGGATGCCGTTCAAATACTCGATGACTTGGACTTTAGTACCGAGGCGCGCATATACTTGTCCCAATTCCAAACCAATTGCGCCTGCCCCGATGACCAGGATTTCTCCAGGGACGTCTTGCAGGGTCAGGGCTTCCGTGGAAGTGATGATGCGTTTTTTATCAATTTCCACTCCCGGCGTGGTCGAGGGCTTCGATCCGCTGGCAATGATGGTTTTACGGGTTTCAATAGTTTCTTTGGATCCGTCCGCATTGGCAATTTCGATCGTGTTGGCATCGACGAACGAGCCATGTCCCTGATGAACAACGATTTTATTCTTCCGCATCAGGTACCCGACTCCTTCACACGTTTGACGGACCACATCATCTTTACGCTTCATCATTTGCGAGAAATCGGCTTTCAGACCTGAGAATTCGATGCCATGGATGGCAAAGGAATTCCGGGCCTGGTGGTAGTGTTCCGAAGAATCCAGCAAGGCTTTGGATGGGATACATCCCACATTCAGGCAGCTCCCCCCCAAGGTTGAATAGCGTTCGATGATTGCGGTTTTCATTCCCAACTGCGCGCATCGGATGGCTGCCACATATCCTCCGGGGCCCGAACCGATGACGGTGACATCATAATTCATCATTGTTTTTCCATTGTTACGCGTTCCTGCTAAACCCCCAAAAGCAAACGTGCAGGATCTTCCAGGAATTCCTTGACCTTAAAAAGAAAGCTGACGGATTCTCGTCCATCAATGATACGGTGGTCATAGGAAAGCGCCACGTACATGACGGGGCGAATTTCCACTTGTCCATTGATCGCAAGGGGGCGCTGCGTAATATTATGTATTCCCAAAATAGCGCTTTGCGGTGGATTGATGATCGGAGTGGAAAGCATGGAGCCGAAAATTCCCCCGTTGGTGATGGTGAAGGTTCCCCCCGTCATTTCGTCAATCGATAATTTGTTATCGCGCGCTTTAGCGGCAAGCCTTAAAATTTCAGCTTCGATTTCAGCCATAACGAGCAATTCGGCGTTGCGGATGACAGGCACCACCAATCCTCTGGGCGCGCTGACCGCAATTCCCATGTCGACATAGTCATGAAAAATGATCTCATCCGCTTCAATGGCGCCATTGACCGCAGGAAATTCCTTGAGTGCTTCCGTGCAGGCTTTTGTAAAGAAGGACATGAAACCCAGTTTGACCTCGTGTTTCCTGGCGAACTTCTCTTTGTACCTGCTACGGAGTTCCATCACCCGGGACATGTCGATTTCATTGAAAGTCGTGAGCATTGCGGTTTCGTTTTTAACTGCAACCAGCCGTTCCGCAATTTTTTTGCGAAGCCTCGACATTTTTTCACGGCGTATGTTTCTTGTTCCGGTTGCCGGAGGTCTCGCCGGCGCTTGGGTTTCCTCCACTGGTGACTGATGTGCCGCTTTGGAGGATGTTTGCCCGGAAATCCGCGCCACCACATCCGCTTTGGTGACACGCCCTCCTTTGCCGGTTCCCGGGATTTTTCCCGCATCCAACCCTTTTTCGGTGATGATTTTTGCTGCTGCAACCGAGGGCGCCCCGGCTGCGGGAGAGGAGACGGGTGGTGATTCAACAACCGACGAAGAAGGAGCAACGGGTTGCAGTTCGGCAGCAGACGCCTCGAGGGGCGCATTACCAGGCGTGATAGTACAAAGCGCATCACCGACTTTGGCCTCTTGCCCCTCCGAGATGAGGATTTTCAATATTCCGGAGACCTCTGCAGGGAATGGCAAAGTGGCCTTGTCGGTTTCGATCTCGCATATAATCTCGTCAACCTCTACGTAGTCACCATCCGCTTTCAGCCACGATTCAATCACCACTTCGCTGATCGATTCGCCGGGACTGGGAATTTTAATTTCAATACTCATGATCAGTAGTTATCAATAAGGGGATTTCGATGCAACAGAAATCATATCATACCCCTTTCTCTTAATTCAATCAATTCTGTTGCCTGATTTTTTTAATATAACCTGAGCTCGAGATAAGAATTTAATAAATTCAATATGTTATAGAATCTTCATATCTTAGAGAAACCTTGTCATTCCAGCGAAAGCAAATCTGCAGGCTCGTAAAAATTTATTGCTTCCCGAAAGCCATATCCAGAATCTCCTGCTGTTCGCGCTTGTGCAATTTCATGAATCCAGTAGCCGGTGAAGCGCTTTCTTTCCGCGAAACCCGAGTGAGAGGAATCATTGTGAATTTACGCAAAATAAAAGGCCAGGGGCCCATATTTTCCGGTTCTTCCTGAACCCAGTAATATTGTCTGGCATTTTCATACCGCACCAGGATTTCTTCCAGGTGCCATTCCGGAAATGGATAAAGTTGTTCTACTCGAATGATGGCAACATCCCTGCGTTTCTCTTTTTGCTGTCGCTCCAGCAAATCATAGAAGATTTTTCCATGGCAAAATAGAAGACGTTCGGCAAACTGCGCAGTTGCATAGGGATCGACGATTACTTCGAGGAATCGTTTCCCCGTGAAAAAATCTTCGGGTACGCTGGCGCATGATGAATGGCGGAGCAGACTTTTGGGACTCATCAATACAAGAGGCTTGCGAAAAGTGCGAGCGAGTTGTCGTCTCAAGACGTGGAACAGGTTGGCAGGCGTAGTACAATTGACGACCTGCAGGTTGTTTTCTGCGCACAATTCCAGATAACGCTCCAGGCGTGCTGAAGAGTGTTCAGGACCTTGTCCTTCAAATCCATGAGGCAGGAAAAGTACCAATCCGGACATGCGCTGCCATTTTGTTTCTGCCGCTGCCAGAAATTGATCGATGATGACCTGTGCGCCATTGGCAAAATCTCCAAATTGCGCTTCCCAGATCGTCAACCCCTGTGGAACCGCAAGGGAATATCCGAATTCAAAACCCAGAACCGCATATTCCGAAAGCAGGGAATTGTATATACTAAAAGGAGCTTGATTTTTACTGATATGCCTCAGGGGAACATATTCCTCTTCTGAGTCAGGCAGTTTGACCAGAGCATGACGCTGGGAAAAGGTTCCCCGTTCCACATCCTGTCCACTGACACGCACGGGAACCTGTTCGACCAGCAAAGATCCATAAGCCAACAGTTCCGCCATGGCCCAGTCAATTTTTCCATTGTCGCCAAGCATCTCGCGCCGGCCATTGAACAATCTTCTCAGTTTGGTAAAAAACTGTTTCTCTTCAGGAACCTGCGTGATTTTATCGGCAATCATTCGTAAAGTTGTTTCATCGATTCCAGTTTCGGGCGAGCGGTTAAAATCTTCTGCAACTGCCACGCGAAGGCCCTGCCAGTCTCCTTCCAGAAAAGAGGTGACCTGAGCAGTTTCCTTTTGCTTGGCTTCGATCAGTCGTTGTTGCAATTCTTCTCTGAATTCCAGTTCCATTTCATTCGCAACATGGGCGCCAATACTTCCCTGTTCGATGAGTTGGTTTCTATAGATTTCCCGGGGGTTGGGATGTTTAGCAATGATGTCATACAAGATAGGCTGAGTGAAACGGGGTTCATCGGATTCGTTGTGTCCATGTTTACGGTAAGAGACAATATCGACGAAAACATCCTGGTGGAATTGCTGTCGATATTCCAGGGCCAAGCGGATCACATAAGAGACGGCTTCAATATCGTCTCCATTGATATGAAAAATGGGAGAAAGGGTGGTTTTGGCCAAATCGGTACAGTATGTGCTGGAACGGGCATCGAGATAATTGGTCGTAAACCCGATTTGATTGTTCAGTACGACATGAACGGTCCCTCCTGTCCCGTAGCCTCGGAGAGTGGACATTTGAATCACCTCATAGTTGATTCCCTGACCAGCAATAGCGGCGTCTCCATGGATTAAAACGGGCGTGATTTTATTAAAGTCTCCCCCATATCGAAAATCGGCTTTTGCCCTTACAATGCCTTCTACGACAGGATTGACCGCTTCTAAATGAGAAGGATTGGGGGTGAGGCTCAAATGCACTTTTTTGCCATGCTCGGTGAATTTATCACTGGAAAATCCCATGTGATATTTCACGTCTCCCGAAAAAAGAGCATCTTCCAGAGACTTTCCTTCAAATTCCGTAAAAATGGAATCGTAGGTTTTTTCCAGAATATTGGCCAATACATTCAAGCGTCCCCGATGTGCCATGCCGATGACGAATTCTTCGATTCCCAAATCGGCCCCTTTTTCCACAATTGCATCCAGCGCCGGAATAACGCTTTCTGATCCTTCCAGGGAAAAGCGCTTTTGACCTGCAAATTTGGTATGGAGGAAATTTTCAAAAATGACTGCCTGATTCAATTTATGCAAGAGACGTCTTTTCTCACCAGTGGAGAAATGGGGCTTGTTGCGGCAACTTTCCATTTTTTTTTGGAGCCAGGCGACCGCTTCCGGTGGACGCATGAATACATACTCCACACCGATAGCGCCGCAATAGGTTTCCTCCAGATGGTCGATGATTTCCGCCAGAGTGGCATTTTCCAGCCCGATGCGCATGCCTGCCTGAAAAACAGTGGGCAAGTCCGATGTGGTCAGTCCAAATTCCTTCACGTCGATGGGCGCGCCGTGCTGACGACGTGGACGCACCGGGTTCGTATTGGAATAAAGATGACCCCGCTGCCGATAAGCCCCGATTAAATTGATCACGGCCACCTCTTTCCGGAATCCGGCGAAACGTTCTTCTTCTCCGAATCCGTGTCGGGAAAAATCAAATCCCTCGAAAAATCGCTGCCATTCTTCATCTAAGGAAAGGCGGTCCGCTCGAAATTGATTATACATATCCTCGATCACCGATAAATCCGCATTGCTCAAGAAAGAATAGGTATCCATCGTTTTTCTCCTTCAGTCAGTGTGAGAATCCGGTGTTGCCCGAATGGTGAATTGCTCATATCCCCTTTTGATTTATAACAAGCCCGAACATGAATGAAAATAATTTTCTCCCTGTTCTCGAATCAACCCACTTTTCATTGGTTTTTTCTGATGCTCGAATCAGACGAGAGACAGCGTTCAGGTTTTGCTCTCAGGGGATCATTGTAATAATATTCGAGATTGGAAGACTCTATCAAAAAGAAATAACTTTGAACCTATCTCGAAGGAGCAGTCATGTGGAAAGTGTGGATTCTGATAGCATTGATTTGGCCGCTGGCGGTGTTTGGACAAGCAGACAGTAGCTTCAGTAATTTATGGAAACAAGAAGGGTGGACCAACACGAACTTCGATAAAAAAACGGTACCTTTTGGAGAGATCATTTCCGGAGGTCCGCCTCGGGATGGTATTCCCCCGATTTATGAACCCAGCTTTCAGACGGTAAAAGAAACTCTCGGAATGGCTTCCTGATTCAGAACCCGTGATCGTACATCAACAGGGAGAGGAAGTGCGGGCATATCCGTATCGCATTCTGATCTGGCACGAAATCGTCAACGACGAAATCGACGATAAATCATTCATTGTGACCTTCTGCCCACTTTGCAACAGCGCCATCATTTTCAACACCCATTTCCAGGGGGAAAATCATAAATTCGGTGTCAGCGGCAAATTACGTAACAGCGATATGGTGATGTGGGACCACACGACTGAATCCTGGTGGCAGCAATTGACCGGAGAGGCAATAGTCGGCGACGCGGTTGGAACTTTCTTGGAGATGTTGCCTTCCCCGGCCATTTCTTTCGGGGAGTACAAAAACATATTTCCCAATGGAAAAGTACTCTCCCAAAATACCGCGCACCACCGACCATACGGACAAAACCCTTATGTCGGCTACGATAGTTCCAGGACACCTTTTTTGATGCGGAATCCCATTGATTCCAGACTCCCCCCCCTGTCCCGAGTGATTGGAATTGAACGGAATGGTTCCTTTTATACCCTCCCTTTGGGTTC
Organism: bacterium; assembly: GCA_965205865.1. Classification (GTDB taxonomy): domain Bacteria; phylum SAR324; class SAR324; order SAR324; family NAC60-12; genus CBDBHR01. The sequence goes on from CBDBHR010000029.1 coordinate 543,077, forward strand.
GGTTGCCGAGCAAAAATGGGCGAGGATTCAAGGGGAGGATGGGACGGAAATGCTGATATTGAATCTCTCCTCGGCCAACTCCGCCTTGGATGACCGCAGCATCGCCGGTTCAGCGCTCGTGGATCAGGTAACAATCTGGGAAAATCCGGATCATTTGGAATTTAACTGGGATGGCTTCCAGTTGCGGGATACCTCCGAGAACAGGAATTGGAATTCCCTGGGACAAGGATTTGAAGGGGAGCAATTGCAATCCCAGCTCACTCCCGTCAAATATGGTGTCCATTTTGCTTTTGCCTGGCTTGCTTTTCATCCCGATTCCATTTTTGTTGAAGTATCGGAATGGTGACCCACCGTTCTCATCGCCTTCATGAGAAAGGTTTTTGCCGGTTACGGGGTATTGTCTTGACCTTCCATACGATCTGATAGAACATTTAAATTTCTTATCTGCATCATATCCTGGCATTTCAACTCCAGAACCCTCCTCTATTTAACCTGAGTTCGAGATAAAAATTTAATAAATTCAATATGTTATGGAATCTTCATATCTTAGAGAAACCTTGTCATTCCTGCGAAAGTGGGAATCTGGAGATATGCAGCCAGACTGAAATCCGGATCCCCGCTCCCCGCTTTCGCAGGGACAAGTTTCGCGAGGATGACATATACGATAGGATACTCATATTATTGAAGATTTATTTCGAACTCAGGTTATATACAAATATCCTTGTCCCAATTTAGAAAGCCATGAAGTGTCTTAACTGTAAGATGAAAAATGAGGATGTCGCCGTCTATTGTCAGCGATGCGGCGCGTATCTTCCTCTGGAAAAAACAACTGAATATATGGACACTTTGAAGGCTCTACTTCTGGGACTGACTGTCACCGGTGGTTTCTATATCCTTTATTTGCCTGTCACTGACTACTATCAGATCAAGGAATTGTTTTCAGGAAGTATTTCGGAAATCATTACTGCTTTGACTGCCTGGTCGTTGTTTATGATAGTATTGAAATATTTCCGCTACCGTGAACAAAGTCAGGCTTTTCAGCAGTTTCGCAATCAAGGGATGAATACGATTCTGGCCCAGGGGATTTATGTACGTACCGCGGATAAATGCCTACGCGAGATCAGCGAATTTCTGCAAGAACGAAAAATTAAAAAATACCAGAACAGCCTGATTTTTCGCCGCATTCGTCGAATTTTCCACCACATCAAAGCCATTCCCAAAAAGGAAGAAATCAATAAGATCTTTGACTACCAAGCCCAAATAGATTTCAGTCGCACCGAAAACAGTTATTCGATGCTCAATGTCTTCATTTGGGCCATTCCGATACTTGGATTCATAGGCACGGTATTTGGTATTGGAGAAGCGATCGGCGAATTTTCCGGCTTCATTCGCTCCGTGAATTCAGTGGAACTAGGCACTCAGATGCGCTCTGCTCTGGGTGGGGTGACCGGCGGACTGTCCATTGCGTTCAACACGACCTTTCTGGCATTGATGTGCGTGATTCCCATCATGTTCTTCAGTTCATTTCTGCGAAAAGCCGAGGAAGATTTATTGCTCATGATGGAAGAATACTGCCTGGAGGAAGTTTTACCGCATCTGCACATCATCCCCGGTTCTGAAGTGGAACGGGAAGCGTTTGACGAGCATATGCAAAAAATCATGCAACTCTCCGGTAACTGGATAGCACGGCTCGAACCTTTGATTGATTCGGTAACCGAGTACGCCGGCAGTCTGAAACATCAGATTGAAGGCTTACAGCCCATGGTCAGGGAATTCAGTGAAACTTTTTTTTCGATAAAAGATGGCATGGTCGAATCCTCGGAGTCTTCTCTGAACTCAAACGAAAAGAACACCGCTGAGTTGGCGCTGCCTGGTGTCACTGAATCTTCAGAAACTCCCAAGGCTTCAGTCGAACAAGAGGCGCGTGATCCCTCCTCTGAAACGAATTTGGATCGTGAAGGAACTTGATGAGACGAAGAAGGGCCCTCCCGCTCACATCTTTATTTCCATTCATGAGCGTCTTATTGTGCATCATGGGAGTGTTGGCTTTCATTGCAGTCAGTTTGTTATTGTTGAATCAATCCAATCTTCCCGAGATCGAGACGCAATTCGTAGAATTCCAATGGGTGGGCGCGCCTGCTTATGTGAAGCCCGTGTTTATTCGTTGTTTTCAGGAAGAGATCGTTTATTTTGACTTGTTCCAGGGAAAAGATCTTCGCCTTTCTTTTGAGGCGTTAGTAGCGGAAATTCAGCTAAGAAATGGCCCCTTGACCCGTTATTTGAGGCGCGTGGTGAAAGAAAATCAAGACATCAAACGGGCATTCGGTTCCACCGAGCATTATCCCTTGCTGCTGATTTATCCCGATGGCGTGATCTCCGCGGAAATCCTCATGTTGCTCATTGAACAAATTGAAGGACTCAATGCAGGTTTAGAACCCATGATGCCTCAGTGGAGGATGCCCTATCAGTCTGAAGGGTAGACCATGCGCAAACGAAGATTTGGCATTTCACCCTTGGGATTGGATTCGTTGGTGGACATTGTTTCCAATAGCGTGGGCATTCTGGTTATCCTGACAGTTTTTATGGCCCTGATGTCCTTGTCGGATCCCGATGATCCCATACCACAAAAGAAAGAAGAGGATTTGCTGCTCAACAAAAAAATCATTGTTCCCTGGACCCATTTTTCTCAAAAATCGAGTCTCTTGTTTTTAATTCGGGACAACCATTTGCTATACTTCGACCGTTCCCTGGTTTATCAAAAATTGAAAACCAGTCTTCAATACACGGACGATCCTGGCAAAGAATTCTCCTTTCCGGAGTTTGATGTAGAATTACTCATCTACACCCATTTCTGGCACTGTCTGGATTTTCAACCGCAACCTCGAGCAGGGGAGTGGTGGCACCAGGCGGAAACGCTGGATGCATTGATCAGTCAGTATTCTCCCAGCGAGTTTTACTTTTTCTTCTGGGTGGATGCGAATGATTTTGAGATGTTCCGGGAAGTGCGGGATTATTTGAGAGAACATGATTTTGAAACAGGCTGGAAACCTGTTCTGAAGCAATCCGATTTGCGCTACTGTAGTGGGGCTTCTCGTTTTCTCAGTTTTCAGCCGCAATAACTTCAGCAAAGATTTGTTCAAATGCCACTTGATCTTTCAGCGCTTTCCTCCCGGTGGAATGAGCGTCTGGTCCATAATGCCTATCCTGGCAGAGGTATCGTTCTTGGCAAAAATTCACGGGACCAATGGGTGCAGGCGTATTGGATCATGGGGCGCAGCGCAAACAGCCGTAACCGGGTTTTTACGGAAAAAAATCAAATATTGCAAACCCAGGCGGCAGATCCTTCTCAGGTCGAGCACCCTTCCTTGATCCTCTACAATGCGATGAAAGAGATCGACCGGTGCTTCATCGTGACCAACGGCATGCAGACGGACCTGCTTTGCGAGTGGATGTCGCGGGGAAAATCATTTGAAACCATATTGCTCACACAGGCCCATGAACCCGATGCTCCCAATTTCACCCCTCGCATTTCCGCATGCATCGATTTGAGACAGCCCCGGGAAAAGTTGGTGATATCCATCATCAAAGCCAATCCCTTCGACAGCAACCATTCCGAACATTATTTTTTTTATTACCAAACTGTCAGGGCGGGATACGGTTACGCCATTACAACCTACCAGCAAGACGGCAATCCACTTCCCGCCTTCGAAGGAAGCCCGTTTTTGGTAACGCTGAAGGGAGACGCGGAACAGATTGCCGATACCTTCTGGCAAGCCCTCAATCCGGACAATCGAGTTTCCTTGGCCGTCAAAACGATAGATCCCGGTGAGAAAAAATCTGCGATATGGATTATCAATAAGTACCATTTTAAGATCTTAGGAGCTTTATGAGCTTGCGCACCGGATTTTATTTTGACCCGATTTCATTGCAGCATGATACCGGACGCCATCCGGAGAATGCAGGACGTCTGCAATTCCTGATGGAAGCTTTGGAAGCCAAAGGGACGTTGAAAGCGCTGCAAAAAATGCCGTCCCATAAGGCGGAACTTCGAGAAATCGAAAGGATACATGAATTAGATTACATACGGTCCGTAGAAGCGGCATGCGCAGCAGGATCAAGACATTTGGGAACAAAAGACTGCGTGCTTTCCAAGCAAACCTTTGAAGCGGCCTGTTTTGCCACGGGGATGGTTTTGGAAGCGGTCGATCAAGTGGCGGATGAAAAATTGGAGAACGCCTTCTGCGCAATCCGTCCCCCTGGGCATCATGCGGAAAACTCTCAAGCTATGGGTTTTTGCTTTTTCAACAATGTGGCCATTGCCGCTGAGTTTTTAATCCGGGAACGAGGATACCAACGCGTGCTCATTTTTGACTTCGACGTGCATCACGGCAATGGCACGCAGCATTCTTTTGAAGCGCGTCATGACGTATTTTTTTGTAGCATTCATCAAGACCCGCGTACCTGCTATCCGGGTACCGGTTATGCGTCCGAGAAAGGTTTGAGTGAAGGAATCGGTTATACGCTCAATTGCCCTATGCCTCCATTTTCCGACAATAAAGCGTACCGTCGTATATTTGTCCAAAAAATTCTGCCTGTTTTTCAAGAATATCGCCCGGACTTCATCATTCTTTCCGCAGGATTCGATGCCCATCGTGATGACCCACTGGCTCAACAAATGCTTACGGTCGAGGGATTCAATGATATGCTGAAAGGGATGAAGGAATTGGCCCATCAATATGCAGGAGGGAGGATGGTGAGCGTATTGGAAGGAGGCTACCATTATCAAGCGCTTGCCGATTGTATTCAATCTCATCTTGAAATTTTACTCGAGAATCCTTTTTGAGAGGGGAGTATGGCTTCCATGAGTTCTGAAAACATTGAAGAAATCAGCGAACAGGTTAAAGCAAGCAGTGCCTTTTTAAAGATTTTATACGAGGAAATCGGCAAAGTGATTGTGGGGCAAAAGGAGATGCTCGACAGTTTACTGATTGCCCTCATCGCCAATGGGCATGTGCTCATGGAAGGCTTACCGGGGCTGGCGAAAACCACTGCCATCAAAGCGCTGGCAGATGCCATTGACGTGAGCTTCAGCCGTATCCAATTCACACCGGACCTCTTGCCTGCCGATGTAATCGGGACTCAAATTTATGAGCCCAGAAAAAAAGATTTTCGTATCAAACAAGGGCCCATTTTTGCCAATTTCGTTTTGGCTGATGAAATCAATCGGGCACCCGCAAAAGTACAGTCGGCCATGCTGGAAAGCATGCAGGAGCAACAAGTGACCATCGGGGGTGAGACCTTCTCTCTGGACAAGCCTTTTATGGTGTTGGCCACCCAGAATCCAATTGAACAGGAAGGCACGTACCCACTGCCGGAAGCGCAAGTGGACCGGTTTATGTTGAAAGTCAAAGTAGATTACCCCAGTCCGGCGAACGAATTGGAAATTATCAAAAGACTGAAGGGGATGGATACGGTCCCTGAAACCGTGCAGCCGATTGTGGCAGCCAAAGACATTCTTTCAGCGCGTCAAGCGGCAGCCGCCATTCACATTGAAGAAACACTCATGCAATACATTGTCAACATCGTCTATGCCACTCGCAAACCAACAGTGTTTGAACTGGACGAGTTGGCACCGTTGATTGCCTATGGGGCCTCTCCCCGAGCCTCCATTGCTTTGCTCCACTGCGCAAAAGCCAATGCTTATTTAAATGAGCGTGGATTTGTAATTCCCCAGGATATCAAGGACGTGTGCTTCAGTGTGCTGCGACACCGGATCATCCTCAGTTATGAGGCGGAAGCCGAAGACATCACTTCGGAAAAAGTCATTCAAACGATTCTGGACAATATCCCCACTCCCTGACTCAAGAATCCCCCTCCCCTGGAGGGAGGGGCCAGGGGAGGGGGCGTCGGTGTTGCATTTTAAAAGGAATCAATGGCAGAGCCGTCCACCCTTTCACCAGAAGTCATCAAGCAAATCCGTCATATCCACCTGCGCACCAACCGTATGGCCGATGAACTTCTGCAGGGGAGCTACCATAGCGCATTCAAAGGACATGGGATGGAATTCGATCAAGTGCGCGAATATGAAGCCGGGGACGACATCCGCCTGATTGACTGGAACGTGACTGCGCGCATGGATGCTCCGTATATCAAGGAATACGTGGAAGAGAGGGAAATAACCGTCATCCTCGTTGTCGATATCAGCGCCAGTGGCGGATTTGGCTCTTTTCAGAAATTAAAAAAAGAAATTGCAGCTGAATTTGCCGCAGTGATTGCCTATTCGGCTATCAAAAACAAAGACAAGATCGGATTGATTATGTTTTCCGATCAAGTGGAACTTTATATTCCACCCCGGAAAGGAAGGGAACACGTTTGGAAAGTGATCCGCGAGATTTTGACGTTCCAACCCCGGCATCGTGGCACGGATATCAATGCGGGTTTGAATTATTTGAACAAAATGATAAAACGCAAAGCCATCACGTTTTTAATCTCTGATTTTCTAGTAGAGGATTTTGAAGAAAGTTTGCGGTTGAGCAATCAGCGCCATGATCTGATTGCAGTGCCCATCGTTGATCCACGTGAACGGGAATTACCGCCAGTGGGAGTGATTGAAATGATTGATCCGGAGACAGGACAATACTTGACGGTGGATACATTCAGACCAACAGTTCGCGCCAGTTTCCATGAAAAAAGGGAAGCATATGAGGGTCATTTGCGCGCTGCATTTCGCAGAGCAAGGGTGGATGAGCTATGGGTGCAAACGGATCAATCTTATCTCATTCCCCTTATCCGTTTGTTTCAAAAAAGGGGAAAACGGCGCTAATGGGAACCTTTTTAAACATTAGGAATTTATGGAAACGCTACTGAAAAAATTATTGAGTGGAGATGATATCGAGTTTGAAGGGGCCCGGGCCATTATCGATTGGATCATGAGCGATCAAAGCACGGCGGTCAAAGCAGGCGCATTGCTGGTATTGCTGCAAGCCAAGGGTGCCACGACGCAAGAAATTGCGGGAGCTGCAACCGCCATGCGAGCCAAATCCATCAAAATCCGCGCGCCTGAAGGCGTAGTTGATACCGCCAGTACAGGAGGGAATGGCATCAGCACGTTCAACATTTCGACCTGCGCTGCCATTATAGCGGCCGCCGCGGGCGCAGTTGTCGCAAAGCACGGCAATCGCAGCAATACGCGCAAGAGTGGGAGCGCGGAAGCGCTACAGGCTTTGGGGGTTGATATCGGACTGGAAATTGAGCAAGTGGAAGCGTGCTTGCAGGAAATTGGGATTTGTTTTTGTTATGCGGTCAATCACCATCCGGCCATGAAATTCGCGATTCCCGTTCGTATGGAATTGGGCATCCCTACCATTTTCAATACGCTCGGTCCCCTCACCAACCCTGCCGGTTCCAACAATCAAGTGGTCGGAGTTCCTCGCTTGGAATTGACCGAGCAACTGGCCCAGGTTTTCAAGAGGCTTGGCAGCGATCGCATTATGGTTGTCACCGCAGCCGATGGCCTTTGTGAACTGACATCCACTGCCGATACCCATATTGCAGAGCTTCGGAATGGCCAGATTCGCAATTATACGATCACTCCGGAAGAACTGGGATTGAAACGGGGAAATCTGGATGAAATTCGGATTACTTCTCCTGAAGAAAGCGCCCGGCTCATCAAACATATATTGGCGGGGAAAAATCAGGGAACTGCCAGAGACGTTGCCCTGCTGAATAGTGCGGCCGCACTGGTCGTGGGAGGTGTGGCGGAGGATCTTCAATCGGGATTGGAGAAGGCGGCAGAAGCCGTTGATCGTGGCAAGGCACTCGAGAAATTAAAAGCCCTGGTTCATTTTACCAGGCAACCCGATCATTCTTCGGAATAGAGTGGACTTCCTTTATTTCGGGAGCCTCGATGAGACTAATTTGATTCCACCATGATAGGACGAAGAACAAACTCGACACGGCGGTTGAGTTGTAGATTTTGTGCCGTATCGTTGTCTGCCAGAGGGCGAAATTGCCCAAATCCTGCTGCAGAGATCCGGCTGGCCTCCACCCCGAGCTTTTCAACCAGATAGCGAACCACCTGCGTCGAACGAGCCGCGGAAAGTTCCCAGTTGGTGGCGTATTTTCTTTTCAACATTCCTTGAATAGGGCGGCTGTCGGCATGTCCTTCCACTTGCATTTCATGATTATCAACGCTACCCATCAATTCCGCTATTTTTTTTAGCATTTCGATTCCGGAAGGTTTCAAATTTGTTTTTCCCGTGTCGAATAAAATTTGTTCTTCCAGACGAATGACGGTGTTGTTGAGTCTTTGGGTGACTTGTATCTCTCCTTTATCGATTTCCTCCTGAGCTTGTTGGCTCAACGCTTCTTGAATTTGCTTTCTGCGTTCGAGTTCTTCCTTCAGGGATTTGATTTGTGCTTGCAGAGTGGTGTTGGTGTTTGTAGCGCCTTCATGTTGCTCCAATTGTTGGTTCAGTGCAGCAATCGCATCGTCTTTGAGGTTGACGGAATTTTTCAAATTCTGCATAGCCGCTTCTACTTGCTCAAACTGGGTAACAACCTGTTTCAGATCGCTGATTTCCTGGGTTTGCTCAGTGAGCAATTGTTGATTTTGCGTGTTCTCTCGAGAGATGTTGCGATGCCAGTAAAAGCCGCCAATTGCTACAATAATTAACAGCGCACCCAAAACCCCGATAATGATATTACGTGATTGCATAGGACCTCGCTGGTTATAAGAGGTGAATGGATTATACCTTCAATACTCAAGGTTAGTTTCTCTTGAAAGATATGTGTAGCGAAAATCATTCCATTCGTCAATCAAAAGAATTCGATGAACCTGTTGCATTAATATTTGCCCCTTTTCTTTTTGGGAGTCCTGATGATTGCAAGGCATATACTTCAAACGGGTGAATTATTCACATATTTAAAGGATTGAAAATTCCAAGTCAAGAGAGATTCCAGTTTCTGTTGGCGTCTTGAATTTGCCTCTTCGAGACATTGCTCAATCGCTTGTTTAAACTCTGGGAAAATTTCGTAATATTTTGAATAGAGACACTGTTTTTTGACAAACTTCCAAAAGCGTTCAATCAAATTGAGATGTGGAGAATAAGCAGGAAGATAAAGCAGTTCGATTCCCAGCATCTCAGCACAATTTTGCACCAACACGCCTGGCATAGATCTCAAAAGCCTGACGTTGAGTTGGTGCGACTCACTCTTGGCCAGTTCTCGAATTTGCCGGGTCAAACGAAGATTCTGAGTTTTAAGAAAGTGCAGTTGTTCAAGGTAGCTTTGTAAAGATAAGTCGAAACGCGCATCGTTTTCACTATGTGGAAAGGTGAGCTCTATCACTGCCGTTTAAAACTCGAAGATCGCCCGACCTAGAATCTCACCTGCTTTCAGGGCGTCACACGCCTCGTTGGCCTGCTCCAGTTGGTAGCGGGCAGTTACCAGTTTATCGAGCGAGAACTTGCCCTCCTTGTTCCAGCGGAGATACATCGGGAAGTCTTGATCAGGAACACAGGCTCCATGGCTGCCCCGGTACTGTTTTTGTTCAAACATAAAACTGAGCGGGTTCAGCGTCATCTCCGATCCCGGGATCCCAATAAGGATGGCCATGCCCCCATGGTTATGGGCTCCATGCCACCCAGGCCGAGTCGCACGCTGGATCTGCTCATTGGTGACCCGTAACCCAATCGCGTCGAAGGCGTAGTCAACGCCACCACCGGTCAATTCCACAATCGCTTCCACCGCATCCCTCTCACCGGCGTTCACCCCATGGGTGGCGCCGAACTCTTTGGCAAAAGCCAGCTTGTCGTCCTTCAGATCGACCGCGATGATGGGATAAGCCTCCAAAAGGGCGGCCATGCGGATCGCGGACAACCCGACCCCGCCCACCCCGAATACTGCCACCGATTCGTTGGGTCTCACGTTGGCCGTATGCAGCACCGCGCCGGCTCCGGTGAGCACGGCACAGCCCACAATACAGCTGAGATCCGTGGGATCATCCTTCGAGATGGGGACTATGAACCCTCCCTCTGCCAACGTATATTCACTCCAAGTGTACACTCCGGCAAGGGCCGCCACGGGCTGCCCCCGGAAGGTTGTTCCGGAGGGAGGAATTTTGGGCCGGGCCCCAAAGGGGGGTTGGTGCACCCAGGTCACGATGACATGATCGCCTTCCTTGACATGCTTGACCTCTTGACCTGCTTGGATGACCACCCCGGTACCCTCGTGGCCCACCACCAATGGATGGGCAGGGGAGCCCTGCAATTCTTTCAGCTGAGAATGACAGATGCCACTGGAGAACAGCTTGACGACCACCTGGTCAGGACGAGGATCCGGAATCTCGAGTTCATCAATGATGAGACGCTCCTGAGGAGCGGGTTGGATGGCTGCTTTGCTTTTCATGTTTACTCCTTTCATGAAGATGATTACCGTAAGGAAAAAGGAAAGTAGACCATAAGAATCTCCTTATTGAAAGTATTAAATCACATCTTCTTTTATTCTCGCTCGCCAGTCAGGGTCGGCACGATGTCCCCCAGAGTGGTACCGAAGTTGTTTTCCCGATTGTGTCGAAAAGCCGTGAAATTCAACATATGCCGGTCCGATTGCCGGCTTCCGGTCACGAGATCATGAATTTTTACCGGTGTGTGACTGGCGGCCACCCGATACCAGTCGATCGGCGTCTCCGGATCGCAAGTGCGTAACGCCACAGCGATGCGCCGATCCTCGCTCGGCGCCAATAAATTTTATTCGGTCTGAAGTGAGAAAGGCGTATCCGGATCAATGGCTTGTTATTGAAGCTCTGAAAACCCATACGGAACCGAACAGGCGACGATACCTTGATCGAAATGCTGTCATTGAGAGTTGTCCTGATGGAAAGACGGCTTTACAAAATTATCGCAAAATCCACCAACAATATCCGCATCGTGAGCGAATATTTTATCCCATGAGGCCTATCCCTATTGGGCTTCGTCTCAGTCATTACCACCGACAGAGCCGGTGGTTTGAAGGGCCCCCAGGATAAGGGCAAGTCGTGTTCGTAATCATAAGACGTGCTCGTGAACGAAAAAGGCTTGCGTATTTGTATTTAATTTTTGTTAAAAGTGGCTCTAAATGACCCCGATAAATACCACTTTGCAAGCCTTACTCCGATATTTTCTACCTTTCAGAAACGATGAAAAGTCGTTGCCAGTTGTAGTCTTTTTGATACCATTGTAGTCACTTGTCATCACTTAAAAATAGAAAATGGAGAATTTTATGAAGCTCACAATAAGAATGCCAGACGAATTTTTACCAAAACTTGAAGAGATCGCCCAAAAAACGGGATTAAAAAAATCAGATATCACGAGAATGGCTATCAAAAAATTTATTGCTGAATACTATGGCGAAGACAATCAACCTTTGTTTGAGCGGGCAGCTCCATTTTTGGGTGTGGCTGAAAGTGGGATCAATGATCTGGGACAAAATCATCGGCAATATTTAATAAATAGACTTCGAAACGCGGAGCACCGCTCGAAGGATTGAAACCATGAATGCAATTCTTGATACTGGACCTTGGGTGGCTTTAATTGATCGTAGTGAATCCAAACATAAATTATCGACAGATTGGCTCCAAGCATATAAAGGAAAATTGTTCACAACTGAAGCCAACCTAACAGAAGTTCTTTATTTATTAAATTTTTCAATCATGGCTCAAACTGCAGCATTAGATTTTGTACTTCATTCCGTTGTTGAAATCGTTCCGTCTACGAAATCAAGTCTGAAAAAGTCTCAAGAACTTATAATAAAGTATAACGACTTACCTATGGATTTTGCGGATGCCACGCTTGTGACTCTCGCCGTTGATACCGGCGTATATAAAATTGTCACATTTGATTACAAAGATTTTTCAATTTACAAACCTGCCAAACAAGAACATTTTCAATTGATGCCTTGATATTTGTCACACCGAGATGAAATGCCTTGCGATAACCTTCCCCCACTCCGGAAAGCCCGGCCCGGTCTCATACCCACCGCCGACCATCCCAAATCGATAAAAGCGAATGGCTTCCTGAGGATCCTTTTGGACGATCTCGCGCCAGTAGTCCGGAAAGGGGGGAAATCGCTCTTCAATGAGCGCATTTAATTCCTCGACCTGCAACTTATAGCGCATCCACCATGAAATGATCATATGATATGAGGGATCGCAGGCCCACACCAAGGATTCGCATGGCTATACCGCTTCCAGTCCGAGAACTGATCGTCTCCCGCCTTGTAGCGGGGGTTCCACGCAAAGTCATCACCGAGGCGACCGGGGTTTCCCCATGCACCCTCAGCCGCCTGCTCAGGCGTCACCGGGAAACCGGGAATATCGCGGCCCGCCACGGGCGCGGCCAGCGGATCAAGGTCGACGCCAGGGCCTGCGAAATGACGGCCACAGTAATCCGCAACGATCGTTAAGCGTAAGCCCGGATTGATCCGAGGAAAAGCGCTATGCCAGAGATTGCCGTGAATTACGCAAACGGAACCGGCAGGCGCCTCCACCGGGACAGCGTCTTCGACCCCTTCACCTTGCTTAGGATGCCGGCAGAGTTTGTGGGAACCCGGTACAATGCGCAGGGCCCCATTGTCTTTGGTGTAGTCTGTGAGAAGCCAATTGGTATTGCGCTTGCGCAGTCCAACAGCAGGCAACACCGGGCCTCGATACAATCCTGTATTTTCGTGCAACTGCAGTGTGGGACCGTAGCCCACGGGGTCCTGCCATTTGATGTAACTGGTAAACGTGGACAACTGACAATCCACGCCAAGATAGTATTCGATCAACGGTAAGGTCATGGGGTGTTGCACTATCTCCTCAAAGACTCGATCTTTTTCAAGAAATGTATAGAGGACATACTGGCTGCCAGAATACTCGCCTCATCCTTCCCTCGAATAGACGGCTTTGTCAGAAGACGTCTCAGGGCACTATTACGAAAACAGAAGAAAAGACCCGGATTCAGGCGGTTTGTCAATTGTATCGCATCACTGAAAAGCAACTCATTGCCAAGGGGAAAGAAAGAAAACCCTCTGAAGCAAGGTCGGTTATTGCCTGGATAGTACGAGAATCAGAAAATCTAACATTGGAAGTCTGGGGAGAGCGTTGTGGTCGGGATGGCGTCACCTTAAGCAATGCCATTCGAATTTTGCCAGAACGCGTCAAAACAGACAAAGATTTGGTAAACAGGATGAAAGAAATTGAGGAAAAACTATCAATCTCCTTCGGGTCTGACTCGCCGCAGCCACTCCGCGTACCGTAGCTGCGTTGAAAAAAAGATATTCCGACTAAATACTCCGCTCGAGCGAAGCGAAAGTCGAGCCTCAACGAGAGAGCTTGATCCGGGATAGCTTATTTGAAGAATTAAACGTCAAATGAAATAATCAAAGGCCTGACCTCTTTTCATTCCATCAGCAAGCGAGGATTTTTACAATTTTTATGCGCTTACCATTTGAAAGGGTTGATCAGCCGGACCAGGAATCCGCGTTTGCGTTTTCCTGCGGCGCCGTAACTGCCCTCACCGCCCCGCAGGCGGGGATCGAGCAGATCCCTCATGGCATCGCCGAACATGTTGAGACTGTAGACGACAATCGTCAGGCAAAGCCCCGGCCAGAGCGCCAGCCGTGGCGCCATCTCCATGTATCTACGTCCTTCCCGGCTGAGCATTGCGCCCCAGTCGGGAAACGCGGGAGGCAGACCGTATCCGAGGAAGCTCAGAGCGGCTGCGGAGAGGATGTTGCCTCCGATGTTGACCGAGAAGATGATGATCAGGGGAGCCACGATATTGGGCAGGACGTGTCGCATCAGTGTTTTGGAGGTGGGGCTGCCAAGGGCCTGGGCGGCCAGAAAGTAGTCATTCTCTTTAATACCGATCACGGCGCCCCGGGGCACGCGGGAGCCACTAATCCCTCCGGTGATCCCCAGCACCACGATGATCTGGAATAAACCCGTCCCCACGATGGACATGATGGTTAACAAGAGCAGCAGTCCCGGAAAACACATCCAGGCATCGACAAGGCGCTGCACCACCAGGTCGAATTTCCCGCCAATGAATCCGGAAGTGCCACCAATGAGGACCGCGACGAGCACATTGAGCGTGGTGGCGGCCAGCCCGACAATCAAGGAAAGACGCGCCCCATAGATCAGGCGGCTCAACAAGTCGCGCCCGATATGGTCGGTGCCCAGGAGATACTGGGCGGAGGGACCCTGAAACCGGTCTCTCAGGTGCATTTCATAAAAGGGATAAGGCGCCAGCGCATCGGCAAAGATGGCCACAAAAATCAAGAGCAAGACGATCACCCCGCAGGCCATCCCCAGGGGCTTCTCCTTGAGCAGCCGGATCAGGAAATCCGCAAAACGGCCTCGTCGCTTGGGCTCACTGACTGCTGATTGTGTTTCTTGGGTGTTATTCATTTTGCGGATTGTTCTATAATACAGTCCCGGAGGGACGAAAGGGAATAGCCCAGCGATTCATCGCTGGAAAAGGCCCCCCCCTCCTCCTCAGCTAGTCCCGGAGGGACGAAAGGGAATAGCCCAGCGATTCATCGCTGGGAAAGGCCCCCCTCCTCAGCTAGTCCCGGAGGGACGACACTTCTTCGATCTTTCGAGTTACTCCCATAAGGAAAAAGGTGCTTTTTGATTTCAGGAGTCATCCTCTCAATTCGGATTTTTGTGCTAAAGACACAATGAAGATGATTGCTAATTTATGGAATGGGACATGAAACCTCATTGTTGTGTCGTCCCTCCGGGACTTTAAAGGAGACTGTCTTTAGGAAGTAGCCCAGCGATAAATCGCTGGGCTACTTCCTGTCGTCCCTCCGGGACTTCTTCTTACATACGAATCTCAAACCCATATTTACCAGAAGCATAACGACTATTCATACCGCACCCTCGGATCCAAATAAGGATAAATCAGGTCGATCAGGAGATTGATCCCCATCACCCCGGCGGCGAAAAACAGGTTGACTCCGGAGACCACCGGGTAGTCTCGGTCCTGGAGTGCCAGCAGCAAGAGACGACCGATCCCCGGCAGGTTGAAGATGTTCTCCATGATCACGGCGCCCCCGACCAGGAGTGGCAACTGCAGGCCGATCAGGGTGATAACCGGGATGAAGGCATTCTTGAGGGCGTGTCTCACCACGACGACCCGCTCCTTGAGCCCCTTGGCCCAGGCGGAGCGGATATAGTCCTGCCTTAAGACCTCCAGCATCATGGTGCGCGTCATGCGCATGGTGGCTGCCGACAGGGCCGTCCCCAGAATCAGGCTGGGAATGATGAACATCCCGAGATTCCCCAGCGAGTCTTCGGAGAAGGGAATCAGCTCCATCGAGGGCGACCAACCCCACCAGATGACGGGGTAGAGCATGACCATAATTCCCAGCCAGAAGTTCGGCGTGGCCAAGCCGATGATGGCGAAGGTGCGCCCCAGGTAGTCGGCGGTCGTATCCTGGCGAATCGCCGAGTAGATGCCCACGGGCAGCGCGATCAACAGCCCGATGACGATGGCCAGGACACCAAGCTCCAGGGTGACTGGCAATCGAATGAATATCTCCACCTCTACCGGCCAACCGCCCAGCAGTGATTTGCCCAGGCTGCCCTGGAGGATACCGTTGAAGCGGGACTCACCGGTAACCCAGTCAGGGGTCGGCAACACTCCGATCCAGCGTCCATACTGCACGTAGACGGGCACGTCCAGTCCCAGTATACGCTCAAGCACGTCACGGTCTAACTTACCAACCGCCCACTCTGTCTCATCCGCCATCGTGTCTATGATATCGCCGGGGATGAAGCGCACGGACAGAAAGACCAGGACGCTCAATAGAAACAGGGTGGGAATTACGAGCAATAAGCGCCTGATGAGATAGGCTTTCATATGATGCCCCCTCCCCTACCCCTCCCACCAGGGGAGGGGGAATAAGGTTTTAACACAGCTTCTAATACCCCATTTCTTTCTTCAGCTCCTGGTCAATCCAGAGGCGGGTCCAGAGGGTAGGATAGTTACTCCCATCGAATATGTATTCACCGTTGTAGCCTTTAACCCACGGCTGGAGCGCGACAAAAAATGGCATTTTAAGCCCCCATATTTGCCAGTGCTTCTCTATTACGTACATATCTGCCTTTTTAACCAGCGGCTTCTGCTCCTCAATGGTGGTAGCGGCTTCGGCGGCTTCAACCATGGCGTCATAAACCGGGTCCTGGACTCCGGGGCGGTTCCAGAGAGACCTGTCCGTATGGAACCCGCCTAACAGCCATATAGGGTCAGCATCCCAGCCTGCAAGCGCATTCACCATACCGTCATAAGTATGTTCCCTGATACTAGAGACATGACGAGCTCGGTCCTGGATAAAAATCTCTACCTCAACCCCAATGGCACGAAAGTACTCTACGAGTATTTCTGCATAGGTTATAGGGGATTGGAAGTAGTATTCCCAGGTGGTCTTGAATCGAATGCCGTCCGCGCCGCGCGGATACCCAGCCTCATCAAGGAGCTTCTCGGCCCCTTCCGGGTCATAGGTATAGCGTTCCTGGATCTCTTCGGGCCACTCTTCAAATGGGTTGTTATACCCTTTTATGCCAGACCCGATCATCCCCTCGGGTTTCGTTTCTGCCCAACCCTTAGCCCAGGTCTCGCTAATGGTCTCAAGGTCCAGTGCCTTCTGCATGGCGATGCGCACCCTGATATCATTAAAGGGCGGCTTGCGTACATCGGGAGCAATACCATATACCATCCGACCACTAACCGGCATAAACACGATTTCAGGGTTGCTCTGCATGACGCTCTCGACCACGTCGATATCCCCTTGCTCAGCACAGCCGCCAATCCCTATCAAATCAATCTTACCCGAGCGCAGTGCCGCTATAACTGATTCGTTTTCTTTAATAACCAGACCTCTGTACTCGTCAACATAGGGCAGGCGGTTCTCTGGGTATTTTTCGTCGTAGTCCCAGTAGTCAGGATTCCTGGTCCAGGTCATAGAGCTGCCAAAGACCCACTCGGTCAGCATAAAGGGCCCGGTGCCGACCAGGTTCCTCCAGTCCTTAAGGTCGCCGTGTTGTTCGATGACCTCGCGTGGTAATATCCAACCATTGGTGTCGCCGAGGATAATCAACAGCGCACCGAGGTCTGGCCGCTTGAGTTTAATCTCAACCGTCCATTTGTCGGTGGCCGTTATCGATTCCAATGGCAGACCGGCGAGCTTGCGTGCATAGGGACTAGGTCCGGCGTCGGCGAACTTGCCCAGACCCGCATAACGGTGGTAGTTCCATTCGACATCATAGGCATCAAATTCTCGACTGTTCATTGGTGCCTTATTATGCCAGTGAACGCCCTGGCGGATGTTGAGGACATAAGTTGTTGGGTCGGGTTGCTCCCAGCTTTCAGCCAGGTGCCCTGTTCTGGCAAATTCAGGTATCCAGAACCCAGGGTTGAAGTTATATTCGTCCCTGGGTATTGCCCAGTTCCCGATGCTCAGCTTCTCTATAACCCCACTGATGGTGTGAGCGGCCGAGCTAAACCAGATGTCGGCATTACGCGGAGCCTCGCACTTCTGGACTTGGGTGAATGTCCCCCCATATCGAGGGGCTTCCACCATTTCACCGGTGCTGGGATCCATCACCATCTTTTTCTCAGCCGCCACGGCCGAACCGACCCCGAGGGCGGCCACCATCAGGGTGAGGGTGAGCAACAAGGATTGCATCCCCGCTTTCGCGAGGACAAGCTTTTGTACAGCAGACCAAGCGCCTGCCGGGTTCAGCCCCGCGAAGGGGGGCGACAAGTTTTTCATACTATTCATTGTAACCTCGTTTAATTGAGGGTGTTGAGAACGATTCACCCGACATAGGGCGAATCGGTTTTCGCAGCAGACACAACGTCTGCCACGATCAGCCCCACGAATCGGGCCAGAAATTTCTTAAGATACATAGGGTCCTTTCTTTGCTTGAGGGGTAACTATTTAGGTCTCTGAAAAACCCGTTTAGTTCAATATCGGTGAAAAAAGATTCCCGAAGAGGATCCATCACTTCACTTCCTCCCGCACCTATTTTGAATCGAACGGGCGGGAACCCTCCCAAGATTTTGTTCAATCGATCGGGTCAACCCTCTCTTTTATCTGAAAAACACAACTTAACGAAGGCACGATTATAGTACAATAAAATGCAATGTCAATCCCCTGATGTAAAATAAATTCGGGATTCGCAAAAAAAAAAAAATCAATAAATCTACTCAAATCCGGGGACAGTCAGAAGCCGTTCAGTTCAATAACGTTGAAAAAAGATTCCCGGGAAGGATCCATCGTTTTCACATCCTCCCGGGGTATTGTTCAATCGATCGAGCGGGAATCCTCCCACAGCTAATTTTGAATCAAACGAGCGGAAATCCTCTCCTTCCCTAAAACAACAAGGCATGATTTCAGCACTACTACGCGGCGCAAAGCCTATAGCAAGTTTGGATCAGGAGAATTGCGCAACAAAGGAGGTCAGCTATAAAAAGATATATTGCGGTCCATCTTCGGCATGAGCCAAAAAGCGAATGTTCGCTCCACAGTCCAGCGTTTTTTCCAACGGCGATCATGATCGCAAACGCTTTGCCAGGGAGGTAAATCATGGCCAAGCATGCTCCACTGACAAGCCGTTTTCAGGACATACAAAATCGCATTGACGATGCTACGTTTGCTATGAATACTTTTGGCCACGCAGGGAGCGGATATCTCTCTCGGCTTGGTTGTTGTCAAAAGGAACTTGAAAGTCATGCATGAATAACAAGCTTTCCTTTTCATATAGTTACGAAAAATTTTGACAACCGAAATCAAGCCTGCTTGCGCGGTCAGGTCTTTGCCTCCCTGGCTGATATGGATGTTTTTTGCTGACGGTCTTGCCGATCTTGTGCTACGATTGTTCTTCATGGAAATGGTGATCTCTCAAAATGTTGATTTGGGTGTTAACTATTTGAATATATTACTATTTCCATGTTTGATTGTCATCCAATCGCAGAATTTGGGTTTGACTTGATTCTTTGTTGAAATTACAAACAAGTTATTACCTTGATCAAATTTTGATGTTGCTCAATCACAAGATCATACCAGGTCGTTTTATCAAAAAGTCTCTCTTATGGCATTGATGTCTATCAGTCGGATCATCTCCCATCATGCGGCAAAACATCCCGAATGGCCCGCTATTACCCATGAAGGACATACTGTGACCGGCAGGGAATTGGATCTTCATACGAACCGCTTGGCACGGGCATATCAACAAATGGGAGTCAGGCAAAACGATTTTGTGACCGTGGCTCTTCCCAACTGTATCGAATTCTACGAAGCCTGTATTGCCATCTGGAAACTCGGCGCTATTCCGCAACCTGTTTCTTACCGTCTCCCTGAAATGGAGTTAGCGTCCATTGTGGAATTGGCAAACCCGCCTTTGATCGTCGGAGTCGAATTCGGGCAACTCAAAAACCGTCAAATCTTGCCTGCCGGGTTTCAACCGGACCCTCGACTTTCAGACGATTTATTACCCGATGTGGTTGCCAAACACTGGAAGGCACCGACTTCAGGAGGCAGTACCGGACGTCCAAAGCTGATTGTTTCAGGAGATCCGGGTGAGATGGACCCGGAGCAGGAGCCTGTTTATTACAATTTATTGTTACCGGGAGGCACTCATTTGGTTCCCGGACCTTTATATCACAATGGACCATTTACCTATTCAATGATTGCAATGTTCCGGGGCTGTCACATAGTACTGATGAGTCGATTTGATGCCAAGGAAACCTTGGGTCTCATCGAAAAATATCAAGTCACATGGGTAATGATGGTACCCACCATGATGCACCGGGTCTGGCGGCTTGGAGAGGAAATTCGCAATCGATATGATCTCTCGTCTCTGCGCGTCATGCTTCACTTGGCAGCGCCTTGTCCGATTTGGCTCAAGGAAAAGTGGATCGAATGGTTGGGAGGTCGGGTTTATGAATTGTATGCCGGTACGGAAGGAATTGGAATCACCTGGATCACCAGCGAAGAATGGTTAGTGCGCAAAGGATCTGTGGGAAAACTGATCACTGAAGGCCAAATCAAAATTGTTGGTAAGAACGACGAGGAGTTAGCGCGGGGTGAAATCGGTGAAATTTATTTTCTGCCTGCAAAAGGGCAGGGGAGCACCTACCACTATATTGGCGCAGAAGCCAAATCGATCGAAGGGGGTTGGGAATCTCTTGGCGACATGGGGTATATGGATGAAGAAGGCTATATTTACCTTTGCGACAGAAGGAAAGACATGATTCTCAGCGGAGGCGCCAATATCTATCCTGCCGAAGTGGAAGCGGCGATCGATTCTTTTTCCGGAGTTCGTTCCAGCGCTGTGCTCGGCTTACCGGATGAAGATTTAGGGCAAAGTGTTCACGCCATTGTGGATGCCCCTGATGGAATCAATAGTGACGCGTTGTTGGCCCATCTCGCCGAACGACTGGTTCGTTATAAAATTCCACGTAGCTTCGAATATGTCGACGCGCTGCTGCGGGATGATGCCGGAAAAACCAGGCGCTCCGCATTGCATCGAGAAAGAATTCAATCTCAATCAAAATAAGGAGAAAAAATGCCATACCAACCTTTCGACTTGGGGGGAAAAGTAGTTCTGATCACCGGAGGAAACGGTGGCATTGGGCTGGGATTTGCGGAAGCAGTGGCCCAGGCGGGTGCGAATGTTTGTATTTGGGGCACTAATGAATCCAAAAACACGGCTGCCCTTGCAAAGCTCAAATCCTATGGAACCAATGTTGCTGCTATGAAGTGCAATGTGGACAGCGAATCCGAAGTGGAATCCTGCTTTGCCGATTTTCTGCAAGAATTCGGTCGTGTCGATGGCTGTTTTGCCAATGCGGGAATAGGAGGCGGGGGGCCCGTTTTTCCGGAGATGACCAGTGAGCAATGGGAACGGATTTTCAGAGTCAATTTATTTGGCGCTTTCTACTGCTTGCGCGCAGCATCCCGTCACATGGTGGAACGTGCTGGAAACGGAGACCCGGGTGGTCGTCTGATTGGAACTGCCAGTCTGGCGGCAATCAGTGGGGCGCCTCGCAGCGAACACTATGCCGCAACCAAAGGAGGGATGATTTCTATGATGCGGGGACTTGCAGTTGAATTGGCGCGATATGGCGTGACCGCCCATTCTGTCTTGCCAGGTTGGATTGAAACCGCCATGACCGATGGAATTATTCATGGCGAAGCGTTTACCAGCAAAGTTCTGCCGCGTATTCCCCAACGCCGCTGGGGAAAACCCGAGGATTTTGGCGCTATTGCCGTCTATATCATGAGCGATGCCAGTGCTTATCACACCGGAGATGAATTTGTAATCGACGGAGGCTACTTTCTCTTTTGATCGAGATCTTTTCATGGGTTTCGCGCTTCCCTATTATCTTAAAAAATTATCGTTGGCAGCCCTGATAGGACGGAATCCCTCCCCTGACCGCTCCCTCGAGGAGAGGTGGATTTTAAAGAGCTGGCTTCCTTTCATTGCAATTACAGTTGCAATACTGCATCCTTGCCTGGCAGATGCGCCTGCGGGGTCCCGAAGAACTGTTGTGCTTGCCGTCACCTCGGATTTACACGGATGGTTGTCCACGGGTAGCTTGTTTCCGCTTGAAAAGCTTCGTGGAATTTTGCATGTGGGTCCCATTATTGAAGCATTGCGACGTGATTACCCCCAGTTGATTTTGCTGGATGCCGGAGATACCTTGCAAGGAAGTCCTACCAACTATTATTTCAATTACCATGCGCTTTCCGATCAACCCTTGCCCATCGTCAAATTGATGAATCGACTGCAATACGATGCCGTAGTATTGGGAAACCATGATCTGGAGCCACCCCTCGCTGTCCTGCGCAAGAACCTTCGCGGTTCTCGTTTTCCCTGGCTGGCTGCCAATTTGCTTAGAGAAGACGGAATCCCCTTCCTCCGTCCCTATCATATCCTGGAACGTCAAGGCGTGCTTATTGGCGTCTTGGGGCTGATCACTCCCGGAACCCAAATGTGGATCAATGAGTCCCATTTGGAAAACCTGGAGTTTCAAGACATGTTCGCCGCAACGAAAAAATGGGTTCCGCTTCTCAAAGAAGAGCATCATGTGGATTTATTGATCGGATTGTTTCATAGTGGACACAATGTTTCCTACGACCAATGGGCCTCGTTGAATGAAGGGGTTCCGATTGCCAATGCAGCCGGTTTAGTGGCCGACTATCAGGAGGGAATGGATCTGATCATTTCAGGACACGCCCATCAAACTTACCCCAAGCGCCGCACCGCTAACTTGCGGAAATTTCGCGTTCCCGTGGTCAGCCCCGGATTCTGGGGAATGGGAGTGAGTGTGATCAAATTCTTTCTCGAGGAACGCCAGGGAAAATGGATCACGGAGAAAATGGAATTTGAATTTCTTCACGCTTCCCCTGCCGTTTCTGCGGATCTACAAAACTCAATTTCCCCTGATATCGAGCAAGTTCGCCAATATCTGGAAACCCCGACCGAAGTTCAACTTTTCGCAATACCTAGCCGGGAGGAGTTTTACCAATGTGGCGCAGCTTTGTCCCATCAAGCGATTGCCGGAAGCCCCGGTGCTCCCATACTCTCCCTGTTGCCAAGGTGGAAATGGCATGAAATACCGGCCCAGGAACTCCAGCTTCCGCTGAAGAGACTGCATTTGTTCCGTTGGCTCCCATATGACAATTTCCTCATACAAACCCGCTTGTATGGACGACAAATTCACATTCTTTTGAGATCTTATCAAAGACTGTTAGAAGAAAAAAATTATCGCTCCGGTTCCTTGCTCATTCCGGGGGGTTTTCAAGCGCATTTGCGGAATAATGGGGGGACTCCTTCCTTGAAACTCATCCGGAACGAACAGACCATGTCACCCTTCGAATCGTATCCGGTATGGTTGACCAATTATCATTGGAACGGGGGAGGTGGGATGAGAGGAGAAGCATTGGCGCATGCATCTCAAAAAATCGCAGAATCCCGGCAGACTCTGAGGGAGCTCGTCTTTTCCCACTTGCAATTTTTTAGTGGCGAACTGCCCCCTGCTTGCGCAACTTTTCTGAAAAAAATTAACGATTCCTGATTCCTGACAATCTCTAATTTTGGGACAATTTTTGCCCGCCTGTTTCTAAATAGCGGATGTAGTCTTCCAGGACAAAGACACTCTCTTCCAAATAGACATTTTTCCCAGCATACTCAAAGCGCTCCGCCGTCAGAGGATCAGAAGCTTCATTAGCGTTTTCTTCTGATTCACCAACACTTTTTTCCTGAACATTCATGATGCGTTCTTCCATTGCTTCCCTGGCTTCAAGGCGTTGTGCTTCGTTTTTTCCGAATTCTTCCCGAATGCCCAGAATGGTTGTGTATTCTCGTGGTTTGACATGGGTTAAATATTCATCAATAACTTTCTGCGTCTCTTGAAAGAGTGGATGCTCGCTGATCCTTTTTTGAGAAAGTTCGAGAAGCGTGGATAAATAGTTTTGAATGCTTTGATCCTGTTTGTAAGCAAGTGGTTTGATTTTTTTCCAGGGAAGGGCGTTGTCCAAATGCGATTCTCCAATCTCCCTGTGATTGTTGAGCGAGGGCAGTACAATATCCGGCACGACCCCCTTATTTTGAGTGGAGCCTCCGGAAACACGGTAAAACTGAGCAACGGTCACTTTCAAGGCGCCATATTTTTCAGGAAGCCTGGCAATGTTTTGTACGGTCCCTTTACCAAAGGTGGATTTATCTCCAATCAAAATGGCGCGTCCATAATCTTGCAACGCTCCTGCCAAAATCTCTGATGCCGACGCACTGTAGTGATTGAGCAAAATCAGCAGAGGGCCATGATATACCTGGCTTTGCCGGCTTCTACGGATATCTTTGTCACCAAACGAAGTCCGCACCATCACAGCCGGTTTTTTACCGACAAAGAGCCCGACCATGTCGATGGCTTCATCAAGCCCACCCCCTCCATTGTTGCGCAGATCGAGGACGACGCCATCCACATTGTCTTCGACGAACTGTTCCAGGATTTTTTTCACGTCCCGGGTTGCGCTCTTGTAGTCTCGCTGGTTTTTGCGCCGTCCTTCAAAATCAGTATAAAAGGAGGGTAGATGGATCAAGCCGATAGTATATTCATTGGGACCTTGGAAATCGTCGCTTGCCGGGGTACTGGGCGTGAAAACATAGGATTTTGCTTCACCATCCTTCAACACGATTTTTTCCCGGATAATGGCAATGGTAAGGATGGAATCCCCGGCTTCGGTCTTGCGCATGACTTGCAGACGAACTTTTGTGCCACGCTTGCCTCGGATTAGTTGAACCACGTCAGTCAAGCGGATATCCACGACGCTTTCAAACGAATCATCTCCCTGAGCAACAGCCAAAATACGGTCGTTGACCAGAAGGCTCCCTTCACGAAAAGCTGCTCCTCCGGGAACAACGGAATTCACCACAGTGTATCCGTTGTCCCAACGGAGAACGGCTCCGATCCCTTCCAGGGAAAGTCTGATGTTGATTTCAAAATTCTTCTGATCATGAGGTTCCATATAGGTCGAATGGGGATCATAACCGCTGGTGAACGCGTTGAGATATATTGCCACCACATTGTTATCCGTGAATTGGGAAAAATTTTTCCAGTTTGACTGTGCTCTTTGCAATAAGCGTTTTTTGGCTTCTTCTTCGGAGTCACCACCCAATACCAGAGTCAGCAGTTCAAACTTGAATTTGAGCCTCCAGAGCTTTTGTGCCGTTTCAAGACTCTCAGGATAAGGCTCCTGATCCCGGTCAATTTTCATGGAAGCATCAATATTGAAATCAAAATCTTCTTTTTCCAATATCTCCACGTATTCCAAGTGCTCTGCGATGCGGGTTTTGAAGCGCGTGAAGATGCGCAGCGCGAGCTCAATGTCTTCCTGTTCCAACAGATCATCAATGCGGTCCTCATATTCAAGAAATTCATCGATATCCGCCTGTCGAAAATAATAATGTCCCGGGTCGAGGCGGCTGAGGTAGGTATTGAGCATCTTGCGTGAAAGATCATCGTCAATCGGCTTTTGAGCATAATGCATCGAGGCAAAGTGATGGGCAATCCTGGTAACAGTGGGTCCTGTTAAAGGCGCATCGTCCTCTTTGGCTTCAATCAAAAATGACTGGCTGAAAACTAAAAAACAAAAAACGAATGTGGCAAGAGATTTGAGATGCATGGTCATTTTTTGAGATGGAGTGAAAAATTGTTCCACGTTATCAGTTCAAAAATACATGTTCCATACCTGATATACAATCACTATTCGCATCTTTGAGGATTGCAGACTTTGCGCATTTCAGGCAGTCGTCTTCCATCAATAAAAAATTCTCTGATCATTTTAGCGCTTTTTGGAATTTCCAACAATCAATAAGCGCAAATTCGCACAGGAGCCGAAAGCATGGCGCCATAAACATAAGCCGGAGTGACCAGGTAGTTAGAAATGAGGAACAGCATAAAAATGCCAACCAGCGGAGAAAGGTCAATCCGCATGCGGGGGAGGTATCGTTGAATGGGGGTGATCAGAGGTTCGGCCAGCAGGTGTACAACACGGACAATCGGGTTGTTGAATGCCGGTGAGACCAAGGTCAATATAAACCAAATTCCTAAAATAATAATCGCAAACCAGATGACACTGTAAGTGACAATCCCTATTCCTTGTATCGCATGGCCCCCAATTTGAAAGAGGACGGTTTCCAGGCCAATCATTTGCTGCATAAAAAGATTGAGAGTTTGCGCCGATGCGGGAATCAGGGTATGCAGGAAAATGACAACCAGTAAGGCAACGTAAGCATTGAAGAGTTGCAGAGAGGCGGGCAGGCGCTGATAGCACCATGCCCATAAAGGATAGGTCACCCGGTTCACCCAGCGTACAATGGGATTGTAGGGGTCCGGGGTCACCCAAGTGAGGAAAATTGCGATAATTGTGATCCACTTGTAAACCCAAAAGACAAAACAAAGGGCCTGTGCCAGAAAATCAACAGCCTGGAAGAGCATCATCGTAAATCTTTCACGGCGGTAAAGGATTCTCCACAGCCACATTGATATCCATTGATGAGCTGTTGGAAAACGAAACCTTGCTCTACCATGTTGGCATCCGTGTAATCGATTTCTACAGAACCCAATATCTCAGTCAAACAGGTTTTGTCCACCACAATATTGACGCCATGCGAAATAAATTTCTCATCCTCTGCTTTTATATCACCCTCGGTATTGAAATCCAATTCATAACGATATCCGGAACACCCACCGGGGTTGGCATCGATTCGCAGAAATGAATCCTCGAGCTCCTTCCCTTCTTCCCGGCATGATTGTTTGAAGATCTCTGCGGCTTTTTCCGTTAGTACCACTTTGGCTCCTGAATCGGAAAACCAGAGAGATTGACCAGTATCTGACATAGTAGTTCCTCAAGGTGAATAATGTTCAATGGATTCAAATTAATACAGTGGAATCGCAGGATCAAAGCTCTGAGACCAGTTATTGATTCCCCCTTCCACGTGTGAAACATCCTGAAATCCCTGGGACGTGAGAAAGCGTGCTGCATCCAAACTTCTCATTCCATGGTGGCAAATGAGGATAATTGGCGTGTTTCGATCCCAGGATGACAACATTTCGTCCACCAACTCCTCATCAATCAGCTCAGCGCCTTCAACACGGGCCAATTCCCATTCTTCCGGGGAACGAACATCGATGAACCGGCAGTTTGCATCGTTTTTGAGTTGTTCCGCAATCTGTTGGGGCGAGGCAACCTTCACTTCTGCCGGAGCAGGTGGAGGCGTGAATTCGCGATCCGGATAGGCTTCCTTCAAGAGTGGCAGCCATTCCCTGGTTTCGGAAAGCTCCGTTACGATATCACAGCCTCCCACAAAGCTTTTGTTGATGTAGAGCTGGGGGATGGTCGGCCAGTTCGAGTAAGTCTTGATCCCTTCCCGAATATCATGATCCGACAGCACATCGAAAGATTGGAAAGGAATTTCCCATGAGCGCAGAATCTGCGTCATTTTCGCCGAAAATCCGCATTGCGGAATTTCTGGCGTACCCTTCATGAATAGAAAGACAGGACTGTTTGACACCATCGCCTCGATCCGCCCTTGGGGATTCCGGGTATTTTGTTCGCTTGACACTTGTGATTGAGAAGAGACTACCTTAAATTTCATACTATTTCCTTTCTTTTTTCAATTGTTTTCATACAGAGGACTTCCCGTCATTTCCAATCGCTTCGACCGGACACGATTCCAGTGCTTCCACACACAAATCCTCTTCTTCGTCAGTCAAAGGTTGTTTGTAGACAAAATCGTGTCCCTCTTCTTCATTGACCTTGAAATTATCGGGGGCGATCTCAGAACACAAATTGCAGTCGATGCATTCCTCATCGACATAATATTTTCCCGCTACGTTTTCCGGCCATTTCAAATTTAGTTCAGCCATGATTTCAGGGATTCCTTCCTTTGCTGGGAAAAAGCCAATGCTCCTCAATAAATTCGACGGAATCGCAAGTCTTTCCAATTTTACGGATAGACTTCCATATGGGAATTGCGCTTCATTAAAAGCGCTCCTGATCGAAAATATTTCCGACTTTCTAAAATAGCACTATCGCGATTCTCATTCAACCTGAAAAACTCGCGGGTTACTGCCATCCTATCGGTCGATTGAAGCCGAAACTCTTCAGTTTTGCAATTTATTAATGAGTGCTGAGGAATAGATGGCAAAAAAATTGCTTTTCCTTGTGGAGGATTCAAAGAGGACATCTGAGAAACAATCTCAAATCAGCATTTCCTCCGGATTACGAGCACTTTCAAGAAATCGCCATACAAGTGTTTGTTAAACACAAATCCAGTTTGTAGTTCTTATGAATACTCAAGAAGGCAATTATTATCAAATTTTGAATATTCCGGAGAATGCCTCTCCCGAAGAAATAGACGAAGCTTATGACTTGGTCTGGCAAAGCTATGAGATGGATGAGTTGGAAAACTATTCCTCGTCTTCCCACATGAATGGCGATGCCATCATGCAGCGAATCTCATGCGCTTACATGACATTGATTGATCCCACCACTCGTATTCGTTATGATCAATCACTGCATTCACAACCTTCAAGACCTCTTGTTGAAAATGATGCAGGCAAGGCTGGACAGCCCTCTCCTTCTCAAAATTCTTCCTTCTCCATTTTCCACAGGGCATTCAACGGAACTCCCCGGCAAAATACTCTTGTTTTGCCCCAAGAGCCCCCTCATCTCTTTTTTGAGAAGTCTCCAGCGAATCTTACGGAAGATGCTCAGGTCTCAGAAAAAACCTTGTCTTATTCTATGCAGGAAGAACTTACAAAACCTCCCATCTCTCAAAGCAAAGCGTTTGCAGAGTTAATGGAAGACCATTTGGCAACACGTTGCAAAATCAGAAAAATCATTGAGAAAAAAAACAAAGAAAGTCGCCAGAAAATTGAAAATTTTATCTCGACCATCAAAACTTTCAATGGACAGTTATTGCAACAAATCCGACAATTAAAATCCATCAAATTGGTAGAAGTGGCTCAGGAGACCTGTGTGAAAATCACTTACTTGCAAGCTATTGAAAGCGAAGAATTCTCGAAGTTGCCCAATGGCTTGATTTACGTGAAAAATTATATCCGCGCTTATGCACGGTGTTTGGAGCTACCAGTTCAAAAAATAACGGAAGATTGTCTCGAGCTTTATGATGTCTGGCAGCAACATACCTGACTCCTGAAAAAGATTGATACGAAATTATGGGCGATTTTTTCCCGGAATATTACACATTTTACTATGTTGGGGTGACCTTGTTTGCACTGGCAGGGTTGTTCCTCATCGTCAAATTCTTGTTTTTCAGCAAACCCTTCAAATCCAAGGAACCGCAGATTGCATTCAAAAAACTGAACAATCGTTTTGAAAAAGATCTGCGCAAATTGGAAAAACTGGCCTATGAGCAGCCCCCTCTTCCCAAAGCCGCTCTGAAATTGCTCAGAAAAAACAAAAAGCGAGAAAAAAAGGCAGAATCGCTTCGCAAAAAAAACCAAGCCAGTACCACTCTCCAAAAAGTCAGGGAGCAACTCGCTGCCCAAATGAAAGTTTCTGAAATCTTCAATACCCACGCTGCCAAAGTGTATGTGCTTGACTTTGTCGGTGATATCATGGCCCACGCCACCGATCATTTCCGGGAAGAGGTTTCTTTATTGCTTCAGGTAGCCAGTCCCGCCGATGAAGTGGTGGTCCGTTTGAGTAGTCCTGGTGGTGCGGTCGCCCATTACGGATTGGCCAGTGCCCAATTGACTCGTCTCAAAAATGCGGGTATGAAAGTGACGATATGCGTCGATGTCATTGCTGCCAGCGGCGGTTATATGATGGCGGCGGTTGCTGATAAAATCGTGGCATCTCCCTTTGCGTTCATCGGCTCCATCGGCGTCGTCGCCGGAATTCCTAATTTTCACAAAGTCCTGCAAAAACACGATGTCGATTACTATCTCTTCACCTCAGGGAAATACAAACGCACCGTCACCCCGTTTTATCAAGTCACCGAAGACGACAAACGAAAATTTCAGGAAAATATCGAAGAGATTCACCAGGCCTTCAAAGAACACGTCGCCCACAATCGCCAAAGTCTGGACATCGAGGACGTGGCCACCGGAGACTACTGGTTGGCCACACAAGCCAAAGAACGAGGATTGGTCGATGAAATCATGACCAGTGACGAATATTTGTCATCCAAAATGAAAGATTTCGACGTGATCGAAATCAAAACACTCGACCACCGCCATCGGCTCGAACAGTTTTTCCAGCGAAACATGGACGCGCTGAAGGGATGGCTGCAGGTTTATTTCACTGACGAAAGAAGCCCGGTTAACGATGCGCACACCTTGTATCATTAAAATATCAGAAAACCCCCGTAGTTGTTCCGCAATCCATCCACTCTCCCGGGAGTCTATGGGTGTCTCATGCAAAATATGAAGAGTCCGGCAGGCACCATTCGGTAAGGCGGTCCGGCATCTTGTTTCATGAACCCTCCAGTAAGCGGGTGATTTCCCGGGAGGTCAGTAAGCGTGACATTCCTGGTTGCAATCCTTCCAATGTGATACTGCCAATGCTGTAGCGTTTGATCCTCAAGACCCGGTAGCCCACGCTCTGAAACATTTTTTTTATTTGTCGATTTTTGCCTTCCTGCAAAGAAACCTCCAGCCATGATTTATCATTGACCCAGTGAATCATTTTCACCCGGATTGGCAAATGCTGTCTACCTTGCAAGCGTGGACCCTTTCTGAGCCCTGTCAATTCCGAGTCGGCAATCTTTCCTTTCAATTTGACGAAGTAGGTTTTCCAAAGTTTATATTTCGGATGGATTGCCTGTTCTGCAAAGTCACCATCGTTGGTAATCAGCAATAGCCCTTCGGCATCATAGTCTAAGCGTCCTACGGGAAAGAGCGCGTGTCCGGATTGAGGAAAATATTCTTTGACTGTGGAACGCCCTTCCGGATCGTTTAAAGTGGTGACGCAATTCCTGGGTTTGTAAATGGCATAGACGACTCTTTCCCGGTTCAGCCACCGCACCGGTTTACCCTCGACGGTTAGCCGATCGTTATTCACCTTCATACGCTGTCCCAGGGTCGCTGGCAAACCATTGAGCTTGACTTTTCCGGCAGAAATCAGCTCTTCGGCGGCTCTTCTGGAAGCAATACCCGCTTTTGCTATGACTTTTTGGATACGGATTCCCTGCACTTTCTCAGGATTTGACATCTGGCTCACTTACCCCTCGGTTTCATCTGCTATCCGGTACTCTTCAGCAGCCAGCAATGCTGAGAGCGCTTCCCTGGCAGCGAGTTGCTCGGCCCGTTTTTTGCTGCTTCCCCTGCCACGTCCAAATTCCTTTTCGTCGATCATGGCAACCACTTCAAACTCCTTCTGATGTTCCGGACCGAAAGTATTGTGGAGTTGGTAAATGACAATTGCTTGAAATTTTTTCTGCGCATATTCTTGCAATTCCGATTTGGAATCATGGGAGGGGCAGGAATCTACCGCAACAGGGATTTCCTGTTCGAAAAGGTGATAAACCACCTTTTTTACCGGTAACAAACCCTCTTGGCGCGCATCCGTATAAATGGCGGCGATAAGGGCTTCCAATGAACTGGAAAGTATGGAATTTTTCTGACGTCCTGCCGTCAGCTCTTCCCCCCTTCCCAACAATAAGTAGGCGCCTAGATCAATAGATTGGGCAATTTTGCTCAAACCTGTTTCGCTGACGAGATTGGCGCGCAGTTTCGTCAATCCTCCTTCTGAAAGGCCCGGGAACCGTGCCATCAGCAAATCACTGATCACCAAATCCAGAACCGCGTCCCCTAAAAATTCGAGCCGTTCATTGTCCTTCTCCCCTTCTATGGATTGCTCGTTGACATAGGATTTATGCGTACATGCCTGACGCAGCAAGTGGGGGTTCTTGAAAGAATAACCAATTTTTTTGCATAGCGGTTCAAAATTCATGGCAGGTGATAGCCTTGTAAAATAGTATTTTTTTCGAGTTCCTCGTTTGCGCCAATGCTTCCTGGTTTGGATAGTGGGACGAGACCGTTTATTGAATGCTGCGAGGAGTCCTTGTTTTTTGGAATTTAAAATTGTTATAAAATATTGAGATTGTGGAATAAATGCATTAATTTCCTGAGATGGGTCCCTGGAAGAGGAGCCGCCGCCGACCCCTCAACTGATTCAATTTAATATCTTATCTGAAGAAGAGATGACAAGTTTTATTGATACGCATTGCCATTTGGAAATGCTGGGTCTGCCGGTGCAAGATATCGTGGCACTCGCCGGGCAGGTGGGAGTCCATCGCATTGTCACGATTGCAACCGATGAAGCGTCCATACGCTTTGTCCTGCAAACCGTTGAACGGTATCCACAAATATACGGCAGTCTCGGCTTCCACCCCCATGAAGCTTCGACGTATACGGAAGCCATTGCCCGGCAAATTCTTGATCGGGCAGGCAATTCCGCCAAAATTATTGCCGTGGGAGAAACGGGGTTGGATTATCACTACATGCACTCGGGGAAAAAAATACAGCAGACCGTCTTTGCCCAACAACTGGTGCTGGCGGAGCAACTGCAATTGCCTGTTATTCTGCATAGTCGGGAAGCCCGGGAAGATACCCTGGACATCCTGAAAGCAAACCCGCTAACCCGCAAAGGTGTGGCCCATAGTTTTACCAGTGGTTTGCGGATGGCCAAGGATTTACTGGAAATGGATTGGTATATCGGCATCAACGGGATCACGACCTTTCGCAATGCGGAAGAGGTGCGAGAGGTGATGCGCTACGTCCCGCTGGATCGACTATTATTGGAAACCGATGCCCCTTTTTTGACGCCGATTCCATTTCGGGGCAAACCAAATGATCCTTCCAAAATCCCACTAATTGCGGAATTCATTGCCATTGCTCGGAACATTTCTTTGCAGTCCGTGGCTGCTCAGACAACGGAAAATGCGACCCGACTCTTTCAACTTCCTTCGTGACTTACAGAATCAGGCGCTGTTCCGCCTCTTTCAATTTGTCCTCCACCCCGAATATTTCCACTTGATCCCCTGTTTGCAGCAAGGTATCGCCTTGAGGCATGATCACTTTTCCATCTCGTTGGATGCTCGTCAGGATACACTCGAGCGGTAATTTCAAGTTCCGAACTGCTTCTCCGGCGCAGGCGGCGCCGGAGGGAATGATCACTTCCCGGTATCGTACGTGTCTTTGAGCTTCTTTGAGCTTGGAATCTCCCTTTTTTTGGGGTTGGCCCGTCAGATATTCACGCACCATGGGCACGCGGATTTCCTTACAGAATACAATCACCTGATCTCCTTCTTGCAGTAAGGTGTATCCGTTGACCACCCGGATCTTACGACCCCGGCGTACTGAAACAATCAGCGACTGACTGGGCAGATCAATTTCCCTGACGCGTTTGCCGACAACTGGGGAATGAGAGGCAATCCGCACCTCGACAAGACTGGTACCATCCAGTTTCTCCAGACGAATCATGTCGCTATGATGTTGTTTTTCCGCTTTCTTGAGAATGGCTTGATTGTATGCTCGAATGATTTCAATGCGGCTCACCAGTCCCACCAGTTTTTTCTTTTCCTCGTCCAAAACAGGCAGCCGACCAATGTCGTGATCACCGAGGCGGCGCAGAGCCATCCACATGGGTTCGTAAGGGTAAGCAATCTGCAACTCATTTGTCGTTGCAACGTCCAATGCCGTTTTTTCTTCCAATTCCCCTGTACTGAGCGTATTTTCCAGATCCTCGAGGGTTACGATCCCCTGCAAATCTCCCTGCTCATCCACAACTGGGAAACCATGATGGTGAGTGTGAGCAAATTTCTTCATCAAGTCTTTGAATGGCATCTTGGCCGAAATCAATTCCATATTGCGACTCATCACCTCGCCAACAGTGATCCCCTGCATGACGTCGACGTCTTCAACTCCCAAATCCAATTGGACGCCACGCCGACTGAGCTTGAGGGTGTAAATGGATTCTTCACTGATCATACGGGAAACCAATGTACTGACTACAGTAGCTAACATGAGAGGTAAAATTATATTGTAATCACCCGTCATCTCGAACAATATCAGGATGGCAGTGATTGGCGCATGAGCAGCCCCACTGAAGAAAGCAGCCATCCCCACCAGCGCATAAGCTCCCGAAGAGGCCGTGAGTTCCGGAAAAACCTGGTTTGCCAGCTGACCAAATGCGCTTCCCAGCATGGCTCCCATGAAAAGTGAAGGGGCGAAAATACCTCCCGATCCCCCGGACCCCAAGGTGATGACCGTGGCCAGCATCTTCAAAAATAACAAGGCTGCCACCACGAAGAAGGTCAATTTCCCAAAAATAACTTCGCTGATCGTGTCGTAGCCAACCGAGAAAACCCGGGGAAATCCATCCAACTGGAATGAAAAAATGCCAACCACCCCCAAAAGCAGGCCTCCCAGCATAGGCTTGATGTACTCCGGTAGGGGAATCTTATTCCACATGTCCTCGGAAAAATAGAGCAGGCGGGTGAACCCCACGGAGGCTACGGCAGCGACTGCTCCCAGAATGGCGTACAAAAACAATTCCCACGGATTGACCAGAGAATTGACAGGAACCGAGAATGTGCGCAAATCGCCTTCAAAGAGATGGGCGATGACGTCGGCGATGACGGCCGAAATGACCACCGCGCCAAAGTAAAGACTGTTTATGCGACTCAAAACCACTTCCAATGCGAAGATCGATCCGGCAATCGGAGCGTTGAAAGTGGCAGCAATACCTCCCGCCGCTCCACAGGCGACCAGAGTGCGGAGATGGTCATCGGAAAGTTTGAGCCATTGTCCGACGGTAGAGCCCAAGGCCGCCCCGATTTGAGCAATCGGGCCTTCCCGTCCGACGGAGCCACCGGTGCCGATACAGATCGAAGATGCCAGAGATTTGACAAGCACCACCGGAGGACGAATCCTTCCGCCACGCAGGGCTACTGCTTCCATGATCTCAGGCACTCCATGCCCTTTGGCCTCGCGAGCAAAGCGGTAAATGAGGGGTCCGATGATTGCGCCGCCAAGAGCAGGAAGGATCATCAGATGAAAAGGGGCGATGGATTTGAGAAACCCACCTATTTGACTGTAAGACAAATGATGGACGCCCTCGATGAGGTAACGAAAGGCAACAGCTCCCAAACCGGCCCCGATGCCTACGATCACTGCCGTCAGTAAATATGCGCCCGATTCCGGAGTCTTGTAACGTCCTAACGATTGTTGCAGGTTTCGGCGCAGCGTATAGAGGGATATACCAATTTTGCGGCGAAAAGAGGGTTGAATCATCGGCAAAAGGATTTTGTATTTGAGAGGGTTTACCATGCAAAATGGCGCGGTATGTTCAATAGATACAATTCCCTCTTGAAAATCAAGGCAAAATAGTCGGTTTCTTTGCTATATTTCAAATTCAGACGCTTTGCTTCCCCTGAGACCAAAGCGGTGGAGTCGGCGTTTCCGTTTATATAGCCATTATATGATGAATCAGTTATAGTGAGCTTTACTTGATAACCACCTTACTTCAGACGAAAATCGATATCTCCTGTGCAAGCTTCACGAATAAAAATAGGGGGCGCGACGCTCAATCAAATTCCTTTGGACTGGCGGGGAAACCGGGATCGTATTCTGCAAGCCGTTGTCCGGGCGCGGCAAGAAGGGGTGGCGATATTATGCTTACCGGAGTTATGCCTTTCGGGATATGGCTGCGAAGACGCGTTTCATGCGGCCGGTGTCAGTGAAACGGCATGGCGGATACTATTGGAAATTCTTCCTCATACTTGCGGGATTGCGGTTGCGCTGGGATTGCCAATTCACTCGAATCATGTGCTCTACAATGGTTTGGCGCTCGTTTGTGACGGCCGCATTTGCGGGGTTGCCGCCAAGCAGTTTTTGCCAGGAGACGATCTGTATTATGAACCACGCTGGTTCAAACCCTGGCCTGCCGGCAAAGTGCGGATCCTGCGACATCAGGATATTTCGG
Organism: bacterium; assembly: GCA_965205865.1. Lineage (GTDB taxonomy): Bacteria > SAR324 > SAR324 > SAR324 > NAC60-12 > CBDBHR01. The sequence goes on from CBDBHR010000029.1 coordinate 578,630, forward strand.
TGCCATTGGGAGATTTGATTTTTGATCTGGGCATACTGCGTATCGGAGTCGAGATTTGTGAAGATGCCTGGGTAGCCAATCGTCCGGCAGGACGACTGGCTGCTCAGGGGGTTGACCTGATCCTCAATGCCAGTGCCAGTCACTTCGCTTTGGATCGCTATGATGCCCGACGTCAAATCGTGGAAGAAGGCGCTCGCGCGACCAGCACAACCTACCTTTACAGCAATTTGCTGGGTTGCGAAGCAGGGAGAATTCTTTATGATGGCACCGTCTTGATTGCCTCCGGCAACCAGGGCATTCTGGCGGAAGGTCCTCGTTTTTCCTATCAAGACATGGTCTTGACAAATGCGGTGATCGACTTGGAATTGAATCGCCTGCAGCGTCGTAAAAATGTCAATTATCATCCCCTGGACACTCCCCCTGAAAATTTAGTGGTTTGCCCGTTTCCATGGAATCGCTTTTCAGAAGAATCCACGCTTTCTATTCCCCTGGGGGATATATCTTCACGACCCGGCCGTTCACCTGCTTCTTTATCGCGCTTTGAGGAATTCACCCATGCCGTCGCTCTTGGATTGTGGGATTATTTGAGAAAAAGCCGGAGTCAGGGATTCGTTATTTCCATCAGTGGCGGCGCAGATTCAGCAACAGTGGCGGTGTTGATCCATGTGATGGCAAATCTTGCGCTGAAAGAATTGGGATGGCAAAACTTTTCCGGGAAGCTGGCGCATCTTTCCTGGCTGCCAACTGGCAAAGAGTGGAGTGTCGCCGAAGTGATGTCCCATTTGCTACTCACCGTTTATCAGGCCAGTGAACATTCTTCTCTAACCACTTATACCGCCGCTCGGGAATTGACTCGCGCGCTCCATGCCCGTTTCATTGAATTCAACATCTCCTCCGTGGTCGAAAATTATACGAATTGGCTGTCAAATGTGCTGCAACGTCCCCTCAGCTGGGAGGTGGACGATCTGGCCCTGCAAAACATTCAAGCCAGGGTGCGCGGCCCCAGTGTGTGGCTGTTGGCCAATACCTGCGGCGCCCTTTTACTTTCGACCAGCAACCGCAGCGAAGCCGCGGTGGGTTACACTACTATGGATGGCGACACCTGTGGAGGCTTGAGTCCCATTGCCGGGATCGACAAGGCATTCATTTTACGCTGGTTGCAATGGATGGAAACACAGAATGAGATTGGCGTGGGTCCGTTGCCGGTTTTGAAATTGATCACGGCTCAAAAACCAACTGCGGAGCTGCGTCCGTCAAGCAGCAAACAATCGGATGAAGACGACTTGATGCCCTATCCGATCTTGGATGCCATTGAACGGCTGGCCATTCGAGACCACAAAATGCCCCTGCAAGTCTGGCAAGATCTGCAGGGGAAATTGTCTCTTGCAAAACAATACTCCCCCCAGCGCTTGGCGTCATTTGTCGAGCGATTTTTCCAATTATGGAGCCGCAATCAATGGAAACGGGAACGCTATGCTCCTTCCTTTCACTTGGATGATGAAAATCTCGATCCCAAAACCTGGTGCCGTTTTCCGATTCTCTCAGGAGGATTCGCAGAAGAACTCAAATTGCTTCGCAATGAGGTTTCACAGAAGAATCATAGCGATACCTGCAATTGATATCTTTGTTTTCCGAAAAGCACTCAATTCAATATTTTTTTTCTGGCTCGAGGCTGACGGGGACAATAGGAAGGTTGTCGATGAGCCTGGGAATCCAGCGCGCTAGTCCGTGTTTGGGAGCCGGATGAAGCCAGGCAACCGGGATTCCGAAACGCGCTAACTGCCGCAAGGCATGACGAAAAGTTTGCAGAGCTTTTTGAGCGCTTTCTCCAGGCTGGGGGCTGGTCAATCCATCGGAGCAGATCAGAATGCGATCCCCCGCTCCAACACCTTGGCGTTGGATGCCACGGATGAGTTGCTGAAGACACTGGGCCAAATGACTCTTCCCTCCCGCTTCGTTCAAGGCAAGCAGGGCGGATTCTGTCTGTCGGATGGTTCCTCGACGCAATAGCCACGAAGGGCGACTGTCTCTTAAAAGCAATATATGGAAGCGGCAGGCGCGTGCCAGGGGACTGGAAGACAATAACACATTGCGCGCCTCAGCCAAAAAACGAAGGGCTGCCGTAGAACGGCTGGCATCGAGGAAAATCCAGACATTGGCTTTACGAGTGGGATAATGGAATCGCATTTGCCAATTGCGGCTTCCCGGCTTCCATCCTTGCTTGACGGATGCCAAAAAAGAATTGAACCAGCAGATCCTGGAGTCCGCATACTCTATTCCCCCGATTGCGCCGGTGGAATTATTGGATTGTTTGTGAGACCCGGTGGATGGCAAATCCGTTTGCCACCAAGCCTCCAGTATCTCATACCCCCGTGGCTCGGCTGCCCTCAGTTTTAGATTGTCCCACCGGGATTCAAGGGGAGCCATAGAAGTTTTCAAGGCAACAGGTGGCGACACACCCGATCGTGGGGCGGAATTTGATAGTTTTTCTTTGATTCGGGGAGCAGCGTGAGGTGGTATTCGATTTTCCCGTTGACGATGACCCAGACAGAGAATCCAAGCGGCATCGACGTCTTCCGCTTCCACGTTTTGTCGTCCCTCCCAGGCGGCCAGGCAACGTGAGGTTCTCAAAGCCGCCAATTCAGCCCGCACTCCTTCCATTTTCAGATCTCTGGCAGTCTGGGCAATGTCCCTGCGCAAAGTGTCCGGAATATGGAGGGAGGGCAGTCGTCTACGAGCTTGCAAAATTTGCTTTTTCAAGATGTCTAAGGCAGACTGGTAACTCCCGATGAAGGCGGTTTGATTATCGTCAAATGCCATGCGACGTTCCACAATGGTCATCCGCTCCTCCACCGAGTAATCATCCGATATTAAAATCCCATGAGAAAAGCGATCCAAAAGCTGAGGTCGCAAATCTCCTTCTTCCGGATTCATCGAACCAACCAGAATATAGTGGGCCGCCACCTCTGAGGAAATCCCATCCCGCTCTATCCGGTGAGTGCCGCTTGCCGCAGAATCGAGGATGGAATCGGACAGATGATCCGGCATCAAATTGATTTCATCAATGTACAACACCCCCCGATGAGCTTGTTGGATCAAACCAATGCGAGATGACCATTTTCCCTTCTCCAGCAGGGAAGCAGCATCCATGGAGCCCAACAGCCGGTCTTCAGTGGCGCCCAGTGGAACCTCCACGAATGGCGCGTCGTCGCCTTCGAAGGGAGGCAGGGCTTGCGCAAATGCGCGGGCCAGAGTGCTTTTTGCGCACCCTCGGTGTCCCAATAGAATCAGTCCTCCCAGGTGCGGGTCGATAGCATGGCAAAGCATGGAGCTTTTAGCGCGCTCCATCCCTACGATGGCAGTGAAAGGAAAAGGGACACTCATTCCAGTTGCCCTTCTAATTCGATAAGGTTCAATTCCAATGCTTCGATGGTTTGCGGACTAGCTTCTTGCCAGAGCCCGCGTTCGTGGGCTTCGAGCAATCGTTTGACGGAATCCTGCAGAGCCGCGGGATTGTGGCGTTTGAAAAAATCCTGCTGTTTCTCATCCAAAAAAAGTTTGTGGGCCAGTTCTTCATATTGATAGTCTGCCACAATATCACAGGTGGCGTCATATCCAAAAATATAATCCGCAGTCGCAGCCATTTCAAATGCTCCTTTGTAGCCATGCTTTTTCATGGCTTCAATCCAGCGAGGATTGAGCACTCGGCTGCGAAAAACACGATTGAATTCCTCGGAAAGAGTTCTCACTTTGACCTGATCCGGTTGGCTGGAATCGCCATGGTAGGTGATGGGTGCTTGCCCTCGAATGGAATGAACTGCAGCATGCAACCCTCCCTGGAATTGGAAATAATCGTCGGAGTCCAAAATATCATGTTCCCGATTGTCTTGATTTTGATGGACGACCTCGACGGCTCCGAGGCGGTTCTCAAACAGAGCCATTTGTTCACTGCTGCTGCCATCGGTGTCATAAGCATGCCCCCCCCATTTCAGAAAAACCTTTGTCAAATCCTCCCGGCTCTCCCAATTCCCCCCGTCAATGAGAGGCAACAGTCCGGCGCCATAGGATCCGGGACCGGAGCTGAAGACCCTCAGATAGGCCATCCGTTCGCATTGCTCTCCAGCAATCCCTTGTTCGCTCAATTGTTTTTTTTCCTTTAACCAGGCTGCTCGAATGGGATTGAGTTCTTCAGGTTCTTCCAAAACCGCCAGCCGTTTGGGGATGGTGGCCAACAGCCGCATTGTGTCGCCAAATGCGTCTCGAAACAAGCCGGACACGCGCAAAAGAACGTCGACTCGAGGTCGCCCCAACAAATGGGCGGGATGAATCTGAAAATCGATGATCCGCCCGGAAACACGTTCCCAGACTGGCTCACACCCCCACAACCACAAGGCTTGGGCAATATCATCTCCGCCAGTGCGCATATTGGAAGTACCCCAAATCACCATGGCAATGCTGCGTGGATAGCTTCCATGATCCTCTTGATGACGTTCCAACAAACGCTCCGCTATTTGTTTTCCGCAAAGCCATGAGGTGGGAGTGGGGATCATACGGGGATCAATGGAAAAAAAGTTGCGTCCGGTGGGTAATACGTCAATGCGTCCCCTTGTGGGGGCCCCGGAAGGACCGGGAGCGATGAATCGACCGCTCAAGCCTTGGAGCAAATTTTTCATTTCATCCTGACACTGCATCAAGCGCGGATGGAGATGATCGTAAAGAAGCTGGCGGAGAATTTTCAAATGTTCGCTCTCCTCTTCAGGAAAAACGCGTTTTTCGAGGGCATTCTCTATCCAAAGGCGGGCTTTTTGATCAAGGGCATCACGTTCACTGATTGAAAGCTGCTCCATATCGAAATCGTTTTCGCGTCCCAGCAGACTATGCAAGAGTCCGGGATAGTGCGCAGAGGGCATGCGCAGCAGACTGAGCAGAAAATCGATTTTCTGGCCTCCTTGAGGGTTTTGACCAAATATATGCAATCCGCTGCGAATCTGACTTTCTTTGATTTCGCACAAGTAATTTCCGAGCGCACTGAGCCAATCCCCCTCCTTTGGCAACTCCTCCCGCCAGGCGGCATGTTCCAGGAGATGTTCAATTTCATGTTCCAACGCCAGGGCTCGTTCGGGATAAAGCGTTTCACAGTGCGCGTGTTCTTCCAAAAGGCGCTCGATCCGTTGTAAATCGTCATAAAGACCCGCACGAGCCAGTGGTGGGGTGAGATGATCGACAATGGCTGCCGAAGTCCGGCGTTTGGCTTGCGTGCCCTCCCCGGGATTGTTGACGATAAAAGGATAAAGATGCGGCACTGTCCCTATACAGATGCGCGGGAAATCCTCGGCACCCAGCACAACACTTCTTCCCGGAAGCCACTCCAGGTTGCCATGCTTGCCGAAATGGATGATGGCTTGAACCTGAAACACTTCGCGCAGCCATAAATAAAAACTGATATATTCCGGAGTGGGAGGCAAATCGGGACTGTGATAAATCGCCTGCGTTTGCATGCCAAAACCACGAGGAGGCTGGATGCCGACAAACACATTGCCAAATTGCTTTCCGGGTACGGGAATTGATTCGGGCAAGTCATGGGACCAGTGTTTTGAAAGTTCTTGATGACAACGGGAGGGCAAAGCGTCGATGAATGCTTCCAACCGCTGTTTGGCAAAGCCTTGCTCGCAGGGTTTACCATAGCTCGACTCCTCATCATTGGTCTGCAGGGATTGTAGCAAGCGCATCAACCCTTCGCCGTCCTCAGGAACGTCTTGCAGTCGATAGCCCATTGTTACCAGCTTCTTCATGAAGAGGACGACACTGGCCGGCGTGTCCAATCCCACCCCGTTGCCAATTCGACTGTTTTTGTTGGGGTAGTTGGCCAGGACAATGGCAATTTTTTTATCAGCATTGGCTATTTTCCGCAGTAAGGCCCAATTTTTTGCAAGGGCTGCAATGTCCCTTATCTGCTGAGCATGCGGTTGCAGGCTTTTAATGGCGTACTCCAGTTCGGCCATACCTTGACATTCTTCTTTGAAACCCACCACCGACGTGAGGATGCGGCCATCGATTTCAGGGAGGGCTACGTTCATGGCAACGTCGGAAGGAGATAAACCTCTGGGATTTTGCAACCACGCCTTGCGATTTTGGGATGAAACCGGCACTTGCAACACAGGACACCCCAGGGTCTCCAAAAAAGAAACCCGGTTCCCGTCATTGATACGGATGGAAAAGCTTTGCAGTGTGAGGATCACTTGGGGGGCCTTTGTTTGCGCCGCACGGAGCAAGGTTTGCTGGGCATGGTGATCACGCAAACTATACGCATAAAAAGCACGGACGTGGAACCCTGCTACCGCCAGAGCATCCCACAAACAGTCAATCACTGCCATATCGCCGGTTTGATACCACGCGCGATAAAAGCAGATCCAGACAAGCGGGTGGTCTGTTGCAAATCTTTGGTCTTTCTGCTGTTTTCCTACAGAAGGTGTATGGGGCGGATCAACTTTTTGATACCAGCCAAACTTTGTCATCTTGATCAAGGGAGGAAAATTTTCTGAATTTTTCTGCAGCAGCATTCCTATGCATTCACCGGCATGGCGGAAATTTTCCAGACCGCCTTCCCTGAAATAATCAAAGAGTTGTCGGACAACTAATTCTTCAAAATCGCCATATTGGAAAAGCTCCGCATCCCAATGATCGGTTCCTGAGAGGACTACAATGCGTGGAGGAGATCGATGAGTTTTCAGATGAAGCAATGCCTCCATCAAGTACGGAAAATATGCTTTCCCTCCCAATAAGCGCAAGACGATCAGCTTCGCCTGACTCAAAAGACGTTCGCAATAATCTTCCACCACCATCGGCTTTTGCAAGGGAGCAGCATGAGTGATTCGCAAACGCTTGCCAAAGAGTGGCCCCCAGGTTTGCGCCACACACGCCAAATCAGTATCGGCAGCACTGATAAAGACTATTTCTCCAGGAGTCTGTTTGATTCTTTCATGAGCAAATTCCGCGCTCAACAGTCCGTTTTGGGTGGCAACTCGATGCATGGAGATCACTCAGACAAAGGAAAGTAAAAAATTCATTCAAGTGAGGGTTCCCACTCGAGCGAATAAAAGATACTGTGGGAGAAACGTTAAGGAAAAAAGCTTGCATGCGCAAGCGAAATCCTTGACTCCCGCCTTGCCGGCATCCGGAGCTTGACTTGAATGATTCACCAACCCCTTTTTTCGACCTTCGACTGGCACTTCCCTTTCTTCCTGATGCTCCTCGCCCTGGCACTCGACCAGATGCTGGGAGATCCAGTCTATCGTTTCCATCCCGTTCGCATAATCGGCGCCCTCCTGCTTTTTTTTGAAAGGCGCTTGAGACGCTTCGGACTGGATGGATACGGGGGCGGGGTGATCTTGGTTTTTCTGCTCGCTTTCATTGTTATGGGAAGTTACCAGGGAATTTTTCTCTTGTTGAAACAAGAGTATTGGTTTTTGGGATGGGCTTGGGAATTATTCATTGTTTATAGCATGGTTGCTCTCAAGGATTTGAAAGCGCATGGACAACGGGTAGTGGTCGCAGCAAAAAAAGGAAGGCTCGAGCAAGCGCGCCGCCAGACAGGGAAAATGGTTGGCAGGGATACGGATCGTATGGATTTCGCCGCCTGCAAGCGGGCCGTTATCGAGAGTTTCAGTGAAAATTTGAGCGATGCCGTGATCGCTCCTCTTCTTTTTTTACTTCTTTTCGGCGTGCCTGGTATGGTCTTTTATAAAACCATCAACACCCTGGATTCGATGGTGGGTTATCGCCATGGAAAATATCAGCATTTCGGCTGGTTTGCCGCAAGGCTCGATGACCTGCTCAATTGGATTCCGGCTCGTCTGACCTGGCTTTTGATCAGCGGGACGGCTCTCATTTGTCCGGGCTGTTCTGCCAGGAAGGCTTTCCATATCGGATGGTCTCAGCGCCACTTCCTCCCCAGCCCCAATGCCGGCTGGCCTCAGGCGGCTGCCGCGGGGGCGCTGCAATTGAAGTTGGTCGGCCCCCTTTGGAGAAAAGGCCAACTGGCCCACAACCATTGGATCGGAGACCCTCGAGACCGGGAAGGCGCTACTAGTGAAGACATTGAGCAAATGTCGAAAATTGTCAATGGAAGTACAATTCTCTTCGGGATCGGATATTTTCTCCTGCTAACCTTGCTTCAACTCTGGGTTGCTTGATTACGAAACCCCCTCAACATACCTGTCGGCTGATTCAAACAATGGAATGTCACTGGAAACATCATAATATAGCCACTACCGATTGGAAAAGGAATGAGCATTTCCGACATCTGAATGCAATTGAACCAATCCATCTGAAGAGCGTCCAAGGAATTCCTCTTTTAGTTCGTATGGATCTTCAGTATACTGAGCAGATGAAGATATCCTTTACGATCGAATTTAAAAAATCGGCATTCGCCACCTTGAACAGTTTAAACGAGCCGATCGAAACAGAATTCCGGATGGAATTAAGGCGCAGTTGATACATACGTCCACGGAAGAAACGAGGAATAGGAAATTACTTCGACAGAATCCTCTGGCGGATTGGTAGTTACGAATTGATCCTTATCGGGTATTTTACGATATCAAAAAGAAAGGGGGTCAGGCCTTTGATTAGGTGATTAACCTGAGTTCGAGATAAGAATTTAATAAATTCAATATGTTATGGAATCTTCATATCTTAGAGAAACCTTGATAGGGGTCAGGAAGGCATTAGCCTCCCTGCCCTCCGAACCGTGCGTGCGGTTCTCCCGCACACGGCTCTCCAGTCGTTGGTTTCCTCATCGGGATTGGCTCGCTACCCATCGGGCTTCTTTCATGGTGAAAAGTCCGAGTTGCGCAAAGAAGAGATCGCCTTTGACTCCGTTACCCAGAGCCGCCAACATACGTTCGATCCATATCGTTGTTTCCACCCAACTCCAATGAGGAGAGAAAGGGGGTCAGGCCTTTGATTAGGTGATTAACCTGAGTTCGAGATAAGAATTTAATAAATTCAATATGTTATGGAATCTTCATATCTTAGAGAAACCTTGATAGGGGTCAGGAAGGCATTAGCCTCCCTGCCCTCCGAACCGTGCGTGCGGTTCTCCCGCACACGGCTCTCCAGTCGTTGGTTTCCTCATCGGGATTGGCTCGCTACCCATCGGGCTTCTTTCATGGTGAAAAGTCCGAGTTGCGCAAAGAAGAGATCGCCTTTGACTCCGTTACCCAGAGCCGCCAACATACGTTCGATCCATATCGTTGTTTCCACCCAACTCCAATGAGGAGAGGCTTCTGTTTCCAGGTTAGTCATCTCCGACACTTTGGAAACTCCTTTTTCTTGAGGATCAACTTGATGAACTGCTCGTATCCAACTTCCTACCCCGCTTCCCTCTTCGGGATTTTGCTTCTCCCGCTTTTCATGAAGCCTGCCTGTCAATTCAGGTTCGTGTTTGTTTTCCCTGTTGGCCATCTGCTTTCCCGATGGTGTCACAATATCCTCACCTTGTTGACAGACACAACTCCATTACGGTACTATCAGGGTTCTGACTCCTCTACCTCTCACCAAAGGCAGAGGTCTCCCTGCTTCTCTCGCTTAACCTTCCTGATGTTCCGTCCCCAACCACGTTATGCGCCTGACCCTCGTTTTATCCACCACCGCAACGGGATCAGTGAGTTTCAGACTTCGCCACGAATGAGCAAGCTCGTCGCTAACATGCCGCCGAATCGGGTTCGTTCTCCTACGGACCACCATTTCGCCTCCGGTTGCTCCCCACCCCGCCTCATGGCGACGCAGTTACCTTCGGCTACATGGCTGTGGTTTACCATGGCACGGAATTCCACCGTGCTGATTAAGCGCCTTCCCAGGCGCACTCATTCCTGCGAAAGCAGGAATCCGGAGGTATGCAGCCAGACTGAAATCCGGATCCCCGCTCCCCGCTTTCGCGAGGATGACATATACACTAGGATACTCATATTATTGAAGATTTATGTCGAACTCAGGTTGATTAAATAGTGTTACGTTAAATTCTATCAATCAATTTTTCAAGGAGAATAAGATCCGTTTTGATTGCCCCTTCACTTGACCGAGCGCATTGATGCCTGAATCGACAAAACTCGAGGCATCATCGCTATCCCTGGAAAAATGATCGCTTTCATGGTATATGGTAGCCACCCGTTGATAGTCCAGCTTGGCGTGAGTCGCCTCGATACCGCTAGGAATGAGCACGTCCGTGGTGAGGGCGACGCGAAAGATAAAATCACCAATCACGCTGAGGCCACGGGCGGCGGAGGTCGGGCTGACAGCCACGATCTGATTTTCTTGCCCAACCGGGAAAGCCTCTGTGGTCTCGGCTGAAGTCGCGGGTCCGATGATGACGGAGACCCCACTTGATGAATCAGTTTATTGAAGGCTTCCACGGCACCCTCCACGCTGCTGCGGTCATCTACGATGACGAACTCGATGCTGGCATCGTCGAAGCGTGTGTTGTTGATCTCATCGAGTGCCAGTTCCAAACCTTGTCCCATTGGTCTGCCAAACGAGGAGGCGAGTCGCCCAGTCACAGGTAAGACGACGCCGAGGGGAATCTCTCCACCAAGGCTTTCCTTGCTGGCATTGGCGGGTTGGAGAATTTGCGAAATCCGCTCACAGGCGGGAAGAAGCGCAATCAGCGCGCCAAGTTTACGTGTTTCATCTGAAACACCTCCACTGTCTCATCACTCTGCCTCCACCTAACGCGCGGGTATTAGGCAACAACAACGATAGGAGTTGTTCGCTTGCATACCCTAGTGTGTCGCTCTTTTATTAATGTGTAAAAAAATCCTTGGTTTGCTATACTACGAGCTGTCCTTTTTTTTGCATATATGGAGACAGCATGAGAAAAGCACCAAGTATAAAACTGACCCGGGAAGAACGGGATGAATTGGGCAAAACCGCACGCCGTCATACCGGAGCGATGCGAGACACTCGTCGTGCGCGCATCATCCTGTTGGCTGCTGATGGCCTTAAGAATCAAGAAATTGCCAAAACGCTTGGAACCAGCGGTAATGCCGTTGGAAAGTGGCGACGGCGCTTTGTTGAAAAAGGAATAACAGGTCTCAATGATGATCCGCGGCCTGGCAGGACACGCATTTATGGAGCGGATAAAATCGAGGAGATTGTGAAGAAAACCATTGAAGAGAAGCCTGAGGACCGTACCCATTGGAGCACGCGATCGATGGCCAAGGCAGTTGGCGTAGGCAAGACAACCGTCGGTAAAGTATGGAAGGCCCATCGCCTCAAGCCTCATCTGGAAAAAACATTTAAGTTGTCGCATGATAAGCATTTCACTGCGAAACTGAAAGATGTCATCGGTTTGTACATGAATCCTCCTGAGAAAGCGCTGGTCTTGAGCGTCGATGAGAAATCACAAATCCAGGCACTCGATCGCACCCAGCCAGGTCTGCCACTGAAACCAGGGCGCAATGGCACCAGAACTCATGATTATATCCGTCATGGCACCTGCTGTCTGTTTACTGCTTTGAATACGCAGACAGGGGAAGTGCTCGCTCGCTGTGAAAAACGGCACCGACACCAAGAGTATCTGCGCTTCCTGCGTCTTATTGACAAGACTACCTCGAAGCAACTGCAGGTACACTTGATCCTGGACAATTACGCCACCCACAAACATCTTAAGGTGAAAGAATGGCTCAAAAAACACCCGCGATTTCACCCGCATTTCATTCCTACTTCCTCCTCATGGCTGAACATGGTGGAACGCTTTTTTGGCAAGATCACTGCAGAACGGATTCGACGAGGCGCCTTCAAAAGCGTGCTCGAGTTGACCGAAGCCATCCATAGTTACATCGAGACACACAATCGCAACCCAAAACCCTATGTCTGGACTAAAACTGCCGAAGAAATTATCAACAAACTCAAACCTGTCTACCAAATGACCAATAATACAATGTATTAAACAGGCAATACACTAGTTAGACCTCTAGCTCATACCATATAGAAATAATAATTTTGCTTGGTTCTACACTTCCTCCGCATGATGATTGCTTTAAATCTATGATTTTGATTCCAGAATTAGCCTTAATCCAAGCATTAATCTCCTCTTCAAGAGACAATGCTGTTTTTGATATATTACGAAAGTAACCACCTGATATTGCAAATATTTTAGTTTTCATGACGACTCCTTTTTTTGTTCATTATCACAGACCTGACGAAAAAGTTCAGTTGTGGTAGAGATTCGCCCAGATACCTCCAACAAACTAAACTCCACCGCAACCCAAAAACATTACCACATAGGAAAATCGAAAATTTAGATGACCTTACCATTTGAAAATAGGTGTGTTAAGGGGAATTTAGGGGAGATTTTTTTGATTTTTTGGCAGATTTTTTGCCGGGATGTGCGGCCTTTGAATGTTTCGCCGCTTTTCTTCTACGCGGGTCGGAAAATACTGGATTTTAGACAAGGGGATCTCTGAGGTTTAAAGGCCCCATTCTGCATCACAAAAATAAGCTTCATCTGGCGGAAAGTCTCCCCAGTCATAGGAGTCTTCTAACTTATAGCGCATGATAGTAGGGAGGGCGTAACCCGGCCATACCAGATTCTATCTCTAATCAACGTAATGATTAAACCTTTGTAATCATTACGATTATTTCTTATCTTAGTGCCATTCGGGACATGGACTTGTTCCGCGTCCCCATATTTTGCAGATTGTTTCATTACATGTCTCATAATTTTTCCTTTCTCAAAAGGTAACTATTCAGGTCTCTTAAGAACTGGACTTTGGACATTCGATTTATTCTTTTAATTTTCATTATTCAATAATATCAATTGGTTGAAATTCTTTAAAAAATTAATACAGGTTACTGTTTTCTATTTTTGATGATACGACCTGTATTAATTCCAATACAGATTCGTAAGACATTGATTTTATTAAACCCAAAAGTTAGATAAAATGTTCAAAGTCGAGTTAAGAACCCGATTGGTTAAATAACGTTGAAAAAAGATTCCCGGGGAGGATCCATCGCTTTCACGTCCTTCCACGATATTGTTCAATCGATCGGGTGGGAACTCTCTCCTTCCTTAAAACAACAAGGCATGATTTTAGCACTACTACGCGGCCTCAAGCCCCAAATGAAAAAAATGCGGGATTCGCAAAAAATTTAAAAAATCATAAAATCAAGGAGGAAGGCGATTGATTTTTTTGAAAATGTTGGATAACAGAGGACCGGGAGACGCCTTCGCACAGCAAAAGGGAAGGAAAAGGGAGCATACAGTCGTAGGGAATAAGGCATTGGGATAAAGATTTTTCTTTTCAAAGACCATTCGAACTTGTGAGATTATCTATTGGTGGGCATAATTGGGAGAACAGATGATCGCCTGAAAGGGTTTTCGACCGATGAGTTCCTCAAGTGGGGGCGCGTTTTTTCCAACAGTTTCCAAAGTGGAACGTGAGGCATTTAACATAAAAATCGACATGCTCGGACACAGACTGGTTCATATCAAACGACTCGATTTAAAATAAGGAAGCCAACGATTTTTTAGAATCAAGGATTCGAAATTAGCGATATTCATATGTGGAAAATTTCAACATAGAGTCAAATAACCCACTCCAGTCGACGGCATAAAACAGTTAAAGAATTTTTAGAAGTACTGGATCCAACCTATGACAAGTCACTCATTCAAGAGATCAAATCGATGCTGACTTTACTTTCAATCGGAGCAGGGGGTTTTCTTGGCAGCATTTCCCGATATTTTCTGTCCACCCAGGTTCATTTGCGGCTGGGGAGTGATTTTCCTTATGGAACCCTGGTCGTCAATGCCTTCGGTTCTTTTGTTTTGGGAACGCTTGCAGGTTATGCGTATGAGCACATGGCCATCAGCGAAGAGTTGAGGCAGAGTGTGACTGTTGGATTCTTGGGAGCTTTCACCACTTTTTCGACCTTCAGTTATGAAACGGTCATATTGATGCAAAGTGGAGATTACTGGAAAATGGGGATCAATATGTTGAGTAATGTATTGATCTGCCTTATTTTGTGTATCCTCGGATTAGAGCTTGTAAAAACGATTTGATGAGGTTTTATGAAGCATACTATTCAATCAATCCAGGCACTGGAAATCCTGGATTCCCGGGGCAATCCGACTGTTCGAGTAAGAGTGACATTGGAAAATGGTTGCAGTGCGTCCGCATCGGTGCCGTCGGGAGCTTCCAAGGGGGAAAAAGAAGCCTTGGAACTGCGTGATGGAGACCCTGGTCGCTACGGAGGGAAAGGCGTGCTCAAGGCCATTCGCAATATCAACCAGGAAATTTCACCAAAGCTGATCGGTATGGATTCAACCCGACAGGCGGAAATCGACGGACTGATGCTTTATCTGGATGGAACTCCTTTCAAACAAAACCTGGGAGCAAATGCTATTCTGGGCATTTCAATGGCAATTGCCGCAGTGGCAGCACAATCCGTTGATCTTCCTCTCTATGCATACATGGGGGGGGTGGACAGCTTCCTTTTACCCGTTCCGATGATGAACATCATCAATGGAGGAGAACATGCCGACAATAGTGTGGATCTGCAAGAATTTATGATTGTGCCTCTGGGGGCGCCGAATTTTACGGAAGCACTCAGGTATGGCGCCGAGACATTTCATGCCTTGAAAAAAATTCTCCGGACCAAAGGCTATGTTACGAACGTGGGGGATGAAGGCGGCTTTGCCCCCAACTTGCAAAGCAACGAAGAAGCGTGTGAACTGATTGTGGAAGCAATTGAAACAGCCGGATACCGTCCGGGTGTGGAGATCAGCATTGCTCTGGATGCGGCGGCGAGTTCTTTTTCTGAAAAAGACTCCTACAACTTGGCCAAATCCGGTCAAGGGCAAAAGAGCCGGGAAGAGATGATTGCCCTGTATAAAAAATGGTGCAACCAGTATCCCATCGTTTCCCTGGAAGATCCTATGGACGAGCACGACTGGGATGGATTCTGCCAAATCACAAAGGAGATCGGAGACGAAATCCAGATTGTGGGAGACGATCTTTACGTAACCAACAAGGAATTTGTCAAAAAAGGCATCGAAAAGCAAGCTTCCACCGCAGTTTTGATCAAACTAAACCAAATCGGCAACGTCACGGAAACGATTGAGACCATCAATCTATGCCGAAAAGCCGGTTGGAACTATGTAGTTTCCCATCGCAGCGGTGATACCGAAGACACTTTTATCGCAGATTTCAGCGTTGCCATGGGCGGCGGACAAATCAAAACAGGGTCTCTCAGCCGCAGTGAACGGCTTGCCAAGTATAATCGTTTGATAGAAATTGAAGCAGCACTGGGAAAATCTGCTGTTTTCAGTTGGTGATTCCAGCTATTATTTTTAAATTCACGATCATCGTACTCGAGAATAACCGGGAACAGTTCCAATCCCCGCTTTCGCGGGGACAAGATTCATGTTATGAAAACAGGGAACGCGGATCAATCCCCGGATCAAGTCCGAGGACACCCTCGAGAAATCGGGGGTCCATGTCCCCTCCCCCGATGTCTCGAGGGCATGGTTTCTGAAACGGAAGCATTAATTCAAATGATATGCATGTTCTCCATGGGTGTTGGTATCAAGTCCTTCACGCTCATCATCCTCTTCGACCCTCAATCCCATGGTCGCATCAAGAATTTTCACTAAAATGAAAGTCACGACCGATGCATAGATCATGGTCGCCAAAACCCCTATAATCTGCGGTCCCATAACGGCAAGATTGCCTTCAAACAAACCGGCTGTTCCCCCAATGGCTTCTGCTGCAAAGACCCCGGTCAACAAGGCGCCCAGCAACCCTCCGATCCCGTGTATTCCGAAGGCATCGAGAGAATCATCATAACTGAATTTTCCCTTCATCAATATGGCGCCATAGCAAACCAGACCACCGATCAGCCCCATAAGCAAGGCGCCCATGGGAGAAACAAAGCCGGCAGCCGGCGTGATGGTCACCAATCCGGCAATCACGCCGGAAGCAGCGCCCAAAATACTTGGTTGTCGCCTGAACCACCACTCTGCAAAAACCCAGGAAACCATTGCGCCGGCGGCGGCAATGTGAGTGGTGACGAATGCGTTTGCAGCCGAAGCACCGGAACTCAACGCGCTTCCCGCGTTGAAACCATACCACCCAAACCACAACAAGGCGGCACCAAGAGCTGTGAATACCAAGTTGTTCGGATATATTGGCGTCTTGCCATAATCCATGCGCTTTCCGATAATAATTGCCAACACCAGTGCCGAAAAACCGGAAGACATGTGCACCACGGTTCCTCCTGCAAAATCAAGTGTTCCCATTTCTAACAACCAGCCTCCTGATCCCCATACCCAATGCGCAATGGGATCGTAGACCAACGTTCCCCACAGTAGAATGAACACGCAATACGTGGAAAACTTCATGCGCTCTGCAATGGCACCGGAAATCAGAGCAGGCGTGATGATCGCAAACATGCCCTGGAACATCATGAAAACCAAGTGTGGAATCGATCCACTGGGTTCCGTTCCCACGCCACGGAGAAACAAGTGGTTGAGCCCGCCAACAAAACCTCCAACATCCTCGCCAAAAGCGAGGGTATAACCCAAGACCACCCATTGGATGGACATCAATCCCATGGCGAAGAAACTGTGCATGAGAGACGAGAGCACGTTCTTGGAGCGGACCATTCCGCCGTAGAACAATGCCAATCCCGGGGTCATGAGCATCACCAAGGCGCATGCCACCATCATCCAGGCTGTATCCCCGGTATCGAGCGTTCCTTCCTCAGCCCATGCAAGCATTGGAAAGAGCAACAAAAACTGAACGATTTGAATAGTACGAAACAGTGTTTTTTTCATGCGATCCACCTCTCTTCTGATCTAATTTGATACTGACCCCCGATGTCTCGAGGGCATTTTTCAAACTCTTGTCCGCAAGCAGAAGTCATGCCACCCCCCGATGTCTCGAGAGTATACCTATGATGATCATTTCCCCTCCTCCGACAGATGTTGAATTTAAACTAACCGTTCCCTTTTTACCAAGTAGCGCCAATAAATACAAATTTTCAAAATTTTTCCTTCGAGTGAGACAAAATAAACAGGGAGTAAGTGCCATAGTCCGTAACAAAGCGGACAAGCGGATGCTCTTTTTTGAGTTGGTTTTTATACTTACGCTCCGTAATCACGAACAAATCGCTGTCCTGCGGGTTATTCAAAATTTCAGGATTTCCAGGGAATTTGTAAGTATGCAGCATTTCGATAGGTTGTTTTCCATAATACAAAGCCGCAAATGAAACAATGCGATAAAACAGAACTTTCCCCTGGAGAGCATTTGCGCTCCGTACAATGGTAATCAGCGGCTGCTGCACGTATCGTAGATAAACCGGCAGATGAAATCGCCAAATCCCTTGTGTGGTGAGAAACACAGTTGCTACAGTGATCCAGATTGCAACCCTGATTCTTTTTTTCCAAAAAAACACGCTACCTGAAATCATCCCTAAAAAAAACGCAATTCCCGTCCCATAGATTTGCCAGGGACTCTGAATCTCAAACCCAAGCCCTTGCTTATTGAAATGATTCTCCAGTAGTGCCGGAAAAAGCAACAGCATTGCTGAAAAAACCATTCCCATCAAGAAGTATAGAATTGTGACTCCTTTTGGAATCCCGGTGCGGGTTTGGAGGCATCGTTCCAAACAAAGGGCAATGACAAAGGTCAAAGGAATATAAATCGAAGCAGAATAGTGAGGCAATTTGGTGGTCACGATGGCAAACAAAATCAGGACAAAACCAATCCAGCCCCCACCCATGACGAGCAAAGGACGCACATGGGGCTGGTGAGGAGAGTAATGCTTCCATTTGAACAGGAATAAAAAGGGAGTCCAGGGAAATAAGCCGAGGATCACAATCACAAAGTGGTAATAAAAGGGACCTTGATGCCCTTCCAAAGGCTTGGAAAAAAGGGCTTGTTGGAACTCTATGAATTCTGCAATAAAGTGGAATCCATAGACCCACCAATTGATCAGGTACCAGGAAAGGGCCACAGTAAGGGAAAGCACTCCGCAATAGAAAAAATGAAGTAGAGAAATCCACGGATAACGATGAAAACCTTTATAAACCGCATATCCCACCAGGGGAATGACGGCTCCTATCGGGCCTTTGGTCAAGACCGCCATTCCCATGCTGATACTGGCAATAGTGAGGTATCCCCAGTATTGGTGGCGTCCTTCTCGATGTTGCGAAGTAAGATTTTCCTTATATTTTACATCATAGGCATACAACGCATAGGCAGCCAACATGATAAAGAAATTGAAGGTGTGTTCTATGACCCCACTACGGGCAAACAAGGCAGGCAAAAAGCTTGTCAAATAGAGAATTCCCCACAACATGCCAAATTGATACGAACGAATTTTTCTGCCAAAAAAGAAACAAAACCAAATGCTCAATACTCCGGCAACTGCAGAAGGAAATCTGGCAGCAAATTCATTGATTCCGAAGAGATGATAGCTGAACGATTGCAGCCAGAAAAAGAAGGGGGGTTTTTCCGCAAAAGGATAATTGTTGATGTAAATATTGAGATAATCTCCACGTAGCACCATCTGTCGACTGGCTTCCGCATAAATATTTTCATCCCAATCGATCAAGGGAGCCGTCCCCAATCCCCACATCAAAAAAAGGCCTGCAAAGGCCGACAAAAACCCGAATCCCAACCATTCTGTTTTCTTGGAAAATCCCATAAGATTACGCATCCCTTTCGTTTCTGCTCCCTGCTTTCGCAGGGACAAAATTATCTATCTCATTCCCATGTTAAAGACAATGCACGGACATATTGGCTTTTCAAGATTCTTTGTCTTTCTTCGGGATTCCACTTGACAAAGGTCAGTAAGCTTTGTAAGTTTGTATCAGACAAGAGTATGCTCTTGTGGGGAGTAATTTATGCATTCAGGTGGAAACACCTCTGTAGCTTTTAAATTTAATATAAAATATTTTTTATTTCAGGAGGAATTATGAAAAAAATACTATCACTGATTTTTACATCGATAATGACCATCACATTCAGTCTGTCTGTTCTTGTTGGACAGAGTACTGCAGCTCAATTTGTCACGATCGGTACGGGAGGCGTGACAGGCGTGTATTATCCCACGGGAGGCTCTATTTGCCGTTTGGTCAACAAAGGACGCAAGCAACACGGCATTCGCTGTTCAGTGGAAAGCACGGGTGGGTCGGTTTACAATTTAAATACAATCCGTGCGGGTGAATTGGATATGGGTGTCGCTCAATCCGACTGGCAATTTCATGCCTATCACGGGTCCAGCAAGTTCGCAGACCAAGGAGCCAACAAGGAATTGCGCGCCATCTTTTCAGTGCATCCCGAACCATTCACGGTGGTAGCCCGTGTGGACTCGGGAATCAAATCATTTGCTGATTTGAAAGGTAAACGGGTCAATATTGGCAACCCCGGATCTGGTCAACGGGGTACTATGGAAGTAGTCATGGCAGCGTTTGGTTGGGAAAAATCCGATTTTGCGCTCGCTTCCGAATTAAAATCCGCCGAACAATCCCAAGCACTTTGTGATAACAAAATTGATGCCATCGTATTCACAGTAGGCCATCCCTCCGGTTCCATAAAAGAAGCAACGACTTCTTGTGACAGTGTGCTGGTTTCGGTCACCGGAGCTGCAATTGATATGCTGGTTGCTGACAACGACTATTATCGCACAGCCACAATTCCTGGTGGCATGTACCGTGGGAATCCCGATGATGTTGTCACTTTTGGTGTCGGTGCAACTTTTGTCAGTTCTACCAACACTTCGGCTGAAGTAGTTTATGAAGTCGTGAAAGCGGTATTTGAAAACTTTGATGATTTCAAGAAGCTGCATCCTGCTTTCAGTGTGCTCAAGAAAGAAGAAATGATCAAAGACGGATTATCCGCTCCCATACATGAAGGGGCGATGAAGTACTACAAAGAAGCCGGACTGATGTAGTCCCCACGCAGTAAAAAGGAAGTGCTTTACTTTCTTTTTACTGCCGACCCACCTTGTCGACAGTGCTAAATCGGCGCAATTTCTTTCCTTCTGACATCAATCCTCTTCATTCTTGCCTCAACTACAGGAAAAACAACAATGGCTGAAATCGGAAAAAAAGAGGGAAGCGCTTCTGAAGAAGAACTCGAGGTAATGGTTGCCGAATCAGATAGTGGCGCCCGAAGTGTTGCGGGGCTCCCGGGAATAGTTTTATTTTTTGTTCCTTTGCTATGGGCATTGTTCCAGCTGTGGTACGCGTCTCCCTTGCCATTTATGTTACGAATTGGCGTGCTCAACGACACGGAAGCTCGTTCAATTCATCTCGCATTTGCAATATTCCTCACTTTTACGGCATTTCCCGCGTTTAAAAAATCTGCCAGAGATGTCATCCCCCTTCATGATTGGGCGATGGCTTTGGCAGGGGCTTTTTGCGCCGGATATATCTATCTTTTCTATGCTCAACTCTCAGATCGTTCCGGGGCTCCCGTCACCTTGGATCTGGTGATTGCGGGAGTGGGTATGGTTTTGCTATTGGAAGCTACCCGTCGGGCTCTCGGCCCCCCTTTGATGGTCGTGGCTCTGGTTTTTTTATGTTACACGTTTTTTGGTTCTTATATGCCGGAGGTGATTTCTCACAAAGGGGCTAGTTTCAGCAAGACCATGTCTCATCAGTGGTTGGGGACCGAAGGCGTATTTGGTGTCGCATTGGGGGTTTCCACGAGCTTCGTTTTTCTCTTCGTATTGTTTGGCGCGTTGCTGGACAAGGCGGGGGCAGGAAATTATTTCATCAAAGTGGCATTTTCACTGTTAGGACACTACCGTGGAGGTCCCGCAAAAGCCGCCGTTGTTTCATCAGGACTGAGTGGATTGGTTTCCGGCTCTTCCATCGCCAACGTTGTGACCACCGGGACCTTTACAATTCCATTGATGAAGCGCGTGGGGTTCCCCGATTACAAGGCAGCGGCTGTCGAGGTGGCGGCGTCCACCAATGGTCAATTGACACCTCCCATTATGGGTGCCGCCGCATTTTTGATGGTGGAGTATGTTGGCGTCTCTTACATTGAAGTCATAACTCATGCGATTTTACCTGCCCTGATTTCCTACATTGCACTTGTTTATATTGTCCATTTGGAAGCGTGCAAGGCCAATATGCAAGGTCTACCCCGGCGTCATAAACCAACACTGGCGCAAAGTCTACTCTCCTTTGTCGGTACCATTCTGGGATTGATGATCCTCAGCGGCATTGTGTATTTCGGGATTGGTTGGATGAAAGATGTTTTCGGCGATGGCGCCATTGCAATCGTTGGAATCCTCACTCTCATTATTTACATCTTGTTGATCTGGTATGGAACTGAATATCCTGAGTTGGAAATGGACGATCCCAACTCCGACGTCGTCGAGTTGCCGGAGACGGGTCCTACTGTCAAAGCAGGTTTGCATTTCTTGTTGCCGATCGTGGTACTGGTTTGGTGTCTGGTGGTGGAGCGATTTTCTCCAGGACTGGCCGCCTTCTGGGCTGCTTTATTCATGATTTTCATCGTCATCACCCAGCGTCCTTTGAAATCTTTTTTTCGGAAGCAAGGTCATCTTTCTTCAGAATTCAAAGCCAGTGCTCGTGAGTTAATGGAAGGATTGGTCGCAGGTTCCCGGAACATGATTGGTATCGGTGTGGCGACTGCCACTGCCGGGATTGTAGTGGGAACTGTCACTTTGACTGGTATTGGTCTGGTGATGACAGAATTTGTGGAGTTCATCTCAGGCGGCAATGTTATGCTGATGTTGATTTTTACTGCAGTGATCAGCCTGATATTAGGTATGGGACTGCCCACCACTGCCAATTATATTGTTGTCTCAACCTTGATGGCTCCTGTGATTGTGACCTTGGGAGCCGAAAGCGGTTTGATTGTTCCTTTGATTGCCGTACATTTGTTTGTCTTTTACTTTGGAATCCTTGCTGATGATACTCCACCCGTAGGGTTGGCGGCTTTTGCCGCCGCAGCCATTGCGCGAAGCAATCCAATAAAAACCGGTATCCAGGGATTTACATACGACATCCGCACTGCAATCTTACCCTTCATGTTCATTTTCAACACGCAGTTGCTTTTGATTGGCATCGAGAATATCTGGTCTCTGCTTTCTGTTATTTTCGGTGCGGTCGTCGCCATGTTGACCTTTTCTGCAGCCACCCAGGGATATTGGCTGGTGAAAAATAAAATTTGGGAATCCCTTGCCTTGTGCCTGATTGCATTTGTTCTCTTTCGCCCCGGGTTTTTCTGGGACATGATCTTTCCCGAATATCAAAACATAGCTGCTTCCCAAATCGAATCTGTTGCAGAACAAACTCCTGAAAACGGGAAACTGCGTTTGGTCGTCGAAGGAGAAACCATTGATGGGAAACAGGTGAAAAAAACGGTTCAATTGCCCTTGGGGGCCAGTGGAACTGGTCCGGAGAGGCTGATGGAAGCCGGTCTTGAAATTATGCTCACGGACAACAAAGTCCTGCTGGACAATGTGGTTTTTGATAGTGCAGCTCAAAAAGCAGGATTGGACTTTGACTGGGAAATTTTGAGTGTCCAAGTGCTTTCCGACCGTCTGCCCAAGCAACTGATGTTTTTCCCGGCCCTGGTTTTACTGGGACTGTTGGCATTGTTACAAAAACGCCGTGTCGATACTGGTTCAGCACAAATCGAATGACCTGCATGAAATGGAGGTAGAGTGATTCAGAGAATCAGATGAAACTTTCAATCAACCCTCAACTGCTCCAAGTTAGAGAATCGGCAACTTTAGCGATCAATCAAAAAGTGAAAGTATTGAGAAGCCAAAACAGGGAATCATCACCGGCTCTCAGTTGAGCAATAGGATATTGCAAGAGGCAAAAGTCGCCGTACTTCCTGCTTCTGATTTTTACCTGCCTGAGACTCATTTAGGCGTACGGGTCACTTCAGTGGACTATGATGGAACGCAAGTGTTGGAGGAATTTCCTGCCCGAGAGCAGATGGATTTAAAAAAAACAGCCTACCTTTTTCCTAATTTAGTGAAAGGGTGTGAGCGCTTGGAGGAATTTCTACAAAAACTATAACATTCCGGAGGAGTCAAAAACTCACATCGGGACTATGACTGCCGAAAAACTAAGACCCTCTTTGTCAGAGTGGCAAAAACTTGCGGCGAAGGAATTGAAAAACCAATCCTTTACCGACATTCACTGGAAAACAACAGAAGAGCTTGATATCAAGCCTTTGTATACAGTTGAAGATCTGGAAGAGTTGGAATATACCAATACCCTCCCAGGAATCTTTCCTTTCATTCGAGGTCCCCAGGCCACCATGTACGCCGGACGTCCGTGGACGATTCGGCAGTACGCGGGCTTTTCCACAGCAGAGGAATCCAATTCGTTCTACCGCCGTTGTTTGGCTGCAGGTCAAAAAGGGTTGAGCGTAGCTTTTGATTTGAAAACCCACCGGGGCTATGATTCGGATCACCCCAGAGTGCAGGGGGACGTGGGCAAAGCGGGAGTCGCTGTTGATAGCGTGGAGGATATGAAAATTCTGTTTGACCGGATCCCTCTGGATCAGATGTCCGTTTCCATGACCATGAATGGTGCAGTCCTCCCTGTTTTGGCCTGCTATATTGTTGCTGCCGAAGAACAAGGAGTATCCCAAGAACAACTCACCGGTACCATCCAAAATGACATTTTAAAAGAATTCTTGGTTCGCAACACCTATATTTATCCTCCTCAGCCTTCCATGAGAATTATTGCGGATATTATTGCCTACACTTGCGAACACATGCCCAAGTACAACTCTATCAGCATCAGCGGATATCATATCCAGGAGGCGGGAGGCAATGCGGTGCAGGAACTGGCGTTTACTCTGGGAGACGGACTCGAATACGTGCGGCTTGCCTTGGAACAAGGGATGGCCATTGACCAATTCGCGCCACGACTTTCCTTTTTCTTCGGAATTGGCATGAATTTCTTCATGGAGATCGCCAAATTGAGGGCAGCTCGCTTTCTATGGGCCAAACAGATTCTGGCTTTCAATCCGAAAGATCCGAAATCGATGAAATTACGAGCGCATTGTCAAACGTCCGGATGGAGTTTAACGGAACACGATCCTTTCAATAACATCGTCCGTACCACGATTGAAGCCATGGCAGCAACTCTGGGAGGCACTCAATCATTGCACACCAATGCCTTTGACGAGGCTTTGGCTCTACCTTCTGAAACGTCTGCCCGCGTTGCCAGAAATACCCAGTTGATCCTGCAAGAGGAAGCTGGAATTCCGCGGGTCATTGACCCTTTTGGAGGATCTTATTTTATCGAATCCCTGACCCATTCCTTAATCAAGGCATCAGAAAAGCTGATGGCGGAAATTGAGCTATTTGGGGGAATGACCCGCGCTATCGAAGCGGGTCTGCCCAAATCGCGCATTGAAGAATCGGCGGCAAAACGACAAGCTTCAATCGACCAAGGACAAGAAACGATCGTCGGTGTCAATAAATACCAACTGGAGGAACAGGATCCCGTCGACACGCTTGAAATCGACAACACAGCTGTTCGGGAATCTCAAATTTCCCGTTTAAAAACAATCAAAGCGACGCGAGACCCATCCCGGGTTGCGTCTTGTTTGCAGGCTATAAGCCAGGCAGCTGAATCAAACAAAGGCAACTTGCTGGCCTTAACGATCGAGGCGGTACGATGCCGCGCCACGGTTGGTGAAATTTCACATGCGTTAGAAAAAATTTTTGGACGTTACAAGGCCTCGCTTCAAACCATTTCAGGTGTCTACGGTAACTCTTATAGTGGGCAAGAAATAGAAAAAATCCGAACCAGGGTTGAAGAGTTTTCCAAGATTGCAGGACGGCAGCCTCGCATTCTGGTGGCAAAAGTAGGACAGGATGGTCATGACCGAGGGGCAAAAGTAATCGCCACTGCGTTTTCCGATTTTGGTTTCGACGTGGATGTCGGCCCTTTGTTTCAAACTCCTCGAGAAGTTGCGCGACAGGCCATTGAAAACGACGTCCATGTGGTGGGTATTTCCAGCCAGGCAGGTGGACATAAAACACTGGTCACTCAGTTGGTCCACGCTCTCAAAGCAGAGGAGGCCGATCAAGACATCGTGATTGTCGTCGGTGGTGTCATCCCCCCCAAAGATTATGATTTTCTGCATCAACTGGGTGTCTCCTGTGTTTTTGGTCCCGGCACTCCCATTCCTCATGCGGCGATTCAGCTCCTCGAAGCGATTCAGCAACGTCAGTAATGAAATATTCTACAAACCGGTACGTCGAAGAAATTCAGAAAGGCAAACGCCGATTCATTGCAAAAGCCATCACACTCCTGGAAAGCACCCTACCCCAACAGTTTGAGCAGGGTTGGCAAATTTTAGAAAAACTGATGCCAAATACAGGCAATTCTATCCGGATTGGCATCACCGGCGTACCTGGAGTAGGCAAAAGTACTTTTATCGAAACACTGGGCTTGCGCCTGACAGAACAGGGACACCGCCTTGCCGTACTACCGATTGATCCAAGCAGTTCAATCAGTGGTGGTAGCATTATGGCAGACAAAACCCGCATGTCCCATCTTTCTTCTCATCCCCAAGTCTATATCCGCCCCTCTCCTTCTCAAGGAATCCTGGGAGGAGTGGCACCTAAAACCAAAGAAAGTATCTTGATTTGCGAAGCTGCAGGTTATGACATCATTTTTGTAGAAACGGTCGGAGTGGGACAATCTGAAACTGCCGTAGCATCCATGGTGGATTTTTTTCTGGTACTGATGCTTTCCAATACGGGTGATGAATTGCAAGGAATCAAAAAAGGAATTTTGGAGATGGCAGATTTGATTGTTATCAATAAAGCGGATGGAGAAAACATCCATTCGGCACTACGTGCCGCAGCAGAATATCGGAAGGCACTGCAATTCTTGTCACCATCCCGGAGTTCCTGGACTCCGCAGGTGCTGACCTGCAGTGCTTTACAAGCAACAGGTTTGGATGAACTTTGGGCTGAAATTCTAAAGTTCCGGGAAAAAACAATCGCGTCCGGAGCATGGCAACAGAGGCGACAAACCCAGCTAAGCAGTTGGATGTGGCAATTCATTGAAGAAGAACTGCACTTCCGATTTCGTACGCATCCTCAAATTGCGGCAATGCTTCCTGCTATCGAACAATCCGTACATGAGGGCAAACAGCCCTCGATCAATGCGGCTCGAAAGCTGCTGGATACTTGGTGGAGTACTTTGCGCCGGTGAACTTCTAAGACAAGACAAAGTCGCCAAATTGAAATGAGAATAAGGCAATAGGTGTAAAAACATTAAAACTCTGCTATCTTGGATTTCATTCTATTCAAGATCTGTTTGTACCTTGTGCTCAAACGACCAACATGACCCTTGAAACGCTCCGTGAAGAGTGCGGGATTGCCGTCATATACCAGTTGGACCAATCCAAAGCAGCGCCACTCAATGTCACTCAATACATCCCGGGGTTTTTACTGGATTTACAAAACCGTGGTCAATTGAGTGCCGGACTCACCAGTTTCAATCCCAACCGCGACCGTCTATTACAAACTCATAAAGATATAGGCGCTGTGGAGCAGGTTTTTCGCATGTACAGTCCTCAGAAATTGCATTCCCTGATTGAAGATTATAGCGGCACCATTGCCATTGGACATGTACGATATGCAACCAGTGGTCAGGAAAACTGGAATTTTGCCCAACCCTTTGAGCGGGTTCACGGACGCAAATGGAAATGGTTTTCACTGGCTTTCAATGGCAATCTGGCCAATTTTGAGAGCTTGAAAACCGAACTTATCAAGAAAGGGTACCACATCACTTATAATACCGATACGGAAGTGATGATGCATTACCTCAACAAAGAACTCATAGGAGAAGACAGACGCGATTTCAAGGATATCTTTTCGTCCCTCGCCCGAGTGTTTGATGGCGCTTTCAATATCGTTTTTCTGAATGCCTGTGGGGATTTGGTTGCCATGAGAGATCCACTGGGAATCAAGCCGCTTTGTTATGGCGTCAAGGACAACCTCCTGGTGGTCGCATCTGAAAGTGTTGTACTGACTCGCATGGGGATTGAGGACTTTCAAAACCTCGAGCCAGGTACTCTCTTGATTGCTACTTTGGACGGTAGTTATCGTATTGAACGATATTGGGATGTACAACAAACGGCGCATTGCCAGTTTGAATGGGTGTATTTTGCAAATCTGGCCTCCAACCTCGATGGACATTCCATTTTCAATGCACGGAGTAATATGGGGCGTCTGCTTGCAGAAACGGAGGATGAGGATCACAGCGATGCATTAGTGGTTCCCGTGCCTGAAACCGCAAAAGTCGCAGGAGACGCATTCGGGTACAAACTGGGTATTCCGGTGATTGAAGGGATCTTGCGAAATCGCTATGTGGGACGGACCTTTATTGAAGGGGAAAATCGACAGGCTTTGATTTTACGTAAATTCACGCCGCTTCGTGAACTTCTGGAAAACAGGAAAATCTTTTTGGTTGACGATTCCCTGGTACGTGCCGTCACTTTAAAAAACATCATAGAAGACCTGAATCTACGGGGAAAAGCAGCAGAGGTACATGTTCGCATTGCTTGTCCTGCGATCATTGCTCCCTGTTTTTATGGCATCAATATTCCCACGGTGGGGGAACTATTCGCCACTCGTTATTGGCAACCCGGACAGCCTTTGAAACTTTCCAGCGAAACATTGGAAGCCATGGCACGGGATTTGGGGGCAGCGAGTTTGAAATTCTTAACGATTGAGCAGCTTACCCAAGCGATTGGTTTTCCTAAAGATCGACTTTGCACTGCGTGTATCAGTACCATCTATCCCACTCCTGCTGGAATAGAACGATATTCCAAACAAATCATGCAAATGAATTGAAACAAAAGAATCATGATTGATCAAGAATTGCTCGACATACTAGTTTGTCCTGAAACCAAAGAGCCGGTTTCAATAGGCAGCGAAGAATTGATCGAGAAAATCAATAAAAAAATCAATGAAAACACTCTATTGAACCGGGGAAACCGAGTGGTAACTCAAACGATTGATGGTGGACTTATCCGCAATGATCAAAAATTTCTTTATCCCATCCGAGAAAATATTCCAATCATGCTGATTGAGGAAGCCATTCCACTGGAAGGGCTGACCTGATAGCATGTATGCATTCGAGAAGTCGGAGAGTTTAGACACCTGAGATTTCCTGTTTGAATTTCAAATTTGAACGTTTCTGTCACCATATTTTGAGTTGACGCTTTGCACTGCGAGTCCCCTGGCAGCAAAGAGCCAACAGGTCGGGCTTCCGGAAGGCGGATGGCCGGGCTTCGATCTTGGTTTCGGACCGGTTTTTTGGGCACTCCTTCCGGCATTCGTGTTTGTGACACTGGTGGGAGCCATCGAAACCATTGGCGATGCCATCGCCATCCAGCGCGTATCCTGGCGCCAGCCTCGGGCGGTGGATTTCCGAGCGGTGCAGGGGGGGGCAGCGGACGGAATGAGGAAGCCCCACGATAGGTTTCGACGATTCTCACTCTGGTGTTGGAGAACTTGATCAGGATCTCTTTCCAATTGCTCGCTGCTCGATTGAAATTTCATGCTTGATACTTACCGGACACTCAATCTCCTTAAAGAACATAAAATCGAAATTGTGCTGTTATTGCTTCTGGGAGGATTGCTCTTTTACATCTATTCGAGATTCCCAGAAGATCCTATCGTCCCATCTCTTGGGGAATCCAGATATCTTTTGAAGCTTGATGAGGTCGAAATTGAAGATTATTGGCAGAATCTGAAACGTTGGAAATTACTGGGCAAACAAGCTTCTGTTGCCAAAGACAATCAGATTGTTTTCTTAACGGATATCCAAATTTTTGTATACAATCTCAAAAACCCGGAAAGCACAATTATCGATATTATAGTCACTGCAAACGAAGGAAGCATTGACTGGGAAAAAGAAGTGGTAACACTCACTTCTGACGTCGAAATAACCCGTCAATCAAATATGCGGATCAATACGGAAGAGGCAATTTATCAATATAACGAAGGCTTGCTACACCTTCCACGAAAAGTGGATGTTCGTTATTTAGAAGAAACGGTGAGAGGAGAACAGCTCACATATAATATTCATCAAAATAGAATCGAACTGCACAACTCGATCTTGCTGGAATGAGAATTGCGGGGTTGAACTATTATCAAGAACGACCCGCTTACTTTCGTCAATTTATAGAGGCGGCGCATTGACGACTAGCTTTGTTTTGAAACGTCTTGATAACGTTGCTTAACCGACTGGGGTAATTGGAGAGATTCGTCTGTTTCAAAGGAATGAATGAGTTGGTGGACCATATGATGAAGCACTCGAATTTGTTTGGTAAATTCTTGACAGGTATCACAAGCATAAAGATGCATTTGCAGAAGGATCCGCTGATACCAGGGTAATTTCTTATCCAATGACTCTGATACCAATTGTGCTACCTTTTCACAATTCGCTCCAAACATCATCATTCTTATGCTCCTGAGGTGAGGGAGTGAAAAAAATTTTCACTCCCTCGCTGACATATTCGTAGGGGATAGTCGTACCTGCCTTTAAAATCTTACTGCTTCTCCAATGCATGATAATTTGAAAAATTCACTGACAAAAAAGTGATTAACCTGAGTTCGAGATAAGAATTTAATAAATTCAATATGTTATGGAATCTTCATATCTTAGAGAAAACTTGTCATTCCTGCGAAGCTTGTCCCTGCGAAAGCAGGGAGCAGGAATCCGGAGGTATGCAGCCAGACTGAAATCCGGATCCCCGCTTTCGCGAGGATGACATATACACTAAGATAATCATATTATTGAAGATTTATGTCGAACTCAGGTTGATTATAGATTCTGGATAATCAGTGAGGATATATATTGAGGAGAAAAATCCTTTGTTTCAACAATCTGATCAGCCTGTTCATATAAAGGTGCGCGTTGTAGAAGCAACATATGAATTCGCTCCTCAGGGTTCTCGGTTTGCAGCAAAGGTCGGTGAAGTGTACTTTTGAGCCGTAGTTTGATGTCTTCAATAGACGTTTTTATATAAATGATCGTTCCTATTCTTTTCATCACATCAAAATTACCTTCCGACACCACAACACCGCCTCCTGTTGCAATAACCGTATTTTGCGCCAACAAGAGTCTATTGAGCAGTTTAGTCTCCAAATGCCGAAAATATTCTTCCCCTTGATGAGAAAAAATTTCAGAAATACTGCAATTTTGATCACTTTCAATTTGCTCATCCATATCGAGGAAATGGTATCCAAGACGGTTGGCCAATTTACGACCAATTGTCGTCTTTCCTCCTCCCATCATGCCGATCAGTATCAGATTCATTTTCCCTCAGGAGGCTGACAGTGATCTATCCAACCACCCCCCAACAATACTTCATCCTGATAAAAAACGGCTGCTTGCCCCGGAGACGCTGATCGTTCAGGAGTATCGAGAATTAATTGAGCTGTGTTGTCATCCAGGGGAATAACAGTCGCTTTTACTCCTTTGTGGGCATAACGCAATTTGACAGTTACCGGAATCGGTTCCTGAACTGGATCTATGGATACCCAATTCAAATCGGAAACCCGGATCGATTCGACATGCATATCTTGCAGTTTTCCCAAGACGATTTGATTTGTCTCTTTAAGAATATGGATCACATAGTAAGGATCACTACTGCTGATTTGCAAACCCCGACGCTGTCCTACTGTATAGTAGGGAATGCCTTTATGACATCCTAAAATTTCTCCGGAAGTGGAAACAAAATCACCAGGTTCGGGTAAGGTTTTCGTTTGTTTGGCAATGAAATCCCGATAGTTCTGAGGAACAAAGCATATTTCCTGACTATCCGGCTTGTGTGCGGAAACCAATTCATGACGCGCCGCAATCTGTCGGACTTCCGGTTTGGAATAATCTGCTAAGGGAAACAGCAATCTTGGCAGTTCCTCGTTAGGAGTTCCATACAAAAAATAGGTTTGATCCTTGCGTCGATCTTGTGGTTTCGTGATTTGCCACTTTCCCGTGATGGGCTCTTTACCAACACGAGCATAGTGTCCTGTAGCCAAATAGGCGCAATCCAATTCGTCTGCCTTTTCCAGCAAATATCGGGTTTTTATTATTTTGTTGCACATGACGCATGGATTGGGCGTTCTGCCATCAAGGTACTCTTGCACAAAATAATCAATCACGTTTTCTTTAAACTCATCCTGGAAATCAAGAACATAAAAAGGCACGCCCAGGTGGCTGCAAACAGCCCGCGCATCCAAGGCATCATTGAGAGAGCAACAACTTTTGTTTTGCCGTTCTTCAGGTGGCGCATCGTGCAGCTTCATGTGAATCCCAAGGACTTCATAACCTTGTTTTTGCAATAAAACCACTGCAACGGAGGAATCAACCCCACCACTCATGGCAACGGCCACACGTTTTTTATTCATCTTGAAATTTTGAGAGCAAATATTGTTAATCGGTGAGTAATTTTCGATCGATGGGAAAGAATTTTTATTGAGCGTCCTTTAATTCTTTCAAGCAACATATTCAATGCGTATGATCGCTTAATCGTACTTGCATTTGTCAGTATCGCAATTCGGTCGATTGAACATATTCATGCATATAGGTAGTTTTCAGTGCTTCCAATGAAAATTCCGCACCGCCTTCACTGGCCTGTTTTTCATAAAATGCAACAATGGCTTTTTGCATCAGGATCAGGCCTTCATCATCCGACTTTAGGACAATTTCTCCTTTATTGAGGGCATCCACCGTTTGTGGAACCAATTCACAACATGTGATTGTTTTCAGGTTGGGGATCGCCAGTATTTCCTGGAGTGGCGTCATTGCCGAAAGTTTGCTTTCTGCCCGATTGAAATGATGACATTGTCCCTGATTGTCCAGAAAACAAAAGAGATCCGTTGTTAAATCCTTATAAAAATGATCCACTTCATTGATACGATAACAACGAGAGACGGCGTGGATCCAATAAAAGTGACCGCTATGGAGAATACCCACTTTCTTCAGTCCGATCTCTTCCGGAAAATTCATCACTGCTCCTCACAAACTTAAGGTTATACTATACTTCGGGAATCGATCCTGCTCAATACCTGAATTTAGAAACAAGTTGATGTCTACTTGTCTAAAATAAAAAACTGCATTTCAGATATTCGTATTTAACCACATTTCTCCATAAAAAGCCAAGTACCTATACGAATACTTCAGACGTTATGCCAAATTAAAAATTTACGGTGCGACGAGGTGTCAGTGTTTGATCATCCTCTGGAAAAAATACGCGTTGGATTCCGTGATGCAAACAGGTTTGGTGTTTTGGAGAATCGAGGAAGGAGAATGGGGGTCCAAAGGTCTGCCGAAGCAGACCCAGGATAAACTATATTTTTCCTTGTAGAATGAAAGCGATGACCAAACCATAGATAACCAAAGATTCGATCAAGGCCAGTCCTACAATCATCGGAGTAAAAATTTTGTCGGAGGCATTGGGATTGCGAGCAATTCCTTCCAACGCGGCATTGACAGCAATCCCCTGTCCAATCCCTCCACCCAAAGCAGCTAAGGAAACGGCCAAACCAGCTCCCAAAGCCAGTCCGAAGGTTGCCAATTCACCATCTGCCGCATACAAAGGAGCAGCGATGATCACCATAAAAAATGTGAAAAACCCTAACTTTTTCATTTCAAAACCTTTTATAGATTAATCGATTGCGATCAGTGTGCTTCACTCATCGCGCTTTCAAAATAAATTGCGGATAACAAAACAAAAACAAATGCTTGTAAAAAAGAGATAAGAACTCCCAATCCCATAAACGGGATGGGCAATCCAACCGCAAGAATAGCAGTGAAAACTGCTACAACCTTGTGGTCACCCGTCATATTCCCAAAGAGACGAATGGACAAAGACATTGGTCGAACACAATGAGTGATCAATTCAATGGGGAACATCAACGGAGCTAACCACCAAAGGGGTCCTGTAAACTGTTTGAGATAATGGGATCCATTAATCCTGATCCCCAAATAATGGGTCGTTACAAAAATTATCAAGGCGAAGGGGAGGGTCACATTGAATTGATCCGTTGGTGGATTGAAACCGGGAATCAAGCCTAACAAATTCATGCTTAAAATGAACAAGGCGTATGTCCCCAATAAAGGAAACAGAGGTCTGGCCCCCACTCCATGCTGAATGATTCCAGAGAGAAAATTATAAATTCCTCTGATCATTACTTCAATAAAATGAGAAAAATTTGCTTTTCCGGAAGGTTCCAGCATGTCCGATTGTCGAAAAGGTTTTCCTCCAAAATAAGCAAATATGATGAGACCTGCGACCACAAACAGCATATCCAGAACAGGCAATGGATCGATGCCCTTTTCAGCCAAAGGCTCTTCCAGAAACCCCAATACCAGATGCGACCAGGTCAATCCTCCTGCCCCAAAAGCGGATGGAGCAAAAAGGTACAAAAATCCCATTAAGACGAATTTTTTCATGGATTTCCCAAGTTTCGATGATAGAGCAATTTGTTTCAAACCTTGGGGAGTTGAATAGAAGGAAACAAAGTGCGCTTAATTAACAAAATAAATACTGTTATCACAATGTTGGATAATCCAATCAAAATCCCAAGACCAGAGATCTGAAGATGAACAATTGCCAGATACAATACCATCCCGGATAATCCCAGTTTCAAAAGATAAAAAACCAACATTCGCCGTTTCAAATCTTTAAAAAGCAAGAGCCGTAAAAGAATCCGGCGAGTGATGTAAAAATTCAATCCAACAAGC
This sequence comes from bacterium, assembly GCA_965205865.1. Taxonomy (GTDB): domain Bacteria; phylum SAR324; class SAR324; order SAR324; family NAC60-12; genus CBDBHR01. Next base: position 612,417 of record CBDBHR010000029.1, read on the forward strand.
AGACAACCTAACAAAACTGCGGGTACAAAGTCAAGCTGGAAAAATGCGGTTCCCGCGACAATCAACAGGCTCACCACGATCAATATAATCGTGATTTCGTTCAGGGTTGCAATTGTTTGAGGGGAAACGGGGGCAGCAGGGTTGCTGGTGTTGGAGTGTTGTTCGTTTTCCATGGATTGACAAACTATTTAGAGGAGGAGCTTTCTGTAGAGTTCAGTTTTTTAAGGAGGCGGAAAACGCTGCGGAATCCCGCGATTAGTCCGAAAATGAGAAACAACAATAGCAGCCAGGGTTCAGTATCAAATTGTTTGTCCAGAAAATCTCCCACAAATAGCCCTACAATTACTGAAATTCCCAATTCCAAGCCCATGGCGCTGAATTGAATCCATTTACTATCCAATTTAAACCCTTTCATGATAGAGCCTTTCCGGGAAGCAATCACCTGACCTGATACATATCAACGCCGTAACGCACTGAAATCAATTGAAAATATTCAGCGAGAAATTGCATCCAGGTCACCCTGTTTCTAACACCCATTCTATTGGCAAAGCTTTAATTAGACAAGAATTTCCTTACCGTCGCGTTATTTCTTTCCCCTTAACCAACATCTCCTGTGTAGTTTCCAATCTGTACGCATTGGGGAAAAAGTGAATAAGGCAGTTTTTGAGGATACGCCAGACATCTTCATGAGCATAAGCGCCACCTAAATGCGATTTTGTATGTCGTGAAAACGGGTTGTCAGTGGAGCATGCTTGCCCATGATTTACCTCCCTGGCAAAGCGTTTACGATCATTATCGCCGTTGGAAAAAACGCTGGACTGTGGAGCGAACATTCGCTTTTTGGCTCATGCCGAAGATGAACCGCTAAATATTTTTCGGAATGATAGACATTAAGGCTTAAGCGATTAATGGTAAGTTAGGTCTCTTTCCTTGACTAATAGCATATTCCTTTCTGCAATCCGCTCATTTGTAACGTCGTGAGGTTTAACGATCTCACGGCGTTTATTTTTTGTCAATATCAACCCCCCAGGCAAAGTTTCAAGGTATCGGTGAACATGTTTTCATTGCGTCTATGGTTGTATTTGAAGCATGATTCGCCGATATAAAGATGCGCATACCGACGACTATACCAGTGATGTTGGCCATACCATGCGCGTTTTAAAAGACTCCAAAAACTCTCAATCGTGTTTGTGTGGATATTCCCGTCTACGAATTGCTTTTCATGATCAACAGAATAATGAAATATTTCATCTTTCATTGCTCGGTACCCTGAATATTGATCCGTCATCAAAACAGCCTTCGCCAGGTCAACGTGCTCCTTCAGCATCTCTTTGAAATTCTTGTTCGATAAGGACTTGTCATCAAAGAGCTCTGCCGCAACTCCCCCCTTACGCTCCGCAATACCTACAACAGGAAGCTTTTTTGTTCCCCTACCACGCTTGTTGTCATCATCCCTGTCTTCCTTCTTGTTCTCCTTCCTGGGCTTTCCTCCGACATAGGTTTCATCCATCTCGACGATTCCTTTGAATAGACGTTGTTGCTCGCCATCTTTTCCCATGGCTTCCCGGATTCGTTTCCCGAATGACCAGGCAGTTTTGACACTCAAATCCAAGTCTCTTCCGAGTTGACGGTTTGAAATTGATTTCTTGGCATTCAAAACGAGAACGATCCCAAGGAACCATTTTCTCAAGGAAAGTTTGCTGTTATGGAAGATCGTATTGACGGTTGCCGAAAAAGAACGATGGCAGGATTGACATTGAAGCCGGCTTCTTTGGTTCTTTTCTTTGTGTCTCGACACCTTCTGGGAATGACAGTAGGGACACTCTGGTTTATCGCTCCATCGTAGATTTTCAAGATGCTTCAGTGCTTCTTCTTCTGTTGGGAATTTATTGATTATTTCCATGAGACTTGTGCTTTTCATTTTCAATCTCCTCTGATAGATTCTTGTTTAATTCATTTGAATCTATCATAGCAGATTCCAAGTATATGCTAAGCCTTTTTGTCTATCATTCCGATATTTTTTTATAGCTGACCTCCTTTGTTGCGCAATTCTCCCTGTCCTGACTTGCTATAGGCTTTGCGCCGCGTAGTAGTGCTGAAATCATGCCTTGTTGTTTTAGGGAAGGAGAGGATTTCCGCTCGTTTGATTCAAAATTGGCTGTGGGAGGGTTCCCGCTTGATCAATACCCTGGGAGGATGTGAAAACGATGGATCCTTGCCGGGAATCTTTTTTCAACGTTATTGAACTGAACGGCTTCTGACTGTCCCCGGATTTGAGCAGATTTATTGATTTTTTATTTTTTTTGCGAATCCCGCATTTATTTTGCCTTGGGGGGTTGACATTGGGTTTTTGTGTACTAGAATGATGCCATCATTGAGTTGTTTTAGTCACAGAGAAGGTTCTCGATTGATTGAGCAATATCGTGGGAGGACGTGAAAACGATTGATCTTCCCCGGGAATCTTTTTTAATGATATTTAACTAAACGGGTTTTTCAGAGACCTGAATAGTTAGACCCTAGCCGAAAAGGGTTTCGAAAATAGTAAATGTAACCAATTGGATTCTATTTGATTCAATATGACGAGAAAACGATTATTTTTGTTTTTTATTCGCCCACAGCACAGTTTTTATAGGGAAAAAATCTTTTTTGGACATACTTTCCTCGCCCCTGCTCATATTTCACACTCCCCCATTGAATATTCAGGCCGCTTGTTTGAGTTGTCTTTTTTTCAACTCAATCATTTTGCAAAAATTATAGGTTAATGCTTTTTCCAGCAACTCTGCCCGAACGTTTTCAATCCCTCTGCGCATAACTTGTCCGAAATGGAAACGATGCTTAAGATGAAACATCAACGACTCTGCAGCAGATCTTCCATTTCGTGATTCCAAATAGATTTCACTTTCCCATTCTTCAATCGGGGTCATCTTTTTTCCCTTTGCCCCACTAATACTAAAAACCTTAACGCCTTTGCCCATCCACTTTTCTCTGATCGCCTGATTGGCATATCCATCATCAAGGCTCACTTCAGAGGGAATGGTGATGGTGCATCGCAAATGTTCAACAAGGGCAGGGTCGAGTTGCCCTGAATCAGCAGCATTGCCCTCCGGAGTAATTAACACGGAAATAAAACCATTTCCGCTCCTTCCTAATTGAGGCTTATATCCGATAAGCGCTTCTCGATCTCCCTTTTGAATATAAGCCGAGCTCTGATCGGAAAGACTCAATACTTTCTCAGTAGAAGGAACCTTCTTTTCTTCAAAAACTCTTTGATGACAGTAGATGATTACCCGTTGCAAATTAGAAATATCTTCATTCATCATTTCAATGAGGCGAATCAAACGCGTTTTCCGAGAAGGGGGGAGAAGAGCTTTTTGGGCACGGATATCCACCTTTGCCATTTCTTTTAAAAATTTCCCATGAGCGCTTTGAGCTTTCTTCAATAGGGTTTTGTAATGTTTTTTTCGCTTCGTTTTACTGTCCTTTTTACCTGTCTCAAAAGCAATCATCTTAGAGAGCTTATTCATCTCCTTGATGAGGAAATCAAAATTTCTTTCACTGATCTCAGCGATTCCAAATGTATCAAGGGAACGCCCTCGATGGTAGCTTCGCTCCACGAGACGAGTCAATATCGACGAATCAGTAGGCCAAGCTGTATTTCCTTTTACAGAGGTGCTATCCAGTTTTAAAATATCAAAATCGTCCAACTCTTCATCGAGAACCATTCGAATTTGAGCATCGAAAATAAACTGTCTGCTCTCGTTGCTGACAGCATTGACATTATCAAGGATTGTACTCGCTCCCGGCATTTTCAATCCACGGTTGAGCAGAAGCAGATGCAGTGTGATTGACTCTGAAAGAAATATTTGGGCCGTTTGGGATTTGATACTTCCTAAATATCCCCGAATCATCATAAAAAGGTAGACTAAAAAAGCCGACATCCGAGGACACCCTATTTCCAGCCTCAGTTCTTCCGGCTTCAATTCCTCATCTTCTACGGGAAGATGAGGAAGCCATGGATTCCGGGCTTCCTGCCATCGTTTATCCTCTAAACGCTCTTTCTTTTTATTTCTTGCGTATTTCTCCAAATCCTGTTCAATTTTGTCCAATATCTCCGGCTCTCGCTCAGACAATTGATCAAGTTCTGATAAGAAATTTTCAAATTCTGTATCAGGAGCGCTTAAAATAAGATGTTTTTCTGCTCGAATGAATGGTTTCATTTTGGGTGCCATAATTCTTAATATTGAAGTTATTCACAGTGATTTCAATGAATTATGGCACTTTTTAACCTCAAGTTTAAAGATATAATTCTAAAAAATACCTTTTCGGCTAGGATCGAGCTATTCTTAAACAAACAGACTCCTATGTACCCCCCCGAGGTATACAAGAATGAAAACAGCTTTGAGGACTGGAAGAACCTGGTCGGCACCGGGCCCTATCAACTGACTGAATTTGTGGAGGGCAGCTCTATGACCTATAAGAAGAATCCCAACTACTGGGGGGTTGACGAAAAATTCGGGAACCGCCTGCCCTATATTGACGAGTTAAGGCCCGTGCTGTTAGCAGAAGAGTCAGCACGTATTGCGGCATTGCGCACGGGTAGGATTGATTTCGTTGGTAACCCGGGAGACGCTCAGATATCGAATGTCGACATTATAGCGAGCCTCCAGAAGAGCAACCCTGAACTCGAATTTCATTTCGTTAAAGCGAATAAGGGCTCCTTCATATTTAACCAGTCTTTGCCGCCGACGCAGGACGTAAGAGTGCGCAAAGCACTGCAGATGGCAGTGGACAACGAGGCAATTAACGCTAGCATCCATAAGGGTTTAGGAGTTGTAGAGCCTTATGGGGTTTATATTCAAACCTAAATCCTGCAATTGAATATTTTGATTGAGTTTCCCCCCACTCTTTGAGAGGTTTTTTTAAAAAAAAGGATTTGAGAGTTGAATTTCCATCAGTCCTTGCTCATAAAGGTTTTTCCGCCCTCCATTAGATCGTCATATTTTGTGATGATCTGATACCCGCTTTCGCGGGCACAAGATTCAAGACGTACTTCTCCCTGGATTTGGGAATCTACATCTCAGCAAAATGTATCCACTGGAGTGAAACAAAGGTTCCAGGTCTCTCCAACAGCGACCCATGCATCCCATTGAGCATTGTAAAGTGTTCTTTCCGGAACTCTCAGTTTTTGTTGACGAGCGCCACTCGTCCATTTTCCTGCCATTCGGACAAGATAGGTGCGCATGGTGGCCGGTTCCCAACGGCGCAGTATTGCGTTACCACTACAAAGGGCCATCCAGCGCAGCGTGTTGTAAGCGAGTATCGCGCATTGGAACAAGGCACTGTTGGCCCAAAAATCGTCGGTTTTAATCTGAGCCAGCGCAGTTTGATTTTTTGCTTCCTCAATCCATGTCTCAGCGACCGCCCTTTGGCCATACTCTTTGTGAGCCTGCCAGGGAGTGAGCGCGTCAGTGAGAACATAACAAAAATAATCGTACTCCTTCATCTCAAAGAGGGTGGCCATCCCTTTGAGTTCCTCCTCTTTCTCCCTGCGTACGGCCATGAATTTTCTTGACCTCCTCCAAGTTTCACATTGGTGGGAAAACTCACACCCTTCCCAAGCGGGCTGCCCCTTCACTTTTTGCCATTTTTGGGTTTCCAACAACGAGACAAGCCCCTTGAGTTTGACCTTGATCAGATAGCCATGGCCTCGTTCTTCGAGGAAATCCAGCAAATCCCCCACAAAAAAACCACTGTCTCCACGAAACAGAGTGCGAGTCCGATTTGGAAGGTGAGCGAGAAGTTGCCGCATGAATTCAACGACTCCATTGCTGGTATAGGCACTCCCATCACGAAGCCAACCCTGAAGAATCTCCTTTGTCTCTGCGCAAAATGCCAGCAGAGGATGATACGAAGCTGCACCGCGTTTGTGGGGATTATATCCGACAGACACTCCTTGCTGCTTGCCGTAGGCCGTTTTCACAGTGGAGTCCACGTCAATCACAAGACAGTGTAACACCCCAACGATGCTTGTCCCACTTCGAAGCGCCTTACGCCAGATACCGGCTCGAATCCGATGGTTCAAGCTCTCCATCTCATTGATGTTTTTCTGTGTGAAAGTACGCAGTATCCGGCCGAATGTGGTTTCATCCGGAATCCTCAGCCAACCGGCCACACGACTCAAAACACGGTCGTTCCAAACTGTCACAATCGAACGAATCGAACGGGCGCCACCAACAATGCCGACCACCGACAAAATGACCATGTCCACCGCGTCATAAAGACCCGTGGCGCCACGCCGATGATCTACGGTCTGCTCTGTCTTTGAAACAATCCCTTCTTTGTGAAAAAATTTGACAACCGGAATCAAGCCTGCTTGCGCGGTCAGGTCTCTGCCTCCCTGGCTGATATGGATGTTTTTTGCTGTCGTTCTTGCCGATCTTGCGCTACGTTTGTTTTTCATGGTAATGGTGATCTCTTAAAATGTTGATTCTGGTGTTAACTATTTGAGTATATTACCATTTCCATGTTTGATTGTCATCTAATTGCAGGATTTAGGTCAAAATCTTACAGATTGGGTCTGGCCATATAAAGAATGGCCCGACGAGGTCAAGCGTGAGTATGAGTATCGCCCGGCAGATGCAGAAGCGTTGCTTGATGCGGCCGGATATCCACGAGGCGCCGACGGCTATCGATTCAAGCTCACGCTGAGCAATCTTGTGAGGTTTGAATCGACCTATGCAGAAATCGTCGTAGAGTTCTTCCGCGCCATTGGCGTTGATGCCGAGATCGTTGTTACTCCTGAAGCTGAGCAGTCCGCTGCCTTTGGAGCGGACACGCACGAGTGGCACATAATGCGTGGTCAGGGTATGGGGGAACGTCGCCCAGGGCTCTGGTTTGCAGGGCTCGCCACCCAAAACGTGCGTGACGAGAGCTACAGCAAGGTGAAGGACTCGCGTATCGAAACCTTTTATAATAACGCCAACAATACTACGGACCTTGAGGAGTATTTTAGCAACATTCGAAAGATCGATGAGATCTTTGTAAGGGAGCACTTTGGCCTGGTTAGACCTGTAAGCCCCTTATTTCAGGTGGCCAAGCCGTGGGTGCAGGGTTGGCACGGTGAATGGGGTATGGGATACGCCGAGCGTCATACCCACTTTTCTCGCCTCTGGATTGATAGTGCGCTGAAGAAAGAAATGATGGGAAACTAGCAGTACACTCCTGTGGAGCCGGGGGGTGGTCGCTTGTGAGCGCGCTTCCCAGCTCCCATACTTGGGGCGCAAACACGTGAGTACCTATATCATCAGGCGGTTGTTGCTCATAATCCCCACGCTGTTCATACTGACCATCATAGTCTTTGCTACGGTCCGCTTTATCCCCGGCGATACAATAGACGCAATGGTGGCTCAGATGGAAGCTGAGGGCAATCCGGGTTCCGTGAGTGCCAGAGACCGCGAAACTCTTGAGCGTATTATGGGACTGGACGTGCCTGTCTACGTGCAGTATGGACGCTGGATCGGAGTGTTGTCGACCCCTGACTGGCGGCTTACCGGTGAGTCCCACTTTAGAGGTCTCCTCCAGGGCACCTTTGGCCACTCACTGTATGGCGGAGGCACTACGGTAGAGGAGAGCATAATCGGGAGATTGCCAGTCACCATTGAGCTTGGTGTTCTGGCAATTGTAATTGGTCTCGTCATCGCCCTGCCCGTCGGCGTCTACTCGGCGATCCGCCAGGATACCACCGCCGACTACGTCGGGCGAACCGTCGCCGTCATCGGCTTGGCAACGCCGAACTTCTGGCTGGCAACTATGGTCCTGCTCTACCCGGCACTCTGGTGGGGCTGGTCGCCACCGGTAGAGCTGATCCCCTTCAAGGAAGACCCGCTGGGAAATCTCGGGATGTTCATCATTCCGGCCGTGATTCTGGGGACGGCCCTTGCTGCCAGCACCATGAGGATGACGCGCACCATGATGCTGGAGGTGCTCAGGCAAGACTATATCAGGACGGCTTGGTCGAAGGGGCTCAGGGAGCGGATAGTTATAATAAGACACGCCATCAAGAATGCCCTCATCCCGGTAGTGACGCTCGTCGGCCTGCAGCTCCCCATCCTGATCGGGGGCTCCGTTATCTTGGAGCAAATATTCGCTCTGCCGGGGATAGGCCGTCTGTTTGTGGTTGCGCTCGATGCAAGAGACTACCCGATCGTCTCCGCAATAAACCTGATTTTTGCTACCGCGGTTTTGGGGATCAATCTCATGATCGACCTGATTTACTCTTACTTGGACCCCAGGATTCGGTATGAATGAGACACCATCCCCTATCCGTGAGCCCAAACGACGGGGCCGGTTTGCTGATTTTTGGATCAGGCTTTTCAAGGAGAAGCCTCTTGGCACTGCCTGCGGGGTGATCATCTTGCTCTTGATTTTGGTGGCGATCTTTGCCGATGCGCTGGCGCCCTATTCCTTTAGGGAAATGCACCTGATGGACAGGCTTACAGGCCCATCATCCCAATATCTGCTGGGGACCGACCAGATGGGACGAGACTTGTTCAGCCGCCTGATCTTCGGGGCGCATCTCTCCGTCTTTGTCGGTCTGGCCGCCACCATGCTCAATGTCGTCATCGCTGTCCTCATCGGTGGCATTTCAGGATTCATCGGGGGTAAACTGGATCTGGCGGTGCAGCGCTTTGTTGATGCCTGGATGGCTTTTCCGGGACTGTTGCTCTTGCTGACCGTCATGTCCATTGTGGGAAGGGATCTCTTCCAGATCATCGTGGTGCTGGGGATCGCCGGAGGCATCAGCGGCTCGAGAGTCATCAGAAGCGCCGTGATCGCTATCAAAGAGAATGACTATTTTCTGGCAGCCCAGGCCGTGGGCACCCCCACGAGCAGAATCCTGAACCACCATGTGCTGCCCAATATTATGGCACCCGTCATCATTGTCTTCTCCATTAACATCGGGGGGGTGATTATGTCTTTGGCTGCTCTGGGCTTCCTCGGCTACGGTCTGCCACCCACCATTCCTGACTGGGGCGGCATGCTCAGCCGGGAAGGGCGCCGGTACATGGAACAGGCCCCCTGGCTGGCGCTCTGGCCGGGGCTGTGCCTGACGATTGTCGTCTACTCTTTCAACATGTTCGGCGATGCGGTGCGGGACCTGCTCGATCCCCGACTGCGGGGCGGGCAGGGCAGCTACGGCGCCGCAAAGAAACGCAAACGAGGCCTCCTCGCCAGATTGATCAACCCCTTCTCTTAGCAGAGACGGTCTCATAGGAGCACAGAATGAATTTTGGTATTGACAATGTAGGGGGCAAGTATATTTTACGCGGATCATCGCTCCAATTCCGGAGCGACTGAGTCCGATTAGAATGGTGAAAGGAGGGCGATGATGAATCTGGAAGACTGGGATCTTACGAATATCAGTGACCTGACGCCGTTTTACAATCGGCAGATCGAACCCCTGCCGTATTGTTACCCGGTTTCGGTCGAGGAGTTTGACTGGGGGGTCCGGCACGATCGGTATAAGAACGAACTCTATCACCTGGACAGGCTTCACTCCCATCAGGTGATTGTGTCGAAACAGGGTGGTGAAGTGGTTGGATTTGTGCATATCAGTATCGAAAATGATGAGGATACAGGAAAGCAAAATGGCGTGATTCGTTTTTTGAGTTATGTGCCGGGCAATCGGGAGGTCGGGCAGACGCTTTTAGACGAAGCGGAGTCTCGCTTCAGGGCAGCAGAGATCGGTCGGATTTATGCGTTTTTAACGCCGTATGTTTATCGCTTTTACTTTTTGGGCTATGGGGTTACAGAGCAGCAAGGGCATGTGACGGGTTTGCTCGGGATGAATGGCTATGAGATTGATCGGGGCGAGATTTTAATGGTCTGGCCCCATTTTGAGGTGACGGAGCCTGTCTTGAAAGATAGCAGTGTGGAGATTCAGGTTCAACCGTTCGACGGATATGGAATGTTGCCAGGGTTGGAGGTCTATGCGTTCCGCAACGGGGAACGCTTTGCGCAGTGTCAGAATTTTTCTGTAGGACATCGAATGCGGGCAGCCGAAGCCCAGGATCAGACCTTTATGCGATGGCTTGGGGTCAACGATTCGGTCCAGGGACAGGGGTGGGGACGGTATTTGCTCCAGCGGGCACTCTGGGAGGAACAGAAACTGGGATACAAACACGCGTTGATCAGTGCATCGACTCGAAACCACGAGGCACTGTTGTTTTATACCAATTACGGGTATCGAGTGACGGATACGTGGTATGAATATGTGAAAGGGGGGGAAGATGATTCATAGATCGGCAGGCGGGTTCAAATTTCGTGTTCCGATCAGCGGGTTCCGGCCATGTGTTAATCGTCGCAAGGTCATTCGTTTTTTGCTACTAAACTGGATTACCGAGAGAACATGACCTAACGAGGTGAGTCATGTTTAAAAAACTTGATCATATAGGCGTCGGAACCGCTGATTTCGAGAGATTCATCAAATTCTATACAGAAATCCTGGGCTTCAAAGTTCGAGAGAGATGGAAAGTCGAACCGGGCACGGGCTCGGCGCAGGTGGATGAGCTTGCCAATCTCGTCCTCGAAGATGGCGCCGTGATAGAACTGTTTGGGTTCAACGCAGACGGACCCGATCCCGATTACAACAGGCCACCATTCGAAATGAGCTTTCGATTAATGGCCATCGAGGTGGAGGATATGCAAGAGGCTGAGGAATATCTCACCAGCAAGGGAATAGAAGTCCACCAAGCCCACAAGCTTAATCCAGCCAGATGGATCAGGGACCCAGACGGCAATATGCTCGTCCTGTTTCCCTCGTTTGTGTATGAAAATTACAAGAAATTGAACGAAGAATCGAAGTAGAGTTCGACCCGTCGCTCATTGGCCGAGGGGTCATAGCCGCTCATTCTAATCTATCTCAATTCCTGTTCAACGAGCCCAGACCAATAGCTCACGCCAAGAGGCAGGATCTCCTCGTTGAAATCGTAGTTTGGATTGTGCGCATGGCAGCCGCCTGGACCACCTTCAACCCCGTTTCCGATAAAAATATAACAACCTGGAAGCTGGTTCAGCATCCAGAAAAATCTTCGGCTCCCTTCGAGGGCGGTTCATCACGAAGAATGTTTTCAGCACCAACGATTGCCGCTGCCGCAGCGGCCGCTTTTTCTGTTTCAATCTCTGTATTGATCGTCGGCAGATAACGCCGATCGTAGCTAAATTCGATTGCTACCCCATAGGCGACCCCAACGCCTTCAGCGATTTGCCGTAATTTACGCTCAATCATGTCCTGAGTCTTGGGATTCAGGATGAGCATGGATGTCTCTGCGGATGCGGGTGAGTTCGTCGTGTGATGCTGCAATGCGGTTGTCAATAATCATGTATGTCTCCTTTTTTGATTTAAGTCCCTATGGTACGTCTTTAGTTTCCTGGCTTATGAAATTATTTGCACAAATTGTTGTTCTCTTTCCAAAAAAACAAAGTCGATGTAACCCAGCGGTGACTCGCCAGTCAGGAGTTCTACTATATAACACTGATTAACTCGGATGAAAAGGTGTCAGGCCTTTGATTATTTGATTAGAAAGTGATTAGGAATGAGTCCAGTTTTTTTGCCCCCTTTTCATTTAATCAAAGGCCTGACCCTTTCGGATTTTTTTTTCTATACTGATACGCATCCCGGAGTGGGATCCTCAGATGCAGATTAAAGTTAATGGAGAGGTTCCCTCTTGTGAATCTAAGCAGGGCTATGCCTGCATTAACAGTGAATGGCGAGATGGGGACAAGATCGAGCTCAGCTTCAATTTTTCCCCAAGATTGGTGCGCTCCCAAGCCAAAGTCCGTTGCAACATTCGCCGGACTACTATCTTCCGTGGCCCCCTGTTGTATTGCCTGGAAGCCATTGACAATCAGCCAGATCTCAATCAGATCATCCTGCCCACTCAACCTGCCTTTGAATGGCTTACCGACGAAACTTTGCTACCGGGCTGTCAGGCATTACGGGTTGGCGTAGAGCGCCTCCAAAGTGATTCAGAACAGCTCTACGGAGAGTCAAAGCCCGAACGTCAGTCAGTGAAGGCCACATTCATTCCCTACTTCCTTTGGGCCAATCGAGGAGAAAATGAGATGCTGGTTTGGATCAACGAAAATTAAAAAAGATAATGATCATTATCTTAGAACCTGTTTGAAAGTCATTTAATTCTCTTTAACATCAAGCAAATCATAGCGACATAGATCATGTTTTCAGAGTTTTTTGTTTTTCTTTCATAATCGATGTTGAGTCTTCGATACCATCCAAACCAGGAAAAGGTTCTTTCGACGATCCACCTTTTCGGTAGGACCTGAAAGCCCGTTCCTTGGAGGTTTAGAGTGATCTCAAGTTCACATTGAAATCGATTCCATAACCATTGGGCTAATTCCCCTCGATAACCTCCGTCGGCCCAAATCATCTGAATCGAAAAGAACCAGCTAAACATCGATTCCAAAAGATCGTAAGCACTTTTGGAATCGGAGGCATTGGCATCAGTGACTTTAACCATGAGAGGAATTCCCGAGATATCGACAGCTACATGCCTTTTATGCCCTTTGATTCGTTTATTTCCATCAAAACCTCGACTATCAGCCAGTTCCGTGGTTTTGACGGATTGACTATCAATCATTGCAGCACTGGGTTCGGGAGCTCTGCCCATTTCTATTCGGGTTTGCCGATGGAGAAACTGGTGAATCAGGAACCAAGTGTAGTTCTTGCACCATTTATTGTAGTGGTAATAAACACTTTGCCAAGGAGGAAAATCTTTGGGAAGCATTCTCCATTGACAACCCGTGGTCACTACATACAAAATGGCGTTTATGATAACTCGTAGTTCCCATTTACGAAGGTGGGCTCCACGAGTTGAAAGTTCGGGAAGGTACTCTTGAAGTCTTTCCCATTGTTTATCACTGACATCACTGTTATAACCTGAACGTTCCATGTTCACTCCTTGTTATTAAGGTTTCATTTTTCTCAAAATGAATGTGACATGGAACACTTCCAATAGGAAGCTCAACTTATTTCAAACAGGTTCTTAGTGACATTCGTAACTGTCCCCGGATTTTCAGAAAAAGAAATTGGCAATTTTTTAAAAATGGGATAAGGCTTACCCTCTGTAGGGCTGTCGTTAAAAACATCTGACCCGATTAAATCTACGACAATTTTTTATTCACCAGAGAGAAGTTCAAAGTGAGAAATCAAACACATGCCCGATCCCTCTCAAGATAAACTGCACAAGCAACATGATAAATTATTCAAAACAGTTTTTTCTGATCCAAAGGAGGCGTCCAGTTTTTTTAAGAGTTATTTGCCTACATCTTTAGTGGATCAAATCGACTGGACCTCTCTCCACCTAACCGATAAGGAATATGTGGATGAAGCCTTTCAGGCAACTGAGTCGGACTTGCTGTATCAAGCACAACGGCAGGGTAGCAACCAGAGGATCATGATCTACTTGCTCTTTGAGCATCAGTCTGAACCCAGTAAATGGATTCGATTCCGATTGCTGAAATATTGCTGTCGGATTTGGGATGATTCGTTCAAGGTTTTTGCTGAGCAACAAAAGCTCAAGCCCATCTTTCCCATTGTGTTTTATCAAGGGGAGCGGACTTGGAATTTTTCCACAGAATTCCAGGAACTTATTGAGACCGAGGGCTTGGATCGGGAGTATCTTCCCCGATTTAGCCATTTTTTGGTCGATCAATCCGGATTTGGACTCGAATCGTTCCAAGGGGAAGTCAAAGCAAGAATTGCGCAACTCTTGCTATCTCAAGCGTTTCATGGTCAAATACAAAAAGGATTAGAAATGCTGATCCGTCTGTTGGAAGAAGTGGAGAAAACCGGAGGAATTGATTATATTCAAGTCTTTCTGCGTTATTTTTGGCACATTCAAGAGGAGGTGTCCCCTGAAACATTAGCGCAAGCTATTGAAGAATACTCGGACTCTCAACATTTAGGAGAACAAACGATGTCGATTGCAGAACAGTTGATTGCTCAAGGCGAAAAAAAAGGAATTCAGGAAGGAATCCAAACAGGAATTCAAAAAGGGTTGGATCAAGGCGAGTTGGTGGGTGAAATTCGATTCGCCCAAAAAATGTTAAAACAACCCCAATCTCCCAAAGAAGAACTCTTTCAAAAAACAGAGGAAGCGTTAAAAAACCTGCTTGAACAATTAGAAAAACAGCTGCCCGAATAAGGAATCAAGCCTTTTATTAGACCACCACATTAAGCAGTGGGCAGACCGTTTTGACCCCATTTCATGCTTTGCGTGGGAACGAGAAAAATTTCACGCTCCTCTCAAATTAGCCCCATTGCCCTGCCTTTTTTGCTAGTTTTCTTCTGGAAAAAATCATACCATGTCCCAAACTTCGGAACCTTCTAGAATCACCCTGAAGGACAATTTTCTTCACACTTCCTACTTTGTTAAAAAATAACGACGTTCTTCCTGGTTTCAAAAAGTGGCTTGAGCCATATCTGTTTGAAAACAGTGAATGGTTTTAGTGCGAAAATCGGAAGGGTGAAATCGAGGGAAATGGTCTGCAAATAAAACGATGCAAGGTGCCGTTTAAAATAGTCATCGTAAAGAACTGACTTATAGTGGTTTCCAGCCACCTTTCGTCATTCCTCCGGTACAGATCCGGACGTGCGCTGCTAACGCATCCGGCTCCTGCTTCGAGTCAGACGCTCAAACGTTGCCGTTTGGCGCACCCTGCTTAAACCGCTCTCTGATTTTACCGGCCTCTGAGTTCCGAACACAGGAGGGCAAGCAGAATTCCTCTCAGCCAAGTCCCTTTGCTCCACAGGCTCCGTTGATTTCCTTTGCATTATTACTCTCTACAAATGATCTCATTGTTCGCCGCTTCATGCCGGGTAGAAATACGGCGCGCGCATGTTTAGGTCAACGACTTCCAATGTATCCCCCGTTTCCGGTTTCGTGGCAAAAGGGCGTCAGACCCTGCATCACGTTTCCGCAAGCCCCCCTCTCATCCCGGACGGTCGGATTTCCCGAGTCCGGTTGGCAGCAACAGCGTTTCCCCAGAAACCCTTCCCACCCAATCCGAAGCTTAAGCACTCGCCTGCATTCACCCCTGGAGTGAGTGATTTGATCTCCAGCTCGACATTCTTTGTGGTGACACTCTTGACCGACACAAGTTCGGCAGTGGTTCATGAAATGCCCGCCATTTACCGAGAGCCCCTTTGCCTTTTAGAGGTGTTACCTCCAAAAGGGAGATGTCCAAGCATCCCCTCGACCAGCGTTACCCGGTCTTCATCGCTCATACGGACTCATGCGCCAGACCAAAATCCTCCTGCCGATTTCGGTGTTACCCTATACGGTAGGTCCTTGCAGGTTATTGCGAGTCCCTGCTGGAAGTTGGCCCTTCCCGACGTTATCTCTGTGGATCTTTCCCTGGATGCTTGGATCCATACTCCGGCTCCCTCCAAGGTGCCTGTTCCCATTACTTCCCTTGGAACTTCGGCCTTCCCCGAGTAGCGAGCGGGTCGGCGGTTGGGCAACACACCGTCAAGCCAATTCACGACGGAAGTCTCTTTCGGAGCTGCAATCATTCACTAATGTTCAGGCCTCCAGGTTTGCTCGCCACCCTGTTGGCTCCCACTATGGACTCTCGTCCAAAGCAGACGGTGACTTTTACTTCCGGGCAGAACGCAAAGCAGTTACCTGCTAAGCGCACCGGATATGCTAGTCGCCCGAATGGGAAACTGACGACAGAGAGACTTTCACTCTCCAAAATCCACAGCCTTGTCGGCTGCTCACGCTACTACGAACTTGTCCGACTTCCTGAAGACGTAGATATCGGGGTTATTTATTAATTTTCCCGATCCGACTACCAATAGAATGTTGACAGTCGTCTTCAGGATCTCCCAGGTTCCGGTCAAGAAACTTCCACACATGCACCGGGTCTTTGACTCCGCCAGGCTCAGCCGAGACTCACGCTAACGCCTTCGGTTGATATTGCCTTCCCCACCAAACCACAAGGTCAGCGCCTGAAACTATGATTTCGGAGCTCAATACCGAGCCTATGTTCTCCCCTGTCAACGCTTAGCGCCTATCCTTGCGAATAACCACTCATGACTCGGGGACTCGGCGGGTCGTTACTGCCTTACCGAGTAAGAGACTTTCACTCTCTATTTCTTGCCAGCTTTCCTGGCGCACGGCCTGACCCCCTTTTTTATCAGTGGCCTGATTGCACACTCGTTTATTCCGACACAAAAATTCGGCGGCCATTTCGGATAAAATGTTGTTGAACTGAGCCGAGGTGTTACAGAAAAATGAGTGTTTGCTCACTATAGTCTCTGAGAGCGCGCAATCGTCTTTCCCCGGCAATCAGCTCATAACGTCCCTGATGCCAACGGACCACAATCGACTCGATTAACCCGTCTTGTTCAATATTGGCTGCTAATTCTTTAAGCGTTTGTTCGTCAAAATATTCACGATACTGGAAAGGAGAGGGCGCAATCTCATCAACCGGCAAGTATTCTATTCGCTCAACTCCTCCCTGCTTCCGGACTGTCATACGAATTACTTTCTTTTCCATACTCCTCCTTCCCCTTTCTCGATTCTGTCATTCCGCACAATTCCGCGGATTTACCGCCCTTTCAGGACCATTTCGCTCAGAGGAGGAAGGAAGAATCGATACTTTTTAGAGCTCGACGTCTTTTTGTTTTCTGGGAATGGTTCTTAACTCAATCCTGATCTGTACCGCAACTCTTTCAATGGAAGGATTCTTTTTTGTGTTGCGAACGCAGTGGTAACAAGCGCCCACTCAACAGGGATGAGTGAAAGAAATGATGTTGAATTACTTATCGAAAAAACCTTGGCGATAGCGTGGGGTTGGCGTCTTTGTTCAGCGCCTTGTTCGACTTAGAACTTATCCTTTAATAACTTGAAAATTGGTATTTCCTGCATTATTTTTGTCATCATGTTCAACCATAAACGCATGGAGGCTATATGGCAAAAGTACAGTCGTGGGAAGTATCTGATTCATTTTGGGCCAGAGTGGAGCCACTGATACCAAAACCCAAACGTGACCCGAACAAGACCTACAAGCGCAAACCCGGTGGTGGTAGAAAGCCAATGCCTGCGCGCCAAATTTTCGAGGGAATTGTATATGTTTTGCGCACCGGTTGTCAATGGAGAGCCCTTCCCAAGGAAAAATATGGGAGTCCTAGTGCCATCCATGCTCATTTCATGCGTTGGAATGAAGCGGGTTTCTTTTTGTCGCTTTGGCAAGCCGGACTTGCCGAATATGATGAGATGGAAGGGATCTCCTGGAAATGGCAAAGCATAGACGGCACGACTGTCAAAGCCCCACTGGCTCAGGAAACCGTTGGTCGAAACCCGACTGACAGGGGAAAAAAAAGGGAGCAAGCGTCATTTGCTGGTTGACGGCCGTGGTGTCCCGCTGTCCCTCGTCGTAACCGGGGCGAACCGGCATGATGTGACACAGTTGGAATTGGTCTTGGAGGAAATCGTCATTGCGCGGCCTGAGGGCATTGAACAACATCTGTGCGCAGACAAAGGCTACCACGGTGAGCCAGCATCACAGATCATTCGATCCAATGATTATGTGCCACATGTGAAAAAACGGGGTGAAGAGATTCAAGAAAAAAAAGCAAATCCCCAATACAGACCCAGAAGATGGGTCGTCGAGGTGAGCCATTCATGGTTCAACAGATTTCGCAAGATAATGGTCCGATTCGAAAAATATAATCAAACTTATCTCGCACTGCTTCAATTGGCTGCAGCTATCATAACTTACAGGAAAGTTAATGTTATTTAAGGATAAGTTCTTATATTCTGTGTTTCCAGTATTCCGGATCTCGATGCAGATGCATCACAGCTACAATGAAAATTTCTTTGTCTTCTTCCGCATATAGGATTTCGTATGGAAACCTTCTGATCAGAGATCTTCTGATTTCACCTACTATCATTGGCCACGCCTTGGGGTGTGTCAGAGTTCTTTCAATCGTTATTTAGACCTCTACCGCGAAGTCATATCCCAAGCCTGCTTCCTTCTCTTCATAGTATTCAATAGCCTGATCAAATTCTGATTCAGCTTCCGGATGAAACAAATATTTCATAAGGAAAATCTCTTCCAAATTTTTTTAAATACTTCATCTCCTGGAATAGCCGCCACCTCACCCGACCTCAACTCTTTCAGTCTCCGCTTTGCAACGGCTGCCCATTTTTGATCAATATCTGATTCAGGGGGGTTAAGGCTTTTCAGTAGCGAATCAACCACGATCACCCTCTCTTCAACTGGAAGAGAAATCGCCTCCGCTATTAGGTCTTTGGTCTTCATCGTATCTCCAATATAATTTATGAAAATGTGAATGAGCATTGAGAAAGCAAGAATTTGTTGTTTCCAACTAGTCTCCTTAAGCATTGTACCTAAATCCTGCAATTAGATGACAATCAAACATGGAAATGGTAATATACTCAAATAGTTAACAGCAGAATCAACATTTTAAGAGATCACCATTTCCATGAAAAACAAAGGTAGCACAAGATCGGCAAGAACGACAGCAAAAAACATCCATATCAGCCAGGGAGGCAGAGACCTGACCGCGCAAGCAGGCTTGATTCCGGTTGTCAAATTTTTCACAAAGAAGGGATTGTTTCAAAGACAGAGCAGACCGTAGATCATCAGCGTGGCGCCACGGGTCTTTATGACGCGCTGGACAAAAAGGGGTCAGGCCGTGCGCCAGGAAAGCTGGCAAGAAATAGAGAGTGAAAGTCTCTTACTCGGTAAGGCAGTAACGACCCGCCGAGTCCCCGAGTCATGAGTGGTTATTCGC
The DNA here is from genome assembly GCA_965205865.1 of bacterium. Classification (GTDB taxonomy): domain Bacteria; phylum SAR324; class SAR324; order SAR324; family NAC60-12; genus CBDBHR01. Next base: position 631,261 of record CBDBHR010000029.1, read on the forward strand.
AAGGATAGGCGCTAAGCGTTGACAGGGGAGAACACAGGCTCGGTATTGAGCTCCGAAATCATAGTTTCAGGCGCTGACCTTGTGGTCTGGTGGGGAAGGCAATATCAACCGAAGGCGTTAGCGTGAGTCTCGGCTGAGCCTGGCGGAGTCGAAGACCCGGTGCATGTGTGGAAGTTTCTTGACCGGAACCTGGGAGATCCTGAAGACGACTGTCAACATTCTATTGGTAGTCGGGTCGGGAAAATTAATAAATAACCCCGACATCGACGTTTTCAGGAAGTCGGACAAGTTCGTAGTAGCGATGAAGCGGCGAACAATGAGATCATTTGTAGAGAGTAACAATGCAAAGGAAATCAACGGAGCCTGTGGAGCAAAGGGACTTGGCTGAGAGGAATTCTGCTTGCCCTCCTGTGTTCGGAACTCAGAGGCCGGTAAAATCAGAGAGCGGTTTAAGCAGGGTGCGCCAAAGGGCGAAGAGGAACCCCCATCTTCAATTCAACAATCTCTTTCATCACATCAACCCTGACTTACTGCGGAGAGCTTACTTTGATCTCAATCGCAACTCAGCGGCGGGAGTGGACGAGGAGACCTGGAATGAGTATGGCATAAATCTCCTGGAGCGGATTAACGATCTGCACGGGAGGATCCACCAAGAACGTTATCGTCCTCACCCTTCTCTGCGAGTGTGGGTTCCTAAACCGGATGGCCGTCAAAGGCCAATCGGAATAGCCGCACTTGAAGACAAGATCGTACAACAAGCCCTTGTTTGGACGTTGGAATCGATCTATGAGGAGGATTTCCTTGGGTTTAGTTACGGGTTCCGACCCGGACGAAGCCAACATCAAGCCTTAGACGCTTTGTATGTGGCCATTACCCAACGGAAAGTGAGCTACATCTTAGATGCGGATATTCAAGGATTTTTCGACACAATTCAGCATGATTGGATGCTGAAATTTATCGAGCATCGAATCTCCGACAAAAGGATTCTGCGTTTAGCAGAGAAAACGTTGCGCGCCGGAGTCATCGAAGAGGGGAAGTGGTCTGAAACGGTGGTCGGAACACCACAAGGTTCGGTAGTGTCTCCAATCTATTCAAATATCTACCTGCACTATGTTTTAGATCTATGGGTTAATCAATGGAGAAGGCGGGAAGCTCGGGGGGAAGTTTACATCATTCGCTATGCGGATGATTTCGTCGTGGGTTTTCAATATTCTGAAGATGGCCAGAAATTTAATCGCCAACTAAGAGAACGCCTCTCTCAATTTGGACTGACTTTACATGAAGAGAAAACACGCCTCATCGAGTTCGGGCGATTTGCCGCCGATAACCGGGAAAAACAAGGTCTGGGAAAACCGGAAAGTTTCGACTTTTCAGGATTCACTCATGTCTGTGACACTCGGATAAAGGATGGAAAATTCAAGCTCACCCGTCTCACCATTTCCAAAAGGTTGCGAAAGAAGCTCAAAGAGATCAAACTTGAAGCGAAACGCAAACGTCATGAAAATGCGCATGAACAAGGAAAATGGCTCAGGTCTGTTTTAAACGGTCTGTACAACTACTATGGAGTCCCCGGCAACCGGAGTTCCTTGAATGCTTTTCGCACGGAAATCCATCGGACGTGGTTCAAATCACTAAGACGGAGGAGTCACAAAGCAAAGAGGATGAACTGGGAACGCTTCAAAGTACTGGTCAAACTACACATTCCTTCTGTAAGGACAACCCACCCGTATCCGAATCAACGTTTGAGCGTCTGACTCGAAGCAGGAGCCGGATGCGTTAGCAGCGCACGTCCGGATTTGTACCGGAGGAATGACGAAAGGTGGCTGGAAACCACTATAAGTCAGTTCTTTACGGTGACCCTTTGGTGCGCTTACCAATTGAAAGGGTTGATCAATCAGGCTAGGAGGCCTCGTTTGCGTTTCCTCTTTGTGGCACCATAACTTCCATGAGCACCTCGCAGCTGCGGATCGAGCAAGTCTCTCACCACATCACCGAACAGGTTGAGAGTAGACGACAATCGTCAGGAAAAGCCCCGGCCAGAGCGCCAGCCAAAATTTCACGTAAGTTATTTTCTGATTGACATTGAACCAACATACCGGTAATTAGGAAGGATCTTTCCCGAATGCCATTCACGGGATCAAGGGTATCGGGAAGATTGACACACACGATTATTTCACGCAGATACTGCGTAACTTTAAACTAAAGGAGTCCAACAATGCCTTCAATTTCAGGACCTGAAGAGGGTCCCGTCGCCGTCACCGGCGCATCCGGTTACATCGGATCTCATCTCGTTAAAAACCTGGTAGAAGCGGGATACAACGTTTACGCCTGCGTCCGCGACACCAGCCGAACCGACAAGATCTCCTATCTCCATGCCATGGACGAGAAAGGACCTGGTAATATCGAACTGTATTCCTGTGACCTGATAAAGGCCGCAGAAGGCTCCTATGACGAAGCATTCGCGGGATGCTCCGCGGTATTTCACGTAGCCGCAGATATCGGTACCGATCCGACCTACGGCAAACCCTCGCCACAACGTATATACGATGGATTGCTGGACGCCACTGGTGGCGTTCTCGAATCCTGCAGAAAAGCAGGCACCGTTAAACGCGTTGTCTACACGTCTTCATGCGCCGCAATTATGGGGGGAGGTCGTTTTGCCGACTACATCTATACCGAAGAGGATTGGGTGGGGGGTTCTTATGAAAGTCTGGAAGAAAGACACACCTCTACCAATCCGGAAGGCAAAATATCTATGAACTGGACAGTTGAGCAAAAGGATTATGCCAAAGGCAAGGTCGATGCTGAAAAATTGGGCTACGCGTTTGGTGAGAAACATGGCATCGATGTGGTTTCCTGCTGTCCATGTCATGTGCTCGGCCCCTTGCTGGGGAAACCGCACAATACGATCTGGCAGCATCGGATTGGTCTCTTCCTCTCTGGCACGACCTTTCGCGACCTCACTTTTGCGCCAGTAGACGGTCCTGGTATGCGATGGAATATCATCGACGTCCGGGATATTGCCGAAGCACAACGCTTGATGGCAACCAGCGAGGTTGCGCAAAATGGTTCAAGATACATGCTGGTCGCGACCGATGAGTCAGGGGAACTTTCCATGCGTATGCTGCTCGACCTGCTTGCTGAACTGTATCCGGAAATCGATGTTGCCAGAGATTATGACCCACCAGCCACTGATGCCAGACTACGGGCACGGTGTACCAAAGCCATCACGGAACTGGGTCTGAAAACCCATCATGTGAGGGATACCCTGAAAGCGACCGGCGATACGCTGATCGAGTTCGGCTGTATCACACCCGCTCGCAAGTCGAACTAGTACACTGTCAGCTTGAAATTTACGGGTATGGTAGGGCGGGACTGCTGCTCCAGCGTACCGGTTCCCGCCAAAAAACGCCGGAGTTGGTACACCGCGCGGTAGTCCGACCGGTACGCCGAGCGGCTACCATAAACAATGATGGGAATGCGCTAATTTACCTACCTTCTCAGAACCCCATCTCTTTCTTCAGTTCCTGATCGACCCAAATTAAGGCGAGCCAGGGTTTGTTCACAGTTATGCCGAGATCAGTTTCCCCGTTGTGGCCCTTGATCCACGGCTGGGTGGCACCGAACGGGGGTGCCAGTGGCCCCCTGATCACCCACAGCATCTCGGCGACGCGCAGGTCGGCCTTCCGCACCCACTCCTTCTGTTCCTCCAGCGTGGTAGCGGCCAGCGCGTTCTCGAAGGAAAAGGGACAGGCCCCTTTATTCTCTTTTTCTCTAATCAAATGAAGGAATCCCTTGCAAATAATTAGTAACTGTCCCCGGATTTTGGTAGCGAAAGGGACAAAAACGACTTACATCGTCCAGCGTCCGGAAGCGCAGGATCGATATCCTAGCGCTCGATAAGTGGCATCCAACAGGCCTTGGCCACGTTCATTGAGGGTTGTCCCGGGTCCCATTTTGTTCATGCAATACCCAAATGACATTTCGGCCACCGGATCGGCCATACCAAAGGAACCACCAAAGCCCGGGTGTCCAAAGGCGTCTTCGGACATCAACAAGCTGTCAAGGTTGTGCGGTTTCCCCTTTCGATTATCAATCGCTTTCATGAAAACCTCGGAAAAACGGGTCGGTATAAGGAGTGATTTATCCAATTGCGTCGCGGAAGCAACTGCCCCCATACGGGCTAAGCTATCCGCATCCACCAATTCGAGGTCTCCCAGGCTGCCGCCGCAAGCCTGCGGTGCATAAATACTGGCCATTCCCCTGGCATTGGCGATCCCACCGGCGGCCGGGATTTCGGCCCTGAAAGCCTCCGGGGATTGGAATGCCCCTGCAGTGTAACCGCCGTCGTTGGTAACAATCTTGGCTTGAAGCCCTTCCGGGTCTGTGGCCACACTGGCAAAAAAGTCGTTTGGCGGATCGGGTTGTTCCGGAAAGATCATGGCCGCCACCCGGGAATGGTGTTCGTCGGGTAATCCAATCCAAAAATCGACACCCAACGGCCCCGAGATCTCTTCCTGAAGGAACTGACCGACGGTTTTCCCAGTAACCCGTTTTATTATTTCGCCGTTCAGCCAACCGAAAAGAAGTGAATGGTACCCCTGGTCCGCACCAGGTTCCCACCATAGCTCTCCTTCTTCCAGCATTTTGGTCAGCACTTCCGGATTAAAGCAGCTGCCCTCCGGCATGGTTTCTTTGAGATGAGGTAAGCCGGCAGTGTGGTTTAGAAACATTTTTACCCTGGTATTCTCTTTCTGCTCTTTGCCATTTTCCGGCCAATAATTGGCAACCGGGGCATCCAGATCCAGCATTCCTCGAGATGCCAGAACGTGCATACAGATTGCCGTGGCACCTTTGGTGCTGGACCATACAAGAGCCAAGGTGTCACGGGTCCAGGGATCCCGGGTTTCTGCGTTAGCTACACCACCCCACAGATTGACCACGGTTTTACCCCCTTGAGTGACAAAAACGGAAGCGCCCACTTCTTTCCTGGCTCTGAAGTTGAGTTCGAATTGCGCAAGAACACCGGCAAAGGCAGGATCGCAAAACCCGTTTACCTGGATCTCGCCGGATGGAGTTTGAATTGTTCGACTAATCATGATTGTCCTCCTCGATGAATTTTAAGCACGGATTACTTATTTGCCTTTCAATCCCGGTGCGTTCTGTTTCGTCCGGCTTGATATATGACTTGACTATCTATAAACAAATTTCCGTTCACCCGGCTCCTTGGGTGCGCTTACCAATTGAAAGGGGAGAGGAGCCGGGCCAGGAATCCTCGTTTGCGTTTCACCGCTGCACCATAACCGCCCTGCCCACCCCTCAGCCTGGGATCGAGCAAGTCTCTCAATGCGTCGCCAAACATGTTGATGCTGTAGATCACGATACTAAGGGCAAGACCAGGCCACAGGGCTAGCATCGGAGCTATCTCCATGTATTTACGCCCTTCTCCACTGAGCATACTACCCCAACTAGCAATCTCCGGAGGCAGACCATATCCCAGGAAGCCGAGGGCGGCTTCAGTCAGGATTATACTTCCTTTGGTTGTCGTATAAATCACAATAATGGGAGCCATAATATTAGGCATGATATGACGGACAAGTGTTCTTACGGTGCTGCTTCCGACAGCCTCCGCCGCCGACACATACACATTCTCTTTGATACCGATGACGGCACTTTTCACTACCCTTGAGCTGTAAATGCCACTTAACACACCCAAAACAACTATTACCTGCATTAAGCCCTGACCCACCAGGGACATTACCGTTATCAGAAGGAGCAGAGCCGGGAAGACCACCACGGCATCAACAAACCTCTGTACTACCACGTCCATCTTACCGCCGAAGAATCCTGTAGGAACGCCTATCAATACAGCGATAACTAAATGGAGAGTAGTTGCCGTCAATCCGACAACTACCGAAATACGAGCGCCGTAGATAAGACGGCTCAAGATATCTCTTCCTAACGCATCTGTACCGAGCCAGTACTCAGCTGACGCTCCCTCCAGCATGACCCTGAGGTTGATTTCATTCATGCCATAGGGTGCCAGGACGTCAGCAAAGATTGCAGTGAGAAGCAAGAGCAAAATGACAACCCCACACGCGGCCCCCAGTGGTTTCTCCTTTACCAACCTTAGCAGGAAATCAACCAGCGGGGAATGCCTCTTTGCTTCGACTGTTTCTACACCTGCGCCGTCCACGCTACTCATGCCTTCACTCCCTTCAACTATACCGGATCCTCGGTTCCAGCCAACCATAGCTGATGTCAATTAGTAGGTTAGATCCTACTACAAGCACGGCGACAAACAGGTTTATCCCGGAAACAATAGGGTAGTCCCTCCGGTTTAAGGAATGCAACATGAGACTGCCCAGTCCGGGCAGGACAAATATCTGCTCAATGATGACCGCACCACCAATCAGATAGGGCAAATGAGTTCCTATCAGGGTGACTAAGGGAATCAGGGCATTCTTAAGGGCATGCCGAACGATGACCACCCTCTCCTTGAGTCCCTTTGACCAGGCGGTCCTTATATAGTCCTGCCGCAGAACCTCCAGCATCATCGTGCGCGTCATTCTCATGATCCCCCCACAAAGAAACATAGCCAGAATAGAGGCAGGAATTATGAACATGCCAAGGTTGCCGAGCGGATCCTCGCTAAACGGAATTAGCTTCATTGATGGCGACCACCCCCAGTAAAGTGAGGGGTAGAGCATTACCATTGTCCCAATCCAGAAACTGGGTAGAGAGAGAGAAAAACGATAGCAATACTTCGCCCGATGTAGTCGCCGATGGTATCCTGCCGTATTGATGAGTAGATTCCTGTCGGTATGCCTACCAGCAACGCTAAAATCAAAGCCAGGAAGCTGATCTCAAAGGTTACCCATACTCTTCCGAAGATTTTTCCGGCCACATCCTTACCACTACGCAAAGACTCCCCGAGACTGCCATGCAAAATGATGTCTCCTATCCAGCGTCGGTACTGCACGTGTATAGGTACATTCAGCCCAAGTTTTTCCTCAATTGCCTCGCGGTCAACCTTGTTGCCAGAAAAAGTTCCCATCTCACCTAGAATTACGTCTACCACGTCACCCGGGATGAAACGTATGGTAAGAAAGACGAGAATAGTTACCAATAATACTGTTGGTATAAGTAACAGTGATCTTCTGATTATGTAAGCAGTCATATTATTGAGCCTAACAAGTATTTCAAGTGACTATCCATCGCTTTTCGCTCCAGTCAATGGCTTTGGCATGGGTAGATACGTTAGCAGGGCCAAGCTCAGCGGTTTCGCCACCGACGTCCACTTGGTTGAAGGGAAACCAATAGCCAAACGAGTTAGAATCCCTGGTATCACCCCCAAATATCAAACTCAAGCGTACTTGAGAACCCCTCTGTCACTGAGGTCAGTGGCAGGCACTGTGGATGGTATCGGATATATCACACAGGCGACGGGCATTACAAGCCCATCCAGCGATGGGCTTGTAATTTCATTCTCCTTGCAATGACACGAGAAGGCGGCTTCTAACGGCCCTTCTCTTCCTTCACGTCTTGATAAACCCAGGTAAACCGCAATGGCGACGCAGGGCTATCAAGAAGGTCAATATTACTTTCTCCAAAGTAACCACCCACCCACGGCTGCCAGAAGGTATACTCGAAACCGGTAGGACCCCATACATTGAGGTGCTGGCCAATGAGGTACATATCGGCCTCTATAGCCCCATCCTTTAACTCTTCAATGGTAGTCGCCGCATTCACCTTCTCATCAATGAGGGCGTCATAGACTGGGTCTTTGAAACCGTGCCAGTTCCACGGGCCGTCTGTTACATAAAGTAATACTACCTAAATCCTGCAATTAGATGACAATCAAACATGGAAATGGTAATATACTCAAATAGTTAACACCAGAATCAACATTTTAAGAGATCACCATTACCATGAAAAACAAAGGTAGCGCAAGATCGGCAAGAACGACAGCAAAAAACATCCATATCAGCCAGGGAGGCAGAGACCTGACCGCGCAAGCAGGCTTGATTCCGGTTGTCAAATTTTTTCACAAAGAAGGGATTGTTTCAAAGACAGAGCAGACCGTAGATCATCGGCGTGGCGCCACGGGTCTTTATGACGCGGTGGACATGGTCATTTTGTCGGTGGTCGGCATTGTTGGTGGCGCCCGTTCGATTCGTTCGATTGTGACAGTTTGGAACGACCGTGTTTTGAGTCGTGTGGCCGGTTGGCTGAGGATTCCGGATGAAACCACATTCGGCCGGATACTGCGTACTTTCACACAGAAAAACATCAATGAGATGGAGAGCTTGAACCATCGGATTCGAGCCGGTATCTGGCGTAAGGCGCTTCGAAGTGGGACAAGCATCGTTGGGGTGTTACACTGTCTTGTGATTGACGTGGACTCCACTGTGAAAACGGCCTACGGCAAGCAGCAAGGAGTGTCTGTCGGATATAATCCCCACAAACGCGGTGCAGCTTCGTATCATCCTCTGCTGGCATTTTGCGCAGAGACAAAGGAGATTCTTCAGGGTTGGCTTCGTGATGGGAGTGCCTATACCAGCAATGGAGTCGTTGAATTCATGCGGCAACTTCTCGCTCACCTTCCAAATCGGACTCGCACTCTGTTTCGTGGAGACAGTGGTTTTTTTGTGGGGGATTTGCTGGATTTCCTCGAAGAACGAGGCCATGGCTATCTGATCAAGGTCAAACTCAAGGGGCTTGTCTCGTTGTTGGAAACCCAAAAATGGCAAAAAGTGAAGGGGCAGCCCGCTTGGGAAGGGTGTGAGTTTTCCCACCAATGTGAAACTTGGAGGAGGTCAAGAAAATTCATGGCCGTACGCAGGGAGAAAGAGGAGGAACTCAAAGGGATGGCCACCCTCTTTGAGATGAAGGAGTACGATTATTTTTGTTATGTTCTCACTGACGCGCTCACTCCCTGGCAGGCTCACAAAGAGTATGGCCAAAGGGCGGTCGCTGAGACATGGATTGAGGAAGCAAAAAATCAAACTGCGCTGGCTCAGATTAAAACCGACGATTTTTGGGCCAACAGTGCCTTGTTCCAATGCGCGATACTCGCTTACAACACGCTGCGCTGGATGGCCCTTTGTAGTGGTAACGCAATACTGCGCCGTTGGGAACCGGCCACCATGCGCACCTATCTTGTCCGAATGGCAGGAAAATGGACGAGTGGCGCTCGTCAACAAAAACTGAGAGTTCCGGAAAGAACACTTTACAATGCTCAATGGGATGCATGGGTCGCTGTTGGAGAGACCTGGATCCTTTGTTTCACTCCAGTGGATACATTTTGCTGAGATGTAGATTCCCAAATCCAGGGAGAAGTACGTCTTGAATCTTGTGCCCGCGAAAGCGGGTATCAGATCATCACAAAATATGACGATCTAATGGAGGGCGGAAAAACCTTTATGAGCAAGGACTGATGGAAATTCAACTCTCAACTCCTTTTTTTTAAAAAAACCTCTCAAAGAGTGAGGGGAAACTCAATCAAAATATTCAATTGCAGGATTTAGGTACTATAGGAACTACGGGATAGTTATTGCCTTTTAGGCCAACTACCATACCGTCATAGTTTTCCCCCCTGCAGCTAAGCATCGACATAAAAGTGGCAAACTCCACCTGATTAATCTCCAGCTCGATGCCAATCTCAGCAAGGTAGGAGGCAACTATTTGGGCCCACCCTACGTCCAGACCGCCGACCCATGAGTCGTTGATATGGTAGGTGGTCTTAAATCTAATGCCATCGGCACCAGGGGTATACCCAGCCTCATCAAGGAGTGCCTTTGCCTTTTCCGGGTTGTAGGTATGCTCCGCCTGAAGCTCTTCAGGCCACTCATCAAACGGTTTAAACCACCCGATAACGGCTGGCCCGCCAAAGCCCCTAGGTGTGGGGTCGGTTTTACCCTTGTAGTAGGTCTGGGAAACGGTGGGGATGTCAATTGCCATCTGCATCGCCTTGCGCACCCTGTTGTCATCAAAGGGTGGCTTTGTGACGTTCAGGGCCATATTTTGCTTGTTTTGGCCTAACGGTCCTGCCCTGAATTGGAGTTCAGGGCTGTTCTCTATTAGACCCTCTGCCACTTTGGGTTCAACACCAATTAATATATCACCTAAATCCTGCAATTAGATGACAATCAAACATGGAAATGGTAATATACTCAAATAGTTAACAGCAGAATCAACATTTTAAGAGATCACCATTACCATGAAAAACAAAGGTAGCGCAAGATCGGCAAGAACGACAGCAAAAAACATCCATATCAGCCAGGGAGGCAGAGACCTGACCGCGCAAGCAGGCTTGATTCCGGTTGTCAAATTTTTTCACAAAGAAGGGATTGTTTCAAAGACAGAGCAGACCGTAGATCATCGGCGTGGCGCCACGGGTCTTTATGACGCGGTGGACATGGTCATTTTGTCGGTGGTCGGCATTGTTGGTGGCGCCCGTTCGATTCGTTCGATTGTGACAGTTTGGAACGACCGTGTTTTGAGTCGTGTGGCCGGTTGGCTGAGGATTCCGGATGAAACCACATTCGGCCGGATACTGCGTACTTTCACACAGAAAAACATCAATGAGATGGAGAGCTTGAACCATCGGATTCGAGCCGGTATCTGGCGTAAGGCGCTTCGAAGTGGGACAAGCATCGTTGGGGTGTTACACTGTCTTGTGATTGACGTGGACTCCACTGTGAAAACGGCCTACGGCAAGCAGCAAGGAGTGTCTGTCGGATATAATCCCCACAAACGCGGTGCAGCTTCGTATCATCCTCTGCTGGCATTTTGCGCAGAGACAAAGGAGATTCTTCAGGGTTGGCTTCGTGATGGGAGTGCCTATACCAGCAATGGAGTCGTTGAATTCATGCGGCAACTTCTCGCTCACCTTCCAAATCGGACTCGCACTCTGTTTCGTGGAGACAGTGGTTTTTTTGTGGGGGATTTGCTGGATTTCCTCGAAGAACGAGGCCATGGCTATCTGATCAAGGTCAAACTCAAGGGGCTTGTCTCGTTGTTGGAAACCCAAAAATGGCAAAAAGTGAAGGGGCAGCCCGCTTGGGAAGGGTGTGAGTTTTCCCACCAATGTGAAACTTGGAGGAGGTCAAGAAAATTCATGGCCGTACGCAGGGAGAAAGAGGAGGAACTCAAAGGGATGGCCACCCTCTTTGAGATGAAGGAGTACGATTATTTTTGTTATGTTCTCACTGACGCGCTCACTCCCTGGCAGGCTCACAAAGAGTATGGCCAAAGGGCGGTCGCTGAGACATGGATTGAGGAAGCAAAAAATCAAACTGCGCTGGCTCAGATTAAAACCGACGATTTTTGGGCCAACAGTGCCTTGTTCCAATGCGCGATACTCGCTTACAACACGCTGCGCTGGATGGCCCTTTGTAGTGGTAACGCAATACTGCGCCGTTGGGAACCGGCCACCATGCGCACCTATCTTGTCCGAATGGCAGGAAAATGGACGAGTGGCGCTCGTCAACAAAAACTGAGAGTTCCGGAAAGAACACTTTACAATGCTCAATGGGATGCATGGGTCGCTGTTGGAGAGACCTGGATCCTTTGTTTCACTCCAGTGGATACATTTTGCTGAGATGTAGATTCCCAAATCCAGGGAGAAGTACGTCTTGAATCTTGTGCCCGCGAAAGTGGGTATCAGATCATCACAAAATATGACGATCTAATGGAGGGCGGAAAAACCTTTATGAGCAAGGACTGATGGAAATTCAACTCTCAAATCCTTTTTTTTAAAAAAACCTCTCAAAGAGTGGGGGGAAACTCAATCAAAATATTCAATTGCAGGATTTAGGTATCAAGTTTGCCCGAGCTTAACGCGGCTAGTCTTGTCCCCATGTCGGGCATGATCAATACTTCGGCTTCGTCAACATAGGGTAACCTGTTTTCCGGGTAACGGGGGTCATAGGCCCAGTAGTCGGGGTTCTTGGCGAAGGACCACGAGGAACCGTCGACATGGTCGATTATTATGAAAGGCCCGGTGCCGATGGCGTACCGCCAGTCGTTCATACTTCCGTACATGTCAATCGGTTCGCGCGGTACTATTAGCGCTACCTCCTCCTCGTATAAAATTGTCGTCAGCGCTATGGAGCTTGGCCTCGATAGCTTAAACTCAACAGTATATTCATCCGTAGCCGTTACGGATTCTATCGGTATATTGTCTATAGTAGCCGCCCTGTCAGATTGCCCAACCTCCTCAAACTCGCCAAGACCGGTTAGCCGCTCGAAGGTGTATTCGACATCTTTAGCCGTCAGCTCCCGACCGTTCACCGGAGGTTTATTCTGCCAGTGCACCCCTTGACGGATGTGAATGATGATGGTGGTTGAGTCGGGCGTTTCCCAGCCTGTAGCAAGATGGGTCACCATAACCTCGAAGGGCATATACTTGCTCGTAAAGTCAAACATATCCCGGTCTACTTTGAAGTCACCGATAACCATCTTTTCTAAGAAGAAACCCGATAAGGCTCTGGCTTGGATGGCCTCGTAGTAGTCGGTAGTCTCAGTATCATCTACCATAAAGGTGGTGATTTTGCCACCATACTGTGGCAGCCCTACCATCTTGCCGGTTGCCGGGTCTTTGACCATCTCGGCCGCAATGGCCGAACTACTCCAAAGGACGATCAGACCCAGGATGAGGGCTGGCAGGGTTGCACTGAAGGTTGATTTGCTTTTTTGATGATCCATCTTTTTCCTTTCGATTGCATGTTCAAAATTAAGGATTGCTTTAAAACCTGCTTTCGGTCCCGAAAGCACGTTGTCGAGGATTTCTCTACCCATTGGGTCTCCTTCATTTTGGAGTGATTAAAAACCGATCCATTGGCTCCAGGATGGGGCCATGAACCCTGAGCTTTCAATGCTCTTGAGGAATTTCCATTGGCTGAAATGAACTGAGGTGAAATTTAAGGATCTCTTCCCCTCGGACTAGGCGTCGCTTCCGCGTACGGCCCCGTCGAGATAACATAAGGGGGGACAACCCAATGAATTTGGGGCTTAGGACTTAGAACTTGGAGCTTGGAGTTGGGTGCCGGGTGCTTGGATTTTGGAACTGTGACTGGGAACTAGGAACTAAGTGCAGGGTGCAGGAATTGTACTCTCATATTAACCTCGTGTCAAGTTATTTTTTATGCTCGAAACAGACATGTCATCTTAATTTCAGACTTTCTGACGGTACATCCGAAAAACGAAAGATCGCATGATTGCCTTTCTGTCAGCCCAAGGCGATTTCGTTGAAAATTATCAAAAAAGAAATAGAAAAACAAGCCGAAATTCTTAAAAACCGTCAGCCCAAGGCGATTTCTTGAAAACGATCACAAAAGAACGATGATGGCAATATCCTGGTAGATTTCATTATCCCCTTCAGTATCCTCTCAATATAACAATGTTTAGAGGAGGTCAATCGATTTTTTTGCTCATCTTAACTCCTCAGTGGCGAGTGCTTGTCTCATCCAGGACTTGATCCTCGCTCCTATTTGTATCAGTCTTTGAAAATAGCGAAGGCATCCTTCCAGCATAGTATAACAATATTTAGAGGAGGTCAATAGATTTTTTTGCTCATCTTAACTCCTCAGGGGCGAGTGCTTGTCTCATCCTGGACTTGATCCTCGCTGCTCTCTGTGTCAGTCCTTGAAAATACTGGGCAATCCTGCCCTTCCCGGAACGAAAAGCATGGGATTCAGAGCGCATCATTTCAAGGAGTGATGCGCACTCGGCCAATTGAAAATCAGGGATATGGGAAAGTTGTCTCTGGTCCTCATTCAATTGATAAAATTCAGTCCACTTAACAAGAAGATCCACCTGCGGAGCAAAGCGGAGTCAGGTGAAACGACTGGTTGGAAAATCCTGTCCCAAACTCATCGATACTTTTTCTTTTTCTCGACAACGACTCCGATTATTCGGTATTGTGTATTCTTGCTCAGCTCAATGTCCTCATATTTAGCGTTCAATGGATGCAGTACCCTTACTTTTCCATATTTCTTTAATTGTTTGAAAGTTGCTTCCCACTCTTCATTACAAACCACAATATAATCATTGTGCCCGGCCTTGAGATAAGGATTAATCACAATGATGTCTTCTTGATAAAATTCTGGTTCCATGCTATCTCCCCGAACCCGCAAAGCAAAAGTTCCTTTGGAGTCTGTCTCCATAAAATCCCCATCCTCCTGTTGGGAATTCGCGCATTCTCTCCAATGACCCGCCTGTGTCCATGCCAGGATCGGGATCTGTTTGATCCTGCCTTTTTGTTCTGGTTTTCTCTCTACAGAAAGATAGCCTGTTTCTCTGAGAAATTCTTCAATTTCGATGCGATAAGTCTCCAAGAACCCCATCACCATCTCAAAGGAAGGCACACTGCTGCCGTTTTCTATGTCTCGGATGTGGGTATGAGAGACGCCTGAGAGCTGGGACGCTTGGCGCAGCGATAATCCTGCTTGATTCCTTTTCTCCTTTAAAAAGACTCCAATCGTTTTCATAGTGTAAATCATATCTTACTTTTTTATTGGGACCAATTTTATTTTAAATGTAAGATATATATTACAATCATATATTTCTCAAGTTAAAGGACAAATTTCATGACAATGACACAATTCGAATATTTGAAATGAAAGATATAATGAACGAATAGGAGAATCATTCATTGATCTATAAGCGACGTCATCCCGAAAAAACAGAATACTATCGCATTATTTAAGCCAATTTTGAAGCATTTGAAAGGAACTATCCGGAACTCTTTGAGGAGAATTATGGCTACCTGAGGAAAGACATCATGCCCGCCATTTACGCCTATCTGGACTGTGGAATTCCAGAGAACGGTGTGGCAAGGGTGAGGTGTGAATGTGGAGAAGACTTCTTTGTGGCTTTTTCCTGCAAAAAAAGAATGATTTGTCCCAGTTGCTCGACAAAAAGGTCCATCCTCTTTGGCGAGAAAGTCCGAGAAATCGTCAAGCCGTTTCCTCATCTTCATGTGACCTTTACTATCCCCAAAATCCTCAGAGGCTATTTCCGCAGAAACAGAAAATTATTGAAATTGCTGACACAAAGTGCGAATTTCGCCATCAAACAATATTTTCACGAAACGTTAAGCATCAAGGACGGATATACTGGCGGAGAGTTATTGTCAAAAGTGGTGTTTGAGTTAAAAATCAAGCGGCAATCCGGATTTCAGGAATCACCTCGATTCCATCAGAGAATTGTACACCTTCAATCACCTTTGCCAGGTAATCAAAGCCACGTAACTTTCTCCAATTCTTTTCTGCGCATTGTCCCAGCTTAAACATCATGTGCAGCATCCCTTCACGATTGAGACAGCCCTTTGATCTTTTGGTTCTGTGCCTTATGGTACCAAAGGTGGATTCAATCGGGTTGCTGGTTCGTATACTCTGCCAATGTTTAGCAGGGAAATCATAAAAGGCCAGTAACTCTTCACGATCTTGCTGTAGAGAAAGGGTGGCCTTTGGATATTTATCCTGATAGGTTTCAATGAAGAGTTCAAAGGCTTTCTCCGCATTGATTTTAGTCTCTGCCTGCCAGATTTCATGTATCGCCTCTTTAGCTTTAGGCTGTGAGCTTTTGGGCAGAGAGTTAAGGATATTAGCTGTTTTGTGTACCCAGCAGCGCTGATGACGTGTCTGAGGATATACTTCATCCATGGCAGCCCAAAACCCCATGGCTCCATCACCAATAGCTAACTGAGGAACATTCATGCCACGGCTTTTGAGTTTCAGCAGAACCTCTCTCCAACTCTGAGTGGACTCTCGTACACCATCTTCGATGGCTAAAAAACGTTTCTGACCTCTTTCGTTGACTCCAATGATAACCAATGCGCAAAGTTTATCCTTCTCGGATCGAAGACCTGAATAGATGCCATCTACCCAGACATAGGCCCAGCGGTCTTCATCCAGTGGTGCCTCCCGCCAACGTTGATATTCATTTGCCCATTCACTCTTGAGGCGTGAGACAGTGCTGGCTGAGAGGCCCTGTGCATCATGACCGACCAGGACTTTTAATGCTTCCCCCATCTCTCCGGTAGAAACACCTTTCAGGTACAGCCATGGTAATGCTGCTTCCAGGGTTCTGGTTTTTCTGACATAGGGCGGAACCAAGGCAGAACGGAAAGTCAGTGCCTTCCCATCTTTTGAACGTACCTTGGGGATGCGGACACTGACTGGGCCTATACCTGTCAGGATTTCTCGTTTTGGCAGGTAGCCGTTGCGTACCAACGCAAGCCTTCCATCATCGGCTATGCGTTGATGCTGAGACAAATACTCGCTCAATTCTGTTTCTACTGCCTGACGTATTAATTGCTGTGCCCCGTCTCGTAACAACTCGTTCAGAACATCTGAAACACTCTCTTTATTATCGAACTCTAAAATGCTGTTCTTTCCCATAGTGGCATATCCTTTTTATTTGGTTGATTGATATTCGAAAATTCTAGTCAACCAGATATGCCGCCTTTTTTCAATTCCTCAAACACCAGATTCGATTATAGCTCATTCCTTGTTTTCCATATCCCAATTTTCTTTCAAAAGGATGTTCAAACTTTGGAGAAATGACTCTCATAAAAGTATCTGTTGCTTCAAGAATCCGTTTCCTTTGGGCGACAAGATGATTATCTGTTACTGTTTCTTGATAGACTGCTTCAGGGATATATACTATCTCAAAAAGCTGGAAAAGAATGTCTAGCTGATCAACACTACTCAGTGCTATAAGAGGACTTGAATTGGAAATGACAATCATTTTTTGATTTGTTCCATCAAGTGTTGGAAGGAGGAATAACTTTCACGCAATTCATCAGGCGCCGCATTTATAAATGAAAGTCCTTTTTTCCCCAACAACTCGAAAAACTCAGTATATGTAATGCCTAGCAGTTGTGCTGCTTCCCCAAGGCTTAGATTTCCATATTGACGTTGTTCCATAATAAAATCTTCATACATAGTTCGGCGAACATCCTCAATACTCTCAAATTGACTGACTATTTCATCGGGAATTTCTACTGTAATCTTTGCCATTGGCTCTTCCTTTTTGATTACCTGAATTGGTTGCTATTTTTCATCTTAGAGTACAGTCTGCTCTTTTATTCAATCAAGAGTTTTTCACTTCTCGAATTTCTCGCTTTCGCAATTCTTGGTATGGTTGCTCGCAAGCTAGATCAAAGGGAATGGTCGGAATAGTGCTGAAGAATAGCACGGTTCCATCAGCTTCTGGTAGGCATGAACTCTGCGTTCTCCCTCTGCGCGTCGTGCCAGCACCGCTAAACATCCTCGCAGCATCTCTTCAACGGTAATAATGCTTACTGCCAGCGAATCTGGGGAAACTGCTGCAAAACGAATCTTTAGTGTGGGATGCCCTCTCTCCAGTAGGCTGAGATGATCGGTATCAAAGATCCGTTCAACCATTATGTCCCATTCTCTGTTCGTTCGCGGTTGATTTCCTCGATGAAATCGTCGAAATCCGGGTCATCCGCCGATCGTCCGAAGGCCTTGAGCCATGGATGAGAGGATTCCAACCCTGGAATCTCTATATCGCTTCTCCAGTGCGGTATTTTCGATCTGATGATCTCAATTATGTCTCAATCGTGCTATGATTGGCAAGTTTTCATTCTTCTCTGTTTCTTCGGCGGCTATCTTTTATTGGACGCAAAAATTCGCAGATATCCACTGCATCGTTATAGATGCTTGCCTCTCTTTCAAAAAAAGCGCTCTCTTCACTCAAGAGAATTTCTAAATGATTGATGCACTTGCTCCAATTTCAAGGATTGACACAGAGAAGAGCGAGGATCAAGTCCAGGATGACACAAGCACTCGCCCACTGAGGAGTTAAGATGAGCAAAAAAATCTATTGACATCCTCTAATATTTTATATAGACAGGATACTGAATGGGATCATGAAATTCACCAGGTTTTTGCCATCATAATCTCCCATTGGTCGAAATGACACGTTTTTTCTTTAAATCACGGGAAATCTCAAAGAGCCATGAAATCTACCAGGTTTTTGCCATCAAAGTTAATGAGTTGCCGTATTTAAAGAAAAGCTTGAGAAACATTTCCAGAACGAGTAAACATATTTCCAATTTCCAAGGACAAAAGAGCAATTCAGAGAGTCACCATATTAAAAATAATAAAGATTGACAAAAGGGTAAAATGAGAGTAAGTTCAAGCACTCAGTTCTAAGTTCCCAGTCACAATTTCCAAGTTTCAAATCCCAAGTTCATTGGGTTCTACACCGTGGTGTCATCTCGATGGGGCCGTCGGTACGCCCGATACGCGCACGGTGGTCCGCATACGGCGCATCGGCGTACCGGAAGCGGCGCCTGGTCTTCAGGGAGGGATCCTTAAGATTCCTCGTTCCAAATTCCAAGCCCCAAGTCCTACGTTCCAAGTTTCAGGAACAGAAGGGCAAAAAAGGGGTCAGGCTGTGCGCCAGGAAAGCTGGCAAGAAATAGAGAGTGAAAGTCTCTTACTCGGTAAGGCAGTAACGACCCGCTGAGTCCCCGAGTCATGAGTGGTTATTCGCAAGGATAGGCGCTAAGCGTTGACAGGGGAGAACATAGGCTCGGTATTGAGCTCCGAAATCATAGTTTCAGGCGCTGACCTTGTGGTCTGGTGGAAAAGGCAATATCAACCGAAGGCCTTAGCGTGAGTCTCGGCTGAGCCTGGCGGAGTCAAAGACCCGGTGCATGTGTGGAAGTTTCTTGATCGGAACCTGGGAGATCCTGAAGACGACTGTCAACATTCTATTGGTAGTCGGATCGGGAAAATTAATAAATAACCCCGATATCTACGTCTTCAGGAAGTCGGACAAGTTCGTAGTAGCGATGAAGCGGCGAACAATGAGATAATTTGCAGAGAGTAACAATGCAAAGGAAATCAACGGAGCCTGTGGAGCAAAGGGACTTGGCTGAGAGGAATTCTGCTTGCCCTCCTGTGTTCGGAACTCAGAGGCCGGTAAAATCAGAGAGCGGTTTAAGCAGGGTGCGCCAAACGGCAACGTTTGAGCGTCTGACTCGAAGCAGGAGCCGGATGCGTTAGCAGCGCACGTCCGGATCTGTACTGGAGGAATGACGAAAGGTGGCTGGAAACCACTATAAGTCAGTTCTTTACGGTGACTTTGATTAAATTGTATTTTGTTAAATTCTATGGTTAGCATTGCTCCAGACTTGAGAGCAACCGAGAGGAAAAATGGCAAGAAAACGAAGAGTTCATTAACCGGGAGCGGTCTATCATGTGATGCTTCGTGGCAATGGGGGGCAGGGCTTTTTTTTGATGATGATCGTTTTTATTTTGGAGAGTTACTTTTGGAGGGAGTGGCGCGTTTTGAACATCGTATCCACGGGTTTTGTTTTATGGGCAATCATGTTCACTTGGTGGTTCAAGTGGGTGTGATTCCGCTGTCTCGCATTGTTCAAAATGTGTCATTTCGTTATACTCGCTGGATCAACAAAAAACAAAAACGGATGGGAAATTTGTTTCAGAGGCGCTATAAAGCGATTTTAGTGGATGCCGATCAGTATTTATTAGAGTTAATTCGCTATGTTCACCTGAATCCGATTCGGAACGGGCTCGTCAACGATCCGAAACAATATTTTTGGTCAAGCCATGCCGTGTATACGGGAAAGAGAAAGATGCCTTGGGTTCATACAGAGTGGGTTCACGCTCAATTTTCCAGGCACTCAGGTCATGCTCGACGGATGTATCGTCGCTATGTTGAGGAAGCTATGGAGGACACCCTACCCCCCGAGTTCGAAAAAGGGAATAAAGAAGGAAGGATTTTGGGAGATGATCACTTTGCGGAAAGTGCATTACAACAAGCGGGAGAGCCCATTCACCAAACATTGGAGTTGGAAGTCTGGGGAGAGCGTTGTGGTCGAGATGGTGTCACCTTAAGCAATGCCATTCAAATTTTGCTAAAACGCACCAAAACAGACAAAGATTTGGTAAACAGAATGAAAGAAATTGAGGAAAAACTATTAATCTCTTTCGGGTCTAACTCGCCGCAGCCGCTCAGCGTACCGTTGCTGCGTTGAAAAAAAGATAATCCGACAAAATACTCCGCTCGAGCGAAGCGAAAGTCGAGCCTCAACGAGAGAGCATGCTTCAGGATAGTTTATTTGAATAATGAAACGTCAAATGAAATAATAAAAGGCCTGACCCCATTTTGCGCCATATCCTGATTCTCCATGTCCTGCCCAATATTATGGCGCCGATCATCATCATCTTCTCGATCAACATTGGCGGCGTCATCATTGCCGAGGCGTCGCTGAGCTTCCTCGGATTCGGGTTACCCCTCAAGATTCCCAGTTGGGGAGGAATGCTCAGCCGGGAAGGGCGTCAGTTCATGGAGATTGCCCCCCGGCTGGCGCTCTGGCCGGGGCTTTGTCTGACTCTTGTCGTCTACTCCCTCAACATGTTCGGCGACGCGGTGAGAGACCTGCTCGATCCCCGGTTGAGGGGCAGTGGGGGCCGTTATAGCACCACGATGAAACGCAAACGAGGCCTCCTGGCCCGACTGATCAACCCTTTCAATGGGTAATCAGAAAAATGAAAATAGCCTTTGCTCTTTCAAAGTAGTAGGGTTAAAATCATACTGCTCGATACAGCGGATCACTCAGCACTTTAAAATCTATAAGGAGTATATGTATGCCTACTTACATAACCCCGCTTGATACAAAAGAGGATGCCCTTGAAGTCGTCGGCGGTAAAGGCCGATCGCTTGCCAAATTGGCAAACACCGGTTTTCAAGTCCCTGGCGGTTTTCAGATAACCACGGCGGCTTATCGGCGTTTTGTCGCTGATAACGGCCTGCAGGAACAAATCATTGATTTAGCCAAGCCCGCTGTCGTCGAGGGGAGAGCTTTGATAAAATATTTTAAATTTTATGCGAAAGGCTCCTCAGTGAACTGCGGGAACGTGGTAAGTGAACTCACCATGAGACAGACCCCGGTGCTGTGAGCGCAAACCTTAATCTTGAGTAAGACAAATGGAAGCAACACTTGAACTCAATCAATACCTTTATGACCTCTAGGGCTACCTCGTCATCGAAGACGTGCTCACTAAGTTGCAGGTCGAGGAATTAAATGCGCTCATTGACGAGCGATTTCCCCCCTTTCCGGACAACTGGCGCGAGATCGTCCAAAAAGATCCTCAGGAAGCCATTCGCTTTTATCGATTTGGGATGGCCGGCGGTTCGCATGAGACCGGGCCGGGCTTTCTGGAGTGGGGCCAATCGTTTCTCGATTTAGTCGATCATCCGGTCGTCATGCAAATCCTGCGTTTGCAGTTAGGGGATTGTTTTCGCTTAGATCGGATCTTTGGGATGCGCATGGAAAAGGGGATGCCGAACGGACGTTTGCATTCGGACTATGGGCACTCGGAACCCTATACCCGTGCCCAACCGAGTCAGTATTACGTTCAGCCAGCCTATCAAGCGTTGCATGGCTTTGGTGTGGTGGTGTTCAATTTAACAGACAGTGGGCCCGAGACTGGAGGCTTGCGACTCATTCCAGGAAGTCACAACAGCCACTTCAAGCTACCGGAGCAGATTCGCAACGAAGAATATGCCGACGTCGTGATCAGCCCGCGAGCGCCAGCAGGGAGTGTTACAATATTTTCAGAAGCAACCACCCACGGCACAGCTTCATGGCAAACCGATCATGAACGCCGGACACTGCTCTACAAATACTGTGCGTCCCAATTGACCTATGCGCGCACCCGGGTCACAGCCCCCGAAGGACTCCTCTTGAGCAAACGTCAGCAACGCCTTTTAGAATCACCTGCAGCGGCCCATTCGTTCTTTCCCTCACTGTTCGACGAGAAAAGATAGTCTCTGAAACAACCCGTCGAATATCTGAAAGAATGAGTGTGATATCCTCGACATTAAAGGAAGGGAGCATTCTTTTGAGCAAATGTGTATTTTCTGGCAGCCAGGGCCGTGGGCGTCCCCATGTACCAAATCCTCTTCCGGCATGTGCTGCCCAACATCATGGCGCCCATGATCGTCATCTTCACCGTGACCATTGGCGACGTGATCATTGCCGAGGCCTCCCTGAGCTTCCTCGGTCTTGGGCTTCCCCCCGATGTCACCAGCTGGGGGGGGATGCTCAGTTGGGAAGGACGCCGATACATGGAGAGGGTCCCGGCGCTGGCTCTCTGGCCCGGGCTTTCCCTGTGCATCGTTGTCTGGGGCACCAACTTGTTCGGCGACGCGTTGAGAGACCTGCTCGACCCCAGCCTGAGGGGTGGTGTCGGGCGCTTTGGAGCCGCGAAGATGAAGAAGGCTCTATGAAATAACCTAAGGACGCCAACCTCCAGCGCTGCGGCCGGTCACCGGTGACGCAGTCCAAAACATTATCATTTAGAAAGGTAGGGATACTCATGACTGATTTTAAAGCAATCGCCTCCTCGCTCGAGGAACAGGGCTTCTGCGTTATCCCGGAATTCCTGAGCCGTGAAGAGATCGACTTCCTCGTGGAAGAATTCGATGCAAGCCCAGACTATGGTCCGGAATCCGTGGCCACAGCGCGAATTGGGCGAAAAGAAGCCTTCGCAAAAATGCGTCCTCGCATGGAAGCGTTCGCCCAGGAGATCACCGGAGCCAAGGCCGCGCTCTATCAAATGCAATATTTCCAAACTCCAGTAATCAACCACCCCTTTCATCAGGATCACGATCAATTTTTCATGACGGAGTACAATCGGACAAATCTCAATTCCTGGATTCCGTTGGTCAAGCCCTCGCGCACCGAGTGGGGACTGCACCTGATTCCCTTTGATCGGCTTGGCGAAAATTCGCCGCGACTCTTCAACCTCTGTCGGCGCTCAGGCGCGAGTAGACTGCTCTCGCTTCGTGGTGGGGGGACCTTTTACATCTCCGACTGGAGCGAGGTCACCTGGATCGAGGAGGGCCTCGAAGTCGAGGAGGTCATGGAGACGCCAGAGGTGGGCCCCGGCGACATGCTGCTGATGCGCTTCAACGTAATCCACGCGACACAGAGCAAGAATAGGAAGTGGATTCACCCAATCGATGCTACGCCTATGCCCGCCGCGACACAGACGACCGAGGATCGGCGCATCGCTGTGGCGTTACGCACTTGCGATCCGGAGACGCCGATCGACTGGCATCGGGTGGCCGCCAGTCACACACCGGTAAAAATTCTTGATCTCGTGACCGGAAGCCAGCAATCGGACCGGCATAGGTTGAATTTCACGGCTTTTCGACACAACCGGGAAAACAACTTCGGCACCACTCTGGGGGACATCGTGCCGACCCTGACTGGTGTGCGGGACTGAAAATCCGGGGACAGTTACTAATTTTTAAATGCTGGGATCGGAATCTTTATCTTGGAGGAGAACACGGAGCCGTTCGACTTCCGCAAGAGCTTTTTCTTCTCTTTGCAAGGCGTCTTCTTTTTGTTGCCGCTCTTTTTCTTTTTGTTGTCGCTCTTTTTCTTCTCTTTGCAAGGCGTCTTCTTTTTGTTGTCGCTCTTTTTCTTCTCTTTGCAAGGCGTCTTCTTTTTGTTGTCGCTCTTTTTCTTTTTGTTGTCGCTCTTGTTGGAAGCTTTTCAGGAGGAACGGCTGGTAGAGGGGATCATCGATTAATTTTTCAAAGGCCACCTGTTTTTCTAAATCCTGAAGACGAAATGCGAATCGATCCAAAACCCTGGAATGAATCACGCCGGGCTCTTTGCTCTTCATCCTTTCATAAACCCCCTGCTCATTGAGAGCATAGAAGGCGGTATGCTTGCGCAAACGGTCTAATATATAATATTCCGCTACCCCCGCTTTGGCGTATTCTTCTTTTTTGTGAATCGTATCCCGTTCCACCTCCGAGGGAGTCGAGTCGGATAAAAACTCTATACAGAGGTCACACACCCCATGAAACGAACGATCCAACTGTTTGGCCTCGACAGGATTGGAGTGAAGAATCACGGCCAGATCCGGTTTGCGAATACTCACCTTTTTCTTTCCCAGTTCCAAACGAAAGCCCATTTCCAATGCCATGATTCGCCCTTGAGGGAAGACGGTTAAATATTCTTCTAATAAGCGCAAGAACCATTGATACAGGGAGATGCTTAAAAAATCTGGCATGGGCTTTTCCTCCAAGAGTCCATTGTTCCATTCATATTGACTATCCGGGTGTTCATAGTACGTCTTCCAATACTCTGCCTCACTCACCCTGAGGGGCTCCCTGGCAGATGGAGGAAACCGTGTAGGAGTGGTGTTGTTTTTGATGGATTCTAAAGAAGCCATGAGGTCCTCAATGGGAATGAGAAGTGAAATTTGTGGTCTTTTTAACAGGATAACATAGTGTGAGGAGGACTGCAATTTTCCATTTTTGTAATTCGGAGGCGCATTCATCGGTGAGTTGCTATATTCAAACAAAAAAAGCTTGACCCCTTCTGAAGCCTCAAAGAGGGTTAAAGAATTTCTGCTGGTCTTTTGTTTTCTTTTTTGATAATTTTCAACGAAAATGCCTTTAGTTGAAGGTTTTATTTCAATTTCGCTACTTATTTAGCCGAAAGTCATGTAAAATATTATATTCTCCCCAGAGGATTTTTAGAAACTGTCAACTGGGAATGGAAAAGTGCAAAAAATGTTGACTTCTGTATCTTAACATGAAAAAGTCTTTTCGTTGATCATCAGAAGACACTCCTGAATGAGTCGCCCTACTTAAAAAAAGTTTGACAAACGTTTGCGGAGCGATTATAGTTTCTACCAAGGATAAAAGGGCAAATGCGACCCTGCAATTAGCAGTGTACCATCAAACATGGAAATGTAATAGTACTTGAATAGTTAACCCAGTTTCAACATTTTAACCTAGATCACCAATTGACCATGAAAAACAAAGAGTAGCGCAAGATCGGCAAGAACGTTTTTTTAAAAAAATCCATTTGAGCCAGTTGATTTCCATCAGTCCTTGCGCAAGCAGGCTTGATTCCGCCCTCCATTAGTCGTCAAATTTTTTCACAAAGAAGGGATTGTTTCGCGGGACAGAGCAGACCGTAGATCATCGGCGTGGCGCCATTTGGGTCTTTATGACGCGGTGTATCCATGGTCATTTTGAAACGGTGGTCGGCATTGTTCTGGCGACCCATGCGATTCGTTCGATTGTGACAGTTTGGAACGACCGTGTTCTTGAGTCGTGTGGCCGGTTTTTGAGGATTCCGGATGAAACCACATTCGGCCGGATTTTACTGCGTACTTTCACACAGAAAAAGTCGCATGAGATGGCCGAGCTTGAACCATCGGATTCGAGCCGGTATCTGGCGTAAGGCACTTCGAAGTGGGACAAGCATCGTTGGGGTGTTACACTGTCTTGTGATTGACGTGGACTCGCACTGTGAAAACGGCCTGTTGGCAAGCCAAGGAGTGTCTGTCGGATATAATCCACACAAACGCAGGTGCAGCTTCGTCAATCATCCTCTGCTGACCGCATTTTGGCCATACTCAAAGGAGATTCTTCAGGGTTGGCTTCGTGATGTGAGTGCCTATACCAAAAATGGAGTCGTTGACTCCTTCATCTCAAAGAGGGTGCGGCAACTTCTCGAGTCACCTTCCAAATCGGACTCGCACTCTGTTTCGTGGAGACAGTGGTTTTTTTGTGGGGGACCATTGCTGGATTTCCTCGAAGAACGAGGCCATGGCTATCTGATCAAGGTCAAACTCAAGGGGCTTGTCTCGTTGTTGGAAACCCAAAAATGGCAAAAAGTGAAAGCCCGCTTGGGAAGGGTTTGAGTGATTAGCCACCAATCGTGAAACTTCGAGGAGGTCAAGAAAATTCATGGCCGTACGCAGGGAGAAAGAGGAGGAACTGTCTCAAAGGGATGGCCACCCTCTTTGAAGATGAAGAAGTACGATGAATTTTTGCTGGTTATGCACTCATCACTGAAGCTCACTCCCTGGCAGGCTCACAAAGAGTATGGCCAAAGGGCGGTCGCTGAGACATGGATGAGGAAGCAAAAAATCAAACTGCGCTGGTGGGGATTAAATCCGACATTTTTGGGCCAACAGTGCCTTGTTGCTTGCGCGATAGGCTCGTTTTCAACACGCTGGAGTCCACGTCCCTTTGTAGTGTAAACGCAATACTGCGCTTGGGAACCGGCCACCATGCGCACCTATCTTGTCCGAATGGCAGGAAAATGGACGATGGCGCTCGTCAACAAAAACTGAGAGTTCCGGAAAGAACACTTTACAATGCTCAATGGGATGCATGGAATCGCTGTTGGAGAGACCTGGAACCTTTGTTTCACTCAATACATTTTGCTGAGATGTAGTTCCAAATCCAGGGACAAGTACGTCTTGAATCTTGTGCGCCACCAAGCGGGTATCAGACCATCGACAAAATATGACGCGTCTAATGGAGGGCGGAAAAACCTTTATGATCAAGGACTGATGGAAATTCAACTCTCAAATCCTTTTTTTAAAAAAACCCGGAATCAAAGAGGGGTCAGGTCTCTGCCTCAATGGCAAAATATTCAATTGCAGGATTTATCTTGGTACTATAGTTTCTTCCAAGGATAAAAGGGCAATATGCGACCCTTCACTTTGCAGTCGTACCATCAAGAGGACATGAGTTTGAAATTAACCCGTTTCAAATATAAAATAAAAAAAATTGACAAGAGGTTAAAATGAGAGTACGATCCCGGCACCCGCGCACCTAGCCCCTAGTTCCAAGTTTCCATTCTCAAGTTCTCAGTTCCAAGCACCAAGCACCAAGTTCCCCATCCCAAGTTCTACCCCCTTATCTCATCTTGACGGCGACGCCCAGTCCGAGGGGAAGAGATCCTTCAGATTCCTCGTTCCCCGTTCCAGGATTGGAACGTCACGGGGGAATTTGGACATCATCGACGCCTGAGTGCGTCTTTTTTTCATGCATTTCTTATCAGGAGCAGCCTATGGTGAAATGAAGTAAGCCGAAAATGAATTTTTATTCCTTCAACCTAAATAGTGCTTGGCCGAAAAATACTCAAATTGCTGATATTAAATGACAATTCTTCAATTTCACAGGATGAAGATTGGTTTGATGCAGTGTTCAGATGGCCAAAATCAGCAAAAAATGGGATTTTTATGAGTTTCTCCAAAATCTTCGTTTCTTGAAAATAGGTGAATACCATTAAATATCATGTAAAGTCTTTCATTAATTATATCAAGATGATAAACTGATACTTGTGACGCGAAGATTTGAGAAAACCCGAGTGCGCGCCACCTCGCATGAAGGGTCAATCGTTGCAGTTACAGTATCTTCGGACTGGTTTCTTTCGTTTTTCCGTAAATCTTCAAGATTTGAAATTTTATGCGCACCATAGGTGACCCCCAGATGAAGTTCGGCGAAGTCGACATTGCCGCCATCGAGTTGGATCTAAAATCCCGTGATGACATCCCCCCTATCCTTCGCGGTTTGCAATACATATACGCCACGCCAGCATTACGCGCATCGGTATTCAAGGTTCTGGAACGAGTCATCCCCTCGCGAAGCGGTCCGGGCCTGAGCAACGAAGACAGGCATCGCAAAGCGGACCCCCGTCTTGGGCGTCCCGGGATGGAGCAGTGGAAGATTCTGGTGCTTGGCGTACTGCGCCTGGGTCTCAACACCGATTACGACCGCATCCATGAGTTGGCTAACCATCACGACACCATCCGGCAGATGCTCGGACATGGTGGGTGGGAGGACAAAACGACATACAACCGGCAGACTATCAAGGATAACCTGCGTCTTTTCACACCTGAGATTCTCGATGAGATCAATCAGTTGGTTGTCAAAGCCGGACATGGGCTGGTAAAAAAAAACGCCCCAAAAGATGGGCCAACCCGAATTCGCACGGAGAAGAAGATTGAACTTCATGATTCAAGCAAGGCGCTACGTGCACGCTGCGACTCCTTTGTGGTTGAAACCAATGTACATTATCCGACCGACATCAACCTGCTCTTCGACGCCGTACGCAAGACGGTTGAAGAATGCGCCAGGCTTTCACGGAGTTGCCAGTTGGAGGGCTGGCGACAATATCGGTTCAACCTCAGGCAGTTCAAAAAGCAGTATCGTCTCATCCAAAAGCTCAGGCTCTCCACTTCGAAAGTTGAGCAAATAAAGCGTGCCCGTGAAGATAAAGAGGCGCAAGGAATATCTCAAATACGTCCTCATGGCCAATGGGTATCAACTGCGAGTCCGGACAAGCCTGGAACTTTTGGAAAAACGGGTGCGCTCCTCCAAACTGCTACGCTTGCGGGAGTACATGGGCTATGCAAAAAAACTCATGAGCCAAATCATCCGCAGGGTGCGCTTCAACGAAACCATCCCTCATCATGAAAAAATCTTCTCCATCTTCGAGCCCCACACCGAGTGGATCAGCAAGGGCAAGGTGGGAGTGCCGGTGGAACTCGGACTCAGGGTCAACCTCATTGAGGACCAGGATCAATTCATCCTTCACCATCAGGTGATGCGCAGGCAGACCGATGAGAAGGTGGCCGTGGAAATCGTCGAAGAAACCAAAAAACGCTTCCCCGAGCTTGCGGTCGTGAGTTGGGACAAGGGCGCTCACAGCCCACAGAATCAGCGTGAACTCAAAGCACTGCTGGATCTTGTCGTGCTTCCCAAAAAAGGCAAGTTGAGCAAAGCAGACCGGCAGAGAGAAGATTCCCGGGAATTCAAACTCCTGCGCCGCCAACACTCTGCGGTCGAATCCGCCATCAACGCTCTGGAAGTGCACGGACTCGACCGATGTCCGGATCATGGAATCAAGGGGTTCGAACGCTATGTCGCTCTGGCTGTGCTTGCAAAAAACATCCACCGTCTCGGCACCGTCCTGCGTGAACAGCAAAAAGAACGGCAGCGTCGTAAACGAGGACCCTGCAAAAAAGCGGCCTGAACCCAAGAGTGACTCCCCATTCTGAAACAAGAGGGGAGGCCGGGAGAGGGGGCGAGTGTCCAAAAATAGAGGGGGTAACAAAAAATTAGGGATCCCAAAGAAAAATAGCTTCAATTCTCTAAAATCTCGACTTTGAACATTTTATTCAACTTTTGGGTTTAATAAAATCAATGTCTTACGAATCTGTATTGGAATTAATACAGGTCGTGTCATCAAAAATGGAAAACAGTAACCTGTATTAATTTTTTACAGAATTTCAACCAATTGATATTATTGAATAATGAAAATTAAAAGAATAAATCGAATATCCAAAGTCCAGCTAAAATATGGCTTGTTCAAAAACAAATGTTCTCGCGGGTTCTACACCTCCTATTAGTAAAATTGTATTTTTCTGTCAGGCACTATTTATGCGGCTATTACGGGAGCTACTAATACACCCTGCAGGAAGAGGGTCTCTCACTCACTCATTAGACGAAGGGTCAAGTAAAAGATAAACTATTCCAACCACAAATCAGGTAACATTTTTGTACGAAACCCTCAGAATTCGCTGCTTCAAATTGTTATAAACGCACCATCATTTTCATTCAATGGATCTATTTCCTTCCAGTCAGAAAACACTCCAGTCATTCATCGGGATCTAGGAGGACCGGTCATCTGGGTCATCCCCAGGCCAACTGGCCCCAGAAAAACGGATGTACCTGGTTGTGTCCAAGTGGTGATACAGGCTTTTAGCTCACGAATCAGATCGTGTCCATCCCCTTGATGGCTCACAACCAGGGCGTTGCTCAATTAGTTCAGATTCATTTGAGGGGTGGGAGACCGGTTTCCAATCAGGCTTTTGGCTCATCGTCCACCCCCATTGCTGGTTCACGGTCTCCGATTTCAATCGGTTTGAGTCTTTATTGACTTATTTAAATCCTTGAATAACACAACAACAAAGGCCTGATAAACATCTAGCAGGAGGTGAGACATCGTCCCAGATTATGGTAATATTTATTTTTCACCCATAAATATTTTTACCATAACAAGGAGATGTCTCATGAGAGAATTATATGCAGGAATTGATTTACATTCAAACAATAATTACCTTTGTATCATTGATGAAGCGGATAAGCGGCTACATGAAGTGAAATCAGAGAATAATCTAAGGGCGGTTTTGTTTGCTCTGTTTCCTTATAAAGATGATTTAGTAGGAACGGTGGTGGAATCGACGTTCAATTGGTATTGGTTAATCGACGGACTGATGGAAGCGGGATATCAGGTTCATTTGGCCAATCCAGCTAAAAATGTTCAATATTCTGGACTGAAACATAGCAATGATAAATATGACGCTTTCTGGTTGGCTCATCTTCTGCGGCTTAATATACTGGCGGAAGGTTATATTTATCCGAAAGAAGAGCGCGCGGTTCGAAATGAAAATAGTTCCCGCTGATCTTCCTTATATGCTTAAAAATGAGGACACGATTATGGCCTTGGAGAGCAATCTCATGATGATCCATATTCTGAAGGAACGAATAAAACAGGTGGAAAAGCGGATTCGTCAACGGATCCAATTAAAACCAGAGTTTAAAAAATTGTTAACCGTCTCAGGGATCGGAACAATCCTCGCCTTAACCGTTTGGAAACTGCATTGCGGTATCGGTTACTTATGCGGGTTGAGTGCTTCC
Organism: bacterium; assembly: GCA_965205865.1. Classification (GTDB taxonomy): domain Bacteria; phylum SAR324; class SAR324; order SAR324; family NAC60-12; genus CBDBHR01. Next base: position 661,804 of record CBDBHR010000029.1, read on the forward strand.
TTGCCGTATGTCTTTCTGATAATCAAGACAATCCTTCCCTTGAATTTCGAATGTGAGATCGAAAATCTTTTATTGGGATCGGTACGCCAGAAGCATGGTATTGACGATACTGTGGATATCGCTGTTTTGCGCTTGCCAGTCCAATAGTTGATGAGCTTTTTGAGAATCTGCCACAACAATAGGAGGATCCCCGGACCTTCGCGGTCTTATTTGTACAGGGAAATCCACTTCTGAAAGATCTTTGCTCACCTGAAGCACTTGCATCACGCTCAAACCCAAGGACGCGCCCAAATTGATAACCTCGCTTTTGTTCTCTTTTTCCAAGTAATGTAGGGCACGGACATGAGCATCGGCCAAATCGTTGACGTGGATATAGTCTCGAATTCCTGTACCATCAGGAGTATCAAAATCCTGACCAAAAACTGGAACGAATTCGCGTTTCCCCATGATGGTTTCCATAACTATAGGGAATAAATTTAGTGAATTTTGCTCCAGCCCTTTCACCCTTCCTTGCAAATCATAACCGGCAGCGTTGAAATAACGCAGACTGACCGAACGCAGTCCTCGCAGTCGATCATACCAATGTAAAAGTTGCTCGATTTCCAGCTTTGTATAGCCGTAAAAACTAATTGGATGCGTGGGGTGCTTTTCATCCATTGGTGTGTATTGAGGCAATCCATAAACAGCAGCTGATGAAGAAAAAATGATTTTTGCTATTCCAGCTTTGACTGTTGCATTTAAGAGATTGATCGTCCCTGTCAAGTTATTTATTGCATACTTTTCAGGGTATTGCATCGATTCTCCCGTTGCTTTCAAAGCTGCAAGGTGGATGACCGCATCCATTTTCTGCAAAGCTTGTTGAATTTGAGCAGAAAAAAGAATATCTCCCTGGATGAATGGGACTTCTGGAAAAAGATTCGTTTTCAAACCCGTACTTAAATTATCAAATACAATGGGCTGATGACCTGCGTCCAGTAATGCTTGTGTCACATGGCTTCCAATGTAGCCTGCTCCACCAACCACAAGGACTTGCAACGAGGAGGAATTGTTCATTTCGGCACTTTCACTCTGAGTAATTTTATAACTATTTTACCTATTCAGACCAAAGATTTTTATATGATCACGAAAGGAATGCCCAATCCGAAGGGAGTTTGCTTTATAGCCCAAGTACGAGTTTGATTTGAACGATGCCATTTCTCTATTTTGCGTGTTTTCTATTTTTCTCATAATGAGGTATATTTTTATTTCAAAAGAAAGTAAAGAAAAGTATAGTACATTTTTCAGAGATAAATGGATGAGATTTTTGTTTGATTTGCTAAGGTGGATGAGAAAATGCGGGGATCAAAAAACCGGCCTCCGCTGGGAGATCTTTTTTTTATGGAGCCTTCTCATTTTCCCTGGTCCAATTCTCTTGGGACAAGAGACATCGGAGCAATTCATATCAACCAGATTGGGGACCTATTCCGTGAAACGCTCCCCTCCCACCTTGAGCAATCTTAAAACCATTCCTCTATTCGCAGATATTGCTCCCAGATTTCCAAATAGACCCTCTTGGCGCGAAACTGCAAATCCTCCAGGATTTATTTTTTTTGCCAACGCTGAAGATCTGTATCAATCGGCACTTGACCGTTATAATAAAAGGGAGTTGCGCAATAGCCTGGATGAATTTGATGAAACGATTCAAAAATTTCCGGAAAGCCAATTTTACCAGGCAAGCTTATTTTGGAAATCCCAGATTTATATCCTGCTTAAACAATATGATGATGCTCAAAAAATCTTGCTACAAATCATAGAAGACGGAAAACATTCGGAATACTTGCTGCGAAGTGCGCATATCCAGATTTGGCTCACTCTTTTTCGGGGAGACGCTCGTCAAGCAATCGACTATGCGAATCAATACACTCAAACCATTCTAATGCCTGAAATTCTTGAAGAAATATTGCCTCTCCAAATCTTCGCCTATCTTAAAGAAAATCAGCATGTCGAAGCACTGAATTCCTTGTTGAAACTGCAGGAGCAATTTCCTCAGAACTCCCAATACTTTGAAAATACAGTTCAAATCGCGCAACTTTACCACCGACTCCAACAGTGGGACCCCGTCGACCCCCTGATTCAATCAGTCCACTCGCGTTTTAGAAACCATCATCAAATGGAACATTTGCTCTTGATCGGTTTATCCAGTGATCTACAAAGAAAGAATTGGCAAGCGGCCCAACAGAAATTGAGTTGGATGGAAGAAAATGTCATTCAAAAAAGAGACCTCTTTGCGCAAGGGTTTTTCTACTTCAATTTATGGCAGAATAATCCCGATCAGGCTGGACTGGGGTTGGACCAATTTTCCACGGACCAATTGAAAAGTGAAAATTTGCGTTTTCTGTTTCACTATGCTTTTGACAAGCAATGGTTCACCTTTCTAACTAATTTTGATTATGATGAATCCCTTATTTCAAAATGGGGACTGAATGCCCATTGGATTCTAGGATATGCTCATGACCAGTTGAAAGTACATGAAGAAGCTCATTTGGAATATCAAAAGGCTCTATCCTACGTGAAACAACCAGCTTGGAAAGAAAAACTGTCCTTTTATTTAGCATCCCTCGAGTTGCAAACCAATAATTTTGAAAAAGCCAGTAACCGACTGAATAGAATGTTGATTGATTACCAACAATCTCCGAAAAAATCGGAATATGTCTTTTGGTATGGCATCGCTCAGGGAGAATTAGGATCCTCCATGGTGCCTCTTATTCTCAAACAGGTCAATCCTACGCATGAAAGATTGGATGACAGCTTCTTTTACCTGCAGCGTTTCTACCATGACGAACAAAATTGGGAGCGAACACGCTTTTATTTCAAAAAATTGATTTCATCCTTTCCTCAGACCCCATTTTTGTTGGATGCTTATTACTATCATGCAGACGCATTGTTTGCCATCCAACAGTATGAAGATGCAAACCAGGTATTGGAAGATTGGCGAAAAATGCAGCCTCGCGAAGAAATGCCAACATCAATGAGAGTACTCTGGGTTCGTGTTCTGATGGAACTGAGACAGTTTTCGGAAGCCAACCTGTTATTGGAGCAGATAGAAGCCAGTGCTTTGAGTTTTGAAATGATTCAATTGAAAATCCGGTCCCTTATGGAACTGGGACGATTTGAAGCCGTGGTGGAAACCATTACCCATGTTTTGGAACGATCCTGGAATGCGGAGCAATTGGGCTATCTCTATTTCACACGTGCCGAATCGGCTTATGTTTTGCCACATTCGGAGCAGACTATTCAGTTTTATCGTCAAGCACTCGAATATAATCTCCATGGCGATGTGCGTTATCTCTATCATAAACTGGCAAAATTGACTTATGTTACCGGGAATTATGTGGAGTTTTTAGAATCGAGTGAAAAGGTTTTGCAAGGTCCGCCGGATCAGATGAGTGTCAATGTTCTCATTCTTCTCATCGAATATTATTTCCAATCGGGAAACAAAAACCGGGAACAGCAATATTTGCAAACATTGGCCATGAATTATGAACTTCAATTGAGCCGAGGTCCATTTTCTCCCTCAGCTAAAGCCGAGATACTCTTCGAATTGGCGATCGTGAAAAAAAGATTGGATTTGTATCAGGAAGCACATCAACTTTTGGATCAAATATTGGCCCTGGATGATTCGAATATACCCTCTTTTGACGTACTTAAAGAAAAAGGTGACATCGCGCTCCTGGCCAAACAATTCAATCAGGCAGCTGCCCTTTTTTTGAAAGTAATTTATCTGGATGCGAATGCTCAACCTGTTGAAAAATTCAATCTCCTCAGAAAAATTGCTTTTAGTTATGAACAAGTAAAAAAATTCAAGCAAGCCGAATCGGTTTACCAAAAGATGTTGCAGGAATTCGAAGATCAAGACCTTCAGAAACAAGCCAGAGATTACCTGGAAAGATTGAAAGTTTTTCCACGTGAAACACAAGAATGACGGATTTTAAAATCATTGCAATTGATGGTCCCACTGGAAGTGGAAAAAGCACCATTGCCCGGCTTTTGGCTCAGGAAAAACAATTTCTTTATGTGGACACTGGGGCCATGTTTCGATGTCTGGCATATGTTTGGAAACGGCAAGGGATGAATGAGAGCGAAGCGGCATTGCAACAATTAGAGCTGGACACAAACATTCGATTTGAGCCAAGGGGTAGAGTCTTCTGCAACGGCGTGGATATCAGCCATGCAATTCGAAAAGAAGAAATCTCGCAGATGGCGTCACAGATCAGTCGATTTTCCGGGATTCGATTCAATATGAAAGAACGGCAGCGTCAAATTGTAGAAGATGCCAAAGGGGCTGGAAAATACGAGGGAGCCGTTCTAGAAGGTCGTGATATAGGGACAGTCGTTTTTCCCGATGCAACGTTTAAGTTTTTTTTAGACGGAGATCAAGGTGTTCGAGCCCAACGTCGTCACCAACAGTTGCTGACCCAAGGAGAAGATCTACCCTATGAAAAAATTTTCAATGCTTTGGAAATCCGTGATGCCCAAGACAGTACTCGTGAGCTTGCCCCCTTGCTGCCTGCCAAAGATGCAATCCACGTGGATTCTACTCATTTGTCTATTCCGGAAGTACTGAAAACGATCAGTGAGCGAATCAATTGATTCCGGAATTTTTTTAGTTGTGATCTTTCCCGTGAATTTTATCATTATCCTCACTATTATCTTCCTCTTGAGAAAGTCATGAAAGCCGTGATATTGGCCGCAAATCGAAGTGAGCGGCTCAGCCCATTCACTGAAACTCGGCCCAAACCAATGATCCGCATTGCCGGAAAATATATCTTGGAAAGCACCATTGAATTTTTAAAAGAAGTGGGGATTCGGGACATTCTCTTGGTAGTCAATTATAAAAAGGAGATGATACGAGATTATTTTGCCCATGGGGATCATTTTGGAGTCAATATAGAATATGTGTTTCAGGAATCGATCGAAGGGATTGGACATGCATTGCGCTTATGTGAAGCGGCTTTAGGCAGTCTTGAACCATTTCTTTTGGTTTATGGAGACGTGCTGGCCGATGGCAACATCTTTCATGAAGCTCTGAAAGTCCACTACGAAACGGGAAATGATTTGGCCGTTGTGACATTGCCTCCTTCTTCTGAAGAATTTGGCAATGTATACTTGGATCACGAAATGAAAATCCGCCGCCTTATTGAAAAACCTCGGGAAGGCCAGCGGGCCAATTATGTGTTTTCCGGAATTTTTGTGCTTTCTTCTTGCGTTTTCCGACACTTGGTGACGTATCAAAACGATATGGAGCAATGCTTTCAGGCATTGATTCGCGACAATGGACTGCAGGCAACACTATGGGAAAATGGATGGATCGATATCATTTATCCGTGGCATATCTTGGAAGCCAATAAGATGATGATGAATCTTTGGCAGGAAGCCCGAGTTCATGATTCGGTACGCATGAAAGGACAAGTTCATCTGGAAGGACCTCTCATTGTTGAGAAAAATGTGGTGATTGAATCCGGCACTATTCTTCAAGGCCCTTGTTACATTGGACAGAATTCCTATGTGGGAAACAATAGTTTGCTACGCCACTATAGTGTCTTGGGTCCCGATTCAATTATCGGTTATGGCTGTGAATTGAAAAATTGTGTTTTGCTGGGAGCCAATTCCGTCGGAAGACTGTCTTTTGTGGGGGATAGCGTCGTGGGAGAGAACGTGAAACTGGGATCAGGGATTACTACAGTCAATCATTGGTCTGATTTTTTAGAAATCGATTATACCTCTCATGGCAAGACAGTCAACTCCAGACTGAAAAAGCTCGGTTCTTTTATAGGTGACAACGTGATCATTGGTGCCCGGCATACCCTCGCTCCGGGGACTGCCATTCAGCCGAATGAAGTGATTCCTAATAATCTCTCTCTTCCCTCTAATCGTTAGGGAACATTTATGTGTGGAATTAGCGGGATCGTCAGTACGAACAATATTGCGAAAGATTTATTGAGTTCAATCCGTAATTTGGAATATCGGGGATATGACTCGTGCGGGATGGCTACCTTCAAGAATGGAAAAATTCTTACAAAAAAAAACACAGGGACGGTTGATGAAGTCGATAAAAAGGAACAACTGAGTCTAATGACGGGCACGGTGGGCATTGCTCATACACGCTGGGCAACTCATGGCGGGGTGACTCAAGATAACTCTCATCCGCACTTTTCGGCCAATGAGGAGTTTGCCATTGTGCATAATGGCATTTTTACCAATTATCAAGAATTGAAAGAGAAACTCCTCGGGGAAGGCACGATTTTTCGATCGATGACTGATTCGGAAGTTTTTGCTCATTTGATCGAACGGGCTTATAAGCAATGCCATAATGTGGAAGAAGCCTTTGTCACAGCTCTCAATCAAGTCGAAGGAGCCTTTGCTACGGCAATGCTCACCGTTCATCAACCCGAGTATCTGTATTGCGCAAAAAATATCTCCCCTTTGATTTTAGGCATGGGTGAGGACCGTCATTATATTGGATCCGATATCAATGCATTTCTCGAATTCACCAAGACCGCGATCTCCCTTGATGACGACGATTACGCCATTCTCAGCAAAGATCAGTATTGGATCAAAAATGCGAAAACCCGGCGACCCGTCCAAAAACAAACCTTTACCATTAATTGGGATATAGAAACGACGAAAAAAGGTGGCTATTCTCACTATATGCTCAAAGAAATTTTTGACCAACCCCACACTGCCAAGCAAGCATTGAAAATAGAAATAAGAAAAATCAGGAAAATGGCGGCCATGGTCCAACAGTCTCGGCAATGCTTTTTGGTAGGTGTGGGAACTACTTTTTACGTGGCGATGGTCGGACAGTATTTATTTACTCAATTCGCCAGACGCTATCTGCCTGCTGTGAGCTCGGATGAATTCCAAGATAATGCCATTCTGACAAAAGCCGATATGATGCTGACCGTTTCTCAATCAGGAGAAACCTATGATACTAAAATGGCTATCAACTTTGCCCGAACTCAACAGACTAAAACTGCGGCAATCGTCAATGTGATGGGTTCTGCCATCAGTATGATGGTCGATCATGTCATCATGCAGGACTCTGGCGCGGAAATATGCGTGGTCTCCACGAAAGCCGCCTTTTCCCAGATGATCATACTATTGCGAATTGTACTGGAACTGGCTCTCACTGAAACGCAACTATCCCCAAGCGACTATGAAAAATATTGTAATATTCTCAGTGAATTTCCTGAAATCATTGAAACGGCTTTGAATGAACAATCCGGATTCATTCGCAATATGGCCCGTCAATCCAGTCAAGTGCATAACTGGTTGTTTCTTGGTTGTGGAATTTATTACCCGATTGCTATGGAATCCGCCTTGAAAATGAAAGAAGTGACGTATCTACATTCAGAAGGAATGTCGACTGGTTTTCTGAAACATGGCACCCTCGCCATGATAGATGATTCTTTGTATTCTTTGTTTTTTATCCCCCCTCCTGAACAACAGGAATTGCACCATCGTACCCTGGTCGCTGTGGAAGAAATCAAAGCGCGGGGAGGGACTGTATTGGGATTTGTTTTTGATGGGGATAGTAAAGCAATCGCCTTGCTGGATCATTGGATCCAATTGCCTCGAGTACATTATTTGGTCGCTCCTTTCTTGCAATTGATTATGGCACAACTTTTTGCCTACTATACCGCTTTGGATTTAGGTCGTAATATCGACAAACCCAGAAATTTGGCCAAATCCGTCACCGTAGCTTAAAGCCTTCCCTATCCCTTCCTCACTCTCGAGTTTCGATACGTCTCCCTAAAAATTCGTAATTTTGACGAATAAATGCTTTCTTTGGACCGGTTTTTATATTGATTACAAATAAACCCCTTTTGAAAGATTGAGGAAATGGAAATGTTCCCTGCCGCTCTATTTTTTCCCTTCGGACAAATGACAAAAATCGTGATTGCTTGATTTGAAACTGGCCATGCTCCATTTTTTCTGAACGTTCAGAAAAAAAGGATGCCGGAGAAGATCAATGCGCAATTGTCGAATGGAAGCGAATGTTTGCGATTAACCCTCTGTCGTTGATAAAAATCCTAAGTCCGCAAAAATTATGGCTTCTAAAATCGACGCTGCGGTTTTTTTTTGTAAATAACCTGAGTTCGAGATAAGAATTTAATAAATTCAATATGTTATGGAATCTTCATATCTTAGAGTAACCTTGTCATTCCTGCGAAACAGGCTGTTGCAGATTTTATTTGCTTTTTCCAGGTGGATTTTGCTACACTTTTCATAGTCTAGTATCTGGTTTGAGTCCACTTTTCATATAACCATAGTAAAAATGGATTTCTATTATGGGTTTTCTGAGTAATGATCGTTCCACCCTCCAATTATCCACCACCGATTTGAACCACTTGATCCCGGATAACGATAAATGCCGTTTTGTGGTAGATTTCGTTTCCCGCTTGGATTTATCCTCGCTTTATGGCTCCTACAAATCGCAAGGGGGGGATGCCTATGATCCGGCGATTCTGTTAGCGACCTGGTTTTATGCCTACAGTGAAGGCATTGAGAGTAGTCGTGTTTTGGAGAAACTTTGTAAACGCGATCTTTGTTATATCTATGTTTCAGCGCATCTGACCCCCGACCACTGTGCCTTGAGCCGGTTCCGTCGTCGTCATTTGCAACGCCTGCCCTTCTATTTTGAGCAATTGATTCAAATGGCCATTGATCAGCAGGTCTCCGGTTTCGCTGAAATAAACCTTGACGGTTCGAAGCTGAAAACCTCTGCCAGTAAGAAACGCTCGAAAAATGCAGAACAATTAGAACGTCTTTTAGAAAAAACGCGTCAATCGATCGCCTCCCCTCTAAATTGCGAGTCTGAAGATCATCAAGGCGATGAAGAAGACTTAGCCGCCCTTCGTGGCGAAAAAGCCCGTCTTGAGCAATTCGAAGCAACGATTCTCCAATCTCAGCAAGATCTTCAAGCGCGTCAGCAAACCCTCAAACCCGAACATCGGGATGGCCATAAGATCAATCTGACCGATGCCGACGCACGCATGATGCCCTCGATTAACACACCCGGTTATAATGTGCAGGCAGCCGTCGATCGTGCCACTCATCTGATTGTGGCCGCTGAGGTGGTCTGCGAAGCCAACGATACCCAACAATTTGCGCCGATGCATCAACAGGCAGAAACCCACCTTCCCGAAGATCGGCAACGTCGTTATAATATGGATGCCGGTTATCATAGTTTTGAGCAACTCAACTATATCGAGCAGCATCAGATTGATGCCGTCATTGCCGACCCGCAACCGCAAAATAGAGCCAACCCTCTCCAGCCGACCCCCCTGGAAGAATTACTGCAAAACGATCGAAAGCTCGAACGTTCTGATTTTTTCTTCGATGCAAAAAATGATGTCTATCAGTGTCCCAATGGGCAACAGCTCTCCTTTCAGCGTAACTTCAAGCGGGGCCAGGCCCAAGGGAGCACCTATCAGGCCCCATCCTGTGAAGATTGTCCCCTCGCTCAGCGGTGTCTGCCCCCGAAGAATCGCTCGCGACTCAAACAGATCCATCGCCAAGAGCGCGAGCCCTACGCCGAAGCCATGCGCAATAAATTGCAAACCCCAGAAGCCAAACAACGACTCAAAACGCGCATGAGTACCGTCGAACCGGTCTTCGGCAACTTGAAGGCCAATCTCGGTTTTACCTCATTTCGATTTCGAGGGCAGAGACAAGTCAAAGGCGAATTTATGCTCATGGCCATTGCTCACAACCTCAATATTCTCTATCGCCTCCTTGAGGTGATTCGATTGATTCGCTTTCTCTACGCTTCATACGCAAAGGTTTATATGATTCTAACAATTTTAAAGATCAAAAACCATTTCATCATTATGATGAGAATTGGGATCATACCCCGTTCTCACTGATTGTATGACCCGTTATGCAGGCAAAAAAATCTGCAACAGCCTGGAAAGCAGGAATCCAGAGGTATGCAGCCAGACTGAAATCTGGATCCCCGCATTCGCGAGGATGACATATACACTAGGATACTCATATTATTAAATTCTTATCTCGAACTCAGGTTAAATATTTATCTGAACATGCTAAAAATTTTCGGAATGATAGACATTAAGGCTTAAGCGATTAATGGTAAGTTAGGTCTCTTTCCTTGACTAATAGCATATTCCTTTCTGCAATCCGCTCATTTGTAACGTCGTGAGGTTTAACGATCTCACGGCGTTTATTTTTTGTCAATATCAACCCCCCAGGCAAAGTTTCAAGGTATCGGTGAACATGTTTTCATTGCGTCTATGGTTGTATTTGAAGCATGATTCGCCGATATAAAGATGCGCATACCGACGACTATACCAGTGATGTTGGCCATACCATGCGCGTTTTAAAAGACTCCAAAAACTCTCAATCGTGTTTGTGTGGATATTCCCGTCTACGAATTGCTTTTCATGATCAACAGAATAATGAAATATTTCATCTTTCATTGCTCGGTACCCTGAATATTGATCCGTCATCAAAACAGCCTTCGCCAGGTCAACGTGCTCCTTCAGCATCTCTTTGAAATTCTTGTTCGATAAGGACTTGTCATCAAAGAGCTCTGCCGCAACTCCCCCCTTACGCTCCGCAATACCTACAACAGGAAGCTTTTTTGTTCCCCTACCACGCTTGTTGTCATCATCCCTGTCTTCCTTCTTGTTCTCCTTCCTGGGCTTTCCTCCGACATAGGTTTCATCCATCTCGACGATTCCTTTGAATAGACGTTGTTGCTCGCCATCTTTTCCCATGGCTTCCCGGATTCGTTTCCCGAATGACCAGGCAGTTTTGACACTCAAATCCAAGTCTCTTCCGAGTTGACGGTTTGAAATTGATTTCTTGGCATTCAAAACGAGAACGATCCCCAGGAACCATTTTCTCAAGGAAAGTTTGCTGTTATGGAAGATCGTATTGACGGTTGCCGAAAAAGAACGATGGCAGGATTGACATTGAAGCCGGCTTCTTTGGTTCTTTTCTTTGTGTCTCGACACCTTCTGGGAATGACAGTAGGGACACTCTGGTTTATCGCTCCATCGTAGATTTTCAAGATGCTTCAGTGCTTCTTCTTCTGTTGGGAATTTATTGATTATTTCCATGAGACTTGTGCTTTTCATTTTCAATCTCCTCTGATAGATTCTTGTTTAATTCATTTGAATCTATCATAGCAGATTCCAAGTATATGCCAAGCCTTTTTGTCTATCATTCCGAAAATTTTTAAAGGCTCAAGGAGTCAATTAACCCTCTTATAAACCCTATTGAAAATTGTACGGATTAATGTCAATGGCAATACGGTCTTCTCTGCGAGGGTTCAGCGGGGTAGGTGAGTGAAGGGCAGATTGCAACAGTAGATGTAAATAATTCACTTGGGGCGCTTTTAGAATCACCATCCAACGATAACGATTATTAATTCTTTTTATGGGTGCTTCGATAGGCCCTAGAGAGTCGAATCCTATTTTTTTTTCAGTCATCAGGTTTTGATAAAATAAATGCGCAAGAGTTTGAGCCCGGTCATTTTTTAGACTGCTAAATAGTACGAGTACCATAGCTACAAAAGGAGGTACCTTCAATTGCTGACGATTATGAAACTCCCTTTGTTGAAACTGCGAAAAGTCGTGATCCCGTGTACACTGCAGGGCATGATGTAAAGGATTATAAGTTTGAATAAGAACTTCCCCTGGCTTACTGCCCCGCCCTGCCCGTCCCGCGACTTGAGTCAATAGTTGAAATGTCCGTTCTGCAGAGCGAAAATCAGAAAAATTGAGAGACAGGTCTGCCAGAATGACCCCGACAAATGTGATATTGGCAAAATCATGTCCCTTGGTGACGAGTTGGGTACCGATGATGATGTCCACTTCATGTGATCGAATTTGATCCAGCATTTGCCCCAGAGTGTGTTTGCGCCGCAAGGTATCACGATCCATTCTCAATATTCGTGCTTCCGGAAACATAGTTTGCAGTTCCGAAACAATTTGTTCCGTTCCAACTCCTCGTTTTTTGAGATCATTAACTGCGCAGTGAGGACAATATTGAGGTGGAGACATACTATGGTCACATAGATGACACAGGAGCTTGTTCACGCTTTGATGATAAACCAGACTGAGACTGCAATGCGGGCATGTGACTACTCCTTCGCAGGAAGCGCATTGTACCATTGTGGCATATCCACGTCGATTCAAAAACAGCAGACTTTGTTCTTTATTCAAGAGCCGCACGCGTAATGCGTCAACCATCTGAGTAGAAAAAAAATGACTGCCTTTTTGACGGGGACAATGTTTCAGATTTAACAAAACTACTTTTGGTAGCGCTGCCTGATGGATTCGAGACGGGAGAGTGAGGAGAATATTTTTTTTTTTGATGATATTGTAATAAGACTCTAACGAGGGAGTAGCCGATCCTAAAACGACGGTGGCACCAGTACGGTATCCTCGAAATATTGCTACATCTCTTCCATTATAGCGTGGAGATTCTTCCTGTTTGTAAGAACTATCATGTTCTTCGTCGATAATAATTAGCCCGATATTGTTAAGAGGCGCAAAAACAGCGCTTCGCGCGCCAATGACGATCGAAATGTCTCCTTGCAGAATTTTACACCACTCATCAAATCGTTCCCCTTCATCCATTCCGCTATGTAGAACCGCAATACAATCTCCAAAACGAGCCTGAAATCGATCGATCAACTGAGGGGTCAGAGAAATCTCGGGCACCAGTATCAGTGATTGTTTCCCTTTGGCCTGGGCTTTTCTGACAGCATGCAGATAGACTTCCGTTTTTCCGCTTCCAGTGACGCCGTGTAAGAGAAATGTTTGATATTTTTCCTGTTCGATCGCAATATCAATGCGACTATAGGCTAATTCCTGATCTTCATTGAGAGCCAGAAACGGTTCCAAAAGAGGAGAAGGAGTTTGCAGAAACCGTCGATACACCCGTTTTTCAAATATTTCAATTATGCCGTCCTCTTTGAGCTTTTTCACCGCCTGTGCAGGTGTTGGCACTTGATTTTTCAAGGATGCCAAGGATATTTCAGCATTTTTTTGTAGCAAAAATAGAATTTTTTCTTTTTTTGTCTGCTTGCGAAGATTTCTCTTTTTTGTGGAATAAGAGATCGTAGTCAACCTTGCCCAACGTTCGAGTTTGGGTTTTATTTTTGTACCTCTGAGTGTTTGAATACGCTCGACTGATCTTTCTCTGATCCATTGATTCAACTGTTTTCGATCCTTCTCTGTGGCACCTGCTTTCAGCCAGTCTCGCGAACTCCAGACGCTTTGAGCACGGACCAGCTTTTGAAGCGGTAAACTGAGATTTTGCAAACCCTCAAGTTGCTTTTTTTCAATGGAACATTGAAATGAAGTGTGGAAGCGAACACCCAAGCCTCCGGGGATAGCGCAGCTCAATACCTCACCCCAACTGCAAAAATAATACGCTGCTACCCACCGGGTCAATTCCAATATATTCTCAAAAAAAATCGGATCATTGTCCAATACGGATTCCACCTGCTTTAAATCGGAAATTTCAGAAGAAGATTTAATTTTGACAATGACTCCACTTTTTTTCCGCGTACCAAAAGGAACTAATACTCGAATTCCTGGTTGAGGGGTAATATTTAGTTGTGCGGGCCAATCGTAGTCAAAGTTTTGTCGGAGGGGCAAATTGAATGCAATTTCAACAACCATATTTTTTTTAAAGACGACGGAAAATTTTTTAGCGGAGATGTAATTTAAACGTTAGGAATATGATTTGGAAGCATTTTATTTAATAGGATGAATAAGTCATTCAACACGGCGATTCGCCCAATTTCAGAGGTCTCTGGTTCATGGAGAACGTATCTTGCGAGGCAGTCAGGATTTTTTTAGTAGAATTAGTTCAAAAAATAAAAAGTCAGGTGCTTAATCCAATCAATTTGTTTTTCAACAAGGCAATTTGATCTCGTAACTCAGCAGCTCTTTCAAAATTAAGAATTTCGGCTGCCTGGCGCATTTCTGCTTCGTGTGCTTTAATTTGGGAATCCAACTGGCCGGTATTTTGATAGGAAACAGGCGTCTCTGCGACTAAGGGCGCGTCTTCGGCAGAAACTAGTGAGTCTTGTATACGTTTGTAAACGGTCTGAGGGGTGATACGGTGTCTTAGGTTATAAGCTTTTTGTTTCTCGCGTCGTTGTTCGGTCAATTGGATTGCATTTTTCATTGAATCGGTGATGCGATCGGCATACATAATCACTGTTCCATTGACGTTTCGCGATGCACGACCAATCGTTTGAATCAGAGAAGTACTTGATCGTAAAAAGCCTTCTTTATCAGCATCGAAAATCCCCACCAAGGATACTTCAGGGAGATCAAGGCCTTCCCGCAAAAGGTTGATTCCGATCAAGACGCTGAAGGCACCTTTTCTCAAGTTATAAAGAATCTGGGTTCGCTCGATGGCGTCGATATCAGAGTGCATGTAGCGGACTGGAACATTCAGGTCTTCGTAATATTCGGTCAAGTCTTCCGCCATCCGCTTGGTCAAGGTAGTGATGAGTACGCGTTCCTTTCTTTCCAGTCGGATACGTAGTTCATGGAGCATGTCATCGACCTGTCCCATCATTGGGCGGACCTCAACTAGCGGATCCAATAATCCCGTTGGACGAATAACTTGTTCAACCACTGTACTATTCTTTTGTGCCAACTCGTAAGGACCCGGAGTTGCCGAAACATAGACGCGTTGTTGAGTTGTCGCTTCAAATTCCTTGAATTTGAAAGGTCGGTTGTCCAAGGCGGAAGGAAGACGGAAGCCATATTCAACCAAAGTGGATTTGCGAGTAAAATCCCCCTCATACATGCCTCTCAATTGCGGCATGGTAACATGGCTTTCGTCGATGAAAATCAACGCGTCCTTGGGAAAATAATCGATCAGTGTCGGAGATGCGGAACCAGGGGGCCGACGCTGGATAATCCGACTATAGTTTTCAATTCCCTTGCAAAAGCCTGTTTCTTCCATCATTTCCAAATCATATTCAGTTCTTTGTTTCAACCGTTGGAGTTCGACAATTTTTCCTTGTTTGTCAAATTCTTCTAAGCGTTTTTTTAATTCTTGCCGAATCATTTTCAGGGTCGTGGGCAATCGATTCGCCGGAGTGACATAATGGGAATTGGGAAAAATTGCGATGCGGGATAAAGTATCGATTTTTTTCCCGGTAAGGGGATCGAATTTCGTCAACTGCTCCACTTCATCACCAAACAATTCGACTCGAATCGCAAAATCCGATTCAGCCATATAAATGTCAATGACATCGCCCCTCACCCGAAAGGCGCCCCGATGAAAATCGATATCATTGCGTTCGTAGCGCAACTCGATTAATCGTTGCAATAGAGAGTTTCTGGAAAGTTGGTCTCCAGTTCTAAAAAAAAGCATCATGTCTCCGTATTCTTGCGGAGATCCCAAACCATAAATACAGGAAACGCTGCTAACAATGACGACATCTTCTCTTTCTATAAGCGAACGGGTTGCGGAAAGGCGAAGCCTCTCCAATTCATCGTTGATGGATGTATCTTTTTCAATATACAAATCACGGCTCGCAACATAAGCTTCTGGTTGGTAATAGTCATAAAAACTGACGAAATATTCGATCGCATTGTTTGGAAAATAATCCTTGAATTCATTGTAAAGTTGGGCGGCCAGAGTTTTATTATGGGCGATAACCAGTGTGGGACGTTGCCAATGTTGAATAATGTTGGCCATAGTGAAAGTTTTTCCGGAACCGGTAATTCCCAGTAATACCTGATGCCTTTTATTTTGCTTCAGGCTGTCCAACAGAGTTTGGATCGCTTGAGGCTGATCTCCTTTGGGAGCATAATCCGCACTGAGTTCAAACTGAGACACAAGACCGAAATCCTCGAAGACAGGTAGTCTGTTTTTTCAGCAGAGATTCTCCAGAATTTCTTTATAAATCAATCACCGGGGAAGGCCACTGTACATCTTGATCATCGTAATAAACTTTTAGCACATATAGACCATAAGGAGGAGCGGTTTTTCCACTTTTCTGACGATCTTTGCTTTGCAGAATATCAGGAATATCCTCCGGAAATAGACGCTGTTCTCCCACGGCAACTAAGGTACCGGTGATGATCCGAACCATGTGCTGTAAAAATGAATTCGCCTCAACTTCGATGCGTATGGAAGCATAAGGAGTATGGATGGGAGAGACAACCAAGTCTTTAATGGTCTTCACAGGAGAAGGAGCCAAACATTGAGATGCACGAAAGGCAGAAAAGTCATGTTCTCCAATAAAGTGCCTGGCTGCTTGCCGCATTGCTTTTAAATTCAATGATTTACGGAGCCACCAACTATAATGGGAATTGAATGGAGAAGGGTAGGATTTGTTATGAATAAGATAGCGATACCGTTTTGCAAAGCAACTACGACGGGCATGAAACGTGGACGAAACAGGTAATACATACTTTACGGCGACGTCAGCAGGAAGAACCGCATTAAGAGCAGAACACCAACTTTCGGCAGAAAAGTTTGCGTCCGAAAAAAAATGCGCAGTTTGATTGATAGCGTGTACTTTGCTGTCTGTCCGTCCCGCACCAAAAACTTTTACAGCACTTCCTGTTAGGGTAAGGATTGCTTTTTCAAGCTCCCCCTCGATTGTATTTTTATCATTTTGGATTTGCCATCCATGATAATTGAATCCATCGTACGAGAGGAGTATGAGCCAATTGCGGAGTGAGGGATTATCTTCCAAAAAAACCAATCATCTTTCAATTGACAAGAGCGCGGTCTACCATTTCTCTGATTTTTTGAGGACTATTCCCGGTAAACATATCGGTTTGTTCCCCATTTCTAAATAGAATCACAGTAGGGATTCCCCGAATACCAAAACGTGCTGGAATCGACTGATTGTGGTCCACATCAACTTTACACACTTTCAAGCGGCCATCATAAGTGTTGGCCAATTCATTGATTGCCGGAGCCAATGCCAAACAGGGACCGCACCATTCTGCCCAGAAATCGACTAAGGCCAAACCAGATTTAATTTCTTCATCAAAATTTGCGTCGGTTAGATGAATGACTTTATCAAGTGACATGTTTTTCCTCTGTTTAAAGGTGGTTGTCATTGTTCCCCGAAAGAGGTTCGGAATCCCGATTCCAACTCCTCTCAATTATTAGTGCTCAAATCGTCGAAGTTTCCGGTTTCTCAGCAATTACACTTCAATTTGTAAATTCAAAAACCAAAATGAATTAAGAAGAAACGATTTGATCGGGTTCGGTTTTTTCATTTAAGTGGTTTTAGGCTATTAATTCTGCTGCTGATTGACCAAGCTGACCGGAATTCGCAACAGATTTTAGTTTTCTTTCAATGTAAAATTCTGCAGCCCGATAAGAACTGCGAACCAAAGGACCGGAAGCAACGTACTCGAATCCCATATGTTCACCGATTTTAGCCAACTCTTCAAATTCATCAGGATGTACGAAGCGGGACTCTCTCAGTTTAGAAGGAGCGGGTTGTAAATACTGACCAAGCGTTAAAAAATTGACATCTATTTGCCGCAAATCTTCCATGGCCTTAATGATTTCATCCTGGGTTTCTCCCAACCCCAGCATCAAAGACGACTTGGTCGAAATCTGAGGATTTTGCTGTTTAATGGTCTGCAACACTTGCAATGATCTTTGGTATCCTGCCCGTGGGTCTCTTACTTTGGGAGTCAGTCTTTCCACAGTTTCCAAATTGTGAGCCAGAACATGAGGTTGGGCGGCGACCACCGTTTGAATCAAAGTCGGGATTCCACAAAAATCAGGAATCAGTATTTCAACCAGCAACCCTGGATTCTTCTGCTTGACAGATCGAATCGACGCCGCGATATGCCGGGCTCCCTGATCTGGAAGATCGTCCCGGTCCACACTGGTGATTACCACGTAATTCAATCTCATTTGAAAAATAGTCTCTGCTAGCTTTCGAGGTTCTGCCAAATCCAAAGGAAGTGGGGTTTTAGTCGTTTTCACAGAGCAGAATCTGCATCCTCGCGTGCATGTGTCTCCCATCAACATAAAGGTAGCCGTTCCTCCCTGCCAGCACTCTCCGATATTTGGACAACGAGCTTCCTGACAAACAGTGCTCAGTCGGAGCGTCCCGGACTTTTCTTTAATCCAGTTATACTTCTCCCCACGTGGCAGCCGCACTTTGAGCCAAATCGGTTTTGGTGATCGAGACCTTTGCTTTTTGGAAAAATTGCTCATAATGCATTAAAAATCTGGATTTGTTCTATTCCTAATTTCTCATGGATGCTCTGAATTTTAGGATTAATTGAATTCAATCACAAGGATTTTTTCCGACCTTTGAAGGCGACTGACCTCTACGCCCACTTGGCCGGTTCATCCCCGTTGTCATATGAAGTTGGTGGCTAAACTTCTTCAAACCAGATGCAGGTTGCTACAACGCGAATGAGAAAGCCTACCAGAAAAGCCCGGACTGAATGTCGATCAATACCGTTGCCATCCAGCCCCGAACCGACTTCGGCTTCTACCGGAAGGGGTACGGAGGGTTTGAAAATGAAAGGAGGTTACGCAGAAAAATCGGGTTCGCTTGAATCGTCCTCTCCAGAAGAATTATTTCCTTCAGGAGAAACATCCACTGCGGTTTCTGCTTCTGCTACATTAGTTCCTACAGTTTCTTCAAGTTGTTCAAATTTTCCAATCAGGTTGGTCAATTTTTCTTCCCATTGAGAGCGTACTTCTCTCAGTGTGGTATTCTCTTCCGTTAGTTCCTCGATTTCTGCTTTCAGAAGCTCAACCAATTCTACAGCATATTGAACTTTATTTTCTAAAGTTTTAAGCAAATCTTCTGACATGACTCATTTCCCTATGATGAAGTTAGGACTGACAAATTACAGTTTGGTAGAAGTGAAGTTATATGGAATAGCAATTTTTACGAGAAAAGTAAATCTTAGGTTATCACGGTGCCAAAAGAAATGAACAATCCAAACATTGTCAGATGGCAACCGCCTTGTTTTGTTTATAAAAACGGATTGTTTTTTTGGATTTCTGAGGAAGACACTCCCATTTTTTGAGAATTGCGTCAAGCACCAGTGTGACACTCAATCCTGCCTCTTCCTGCTGCTGTTCCTGACTGCCTTGGGGAATGAACTCATCGGGTACGCCAAGGATCAAGGTCAAGGGAGCTAGTCCATGTTCACTTAATTTCTCCAGAACGGCACTGCCGAATCCTCCGTGGACCGTATTTTCCTCCATGGTCACCAAGAGTTTGCTCTTCCGGCCAAATCGCAGGATCAATTCAGAATCAAGTGGTTTGACAAAACGGGCGTTGATTACGGCAACGGAATACCCTCGTTTTTCCAGGAGTTTTGATACTTCCAGAGCGGTTTTTACCATTACTCCCACTGCCCATAAAGCGATATCATGACCTTCTTTCAACACCTGCGCGCGGCCCGCTTCAATGGGCGTGATTTCCGATTCATCCAGTTGATCGCTATTGCCCCGAGGATAGCGCACTGCGCAAGGACCTGAATCATACTGATAGGCAAAATCCATCATCACTTTCAACTCGGCGCCATTTTTAGGCACCAGGATGGTCATCCCCGGAATCATTCGCAAAAAGGTGAGATCGTATACCCCTTGATGAGTGGGGCCATCCGAACCAACAAGACCTGCCCGATCGATCATGAAACGAACCGGCAAATTCTGTATGGCAACATCGTGAATCACATGATCAATCGCACGTTGCAAGAAGGTGGAATAAATTGCCACAAAAGGTTTGAGACCAGTCGTTGCCATCCCTGCGGCAAAAGTTACGCAATGTCCCTCCGCAATTCCTACATCAAAAATGCGGTCAGGATATTTCGCCAGCAAATGGATCATTCCGGATCCACTGAGCATGGCAGGGCTGATGCCGACAACTCTCCGATCATGTTCCATCAAGTCTTCAAGTTTTTCTCCAAAGATTTTGGAATAATTCATCGCCTTGGGATTGGAATTTGCTTTTTTGATAAATTCACCACTTTCTGGGACAAAAGGAGTAACACCATGATATTTGTACGCATCATTTTCTGCAAATGAATAACCCCTGCCTTTTTGAGTAAGGGCGTGGATGACAATGGGACTTTTTAGTTCTTTGGCATCACCTAAAATCTCGAGCAAATCTGGAATGTTGTGTCCATCGATAGGGCCAAAATAGCGCCAACCGAGCTGCTCGAACAGCATGCCGGGAATGATGAATGCCTTGAGAGAAGCATTGATTTTATGCATTCCAGCCCGGACAATCTCGGAAAATGGAATCCTGCCTGCTATTTCCCATGCTTCCTCCCTGAAACGATTGTAGGATTTGGAGGAAATGACGCGGGTGATAACTTTGGACAAGGCTCCGACATTGGGGTCGATACTCATACCATTGTCGCTGAGAATGATGATCAAGTTCTTGCCTAGATAACCATTGTGATTGAGTGCTTCAAACGCCAGCCCCCCTGTCAATCCCCCGTCACCTATGACAGCAATGATATGATGGTCTTGTTCACAAAGATCCCGGCCTACCGCCATTCCCAAAGATGCGGAAAGTGATGTAGACGCATGACCTGCACCAAAATGATCATAAGGACTTTCGGAGCGTGAAAGAAATTTCTTGATTCCATTTTTTTGAGTCAATGTTTCGAATCGCGCATTGCGCCCCGTAAGAATCTTGTGCGCATAGGCCTGATGCCCCACATCCCATACGATGCGGTCTGCCCGGAAATCAAAAAGTTTGAAGAGCGCAATTGTGATTTCGATGGATCCCAGGGACGAAGCCAGGTGCCCTCCCGTTTTACTGGTGACGTCGATAATTCGTTGACGGCACTCCTGGGAAAGTTGCATCAACTCTTGCAGAGTGAAATGATGAATTTGATGAGGATCAGTAATAGAATCGAGTAAATTTTTTCGCATGATTTTATTGGATTCATTCGAAAGATTCATGATCGTTTGGAATCATGACAATAACCCTGACTGCCCTTATACACCTTTCTAAGAGAATGGAAAGTCAATCAATGATGGATTTCATTCACCTGTTTGCCAAGGCGCATACATTACTTTGATGGATAAATTTACACCAATGAGATGATATTCTCTTCCAACCCGAAAATAAAAGAGGAAATCGGCTGCCACTTTCCTCTATGGTTTCCCGGGATGGCCTCTTTCCATTCCAAATGCCGGAACTCGAGTTTGGCACCTTCTAAAATACCGATGCTCTCCCTCTCGAGTGTTGTTACCCTGAAAACCGGGGGAAACGCACCGGAAAACGCCGTCTATTTGCAAAATAACAACACTCCAGAGGGTCAATTTTACTGAGAACAGACACCAACACTCCAGAGGGTGATTACCCATGAAAGAGGGTTCTCTTTTTATCCTCTTGTGAAGAAAATGAGGTCAGCTTCCACATTGGTTTCCATTCAAAAAATGAGAAATCACATGAAGAACTGGTAAAAAAGAGAGGAGGTGATTATACTCAAATGCCAATGTCCAACCAATCGGAGCGAAAACTATGACAGAGAAACGAATCATCCGTTTTGACTGGGCTATCAAAACGGTCCTACGCGATAAAGCCAATTTTGATATTCTGGAAGGGTTTCTGACGGCTCTCCTCAAGGAAGAGATCCGCGTGGTTTCCCTTTTAGAGAGTGAGAGCAATAGCGCGGAGGAACAACAAAAGTTCAATCGGGTGGACCTACTGGTGAAGGATTCTCGAGACCGTCATTTAATTATTGAAATTCAAAATCAGCAGGAAGCGGATTATTTGGAAAGACTGCTCTTCGGAACCTCGAAGGTGATTGTCGAAAACCTGCCACTCGGAGAGACCTACGATCAGATCAAAAAAGTCATTTCCATCAGTATTCTATACTTCAACCTGGGTTTGGGAAAGGATTATGTTTATTATGGAAAGACGGAATTTCGTGGCATCCATAGCAATGATCTCTTAAAAATCCGTGAGAAAGTCAAAGGTCCTGATCATCTCACTCATCTTCAAGCAAAAAAGAACCTCTTTCCTGAATACTACTTGATCCGTGTGGAGAGCTTCCAGGATATGATCGAAGCAGACTTGGATGAATGGATCTATATGTTAAAACACGAATCCATCAAGTCGGAATTTAAATCGAAGCACATTCGTGAAGCCGGGAAAAAATTAGACCTTTTGAAAATGGGTTCTGAAGAACGCAAACGTTATGAAAGGTATCTTATGCATTTGGTTTCGGAACGAGGAATCATCGAGACAGCAAAAGCAGAGGGGAGAGAAGAAGGAATCGAAAAAGGAATCGAAAAAGGAATCGAAAAAGGAATCGCTGACATGGCAAGAGAAATGAAACAAAAAGGGATTGATCTAAAAATGATCAGTGAAATTTCCGGATTGTCTCCGGAGGAGATTGAATAATTATAAGATCCTCTTACTTCTTTCCTAAAACGAGCTAACCATCAGCTTTAGCCCACCAATCCGGTGAATGCGCTGTGGATGGTTCCCGGGACCCACCAGCAGGACGAGCTCGATATCGTCGCACGGATCCAGGCCAATGGGGGGTCGGATCGTCTCCCGGGGGCCGTCCCGATGCTGTGTCAACCGGGCGATGTGGTGATCATGAACCGCCAGGTGTTGCATGGACCCTTTGCCAACACCTCGCCGGTCATGCGGGCGACTTAACAGTTTGGCTTTCACAGTAGAGAAGTCCGCGACCAGGCGTCCCCGCGCCTCACAGTAATGTGGGGTATAAAGCCGGATGGACCAAGAGTGTAGACCTCGTCATTGAGCCCCGAAAGCGAAGGATCATGTTGGAGGAAAGCCGACAGCCTTCAAGTGTCGGAAGGCAGCAGTCCGAGTGCGCATCAAAGGGCTGGCACAAGGACACCACCGAAAGGTCGACCCCGCAGGCTCGAAGAGCGGGGCATGCGCTCATATGAGTAAAGTAAGCAAAAGTCACCCCGCAGACTTGACCCCTTTACTGAGCATCCCCCCAGTTGGGAACATCGGGTGGTAAGCCCAGTCCAAGGAAGCTCAGCGCGGCCTCCCACAAAGGGAGAGATTCCTACTGATGGAAGGGGTTGACCAGTCGGGCCAGGAGGCCTCGTTTGTGTTTCCTTGCGGCGCCGTAACTGCCCTCTCCGCCCCTGAGCCGGGGATCGAGCAGATCGCGCATGGCATCGCCGAACATGTTGAAGGAGTAGACGACAATCGTCAGGCAAAGCCCCGGCCACAGGGCTAGATGGGGCGCTATCTCCATGTACCTGCGACCTTCTCGGCTGAGCAGACCGCCCCAACTGGGAACACTGAGGGGCAGACCGAATCCCAGGAAGCTCAAAGAAGCCTCAGAGATAATCACCCCGCCGATGTTGATGGTGAAAATGATGAGGACGGGCGCCACAATATTGGGCAGGACATGCTGGATAAATATTCTCTCCTGGGTGCAGCCAATCGCCTTGGCTGCCTGAAAATACACATTCTCTTTGATACCAATCACGGCGCTGCGGACAATTCTTGAGGCGCTGATGCCCCCGACGACCCCCAGGACCACGATGATCTGCAGGACCCCCCGTCCCACGATGGACATGATGGTCAACAGCAAGAGCAGTCCCGGAAAAGACATCCAGGCATCGACGAAGCGCTGCACCGCCAAGTCGAATTTACCGCCAATGAATCCTGAGAGACCGCCTATCAGGACACCGACCCCCACATTGAGGGTGGTCGCCGCCAGACCGACCATTAAAGAAAGACGCGCCCCATAGATCAGGCGGCTCAGGAAGTCTCGCCCCAGATGGTCCGTCCCCAGCAGATACTTGGTGGATGCCCCCTGCAGCCTGTCTGCCGGGTGGACTTCCGCAAAGGGATAAGGGGCCAGCACCTCGGCAAAGATCGCCACCAGAATAAAGAGCAATACAATCATCCCACTGAAGGCCCCCAGTGGCTTCTCCTTGAAAAGTCTGACAAAGAAATGAGCCAGTCGGCTCCGTCGCCTGGATTCACTCATACCGCACCCTCGGATCTAAATAAGGATAAATCAGGTCGATCAGGAGATTGATGGCCATCACCCCGGCGGCGAAAAACAGGTTGATTCCGGAGACCACCGGGTAGTCTCGGTCGTTGAGGGCTGTCAGCATCAGACCGCCCAACCCCGGCAGGTTGAAGATGTTCTCTATGATCACAGAGCCCCCAACCAGGATCGGCAACTGCAGGCCAATCAGGGTCACCACCGGGATGAGGGCATTTTTGATGGTATGTCTGATCACCACGACCCGCTCCCTGAGCCCCTTGGACCAGGCCGTTCGGATGTAATCCTGCCGCAGCACCTCCAGCATCATGGTGCGTGTCATGCGCATGGTGGTTGCCGAAGCAGCCGTCCCCAGAATCACGCTGGGAATGAATAACCCCTTGAGACTTCCCAGTGGGTCTTCGGTGAAAGGAATGTATACCAGAGGGGGCGCCCGGTCCCACCAGATTGCCGGGTATATCATGACCATCAGGGCCAGCCAGAAGTTAGGCGTGGCCAGGCCGATGATGGCGATGGAGCGTCCTGCGTAGTCGGCGGCGGTATCCTGGCGAATCGCCGAGTAGATGCCGACCGGCAGGGCTATGACGAGCCCGATTACGATGGCCATGACACCGAGCTCAATGGTTACCGGCAATCTACCTATTATCTTTTCCTCTACCGTCCAACTGCCCATCAGTGATTCGCCAAGGGTGCCCTGGAGGAGACCTTTAAAGTGGGACTCACCGGTAATCCAGTCAGGGGTTGGCAACACTCCTATCCAGCGTCCATACTGCACGTGGACGGGCACGTCTAATCCCAGCATATGCACAAGAGCTTCACGGTCAAGGAAGACAGCCTGGTAGCTCAGCCTGCCCAACATTGCGTCTATTGTATCGCCCGGGATGAAACGGGCCGAGAGAAAGACGAGGATGGTCAATATAAACAAGGTGGGGATTATCAGCAATAACCGCCTGATAATATAGGTTCTCATGTCACGCTACTCCTCCTATAATACTCTAGCTATGTGTCTGTTAACGCCAGGCTGTAGTACTCAGGTTTCGATCTTACCTCTTTAATGAAATCGGCCACTATCTTTTCGAAATCCGCATACAATGGCTTCCACCCCCATTCCTCACGAGCCCGGCTATCATCGATATTATTGATACTGCGGTAATAATCCATGACCCATGGGTCCGGCTTATAGGTAAATTTAGCTTCCGGAATGAACTTCTTTATAGCCAGTTCTACCTCCTTGGCCGTTAGTGATGGGAAGACCCCTACTACGTTATAGCAGACGGTCTCTATTTGCTCTTTTGGTGCATCATACAGCATTTGCGTGGCCCGCATCGCATCTTCATAGTACAGGACAGGAAGTTTGGTGTCTTCGCTGACAGGACATTCAGCAGGCCTGCCCAGGGCCGCACTTTGAATCATCCAGGCAATATATTGCAGTTTCTTACTGATCCTAACACTGGGACCAAAGATGTTGGGGTATCGTATGCAGCGAAAGTCAAGGTCAAATTTCTTCCGATAGAATCTGCCAATAAGCTCACCATATACCTTGGTTACACCGTACACGCTAGCAGGCCGTTGTAGTGTCTCATCGGTGATAGTTTCAGTAGGTATTCCCAGCCCATAGGTCATTATACTGCTGGTAAACACCACCCGCTTTACCCCGAAGAGTCGCGCCGCTTCCAGGACATTCATTATTCCGGCGACATTCCCTTCATAAACGGCCCAGGGGTTCGCGTAATTTTTGGAGCTCGGTATATTTCCAAGGTGAAATACGCCTTCTACGTTATTTTCCTTGACAACATTCAACACTTCAGGCCAGACCTTTTGGTCTCCCTGGACAACCTTTACGTTATTCTTGATATCCGCCACGCCCTCTATTTGCGGAGCGATGTCAAACAATATGAGGTCTTCGCCCCTCTCTACCAGTCTATGTGCCAGGCCAGTACCAACCCAACCTGTTCCGCCGGTAATAAGTATAGACATCCTTCTATGCTTCCTTAATTAATATTTCCCTCTTGCTGAAAAAATGGCGTAAATAAGAAACTATCTAACCAACTATTTCACTATTCAATGAGAAGGGAGCTGGGAAGCCTGAGCCCCCCAGCTCCCTTAGACGTTTCAGTTATCCCCGAGACCAGGCACTAATGACCCATGGCTTTCTTCAGCTCACTATCAATCCAGAGACGGGCGAAGAGGTTAGCATATCTATTATTAACCCCCAAGTCATATTCACCGTTGAAACCTATAACCCACGGCTGGTACACCAGAAAGTTTGGAACTCTAGGACCCCACCAGAACCAGTGGTTCTCTAACGCGTACATATTGATCTCTTTAGACAACCTGATTTTCTCTTCCATGTCCAGAGTGGCTCCGGCGGCGTCCATCATGGCGTCCAGTTCCGGGATGCTAATCCCCGGGTAGTTCGCTATTGCATCCGTGTAAAGATGTGCCTGGAAAACATTAAGGGGGTCGGTATAATCGAAGCCCATCGCCAATCCACCGGCCAGACCTTTAAAAAGTTGGTTACGTATATTAGCTATAAAAGTGGCGCTCTCGAGTACCATGACCTCTACATCAACGCCAATCTCACGCCAGTACGCAGCGTATAATTCATCATCGCCTGGATCGAGACCGGTCCCGATTTGCAAGACGGTCTTGAATCTAATGCCATCCGCGCCGCGCGGATATCCAGCCGCATCAAGCAACGCTTCTGCCCCTTCCGGGTCATAGATATAGTATTGCTTGACCTCTTCAGGCCACTCTTCAAATGGGACGAAATAATCCGTAAGGCCTGTCCCTATAAACCCCTGAGGTATCCAATCTGCAAGACCCTTATAGTAGGTCTGGTTCATTGACTCAAGGTCCAGTGCCATCTGCATCGCGTGGCGCACCCTGATGTCGTCAAAGGGCGGCTTCGTAGTGTTATAGGCACCAGACGTCTCCGACCGAATCGAAAAAGGCCAGAACACGAGTTCGGGGTTGGTCTCCTTGAGCCTCTCCGCCGTGTCGATAGATCCTATTTGAGCACCTCCACTATTTTCCAGGAAATCGACCACACCCGTGCGCAGTGCCGCTATTCGTGTTGCCTCTTCTCTCATAAGCAGAGATATGGTCTCGTCAACATAGGGCAGGCGGTTCTCCGGGTATTTTTCGTCAAAGCCCCAGTAGTCAGGATTCTTGATCCAGGTGATAGAGACGTCATCGGTAAAGTCAGTCAGCATAAAGGGCCCGGTGCCGACCATGTTCCTCCAGTCCGCAACATCACCGTGTTCCTCGATTACCTCGGGGGAGTTTATAGCAGCACGGGAGTTGAGGAGGATATCACTCAGTCCAGCGAGGGATGGCTTCTCGAGCTTAAAAACAACCGTCCAATCGTCGGTGGCCGTTACCGATTCGAATCTCGCTGAGAATCTATGTGCTGGGGTAGGTCCGGCTTCACTGAACTTGCCCAGTCCCATTAGACGCTGCCAGTTATATACGACATCATCGGCAGTTAGCTCCCGACCGTTCACCGGTGCCTTATTATGCCAGCGAACGCCCTTCCGGATGTGGAAGATTATCGTTGTGTCGTCGGGCGTTTCCCAGCTTTCCGCCAGCACCCCTTTCATGTTAGACATAGGTACGAACATGCTCTTGAGGTTAAAGACACTCCTGTCCACTCCCCAGTCCGCGATTGCTAGCCTCTGTACAACGCCGGAGGTGAGGACAGTCCCGCCAGAGAACCAGGAATCACTAGTCGGAGGTTCGGAGATACGAGCCCAGGTTAATGTCCCGCCATACTCTGGCGCGCTCACCACCTTGCCGGTGGTGGGGTCGGTCACATACTTCTTCTCCGCAGCAACGGCTGCCAAACCAGTCCAAAGGACGATCAGACCCAGGATGAGGGCCAGCAGGGTTCCACTGAAGGTTGATTTGCTTCTTATCTTTTTCATGATAATTTCCTTTCCCAATACGATTGAATTAAACAGGGATTTCGAAAGTGATTTCGTCCCCCTACCCTGGCTTCTCTTAATTTTTTCATGATAATTTCCTTTCCCAATACGATTGAATTAAACAGGGATTTCGAAAGTGATTTCGTCCCCCTACCCTGGCTTCTCTTATTTTTGGTCATCTCCATAATTTTTCCTTTCTTGTTATGTAACTATTCAGGTCTCTGAAAAACCCGTTCGATATATTTCGTTAGAGTAAGGAGCGTATTTGCCGCGTTCCTGCTGCTCTGCGGAGTGCTCTACAAATTCCCCATTGGCCTTCCGTTCCAGGAATTTGGAACGTGGGATTTGGGGCTTGGAACTGGGAAACTTAAGGATCTCTCCCCCTCGGACTGGGCGCCGCCGTTGAGACGATACCAAAGGGTAGAACTTGTGATTTGTGAATTGGAGTTTGTGATTGGGAACGTTGAGCTTGTTGCTCGGATCTAATTATACTGGGAGCTGGGAGCTGGGAGCTGGGAGCTGGGAGCTGGGAGCTGGGAGCTGGGAGCTGGGAGCTGGCTTTTAAGTTTACTTTCATATCCACCTCATTTTCAAGATGCTTTTATACTTGAAACGGTTTAATTTCAGACTTTCATGTCATCCTGAGGAATTATTATGATTAAATCAACACAAAAATGCATTTGGCTCTCTTTTTTGTTAACAGCACTGACAAAGTGTAGCAAAAACGTTAGTATCAACGGACAATATTGCTCTTCTGTCCCTGGAATAATATTTATAATCGCTCTGCAAATGTTTGTCAAGTATTTAAGGCTATCTGTTCTCAGCTAACCATTTTCACTGACAAAAAAACGGTATATCAATATGATTCAAAAACTGATAGCTGACAGCAGACGGCTAAAAGCCATTTCGAGACAGCAACTATTTAATGATAATATTTTATAACTAGCAATAAATCAACTCTTTTTCTTAAGACATATCCGATTAGTCATTTAAAGCAATTTTATCTCATATTGATCTAGAAATAGTATAATCGATCTGCAAATGTATCAAGATTTTTTAAATATGGCGACTCATTCATTCATGAGTGTCTTCTGATGATCAACGAAAATATTTTTTCATATTGAGATCCAGAAGTCAACATTTTTGGCACTTTTCCATTCCCCGTTGACCGTTTCTAAAAATCCTCTGGTGAGGATATGGGTTTTTACATGACTTTCGGCTAAATAATATGAGCGAAATTGAAATAAAACCTTCATCCAAAGATGATTTCTTGAAATCTATCAAAAAAGAAATAGAAAGACAAGCCGAAATTCTTAAAAACCTTAAGCCCAAGGCGTTTTCGTGAGAACTATCAAAATTGCCCTTCCGTCGGCCCAAAGCGTATTCGTTGAAACTTATCAAAAGAGAAAACGAAAAACAAGCAGCCTTTCTTAAAATCCTTCAGCCAAAGGCGATTTCTTGAAAACTATCACAAAAGAAAAAGAAAGACCAGCAGCCATAAAGACGATTTCTTGAAAACTATCACAAAAGAACGATGATGGCAAAATCCTGGTAGATTTCATGATCCCCTTCAGTATCCTCTCTATATAACAATATTCAGAGGAGGTCAATCGATTTTTTTTTGCTCACCTTGATTCCTCAGTAGCGAGTGCTTGTCTCATCCTGGAGTTGATCCTCGCTGCTCTCTGTCTCAGTCCTTGAAAATAGCGAAGGCATCCTTGCAGCACAATATAAAAATATTTAGAGGATGTCAATAGATTTTTTTTGCTCATCTTAACTCCTCAGTGGCGAGTGCTTGTCTCATCCTGGACTTGATCCTCGCTCTTCTCTGTGTCAGTCCTTGAAAATACTGGGCAATCCTGCCCTTCCCGGAACGAAAAGCATGGGATTCAGGGCGAATCATTTCAAGGACAGATGCCCACTCGGTAGGCGTTTCGATGGTCCACTGAGATAACTGGGAAAACTCTTTCCGTTCTGCAATGCTGAGGACTTTCCTCTTTTGGAAAAATACTTCTAACAGTTTTGAAATACATATGAAGTATTCTTTGTTCTGTACACAGAATCAATGACACAGTCACCGGGATTGCTTGAATTATTTCAAACTGAGAAACTGACTCAGAGTTGTAAATAATTCAGATACTTTTTCTAAGTATTTGAAATGATTTATTTTCAATTTATTAAGAATTAAAAAAATGTCAGAACCATTGTTGGAAGAAGGCAAAGTTATTTTTCTCGATGGGTTTGTCTGTTCGGTTCCTTTTGACCGGAGACTCCCCTTATCTTTCAAGGGATTGCGGGAAAATCTACCAGGATGTTGCCTTCAGAGAGCAAGTGGCGATAAAGCTGATGAAATCATGGAGGATTTTCCGAATTGGAAGGCAGAGGATATTGAGGCTTGTCTCGCCACTGAACTTTGTCGGATGTGGATGCGCATTGGGCATCCATCATCAGTGAGGGGGGATCGGGCAAAAGGTAGATAACAGTGAACAGTGAGAACCCTTAAGCAGTGGCGGAAGCTTTATTCTCATTGACAAATACTCAGGTTGGATTACCATTAATCTTGAAAATTCGGTGATAATCAAAGTAATTTCAATGAAAAAAGGCAAATGATTCCACGTATTCAAGAGACAGCAGAGCTCCAATCCCGTCTCAAGTATTTCAAAGTTACAGCATTGCTGGGCCCCCGGCAATCTGGGAAAACGACTCTGGCCCGGCAATTTCAGGCGGATCATTATTTTGATTTGGAGAACCCGCAGACCTTGGCGCAATTTCAGAACCCGCAACTGACCTTGGAGCGATGCCAGGGATTGATTGTCATTGATGAAGTGCAACGCAAGCCGGATCTATTTGCTTTGATTCGTTATCTGGTGGACACAAACTTCAAGCAGCATTATTTGATCTTAGGCAGCGCCAGTCGTGATTTAATTCGCCAGAGTTCAGAAAGTCTGGCAGGGCGGATATCGTATTATACCCTTTTGGGGTTTCGTAAAGAAGATGTGCAGACTGATGAGTTGGAACAATTATGGTTACGAGGCGGGTTGCCTCCTTCCTTTTTAGCAGAAGATGAGGCAGTCAGTATGCAATGGAGAGAGGATTACATCCAGACTTTTCTGGAAAGAGATATTCCTGGATTGGGCATCCGGATTGCCGCGGAAACCTTGCGGCGTTTTTGGCAAATGGTGAGTCATTATCATGGGAACATCCTCAATTTTTCAGAATTGGGACAATCCTTCGGGATTGCGGACACCACGGTCCGGCATTATACGGATATATTGAAGGGCACTTTCATGATTCGGGTTTTGCCACCTTGGCATGCCAATATTGGGAAGCGTTTGGTCAAAAGACCAAAGTTGTATTTTAGGGATTCCGGCCTTTTTCATGCGCTGCTCTCCGTTGGCAGCTCCCTTGCCCTCCATACCCATCCTAAGTTGGGCAGTTCCTGGGAAGGGTTTGCTCTAGATTGTGTGTGGCGGAGTGTGGGTAAATCGGACGAACAGGCATTTTTTTGGGCGACCCATTCGGGGGCGGAAGTGGATTTATTTTGGCAGCATGAAGGGAAAGGATGGGCGTGTGAATTCAAATACACCGACGCGCCGACTTTGACAAAGTCCATGATTTCTGCCCTCTCCAGCCTTCAGTTGGAAAAACTCTGGGTGGTCTATCCCGGAAAAACCCGCTATCCCCTCCACGAGAAGGTGGAGGTGCTCCCCTTGCAGGACATTCCTGCCCGTTGGGTATATAAGACATAGAGTCATTC
This sequence comes from bacterium, assembly GCA_965205865.1. Classification (GTDB taxonomy): domain Bacteria; phylum SAR324; class SAR324; order SAR324; family NAC60-12; genus CBDBHR01. The sequence goes on from CBDBHR010000029.1 coordinate 693,507, forward strand.
ATCATGAATATCGAGGAAAGGGGGACATGTACACCGCTGCGCATCCCAACTCTACTGTTTTATGCCTGCTGTTACGTGTCCCCTAATTTTGCGTATCCATACTTCTAACTTATTTAAATTTCATTCCTTAGTTATTTAACTGAGATTTCAGTTCAGTGAGAATATTTTGCAATTCACCACCGTCTTTCTGGTTTAGTTCTTCTAAAGGGCTAACAGGCTGCTTCAGCAAGTCTTGTACCATTTGAATTTGGCTGACCAATCTTTCCTTTCTTCCTCTTTTCTGTCCCCTTCATGAAAGAGGGTTCTCTTTTTATCCTCTTCTGAAGAAAATGAGGTCAGCTTCCACATTGGTTTCCATTCAAAAAATGAGAAATCACATGAAGAACTGGTAAAAACGAGTGGAGGTGATTATACTCAAATGCCAATGTCCAACCAATCGGAGCGAAAACTATGACAGAGAAACGAATCATCCGTTTTGACTGGGCTATCAAAACGGTCCTACGCGATAAAGCCAATTTTGATATTCTGGAAGGGTTTCTGACGGCTCTCCTCCAGGAAGAGATCCGCGTGGTTTCCCTTTTAGAGAGTGAGAGCAATAGCGCGGAGGAACAACAAAAGTTCAATCGGGTGGACCTTCTGGTGAAGGATTCTCAAGACCGTCATTTAATTATTGAAATCCAAAATCAGCAGGAAGCGGATTATTTGGAAAGACTGCTCTTCGGAACCTCGAAGGTGATTGTCGAAAACCTGCCACTCGGAGAGACCTACGATCAGATCAAAAAAGTCATTTCCATCAGTATTCTTTACTTCAACCTGGGTTTGGGAAAGGATTATGTTTATTATGGAAAGACGGAATTTCGTGGCATCCATAGCAATGATCTCTTAAAAATCCGTGAGAAAGTCAAAGGTCCTGATCATCTCACTCACCTTCAAGCAAAAAAGAACCTCTTTCCTGAATACTACTTGATCCGTGTGGAGAGCTTCCAGGATATGATCGAAGCGGACTTAGATGAATGGATCTATATGTTAAAACACGAATCCATCAAGTCGGAATTTAAATCGAAGCACATTCGTGAAACCGGGAAAAAATTAGACCTTTTGAAAATGGGTTCTGAAGAACGCAAACGTTATGAAAGGTATCTTATGCATTTGGTTTCGGAACGAGGAATCATCGAAACAGCAAAAGCAGAGGGGAGAGAAGAAGGAATCGAAAAAGGAATCGAAAAAGGAATCGAAAAAGGAATCGAAAAAGGAATCACTGACATGGCAAGAGAAATGAAACAAAAAGGGATTGATCTAAAAATGATCAGTGAAATTTCCGGATTGTCTCCGGAGGAGATTGAAAAATTATAAGATCCTCTTACTTCTTTCCTAAAACGAGCAAACCATCAGCTTTAGCCCACCAATCCGGTGAATGCGCTGTGGATGGTTCCCGGGACCCACCAGCAGGACAAGCTCGATATCGTCGCACGGATCCAGGCATGGGGGTCGGATCGTCTCCCGGGGGCCGTCCCGATACTGTGTCAACCGGGCAATGTGGTGATCATGAACCGCCAGGTGTTGCATGGACCCTTTGCCAACACCTCGACGGTCATGCGGGCGACTTAGCAGTTTGGCTTTCACAGTAGAGAATTCCGCAACCAGGCGTCCCCGCGCCTCACAGAAATGTGGGGTATAAAGCCGGATGGACCAAGAGTGTAGGCCTCGTCATTGAGCCCCGAAAGCGAAGGATCATGTTGGAGGAAAGCCGACAGCCTTCAAGTGTCGGAAGGCAGCAGTCCGAGTGCGCATCAAAGGGCTGGCACAAGGACACCACCGAAAGGTCGACCCCGCATCGAAGAGCGGGGCATGCGCTCATATGAGTAAAGTAAGCAAAAGTCGGGACTTGACCCCTTTATTGGGGATGGCACTCTGTGTGGTGACGCCTGGATGAGAAGGGGGCAAAAAAACTGGACTCATTCCTAATCAAATAATCAAAGGCCTGACCCCATCTCTCATGACTCGGGGACTCGGCGGGTCGTTACTGCCTTACCGAGTAAGAGACTTTCACTCTCTATTTCTTGCCAGCTTTCCTGGCGCACAACCTGTCCCCATCTCTCGCCGTCATTGGTATCCCTGAGCTTACGCAGTTTCCAGCAAATGCTGGAGAGCGGCTTCTAAGTGAGGCGTATGCTTCGTCAGCACTGGTACGAGGGTGTCGTCGGTGACCTCGAAGCACAACGGGGTGACGGATATGAGCCCCCTATTGAGAGCCCAGACATCCGTCCCCTCTTCGATGTCGGGATGGTCCTCCGCGATGGCGGAAAGCTTCTGATAATAGAGTCCATCGTTGCCCTGTTCCGTTCTCAATCTCCAGTATGCAAGAGAAGAGAGTTTGGTGACGACAATACCCCGGATTTCTCCGCGAGAGACACTGGGGACATTCACATTGAGGGTAATGCCCGCCGGCATTTCACCCTCTGCTATGCGGCGCGCCAACAATTCGGAAACCCTACCGGCAAGGTGGAAAAGCGGCTCTCTTTGGTCTTGCGGCCCCTGTTGGCTCAGAGAGATGGCCATTGATGGGATCCTGCGGGTATGAGCCACTCGAGTCGCCATGGTAGTCCCCGATCCAAGGATACCATGACTGACGTTGGCACCCGTGTTGATGCCGGAGACGACGAGTTCAATATTCCCTTCAGCCAAGGGCCCTAACCCCAGGAACACACAATCGCTTGGTGTGCCGCTGACGGCATAGGCACGTGCTCCCTTGATGGAAGCAGTTCGTTCAGCAACAACAATGCCGTTATGAAAGGATACGGCGGTTCCCACGCCACTCTGCTCTTGGTCCGGGGCAACAATGAGCACTTCCCCGATCCGACTCATCGCTTCGGCGAGAACCCGGATGCCGGGCGATTCGATGCCGTCGTCGTTTGTGACCAGAATCTTCATGGACTTTGTCCCTATTTTGAATTGGAATGGGTCAAAACGGTGCTTCTCAGGGAAACGCTTGTGAAAACCCCCACACCGTCACTCGTCGAGGAGTGCGACCACACCGGTGTCGCCATCCACACGGATCACCTGCCCGTGCTTGATCCTCTTGGTGGCAATCCCGAGACCGAGCACTGCCGGAATGCCATATTCCCGCGCAACGATCGACCCGTGGGCGAGGATACTGCCCAGATCGGTGACCAGGCCGGCGGCATGGGCAAAGAGCTGCGTCCAGGCCGGCGTGGTCAACGGAGCAACCAGGATCGATCCCGGCTCTCACTTGTCAAAATCCGCCGGGCCCAGAACCACGCTGGCCTTGGCGGTCACCTGACCGGAGCTTACCGCAAAACCACGTATGGTAGCACTGGAATCATCATTGAGGATCTGTGCGGTCGTCGCTGCCGCTTGGGCAACAATCCTGTTTTCCCCCGCCTCTTCAGGAACGACTACCGGCGGGAGATGCTTTCTTCGTGCCTCTCGGAGCTCTCGTCGCTCCGCCGCCAACTCACCCAATCGGGGCAAGGCTTTGCCCGACTGGCGCGCCTCAATCGCCTGGTTCAACTCGTCGGTGAGCAGGTAGAAGGTGTCTTCGGCATCCAAGAAGGTGCCCACTTCCACCAGGCGATGGCCCAGTTCGAAAACCATGGGGCGCAATACCGACCAGCACGAGCCCACCAGGAAGGAGACTTCGTCTTCCCGTAGGCGGGATTCTCGCTTTCCGGCATCGTCACCTGAAACGCCAGCTCATCAAGAGGCTGCGAGGCCTCGAATGTGCGAAACGCTTGTCGATCCACCTCCGACAAGTCCGCAACCATTAACGCCAGGTCATGTTGTTCCTGATCAGGAGCATCCGTGTCGAACGGATGTTTAGGAAGCTCGTCGGCATAGGGCTCTCGCTGCTCGTGCACATGCGGATTGTCCATCCGGAGGTACGCGTAACCGTTCAGACTCACCATCAGTGCCCCACCGTCGACGAAGGGGCTTTTTTTGCCGCCCGAATGGGGTTTGATCGCCAATCCAGGCCATCGGTCAGGTACAACTCGTCAAACAACGGGCAGAGGGGGTCGGGCATGTTTTCGACAATATTGCGGCGCACCAGATGGCGGACCGGTGGTCTCGGGGTCCAGTCGACCTCGATCGGCTGTACCGGGAGATGGGTGATCGGCCGGGATTGCAGCAAGTGCAGCTTGCCACCGGAGAACGCCCATTCGATATCCTGCGGCAGGTCATTGTACAGCTGCTCCACTTTAAGGGCCGTTTCCACCAACTCGCTCAGCATGGCATCGGCCAGGGAGGACTGTGCTCGCTCACCCTCGGACACCTCCTCCAGGCATATCCCCTGCTCGCCGTCGGCCACAATCTTCTGCTCTTTGGGGCCAATCAGGGTTTCCTTTGCGGTCCTGGAGCCCTTATCGATGATGTAGGTATCGGGAGTGACCTTTCCGCTCACCACCGCTTCGCCAAGACCGAAGCTGGCGTTGATAATCATCTCACCGCGCTCCCCGGTAGCTGGGTTCGCTGTAAACAGGATGCCCGACACTTCCGCTGGCACCATCCTCTGGACCACCACGGCCATGGCCACGGAGTCCTGAGCGATCCCGTTCCGGTGCCGGTAACTGATGGCCTGCGCCGTCCACAGCGAGGCCCAACAATGCTTCACTGCCGCCACAACGGCTTGCGCGCCGGTGACGTTGAGAAAGGTTTCCTGCTGGCCGGCGAAGGACAGCCCCGGCAGGTCTTCCGCATTTGCTGAAGAGCGTACCGCGAGCGCGGGTTCGCCTGCCAGCGCACGATAGGCTTCGCTAATTTCAGCACTAATCTCGGCTGAGAGTTCGGTGTCGGCAAACAGTTGCCGGATGGCGGCGGATGATTGCTCGAAGGAGGCTCTTCCCTCCACGACAGCGGGCTTGGCTAATTCAATGATTTGTTCCTGCAGGCCGTTATACTGTGAACGGATGTTTTCTTCATTTTTTATCATCCTGAGGGAACTGAAGGATCTTCTTGACTCCCATGAGATTCTTGCTTAGGCAGCCACTTTAGCTCAGAATGAAAGGTCTTTTGAAAAGTGAAATTTAAACCCGTTCATAGTATATCAGTGACAAAACGCCGATAAGCCGCTGTGGTTATCTGAAAACCGCCAGGTACCTGGAAACCGGCGTTTGCCAACTTCGCAAGCGAGCGGCCTTTACCCCCGACGACTTCAAGCGCGTCGTCTTTTGTATCAAGTGAGGTGATGATGGTTATTTTCATTTTTCTGATGACTAATTAATTGGAATAAACCCTACCTCTGGTGGGGGACTCCTATAGGTTTGACCGTGCGCAGTGGTCATATTTTAGTCCCGGAGGGACGAAAGGTCATAGCTCAGCCATTGATGGCTGGGGACCGATTTTTATGATGGATCCAGTCCCGGAGGGACGACACTTAAAGCGCACTGAAGAAAAAGTGTCGTCCCTCTGGGACTAAAAACGTTTTGTGGCCTATCCCAGCCATAAATGGCTGGGATAGGCCCTGTCACCCCTCCGGGGTTTTCTCACCTTCACCTGTGTGAGATCGAACCGGACCCCTCGGGGGGACCCAATAAATAGCCTTTGAGGCGTTCACAATAATAAGCCACCGGCTTTAGCCGGTGGTCACTTTAAATGAAAGGGTTGATCAGCCGGGCGAGGAGGCCTCGTTTGCGTTTCCTGGCGCCGTAACTTCCCTGCCCGCCCTTCAGCCGGGGGTCGAGCAGATCCCTGAGGGCATCGCCGAACATGTTGAGGCTGTAGACGGTAATCGTCAGGCAAAGCCCCGGCCAGAGCGCCAGCTGGGGGGCTAATTCCATGTACTGACGCCCTTCCCGGCTGAGCATCCCGCCCCAGCTGGGAACCTTGAGAGGTAGACCAAATCCGAGGAAGCTCAGCGACGCCTCACTGATAATCACCGCCCCGATGTTGATGCTGAAGATGATGAGGACGGGCGCCATAATATTGGGCAGGACATGGCGGATCAGGATTTGGCTCGTGGGGGTACCCACGGCCTTGGCTGCCAGAAAATAGTCATTCTCTTTGACCCCAATCACGGCGCCCCGGACGACTCGGGAGCCACCGATGCCGCCGGATATCCCCAGGACCACGATGATCTGGAATAAACCCTGCCCGACGATGGTCATGATGGTTAACAAGAGCAGCAGTCCCGGGAAGGCCATCCAGGCATCGACAAAGCGTTGCGCAGCCAGGTCGACTTTCCCCCCAAAGAATCCGGAAGTGCCGCCGATGAGGAGCGCGACCACCACATTCAGCAGGGTCGCGGACAGACCGACCATTAACGAAATGCGAGCCCCGACGATCAGGCGGCTCAAGAAGTCCCGCCCCATGTGGTCGGTCCCCAGGAGATACCGGGCTGAGGGGGCATGCAGGATGTCTACTAAGTGCATTTCATAATAGGGATAAGGCGCCAGAACATCGGCAAAGAGACTGACAAAAATCAAGAGCAATACGATAACCCCGCAGAACGACCCCAGCGGTTTCTCCTTGAGAAGCCTGATCAGGAAATACGCCAGCCGGCCCCGTCGCTTGGGCTTCCTTACTACTGATTGTGTTTCTTGGGTGTCCTAGATTGACTTGCAACTGGGTGGCATTCCGCTCCATTATGAAAATTACAAAGGCACTACTGAGGGGTCGCAAAAGGAGTCTCTATCGATTCCTTCCATTGTCCGACAAACCCAAGCAGAGAATATGGAGGCTTTCATTGACAAAATCCAAAATGATGAGGCCTTTGTGAAACAATGGATCAAAGTGTCAAAGGACAATATCAACCACTCTCGAAAAGCAACTAAAGAACTCCTGGATTTGGACGAGATTAATGATATTGCGCTGCCAAAAACGGCCTGATATAAAAGTGTGCCATCGGCAAAAATTATCAAAAAAAAATTTTCGAAAACTCAAGAATATATTGCTTGACAAGACAATGCAATTGCATTACCTTATAAAGGGAGGGATGAATATATATATTTTTATCGGGAGGTGATTATGGCTCAGTTATCTTTATACAGTGACTCTATGCTGACAAATCGGTACCAAACCACAATACCGGATATGGTAAGAAAAGCACTTCATTTAAAAAAACGCGATAAGATCCTTTATACTCTTCAAGCTGATGGAACGGTAATGATATCTCGTGCGGATCAGGATGAAAACGATCCTGTTTTGTCTCAGTTCTTATCCTTTCTAGCAAAGGATATCAGCCAAAACCCTAAAAACGTAAGTTCCCTAGGCTCTGATTTGGTTGAGCGCATCCGGCCCCTCGTCTCTAGCGTTGAAATAGACCTAAATACCCCTCTTTCTGATGAGGATGATTAAGTGTGACAAAAGTAAAATCTTTAGTCATCAAGGGGTGGAATATATTTGGCCATGCTTTATTCTTAGACCAAGTGGAATCGCTCATCGAGCAAGTGGAATTGCTACGCCAGAAAGATCCTGTCCATTACAAAAAAAAGAATGTGACAAAACGTCTTGCAACCATTTTGAGGCTAGCTTTTGAAATCATCCCTCAAGATCCCACTCTTCCGGAGTATCGTCAAGGAATGACGCTCGGAGATCCTCACAAACATTGGTTTCGGGTAAAATTCTTTCAGCAATATCGGCTTTTTTTCGATATCACTTAGAAAGCAAGGTCATTGTTTATGTTTGGGTGAATGATGAAAGGACGAAACGAGCATTCAACCGGAAAACAGATGCTTATCGAATATTTAAGAAAATGCTGGAAAAGGGACATCCCCCTAATAATTGGGAACAGCTGATCAAAGAAGCTAAAACCGAAACAACCCGTCTCAAAAAAGCGATTGGTGAAAAATGAGGTCAGCTTCCTCATTGGTTTCCTTTCAAAAAATGAGAAATCACATGAAGAACTGGTAAAAACGAGAGGAGGTGATTATACTCAAATGTCAACGTCCAACCAATCGGAGCGAAAACTATGACAGAGAAACGAATCATCCGTTTTGACTGGGCTATCAAAACGGTCCTACGCGATAAAGCCAATTTTGATATTTTGGAAGGGTTTCTGACGGCTCTCCTCCAGGAAGAGATCCGCGTGGTTTCCCTTTTAGAGAGTGAGAGCAATAGCGCGGAGGAACAACAAAAGTTCAATCGGGTGGACCTACTGGTGAAGGATTCTCAAGACCGTCATTTAATTATTGAAATTCAAAATCAGCAGGAAGCGGATTATTTGGAAAGACTGCTCTTCGGAACCTCGAAGGTGATTGTCGAAAACCTGCCACTCGGAGAGACCTACGATCAGATCAAAAAAGTCATTTCCATCAGTATTCTTTACTTCAACCTGGGTTTGGGAATGGATTATGTTTATTATGGAAAGACGGAATTTCGTGGCATCCATAGCAATGATCTCTTAAAAATCCGTGAGAAAGTCAAAGGTCCTGATCATCTCACTCATCTTCAAGCAAAAAAGAACCTCTTTCCTGAATACTACTTGATCCGTGTGGAGAGCTTCCAGGATATGATCGAAGCGGACTTGGATGAATGGATCTATATGTTAAAACACGAATCCATCAAGTCGGAATTTAAATCGAAGCACATTCATGAAGCCGGGAAAAAATTAGACCTTTTGAAATTGGGTTCTGAAGAACGCAAACGTTATGAAAGGTATCTTATGCATTTGGTTTCGGAACGAGGAATCATCGAGACAGCAAAAGCAGAGGGAAGAGAAGAAGGAATCGAAAAAGGAATCGAAAAAGGAATCGAAAAAGGAATCGAAAAAGGAATCGAAAAAGGAATCGCTGACATGGCAAGAGAAATGAAACAAAAAGGGATTGATCTAAAAATGATCAGTGAAATTTCCGGATTGTCTCCGGAGGAAATTGAAAAATTATAAACTCCTCTTATTCTTTCCAAAAACGAGCTAACCATCAGCTTTACCCCACCAATCCGGTGAATGCGCTGTGGGTGGTTCCCGGGACCCACCAGCAGGACAAGCTCGATATCGTCGCACGGACCCAGGCCAATGGGGGGTCGGATCGTCTCCCGTGGGCCGTCCCGATGCCGTGTCAACCGGGCGATGTGGTGATCATGAACTGCCAGGTGTTGCATGGATCCTTTGCCAACACCTCGCCGGTCATGCAGGCGACTTAGCAGTTTGGCTTTCACAGTAGAGAAGTCCGCAACCAGGCGTCCCCGCACCTCACAGTAATGTGGGGTATAAAGCCGGATGGACCAAGAGTGTAGGCCTCGTCATTGAGCCCCAAAAGCGAAGGATCATGTTGGAGGAAAGCCGACAGCATTCAAGTGTCGGAAGGCAGCAGTCCAAGTGCGCATCAAAGGGCTGACACAAGGACAGCACCGAAAGGTCGACCCCGCAGGATCGAAGAGCGGGGCATGCGCTCATATGAGTAAAGTAAGCAAAAGTCGGGACTTGACCCCTTTACTGAGCATCCCCCCAGTTGGGAACATCGGGTGGTAAGCCCAGTCCAAGGAAGCTCAGCGCGGCCTCCCACAAAGGGAGAGATTCCTACTGATGGAAGGGGTTGACCAGTCGGGCCAGGAGGCCTCGTTTGCGTTTCTTTGCGGCGCCGTAACTGCCCTCACCACCCCGTAGCCGGGGATCGAGCAGGTCCCTGAGGGCATCGCCGAACATGTTGAAGGAGTAGACGACAATCGTCAGGCAAAGCCCCGGCCAGAGTGCCAGCCAGGGGGCCTGCTCCATGTACTTGCGCCCTTCCCGGCTGAGCATGCCGCCCCAATCAGGAATGGTGGGTGGCAGACCGTATCCGAGGAAGCCCAGAGAAGCCAAAGACATAATCACCCCCCCGATGTTAATGGAGAAGATAATAATGACAGGTGCCATAATATTGGGTAGCACATGGTGGTTGAGGATTTTGCTCGTGGGGGTGCCCACGGCTTGGGCTGCCAGAAAATAGTCATTCTCTTTGATACCGATCACGGCGCTTCTGATGACTCTCGAGCCGCTGATGCCTCCGGCAACCCCCAGCACTACGATGATCTGGAGGAGACCCTTTCCCACAATGGACATGATGGTCAGCAAGAGCAGCAGTCCCGGAAAAGCCATCCAGGCATCGACAAAGCGCTGCACCGCCAGGTCCACTTTACCCCCCAGAAATCCGGAAGTGCCGCCGATCAGGACAGCGATGAGCACATTGAGCACGGTCGCCGCCAGACCGACAAGCACGGAGATACGCGCCCCGATGATCAGGCGGCTGAGCAAGTCTCGTCCCGCCTGGTCGGTCCCTAGAAGATACTGGGATGATGGGCCCTGAAGCCTGTCTATCAGGTGCATTTCCTTATAGGGATAAGGCGCCAGCGCATCGGCAAAGATCGCGACAAAAATCAAGAGCAAGACGATCATCCCGCAGAACGTACCGAGGGGCTTCTCTTTGAGCAGCCTGATCAAGAAATCCGCCAGCCGGAAACGTCTCTTGGGCTCACGGGTGGGGGAGGGTGTTTCTTGGGTGTTGTTCATGATTTAGGTATTTAGGCTGAAGGCTGAAGACCGAAGATTAGGTATTTAGGCTGGTTGACCGACAAATCTCACACAATTCTCTTAAATTTAGAACTCAATTCTCGTTATTGTCATTCCTGGCTTGCCCAGGAATCCACCGGGCTGGCGTTCCAGGGGGCTTACCGACTTTTCCTAGATCCCGGATCAAGTCCGGGATGACACAAAAAGGGTTAATTACTTCGTAACACCTGTACTAGTAGGCTGAGGATTGAAGTTTAGACTGATGCCCTAACAGTCTTCAGTCTTCAGTCTAACCCCCTTTATTGATACCGAACCCTGGGGTCCAAGAAAGCATAAAACAGGTCGATGATGAGATTGATCCCCAAAACCGCAGTAGCAAAAATCAGGTTTATTGCGGAGACTACCGGATAGTCTCTGCTATCGAGGGCAGCCACAAACATACGGCCTATCCCCGGCAGAACGAATATCTGCTCCAAGATAACGGAGCCCCCGATCAGGAGGGGGAGCTGCATGCCGATCAGGGTCACGACTGGGATGAGGGCATTCTTGATGGCGTGCCGCATGACAACCACCCGCTCCCTGAGACCCTTGGCCTAGGCCGTCCTGATGTAGTCCTGCCGGAGCACCTCCAGCATCATGGTGCGCGTCATCCGCATGGTGGCGGCAGACATGGCTGTCCCCAGAATCACGGCCGGAATGAGGAACATCCCAAGATTCCCCAGCGGGTCTTCCTTGAAGGGAATCAGCTTCACTGATGGCGACCAGCCCCACCAGAGTGCCGGGTAGAGCATGACCATAATTCCCAGCCAGAAGTTCGGCGTTGCCAGGCCAATGACGGCCGCGGTGCGCCCTGCATAGTCGGTGGCTGTATCCTGGCGGATCGCCGAGTAGATGCCGACGGGCAGGGCGATGACGAGCCCAATTACGATTGACAGAAGTCAACATTTTTGTTTGGCACTGTTCAATTCCCCGTTGACCGTTTCTAAAATTCCTCTGGTGATGATATGATGTTTTACATGACTTTCGGCTAAATAAATATGAGCGAAATTGAAATAAAACCTTAGAAAACAAAAGACCAGCAGAAATTCATAAAAACCTTCATAAATTTGCTTTAATTGCTGGTTTCAGGGGAATGCCATCGCTGCTCACAAAAATTGCCTGGGAATGCCACTTTTTCCCAGGCAATCGAGTCCTGTAGATCCCGGCAATATATTAGCCAACACTTTGCTTTTCTGCTTCTTTAGGAATGAAATTTAAATAAGTTAGAAGTATGGATACGCAAATTTGGGGACAGGTAACAGCAGGAAAACAGTAGAGTTGGGATGCCGCTGTACATGTCCCTCAATTTTGCTCACAGCATTGGAAGAATTACAGGTTATTTAAGGTTTGTTCCTCAGGACACGATTGTTTGATAATAATTGAATGGCCACACCTCACGCGACTGTGTTATAATTGCTTTCGTGATTACCGATGCTTTGGAATACCTGAAATTCAGGCAGAATGCTGGAATCCACAAAATCAGTTTGAATTGCAGGAGTGAGTAAAAATGAAACAGCACGGTAATCTTCGAAAAAGAACGACTGTTTTATATAAATTGAATTTCATATCAGTACCATTGATCTTGATAGGAACCTCAGGAAGCTGAAATCGAACCAGATCATGGAATAAGCTCCGTATAACATATATGAAATATAAAAGTACTCGGGGATATGTTCGGAACCTGTCCTTTGAAAATACTGTTCTCATGGGATTGGCAGACGACGGAGGTCTGCTCCTTCCAGAGGAAATTCCCTTGGTCCAAAAAAATTTCCGAGAATGGAGCGAGTATTCTTTTCAGGAATTGAGCTTGGCAATTCTATCCCATTTTATCGGAGAAGAGATTCCTGGCAATGATTTGAAAGACCTCATACATCGAAGTCATGCCTCATTTGGTCATACTGAAATCACCCCAGTTATTCCGGTGGGAGATATTTTTATCTTGGAACTTTTTCATGGTCCCACTTACGCGTTCAAAGACATCGCGTTGCAATTTATAGGAAATCTGTTTGATTATTTTTTACAGAAAAATCAATACCACGTCACGGTATTGGTAGCAACCTCCGGAGATACCGGAAGTGCTGCCATTTATGGTTTGAGAGGTAAAAAAAACGTCCATCTTTTTGTCCTGCATCCGAAAGGTCGCGTCAGTCCAATTCAAGAATACCAAATGACGACGATATTGGATGCCAACATCCATAACTTGGCGATCGAAGGCACCTTTGATGATGCGCAAACCATTGTCAAGGCGCTCTTCACGGATTTGCAATTCAAGAAAAAATACCAACTCGGCGCAGTCAATTCATTCAACTGGGCGCGGATATTGGCACAAATTGTCTATTATTTTTATGCATATTTCAGGGTGCAGCCTCGATGTGAAGAACCTGTCGACTTTTCAGTGCCAACCGGGAATTTTGGAGATGTTCTGGCAGGTTATTATGCAAAAATGATGGGACTGCCCATCAATCGGCTGATTGTGGCCACCAATCAGAATGATATTCTGCATCGTTTTTTCTCAAATGGGGAATACCACCAGCATTCCGTCATCCCCACTTGGAGTCCTTCCATGGATATTCAAATCTCCAGCAATTTTGAACGATACCTTTACTACTTGAGTGGTCAGCAACCCGATAGGTTGGGGCAATGGATGCAAACATTTCATCAAACCGGAAAACTGGACATAAAAGGCGAATTATTGGAAAAGGCGCAACAAGAAATGTGCTCTGTCAGTGTTTCAGAAGAAGAGACCCTGATAACGATTCGAGAGTATTTCAATAAATACCAATATATTCTCGATCCTCATACAGCCGTGGGAGTCCGATCGATGGAGGTGAGATCCGGAAAACATCCTCAAATATGTTTGGCAACCGCTCATCCTGCCAAGTTTGCGCACGCAGTCCAAGCTGCTATAGGAATAGAGCCTTCTTTGCCTCCGGCATTGTCTTGTTTGCAAAACCAGGAAACCCGGTGTCACGTCCTCCCCGCCTCCATAGATGCAGTGAAGGAAAAAATTGTCCGGATAATGCAATAATTGTTTGTCGACCACGTGGTTTTATGCAAGAGAAGAACGAGATTTCATATCATAAATTTGAAAAAAAGAGACCACGGTGGACAAAAAAATTGCGACGTAATCTGGAATATTATTCGTTGCTCGGAGGGATCGCACTGGGCAATCATCTTTCTTTTGAGGTTTTGCAATTCTTAGGTAGGTGTCTGGGACGAACTGCCTATTATCTGCTCTGGAAAGACCGTGGAATTGTCGAGCAACAGCTTGCTCTCGTTTTTAAGGACATTCCTGCTTGCCAGCGAAAAAGGTGGACTTATGATTGTTTTCTCCATTTTGGGCAAATGATGTTCGAAGTACTGGGCATGGATCACTTTACACAATCCACCCAGAGGATCAAAGTGGATGGAGAAGCATTATTACAAGAAGGACACGAGCGGGGAAAAGGAACCATTGTATTGGGCGCCCATTTAGGGAACTGGGAACTATTGACATCTTTTTTTGAGAGAACCGGGTATTCGGCCAAAGTGGCAGTGACTCCAATTTATGATAAACGCTTGAATGATTTTTTTGTCAAATTACGCCAAAAAGGAGGCATTACTCTGGTTCCGCGTGGCGCCCCTCAGACTTCTCGCGCAATTTTGGAATGTTTTAAGCAGAATGAGATTTTTTTTGTGCTCATCGATCAGGATACCGATGTCTCCAGTATGTTTGTTCCCTTTTTTGATATTCCGGCAAAAACTCCGGTAGTTGCTGCCAGTCTGGCTTTGAAAACAGGAGCATTGGTATTGAGTGCGATGGTGATCCGACAACCGTATGGACAATTCGAAGTTCAATTGAAACGTGTCGGAATTTTCGAAAAAAAGAAAGCCAATCGAAGCGATCTCTTTGAAGTCACAATGCGATTCAATCAGCATCTCGAACAAATCATTCGACGTTATCCTTCGCAGTGGGCATGGTTTCATCGTCGCTGGAATCACAGGCCTACAGAAAAAGATCTGCTGTTTTTTCAGGAAATGAATTCCTTGAAAAAATAATGTACCATCAACAAGGAAAGTGAACGAATCTTATGGATCACAAACGGTTATATGAGATCTTCCAACAGATTCATGAAAGAACATTGACGCCGGAGAACGCCTTGAAACACGTACAGGCGGCTAGTTACAGTGATTTGGGATTTGCTAAAGTTGATCATGGACGGCAATCGAGAATGGGTTTTCCTGAAGTGGTTTATGCGGAGCACAAATCCGTGGAGCATCTGGCAAACATTTGTGAAAGCCATCTTGAAATCCATGACCGTTTGCTGGTTACCCGTCTTTCAGAAGAAAAATTTTTGCAACTGCAGGAAAAAGGGATTCCAGGCCGTTACAATAGTGTGTCCCGCACTTTATCCTTTGTTCCGGAACAAGGCGAACAAAAAGGAGATATTCTGATCTTGAGTGCAGGGACTGCTGATTTGCCAGTCGCAGAAGAAGCAAAAGAAACGGCAAGGATAATGGGCAACGCCGTTGAGTTGATTTCAGACGTGGGTGTTGCCGGACTGCATCGTCTATTGGATCAACTGGAACGACTGCGCCAAGCCAAAGTGATTATTGTGGTTGCAGGAATGGAAGGAGCATTGGCCAGCGTGGTGGGAGGCCTGGTTCAAATCCCCGTGATTGCCGTACCCACTTCAGTGGGATATGGAATGGGATTGCAAGGCTTTGGGACTTTGCTTTCGATGCTCAATAGCTGTGCTCCCGGAGTCACGGTTGTCAATATCGACAATGGATTTGGAGCGGCTTTTACAGCCAGTTTGATCAATAATCCCGTTGCGGATCGTGGTCGAAAGGTGTGAAGAAAGTGGAAAATAGCATCCTTGAAAAGGAAAAACAACGTGCCGATCGCATTGAGTAGAAAGCAACGAATTCATTACCGACTCGAGGGAAACAAAGGGCCTTATTTGGTGCTATACTCTCCTTTTTTACAGACCCTCCAAGGATGGTATCGTAGCAACTATGTGAAACACTTGCAGGATAATTGTCGTTTAATTTTGATCGATCCCCTGGGGCAAGGTCGTAGTGATGCTCCCCAGAAATTCGAGCACTACGTCATAGAATCCAGAGCACGGGATATCCTGGATATCATGGAAGAATTGAAAGTCGAAAAAATGCACTTTCTTGGTTTGGGAATAGGAGCGCAAGTAGGTTTTTTCATGGCAGCTCACTTCCCGAAACGGGTCCGTTCATTGATTGTTGCAGGTGCGCACCCATATCCCGTTACAACAGAATTGCAGAAAATCCAGGAATGGATTCAACAATTGCGCACTGATGGCATTGTAGCGCTCCTCAATTCACTGAAATCCCGGCAATCTTTTTCTACCGAGTGGGAATTGGAAGTGTCGCAAGGAATAGCGGGAGCGTATGCAATGTCTTTGGAGGCAATCTGTCAATGGGATGGCATCGAAGGTCTTTTAGAATCCGTTTCCATTCCGACACTGCTGATTACGGAGACGGGAGAGGAAAAATTTCTGGCAATACGTGAAGCAGGCCGTATCATGCCTCGTGCACGGTATCTGATTCTGCCCCAATTGAAATATGAAGATGGGCTCTTAGATGCAGCTACAATCGCGCCTCATCTGATCGAGTTTATTCGAAAACAACACCGTCCTGAATAGACCTGGGAATATTGCAAAAAAGTAGTAATCCCTCATCACCTCTCTCTTGAAACTGAGCAATATCAACGAGGTTTCCATGAGCTGAAGAAGATCTTCTGTTTTTGCGCATGAATATGCCTGGTAAACAAATACGGATTTCAGCCGATGCCGATTGAGAACGGATTATCCGGACCGAGTGAATGTGATGTTCATTGGAATAATCGTTGCGATCCTTCTTGGAAGTGCCATAAGCATAATTTTGGTAAGAGGCATCTACCGTATGCCTTATGATCAAAAGCTGTGGTCCCCCCCTCTCCAATGCCCTTTCTGCCACAAGAATTTCATTTGGTATGTTCATATTCCAGTGCTGGGATTCTGGCTTTGCAAGCGTCGTTGTTCTAATTGTCATCAACCTATGTCATCGCAACCCTTCTGGATTGAACTCTTCACCATATTGGGTACCACCACACTCTTTTTGTCTCAGCGCGCCCCAAGCATCTTGGCCATCGATCTGGTGTTTTTATACTTGTTGATTGCAATTGCATTCATTGATTGGAACGTCATGATCATCGAACCGCGAGTCATCATTCTTGGAATCGTCCTCCGTTTGGTTTGGCTTGCCTGGTTTGAACGCCACATGTTTTTGTACTTCCTAGGTAGTATGTGCATTGCCGCGGGTGCGTTTTATTTCATTGGTTTTGTTTATGAAACCCTGCGACGTCAGCAAGGATTGGGGGACGGAGATGCTGCCGTGATCGCAGCAATCGCTCTATGGGTTGGATGGGAAGCTCTCAGTGTCACGGTTTTGATTGCCGCTTTGAGTGGATTGATGGTAGGAGGAACTTCGTTAATATTGAAAAAACGACCATTGGCGACCAGCCGAGTACCCTTTGCGCCGTTTTTGTGTCTCAGTGGGGGTCTCGTGTATTTTACCCAAGACTGGATAAATGGGACTCCCTTCCTTTTTTGAGGCGTAATCATGCTGAATAGAAAATCTGTTTGCTACATTTTCGTTGGCAGGTATGCGATATGGGTTGTGTTCCGAGCACGGGTCGTTCATGCTGAAATCTCTCCTCAAGCATTGACAGTTAGCCATATCATCAAGAAATGTTCCCGGTGGAAGTGTTCGAAAATCGTCTTATTCTTGGAATTTCCCTGGGTGCTATTAAACGTTCAGGTGACAATCCCGCTTTCTCGCAAGGATGCCTTTCAATTCAGCCGAAATGTGCTTGGGTTTCATCATAGCACTCCCGACAAATTCTCAAAAATCGGTATTTGTTTTTTTGAACTAACCGAAAAGAATAGAAAAGGTTTGCTCTCGGCCGCCCTTCCTCCACAAACATTGAAGCTCATTGATGGTTTGAAAAAAAACAAACGCGTCAAAGTGGAACCCGTCCCTTTGTTGTGTGGCTACTTACCTCAATTGCTGAAAATGGCGTCTGACGTCATTTTTTTCAGGGGAATTCGACAGACAGTTTTCCTTACCAAAAAGAAGCAATTGCTGGAAAAAATAACGATTCTCCCTGAAGCAAGCGCAAGGGAGGGTGGAACAAAAATTATCGGAGATTTTTTGGATGTTATTCCTGAGGGGTACAAAACAGTCTATTTGAGTAATCAGGCAGCAGAATCTGAAGACAGAGCCAGCCTTTCCATTCTCACAACCACCCGCCAATGGAAGGGATTGACAAAAAATAGCAATCCTTCCTTTGAATGGGAAACCCGGGAATTGTCCTGGAAAACCAATTGGAAATGGTTGGCGGCAGCGGGAGGAGTTGGGATCATGGGAATTTTATTTTTTTGGTATTTCTCCTTGCAGGAAGCCAACACAAATCTCCAACAACAAATCAGTCGCTCCCTTCAAAAAATCCAAGAAAATCAAACGAAAATTGGACATTTCAAAGTCTATGCCCAGCAACGTGAACATTTTATCCAGATGAATACAATCTATCAGCATCTCAAAAGTATGTCTGTGGTTGCCAAGAAAAGTTTAGAACAATTGATTGCCCCCATGGACCGTCGGGTTTGGATTGAGTACTTGAATTATAGCGATCAACAATTGGATTTGAGTTTAATGGCTTTGGATGCAAATGTAATTCCAGATGTATTGGAGCAGTTGGCAGCGACTCCTGCAACAGAAAAAATACTGCTGAAATCTCAGGAATTAGTGCAAATTGAGCAGCAGGACGTTGTGAAAATTATTTTGCAAATCGATTTGAAAACAGAAGAAGCAAAACCCATTTTGAGATTTGGTATTGAATAACTTGTCGAATAGACAATGGCTCTTCATCGGTTTGATTGGGATATTATTGATATCGTTGATTTACAATATCAAATTGAGTCCGGAATTGGAGCGGCAACAACGATTGAAACAACGCCATCATATAGTTTTGACGAAGCTGCAGGAACTCAATCAATATCAAATCTACCAAAGACAGCTACAGGAGGAAACTGCGGGTATCGAGGAGCAAATCAAACTGATCGAGCAAGTATTACCAGAACGCCTGGATCTCGCAAATATCACGGCTTATTTACTACAAGCAATCCAAAAAAGCGAACTGCAGTCAATTCGCCAGGTAATGACTCCCGAATTTGACCTGGAACATTATGCGGAGCTGAGCATTCACTTGCAAATGGAGGGGTATTATCGACAACTGCTGGAAATGGTCCGACAATTGGAAAAATTACCATTTTTGGTTAACATACGGAGATTGGAAATAAAAAACAACACGCTTACCAGTGATGACCCTCGATTGCAAATTCAAATCGATCTCAGTATTTACCGGCGTCAGCCCAACATAGAATTGTTTTAGAAAATCTGCTTTTTTTGTTTCGTCCGAGGAAAGTTGATGTTGAGATGGTGGAGCATACTGACCGTGCCCAGTTGTACATTTTTGTTGTTCAGCAATGTGTGGGGGCAGAATGAAACTCAACCAGCCATTGAGTATAATCCCTTTGGGAGCGTGCTGGCATCGTCAAAAAAACCCGAATCCGAAACTCCATCTCCGCCTACAGCTCCTGCTCAAAGCACAGATACTTCCCGGAGTATACAAACAGAGCAGAAAAAAGAAGAAATAAAGACGTCTCTCCCGGAACTCATAATTTCCCGCAATCTTACTAAAAAGAAAAAGGGAATTAATCCTCAAATGCTGTCCGCGTCCGATCTCATTTCTGAGGGAAAAAATACACTCCTTCTCCCCCAGGAGCCAATTGCTTCAGAGCAGGTAGCGCAAAAAATACTGTCCCAATTTCGCGTCAAGAAATCGATTGCCGGCACTGAATGGTTCTCCCGGAACCAGGCAGCTCTCCAGCAAAACATGGTACTCGAATCCCACACCGTCGAGAGGGAGGTGAAAAAGACGGAATCCGTCCAAACCCTGACCGGGAAAATGGCCAATGGACCCGATAAAGAGAGAGAAAAATCGTCTCTAGCCACTCCAGCGGGGTCAGTTTCTGAAGAAACTGAAGACCATCTTGCGGAAGCATCGCAGAAATCAAATGAATATAAACTCGTATTGAATGGCATTGTTGTGGGCACCGAAGGACGATTTGCGGTGATCCGGCATGAAGAAAGATGGCATATTGTTTCAGAGGGAGATCTTATTGTGGGGAAGCGCATAATTAAGATTGGAAAAAAAGAAGTCATACTACAAGACGGGAGTCAGCAAATAAGTCTCAGTTTCGAAAATCCGTGAGCTGAAAGAATGGAAAGTCAATCAGTTGTACCAAAGGATAAAATTAAATGACGTTTGAACAAGTATATACGGCAAGAGTATAAATTGATGGAACTGCTGGGAACTTTGACTACGCTGGCACGACAACACCTGGGCCCTCTTGTTGAACCTGAAATGTTGAAAGGGGATGGCTCCGACCGTCAAATTTATCGTTTTCACAAGGGGTCGCAGTCTTGGATTGGAGTGACGAATCCAAATGTTTCCGAGAATCGAGCATTTATTTTTTTGTCCGGGCAACTGGCTCTGATTGGCATTCCGGTTCCTCGAATATATGCAGTTGATTGGAAAGAGGATTGTTATTTGCTGGAAGATTTGGGGAATCAGTCGATGGCAGATTTATTGAGACTGTGGCATGAGGCCGACCCTGCCAATAGCGCCGCTATTCTGGAAGCCTATCAAAAAGTGTTATACTGGTTACCTCGCATCCAGTTTGAAGGGCACCAGGGACTGGATTATTCGTTTTGTTGCCGAGAATCAGTTCTGGACCGTTCTGTATTTACATGGGATTTGGAGTACTTCCAACAATTCTTCTGGAAGCAGTATATCCCGCAATATCCGTCGAGCGACGCCATTTTGAAAGAACTCGGGCATCTTATTGAATATCTGGAGGCAGTGGAACGCCAAGTCTTGGTTGTACGAGATTTTCAACCAAGAAATATCATGTGGAAAGAAGAAACCCCTTATTTTATTGATTACCAAATGGCGTGTCGGGGCGCGTTACATTATGATGTCGCTTGCCTCTTGTATGCCTCCTCATCCGCACTGGATGAGCAACAGCGCGATACCCTCATCAGTGTCTATCTACAAGAATTGCAACCCTGGCGTCTGTTATCAAAAGCCCAGTTTCTCCAACATTTCTATCATTTCGCGCTACTCCGGCGTTTGCGTTCTTTAGGAACCTATGGCTATTTGTCTTCCCAGAAAAGTAAATATCACTTTCTGAAAGCAATTCCTCAAACGATTCGTGAAATCCACGACTTACTACTGCACCAACCCACATTGAATGACTTTTCTCATTTGAAAGCAATGTTTTACGAATGGACACAGGATTGTAATCTCTCCCAGCCTTCCTTATTCATAAAGAGCTTGTACAAAAAGTAGGTTTCAGGTTGAAATGCGCTGGCAAAATGATCTCAACCCCTTACCCCACAATCGTTGCCCTCCGTTCCTGCTCTCTCGCCGCTCAAAAGAAGCTCCTCGGCCCTTGCCTTCCACAATTTTCAAAAAATCAATCGCCTCCCTCCTTGATTTATTGGTTTATTTTTTTGCGAATCCTCCATTTTTTTTATTAAGGAACAAACCTTAAATAACCTGTAATTATTCCAATGGTGTGAGCAAAATTGGGGGACATGTACAGCGGCATCCCAACTCTACTGTTTTATGCCTGCTGTTACGTGTCCCCTAATTTTGCGTATCCATACTTCTAACTTATTTAAATTTCATTCCTAAGGGCTTGAGGCAGCGTAGTAATGCTAAAATTATGCCTTGTTGTTTTAGGGAAGGAGAGGGTTCCCGCTCGATCAATTGAACAAAATCTTGGGAGGATTCCCGCTCGATCGATTGAACAATACCCCGGGAGGATGTGAAAACGATGGATCCTTCCCGGGAATCTTTTTTCAACGTTATTGAACTGAACGGCTTCTGACTGTCCCCGGATTTGAGCAGATTTATTGATTTTTTGTTTTTTTTTGCGAATCCCGCATTTATTTTGCCTTGGGGGGTTGACATTGGGTTGTTGTTGTTGTGCCAGGATCATGCCTTCGCTAAGTTGTTTTAGTGACAGAGAGGGTTCTCGATCGATTGAACAATATCGTGAGAGGAATTGAAAACGATCGATCCTCCCCGGGAATCTTTTTCAACGTTATTGAACTAAACGGGTTTTTCAGAGACCTGAATAGTTACGGAGTACGATTATTTTTGTTATGTTCTCACCGATGCGCTCACTCCCTGGCAGGCTCACAAAGAGTATGGCCAGAGGGCGGTCGCTGAGACATGGATTGAGGAAGCAAAAAATCAAACTGCGCTGGCTCAGATTAAAACCGACGATTTTTGGGCCAACAGTGCCTTGTTCCAATGCGCGATACTCGCTTACAACACGCTGCGCTGGATGGCCCTTTGTAGTGGTAACGCAATACTGCGCCGTTGGGAACCGGCCACCATGCGCACCTATCTTGTCCGAATGGCAGGAAAATGGACGAGTGGCGCTCGTCAACAAAAACTGAGAGTTCCGGAAAGAACACTTTACAATGCTCAATGGGATGCATGGGTCGCTGTTGGAGAGACCTGGATCCTTTGTTTCACTCCAGTGGAAACGTTTTGCTGAGATGTCGATCCCCAAATCCAGGGAGAAGTACGTCTTGAATCTTGTGCCCGCGAAAGCGGGTATCAGATCATCACAAAATATGACGATCAAATGGAGGGCGGAAAAACCTTTATGAGCAAGGACTGATGGAAATTCAACTCTCAAATCCTTTTTTTTAAAAAAACCTCTCAAAGAGTGAGGGGAAACTCAATCAAAATATTCAATTGCAGGATTTAAGTCGAATATTAACTTGTGCAGTTAGGTATATAGTTCCCGTATGAAGACACAATTGGTTACAACTGTTGAAGAATTGTTCAGTAAAGGCGATCAAGGCTTCTTTATATGGATATCCAGTGAAGGTAAGGAATGCGAAACTATTTCAAAATTGCATAGTACTCCTCGTTGCGATCAGCTTATTGATATGCAAGACGAACTAAGCGAATTTACCGCACTTACCGCACCTGGAATGCTGAAAAGAATTTGTATTGTAGACAATGAAACCGTAGTTTCGAAAAGTAGCGTAAATCGTCCAATATCGGTAGTACAAAACGAAGTCATTGCTTTAATTAACGCAGCGAGTGTATTCCAAAGTGTTAGGTTTGAGAGAGCAACTGACGACTTTAATATACAGACTGTTCCAATTTTGGCGGTTATAAAAGCAAATGGAGTAGTTTATACACTCATGCGCTACAGTCCATTCCCAACTTTAGATGAAATTTTAGTATGCAATCCTAATCGACTATTGCAAAAAACCTACTTAGAAAAACTTAAAAAACTATTTCACCTCCTATATTCCAAGGGTTTTTACTGGCGTGACCTCGCGCCAAGAAACATATTAGTCGACGAAACAAATTTAACCCCCACTTTCATCCTCTTGGATTTCGAAAAATCAGGCCTAGTAAACGATATTGAAATGCCCTTAGAGGTTTTCTGGCGGGGTTCTGTTATTTCTGAAGAATTAGCGAGTGTATGCTATTTGGATGTTATTTTGGAAGTTTTTAGTGATTGTTATCAACCCAGTTCATGGTGCGCAAAAAACGAGAGTATTGAACTTAGCTCATTTATGAGAAGAGAAGTTAGAGATATTCTAGTGAACGATAAAAGTCTTGTGAATCGGCATCATTACAATTCTCTGGATAGAAAATTAATAGAGATTCGTGGGCCAATCGAGGACAACTTAGGAAAAGTCTACTTCCCTGGGAAATACAGTTTCATATTTGACCATATTTTAGGCCCAATTATTGACAGACAAGTAAATGAATTATTTCTAGCTGCGAAAATCGAAGGCCGATTCCTTGAAGAGGTAAAGTTCTTCGACAGATTACTTTATGACTATGGAGTAAAGGTAACCGACTTTTTTTCGTCTTCAAACAGGAAAATACCAGAAGTAGATTTAGATAGTATCGAACACGACATACAAGAAAGGTCAAGACAAACAAACTGTCTAAAAATTATTAGAAACTTCCTGGAAAGACGAGTTATTGTCGAATCTGGTGTATGAGGAATTTCAAGCGGCCGCACGGTCTAATTCCTGCGTCTCTACTCCATCTTTGAATTTCACTCCTGCATAGTAGGAAAATCAAAAAATACACGAGATCATAGCAGCTAGAAATAGGCATGTAAATGGAAATTTAGGGATTCTTTTTTTATTTTTTGGCAGGTTTCCTGGGTGGATGAAAAGGGGTCAGGCCTTTGATTATTTGATTAGCAACGAGTCTAGTTTTTTTGCTCCCTTTTCATTTAATCAAAGTCACCGTAAAGAACTGACTTATAGTGGTTTCCAGCCACCTTTCGTCATTCCTCCGGTACAGATCCGGACGTGCGCTGCTAACGTATCCGGCTCCTGCTTCGAGTCAGACGCTCAAACGTTGCCGTTTGGCGCACCCTGCTTAAACCGCTCTCTGATTTTACCGGCCTCTGAGTTCCGAACACAGGAGGGCAAGCAGAATTCCTCTCAGCCAAGTCCCTTTGCTCCACAGGCTCCGTTGATTTCCTTTGCAATATTACTCTCTACAAATGATCTCATTGTTCGCCGCTTCATCGCTACTACGAACTTGTCCGACTTCCTGAAGACGTAGATATCGGGGTTATTTATTAATTTTCCCGATCCGACTACCAATGGAATGTTGACAGTCATCCTCAGGATCTCCCAGGTTCCGGTCAAGAAACTTCCACACATGCACCGGGTCTTTGACTCCGCCAGGCTCAGCCGGGACTCACGCTAAGGCCTTCGGTTGATGTTGCCTTCCCCACCAGATCACAAGGTCAGCGCCTGAGACTATGATTTCGGAGCTCAATACCGAGCCTGTGTTCTCCCCTGTCAACGCTTAGCGCCTATCCTTGCGAATAACCACTCATGACTCGGGGACTCGGCGGGTCGTTACTGCCTTACCGAGTAAGAGACTTTCACTCTCTATTTCTTGCCAGCTTTCCTGGCGCACAGCCTGACCCCCTTTTGACCCCCTTTCTGATGCGGGAAGCGCTCCGGCAGGACCTTATCTGCACGGTCTGGACCACGGGACTGCGGGATCGTTTGATTCCCGATTGACAACACATGCTAAAATTACTATTAAAGTCAAACACCTTGCTTCGTTTTGTATCTTTTTTTTCCATCTCGATTGCATCCATATCGGCCCTATACCCTATTGCGAGGATGACACTGAAGGCGAATCACCTTTTGATTGTCATGATATCCTGTGATAGAAAATGTGGACTCTTTATTTCGAAATAGCGAAAAATTCTTTATGTGAAAGTGGAAATCATGAAAGCAGAATTTCAAGGAATGGTAAAAGACCCAGGGAAATATCCGCCATTGACAGAAGTGCGTAAGAATTTTCGCCCCAACTGGTACAGACCCCGCCTTGATTCTAAAAAATTTCGAGAGCTCAGTCAGCGCAGTGATCTACAAGCCTGTTTTCAGACATTGGGTCATCTGGGTTTGTGGATGGTTACCGGGCTGCTCTCATTCTTCTTTTTTAAGCAAGAGCTTTGGATCGGTTTTGGCGTTGCTCTCTTTCTGCATGGCACCGTTGGTACCTTTTTTCAGGGTGCTGCCGTACACGAGTTAGGGCATGGCACGGTTTTTCGCACTCGCAGGCTCAATGTTTTTTTCAACAAAATCTTCAGCACCCTCGGATGGATCAACATCTATGACTTCAAAATGAGCCATACCTACCACCACCTCTATACCCTGCATCCTGTGGGAGATCGCGAAGTGGTTTTGCCGCTGAATCCAAAAATGAGCTTCCTCGACTTCATTCAGATCTTCACTTTCAATTTTACCAGCACCTTTGAAGCCTTCGGTCTCGTCCCTCGAGTTGATTATTTCATCCAAACGGCGCTCAACCGCATTCCTCAAGGTAAGTCCGTGGGTGCGGGAGAAGAAGAAGGGAATTGGCTGCAGGCGCTATACGAAGGTGAACCGGAAAAGCGCAGCAAAGCGGTTCATTGGGCTCGAATAGTGCTTGGATTTCATGCCCTTGTCATTCTTTTTTCAGTGACCATCGGGGAGCCCATCCTCATCCTTCTCATTTCGGGGAGTGCATTTACGGCAAACTGGCTGAGAAGCTTCGTCGGTGGTGTGATGCACACCGGATTGATGCAAAATGTTCCCGACATCCGCCTGAGCACTCGGAGTAATACCTTGGATCCCATTTCCGAATTTCTCTATTGGCATATGAACTGGCACATCGAACACCATATGTATCCAGGGGTTCCCTGTTACAATTTGAAAAAATTGCATGAAGCCACTAAAGAAGACATGCCCCAACCCCGCACTTTGATAGGCGCGTGGCGAGAAGCGCATGAAATTTGGCGGAAGCAACAGGAAGACCCTGCCTATGAGTTTGAGACCACTTTGCCAGCGACGGCTCATCACGCAGTGACCCGCACCAGCCAAGCAAAAGAGGTAGATGCCTTGGAATCCGAGTGGGTGAGTAAAATTGCACCGCAGGGATTTCAGTAAGATTTCAAAGTGGATGAAGATGATCAGTGACCCAGACTGAATCAAATTTGTCTTGAATCGCTTCCAACGTATTCACAATTTGATCGATGAAATTGTGGCTATCATCAACGTTCGGTCCTGCTTAGGGATGGATCACCCAAGCAAATTTCAAACCAGGCATCTTCCAATTACTTTTTTATAAATTAACAGGATCCGGACAGATTCGAAAGCCTTGATCCAGTCCATTCAGAATCTCCATCTGTGGCGGACTCAGGTTGAAATCAAACACATCCGCATTTTCTTCAATACGTTGAGGACGAACCGACTTGGGAATCACTGTCTGACCACGTTGCAAGGCCCAGCGGATCATTACCTGGGCAGCTGATTTTTTTGTTTCCTCCGCAATGCGACGGAGGCCGGGTTCATTGAAACGATGACCCCGGGCCAACGGACAGTAACCGGTGAGGTGAATATTTTCTTGATGACAGAAGGAGACGATGGTTTGCTGTTGCAGGAAAGGATTGAGTTCGATTTGATTAACGACGGGTCGTACATTTCCCTTCTCCAGCAACTCACTCAAGTGTTTCGGAGCAAAATTGCTGACGCCAATCGAACGACTGCGGCCTTCCTGCCGGATGCGTTCCAAGGCGCGCCACGTTTGCAAATTGGATCCCCTTGATGGCCAATGAATCAAGAAAAGATCCACTAATTCCAATCTCATCTTCTTCAAGCTGTTGTCGAATGCCCTCAGAGCCGCATCGTAATCGTGTTCTGAATTCGACAGTTTGGACGTGAGAAACACCTCTTCTCTCTTGAGACCGGAGGCGCGGAAGGCATCTCCAACGTCTTTCTCATTGCCATACATCTGTGCCGTATCGACATGCCGATATCCAGTCTTAAATGCGCACAAAGTGGCCTGGAATGTCTCTCTTCCGGATCGGACATCCCAGACACCAAGTCCCAGCAAGGGCATACGATGACCGTCCTGAAGCGTGATATGGCTACGGATGTGCAGGGATTGATTCATTTTTGATCTCCACTTTTATTTTGCGCTCTTCTCACACTAGATTTTATAGAAATATAACCGATTTGAAAATTAATCAATAAGAGATAAACAACATACCGTGTTTTTCTGTTGCAAGCATGATTACTTTTCTAAATTGTTCGTTACTTCAAATTTTTCAGGAGTTCTCCATCGTCTCGACTATAAACTATCAATGAAACTCAATGCCTCCATCTACGTTTATTGCCTGACCAGTGACGTTTTCAGCAGTGGCCAGGTAAACGGCTAGTTGGCCAATGTCCTCAGGGGTTTGGGGACGACCCAAGGGGGGCTTCGTTTGGATACGTTGCCAGGCTTGCTCTTTTGACTCGTTACCCTCCCTATATCCTTCAGATAAATATTCAAACATTTGAGTACCGATGATCCCTGGACAAATCGCGTTGACACGAATGCCAGCAGGAGCCAGTTCCTTTGCCAGGGCATTGGTGAAACCCACCACAGCGAACTTCGAAGCGCAGTAGTGAGCTTGTTTTGGAACCCCCATTTTCCCTGCAATCGAGGCGATGTTGATAATACATCCTCCGTTTTGGGCTTTCATGACGGGAATTGCCGCCTGACACGAGAGGAAGACCCCTTTCGTATTGACAGCAAAGGTGAGATCCCATGCCTCTTCACTCAATGCTTCGACGAGTGAAAGACTGATCACTCCCGCATTGCATACGAGGATATGCAGATGACCGAGTTGCCGCATGGTCTCTTCAACCATAAGCTTTGTATCCTCTTTCTTAGTGACATCCGCATGCAATGCAATTGCGCGTCGGCCCAGGGCAACAATGTCGCTCACAGTCGTTTGGGCAGCCGTCAAACCCCCAAGTGCTGCAGTACCATATTGTTGTACCGTACTTGATAGCTTCTCAACATCGGCGAGGGCGATATCAACACCGGCCTCCGCCAGCGCGATTGCGATTCCCCGCCCAATTCCTCGTGCCCCTCCCGTTACCAAGGCTACTTTTCCTTCAAGGGATAACATATCTCTTTCCTTTCTGCTCGAAGACCCGAGCCATATAATGTAAATTAAAAAACTCCATTAAATACATCATCGAGTAAATTTTTATCAAATTTTTTTAAGATTATGAAGCAATAATAGTGTTAGAATAGGACAATGATCAATATAGTATCTCATAACTGCGCAGATGATCTCATTTCCCTTGCCGGTGCCTACCTGGAGTTGAATGAGAGTATT
The DNA here is from genome assembly GCA_965205865.1 of bacterium. Classification (GTDB taxonomy): domain Bacteria; phylum SAR324; class SAR324; order SAR324; family NAC60-12; genus CBDBHR01. Next base: position 721,845 of record CBDBHR010000029.1, read on the forward strand.
TGAAGCAAGAAAAGTCACAGAAATTTTAACTGCCTCGACCTTCACGCGGCCTGGCCTTCGGCTATCACTCGACTAGTTCGAGTATTGTAAAGCAGAAAACATTTTAGTTCATTTTTCTTCGCGGATTGACAGTTATGTATATTCCGACTTTATTCAGGGAAACGCGCCCGGAAATTTTGAAACCCTTAAATGGGGTCAGGCTTGAAAGTTTGAAACTTCAAGCAAGTATTTGACGTTTCAGTTCCTCTAATTGATTTTGGAGACCCTCGGATTCCTTCAATCGTTGTCTCAACCGGTGCACTCCAAAGCTAATCGTAGAATCGTCTCGATTGCAAACTTTTCCGACCTTCCGAATCGTTGCGGACTTCCAATCGAAAGCTAACATGCCAATCATCGCACGGGCTTCACTCAACTTTCGTGACTGCACGGCACTTCTTAATTCCTTCTCCTGCAGTTGATAAACTTGAGCCACTTGATGAATGATCCGTTCTAAAAGAGGAGGAGAGCAGGGGATGTTTTCGAGCTTCTTCAAAACCGAGGTCACAAAATGATCTTCTCCAATGATCTCTGAATGGGCAGAGCCTTTTTGAAAATTGACCGGCGAAGCAATGTTTCTCCCACTCCGGATATAATCCTCATAAAGTTTTCTGGCCTCTCCCCGTTTTGGGGAAAAGTGAGACAATCCCCAATCCGTATGCAACCATTCCAGCCGCCGCTTTCCCAAGTAAGCCAAATGGCTGCACCATGGGAAATCAACCAACTCTTTGGCCACACCCGCTCGAATCGGATTGAGATGAATATAACGAATCAAGGCTAACAAATAGTTTTCTTGATCAACTATCAAGGCTTTATAACGTCCCTGAAATAAGTGGCCCATGCGTTTTTGCCGTTGATTGATCCAACGCGTGTAGCGAAATGAGATATTTTGCATGATCGGAGCAAGAGGGATCGCTCCCACTTCAATGGCTAAATGGACATGATTGCTCATTAAACAAAAAGCGTGAATCCGATGATCAAAGCGTTGGTAACCTTCTTGGAGTAAGTGATAAAATTGTCGATAGTCGGGGGAACTGAAAAAAATGGGTTGCCCTCCATTGCCACGAAGCATCACATGATAAAGCGCACCAGGATAGTAAAGGCGTAGCTTACGGGCCATCTTTAGAAACAAGCGAGAAGGAAAGTAAAATCGATTTAAAGAAAAAAATAACACTACTTTTCCAAACTTTCAAGCCTGACCCCCTTTATAACTGTTATTGTAATCCTTTCTGAGATCACTGGGGGAGAATGTGGTAAATGCAGATAATCTCCCAGAACAAGCTGTAGGGTATGCTGACCCAGTTCGAGATCAATCTCTACTTCTGTCTGTCCCAACCCGAAATGTACAATCTGATTAGTGGCTGGAAGAGATTGATCAAATGATGGCATATCACCTTCAGCCACATCGATGAGAACATGGTGATGCCCTGTATTGGGAAACTGTATGCCAGCTGGAGCAATTCCCAGCCCCTTCAGTCCAAATCGTATGGTCACTGGTGAGGTGACAACTGCCCCATCCTCAGGCGACTGGATATAGACCCTTGCATCATCTGGGGCTGGTGACCTCTCCAGTGCTTCGGCAAGTGCAATGGGAACAAAAAGAAGAAGAATCGTGATCCATAGTATCGTTCTCATGGTGGTCCTTTCATATTGAATTGAATAACTCAAATATCTCATCACTCATTTTTACCTGGTTTAGATCAGGATTTAGAAAAGGTAAGCAAACCCCGAGAAAGAAGCAACGCGAAAGTTCGACCGGAGGCAAGAAGGGGGCCCAGGGTGTCATATCCTCAGGCCCCTTTTTTATTAGAGCGACTCACAATGGCTATCGAATCATTCCGTTATGATCTTCACGAATGATTGCGCTAATCCCTGTCTTCACTACCATGAGACTCTCCGGAGCTTTCAGAGCCTTCAGAACCTTCGCCACCTCCATGTCCTGTTTCTGTTCCTGTTTCCGGGTGAGCAGTCCATGTGTCAAAAGTTCCTACAGCAGCAAGTTGCACAGGTATCTTTTGTCCTGGACGAAGATCAGTTCTGGAAGTTGGTCCTAATTCAATCCCATTTGATTGATGCACTTCAACACGAACGTCATAGAGCGTTGTTGTTAAGGTATTTTCCACGGTACCTTCAAAGGCATTGATCTGGCTGTTATAAACTATGATCAACCTCATGCCATTGACAACATGGTCATACTTTTGACTCAGAGTATATCTTCCTGTCTGTTCGGCAGCATCACCTCCTTGACCTTCACCACCCGTTTCTGAAACACGTTCTCCTTGAGCACATGCGTTTAATACCAATAATGATCCTAGTAACGAGATCATTAGTACTTTAAAAACATTTTTCATAATTTCCTCATTTCAATCAGGATTGATAAACAGGACGTCGACCTTCGACATCCACTGAGGCAAGTATAAGCAATCCAATGTTTTTTGAGGGTCAACGGAGTGTAAAACTTTTGTAAATTAATTCGATCTGCATCCATCATCAATTTTTGACGGAAGCAATTGCGGAGGGATCCGGCAACGTTGGGGTAGCCATCCTAGTCAAACTGTTTGAAATTATCTGAAAGCACCAGGCATGGATTCTCTCCACGGCCTGCCGATTCAATTAGAAAAAGGATTTTCCAAGTATTAAATGGGGTCAGGCTTGAAATTTTGAAACTTCAAGCAAGTATTTGACGTTTCAGTTCCTCTAATTGATTTTGGAGACCCTCGGATTCCTTCAATCGTTGTCTCAACCGGTGCACTCCAAAGCTAATCGTAGAATCGTCTCGATTGCAAACTTTTCCGACCTTCCGAATCGTTGCGGACTTCCAATCGAAAGCTAACATGCCAATCATCGCACGGGCTTCACTCAACTTTCGTGACTGCCCGGCACTTCTTAATTCCTTCTCCTGCAGTTGATTAACTTGAGCCACTTGATGAATGATCCGTTCTAAAAGAGGAGGAGAGCAGGGGATGTTTTCGAGCTTCTTCAAAACCGAGGTCACAAAATGATCTTCTCCAATGATCTCTGAATGGGCAGAGCCTTTTTGAAAATTGACCGGCGAAGCAATGTTTCTCCCACTCCGGATATAATCCTCATAAAGTTTTCTGGCCTCTCCCCGTTTTGGGGAAAAGTGAGACAATCCCCAATCCGTATGCAACCATTCCAGCCGCCGCTTTCCCAAGTAAGCCAAATGGCTGCACCATGGGAAATCAACCAACTCTTTGGCCACGCCCGCTCGAATCGGATTGAGATGAATATAACGAATCAAGGCTAACAAATAGTTTTCTTGATCAACTAACAAGGCTTTATAACGTCCCTGAAATAAGTGGCCCATGCGTTTTTGCCGTTGATTGATCCAACGCGTGTAGCGAAATGAGATATTTTGCATGATCGGAGCAAGAGGGATCGCTCCCACTTCAATGGCTAAATGGACATGATTGCTCATTAAACAAAAAGCGTGAATCCGATGATCAAAGCGTTGGTAACCTTCTTGGAGTAAGTGATAAAATTGTCGATAGTCGGGGGAACTGAAAAAAATGGGTTGCCCTCCATTGCCACGAAGCATCACATGATAAAGCGCACCAGGATAGTAAAGGCGTGGTTTACGGGCCATCTTTAGAAACAAGCGAGAAGGAAAGTAAAATCGATTTAAAGAAAAAAATAACACTACTTTTCCAAACTTTCAGTCACCGTAAAGAACTGACTTATAGTGGTTTCCAGCCACCTTTCGTCATTCCTCCGGTACAGATCCGGACGTGCGCTGCTAACGCATCCGGCTCCTGCTTCGAGTCAGACGCTCAAACGTTGCCGTTTGGCGCACCCTGCTTAAACCGCTCTCTGATTTTACGGCCTCTGAGTTCCGAACACAGGAGGGCAAGCAGAATTCCTCTCAGCCAAGTCCCTTTGCTCCACAGGCTCCGTTGATTTCCTTTGCATTGTTACTCTCTGCAAATGATCTCATTGTTCGCCGCTTCATCGCTACTACGAACTTGTCCGACTTCCTGAAGACGTAGATATCGGGGTTATTTATTAATTTTCCCGATCCGACTACCAATAGAATGTTGACAGTCGTCTTCAGGATCTCCCAGGTTCCGATCAAGAAACTTCCACACATGCACCGGGTCTTTGACTCCGCCAGGCTGCCGAGACTCACGCTAACGCCTTCGGTTGATATTGCCTTCCCCACCAGACCACAAGGTCAGCGCCTGAAACTATGATTTCGGAGCTCAATACCGAGCCTATGTTCTCCCCTGTCAACGCTTAGCGCCTATCCTTGCGAATAACCACTCATGACTCGGGGACTCGGCGGGTCGTTACTGCCTTACCGAGTAAGAGACTTTCACTCTCTATTTCTTGCCAGCTTTCCTGGCGCACAGCCTGACCCCCTTTTTTCCGCTCCAGCGGCTCAGATTCAGCATACTCACACGGCCCCGACAACACATCATCACGGTAGTGATCATAGAAAGCTGCTTGATCAATGAACTTGAGATTATTGGCTGAAGACAACATAAATAGGGGAGCAGTTCGAACATAAAAATCGTTGATTCAAAGGATGGCAAACATGCAAAAAACCACTAAAAACAAGAAAACGCTTTCAAAGCAACTTAGAGAAGAGGTGACTCAACTCATTAAAAAATTTAATCATGAAGAAATTAATTCATCACAATGCTATTATGTCCCTCGTTACCGGGGACCATTTGTATACTTAGATCGATTTGCTTACGGGCAACAAGAACCCGTAGCTCGCATCAAATATACTGGAAATTGGGACGATTGGGAATTTGCGATATTTAAATGGAGCAGCGAAACGTATGATACTGAGGAGTTCTTCTTTCCAGGGGCTGAATGCCTGGATGGATCTATCAAAGGGGCTTTGAAAGCAGGAATGCGGGCTTATCCTATCACGGACAAGAGCAATCCAGAAGGTCTCTTTGCTGAACTGGGACAGTTTCTCAATAGCTTATTACCCAAACGATAGCGAAGAGAACTACCAAAAGTGGCGAAGGTATTTTATTAGAATACGTGTTGTAATAACATTTTCATCAATATGTTGGATTACCAGGTGAATACAAAAGCCCACACCAGGCTGGTCGAATAATCGGGACACCACCCCATTGATGTGGATGCTGTCGCAATTGCCCAGTTTACCGACAAGGACGTCTTCCAAGAATATCTGTATATTTGGTGGCAATTAAGCAACGCTTGGATTTAGATTTTGATGCGCAGGAAGTCAATACGGTCTGAAGAATACTCTACTGAAGATGAGGAGAAAAGAAAATGAATATAATAACACCCAGAATCGTTTTGAACGAACTTTGCCAATTAAAGTTGGCTTGTAAACCCGATGATCGTGAAGCCCCCAATATCATAAACAACGCGCGTCTGCGCGGGGATGGAACGATTGAATCCAAGTTTAGTAATGATCAGGAGATTGATTCCATGATTCGTCTCACCAAAATTGTTCTTACAATGATTTGCCTTTTATCTTTTGCTCAGCCCTGTAATTCTCAAAGCTTGCAAGTTGTCGAGTCAACTTTCTGCATCGAGTTGGATGGTCCAGCCTGTATACGTCCTGTTGTTTCGGATTCGACCGAGGTTTCTCTATCAAATCTATATCAAGGCAAGATTTATTTTTGGAGCTCGATTCAAACAAATATTAATAGGGATATTATGCATGTCTGGTCTGCTTCTAACCGCACTGATAAGTGGGCTGAACCTGTTCATGTATCCTGGTCCGATCACGCCTGGAATTTAACGAACGAAATCATTGGGGTCGCAGAAAATTTTTTAAAGATTATTTACAACAGAGGGGAAACCCAGTTGCACAGTGTTCAGGGTATAATTTTGGGTGTGAACAAGTCCCCGCGCTTCCGAACATATAGCAGTATCCAAGCAGCCCCAGGAACCTACAGCGTAGAAGTTCGAAATATGAACAACCAAGTTGTGCAGGGTGGAGAGCCAAAAACTTTAACAATCAGTCACTAGGTCGAAAACAGATTGGCGGTTGGATAGATGTCGGTGGAGATCGCCACGATACTCGATACGAAGTGTTTATTGAAGAAAATTTGGTCCCAATTAGGGATAGGGAGGGGTTTTTCTCCCCTCCCTCCCACACCACCTCGCATATGGGTCCGTACCGGGCGATTCCCAAAGAGTGTCGGGTCGTAGCCGGACCAGATTTGCAACCACAAATCTGTACGTATATTCGTCCCACAGCGCACCTATTTTAATCATCTCCACCGGTCGGCTTCATCAATGTAGAGCCTATGGGATAGAGCGTTCTCTTGGGTTCGGGCCTCCACTCTCCAGGAGCTGTCGGGTCGGAGGAGGCGCGTTTCCGCTAGCCTCCGTCCGCCGCCCAAACCGGACATGCAGTTTTCCCGCATCCGGCTTTCACAGAGAAGTCCGTTTGCCGAAGGGACCAATCGAAGGAATTAGTGAGATCAGATTTACTAATTTTCATCTTGTAAATCTTGTCCACTAAGGAGTGAACCTTCTTTGCTCCCGTTAGATTGATCCAGTCAGCCAGTCTCCTCGGGCCATGAGTTCTGGGTCTTTCACTTACCGAACTTTCCACCTCACTGTCCTTACTCATCTGACTTCCTTTCTCATTCCAACCTTCTCTGCCCATCGCCTTCCCCAGCTCACTCTGCTGCCGATCCCTCGGTCACGTAGCTCTCACTACGCTTCAGGTACTATTCGATGGTCCGACTACTCAACACGCTTCGGTTCCCATTTCGCTTTCGCTTATAGGGTCCCTTATCCTAGTGCCACCTAAGAACGCCCTGAGTCCTCCTGGGGTCACTCATGATTCTTCCTCACCGTGTCGTCCGCACACACCTTGGTATTGCAGGGGGGAATCCAACTGCTTTCGCCATCATAGTGCAAGCTCAACCATTCCCTGCTGTTGGCCGACCGGTTCGTCTCTGGAGTAGCCTCCTTGACTACGACCCGGTGATTCTCCGCAAACCCTTCAGATTCCACCTCACGGTGGACACCCTGTCCTCCGGAAGTTCACTTCGGTGCATTTGGCCCTTTCGACCTCCCATTGTGCTTAAAGCGCCCGGGATGGCGCCCTGGTAAACATTCCGGCCAGCGAGGCATTACCCCCGCTTTTGGATATCAGCCTGGGATCTCAGGCTGAGTGGGACTTGAACCCACCTGAATCATGCGCTGCACAGTGCGCACTACGAACTTGTCCGAATTCCTGAAGACGTAGATATCGGGGTTATTTATTAATTTTCCCGATCCGACTACCAATGGAATGCTGACAGTCGTCTTCAGGATCTCCCAGGTTCCGGTCAAGAAACTTCCACACATGCACCGGATCTTCGACTCCGCCAGGCTCGACCGGGACTCACGCTAACGCCTTCGGTTGATGTTGCCTTCCCCACCAGACTACAAGGTCAGCACCTGAAACTATGATTTCGGAGCTCAATACCGAGCCTATGTTCTCCCCTGTCAACGCTTAGCGCCTATCCTTACGGATAACCACCCATGACTCGGGGCCTCGGCGGGTCGTTACTGCCTTACCGAGTAAGAGACTTTCACTCTCTATTTCTTGCCAGCTTTCCTGGCGCACAGCCTGACCCCCTTTTTGCAATAATCATCTAAAAAATCCGATTCTTGAAAAGAATCGCTCAATTTAGGTTATAATATCTCAAATTTCTATTTTATTATGGAACATCTACGATCTCCAGAGCATCTGGAAAACAAGAATTCAATTCCTCATGAAGTTTTTTACGAGCAACTTTTATGCAATCAAGAGATTCTAAAATGTCTTCAGGTTCTAATAAAACATCTGACGAACCTTGAGTCGAATGTCGGGCGTCTAAATTTTCCGGTTGATAATGAATTCAAAAGAAATACGGACTACATTGCTCTCAGGTTCCTTTGAAATGCTGTAAAATTTCAAAATAGTTTTTGTTTTCATTTCTTATTCGCTAGTGTCTATTTTATTTTTTGGCTTAGCTTCAGAACCTGTTTGAAAGTCATTTAATTCTCTTTAACATCAAGCAAATCATAGCGACATAGATCATGTTTTCAGAGTTTTTTGTTTTTCTTTCATAATCGATGTTGAGTCTTCGATACCATCCAAACCAGGAAAAGGTTCTTTCGACGATCCACCTTTTCGGTAGGACCTGAAAGCCCGTTCCTTGGAGGTTTAGAGTGATCTCAAGTTCACATTGAAATCGATTCCATAACCATTGGGCTAATTCCCCTCGATAACCTCCGTCGGCCCAAATCATCTGAATCGAAAAGAACCAGCTAAACATCGATTCCAAAAGATCGTAAGCACTTTTGGAATCGGAGGCATTGGCATCAGTGACTTTAACCATGAGAGGAATTCCCGAGATATCGACAGCTACATGCCTTTTATGCCCTTTGATTCGTTTATTTCCATCAAAACCTCGACTATCAGCCAGTTCCGTGGTTTTGACGGATTGACTATCAATCATTGCAGCACTGGGTTCGGGAGCTCTGCCCATTTCTATTCGGGTTTGCCGATGGAGAAACTGGTGAATCAGGAACCAAGTGTAGTTCTTGCGCCATTTATTGTAGTGGTAATAAACACTTTGCCAAGGAGGAAAATCTTTGGGAAGCATTCTCCATTGACAACCCGTGGTCACTACATACAAAATGGCGTTTATGATAACTCGTAGTTCCCATTTACGAAGGTGGGCTCCACGAGTTGAAAGTTCGGGAAGGTACTCTTGAAGTCTTTCCCATTGTTTATCACTGACATCACTGTTATAACCTGAACGTTCCATGTTCACTCCTTGTTATTAAGGTTTCATTTTTCTCAAAATGAATGTGACATGGAACACTTCCAATAGGAAGCTCAACTTATTTCAAACAGGTTCTCAAGTTCTATAGGCTTTTTGCAATAAGGAATTTCTGTGATTCTGCAATTATCGGGGCAATAATTCTCATCGTCATTTATATCATCATCACCCCAATTCAATTTGCAATCTGCCGGACAATAATATTTTCCCTTGTAATACCCTCCACTTGTGGGCATGCAATATTCTGCCGTCAAATATGATTCCAAGTATTTTTGTAAATCTAAATATGCTTCTTTGTTTAATTCCATTATATTTGAATAATTCTCTAATTCTAATTTATATAATTTTTCCTCATATACCTCTAATTGAGTGGTTTCAAAATTTTTCAAATCTTCCTCGGCATTTGGCCCATATGCTGAAATCATCGCTGAAACAGTCAGCTTTATAATTTCAGAAATTAAGAATTTTTCTATTTCCTGAGATAAAGCAACAGGACTCGTTGCCAAAATAATTCCTCCAGACAAACAAATTATTATCCATTTTTTCATTTAATTTCCCTTTCAATTTGATTCCTATTTTTTCGGTATCATACCGGCAATTTTATCCAAATTCTTGTTTATTTCTTGCAATTCCCGATATTTGGCAATCTCAATTGCCATTGGGAACGCGGTTATGATAATTAACATAATCTGTATATTTAGTTCTCAAATGCACAGAAATTTCGTGAACCATTTTTACTGCGAATTCATTATCTTTATTTAGGGTCAGGCTTGAAAGTTTGAAACTTCAAGCAAGTATTTGACGTTTCAGTTCCTCTAATTGATTTTGGAGACCCTCGGATTCCTTCAATCGTTGTCTCAACCGGTGCACTCCAAAGCTAATCGTAGAATCGTCTCGATTGCAAACTTTTCCGACCTCCCGAATCGTTGCGGACTTCCAATCGAAAGCTAACATGCCAATCATCGCACGGGCTTCACTCAACTTTCGTGACTGCACGGCACTTCTTAATTCCTTCTCCTCCAGTTGATAAACTTGAGCCACTTGATGAATGATCCGTTCTAAAAGAGGAGGAGAACAAGGGATGTTTTCGAGCTTCTTCAAAACCGAGGTCACAAAATGATCTTCTCCAATGATCTCTGAATGGGCAGAGCCTTTTTGAAAATTGACCGGCGAAGCAATGTTTCTCCCACTCCGGATATAATCCTCATAAAGTTTTCTGGCCTCTCCCCGTTTTGGGGAAAAGTGAGACAATCCCCAATCCGTATGCAACCATTCCAGCCGCCGCTTTCCCAAGTAAGCCAAATGGCTGCACCATGGGAAATCAACCAACTCTTTGGCCACACCCGCTCGAATCGGATTGAGATGAATATAACGAATCAAGGCTAACAAATAGTTTTCTTGATCAACTAACAAGGCTTTATAACGTCCCTGAAATAAGTGGCCCATGCGTTTTTGCCGTTGATTGATCCAACGCGTGTAGCGAAATGAGATATTTTGCATGATCGGAGCAAGAGGGATCGCTCCCACTTCAATGGCTAAATGGACATGATTGCTCATTAAACAAAAAGCGTTAATCCGATGATCAAAGCGTTGGTAACCTTCTTGGAGTAAGTGATAAAATTGTCGATAGTCGGGGGAACTGAAAAAAATGGGTTGCCCTCCATTGCCACGAAGCATCACATGATAAAGCGCACCAGGATAGTAAAGGCGTGGTTTACGGGCCATCTTTAGAAACAAGCGAGAAGGAAAGTAAAATCGATTTAAAGAAAAAAATAACACTACTTTTCCAAACTTTCAGTCACCGTAAAGAACTGACTTATAGTGGTTTCCAGCCACCTTTCGTCATTCCTCCGGTACAAATCCGGACGTGCGCTGCTAACGCATCCGGCTCCTGCTTCGAGTCAGACGCTCAAACGTTGATTCGGATACGGGTGGGTTGTCCTTACAGAAGGAATGTGTAGTTTGACCAGTACTTTGAAGCGTTCCCAGTTCATCCTCTTTGCTTTGTGACTCCTCCGTCTTAGTGATTTGAACCACGTCCGATGGATTTCCCTGCGAAAAGCATTCAAGGAACTCCGGTTGCCGGGGACTCCATAGTAGTTGTACAGACCGTTTAAAACAGACCTGAGCCATTTTCCTTGTTCATGCGCATTTTCATGACGTTTGCGTTTCGCTTCAAGTTTGATCTCTTTGAGCTTCTTTCGCAACCTTTTGGAAATGGTGAGACGGGTGAGCTTGAATTTTCCATCCTTTATCCGAGTGTCACAGACATGAGTGAATCCTGAAAAGTCGAAACTTTCCGGTTTTCCCAGACCTTGTTTTTCCCGGTTATCGGCGGCAAATCGCCCGAACTCGATGAGGCGTGTTTTCTCTTCATGTAAAGTCAGTCCAAATTGAGAGAGGCGTTCTCTTAGTTGGCGATTAAATTTCTGGCCATCTTCAGAATATTGAAAACCCACGACAAAATCATCCGCATAGCGAATGATGTAAACTTCCCCCCGAGCTTCCCGCCTTCTCCATTGATTAACCCATAGATCTAAAACATAGTGCAGGTAGATATTTGAATAGATTGGAGACACTACCGAACCTTGTGGTGTTCCGACCACCGTTTCAGACCACTTCCCCTCTTCGATGACTCCGGCGCGCAACGTTTTCTCTGCTAAACGCAGAATCCTTTTGTCGGAGATTCGATGCTCGATAAATTTCAGCATCCAATCATGCTGAATTGTGTCGAAAAATCCTTGAATATCCGCATCTAAGATGTAGCTCACTTTCCGTTGGGTAATGGCCACATACAAAGCGTCTAAGGCTTGATGTTGGCTTCGTCCGGGTCGGAACCCGTAACTAAACCCAAGGAAATCCTCCTCATAGATCGATTCCAACGTCCAAACAAGGGCTTGTTGTACGATCTTGTCTTCAAGTGCGGCTATTCCGATTGGCCTTTGACGGCCATCCGGTTTAGGAACCCACACTCGCAGAGAAGGGTGAGGACGATAACGTTCTTGGTGGATCCTCCCGTGCAGATCGTTAATCCGCTCCAGGAGATTTATGCCATACTCATTCCAGGTCTCCTCGTCCACTCCCGCCGCTGAGTTGCGATTGAGATCAAAGTAAGCTCTCCGCAGTAAGTCAGGGTTGATGTGATGAAAGAGATTGTTGAATTGAAGATGGGGGTTCCTCTTCGCCCTTTGGCGCACCCTGCTTAAACCGCTCTCTGATTTTACCGGCCTCTGAGTTCCGAACACAGGAGGGCAAGCAGAATTCCTCTCAGCCAAGTCCCTTTGCTCCACAGGCTCCGTTGATTTCCTTTGCATTGTTACTCTCTGCAAATGATCTCATTGTTCGCCGCTTCATCGCTACTACGAACTTGTCCGACTTCCTGAAGACGTAGATATCGGGGTTATTTATTAATTTTCCCGATCCGACTACCAATAGAATGTTGACAGTCGTCTTCAGGATCTCCCAGGTTCCGATCAAGAAACTTCCACACATGCACCGGGTCTTTGACTCCACCAGGCTCAGCCGAGACTCACGCTAACGCCTTCGGTTGATATTGCCTTCCCCACCAGACCACAAGGTCAGCGCCTGAAACTATGATTTCGGAGCTCAATACCGAGCCTATGTTCTCCCCTGTCAACGCTTAGCGCCTATCCTTGCGAATAACCACTCATGACTCGGGGACTCGGCGGGTCGTTACTGCCTTACCGAGTAAGAGACTTTCACTCTCTATTTCTTGCCAGCTTTCCTGGCGCACAGCCTGACCCCCTTTATTTTCTTGCCGAAGGATAGAATTTGTAGGATGCTATAGTGGCAGTATTGAAATAAAAGAAGAAAAAGCGGCTGTTGGTCTTTGCTGGAGGGAAGATGTTATTTCTGTTTATTTAATCGAGATGAAACAAGAAAGGCAATTATTATACCTACGATTCCTCCACTTCCAAGTAGTCCTCCCGATATCTCTGCGCCGTTAATCGCGGCATACACTCCACCTAAAATTGCAAATGTCCCAAGAACAGCAGCAAATATCTGGGCTCTTTTTATCAAATTCAACTGTTTATCAGCAAGCTGAATATTAGCAGTCAGTGCCAGCTGTTCTTGTTGTTGCCTATGTTCCTGTTCGTTTTCAAAATGCTTAAAAATAATGTCTGCGGCGTCTGGAAATATCTGTTTATATTTTTCTAAAACTTCGGGATCGGGAAGTTGAGAAAGTCGAATTTCTTGTTGAACAGAAAGAGTTTGACGTATAGGAGGCTTTGGGGAATTTGGTTTACCAGGTAAATTGCGCCTTGTACCTTTCTTATTCGCTGCCATTTTCATGTTCTTTTTCAAATTTTTGGAATGCAGCCCACAGATCTTGTCTCACCATAACCCAATCGTGCTGAAAACCGTCATTCTGTTCCTGAATAGAAACATCACCGTCTATCTTTATGGGAGAAATTGCAGAATTCAATGGGTCTATACAAATAATTGAACCAACTCCAGATAATACGTTTTTGATCATTGCTTTCATTACGCCTCCCGATTTAACTCTTCCACACTATTCTGATTTTAAACGAATGTTTATTAACAATTCAAATGTTAAGTAATCTTTTATTTTTTCAAAGCTTAAATTGCAAATTATTTATAAGCTTAAGGATATTTCAACTTTGAACTGGTGAAAAAAATCAAACTATCACCTAAATCCTGCAATTAGATGACAATCAAACATGGAAATGGTAATATACTCAAATAGTTAACAGCAGAATCAACATTTTAAGAGATCACCATTTCCATGAAAAACAAAGGTAGCGCAAGATCGGCAAGAACGACAGCAAAAAACATCCATATCAGCCAGGGAGGCAGAGACCTGACCGCGCAAGCAGGCTTGATTCCGGTTGTCAAATTTTTTCACAAAGAAGGGATTGTTTCAAAGACAGAGCAGACCGTAGATCATCGGCGTGGCGCCACGGGTCTTTATGACGCGGTGGACATGGTCATTTTGTCGGTGGTCGGCATTGTTGGTGGCGCCCGTTCGATTCGTTCGATTGTGACAGTTTGGAACGACCGTGTTTTGAGTCGTGTGGCCGGTTGGCTGAGGATTCCGGATGAAACCACATTCGGCCGGATACTGCGTACTTTCACACAGAAAAACATCAATGAGATGGAGAGCTTGAACCATCGGATTCGAGCCGGTATCTGGCGTAAGGCGCTTCGAAGTGGGACAAGCATCGTTGGGGTGTTACACTGTCTTGTGATTGACGTGGACTCCACTGTGAAAACGGCCTACGGCAAGCAGCAAGGAGTGTCTGTCGGATATAATCCCCACAAACGCGGTGCAGCTTCGTATCATCCTCTGCTGGCATTTTGCGCAGAGACAAAGGAGATTCTTCAGGGTTGGCTTCGTGATGGGAGTGCCTATACCAGCAATGGAGTCGTTGAATTCATGCGGCAACTTCTCGCTCACCTTCCAAATCGGACTCGCACTCTGTTTCGTGGAGACAGTGGTTTTTTTGTGGGGGATTTGCTGGATTTCCTCGAAGAACGAGGCCATGGCTATCTGATCAAGGTCAAACTCAAGGGGCTTGTCTCGTTGTTGGAAACCCAAAAATGGCAAAAAGTGAAGGGGCAGCCCGCTTGGGAAGGGTGTGAGTTTTCCCACCAATGTGAAACTTGGAGGAGGTCAAGAAAATTCATGGCCGTACGCAGGGAGAAAGAGGAGGAACTCAAAGGGATGGCCACCCTCTTTGAGATGAAGGAGTACGATTATTTTTGTTATGTTCTCACTGACGCGCTCACTCCCTGGCAGGCTCACAAAGAGTATGGCCAAAGGGCGGTCGCTGAGACATGGATTGAGGAAGCAAAAAATCAAACTGCGCTGGCTCAGATTAAAACCGACGATTTTTGGGCCAACAGTGCCTTGTTCCAATGCGCGATACTCGCTTATAAATGGGGTCAGGCTTGAAAGTTTGAAACTTCAAGCAAGTATTTGACGTTTCAGTTCCTCTAATTGATTTTGGAGACCCTCGGATTCCTTCAATCGTTGTCTCAACCGGTGCACTCCAAAGCTAATCGTAGAATCGTCTCGATTGCAAACTTTTCCGACCTCCCGAATCGTTGCGGACTTCCAATCGAAAGCTAACATGCCAATCATCGCACGGGCTTCACTCAACTTTCGTGACTGCACGGCACTTCTTAATTCCTTCTCCTGCAGTTGATAAACTTGAGCCACTTGATGAATGATCCGTTCTAAAAGAGGAGGAGAGCAGGGGATGTTTTCGAGCTTCTTCAAAACCGAGGTCACAAAATGATCTTCTCCAATGATCTCTGAATGGGCAGAGCCTTTTTGAAAATTGACCGGCGAAGCAATGTTTCTCCCACTCCGGATATAATCCTCATAAAGTTTTCTGGCCTCTCCCCGTTTTGGAGAAAAGTGAGACAATCCCCAATCCGTATGCAACCATTCCAGCCGCCGCTTTCCCAAGTAAGCCAAATGGCTGCACCATGGGAAATCAACCAACTCTTTGGCCACACCCGCTCGAATCGGATTGAGATGAATATAACGAATCAAGGCTAACAAATAGTTTTCTTGATCAACTAACAAGGCTTTATAACGTCCCTGAAATAAGTGGCCCATGCGTTTTTGCCGTTGATTGATCCAACGCGTGTAGCGAAATGAGATATTTTGCATGATCGGAGCAAGAGGGATCGCTCCCACTTCAATGGCTAAATGGACATGATTGCTCATTAAACAAAAAGCGTGAATCCGATGATCAAAGCGTTGGTAACCTTCTTGGAGTAAGTGATAAAATTGTCGATAGTCGGGGGAACTGAAAAAAATGGGTTGCCCTCCATTGCCACGAAGCATCACATGATAAAGCGCACCAGGATAGTAAAGGCGTGGCTTACGGGCCATCTTTAGAAACAAGCGAGAAGGAAAGTAAAATCGATTTAAAGAAAAAAATAACACTACTTTTCCAAACTTTCAAGCCTGACCCCCTTTCTATGGAATGGGGAGGTAGTATACCGCGCATTTTTTGTGTTAAAACGGACTTGCCAGAACATAGGGGCGTTCGGAATCATGGCGCTGTGGCCAAATGAGAGGGCCTGGTTTTTTAAAAATATTTAAGGTGAGGAAACGGCTTGACGATTTCGCGAACTTTCTCTGAAAACAGGATCAATCTTTTGGTCGCGCAACTGGGACAGATCATTCTTTTTTTGCAGGAAAACGCCACAAAAAAGTCGGTTCCACATTCACACCTCACACGAGCTACTCCGTTATCAGGAATACAACAGTCCATATATCGTCTCTCCCATATCTGCAAGTCTTAAGGGAAATGGAACTAGTCGCTAGAAGGGTAGGGGAATTTCCTCCGTCTCTGAATCTAAATTAAACGTATGATTTGCCGTAAGGTCTTGAAAGTCAGGCCATTGGCTCCCGAAGTCGTAAAGGTCAGGGCAGGAGCATACAACTGTGAGCACGCTCCCATCAACGTGTCGCTTGAGACGGGTAAGCGCCGTGTAAAGCAACGCGCGATCCCGTGCTCTTTCGATGCTCTCAACATATAAGACCACGTGCCTTGCTTCCCAACCAATTACGCCACCCACAAACATCTTAAGGTGAAAGAATGGCTCAAAAAACACCCGCGATTTGCATTTCATTCCTACTTCCTCCTCATGGCTGAACATGGTGGAACGCTTTTTTGGCAAGCTGGCAGGACACGCATTTATGGAGCGGATAAAATCGAGGAGATTGTGAAGAAAACCATTGAAGAGAAGCCTGAGGACCGTACCCATTGGAGCACGCGATCGATGGCCAAGGCAGTTGGCGTAGGCAAGACAACCGTCGGTAAAGTATGGAAAGCCCATCGAGCCTCATCTGGAAAAAACATTTAAGTTGTCGCATGATAAGCATTTCACTGCGAAACTGAAAGATGTCATCGGTTTGTACATGAATCCTCCTGAGAAAGCGCTGGTCTTGAGCGTCGATGAGAAATCACAAATCCAGGCACTCGATCGCACCCAGCCAGGTCTGCCACTGAAACCAGGGCGCAATGGCACCAGAACTCATGATTATATCCGTCTGGCACCTGCTGTCTGTTTACTGCTACGCAGACAGGGAAAGTGCTCGCTCGCTGTGAAAAACGGCACCGACACCAAGAGTATCTGCGCTTCCTGCGTCTTATTGACAAGACTACCTCGAAGCAACTGCAGGTACACTTGATCCCTGCCACCCACAAACATCTTAAGGTGAAAGAATGGCTCAAAAAACACCCGCGATTTCACCCGCATTTCATTCCTACTTCCTCCTCATGGCTGAACATGGTGGAACGCTTTTTTGGCAAGATCACTGCAGAACGGATTCGACGAGGCGCCTTCAAAAGCGTGCTCGAGTTGACCGAAGCCATCCTGTGGAGAGTGGTTGCTTTCACTCTAGCGTCACCCTGGAAGAAGGCTAGCTTTTGGCGCCGCTGCTCCTCGCCTTGATGGTCGAATGTATTGAGAACGCGGACAGATTTTCTCTTATAGTCCTCCACCAGTTCACGCCCCACCCCACTGCCAGATAGAAAAGTAATATCTGGTATAGCAGTATCGACGCGCAAACGTACCATTTGCCGGCGTACTTCATCAACACACGCTTCTGTGGCATTTGATGGATGCACTTGCACCCAGCGCAACTCCGTTGGGTATAGGTCTAGCTCTGCTTGCTCTATCGGAGGGATGTCAGTTTCTTCATCTGCCAGGTATTGGGCGGCAAATTTTTGTACGAATCGAATGATTTTTGGTGGCAAGCGATAGCTAGACCCTAGCCGAAAAGGGTTTCGAAAATAGTAAATGTAACCAATTTGATTCTATTTGATTCTCTATTTGATTCAATATGACGAGAAAACGATTTTTTTGTTTTTTATTCGCCCACAGCACAGTTTTTATAGGGAAAAAATCTTTTTTGGACATACTTTCCTCGCCCCTGCTCATATTTCACACTCCCCCATTGAATATTCAGGCCGCTTGTTTGAGTTGTCTTTTTTTCAACTCAATCATTTTGCAAAAATTATAGGTTAATGCTTTTTCCAGCAACTCTGCCCGAACGTTTTCAATCCCTCTGCGCATAACTTGTCCGAAATGGAAACGATGCTTAAGATGAAACATCAACGACTCTGCAGCAGATCTTCCATTTCGTGATTCCAAATAGATTTCACTTTCCCATTCTTCAATCGGGGTCATCTTTTTTCCCTTTGCCCCACTAATACTAAAAACCTTAACGCCTTTGCCCATCCACTTTTCTCTGATCGCCTGATTGGCATATCCATCATCAAGGCTCACTTCAGAGGGAATGCTGATGGTGCATCGCAAATGTTCAACAAGGGCAGGGTCGAGTTGCCCTGAATCAGCAGCATTGCCCTCCGGAGTAATTAACACGGAAATAAAACCATTTCCGCTCCTTCCTAATTGAGGCTTATATCCGATAAGCGCTTCTCGATCTCCCTTTTGAATATAAGCCGAGCTCTGATCGGAAAGACTCAATACTTTCTCAGTAGAAGGAACCTTCTTTTCTTCAAAAACTCTTTGATGACAGTAGATGATTACCCGTTGCAAATTAGAAATATCTTCATTCATCATTTCAATGAGGCGAATCAAACGCGTTTTCCGAGAAGGGGGGAGAAGAGCTTTTTGGGCACGGATATCCACCTTTGCCATTTCTTTTAAAAATTTCCCATGAGCGCTTTGAGCTTTCTTCAATAGGGTTTTGTAATGTTTTTTTCGCTTCGTTTTACTGTCCTTTTTACCTGTCTCAAAAGCCATCATCTTAGAGAGCTTATTCATCTCCTTGATGAGGAAATCAAAATTTCTTTCACTGATCTCAGCGATTCCAAATGTATCAAGGGAACGCCCTCGATGGTAGCTTCGCTCCACGAGACGAGTCAATATCGACGAATCAGTAGGCCAAGCTGTATTTCCTTTTACAGAGGTGCTATCCAGTTTTAAAATATCAAAATCGTCCAACTCTTCATCGAGAACCATTCGAATTTGAGCATCGAAAATAAACTGTCTGCTCTCGTTGCTGACAGCATTGACATTATCAAGGATTGTACTCGCTCCCGGCATTTTCAATCCACGGTTGAGCAGAAGCAGATGCAGTGTGATTGACTCTGAAAGAAATATTTGGGCCGTTTGGGATTTGATACTTCCTAAATATCCCCGAATCATCATAAAAAGGTAGACTAAAAAAGCCGACATCCGAGGACACCCTATTTCCAGCCTCAGTTCTTCCGGCTTCAATTCCTCATCTTCTACGGGAAGATGAGGAAGCCATGGATTCCGGGCTTCCTGCCATCGTTTATCCTCTAAACGCTCTTTCTTTTTATTTCTTGCGTATTTCTCCAAATCCTGTTCAATTTTGTCCAATATCTCCGGCTCTCGCTCAGACAATTGATCAAGTTCTGATAAGAAATTTTCAAATTCTGTATCAGGAGCGCTTAAAATAAGATGTTTTTCTGCTCGAATGAATGGTTTCATTTTGGGTGCCATAATTCTTAATATTGAAGTTATTCACAGTTATTTCAATGAATTATGGCACTTTTTAACCTCAAGTTTAAAGATATAATTCTAAAAAATACCTTAAAATACCTTTTCGGCTAGGATCTAGCTAGTGCTCAGTTGAGCCCACGGACCGCCTTGAAACCCGGCGCCAACCATCGCCTGTTCAGTCCAAGCACCGGCCGTCCCATAGATATTCTGCGTCTTGTCCGCAACAAGGAGCATCTCCCCGCCGTCCTTCCCTGCTTTGCGGAGAGTCTGCCACCAGTTAAGTCTGAAATCCTGGCCCTCATCTACCAGAATAGCGTCGTAAAAAAGCGGTGTGGTCCCACTATCCTGACTTTGGCCGTTGTATATCCGCTGCACGAGCTGCGCCATACGGTTCTCCAACACAGCATTTGTCGATAGCTCCCTGTCCTCCGATGAATCCCCCCAGAGTTCCTTGTAAGCTTGCTCATGTCCCGTAGCCAAGCAAACTCGCTTACACCAAGAATGAAAGTTGAGAAAAGTAATCCGTCTTCTGACAACTCGCTGCCTTCCCACGTGTCTGGCAGCTAGATCGCGTAAGTAGTTCAATAGGGTGATGTTGAATGAGCATACAAGAACCTCTTTGCCTTCAGTGGCAAGCTCAGCCGAACGTGCTGCGAGAACCAAACTCTTGCCCGATCCAGCAGGCCCCTTGAGGCGCCGGTAACCTGATGATGTTCGAGTCGTTGCAAGCCGACGCTGTTGATTGTTCATTTCAAGCGGTTCTCGTTGTTCTCGGCTGAAGGCCGGCTCTTTCAGCCAACCCCGAAGGTCATTCGCAGTATCCTCACACATGGATTTCGATGAAGTGCGCCACCACTCTGGGAACAGATGGGCAATGTTGCCCGACTGGACGTCGTCTGAACCGGATAACGGGTAATATTGCGGATATTTGGCTATTCCATCGTCTCTATCCCGAAACGGAGCAAATAGCTTCTGCACTTGTGCTCGGGGAGACCGAGTGAAAATGATGCCTGCGGTAATCACTGCCAGTCCAGAATTGTCCTTCAGCCTGGGACAGTACAAGCCAAACAGCTCATCCTTATAGAGCCGTATCTTGTTAACCGGATTATCACACTGTCGGCTGAATGAGTTGCCAGACTTTTGACGTGCCATCAGCCGCGGTTCTCCAGTCCCGCTGTAGTCCACGTAGTAGTCGAGAGCAGTCAGATCCCAATCTTTGACCTCAAACACAGCGATGCCAGCATTAGGGTTGAGGAGGACAAAATCGGGCCGTAGACCATTCAGGTGCGGTTGGATGTACATCTCCCACTCATTGGGCAACTTATCGTCGAACAACTCGGCAACCGTACACTCTCCGGTAGTGAGCGTTGTCAGTAATCTATCCCACTGTTCTCTTGGCGGGTCAATGAGTCGAGACATACCGTTCTATCAGGGTGTTATGAGGGTGTCTCCAGAGCCTGAGACCCGGCTGTCTTCCTGCACCAGTTCGTACTTCTTAGGGGCCTCATCGGGATCCTCGATATCGTCCGAGGCGATCTGTTTGCCCATCACTGTCTGAATCCTGTCGAGGAGCACCAACTGCCGACTGTTGAAGTACTCAACGAAATCGTCTGACCGGAGGTGAGCAGGATCGATAAAGTGCGACTTAAGGTAGCCGTCCAGAACGTCTCGAGGAACACTATACTTGCCCGACTCGATACGCACGAGATACTCACTAGGAGAATCTCCTCCGATGATGCGGTTGGTTCGCGCCGTAAGCGGTGTTTTGTTTATGATCGAGTCGCAGCATCCGGGCTTAATGCCATGATCGTGGCACCACTTCTGTGGAAAGACATGATGAATGTCAATGCTCTCGTCAAAGTAGCTCTGTATGGACGACTTTTCGCCAGTCAACCAATCTTTTGCGCCTTCGCGCAGTAGAAGCGCATATACGCCCTTGTATGCGGCACTGTTTCGCGTGCGCAGTGTCCGCAACCGGGCGGGAGTGAATTCCGCATCATAGATGGTACCCGGATCCGGCCCGCCACCCCGTATCCAGCTCAGGACTTCAGGGAGGTCGTGGGAAAACCGCGTCTCGATTGAGCCTCCGTAGAGCTCTCCCAGCACGCCGCACCAGTACCATCGTGCGAGCTTTTCTTTCGCAGGGAACGACTCCCAATCCTGATCAAGAACCGTGAGGATCGCTGCCAGTGGTATCAGTTGACTGCCGTACGGTAGGAATCTCGCGTCATACAAGTGCTGAGAATGGAGGAATCTCGCCGCTCTCTCAAAGCCCTGCATCAACGGGTCAGCCCACCACTGGTACTCGTCCAGTCCTAGCCGCAGCATATCCGAGCGCTTGCATCCTATGCCGGGAGCCCGGTCCTCGTCCGTTCCATTGTGAAGGGCGACATTTCGGCGCTCCAGGGTAGCAAGTAAAGTCACAGCCTGAAGAAAATCCGTATTGGAGACACCCGAGAGGATCGACCGGCAGTGGATTTTACACTCCCGCCTCTCCCAATCCGGCCTTAGTTGAAAGTTGTCCGCAGCGAAAGTCGCTGTCAGAAGCTCAAACACTGTCAGCGTCACGCCACCGGTATTTACTTTCTCGAAGACTTGGCAGACCGCCTCCTTTGGCGTGTCCTTGTCAAGCTCAATGACCGGCACCTGGTATTGCTCGAATCGCTTGACGATTTTGCCATTGAAATCAATCCAAAATTTGATCTTTTCCTTATCGAAGTCCCAGAATTCTTGGAAACCCACCATCCAGTCGTCCGTATCGAACACCTTGGAAAAGGGAAACATCATTGCCTCGTACTCTCGCTCTGGGGTCGAGTAGTCTTTAACTACATCCCGTCCGAACCTCTTGATCTGCCACTCCTCAGGCAGGGAAATTACCGCTTCTTCCCGATCACCATTAGCGTTCAGCGCCATCTGCATGTCTATGTAGTACCACCGTTTGATCTTTCTCCCACGTTGGTCACGGGTGCGTACCGGTCGGTCAAGACGCAGGGACTGGAAGAGCGATGTGAGTCGCTGTTGCCCGTCGAGGATGAGCCGTTCTGCCTTCTGCTCTCCCGGCGCTGGCGCACCCTCTAAGGGGCGTTGCTTGAAGCGAATGGTCTCACCTCCCGCTCTGAGCATCATCACAGCGCCGATCGGGTAGCTCAGGGAAATACTCGCGAGCAAGCTTCGGACGTGATCGTCATCCCAGACCCACCCCCGCTGGAATTCAGGCAATTGCGTCCTCCCGTCCGCTGCCTCGCCGAGCATCCCGTCAAGTGATTCCTTCTCAATGCCAAATGTCTTTATGTTCATTACACCTCCTCAACGATTCCGACTATTGTTACCTAGTGATTTTCTGAGGCCCTCTATGAAGAGGAACCGGGAAGCATATCCCGCAAAAGGCTGAAATGGCTCTCGGCCATATAGGGACAGGAATGCCCTCATTACATTGACGTCTATGGGGAACGCGTCCAAGCACCTCAAGTCGAACAAGGCCACGCAATGTTGTAGTAGTTACTATGTAAACCAGACAGTCTCCGAGGGTTGTGATAAAAATGAAGTTTTACATATTACAAACAACCTCTTTTAGAGGAGACTGTCATGAAAAAGGATAACATTGAATCATTATCAGGTCAACCCCTTTTTGTTGGCATTGGCGTGCATAAGAAGATTTTTCACGTAACCTTTCGGAGCTTTGATTGCGAGATGACCACTCCTTCAATTGCTTCTCAAATATTTGAACACGCCATAGCCCCCTTTGCCGCTTGATTCGTCTCTGACGTACTGAATGGGGATTATCTGAAATGGGGTCAGGCTTGAAAGTTTGAAACTTCAAGCAAGTATTTGACGTTTCAGTTCCTCTAATTGATTTTGGAGACCCTCGGATTCCTTCAATCGTTGTCTCAACCGGTGCACTCCAAAGCTAATCGTAGAATCGTCTCGATTGCAAACTTTTCCGACTTCCCGAATCGTTGCGGACTTCCAATCGAAAGCTAACATGCCAATCATCGCACGGGCTTCACTCAACTTTCGTGACTGCCCGGCACTTCTTAATTCCTTCTCCTGCAGTTGATAAACTTGAGCCACTTGATGAATGATCCGTTCTAAAAGAGGAGGAGAGCAGGGGATGTTTTCGAGCTTCTTCAAAACCGAGGTCACAAAATGATCTTCTCCAATGATCTCTGAATGGGCAGAGCCTTTTTGAAAATTGACCGGCGAAGCAATGTTTCTCCCACTCCGGATATAATCCTCATAAAGTTTTCTGGCCTCTCCCCGTTTTGGGGAAAAGTGAGACAATCCCCAATCCGTATGCAACCATTCCAGCCGCCGCTTTCCCAAGTAAGCCAAATGGCTGCACCATGGGAAATCAACCAACTCTTTGGCCACACCCGCTCGAATCGGATTGAGATGAATATAACGAATCAAGGCTAACAAATAGTTTTCTTGATCAACTAACAAGGCTTTATAACGTCCCTGAAATAAGTGGCCCATGCGTTTTTGCCGTTGATTGATCCAACGCGTGTAGCGAAATGAGATATTTTGCATGATCGGAGCAAGAGGGATCGCTCCCACTTCAATGGCTAAATGGACATGATTGCTCATTAAACAAAAAGCGTTAATCCGATGATCAAAGCGTTGGTAACCTTCTTGGAGTAAGTGATAAAATTGTCGATAGTCGGGGGAACTGAAAAAAATGGGTTGCCCTCCATTGCCACGAAGCATCACATGATAAAGCGCACCAGGATAGTAAAGGCGTAGCTTACGGGCCATCTTTAGAAACAAGCGAGAAGGAAAGTAAAATCGATTTAAAGAAAAAAATAACACTACTTTTCCAAACTTTCAAGCCTGACCCCCTATGAAAATAAGCGTATTGAAGCTCTCGAAACAGAAAATAAGCAACTTCGGGATCAGTTGGCTCTCAACAGCCAAAACTCAAGTAAACCTCCTTCCACCGATCAAAGTCGAAAGAACAAAAGCTTACGTAAAAGCAGGGGTCGCTCTCGCGGAGGTCAACCCGGTCATAGAGGCCATCATTTGGCTTTCAGTGAATCACCGGATCAGGTGGAGTCCCATTCTCCCAGCACCTGTGAAACCTGTGGAGAAGATTTATTCCAGGTGGTGGTTGAGGCCAGGCATAAACGCCAAGTGTTTGATCTTTCCCCGCTCCAATTAGAGGTCACCGAGCACCAGGTGGAACAAAAAATTTGTCCCTGCTGCCGGCATCTGAATCACTCGAGCTTTCCAGCAGGGATAGAGGCACCCACTCAATATGGTCCCCGGATCAAAGGCTTAGCGGTTTATCTCAATCAATATCAGTTTCTGCCCTTTGATCGATGCCAGCAATTCTTTGAGGATCTGTTCGGCCAGCCGCTCAATGCGGCCACGATTTATGCCAGCCTCCAGCAAGCCGCCCATAGGCTTTATCCCTTCCAACAACAAGTGGCTGAAGCTCTGATTCAAGCGGAGGTGGTTCATTTTGATGAAACCTCTCTGTTTGAAAACAAACAACGTCGCTGGCTTCATTCAGCCTCTACCGAAGAGCTGACCTTTTATTTTATCCACGACAAACGGGGTCAAGCCGGAATGGATGCCGCCGGTATCCTGCCTCAGTTTGAAAAGACAGCCATTCATGATCACTGGGAGAGCTACCAGCATTATGAGTGTGATCATGGCTTTTGCAATGCGCATCATTTACGTGAACTCACTCGGGCCTATCAACAAGAAAAGGCCTTGTGGGCTCAGGAGATGAGCGACTTACTGGTAGAGATCAAAAAGCAAGTAGACCAAGCCAAGTTCAAAGAACAATCTGCTTTGAATCCAGTCCAACTAGATCACTTCCGGCAACGCTATCGTGATATCACCCAAGAAGCCCTTGAGCTCTATCCTCCCCCTCCTCAAACAAAGAAACGAGGACGCCCCAAACAGAGCAAAGCCAAAAATTTACTCGATCGCTTGATCCTCTATGAAAAGGAAACCTTGTTATTCATGGATGACTTCCGGGTTCCTTTTGACAACAACCAAGCCGAGCGAGATGTGCGCATGGTTAAACTGAAACAAAAAATCTCCGGCGGCTTTCGAACGGCTGAAGGATCTCAGGCTTTTTGTATCATCCGGGGAGCCATTTCCACTACCAGAAAACAGGGAAAATCCATCCTCGATTTGCTCACTCAGGCTTTGCATCCTCTGGCAACTCCTTTATAATTAAGGTCCCCATAAAGGACCTAAATATACTGTGAACATATGATTTCTTCATTTTTTTGTCATCCTGAGGGAACCGAAGGATCTTCTTGATTCCCATGAGATTCTTGCTTAGGCAGCCCCTTTAGCTCGGAATGACAGGAATTTTGAAAAGTGAAATTTAAACCCGTTCAGAGTATAGTTACTTTTTTTTTTGAATCCCGCATTTATTTTGCCTTGGGGGGTTGACATTGGGTTGTTGTGCTAGGATCATGCCATTATTGAGTTGTTTTGGTGACAGAGAAGGTTCCCGATTGATTGAACAATATCGTGAGAGGAATTGAAAACGATTGATCTTCCCCGGGAATCTTTTTTAATGATATTTAACTAAACGGGTTTTTCAGAGACCTAAATAGTTACGCTCAAATTACAACAATTTCTCGGAAAAATCCACCGCAACAGCAAGAGGACTGATGCCTGAAACCGATCAACGTGATGAAGAACAACTGAAAGAGATCCTTGATCAATCCTCGATGAGGAACCGCACGTTGTTTATCGCCTTTCTTTTCCTTCTGATCTATATCATGTTTGTCGTGTGGAGCACCACGGACCGGCAATTATTTATTCCTGACAGCACAATCAA
Source organism: bacterium (assembly GCA_965205865.1). GTDB lineage: Bacteria > SAR324 > SAR324 > SAR324 > NAC60-12 > CBDBHR01. The sequence goes on from CBDBHR010000029.1 coordinate 747,969, forward strand.
TCTACCCCTGGTGAATATCTCCTCCTCCCTGTTCGGCTTCTATTTGATGATCCCCATTATTCTGTGGGCCGTGCATTTCAATTTATTGTTCAATCTCAAGCGTCATCAAATAAAGCTGACCCGTTGGCTCGAATACAGTTCTGAGAAGGATGAGATACGGCTTTTGCCCTTTCTTTTCAATTATACCCACATACTTGGCAGCAGTCCGGATTCCCGGTTACTGCGGTTTATCCTATCGATCCTGATCTATGTGTTGCCTCCAGGGATCTTACTTTGGATTCAAATTCGCTTTTCAGCATATCAAAGCATAGAGATGAGCGGGTTTCATTTTGTGGTGTTCTGTTTGGATATTGTGATTTTGACTCTTTATTGGGATCAAATTTTTCCTCAAAATCAAAAGAATGAGAATGTAGTCGACCAAATCAGAATACAGTGGACAAACGATTTCATGAGTTTTCTGATCATTTTGATTGTTTGCGGAAGCGCCTTTAATTTCTGGGGTACCTGTACAATCATTTTTTCTCCACAGTCTCTGGAGGCATTTTATAAAAACCTAAGTTGAGCGATTCGTAATAAAAAAAGCTCCCAACCTTGGGAAAAATGTGTTATATTTCAGTGGTTAAAATAAAAAAATTCACAAAATCTAACACAACCCAACAGGTAGAGAGCTTTATGGGAAAAAATATAACAGTTCAGGATAAAAAGAAACAGATAATTGATGCCATTCAGCCAACCGATGAACACTTGACAAGTCGTGCCGGATTGGCCTTGTTTGCCCAGTATCTGCAAAGCATTCGGCTGATGCCGATCATCGAAAGGTTGTTTGGTTCGATGCGTAAAAATAAAAAAGGAATTGCTGTCTCTGATTTTTTTGTGCAGATCCTCTGTTTTTTCATGGACGGCAGCAGCCGTCATCTCAGTTGGTTCGATCACCTCAAAAGGGGCGAGGGTTATGCCGCCTTGCTGTCATGCAGTGAGCAAGACCTTGCCTCCTCGCATGCCGTGAAAAGATTTTTTGGAAAGTTCTCTTTTGTACGAGTCTACCTGTTTCGTCATCTGCTGCAGATACTGTTTATCTGGAGACTGAAGAAGACTTGTCCAACGGTGATTGTGTTGGGTCTGGATTCGATGGTACTTGATAATGATGATGCCCTGAAACGCCATGGTGTCCAGCCGACTTACAAGATGGTCAAAGGATTTCATCCCCTGCAGATGAATTGGGGTCGTTATATGGTTGACGCAGTTTTTCGCGGAGGTAGCAAACATTCGAATCACGGGAAAACTGTTCAGAATATGCTGGTTCATATCGTGAAAAGGATTCGCCGCCAATACCGAGATGATGTACCAATCATGGTGCGCATGGACACCGGTTTTTTTGACGAAAAAATCTTTGAAACCTGTGAACGACTGAACATCGGTTAGCTGAAGCGGAGGAAAGTCCTATGCCAATGTGAGGAATGCTGCGGAAGAAGCCACTGACTGGCAGACCTTCACTTCATCGGGCAAGAAGGAGATCTGGCAGTACACCGAGTTTAAGAGCCAGCAGGGGACATGGAAGAAGGCTCGTCGCACGATCTACAGCCGCTTGATTGAACACGATAGCCAACTCTCTTTGCCGGGTTTGGATCATGATGGCGTGATCATTACGAACCTTGGTATGGGAGAGGCCATTGATGGCCAACTCAGCCAAGCCGCTGAAGAAAAGCGCATCGATGCTCATAGCATCCTTGGCTCGTACCACGGACGGGGAAAGGATGAACTGGCCAACCGGGCGCTGAAAAACTTTGGTCATCAACAACTTCCCTTCAAGGACTTCATTTCCAATACCGCATGGTACTATCTGATGCTGCTTGGCAATAACCTCTTCGAATCCTTCAAAGAAGATGTCAGCAAGCCAGTGATTGCGGTAACGATGTATGCTGATACCTTCCGGCGCCAGTTTCTTGATACGGCAGGCAAACTGCTTCGTCATGCCGGAAAACTGATCTTGAAAATACCAAAAAAGACCTTTGAGCGCTTGCAATTGGACCAACTATTTGCCACCTGCCAGCACGCATTGGCGCCAATCTGATCAACGGGTTTCGCTTCAATTAAAAAACAAAAACATTAAAGTTTAAGGGGATAAGTGCGTCCAAAACATGAGAAATGAAGACCTTCCACATCTGAAAACAGCATTTTGATGCTCATTCTCACTCAAACATCCATGGATTTGATGATCAAAATCTGATTTCAGAATGATTGCCTTTCTCAGGCAAAAAAATCATCTTGAAAATCTGATCCTTTTTTAGAATCGCTCAATTTGGGAAAAATTTACCGATTCTTCCAGCAAAGGTGGTAGAGACTATTTTGAAACCCCACCTTGAATTGCAGGAGGAAGAATTCGTCAAAAAACTACCTAAGAATTGGAGCAATTGCGAGGGAGATATCGACTCCGTAAAAGGGTACTATCTTCAAAAGAGATCCTTGAATTATGCTAATTTTACCGTTACTGATTTAGCTCAAGTAAACTTCAGAGATTCCAGTTTACAAGGGGCAATATTTGAGAGAGCTTGCTTACGAAAGGCCAATTTAGCGTTTACAGAATTGCAAGGGGCCAATTTATGGTCGGCGAGATTGCAAGAAGTTCACTTAGCGAAAGCACAAATGCAAGGGGCCGACTTAATGCACGCAGACTTGCAAGGAGCTTACTTATCGGAGGCACAATTGCAAGGGGCCGACTTAATGCACGCAGACTTGCAAGGAGCCGACTTATCGAAGGCACAATTGCAAGGGGCCGACTTAATGCACGCAGACTTGCAAGGAGCTTACTTATCGGAGGCACAATTGCAAGGGGCCGACTTAATGCACGCAGACTTGCAAGGAACCGACTTATCGAAGGCACAATTGCAAGGGGCTTACTTATTGGAGGCCCAGTTTCAAGGAGCTTACTTATCGGAGGCACAATTGCAAGGAGCCATTCTAATCAATGTCTACTTAAAAGGGACTGAATTCGAAGATGTTGAAGGGCTCGATAAACTCGTAGTTAAAAACATTGATTGGGAAACTGGTGTCGATGAAGAAGCTCTAAGAGAGCTTTATGATGGCGAAGCTTACCAAGATAGAATCTCAGATGCTATTGAGAGAATAAATAGTGGAAAACCATATCCTCTTGCATGCAATTCCGAAGGTGCCCTCGAAGTTCGGAAAGAATTGGTATTCAGTGGAGATCAATTTATTACTGAGGGTATCTTGAGACAAGAGTTTGAACGAGATGCATTGAAAGATAGTCTCCCTCTCAAGTGTTGGGAGGGGCAATAACGGTTAAAAGTTATTTGACAGTCCAGATATGATTTGTTAAGCCAGCAGCCATTGCGAGTGTGCGAGGTTGCCATCGCCGTCTTGGATCGTCGAGCACTTTGAGTCGTAAGGTTTTCAGAGAACGCCCCAGGTTATAATAGAGGTCTTCCCAAGCAGCGGAAGCCTGGTACATGCGCAGGTCTTTGGAGAAAGCGAGTGTTTTTCTGGCTAAGCGGCTATTAAAATGCCGCATCGTCAGATGAGTTCGTTCCACATAGGAGGTGCTTTTTCCTAACGTTTGTAAAACAACTTTCTCCTCCCCAAAGACCACTTTAAATCGAGTTCCAATCACCTGTCCATTTTCACGCTGTTTGATCACTTGCAAATATTGCCAACCCGCTTGCGGTTGTTTGAGCGTGGGAGGACGCCCGATGCCTGCATATTCGGGCACTTTACCATAAACGGCCACCATGGCTTCATCAATTCCACCCCATCCGTCAGAAACGGTGGGCGGTGGCGCATCCGGATGGCCTCGTCGTTGAAGCCTTTCAAAGACTTCGACGCTGGCATGGGTTTCGGTTTTGCCAATCCCACGAGCCACGCGCAAGCGGGTATCGATCTCAATCATCGTCGATCGCCAGAAGGTTCCGCTTTTTTCGGTCTCCTGATAATTTTTTTTTCGCCTTTATTCTTGACATAGGACCAGAGGCCATCGAGCTGGCCTCGTTGAATTGAATACTCTTTTAACAAAACCTCTTCAATCGACTCGGTATGCTCACCGGCAGCTTGAATCCAATCTTGGATGGTATCTACTTTATACCCTTTGCTGCGGGAGAGACTACTAATCCGGTCGCCTTCGGCCACTTGGGCTAGCGTGTCGATGATGGCTTCTCTGGCGGTGCGACGACGATAGAAGATCGTTCCCTTGGTTTCGGTAAAGGTTTTTCCGCAACTGGTGCATTGATATACTCTAAACGGGTTTAAATTTCACTTTTCAAAAGAACTGTCATTCCGAGCTAAGGGGGCTGCCTAAGCAAGAATCTCATGGGAATCAAGAAGATCCTTTGGTTCCCTCAGGATGACAAAAAATGAAGAAATCATCCGTTCACAGTATATCTCTGGCAACCGGCTTTGGTTTTACCAAATTTCGTGATATTGGTGCTCTCCTGATCTTTCTGCAGTTTGCCATAATCAGCACACTGCTCGTTAGGACAAAAATCTCCGGGGTTCGCGAATGCTGGCATCTCTTTTCTCCTCAATAGGTTGAAGAGAAAGAATAAATCATTATCTCTCAACACTCAAGAGGGAGACTATCTACTCCTGAAATACGAGGAAAGTGTGATATTGAAAAATCACGTGCGAAACAAGTCAGAGACTTCGTCATTGATTTACATTCACAAGCAACAAAGATCGATTTAAAAGACTGCGAACATGGTAAATATTTTCGCTTGGTCTGTGATGTTTTTCTTGATGGAGAAAATTTATCTGAAATTCTAATCGAACGAGGTTATGCCAGAAAGTATGATGGTGGCAAACGAGAATCCTGGTGTAACTGAATAATGACTTGCCATGCGCTGATGATTAATGGGTACGTCGCATTCCCATCCTCCAATTGGCGCATGGCTACTCTAGCGAGAAATCTTGAATGGAAAAAACGAACGAATCATTTTTTGCAAACTTGCAAGCCTGACCCCATTTCTGCTGAACATTGTCACTCGGTCCAGGGATGAGTTGGTCATTTCCATCGATGGGCAGTGGGGTGAAGGGAAAACGACCTTCGTCAAGATGTGGCGGGGATTGTTGGGCGAGCACAATATTCCCAGCATTTACATTGATGCCTTCGCCAACAACTATTCCGATGACGCGTTCATTGTGATAGCCAGTGCAATCACGGAGTTTGTCGAAAAAAACATCAGCAAAGACAATTGCGAGAAAGTTGCCGAGTTGAAGGAAAAAACCAAGCGCGTTGGCATCCAGTTGCTCTCCTGGTCAGCGAGAGTGGGTATCAAGGCCGTAACGCTGGGAATCATCAAGGATACCGACTTAAAGGCACTCGGTGCCATGAAAGACGAGATTGCGAAAGACGTATCCGGATGGGTCGGGGAACTTATCGAGGAACGTCTCGATGCCCATTCAATAGAGATGGATCTCTTTGAATCTTTTCGAGATCTCCTCTCTTCCATTCCTGCAAAACTGGAGGGCTCGGAAGGCAATCCTCTTGTGGTCATCCTGGATGAGTTGGACCGTTGCAAGCCAACGTTCGCAGTCGATGCCGTCGAAAAAATCAAGCATTTGTTTTCGGTACAAAACGTCGTCTTCGTGCTTGTGATGAATAGAGTACAGTTGGAGCAGTCCGTCAAGATTGTCTATGGCCAGGAATTGGATGCCCTTACCTATTTGCAGAAATTCATCAACCTCAAGACAAGAATACCAAAAAGATTGAGTGGCCAGTATTTAAGTGATGCAAGCAAATACATTTAAAATCAGTTGGGATAATCTCGCATTCGCTTGGGCTAATCGATTTCTTGCTTCATTGTATTCATCTAACATTTCCCGAGTCTCTCTAGTCATTTCAATGCTCATCCCCCCTTTGTTCTTATCTCTAATTTTTTGCTAATGGTAACCATTTTTTTCGTAAGTGTCAAGCTTTTTCTGCAAAAAAGTATCCGTAAAATTCAATTTGAAAAAACAGTTGACTTTTGCGTCCAATGGTATAATTTAAGTACTATAAACAACTCAATCAATCTGATAATCCCACAAAAAGAAAAAATAATATGACCAATTCCAATCAACCACGATGTCTTTTTATAACATTTACAGCCGGAATAAATGGAGGAACCGTACATAATTTGATTCAACAATTACAACAGTTCGACTTAAAAAGAACACCTGAAATTTATTTAGCCATTTCAACAGAAGGAGGCAATATCATATACGGAATGTTACTTTATAATTTCCTACGTACCTTTGCCGACAAATTAGTCACTCACAATATAGGTAATGTAGATTCTATAGGGAACGCCATATTTCTAGCCGCAAATAAAGAAAAAAGATTTGCTTATTCCCATGCAAAATTCATGTTTCATGGCGTTACAATCCCGTGGCAAGGAAATATGTCCGAAGCCGATTTAAACTATTCTTTACAAACAGTCAAAACCCAACAAGATCGAATCACAAATATTATCACTCAATCTACTACTATCACCAAAAATGAAGCCGATGAATTATTCAAATATCAACAATATAAAACCGCACAAGAAGCTTTAAAAAAAGGGATTATATATGATATCAAAGAAGCCATCCCCCTTCATGATGATCAACTGGTATTGATAACATAACCTGCATCCGGGTTGCCACCAATTCCCATCGACATATCCGGGTTGCCACCAATTCCCATCGACATATCCGGGTTGCCACCAATAGACTCCGGTTGATGCTTACCCCAAATAATTTCTGGTTGATTTATATTACCTGAATTTACTACACCCATCTTCTGCTCCTTCTCTTACTGGTTACTATTCTATATAATTCCCTTTAAAAACTCATTTTAATGCATGAGTTCGAGATCCAAGGCAATATAAATTCAATTTCCAAGAACATTGGGCTTCTAGCGGTCCATTTGAATCTGAGTTTACGTCAGTTGGAAAAAATATTCGCGACTTTGGCAGTGTTCTACGTTTCTGTTCCAGAAAACCACTTACAGCAATACTCTGGGGCCGAGTCGATCATTGTCTTTCTGGCAGTCATTAAGGTCGTCGACCCTCTCTTGTTTGAAAAATGCCTAACAAGTCACGTATCATATGAAGAAGTAAGTGAACGGTTTCGATTCACTTCTCCTAAGTCCAATTGGGAACAGCGGCAGGAAATTGATATTCTAATAGACTTTGTCAATTACGCTTTTTTGTCGGAACAGCAGTTTAATGCTCTCCCACAAAATCATGAACTGAGGGTATTTGGCGAACCTTTTAGACACCTTCCAACCCTCTGCCAGTGGCTAGGCTATTTTGTTATCGAGTGAGAAATAAGCATAACCAAACTTATTGACCGTGACGCGGTAAACTAAGTACGTCAGAAAAGGCGTTAAATTTGCAAACCAACCCCTATGCCAAGCCCATTAAATCAGCACGGAGAAATGATGACACAATCGGATATTATCCAAACGATACTAAAAGACAGTAACTATCATCTTTCGCTGTTTGAAGGTGAAATTGAATCTTTACGTGACAAAGTTTTTTTCAAAACCATCAGAGGCAAAGAAACCCCATGCGTAACCTGTATCGTTCGGAATAAGGATATCCAGTTAAAGCCGGAAGAAATCGTGCGCCAGCTTTATGCGGAACGACTTATCAGAAATTATCGCTATCCCAAAAAACGTTTGGCTTTTGAATATCCTGTCAATTTCGGCAGGGAAAAGAAAAGCGCCGATATCGTTATCTTGGACAAAGACCGTCCCGATACTTCGTACATAATTGTTGAGCTGAAAAAGCCGAAGCTCAGAGACGGGAAAAATCAACTTCGTTCCTATTGTAACGCCACCGGAGCCCCTATCGGGGTGTGGACGAATGGTGAGCAAATTTCCTATTACCATCGCAAAGACCCGAACTATTTTGAAGATGTCACCGATATTCCAAATGCAGAACAAAGTCTCCAGGATATTCTGAGCGAACGATTTACCCTGAGAGACCTGATAATCAAGGACAAGATCGCGAATGAACGGAAATCCTTGAAAGACATTATTCTGGAGATGGAGGATGAAGTGTTGGCAAATGCCGGGGTTGACGTATTTGAAGAGGTTTTCAAGCTCATATTCACCAAACTCTATGACGAGTATCAGAGCCAGCAGGACAAAGGGATTCTCAACTACCTTCTGCAGCAGGTCATCAAAACCGCCGTCCATGAACCAACGTCCGAATATACCAATGCCCCCAGCTATCTTGGCGGCCAGGATTATGAAGCGCTCAAGGAAGCGGTCAGGGGGGTTAACGACGAAGGGTTTCGAGTTATGGAGTTCAGAAATACTGGTCAAACCGACACTGAACTGAAAAATAAAATTCAGGACCTGTTCAACCGGGCTAAAGATAAATGGGAAGGAGTGTTCCCGGAAAGTTCAACCTTTGAGCTATCCGACAGCCATCTTTCCGTCTGCGTTTCCAGCTTGCAAGACGTCAAGCTGTTCAACTCGAATCTGCTGGTGGTGGACGAAGCCTTTGAATACCTGGTCAATAAGTCCGCCAAAGGCGAAAAAGGGCAGTATTTCACGCCTCGTCATGTAATCGATATGTGCGTGCAAATGCTCAATCCCAAACGGGACGAGTATATGATCGACACCGCATCCGGCAGTTGCGGTTTTCCGGTACATACCATTTTCAAGCTCAGCGGACGCCTTTTCACCAATGAAGAAATTTCCGAAGAAGACAAACAGCACGTGCTCAAGGTGTTCGGCATCGACTTCGACGAAAAAACGGTACGAGTGGCCAGAACCCTGAATCTGATTGCCGGGGACGGGGAAACCAACGTGTTGCACCTGAACACGCTTGATTTCAATCGCTGGAGCGACAAAACGGAAAGAGACAGAAAATGGATCAACACCTACGGCAGGGGCTTTGAACGCCTGGAAAAGCTCAGACGTGACAAAGAAGAAAACAAGCAGTTCAAATTCGATGTTCTGATGGCGAATCCACCATTTGCCGGAGACATCAAGGAAAGTCGCATCCTGCATCAGTACGAACTCGGTTTTAAAAACGGCAAGGCGCAAAACAAGGTGGGACGGGATATTTTGTTCATCGAAAGAAACCTGGATTTTCTCAAGCCCGGAGGGCGCATGGCCATCGTCTTGCCGCAAGGTCGTTTCAACAACACTTCGGATCAATACATCCGTGAATTTATCGCGGAGCGCGCCCGACTTCTCGCCGTGGTGGGATTACACGGCAACACCTTCAAACCACATACCGGTACCAAAACCAGTGTCTTGTTCGTGCAAAAATGGGATGAGGAGCTTTGTCCGAAAGTTGAGGATTATCCCGTCTTTTTTGCCGTGAGCGAAAAAGGTGGTAAGGACAATTCAGGCGATTATGTCTATCTCAAAAATGAGAATGGACAGGACAAGCTGGATAAAAACGGTCACCTGATCGTTGACCACGACTTGCATAACCACGACGGCGAACTGCCCGACGGTATCGCCGAAGCCTTTATCGATTGGGCAAAGAATGAACAATTGAGCTTTTGGAGATAGAGATGGCTAATCTGAGTACAAACGAAAAACAAGTGTTAGAAAATCTTTTTCAAATGGGAGGTGGTTATGTTCTCAATTTTTCAAATAGGACGATGTGGGAATTTTTCAAAAATGAACAAGTTGATCAGAATTTTATCCCAGATGAACATACTGCGAGAATATGTTGGCAAGTATTAATGGCAGCGATTAGTCAATTGTCCAGCAGATAGAAATATGCAGTATTCAATTGTAAATTACTCAAAACTCTCAGAACATCCGGAATTTAGAATTGATGCGGAGTGTTACAAGCCTTATCACCTTGAAGTAGAGCAGTCCATCGTAAAGAAAGGATTCGGGTTTATTCAAGACCACGCCACATCAGTGATAAATTTTGGCGCCTACTCTCTTTGTAATTAGTGCTTGGCAGAAAAATACTCAAATTGCTGATATTAAATGACATTTCTTCAATTTCATTGGATGAAGATTTGTTTGATACAGTGTTCAATTGGCCAAAATCAGCAAAAAATAGGATTTTTGATGAGTTTCCCCAAAATCTTCGTTTCATGAAAATAGGTTAATACCATTAAATATCATGTAGTTACCTAATTTTCTGCCAAGCACTAATTACATAGAATTTTTGGATTCCGGCAAACCATTTCTTGTAACAAAAGACATTAAGAATAATGTAATCGAGATTGACAATCTGCATTATATTTCTGACGATGTGCATTCATTACTGTACAAATCGCACTGTGTTAAAGGTCAGGTCTTATTAACAATGGCTGGCGCATATTTGGGGCAAGCCGCAGTATTCAACGAAGATTTTGAATGTAGCTCCAATCAAGCAATCGCTAAAATACTACTTCACCCCAATTCGATTAATCCCTATTATTTGTCAACCTTCCTGAACTGCAGGCATGGACAATCCCAAATTGAGCGTTTTAGAACCGGCACGGGGCAACCAAACCTAAATCTCGGTTTGATCAAGCTCATAAGAATTACAGAAGCCAGTGACCAATTCCAGCAAAGAATTGATCGGGAAGTAAATGCCGCTTTAGACCTAAGACAAAAAAGCTCAAGTAATTACAACCAAGCTCAAACTATTCTCCTCTCCGAACTCGGGTTAGCCGACTGGCAACCCCGGCATAGTCTTTGGTTTATCAAAAACTATTCCGACACCGAACAGGCCGAGCGCATTGACGCGGACTACTTTCAGCCGAAATATGAAGAAATCGTCAACGCCATTAAAGGCTATTCTGGTGGTTGGAATGTACTGGGGAATCTGGTTACAATAAAAAAATGCGTAGAAGTCGGAAGTCAGGAATATCTTGATGGAGGCATTCCGTTTGTGCGAGTCAGTAATCTGAGCCCATTTGAAATCACCAAAGAGAAATACATCTCTGAAGAGCTATATACCGAAATCAAGAAACATCAACCAAGTAGAGGAGAAATACTTCTTAGCAAAGATGCAACCCCTGGAATTGCCTGTTTTTTGAATGAAAATCCAGAAAAAATGATACCGTCAGGCGGCATTCTCAGACTCAAAAACAAAACGGGTAAAATCAACAACGAATATTTAACCCTGGTGCTCAACTCGATACTGTCAAAAGAGCAAGTCAACCGTGATGTAGGTGGTTCAGTTATTCTGCATTGGCGACCCAATCAGGTAAAAGACTTGGTCGTTCCCATTCTACATGAAGAACCCCAAACCGAAATCCAGCAGAAAGTTATTGAATCCTTTAAGTTACGAAAGCAATCCAAACACCTGCTGGAATGCGCCAAACGAGCAGTGGAAATGGCAATAGAGCAAGATGAAAGCAAGGCTATGGAGTGGTTGGAAAATTCAATAAACGAACTGACGAAATGTTAGTCGCTTTCAGACTCACTAATCTTCCTATAATTCTTCATAAGCGCCTTGCTAACCGGAGCATGACTCGGTATCTTTGACCGTCATGCGAACAGATGATTTTATTTTAAAAAAACGGGGTATTCCATCAATGGTACCGCCCATGCGCAGCAGACGCAATTGTGGGACACAAGAGGTTATGGATTGGCCTGAAGCCCGAATTGATTCCACATCCTTGGACTGGTTATAATATGGATTGCAATCAATGCAATGGATCGACAAACACGAAAATTTTCTAGAGTCGCTGGTACGCTCGGTGAATGTAAAATTCCCTACTTGGCAAGAGTTGACCAACCGCCAGCATCGCCAACTTGTTAAACATGATATCGAGGCAGGGATAAAGTGTGATGCATACAAAGCTGGACTTTAGACATATTTTGAGAATTATACTGCTTCCAGTAGCTGATAAATCAAGCACTTTATGTCGTCTTGAGAAAATAACTTTTGTTCGGGTGATTTTTGCGAGTTGAAATATTTACAACCCCAGGTTTTTCGTCGTATAACAGCCATGAGGTCAGAAAAGGTAATTTCTGATTTTTTATACCATGAACTGCTTTTTGGCATCAGTTCCCCGTCACGATAAAATTGAAGAGCGGCACAGCAAATCAGTGAAAATAAGCCAAACAAAAGCGGAGTGGTTCGAGCGATGGCCAAGTCAGACCACTGCCTTTGGGTTTCCACTCCTAAATGGGCCCGTAGCTCTTCGAAAGTGACCTCTACATTCCAGCGCAGCATGTATCGTTTGAGCAGATCAAGTGCGTCGATTTCAACATTGTTAGTAAAAAAAGCTTGAGGATTTTTCTTTCCATCAATTCGGACAAGGACCCATTTCACGGCGATGGACAACTGCTTGGTTTTGTGCATCAAGGCCACCCCTGAAAGATAAGATATGGATTTTTCATCGTCCTGATACCAAGGGAGGAGCGCTGTTTGCCAAGCTTGGCATTCATCCTTGGCTAAAATTTTCAAAGCAGTCAGCAGGGCTCCCTTTTTTGCTTTGGGTCCTCTTTTACCTTGGATCGGCTCTGGTGGAAAGTCGTACAATCTGGCATCAATGCGCAAACGACAGATCATGGTAATATGGAGACGACAACATTCTTTTAAGAGATCGAAACAGGCAAAACCACCATCGGCCAAGAAAATGAGACGACGAGTGGGTTGCCAGCGGCGGAGTTGCTTAAGCGCTTGAATGCTCCAATCAATAGAAGTCTTATGTCTTTTGCCCCTATCCTCATTGGCTTTCTTTGAGGGTTGGAGAATCGTCCGGAATGGTAAGGCCCATTGCCGGGAACTCCAGGGAACCGGAACAATCAGCATCAAACAAAGCCATTCTAACCCCAGACAGGTGACTACCTGTTTGCCTTTTGATCGAAGCGCGTCACGATACCAGCCCTTGGCTTTGATTTTTTTGCCTTGGCGACGTTCTAAGGTTTCGTCAGCACCAATCACAAGGGCGGCATTAGCTGGCACAAACAAAACAATGAGCAGTCCTAATAAAATTCTGGCGGCGGCTAATCCGGACTAACGAGCCCGACGAAGGACATTGTGATAATTACAAAAATCAGGGATATTTCCCAGACCAACGGCTCTCAAACAAGAAGCAACCGTGCGACGTCCCTGGCAAAGAATCGCTCCCGTGACCAGGGTTTGAGCCCATCCCCAAACCGATGGAGAAAAAAGCTGTCTACTCTTTGTGAATGATTATAAAAAGATTATAAATTCATTGGGAAGAGACAACATGGCAAACTCCTGTATGCATGGTTGTTTTGGAAACTCCACCATACAGAATGTTTGTCTGAATCTCTTCCTGAAAATTTACTCAAATGTCCAAAGTCCAGGTATGGAGGGACAGGTTTTTTTGCATCAATTGAGGAATCTTAATACAATATGCAACCTCAACCCTTTTTTTCAACGACACTGCATAATGGATTCCGCGGATGCTGCTCAAGAATTTCTGTGATCAAGCTGGTCAGATTTGGGTATGCGATAAAAACACTGGAAAGATCGTTCCAAGAAATCCGAAAACTGTGTTCTCAGTGAGACACCTTTACACGAGTTACGATATTGGTCCAGTGCCAAAGAGCGAAAAATACGAAAAATTTCGCAGCGTGATCAAGCGCGACAGCAAATACGAAAACACCCTCAATAGGATTGAAAGCAAGGCTGCACCTGTTGTCCAACGGCTCATTGAGCAAGCCCGGTGCGACAGATTCCCCCAACTTACGCCAGAAGACCGCGACGCTGTGAAACGGTTCATCCTGGCTTTAGGGCGGCGGACTCCCGAATCTCAAAAGCGCGTGTCGTCCGGTAAGAATATCGATGATATTTTCTACGAAGCGGCTAAGGATATCGCCAGAAAGGACAACTACAAGGGTCTGCCCGACAGAGAATTGATTTATCAAGACCCTCGTATTTCAACATTGAAGGATCTCACCGGATCAAATGTCAATGCAAGATTTGCTGCTGGCGATCATCCCCGCGAGCAAAGTAATGCAGAGCGATTCTGCCGTGAGACGGGTTTGATGGTTGCGGTAATTCGTATTCCGAAGAGAAGTTTTGTCATTGGAAGCCACGGCGTAACCATCGTTCAATTCCCAAATAAGGTTGCGCCAGAAAGCTGGATTCCTATCGCCTACGATGTTGCGGTGGTTCCCACATCCTTTCCTGACAGGGAATTCTTGTTTCCACTCGGCGGTGATAAGGATCAACTCATCAAGAGAGTCAACATGGCCTCCTTCCAACAAAGTCGGCGGGTGGCAGGGTGTTCCGAAGACCTTCTGAAATCACTGAGTAAAACTGATCCGGTGACCTTTTGATCATTTGCAATTTCTTTATTTATAACATTCCCTCTTCAAAAACGATTGCGATCAAAAATGGGTTCCGAGCCTTCAACCCGATACCCTTACCCTCAAGTATTGTTTTCTTCAATACCAGTTATTCGGGTTGTTAAATTTCTATGGTCAATTCCCCGCCATATGGGCTGACAATGGACTCCTTTGAAGAATGAGTCCTATATTGAAAATTTGTTCTCCACAAAAAATCCATGCCTATGAGCATATCAAAATTTTGACTCATGCCTGGTAATCCTAAGACGTATTGCCAAGATATATGTTTCCTTGGGATACAGAAGATTATCGAATACAAGTAGCACTCAATTTCATGGCTCCCTGTGTGGACATTCTGCCACCCCATAGGGCGTAGTCCCAGTTTCTTGGCTAAAACCTCAGTAATTGCAGTTTTTATAGAACCAGTGTCGATAATGGTTTTAGCTGGTAATGACAAGATATTGTCCGGGGGGAGCTTGTGAATATAAGAAGCCATTGTCTTAAAAGTTATTCCCCTGGGATTGATAACTGTGACTTCTGTAATAAATTGACCGTTTTTTAGGGGGACTTTAAGACAGGACATATTCCATTATTCCCAATCTTACGGGTTCATTGGTGATTTCTTGAATAGAAAACATGTCATCCGGATATTCCTCCTGCCCAAAGAAGAAGGCATCCTTGGCATCAGGGAAAAACTGAATAATTTTTTGATGCCGTAGTAGTGCAAACTCACCTTTGTGTTCTTTTATAAATTCGGGTAATTGCGTTTTGAAAAAATCATAATTTTGATCAACTTCTTTTTGAATTCTCTCTTTGTCGGACTTGTTCATATCGCATCCTTAGATTTATCCATACTTTCAAAGTTTTTCGTGTCAGGATTAAAAAAATACTGAGTTAAGAATCACCGTATGCTTTCAAATATCACAATTCCAGTCCTTATGTTTGATTATATCAAAAGATGTATTAGAATACGTGTTGTAATAACATTTTCATCAATACGTTGGATTATCAGGTGAATACAAAAAGCCCACACCAGGCTGGTCGAATAATCGGGACAACACCCCATTGATGTGGATGCTGTCGCAATTGCCCGTTTTACCGACAAGGACGTCTTCCAAGAATATCTGTATATTTGGTGGCAATTAAGCAACGCTCGGATTTAGATTTTGGGGAAACTCATCAAAAATCCCATTTTTTGCTGATTTTGGCCATCTGAACACTGCATCAAACCAATCTTCATCCTGTGAAATTGAAGAATTATCATTTAATATCAGCAATTTGAGTATTTTTCAGCAGACACTAGTTACTATTTTTCATCGCCCCAAACCCGCCCAATGGTGGCCTGAATCTTCGTCTCGAATTGCTCCACCAAGTCCCGGCAGTTAGCGACGAGGGCTTGCTCCGCTTCGATCTCGGTGACGAGGGTTTGCTGGGTAGCCAGGGGTGGAAGAGGAATTTTGTGATTTTCTATCACGGATCTCGGAACCCGTTGCAGTCCACCTGTTCCAGTCATTTGCGGCTTGGCCCACACACGGAAAATTGGTGTTGCTGTGTACAGGTATATCCATTGAGAAATTACTGATTTAGTTGGTCTCAAAACATAAAACTCACTGGAACCGAACCCGACCCCGCTATTCAAATTCTTCGCTATACCAGCCTTGCCGTTTTCAAAGCACGGCGTTACCTTTGCGATAAGGACGTCATTGTCCTTGAAGTAAGTATAACTTGAACTGACATCTTGCAGATATTTGTAATCTCTGGCTTCAAAGTACATATCATTTTCGCCTATATCGGACATCGGTACGAATGAAACGATTGTTGCTCCATTCAATGCGGTCAACTCAGATTTTCGAGGATTCACAATACAGGCTTCCCCCAACGTCACCATGGGCCAGTCGGGGTCGATGGGGACGTGGGGGCGGTAGTTGTCGACGACCGCTCTCGCGCCGTCGATGACTTTCTGGTAGCCTTCGATTTCTGCGACAATCTCCCGCTGCGCCTGAAGCGTCGGCAGGGGGATTTGAAACTCATTTAGAGATTTTATATTGATTCCGGCCTGCCCGATCCACTTGTTCGCTCGCTCAAGAAACTCTCCTTTGTGCCAAGCACTGTGAAGAATATATGCAAGGAAAGCTGATTCACAACGCTCATTCACAACACGAATTCTAGTCATGTGATTCGAGTATCCACCATTGATATGCTCTACGATGAGACAAGTCTTACCAACCAACTCCTTACTATTCGTGTTATTGAAGAGAACATCTCCAGGCAATAGTGAGTAGTCTTCTTTACCGACAAAATCTTCCTTAGTAATGCGCTTCAAGCCTTTCCATGTAAATTTACCGTTCTCAGTTATATTCATTGGGCGTATATGAGGAAATCCCTCAGTTCCCATACTCCTTTTTCCGCAAGCAAAGCCTGCCTTGATATCTTTGGCTATCTTCCTTAATTCAACTGTCGGCCATATTGTTTTTGTACGAATCCTACTCTCCCGATACCGTTCCCCGCTCAGATTATAATCACCATTTACGGCAATCTTCTCCTTCTCCACGACCAGCCCCAGCGCGGGTTGGAAGTCATTCAGGGATTCACCCATGGCCAGACGGCGCAGGTAGGCGGTGATTTCCTGGCGCGCTTGTGGCAAGTCATTCTCCGCAAGCGGTCGGCGTTGAGCGCCCAGGTCGAAGCCGTCGTTTTCGACTTTGAAGAAGCCGACGTGGTTCGTCCTTTTCGCCAGCGACCGGTCCAGAATGAGGATGGAGGTCTTGACGCCGGAGTAAGGCTGGAAGACGCCTGCCGGTAATGAGACCACGGCGACGAGATATTCCTCGAGCAGCATGCGGCGCAGTTGTTTGTAGGCGCTCTGGCTTTGAAAGATGATGCCTTCGGGGACGATGATACCGGCGCGACCGGAAGTCGTCAGGTGCTCGGCCATGTAGTCCACGAAGAGCACTTCGCTGCGTTTGGATTTCACCGAAAAGCGGTTGTGGGGGCGGATACCTCCCTTGGGAGACATAAAAGGCGGATTGGCCAGGATCACGTCGGCGTATTCGTGCCAGCGCTCCTCGCTGGTGAGGGTGTCGTATTCGAAGATGTGCGGGTCGACAAAGTCGTGCAGGTACATGTTGACCAGCGAAAGACGTACCATGTCGGGCGAGATGTCGTAGCCTTTGACGTTGGCTGCCAGTCTTGCTTTTTCGTCGGGCGTGAGCTTACTGTTTCCATGGTCATCGGTGTTGTTGGCAAGAACGTGCTTGTAGGAGGAGATGAGGAATCCGGCGGTGCCGCAAGCCGGGTCGAGCAACGTTTCGTCCTTCTTGGGATCGATGACGGCGACGATGAAGTCGATGATATGGCGTGGGGTGCGGAACTGACCCGCGTCGCCCTGGGAACCGAGGACGGAGAGCAGGTACTCGAAAGCGTCTCCCAGACGTTCCGAGTGATCGTAGCTGAACTCGTCGATGATTTCGAGGAAGGCCCTCAGCGTCTGCGGGTCACGATAGGGCAAGTAGGCGTTCTTGAAGACGTCGCGGAAGAGCGGGGGGATACCCGGATTCTGCGGCATCCCGTCAATGGCCTCGGCATAGAGATTGAGGATTTCGTGACCACCCAGCCCGTGGTGGATCAGCCTGGCCCAGCCGTAGCGGGCGAAGTCGCCGGCAAAGAACTTGCGCTTACCGCCCCACTCCTCACTCTGGGCGTCGATGTCATCCATGAATTTATAGATGAGGGCGATAGTGATCTGCTCGACCTGGCTCTTGGGATCGGGAACTTTGCCCACCAGGATGTCGCGGGCAGTGTCGATGCGGCGTTTGGTGTCGGTGTCCAGCATAATGCTTTTTTTTCTTCTTCAACAAAACAAGAAAGTGACCGCGTAACTTCCATCGCGGCGCAAAGCGCAATATACCGCTGTCGCAATGATGTGGCAATCCACTTTATCGCGTCCGGCGCAAAAAAGACGCATACTCCCGAATCTCCCGCATAATCCTCTGTACAGAGGAAAGGGGATGTACTAATCTGGTCGTATTCTTTCTCTCAAAAGGACACCGGTATGAAACGGCTGCTCGATCGACTCGATCTGTATTTCGAGAAAACCCCGGACCGCATCAGACAACATCGCCTCCTGGTGGTGACGCTCCTTCTGCTTGCCGTCGTTCTACCGGCTCTCAGCATTCCCCGCATTTCCATCGATATGACCCTGGAGTCCTACCTGAAAAAAGATGATCCGATCAAGGTCGTTTATGACCGGTTCCGGGAAACCTTCAGCAGTGATGAGGTCGTCTATATTGTTTATGAAGCCAAGAACGGGGATGTTTTATCCGCAAGTTCCTTGAATGCCTTGTATGCCTTGCACCAGGAATTGGAAGAAAGCAGCGGCGGTTTTACAGAGGAAGAAAGCTCGCCCCTCGATCATTTAACAGACGTCAGCAGCCTGATCAACGTCAGTTACCTGGAAGTGCAGGGGGACACCCTGTATTCCCGGGACTTTGTCGGCTCCGATCTTCCAAAAACGGCAATGCAACGGGAGCAACTACGAAGGCAGGCATTGGCGCACCCGGACTATCCCCAATTCTATATTTCGCAAGATTCCCGCTTTGGAGGGATTCTGATTCGAACAGACTTCGGCGTTATTCCCCTGGAAGACGAGGAAGAATTCGAGACCATCGAGTCCGACGTCCTCAGTGCTGAAAATGAAGGTTTCCCGGAGGATCCCACGGAATTCAAGGCAACCTCCATGGAGGAATATGCGGACTTCAACCGGGCCATCGAGCAAATCCTGCAAAAACCGCAATACCAGGAGGCATTCCATTTCTATGCGGTGGGCAACCCGCCATTGATGGGATTCGTAAACGACGTTATCTTGAAAGAGCTCAACTGGGTTTTTCTTGGCACGATCTCCCTGATCATGCTCACTCTTTGGTTTTTATTCCGTTCATTCAGCGCAGTGGTTTGGCCTTTGCTGGTTGTCGTTTTGTCGGTTGTGATGACATGCGGGTTGATCGGCTGGCTTGGACTGACCATGACGCTGATGATCAACGTATTGATATTACTTTTGATCGTGGTGGGCATTGCGGACGTGATTCACATTCTATCGGGTTATCTTTTTTTCCGTCGACAAGGTCTCGAGCATGCGGCAGCCTTGCGTGCCGTTTACAGGAAATCCGGATTGGCCTGTCTGCTGACCAGCGTGACGACCTCGATGGGCTTGCTCTCGCTGGTCTTCGTGCCGATCGTGCCCATCCGGGATTTTGGCTTATCGGCGGCAATTGGTGTCATGCTGGCCTTTTTCCTCACCATCTTCATGCTGCCATTGATGCTGGACCTTTGGTCTCCCGTTTCTCGAAAACGCGCGGCGAAAATGGCCCGTGAAGCAGGCAGGCAACCACTCGTGCAGAAATTTCTCGATCAATTGGAAACACTGGCACTGAAATCCCCCTGGACCGTCGTACTGATTTTCTTGACAATTGCAGTGGTGAGTTTATATGGTCTCACGCAAGTGAAGATCGAGACCAATCTCGTTTCGATCTTCAAGGAAGGTTTGCCCATTCGGCAAGCATATCAAGTGGTGGATCGCTATATGGGCGGGGCCAACAATATGGAAATCTACATCGATCTGGAGCAAGCGGATGCCCTCAGGGATCCGCAAGTGCTGAAAGCCATGGAACACGTCCAACACACCCTGGAAACCGAACATAGTCCTCCGGTAGTGCAAACCGCGTCTCTGGTCGACGTGGTGAAAAGCACGTTCAAGGCATTGAATGAAGATCGAGAGGAAATGTTCGTCATTCCCGAAAATGAAGGAATGCTGCAACAGACCCTGTTCATGTTTGAAACCGCAAATCCCGATGACCGCCAATTGCTGGTTCCTGATGACTACAGCCAGGGCAGAATTTCAGTACGGGTACTCAATGCGGGGTCGATGGAATATGTGGACTTTATGGATCAGGTGAAGCAGTTGCTTGAAAGGACCTTCTCCCCTCTGAAAAGCCGTTATCCAACCCTGAAAGTTGAAATCACGGGAAACCTGGGAATGATGATGAAGACGGTGGATTATATCAGCCGGTCTCAAATACAAAGCTTCAGCATTGCTTTGGGAGTGGTCAGCCTTCTTCTCCTGGTAGTCTTCGGCTCCATCCGGGTGGGGTTGCTTGCCATGATTCCCAACGTCCTCCCTATCGTCGTCACTTTTGGCGTGATGGGCTTTTTCGACATCAGTCTGGACGTGGATACGCTGATTATCACCCCCCTCATCATTGGAATATCCGTGGACGACACGATTCATTTCCTCACCCATTATCGTGCCGAAGTCCTGCAGCATGCCGATATCAGAGCGGCAATACGTAGAGCCATTAAAGAAGCAGGACAGGCCATATCTTTCACTTCTCTGGTGCTCATCACGGGATTCCTTTTCTTGATAATTTCCTCTCACCAGGGATTGGCTAATTTCGGAATCCTCAGCGCAGTGGCCATTGGCACCGCCTTGATTGCCGATTTGATTCTATTGCCCGCATTTTGCCAGATCGGCAACCTCACCTTCGGACAAGCAAGCTTGACACCGCAAACTTCCACCACGACTCGTTGATGGTGGATCCTATCGAGTTATGTTAAAATCACGTTGATTATTAGTCCGGAAAGGAAAATGCGAGTAAGTAGCCCCAAAAAAGTGCTAAGGAGCAACACAAAATGAAGCAAAAACAAAGGCTGGCCCGGAGAGTTCCAAATATGATCATCCTTGGTATTTCTATCGCTTGTATGGCAATCGTTGCTATGGCGCCACTGCCCGCCGCCAATGCAGAATCACCCGAACGCTGGTATGAGCAGTCCCGAGTTGAATCCGGACAATCCGTTTATGAAAAAAACTGTTCCAACTGTCACGGTACTCGAGGTGAAGCAACCGTTAATTGGCGTCGTCCTGATTCAGACGGAAAGTTTCCACCACCACCGCTGAACGGCACCGCCCATACCTGGCACCATCCATTCAGAGTGCTGGTACAACAAATCAAATTCGGCCCACCAGCAGGGGCCGGCACGATGCCGGCATTCAAAGATATCCTCAACGATGAAAAAATCATCAACGTCATCGCCTGGATTCAGAGTTTATGGTCTGATGAGATATACGCGCAGTGGTGGAATATTCAGGTACGTTCCTCTCGTTAGCCCGACAATGGTCATGCTGCCATTCTTTTTTTCAGGCCTTTGATATTGAGAAGGAAATAACTACCTATGGGACCCTGCGAGTTCGCAAGACTGCTTCAATTTATTTCTCTTAAGAGATCCAGGGGAAGTAGGGGGGATGGATCGCGGCAGGTCATGACCCAAAGTTGGTACGCTGCCCGGGTCACTCCCACGTAAAGCAGATGTCTTGCTTTGGCATCATCCGGAAACGTTTGCTCATCGACGTCGATGAGGACGACGTAATCGAATTCGAGGCCTTTCACTTGAAAAATATCGCTGATTTCGATTCCGGGCGCAAAAGAAAAATCCTGGTCCCTCACCCGGCGCAGTTGCGGCACATCCGCTTTCAGCAGTCCTTCATAAATCAAATCCGCTTGAGACCCAAAGCGGGTCAGGATGGCAACGTTGGCAGTTGGTTCCTTGAGCACCGCTTCAATCAATGAGGTGGCCAGGTAGGTGACGAGATGTCCGTGGTTTTGGAATCGAAACAACTCAACCGGTCCTCCGTGTCGCACCGCGTTCCATTCTTGATTGACGCTCATGGGACCAATGATGGCTTTGGCCACTTCGATGATTTCATGCGAAGAACGATAACCAATTTTGAGGGAGGCGGTAGCGGTATCTGCCAGACCAAGGTGCTTGAGCGCTTCAGACCAACTGTTCAATTGGGAACCGACCATGATTTGTTGATCGAAATCCCCTGCGAAAGTGACACTCTGTCGATCGTCCGGGGTCGTATTCAAAAGCAGTTGCAACTCCACCGGGCTGAAATCCTGGGCTTCATCCACCAGAATATGGGGATAGCGGATCTGCTTGTTTTTCCTACCACGAAACGGCCCGAGGGTCATTTGATATAAAAGCAGCAGTAAGGTGTCATCTTCCTCATCCAGCAACTGGGGAGCAGGGGCGGTACTTTCCAGAATAGTCCCTGCTTCCGTATCGCTGAGTTGCCGCATTCGTTCCAATTCCCTTTCGCTCCCGTGACGCTGCTCGTATTTGCGAACTGCCCAATCTCTTACCTCCTCCAACTGCCGCCGGGTGAAGGTATGGGGCGCCAGCTCGGCAAAGAGGACAGAGAGCGCATCTATTCGAAGGAAGGCTTCCTCCCAAATCGTCACTGCCAGACTTGTTGGATGCTCCGGTAGTTCGGAAAACGACTCCTCGATGAGATGCTGGATACGAGTTTGCACGATGAAATGGTCGCATACCGGAATTCGTGAAATTTTTTCCAGACCTCGACTCCAGTTATCGAACAGGAGAATACGACGAGCCAAGGGCCGGTTCGACAAAGCATGCCACGCCTGCAGGGCAATTTCCTTTTCAGGAATATGCGGTAAAACCAGGTGCAGTTGCCTGAGAAAATCGCTTTCCTGCTCCTGCACTTTGTTTTTCAACCATTGCAGCATGACCGGATGGCGTTTGACTTCGACCACGGAAACCGGGGTTTGCTCCGTGTAACGATTGGGAAGCTGCGGGAAATAACGACGACGGAAATAAGAGGTCCAATTCGGATAAACCCAGGATTGGGCTTTTTCGATTCCCAAAGCAGGCAGGACTTTGGAAATGTAGTTGGCCATCGCTTTATTGAAAACGACGGTCATCATCCGGGAGGGTACGAAATGATTGGGTTTCAAGGCGACCAAATATGCCAAGCGGTGTAAGGCGACGGTTGTTTTTCCGGAACCTGCGCCCCCTTCGATCACCACTATTCCTGATTCCGGTCTCGTGATGACTTCAAATTGTTCCGGATCGATGAGAGCCGTGATTTCCTGGAGATACTTGTCTCTGCTGCGGGCACGTCTCTCCAATCCGCTGTTGAAACTTGCCCCTCCAATAGTCGCGGGACGGGTTGCTGTTCCGCTACCACCCCGTAGATGGGAGACAATTCGTTCCACGTGTTGCCATCCCTCGGAAGTTTGGATTAAATTGTGAACTCCGGTATCAATGCGCAGCAACTTTCCTTCATCGATGGTGATCGTCCGCCGCACCAGAAGGATGCCTTCCATGTTCCGGTTTCCGAAGTCTTCATAAAAATCTTCCCCTTCCTGGTAGCGATAATATATTTGGCTGATGGGAGCGTGTTTCCAGTCAATGATCGGATAAATCAAATCCTCGGAGTTGTAATGGTTATTGCCGATCAGGATATCCCGCTTGCGATTTCCCTCTTGCAGTCGAATATGCGCAAAATAAGGATTGAGCCGGTTGGCAGGCAATTCCATGATGATTTGTTGCTGTTGCTGCGCTAACAGGACAAGCCGTTCCATATGCGCGAGGATTGCGGGGAGATCTTCCGTGCGCGCGTCGGAAATAGAATCACGCAGCTCGATGATATCGTCGTGATAGCTCCTCTGCTCTTCAGGCAGGGCTTGCAAAGTCAGGGCGCTCTGAACCCTGGCCAACAGGAAAATTTCTTCCTCGACAATGGCTGATTGATCTTCAGTCAATCCACGTGTTTCTTGATTCATACGCCATTTCTCTTGGAGAATGAAGGTTCTCACTGTTCTGAAAAATGATACCTCTCTAAAATAACAAAGTAATGATTATATCCTGTTCTTCAAGAGGATTCAATTTTTTGCTGGCAATGGCACGCAGAAACGCTTCGTCGAACAGCTCGTTCAACAGACTCGTTGAGAAAATTTGATACGAAACAGGCCGGTATCCCGGGTAGAATAACGCATGTCAGGAGGAAAGAAAAATAAGGAATGAGGACTCTAAAACGAAAAATGATCCGGGCTGAAGGCCTCGAAGGTGGCATCCGTGTCCTCGGGTGAAATACAAGAGACGATATGGGTATGGATGCCTGATTCCGCATAAGCCCTGATACGGTCTTGACACTCCTCCCTGGAACCGATTATTGCAATTTGATCCACGATTTCATCGGAGAGCGCCCCGGTAGTTTTGGCACGGTTTTTCTCAGCCCAACCTTGTCGAATGGTCGCCGCCGCTTCGGGATAACCTGCCCAATCCAAAAATTTGTTGTAGACGGGAGTGGCGTAATAGGGGGCGAAACTCACGCGGAAGAGATCCCTTACCCGAGCTTTGTCATTGGTGACGACGATTTGATGACGACAGACGACTTCCCGCTCCTCTTTTCTTTTTCCGGCCCTTTGCGCGCCCACGGCAATGTGTGTCATCATTCGAGGGAGGGCTTTCATGGGAAAGAGGTTGAGAATCACGCCGTCTCCGGTCTCGGCCGCCATTTCCAGCATTTTTGGGCGCAATCCCGCCAGATAAATCGGTTGGGCTTGCGCAGCCAGTGGCAATTGAAGATATCCCCTGCTGCGTACTGTTTCTCCTTGAAAATCCGATTTTTCCCCGCTCAGCATTTTGCGCACCAAAATGGCCGTCTCTTTGACACGGGTCAGCGGCTTTTTGAATTCCAGTCCGTTCCATCCTTCCATCATGGTATGACTGGAAGCTCCCAATCCCAGGATAAACCGACCGTTGGAAATTTGATGCAAGACATGCGTCGTGGAAGCCAGTACGGCGGGTGTGCGCGTGTATACCGGAATAATGGCGGTGCCGATGCGTACGCGGTTTGTCCTTTCGGCCACGGCAACGGAGGTTGTCAATGAATCGATGCCCGAACTGTCTGCAAACCAAAGATCGTCGAATCCTCGTTCTTCTGCCCAGACGGCTCTGGATAAAGTCGCTTCCACCCCCCGGGGTATGGGAAGGGTCACTGCCGTTCTCAGTGGGATAGTCATTTGTTTCCCTGTTCTCTGCATGAAATTGGCGCGAATCGGGACAAGTCTTCACTGCCCGAAAAACCGTAGCTCATTCTATTTGAAAAAGTATGGAAAAGTTCCCGGATACTATAACAAATAACTGCAGAAAGAAAAAGAACAAAACAAGGGGCCGCCATCATTCAATGGATCAATCTGCCTCGCATGGTCTCCTGGTAGGTTTCCGTGAAAAATACGGGGAGGATCCGGTTTTGCAATTCCGCGGGAGAGGGAGGGGAAATCACCACTTTGATATAATTGTCGGTATAACCTGAAATTTCTCCCAAGTCGTTGGGTGTTTCAAAGAGGACGGGACGGGTGGCGCCTATGAAGGATTCGTGAAAGGCCGTCCTTTTCTGCAGGCTCAGTTCGCGCAACACCGCCCCTCGCCTTTTTTTCACATCCGGCTGTATTTTGCATTGCAAGCGCAGCGCAGGCGTTCCTTTTCTTTCGGAGAAGGGAAAAACATGAAAATATGCCAGCGGGAGCGAGGCCAGCAATTGAAATGTCTGTTCAAAATCATCATCGCTTTCCCCGGGAAATCCGACCATCACGTCCGTTCCCAGACACAGTTCGGGTACGCGCGCAATGGCCTCGAGAACTTCCTCTCGATAGGATTCCCGGCAATAGCGGCGTTTCATCTGGCCAAGGATGGTATCGGAACCGGATTGAAGCGGTAAATGTAGAAAAGGAACCAATTTGTGAGCGGGATCCGCCATCCGCTCCAAAATTGCGCCGGGAACCGTTGTGGGTTCAATGGAGCTGATACGGATGCGCGCCAGTTTCGGTTGTTGCTGCAAGGCGTCGATCACTTCCAGCAAGCCGTGGGGAAAATCCTCGTATGTGCCTATGTTGACCCCGGTGAGCACAATTTCCCTGGTGCCGGCCTCGATAAAAGCCTGCGCATCCTCGAGCAGGTTTTCAAATCGGCGGCTGCGACCACGACCTCTCGAAAAAGGGATGATGCAGAACGAGCACATGAAATCACAGCCATCTTGTATTTTCAGGTAAGAACGGGTGCTAAGACCATGGTGCGGAAAGACGGGCTCCCTGAAGGTGCCACGCGGAATTTTGGGATTGATCACCAGCGGCCTTTGCGAGTGCCTGGCCTCCTCGACGTAGTGGGCAAGATCGAGTTTTCTGGCATTGCCAACCACCAGTTTGACCCCTTCCATTCGTTGAAGCGCTTCTGCGGCCACTTGGGAGTAGCAGCCCACGACGGCAATGCAAACTCCCGGATTTTTGCGATAGGCGGCACGAATAGCCTGGCGATTTTTAGCATCGCCGTGTTCGGTAACCGTGCAGGTGTTGATCACGCACACGTCGGCCGGTTCCGTGAAAGGGACGATCTGATAGCGCTGTTGCCGGAAACTATTGGCAAGCGTTGAGCTTTCCGCCTGATTCAAACGACAACCCAAGGTATGAAAAGAAACTCTCAAGACAACTCCTAATCGCTTGCGGTTCCGGGTTTGATGAATATTAAACGGTTTCCTGACAATTCTCGAGAATTCATTGGAATATTTTTTTGCTGCAACTGCCATTGGATTTTGCGGCGCAGCCGGCTTTTACTCTCTGAAGAAATCATTTCGATCTCGAGATGATTGGGAGTATTCTTCAACTCGGAAAGGTCTTTGAACGCAGCTACGCTTTCCAGATAATCCAAAATTTTGTCGACTTCGTCCGGATTGTAGTTGCGAAATTCGGTCAAGTAGAGAAACCCTTGATCCCCGCTGGATTGGTAATAATTCCTGATCTCGTCGAGAGCTTCTTTCGCCGCATTTCGAACTGCAGTTGCTCCAATTTCTTCCAAAATTCGATGCTCGTCAAGCCCTTGACGACCCGTGCTGAGTATTGTTCCACTTCCAAGAACCTCTGCGATCAGACGACCGCTACTGACGTCATAGACGCTCAAGTGAACGTCCGCTTGTATCGTCTTGAATGATCCGCCCTCCACGCCTTGTTGGCTTGACACCATTTCGATAGCAACCAGGATCTCGGCTCGTTGATCCAAAGCCAGGAAAATCAAACTTTCCGTAGGGCGATTGATCACGCCTGCCCCCTCGATGACCTGATAGACCCGATTCATTTCGCTCTCATCCAGGAGTTGAAAACCAGCCTGGCGAAATATACCATTTAAAATGCCGAGCTGCGCGGGAATCGTTTGGAATTGACGGCTCAAGGCAAGGGGGTCCTGTTTGCGGTAGATCACCATCATCCGTTTGCTGCCTGTTTTGTTGCGCAATATACGGAGGGCCGTCAATTTGTCGCGGATTTTTTTTCCGGCAATCCAGGCGCGGATTTCGACCTGATAAGCTCCATTGTCTTCAGTGGGTCCCTCTTCCAGAATCTGATAGCGCGTTACTAAGCTGCGGCTCGAACTGAAAATCTCATCTTTGATGATTTGAAAATTTTGCGAAAGGGTTTCTGAATCAATCAAATCACCCACTGTTTGTTCCACCGCCTGCCTCAGAGCATTTTGCAGTGCCTGACTCTTGGCGTTGCTGGTATTGTCGTTGAAAATCTCAGCAGCCCCCGTGGCAATCACTTCATTCGCGCGCAGTGGAATTGCCCAGACCGCAATACAAATGAGACAAAGCAATATTCGCTTGCGCAAAATTTCTCTTTGCATGCTTGGTGGATCACTCTCTAACGCTCAATCGGTGACGTCATTTTGCGAATTGTTCAGCGTTTTCGCTTGATCGATGGTCCAGGTGTCTTCCGTGGCATCGTCATCAATGTTTCCTGTGGCAGTGGCGGTAAAGCCATTCTCATCTGCCTGGATCGCATAAGCGTACATTGCATCCGCTCCTTCCGCAATTTCCACTCCCAACTGATTGAGGGCAGTGGCATATGCGCGGTTCGAGGCATGGTAGATCTTTTGTGCCGTGTAAATGGCCATCAGATTGGTTTTGGCTTCTGTCTGACGGGAAGAAACCAGGTATTGTTGCAGACGGGGATAGGCCAGGGTGACCAATATGCCGATAATAGCCACCACAATCATCACCTCCAGCAAGCTGAACCCGGTGGCCGGTAAAGGCGCCGGGATGGGAAATGAGTTTTTTTTCATCTTTTTACCATCAATAAGAAATTCCGGTCACGGAAAGCTGCGTGAGTTGCAAGAAATCATTTGGAAATATTCCCAAATAAATGATTCCAATCGCGGTCCCTACCAGCCCGGTAAGCGCCAACAAAGAGGATACGGATGACGCCGGCTGGCTGGCTTCCGGAGCCGTTGACACCGGTTTCATGTACATATGGACAATCACGCGCAGGTAATAAAAAAGTGAAATTACGCTGTTGAGAGCGGCAATTACAGTCAACCATACCCATCCGGCATCAAGGGCAGCATAAAAAATTTGAAATTTTCCCATGAAACCTGCCGTCAGTGGAAGTCCCAACAGGGAGAGCATAAAAGTACTCATCAATACGGCCAGAACCCGCTCCATAGGACCTGCATAGGCATAGCCGGCCAAATCGTCGTATGTGTCGAGCGTCCTACCCCTCGAACGCACTGCCAACACGCCGAAGGCTCCTATTCCCATCAAGGCATAGGCCAATGAATAAAAAATGATACTGCTGATGGCCGCTTCGGAGCCAACGACCACAGCGACCATCACATAACCCGCGTGGGCAATGGAAGAGTATGCCAGCATCCGTTTGACGCTGTTTTGCCGCAAAGCCATCAGGTTGCCGACGGTCATCGTCAAAATAGCAATCAGCCACATCAAGTTATCCCAACGTTCCACATGAGGCATGCCGGTGAGGAAAATGCGGATCAATAGGGCGAATCCCGCTGCTTTGACGGCGGCAGACATGAAAGCCGTCACGGGTGTGGGAGCCCCGGAATATACGTCGGGAGTCCACATGTGAAATGGCACCAGCGCCACTTTGAAGCCTACCCCGATGATCAGCAGCGCCAATCCAAATACGGCCAGTGGATTGTCCAGGGCGCCGGGTTGCTGAAGTTGAAAAATGATTGTTGGCAACTGCGTACTGCCGGTTGCTCCATAAATCAGGGAAATGCCGTAGAGTAAAAACCCCGTGGAAAACGCGCCCAGCAAAAGATATTTCAATGCCGCTTCGTTCGCAGTGGCCATGCGACGCATCATGCCTACCAGAATGTAACTGGAAATCGACATGATTTCCAAACCAATGAAAACCACCAACAATTCAGTACTGGAGGTCATCAGCATCATGCCGACGACCGCAAAAAGTATCAGGACATAATATTCACGGAAGTTCATATTGTTTTCTGCAATATAATGCCAGGAAATCATCACTATCAGTATGCCGGTGATCATATAAATGATTTCAAAGAGAATGGAATACTGGTCCGCAACCACAGTGTCGAAAAAACCAACGTAATTTCTGCCAAATAATTGTATCTCCACCACGATGGCGATGCAAAACCCTCCAATGGTCAGTAAAGGAGAGGTCATATTATATTTTACGTCCGTACCAACCAAGTCGACCATCATCACCATAAGAGCCGTGAAGATCAAAATCAATTCAGGGATAATGGGAGTAAAGTCACTCATGCTCATGAAATTCATGGAAGGCTCCTTGAAGAGTCGCGGGTCAATAAGTTGAAAACCGTTTTCCAATGCAGGGGAAAAAATCTCCCGGGTGCGCTATCGTAAAAACTATCTTACTCCGATAGTCATACCAAATCTTTAATCAGGAATGCGGAAAAAAACAAGTCCAATCAAAAAAGAAAGCATTTATTTTCAGAAATGAATCCCTCTTCCCCTCAAGCCGTCATTCCGCTCGCACCTCCGGCATTCGAATCAGGAAAAACAACTTCAAATGAGGCCGCAACAGCGGCATTACCTTCAGCGAGTCATCAAGTAAATCAAGTAAAAGAAACCGCTGGCAAGCAGGCCGGCTAAAAATCCCCAGAAAAAAATGAACCAATCCGAACCGGAATTTTCTTGCGAGGCGGGTTCTTGCGCGGATGAAGATTCGCCCTCCAATTGTTGCAGGGTCGCCTCCGCCTTTTCTTGATCCCCAGGATCGATCAATAGCCTCACGCCTTCCGAAAATTGCATCGAGGGATACGCGCCCCCGGCATCGTCTTTCAGAATGAGGGATTTGATTTCCAGATTTTCCAAATGCATGGCAGCCATACGGGCGAACATCTCATTGGAAAAAGTCCGCAGGACAATCATTTTTTCTCGGTTCATGGCGCTCCTCCCTGCCAGAATCTCACAACATGGCTCCCTTCCGCAACCATGATTGGCATATGCCAAAGGGAAAGGCAAGCCAAGAATAAGTAATGGAATTTTGTCTGAATGACAGATTCCCCTTGATATTTTATAGGATTACGGCAAATTAGAGGATTATCTACGGAGCGTAGCGCAGTCTGGTAGCGCACACGTCTGGGGGGCGTGTGGTCGCAGGTTCAAATCCTGTCGCTCCGACCAACCTTATCGCAGAACAATGCCGACACCTGCCCGGCTTTCTTATAATGGCATCATGATGCAACAAACAAACGACTTGAATGTGTCAGGGACCTCTCCTTTGATCACTCCTTTGGCGCTTAAAAACAAAATACCAATGAGTGAGTCGGCCAACCAAACCGTTATCGAAGCAAGGAGGGTGGTGCAGGATATATTGGATGGAAAAGACCAACGCGTCCTCTTCGTTGTGGGGCCCTGTTCCATTCATGATCCGGATATCGCATACGAGTATGCGGATTTACTCAAAAACCTGGCAGAGCGGGTGGCAGATAAACTTTATCTCATCATGCGGGTTTATTTTGAAAAACCTCGCACCACCGTCGGCTGGAAGGGCCTGATCAATGATCCGGATTTGAATGGTTCTTATGACATCGGCAAAGGCTTGACTATAGCCCGAAAAATTCTCAATGAAATCAATGAAAAAGGAATGCCGGCTGGCAGTGAAATGCTCGATCCGATCACACCTCAATATATTGCCGATTTGGTCTCATGGGCGGCGATTGGCGCGCGCACCACCGAATCGCAGATCCATCGGGAAATGGCCAGCGGACTCTCCATGCCGGTGGGTTTTAAAAATGGTACAAATGGCAATTTGGATGTTGCCTTGAACGCCATGGAGTCCGCGCAGCAGCCACATCGTTTTATCGGCATCAATCAAGAAAGCAAAGTCTCCGTAATCCAAACCCGCGGCAATCTGTACGGGCATATCGTGCTTCGTGGGGGCGCGCAAGGTCCGAATTACGACCCCGTATCCGTTCAAAACACGGAAGAGGCTCTTAAAACGGCAAAATTGCGCAATGCGATTATGATTGACTGCAACCATGCCAATTCCGGAAAAGACCCGTTTAAACAGGAAACGGTCTTGAGAGATATTACCCGGCAGATAATCGACAATAATCGCTCGATTATGGGGGTAATGATTGAAAGTAATATAAAAGCGGGCAATCAAAGCTTCAGGCCCGATGTACCGCTTGAATACGGTGTTTCGCTCACCGACAAATGTTTGGACTGGAATAATACGGAACGTATCATTCTAGACATGTACCACCAGTTAAGGAGCGTTTATGAAAGCTGATGAAGCTGCCGGGATCATTTGGGATTCCATGCGGGAAGGCATCCATTACCCGGAGGCCCTCAAGGGAAAACTGAAATTAGAAGACGCCAATGAGATCCAATTCAAAGTGTTGGAGCATTGGATCAATGCGGGAGAAAAACAGGCGGGTTGGAAAATTGGCATCACCAATGATCCCTTGCGTCGTGCATTCAACCTAGATGCTCCCCTCTTTGGCTATCTGTTGGAAAGTCGCAAGTTTTCAAGTGGAATTGCGTTTCAGTACGACGATATCCTCAATCCCGCCATTGAAGCCGAACTCTATTTTACGATGAGTGAGCGCCTCGAAGGTCCCGGGGCGACCAAAGAACAGGCGCTGAATGCCGTCGGCTCAGTGGCGCCAGCTTTTGAGCTCGTCTCGCTTCGTGGCAACATGGCCGCGGATATTCCATTGGCGGTTGCAGACAACATCAACCAGTGGGGTTATGTCACCGGCGAGGAAATCTCTCCTTATCCACGGGATTTGGATCTCGGAGAAGTGGTGGCGGATATCAAAACCAACGACTCGGAATTTTTTAAAGGTCGCGGCAGCGAGGTAATTGACAACCAACTCGCCTCTCTCGCCTGGCTTGCCAACCAACTTGCCAAATACGGCAGGGCATTGGAAGCGGGGCACTGTATCATGTCGGGCTCTTTCATCAAACCCACTCCCATTGCCAAAGGAGACCGCTGGCTAACCCATTTCTCCTCCATTGGTACGGTATCGGCCAGTTTTGATTAGAGTTTGACGAACGCGGATTTGTCTGGCGTGGTTTATTACCAATGATATCCCAGGCTTGCGGAAATGACCCGAGCCGATCCTTCGTATTTTCCGGGAAGTTCCGACAACGTCGATGTTCCTTCGGGAAAAGTCACGGTCAAAAAGGCAATCTCGACAAATAAGCGATCCCGTTTCACACCATAACCAAGGGCATACCCGAGTCGAGAAGTGTCTGGTGTCACGCCGTCCAGAGTTTCTTGGGGGATGGGACTTGGTTCGGAATAAATACCACCTCGCACGCGCATGTTGTTATTGCCCTGCCGGTTAAAAACATAATTACCACTCAAAACCATGCTGACCGTATCATGCCAATCCTTTGGGGTAACGATGGTCTTGGAACCGGCCACTTCCTTTTCAAAATCGAATCTCAATTCACGGTAATTCGACCAACCGGTGTGGGTGATCGTCCATTCAACCATAAAATTCGGGTCTTGATCCTTGTCTTTCAAGGCTAGTCCCAAACGCGTCACACCGGGCAAGTGAAAATCTGCTTTCAGCTTCCCATCAGGAAAGCGGGGAGTCAATTGCACGGTGAGTTCGTCACTGGTATCAAAAAGAACCGCTGCCTCACTGGTCTGCAGAATGGCAGGACTGTGATACTGGATTCCCAGATTCCATTGTTTTTCATTGAAAAAAAACGAAGCGTTGTAGCCGACTGCGGATCCTGTTCCTCCCAATTCCGTCCTGATTTCATTGTCATCGTTGACAGTCAAAGCCACCCTTTGCAGATTGACGCTTCCTTCGTAAATATCGATGCCAGCCCCCAAAGCGAATTTTCCAAAACGTCGCGCAACGACGGGGGATGTATTTCCGATACTGAGATCCACCTTCGAAATGACCCGTCGTCCTACGAAATCTTCTCCCCAATCCAGGACACTGTTGAAGGGAAAACTTTGACTGATACCCACGGCGGTAGCGCCGAAGTTTTTCACGGTACTCACAAAAAGCCCTGTTGCCGATTCCGCTTTGGTGGAACCTTTGCCATGCTCTCCCTCGAATGTGAAACGTGGGGACGAATGCGTCACCCCCGCCAACACATGGTATCCCTTTTTCAAAAACGTCATGGCGGCTGGCAAATCCTGAGCCGTGGTCGAGGATTCATACCTGGTGATGCCCCCTGTCGCCTGTCCCAGGGAAGCGGTATCAGTATAGGGAGAATGAAAGCCGTTGCCCCAGGCAATATTTGAGAAAATCAATAGGCTCAAGAGGCCTAATCCCGTATTTTTAACATCCAAACGATTTCTCCAATGCGAGTATGTGTGGATTCCGGGAAACAGGAATTTCGTTCATTTGCCAGTCTTTTTGTGTTGAAAGTCGATTTCTCATTGTTTCTTTTTTATTGCGTACAAGTGGGTGGATTTATGGTATCGGAAGGATCGAGAATGTTTCCGGTAATCAAGTAACACAATGCCTGCAACTGCGCCTTTGTAGTTGCCGTGGTTTTCCTATCAATGAAAAAAGCGTGTGCTGCAGGATTCCCGTCGGCGCTTGTCGAATAATTATCAGGATTGAAAATCCATTGAACCCGCGTTGTGGAACTTTCAACCTGACCTTCCCCATCCCTCTTTTTCGTCAGCCCCATACTGCGCGCCAACAATTCGGAATTGCTGTTGGGAATCACGGCGTCCCCCTTTATTTCTTGCAGCAAGACACTTGCCGGAGTGTCGCGGTTAGCGAAAACAAGCGGTTCGACGTTCCCGGCAGCCACTGCATGCATCGTACCCAATTCCAAACCCAACAAGACGGCATTCAACTCCGCTGAAGGATTCTGCAACCCCAACGATTCGGCCACTGCCGTTTCGATGTCAGGTCCGAAGGCCGGGCTTTCCAGAACGAAATCGGTGATATCCCCTCCAGGAGTATTCAGAACCATCCGTTGATAAGGTGGGGGCTCCATACCATTGAGACGATCGAGTATGACAGCCACCATGGAGCCGAAGACTCCGCCCAGCGAATGTCCTACAAAATGAGTGGGACTGGTATCCGTTAAACCCAGAGCATTGCGCAGGGACGAATTTTCTTTAATCAGGGTGGTCAATTGCCCCATATCCGCCAGGGTTTGCTCAATGTATCCTGCACTCAAAAGAGGTTTATCAGGACGAATGAAGCGGAGACCGGAGTCTCCCTGAGAAGTGGCATCGCTCGGTGTTGCGGGCTCGACGGAGCCATCCCTGTCTCCATCTTCGTAAGTACGCGTGCCATGACCCCAAATATCAATGGCGATTGTCGCCAGACCTGCTCCGGCAAAAGTATTGGCCACTGCAATAAAATCATCCCTGTTGCGGGTGATTCCATGCTGGTAAATCACGACCCCCGTGGTGGAAATTACGGGATCTGCCAACCAGAATTCAATCTTTCCTTCAAATGCGTTTTCCGTATGGGGACAATCCGTTCCCGGAACGGTGGCCCGGTTGATTAAATCGAGAGTCCAGACAGGATTCTCAGCGCTGCCGGAATTGGCGAGAAAATTCTGGCAGTTATAAAAACCACTCAATATTCTGTCGATATTATTTACTGGCACACCCGAACCTTGGAAAAACGGTTTAAAATTAAAGGCACTATTTTCAATCGAAGTGATTGAGGTTTGGGTTTCCCATTCGATGTCATTGTTCCTCGCGTTATTGGAATCGACTGCATTGCTAAACATCGCCGTCATAAGGGATTCTCCTGCAGCAGATTCAGCAGCGGTCGAGAACTCTGTCGTGAAGGTCTGCACGACTGCGACGTCGTCTTTATCCTGACCGGATGCCGTCAAAATGGAAGCAATGCCTTGTCTCAGACTTTCTAATCCGATAACGGTTTGTAAGTCCGTATCTTGGGCGATCAGCAAAGGATTTTTGATGGATGTTCCTTCATGGAGAGGATCCTCACTTTTCAAAACGGCAAACAAAATATCCTCGATCAGTCCTTCCTTAAGACTTTTCTTGACGATGACGGCATATTTACGGCCTTTATTGAAAGTCCCACCTGTCGTGGAAGTTGTGCTTTGAGGAACCAATACCAAATCATGATTGGCATCTTGATAGACTGTTTTGAATTTTCCCGTGTACGTTCGTCCTTGCAATGGCACGCTGATGAAATTGCCGGCCACGTCATTCGTTGGCAGTGCCAGGAAAGGGCTCTCCTCCGCGACCGCCATTGGATCAGCCAGAGACGCCTGGTAGCCCGACAATGTTTCCGGATCTGCTTTGGCAGCATCCGAAAGTCCGAGAGGCACGATCAGAATATTACTGGCCCACGTTGCTGCCCTCATCATTCCAGCTGCCGAGGAATAATCAAAATCAGGCACGTCGATACTGTTGGTGAATGGAATCCTTATGGGCATATTGGGGCTCATCCCATTGAGTTCGTCTTCGCCGTCAGAAGCCCGTCTTGCATTGATGCGAGACAGGATCAGATCATTGGGCAACGGCACCCGACCGGCATCAGTAGAATACTGAGCTACTATCAAGTTTTCCGAATCCAGGGTTTCTTCACCCTCTTCGATGTCGGGCTCGGGATCTCCTTTCGAAGAGGTGATCAGTTCGTCCGAACACCCGTGTAAGAGAAAAACGATAAGCACTGCTAGCAGCCATCCTTGTTTCAAGTTCATGGTCATGGTTCCTCCATCGTGGGAATGAGATCTGTCCTCGTGAGTGCGCCTTTTTCTATATAAAAAAGACTTCAAAATTCACGAATTCTGAGAAAAAGTGTTCCAGGAATTCCGTTTTTTGCTGTTTTTTGAAGCAATAATATCAGAGGAAACCTGATAAAATCAAGAAAATAAAAAAATCGATTCCCGCAATGGATTTTGCTTAAACGCTGGATCTCATTCCACCAATCGTGATACAAGACTTCAGCGCAGTTGAAATTCAGGGAACGAGAAATGCTACGTTCTCAATTATTCATTACTCCTCTTAACGTCAGGAAAATCAAAATATGCAAACCATGACGGGTCGTTCCGCCTTTTTGGCATTGTTGAAAGATGAAGGTATTCGCTATTTGTTTGGTAATCCCGGAACCACTGAGTTGCCTATTATGGCCGCTTTATCCGAACATACGGATTTGGCCTATGTATTGGGTTTGCAGGAAGCGGTGGTGGTTGCCATGGCCGACGGTTTTTCACGGGCATCCGGTAATTTGTCGGCCTGTAACGTGCATGTGGCGCCAGGTCTCGGCAATGCCATGGGTTCTCTCTTCAATGCCAAATGGTACGGCTCTCCCATATTGGTCACTGCGGGCCAGCAGGAACAAGGTCATGGATTGACAGAACCAATGTTGTACGATCCGTTGCTCCCGATTGCTTCTCCTATGGTGAAGTGGGCAGTTGAAGTCAATCGACTTCAGGACATGCCACGCATTGTAAGGCGCGCCGCAAAAATCGCCATGACGCCACCGACGGGTCCGGTGTTTCTCTCGTTACCAGGAGACATCCTCAATGATCAAATGGCCCTCGAACTGGGACAATCCTCGCGAGTGGATTCGGTCACCCGACCAAGTGATATGGCGATGGGAAGATTAGCCGATCGAATCCTGGCTGCGGAACATCCGGTGATACTTGCGGGACACGAACTCAGTTCAAGGGATGCGTTAGATGAAGCAGCCCGATTAGCTGAAGCGTTGGGAGCACCGGTTTACCAGCAGACCGTTCCTCACGCAGCTCATTTTTTTTCGAACCATATCGCATTCATGGGTGCTTTGAGTCGCAACCAACATGAGGTGCGCACGACCCTGGGAGCGCACGACCTGCTCATTTGTCTCGGGGCTGACGTCTTGCGCATGTCGGTCTGGAATCCACTGGAACCATTACCCGACAACATGCCTGTCATTCAAATTGGGGAACGGGATTGGGAGTTGGCAAAAAATTATCCTGCGGAAATCGCCATTCATGCGGATGTCAAGGAAACTCTACAGACTCTATTGCCAGTACTGCACGCGCGATGCGGTGAAGAAAAAAGAATTGCCAACACGCATCGTTTGCATGACCTGAAAACACGAAATTGGACCGCCATGCGTGACAAATTACGCGAGGAAACGCAGAAGGCGGCCACTCGCACGCCCATTGATCCACGGGTCTTGATGATGCGCCTTGCCGAGACATTACCGAAAAATGCCGTGCTCGTGGACGAAGGGCTCACAGCTTCCAATTCGCTGCTCGGCTTTCTGCCATTTCGGGATGCGCGTTGTTATTACGGATTGGCAAGCGGAGGTATTGGTTTTGCAGTTGCGGGCGCAATCGGAATTCATTTGGCCCTGCCGGAACGGCCTTTGCTGGCCTTGATCGGCGACGGCAGTTCCCTATACAACATCCAAGCCCTGTGGACGGCAGCAAACATGAAATTGCCGATCACTTACGTCATTGCGAACAACCAGAGTTACCGCATCTTGAAAGACCGCCTGTTGGCCTTCCAGGGAAGCAATAACTTCATTGGCATGGATCTTCGTGACCCGGAAATCGATTTTGTCGGACTTGCTCAATCATTGGGTTTGCAAGCTTGCCGTATCACGGAACCCGATGCAATTGCCCCTACGTTGAGACGGGCGTTTGAAGATGGCACCGGACCTCAACTAATCGAAGTATTAATCGACGACGGGTTCTAAAATGCCACAAGAAAAAATTATATAAAGCAATGGTTCTGACATTTTTTTTTAATTCCCATTAATAAATTGAAAATAAATCATTTCAAATACTTAGAAAAAGTATCTGAATTATTTACAACTCTGAGTCAGTTTCTCAGTTTGAAATAATTCAAGCAATCCCGATGACCGTGTCATGCCTGACTTGATCAGGCATCCAGAAGTTCATCAGCAAATACTCTGGATTCCTGGTCAAGCCATAGAATGACATTGATTCTTGCGTACAGATTGATTCTGCGTACAGAACAAAGAATACTTCACAGATATTTCAAAACTGTTAGAAGTATTTATAAAGGAATCAAAGCATGATCACCCTCATGCTCAAATGTTCTTGTTTTCGGTATGGCATTCGTCTACCAATTCGGCATCGGCGCCATTATCGAGCTTTGGCCTGCCGACGCGGATGGAGTCTATCCCGAGCGCGCTTACTTCGCTGCGTTTCTCGTTGTCGTCGTTACGCAGGCTGCAGCATTGATTTGGAAATTGCTAACCACTCGGAAAAACAATCGTCAGGAAACCGGCTGAGTATGGCGCGTTTTCATCATGCTATATAAGCATCCATGCTTTCACTGGTCGCGGTTGGTCTGGCGATAGAGGCAATCATCTTGTCCATTCCGATCGAACCGACAGACTTGGCCTTATGGGTAACAATGGCCGTGCGGGTACCGGCTTTCAGAAGCACCTGCAGCGCATCCTCGATCGTCGTATCCTGTTCGATCCTCAGTCCGGTCTCCGGTTTCCCGCTATCCATGATGGAGGCAATTTGCAAAACGCGCCCTCGGTTTATGTCTTTGATGAAATCAGACACGTAACCGTCTGCCGGATTCAGAATGATGTCCTGGGAGGATCCCTGTTGGACAACCTCGCCATCC
The DNA here is from genome assembly GCA_965205865.1 of bacterium. Classification (GTDB taxonomy): domain Bacteria; phylum SAR324; class SAR324; order SAR324; family NAC60-12; genus CBDBHR01. Next base: position 786,906 of record CBDBHR010000029.1, read on the forward strand.
CGGAGAATGGCAATGTTGTCCCCAATGCGGAGGGCTTCATCCAAATCGTGCGTGATGAAAATTATGGTTTTGCGCAGTTCTCCTTGCAATTCCAAAAGTATATCTTGCATCTCGGTGCGGATGAGTGGGTCCAAGGCCGAGAACGGTTCATCCATCAGCAGGATTTCCGCATCCGTGGCCAAAGAGCGCGCCAGACCCACCCGCTGCTGCATACCACCGGACAATTGAGCAGGATACTGGCTTTCACACCCCGTCAGCCCGACGTCCTCGATCCACTTCTTACAGCACTCTTCGGCCTCCTGCTTGGGTACCTCCTGGATCATCAGTCCATAGGCGACATTTTCCTTGACGGTGCGATGAGGTAACAATGCGAACTTTTGAAAGACCATGGATGCCTGGAACCTGCGAAAATCGCGCAATTCCGTTTTGCTCATCTCCAGAACATTGCGCTTGTCGACTATGATCTCACCCACAGTAGGTTCAATCAACCTGTTGATATGGCGCAATAAAGTGGATTTGCCAGATCCGGACAGACCCATGATGACCTGGATTTTGCTCGCTTGAATATCGATATTGACATCGCGCAGCCCCAGCACGTGGTTATGGCTGTTCAGTAAATCCTGCTTGGAAATTCCCTCTTTGACGCAGTCTACCATGTCGCTTGGATTCAAACCGAATATCTTGTATAGATTCTTGATGCTGACTTTGACCTCAGACACCTTGTCCTCCTTCCCGGTGCTTTTGCAAGCGTTTGCCAAATTTTTGAGAGACACGATCGAAAATGATGGCCAGTGCCACAATTGCCAGACCATTCATCAACCCCAGCGCCAGATATTGGTTGGAAATTGCGCGCAGCACCGGCATACCCAATCCCCTCACCCCAATCATCGAAGCAACCACCACCATCGCCAGGGCCATCATGATGGTCTGGTTCACACCGGCAAAAATATTGGGTAACGCCAGTGGAATCTGAACACTGAACAGTTTCTCGCGGTAACTCGCTCCAAATGCGTCTGCAGCCTCCAAAACCTCCTTGTCCACCAATCGGATGCCCAAGTTCGTCAACCTCACCACCGGAGGCATGGCATAGATACATACTGCCAGTAACCCTGGTACTTTGCCGATGCCCAACAACATGACGACAGGAATCAGATAGACGAAACTCGGAATCGTCTGCATGACGTCCAACACCGGTGTGATAATGGACTGCACGCGGTTTGAACGCGCCATCACTATCCCCAGCGGAATACCGAAAGCGATGCAAAGAAGCGAAGCCACGGAGATGATGGCCAAGGTTGCCATCGTGTCTTCCCACATGCCGAAATAGCCGATCACGAGAAAGGAAACCACGGTGCCTGTTACGACCATCCAACTGCGCGATCCCAAGAAAACCAGGGCCGCAATCACCAGGATGATCACCGGCCAGGGGGTGTCCACCAACAATTTTTCGAACCAAACCAGAAAACGAAGCAACGGTTCAAAAAAAGACTCCAATGCGTCACCGTATGCGCGAGAAAAATCACGAAACCCCAAATCGATGGCTTTTTTCAGGTCACGCAATTCCAGGCGATCCATTGTTGGGAATTCGTTGAAAAAATCCATCTTGATGGCTCTTTATGGTTGAGAGCTAACGGACTTCCTGGTGAAAAATAGCCAGGAAGTCCGGGAAAATTCCATTTGAGAAATTAGAATGCGGCTTTCACTTTAGCGCTGACTTCAGCTGAAACCCACTGGGTCCATAATTCTTCGTGTTTTTGTAGAAATTCCATTGCGGCATCAGCACCATCCGCTTGGTTTTCTTGCATATAAACCAACATGCCGTTCAAGATATCCCCCGGAAAAACACGATTGCTCAAATATTCCACTGCCTTGCCTTCTTCTTCTACCATCCTATTCGTGACCATGGTGGCTACTTCGGATTGGGTCCAGGCAGAGGGCTTCGGATCAGCGCATTCTAGTTCGGGTTTGACCATACAGCCGTCCCAGTTTTCACTACCGGCGAAGGGTACGCCGAAAGGAACTTTGATCATTTTATATTTACCGATTATGGCGGTGGGCGACCAGTAATAACCGAACCAGTTTTCACCGCGTTCAACGGCCTTGGTCATCGACCCGTCAAGACCGGCTGCAGAGCCCGGGTCGATCAACAACCAGCCTTTACTTTCCATTTCGAAAGCGCGAAACATGTTCATATTGGTCTGTTGACAACCCCAACCGGCGGGACAGCCGACAAATGCCCCCTTCGACCGATCTTCCGGATGGGGGAACAATTCCGGGCGTTCCAGAATATCCAGAACGGTTTTCAACTCCGGATGCTTCTCAGCCGTATGAGGTGGAATCCACCAACCCTCGCCAAGTCCGGTTATCGGACCGGTATTCACAGCGTGCAAACGGCCTTCGTCGGTGGCCATTTTCATCAGTTCACGCACTGCATTGGTCCAAAACTCGCCAGCAACATCCGGCTGGCCCTTTTCGTTCATTGAAGTGAAGGTTGGCACGGTGTCTCCGGGTACCAACTCCACATCACAATCATAACCTTTTTCCAGGATGATCTTGTCAATATTGGCCATCAATTCCGCCGATGGCCAATTCATTTCCGCAATAGTGATGGACCCACAGGCAGCCAATGCCGGTCCCGAGATTAACATCGAACCAATCAACGCGATTGATCCGATTAAAGTGATGTTGAACAAACGATTCAATTTACGAAAAGTACTTTCGGACTTTTTTATGAACGTAACCATGGTGTCTCCATTTAATTCAGTTAGTCGGAACAGCTTCCCCACGCGGGGTGCGGTTCCTGATGAGGAAAAATCGGGGAATCAGACTTATTCATATCCACCAATTTTTGATGATTGCGATAGCGTATTCGAGAATGAAATTACTATCACTTTACCCGGATTTATGAAGCCTATCAGATCTATTCCCAAAACGCAAATAGCAGACTTTTGTCCTGAAAATTGTCTTTTCAGTCCATTTGGGAAGGCGAATTCGTACTTCATACAAATAGACAGGAATTCAAATCCGGCATTCCAGTCTATGATAACAGGGAACAAGAAAAAGTCAAAGTCCACGGATTTTCAGACGACGGCTTATTAAAAAGAGAACCTGATTCAGAAAAAAATGCGTTACCAGGAATTGAAAAAACTCAGGAATTTATGCTCACCTGCATGTAACAAAACTTAAGCCAACTGGTGAAAAAAGAATACTGATGACCTCGCCAGCGGTTCACTGGCCGCTCCAACTCGAATCCGCTCAGCGCTGCGGGAGGTTCCCTGTCCACTTTGCGATTTGCTTCAGCAAACAGTCGCTGCGCATTATATTCCGGATGCCCCGTGTGCATGAGAAAACGATGGTCCGGCGTTTCAAATATGGCGTAACCGCACTGCTGACCATACGCCAGCAAATTTATTCTTTTTTCTGCTTTTGCCTGTTCCATCACCGGGTTTTCGATCCAAGTCCGGCAATTTTGTGGACACAAAAACGTATCGTCCAACTCCCCGGTAATAGGATGATATTGGTAGATATTTTGCATTTCAAACAGGCCAATTTGCCTTCGAGGAAGGAGAGTGCCCGCAATTCCTTCCAAAAAAGCAAGGGCCAGGGCGCCTCCCCCAATTCCCAGGATGCTGGGACAATTCGCTTTGGCATGCAAAAGAAGGCGACAGATTTCTTGCCAACCGTTCATGCGCTCGAGAGGGCTGGGTTGCAAAGACGTACCGTGGACAATCAATCCGTCCAAGGCTTCCTCTCGGAGAGCTTCTTCATAAAAAACATAAAATTCCGGGATCTCTTCCTCTCCCGGGAGATCTTGTCCCCGCAGCTTGATCCAGACCGGTTCGACTTGGATGATCGACAAACCCAGGGGATGGAGGAGATTTACTTTATCGTACAGGTCCACGGGCATGATCTGCAGGATCCCGATACGCATGGGGCGAATGTCCTGTCGCATGGCCTCTTGCCTGCGGATGCAAGTCACCCGGTTGGCTTCCAGGATTGATTGGGCATGATAATTCTCTGGCAAAATGATCGTCATAAGAACCTGGCAATCCGGAATAAACTACATGAAATTCGGAGCGCATCTTCGCCATGCTGTTGGTATCCCATACCGAGTGATCAAAGAATCGGGCGTCAACGGAGCGGAGCGCTAGGTAATAGCTCGGAAGAATTCAAGATCGATCCCTGACGCGCCATCGGGAGATAGTGTTTGCGCGCTGACATGGTCAGCGCCTGCATTCCAATGCGCTTCCAATCGTTGGGAGATCATCGTCTCATCTCCCCAGGCCACAATCGCATCCACCAGCCGGTCACTACCGCCGTTTTCGAAATCGCTGTCGCCGAAACCCAAAGTTTTAAGATTATTTCTATAATTTTGCAGACGCAAATAGCCACGCATGTGTCCCCGCGCGGCTCTTCTCGCAGAGGAGGCGTTCTTGTCGAAAACCACGGCTTGTTCCGGCGCAAGCCATTTGTCCGCACCGATGATTTCCCTGGCGCGCGCCGTGTGTTCCACGGGGACAAAATAGGGGTGAGCGCCGTCAGCAACGTCTCTGGCCAATCCTAACATCTTTGGTCTCAAAGTCGCCAAAACAATCGGTACTTCGCATTCGGGTTTTGGGCCATTGTATGGACTGTCTTGCATTTGTTTCAGATAGGTTCGCATCGTGGAGATCGGCTTCCCATATTCCTGGTGCCAGATCGGACCCACCGATTCTCGATGGGAGACTCCCAATCCCGAGATGAAACGCCCCTTGCTCGATTCCTGCAACGTATTGCAAGCGGCTTTCATGGCAACCGCATCCCTTGCATAAATATTGGCAATTCCCGTGGCAAGAAAGATGGTGTTCGTTCGCGCCGCCAAAAAACTCAGGTGAGCAAAAGGATCCCTTCCTGCCGCTTCCGGAATCCAAAGGGCAGCCACCCCCAATGATTCCAGCTCTTCTACGGTTCTCGCAACCTCCTCCGTGGAAAACGCATCCAGGAATGCCCACGCCCCCAATTTGCCAATTGTCTTTTTTAGTTCCATCGAAAACACCCCTTGCTTGATTGAAAATGATGAAAATATCCGATATAAATAAACAATTTACATTCTGATTATCAAAATGCTATTGAAAAATCAATTTCTTCAATTGAGCACGGTAGTGCAATTGGAATCAGATTTTCGTTTGAATTTATTCTACTCGAATGAGCCAAAGGTAATATAAAGGAGCTGGAAATCCTATGCGTGAAGTCAAAACAAAAAAAACCGGAATGAGCGTGGATGCTTTCATAGAGGGAGTGGACCCCAAACGGCAAGAGGATTGTCGGATCATGCTGGAAATGATGCGTGAAATCACAGGGGAAGAACCGGCGATGTGGGGCCCCAGCATAATCGGGTTTGGCAGTTATCACTACAAATATGCCAGTGGGCATGAAGGAGACGCGATTTTAACCGGTTTTTCTCCGCGCAAACAAGCATTCACCATCTATATCATGCCTGGGTTTTCCCGGTATCAATCCTGCTTGGACAAGCTGGGTCGGCACAAAACGGGCAAATCGTGTCTCTACCTCAAAAAGTTGGCGGACGTCGATCTCTCCATACTGAGAAAACTGATTCAAGAATCCGTTGCAACCATGGTCAAAATGTACAAATAAATCGGCTTTCTTTCGACAAATCCCTGCGCAGATTGAAATGCGCGTCATTTCCGGACTGTCGTAATGATGCCGATATTGCTCTTCGGCAGCCACAAATAGCCGGGCTTTGTTGAAGGGTCATTCTTTTTTTTTGAAGATACCAGTAACGGAGTCTTTGATAATAGAACCCACCATCGCCCCTGCATTGACCACGTTTTCTTCGTTGGCAGCAAATTCCTCCCCTGCCGCCTGTTTTTCCAGAAGCAGGTGAAAATTAGTAGTGAACCGGTCGAACATTTTATTGTTGACAGCATGAATCATACGCGCTCCAAACTGGGCGATGCGTCCCGTAATGGAAACACGCATGCTGCAATCGAGCCTGGTTTGCCCTTGTTCGGATTCGTGAAGATCCATCGCCATTTCCATGGTTGCGCTGCCTTTGCCTTGCTTGTCGCTCCCCCGACCTTTGACTCTGAAATGGTAATTGACGTCATCCAATTCGGTGAATTCCACTTGCCCGTCAAAATTGGTGGTAACCGGTCCAATTTTAACCTTGATTTTTCCCCTGTATTTATTCTCTCCAAATGATTCGACAAGTTCCGCACCGGGCAGACAGGGGGCAATCTTCCATGGATCGCAAAGAAGCGACCAGACTATTCGACGGTTCGCATTTACCTGAAACATCTTTTTTTCCACGACGTCCATATAATTCTCGCGCAGTCAGGAAGGTTTCTGTAGATCGACTGCTTCCAACACGGCCTCCCACCCGAGGGTGGCGCATTTCATTCTGGAAGGGAAATGTCGTACGCTCTCGAATATTCGTAGTTTCTGGCTGAGGCGTTTGTTGTGATTCAGTTGTTTTTTAGGATTAATCAAGGTCTTCAAGTCCGAATAAATGGCATAAATCTCATCCAGGTCTTTCTCACGAATCACCTCCGTCATGATAGAAGCGGATGCAATGGAGATTGCGCATCCCCGTCCTCTGAATTTGACCTCATTGATTTTGCAGCCGGACAATTTGAGATCGACCCGGACATGATCCCCACAGATCGGATTGTCTATTGCCGCTCTATGCGTGGGGTTTTCCATGCGTCCGAAATTTCTTGGGTTTTTTTGGTGATCCAGGATCATTTTTTGATAGAGTTGCAGAATATTATTCATGGTTTCATTGGCTTATATTTTCGTAAAATTCAATAAACAAACTTCATAAAACTCTCGACTTTGAACATTTTATCCAACTTTTGGGTTTAATAAAATCAATGTCTTACGAATCTGTATTGGAATTAATACAGGTCGTATCATCAAAAACGGAAAACAGCAACTTGTATTAATTTTTTTCAGAATTTCAACCTACTGATATTATTGAATAATGAAAATTAAAAGAGTAAAGAATCCACCTTCTTAGAAGGTGGTTTTGATGGGCCCCTGGAAGGGGCAGCTCGTGATCGTACTCGTGAGCCGTGCTCGTGCTCGTGAACGAAACGGCATCCCAGAGAATCCTGGATTCCCTGCCGTCTCTTCTATTCGGAATCCCCATCTCAAGGGAATCGGGAACGTTTCTATCGAGCACGTGCACGAGCACGATTACGAACACGCGCACGTTTCTGGCAGAGCCGATTATCTCTGACCACGCCCAAAGGACGTGGTTTCATCAGATAAAATAAATCGAATGTCCAAAGTCCAGTAAAACTATCACAGTTTGGTTATCATTGGCAACTATATAGATGGGCGCGTAGCCAACCATTGGGAGGAGTCGAGGGACTTGATTTCCTCTGCGGAAGACGAAATTCCGTAGTCACATCCCTGATGCCATCCTCGCATTTTGAGGGCGGGAGATTTATTTTGACTGCTGCGTCAATATCCTGTAAATCTCCTTTATTCAAACCCGACGCTGGCAAGGTTGTCTCTTCGGCATTCACCAATTGGATGCTTTGATGGCAAATCGACTCCAATTTCCAGTTGAAATTCATCGTTGCCGCCGTCGGGATAATCGTGGAAAGAAAATCAGGTACATGTCCCCCGTATTTCGTTTTCAGGTAAAGGCAGAAGACAATGAAAGATATTTGGAATGAAGTGATTCAGTGGTCGCAAGCAAAGCCTTCGTTCGTCATTGCCAGGGTCATACGCACTTGGCGTTCGGCCCCGAGGAAAGCCGGAGCCGCCATGCTGATCGATGCGGAGATGAATGTTGTCGGCTCGGTTAGCGGGGGCTGCATAGAAGGGGCGGTGATTGAAGAAGCAATGCGAATTTTGCGCTCGGGAGGAAAAAAGCGCCTCGACTATGGCATCGATGACGACACCGCCTGGTCGGTGGGACTGGCCTGTGGGGGTGAGGTCAGCGTGCTTCTGGAAAAGCACTGGGCCGTTTCAGGAAATCCACAGGCAAAAAAAATCTGGGATGACTTGAAGGAGGCCATCCGGGAGAAAAAATCGGTGGTTTTCCTCACTCGCGTGGAAGACAGGCAGTCGATACCCATGCTGCTTTATGAAGACGGCAGGACGGCAGGAGCCTGGGATCATTTTGACGAGGAATTGAAAACGAAAAGCCTGCAGGCCCTCGAGTCGCAAAAAAACGATACCTTGCGCTGGCATGAGGAAAAAGTGTTCCTGCACACTTTCCCGGCTCCGGATCAACTGATCATCATCGGCGCGGGGCACATCACCATCCCTTTAGTGCAGTATGCCCGCCAAATGGATTTTGAAACCTACGTCATTGATCCCAGACGGGTCTTTGCCAACCGGGAACGCTTTCCGGTCGAACCAACGAAGATCATTTCCGAATGGCCCCAAGACGCCTTACGGGACTGGAATTTCCATAAAAATATCTATGCGGTTTTACTGACTCATGATCCCAAGATCGATGATCCGGGCATGCGCATTCTGCTCAGGCAACCGGTCCGTTATATAGGCGCGTTGGGCAGCCGGAAAACCCATGCGAAACGGGTGCGACGGCTCCGGGAAGATGGCTTGAGCGACGCCGAAATCAATCGCATCAAAGCCCCCATTGGTTTGGATATCGGAGCAGAATCACCCAGCGAAATTGCCTTGAGCATTCTTGCCGAAATCATACGGGAAAAACGAAAAGCCGCGGATTGATTTTATATGAATGCAAAGGGGAAGAGATACTCATGGAAAGCACAATAATGGATTTTCCGCTGACGCTGTCGATGATCATGCGTCGCGCAGAACTGCTTTTTCCCAACCAGGAAATCGTCACTCGTCAGCCCGACAGGTCCTTCCACCGCTACACGAACCGGGAATGGCTGCGCCGCGCGAAGAAGTTGGCGCTGGCTTTGAAAAGGATGGGTGTGAGAGACGGGGAACGCGTTGCCAGTTTCTGCTGGAATCACTACCAGCACTATGAACTCTACTTCGCCGTCCCAGCCATGGGTGCTGTCTTACACACGCTCAACCTGCGACTGGGAGAAGAAGATTTGAGTTATATCATCAACCATGCTGATGACCGGGTATTGTTCATCGATGACAGTTTACTGCCCCTCTATGAGAAATTCCGAAACCGAGTAAATTTTCGCCAAATCGTTGTCATTTCCCGTGATGGGGAGGTGCCGGAAGGCATGCTCGATTATGAGACGCTGCTGGGTCAGGAAGATGAGCAGGAATTCGAATACGCGGACTGGGATGAAAGAAAAGCGATCTCCATGTGTTACACCTCCGGCACCACCGGCAAGCCAAAAGGGGTCTTATTTTCCCACCGTTCCACTATACTCCATGCCTTGGTCAGCTGTATGTCCACGACGCTGGCTTTCAGTGAAAAAGACGTCTTGCTTCCCGTGGTACCCATGTTCCACGTGAATGCCTGGGGCATCCCCTATGCGGCGCCTATGGTGGGAAGCAAGCTGGTTTTTCCAGGTCCTTATTCAGACCCGGCGAGTTTGTTGGAAGCCTTTGTTCAGGAAAAAGTGACTTTCACCGGTGGCGTTCCTACTATATGGATCGGTATGCTCAAAGTCCTCGATGAGAATCCCGGCGTTCACGATCTCTCCAACATGCGCATGCTGGTTGTCGGTGGTTCTGCTGTGCCCCGCAGTCTGATTGACGCATTTGAAAAACGGCATGGACTGAACATCACGCAAGCATGGGGAATGACGGAAATGTCACCTCTCGGAACCTTCTATTCAGAGAGACCCCATCTTGAAGATTTGGAGCGAGACGCGCAACTCGATTACCGCGCGAAACAAGGACTGCCCGTCAATTTGGTGGAATATCGGATTCGAGGAGATGAGGGTTTCGCGCCATTTGACGGAGAGAGCATGGGAGAGTTGGAAGTGCGGGGTCCCTTTATCACGGGAAGTTACTACAATTCTGAGGAGGGGGCGGAAAAATTCACCGGGGACGGCTGGTTCAAAACCGGAGATATCGTGACCATTGATGAGGAATGCTATCTGGAAGTGAAAGATCGCTCCAAAGATCTGGTTAAATCAGGAGGAGAATGGATCAGTTCCGTTGACCTGGAAAATAGACTGATGGGGCATGAAGCGGTGACCGAAGCCGCCGTGTTTGCCGTTGCTCATGAAAAATGGCAAGAGCGCCCCTTGGCGGCCGTAGTCCTGCAGGAAGGAAAACAAGCTTCCAAGGAGGAACTGCTCTCCTTTCTGGCTGAAAAGTTTCCCAAGTGGTGGCTGCCGGATGACCTGTTGTTTGTGGAAAGCATTCCCAAAACCAGCGTTGGTAAATTCAAGAAAGTGACCTTGCGGGAAATGTACTGGCGCCATCTCTCAAAATGACGACTTCTCCAAGATTGAAAAAAGAGAGACAAAGAGTCGCATACAATGAAAAAAAAGGAGAAACTATGATTTTTGATCTAAGCGGAAAAGTTGCGATCGTGACCGGCTCTACCAAGGGAATTGGAAAAGCCATTGCCGGGCAAATGGCAGAATTTGGCGCAAAAGTGGTCATTTCCAGCCGTAAAGGCGAAGCCTGTGATGACGTGGCCCGTGCTCTCAATGAGAAGTTGCAGGATAAGCCGGGCGAAGCAACCTCGATTCCCTGCCATGTCTCCCACAAAGACCAGTTGAAAAATCTGGTGGACGAAACCCACAAGCGATTTGGGAAAATCGACATTCTGGTTGGCAATGCGGGGGTCAATCCGTTTTATGGATCTTCTGCCGATATCCCGGATTCCGCCTTTGAGAAAATCTTATCGACCAACATCACCTCCAATCACTGGCTATGTCAGATGGTGATTCCGGACATGCTGGAAAAGAAAGGTGGCTCGATCATCATTGTCTCGTCAGTGGCCGGGTTCCAGGGATCTTCGGTCTTGGGGACTTACGCGATCTCGAAAGCGGCGGATCTGGCATTGATTCGAAACATTGCAGTGGAATACGGACCCCGCCATATTCGCGCCAATGCAATTGCTCCCGGATTGATCAAGACGGATTTCGCCAAAGCGTTGTGGAGCAACCCGGAAACTTTGAAACTGGCAACGCAAAACTATCCACTGCGTCGCATTGGAGAACCCATTGAGTGCGCAGGGGCGGCGGTTTTCCTCGCATCGGATGCGGCCAGTTTCATCACCGGTCAGTCCATCGTCATCGATGGGGGCGGTCTCATTGCCTGAATCATGGCGAGAGACGATAGACCCGAATTGCCGTATCTCGAAACAAAGCCGTTCGCTCAGCGGGTGAAAAATCCCGGGTCATCTTCTTAAAAGAATTCCAAAGTACGAGATAAGAACAAGACACCTTGTCCACCGGAAAGTTGCTTTCGAACATGCAGCGATTGGGGCCAAACTGTTCAATGGTGAACCTGTAGTAAGGCGACGTTGCGGCAACCAACTCATCGGAGGTCGGTGGCTTGTCACCTTTGTGGAAGCCAAACCCGTTAATCGCCATTACCAATCCACCCAGTTTGACCACGACGTTGGGACAGGTGGCCAGTTCCCGAATCCCCTCCTTCCAGTATTGAAAAACTTCCTCCCGCTTCCCGGCATAGGGGCCGATGCCCAGAGGACCTGCAAAATGATCGCAAATGATGGTGGTTTCCGGAAAGGCTCGCGCCAGGCTGACCAATTCCGGAATTTGAGGATGAAAGAGCCAGGCATCAAACGTCAAATCATATTGCCGCAAGGCGGCAAATCCTTCCCTGAATCTTGAATTCAGATATAACTCACGAGGCGGATTCGAATGGGAAACGCGGATGGCAGGACTTTCATCCCAACTACAGGAATTCCGGATTCCACGGAAACGGTTCGGACTGGCAGCCAGGTGAGCCTCCAGCACGGACGCCACTTGCGACCCGAGCATGAGATCCGCAAAGCTGACGATGCCGGCGGCGACGATGGTAGGCCCATATTGTCCACTGGCGCTTTGAGCGGCGATGCCTTGCGCGAATTCTGTTTCTCCCACCGGTTTCATTTCCTGCGGTCCGTCCTTGCGGTACATGGATGAGCACTCCAGAAAGACGGTTTCCCGGACATCGTGACCGCTGCCGGTATCCTCGAGCAACTCATCGAGTAAATAACGACTTTTCGGATGGTCCCACAAATGATGATGAGGGTCGCAAACAGGCAATTCCGGCTCAATGGCTGTTTCATTTGTCCGCTCGAGCCAACTTGAATTCACTGGCATCTTTTCTCCTCATGAAAATATTGAAAATTGAAGAACTCGAACTATTACATCGTCCCGTTTTTCGAAAACAGGTCACTGCCTCATCTTGAATAAAGATAGTAAAATGGATTACGCGAGCAAGCAGGATAGTTCAAGTTTTTTTCAGGTAACTGCCGGATCGAGAACCGGCGGATTTCAGAGATGTCTGTACCGGCAATAGGCACCGTTTTTGCATTTTTCCAGCAAACCCATTTCATTCATCAATTCAAGCGGAGGAATCATGATCAGCACTTTGGAAATTGCAAGACGGTTGGGCATCACGTCTGTCGCCGTCAATAATCGTATTAAAAAACTGGAAATCGAGAAAAACAGGCGTGGGGTTTTTGCTTATGTCACCGAGGATGATTTCGAACGTATGGCAAAGCTTCCTTTGGAACCAAGCGAGCATACCACCTCGATTTCGACAAACTCCAACTCATTCACTAAATTTCCTCCGGTGGATCCCCTGATTTCAGAAAACCGCGCACTGCGCCAGCAATTGAATGATTTACAACAAGAGATTCAACAAAAGGACCTGCAGCAACAGGAACAGCTCCGAATGCGGCAAATAGATGTCGAACAAGAACGATCCACTGCCCACCATCAACTTCAGGAAAAGGTAAAATTGCTGCAAGAAGCAAGACGTGAGCGCACCGAATTGAGGGTCTTGTTGTTTCGTGAACAAGAGCTGGCCAGCCACACGCACAAAGAACTGGAACAAGCCCAGACACAAATCAAACAGTTGCAGCAGTTACCAATGGTGGAGTTGCAAAAATGGATCAAATTGCTGGAGGCCTCCCACAATACCTTTGCCAACAATCTGAAATTGTTGAGCATCGCCCCGTCACCCCCGCTGATTGTTCATGAAGGCGGCAAAAAAGAACTGCAATCCTTTTACAAACAGTTTGCAAAATAAATTGTAGTCCCTTGCTGAATAGTGAGGCTTGGAGAATTTTCCTTATTCGTTTGTTGGCGCACTTCATGATAACCGTTGTAAATCCTCAATCCGTAGGTCTTTCTTCAAAAAGACTGGGACGTGTTACGCGTTGGCTTGAAAATCTGATCAACTCCGAACGCCTGGCAGGAGCCAGTGTCTTGATCAACCGTCGGGGGAGGGTGGCCTGTTTTGAGAGCTCGGGGATGACTTCGAGTATAGCCGACTATGCTCGCTTTTGTCAGATGCTGATGAACGACGGCGAACTGCAAGGAGAGCGATTACTGGCACGAAAAACCGTGCATTATATGCGGCAAAATCATTTGCCCGACAATCGGGATATGGCAGCCATGGGGCAACCTTTATGGAGTGAAACAACCTATGAAGGGATTGGCTTTGGTCTCGGTTTCGCAGTCGTGCTGGACCCTGTCAAAGCGCAAATGATTACTTCCGTAGGAGAACACCATTGGGGTGGGGCAGCCAGCACTTTTTTCTGGCTGGATCCACAAGAGGATTTGTTTGTCGTTTTCTTTTCTCAACTGATGCCATCTTCGACCTACCCTATTCGACGAGAGCTTCGCACAAGGGTCTATCAGGCACTGCTTGATTGAGCAATACCACCCTATGAGGAAAGGGAGAAATACCCCTTCCTATCCTGAATTGCTGCTGTCACTTTCTTGCACTGACATCAAACTCGTAAAGTTCTTTCTTCGAGTTCCGCTTTCGAATGCGTGTGATGCGTGCTTCCCTAAACCCTGCCTCTGTGAGCATGTCGGCAAATAGTCGCTCGACCGGAATGACCGTGTCATAGAACCGTGAATTACCAATGATGTAGTGAACGGTTCCGTCCATGGTTATGACGTTTGCTATGTCTCTAATGTGGCACCACATGTCTTCGAAGTACTTCGCGAGGTAATTGGACATCAGAACTCCGCTCTTCCTATCGGCCTCTCGAATCTTGGATAAGATCGCGTCGAAGTAGACCGGATAAAATCCGGACGATGATCGTTGCCACTCCGCAAGCCTGCTCGTCGCGATGCCCCAGGTACCACCGATCGCTGACCAATCCATATCACCAGCATCTCGTCCGTTCTTCAGATAACCGAGCCAGTACATGTACGGTCTCAATTCTCGAATGTAGGACATCCTGTTAGGATAGGGCGGCGACGTTATGAGCAAATCGTACTTACCGGAAACTACGCTTGATACGGAACGGGAGTCACCGGAAATTATGCTGGCGATACAGCTGGGATTGTCGGCAGCAGAAGTGAGAACCTCCTGTCCCTCTGCACTTGCGATATACGCAAGGTCTGGCTCCAGGTCAAATAATGCCAGCTGGCGTTCCTTCGAAGCGTCTGCCTTCACATTGTCGTTGAAGGACATTGACTGATGGTTGAATGCAGCGTTAGATAAACCAATTACTATACGACAGAAAACGACGAGCAGCAGGTCTCGAGTTGGGTAGTCATGCGGATTGGTATCATCAAAGGCTGCCTTGAACTTGCACAGGAAGTCCAATTCCTCCGGGTGCCACCACCTATGGACATTGCGCATCGGAGGTGGGACTACAGACTTGCTGTTTTTACGGCTCGCTAGGGATATCAGGTTGGCGAGCGCACCACTAGCACCACGAATGCAAGCAGGAGAATAGGTGGCGAGTTTAACGTTTCCGAACCATGCAAGGAAAGGGTTGATCTCTACGCCGGTGGCTCTATCACCGGCGTAGGCGGCGCAAAGAAGCGTTGTAGCGGTTCCGGAAAATGGATCGAGAACTCGAATCCCCTGATCCGAAGCGGTCAAGATTTCGGAGACAAGCTTCACTGAATACGCCGGCGTGAGACGAAGCCAACCGTGCCTCCCATAATGGCGATTGATCTTGAAGGTCAGGTCGGCATTTTGCCGATCCTCTTTGTAAGAGTATGTCTTACTCATGATGGCGTCAGGAGCGATGTGAGCACGGCCTCGATTTCCCCCTTTAGAGCAGGACTATTGCGCTGGAAAAAACCGGCAAGATCATAACCAACCACATCTTCACAAAAGCGGTAGAACGATTCGTTGGAGGATGCATTGCCTGTCAATCCCGTGAGGAGCACCCACCTCTCGTTGCGGTAACGTTGGGCAATATCTCCATCTATTTGAAGTGAGAAGATACCCGCGCAAGGAAGGAGCCCCTTTGCGTAGGCCATTGCCGCATTGGCAATGTCCGCATTTTGTCGCTTGGAGTCCTTACTCTTATACCCCTGTCGGATCTCGAAGACGATACCATGGAGAGTCTTGGCGACGGTGGAATCAACATCAATCCGGCTTGCGGCGTTGCGCATCCAGGATCGAACACGACGTCTTCGTGCGGTATCCGCGATACTTGAAATGGGGATACGCGCATCAAGATGGAATTTTCTCGCTTTTCCACCGCTCGCGCTTGGAAGCGTGTAGGACCAATTCACTTCTTCATCGTTCAGACCAAGTTGATCTTGCAGGATACGCCGGAAGAGAAACTCGCAGCCTATACCGATTTGCCGGTAGATACTGGTCATTCCCCCGGCTGCCTTGTGAGCCGCGTACATTAGAGGATTGTCGAGACCAAGCCAATTGTAGAAGGGATCGGCCCTGTATATACGCTGGAACTCGTTTAGTTCGTATCCGGCCTTTGAACCATGGCCGAGTTGCGGTTTGTACTTGGCGCAGACCTGGATATAGCTCGTGAGAATGTCAAAATATTCTTTGTCGGTCGATTCGCACACTCAATGCCTCGTTTTGTCATTCTTGTGCAGCTAACAACAACCCTGATTACTATAAATGAAATAATTGATAGTCCTTATCCTTAAGGTAAGCTCGAATTCCTCTCTATATCAATCCTGTCAAGGTCCGCATCAATCGGTTCGAAACTCAGGCTCTTGCCAGGTTCAACGTACTTCCTCCCAGATTTTTAAGGTTTGGATGAGAAAGTATTTTAGGGAAGTTGTATTTATTTTGCAACATGTCTATGGTTCACTATGGCCGTCGGCTGCCCTCACTCCGGCTTTTTTGGAGGATTGTCTTTATATCCTGCCAATGGGTCTCGACAAACCGGATACTGGTGTTCCCAGCTCTTGGGTGCGCGCATGGTTCACCGCCTGGTTGATGAACGGGTTCGGCTCCGCCATGTGTTCGAAACTCTCTTGATCCAGGATGAGGTCGGGACGTAGCGTGTTGAGCAGAACAAACAGGTCATGGCTGCCGAGTTGGATAGGGGTTGCGGTCAGAAAGACCGCGGCTTCCGCATGGTCGCAGAAAAACCGCACCGCCTTGTGCGCGTAGGTATCCTGGTTGCGGATATGATGGGCTTCATCCACGATGACGAGATCGAAGTGTGGAGGCGGGTCTAAATCCAATAGGCCATTTACGCGCTTTCGCCCGTCCGTGTTTTCTGAACCATGAAGGTGCACCTTGTCGAATAACGAGTAAGGAAGAATCACTCGCTGATACTGTTCAGGCCAAGTGCCATCCAGGTCCATCTCGTTGATGCAGTATCCCAGGTTTTTTCCATCCAAATGGGTGAAACGCTCGTCGAATCGTTTCATCTCGTTGTCCCATTTACGCTCGGTTACCAGGGGGCGAGGACAAATGATGAGGATGGATTTTATGTCCCGCCTGGCCTGTAATTCCCGGAGAATTAATCCAGCCTCGATGGTTTTGCCGACGCCGACGCTATCGGCGATCAACAGTCTCGGACGGTCTGAGCGAATGAATTTCAGTACGGGTCGGAACTGGTAAGGGATGAAGTCGACACGAGCGGCGTTGAGCGAATACAAGGTCGATAGACTGGGATGCCGTATTTGCAGGGCGGTCAGGTAGGCATGAAATTTATCACGCGACAGATGCTGAAAGTCGTCAGGCAACTCTTCGATCTGCAACTGAGAGGCGTAATACGTCTGAACGTTTCCATCCACAAAAACCCTGACACGGGATTCTTGTGATCCCGTCAACAGTCCAACAACCGCTCCCTTCAGGGTAGGATTGGACTTCACGAACACGAGTTGACCAAGTAAAAAATCGGTGTAAGGCTCCTCAGCTTCCAACATGTGTTCACTTTTTGGGACAGGGTCATTCAAGGGCAGGTGCAAAATAAAACCGGAGCGTACCACTAAATATGTTATGCTCCGCGAATGGATCTTATACCACAGTAGTACGAGTAAATCAAGGGTCTGCTGCCTGCCTCCAAATTTTTTTTACGTATGCAAATTATGTCTAAAGTTACGATTCGCCACGACAATGTCCAAATGCTGGCCTGCACTGCAGAGTACAGACGGTAAGATAATGATGCCTTAACGCAAAGGTGGATGAGACCTGCACAAGCCAGCATATAGTATATCTGTCTGCCATTAAACGAAATTTTCAATACCTACTCAAATAGCTTTTTGGGGGGGAATGGTAGAAAGACCTGTTTTTATAGTCAATAAAAGGGAGGGAAAATTTTTGCTTGACTGCGATCCCTTTTTTAACTTTTTCAAGATAGAGTTCTTGTAACCTGATAAGGTTGGGTCTTTCTGATTTTATTTTTTGTGTTCTCTCTTTGACAACTTCTTCTATTTTTTGAGAAATCTCCATAATTCCTCCCTAGAAACTGTGAATAAATACTCTGTAATTTTCACGCGCTATATATTCCACAAGAAAATCATTGCAACTTTTTATTTTAGATCGTAGTTCTTCATTATAGGAATAATCATCAATTTTTAACCGTAATTGATTTAACGTATTAATTCCGATCATACGATTATGAGAATGCCATGATTTATTGTCCCCTAAAGCAATAGCGATTTCCTCTGCTCTTGCTTCTTTTTCTTTTAGCGTAACTGCTTTCCCATTTGATTCATGAATCTCCCAATCATTAAATTTATAATTAACAAGCCATTTCTTAAGGAGAGTTACTGTTAAATTTCTTGCTTGTTCATATCTGCTCAACATTGCCAGATCCAGATTTTGA
The DNA here is from genome assembly GCA_965205865.1 of bacterium. GTDB lineage: Bacteria > SAR324 > SAR324 > SAR324 > NAC60-12 > CBDBHR01. Next base: position 805,024 of record CBDBHR010000029.1, read on the forward strand.
AGAATGAAAAACTCAGCATCTGTTAATTGATTCTTTTGGGATTTTTCTAACATATTTTCTACTTTATCAAGATAACCCAAAGCAGGGACAAAATCATTTTCTTTACTGTTAAAAACTTGTGGGTCGATTGGACCTAAAGAAGATGAATAATCCATGAAGATTTTGTTTCCTGACATGCAAAATATTGTCCCCGCTGACATAGCATAATCAGGAACTACAAAATATACTTCTGAATAATGAAAACGGATTATATCGACCAGCTTTTCAACGATTTCAACAATACCACCTCCCGTATTGAGGAAAATAGCAATTCTTTTCTGCTTAGTATTTTCGAACTTCAATCGTTCAACAGAATCTTTAAAAATAGTTTCCACTCCCTGCTGAATCGGTCCATAAAAAAAAATTACATGAGCTTCTAAAATTTGTTCAAGATCTTTTGTCTTATTTTGGAGAATATTTTCTATTTGTTCATCATAAACTTGCATACGTTCCACTTTAAAATGCTTGATTCAAATAAAATACATTGGAGAAAGAATTAACGGAAGGGCGCTGAATACTGCAATCCTCCTTTAGTCCAAAGCGCATTGAGGCCGCGTTCCAGGCCAATCATGGTATTGGTTCCGAGATCATGCTCGAAGATTTCTCCACAATTGCCAACAGATTTGATGATATTATACGCCTGGTCCGCACTCAATCCAAGTTGCTGGCCCTGACTGCCTTCCGTGCCAAGCAAGCGTTTGATTTTCGGGACATTTCCCTCTTGGTTTGGGTGTTGTCGCAATGACCCGGCGTCCTTAAAGGGCGCTAAATGCGCACCATCAAAGAGGAGAAAGAATTATATACCTTCATACGGAATGTTTGTCTGAATCTTTTGCTGAAAATTGTCTCAAATGTCCAAAGTCCGGGTCTTATCAACACAAAAAATTGGAAGTCGAATGATTTTCACAAAAAAACATACCGGGCATGGAAGATCGAGTTGGGGTCACACGCCAATCACCTCCAGACTGGGAATGGAAGACTGGATGGGAATGGTGTCGATGTTTTTGGCTTCCAGTTTGGCGAGATCGTAGCGGATTTTCGAGAGGGGCAATTCCAGGTTGTCGGTTTCCACCTGAATGCCGTATTCCGTAAACGTACTTCCCCGGTTGACCGTCGGTTCGTCTCCATAGAGATTGTTTTGATCCAGATAAAATTCCACCTGCTTCGTTTTTTGATTGGCAACGTTGAAAAGCAGCAGGACTTTTTTTTCCGCATTGATGGCGCCATAGAGATTCAAGAGAAACATGCGTAGCAAATCCAACTTTTGAGCATCCGTCTTCACTTGTGGATTGATCCAGACCCCGGCTTCCGATTCCATGACCGTGTCGATGATTTTGAGACCATAGTTTCGAATCGCGCTGCCGGTCTGGGTGATTTCCAAACCAATATCCGCCCCCTTGTTTTTCAGCTTGGCTTCCGTCTTACCCCAGGTTTCATAAATCACGATTCCCCTTTTAATCTTAGGCGGCGTTTTGTATTTTTGTACGGAAAATGCGGAAAACGAGTCCAGGAGCTCGAGTTGCTTCAACTCATCCTGCAACCAGTTGATTGCCAGATATGGCAATTCGGAAACAACCGTGATCCGTTCCTGGCAGGTCGTCACCATCTCGAGGAATTCTTTGATGGAGGTTGCCGGATGGGAATCATCGACAATGCCTACCAGTTTCACTTTCCCTCTTTTGAGTGGCAGAACTTTTTCCAGATGGACAGCCGTGTCGTATTCCAACTTCAATTCGAGCAGGCGTTCTTTGATCCAGTCGTCTCCGCCAATCGCAACGTCGAGTTCGCCGATCGCCAGTTGGGCTCCGAAATCCTGAGGACGGCCATCCCAGCCGTAGAGGAAAGGGGTCGTGGTGAATTTACTGGGCCCCCCCGTCTCGTAGCCGGAGGTCCGGAATCCGGAATCTTTCAAAAATTGATCGAGATTGCCCCCGCGCTTGGGATCTGCCAAAGACCCTGCCGGTAATCCTATTCTTAAAGTCTGCTTGGGCATGCGATGATTTTCAGTGGATTGATGATTCAAGTGTTCCCGGTCTTTGGTTTGGTGTCAGTCTGCCTGTCTCTTCCGGCTCCGCTGACCTCCAGAGATCGATCGTCCCGTATTTTCCGGTAATAGCAGGATTCGTAAGGCATGCCATCCACTTTTTTAGCATGACAGGCCCCTTTGCCTTGCGGGGTGACGAGATAGAGCAGAGAATTTTGTTCGCAATTGACGCGCAGTTCCCGAATTTTCAGCGTGTCTCCGGATGTCATTCCCTTCTTCCACAGTTCCTGACGACTGCGGCTGTAATATGTCGCATAGCGGCTTTTGCAGGTTTCCTCGAACGCTTCTCGATTGGTAAATGCCACAATCAGCACTTCTCTGGTGTCATAATCCTGAGTGACAACGGGAAGCAAGGCATTGCCATCCTCTCCAAAATCCAACATCAATTCACTGGCGTATTCTTTGCTCATGGTCATTTTTTGTGATTGTCGAACTTTTTTGTGATCAGAGCCTGAGGCCGGGGGATGGATTGAATACTAAATGAAAATAACAATCTTGCAAGACGGGAGTCCGCAGACGGTTTTTTCGCCGGTCGTAATCTCTCATGAGTTGGTGGTACCCCAGCCCTGGGAGTGGCTTCCGCAATCGTCCACTGGCCCATCAACGAACAAACCCCGCATCGTCCACTGCCTGCCTGATTTCCTTTATTTTTTTGAAATCCGGAAAAATAAAGAAAAGGTGGTCCCTTCTGAAAGTTTACTGGAAACGACAATGCGTCCTCCATGGGCTTCCATGATTTTCTGGCAGAGATGCAATCCCAACCCATAACCACCCGTCTCTTTGGAACGGGATTTGTCCACCCGGTAAAAAGGCTCGAAAATATAAGGCAATTCTTGTTGGGGAATCCCTGTTCCAAAATTCTTGATACGAATCATGACTTGGGAATGATCCTGCTCCAGGCTCACTTCTACGGGTTTCGGGCTTTTGCTCGAGTATTTGAGCGCGTTGTTGAGGATATTTCTGAAGACAATGCTAATCCGTTCAGCATCCAGTTGCAGAGATGGCGTTGCAGGCATGGGATGCAGATCGATTTTGGCATTGGGGTGATTGAAGCTCTGCGCAGTCTGTTGCAGGAGTTGATCGAGATTCACCTCCTGCAGGTTCAAATGGCCGTATTCGCTGTCCAAACGAGCGGTTTCCAGGATTTCAGAGACCATCTTTTCCAATTCATCCACGTCGTCCCGGATATCATTTTTGACCGTACTTTCCGCCAAAAACTCGAGCGCCACTTTGATGCGGGTCAAGGGTGAGCGGAATTCATGACTGACGTCGAGCAATAATTGTTCTTTGCTTTGCAGCATGTGATCGATGCGCCCCGCCATGGTATTGAAGGCGTTTGACAATCCTCGTAACTCTGCGGATCCTTTTTCGGGAACCCGGTGGCGGAGATTGCCTTCCCCCACTTGCCGGACTCCTTCCTTGAGCCATCGAATGGGTTTGAGTATCCTGCGAATGGCAAAATACGCCCCGAGGAGAATCAAAACCAGGAAAACCAAGGCGCCCAGAATCCAATTTTTACGAATTCTGTCGTGTTTTTGTCCCAAATCCACGGTAAAGAGAAAAATGCCCTCTCCCTGCTGCAGGGCAATCAGATGGATTCCCTGGTAGTGGGCAAAATTCAAATCGGGAAACTCGCGCCATTGGCGCAAATGGATTTGTTCGATGCGGGGCAGCGAATCCGAAGTAGACCAGGTCGTCGCAGGACTTTCATAACGGATTTTCAGGGAATATTGCCGGGCGATTTTCTGCGCCTTCTCCAGGTCGGGGGGAGTGCCGAGGTCCTGCACGAGATAATTGAGGTATCGAGCCACGTTTTCTTGAAAGGCCTCTTGGTATTGCAGGGTGCCACCATGGAAAGATTGCCAGACGACCACGGTGATGCAGACCCCGGCGATAATCAGGATGAGCAGGAGTTTGGTAAAGATGGAGCTGAAAAACCCGCGTAATCCTCTAATCCTTTTCTTCATTTGACGGGATTCCAATGAAGACATATCCGGCTCCCCAGATTGTTTTGATGAAGGTGGGTTGTTTGGCATCATCCCGGAGTTTCTGGCGCAAACGACTCATGGTGATATCCACGGTGCGGTTGAAATAATCGGCTTCGATACCTTTCAATTCATCCAGGATTTGATCGCGATCCAAAACTCTCCCCGGATTTCGCGCTAAAAAAGACAAAGTCGTGAATTCCGTGGTAGTCAGGTGCAGCGGTTCGTTTCTCAATTTCACGCCGTGTTTTGGTAAATCGATCACCAGTTCCCCGAATTGCAAGAGTTCTTCCCGGGGCGCACGGCTCGATCTCCTCAGCACGGTTTGAATACGGGCCACCAGTTCCCGCGGTTCAAAAGGTTTGGGCAGGTAATCATCGGCCCCGATTTCCAAGCCGACGACCCGGTCCATCACCTCACCACGCGCCGTCAACATGATGATGGGAACCGTATGGGATTTGCGAATGGTTTTACAAGTCTCGAATCCATCCATCTCAGGAAGCATGACGTCGAGAATGACCAAATCCGGCTTCTCCTTTTCCAGTTGTTTCAACCCTTCTCGAGGATGAGTGGCGGTAATGATTCGAAAGCCGAAATCCTTGAGATAATTCTGTAGCAGATTGTTCAGTTTCCCGTCATCATCAATAATGAGAATCAGCGGATTCATAGGCAGGCTCCATCGAGTTCTTCCTCCAAAGGGTGGGACTCCGCTCCTGATTCGGCAAGATACGGCAATTTCAGTAGGAAAGCTTTTCGCAGGTGTAACACTTTGTAACAAATTGTATCGGCCTTTTTCCCCTCACTCGTGCAACGGTTTTCCGGCCCCGTTGCAGACTGGAATGAGACACGGCCGTGGATAGACGAGCGTAGCGGTCGGATCGTCTTTAAAAAAACGTATCACCTTAGAACCTGTTTAAAAATTTGCGTAATAGTAAGAGAGTGCAATAAAGCCAGTTTGCGTGCGGGGCACGCAACTGGCTACTCCATCACGCTGCCTTAAAATAGCAGCCCGGGAACTGGTAGGGAGGAGAAGAAGAAAGCAGGTGAGCTTGATCGACAAAGAGCCTGATACACGGGAATCCTCCGCATGGTCTGTTGGGGGGCGTCCACGCAGAGGGGACCCATGTATTCTCCGCAAGGAGCGAATCAGGCAATCGAAAAATGGCAGCCGGACTTAGAATGCGTAATTGAAACGTACCCGGAATAGCTTTGCTTCATCTTTTTCGGATTGCGACACGCCGTAACCGACTTTGATATGAGCTCCTTCCACAAGGGGGGCGACGTAAGAAATAAAGGAATCTCGTTGTATAACCCCATCGCTGCTATTTTGATGCAGACCCACTCCAAAGGAACCGGCCATCATACTGACGGTCACGTACCCACCCGTCGAATTGGTTACCACATCATTGTTATCACCGGAAGTGTAGTTGACCCCCAAAGCAATAGCACCCACGTCTCCTGTCATCTTGAGGCCAAACCCGGACTTATTCTTGTCGTTTACGTTTCTACCTCTTTCCTGAGCGGATTCGCTGAGAGTTTCATAAACAGCCGTGATGCCGATACCGCCTAACTTGAGATTCAACCAGGGACGAAAACCGATTTGATTGTTCTTTTTCTCGTCGTCATCATCTACGGTACCATTCTGAATTCTCACCTGGAACTTCAAGGAATCGTTGGGCGTGAAGGTCAGGTTGAATCCACCTACCGCCGACTTACTGGCCCAATCCGCAGCGTACCTGCCAACTGCATCAACATTCGGTAGCGCGATATCCTGCCCTGCAGTGTAGAGCCCTTCACCACCTTTTCGTCCCATGGTGATATTCCAGGCGGGACCTCCCACTTTAAAAAAGTAGTCACCTCCACCAACCGTTCCATCTTGCTTGGCTTCAATGGCGCCTTCTCCCCCGACGAAGACGTTGGCCATCATGTCGGTAGTGGCTTCAAATTTTAGTTTAGCCCGCCCACCCTGGGAGTTGGCGGTGGATTGGGTACCATCCGAATCTTTTTTTGTGGTCAAGACGTCGTTGTTGACTTCGACGTCGCCGCTGACAACAAGATTTCCCTTGACCATACCCATCATTTCTGCCGCCAGAACCGCGTTACCGCAGAACGTGAGGCCGCAAACAATTGCGAACACATACATAAATGATCGTCTAATTGATTTCATATCACTCCTTACTTAATAATGAATTCAAATTTACACTCGCCACCGCTTGGGGTGGCATTTCAGGTTTGAATGAATTTCAAACCAGATTTCAAACAACCCGGTAAACAACTACCAGATTTGCAGTCAGCATCTCACCTCATCTCTTCGATTTTCCATAACCGAAATCCATCGAAAACCTCCCTGCCAGACAGTACTGAGAAATTCCGTTGAGACTGTCCTTAGAGTTATATAAAGAAATTCAGGGGATGTCAACATTTTTTCCGTCATTTCAAAAAAAAACACGATTTTATCCATTTTCACGCCAGCTGTACGTTTTTTTCGCAAGAAAACCGTTTTGCGCGAAATTCATACAGCCAACGCTTATTCCGCTCTCAATCAACAATTCATTCAAATTTCATTCCATTCTACTGCCGTATCAAATAAATATGGATGCTATCCACTACGCATCCGCTTCCTTTTCATTTTCGCCGGTGAGCTTGACGAAAATCTCCTCGAGACTCATTTCCATGGTTTCCATAGCAAGCAGCGTCCAGCCTTCGCGGGCCAGAGCTTCGCTGATTTCGGCCTGGGGTTCCTGGTCCGTGGAAAAGCCGACCAGGTAATAGGGTTCCTGGTAGTCGACGTCGAGCACCGAATCGATGCGCGCCAGGCGGTCGCAGACTGATTCCACCGGACCCTGCGCTTTCAAACGCAGGCGTTGTTCTCCTTTGAGAATGGAGGAGAGATTTTCGATGCTGTCCTCTGCCACGATTCTACCCTCGTGAATGATGATGACGCGTTCACAAATCAAGCTCACTTCGGGCAAGATATGGGTAGAGAGCAAGATGGTGCGCCGCTGACCCAGGGTTTTGATCAACTCCTTGGTCTGAACGACCTGCAGCGGATCGATGCCCACCGTGGGTTCATCGAGAATCAAGACCTCCGGATCATGAATGATCGCCTGGGCCAGTCCCACTCTCTGGCGAAATCCTTTGGACAATTTACCCGTGATGACGTCAATATACTCTTCAAGGTGGCAGATGTCAACGACTTCGTCGATACGACGCTTTGTCGTTTGCCGGTCCAAACCCCGTAATCTGGCCGCGAAACCCAGATAGGCCCGCGTGGTCATATCGCTGTAGAGCGGGATGGTTTCCGGAAGGTAGCCGATGTGCTGGCGTCCTTTCAAGGAGTTTTGACGCATATTGTGTTCCCCGACCCATACTTCGCCTTCGCTGGGCATGAGATAGCCCGTTATGGCGCGCATGGTGGTGGTCTTGCCGGCGCCATTGGGACCGAGAAAGCCGACCACTTCCCCTTTGGCGACGTTGAAACTGACGTTATCGACCGCCAGACGTTCACCATAGTATTTGGTCATGTTTTCAATGCGGATCATTGCTCTTTTTCGTCCTCGGGTTTCATTCTCATCATTTGCCAGCGGGCCCAAGCGTCGGTTTCCGAATCCCAACCATTGGTGAAGCCATGAAAAGTGATTTTGTAGAATTGGAATTCCTTGGCTGCCCAATCGTCGACGAGCCGGGCTTTCTGGATTTGCAGCGCTTGTTCACTCAATTCCCGGGCAGCGGCCTTTTCCCTGACCAGGATGATAGCAAAGAGTTGTTCTTGCAAACGAATCGGTTCGCTGGGCTCGCCCACCTCGATTGAGAAAGCTCTGTGCGACAACATGGGAGTGAGCGAATTCCGGGGATGCCAGCCGATATCACCCTGATTCTCCCTCGCATCCACGGAGAGATTGACTTCTCCTGCCAATTCAAAAAAATCCTCGCCTTCATCCAGTCGTTTCCTGACTTCACTGATAGCCTCCATGGACTGTTGGACAATCATATAAATACGAACCTGTTCCGCCACCGTCGGCGCACGTTGCGCCAGATATTCCGTCAAGCCCCGTCGAAAGACGTTGGTGCGCGCAATTTCGCGGAACTCCTCATCGCTCAGTTGGGATTGATTGAGTTGCTGCCGGTACCACTCTTCAAATTCATTTTCTCTGATGGACTCCGCGCCACGTTTGGCCACTTCTCTTAAAAATTGGTCGATTTGCTCGTCAGTGACTTTGAGATTGTAAGGCGCTTTGGGAGCGCTTTGCCGGATGACTTCTTCGATGGCCAGACGATTGAGCACGGAGGTGGCCCCTCCGAAAGAAAGATTCGCTTCCTCAAACTTCATACGTTTGAGGAAATAACCCATTTTCACGCTCGTATCGTTGATCCTCAAGACAACCGTCTCGAATGGTTCGATCTGTTGTCGGTAGATGGCATAACCTGCAATGGCCCCGATGACAACAACAACGATTACGGCAGCAATCAGGGTTTTCACCAGACTCTGACCCGACTGCTCCTTCTTTTTATTCTCTCCCATAAAATATGTCTACTAAAATAAACCCCCTTGTTCAGGGGGCTCTATATATTCATTACAACGGACGTGTCAGACGCGATGACAGGCAACCCAGTGTTCTCTGCCAACTGTTCTCAATTCCTGCTTCACGGTCTTGCATTCCTCGACTGCCATGTGACAGCGGGTATGAAAAGGACAACCACTGGGTGGGTTGATCGGGCTCGGAACGTCTCCTGTCAACACGATGCGCTCCCGCGTACGGTCCACCTCGGGATCGGGGATGGGAACCGCAGAGAGCAACGAAATCGTGTAGGGATGTTGGGGGTCCCTGTAAAGCTGCTCGCTGGAGGTGATTTCCACGATCTTGCCCAGATACATGACGGCGACTCGATCACTGATGTGGCGTACCACCGACAGGTCGTGCGAGATGAAAAGATAGGTCAGGTTCAACTCCTCGCGCAGCGTCATCAGAAGCTTGATGATCTGCGCCTGGATCGAGACGTCCAACGCGGAGACCGCTTCGTCACAGACGATGAAGGAAGGTCTGGCAGCGAGCGCGCGCGCAATACCGATGCGTTGTCTTTGACCTCCGCTGAACTCGTGAGGGTAACGATCAGCCATACGTGGCTCCAAACCGACCATGTTCAATAAATTGTTGACCTCTTCTCTGTACAGGCGCCCCTTGGCGAGTTTGTGTACGATCAGGGGTTCACCGATGATATTGCCGACGGCCATTCGTGGATTGAGGGAGGCGAAAGGATCCTGGAAGATGGGCTGCATGTGGACGCGCATCCTTCTCAGTTCTTCACCTTTCATCTCGATCAGGTTCCTGCCTTCGAACAATACTTTCCCGGCCGTCACCTCTTGAAGTTTCAAAATGGAGCGTCCGGTGGTGGTCTTACCACAACCACTTTCGCCCACCAATCCCAGCGTCTCTCCTCTGCGGATATAGAAGCTGACATCGTCCACAGCTTTCACTTCTCCGGTCTTGCGCTGGAAAATACCGCTGTAAATCGGGAAATATGTGACCAGATTTTCCACATCGACTAGTTTTTCCTCTTGAACTGCCAATTCGACCTCCTTTCTATCGACTCAATTTGGCCGCTTCATAGAAGCAAGCGCGGTAATGATCTTTGCCCACTTCTTCCAATTCCGGCTTTACTTCACGACACTGATCCATGACATAACTGCAACGTTCCGCAAAGGGACAACCTATTGGCAGATTCGCCAGGTTGGGCGGCATCCCATCGATGACCGCAAGCTCTTCGGCTTTGGGCTCATCGAGTCTGGGGACCGAAGCCAGCAACGCGATGGTATAGGGGTGCTTGGGATCGGAATAGATGACGTCGGTGGGTCCGGTTTCCACCAGGGAGCCGGCGTACATGACGTTGACGCGGTCCACGTAACGGGCCACCACTCCCAGGTTGTGAGTGATGATCAACACCGCCATGCCCATCTCTTCACGCAGTTCCGCAATCAGTTCCAGAATCTGGGCCTGCACCGTTACGTCGAGGGCGGTGGTTGGTTCGTCGGCAATGATCAACTCGGGTCTGCAACTGAGCGCCATAGCGATCATGATGCGCTGTTGCATACCTCCACTGAACTGGTGAGGATAGTCCATCACCCGTTGTCTCGCATCCGGAATGCCGACCAAATCCAGCAACTTGATACTTTCTTCCAGCGCCGTTCGTTTATTCATCCCCCGGTGAAGCTCCAACGCTTCGGAAATTTGACGCCGCACCGTCAAGACCGGATTCAGAGACGTCGAGGGCTCCTGAAACACCATGGCGATACGGTCGCCCCGAATTTCCCGGATGCGATCTTCCGTGACCTGCAACAGGTCCTCGCCCTTGAAGACGATCTCTCCACCTTCGATGATACCTGGCGGATAGGGAATGAGACGCAACACCGACATGGCACTGACGCTCTTGCCGCAACCGCTCTCTCCCACCAAGCCCACGCACTCTGCCTTATGAACGTGATAAGAGAGCCCGTCGACTGCCTTGACCACTCCTTCATTAGTATAGAAGTGCGTCCTCAACCCTTTGACGTCCAGGATTACTTCCTGTCCGTTTATTTCATTCTTAGCTTCCATCGTAACACCACAATTTTGTTTAAGGTCTTATCAATACAACATTTTTTTCGTCGTGTAAACAATTTATCCATCTCCGGCATTCTATTGCTACAGCACCCCGTGTGGCAGTGTCAAGCAAAAATAATGATTGAATCGAATTTTTTTACGTTACGCTACTTTTTTTAATTTCGCAACCTTTGATTTTTTCTCGAAAAGGGTGAAATCATCAACTGAGCACTTCCTTATTGACGACGTAATTGGGATCGAGCTTGCCGTCGAAAGCGTCGACGATGTTTTGAGCCGCGCGAAAATCCATCCGGTACATCGCTTCTTCGGTCGTACCTGCAATATGCGGTGAAAGGAGAATATTGTCCAGCTCGAACAGTGGCCAGTCCGCAGGGGGAGGTTCGAGGTCAAATGCGTCGAGACCGGCAGCCGCAATGGTTTTTTCCTTCAAGGCCTGATAGAGGGCTTTCTCCTCCACGATACCGCCCCGTGCCGTGTTGACGACAAAGGCGGTGGATTTCATGGCATCGAGTTCGGCGCTGCCGACCATCCCTGTGGTTTCTTTTGTTTTGGGGCAGTTTATGGAGAGGAAGTCGACTTGCGGCAGCAAGGCCCGCCAATCCGTGACAGGCGTAGCGCCCGAGCCGGTAATGACCCGAGGATCGATATAAGGGTCATAAATAAAAATTTCCATCTCCATGGCAACCAGTCTCTTTACCAGGTACCCGCCGATACGACCGAAGCCGAGTACGAGAACCTTGCGGCCGGCGAGGTCAAAACAGGGCTCGGCTCTGCGTATGCTCCAATTGCCCTTTCTTATCTCACGGTCGTAAACGCGACTGCATTTGGCCAGTGCCAGCATCATATAAAGGGCATGCTCCGCCACCGAGACGGAATTCGCAGTGCCCACGACCGCCAGGGGAATGCCTGCCCGAGTCAATGCCGGGACGTCAACCGAATCGTAGCCGACTCCCAGACGGGCAGCGACTTTCAGGCGCGTGGCCTTTGCCACCATCTGGGCCGTCAAGGGAGCAAGGCCAAGAAGCACCGCGTCATAATCAACGATTCGGAGAAGAAGGTTTTCCTCCGATGTTTCGGTAAAGAGCTCGTATTCAACGTCGGGGCGAGTGTCGAAAACCTTCCGAATACCTTCACGGATGCCTGTTTGCACCATCACTCGTTTCGTCATAACCGTGTTATTTTCTTTCTCTGTCGTTCAACTCAACTGTGTCGGCTCCTGCGAAAATGAGGAGAATTGCGCACAAATTATCTTACTTATTCGCAGTTGTCAATAAAAAATCCTTATTTGTCTCAATTATTCGTAGTTTATCGTATTTTAAACAGATTTTCTCAAGCAATCGTTCAAGCGGGAATCGAGGTGCCAGCCGCATTGTGAGCGACATGTGTGTATATTTTAGCAGGAAAATTTGCATTGCCAGGTTCAATCTCACCCTGGATGCGCGTTGTCCATGTCCCATCCGTTTTCATTTCCGCTTGCGCGCTCAATATCTCTGCTACTTCATCAATATAAGGATTGATTATCGACGTCATACATTTCGATTGTCAGATCGACTTTGCATAGTTGGTCCTTAATATCCCACTCGACTTGCGCAGCTCGGTCCTCGATTTGCATATCGATTCGAGCAATCCGGTCCTCGTAACGGCTGTCGACTCGAGCGATTCGTTCTTCGTAATCTTGAAGCGTAACGCAACCGGTGATAAAAAAAGCCGCCAATACGATAAAAAAACACTACTGCGATGAAAATTTCTACTTTCCATATCTTGATCAGCTAAAATTAAATAATCCCATGCCAGCTTTTTATAAATCGGCGCCGAGTTTCCCTCGGCATTCTCTTCTACATATTCGTCTTTTGGATGTCAAGAAATTTTTGACATACACAGCTCATAATGCGTATATAACCGTCTTTCGCAGGAATGACAAGGTTTCTCCAAGATATGAAGATTCTATAAGATGCGGTGACCCTGCTTATTATCGCTGGCCTGCGCGGGACGGGTTGGGCTGTTTCCCCAAGTTTCCCGAACGGACCTGCCTGTTCCATCTGTTCAACTCCCACCGTTACCTGACAGCCCACTTATTGGCCAAGCCCATTGCGCTTGCAGCGATCGACAACTGCAGGATTGAACTGCTTCAACCCGCCGCCATGGGCTGGATCCCCGGCAAATTGGGAAGAAGCGCTTCTCGAACCTGCGTTGGATCATCGGCTGCAAGCGGCGCCTCATGCTCATCCGGTTCAGGCAGGTCGTCGGCTGGAACTGCGACGCCACGTCGCCGACATTACCTTTCATCCACTGGTGAAGCGGTCGCCACATATTGATATGAAACTTTGGAGATGTCAACACTTTTTAAAAAAATATTCGGGACCCTTCAAAAATAGTAAAAAGTAGTTGACCGTTTGCCGCCTTCGTTGTCATTCCTGCGCAGGCAGGAATCCAGTTGTAGTCACGAAGATGGATCCCCGCATTCGCGAGGATGACAGAGGAACTGTCAACTGGAAAATGAAAGAAAGGTAGGTGGATATCGAGGTATAGTGACGAAACGTTAACCACCATTTCAGATACCTAAATTGCCTCTTGGGTTCGTTCGGACCTTAATCAATGCTGGCTCACTTTCGCCATACACGTTCTTGGATCTGACTTCCAATTCATACTCACATCAGATTTTAAACCAACAAAACCGCATCCGGTTATAGGAGTTTCGAATCCAATGCTCCACTCGCTGGAACCCGCTTCCCTTATACGAACGACATAAGTTATGGGAGGGGAGCATTTCGCTTCTATGCCATCCCCTTCTATTACACCCTTCAGCCCTTTCAATGCGATAGAGAAAGTTTTAGTCTTTCCATCCCAAGAAACAGGGGGTTTGGTTTGTTTTTTCATCAACCACTGTTGCTTGCTCATCACCTATTCCTCCGGACTTATACCCTTGACTTTAACCATAGACCCCGCATCCGGAGAATTGACCGGTAATTCCAGACGACCTTCCAACCAAGCGACACACTCAGTAATGCCAGTGATTTTTTCGCCAATATGCCGGACGTCTTCGCGTGTCGCGGATTTTTCGACGAGCTCACTAATGCGACTTTCCAGACGTCGTTCCATTTTTGTCAGCATCCAATACCCTTAAACGATAAGAATAACGACTTCCGTCAAATTAGTTTCACGTATTAATTCTGTTATAATTGCATTCATCTTGTTTGCTATAATCGATCGCGCGTACGTGTTATGGCGAAAAAACCGACAAAGATCATGGCTACGGCTGGCTAAATACTGTAATTATTTGATTATAAAAGCATTATATTAGCCCTACCGCGCTAGTCATGCCCAAAGTCAATTTTATTGGTCTACACCGGGCAAAAGGCAAAAAATGATTGCGACCGGTAGTTGCTCAAGCCACCGTTTGAAGTATCAACCGTTGGCGCTGGTTGCATAATGAAACTCACCGCCCAGAGGCGCGCAAATGATTTAAAAAAGCGCAGCTAAAAGGAATTTCCCGCCTTCCTGCCGCGTGAGTTGAGATTATCAATCGGTTTCCCTGGTCATTTCAGCGTTTGAGGGTCATTAATACCGGGCAATGGTCGCTCAGTTTTTGCTGATTACGGTCCGCATATTCCGCATCCTCTTCATATCCCATGCTGATCTTTTTAAATTCCGCGGATATTCCGTTGCGGAGAATCGACTTGTCGACTACCACAAAATCAATGTGTTCATCATATCGTTTGGCGTGAGACGGCCAGCATACTTCGTCCTTTCCTTCAGGCCCCTTAACGAATTCCAGACCGCTGGGACTGCCATCATCGAGTTCCTTCCAGAAGTGCTCCGCTCCGGTGGAATTTGAATCGAGAACATTCATCCTGCGATTGAAGTCGCCTGCGACAATGGTCGCAATTCCCTGCGCAGCCTGCTGTTCAAGCCAGTTTTCCAGAATCGCATGCTGCGCCACCAAGGTCCTGCAGGCGAAGCGTGAACCGAATTCTTCTTTTGTAACGAGATCTTCGTCCTCTACGGGAAATAATGGCCATTGGTGGCAAAACGATTTGAGATGCACCGCAAGCAATTTGACCGGGAGGCCTTCCAACTCGAATTCGACGACCATCGCTGACCGCGTCCTGCGGTGCTCCGCATTTCCGTTGCGAACGTCGAGGTGCCGAATCGCAAGCGCGTCGAGAGTATAAACCTTGGGAATTTCGGGAAATTTTTCCTTCGAAATAGCGAATGCGACAAAAATGTCGCGTTGCTCGGGAGGTCGAAATTCCTCGCCCCGCTGGTACTGGTCCGAAACGATCAAATGGTATTTTTCTTCAGGAAAGATCAAGCGCAGCGCAGTGGGGGAGCCAATTTCCT
The DNA here is from genome assembly GCA_965205865.1 of bacterium. GTDB lineage: Bacteria > SAR324 > SAR324 > SAR324 > NAC60-12 > CBDBHR01. The sequence continues at coordinate 820,032 of CBDBHR010000029.1, forward strand.
GCGCGGCCACGATGTCGGCACGCAGACTCCGAGCCACTTGCCGAAGACGCTCGTAATCGCTGGCGTCTCGTGGGATGGCCCCGTTACGAAGGGGCACCCCGGCCTCATGATGCAGATTCGCGATATTCCAGCTTCCCACTCTCAGCAGTTCTGTTGCGGAGAGAGAGGATGGAATCGAAGCGGCAGCTAAAAGGGCAATGCTGAAAGCGAATTTGGGCATGTCGGATCTCCTGTCGGGTTTTTGAGAACGTGGTCAGGGTTGATGGTGAGGAACGCGGCACAAGTGGTGATGGAGGTGCTGAAGGAAGACCCTGTTGTCCAATGCCAGATAATGAAACTCGCCCCCCATACGCGCAAATGATTTACAAAAGCGCAGGTAATAGGCAGGATGGTCCTTGGGTGGCTCGCCCCGGCTCCAATTCCAATTGCCGGGTTGAATGTCATTGGCAACGATCAGGTAACGTTCCGGAGGGCGGTTGTCCCGGAGGGTTACATTCCGGGCCATGGCCATGGCTTTCTCGAAAACCATCGGTGCCATCACGGCCGAGCCGATGCAAAAGAAGATCCCGCCTTCGAGTTGCGTGAGACGTTGGGCGAACGTCAGAAAATCCTGCAGAGCCGCTTGTCCAATGGCTGCTCCGTTGTTGAGCGGGTGGGCATAAATGATATCGGCTCCGATTCCAGGGCACACGCTGAAGGGGATCTGCAAGCGATACGCGGCTTCCTGAATACTGTAGCGCTTATAAGGGTGGCAGACCTCCATCCTGCCGGGAGCAAGCCGGAACTCTTCCAGCGTCCGGGCCAAACCCGCTTTTGCGGGGAATCGCGCGGAAAAAGACCCCTGCCGTATCTCACGGGTCAGTTCCTGCCGTAACGTTTCCACGGCAGGGAGCTCCAGTTGGTCCTCATGGATCATTTTCCCGACAGCAGCCCCGTATCCCAGTCCTCGAGAGGCACCCAAAATGAGAGCGAGATTGATAAAAAATCCGGTTTCCTGCCAAATACCGAATTGGCCTTCCTCGAGGTACCGGCGGACGTCTTCTTCGGTTTTCCCTTGAAAGGCCATTTCCCAGTCATGGATGGACCCGGCGCCGTTGGTCAGCAGGTGCTGAAGATAGCCGGCCTCCATCAATTCAATGATCAAAGGCGCCAGCCCGTTCTTGAACAGATGCGCTCCATAAGCCATAATGATGGGAGCTCCTTTTTTTTTCGACGCTTTCATCTTTTCCGTCAATTGCTCGATGAATTGGGCCTCTTTTGTGGCAAGCGGAGGGAGTGGGGTTTCCCTGTCGATCATGATGCCGGTATCGGATTTGGATTGCCGAGAAGCCAAAGGTTTGATATTCAGACGACTTCTATCGAATTTTTCATGCATACGAGCAAGCAGACAGGGGAACCTGGAGAATTAATAATCTTCACAAGGAAAAGACTCTGTCGAACAATGACGTGGATGCCTACTGTAGCCCAAGCAGGGCCAAGTTGAAACGATTTTTCTAATCCGGGAAAAAAATCATGGTGCTTTCCGACGTTGAACTGAAGAAACTGATCGAAGACGGCTATTTACCGACAGGCTTGCACGTGGGGCCTTCGAGTGTCGATCTCACTTTGTCCGATTCTTTCTGTTGGCCGGATCCCAAGGAAAACAGGATCGTGCTGGGAGAACCCGTTCATTACCAGCAGGCGCAATCCGATACTTTCACCCTCGCCGCCAATCGTTTTGTATTGGCAAGCACTGCCGAAATCATTCGGGTGCCGGATGATATGGCGGCCTACGTGGAGGGACGCTCCAGCATTGGGCGCTTGGGATTGCAAATCCAAAATGCCAGCTTCATCGATGGCGGTTTTTATGGCAAAATCACCCTGGAGTTGGAAAACCAGTCGTGTTTCCCCATTGAATTGCGGGCGGGGATTCGCATTTGCCAGATCGTGTTCTTCAGAATGACCACGGCGGCTGAAAATCCCTATCGTGGCAAATACAACGGACAGGATGGCGCCACTCCCAGCCGTTTGGAAGAGGATTTTGAAAGGAAGCCCGATTCCAGCGCCAAAATGAAGAGAGGAAGAGTGGATAACTTGCAAAATCGAGAAGAGTGATGAGAGCTCGATTCCGTACTGATCTTCACGTCATCGCCGTCTCCTCCATTTCAATAGAGGAACTCTGGGGAGGTCGCAATCAATTCCAATTGATCGACGTGCGCACGCCGGATGAATTTGCGGCAGGCACCATTCCCGGCGCGATCAACGCGCCCTTATTATCGCAGGCGGATCATCGTCAGATCGGTACGCTCTATCGAGCCTTCGGCCAGGAAAAAGCTCTTGCCGCCGGCTATGATCAACTACGTGAGAAATGGCCGGAATTCCTGGATACTCTACTAAAAACCCCCACCACTCGTCCGCTAACGATTTTTTGCGCTCGAGGCGGGATGCGCTCACGAATCATTGCTAATATCTTTGCCCTGCTCAACTATCACAACCTTGTCTTGGAAGGCGGTTACAAACGTTTCAGAAACTGGAATCTGGCCCGATTGGAGCATCTCACCTTTCCAACCCCCCTTTATGTTCTGGATGGTTTGACAGGCGTAGGAAAAACCAGAATTCTTCAAAAACTGAAAAACTGCATCGATCTGGAAGAACTGGCGCAGCATCGCAGTTCGGTTTTTGGAGACATTGGCAAAAAGCCCGTCTCCAGCAAATCATTCGAAGCGCGTTTGTTGGAAGCATGGGATGGTCTGGAGCGGGATGCTCCCCTGTTTCTTGAAGGCGAGAGCCGTAAGATCGGAAATGTCACCATTCCACGCCTTTTGTTTGAAAAAATGAAATCCGGCAGGCGTATCTTGCTGACGGCTTCCCTTGAAACACGGGTGAAACGGATCTCCAAAGACTATCTTCCCAAGACTGCGAAGGAACGCCATCAGTTGATCGGCAAAACGATCAGTCTGACTCCTTTGTTGGGAAAAAAAACGGTCACCGACCTGGTCGCCTGGTTGGAGAAGGAGTGGTATCAGGAATTCTTCAAATTCATGCTGGAAGAGTATTATGACAAAAAATACGCAAACAGCGCGAAGGGCTATACCTACCACGCGGTCATTGACGCCGAAGACCTGGAGCTCGCGACAAAGAACGTTATGCGACTATTATGAGCCTCGATTCGAGGTCTGCTTGCAGAAGGAAATTTTCGACTCGGAGATGGTATGAAATGGTATTGGATTATACTTTGATAATTGAAGAAGAAGAGGCGGGGCGCTTCCGTTTTTCTTCGCCGGATCTGGCAGGGTTTCAAGGCAAGGGATTTTCACTGGAAGACTGCCTGCAACAAGCTCCCATGGCTATCGAGGAGCATTTGGCGCACCTCGAGGCCCTCAACTGTCCGATTCCCTCCAAATCCTCGGATCCTCAGATCATTTTCCGGGGAGAAACCTGGCAATCCCTTGCTTGAAATTGAAATTCAAATTACCGGAACCGTGGCTTTCCGGGTTGTTGCGGAAGCGGTACCGGTGGCATGGTAACGTTTTATTTTCTCTTCCGCTTCTTTTCGGGTTTTGCGGATATTTTCCATTTTGATCTCTTCATAACCACGAACGTTGTCGGGAAGTGAAGCAATGACAACGGCGTTTTGCAGCGTCTCTCCCGTCAGGCCGGAAAGGAGCTCTCGCACCAGGTTTTCATACCATGGAATCAATGCGGCTTCCGCCCTCCGTACGTTTGCGCGGGCAAACGGGTCCCATGGCGTACTACGAAGAACCTTGAAGCAGGCCAGTCCTTTCAAGAAAGGAAAGACCCAAGGCCCCATGGTCAGCTTATTTTTCAATCCCCACTTGCGCAACATCGGGGGATGGAGGTGGATAGAAACTTTGACTTGGCCTTGATAAGCATTTTTTGCGTTTTCCACGGCGGGATTCTGAGTCCACAAACGGGCCACTTCATATTCATCTTTATATGCCATCAGTTTGAAGAGCCATTTGGCTACCGTGGTGGTGAGAAGCACGTCTTCAGACTCGTCTGCCATCGTGGAAACTCGAGTTGTTTCTGACTGGTGGACTTGTTCGATGAAATTCAAGTATCGTTTCGCATAGTTTGTATTCTGAAAGAGGATCAAGTCGGAGACGCGAGGATAAAGGACCTCATGCAAAGCGCTATTTCCAGGAAACCGCGCAGCCAGTGATTCCATGGCAGCTACCTGTTGCGGGTCGAATTTTTTCAATTTCACCAGCGCCGTTTCTTTGCAAGATTCGGGTTTCATCCTATCCTCAAAGAGCACCGCTTTGGCATTTTCAGGGTCCGTCGCGTATTTCCTGCCCCAGCGGAATGCATTGATATTTCGCTCCACCGCAACTCCATTGCCTGCTATGGCAGCTTCGATATAAGGAGCGTCGACAGGAAGCACCCCCTGTTGGTAAGCGACTCCGAGCATGAAAATGTTGTTGGACTGCTCCGTTGCAAAAAGAGTCTCGGAAAACTGGTTGGCGTCTACATAATGATTCCGGTCGGCTTTCGTGCGCCGGTTCAATTGATGTCGCAAAAACGAATGTTTGGGAAACGGCGTTCTCGTGTCCGTGATGGTCAAGGCCGTATCGGTTTGATGCGAGTTGACGATCGCGGCGCTGCGAGCGGCATCGAGACGGTCCAGATTGTCCGGAGAAACGGAGGCAAGAAAATCGAATGCCAGCAGCAGGTCGGTTTGTCCGGAAGGGATACGAAAAGATGATTCATAAGGCCGGTCACAGATGCTGATATTGGAAGTCACCGCCCCTCCTTTTTGAGCGAGTCCTGTTTGATCGAGCTGAGCTGCGTATTTTCCTTGCAAGTGGGCGGCTGCCACCAGAATCGCGCTGGCGGTCACTACTCCGGTTCCTCCTATTCCCACCATCAGGATGCGGTAGGGTGTTTGGCAATCGACCTTTTTTACAGGCGCTGGCAGCGTATCGATTTCTACTTTTTGAAAGTGACTCGGTTTGGTGATGCGATCAGCGCCTTCCTCCAGTTCCACTGTCATAAAAGACGGGCAATCTCCTTTCAAACAGGAATAATCAAAATTGCAGGAGGACTGGTGGATTTGAGTCTTCCGTCCATATTCCGTCTGCGCCGGAATCACGGAAAGACAATTGGATTTCACGCCGCAATCGCCACATCCTTCGCAGACGGCTTCATTGATCAAAACGCGTTTGCGGGGAATTTCCAGTACGCCGCGTTTCCGATCCCGCCGTTTTTCGGCAGCGCATTGTTGGTCATAAATCAGGACGCTGACGCCTTTGACGTCTTTCATTCCCTCAACGACGCGGGGATATTGCGCTTTAGGAACGACGTCGATTTTCTTGCTGATTCGTTTTTGGGGGTATTTTTCAGGAAGTTCCGTAACAATAGTGATTTTCCGCACCCCTTCCCATTCGAGTTTTCGTGCCAAAGACGTCGTATCCAACCCGCCCGAGACTTTTTGACCACCGGTCATTGCCACCGCCGAATTGTAAAGGATTTTGAATGTGATATTCACACCGGCATTGATACAGGCTTCAATAGATTTGCTGCCCGAATGAAAATACGTGCCATCCCCGATGTTTTGGAAAAAATGTTCTTTTCCGGTGAAATGGGAAAGGCCAATCCAGTTGGCCCCTTCTCCTCCCATGTGGGTGATGAACTCGAGCCCCCGTCCCATCCACATGGCCATGGCGTGGCAGCCTATGCCGGCGCCTCCTATTTCGCCTTCAGGATTGACTGTCGAGGTACTGTGCGGACAGCCACTACAGAAATAAGGAATTCTGGGCATGACTTCTTCGTAGACGCGGGATTGGATTTCCACCATTCCGGCAGCTCTGGCAGGTAAATCCATGCCGGGAAAGCTATCGGCTAAAAAGCGAGCCAAAACCATCACGATTTCACTGACTTTAAGTTCACTCTGCGCATGGAACATGATTTGACCCCGACGATCTTTCTTACCGTAAATGCGGGGAGGATGCGGAAGAGAATACAATTCATTGCGTATCAGCATCTCGGTAAATCCTCGTTTTTCCTCAACGAGGACAACCTCTTCCAGACCATCTGCGAATTCCCGCAAACGTTTGGGTTCGACGGGGGCGATCATACCCATTTTATAAAGTCGGACTCCCATTTTCCGCAATGCCTGATCGTCCAAGCCGAGTGAATATAGAGCGTCCTTCAAGTCGTAATAGCTTTTTCCGAATGAAACGAATCCCATGCGATCGTTGCCGGATCGTACGGTGATTTTGTCGATTTCATTTTCATAAACATAAGCTTTGGCAGCCTCCGACTTGTCATAAAAGATCTGCCTTTCCGACTCCAGGCTGGCGTCCCCCACCAATTTCAGCGTTTGAAGTTTTTGGAAAGGTTTGCCGGCGATTTCAAATGCCGGTACGAGTTGCAGGGCTTGTTCCGGATAAACCTCGACAATCGAGCCACTGTCTGCCACGTCGGTGACAATCTTGAGTGCCGTCCACAGTCCCGCGTAACGGGAAAGCCCGACACCTTTCAAGCCCATTTCAAGAAGTTCCTGCTGATTTCCCGGAAAAAGCACGGGTATACCGAGGTCAAATAAACCGGGAGTGTTATCACTGGGGATGGTTGAACTCTTACAGGAGGGATCATCGCCTGCGAGGGTCAGTACGGCTCCGTATTTGCTGGTTCCGGTAAAGTTGCCATGACGAAAGGCATCCCCCGTGCGGTCCACTCCGGGGCCTTTGCCGAACCACATTCCCAAAACCCCGTCAAAGTCGGCATGCGGGAGAAATTCCAACAGTTGGGTGCCATTGAGGGCGGTTGCCGCTATATCTTCGTTTACTTCCGCGTGAAAATAAATACGATGTTCTTCCAGCAAGGATGAAACCCGTCCAAAATGCGTATCCATGGTTCCCAAAGGTGATCCCTGGTATCCGCTCACGTAGGTTCCCAGTTTGATACCGTCTTTCGTGTCTTTGCGAGTTTGGTCGATGGGAATGCGCACCAACGCCTGGATTCCGGATAAAATGACATTGCCTTCCAGCACCCTGTAGCGGTCCATGAAATTAAATTCAGAAGGTTTCATTGTCTCTCTCGATTCAAGTGAACACAATCTGTTGATTCGCGCTGCGAAACTGTGGTGACCTTTCTGAAAATTGTTTCACGCAAGATGAATAAAGTCAATCACATCTATCAGCGCGTAATCATATTGTTGCGCAGCATCACCGGAGGAACGATATGCCAAAATCGACAATCCCGATGATCAAAACGATCCAAAACGTCGCGCGGATGATATAGGCGGCAAAAAAAAATCAAGAAATTCCTTCGTAAATTTCTCTTGACACGCCTATTTACGGAGGCTATGATCTTCTGTGATTTTTGATTTTCTTATGTGGTCGTGGGGTGACCGCAAACCGATTCGTATTGCTGCGAAACGTATCAAGAAGCATCCCGACCCAAAGCGATTGAGAGTGTAAGGCAAGAAAATTTTTTAACATTTCCGCAATCCTCCATTTTCCGGTGAATCGAGGGGATTTTATATATTCAACTTTTACAAAATAATCCTTGTTTGGTTCCGGCTGTGCCGGGTTAGGGAGGAATAAAAATGGAGCACTTGGAAGAATTGGCTGCTCACCCAAGCGGAATTGATCTTTTGAAGGAAAACACTCCCTCTCGGGCGGCGAAAGCGGTCTTTGCAGAGCAGATGGGGGTCGATGAAGATATGATGCGAAAAATCCTGAAAGCGGCGATGAGCCTGGGGGGCGATTTTGCGGACCTTTTTTTTGAATACACACTGAGAAATTCGATTATCCTGGAAGAAGGGATCATCAAAAATTCGTCAAAAGTTGTCATCATGGGAGTGGGCATCCGGGTTCTCAAAGGAGAACAAACGGGTTATGCCTATAGTGAAGATTTGAGTCTGAAACCCATGCTCCATGCAGCCCGCACGGCCGCTGCCATTGCAACAGGAGGCAAAGTAAAAATCGAAGACGTCGAGCAGTTCAATGAAACGGTTCCTCCTGACTACTACAGAGTCATAAATACTATCAGCGACTTGGCCATTGCCGAGAAAATCCGCCTGCTCCGGGAAGTAGAAAAAAATTCTCACAACTATGATGAACGTATTATCAAAGTCACCGTCACTCTGACGGATTCCATCGAATATATTCAGATTGCAACCTCCGAGGGAAAAATCATACGGGACACCCGTCCTATGTTTCGCATGAGCGTCCAATGCCTTGCGCAACAGGAAGAGAATATTCAAATTGGATTTTCGGGAGTGGGTGGTCGAGTGGGGATGGATTTCCTGCAGCAAGACAATCATGCCCGCATAATAGGGGAAAAAGCGGCCTGGCAAGCCATTTTACTGCTTGGCGCTCAGCAAGCGCCTTCCGGGGAAATGCCGGTCATTTTAGGACCTGCCCAATCCGGCATCCTCTTGCACGAAGCAGTCGGACATCCCATCGAAGCGGATTTCAATCGCAAGGGGACTTCGGCCTACAGTGGTCGTGTTGGAGAAAAGGTGGCTTCTGAGTTATGTACGATTTATGATTCCGGCCAAATAGAATACGACCGGGGCGCCTTGAATTTTGACGACGAGGGAAACGAGTCACCTGCCAGTACGCTGATTGAAAATGGCATCCTGCGTAGTTATATGCATGACACTATCAGCAGCCGGTATTATCAAGTAGAGGCATCCGGAAATGGACGGCGAGAATCTTATGCTCACTACCCCACTCCACGAATGACGACCACGTATCTTGCCAATGGCGAATCGCCGCCGGAAGAAATCATCCGCTCCGTTAAAAAGGGAATTTATTGCGAATCCTTCAGTGGGGGACAGGTGGACATTTCCAATGGAGATTTCGTTTTTGTGCCCACCGTTGCATACATGGTTGAAGAAGGCAAATGCGCCTATCCCATCAAAAATTTCACTTTAATAGGCAATGGACCGGATGCCATGTCCAAGGTCACGATGGTGGGAAACGATTTTGCTTTCAGTGAGGGCATCTGGACTTGTGGAAAACAAGGTCAGAGCGTACCCGTGGGAGTGGGACTACCCACAGTGCTTGTTTCCCGGTTGACAGTGGGAGGTATCTGAAGAGCAATGTCTCTGCCTCAACCACTTGCCCACATTCCTGTGCTGAAAAAGGAAATTCTCGCCCACGTCCCTCCCCACTCGAAAAAAATCCTCGATTGTACGGTAGGAGGTGGAGGCCACAGTGAAGCCTTGCTAAAGCAGTTCAACCGTGCGCAACTGTTGGCAATTGATCGAGATCCCATTGCTCTGGAGATTGCCAGCTCCCGATTGCTCCCTTACAAAACCCGCTTTCAACTCCATTATTCTCGATTTTCCGAACTGGCGGAAAAACTTGCTGAACGTTCATGGAAATTCGACTTCATTGTTGCCGATCTGGGAGTTTCTTCTTTTCAATTGGATCAACCGGAGCGGGGTTTTTCTTTCAGTCATGATGGTCCTCTGGACATGCGGATGGATCCCAAATCCGAAGAGAAAGATGCCGCACAATGGATTAATCATGCCAGCGAGCAAGAGTTGGTTACGATTTTTCAACGATTTGGAGAAGTGCGATTTGCCCGGAAAATCAGCCGTGGCATTGTCCAAAAACGAGAAGAAGAAAAATTCTCTTCCACGCGACAGTTGGCGGCCTTTGTCGCTTCTCTCATTCCTCAGCGATTTCACAAAAAGAAAATTCATCCTGCAACCCAGGTGTTTCAAGCCTTGCGAATTGCAGTCAATGATGAACTCCAAGAAGTGCGGACAATGTTGCAAACCGTATTTCCATATCTCAATGCAAGGGGGCGCTTGGCATGCATCGCGTTTCATTCGCTGGAAGACCGGCTGATCAAACGGCAATTTCAGCAATGGGGAAACCCATGCCAATGCCCACCGGAGTTGCCATACTGTGTTTGTGGGCTCCTGCCACTGGGGAAAAGGGTGGTGAAACGCCCTATAGTACCCACCACTGAAGAAATCGAAAACAACTCACGAAGCCGGAGTGCCAAACTGCGGATCTTTGAGCGATTCGGAGAGGATCCGGCAGAATGAGGAGATGTCCCATTCAAAGAGAAAAAGGGGAAAAAGTTGCCCGCTTAAAATAGACTCGGCAGGAAACATTCCGGAATTCTGCAGAAGAGGATGAATTTGGATTGCTAAAAATATGTTTTGGATTTATATTGAAATCTGCTTTATCCGCAGTGACAAGACTGCCAATCCTTTCCAATGCTTGTTGACCTCTTTCAAGAAGGAACACCATGAAAAATCTAGAAAACAAAAACCTTTTTCGGCAACAGGGATACCTGAACGGAAAATGGGTGGATGCCGATAACAACGCGGTGATCGAAGTAACGAATCCGGCAACCGGCGAAATCCTGGGAAGCATTCCCAATATGGGACCCGCAGAAACCCGCAGAGCGATTGAAGCGGCCAACGCGGCATTTCCCGGCTGGCGCGCCTTGACCGCAAAACAGCGGGCCGCTTATATGCGCTGCTGGTACGATTTGATTCAAGTAAACAAAGACGATCTTGCCTTACTGATGACCCTGGAACAGGGAAAACCACTGACGGAAGCGGCGGGAGAAGTGCAATACGCGGCTGCTTTTATCGAATGGTTCGCAGAAGAAGCCAAACGGGCTTATGGGGACATCATTCCCACCCACAAAGCCGATGCGCGAATTGTGGTGACTCGAGAACCGGTGGGGGTCGTGGCGGCAATCACTCCCTGGAATTTCCCATCGGCAATGATTGCCCGGAAACTGGGACCAGCAATTGCGGTGGGTTGTACAATGGTTTTCAAACCGGCCAAATACACTCCATATAGCGCCTTTGCCCTGGCCTATCTGGCGGAGCAGGCAGGGATTCCCGAAGGGGTCATCAATGCGGTCACCGGGGAATCGGTACCGATTGGTAAAGAACTGACCTCCAACCCCCTGGTACGCAAAGTGACCTTTACGGGATCCACCGGAATTGGAAAAAAGCTGCTGGAACAATCGGCTCGCACCGTTAAGAAAGTTTCGATGGAATTGGGGGGGAATGCCCCTTTTATCGTCTTTGATGACGCGGATCTGGAAGCCGCTGTGACTGGAGCCGTGGCTGCCAAATATCGCAATACCGGACAAACCTGCGTTTGCACCAACCGTTTTTTTGCGCAGTCCGGGATCTATGAAACGTTTGTCGAAAAGCTTTCGGAAAAGGCGCGCAACCTGAAAGTAGGTAGTGGCCTCGAAGAAGGAGTGACTCAAGGTCCTCTGATCGATATGGCAGCAGTCGACAAAGTGGAATCTCATATCAAAGATGCCCTGGCCCAGGGTGCTCGACTAACAGCAGGCGGGGAAAGACACGCGCTGGGAGGTACTTTTTTTCAACCAACGGTGCTGCGCGACGTCACTCCCAGCATGCGAATCTGCCGGGAAGAAACGTTTGGCCCTGTTTCCGCCGTCTGCAAATTTGAAAGCGAAGCCGAAGCCATAGCCCTGGCCAATGATACTGAATTTGGTCTGGCGGCATATTTCTATACCCGGGATCTTGGCCGGGCATGGCGAGTCGGTGAAGCCTTGGAGTATGGAATCGTGGGGATCAATGAAGGGATCATTTCTACGGAGACGGCTCCCTTTGGCGGTTTCAAGGAATCCGGAATTGGTCGGGAAGGTTCCAAATACGGTATTGATGATTACACCGAAATCAAATATATGCTGATGGGCGGTATCTAACGAGTTTCGCTACTTCTTCGTAAGCAGTCAATGCAATGTCGGCCTTCGTTTTTCCGGATTTTTTAACAGGAACAACGGAGGCGACACTTTCCATTCTGTAACTCGACACTAAAAATTCTTCGTCCCTGTTGAATTGACAGGCATGAATCTCCTCTCAGCTAAAGGGAGGTGGGGGAGAATTTCCACGTCTGAAAAAATTCGCTCCGGAATGGCGCGTAGTTGTGTCTGGTGTTGAGTTCGACGCTTGATTGTCATTGAATTTCAATCGTAGCGCCAGCAGCTTCCAGTTTTTCTTTGATTTCATCCGCTTCGGCTTTAGGAATTCCTTCCTTTACAGGTTTCGGTGCCGATTCGACGAATTCTTTGGCTTCTTTCAATCCCAGTCCGGTAAGGGCGCGAACCTCTTTAATGACATTGATCTTTTTTTCTCCAAAAGAGGCGAGGATTACGTTGAATTCATCCCTTGCTTCTTCAACCACTCCCACTGCTTCTCCTTCTCCGGCAGCAGGGACCGCGACCGTGGTGGCAGCGGCAGCGCTGACTCCGAATTTTTCTTCCAGTTCTTTAACCATCTCCGATAATTCCAGAACGGACATACCGGAGATAAAATCAATGACTTGTTCTTTGCTGATTTCAGGCATGGTTTTTCCTTTTCATGAAACGTTATTTTTTGCATCCGCTATCGCGGACAAAGTACGGACAAATTTTGCGGGTATCTCATTGAGCAGGCGAACAAATTGAAAGATGGGGGCATTGAACAGGAAAAGCAGTTTTGCCGCTAGTTCTTCTTTGGAAGGCAAATTGGCCAGGGTGTTGACCTCCTCTGGCTGAAGCAAGGAGAATTTCCCTTCACTGCGCAACAAACCCATTTTGACCTGCAATGCTTCATTCCTTTTTGCGAACCCACTGACGACTTTAGCCGGCCCAATCGCGTTTTTGTAACTGAAGACCAGCGCGCGCGTATCCAAAAACTGCTCTTTCATGCCCTCAAACGGGGTTCCTTCCAAGGCAATAATTGCCAACGTGTTTTTCACAATGCGCATCTTGGAATCCGTTTGGTTGAGTTCCTTACGCAACTCCACCGCCTTATTGGCCGACAACCCCTTGGGGTCCACTAATACGGCCGATGCAACACTGCTGAATAACTCTCTCAACTCCGTTACAATAGCTTCTTTGGTTGATTTTTCCACACTACCTCACAAAATAAAGCGAATCCTGCCTTCCGGACAGAATCCGATTATGGTTAAAAACGATTAAAACAGAGACAGGCAAAGAAGAAAGAAAAATCGGCAGGATATTTCTTGTCTCGGCGGGGTGGGATTTTAAGCCTTCAGATCAGAGGGCCCCTGCTGTCTTCGACAATCGCTTTAAAATTGGTACAATTTTGGCCTTTTCGAAGAAAGGCGCCGTGTTGAATTCAGATTATGCGCTGGTTTTCACTCCTCTCAGAGGGTTGTAATTGGCATTATTGGTTCACAGAAACTTTCAATCCCGGACCCATGGTCGAACTAATGGAAATGTTTTTGAGATAGATACCTTTTGACGTCGAGGGTTTCAAACGCACCACCGTGTTTACAAAAGTTTTAATATTATCCGACAGTTTGTCTGTTGTGAAAGAAGCCTTACCGACTGGAATATGAAGATTTCCCTTTTTATCCACTTTGAACTCCACTTGGCCGGCCTTGATACTCCGGATAACGTTCGTTAGTTCGAATGTGACGGTTCCCACTTTAGGATTAGGCATCAGGCCTCGTGGTCCCAGGATTCTACCCAATTTACCGACCATGGCCATCATATCCGGAGTGGCAACCACGCGATCGAACTCAAACCAGCCTTCCTCTTGGATTTTTTTAACATATTCTTCACCCCCCACATAGTCAGCACCCGCATTGCGGGCCTCGAGTAGCTTCTCTCCCTTGGCAAATACCAGAACTCGAATCACTTTCCCCAATCCATGAGGTAACGCGCATGTGCCCCGCACCATCTGTTCCGCTTTTCGAGGATCGACCCCTAATCGAATCGCCACGTCCACGGTTTCATCAAACCTGGTAGTTTTGACTCCTTTGATTAAATCCAGGGCATCTTCCAAAGGGTATACCTGCATTTTGTCGATTTTTTCCAGGATGGCACTGTTCCGTTTGCTTCTCTTTTTCATCAAGACCTCACTTATTGAATGACGATAGGATTGTACACTTTAACTGATTCGAATGAAATTTTCCACATTATCTTTCAATTTCCACACCCATGTTCCGGGCTGTTCCTGCTACAATTCGTTTGGCGGCATCAATATCATAGCAATTCAAATCCGGCATTTTGATTTGGGCGATTTCTTCCAGTTGGTGCTGAGACAAGGTGCCCACTTTGGCCGTATTTGGAGTGGGGGAGCCCTTTTCAAGCTTGAGCGCTTGCATGATCAAAAACGCGGCAGGAGGTGTTTTCATGATGTAGGTAAAAGAGCGGTCTGAAAAAACCGTAATAACGACCGGAATGATAGTATCCTGCCCCTGTGTCTGCGCGTTGAAGCTCTTGCAAAACTCCATGATATTGACCCCGTGTTGACCCAGGGCAGGGCCGATGGGAGGAGAGGGATTGGCCTTGCCCGCAGGCACCTGTAATTTGATGTAACCCATTACTTTTTTTGCCATAACATTCCACCAAGAATTGTTGATAATTTCTTAGATACTTTTCACTTTGTCAAATTCAATTTCAACAGGAGTGGGACGTCCAAAAATACTGACCAACACTTTCAGTTTTCTTTTTTCCCGATTGATTTCATCAATGGTGCCATTGAAATTATTAAAAGGCCCTTCAGAAATCATCACTTTTTGTCCCACCACATATTCTTCCTCCAGGACTGCTTGTTGGGCGCCGCTATCAATTTGCTGAACGATTTTTTCCAGTTCTTTTTCATCGAGAGGCAAGGGATTTTTTTGAGTCCCTCCTACAAATCCCGAAATTCGGGAAGTGTTCATCAGCAAATGCCACAGTTCCGGTGTCAGTTTGGCCTGAATGAGAATATAGCCTGGAAAATATTTCTGATTGACGGTTTGGTGTTTGCCTCCCTTCGTTTTTGTCACATTTTCGGAAGGGATGAATATTTGCTGCACCAGGTGTTCCAATTTTTCAATGCGCAGTTTTTCTCGAACCGTCTTTTCAACACGAGATTCATACTGCGCGTAAGCCTGCAGGATGTACCACTTGTAATCAGGATCTCTCGCATTGTTTTCAGCAACCGTTCCGTCAGCAGTCGTTTCAGCAGAAGTTTCTTCAGAAACAATATCGGCAAGATTTTTCCCGGGAACCGATTCATCCGAGATGACTTCTTCAGACAGGTCCGCGCTCTGCTTTAAAGCTTGTTCCGCTGTTTTTTCCTCAGACATCGAGTAACTCAAGTAGAAATAATCAATTGCATTAGCTCAGAGAGACCCAAATCCACGATTCCCAAAAAGAGCGAAATGGTGATGGTCACCCCAAGCACCACGTATGTCGATTTAATCGTGGCTTCGCGGGTCGGCCATTGGATGCGCTTGAATTCTGAACGAACATCTTCTAAAAATTGCCTTATTCTTTTAAACATATCCTCTTCTCCGAGCCAGGTTTCTCCCTTTTTCTGAAAATACCTCGTTTCCGGAAGAGTGGGAGTGATGGCAGGCCAGACAGGAGTCGAACCTGCGACCCTCGGTTTTGGAGACCGATGCTCTGCCAACTGAGCTACTGGCCTACTTGATTCTATTTAAACAATGCCACCATGCAGAAAGCTATTTGGTTTCCTTATGCATCGTGTGGCGACGATCCCACTTGCAATACTTCATAATTTCCATACGGCTTTGCTTCAGACTTTTGTTGCGGGAAGTCGTATAATTTTTACGATTGCATTCCTTGCATTCGAGTTGAATGATATCTCGTTTACTTTTTCCTGCCATAATTTCCTCTTCTACTGGAGCCTGGGAGCAGGATTGAACTGCCGACCTCTTCCTTACCAAGGAAGCGCTCTGCCACTGAGCTACCCAGGCAAATCCGCTCTTTTATGCTGATCAAACAATCGAAACCCACCTCGAGATGACAGGCCTGGGTTGTCTCAGACTTCAACTCCGTTTAATAGATTTGCTCTTTCGTTATATATGTGGTGGGGAGAGAAGGAGTCGAACCTTCGAAGGCTTCGCCGTCAGATTTACAGTCTGATCCCTTTGACCACTCGGGAATCTCCCCAATACTTTGACTTCAGAAAGGTTTTCTTCTTGGCTGCCAGCCATCGACCTTTCTTTTTTAACTGGAGCTGGCAAAGGGACTTGAACCCACAACCTGCTGATTACAAATCAGCTGCTCTACCAATTGAGCTATGCCAGCAAAACTGATATTTTTATGTTAAAAATTCGAATTTGTCAAACTTAAAAAGAAATTCACGAATCTTCAAATTTTGAGATGGCCTCCAATGTAAGCCATCAATCCCCGGGCAGAGGTAAAACCAATCGGTTTCCCATCGTCCAGAACCGGAAGGTGGTGAGTTCCGGCAATCACCATTTGGTTGAAGGCAAAAGCAATGGAATCCTTTTGATCCACGCAAACCGGATTGGCGCGCATCAATTGAGAAACGGGGAGGGTTTTCAAGTCCAAACCGCGACCGATGATTTTATCGACAACGTCCTCATCCGTAAAAATCCCAATCAGTTTGCCATCCTCATGTACGTGTACACAGCCATAATTTTTTCCCAACATCAACTCAATTGCATGGGCCACACTGTCTGAAGGCGCCACCACCAACGCTTGTGGAGGCTCGAGGACGCTGATGGGTTCTTCCATGAGATCCTTTTGTCCTCCTTTGGGAATCTCCGGAAAAATATCGATATCCTGCAGCTCCGGATCATCGTCCAAATCCTGACCCACCTTGATTGCCGAGATTTCCCATACCTGACCGCTATAAAGCAATTGTCGCAAATCGCCGCGGCCTTTTTTCGCCACTTGGTCTTCCACTTTGAAGCTTAGTAAGTCTTCATAGGTACCCCGCTCTTTTTGATACAAAATTCCCATGGGAACAGGAAAATCAGGATAATTCAATTGAGATAACAATTCTGCCTCCATAGCATTGCCGACATCATGGACAATCAGGTCTTCTTCACTGATCCCATTACCCAAAGTGACTACCTCGGGTTTGAGCTGATCGAGTCGAATTCCCCTGTCTCGATTTTTACCAAAGACGAGGGGTTGTCCATCTTCAAGCTTCAGCATTCGCTCTTCGCGGACTGCGCGATTACTCATATATTCAAAGGCATTGTCGTTGAATATATTGCAATTTTGATAAATTTCCACAAACGACGCGCCTTTGTGGGCAGGTACGGCTTTGAGGATACTTTGCAACCCTTTGGGATCAACGTCGAGGCTGCGCGCCACAAAAGAAGCTCCGGAGGCCAAAGCCAATCGGGTGGGTTCCAAAGGAAAATCAACCGATCCGAAAGGAGTGCTTTTCGTTGTCTTTCCCAATTCGGAGGTGGGTGAATATTGTCCTTTTGTCAAACCATAGATACGGTTATTGAAAAGCAAGATATTGACGTCGACATTACGGCGCAAGATATGGATAAGGTGATTGCCCCCAATGCTCAAACCATCGCCATCGCCGGTTACCACCCAAACAGAGAGATCCGGACGGCTCACTTTCAGCCCTGTCGCAAAAGCCGGCGCTCTTCCGTGGATGGTATGAAATCCATAAGTGTTCATATAATAAGGAAAGCGACTGGAACAACCAATCCCGGAAATGAAAACGATTTTTTCTCGAGGTACTCCGATTTCCGGCATCACCTTTTGGACATTTGCCAAAATGGAATAATCACCGCATCCCGGACACCAACGTACATTTTGATCAGAAACAAAATCTGCTTTGCTTAATTTTTTCATTTCCAGTGGTTGCGCACTCATAAAGCTTTCTCATAATAATTCAAGCATACGGTTTCGTAACTCGGACACCAGGAAGGGTTTTCCTTGCACTTTGTTGAAAGGAATCGCATCGATCAAGAACTCGGACCTCAATATTTGACAGAGTTGCCCCAGATTCAACTCAGGGACCAACACTCTTTTATAGTTTTTCAACAAGTCCCCCAAATTTCGTTGCAAAGGGTAAAGATAACGCAAATGCGCGGAGGCGACTGCTTTTCCTTCAGCTTGTAACGCCTCCACGGCTGAAATGACGGAGCCATAAGTTCCGCCCCAGCTCAAAACGAGGAGGTCCCCCTGTTTGGGGCCCCGGACTTGAAGAAGGGGAAGATCCCTGGCAATTCCCTTGATTTTAGCCGCCCGGGTGTCGACCATTTTTTGGTGATTGAGAGGATCATAGCTCACATTTCCGGTCACGCTATCCTTTTCCAAGCCACCCAACCGGTGTTCAAGTCCTGGTGTTCCGGGAACAGCCCAGGCACGCGCCAGAGTTTCCGGGTTGCGCAGATAAGGCGTGAAGCCTTCGGGATCGGTATGAAAGGTGGGTTCCAAGTTCGGAAGATCTTCGATTTCAGGCAACATCCAGGGCTCCGCGCCGTTTGCCAAGTAGCCATCACTCAATACCATCACTGGGGTCATGTACTTCAAAGCCAGACGATAAGCTTCCACCATGATATAGAAACAATCTCCCGGGGTTTGCGGGGCAATCACGACAACCGGACATTCTCCATGTCGACCATTGATAGCCATTAACAGGTCGGCCTGTTCGGTTTTAGTGGGCATGCCCGTGGAAGGCCCGGCGCGCTGGACGTCTATTACGACCAGCGGCAATTCGGCAGTGACGGCCAGACTGATGCCTTCCCCCTTCAGTAAGATTCCCGGACCGCTGGAAGTCGTTAAGCCCAAGATTCCACCAAATGCGGCGCCAATGGTCGCGCAAATGGCAGAAATTTCATCCTCGGCTTGAAAGGTTTTGATGCCAAAATTTTGATATCCGGACAATTCGTGGAGGATATCGGAAGCCGGCGTAATAGGGTATGACGAGAGCAACAAAGGACGTTTAGCTTGTACAGCGGCTGCCACAGATCCCAGAGCAAGCGCCTGGTTTCCGGTAATCTGACGATACACTCCTGGAGGCAACGTTGCCGGTTTGACCTTGTAATGCTCGGCAAATTCCATGGTAATGCCATAGTTATAGCCTGCATCGAGGGCCAATTGGTTGGCTTGCCTGATCAAAGGCAGTTTACTGAATTTGCTCTCAATCCATTTCAGGGTGTGCTCCATAGGGCGATCAAACAACCAGAAGATCATCCCCAAGGCGAACAGATTTTTACACCGCTCCGCCTGACGCTTGGACAATCCTACCTCCTCCACCGCCTTCAACGTCAAGGAACTCAAAGGGACTCCATAGACTCGATAATCCTTCAAGGAATCTGATTCGAGGGGATTTTCCGCATAGGTGGCTTTTCTCAAGTCGTTTTCGGAGAAATTGTCGGAATTGACAATCAGGATTCCTCCTTTTTTCAAGTCCCGATGATTGACTCGTAAGGCGGCAGGATTCATGGCAACCAGCACATCAACGATATCCCCGATTGTGTAAATATCATGATGAGAGAAGCTTACCTGGAATCCGGAAACTCCTGGCAGGGTTCCGGCAGGCGCACGGATTTCTGCAGGAAAATCAGGGAAAGTACTGACATCATTGCCGGCCAGTGCGGAAGTGACAGTGAACTGGTCCCCGGTGAGTTGCATGCCGTCTCCGGAATCTCCGGCAAAACAGATAGTGATTGTTTCACGCTCCTGACGAACCACCGGAGGGCGGGCAAGCACTGTTTGTTCCATTTTTCAAACCTTTAGTAAACCGGCATTATCGTGATGCTAACATGATGGAAAAGCGTTTAGGTCAGGCACCATCAGGAGTTGAGCTGACTTGGCGAGGATCCGGAGGCAGATTATAAACGGCTGCCGGAAAGTAAGCTGCAATATGGCTGATTAAAGCCCGCACTGTTGCCACTCCCACAATTTTTCCTTCTTCATCCACGATAGGCAACGCCCGGCGATTTTCCATGCGCAACAAATCAATCGTTTCCCGCAAGGTTGTTGTGAGCATCAATGTTTGGGGATGAGGCGCCATAATGGTTTCGACTGCGTTATTCAAATCAACGTCAGAGAGAGCCAATTTGAGCATGGTGATATGCTGGTTGAGGATACCCACCGGCTTTCCTCCCTCAACCACTATCGTGGTTTGAATGCCGGAGCCTTCTCTCATTTTTTCGATGGTTTGCAAAATGGAAGTGGATATTTCCACAACAACATGAGAGTCCAGTTCTACCTGCCGGAGTTGTTGAGTTTGAAGAATATTTTCAATATCAACTGTCATAATAAGACGCTAATAGTTAGCCCCGAAAAGAGTGAAGTTTTCTCTGTTTTATCAAGCCATGCGACAAGCTGCTCTTTTCTATGCAGCATAGAGTTTCCAATTTTTATACATATATTTATCAAATTTGTCTGCAAAAAAAAATCCATTTGCAAACAACTATTGAGATTGCCAACCTTGGTGAAATCGGAAATGTCCGGAGAAAAAGCTCGCCAGATCGCCGGACTCTGTCTTGCCCAAGTTTGATTCGCGCCAGTCAATGGTTTCAGGTAGTTACGGTGCTCAGCCGACTTGACCAATGGGCGGAAATCCGTGTTGCTCCCGATGGTATTGCGAATCGAAGAATTGCGTGCTTTTGAACCATTCGTAACGACCATCGGAGGCTTCCTTGCTGACACTTTTCAGCAAATTCTTGTGCTCCGCTTCCAAGATGGACGAAAAGGCGTGAGCAATTTCTATATCTTGTTTCAAATTTTCCAGCGATTCGATGCCGCAGACAAGGGTGCTGATGGGCAAGGATAGGGCAAAACCCCGGCACTGTTTAGCAGTCAGTCCAAGTTCAGTGATTGGTTGTCCGCGTCCTCCCAGACTTTTCATGCCAATCACCCCAATATTTCGGCGTTTCAGTTCCGGTAGGGTTTCGTTTTGAAAACTGCGGTAATGGGCGTCAAAAATGTTGATGGGCAACTGACAGGTATCCCAGTCAAAGTTTTTTGCGAGCATTTTCTTCATGATGTGCGGACTCTTGTGCCCGGTAAAACCGATGAAACGTATCTTTCCGGCCTGTCGTGCCGCCAGTGCCACTTCAAGAGCTCCATCGGCTTGGAAAATCCACTCAGGATCGTTGTCGTAGTTGATCTCGTGAAATTGCCAGACATCGATGACGTCGGTTTGCAGCCGACGCAGACTGTCGCGCAATTGCGCCTCGGCCGTTTGCCGGTCGCGCCCACAGACTTTGGTCATCAGCGTAACTTGGTCGCGACGGCCTTTCAGTGCCAATCCCATTCTGCGTTCAGATTCACCTTGATGGTATTCCCACGCATTGTCCATGAACGTCACACCCGCTTCGATTGCGCTATGTATCAATTGAACTGATGCTTTTTCATCGAGATGAGGACGGATATAGTGCGCGCCACCAAAACCGATAATTGAGACCCTCAACCCAGTCTTTCCTAACTCACGGACTGGCATTCCAGCCGCATTTCGTTCCATTTCTTGCGTCATTGATTTGCTCTCCACTGTTTTTATTATGAATTTAATTAACGGTTATATTTTTTTCTGCAACTACCAGCATTTCAAAACAGCTGACGGCCTGAAAATGCTTCAATCAACGTCACATCATCCACATATTCCAAATCACCCCCCGCCGGGATTCCCCGCGCCAATCGAGTGATCTTTACAGCTTTTTGCCCAAAAGCTTGCTGTAGAAACAGAGAAGTTGCTTCTCCTTTGACCGTAGGGTGGGTCGCTAAGATCAATTCCTGTACGTCCCCGCTTTGCAGACGGTGTTTCAATTCCGAAATTTTGAGCTGCTCCGGTCCTATGCCATCCAAAGGAGAAATTGTCCCCATGAGAACATGATACAATCCGTAATAAACACCGCTTTTTTCGATGGGGAAAACATTGTTTGGTTGCTCGACTACGCAAATAATACTGCGGTTGCGAGTTTCATCCCGGCAAATAGGACAGGGATCGGATTCGGTAAAGGAAAAACAAATCGAGCAATGGCGTATGCGCCGCTTGACGTCCATAATGGCTTCCGCCAAATTTTTAACTTCATCTTCCGAGTATTGTAATATACCGAATACCAGTCGTAGCGCAGTTTTTCGGCCAATGCTGGGAAGTTTGGACAGTTCTTGCATGAGACGATCCAGGGATTCCGGGATTTGCATAGTTGTGTTTCATTATTTCTGTTTTGTTTGAGGAAAATGTTTATCAGCCTGTCGGACATTCGTGATCAAGATACCGGTTGGTTGCGCCTTAACGAATTCAATCCCATTTTCCAGAGGGTCCCATTCGTCCAAATAGGGAGTTACCTTTTCTTTGGCTATCAATTCCAAACGGTGCTGGAATTCCCTCTCATTGGCCTTGATTTGTTCCAACAACTGCTCATTCCCCAGCCACTTGCGGATAATTTTGTTTTTGATATCCGATATTTTTCCGGACACTTTTTCCAAGATTGCCAGGTTACGCTGGGAGATGGTATATTCGGCACGCGCGTCAATGGCCACTTCCACCTCTTCTACAAGCGTACCACATTTATGAATCCTGCCCCCTGGCATCTGCAATTCGGTGTATTCGGTAGCTTGACAAGTGGGGCAATGCATCCACACAATTATTGCGGGAATGGGTGCTGATTTGTCAGCGATTTCTTTTTTTTGCCGCCATTGTTTGAGATCAATCACCTTGTTCATGCCTGCTCCCGTTGAAATAGATATGTTTCTATTATAAAGTAATCGCCCGAAAATGCCAAATCAGTAATGACTCGAATTTGCGTTCAACTTGGGTTTTTTCTGGCTTGTCTGAATGGGCAAGAGACAAGGACTCTTTTCGCGTCCAATTATTAAAGACGTTATTTGCATTCTTAAACAAGAACAATGAAACAGAATTTTTCGAAATTCCTCCCTCTTTTGATTTTGGGATTGATCTTTTTCTGGATTCCCACTCTTGCCATTGCGGAAGACCGGCAAATCGCAGGGCAGCCTTGGTGGATCTGGCCCATCTTGCTCTTTGGGCTGACGTTTTTTATCGGAGTTGGTGGAGTAATGGCAGGAATTGGTGGGGGAGTCTTGTTCGTACCGTTTGTCAGCGGATTTTTCCCCTTTCACATTGATTTTGTGAGAGGAGCCGGATTGATGATTGCATTGGGCAGCTCCCTGGCTGCGGCTCCCAATTTGCTCAAAACAAACGTTGCCAGTCTCAAACTAGCTCTGCCTGCGGCATTGATTGCCTCCGGTTTTTCCATCATCGGCGCTCTCAGCGGCCTGTGGTTATCGCAGATCAATCCGGCATATATACAGATCAGTCTGGGAATTTTGATTTTCCTCATTGTTTTGCTCATGCTTTTTTCCAGTAATACGCTCTATCCGGAGGTCAAATCGGGAAATATTCTCACTGAAGCCCTGGGACTGAATGGTGTTTTTTATGAACCAACCCTGAATCGTCAAGTATCATGGAGCGTGCATCGAACAGCCAAGGGGTTAATGGCTTTCAGCCTGAGTGGCTTTCTGTCAGGTATGTTTGGATTAGGTGCAGGTTGGGCCAATGTTCCGATATTCAACCTGATCATGGGGGCTCCCTTAAAAATTTCAGTAGCCACCAGCAGCTTTGCCCTTTCCATCACCGACACCACGGCAATTTGGATTTACTTCAACCAAGGAGCGATTCTCCCCATTATCGTTATTCCCTCTCTGGCGGGTGTCATGATTGGTGGCAAAATCGGAGGACATTTGCTGCCCAAAGTCAATCCCACTCTGACACGAAAATTTGTGATTGGCGTCTTAGCGCTGGCCGCCTTTTGCTCTTTGCTGAAAGGGATTTGGATTGTGATTTAAAACTTTATATTTGAAGATATGGTCTGATAATGTTATTATAAATGGAAATCGTATGAAATTGAAATATGAGAACCTGGAAATTCAACGTCGCTATGCGGAAGTGTTGAGACGGGTCTGTAATTTAGGTCTGGTCTTCCTTTTTCTCACCTTTGCGCTCTATGTACTCGGCATTGTCAAACCCCTGATACCCTTGGAATCAATGCCTCAGTATTGGAACCTGCCTCTGCAAGAATTCTTGCTGCAAACCGGCGCCCCCAGAGGTTGGGAATGGATCGAGCATATCGGAAAGGCCGATTATCTCACCTTCATCGGACTGATCATTCTTGCAGGCGTGACTGGAGTTTGTTACCTCTTATTACTGTTCTTTTTTGTTAAAACAAGGAAGCTATTGTATATTGTTTTGGTTAGTACGGAGTTTTTATTGATTGCTTTTGCTGCCTCCAACCTTTTCGAATTGGGACATTGATCAGCAAAATCCGGAGCCGTCATGAGTGATGTAACCAGCATGAAAACCGCATTCAGAGAAGGGTATACGACTTTATTTGGTCGGCAATGGCCCTATTGGGTGGCAGGTATTTTGCTTGGAGGGATCAATGTATTCATGTTTGCTTACGCACGTCCCTGGAGTTCGGCGGATGGCATCAGAAATTGGGGAGATTGGTTTTATAAGACAATCGGAGCATCTGATCAAATCATCATCGATCCCCATCTTTACTCCACCTCCGTGCTCAACTTTGGTTTGATTGTCGGAAGCATGGCTGCTGCTTTGTTTGCCAGGCAGTTTGCTGTGCGGATCGCTCCTTTTCGTGAGCTTCTCAAAGGGTTAGTCGGAGGAACTTTGATGGGAATTGGCTCCAGCCTTGCCTTTGGTTGCAACATCGGGGGATTTTTCAGCGCCACCAGCGCCTTGTCTCTATCAGGACCCACCATGATGCTGGGATTGCTCATGGGGGCGGTTATCGGACTAAAATTGCTCATTTGGGAAGTTGAATTCCTACCTGCTTCTACTGCCTCTCCTTCACGGCCTGCCTCTACAAAGCAGAGGCAGAGACAACCGGCAATAGCGGTCGTTCTTCTTCTTCTGGCCACGATCATAGTCTTCCTGTACGATGGCTTCGAGTATCAAGAGCGGGCAGGGTTGCTGTTTTTTGGTTTGCTGATCGGCATTGTTATGCAACGTTCCCAATTTTGTTTTGTACGCGCTTTTCGCGAGCCTTTTATGACAGGACAGGGTGATGCTACCAAAGCAGTCGCCTTAGCTATCATCATAAGCGTCAGTGGTTTTAGTATTTTAAAATGGACAGATCTACGAGAATGGGATACAATGGTATCTTCCGGATTCTGGATTGGTAGTCTGATCGGAGGAATCGTTTTCGGAATCGGCATGTCCTTTGCGGGAGGGTGCGGTTCAAGCTGCATTTGGAGAGCAGGGGAAGGCCATGTGAAGTTGTGGCTGGCTCTGTTGACTTTTTCGTTGGTCGGCTCTTATTTCAGAGGATGGCTTGACGAGAGCGGCTGGCTGATGAAATTAGGAACCCAGGTATTTCTGCCTGACGTCATGGGTTGGAAACTGGCATATCTTACCATCATCGCCATCATGCTGCTTTGGTACTTGGTAGCAAGTTGGAATGAAATCAAGGGGAAACTGATCATTTCTTGAGTCATGTCTTTGCTGTCTCTCTTTTGATCAGTAGAATTATTAAATGAAGCAGTTCTGGAACAAGTTGATCTGAGTCAATCTCAAAAAGGGTGAATGTCGCTCTTGTCTTTCATCACTGGGAAAGGGAAAATATGAAAAAAAAATTCAGTCTATATTCAATCTTTTTAATCGTGCTCTTATGCTTTGCCGCAAACAGCGCGATGGCCGGTAAAAAATTTGGCGCTCCTACCGAAGGAATGACAAGTGCCGAGTATCAGAATTTGGTTTTCCTCGATCCTCAAAATACGGTCCGCATGGACTGGGATGCGGTGCGTAACCTGTCGGGGTATTTTTTCATAGACAATCAGGGAGAACCCACGGTTTCCGTCGTGGATTACTTCCAAGAAAAAACGATCAAAAAAATCGATATGGGAGAGAATGGGAACCATCATATTTTTGTGATTCCAGGAGCTCGATACGTCTACTCTTCCCAGCGTTATGAAAAAGATGTAATCTGGGTCATTGATCTGTTGACACTGGAGGTGGCCAAAAAAATCCATTTGAGCCGAGGTGGCAAACAAGTGATTGCCCCTCTGCACATTGGCTTTGCTTACACCCAAGCGCTGGCTGTTACGGGAAATATTCTCGATAAAGAACATGGATATTTGACTTTCATAAACACTGCCACCCACGAAACAGATAGCATTGTGGAATTGACGTGCCATGGCGCTCGTGATGCCATGTTCACTCTGGACGATTCCAAAGTTTTTACGAGTTGTCAACAAGAGCCGAAAGGAATGGCAGTTGTCGACGTTCAGAAAAGAAAACAGATCAAAATAGTACCTCTCAAGGGCAGTAGAACCGGAGCCATGACACCTGATGGTCAATATTATATCGTCGGAGCCTCCGGAGCATTTCATATTTTTGATACCGGTACCACTGAGTTGGTCAGATCTATCGAAGTGCCGGGCGGGGCTGGAAATGTGACCTGTCTCAAAGATAGTTCCAAATGCTATGGCGGTTTGAGAAAAGCAAAGGCTGTGGCAGTGTTGGATATGAAGAAGCTGGAGTTGATCAAAACAATCGAGACCGGTCCTGATGCCAACAGGCTTTATTTAAACCCCGCCAATCCTCGTTATGGAATTTTTGCCAATGAAGGTGGTAAGTCCGATTTCGTCACTGTCATTGACACGGTGGCCGATGTTGCGATGAAAAACATCTACACAGGTCTGGGACCGCACAACGTAGCGTTCAATCCTGCAGGAACCCATGCGATTGTTTCCACCAAAAAAGAGCCGGTGGCCACCCTGATAGATACGTCATCAGCCAATCCTATGGATTGGGAGACTCTCACCACTGATATCGATTCAGGTATCCAAAACAATGGGGTCCGCTGGGTTCCCCATCCGGATGAGTTGAAACAATTGTTGGGAATGGTGGTGACGAAGGAACTTATCCTGGCGAGTAAATAAAAGTTTGTCTCCTTGCCCCCTCTTCTCCCGGAAACAGGGCGGGGAGGGGTTTTTCACAAGTTCCTATTCAATCATGCAGTACGGAGGAAGAACGATGAAATCAGAAAATGTCATCACAAGAAGAAAATTCTTGCAGTACGCGGCCATTGGAGGAATGGCAGTCCCGGTATTTTCCAACTTGGTAATGCCCAATGCGGTACAAGGGGCTGTGACTCGTGAAATTTTCCGTTTCCCTCGAGATCTGAAGAATCTGACTGATGCGCAGCGCATGCATCTTCCCAAGGTCACTATGCCTCCCGTCGTTGAAGATGGCAGTCAGGCGCCGATTGTGGTGGAAATGGATCATCCGATGGACCCGGACCACTATATCAGGAGTATCCAAATAGTCAGTTTTAATGATCCTGTCGTGAATAAGGGGCAGTTTTACTTCACTCCCGCCAATGGTGAAGTTTACCTGGGCACCCAAATTCGCTTGGATGGTGGTGAGAGTACCGTATGGGTCATTGCCGAGTGTAACCAGGACGGTCTGTTTGCAATCAGTAGATCCGTCAAGGTGGCTGCCGGGGGATGCTAGTGATGTGGAGAAGAATTGCCTCGATACTGGTCAAGATAACCAACCTTTTGATCCTGTTCCTTTTCACATTCACGGGAAACTCTCCGCAAGCCTCCGAGATTGAGGGTTCCCACCCGATCGATCAGAAAAAAACGTGGGAGGAAATTCGGATTATCTCGACCAATGATATCCACTATTACTTACACCCACTCTACTATCGATATATCGATGAAGTTCGACCTTGGGGAGCTCAATCCAGGGACGGGAATTATATTGCAAAAGCAAGACTCGAGGGGAAAATTGGGGGGATGGCCCATGTGGCCACGGTGATCGAGAGGCTTCGCGGCGAAAAACCTGGAAAATCACTGGTTGTGGATGCCGGAGATACCTGGCATGGCTCTGCATTTTCGCTCGTGGACCGGGGTGAATCGATGGTCAGGATCTTGAATACTATCGGCTATGACGTGATGGCGCTCGGCAATTGGGATTTTTACTATGAGGAAGAGCAGTTTCTGAATTTAGTGGAACAAGCCCGATTCCCGGTACTGGCTTACAATCTCGTTGACAAAGAATGGGAAGAGCCGGTCCTGGAGCAATTTACAATCAAGCAGGTAGGAAAACTGAAAGTCGCGATCGTGGGGATGACCTATCCCTGGACTGCCCTTACATCTGCAATTACAGGTGCTGCTCGATCGTACAAATTCGGAATCAGGGAAAATGAAGCTCAACTCTTGATCCGGCAAATCAGGGAGGAAGAAGATCCGGATCTCGTGATATTTGTCTCTCATGGCGGCTATGGTCTGGATCAAAAGTTTGCGAAACGAGTGGATGGTATTGATGTTATAGTTAGCAGTCATACGCATGATGAAATTTTTCAACCCCTTGTCTGGAACGATACGATAATTTATCAAGCAGGCGCTCATGGAAAATATGTGGCCAAACTGGATCTCTGGGTCAAAGACAAGAAAGTGGTCGACTTCGATTATCAGTTGATCAAGATCAATAAAAAACGCATCCCAGCCCATCCTGAAGTCGCTCAAATCATTGAGGAAGCCTACCGTCCCCACAAAAAAAAACTGGAAGAGATCGTTGGAATATCCAAAAGCATGCTTTACCGGCGAGATTTTTGGCAAAGTACGCTGGGAAATCTGATCACCACCGCATTGCAGGATTCTGCCAAAACCGATATCGCTTTTTTCCCTGCCTGGAGGTTCGGCGCCACGCTGCTTCCGGGTAAAATCACTGTCGGAGACGTTTACAATATGGTACCCACCCATGGACGGATCATCACTTATTCCATGCAGGGAGAGCAAATCAAAATGCTGCTGGAAAATATTCTGGGAAGTTTCACGGATGCGGATCCTTATGCTCGCGTGGGAGGGGATATGATCCGCTTTTCAGGTCTCAAAATCCGCTACGATTTGAACAGGAGAGTGAGAGATCGCATTGTTTCGCTGCGGATCGGAGACCAACCTGTTGATTTAAATAAGTCCTACAGCATTGCATCCGTGCATACCCGTTTTCAAAACAATCCCCTCTTCGGGGCAACGAATATCAAAGATACCGGCAAAATATTTGTTGAGGAACTTATCCAATACATCCGAGAACACTCACCCCTCGTCTCTGAACTCGATGATAGGATAATGCCAGTTCAATGAGCTAAAACAGTTTGCATTAAAATATGGACCGTATCGAAAAAGGAAACCATGGCTGAAAAAATCGCCCCCCCCCGCCTCCGTTTGCCGAGACGGATCAAGAAAGATCAAGTATTCAAAGTGAAGGTTAAATTCGACCACCCTTCGTTCACCGGGTTAGGACGGGTGGATGAGAAAACCCTGCCTCGTTTCAATCGGGCGGTACCAACTTCGTTCATCCGCACAATGCTGGTTTACTATGGAGATGAGTTGGTCAACCGTTTCGCCATGAGTTCCGCGATTGCTGACTTTCCCCTCTTTACCTTCAAATTAAAAGCAACCAAGGAAGCACCCGTCAAGGTGGTTTTTATCAACAATCATGGAGAACGTTGGGAAGTCTCCAAAGATGTAAAGCCCCGTTAAATGAATATTTTATTTTTCAAAATAAAACGAGAATTGAGGGTCATTCATGAATAATAGATTTACCACCTTGCTCCTCTTTTCCTTCATGGCAGGTTTGATTTTGAATACAATTGCTCAGCATTCAGTGGCCAATGCCGAGAAAGCTCAATTTGAAATCGAGGGATTGATTTCTCCTGTCAGTCCAAAAGCTCTGACCAAAGGGCTGCTGGACAAGCTGAGGGTGAAGGTGACTGACCTGAATTTGAAAAACACGCCGAGTGGTTGGCCAGTATTGACCGTCGAATTTGATGCCGCTACTGTCAGCAAAGAAGCAATTGAATCCGCCATTGCCTCAATCGAAGATCCGGCAGGTCACCATTTTCAAGTGCGCAAAGGACCTCCACGGGTGGAAGCCCCTTTGCTCAAGGAAGAAATGGACGCCATAGCTGTCATCCCCGCATCTGTTCCTCAGATCCCATCTCTGGAAAATCCCATTCCACGCACCAGTGAATCGGAGGCACTCGGCCAAACGCTGTATCGAAGAAACTGTGCCAAATGCCACGGCTTGGATGGAGGGGGACAAGGCCCCAGTGCGCATGGATTCCTCAGCAATCCCCGAAAACTTTATGTCTGGTTCAATACCGACTCCTCGACGGATGGTTATTTGTTTTGGTATATAACCCAAGGGCGCAACGACATGCCTCCCTGGGGACTGGTGCTCTCGGAAGAGGAGCGCTGGCATCTGGTCAACTACGTCAAATCCATGAAACAACCTTAGCTTCCAAGGAGGGTCTGGCTCAACAAACTAAACCTCAACGAGTTTTTAGATGGAGATCGCTCGGGATATCGTGACCCAATCTTTTCACGATATGAAATTTGAAGAACTCCTTGAAGATTTGGTCAAAGAAATCGAGTTGCGTAATTATCGCATCACTCGTGTTTATAACATTGACAATATCAAAGAGCGTAAAGAATTACTGCAAGATTTCCAGGTGGAATTCGAGCATTACAAGATCGTGGAATTTTGCAATTTGACCAAATGCGCAACTTTGATTTCTTCCCATCTTTTAGTAGGCGTTTTCATGCCGCTGAAATTCGTTGTCTATCAGGAAGTCACGCAAAGCCAAGTGGAGGTTGCGTTTTTAAAACCAACTGCCTTTGCCAAGATTTTTGACTCTGCCTCTCTCACTGAGATAGCCGCAGTGTTGGAGAAAGATATGCGCTATGTACTGGAAGAAATCGATTTTTAAAATACATCTGCTGACGGGGCTTGTTTTCCTGATGATGGGGGCTTTTTGTTATACCATGGCTCAGGATTCAAAACCAAAACCCGGGGGCGATTTCACCCTGCAATCGCTACGCGGCCCCGTGTCGCTCCATGATTTTCAAGGCAAAGTGGTTTTGCTGTTTTTTGGATACACGAGTTGTCCTTCAATGTGTCCGCTTTCCCTATCGACCATGGAAAGTACTTTCTCCAAAATGCCACCGGAGACCTTGCAGAAAATACAAGCCCTTTTTATCAGCTTGGATCCGGAAGAGGACACTTTGACGAAGTTGAAACAATACACAGAATTTTTTCATCCAAATATTCTTGGTGTGACCGACCAGCCAGAAAGTATCGCTCGGGTTGCGCAACAATATGGGGTGGTTTATGAGAGAGAATTATTGAGCCATTCAGCCCTGGGATATATCATCAATCACACAGCTGATATCTTCCTGGTCGATCCTCAAGGAAAATTACAAGAATCGGTGGCCCATGATTCTCCCCCTCAACTGCTTCGCGAGTCTATCCATCGACTTCTTTCCCGATAAAGAGCCCGGACGGACTTTTAACCTTTCATTTTCAATTTCAGACTATGGCTCTGTTGCGAACCTGCTTATTTTTTCCGGCAATCTGGATTGCCTTGATCATCTCTGCCCACGCTTTCGAACATGAGCATTCTCCCGTTCAATTTTTGGAATACCACCCCACCATCATTGACAATCAAAAATTCCGGAAAAAACCTTTTTATCTGCTCTTCTCAGCGCAATGGTGTCATTGGTGTAAGATCTTTGCCAACAAGACATTGATGGATCCCAACGTACACGCCTTTCTCAATGAGAATTTTGTCAATATCTTCATTGATGCCGATATCCACCCGACCGTTTTTAAAAAATTCAAGGCAACAGGCTGGCCCTACACAGTTTTTTTGAATCCCGATACTAGTGTTCACTATCAGTACGCGGGTACCGTTTATCCCAAAGATTTCGTTAAAGTACTGTATGAAGTCAAGCAAAATGTAGACGAAGGACGGACGATCCCCGGGTTTGAAACGATTGCTTATGAATATGATCCTCCCAAAGAATTGGAAAAGGAAAGAATGCAGTCGTTCCAGGAATTGTTTCAGCAAACGATTTTGGAGAATTTTGACCTGAGCGAAGGAGGGATCGGCAAAAAAGAAAAAGCCATTTTTCCCGGAACCCTTCTCTATCTGTTGGACACGGCCAATGCGGAAGACCGGGCTGAGGTCATCGAGTCGATCCACCTGACTTTGAAGAAAGCAATCCTGCGCATCTATGATCCCATTGAAGGAGGATTTTTCCGCTATGCGGAGAAACGGGAGTGGCAAATCCCACATTATGAAAAAATGGCGGATTTGAATGCGGGAAATATTTTGCTTCTTTACAAAATGGCGCGCGAGACTAAAGATGCCGAATTGAAGAAAATCGCAGACCAAACGCTGAAATATCTGGTCACGACTCTCTTTGATTCAAAGACCGGTATCTTTTTGAGCTTCCAAGAAGCCGACACGCATTACTATTTCTTTGATGCCAAGCAACGAAAAACCATGCAAGCTCCCTTCGTGATTCAAAAGGTCTTTGTCAACCGTGTGGCTCCTACGCTCGACTATCTGATCGATGTCCTTGAATATTCTGATGGATTTGCTCTTGAACATAAAATAAAACAATCTCTTGATTTGCTGGCATCGATGATCCGGCAAAATGATCGACTCTCCCACTATTACTCGGTGACCCGGAACAAATGGATGGGTGAAAGCCGGCTGGCGAATTATGCGTACTTGGCATATTTATTCCAGAAAGCCGCCACTCGTTTTGAAAATCCCCATTTTGAGGAAACGGCATTGATAGTTTTGCAATCAACCAAGAACCAGTTTTTTGACCGAGACCTGCGTATTTTTGCTGATAGTCTTTCCCTGCATTGGGGAGATATTGAATATCACATGGAAATGAACGGTTTCCTGGCGCAAATGCTCTTGCATACCAAAAAAGTGAGCAACAGCAGAGCGGCTGAAGGGCTGCTGACCTATTTTCTCGCCATGGATGAATATCTCGAAGAACAAGCCTGGGATGCTCGTGAATGGGAATTTCTGGAACGCTATGTTCCTTATCTGAAAGCGCTCGGACTGCGCAATGAAAAAGCAAAAAACCGATGATTGTAAAGGTTTCCCTCTCCCGGATCAAAAATAATCAAAAGGCGATATTGCAAAGAGAAAAAATATATTTTGACATTTGGGTTTTCATTAATTAGAGTACCTGATTGAAAACCTTATCAGACTGTATTCAACTACGATCGAAGGTTTTTTAGTCGCAAAGATTTAGCGATTTGCTGCGTTCTTTTTGTCCTGCTCCCGGATTCTCAGTCTCGATGCTCATTGTCGAGGGCAATAAGTTGGGTAGCGATCTGTAAAAATCTTCGTTTCAAGAGACATCATTTTAGGAGAAATGAATGAAATATGTAGCACCAAAATCAGTCGAGGAGGCACTTGCTCTACTTGGTACGGAACCAGACTATTGTGTGTTCGCCGGAGCAACTGATATTGTCCCACAGATGCGAGCGGGACGACCCGAACCGAAACTGATGGTTAATCTGAAGAGCATCCCGGACTTGATTGGTATGGAATGCGAAAATGGCGCATGGACCGTAGGGGCCGCTACGCCAGTGGCCTCTATCCATGGAAGCGCGGACTTTCAGGCGGATTTCCCGGGGATTGCTGAATCCAGTGGACTGATCGGTTCCGATCAGATCCAAAACAGGGCTAGTTGGGGAGGTAATGTTTGCAATGCGTCTCCGGGAGCAGACACCGTACCGGCTTTAATCGTCAATGACGCGCAAGCCGTGATTGCAACCAATGGAGGCACTCGCGCGATACCCGTGTCCGAGGTGGCCACTGGCCCGGGGCAGACGTCGCTGGCATCAGGTGAGTTTGTCGTCGAATTTAAAATTGAACGCCCGTCTCCGCGCACCTCTGATGCCTATGAGCGGTTTATTCCCCGCACGGAGATGGATATCGCAGTCGTTGATGCGGCAGCGAGGATTACGCTGGATGAGAATGATCATTGCAAAGAGGCAACAATCGCTGTTGGTGCGGCAGCCCCCACTATCGTTCGAGTACCAGCGGCTGAGGATGCGCTGCGGGGTCAGCCTATCAACGATCAGACATTGGCCGCCGTCGGTGCCGCCGCCAGTGCCGCATGTAGCCCAATCAATGATAAACGAGGTACCATTGAATATCGTACTCAGGTCGCTGGGGTTCTAGCGAAACGGGTTGTCAAATTAGCAGCGGAACGTGCACGCAAATGAGGAGAATAGTATGAATCGAACACATGTAGTATGTAATATTAATGGCGACGAGGTCGAGTTTCTTTGTGATGACGATGAATCATTGCTCGATGCGTTGCGCGACGAAGTTGGACTAACAGGGGCAAAGGAAGGCTGCGGTACCGGAGACTGTGGCGCTTGTTCAATAATTTTCGATGGCCTCTTGATTTGTTCATGCCTGGCATTTGCTCCCGAAGCAAATGGCGCGCACATTGAAACAGTCGAAGGAATGGCCGACGGGGAGACGCTCCATCCCTTGCAAACAGCTTTTCTCGAAGGAGCCGCTCTGCAATGTGGGGTTTGTACTCCGGGATTTCTCGTTGCTGCCAAAGCATTGCTCGAGCGCAATTCCGATCCCACGGAAACCGAAATTCGTTATGCCCTGGCTGGCAATCTTTGCCGTTGTACCGGATATGACAAAATCGTGCGCTCGGTGATTGATGCCGCCGCACAAATGAATAACGCATAAAGGAAAGGGGAAATATTATGACAATTGCTAATGAAACTTCTGAAACCAAAACCCCCTATAAATGGATCGGAACCCGACCCGTACGACACGATGGGTTGGAAAAAGTGACCGGTCGTGCCCGCTTTGCCGCGGATATGATCATGCCCAGGATGATCCATGGTCACGTCTTACGCTCCCCTCATGCCCATGCGCGTATTCTTTCCATCGATACGACGGAAGCGGAAGCCATGGCCGGAGTGAGAGCCATCGTCACAGGCAAGGATTTTCCGGATCCGAATCCCTCGGACAACGTTTCACGCAATTTGATGGCACGCGACAAGGTGCGCTATGAAGGGCAGGTAGTGGCCGCCGTGGCTGCCAATACTCGTCGTCAGGCCAAAGCGGCTGCCGAGAAGATCGCGATTGAATACGAAGTACTGGGTCATGTAATAACCGTCGATGAAGCCATGGCCGATGACGCGCCTTTGCTCCACGAAAACTTGATAACCAAGGGTGTCGACCCGGTTCCCACCAAACCCTCTAACATTGCCAACCGGTCTCACTACGAGCGTGGTGACCTCGAAGCTGGTTTTGCAGAGGCAGACGTGGTGTATGAGCACGAGTTTACCACCAAGGTTGTTCATCAAGGCTATATTGAACCACACGCCGCCGTTGCCGATACCGGCACAGACGGTCGCTCGACCATTTGGTGCTCCTCTCAGGGACATTTTCGGGTCCGTTCCCAGACCGCGAAAATGTTAGGTTGGGAAACTTCCCAAATCAAAGTGATCCCGGCCGAGATTGGAGGAGGATTTGGTGGCAAAACCACCATATATCTCGAACCACTGGCAGTGAGGCTCTCTGAGCTTGCGAAGCGGCCGGTAAAAATCGTCATGAGTCGTGATGAAGTCTTTCGAGCAACCGGACCCACCCCCGGTACGCGGGTTAAGGTCAAACTTGGAGCTCGTAAGGACGGCACGCTTGTGGCGGGTAAAGCCTGGCTCGCATATGAGAGTGGGGCCTTCCCTGGAATTTGGGGAATGCTGGGCGCCTGGTGTGTCTTTGCGCCTTACAAAATCCCCAACTTTAAAATCGAAGCCTTTGAGGTAGTGGTCAATAAACCCGTCAATGTCGCCTATCGAGCTCCGTCAGCGCCTATGGCTGCCTTTGCTACGGAGACCGTTCTTGACCAGATCGCTTGCGAGATAAAAATGGATCCAATCGATTTGCGATTGCTCAATGCGGCGGAGGAAGGCCATCAGAGGCCGGAAGGGCCGATATACGGACCGATAGGGCTCAAGGCAACCTTGGAAGCCATTCGCGACCATCCCCATTACAAAGCGCCGTTGGCTCCCAATCAAGGACGTGGGGTCGCGACCGGGTTTTGGTTCAACATCGCGGAATCTTCAAGCGCGACGGTTAATCTTACCGAAAATGGCACTGCAGTCGTGGTCACCGGTAGTCCGGATATTGGCGGCAGTCGCGCTTCAATGGCACTCTTTGCCGCCGAAGAGCTCGGCATCGACGTCAAACTGATTCAACCCGTCGTGGGCGATACCGAATCCGTTGGCTTCACTGATGTTACCGAGGGAAGTCGCGCCACTTTCGCCACAGGATGGGCGGTAGTGGAAGCCTGTCGTAAACTCGTTGTTCAACTGCGGGAACGAGCGGCTATCATGTGGGACTGCAATGTCGATGAGGTTGAATGGATCGATGGCAGTGCCTACCATACTGGCAAAAATGAGCCACCGCTCTCACTGGCAGAGATCACTGGCGCAGCGAAACAGACCGGAGGTCCGCTCACGGCAACGGGTTCTCTCGAGGCCAAAGGCCAAGGTCCGGCCTTTTCCTCTCATATCTGTGACCTTGAAGTCGATCCTGAAACAGGAAGGGTCACCATTGTGAGATACACCACGGCTCAGGATGCCGGCACGGCCATTCATCCCAGTTATGTGGAAGGACAAATGCAAGGAGGAGTGGCGCAGGCCATTGGCTGGGCGCTCAATGAGGAATATATCCATGACGACAAAGGAGTTATGGAAAACCCGAGTTTTCTGGATTATCGTATTCCTGTTGCTTCGGATCTTCCCATGATCGAAACGATCATTGTCGAAGTACCCAATCCCAATCATCCTTATGGGGTGCGAGGAGTTGGTGAGGTGGGCATTGTGCCTCCTATTCCTGCGATTGCAAACGCCATCTCTGATGCGGTTGGAGTACGTTTGCGCGATCTTCCCATGTCTCCGGTCGCGCTTCTCGATGCATTGAACAAACACAACGGCGCTGGCTGATGGTTCGAGTCATTCTTGCATCAAATCTGCAAAGCTTCACCGATGGGGTTGAAGTAGTCGAAGTGCAAGCCTCTTCGGTGAAGTCACTTGTAAAAGAACTCGACCGGCGCTACCCTGGTATCGCCAATGCGCTCAAATCCGGCTTTGCTGTCGCCATCAACGGCGAAGTCGTCGCCCACCCCACCTATGAACGGATCCCTGAAGGTGCGGAAGTTCACGTCCTTTCTGCAATCCAGGGGGGGTAGTTTCGCGGGGGTCTGTTTTTATCCTGAAAGGTTGCCCCAACTGGCAACCTTCAACATTCTGATCGCAATGACAGGAAGATCATTCAACACCATGGCTTCATATTGCGGATATCGCTGTTTCAGTAATTCCTGAGCATGGTCATGTTCAACACCATTCTCGAGGATTTCTGCGCGACCCTGCAACATTACCCATCCCAATTGTGACCAGTCGGTATCGTCATAGTGGTCAGCAACAAGAGCGACTTGTGGATTTTCCCGGATATTGCGAATTCTCTTCAGTATACGGTTTGTATTTTGCTTTGGTTTTTTATCTACGGTGATGTAAGCCGTGTTTCCATGCAGCGTAAAACAAACGGGTACAACATGTGGCTGGCATTGGAAATTTGCGGTGGCCAAGCGGGCCACTCGCCGGGTTTCTAAAAATTGGGATTCCTTTTCTGTGAGCATGGAATGATGCCAATGATTGTAGAAAAGACTTGGGACGGTTTTTAAAAGAATTATTCGACCATAAACGAAATTCAAGAAAAATTGAAGAAATGATGGTGGATTGTTTCAATTGCTTGTGAGAAAAAATGTTTTTCAGGCTGCTTACGAATCATCCAAACCTCGAAAGGAGAAGAGATGTTAAATGCTTTTATGACTGGATTGCTCCAGATAGTTGTTTATTTCAGTATTGGATTGATTGCCCTCATGCTGGGGCGGAAATTCTTTGATTGGATCACTTCCTATGATTTGACCCATGAGACCTCGGAAAAGGACAATCGCGCGGTTTCCTGCGCGGAAGCCGGATTTTATATTGGGATCGCCATTATTATCCACGCTTCAGTGGCAGGAGAAGTCAATTATGCTTTGTTTCCATTTTTAGAGGGAGAGACCCCGAGTATCTGGGCAATTCTGGCTGCTGAACTGATCACAACGGTGCTTTATTTTTTAGCAGGGATCATCTGTCTGGGATTGGGACGCAAGGGGCTGCACAAAATCATTCCCTACGATATGGACAAAGAAATGGTGGAAGACCGTAATGTCGGTGTGGGATTACTGGAAGCAGGCTTTTACGTGTCTTCCGCAATTATCATACATGGCATTCTCATTTGATGGAAAAGAGGAAACGCATTCAGTTCTTTTGAATGAAAAAGACATGCGCGTTTCCTTCCACCTCCGTTTTGAGAATTGAATTCCCGGTACGAGTACTCCAGGTTCTCATGTCACTGATGAAGCCCGGATCCGTCGAAGCCATTTTCAGCACTTGTCCGGGGGATAACTTGGACAACGCCTTTTTTGTTTGCAGCGCGGGCATCGGACAAGTGAGATTTCGGCAATCCAAATACTGATCAAAGTTCATATCTTGCCGCATTGACTTTTCTCCTTGCCAAATGGCATTTTACGTTGCTGATTGTTTTTTTTCAAAGATCGGTATGTAGCCCGCATTCTGTTTTTTCACACTGATTCCACCGGTCCTCTCTTCCATTGATTCCCACACCCTTTGTGCAGGGAACACATCCCAGGCTTTGATCTTTTCCTGAAATATGGAGAGGATGGACAGGGATTCGCTTTTTTTTCATATAAGTAAAAACTTCGTCGGAAGTCCAATCCAGGAAGGGATGGAGTTTATATATTTCCTTTTTTGTCAAGATGGCACGCGCAAAGCTGCTTCTCTGATGGGTCTGACTTTTGCGCACCGCGGAAATCCACGCCCGAACGCCATACTGGTTGATATAGTCTTCCAGTGGTTGAACTTTATTCATGGCACAGCACAAATCGGGATTGGACAAGTACAATCTCCCATGTTTTTTTAAAAAATCCTCTTTTGTGAGTTTTGGCAATGCTTCCACGAAATCCAGTTTCCTATAATTTGCTTTCAAGGTCTCGAAGTAATCCAGGGTTTCCTGAAACAAGAAACCGGTGTTGACAAAAACGACGCGGATGGGCAATTCGAGTTCGGACAAAAAATGAACCAGCACTCCTGAGCTGATACCGCAGGAGGTCGTAGCGATTAATTTGTCACCGAAAATATCATAGGCTTCCCGAATGAGCCGCGCCGTATCCAGGTGATTGAGTTTGCGCAATACAGCCTGTATTTGCGTAAAGTGCTCGCCAATCGGCATTTGATTCGACATGTTCATGACTTCCATTTTGGCTTCAGGCAGCAACATCATTGGCGCTTTGGGCAATCCGGCTATAGACCACATGCGCTTCCTCGACAAACAGGATCGCCTGTTCAATGGTATAGCGGATATTGGTTTCATCCAGCGATGCAAAATCTTCGTCCAGAGTTTTTAAATAGTAGGCAGCCGGTTTGGCAAAGAAGATGGACGTTTCCACAAAGTGGCTCTTGAAGGCATCGGCGGTCACATAATCTCCGAATTCTTCGTAGCCCTGAGTGAGTAGCAATGCTATTGAGGCTTTTTCCATCGAGGACTTTGCCAGCTGATAAGCTTCCCGGGACCGGCTTTCTTCCAGCATAATAGCCGCCTGCGCGTTATTTCGGTCGCATTCTTCCAATAAAAATTCAGTACGGGGCAGCAATACCCCGGCGCATTCACCTTTTTCCGTACTCAACTTGAATGCGGTTTCCTCTCCCACATCCGTGAAAAAATCGGGATTGTCTTCATAAGTGGGTAAGGTCATCAAATCGGCTAATTCCTCTTTGACTTTCTTTTTACCAACCCGTTCCACAAACTGAGAGAAACTTTCATCTACCTCTCCGAAGTTCTCATAAAAACGGTTCACCCGCTCAATGGCTTCCGGAATGCGGTGTGGGGATATTTTCCCGACAGCCAAGCCATACGATTGCGCGTTGCCGGAAGTGGTGCCTCCCAGAAGCATCTGAAATACGGGTGCAATCCGGCCTTCCTTGGATTGGGCCGAACCAAAGAAACCGAGATCGGCAATGTGGTGCTGTCCACAGGAATTGGGGCAACCACTGACTTTGATCTTCATTCCTGTTTTTTCACCCAGTTCGTACAATTCATTCTGAAATTGCTCGTGAAGCATGGTTGCAAGCCCCCTGGACGCGGTGATTCCCAGTTTGCAGGAATCGGTGCCCGGGCAGGCGGTGACATCACTGAGGGTGTTGCCGTAGCCATGCAACCCCAACTGTTTGAGGTCTTCATATAGAAACGGCAACTCTGCATTCGAAACCCAGCGAAACACGATGTTTTGTTCCGCACTCAAGCGGATCGTGTCTTTAATATACTGGTGGGAAATCTCCACCAATCGGCGTAATTGATCGCCGGTGACATCGCCCAAAAGACAAAATATATGCGCGATGGAATATCCTTCCTGCTGTTGGGCTTCCACATTGTGTTGGAACCATTTTTTGAATTCGTCGCTCTGTGCTTCCAGATCCAGGGAAGACGGGGGTTTATAGGGAGATTCACTGTAACTCGAGTACTTGGAGAAAATGCTGGCTCCCACTTTTTTACGGCCGATTTTGCTCCGTTCTTCTTCGATCATCTCACGCACCGGATCAATTCCGAGTTTATCCACTACAAATTTAAATCGTGCTCGATTGCGGTTGCGACGCTCCCCATGGCGAGTAAAAACCCGGGCAATGGCCTGAGCCACGGAAAAAAGCTCTTCCCGTGGAATAAATTCATACAATTGCCGGGCTTTTCGAGGGACAGCCCCCAAACCACCTCCGATGAGCAATTCAAATCCTGCCACCGGTTTTCCTTCAATTTGTCGTACTTGCGCAATGGCTCCGATGTCGTGCATGTGGGCCAGTCCACACATCTCATCGGCGCAGCCGGAGTATGAAATTTTGAATTTCCGACCGAAATCCTGAGCTTCGGGATGCTTCAATAAAAATTCAGACATGGCAAGAGCATCCGGGGTGGTATCAAACACGGCGGACGCGCAAACTCCACTTTTGGTGCATGCGCAAACATTGCGGACCACGTTTCCGCACGCTTCCAAGGTCGTAATTCCCACTTGGGCCAGCCGTCTCAGTAATTCTGGCGTATCCCGGATGTTGACGTTATGATACTGGATATCCTGGCGAGTCGTGACATGCGAAACCCCATCCGCCAGTTCGTCAGACAAATCGGCCATGGTTTTCAACTGCTCAGTGGAGACCATGCCCAGAGGCAGTTTGATGCGTATCATCTGTTGATTTGGTTGGCGCTGTCCATAAACACCATGGCGCAGACGAAATTCCGTGAAAATCGCTTCCGGAACTTCTCCATTCAGCCAACGGTTGAGTTCGGTTTCGTAGAGCTCCAAATACTTGGACAGATCTACTTCGTTAATAATGTGCTGCCAACTCTCTTGGGTGTGTTCAATTGCTGTCATGTTTACCTTTTGAAAAATTCCTTTCTCCCAGACCTCTCCAGTTGTGGGAGCTTTTATAATTAAATATAATAAATGAAACCCTGGTTGTTCCGAGAACTCACTTTGGCTTCCCGTCTCAGAATATCCTGCATACTGATAGTGTCTAAAACCCTGGCTATTGCTTCCTGAACTTCGGCCCATACTCCAAAAAAATGAAGGCG
Organism: bacterium; assembly: GCA_965205865.1. GTDB lineage: Bacteria > SAR324 > SAR324 > SAR324 > NAC60-12 > CBDBHR01. The sequence continues at coordinate 861,341 of CBDBHR010000029.1, forward strand.
ACCTTCTCCCACGGATTGCAAATGAGTCAGGGGATCCGAATGTTCCGGAGAGAACCAGCGTTTATCAACCAAGCGAATGATATCCCCCAAAAAAATTTCATCCGGTGGCTTTGCCAGAGCATAACCCCCACTTGGCCCTTTTCTGCTTTCCACATATCCTGCTTTTTTCAACTGTAACATGATTTGTTCGAGATACTTGTTCGGGATATCTTGAGCTTTGGAAAGATCCGAGACCCGTACCAGTTTGTTGTTGTAATAATGCGATAGCTCCAAAACTGCGCGCAGCGCATAATTACATCGGGTTGAGCGCTTCATATGCACTCCTTCATTATCTGAGTAAATTAATATGAAATTTAAACGAATAAGTCAAGATTTATTTTTTTATTTTTTAATATAAATTATATCAGTGTCTTATAGATTTATAATAACATACTAAAAAAATAGGAAATTCTAATTTATCTCTTGAAAACACCTCATCTTAGCTATAAACATACTAAAAAACTAGGAAATAATGAGAGTGCCAGTCAAGAAATTCAGACAAAATTCATCCTTTGGCAGGAGGGATTGTGGCAGGATTTGAGTAGAGCGCATAAGAAACTCTGCCGTGAGACGCCCTGTTCATTAGCGACTCAGGGTTGAAACGAAAAGCAAACATTGCGTGCTTGTTCCAATTGATTCCTCGCTTGTTGCAGGAACCGGGAATGCTCTGTGAGGGAATTGGAAAGCGCTTCGATTTGGGTTGGTAAGGATTCCGGATTGGGAGCGCCCTGGTGTTGCCGTTGTTTGAGAAGGGAGGAAGGATCATTCAGGGAATCGACCGTTTCCGGAGAAATTTCCCCAAGGCAACCAGATTCCCGCATAGCATGCTGTAAAGCGGGGTGCGTGATACGGCCGGCTTCCTGGGAATATTTAACGGCCAACGCTAAAACATGGTAACACTCCCGGAACGGCATATCGAGGGTACGTGCCAGATAATCAGCCACATCAACGGCATTGACAAACCCTTCCTGACAATACTGGCGCATCACCTCTTCATGTACCGTTAAACCCTCGAAAACACTTTTGAGGATCAAAGGGGCTGGCTCACATTCACGAATGACGTCCATCACCAGGTATTTGGTTAGCTGCGTATCCCGATTGAAGCCGCTCAAGCTTCCCTTTTGAATGCCCAACAGGCTCATCAGGATTCCGTGGCTCAACGATGCTTTGGCTTTAATCACTTCTGCAAAATCAGGATTTTTTTTCTGGGGCATGATGGAAGATCCCGTGACCATGCTCTCTTCAATTTCTATCATTCCTATATAGGGTGAACTGAGGAAAATCAAATCCTGGGCTATAGTACTCAGATGATTCATCAACACGGCATAGGTTTGCGTCAGTTGCGCTTCATTTTCCCAACGAGAGACAATGCAGTCCAAGGTATTGGTGTCGACACAATCGAACCCCAGCAGATCCGAGGTCCGTTGACGGTTGATCTGCCATGAAGTGCCGAAAGACGCTGCAGCTCCCAACGGATTTCGGTTGATCAATTGGTAGGTAAAACCAACCCGCTCCAAGTCCCGACAGATCCCCTGGACATAAGAACACACCCAATGCCCCCAGCTGGTCACCATTCCAGGCTGATAATGAGTGAATCCGGGCATGGCGGTTTGGACATGCTTTTTCGCGTGAGCGAGCAAGGCTGTGGAAAACGTGGTCGAATTCGCTCCCAATTGTAAGCATGCCTCACGCATGTAAAGCCGCATGTCACAGACGATTTGATCGTTGCGACTCCGCCCTGTATGCAGGGTTCCCCCAACCGCAAGCCCATATTTTTCCGTCAGGTACGATTCGATATTGAGATGCGCATCCTCTTTTTGAGGATCCAATGCGAATTGACCGGCCTCTATCATTTCCTCCAACTCAGCAAGCCCTTGCAGAATCAGGGAGAGGGTCTGCGAAGTCATGATTTTTTGTTCATAGAGCATGATCGCGTGGGCGCGATTGGTCCAAAGATCATAAGGCAGCAACACGTCATCGGCCATTGGTAAGGATTGCACGTCCCGTCCTGCGCAAAAAAGGACATTTTGTTCGGCAGGGTTCCGCTTCAGATGGCTGCTCCAAATCTGTTGTTTGTTTCCGGTCATGTTGTCCCGTGGGAAAGGAAACGCTTCCGCGAAGGGATCGTCAAACGCGTGATGGATTGGTCTCCGTTTTGCATTTGTTCATATAATTGCTGCAATCAGCCTACACCAAAATCAGAAAAAAAACAGATTTTCCACAGAGAAAGTCCAGTGACAGGGACTCGTTTCTCATCCTCCAAATTTCTCGAATTTAAAAATCACGATGGAGGTTCAGGAAACAAGAAGGGTAACGTGAAAAGCATCACACCGGACAATCATCGCCAAAGTTTCTCTGAAAAGGACGGGAAGTTCAGGACGGAAAATAGAAAACCGGATGACAACTCGGCATTCCAGCAGACTTTGCAATCGAGCATTGAACGGATGAATGACATTTCAGAGCGAGCGGATGCGGCTTTACAATCTCTTCCCGGTACCAATCAAGACGAATTTGAATCCATCATCGAGCAGGCCTGTTCCATCCACCGCAGGATGATGCAGGTACAGTACAATTTAGCAACCCTGTATCAAAAAATGAAAGTCAACAAAAAATAGGGAACGAATATGAATGCGCAGAGGGATGAAGGGGTCAGCAGAGATATCTCGGTCGAAGTAGCCGACTATGTAGCGCGTGTCGAGATTCGCCGTCCACCCAATAACTTTTTCGACTTCACTCTCATTCATGAACTTGCAGACGTCTACGAGTCACTTGATGCGCGTGAGGACTGCCGCGCCATCGTACTCTGCTCGCAAGGCAAACACTTTTGCGCCGGTGCGGAACTGACAGCGCAACAATCGTGGGGAAAAGAGCGGCTCGAAAGCCAAGCTGGTAACCTTTATATGGAAGCGGTGCGCTTGTTTCGCGCTTCGACACCCGTTGTCGCAGCCGTGCATGGAGCCGCCATCGGAGGTGGACTGGGACTGGCGTTGTCCGCCGATTTTCGGGTTACTTGTCCCGAAGCGCGCTTTTCCGCCAATTTTGCCCGTCTCGGCTTCCATCACGGCTTCGGTCTGAGTGTCACCTTACCACGCATAATCGGTCATGCCCGTGCCGAAATGCTCTTGCTCACCGGTCGTCGCGTGAAAGGCGAGGAGGCTTTGGCGATGGGTCTGGCCGAAGAATTGGTTCCGCGTGATTCGCTGCGCTCGCGCTCGCACGCTCTTGCCTCGGAGATTGCCGAGTCGGCCCCGCTTTCCCTGCGCGAAATCCGCGCTACCATGCGCGCTGCTCTTGCCGACGAAGTGGCACGGGCTACTGAGCACGAACTCGCCGTGCAAAGCGAGCTTGGCGCCACCTCCGATTTTCGTGAAGGAGTCCGGGCGATGGCAGAGAGGCGCGCCCCGCGGTTCACCGGATCTTGACCCGACATTCGCCGGTTTATGCGGGAAAAACAGGATTTAGCAAAATCGTATCAGAAATTGAAAGTTGGCGGAAAACAGGAAAAGGCGCGGATTGCCGATGCTACAGGAATATCCCTCGGGGACCGGATGGCATCCTTTACCGAAGAAGCGCGTGCTGACCTTGCACTCGATCGCCTGATCACGGTGGCATAAAACCGTCTTCAATCTCGAATTGTATGAAGTTTAATTACTTTTTGCTCCAGTTTGTCCAAGCGATTTTCAAGCGCTTCCAGAAATTTCAATAGGGCCGGAGAAATATTCAACTCTTGGGCTCTGTCTTCACTTTGCTGCCGCGCTTTTTCCTTGACAGCGGCTTCCATCTTCTTTTGAAGATCCAACAATTTCCCGGATTCGTCCATCACTTCCTCCTTCAGTATCCTCTGATCGATTGGGCGGAAACCCTCCCACGGTATTCTCTGATCGATTGGTCGGGAACCCTCCTATTCAGGGCCGTATTTCATAGTAAAGATTGGCCGGGTCGTCAAAATCATGCTCCTTGAATTGGGTGAAGCCGGCCTCGCTGGTCATTTTGCGGGCGACTTCCGGATTGAATCCCAGCGTGCCCAATCCCATACCATCAGGCTCCGACATGGCGGAAGACATGCACGAGGCGACAGAAAACCCGTACATCATGGCCAACACCGGATTTTTCATGTTTTCTTCGAAATCGGGGTGGCTTCTGATGTCTTTGATCAGCCAGGTTCCTTCCGGTTTGAGAGCTTTGTGAATGGCGGCGATGACTTTGTCCGGTCGTGTCATATCATGGAGACAATCCAAGGTGATTAAAAAGTCATAGGTGGGTTCCTCCGGCAAATCCTCACCCCGCGCCACGTGGAACGTCACATTCTCCACCCCCGCTTCAGCTGCCCTCTCCTCTGCCTGTTCGATGGCAAAAGAAGAGGTATCGTAGCCATGAAATTCCGCGTGAGGGAAGGCTTTGGCAAGTACGGTCAAAGCTACGCCCGCACCGCAGCCGACATCAGCGGCGATTCCCCCATGCTTCAATTTAGGCACGACTCCCTCCAGAGCCGGTAAAATGGTAGGAACGAGCGCCAGTCGCGACCAAGGCCCCAGCGTGCGAGCAATTTGGCGTGCCGTGGTCGGACCCAGATCCTGATAGGTCAATCCAATTCCCGTGCGAAATGCCCCTGCAAGACACTCAACGATATCCGGATGCAAAGGTTCGCCAAAAGCGCCCGTTGCAAACCACAAACTACTTTCCTCATTTACCAGGACTTCCCGGCCAATGGCGGTCAATTCAAAGCGATCCCCCGATTCGCGTTCCAATAAACCTGCAGCCGCTTGGCTGCGCAACCACTCCAGTAGCCAGCGTTCGTGCAAACCAGTGTGCTCTGCCAGTGCCTTTGCAGTCATATACCCGCCTCCATCCATTGCTCGATAAAGCCCCAAGCGGTCTCCCAGATGGATCATTAAAGAGACCATTTCCCCTTCCTTGTATTTCCAGACTTTCAGGGAAAACTCCTCCAATTCTTCCTGATCCAGTTCTTTTTTTTCGACTTTTTCCACCATGTTATTGCTCTATTTATTGAAGTTGGAAGATACTTTTTATTGCTGTTTTTTCCAATCCCTTCTGATAAAAAGTGGTACCACCACATCGGCGTACCGTCTTTACTTTCTTTGCGCTTGTTGAAACACCATGGCGCTGTTACCTGCTACCACTTGCCATGCACCTTCCCGGACTTCTTGTTCCAATTGGCCCGGCCACCAGCCTGCATATCCCAAATAAACCCGAAATTGTTCCTCGGGATAGTTGAATTGGAGAATTGTTTCGAAGAGTCTGCGACTGTTGCCGAAATAGATATCTTCCAGAACGTGAATCACTTCGTCAGGGGGAGATGGGGTTTGGATCAAAAGAAATGCCCGGTTCCTGGCCACAGGTCCGCCAACGTATAAGTGATCTTCCCTGTGACTCCCCTTGAATTCCGGCCCCAAGGCTGAAAGATCGATGGACGTGGGGCGATTGACGATCAACCCCATACTTCCGGAGGTATCATGATCGGTCAGCAGAATGACGGTTTCCCCAAAGTAAGTGCCTTGCAATTGCGGACTGGCAATCAAAAACTTCCCTTTTGCTAATTCCTCGCGCACCGGACGCTTGGAAAGGGCCGCAAATCGGGCGGCGGAGTTGGCCATCAGATCCCGGTCCGCCATTTCTGCTAATACCCAACTCAGTAAAACAAAGCACCCCAATATGAAGAGTTTTTTCATATCATCTCCAAGCTGAATTAGTGATATTGATAAGAATTGTGATTATTTGACAAAGCGACTTCAAAAGTCCAGCAAATTCTTTTCAATCGGCCACTTTGTCATAGTTGGCCATATGCATATAAATTGACTTTGTACAACCTGTCGATATATTAACCTCAATTTTAACAGGAAAAGTAGCAGAATTAATAAATTTGCCAATCCGGATCCAAGCTTTATGCGCAGACGAACAGGAGGACATATTTTAGCCGATCAACTCAAAATCCAGGGAGTGGAACGTGTTTTCTGTTTGCCGGGTGAAAGTTTTCTCGAGTTGTTGGACGGGCTTTATGAACACCGGGACTCTATTCAAGTGATCACAACCCGACACGAGGGAGGGGCGGCAAATATGGCCGAGGCGTCTGCCAAATTGACCGGTCGTCCGGGAGTGTGTCTGGTGACCCGCGGGCCGGGTGCCACGAACGCCTCGATCGGAATCCACACGGCCTTTCAGGATTCCACTCCCGTGATTCTCCTCATTGGTCAGGTAGAACGTTCGATGATGGACCGGGAAGCCTTTCAAGAAATCGATTTCCGCCGTATGTATGGAGAAATGGCAAAATGGGTGGCGCAAATCGATAGCTCTTCCCGAATTCCGGAATACGTCAGCCGGGCTTTTCACGTCGCTCTTTGCGGACGCCCGGGTCCGGTGGTGCTTGCCTTGCCGGAGGATATGCTTCGCGAAGAGGCCAATGTGGAGGACGGCAAACCCGCGCATCGGGTGCAAGCTGCCCCTTCTCCCCAGTCCATGGAAACATTTCGGACGCATCTGCAAGGCGCCGAATCTCCTTTGCTAATAGTCGGGGGCGCCACCTGGACAGAAGAAGCGGTTGTCCGGATCACGGAGTTCGTGGAAGCGAATCGACTACCAGTTGCAGCATCTTTTCGCTCCCAGGACTGTTTTGACAATCGGCATCCCCAGTATGTAGGCGACATTGGCATCGCCCTCAATCCGTACCTGGAAAAATTCGTCAGAACCAGTGATTTACTGATTGTTGCCGGGCCAAGGCTGGGAGAAATGACGACATCCGGCTACACGCTGCTCGACGTTCCCAATCCGACCCAGAAGCTGATCCATATTCATCCGGGTGCCGAAGAGTTAGGCCGTGTTTTTTATCCCACGTTGGCGATCAACGCCTCCATGGAGGAATTTACCGCGGCTCTGCCTAAGGTTTTTCCCGTGGATAGCGGGCGCTGGCGAGGAAACATTGCCAAGCACCGTGAATCGTATTTGGAATATAACATTCCCACTCCAGTCCCCGGATCTCTCAATTTTGGTGAAATCGTCGCGCATTTGAGTAAGGTGTTGCCTGAAGACGCCATCATTACCAATGGCGCCGGGAATTACACGGTGTGGGTGCATCGTTTTTTTCAGCACAAACGCTACCGCACGCAAATTGCTCCCAGCAATGGTGCGATGGGATACTCGGTGCCAGCAGCTATCGGCGTAAAACTGGCAGCGCCGGAACGGTGTGTGGTCAGCTTCAACGGAGATGGATGTTTTCAAATATTCGGACAAGAACTGGGGACAGCCATGCAATACGGGGTCGCGGTGATTTTCATCGTGGTCAACAATGGCATGTTGGGCACCATCCGTATGCACCAGGAACGTCATCATCCCGCACGCGTGATGGCAACCTCTTTGAAGAACCCCGATTTTGCAGCTCTCGCTCGAGCTTATGGCGCGTTTGGGGAACGGGTTCTCCAAACCAAAGCGTTTCCTGCAGCCTTTGAGAGGGCCAGGACAAGTGGAAAACCTGCTCTTTTGGAATTGATTGTCGACCCGGAAGCTCTCACCCCAAAACAATCTCTCAGTGCCATTCGAGAAGCCTCGCAAATGGCCATGAGTTTATACTATGGAGAAAAAAGATGTCACCAGTCACCCCAGTCGATCTGCCACGTGATTACTCCCAACGTATCAGGAACGCCCGGGACCTCAAAGGGTTGACGCAAACGCAATTCGCAGAGTTGATTGGCGTTTCCTTCGCCTCGGTCAATCGCTGGGAGAATGGACAATCTCGCCCCAACAATCTTGCTTGGCGGCGCATTCTCGAGATCGAAAATTCGTCGGCAAGCGATGTCGTCAACGACTCTCCGGTTGTTTCTGAAAAAGAATCATCGAGGCGCTTCAGAGAAACTCCCTTGCAGGTACCCTTTCAGCAGAAATTGAATTTTTCTGCTGATGCGAATGCCGTTTCGACCGTCGCCGAGGCGCATCGACTGGCTTACGGTCATCTCTTCAATCCCTCGTTCGCAACTGAAACGTCCCGGATCGACCCCCTGCCTCATCAACGAATCGCCGTCTACGAGCACATGCTGCAACAGTCCCCGCTACGATTTCTGCTGGCTGACGATGCGGGAGCCGGCAAGACGATCATGACGGGTCTGTATGTGCGCGAAATGCTGTCCCGACAGCTTATCCGTCGCGTGCTCATTGTGCCACCAGCCGGACTGCTAGGCAACTGGGAAAGCGAAATGTGGAACCTGTTTCGCTTGCAATTTCGCATCATCAGCGGCAGCGATGCGCGATCAGGCAATCCCTTCCTTGGGCCGGAGAGCGACCTGGTCATCGTCAGCATCGACACTTTGGCCGGGGATCGACTCTTCGGTCAACTCAAAGACCCGAGGACAGAGGCCTACGACCTCGTGGTCTTCGACGAGGCTCACAAACTCTCCGCGAATCGTCAGCCGGATTTTCGGGTACGCAAGACGGGTCGCTACAAGCTGGCAGAAGCCATCGCCGGAGGCGGAGCCGACAGTGAGCAATGGGCGCTGCCCTGGTCTGCCCGGCATTTGCTGTTGCTGACGGCAACGCCACACATGGGAAAGGACCATCCCTACTATTTCCTGTGGCGCTTGCTGCTGCCGGAAACACTCTCGACCTACGATGCATTCGCCAGCTTCTCCGCTGATTCCCGACAAAGGCATTTTATTCGCCGCACCAAGGAGGAGATGGTTCAGTTCGATGGTCTTCCGCTCTATCCCCGCAGAACCTGCAACACGTTAAGCTACCAACTGACGCAGGGACCGGAAAACGAACAGGAACTCTACGATGAAACGACGGACTACATCCGCAACAACTACAACCGGGCCAGGATTCTGAATCGATCCGCCGCCCGGCTGGCGATGAGCGTCTTCCAGCGGCGTCTCGCCAGTTCCACCTATGCCCTTATGCGCTCCTTCGAGCGTCGCCGAGACAAGCTCACGGCTTTTATTAACGACATTCGGAACGAGCGGCTCACCGAGGAACAACTTGCGCAACAACAACGACGCCTTGATAACCTCGACGACCAATTCGAAACGAGGACGGCTGACGAGGACGCCGCGTCCGGAGACGGCCGCGAGCAACATGAAGATTTCGAGTCCAGCGCTCTTGCCGGCACCGTCGCGGTCAGTCTCGCCGAGCTCGAGAAGGAACGTTTCCGGGTCGCAGAGTTGCTCGACAAAGCACGGAAACTGTACAACGCCGGCGAGGAATCCAAATTCGAGAGACTCCGCGATGTGCTCCAAAATCCCGAATACGCCGACCAGAAATTCATTATCTTCACCGAGCACCGCGATACGGCAAACTTCCTCGTGCGCAGACTCGAAAAACTCGGCTTCACCGGTCAGGTCTCCCTGATCCATGGTGGCATGCCGTACCGGGAGCGTGAGCGACAGGTGGAGTTTTTCCGCAAGCCCTCGACTGGAGAGGGAGCCAACTACCTTGTCGCCACCGACGCTGCCGGAGAAGGCATCAATCTCCAGTTTTGCTGGTTGATGGTGAACTACGATATCCCCTGGAATCCGGCAAGGCTCGAGCAACGGATGGGACGCATTCATCGCTATGGCCAGACGCACGATCCGGTGATCATCATCAACCTGGTGGCAGGAAGCACGCGCGAGGGACGGGTTCTGAAGACGTTGCTCGACAAACTCGAAACAATCCGTCTCCAACTCCAATCCGACAAGGTATTCGACGTCATCGGCCACCTTTTCCGGGACCTGTCCATCAAGGACTATCTCGAGCAGGCGCTCACGGAAGAAGACCCTGCAGCCGCCGTTGAACGTTTGCAAGGCAACCTCACAGGGGAACAAGTCCGGGCTCTCGAGGAAAAGGAGCGCCTGCTATTCGGGGAAGGTGGCGACGTCTCCCGCGAACTGGCGCGTCTCAACGATCAGGTGGAGCAGGAAAGTTATCGACGGCTTCTGCCCGGCTACGTGAGACGTTTCCTGGAGAAAGCGGCACCGCTGCTCGACCTGCGTATCAAGGGAAATCCGGAAGTTACCTTCGCGCTCTCCCCTGAACAACCCCGTGCGCTCGATGCGTTGTTACCGGTACTTGAAATGTATCCCGCAAACACCCGCGATCGTCTGACTGTACATAAACCCGGCAAGAACGAAGAGGTGATCTGGATGCACCCGGGGGAACCGCTGTTTGATCGAATCTCCACCTCGATTTTAAACCGTTTCGGGCTTGAAGGACTGAAGGGTTCCGTGTTCATCGATCCAAACGCAGCCGAGCCTTATCTGTTCCACGTCGTTTCGGTTTCCATTGAAAGGTCCTGCAATCAGAACAACACGCAATCGGCCGCTCTGTTGAACGAACCCGGCAACGCCGGAACAGGCACGGGGATTCCCACCTCTTCGACTGAAAGATACGGTGGGAGCGTTCCCACTCCTTCGATCAATAAATACTGTGGTAGGGTGGTCGATTCGAGACTGCTCGGCCTGCGTCAAATGAACGACGGTACCGTTACGCAGTGTCCGGTCGAGCATCTGCTCCTCTTGAGAGAGACCCGGGGCTTCGCTCCGAGCCGGATACCGTTGGCTGCCCGAGCACGCCGGATGGCTTCCGCGGCGCTTGAATTTGTTCGGGACGAGGTAGCGGAAGGACTGGCGCAGACCCATCGACGACGACTCCTCGACGAATTACCGGCCCGTATGGAGCTCCTCAAACGGGGCTTCGACCATCAGGAAGCCGAACTCGTGCAGGCCCGGGATCGCTGCAATAAAAAAGCCAGCGCCGGTGATCGCCACGCCGGGGAAGAACTCCCCAGGATCAAAGAACGGCAGCGGAGTCTGAAGGCAGCAAGAACTCGCAGGCTCACCGAACTGAAAGCCGAACCCCAACTCATTCAGACCGGCAAAGTCGAATTCCTCGTGCACGCGCTCGTGGTGCCCGTTCAGCACCCCGAGGAGGCCGAGCGCTATGATGCCGACGTCGAGGCCATCGCCATGAAAGTGGTCACTGCCTACGAGGAGCGTTATGGGGCCGAGGTGATAGACGTTTCGCAACCTGAACTTGCGCGTCGCGCGGGGTTGGACAACTGGCCGGGCTTCGATCTCTTGTCCCGCCCCGCAAACGCCCATGGTCCCGTAGAGAATTCCCACCCTATCGATCCAATGACACTGTGGGAGGGTTCCCACCCGATCGATCAAGAAAAACTTTGGGAGCAGCGAGCCATCGAGGTCAAAGGTCGCGCCGGTACCACTAATGTCGAGATGAGCGCCAACGAATGGACCAGGGCCTGCAATCTCCGCGATAAATACTGGCTCTACGTCGTCTTTGACTGCGCCACGCCGCGCCCGCGTTTGCTGCGGGTGCGCGATCCGTTTGCAAGGCTGATCGCCGCAAGCCGCGAATCTTTTGCGTACACGATCACTCCGAAGTCCCTGCACGAGGTGGCAGAGCTCTCGGGGGATATGGAGACCTGAAGGTCTCCAAGATGAAAGTGGTCAATTTGAATCTTACGCTTGCAATAGCAGGGGCATCCCTTGTGGGTGCCCTTTTCCATATCGTTTCCAACTCACTTGAAAAAAGAGCATGAAACGTCAGCGGAATACCGGCTGCATCTTCAAATCAGGCGATTGAAAACCGGTGAATACCTTGCGACTTCGGATGATTTCCCCGCTCTGGTTGCCCAAAGGAGAACCGTAGCCGAAACGGTTGAAATTTGCCGGGATGTGGCAAGAAAGTTGATGGAATCTCTACGGGAACATGGCGACCCCCTGCCCAAGACCTTGCGTGCCATCAATACGCAAGTCTTCGAGTTAGATGTCGCTGTGGGCGTCTGATGGGTGGCTGGCAGGTTTCACTTGTCGATGGATGAATTGAAGACACCGTTTTCTTGTCGGACCGAACGACAGTTGCGTCACGTTTTCAATGGACAAGTTTAATGATCACCTGTATGCTATGCGTATTTCAAACTGAGAAATTGTGCGATCTGGAATTTATGGGCCTGCATACCATTATTCTCATTGAGGAGATGCCGCCGTATTCTCCGACGAAACCACGACTCTTTCGCACAATTTATTGGTGGAGAAGCCGAACTATGGAGCGCTTCACCTGAATGACCGGTAAGGCATTGAAAAATTAAAGGCCTGTCAACAGGTTGAAGAAACGCCTGGGTATACCGAAGGAAAGGTTAATAAAATGGGAGCAACTCACGTCACCGTTACCATTCGGAACCCGGCTGATCCGGACAGAAGTTGGGAAGAGCTGTTTCTGGTCGATACGGGTGCGACCGATTCGCTCGTGCCCAGACCACACCTGGAAGCCATCGGTCTCAAGCCCAAAGGCCAGCGGGTATATGAACTGGCCGATGGTCGTGAGATCAAAATGGATATTACGACCGCGGACATTGAATTCATGGGCGAAATCGTCGGCGGAACGATTTTATTCGGCGAGGCGAATGCCGAACCGCTGTTGGGTGTCACCGCCTTGGAATCGGTGGGTATCGAAGTCGACCCGAGCAACCAACGATTGAAGAGACTGCCCGCCGTGCGGCTCAAGACCCTGCGGAGAATAAATCGAGCCCGGCTGAACGAAACTACTTGCTTATTTTGACGCAATGTATAAGAAAATCACAGCAACAATTCGGAATTGGTATTGTCGTTTCTTGCGCTCCGGACTATTCAAGTCAGCTGATAATCATGAAATCTCGCCAACGATTCTCAGAGGTGAGTCGGTAGATAGAAACTCTGATGGCAACGACATACCGCAGCAACCCGAATCCGGAGATCAAGTTGTAAATCCGGGCGCAGAACCATCAGATGATTATTCGGAAAAGGTCCATCCCAGTGGAAGTGACGACGAAACTGAGTCCGACAGTTGCTACACCGCCGATGGTCAGGACAATTCGTCCGAAATACCAGTCCACCAAATTGACCGACCGACGGCCAATGACGAATCGGCCGAGTTCGGCGACGCTACGGACAGTTGGCAGTGCCCTCGGACCTTCACGGAGAGCGAGCAGGACATACCGAGCAGCGACGATTCACTGAGTGAGTTGTCTGCCCATCCGCCGGAAGACATTGCGCAGAAACCGGATTCGCCTTCCGCGCACCCTACTGAAGAGACCGCGATAACGCCTCAGAGTGGCAGCTCCAACATCGGCAACGATTCATCGGAGGATTCGTCGAAGCGGGCTGAAGAACCTGAATCGACAGAACCTCGCCAGATTGGCGGAAGGCGACCGCGCCCGACTCGCAACCAACCATCGCCCAAGGAGAATCCCGGCGCGAGGCCACAATTCACGCCCAGACCCGAACTCATCTGCCGCAAGGTTCCCGGATCGTGGCAATGGGAGGTGGTGCTGCTTGCGGCTGAAGAGTGCCGCATCAAGGAAGTGCGGCACGGTGGGGAATCCTTGGTCCCGACGAACGGCGAATACCGCTTATCATCCTTGGCTGGCGAATTGTCCATTGACTATGAAGATCGAAAGCAGGATAAGTTCCCGCTCTTCGATGGTAGGCCAATGGTGTTCAAATCTCGGAATGACTGGCGTGGCGATGGTCAGAGGGTTAGTGGCATCACCAGCGGACACTACATCGTCATCACACCGAAGGAGTGGAAACGCACGGGTCGCGCTCCCGTTGAACAGGAAGGATGCGCAGATACGGATTTCATGGCGCACTACTTCTACCTGCGGAAAGGCGAGTCGGCGGGAGATATAGACCGGTTCGAGGGATACGAACTGCCACTGACCGAATCCGGCTTTGAGCTGACCGGTGACCGCGTCTTCGATGACTCCAAAGACGGCGAATTGTTCGTTGGCGCTCCTCCAAGACTGCTCCCTGCCTCCGGTATCGTGTGGGCACGAATCGGCGAGGAAAAGGAAGGTGGTTGGAAAGGCGAGAACTTCGAGCCGGTCGCGCGATCTCTTGCTGATGTTTTACAGGGCCGTGAAGGGCGGTTTTTCGTCCGTGTATACGACGATGACGCCAAGTTGCTGGATAGTGGCGAGTTTCGATATTTGCGTAATCTTCGAGAAATACGCGTGAATGACGAACTCTACAGTGCAGACACGCTACTGGTGCCACCCTCCGCTGGTCATACTTCGGCGCAGGTGAAATTTATTGGTGTTGGGGACGCCGCCATTCGCCCAATCCTGCCGACCGAGATTACGCTTGCGCTCGTGGGGCAGGGAGATGTCCTCATCGTCGAGCCGCATCCGGAAGGCGACGACATATCCTGTACTCTGACTTCCGGTACAAACCGAGTTGATACCGTAATCAAGCTGCCGCGTATCTGGTGGCGGATGGAGCGAGATGAAGGCGAGTCCGATGAATGGCGCGATACTCCCCTGGCGATGACGCGACAAGAATTTCGCAAGTACGCTGAGACGGGAACGGAGATTCGATTGCGCTTGCCTCCGCGGATCACGTCGATCAAGTCAGGATTCGATGAAAAAGTGGACCGAGTCTACCGCCCTTCCGGCAAAGGAGCTGAAATCGAGATCCCCCTGGATCACTTTGTCGACTACTCGCAGATTGACCGGAAACCTTACGAGGATGCCTCGTTCAAGGTCCAATGTGAAGAAGCGGCCCTGACACTCATCCGGATTAACGCCGACCCGGTGCCGACGATCATCTCCTTTACGTCGGAACCGACGGTGGTCGTCAAGGGAGAGGCTGCGACATTGTATTGGGTTACCCGGAATACGGAGTCCGATGACGTCGCGATCGAGCCCGGAATCGGCTCAGTGAAGTCGAGCGGGAGCATTTCGGTCGTGCCCACCGAAACCACGACCTACACGTTGACGCTGATGGCTTCCGACAGGGATAACGTGGCCAAAGACCTTGTTCTGACAGTTCACTCCCATCCACTGGCTGGAGAGCGGCCGGTTGCTCACGCCAAACGTACAGGTAGAAGCTGGCGACAAGGCAAGGGATTCAGCCGGGCCGAGATTCGCGCCGCAGGTCTCACTGACACCGACGCGGCGCGTCGGTCCATCTCCATCGATAAGCGCCGCCGGAGTATGCACCAAGACAACATAGAGACAATTCGGAGGTCGATCGATGACTGACGAACTCCTCTCCAACTCTCGCAGTCTGATTGCCGGCAAAGATAGCAATCGGGCACAACCAAACCAGGAACAGGACAGCAACCAGGAACAAGTCCCAATAACGCAGCCCAATTACGACGTCGAGAAAGATCCGGACAGTGGTCTCGAAGCCGAAAAAGACGATCCGGAAATAAAGATCGAACGCCCCTTTGATCCTGAGAAAATTAAGGTTCGGACTACCACTATCGTCGTGGAATTGCTGGTTTCGAGACTCTCATATAAAGAGATTGATCTGGAACCCGACTTTCAACGTTCGTTCGTTTGGGATGACAAGCGCAGATGCCGGTTGATAGAATCCCTTCTCTTGCGCATTCCCATCCCTGTTTTTTATGTGGCTGCGGATGAAAATGAAAATTGGTCCGTAGTCGACGGAGTTCAGCGCATGTCGACCATATATAAATTCGTGAATGGTGAATTTCCACTCAGTCAACTCGAGTATCTCTTACAACTCGATGGACTGAAATACAGCGCCCTTCCGCGATCGATGCAACGGCGGATCAACGAGACGCAACTTGTCGTGAATATCATAGAACCGGGCACGCCGGAAGACGTGATGTTCAACATTTTCCGGCGCATCAACACTGGTGGCATGACGTTGAAGGGACAAGAAATCCGTAATGCTCTGCATCGCGGTCCGGTCCGGCAATATCTGAAAGAACTCGCAGAGACCGAGGAATTTCTCGATGCCACGGATCGTTCGATCAAAAAAAACAGAATGGCCGATCGCGAATGCGTTTTACGCTTCCTGGCATTTTACATCGATCGCTGGGAAGACTATGGCGCTAATGAACTTGATGGCTATCTCAACTGGACCATGACGAAGATAAACGGAATGACGTTGGAACAATGCGACGCAATTGCCAAAGATTTTAAAAAAGCCATGCAAGCAGCTTGTGACATTTTCGGCCAAGACTCGTTTCGTAGACGTTACAACCGGAGTGATTCCCGTCGTCCCGTCAGCAAGGCATTGTTCGAAGCCTGGAGCGTTCGATTGGCGCGCTGCTCACCCGAGCAGATCAACAGGCTGGTCAAAAGACGGGAGGAGGTCATTGATCAATTCATATCGCTTATGAACCGAGACAGGGAATTCGATAAAGCGATCTCATCTTCGACCGGAATACCACGGCATGTCAAAAAACGCTTTAGCACGATCGAAAAGTTGGTTGGGGAGATGGTGTAATGCTCAGCAGTATCAAACTTTCAAATTTCAAGTGCTTCCAAAGTCTGGAGTTGAATTGTGCTCCGCTTACGCTCTTGAGTGGCTTGAACGGTATGGGAAAAAGCAGCGTGATTCAGGCGTTACTTATCTTGCGACAATCGTTTCTATCGGGAGACCTGACTGACGGTAAGTTAGTCCTGGGCGGAGAACTCGCGGACCTCGGGACCGGCGTGGACGTGCTCTTCGAAGACTCGGAGAGTGATAGCGTCGGATTTGAGCTCCATAGTGACAAAATTCGGACCCCATGGGCACTCGCATTCGATTATTCGAAGGCCACCGATCAATTGTCCGTTAGCTCCGCTCACCCGAATAGGACCACTCCTCTGGTACCGGCGGCATGGAGTGAAGTCCCGCCTTTTGTGAGCCTGATCTATATCGATGCGGAACGGATCGGCCCTCGAAAATTCTATCCACTTTCGGAAACCCGGGGTCGCCGAGGCGACTTCGGAGCGGGCAGTGAATACGCCTTGAATTACTTGAACCTGCATCAGGACGAGCGACTGCCGGATGAAGACCCACGTTTCCCCGACACTCGCAGTGGCCGTTTGATCAGCGTCGTCAATCGGTGGTTACAGGAAGTGACTCCGGGCGCCGAACTGCAACTTGAAACCGTTTCCGCTGCTGATGCCCTGATCGCTGGTTTTTCATTCGATCGACCGGGAGACATCGCAACGCGGCGCTATCGCACGACGAACGTGGGATTCGGTTTATCTTATACGTTGCCGGTGTTGCTCGCTCTACTGGCGCCTGTGGGTACGTTATGCTTGATTGAGAATCCCGAGGCGCACCTGCATCCACGCGGGCAGACCAAACTGGCGGAGCTTGCGGTCCGCGCCTCCCTGGCTGGCGTTCAGGTGGTCGTCGAAACCCACAGCGACCACTTCATAGACGGAGTTCGTATTGCCGTCCGAGAGAAACTGATACGTCCGCAGGGAGTTGAATTTCACTACTTTGAGCGCATGGACGGCATGACCGTCGTTTCCTCGCCGCAAGTCGATACGGATGGGCGTTTGTCGTCATGGCCTTCCGGCTTCTTCGAGCAGCACGAAGAAAATCTGGCGAAACTCCTTGCCCCACGGTCCTGACATGCGAGAGATGGTTCTTAATCATGCGAGCGTTGTATCGCCCGATAGCCACACAGCCGTTGAATGGCTGAAGGACGTAGGTACCGGTATGGCGCAACTCGTCGCCAAAGGTGTAGCAGAATCAAGTCTGAGGATGTGCCGTCACCCATCCGAAATCAACTGCGTGCTCGGTTGTTCATTATTCGATGCTTACCTGGAGTTACTGAAGGATGGAGATCGGGACAAGGGTAAATTCCTCATGCGTCTGAGCGAGAAACGTCCGCTTCTGAGCGACGTCGAGTTGGATGTCAAGGACCGGTTTCTTGCTTGTGAGGCAAAAGATTTGTCGCCGGAAAACGGAGAACCGCTGGTCTTGTGTGCCATCACTGATTGGATTGCAGTCGGGTTTCCGTCGGCTCCGGGTTGGGATCACGACTGCCTCACGGTCAGCTTCAACGAGCTACTGCCCGACGGCAGCATTGAGGAAACCTCCGAAACAATAGACAATCTCACTCGATCCGTTCATGCTTTGTCGATTTGCGAGCGTCGCCATGCTATCCTTCTTCGTTGCCTAAGTCCCTTGGCATTGTGGGAGCGAAGGGAAGAGGTGTTCCAGAATCTTATTTTCGGGCCGGACGTAAAAATAGACCCAGAGTTTTTTGGGCCTACTGTCAAAAAGTTTATTGCCCTCGACGAATCGGCCGCTAAATGGCGCAAGGTCGGAGGGAGTGTGCCTCCATGGACTTGTACGGTAACACCCGAAACCGTCAACCTGAAGAATAATCCTAAACTCCGTGAGGCGCGCCGATTCAAATCACAGGCTGGTACGCGAGAACTATTCGACTGGCATGCCAAATTCAGCAATGGCCGACGCATTCACCTTCGTTTCAATGCGGACTCGCGAAAAATCGAAATTGGGTACATAGGTCCCCATCTGCCACTCTGAGGTTTGCTGCAATCGATTTCACAGTCAATTCGGGTCGGAACAACACGAATACAGCCTATATAGTGCTTGGCAGAAAAATATTCAAATTGCTGATATTAAATGACATTTCTTCAATTTCATAGGATGAAGATTTGTTTGATACAGTGTTCAGATGGCAAAAATCAGCAAAAAATGGGATTTTTGATAAGTTTTCCAAAAATCTTCGTTTCTTGAAAATAGGTGAATACCATTAAATATCATGTAGTTATCTAATTTTCGGCCAAGCACTAGTTAGATCCTAGCCGAAAAGGTATTTTTTAGAATTATATCTTTAACTTGAGGTTAGAAAGTGCCATAATTCATTGAAATAACTGTGAATAACTTCAATATTAAGAATTATGGCACCCAAAATGAAACCATTCATTCGAGCAGAAAAACATCTTTTTTTAAGCGCTCCTGATACAGAATTTGAAAATTTCTTATCAGAACTTGATCAATTGTCTGAGCGAGAGCCGGAGATATTGGACAAAATTGAACAGGATTTGGAGAAATACGCAAGAAATAAAAAGAAAGAGCGTTTAGAGGATAAACGATGGCAGGAAGCCCGGAATCCATGGCTTCCTCATCTTCCCGTAGAAGATGAGGAATTGAAGCCGGAAGAACTGAGGCTGGAAATAGGGTGTCCTCGGATGTCGGCTTTTTTAGTCTACCTTTTTATGATGATTCGGGGATACTTAGGAAGTATCAAATCCCAAACGGCCCAAATATTTCTTTCAGAGTCAATCACACTGCATCTGCTTCTGCTCAACCGTGGATTGAAAATGCCGGGAGCGAGTACAATCCTTGATAATGTCAATGCTGTCAGCAACGAGACCAGACAGTTTATTTTCGATGCTCAAATTCGAATGGTTCTCAATAAAGAGTTGGACGATTTTGATATTTTAAAACTGGATAGCACCTCTGTAAAAGGAAATACAGCTTGGCCTACTGATTCGTCGATATTGACTCGTCTCGTGGAGCGAAGCTACCATCGAGGGCGTTCCCTTGATACATTTGGAATCGCTAAGATCAGTGAAAGAAATTTTGATTTCCTCATCAAGGAGATGAATAAGCTCTCTAAGATGATTGCTTTTGAGACAGGTAAAAAGGACAGTAAAACGAAGCGAAAAAAACATTACAAAACCCTATTGAAGAAAGCTCAAAGCGCTCATGGGAAATTTTTAAAAGAAATGGCAAAGGTGGATATCCGTGCCCAAAAAGCTCTTCTCCCCCCTTCTCGGAAAACGCGTTTGATTCGCCTCATTGAAATGATGAATGAAGATATTTCTAATTTGCAACGGGTAATCATCTACTGTCATCAAAGAGTTTTTGAAGAAAAGAAGGTTCCTTCCACTGAGAAAGTATTGAGTCTTTCCGATCAGAGCTCGGCTTATATTCAAAAGGGAGATCGAGAAGCGCTTATCGGATATAAGCCTCAATTAGGAAGGAGCGGAAATGGTTTTATTTCCGTGTTAATTACTCCGGAGGGCAATGCTGCTGATTCAGGGCAACTCGACCCTGCCCTTGTTGAACATTTGCGATGCACCATCACCATTCCCTCTGAAGTGAGCCTTGATGATGGATATGCCAATCAGGCAATCAGAGAAAAGTGGATGGGCAAAGGCGTTAAGGTTTTTAGTATTAGTGGGGCA
>CBDBHR010000030.1:0-1375652 GCA_965205865.1 bacterium
CCATGGTTGTCGGTCTGTCAGCGACCGCTGTTAATGATGTGGTGGCGGTGCTGATCGGTGGCATTTCAGGGTACATTGGTGGCAAATTGGACCTGGTGGTGCAGCGCTTTGTCGATGCCTGGATGTGTCTCCCGGGACTGCTCCTGTTGTTAACCATCATGTCCATAGCCGGAAAGGGATTGTTACAGATAATACTGGTTCTGGGGATATCAGGAGGCATCGGCGGCTCGAGTGTCATCAGAAGCGCCGTGATCGGTGTCAAAGAGAATGACTATTTTCTGGCCGCCAGGGCCGTGGGCACCCCCACGAGCCAAATCCTCTTACGACATGCGCTGCCTAATATTATGGCACCCGTCATCATTGTCTTCTCGATCAACATTGGCGGGGTCATCAACTCCGAAGCCTCGCTGAGCTTCCTGGGATTCGGACTGCCAGTCCAGATTCCTAGCTGGATCCTAGCCGAAAAGGTATTTTTTAGAATTATATCTTTAAACTTGAGGTTAAAAAGTGCCATAATTCATTGAAATAACTGTGAATAACTTCAATATTAAGAATTATGGCACCCAAAATGAAACCATTCATTCGAGCAGAAAAACATCTTATTTTAAGCGCTCCTGATACAGAATTTGAAAATTTCTTATCAGAACTTGATCAATTGTCTGAGCGAGAGCCGGAGATATTGGACAAAATTGAACAGGATTTGGAGAAATACGCAAGAAATAAAAAGAAAGAGCGTTTAGAGGATAAACGATGGCAGGAAGCCCGGAATCCATGGCTTCCTCATCTTCCCGTAGAAGATGAGGAATTGAAGCCGGAAGAACTGAGGCTGGAAATAGGGTGTCCTCGGATGTCGGCTTTTTTAGTCTACCTTTTTATGATGATTCGGGGATACTTAGGAAGTATCAAATCCCAAACGGCCCAAATATTTCTTTCAGAGTCAATCACACTGCATCTGCTTCTGCTCAACCGTGGATTGAAAATGCCGGGAGCGAGTACAATCCTTGATAATGTCAATGCTGTCAGCAACGAGAGCAGACAGTTTATTTTCGATGCTCAAATTCGAATGGTTCTCAATGAAGAGTTGGACGATTTTGATATTTTAAAACTGGATAGCACCTCTGTAAAAGGAAATACAGCTTGGCCTACTGATTCGTCGATATTGACTCGTCTCGTGGAGCGAAGCTACCATCGAGGGCGTTCCCTTGATACATTTGGAATCGCTGAGATCAGTGAAAGAAATTTTGATTTCCTCATCAAGGAGATGAATAAGCTCTCTAAGATGATTGCTTTTGAGACAGGTAAAAAGGACAGTAAAACGAAGCGAAAAAAACATTACAAAACCCTATTGAAGAAAGCTCAAAGCGCTCATGGGAAATTTTTAAAAGAAATGGCAAAGGTGGATATCCGTGCCCAAAAAGCTCTTCTCCCCCCTTCTCGGAAAACGCGTTTGATTCGCCTCATTGAAATGATGAATGAAGATATTTCTAATTTGCAACGGGTAATCATCTACTGTCATCAAAGAGTTTTTGAAGAAAAGAAGGTTCCTTCTACTGAGAAAGTATTGAGTCTTTCCGATCAGAGTTCGGCTTATATTCAAAAGGGAGATCGAGAAGCGCTTATCGGATATAAGCCTCAATTAGGAAGGAGCGGAAATGGTTTTATTTCCGTGTTAATTACTCCGGAGGGCAATGCTGCTGATTCAGGGCAACTCGACCCTGCCCTTGTTGAACATTTGAGATGCACCATCACCATTCCCTCTGAAGTGAGCCTTGATGATGGATATGCCAATCAGGCGATCAGAGAAAAGTGGATGGGCAAAGGCGTTAAGGTTTTTAGTATTAGTGGGGCAAAGGGAAAAAAGATGACCCCGATTGAAGAATGGGAAAGTGAAATCTATTTGGAATCACGAAATGGAAGATCTGCTGCAGAGTCGTTGATGTTTCATCTTAAGCATCGTTTCCATTTCGGACAAGTTATGCGCAGAGGGATTGAAAACGTTCGGGCAGAGTTGCTGGAAAAAGCATTAACCTATAATTTTTGCAAAATGATTGAGTTGAAAAAAAGACAACTCAAACAAGCGGCCTGAATATTCAATGGGGGAGTGTGAAATATGAGCAGGGGCGAGGAAAGTATGTCCAAAAAAGATTTTTCCCCTATAAAAACTGTGCTGTGGGCGAATAAAAAACAAAAATAAATCGTTTTCTCGTCATATTGAATCAAATAGAGAATCAAATTGGTTACATTTACTATTTTCGAAACCCTTTTCGGCTAGGGTCTAGCTGGGGAGGGATGCTCAGCCGGGAAGGGCGTGTGTACATGGAGATGGCGACATGGCCAGCTCTCTGGCCGGGGCTTTTCCTGACGATTGTCGTTTACTCCCTCAACATGTTCGGCGACGCGGTGAGAGACCTGCTCGACCCCAGGATGCGGGGTGGTGAGGGCAGTTATGGTACCGCGAAAGTGAAACGCAAACGAGGCCTCTTGAACCGGTTGATCAACCCGTTCTCTTAGGAGGAGCCCTCTCCCCAGTCGGAGCGCAAAACTTCTAGATCAGGAGTGAAAATGAGCAACTTATTCGATCTCACAGGTAAGGTTTCAATCGTTACCGGTGGAAACAGTGGGATAGGACGAGCCATAGCAATGGGACTTACCGAACATGGTTCAGAGATTGTCATAGCAGCCCGTAACGAAAAGAAAACAGAGCACGTTGTCAAACAAGTAGACGGAGGAAGAAATGCCGGAGACATGGCTTGGCCACCAAATCCTGGCCAGCGAGGGTAGATCCATCAAGGATCTTTACGCACCAAGATCCAAGCGGTTTCGACGAGCATTCCTCGCAGATCCGCTTTGCCGGAGCGAGTAATGCCCATATGGACCTGATCGGAACTGGAAAACTGGGAAGGGGTTAAACCCACATAAGCAGCCAGTTGATCACTCTTCCTGAAATGCTGGAGATTTTCAAGATCGAGTAATAAAGTCATCATCAACGAAGAAAACTCCCCCATATCTGTTACAAATTTTAACAGCGTGGGCGGAGGCACTGTCTTATTTGCAGGCCATTTCCCTCGATTTCACCCTTCCGATTTTCGCACTAAAACCCTGGATGGGGTGGGTGAGGATTAGCCCATTACCTATGAGACTCTTGCTCCTTATTATGATCAAAATAATTGGATGATGGGCGTCGCGGGGCTTGCTGGCGATCCTGCCTACCCTCCCAATCCGGAAGTGATGCCACCTCTCCCCTTAGGCAAGTCGGGCACCGCACTCGCGCAAGGCTTCAACAAGCTGGGCTGGCATTGGTGGCCTTCAGATAGCGCTTTCACCACCGTGGTTTATGATGGCCGAGACAAGTGTATCAATTTGGGTGCCTGAACAAGTGGGTGTGCGCAAGGTGCCAAAGCAAACACGGATATCACCTGAGGAGGAAAAGAAAGGTAATACCGATCAGGACCCTAAGACAAACAACCCTTTTGATGCCAACCAACAAGCGACATTGAGTGCCCTTGCTGTGCTGATCATTCCCCCCAGTCCCGAGTATGAGGTCCCTGGTACAAATGACCCGCAAATCTTTTCAGGCATCCTCACCCTCTGCGAATAGAAAGCCGAATTTGTATCAGCACAATTGAATGCTATTGAACAAACGACACAGGCACAGTTCAAGGAAGCATTCATTGAGGCAGGTGTTGAAGCTCAAATGCAAATTGTAGAAACCGTAGGCCGCGATTCACCATTCTTCTCCTTCATACTCACTGCGGTCGCGCAATGTTATTACCAGGACGATCGGGTGCTGCAATCTCTCGAAATCGAACCGAGGCCGCCCTTTCCTCTTGGGCATGAGGTTGCCCCAAGAGGATTGGTCTTTGTTGGAGCCTGTGCGTATGCGAGGAGAAATTTATCGTAAATGATACTTAAAAACGTTTTGAATTTGGCAGAACAGCCAGTGTGAAATTCAAAACGGACCTCTGGCTAGATCCGGATATCCTGCAGATGGTAGTCTGTGAGACCCGCTTTTGCTTTGGGGGTCCAGCGGTAGGCTTTCTCTTGTCCTGCAAACGGTTTGTACACAAAAGGGGCTTCCTCCGGATACTGTTTTCGCCGGGCGTCGATAGCGTACATGATCAACCGCGAACGTTCACGGATATACGCCGCATCGTAGACGGCATCAGGATTGGCCTGCACTTTACTGGGCACATCCAACACCGACTGACGCCGGTGGAAGCCGAAGTTGATGGTAACGCGAAGGTCGGAGCTGGTGTTCGCGAAGGAACCATGAAGGATCTGACGGTTGCAGATGACGACATCCCCTGGATTGCAGATCAGCGGCATGGCATCGGGCAACCGGTCCGACCCCGCTTCCTCAGCCCTGGCTTTGATGTCTGCCTTGCCTTGCCGATGAGATCCCGGCACCACCCATACACCATTTGCGGCATTGCACCCATAGAGTTGTGCCATGAAATTGAAGCCGTGGGTGTTTTCATCGAGATCGTGGTTGTCCCAATGGGTGACGCCATCCTGGTGCCAGGCGACGGAACCACCCAGTCTGGGATACTTGATCCACAAACCCTCATTGAATGGAGTGAAATCCTCGCCGTTGATCGCTTCAGCAATGGCAAGGAGTTGGGGATGTCCATAAACGTGCAGGCAGGTCTCAGAAAACTGCAAGGAACCATTGATGTATTGTATTACAAACTCCGGGGCATCTTCCGATGCCACTGGTTCAAACATCTTGACCTGGTGACGACTATGATTTTTGGTGGTTCCCCCAGCCTCATCTGAAAGGGGCTTGACCCAACTAATGTCTTGCAATTGGCAAGCTGCATTGAAGGCCGGGCGTCCCTGATGATCGACTTGCGCACCTTTAGAACTTATCCTTTAATAACTTGAAAATTGGTATTTCCTGCATTATTTTTGTCATCATGTTCAACCATAAACGCATGGAGGCTATATGGCAAAAGTACAGTCGTGGGAAGTATCTGATTCATTTTGGGCCAGAGTGGAGCCACTGATACCAAAACCCAAACGTGACCCGAACAAGACCTACAAGCGCAAACCCGGTGGTGGTAGAAAGCCAATGCCTGCGCGCCAAATTTTCGAGGGAATTGTATATGTTTTGCGCACCGGTTGTCAATGGAGAGCCCTTCCCAAGGAAAAATATGGGAGTCCTAGTGCCATCCATGCTCATTTCATGCGTTGGAATGAAGCGGGTTTCTTTTTGTCGCTTTGGCAAGCCGGACTTGCCGAATATGATGAGATGGAAGGGATCTCCTGGAAATGGCAAAGCATAGACGGCACGACTGTCAAAGCCCCACTGGCTCAGGAAACCGTTGGTCGAAACCCGACTGACAGGGGAAAAAAAAGGGAGCAAGCGTCATTTGCTGGTTGACGGCCGTGGTGTCCCGCTGTCCCTCGTCGTAACCGGGGCGAACCGGCATGATGTGACACAGTTGGAATTGGTCTTGGAGGAAATCGTCATTGCGCGGCCTGAGGGCATTGAACAACATCTGTGTGCAGACAAAGGCTACTACGGTGAGCCAGCATCACAGATAATTCGATCCAATGACTATGTGCCACATGTGAAAAAACGGGGTGAAGAGATTCAAGAAAAAAAAGCAAATCCCCAATACAGACCCAGAAGATGGGTCGTCGAGGTGAGCCATTCATGGTTCAACAGGTTTCGCAAGATAATGGTCCGATTCGAAAAATATAATCAAACTTATCTCGCACTGCTTCAATTGGCTGCAGCTATCATAACTTACAGGAAAGTTAATGTTATTTAAGGATAAGTTCTTAGTCACCGGTGCATGGTCCAGCAGATCGGCCAGATCTTGTTCGATGTCCTGGAGTTCCTCTTCTTTGAGAATCCCTTCGAAAATGTAGAACCCGTTGCGTGAATAGGATTGAAGGATGACCGGATCAAGACGGCCTTCTTCATCAAAACGGATCGCACTTCGGTTGTCGAGTACCAAAGCGCGTCGGGTGCCCTCCTCCCGATAACGAACCATGGCTGATTCTTCTGTCCCATAATCCACAAGGACGCTCTTTTCTAAAGATGGATGATCTATACTCATATTAACCTCACTGTCCATTTAGGAGAATCAAAAGGCTGCTTTTAAAAATATTAGCGCTATCATCTTTATTAAATCCGATGATTTAAATCAAGTTAATAAATAATCAATACCATGTAGACAGGCAATTGCAATATGAAGGGAATCTTGAGCGGCTTTTTCAGGGATAGCTTTAGAGACAATCAATGGGTTAGCTATACGATTAGAAAGCCTAGAGCTTTGCCCCCTCCAAATTGAAGGGAAATGGAGTCCCGACCTCAGTGTTCGTCATCAACGACCCTCAGCTCCTGTTTCACGGTCTTGCATTCCTCCAGAAAACTCACAAAAGTATTGCATAAGTATGATTATTTAGTATAATTTTCAGTAATAATATTATCAATACTTATTTCAAGGAGATTCCAATGCCAACAGTAAAAACGGCTATTTCGCTGGATCAAAACCTTTATGAAAAGGTGAATCATTTCGCTGAAGAACTCCATGTTTCAAGGAGCCGACTTTTTGCCTTAGCGATCGAAGATTATATGAAGAGTAAAGAAAATCAAATGCTCTTAGAACAACTCAATACGGCCTATAGTGATTTTCCGGATGAAGAAGAAAATATCAAACACAAGCAAATGATTCTAAAACAAAAATCGAGTATGAAGGAAATAAAATGGTAATCAAGCAAGGAGAAATCTATTGGATAGATTTGGCAGAGCCAAGAGGGTCAGAACCAGCCCATCGGCATCCGTATATTGTAGTTCAAAATAATCTTTTCAATGTCAGTAAATTAAATACGGTTGTCGTCTGTTCTCTCACTTCGAATTTGAAACGAGCGAGCGCACCTGGGAATGTGCTCTTGCCCAAAGGCGAGGCCAATTTACAAAAGAAAAGTGTCGTCAATATTTTACGAATCTATACGATCAACAAATCAGATTTAGGAGAAAAAATTGGAAAAGTTTCCGAAAAGAAATTTCAAGAGATTCTGGATGGAATCAAACTTTTATTTGAACCAAGATCTCTATAATAACTCGCCCCTCCCCTCAAGAAACCTGCCAAAATATCAAAAAAATTCTCTCGTAAATTTCCCTGGGCCAGTACGCTGATGCGCCCTGGATGCCGGACCACGTCCGCGGAAGCGACACTCCGCATCGAAGATCTGTCTGTCGTTTTCTTTTTTGATAGTTCTCAACGAAATCGCCTTTGGCTGAAGATTTTTTAGAATTTCTGTTAGTCTTTCTTTTTCTTTTTTGATAGTTCTCAACGAAATCGCCTTTGAATGACAGGCCAAAACTATTTGTCGAATTCAGGTTCACATCAAGTGATAGTTCAATGAGTCAGGAAATCTCGAGGAAAGAGGTTGTTCAAGCCGGTGGGGTGATGGGCGGAGCACGCATGGTTACCCTTAGCAGGTCGGTGCGAGTCGTCGCTACAGGCTACGCTTTTATCATACCAGCGCTTATCGTATACGTTTTCTTCATCGTATCCCTTGTGCACCTCGTTCTACTACAGCCTCACCAGTTGGAATGGGGCAAAGCCCGTAAAAGAGTTTGTCGGGTTGGCGAACTATCGCGCCCTAATAGTCGACCCGCTGCTATGGGAGGCACAGTACCACAACCTGATTTGGATCATCCTGGGCTCGATAACGCCTATTTTAATCGGACTCGTGCTGGCGGTTCTCGTATGGAGTGGGGTGCGGGGCAGGGTGGTCTTTCGGACCATCTATTTCTTGCCGGTAGTTCTATCCCAGGTCGTGGTCGGGATCATTTGGAGCTGGATGTATAACCCACTGTACGGGGTTGTCAACAAGGTGCTGAAGGGCATCGGTCTTGACTTTCTGGCGAGAGCCTGGTTGGCGGATCCGACTTGGGCTCTGCCGTCCATAATCGTGGCTGCTGTCTGCACCCATGTTGGCTTCTGTTTTGTCATCATCTTGGCCGGTTTGCAGAATATTAACCCAGAGCTGATCGAGGCCGCTTTGATTGACGGGGCCAATGCCTGGCAAAGGTTCATCTACATCATCATTGCTGAGCTGCGGCACGTGCTGACTATGCTGATCACTTTCACGCTCATCGGTGGCTTCCAGGTTTTCGACCTCATTTGGATCATGAACAGGGGCGGCCCCGGCACGGCATCACAGGTGATCTCCACCTATATCTACAAGATAGCTTTCAGGGAGAGTGACATTGGCTATAGTGCAGCGGTGTCGATGGTTTTGACCAGCCTGGCGCTGGTTACATCTTACATATTTATCCGCGTACGAGAGAGGGGGGAGTAGCGAGATGGAGATCGCAACTACCGATACGGTGAGGCAGTTGACGCCGAGGCGATCAAGGCGTTATTGGCTGAGTAGAGGTTTTAAGTACCGGGTTCTACTCCTCTATGCGCTGATCAGCTTAGCACCATTTTACTTTGTGGTTTCCACCGCTTTCAAGACGGAAAGAGAAATCTCAAGGAACCCTCTAGCACCACCAACCACTCTGCATTGGGAGAATGTCTCGAAGGTGTGGGAACAAGGTCGATTCGGCAGATACTTTCTCATCAGTGTAATCGTGTCCGTTCCAATTGTCCTGGGTACGGTGTGTCTTGCCAGCCTGGCCGGCTGCGCCTTGGCCCGTCTCAAACTGCCGGGCGCCAATTTTGTCTTTTACTTCATCCTGATAGGGCTGATGGTACCGTTTACATCGATCATGATCCCGCTCTTCCACTTCTTGAAAGACATCCACTTGCTAGGTACCTATTGGGCGATGATTCTGCCTCAGATCGCACTGTGGTTGCCGTTTAGCATATTCTTTATGCGTGCGTTTTTCACCGGGCTACCTTACGAATTGGCCGATGCAGCGAAGATCGATGGGTGTAACGAATTTGGTGTCTTTTGGCGGGTCATGTTGCCGCTGTCTGGGCCGGCCATTTCCGCCATGGTGGTTTTTAACTTTATGGCAGCATGGAACGCATTTCTGCTGCCCCTGGTTTACATGCAGAGAGGCAGCCTAAGGCCCATCATGGTAGGCATGATGTTCTTCCGAGACGCCTACAGTAGAGCTTACTCGCTGGAAATGGCCGGCGCGATCATCGTCATGCCGCCAATTATCGTGGTGTATGTAATTTTCCAGCGGAAGTTTGTCCAGAGGCTCACGGCAGGCGCTATCAAGGAATAATTAGCGCTTGTCCGAAAAATGTCTTTCATTATGGATAGCCTTGCGTGATTATGGAGTGGAACGATTATGAGTGGTAAAAATGTGAATTTTTCTTTTGCATAAGTACTTAAATAGAGAAATAAGTAAGGAGTTATATGATTACCAAAAAATGGTCAGAATGGCGCACTTGGGAGAATTGGAAGAAAATGGCCTCTCAGCAGATCGAAGAGCGTGGCCTTACTAAAAATCTGGATGAGATTGAAGAGCAGGGATTCACCGTGATCACCCCTGAGCAAATGGGCGACACTCGCCTGTTAGAGCAAACCAAAGAAGCGCTCTTACGGGTTGGGGAAGAAATCACTGGGGTGCGGCCCGATGAAGAGACCGGGGAACATGGTTTCACCGACAACATGGCACCAACCAAACCCAAAATTGGTACTTCGGGTTTATGGAAAAGGATCCGATTATTGAGGAAATCATCCAGCATCCCCTGACTCTGCCCTTGATAGATTACTACCTGGGTTCCGGTTGCCTGCTTTCCGCGTTCAACGGGATTGTCAAATGGCAGGACCCGGTGGGCTATGGGCACACAATGGGCTTACATGCCGATACCCACCTCTATCCTTTTGAACCGCTTCCCGATCCCCCAATGGTGTTCAATACAAACTGGTGTCTGATCGATTATACCAAAGACAATGGCGCCCTGGCGATCGTCCCGGGATCCCATAAACTCCGCCGCCACCCCAAGCCGGGTGAGGAGGTGGATCAGGCCATCGCTGTCGAAGCACCCGCGGGTTCGGTCATTGTTTTCATAGGCACCCTCTTGCACGGAGCCTTTCCTCGGATCAATCCAGGTTTTCGATTGTGGGTCACCGCTTATTACAGTGCCTTCTACTGCCGCACGCAAGAGCATTACCCCCAGCCGGATTTCGGAAGAAAATCTGGCTCGCAATGGGGAGCGGTTCCGTCAACTGCTCAAAATCGATGAAGTCTGGAATTTTGAAGATCCTCGGGGGCCTATTCCCCCGTGGGAGCGAACCTCCGGAAAAACGTATGGCCAAATCATGAATCAGATCGTCACCCACCATGGAAAAAAGTTTCGCGTTGAAACTGACCACTCCATCGTAAATCATGCGGAGGGAGTGCGCTACATCCCCATCGATGGCGAAGAAAATGAGGAATCACTCGATCAGTCCAAGGAAACGATAGGCCTCCCCCCGGGACTAAGATAGACCTTATTACAACCTAAATTGAGCGATTCTGAAAAAGGATCAGATTTTCAAGATGATTTTTTTGCTTGAGAAATGCAATCGTTCTGAAATCAGATTTTGATCATCAAATCCATGGAAGTTGGAGTGAGAATGAGCATCAAAATGCTGTTTTCAGATGTGGAAAGTCTTCATTTCTCATGTCATGGACGCACTCATCCCCTTAAACTTTAATGTTTTTGTTTTTTAGTTGAAGCGAAACCCGTTGATCAGATTGGCGCCAATGCATGCTGGCAGGTGGCAAATAGTTGGTCCAATTGCAAGCGCTCAAAGGTCGTTTTGGGTACTTTCAAGATCAATTTTCCGGCATGATGAACCGGTTTGCCTGCCGTATCAAGAAACTGGCGCCGGAAGGTATCAGCATACATCGTTACCACAATCACTGGCTTGCTGACATCTTCTTTGAAGGCTTCGAAACATTTGAAAATGAAAAGGGGTCAAACCTCAATTGCCCGTTCCATGTCGGCCTTTGTCCCTGGATAATCCATTGGAGGAAATATTAACTTCTTGCAAAATCTATTCACATATACTCTAAACGGGTTTAAATTTCACTTTTCAAAAGAACTGTCATTCCGAGCTAAGGGGGCTGCCTAAGCAAGAATCTCATGGGAATCAAGAAGATTCTTCGGTTCCCTCAGGATGACAAAAAATGAAGAAATAATCCGTTCACAGTATAACATCAGTTATAAGGAGACCCTATGCCCTGAAAAGTTGCTTACCGGAGGACACGGGGTGGCCGTGTTGGAATACGAAGATCGCCCGTTGGCGCCCAATTTAACAAATTTAAAATTCAATTGTAAATAATTCCCAAATTGAGCGATTCTAAAAAAGGATCAGATTTTCAAGATGATTTTTTTGCCTGAGAAAGGCAATCATTCTGAAATCAGATTTTGATCATCAAATCCATGGATGTTTGAGTGAGAATGAGCATCAAAATGCTGTTTTCAGATGTGGAAGGTCTTCATTTCTCATGTTTTGGACGCACTTATCCCCTTAAACTTTAATGTTTTTGTTTTTTAATTGAAGCGAAACCCGTTGATCAGATTGGCGCCAATGCGTGCTGGCAGGTGGCAAATAGTTGGTCCAATTGCAAGCGCTCAAAGGTCTTTTTTGGTATTTTCAAGATCAGTTTTCCGGCATGACGAAGCAGTTTGCCTGCCGTATCAAGAAACTGGCGCCGGAAGGTATCAGCATACATCGTTACCGCAATCACTGGCTTGCTGACATCTTCTTTGAAGGATTCGAAGAGGTTATTGCCAAGCAGCATCAGATAGTACCATGCGGTATTGGAAATGAAGTCCTTGAAGGGAAGTTGTTGATGACCAAAGTTTTTCAGCGCCCGGTTGGCCAGTTCATCCTTTCCCCGTCCGTGGTACGAGCCAAGGATGCTATGAGCATCGATGCGCTTTTCTTCAGCGGCTTGGCTGAGTTGGCCATCAATGGCCTCTCCCATACCAAGGTTCGTAATGATCACGCCATCATGATCCAAACCCGGCAAAGAGAGTTGGCTATCGTGTTCAATCAAGCGGCTGTAGATCGTGCGACGAGCCTTCTTCCATGTCCCCTGCTGGCTCTTAAACTCGGTGTACTGCCAGATCTCCTTCTTGCCCGATGAAGTGAAGGTCTGCCAGTCAGTGGCTTCTTCCGCAGCATTCCTCACATTGGCATAGGACTTTCCTCCGCTTCAGCTAACCGATGTTCAGTCGTTCACAGGTTTCAAAGATTTTTTCGTCAAAAAAACCGGTGTCCATGCGCACCATGATTGGTACATCATCTCGGTATTGGCGGCGAATCCTTTTCACGATATGAACCAGCATATTCTGAACAGTTTTCCCGTGATTCGAATGTTTGCTACCTCCGCGAAAAACTGCGTCAACCATATAACGACCCCAATTCATCTGCAGGGGATGAAATCCTTTGACCATCTTGTAAGTCGGCTGGACACCATGGCGTTTCAGGGCATCATCATTATCAAGTACCATCGAATCCAGACCCAACACAATCACCGTTGGACAAGTCTTCTTCAGTCTCCAGATAAACAGTATCTGCAGCAGATGACGAAACAGGTAGACTCGTACAAAAGAGAACTTTCCAAAAAATCTTTTCACGGCATGCGAGGAGGCAAGGTCTTGCTCACTGCATGACAGCAAGGCGGCATAACCCTCGCCCCTTTTGAGGTGATCGAACCAACTGAGATGACGGCTGCTGCCGTCCATGAAAAAACAGAGGATCTGCACAAAAAAATCAGAGACAGCAATTCCTTTTTTATTTTTACGCATCGAACCAAACAACCTTTCGATGATCGGCATCAGCCGAATGCTTTGCAGATACTGGGCAAACAAGGCCAATCCGGCACGACTTGTCAAGTGTTCATCGGTTGGCTGAATGGCATCAATTATCTGTTTCTTTTTATCCTGAACTGTTATATTTTTTTCCATAAAGCTCTCTACCTGTTGGGTTGTGTTAGATTTTGTGAATTTTTTTATTTTAACCACTGAAATATAACACATTTTTCCCAAGGTTGGGAGCTTTTTTTATTACGAATCGCTCAACTTAGGAAATTGTAACTGCCGCCTCTCTGCGCCTGTATATCTTTTTCGTTGCCCGGATACTCGATCTTCAAATTGGCGGCAAAATCGCGATGGAGCTCGGGTGGCAGAACCTGCTCATAGGGCATGTCGCTGAGTTCCCGCAGGCTTTCGATGATCGTCGTTCCAGGTGCAAAGACCAGCGCATTTTTCATAAACTTGCCCTCGGGGTAACGCAAAGACATAGCAAACTCGGTGACGACATTACGTAACTTCCAGTCTGTAGATATGCTTGATCAAAATACTTTTCATGTTAACATGATCTATGATATCTTAGCAATGTTTATTGTTTCACAATACAGTTTCTAATGAAATCAGGTAAAAATAGAAAGCATGATCTTGTATTCGTGACTCTAAATAATGAGCAAATGAAATATGCAAAACAAGTTAAGGAATGAAATTTAAATAAGTTAGAAGTATGGATACGCAAAATTAGGGGACAGGTAACAGCAGGAAAACAGTAGAGTTGGGATGCCGCTGTACATGTCCCCCAATTTTGCTCACACCATTGGAAGAATTACAGGTTATTTAAGGTTTGTTCCTAAGGGCAAAGAAAAATGGGCGTAATTTTTCAGATGTGATCGAATTTTGCTTGTGTATTTCTGGAAATGCTTATTGGGTTGATGATATTCATAGTGGATACGGACATTCGTTACAATCGCCATAAATACAGTATGCAGCGTGTCTCTTTATGGTTTTTGCAGTTTTTGATTTTCATAAGAAGCGATTTAGTTGCATGCGATAGATGCGGCATCGTGGAGAGTAACTGACATGCGAATTGAACCTGGTATCAGCGGAGTCAGCATCGTCTTTTTAGGTACTTTTAATCCGGCTATTTTCACTCCTGCCTGGTTTGCACTGCATAAATTACTTTCTAAAAGCGTTGCGGAATGCGCGGATTTACAGATAGCGAATCCGTGGATAACGGTATTTACCGCTGATTGGCTTAGCCTGCGGGTAGGGACAGAAAAGTTTTCGGCTGAGACCTCTCAGGCGCCCCATGTTCGTGTATGTGACCTTGTCATGCGCGTTTTCAAGGAACATCTGTACCATACGCCTCTTAAAGCCTTCGGTATCAATCGTGAAATTCATTTTCAAGTGGAAAGTTTCGCTGAACGTGATCGTATTGGAAGGACTTTGGCACCGGTGACGTCGTGGGGAGCTTGGAGTAAGGAACTCGGTACGGATGGCAAAAATGGTGGAATGACATCTCTGACTATGACACAAATCAATCCCGAAGGAAGGCCTGCAGGAGGACAAATCAACGTTAAGGTAGAACCATCTCAGCGGGTGGGTGGCGGACAAAATGGAGTTTATGTCAGCGTCAACGATCACTACGTCACTGACAAAACTGGTCCCGAAATGGTGGTGGAATTAATGAGATTACTTGAGGATAACTTTGAAAATTCTATAAGGCGTAGCGAAGAGATCGTCAATCACATTATGTCATTGGCGAAAAGTCACGAGGATTAGTTTCATGCCGACAGTCAGTCAATCAACCACAACTCTGAACATCGCACCTTCGAAGCAGAATATCAGTTCTTATGCAGCTATCACACAGGATGCTGTACATACCCCCGATGAGGCAATTAAAAAAATTTTATCGAATTGTACGAATGCTGCCTTAACAACCAGCGTATACGAGCATCACGAAGCTACGATAAACCGACATTCATTTGTTGATCAAGGACAGGATAACAAAAACCTCGAACCCGGCGAAATTTTAAACTTTCCGAATCCACGTCGTCATCGTACCGTGACCTTTCATGCTCTTCAAGAATGGGAAGGCTATGTCACCGAAATCAATGATACGAATTTCACTGCAAATTTGATTGACCTGACGGCTGGTGCATCATTTGAGAAAGAAGAAGCTGATATTCCTATCGATGAATTATCGGAAGAGGATGCCTCAAAGATGCTGGTCGGGAGTATTTTTCGATGGGTGATTGGTTACGAAAGATCGGTATCAGGAACCAAGAAACGTGTCTCCCACATCGTATTTCGCGATCTACCTGCAATAACCAAGTCCGACTTACGAGCAGGGGAGGAGTGGGCGCGTAAAATCATGGAAGCATTTAAGCCGTGACGGGATCCCTAGCCGCGAGAAGCGCACCACGCCAAAATGAATTTGAGGTAACGTTATTCGGCCCGGGTTATGGGGAGAGCCTTGTCCTGCATATTGGTGATGGTAACTGGGTAATCATCGATTCATGTATCGACAGTGAGGGGAATCCAAGAGCTTTGAAGTATCTCGACAGCATCAGTGTCAACCCAACGCAAGCAGTAAAACTAATCGTAGCGACTCACTGGCATGACGATCATATACGCGGGATGACTGAACTGGTCGAAATCTGCTGTAACTCCAGTTTCTGTTGTGCTACCGCGCTCTGCAATCAAGAGTTTCTTGCCGCCATTGCTGCATTGGAAGGTCGCCACTTTTCAGTTAACGGTTCCGGAGTCCGAGAAATATACCGAGTAATCACTCAACTTGAATCCAGGGTTTCAAGGCCGACTTTCGCAATCGCAAACCGTCGCATCTACAACCAAAACAACTGCGAAATATGGTCGCTTTCTCCTGATGATTCCGCCATCCGGAACTTCTTGAAATCCGCAGGTAATCTGTTCCCCCGAGAGGGCAAGGTTAAGAACCGAATTCAATCTATTTCTCCTAATGATGCCGCAGTTGCGCTTTGGGTCGAGGTAGATGATGTTGGGGTATTGCTCGGTTCGGATTTGGAAAAACACGGTTGGATAAGAATTCTACAAAATCAAGCACGGCCATCCGGCAAGGCATCGATATTCAAGGTTCCCCACCATGGTTCGAAAAATGCTCACGTTCCAAATGTTTGGAAACAGATGATTGAACCTGATCCCTTCGCAATACTCACACCTTGGCGCAAGGGCGGAGGAATCTTACCAACGCAACAAGATGTACGACGAATTCTTTGTGAAACGAAAAATGCATATATCACCGCGAAGCATGACTCTCTAACCCGGTCGTCTGCGCGCAGAAACCCAACCATTTCTAAAACAATCCGTGAATCAGGCGTTAAACTACGCCAGCAGGTCATGTCATCCGGAGCGATTCGATTAAGGCGGCCGATCAATTCTCGAATGGGATGGAAGGTCGAGACATTTGGTTCTGCTTGCCATCTCCGTGAGTTAGCCATATAGCGTAGTTTGCCCATCCCAAAGTATCCGAGCAAGAAGTTTCGCCCTTTCAAAAAGCTCGTCATGGATGAAATCCCGTACGTCCCTTGGACGAAAATGTCACCTATCGAGCCTGGCGCAAACTCGTCAAGGGCATGCTGAAATTTCCCGCGCCGATTCTGCGGAACGTCCGGATGGATCAGTGACTGAATTAGAAGGTCCGTAAAAAGGAGGGGCGACGACGAATCCCGTGCTTCAGGCCGACAGTCTGTTGGTAGGAATCTTTATCTGTTTCCCGGTGGCTCGTCGTCGCGAATGCGCAAGAAGACCGGGAACCGCGGTTTGCCCGTGGCGGTGAATCCTTGGTGCTTGAAGGTGACGGTAGTGCCAATGGGCGGCGGATTCTTATGCTCTTCGTCGGAAAACCCGCTGCCAATTCTAATGATGGCGCCCTGCGCAGTTCGCACCGTGACACTTCCCATCAGCCCGGCGAGCCTTCCCCGGCCGGGATTGTGGGTGATCACGATTCCTTCCGCGTCATCGAATCGTTTCAGTTTCAATAAATCCATGCTGCGCCCGCCATGGTAGCGAGAGTCGCCACGATGCAGCATCAGTCCTTCGCCACCGTTGGCAACGACGGTGTCCAGCTTTTCCAGCAGCGACTTGTGGTCAGGAAATTTGCGCTGTTCGATGACGGTGAGAAATTCGCTTGCCGATGCAGCGACGGCGGTCCGCAGATTTTGCAGCCGTTCATCAAACGTACCGGGGTCTTCGGGCAAGTCAAAGACCATGTAGCGCACTTGTCGCCAGCCGTCGTGTGGCGTGTGGCGGGATACGATGGATGCCGTCTCTTCAAACTGCCCGCGCCCGACCCACAGCTCGCCATCCAATACG
Source organism: bacterium (assembly GCA_965205865.1). Taxonomy (GTDB): domain Bacteria; phylum SAR324; class SAR324; order SAR324; family NAC60-12; genus CBDBHR01. The sequence goes on from CBDBHR010000030.1 coordinate 17,082, forward strand.
ACAGACGGGAAGTCGGCGGTAAACCACGATGGCGCCGCAAAGGTGTTGCCGCCACGCGAAATCAGCTGTTTGCCGTCCCAGAACGCCCGCACGCCGTCCAGTTTTTCGCTCACCCAATAGGCAGCAAGGTCAATATCCTCGTGGTATTTTTCAGCGAGGAGCAGAGCCGGCTTGTCTTCGGCGACAACCGCCGTCGTGAGAAGAATCGCGAGAATAACGCCTGTGGCGGGGGAAACAGATAACCTGAATAAAACGCGCTTCATCTTTGGGTTCCTTGCTTAATCACCGTGGCCTTTCCAAGGACGCATAGTGCGATAGTATGCTGTTTTTTCGGAATGACGTCGCTTATGGATCAATGAATGATTCTCTCGAACTAAACGCTTGAAATGAAAACAATATCTTCCGACTTGAATCTTCCTGAGTCACAACAGAAAATTGATCTTGAAAGTAGCCAAAACTACCTTTGAGGGCATGCAGTTGGATCGACTGTTTGTCACATGCCGGCAAGCATTGGCGTCGATTTGATCAACTGCTTTTGTTTCTATAAAAAAGCACTAGAGCTAAAGAGAATGAATGCGTCCACAATATGAGAAATGAAACCCCAGAGAATTCCTTCAATGTCGACTTCGTTTTGGACATGGTAACAATGCCTGAACTCTCATCCGTAGGGAAGATGTGTTATATTTCAGGGAGTAAAAACAAAATTACGACAAAATCTGACACGACCCAGCAGGTAGAAAACTTTAAAAAGATACAACAATTCAGGATAAAAAGAAACAGAAAATTGATGCCATTCTGAGCAGTCCAAATAAAATTTTGGCGGCTGCTAATCCAGACCAACGAGCCCGACGAAGGACATTGTGATAATTTCAAAAATCAGAGATGTTTCCCAGACCAACGACTCTCAAACAAGAAGCAACCGTGCGATGTCCCTGGCAAAGAATCGCTCCCGTGACGAAGAAAAAAGCTGTCTAAATGACTCTAAAAAGATTATAAATTCATTGGGAAGAGATAACATGGCAATCTTCTCTATGCATGGTTTTTTTGGAAACTCCACCATACAGAATGTTGGTCTGAATCTCTTCCTGAAAATTTACTCAAATGTCCAAAGTCCAGTTTACTATTGAAGCGAAACCCGAAACAATATGCCCAACATACTCACAATCCCGACTCTCAAAGCCGAAGCAACTGACTTTGCGCGTCAGGAATCCACCCATCTGGAGCCGTCGTTGTTTGGTGTTACCGACGGGAAGGCTGTTGGCACCTATCTGGAGCACAAATTCCAAGCCTACCTCCAAACCAAATATGAATACATAGAAGGTTCTTCAGCAAAAGGGATAGATTTTCCAGAATTGGGAGTCGATATCAAGGTCACCAGTATTCGCCAGCCACAATCATCTTGTCCTTTCAAGTCGTCACGGCAGAAAATTTATGGGCTTGACTACAATCTTCTGGTCTTCGTCTACGAGAAATCCGATGCCGAACAGACACACACGGGACGACTGAATATTCTACACACCGTTTATATCGACCAGTCCAGAACATCCGACTTTCAAACTACATCAGGACTTGTCAAAATCATTGAAAACAGAGGGAACATCGACGACATAGTTGCATTTTTCGGCGAGCGAATGCTTCTCCTCGACGACGTTCAGGCTCAAGCGCTTGCCGAAGAAGTGCTGGAAAACCCACCTCAGATTGGGTATTTGACAATCTCGAACGCACTTCAATGGCGGCTGCAATACAGACGTGTTATCCAACAAGCAGGAATCGTGACGGGAATCGACGCACTATGAGCGCTAAAAAGGAATTTGGAGATTTTCAGACCCCCGATGGTCTGGCCCACAAGGTTACCATGCTGGTGGCAGATATTTTCGGAACTCCTGATTTGGTCGTGGAACCAACCGCGGGTTTTGGAGCTTTTCTCGCAGCATCCGTTGATCAATGGGGGCGGGATTGCCACTACGAGGGATATGAAGTCAACCGGCAATATGTTGACCTCGCTTGCAATCGCCTGGAAGGACTTGGGGTTGAGCTATTTCATCGCGATTTCTTCTCCGAGGACTGGAAACACAATCTCAACAGAAGCGGAGCGAAAAGGGTTCTTGTCATCGGCAATCCCCCTTGGGTTACCAACTCTGATCTAGGTCTTCTGGGGAGTAAAAACCTTCCCAAGAAGATGAATTTTCAGGGCTTACGAGGGTTTGATGCACGCACCGGAAAGTCCAATTTTGACATCGCCGAGTGGATGTTGATCCGGTTGATCGAGGCTCTGCCTGCGGAGGGGGTCGTTGCAATGCTGTGTAAGACGATGACGGCCCGAAAAGTTTTGCGCCATTTCTGGAAGAGCGACGGAGGACGAGAGAACTCCTGTCTATTTCAGATAGATGCCAAGGCTGCATTTGACGTTGCGGTTGATGCTTGTCTTTTCATGACGACCGGACAAGTCATCAATGATCGAATAGCCACTGTTTTTTCTGATCTTGATATTTACTCCAATTCTACGCAGTTCGGCTTCATCGACGGAGACCTTGTATCAGATATCACGACGTATATGAGGCGCAGGGACTTTGATGGCGGTTCTTCGGCATATACATGGCGATCGGGAATCAAGCACGATGCAGTCAAGATCATGGAATTCACCCACGACGGACGTCTGTTGCGCAACGGACTGGGAGAAGCAGTCGAATTAGAAAAAGAGCTTATTTACCCGCTTCTGAAGTCCTCAGATCTGGGGAATGGACGGATCATTCCTCGTAAGTGTGTGCTGCTCACTCAACATCATACAGGGGACGATACCTCGATCATCGAGTCCATCGCGCCAAAGACGTGGAAGTATTTGCTCTCGCATAGCGAAGCCCTTGATGGACGGCGAAGCTCTATTTACCAGAATCGCCCCCGATTTTCAGTATTCGGTATTGGACGTTATTCGCTCGCACCTTGGAAGGTGGCAATTTCCGGACTCTACAAGTCATTCGGGTTTGTTGTTGTACCGCCAATCAATGATCGTCCCGTCATGATTGATGATACGTGCTACTCGATTCCGTGCCATACAGAGGCAGAGGCCAATCTATTGTGCGAGCTACTATCCTCAGGATCGGCTATTGAGTTTCTCAGTTCGCTTGTATTCACAGATTCAAAACGTCCCATCACCATAGATGTGCTCCGGCGCATATCCATAGTCGAAGTGGCAAGGCACCTCGAAAGGTTGCATGAGCTTCAGTATTTTATTCACTGCGGAGTTCCCGACGAAAGCACTGAGCAGCAGATGTCTCTACTCATGGAGCCGAAACAAAAATATCGCATAAGACGGGATTGATCGGATGGAAATCCTCCCCCAAGCGATTCCTCCCGGACGTAATACTCACATATGTCTGGTGGACTCGGGGATCAGTCCTCTGGGATTGAAACGAAGGACCAGGAGCAAGATGGTACCCATGCAGATCATGCGCATGTGGGCGGCACTTTCGAGGAGGTGCTTTTTGAGGCTGTTGTCATCAGCAAGGCCTGCAGTTATCAGCTCCATCAGGAAGAGCCCCACCGGTTCCGCTTCAACCCAGACGAACCAGACGAGGAAGCCTCCCAGCACCGAACCCCAGTTATTGCCCGAGCCCCCGACAATGACCATCACCCAGATCAGAAAGGTGAAACGCAGGGGATTGTAGGTGGTTGGAGTGAACTGGCCGTCGAGGGTTGTCAGCATAGCGCCCGCAATTCCGACGACGGCGGAGCCCAGAATGAAAATCTGTAAATGCTGGCCGGTGACGTCTTTTCCCATTGCTTCCGCCGCTTCGTGATTGTCTCGAATAGCGCGCATCATGCGTCCCCAGGGGGATCGCAATGCTTGTTCGGCAAGCCAGAATATAATGAGCAGCACGATCGTAAACAATCCCGCATAACAGAGCTTGACAAAAATCGAAGAGGCTTCGATGACTCCCACGCCAAGCCAGCCAGCCCAGGAAATGAACCAATCGAATTGTTGCAGATCGATTTCATAAGGAACCGGTCGGGGCAAACCCGTGACGTTCTTGACGCCGCGGGTGAGCCAATCTTCGTTTTTAAGGATGGCGATGATGATTTCCGCAATTCCCAGCGTGGCAATTGCCAGATAATCTGTTCTGAGACCCAGGGTGACTTTGCCAACGATCCAGGCGGCGGCGGCGGCAAGTATTCCGCCCACCAACCATGAGAAGACAATGGGCGCGCCAAGCCCGCCCAGATAACCTTCTTTGGCAGCATTGACTGCCTCGATGGCCTCCACTGCAGGATCAAAAAAAACTCGTATCAGAAAAAATCCCAAAATCGCGACAACAAATGAAACGAGGTAACGCATTCCAGGTTTTGGAAGTTTGCGTTTTAAATAAAGGATCAGGCCTATTGTCAGAAGCAATGCCGCCAGCGCCCCCATGAGATTCATTCCCCCTGCCGACCAGGCGTCTGAAACCGGCTCTTTGGAAACCAACATTCCGGCCATCCCGCCCATGGCCGCAAATCCCATGATGCCCACGTTGAACAATCCACTGTAGCCCCACTGCATGTTGACTCCGAGAGCCATGATGGCTGATATGAGACAAAGATTGAGAATCGAAAGGCTGACCGACCAACTCTGCGCCCAACCAACCACGAGGAAAAGCGCAGCCATCAACGCAAAATAAAAAATGTGACGTATATTCTCAGTCAAAACAGTCTTCCCTTGAAGAGTCCTGTTGGTCGTATGAGCAGCACGATGACCAGCATCATGAATGAGATGGCAAATTTATAGTCCGTGGACAAGAGTTGCATGAGACCGTCTGCTTGCCAACCCGAGGGGAGCAGATAACCTAGAAATTTCTTATAGGCGTATGTGATCGATACTTCAGAGAAAGCAATGACGAAGCCTCCGACAACCGCGCCAATGGGCTGGCCGATACCGCCGACGACGGCGGCGGCAAAAACAGGCAAAAGCAGTTGAAAGTAGGTGAAAGGTTTAAAACTCTTATCCAACCCATAAAGGACTCCCGCAATCGTTGCCAACACGGCGGCAATGACCCAGGTCATCATCACGACACGATTGGGGTCAATCCCTGAAAGCAAAGCTAAGTCCTCATTGTCTGAAAAGGCGCGCATGGCTTTGCCCATCCGGGTCTTGTTGAGAAAATGGAACAAGAGAATAACAGCGATCAAGGTAATGACAAGCGTCACTCCTTGCGTCATGCGGATCGACAATCCTTCCGCCAATCCCATGATTTCCTTGAATTCCCGCGCATGAATGATAAAGCGCTCGCCATCCGTAAACTGACGATCATTGGGACCGATGATAAAACGGGTAAGACCGTTCATGACAAACATCACTCCCACAGACGCAATGACCATTAAAATGGAGGCGCTACGCTCTTCCCGAAAGTATTGATAGACCAGCTTGTCTGTTAAAAGAGCCATGGCAATGGCAGCAAGCGCGCCAAAAGGAATGGCAAGCAGCGCGGTGGGTAAGACTCCCAATCCCACTCCCATGGATTGTAAGAACCATGTGACTAAGATCGTCACCATGGCCCCGAAAGCCATCATCTCACCATGAGCGAAATTTGAAAATCGCAGGATGCCATAGATCAGCGTCGCCCCCAGAGCGCCCAGAGCGAGCTGCGCCCCATAAGCAATGCCGGGAATGATGACGTAGTTGCAAAGAAGAACGAGAGCATTGAGGAAATCTTCCATTTTTCAGCCCCCCAAAAAGGACTTGCGCACGTCAGGATTTTCAAGCAGAGCGGCACCGGTATCACTGAATCGATTTTCCCCATTGACCAATACATAACCAACGTCGGCAATCTCCAAAGCTTTGCGGGCATTTTGTTCCACCATGATTACCGCAATCCCTTGATTGCGGATTTCCAAAATGCGGTTGAATAGCTCGTCCATGATGATCGGAGAGACGCCCGCGGTGGGTTCATCCAGCATTAAAATCGAAGGCTGCGTCATCAATGCCCGAGCGACGGCAACTTGTTGACGCTGTCCTCCGGAAAGCTCGCCTGCCAGTTGCCGTTTTTTTTCTTTCAAGACCGGAAACAACGTATAGACTTGCTCGAGATTAGTCTGAAAGTATTTTCGGTGTTGGAAGGCCCCCATTTCGAGATTTTCGAGCACCGTCATTGTCGTAAAGATATTACTGTTCTGCGGAACAAACGCCATCCCTGCTTTCACCCGCTCTTGAGGCAACAAATCAGTGATGTCGCGACCCTCCAGTTTGACGCAGCCTTCGCGTAGGTTCAGCATGCCGATCACTGCGCGCATCGCTGTCGATTTACCTGCGCCATTGGGGCCGACCACGACCGCAATCTGCTTACGATCGACGGCGATGGTGCAACCCCTGAGAATATTGTCCGCCTGACCATAGCCTCCCACCATATTTTCAGCGACAAGAAAACTCATCAAAAATGTCCTTTCCAAAGTTTTGTTGGATTGATCCCCCTCACCCTGACCCTCTCCCTCCGGGGGAGAGGGGACGTTGATCCCCCTCACCCTGACCCTCTCCCTCCGGGGGAGAGGGGACGTTGATCCCCCTCACCCTGACCCTCTCCCTCCGGGGGAGAGGGAACAGGGGCGCCCCTTGCCCAGGTAAGATTCGATCACTATTTCGTTAGACCTCACTGCGTTCGCTGACCCTTCAAACAAAACGGCGCCTTCGGCCATCACGATCACCGGGTCGCACAGGCGTGTAATGAAATCCATATCATGTTCGATCATGCAAAAGGTATAACCCTGTTCTTCATTCAAGCGCAAAATAGCATCTCCTATCGTTTTAAGCAGGGTGCGGTTCACCCCGGCACCCACTTCATCCAAAAAAACTATTTTCGTATCGACCATCATCGTGCGACCCAACTCCAACAGTTTTTTTTGACCCCCGGAGAGGTTGCCTGCCAACTCTTCCGCAACTTGGGACATTTGCAGAAATTCAATCACTTCGTCCGCTTTTTCACGATTGACCTTTTCCTGCGCGCGAACCTTGGCCCCGTGGAACCAGGCTTGCCAAAGGCGTTCACCCGCCTGCTTTCCCGGAACCATCATCAAGTTTTCACGTACCGTCAAAGTAGAAAATTCATGAGCAATCTGAAAAGTGCGCAGCAGTCCTTTGTAAAAAACCTGGTGGGGTTTGAGCCCCGTGATGTCTTCTTGATCAAGATAAACCTTGCCCGACGTGGGGGAAAGGGCACCGGCAACGACGTTGAAAAGCGTGGTCTTCCCGGCACCATTGGGTCCGATCAAACCGGTGATGGAACCGTTGGCAATCTCGAGCGAAACCCCATTCAAGGCGCGGATTCCTCCGAAGAGCTTATGGATATTCTCAACACGAAGCATAGAGAGGAGCCATCAGGAAGAGGGGAGCATGCCTGGCGGAAGCCAGGCATGGACAAGTTTCGTGGTCTGGTCAAACAGCGAGAATCAATGGTATTGGACGACGGTATATTCACCGTTTTCAATCACCTGTTCTTTGTAGGAGCCATAAGTTTCGCCAATTTCATTCAACTCGACGTTGCTCGCCCCCACGTAATCAACGTCACCTCCCTCAGCAAGAATCTTCAGACCCTTGGCCAACTCACCCGGCATGATCATTTCACCAGGCGCGTTGGCAACATCCATGATTTTTTGCTGAATTGCCGCGCGGTCCGACGAGCCTGCGGCTTGCATTGCCAGGATAATCAGGGCTGCCGAGTCGTAGGATTCGCCGACAAAGGGATCTGATCCATCAAATCCGGCGGCCATGGCGATATCCAGGAAGGATGCCGCACCCGCAGAATCACTGCCGGGAACAACCGTCACCAGACCTTCGACTCCTTCTCCAAGATTCTCGATCAATGATTTTCCAACCATGCCGTCACCACCAAAAAAACTACTGAATGCCCCCGCGTCCAAGGCAGCCTGTATGATTCCTTTGCCACCTTGGTCCACGTATCCGAAAACCATGAGATGCTCTGCACTGGTGGCAGCCAGGGCGCCCACTTCGGCAGAATAATCCGCTTTGCCATCTTCGTGGGCCGCAGTCATCCCGATGGTCCCGCCCTTTGCTTTAAAGGCGGCGCCAAAGGAATCGGCAAGACCCTTGCCGTAGTCGTTGTTGGTGTAAGTAATGGCAACGTTGGTGACGCCACGACGCTCGAGGACATCGGCAATTACCTGTCCCTGGCGGACGTCCGAAGGGGCAACGCGAAAAAAATATCCGTTGTCGTTCAAGGTGGACAAAGCAGGAGAAGTGGCGGAAGGGGATACCATAACGACACCATTTGGAATGGCAACGTTATTGGCAACAGCCATGGTCACGCCGGAGCAATCCGCTCCCATAATCGCGGCCACTTTGTCTGAAGTGACCAGACGCTCCGCGGCAGCCGTTGCGGCGGCGGCATCTATGCAGGTGCTGTCTCCGCGTACCGATTCCACGGTTTGACCTCCTAACAAAATGCCGCTTTCGGATGCTTCCCTCATAGCGAGCTCCGCCCCTTGCGCAATAGCAGGTGTCAGTGATTCGATTGGTCCGGTAAAGCCGACGAGGATTCCCACTTTGATGGAATCAGCGTAGGCATTCATCATAAAAAATGCGCTCATTATCGCAATTAAAGATAGCTTTTTCATGTTTCTCTCCATTTCATATTTAATACTCGATTCACGAGGATTCTCACCCGAGCGATCAAATGAGATCATGGGCGAGTTTTGCGCCTGCGTGAACAATGGTTTTGAAATTTCCAGGCAACGTCACTTCCAATAATTCAAGCTCCTCCGAACAATTGGAAAGGGACGTTTTCAAATTTGGCGGAATGACGAATGCGTCACCCGCCCTCAACACATGAGACCTTTGACCCTCGGCGAGAAGGGTCAATTGCCCTTGTGTCACAAAGGAAAAAAGAAAATCTGCCGTGTGACTCGTCACTTGAGCCAACGCGCTGCCAGGATTCCGGGCCACCTGCACCGAAGCAATACCCGCCGTCGCACGGCAAATACCTGTTTCCCGAAAGGAAAATCCTGCCAGTCTCCAAGGATTCCAGACCGCCTTTCGCAGCTCATCTCTGCAAAATTTCTGCCCGCCAAAATCACGCTCCGGTTTGAAGACCGCAGTGGGCAAATTCAATTCATGATCGATGGTGGTGACGTGACGCGCCGGTACGCCAATTTCGATCACTTCAAGCATCTCGGATGCTTCAAGAACCCGATGCCTTATTTCAGGGGGTTGCAACAGACATTCCCCTGCTTTGAGAACAAAAGGGGGCCCCTGATCTTCATAAACCACTCTGACCCAGCCTTTATAACAGAAAATCAATTGAAACTCAATGCTATGATAGTGAACCATGTCGGGCACAGGTCCTCCTTGGGGGATACGGATGTGAGAGGCGATCATGAACCCCCCCAGGTGACCTGGAATCAAGTCCCGGTATTGCATCCCGGCGCGACCCATTCCCCACGAGGCATTATCCCGCAGGCGATGGACGACAAAAGCATGCTTCGGCTTGGGTGTCTGCAAAGGAAGCCTGGCATCCACAATCTCAATGCGAGTGCCGTTGGGCGCCTGCAAGTCCGGTGCGCCCCCTGCAAACGCTTGGGGATCGTTGCAGATCAATCTCAGTGAACCGGGAGCGATAGTTGCGCCGCGTTCCAAACGAATATGCGTCCCATACCCTGAGATTACCGCAACCGCCGGATCATCGGCAGGAAAAATCATATCCAAACGGAAACCCAGCTTCTTCGTAAAAAAAAGTAAATCCGCCTGCAAGTCTTTGCACGGCAGGCGCACTTCAGCAAACACGACGTTTCCCACCATATCGTTTGATCGTTCGGGTGGGAACCCAACCGAATTTTCCGTCATTGTCAATTCCCGCATTGGGTGGTAGTCCTCATAATCCGGCATAGGATTGGATTCTCTGAAACCATCATTCTTTAGTTGGATAGCACAAATGATTTTGAAAATCACTGGCGTTTTGCCCAGTTCAGCCAGCGCATGGCCTGCGACTCCCGCAGCATGAGAAGTATTGCGAAATACAGGATCGAGGCGCCCACCAACAGGCCGCAAAAAATACCCCAATTTCTCAGGGAGAAAGAACCCTCCTGCCATTGTCCCCAATGGGAAATTTGCCAGGCGAATCCACCCATCACCGCAGAGGCGAGCGAATATTTCCAAAGATTGTTCCAAGACAGCCAGCGCCAGCGTAATTCTGCGCGCCGCCCCAGTAAGAGGATGAGCAACAGACACTGAAACCACGTTCCTGCGGACAATCCCAAGGCCAGACCGACGACCTCCAGAGAACGGCTCCACCACCAGCCGAGACCTCCGGTCACCAACAGGCTCAGGGCCGCGGCAACCACAGGGGTTTTTGTGTCTTTGAAGGCATAGTAGACGGACACCAACAAGCGGATAGCCGTCACCGCGGGAAGCCCCAGGGCAAAGGCCTGCAGGGTGGGAATGGTTTGTTGCGCGTCTGTCAGAGAATATGCGCCCCGCAGGTACATCATGGCGATGATGGGTTGCGCGGCTATTATCAATCCAACCGTGGAAGGCACCACGAAAAACATGGTAGCGGTAAAGGCGAAACGCAGCGTCTCTGTTGTCTTGTCCCAATCCGCTCGGGCAGCGTGCCGACTCATGTCCGGAAAACTGGCGGTGGTGAAGGCAAAGGCAAACAAACCCGCCACCAACTCCGTCAAACGACTTGCATTGTAATAGTAAGTGACCTGTCCTGATGGCAAAAAACTGGCAATGTTGCGCAGTATGATAATATTGATCTGATAGACGGCCACTCCGAACAAGGCGGGCGCCAGCAAACGCAATAGCCGGTGAATCCGGGGGTCATGCCAGGGCCAGCGTGGACGAATGGAGCGCGGAAATGGTCCGTCGAAGCGGCGGCGCAAAACAGGGGTCTGCAATGAAATCTGCATTATCCCTCCCAGCAGCACCCCCCATCCAAGCGCGACAACAGGCTGCTCCAAATAGGGAGAAAGGAACAGGGCTGCTCCAATGATGCACAGATTGAGCAAAATAGGAGCGGCGGCAGGCGCTGCAAAGTGTTTTTCCGCATTCAAGAGGCCCATGGCCCAGGCAACAACAGAAACCAGAATCAAATAGGGAAACATCAGGCGGGTCAAGTCCACCGTCAATTGAAATTTTGCAGGATCGCTGCGGAAACCGGTTGCGATCAGATAGACGAGTTGGGGACTGAAGATCATTCCCAAAGCCGTCAAAAAAAGGGTCGTCCAGAGCACCAGTCCCAGGGTTTTTTGAGCAAATTGTCGCGCCTGGGAGGCCCCTTCCTTTTCACGGACTTCCGTATAAACCGGTATGAATGCCAGAGTCATCGATCCTTCTGCAGTCAGCCTCCGTAAAAGGTTGGGGATGGTGAAGGCCTGGATAAACGCATCGGTGACCAGCCCCGCTCCAAAAACGTAAGCAATCACCAGGTCACGCAGGGCTCCTAAAATACGGGAAATCAGAGTATAGAAAGTAATGGTACCCGCATGTTGGTAAATTTGACGCTTTTCCGATGCCGCATTTTTGCCGACAGCGTTTTTCTCAATATTCAATTTTTCCAAAAAATAAAGAACTCGGGCTTGTGGGTTGTTCCAAGTTGCGGTATTCACATCGTTGATTTTTCAGCTCGCCTTGGCCTTCATGAGAAACTCCAACTGAGAAAATCAGAATGCATCCATCATACAAAGGTTATTTTCGCAATCCAACTGTTTTTAAAGATCGCCTGGTTTTCGTCTGTGAAGATGATCTCTGGCAAGTCCCCTTATCGGGGGGTCTCGCATTGCGGCTCACCAGCTCGAGAGGTCATATTTTCTCCCCTCGCTTTTCAGCGGACGGGCAATGGCTGGCTTGTTGCGGACGGGATGAGGGTCATGATGACGTTTATATTTTGCCCGCCAGCGGTGGTCCTTTGCAGCGTTTGACTTATCTGAACACTGCCATGCGCGTTGTGGGTTGGATGCCGGAGGGCAAACGAATTGTTTTTTGGAGTACCCATCAATCCGTCCATCAAAACGCGGATGCCCGGCTTTATACCGTCAGCATCGAAGGAGGCCCTCTACAATCACTGCCATACGGTCCGGCGCACTTTATCGACTTTGCTCCTGATGACAAAGGTATCGTTCTGGGCAGAAATGCGGCGCACAATTTTCGCTGGAAACGTTATCGTGGTGGAATGAGCGGTGAAATCTGGGTTCGTTCTAAAGGCAAAAGGAAATTCGTACGTCTCCGTTTCGGTGGATCGCGCCATTCACTGCAGGGCAATCCGGTATCTCCTTTGTGGATTGGCTCCCGTCTCTACTTCGTCTGCGATCACCAGGGGATTGGCAATCTCTATTCCTCTCTTCCCGATGGCAGTGATTTGCTTCAAGAAACGTTTCATGAAAAATCTTATGTGCGGGATCCGACAACGGATGGCCAAACCCTCGTCTATCACGCCCACGGAGATCTGTATTCTCTCGATCCGAGCTCTAAAGTCCATCATGCGATAGATATCGAATGGCGCAGCCCGCGGGTCCAGCTACAACGTAAATTTTTCTATAGCGATGAATACCTGGAAAATGTCGCCATCCATCCGCAAGGCCATAGCATTGCTTTAACCGCGCGTGGCGCCTTGTTTTCCATGCCGCTCTGGGAAAAAGCAGTCAGCCAGCATGGACGGAATCAAGGAATTCGCTCGAGGCTTGTTCAATGGCTTCCGGATGGCCGTATGGCTACCTTGCTGGATTGGAAGAAAGCCGAGGGCTCCCAGCCGATCGATCAAACAATACTGTCGCAAGAAAAACTGGGGATTTTTCCGCATCATCCCCAATTGGAACCGGAGTTGGTGTTGGATCTTCCCCCGGGACGGGTGCAAAGCATGAAAAGTTCTCCCGAAAAAAATCAGCTTGCCTTGACCACAAATCGAATGGAACTCTTCTTACTCGAAATCGATTCTCAAACTCTGTCCAAGCTCGATGATTCTCCCCTGCGAGAAATTCGAGACATCACCTTTTCTCCGGATGGCAACTGGCTGGCATACAGCAAACCTCTGGCCTTGGAGTTGACTGCGATCTTTCTGGTGAACTTGAACGGCAAAACAGTGCGCCAACTGACCCGGCCGGTGCGTTACGATTTTGCACCGGCTTTCGAACCTCACGGTCTTTACCTTTATTTTCTTTCTTCTCGCACCTACAATCCGATTGCCGATACCGTGCAGGTTGGGGTTGCTTTTTCACGCTCGATCAAACCTTATCTCATCACTCTGCAAAAGGAAACCAGCAGTCCCTTTTCCCCTCAACCCCATGCTCCCGGAAAACACAAAGACCCGGACGAGGAGAAACCCCCTATCGGCGGGGCGTCGCTAAATAGAGAAAAAGCGCCGCCTCGAGATTTGAAAATCGATTTGGAGGGCATCGAAAACCGGATTGTCGAGTTTCCCGTCAAGGAAAGCTTATATGAGCAAATCATAGGACTCTCCGACAAAGTCATCTTTACGGAATTTCCCCTGACAGGAGAACTGGAAGAACACGAAGACGAAAAAAACGAAAAACACAAGGGGCTTTTATGGTGTTATGATTTTAAAAAACAGGAACTGGAAGAATGGGGGCGGGACGTCTCCTGGATGGAAACCACGCCCTGCGCGCAGACGCTGCTTTATTTCTCGGAAAACCGCATCCGGGTGGTGGAAGCGGTTCACCCGATTCCGGAAGAACAGGAACGCTACCCGGAAGGAGGAGAAAGCGCTTCCAGTCGCAAAAACGGGTGGCTGGATTTGAGCCGGGTGCGTATTTCTGTCGATTATGCGGCAGAATGGGAGCAAATGTTCCGGGAGACGTGGCGATTGCAAAAGGAATTTTTCTGGCGCCTGGATTTGTCCGGGGTGGATTGGGAAAGAATTTACGAACTATATGCCCCCTTGGTCCGGAGAGTGGGCTCACGTTCCGAACTTTCCGATTTGATTTGGGAAATGCAAGGCGAACTGGGCACGTCCCACGCTTATGAATACGGAGGGGACTATCCTCCTTCCGCAGAATACTGGATTGGACTCCTTGGCGCGGACTTGGAATATGACCGTCGCCGGAAATGCTATATTTTCCGAAAAATTTACCAGGGAGATGTTTGGAAGAAAAATGAGCATTCCCCTTTGTGTGAGCCCGGGCATTTGATTGAGGAGGGGGATTGTCTGGTCGCAATTGGCGGCATCCCTGTTGGTCTTGAAACCTCCCCTGGACAATTACTGGCCCACCAGGCAGAACAGGAAGTACTGCTTTCCGTGAAGGCGCCCGACAAAAAAGCGGAGCTGCGGCATGTTGTCGTCAAAACCCTGCGCCATGAGCAACAGGTACGTTACCGGGATTGGGTCAAGGGCAATGCTCATTTTGTCCGTGAAAAGACCGCTGGGCAGATTGGCTACCTGCATATTCCTGATATGCAAGCTCGCGGAATTGCGGAATTCCATCGCGGGTATTTGTCACAAACCGACAAGGCCGGCTTGATCATCGATGCGCGTTACAACGCCGGGGGTATGGTTTCTCCTTTGATCCTGGAGAAACTGAGCCACCGGCATCTCGGTTACGACGTTCCGCGCTGGGGTGTTCCGGAAACCTACCCTTACCACACCCTGCAAGGCCATCTGATTGTGCTGGCCAATGAATTCACCGGATCTGATGGAGATATGTTTTGTCAAAGCTTCAAGATGCTGAAGTTGGGAAAAATTATCGGGAAACGGACTTGGGGAGGAGTAATCGGGATCGACAACCGTTACCACTTGGTGGACAAAACCATGACCACCCAGCCTCAATACTCGGCTTGGTTTCATCATGCGGAATGGTCGGTGGAAAATTATGGCGTGGATCCTGATATCGAAGTGGAATTCCCACCGGAAGCTTATGCTGAAAATACGGATCCTCAATTGGAATTCGGCATTCGAGAAATGCTCACTCTTTTGGAAAAAGAACCCGTCCCCGTCATTCGATTTGATCCGGCCAACCGCCAGAAAATGCCTTAGAGCGCTTGTAGAGATTTTATGACGTTCTCCGCAATTGTGCGGAAAGCTATTCCGGCAGGCGCATCGCTTTGCCGCGCCATTAAAGGTTCTCCAATATCTCCCCCCCTTCGGATTTCCAATTCGATGGGAATACCTCCCAAAAACGGGACATCCAATCTCTCACTTTCCCTTTGAGCGCCATGAGAACTGAAAATGGGGGTTTCTTTCCGGCAATGGGGACAGAGGAAAAAACTCATGTTCTCCACAATTCCCAAAATGTCGATATCGACTTTGCTGAACATGGTGACGGCTTTTGCCGCATCGAGCAATGCCACGTCCTGAGGAGTGGAAACCACCACCGCGCCCGATATTTCCACGGTCTGTGAAAGCGTCAGTTGCGTGTCCCCGGTCCCGGGGGGCAAATCCAGCACTATGTAATCACCGCCCGGCCATCGGGTGTCGCGCAGCATTTGTTCGATCGCCTGGTGCACCATCGGCCCTCTCCAAATCATGGAAACCGATTCGTCAACCAAGTTGCCAATGGAAAGCGCGCTGATGCCATATTTTTGCAGGGGAATCAACTGGTTCCCCTCGATATCGGGTTTCCTGTTCCTCAAGCCCATCATGATAGGCAGGCTGGGTCCGTAAATATCGGCGTCAAAGAGAGAAACCCGATTTCCCATCTGTGCCAGAGTGAGGGCTAAATTTACGGCAACCGTGGATTTTCCCACTCCCCCTTTTCCGCTGGCAACGGCAATCACATTGTCATAATTCTGTAAGTAGGCGGTGCGTTGGGGTTGTTGGGCGGGGGGGGTTCGCTCCTGTTTCGGAGCTTCCTCGTCCGCAGGAGACTCTGCCAGAATTTCCACGGCAACTCGACTGATTTGAGGGATTTCTTTCAGCCTGCCTTCTATTTGCGCGGGAAGGATTTGACGCAAAGCCGAACCTTCTTCCAGAATAATGGTGACTTTGGCAAAATCGTGATTGACGACACATCCATGCACGATGTTGGCTTCCAGCAAGTTCCTTCCTGAATCGCCATACTGAATTTCGGCAAAAGTCGATGCGAACTGTTGTTGCAGATCATCCATTTTGATCCTCTCAGGATATTGTTTGATCGATCGGGCGGCAACCCTGCCACGATATTGTTTGATCGTTGGGGTGGAAACCCTTGCTTTTCAGCGAACGATGGCACTCGAAAATATCAAACTATCATCAAATCCTTGGGGCATCAAGCCAATCTTACCAAGCAAAGTACCGCATACTTGTCCGCAATCCTTGACTGGCGCGTGAACGAATCGGCTCACCAAGTAAATCGTTGCGGAACTTCCGGAAAAAGCTGGCCCAATGGTCGGGGCGCCGGCGCCTGTTTGGTCTCCGGGAAAAACGGGTTATAGTGGATGTTGCAGAGGAAGGGTCAGTCGCCAGAGCAGATATTTTCTGAGAAGGGCCGAGCATATCAATTGTTGAACCTGAAAGTTTGAATTGAGGGTTTCGATCACTTCATCGATGTTGTGATACTGCAGGTAATGACGCAGGATGTTCAGGTAGAGGCGATTGGATCGTCTTTCATTGGGCGCCTCTTTGAATTCCTGATTATTTTCCACGTCATGGATGCGTTGCGCAATGTGGAAAACCAGCACCGGTTTTTCTTCCACTTTGCGGCGAAAGCGGGCAAACAATTCGTCACTGAATAATTCCACCAGAATTATCGTCAGTTCTTTTTCAAAATCTAGATCGTCTATCCGATAATATTGGCTGATTCGATGGACCAGATGATCCAACATCCGCCCCTGCACCATGTTGGTCAGGAATTGCACGATAGAACAATCCTGAGATGCTTCGCCAAAGGGACGATTCAATTTTTCCAGACAAGTGCCCATGGCTCTCGTGTAGGGGTTCAACTCTGTCATTGCTTCCTGGATTCGACTGAATTGGATAACTGAAAATAGGGCGCATTTTGATTAAATATCTATTTGGACAGTATGAAATGCGTGAAGATTCTTTCAAGGAGACTTTTCTTTGCCTACAGTCCCATACAACCCTACAGGCTATAAACTTTACGGGGGAATATTCAAGCTGTTCTTATTGACGCGCCGTAAAAAAGTAAAAACGTTTCCTTTATGGTCCCAGGTGAGTCCCAAGCAAGTGCGGAGATCCTCTTAGAAATTCTTCCGCCTTCATCTCTTTTTTACCCTCGGGTTTGAGAGTCAGCACCCGCACTGCGTCTTGTGCCGTTCCCACTACAAATCCTGGTTTCACAAGGCCAGCGGGGAGGGAGGCGCCGGCGACGATTTCCAATTGGCTGATTTGCAATCTGCGACCCTCCGCGTCGAAAGTAAAAAGGCCAGGCCATGTTGTGAATGCGCGCAATTTACGTTCCAACTCGATCGCCGTTTCGCAGCCCCAATGCGCGCACCCTTCTTCTTTTTTGATGGTCCTGCAAAAAGTGGCGGTAGCTTCATCCTGCTCCCGCATGGTATGAGTTTGATCAAAGAGATCGGACAAAGCGTCCCCCAGCAATTTTGCGGAAAGCAGACTCAGCCTGTTGGCCAAAGAGACGTATGTGTCCATGGCGAGAATCCTTTCTTTGCGGGATACGGCAATAACGGGTCCCGCATCCAGTTTCAAGACCACTTTTTGCAAGGTAACTCCTGTCTCTTGATCTCCTGCCCGAATGGCGGCTTGTACGGGGCTCGCTCCTCGCCAGCGGGGAAGAAAAGAAAAATGAAGATTGAAACAGCCCTTGGTTGGAATGTCCAACAAAGCTTGTGGTAAAATTTGTCCGTAGGCGCAAACAATGATCAAATCCGGCGCCATTCGCTTCAATTCATCGAGAACCTCCGGATTTTTTATGGCCTCCGGGGTCTTCAGGGGAATGCCTGCCTGCAGGGTATGGACTTTTACGGGAGAGGGGGTGAGCTTTTTACGGCGCCCTCCCGGACGGTCCGGTTGGCTGTAAATGCTCCGCAGGGAACAGTCCGGAAAATCGATCAGGGTCTGAAGCGCGGGAATCGCCTCTTGTGGGGTTCCCATGAAAACCACGTTCATTTCATAACCTTTTTTCGCATTATTGTTTTCAGTCCCAGCTTATGATATATTTCACTCTTTTAGCAACATTTATTCAGGGGCTCGAGCCGGAGGAAGACGTTCCTGCCGGGCCTCGTGAAAACAGGTTTATATTGCTCATATCCGGGAACTCATGACCACCGCCAAACCATCAATCCCTTCATCGAGGAAAGTCAACGTTCAGACCTTTGGCTGTCAGATGAATGAATACGACACCGATAAGATGCTGGAAGTCCTGCAGCGGGAAAATTACGTTTACACGGACAATCACAAGGAGGCGGACTTGATCATCTTGAATACCTGCTCGGTGCGTGAAAAAGCGGAACAGAAAGTCTACAGCCTGCTGGGAAGACTTCAGCCCTTGAAAAAGAAGAATCCGCAATTGATCATAGCAGTGGGGGGATGCGTGGCTCAACAGGAAGGGGAAAAAATTCTGCAACGGGCCCGCAACGTGGACATGGTCTTTGGAACCGACAACCTCTTCGATCTGCCGGAGTTGCTGCAAGCAGTGCGGCAGGGACAACGGATAGCGCAAACCGAGCGTAAAGCCTATAAACAAAAAGTTCGAAATTTTATCCCGGATTTTACTTTCCAAAATGTCTCGCACCCTGCAGTGAAAGCGTATATTGCCATTACCAAAGGCTGCAATAATTTCTGCAGTTTTTGTATTGTTCCCCTCACTCGAGGTTTGGAAGTGAGCCGGAAACCGGAGAATATTTTCCGGGAAGCCGCTCATTTGGTGAGTCGGGGAACGAAAGAAATTTGCCTGCTGGGACAGAACGTCAACTCCTACAAAGCAGAAGGGTCAGCAGGCGAAGTGGTGGATTTTGTGGAACTGCTTCGTCGCTTGAATGACGTTGCAGGTTTGGAACGCATTCGTTTCACCTCCCCGCATCCCAAGGATTTCAACGCCTCCCTGGCAGTGGCCTTACGCGACCTGGATGCAGTCTGCGAGCAACTTCACTTGCCCTTGCAGGCCGGTTCGGACCATATTCTCCGGCGCATGAATAGGCGTTATACCCTCGATGATTATATGGAAAAAGTGCGGCTCTTGCGCAGTCACCTGCCACAGGCTACCCTTTCCACCGACTTGATTGCCGGATTTCCAGGAGAATCAGAAGCCGATTTTGAAAAAACGATGCAAGCCCTGGAAGCCATTCGCTTTGACCAGATCTATGCTTTCAAATATTCCCCACGACCTGGCACGCCTGCCGCCGCTTACGCGGACCAACTCGAAGAAACGGTCAAGAATGAACGCCTGGGACGTCTCTTGAAAGCTCAAGAGTCCATTCTGGCGGAAAAACACGCAGAGATGATGGGTCGGGAATTGGAAGTGTTGGTGGAAGGCGTTTATCCCAGAGAACCCCGTTCACGTTCAGGTCGTTCCCGAGGCCATCATCCGGTAGTGATTGCGGAAAGCGAAGCGCAAGTTGGCGATTTGCTGACGGTCCGGGTCACGGGCGCTAAAAAATATTCTCTTGAAGCGGAAGTTTGCTGAAGATGGCTTGCCCTTCTTACCAGCTTTTATCGTTGGCAGGCGGAATCTGTTTTTGACGGTTGAGAAGACGTTGAATGAATTGGCGACGGTCTTCTGAAATCGAGTTGAGCAGTTGTTCCGCCTGCTGACGGGTCAAAGCGGCCCGCATGGCGTCTTGTTCCTCCTCCTCACCGTTGCCTTGCGCAGTTGCGAGTGATTGCTCTTCCGGGGAATCATCGCTGTCCGGGTGTTGGTCTTTTTGCGGATTTGATTCTTGCCGGGAAACCTCCTGCGTATTTTGATTTGAATTCTCTTCCTCCGCTGACGTTTCCGTCGGAGGACGGTCCGGGTCGGATTCGAGTTGCTGTTCTGAAGCGCCGGGAGATTGTTGAGAATCAGTTTGTTCGTGGTTATCGTCGGAGTTGCCTCGAGGTTGTTGTTGCCGTTGCTGCTCTTGCTGTTGTTGCTGCTGAGCAAGCAATTGGATCAACGCCAGGTTGTGTTGGGTATCGGCATCTTGCGGTTCCAGACGCAGGGTTTCCTTGTACTGGGCAATAGCGTTTTCAAATTGGCGCTGACAGGCATAGACGTTTCCCAACTGGTGATAAATACGGGCCACCCTCTCTTTTTTCCGTTCAAAACTCAATGCTTGAAATAATGATTTTTCAGCCTCCTCCCATTGCTGCAAACGAGCAAACAAAATGCCCAGCTTGTACTCTACTTCCGCGTTGCGGGGAGACTCGTTTCTTGCTTGCAAATACTCTTCGAGGCGTTCTTGGTAGAGTTTCGCTCCGGAGGATTGCCGCTCCGGAGGGACGCAAGTCCGCAAAGGATCCTCTGCCGCCGCTTGATCGGAAACTGAAAGATTCGGAGCGCCTGGAGAGGGGGCTTGGGAATGGGATTGGGCCCTGGCAGTCGTAGAAAAGAGAAAAAAAAGGACAACCCCTCCAATTAACCATCTAGACCAACGCTTCATAACTGATGTTACGTACACGGATTTTGCAGTTATGCGTCTCATCGAGTTGTCATTCCTGGCGAAGATCAGGAATCCACTTTGCTGGCGATTCAAGTTGTCATTCCTGGCGAAGACCAGGAATGACACGCTTGTGGGGAAGCGTATTCATGGAAACCGCTGAATGCAAAAAATATACGCGTAACATGACTTCATAACTCAATACGGAGAAAAAAACTTTTTTCAGGCAATTAAGCTGTAGCTACCCAATACCTTGCACTTGAAACGAGAGTCTTGCAGCACCTCCAGACACTGGTAGGAGTATTGATTGTTGGTAAAGTCGACATAGAATTCGTAAAACCATGGCGTTTCTTTCGACGGCCTTGATTCCAACCGGCAGAGATTGATTTTAAATATATTGAAGATGCTGAGCAATTCGTACAACAAGCCTGCCCGGTCTTCCTTTAACTCGATGAATAAAGATGTTTTTTGCCGGCTGAAGTCGATATTTGATTCGTTATTCCGGCTTTCAACCACCAGAAAGCGGGTTGTATTGCTCTTGTAGTCCTGAATGTCTTTTTCGAAAAGATATTCCGGATATTTTTCAGCAAACGTCACGGGCACGATGGCGGCAACCAATTGCTTCTTGCGTACGGATTCAAAAAAACGCATCCCGGAATCAACGTTGCTGTTGCTGAATACCACCTTGGATTGTGGGAAATGTTGGGCCGTAAATTTGCTGGTTTGCTCAATGGTCTGGGGATGGGCGTAGTGAGTACTGATCCCATCCAAGGGTCCATGAGCCAAAAGAGAATAGCGAACTGGTAGTTTGATTTCGGCGACAACGTTCAAGTTGTCACTGACCAATATATCTTGCACCTGAGCCACCATGCCGGCTACGGAATTTTCAATGGGAACTACGGCAACGGCTCCGGGTACTTTGGAAAGCATGAACAGCGCTTCCGCGAAAGTATGCGTGTAAGTTATCACGGAAGACGCGGAACAAATCTTTTGCGCCGCGTCGTCACTGAAAGTACCCGCAGGACCCAGCGTCAATATGGAAGGAAAATTGAATTCGGGCATGTCCGCAATCTTGGAGACGCAAACCGTTTCAAGGAAACCTCAAGTCGCGACCAGAGTTTTTCCCGAACGAATGCACTGGGTGCAGACGCGCATCTTTTTACGACCGCCTCCCCTGGACATCCGGATGGTTTGCAAATTGGGCAACCAGCGCCGCCTTGTCTTATTGTGAGCATGACTGACGTTGTTGCCCACCATTGGCTTTTTACCACAAATTTCACACTTCATCGACATGCCGGCCTCCCTTGGAGGATGATCAGAACGTTGTACATTTCAAGCTTGGGAATAAGCGCATACAGGAATAATAAAAATTAAACGTCCTTTATAGCAGTAAAAATCGCGGAGGCCAATTCATTTTTTCAACGGCGTTGACTATTTGCCGGCTCCTGATTGTTGGCGAAGGTCAAGGAAGATACGATCTGCTCTTGGCGCCTTTGTGTTCTTTTTGCCAAAAAAAAAGGGATGCTGAGAACCATTTTCAGCGAATATTTTATTTGTCCGCAACTATTCAGGTCTCTTCAGAGACCCCTTCGATTTTGGCACGGATTTTCCATTTAAATATCGTGGGAAAACGTGAAAAAGATGGATCCTCCCCGGGAATCTTTTTTCAACGTTATTTAATCAATCGGGTTCTTAAGAGACCTGAATAGTTACAATATGTCTTCGGATTTTATGATTTCCTCGTATTGAAAGTCGTTCGCGACATCCAATTACAACCTTATCTTGGACTGGGGGCGGGTTATACCAATTACAGACTGAAGGACTTCGTTCAACGGTTTCCAGACCCCGATGCTCATAAATCTTTGCGCCGGGGTCCCAATGGAGAAATCCCCTATACCGGTCTGCCCCAGGGAAGTGGACAGGAGTTTACATACATGTTTAGCACTGGCATGCTCATACCGGTTACGGATCGTATGAAACTCGACTTGAGCTATCGTTATACGGATGCGGGAGAGATAAGAACCGACATTGGTGACATCACCATTGTACGATACGGGGAGGATGGCAGCCGCAGGGAAATCCCGGTTAAGATCGACGAAACTGTGGCTGACTTCAAAACCCACGCCTTGCTGGTGACACTCAGGTACGATTTCTAGTATTTTATAGTCGAGACTGATAAAATTCAGGCTCATGATTATGGGGAACCGTTTTGCCCCCAGTGAGAATTGAACCCACGTGGCGCCAGCGTTTACTGGCAAGCGGAGGAAAGGCAATTCTCGCTGTAGCGCTCTCCGGCTAAGTGTGTCACTTCCTCTTGCAGTATTTCCTCGACTGCCATCAGTCCTCGAGGAATCAACTGTTGAATCAACGTTAAGCGGGTGGAAAACTCAAAATCGCCCTGCGCTGATTCTTTATACGCCTCCACGCGATCTTTCGCATTGCTTCTTTCTCGGGTTTTGCTTACCTTTTTTTTCATACGACCTCCGTTCGTTGGGTTGGGTTCGGTTTTGTGGGGTAAATAAAACCACAACATAACGAATGGAAGGTCATCTTTCGATTTTCAACTAATTTCAGGACATTTCCTGAAGGAGACATTATGACCCAAATTGAGCGATTCTAAAAAAGGATCAGATTTTCAAGATGATTTTTTTGCCTGAGAAAGGCAATCATTCTGAAATCAGATTTTGATCATCAAATCCATGGATGTTTGAGTGAGAATGAGCATCAAAATGCTGTTTTCAGATGTGGAAGGTCTTCATTTCTCATGTTTTGGACGCACTTATCCCCTTAAACTTTAATGTTTTTGTTTTTTAATTGAAGCGAAACCCGTTGATCAGATTGGCGCCAATGCGTGCTGGCAGGTGGCAAATAGTTGGTCCAATTGCAAGCGCTCAAAGGTCTTTTTTGGTATTTTCAAGATCAGTTTTCCGGCATGACGAACCAGTTTGCCTGCCGTATCAAGAAACTGGCGCCGGAAGGTATCAGCATACATCGTTACCGCAATCACTGGCTTGCTGACATCTTCTTTGAAGGATTCGAAGAGGTTATTGCCAAGCAGCATCAGATAGTACCATGCGGTATTGGAAATGAAGTCCTTGAAGGGAAGTTGTTGATGACCAAAGTTTTTCAGCGCCCGGTTGGCCAGTTCATCCTTTCCCCGTCCGTGGTACGAGCCAAGGATGCTATGAGCATCGATGCGCTTTTCTTCAGCGGCTTGGCTGAGTTGGCCATCAATGGCCTCTCCCATACCAAGGTTCGTAATGATCACGCCATCATGATCCAAACCCGGCAAAGAGAGTTGGCTATCGTGTTCAATCAAGCGGCTGTAGATCGTGCGACGAGCCTTCTTCCATGTCCCCTGCTGGCTCTTAAACTCGGTGTACTGCCAGATCTCCTTCTTGCCCGATGAAGTGAAGGTCTGCCAGTCAGTGGCTTCTTCCGCAGCATTCCTCACATTGGCATAGGACTTTCCTCCGCTTCAGCTAACCGATGTTCAGTCGTTCACAGGTTTCAAAGATTTTTTCGTCAAAAAAACCGGTGTCCATGCGCACCATGATTGGTACATCATCTCGGTATTGGCGGCGAATCCTTTTCACGATATGAACCAGCATATTCTGAACAGTTTTCCCGTGATTCGAATGTTTGCTACCTCCGCGAAAAACTGCGTCAACCATATAACGACCCCAATTCATCTGCAGGGGATGAAATCCTTTGACCATCTTGTAAGTCGGCTGGACACCATGGCGTTTCAGGGCATCATCATTATCAAGTACCATCGAATCCAGACCCAACACAATCACCGTTGGACAAGTCTTCTTCAGTCTCCAGATAAACAGTATCTGCAGCAGATGACGAAACAGGTAGACTCGTACAAAAGAGAACTTTCCAAAAAATCTTTTCACGGCATGCGAGGAGGCAAGGTCTTGCTCACTGCATGACAGCAAGGCGGCATAACCCTCGCCCCTTTTGAGGTGATCGAACCAACTGAGATGACGGCTGCTGCCGTCCATGAAAAAACAGAGGATCTGCGCAAAAAAATCAGAGACAGCAATTCCTTTTTTATTTTTACGCATCGAACCAAACAACCTTTCGATGATCGGCATCAGCCGAATGCTTTGCAGATACTGGGCAAACAAGGCCAATCCGGCACGACTTGTCAAGTGTTCATCGGTTGGCTGAATGGCATCAATTATCTGTTTCTTTTTATCCTGAACTGTTATATTTTTTCCCATAAAGCTCTCTACCTGTTGGGTTGTGTTAGATTTTGTGAATTTTTTTATTTTAACCACTGAAATATAACACATTTTTCCCAAGGTTGGGAGCTTTTTTTATTACGAATCGCTCAACTTAGGTTTGAATAACAATGAAATAATTCAAGAGCAAGTACATCAAAATTATGAGTTTTTTAAAACGCAACTACCTCGATTAATGAAAGAACACGAAGGAGAGTTTGCTGTTATTCGTAATCAAAAGATCATTCAATATTTCCCCAATTTAGAGGATGCTTATTGGTTCAGTAGAAAAGAATATCCGGATCGGATTTTTTCAATCCAAGAGGTTAAAGACAGACCAATAAATTTAAGGAATATTGGTCATGTCATATCTTGAGATCCCACTAAAGAACAAACCTTAAATAACCTGTAATTCTTCCAATGGTGTGAGCAAAATTGGGGGACATGTACACTGCCGCGCATCCCAACTCTACTGTTTTATGCCTGCTGTTACGTGTCCCCTAATTTTGAGCAAAATTGGGGGACATGTACACTGCTGCGCATCCCAACTCTACTGTTTTATGCCTGCTGTTACGTGTCCCCTAATTTTCAATGGTGTGAGCAAAATTGGGGGACATGTACACTGCTGCGCATCCCAACTCTACTGTTTTATGCCTGCTGTTACGTGTCCCCTAATTTTGCGTATCCATACTTCTGACTTATTTAAATTTCATTCCTAAATGTCAGACTGAGACACTACCTCTTTTCTTCAGTTGACTACCTTCCCGGTATGAAGTCCGTACAATTTCGAAGACAATTTAATACTTGATCGTGCCAAGGTAAATCCGAGGCATTGGAATTGGGAGCAATCCCATGAAATTTGTTAATGTTACCCAATGGGTGCTCACGCGAATATCTCTGAAATTCCCATCAGACCAAAGTTTAGCCAACGGGTCAGTAGAGAAATCCGCGTGCGTCACAGTAATGTGGGGTATGAAGCCGGATGGAACAAGAGTGTAGGCCGCGTGATTGAGCCCCGAAATAGAAATTGTTGTGGTTAATGAATAGCTCCAGTGAAGGATCATGTTGGAGGAAAGCCGACGGCGTTCAAGTGTCGGAAGGCAGCAGTCCGAGTGCGCATCTAAGGGCTAACACGAGGACACCACCGGGGTCGGAGAGCGGGGCATGCGCTCATAGGGGTAGCTCGAACTTGGGAGAACCTGTTGTCTCCCTGCCATCGATTGCCGGAAGCGGGGGGGGGCTGGCTGGGTAACCACTGGCTCTACCCGGACCCCTTCTCATATTTTAGCTATGGATTTATACTCTGACCGGCAATATTTTAAAGAAAACTTTTTAGAAATTTTTACACAAATTCCATAGGCTTTTATCGTATTTCTTAACTCACCATTGGTCCATTCAAAAAACCATACTTTAGCAAAAGAAAGCTCTACTTTCTTTTTGGTTAAGCCTAGTTTTTCCGTCTCCTTCAGAATTAAAATCTTTTCCTCTTCCTCGGGCCAATCGTTAAAAGCAAGAATAATTCCCTTTACTCTTTTTGAATTCCGAGAACCTTTAGATGTAGGAGCCCTCGATGGCTCAACAAAAGCTTTTGCTCGGCTCTCTCTAATGTTATGATCGCTATTTGGACTAACCGTTTGAGACATAAGTATGGAAGTTCTTCGTAATAAGGAAGAATTTTTCTTATTGTCATTTTTATACTGTGAGCCCGTTCCCCAAGTAAAAGGAACAAAGAAGACAAAAAGAAGAATTTTAAGAAAAACCTATTATAAATCATTATATATAAAAAAAGTTAATAAAATAGTGATTTTATTTATACCTAAATCCTGCAATTGCATATTTTGACTGAGTTTTCCCCCCACTCTTTGGCAGGTTTTTTTAAAAAAAGGATAAAAACAGGATCAATAAAAATGAGTTTCTCATCTGCCAAGCTCCTTTCCAATAATCAACCAAGCAACTTTTGCGCAGTGAAACTGATGGCGATGGCAACGCCAATATTGCTGACGACTAACCCCACGCCCCATTGAAACATCCTACCTTCCAAACGGACAATTTCAGTATTGAGATTGGCGATATCACCCTTCAATTCTGTGCGGAGATTGGCAATATCCTCTTTGGTTGCCATTCGCTCCACAATGGTTTCCAGCCGAATGACACGATGGTCCAATGCGTGTTCCATAGTTCTTGCCCCAATTAAAGACTCAAGTGTGACGGTAAAGGTGAGGAGTGACCCCGTGTCTGAAATCCGGACTCCTGTGTTTGCCGGGTAACCCGGCAATTATCCACATTGACGTTCACGTCGTAATTTATAACGATTTTGACGAAGTTCCAACCAAAAAAGTGATCCCTGTCAGTCAACTTGGGAAGTGGCAATCGTATGGGAGGGAGAGTACTGGAAAAGCTGCACGACTCGTAGTTCACCACGGAGGCGTTGGTAACTGTGGAGTTGGGCGTTCGAGTCGCGTTCTTCCCGGATGATCACTAGCTGCGGGCTGAAGCCGAAGAGGGTCAGGGCGCGGTTGAAGGCCGAAAGTTGGTAGGTGCGCGTGAGATCCTTTTTTCAAGAGCACCCGATGACCCTTGATTCCTTTTGTGATGTCGGGTTTCAGTCCCAATACCTTTTCCACAAGCTCCAGCGAGGTGACACAATATCCTTGGTCAGCGGAAAAAGCTCTCAAGCTTGCATATTTCCGGGTAGTGGGTCAGTTTGATTTTTGGGATATGTTCTCATAAATCGAAGATCAATCAACCGAAATTTATAATATTTCTTGACATTTCCATTAATTGTTCTATAGTATTTGCTTGGCATAATGTCAATCCTGTTTGTCGGGTTACCCGATGAATACAAAAGTCGCAATCAATCCGAGGGGTCATGACCCTCGGAGCGGCGAATAATCGGGAAACATTTTCCATTTGGTTTGATGTTGCGCAATAACCCGGCGCCCTTCAACAAGGCATCGAAGCACAAATCTTAAACCAAAGAGGGAAAATGCGATATTTCGTAATTTTTTTGTTGTGTTCAGTTGCAGGAACTGTTTTTGCGCATGGGGGTGGGACTAATTCCAGTGGATGTCATACCAATCGAAAAACAAGGGGTTATCATTGTCATAATAAGACTCCTCGCCAGGTTATTCCATATAAAGAAGTTCGGCCTTCATGCGAAATCGAAGATTACTTTTGATGGCGGCGCACTCGATATTCGTCATTTTCCAAGGGAATTGACGATTCGTTATGAAGTCAAACCATTGGCGGTTTGGAAAGGGAAAAACCCAGAATTACGATAACATTGTTGATGATGATTTTACAAATGAAAAATATAGAAAAATATAGAAAATCGTTTAAAAATCAAGAAGAACCCAAGCCAGAGCCAGAACCGGAACCAACGCCTAGTCCTGATCCACAACGTGCGCCGATTAGGCCATTACATGTGCCGCCATATCCTCCAAGGCCCCCTGACCCGCCTTTCCCGAGTCCGCCGCAGGAGGACAACTTTTAACTTATTTTGGATAGTAAGGAGGAAATATGAAGCCTAATAAAAAATTGAGAAATTCTTATTGGGAAGAAATGTTGGAATCTGAAAGAGTATCTCGTTATTATAATTATTTGTGTGAGTATTTTTTATTTCAGACGAAGTTGTATAAATGGTTATTTTTAATAACTTCGGCTAGTTTCACAACAAGTATTTTGATTCAAATATTCAAGGTTATTCCATTTGAATATCATACATTTTCACAAGTGTTGATTTTGTTTGTGAGTATCATATTGACAGGAATTTCTCTCATATTTTTTATTAAAAATCCTCAGCAACAAATAATTATGACTACTGTGATTAGTGATCAAATCGATCCGATTGTTGATCAATATAAGCATAATTGGAATATGATGAATGAAGCCGATTTTGAAATAAATGAAGAGAGCATACGTAATTTCATTAAAGATTCCAGAGAAAAAATAACACTGATTACAAGTAGAGGAAAAGGGTTAGCACGCAATAAAAAATTGGAAATGAAAGCTCACAAAGAAGTTGTTGCTTTGTTTTCAGCTCAACAGGCATAACTTCAAAAAATCATCAAAGCCTAAATCAAGCGGCAAGACAAAGTTTCAAGGTGTCGGTGAACATGTTTTCATTACGGCGGTTGTTATATTTGAAGCATGATTCGCCGATGTACAGGTGAGCGTATCGCCTGCCATACCAGTGATGCTGGCCATACCAGGATTTATTTCTAAAATAATTAATTCATTTATGAGTAAAGACGAACAATAAGAGTTCCCCAAGTGAAATATCCGGGCCTTTTTATGTAGTTTCTTCAGGTACATTAATTGTTGGGAAGATTCTGTGACTGGGAAAATTAAATCTCGACCTATGAACTTAGGAACAAACCTTAAATAACCTGTAATTCTTCCAATGGTGTGAGCAAAATTGGGGGACATGTACACCGCTGCGTATCCCAACTCTACTGTTTTATGCCTGCTGTTACGTGTCCCCTAATTTAGCAAAATTGGGGGACATGTACACTGCTGCACATCCCAACTCTACTGTTTTATGCCTGCTGTTACGTGTCCCCTAATTTTGCGTACATACTTCTAACTTATTTAAATTTCATTCCTAAATGTCAGACTGAGACACTACCTCTTTTCTTCAGTTGACTACCTTCCCGGTATGTAGTCCGTACAATTCCGAAGACAATTTAATACTTGACCCCTTTTCAAATATGTCCAAACAAAGAAAAAAATAACCTGTAATTCTTCCAATGGTGTGAGCAAAATTGGGGGACATGTACACCGCTGCGTATCCCAACTCTACTGTTTTATGCCTGCTGTTACGTGTCCCCTAATTTAGCAAAATTGGGGGACATGTACACTGCTGCGTATCCCAACTCTACTGTTTTATGCCTGCTGTTACGTGTCCCCTAATTTTGCGTATCCATACTTCTGACTTATTTAAATTTCATTCCTAAATGTCAGACTGAGACACTACCTCTTTTCTTCAGTTGACTACCTTCCCGGTATGTAGTCCGTACAATTCCGAAGACAATTTAATACTTGCCCCCTTTTCAAATATGTCCAAACAAAGAAAAAAATAACCTGTAATTCTTCCAATGGTGTGAGCAAAATTGGGGGACATGTACACTGCTGCGCATCCCAACTCTACTGTTTTATGCCTGCTGTTACGTGTCCCCTAATTTTGCGTATCCATACTTCTAACTTATTTAAATTTCATTCCTTAAGAAATCTGACTTGGCAGAATCTCGGTCACAGAATGGCTCAGCGTTTTGGAAAACAATCGATGGTTCATGGGCATCTTGGTTGCATGCGCATCGGCAATCGGTGTTATTTTTGGAACAATCCTGGAAATTTTGTCAAATACTATGGGATAATTGCTGACAAATAGCAGAACAGACAGATTTATGTCGCTTGCCTTTGAACGAGGAAAGCGGCATTTTTTTTAGAAAAGTCGCACGACTCGTAGTTCACCACGGAGGCGTTGGTAGCTGTGGAGTTGGGCGTTGGA
This sequence comes from bacterium, assembly GCA_965205865.1. GTDB lineage: Bacteria > SAR324 > SAR324 > SAR324 > NAC60-12 > CBDBHR01. The sequence continues at coordinate 47,287 of CBDBHR010000030.1, forward strand.
CTCGCTTTCTTCGCGGATGATCACCAGTTGCGGGCTGAAGCCGAAGAGTGTCAGGGCGCGGTTGAAGGCCGAGAGTTGGTAGGTTTGCGTGAGATCCTTGCGTTTCGCGGGCCCCAGGGTGAGATAGGACCAGTCGGGTTGGAAGAAGCTGCGGGCCACGGTGGCCGAGGCACCCACGCTGAAGCCCAGCGGCAACGCGTAGGAAGCCGAGAGGCGGCCCCAGGGTCGCGTCAGGCGATGAGAACGCAGGCGGGGCTTTTCTTCGCCATAGCCGGCGCTCAGGCTGAGGGAGAGCGAGGGGCTGGCCTGCCAGCGTCCGGTCAGCGAGAAATTCCAGCGAGGACCGTCCAGGTGAAAAGGGGTCAAGTATTAAATTGTCTTTTTATACTTGGCCACTTATTGATCCCCTCTCCATCTTAAAAAGACAATTTAATACTTGACCCCTTTCCTTTCATTCCATCTCTTTTTTCAGTTGCTGGTCAATCCAGAGACGGGCCAGGATGACTGCAGAATTTTCCGGTCCCAAGCTGGTTTCGCCGTTATAACCTCAGACCCACGGCTGATGCGCGTTATACTGTATAGGATTAGCAAGCCATAACTGCGGATACTGCGCAATTTCGTGCATATCTTTACTTGTCATTGCGGCTGTGGCACCGTAAACGAACATCGAACCCGAGTGAAGTTGGTCTTCCATCATGGCAGCATAATCGCTGTCCGCGCTGGCCATTCCTTCATAAATACTCGAGAAGAGCCTACCGTGATATTCGGCGTTGGTCAGTACGTTAATCTTAACCTTGACGCCAATCTTAGCCCAGTAGTCGGCGGCTAATTCTGCATAGGCTATGCTGGCCAAAGGTGCGAAATCCAGGGTGGTCTTGAAACCTTTGGAATAGCCTGCATTAGCCAGTAGCTGCTTCGCTCTTCCCGGGTCATAGCGATAGTACTGCTTGACCTCTTCGGACCAGTCTTCAAACGTGGTGAAATCCCCAGTCTTCATCGTCAATCCCTGAGGGGTTGGATCGGCATAACCCATCCAGTAAGTCTTGGCAATGTTCTCGTTGTCCAGCGCCAGTTGCATGGCATGACGCACGTTGATGTCGTTAAAGGGCGGTTTGTTTAAATTTCCGAAAACTAAACTGTTGTTGGACCTAAAAGGCCAGAAAATGATTTCTGGGTTGGTTCGCCTGAGACTGTTTATTTTGTCGATGGATATTTGAGAGTCACCGACTGTTCCCAGAAAATCGATCCGACCCGTGCGCAGTGACGCTAAACGTGTTGCTTGGTTTGGCATTATATGGGCCGTAATCTCATCAATATAAGGCAATCTGTTCCCTTGATATTTTTCGTCGACGTCCCAGTAATCAGGATTCTTGGTCCAGGTCAAAGATCTTCCTTCGAGCACATCCTCCAGTTCATAGGGCCCGGTGCCGACCAAGTTCCTCCAATCCTTAAGGTCTCCTTCTTGCTTGATGACCTCGGGAGGGTATACAACTGTAATCCAGCTGCCGAGGATTGTTCGTAGGGCACCCGGGTTTGACTGCTTCAGCTTGACAACAACCGTATATTTGTCGGTGGCCGTTATCGATTCTAATGGCAAATTGGCGAGTTGGGGTACAAAAGGACTAGGTCCGGCTTCACTGAAATTGCCCATCCCAAATAAACGATGAAAGTTATATTCGACATCTTGGGCGGTTAGTTCCCGACCGTTCATCGGCGCCTTGTTTTGCCAGTGAACCCCCTTGCGGATTTTGAAGACCGTCGTGAGCTGCTCGGGCTGCTCCCAGCTTTCCGCCAGTGCTTCTATGGTAGATGGAGGTTCATTCGTTGAATACCAGCCATCTTCCTCTCTATCTATTCCCCACTCCCCTACTAGTTTCTCATTAACCAAACCGACATAATGAATAGCCCTGCGACCAATGTACCAACTATCCGGGTGCTCACCTATCCAGGTGAGGGCGTATGCTAATTTTCCTCCATATTCAGGTGCGGAAAATTCTTCACCGTTAGTGACCACCGGTATGCTGAGTATGACCAATATTGCTAAAATTTTTTTGAAGATGAAATGACACATGACGACTCCTTCTGCTTTAGTTGATTCAGGACAATATGTATTCGCGTTACAGACAAAGAGAACACCAGTTTTGTAAATTAACACGCCCGCTCTTCCCAACTCATGTCATCGGGAACCATTGGGGGAGAATCTTGATCAGCGCATGCAGAATCCAATTGATTTTGACTGAAATTTTTTACGAATTTGAGATTAGCCCCCGTGAGGTCAGCATCTGTGAGATCAGTTTTTCTAAGATCAGCATCTGTGAGAACAGCCCGCGTGAGGTTTGCATTTCTGAACGTTGCATTGGCAAGAATGGCTCTTTCTAAGCTAGCCTCGGTGAGTGTGGTACATAAAAGCTCGGCATGCTTCATATTTGCGCCTTTCAGAATTGCATTTGAGAGATGCGCGTTAATAAGGATTGCCTGTTCCAAATTGGATTCTTCAAAATCAATATTTCTAACGTCAGCATTTCGTAGGTCGATACCATATCCTGCATTGCGATTATGAAAATTCACTTTGCTGGCATTTATATATTTTAGGGAAAATTCATCTTTGAGGTCGACTATTGGGATTTTATTTTTACAATTTTCATTTGATTGGTCCGGTTCATTATTTGCGGCTTCAAGTCTCTCCGCTATATCAAATTCAACAATGAGTTCGAGTATTTTGATTTGACCACGATTTATTAACGCTGGATTGTAATCAGGCCAGTTGCGTATTCAATAATTATGCGTTTTTCGTTGGCATCTTTTGTGACATTTGCTATGCTTTGTGTGCCTGATGACCTCAGGAGAGAAAAGTGAAACAGATTTCGTTCTCTTTCAATTATCCTCTTAGGTTAATCTTCGCAATCTTATTTGGAGAGTGTTCATCTCATCGTATTTGTACAAAAACGCCCATTTGACAAATCTTTAGATAAGGAGAAAGACAATGAACTGTCTAAACTACATTGCGCCCTTAGTGCTTGATGGGGCAACGTCCATGAGATTATTTCGGTGTGCTGGAGTCCTGGCAGGGCTGACCTGTTGCTTGCTGTTTTCTACTGGGGCCGACGCACAGGACAACACATCCAAAGATTCAGGCTTTAGAAAATTTCCCGGAACAGTGGTGGTCGAGCCTCTCGACCCTGGTGTTCCCCTTCGCCGCACTGCCCCTGGTTTTTTAGGAATTTACGGTCAAAAGATGGGAAAAACGACGGATAATAAATATTATCTTATTCTGGAAGGTCTGCAAATTCCCCTCTTTTTCCAGAAAATCCGCTGGGTAAAGGTCGCTCCAATCAAGTTAATTGAAAATAAATTTGAAATCGATAATAAATATTCTTGGGTGTATTGGGGCAAAGTCGGTCAAGGCACTAGTCCGAACTTCAAAATTGTTGCTCAGGACGAAATTAACCAGAAACAGAAGTTGAAGCTTGAAACATTCTGGAAACAGTACATACAAGAAAAGGCTGAGTAATGGTAACCTCGCCCTGGTGGCAGTTGATACTGAGTTGGATTTTCATATATGGGTCCCCGTTCGCTGCATTCTTTTTTGGCGTTTATATTTCGATTCGTCTGAATCTAAATGGAGATTTAAGTCGAGCGCATGTATGGCTCATGTCCCTTCACAAACTCACTTCGGGCAGGTGTCCCCCTTATTATCTCTATATTAATCGATGCAATCTTTGGTCTGCGCGCATCGGCAATCGGCGTTATTTTTGGAACAATCCTGGAAATTCTGTCAAATACTATGGGATAATTGCTGACAAATAGCAGAACAGACAGATTTATGCCGCTTGCCTTTGAACGAGGTAAGCGGCATTTTTTTTAGAAAAGTCGCACGACTCGTAGTTCACCGCGGAGGCGTTGGTAGCTGTGGAGTTGGGCGTTCGACTTGCGTTCTTCCCGGATAATCACCAGTTGCGGGCTGGAGCCGAAGAGGGTCAGGGCGCGCTTGAAGGCCGAGAGTTGGTAGGTTTGCGAGAGATCCTTGCGTTTCGCGGGCCCCAGGGTGAGATAGAAAGACAATCTGATACTTGACCCCTTTTTATTTTGTTCAATCAAAAATGTTTTGTGGAAGATTGAAATGTCGAATTATTGATTTCTGGTAACCTGGATATATTTCAGTCTTATCACCATGAAACTTGATTGGATAGTGTCTTTCTTTACCCAAAATATCTGGATGGACAATCATCCGGTGACTTCCTTTACCTCTGTAATCAGAGACGTTAAATCGAGTATCATGTTTTTTCAGAATTTTTATGATTTCACGATAAGTACGAGTTTTCATGGATGAAGAGATTCATTAGAAACGTTCTGATTTATGGAAGGCATAAATACGTCTTGAACAATATAATCTTTCTCATGCTCTTTTGATTCTGAATCCATCCTTCTTTGTTTGATTTCTTCAATTACAATTTTTTCATATAAATCCAAATAATATTTATCTGCCGGAATAAATATTTGATCCAATGTGCCATGATGTATTGCATAATTTATTTGGAATTCAATTGTCTCTAAGAGATCATCTAAAGCCTCTTCGGAATTTTTCCCAAACCCCCTTAAATTCATATCAATAGCAATTGCATACCAACCATTATCCTCTTGAACACCTAAAACTTTTAGCGCAATGCTCATATTTACCTCCCCTTCTTTATTTCAAATACTTGTTAAAAGATGATATTAATTTATCCCGTATAACAAGTTTTTTGTACATTTATCGTGAAAAAACGTCAACTTATCAACAAAATCGCAATTATCAGAACTTAAATGTCAGACTGAGACACTACCTCTTTTCTTCAGTTGACTACCTTCCCGGTATGTAGTCCGTACAATTCCGAAGACAATTTAATACTTGCCCCCTTTTCAAATATGTCCAAACAAAGAAAAAAATAACCTGTAATTCTTCCAATGGTGTGAGCAAAATTGGGGGACATGTACACTGCTGCGCATCCCAACTCTACTGTTTTATGCCTGCTGTTACGTGTCCCCTAATTTTGCGTATCCATACTTCTAACTTATTTAAATTTCATTCCTTAAGAAATCTGACTTGGCAGAATCTCGGTCACAGAATGGCTCAGCGTTTTGGAAAACAATCGATGGTTCATGGGCATCTTGGTTGCATGCGCATCGGCAATCGGTGTTATTTTTGGAACAATCCTGGAAATTCTGTCAAATACTATGGGATAATTGCTGACAAATAGCAGAACAGACAGATTTATGTCGCTTGCCTTTGAACGGGGGAAGCGGCATTTTTTTCAGAAAAGTCGCACGACTCGTAGTTCGCCGCGCAGGCGTTGGTAGCTGTGGAGTTGGGCGTTGGACTCGCGTTCTTCCCGGATGATCACCAGCTGCGGGCTGAAGCCGAAGAGGGTCAGGGCGCGGTTGAAGGCCGAGAGTTGGTAGGTTTGCGTGAGATCCTTGCGTTTCGCGGGCCCGCGGGTGAGATAGGACCAGTCGGGTTGGAAGAAGCTGCGGGCCACGGTGGCCGAGGCTCCCACGCTGAAACCCAGCGGCAGCGCGTAGGAAGCCGAGAGGCGGCCAGGGTCGCGTCAGGCGACGAGAGCGCAGGCGGGGCTTTTCTTCGCCATAGCCGGCGCTCAGACTGAGGGAGAGCGAGGGGCTGGCCTGCCAGCGTCCGGTCAGCGAGAAATTCCAGCGGGGACCGTCCAGGTGTTTGGATTGCTCGTTTCGCCGTTCGTGCCAGCTCGCCCTTTCGATGGCCAACCATTGCGCTCCCAGTCGTTGCGCGCTTTCCAGGCGCAGGCCCTTTTCCAGGTAGGCGGGCTGGTTGGCCGACCACTGCTGGCGGCGACTGGCGAGCAGGCTGATTTCCGTGTTGCGCGTCATGATCCAACGTGGCCCGGCATGCAGCGAGATCAACATGCGATTGTACTGCGTTTCGCGGTGCTCCTGTCGCCAGAGGTCGGCGCCGGCGCGCAGTTTCAATCGTTGCGAGAGGGGATGCTCGTATTCGGCGCCACCCCAGACGATGAGGCCCACCCCGGAGGAGGGTTTCGATTCATCGGTCACCGTTAAGGGGAAGCCGTAGAACCAGACGATATCCGCGGATGAAGCGGCGTTGACGTTGCTGTCCGGCGCCAGGGCCAATCCGAAGTGCGCGTCCCAACGACGGCGGGCGCGGATGGCGTCGAGGTAGCGCTGCACGTTCTTGGCAACGGCTTCGGGAGGTTTGCCGGCCAGCACGCGCTCGAAATGCTGCCGGGCCAGGTTGTCTTCCCCTTTGAGAAAGAAGGCGCGAGCCAGTTCGAGTCGTGGCCTGCTCAGCTCGGGCTGGAAGATGAGAATGCGTCTCAGGGCGGCGATGGCCGCATCCAGCAAGGCTTCACGGGTGTCTTCATCGAGGCCGGGCTCGTGCGACGCGCCAATGCCCGCCAGTCCTGTGAGGAAAAGCACTTCCACGTCGTCCGCATTGGCCTCTAGCAGGGGCCGGAGAAGCTTGAGCGCCTCGAGGTGGCGTCCATTTTGGATCAGTTTTTCGGCATCTTTGACACTGGCCTGCAGCGCTGCCGTCATCAGCAGAAAAACGGCGAGCATCGCCAGCAAACGCAACATAATGAATATAGGATGTGGGAGATAATGTTGGAGGGTGAGCCTGGGGGAGTGACAGCCTCCCCCGGTTCTCGGCTGGGTCTTCAGTGTTATGGTTCGCTCTCAAAATAAGAAGGGCAGTTTTCAGGCCACCCTCCAAGGTTCATCACAACTGCAGATGTCTTCTGAAGATTATTCGTCCTCCCGTGTGGCATAGGCACCGGCAGCATTGCCATCTGAGAAATTGGCATTGAAGGTGCCGAAGATGCCTGTGGGGCGTTCATTTGAAGTACCGTAGCCTTGCGCCTTCCATTTGCCATCGATAGTATTATTGCTAGTGAACGTTTCACCATTCTCTAACTCAGCATTGCCAAACGCAGCTTCCTTAAGAGTAACTTCCCAAGTGGGGTTAACCGCGTTACCTCTGAAATTTGAGATTTCACCACTAATCATCGGGGAGTCCCCAAACTTCACTTCTAAGCTGACTTTGGCTTCGAACTCGCCAGATCGAACATTATCCCCATCACGGTAAGCGGATATGCCAACGGCTGGCCCGCTATATGAGGCGCTTGTGTCTGTTGGATCATCTGCGGGGATAGCGAGATCAAGATTAGCCGTGTTGGCGTCCGTTCTAGCGTAAGTTGTGACCATCTCTTCGTCATCGCCATTAACCGAAATCCAATAACCATATTGGGCGTAATCTGTATCCTCACTGTATGTCACTGGGTCTGCGCTCGTGTCTGCGACATAGAGCCTCTCCTCATTAGTCGGAGTGAAATACCAACTCCCCGTCAGCATCCTATCGTCAGTCTCCGGCCCAGCTGCCACAATGCAATCGCTGCCGAGGCAGATTGCTATGCCTGGAATACCATTGTGCGTAGCAACTTTCTGCGTACCAAACATCGCCGCATCGGTGTTTACATTTAGAGTAGAAGCGGAAGTGACGGTTTCACCATTGATTGATGCCACTTTAACGGCCTTTAGGTTGTTATCACCGTCGACAATATTCGCATCCATGGTTGTGCCGACGATCTCGCTCCATGTTTTGCCTAGCTGATCTTTACGCATGGTCCGCCGTACCTCAGGGATGTCATCAACAACGGGTGCGATTTCTCCCGCTACTAATAAGGCACTGCTTTTTAGCGCACCCTCAATAGCCTCCGCAACTTCCATGGCTATACTAGCGGGCGATGTTGGCATTTTGGCATCGGAAGGACCGGTAACTTTTTCGACAGATGCTTTCGCATTTTCCAGGAACATTTCGATGGCCTCGATATTCTTCTGGACTTCTGCGATCGCAACTTCCAGCGCAGCCGTCGCAGCGTCATCGGCTCCTTCTTTCGCCGCTTCGAGCGCTGCCCGCGCCTCTATTGCAGCTGTCAAAGCGTCATCGATCGTCGTCTTGGCGTCCAGCACTTTCTGAGCATTCTCCATAGCGGTCATGGATTCGCCGCCGACACCAAGCACCTCGAGCATATCTGGCATTGAGTATTTAATCGCGTTCGCCAAGGCGGTATTCGCCGTATTTTTAGCTTCATCAGCCTTGTTGTCTTCCTCGAATGCCACTTGGAACGGACCTCGCTCGTCCACCATCTCTTCACCATCCTCCTCTTCACCATCCTCTACCATTTCCATCTCTTCTTCGGCAGTTGCCTTCGATTTACTCGACGTAGTGCAGGAGGTCAAGAAGCCGACCGCCGCTAACATGAAGAGCGCGACCACCAAAATTCTGAGGTACGTATTTTTTCCCGTCCTGCATCCAACTGGGGAAACAAGAGCGGTCTCCTCACCGATTTTTTCTTTTTCCATTTTTCCACTTTTTTCAAATTCACTCATGGTATTTCTCCTTCTTATTCGATTAAAATAACATCAAAACGATTTTGCCTGCTCTTTTATAATTCCCCGTAAAACCATTGTCGAGTCTTTTTCCAAACCATTCTGAAAAAAACCGGACAGGCCAAACTTCAATGATTTTGATTTTGCCTGCTCTTTTTTAAATCCCCTTAAAACCAATGTCAACACCTTTTTTCAAACTGAAAAAAACGGACGAGCAAAACTTCAATGATTTTGCCTGACCTTTTTTAAAATACTATAAAGCCAATGCCAAGTCTTTTTTTCAAATCCCGAAAACCCGACGAGCAAAACTTCAATGATTTTGATTTTGCCTGCTCTTTTATAAAGCACTATAAAGCCATTGCCAAGTCTTTTTTCAAATCTGAAAAAAACCCGACCAGCAAAACTTCAATGATTCCGCCTGCTCTTTATTAAAACACTCCTAAGTTGAGCGATTCGTAATAAAAAAAGCTCCCAACCTTGGGAAAAATGTGTTATATTTCAGTGGTTAAAATAAAAAAATTCACAAAATCTAACACAACCCAACAGGTAGAGAGCTTTATGGGAAAAAATATAACAGTTCAGGATAAAAAGAAACAGATAATTGATGCCATTCAGCCAACCGATGAACACTTGACAAGTCGTGCCGGATTGGCCTTGTTTGCCCAGTATCTGCAAAGCATTCGGCTGATGCCGATCATCGAAAGGTTGTTTGGTTCGATGCGTAAAAATAAAAAAGGAATTGCTGTCTCTGATTTTTTTGCGCAGATCCTCTGTTTTTTCATGGACGGCAGCAGCCGTCATCTCAGTTGGTTCGATCACCTCAAAAGGGGCGAGGGTTATGCCGCCTTGCTGTCATGCAGTGAGCAAGACCTTGCCTCCTCGCATGCCGTGAAAAGATTTTTTGGAAAGTTCTCTTTTGTACGAGTCTACCTGTTTCGTCATCTGCTGCAGATACTGTTTATCTGGAGACTGAAGAAGACTTGTCCAACGGTGATTGTGTTGGGTCTGGATTCGATGGTACTTGATAATGATGATGCCCTGAAACGCCATGGTGTCCAGCCGACTTACAAGATGGTCAAAGGATTTCATCCCCTGCAGATGAATTGGGGTCGTTATATGGTTGACGCAGTTTTTCGCGGAGGTAGCAAACATTCGAATCACGGGAAAACTGTTCAGAATATGCTGGTTCATATCGTGAAAAGGATTCGCCGCCAATACCGAGATGATGTACCAATCATGGTGCGCATGGACACCGGTTTTTTTGACGAAAAAATCTTTGAAACCTGTGAACGACTGAACATCGGTTAGCTGAAGCGGAGGAAAGTCCTATGCCAATGTGAGGAATGCTGCGGAAGAAGCCACTGACTGGCAGACCTTCACTTCATCGGGCAAGAAGGAGATCTGGCAGTACACCGAGTTTAAGAGCCAGCAGGGGACATGGAAGAAGGCTCGTCGCACGATCTACAGCCGCTTGATTGAACACGATAGCCAACTCTCTTTGCCGGGTTTGGATCATGATGGCGTGATCATTACGAACCTTGGTATGGGAGAGGCCATTGATGGCCAACTCAGCCAAGCCGCTGAAGAAAAGCGCATCGATGCTCATAGCATCCTTGGCTCGTACCACGGACGGGGAAAGGATGAACTGGCCAACCGGGCGCTGAAAAACTTTGGTCATCAACAACTTCCCTTCAAGGACTTCATTTCCAATACCGCATGGTACTATCTGATGCTGGTTGGCAATAACCTCTTCGAATCCTTCAAAGAAGATGTCAGCAAGCCAGTGATTGCGGTAACGATGTATGCTGATACCTTCCGGCGCCAGTTTCTTGATACGGCAGGCAAACTGGTTCGTCATGCCGGAAAACTGATCTTGAAAATACCAAAAAAGACCTTTGAGCGCTTGCAATTGGACCAACTATTTGCCACCTGCCAGCACGCATTGGCGCCAATCTGATCAACGGGTTTCGCTTCAATTAAAAAACAAAAACATTAAAGTTTAAGGGGATAAGTGCGTCCAAAACATGAGAAATGAAGACCTTCCACATCTGAAAACAGCATTTTGATGCTCATTCTCACTCAAACATCCATGGATTTGATGATCAAAATCTGATTTCAGAATGATTGCCTTTCTCAGGCAAAAAAATCATCTTGAAAATCTGATCCTTTTTTAGAATCGCTCAATTTGGGACACTATAAAGCCAATGCCAAGTTTTTTTTCAGCTCACAAAGTTGCTGGCTGAAACAGACAGTCTCCGAGGGTTGTGAAAAAAGGAAGTTTCACAAAAACAAACAACCCTCGCAAAGGAGACTGTCATGGAAAAAATTAACATTGAATCTTTCTCATGTCAAACACTTTTTTTGGAATTGACGCGCATTAGAAGACCTTTGCCTCAATTCCACGCACCCCCACTCCGTATTTCGCAAGGGGCGATTCGATCCGGCCAGCTCCGATTCCCAACAGAAAAGATTCGACGAGACGTCTTCATACGATCCGGCTGGATTCCTGGTCTTCGCCAGCAATGACAACTGGATTCCCAACAGAAGGGATTCGAAGAGGCGTCTTCATACGATCCGGATGGATTCCTGGTCTTCGCCAGCAATGACAACTGGATTCCCAAGAGAAGGGATTCGAAGAGGCTTCTTCAAAAGCGTTCTTCAGTTTACCGAAGCCATCCTATAGTTACAAGGAAAAAACTTCAGCTGCTCGATCTCGCTATTCTCCCTGCCCTCAATCCATGCATTCCTCATGCCTAAGCTGGCATAGACGCAACCAAAAAGGTTGTTTATGACGGTATATCGCTCAAAATGAACCTCGAGATGGCAGGGCCGGGTGACCTGCCGGTCAAAAATGTATCGAGTTGTCATTCCTGGCAAAGACCAGGAATCCACCGCTATGCCTCTCATCGAATTGTCATTTCATCGAGTTGTCATTTCATCGAGTTGTCATTTCATCGAGTTGTCATTGCTGGCGATTCAGAGTGACTCCTGGATTCCTGGTCTGCGCCAGGAATGACACGCTTGTATCCAGGGTGACTCCTGGATTCCTGGTCTGCGCCAGGAATGACACGCTTGTATCCAGGGTGACTCCTGGATTCCTGGTCTGCGCCAGGAATGACACGCTTGTGGGGACAGGAATGACACGCTTGTATCCAGGGTGACTCCTGGATTCCTGCAAAGACCAGGAATCCACCGCTATGCCTCTCATCGAATTGTCATTCCTGGCGCAGACCAGGAATCCACCGGTATGCGTCTCATCGAGTTGTCATTCCATCGAGTTGTCATTCCTGGCAATGACCTGGAATCCACCGCTTTGCCTCTCATCGAGTTGTCATTTCATCGAGTTGTCATTCCTGGCGCAGACCAGGAATCCACCACTATGCCTCTCATCGAGTTGTCATTTCATCGAGTTGTCATTCCTGGCAATGACCAGGAATCCACCACTATGTCTCTCATCGAGTTGTCATTTCATCGAGTTGTCATTTCATCGAGTTGTCATTTCATCGAGTTGTCATTCCTGGCAAAGACCAGGAATCCACCGCTATGCCTCTCATCGAGTTGTCATTTCATTGAGTTGTCATTTCATTGAGTTGTCATTTCATTGAGTTGTCATTCCTGGCGCAGACCAGGAATCCACCGCTATGCCTCTCATCGAGTTGTCATTTCATCGAGTTGTCATTCCTGGCGCAGACCAGGAATCCACCGGGCTGGCGATTCAGGGTGACTCCTGGATTCCTGGTCTTCGCCAGGAATGACACGCTTGTATCCAGGGTGACTCCTGGATTCCTGGTCTTCGCCAGGAATGACACGCTTGTGGGGACAGGAATGACACGCTTGTATCCAGGGTGACTCCTGGATTCCTGGTCTTCGCCAGGAATGACACACTTGTGGGGACAGGAATGACACGCTTGTATCCAGGGTGACTCCTGGATTCCTGGTCTTCGCCAGGAATGACACGCTTGTGGGGACAGGAATGACACGCTTGTATCCAGGGTGACTCCTGGATTCCTGGTCTTCGCCAGGAATGACACGCTTGTGGGGACAGGAATGACACGCTTGTATCCAGGGTGACTCCTGGATTCCTGGTCTTCGCCAGGAATGACACGCTTGTGGGGACAGGAATGACACGCTTGTATGGATAAATTGAAAGAAGTCGTTTGGATTCTTGTAGAGAAGAAAGTAGATGGAGGACCGCTGGTGCAGTCCCCCATCCGAAAGGTAATTATGAAACTGCGGGTGTTATAAAGGCACCGCCCGCTGGCCTGGAATGCTCTCAAAGGGGGAGTTTAAAACATGGAACCAGACATGCAATTTATTTGCCAAACATCTTCTAAATGAGGTGGGGTCAAGATGGGGTCAGGCTTGCATACTTGCGCATTGGTATTTTTTTCGTTTCATAGGTGAAGAGTCTCCCTCAGAACTCTTGCTTCATGTCTCGCTTGATGTGGTTGTGGTCAAATTGGCCTGGCAAATCCGGGACCTGCTCAGAATGAGTAGAACGCCCCTAGATGGGCGCGATGTTCGTCCCCACCGTGATCGTCACTGAGCGGCAGGTACAGGTACTCGATACGAAACGAAGCGGCGTTGGTTATCGGTACGTCGAGGCCGCCACCCAAGAGGAGCCCAAGGCCGTTGTCGTCATCTTTTTCTGACATCGATACCAGGCGGTTCGCAATCGTTATCGTTGCCGTTCCCTCGAATTCATCATGCCATCGCCTCACCCCGATCTTGACGAAAGGCATGACGAAGGAGGAATCAAGCGACACTTGCCTTACGAGGGCGCCGTACAGTGACCAGCGCCTCAGCTTGACCTTGGCATTAAAATTAAACGTAGCGCAAGATCGGCAAGACATGTTTATAGCACTTAAACAGAGGAATGAATAGAACTTGTCATGTTTGAATCGTTCCTGTACTTACGGAAGTTGATTCATCAAATGAAATTTCTGAAAATGGAAGCAGAAGTAGAATTTGATCCTCTTGACAGGCTACTCAAAAAATTAAGGGACCACGCTGTTGATCACAAATCAAAAATTGTTTCTATGAACGAGGAGATGACAAAAGAATTTGTCGGCGTGAAGAAGCAACTCAGGGGAATGGACGAGCGACTCAAGGAAATGGACGAGCAATTTCAAGGTCAATTTAGTGAAATGGTAAGTAAGATTGATGCGCTGGCAGACCTTTTGAGGAAGGAATGAAACTTATGAGGAGAGGGGTATAACTCTTGTGCGCCCGCTGGCCTGCAAACCTCTCAGACCATTCCTGATCGCTTGCATACGTCAATCCATCTCCTCCTGAATAATGGGACTAGTCATGCAATTTATATGCAATTTATTTGCCAAACACCTTCTGAGAAAACGCTTCATTATTGAAACCATCAACAACCAACTGAAAAATATATCACGAATTGAGCATTCCGGACGTCGCAGCGTTAAAAACTTTATGGCTGATTCACTCGCAGGCTCAATTGCTTATACCTGGCAACCGCAAAAACCGACCCTCAATAGAATGAAAGAGGCAACGCCGCTTCAAATCATCGAGTGCGCTATCTCGTACTCGGGTGAGAGATGTTGTTGAACATCCAATTGCCATCGGGAATTCGCATATTCGTTGATGATAACCTGAATCCTGCTTGCGCATGAATTGAAAAAAGCTTGATATGACAATAATGAGGTTATAAAAGTCATAAAGCTGAATACCGAAAGGAAAGGGAATAAGCGCTATCACTTTGTCATAACGGAGCTGATCATGCAACCAGGAAAATCAAAACTGCGCATTTCAAATTAGAAACGGTTCAGATAATCAGATACAATGGAAATAATAACTTCCTTTGCAATTTCGCTCTCTGCCGTTATTATAGCTGGGATTGGGCTTTTTTGGAAAATAAGGACGGATTACCGCAGAGAGTTTGATGAGCGAATTAAAGGTGTCGAGAATAATTTGACCGATCGCCTTAAGGACGTCGAGAATAATCTGACCGATCGCGTCAATAAGGTCGATGACCGGTTGCGAGAAATTGAATCAAATATACAACGGGCGCTCGGACGGCTGGAAGGACGTCAAGACGCTCAGAATAAAATATAGTAGTTAAAGCGGAGTATGCATATGGAACCGAATACCCATCTCCTTCCTCAAAAGGTTCAGCAAAGACCGGGTCTTACAATCGATTGGAGTTTCCAACGCGTCGAGTCAGCGTTTGTGCGTGTCGAAGGGTCTGTGGAAAGAATCGAACGATTGGTAAAGAAATTCGATGAACTTGAAAAAAAGGCCAAGCAAAGCTGAGATGGGGTCAAGATGGGTCAGGTTTGCATACTTGTATTTCCTTCCGAATACATGCAAGCCTGACCCAATACTAAAAATAGAACCTGAGTGTTGCCAGCAAGGCGTGGGTTTTGAAATCGGCCACGGTTTCGTCGATTTTGACTGGAATTTCTCTGCGCCTGCCATCCTCCCTGTATCGCACGATGGTGATGTCACCGACGTCGGTTCTTATTTCTCCGGCGTCCGTATAACGATAGCTCAAGTCGGGTTTCATGCGATTCGAGACTGGTATGACCAGACCGGTGGTCAACATATATGTAAATTCCTGTCCGCTTCCTTCGGGGAGACGGGTAAACGGGATTTCTCCATTGGCACCCCGGCGCAAATAACCTTTAGGATTATCGGGGTCTGGAAACTGTTGAACGAAGTCTTTCAGTCTGTAATTGCTGTAACCCATCCCCACTCCAAGATAGGACTGTATCCGTAGATCGCTGATGACTTTCCACGGCGGGAAATCGTAGAATCCGGATAATAAGAGTTGCCGCGTTTCCAGCTTGGCTATCGAAGGTTGACGATCTCCCGATCTCGCATAGTTGGTATTCCCCTTGAAGTCGAGATTCCCGGCCGAGATGGGGTCAGGCTTGCATACTTGTATTTCTCTGAATACAAGTATGGTCACCGTAAAGAACTGATTTATAGTGACTTTCAGTCACCTTTCATCATTCCTCCGGTACAGATCCGGACATCTTGGCTGACACGGACTGACCAGAAATTCGGATCTTTGGCTTTATCCAGCTTGTGGAACTGCAATCCCGGCCGGGTAGGATTCAATTGAAGGTCAAAGGCCGTGGTCTTCACGGCATTTTGCTCGTCACCGGTGAGCTTGGCGAGGCTGTCGGTGAAGGTGTCGGCAATGCGGAAGTTCACATCAGGTCTCGACTTGGACCACAGAGGCGCTCAGACCTCCTCCACGACGATACAGCCACAGTGAATTCTTCTTTGTCCCGCGCTATGACTTTGAGCAGTCGTGGGTTGATACTCCGCTATTGTAAATAGCATCCATATTTTAGAGAATTGAAGGTATTTTTCGATAGGAATACATTCAGATTGAGGTAATTCTTTGGGGCCATAGGATTTATGTAGCTCGTCCACTTTAAGTATTGAGCGCGTAAGGTGCCCTACTAGTTGTACAAAGAACACATGGAAAATGTTTTCCGGTTTCTGATCGGCAATCTTCAATTGGATGGGCTCATGCCGGTCCCACATGAATGTGGCATCACCAGAACTGCCATCCGCCGGCGAATACCATGCTGCACCATGTCCAAGCACGTAAAGATTCTTTACCATCTCATCACGGTTAAGGCATGCGTTTATCTGACCAAATCGGCGAGCAACATCCCGAAATTCAATGCCGTCTTCCAGTTTTGTCGCAAGCACAGTAGTCCAGAGTGGATTCAATATATAACCCTCCTTATCAAAATCCCGAATATGTTGATTCTCGGTGAGATACCCGTAACTCCGTTCAGGGCGGAACAGACGCGAAACTGTGACGAGCTTTCTCATGGCTTCGTCGAGCTCTTCAAACCCGAGTGTTCGCTTCACTTCGACTACCGAATAAATGCCTTCTATGGGAAAGTGCACGCGACGTGATCCGGAAGTCGCTCCGAGCTTGACCACAGACGCCCAAATTCGGTTCGTGATCAAAACTTCGCAGTCGCCTGCCGTTTTCCCGTCCTTGTCGTTCACGACCCCAGCATCCACGGAGTATCGTTCCGGGAGCAATTTCGAGAGCTCTTGACGTACTATGTCCTCAAGTCCAGGGCCTGCATCGTAATTGTTTATGCTGAATCTCTCTTCGATATTGACCTCGTTTATGATGCGACTTTGAACTGCCTGGCACGTCATCTCTAGTCCGGCACTGAGGGTTTTGCTTTTCTCGGATTGTGGCTGCCATTCACCGACATCAGGCAGTTTATCTTTCCAATTCATGTGATTCCTCTTGAAGTGGCGACCGACGAGGGACGATCCCTGAAAGTTAAAATCAATTATGGACTAGGTCATGTGTGTGAGATGGGGTCAGGCTTGCATACTTGTATTTCTTTCCAAATATGCAAGCCTGACCCCATCTAAAATGAAACCTCGAGATGGCAGGCCGGGTGACCTCCCGGCCAAAAATGTATCGAGTTGTCATTCCTGGCAAAGACCTGGAATCCACCGGTATGCCTCTCATCGAGTTGTCATTCCATCGAGTTGTCATTGCTGGCGCAGACCAGGAATCCACCGCTATACCTCTCATCGAATTGTCATTGCTGGCGCAGACCAGGAATCCACCGCTATGCCTCTCATCGAGTTGTCATTGCATCGAGTTGTCATTGCTGGCGCAGACCAGGAATCCACCGGGCTGGCGATTCAGGGTGACTCATGGATTCCTGGTCTGCGCCAGGAATGACACGCTTGTGGGGACAGGAATGACACACTTGTATAGAGTGCCATTTCTTTTACTTGCTAAGATATAAACGTAGTAGGTTTTCATGATGGCGACTCCTGGATTCCTGGTCTTCGCCAGGAATGACACACTTGTGGGGACAGGAATGACACGCTTGTATCCAGGGTGACTCCTGGATTCCTGGTCTTCGCCAGGAATGACACGCTTGTGAGGCCAGGAATGACACGCTTGTATCCAGGGTGACTCCTGGATTCCTGGTCTTCGCCAGGAATGACACGCTTGTGGGGACAGGAATGACACGCTTGTATCCAGGGTGACTCCTGGATTCCTGATCTTCGCCAGGAATGACACGCTTGTATCCAGGGCGACTCCTGGATTCCTGGTCTTCGCCAGGAATGACACGCTTGTGGGGACAGGAATGACACGCTTGTATCCAGGGTGACTCCTGGATTCCTGGTCTTCGCCAGGAATGACACACTTGTGGGGACAGGAATGACACGCTTGTATCCAGGGCGACTCCTGGATTCCTGGTCTTCGCCAGCAATGACACGCTTGTATGGATAAATTGAAAGAAGATGTTTCAGCTATCTCAAAAGACGTCGCAGTGATAAATGTTAAATTCGAGACAGTCTGTACCAAGGAAGAGCTTTTAAATGTTTCAAATTAAGATACTAAACGAATTCGCTACGATGGTACAACGTCGTTTGGATTCTTGTAGAGAAGAAAGTAGATGGAGGACCGCTGGTGCAGTCCCCCATCCGAAAGGTAATTATGAAACTGCGGGTGTTATGAAGGCACCGCCCGCTGGCCTGGAATGCTCTCAAAGGGGGAGTTTAAAACAATGACCTGGAGCCGCCTCATAGATGAAGGGAGCCCTCTCGAGAACCCGTTTGGTTGAATAAGACACTTGGCTGAGGTGACTTTGATCATGGCAATACGAATTATATTTTCAGCAGTGGTTGTGAAGGTTCCCAGACGATCGATAAAGTACCGACACTGATCGCTTGAATCGCTTGCATACATCCATCTCCTCCTGAATAATGGAATCAGACATGCAATTTATTTGCCAAACACTTCTCTAAATGAGGTGGGGTCAGGCTTGCATACTTGCGCATTGGTATTTTTTTCGTTTCATAGGTAAAGAGTCTCCCTCAGAACTCTCTCGGTTTTTATGTTTCTTCAGGAAGCCATAGAGGTCTTTATCCTTCCGGTTTCCCATGCAGGACTCTCATGGTGGAGCCAATCAGAGTGCCTCCGTCCTTTTCCCGGAACCAGCGAGCCCAACTTCTTTTTCCATGCATTTACAAATATGCAAGCCTGACCCCACTCTCAGTTTGAAATCGACGCCATTTTTTGTGCTGCAAAACTTATGGCAATAGCAATTCCAATATTGCTGACAACCAATCCTACTCCCCATTGAAACATTTTGCCTTCCAGACGCACTATTTCCGTTTTAAGGTTCGCGATATCCTCTTTGGTTGCCATTTGTTCGATAATTGTTTCCAATCGGGTTATTCGGTTTTCAGATGTGGATTCCATGATTATCTCCGATTCAAAAGATGAAATGGAAATAAGTCAGGCTAGCATACTTGTATTTCTTTCTGAGTGCAAGCCTGACCCAATTATTGGCTCTACGAGATTGTTTTTATGTTCATAAACTCTTTTAAGAAGATCATTGGTCACTCCAATATATAGAATGCCATTTCTTTTACTTGCCAAGATATAAACGTTGTAGGTTTTCATGAGGGCGACTCCTGGATTCCTGGTCTTGGCCAGGAATGACACACTTGAGTCGGGGACAGGCTTGCAAGTTTGCAAAAATGAGTATTTTTTAAATTTTAACCTTTTTCAAATTGCCAAGATGTCTCGGATAACGCGTTTGTACGACGCTGGTACGCTTTATCATGTAATATTTCGAGGCAATGGGGGCCAACGTATTTTTTCGATGACTGCGACTCTCGACGCTTTTATCAGTCTTCGATTGGAAATCCGCAAAAATCCGGGAAGTGGCAAATACTCTCAAGCGAGATGATGCTACTTTCAGTCGTGGTGCGCATAAGTTGTGAGAAAGATTGAAGGAATCCACAAATCTCCAAAAGCGGTTAAAAGAACTCAACCTGAAAATGTTTTCTTAAATTCGCAAACTTGCAAGCCTGACCCCTTCATTTTTTGAATGAATATAAACCATTTCAGTAACCGATCAT
Source organism: bacterium (assembly GCA_965205865.1). Lineage (GTDB taxonomy): Bacteria > SAR324 > SAR324 > SAR324 > NAC60-12 > CBDBHR01. The sequence continues at coordinate 66,616 of CBDBHR010000030.1, forward strand.
TTTGACCCCCTTCCAGGCAAGGCATCTAATTAAAATGAAAAAAACCTTGAACAAAGACAAAGATTTCAACAAGATTCATCAGAACAAGGCGTTCTAGCGGAGGCCCAACGTAGCGTTTTTCAGTCATTTTGAGATTATCACTCTGTTCATCTCATCATCAATTTTCTTCGTAGGGTGGTCGCCCGTGAACTCAACGTTCCCCAATATGATCCCTTAAATTCACATGAAACAATTTCATCAATGAGATATATTTGAAGAAAAGATAAAATAAAAAGACAAATAGAAAATCGAAAAATTAAAAGTTATTCAAAAAAAAAAAGAGAGGGCATCATGCCATCAATATCAATGTTTTATGGGATCATCGTCTATCTGTACTTTAAAGACAATAAACAGCATAGAGTCCCACACATTCACGCAAAATACCAAGGACAAGAAGTGGTTATTGCGATTCCGGAAGGTGATATTCTAGAAGGAAGCCTTCCAAAACCAAAGTTAAAACTGCTTCAAGCCTGGGTCGAAATTCATCGAGATGAGTTAGTAGCAGATTGGGAACTAGCTGTTTCAGGACAACCACCGTATAAAATCGAACCTTTGAGGTAGCCATGAATCCAAGAGTGACCGCAGTGACCGCAATGCCTGATTATAAATTAGGACTTATTTTTTCAAATGGAGAAGAGGGTATTTATGATTGTTCTGAACTTCTTGATTTTGGTGTTTTTAAAGAATTAAAAGACGAAAACTATTTTAAACAAGTAAAAGTTTGGGATGGGACAATTGCATGGCCCCACGAACAGGATATTTGTCCTGATACTCTTTACCTAGACTCCAAGAAGGTAAATACCGAACAATAGAATGGAGAAGGGTTACCTACACCACGCTCGTCCCTCGCTCCATTTCAGCAATCTCTCATCATCAATAAAATTTGAGAAGGGGTCAGGCCTTTGATTATTTGATTAGGATGGGGGTCAGGCTTGCATACTTGTATTTCTTTCCAAATATGCAAGCCTGTCCTAATCTCTGAGAAATACAAGTATGCAAGCCTGACCCCAATACGGAAGTTCCCTTTCACAAGTATGCAAGCCTGACCCCAATAGAAATCTCTCTTTGTGAGAGACCCGGACACCAGTGACCAAAGTCCATCATGGCCCTGATTCGGAAGTTTCCTTTCAGATAGTTAAAAGTTCTGGTGGGGTAACAAGAAAATCAAAGGAAAATATTTTCCTTAGTTTTTTGTCTACCTCGATTTTTTTGTCTACCTTGAATTTTTTGTTCATTTTTACAATTTTTTCAACTGGTATACCATCTTCCAAATTTCCGACTATATGCATATGTAAACATTCCTTGAAATTATCATATGCTTCATCAAATGAGTCTTCTACGGAAAAGCATGCCAACACGTCAGGAGAAAAAGAACAATAATTATTTCCAGCTTTTTCTATAACGACTCTTACCGAAAATGTTTTTGCAGTTTTCATTATAATTTTATAGAGGCTTGTTTTAAAATATTCTTATAAAGGGTAATTGGTACACCTTTGTTAGTCCCATGATATGGAACCGTTACTTTTCCTATTAGTACGCTCGAGCCATGCTACATGCCTCGCTTGATGTGGTTGTGGTCAAATTGGCCTGGCAAATCCGGCACCTGCTCAGAATGAGTAGAACGCCCCTAGATGGGCGCGATGTTCGTCCCCACCGTGATCGTCACTGAGCGGCAGGTACAGGTACTCGATACGAAACGAAGCGGCGTTGGTTATCGGCACGTCGAGGCCGCCACCCAAGAGGAGCCCAAGGCCGTTGTCGTCATCATCGAATGGCACCGATACCAGGTTGTCCGCAATCGTTATCGTTCCCGTTCCCTCGAATTCATCATGCCATCGCCTCACCCCGATCTTGACGAAAGGCATGACGAAGGAGGAATCAAGCGACACTTGCCTTACGAGGGCGCCGTACAGTGACCAACGCCTCACCTTGACCTTGGCATCAAAGGATACCTCGTATTCGTCAAACGTTGCCGTCAGGTCCATACTCTGGTTCACCTCGCCACTGCCAAGATAACCAACCTCCAGCGCGAAGTCGTCATTCAAGTTGTACCCCGCAAAGGTGCTCCAGGCGAACGCCCGATCGTCAGTCGACAAGGACAAGTTGTTGATATTGTTATGCCCCTCTTGGCGTAGCTCATTCTCAAATTTTCCGGTATGCTCTTCCAATTCCGGATACAACACCATCCCTGGAGCCGCACCCACATACATATCACCCACGCGATCCTGCGGATATGCCGAGGTCGCCATGAGTACTGCGCAGACCCCCGTCAACCATTTCAATATTTTCATGATTATCTCCTCTCAAATACTATTGAATTAAAAAGGGATTTCGTACCCCTGCCATTGAGCGCATCGTAACTATTCAGATCTCTGAAAAACCCGTTTAGTCAAATAACGTTGAAAAAATTCCCAGGTAAAATTTTCACGTCCTCCCACGATATTGTTCAATCGAGCGGGAACCCTCTCCTTCACTGAAATAACTCAGTCAAGACATGTTTATAGCACTTAAACAGAGGAATGAATAGAACTTGAAATGTTTGAATTGTTCCCGTACTTCAGAAGTTGATTCATCAAATGAAATTTCTGAGGAAAAAGGAATAAAAATGGAAGCAGAAGTCGAATTTGATCCTATTGACAGGCTACTCAAAAAATTAACGGACCACGCTGTTGATCACAAATCAAAAATTGTTTCTATGAATAAGGAGATGACAAAAGAATTTGTCAGTGTGAAGAAGCAACTCACCCAATTGACTAATGTAAACAAGGAAATGGACGAGCGACTCAAAGAAATGGACGAGCGATTTCAAGGTCAATTTAGTGAAATGGGAAGTAAGATTGATGCGCTGGCAGACCTTTTGAGGAAGGAATGAAACTTATGAGGAGAGGGGTATAGCTCCTGTGCGGGCGTTGTCATATTCCATGACTCTATGATGAAGAGAGCTCGCGCAGGGGTTTGTAACAATGAAAGGAGATATCCATGGAAAGAGGACCTGAAGGAGAGAAGCGAATCGAAGGGGTCTCTGAAGATACCCGAATAGTTACCATAAACTCTCTTAAAAGGTTGGAGGAAATGGGCGGGAGCGCGGAAGACACCTGCGCCATAACCGCCGATCTCACCGACACCAAATCAGTCATTTCATTAATTGAACAGGTTGAAGGCGCTTTAGGTCCTATTGATATTGTGATCAACAATGCAGGGATGGTGCAAACTGGCAGGGAATTACCCCGTTTATTGCTTCATGAAACAAGCGATGATCGCTGGCGGTACGGAATCGATATCAATCTCACCAGCGCATTTCTAGTCACCCGAGGGGTTCTTCCGGGCATGATGGCGCGTCAGTATGGCCGTATTGTACAAGTGTCCTCGGTCACTGGGCCTCTGGTTGGTATTTCAGGCAGGCATGCTTGGCATGACTCGATCACTGGCTATTGAAATCGGCAGTTACAACATCACGGTAAACTGTGTGGGGCCGGGTTGGATTCAGACATCATCCAGCAGTGAAAGTGAGATTACCGCTGGAAAATATACACCGGTTGGTCGCCCGGGCACACCCAATGAGGTTGGTCATGTCGCTGTCTTCCTTGCTGGCGAAGAGGCAAGTTATGTGAGCGGTCAGCTGATCGTTGTTGATGGTGGAAATACGGTACAAGAATATAATGTTCCTCATCCGGTGGGCCATGATAGCACTGAATACTCACCAGCTCGTTGTTCGGCGGAGGCAGTTTGCCTGTTGCTGCCGTTTGGAATTCGGCGGCGCCTTCCGGGCGATACTGGGCCTCCCATGAATTAGCGGTAACCACCAACCGAAGTCGGACGCTTTTCGTCGGCATCGGCTACTGTCCTGGTATGATGTAGCGTGGGCCGCACCCTCTCAATGAACGGCCTCTCGTCTCTTAGATAATCATTTCTTGTTTGGCTGCACCGGAGCGAACCATAGCAAACTGTAAATCTGCTTGGCTTTGGGCGTCCGAAATTCGTGCTTGCCCAAAAAAAATAAGAGGAAGATCTCCTCAGTGAGGTCATTGAACGGGTTCCCTCAATACTATTGAGGATCAGTGTGTTTATTTTGAAGCAAGACGCGTAAATGTTTGATCTCTTCCAGGGCTTGTTCCTTTTGTTGTCGCTCCTGTTCTTTTTGTTGTCGTTCCTGCTCTTCTCTTTTCAAGGCTTGTTCCTTTTGTTGTCGCTCCTGTTCTTTTTGTTGTCGTTCCTGCTCTTCTCTTTTCAAGGCTTGCTCTTTTTGTTGCCGCTCCTGTTCTTTTTGTTGTCGTTCCTGCTCTTCTCTTTTCAAGGCTTGCTCTTTTTGTTGCCGCTCCTGTTCTTTGAGTTGCCTTTCCTGCTCTTTTTGTTGCCGCTCTTCTTGGAGGGATTTTAAGAGATAGGGTTGGTAGAGCGGATCATTCATCAGGGTCTTGAAAGAGGTCTGGGCCTCCAGGTCTTGGCGCCGAAAAGCAAAATGCTCCAAGACGGTGGATTGAATCAGGCCCTCTTCTGCCGAATCCAATCGTTGATAGGTTCCCGCTTCATGGAGTCGATAAAAACATGTATGTTTTCCCAAACGATCTAAAATATAATATTCTGCCACCCCCGCTTTGGCGTATTCTTCTTTTTTGAAGACGGTGTCCCGTTCCACCTCCGAGGGAGTCGAGTCGGATAAAAACTCTATACAGAGGTCACAGACCCCATGAAACGAACGATCCGTGGGGTGGGGCACTACCGGATTGGAATGCAGAAGGACCGCGAGATCCGGTTTCCGTACGCTGACTTTATCCCCCAAATCCAAACGAAAGCCCATGTCCAATGCCATGATTCGCCCGCGAGGGAAGACGGTTAAATATTCTTCTAATAAGCGCAAGAACCATTGATACAGAGAGATGCTCAAAAAATCCGGCATGGGCTTTTCCTCCAAGAGTCCATTGTTCCACTCATATTGACCATCCGGGTGTTGGTAATACTCCTTCCAATAGAGCTCCTCACTGATCCGATGGTGTTCTTGTAATGAGGGGCTCTGAGAGGAATCACTGATGATGGATTCGCGAGTTTCCATGGAGCCTCCATAAGAATGATGGGGAAAAAATACTGATTATCAAACATAACATATCAGAGGGGAAACAGCAACTAGTGATAGAGGCGACAGCGATTACGAGTAAATATTCTTAGCATAAATCGGATATTCCCCAAAAATAATCGTTGACTTCCTGTTCCAGATATGAGATAAGATTGGCCTTAAATAGTCGCAGTCGCTAAATGGCTTTTAGCCCTCTGCTGTCAGCTATCAGTTTTTGAATCATAGTTGATATAGTTTTTTTTGTAAGTGAAAACCCTACGCGGGCCGCTGTAGCTGAGAACAGAAAACCTTAAATGCTTGACAAACATTTGCAGAGCGATTATATAATATTTTATTCTAGGGACAAAAGGGCGATAATGCGATCCTTCGCTTTTGATCAGGATGACATGAAAGTCTGAAATTAACCTGCTTTCAATATAAAAGCATCTTGACAATAAGGTGAATATGAGAGTAAGCTTAAACACCCAGTTCTCAGTAATAAGTTCCAGATCACAAGTTCTACCCCTTGGTGTCATCTCGACGGGGCCGTCGGTACGCCCGATCTTCGCACGGTGGCCCGCATACGGAGCATGGGCGTACCGGAAGCGGCGCCCAGTCCGAAGGGGAGAGATCCTTAAATTGCACCTCAATTCATTTCAGCATATGGAAATTCCTCAAGAAAATTTAAAGGTCATGGTTCATTGCCCAATCCTGGAGCCAATGAATCGGTTTTTTTTCATCACTTGAAAATGAAGCAGGTTTTAAAGCAATCCTTAATTTTGAACATGCAATCGAAAGGAAAAAGATGGATCATCAAAAAGCAAATCAACCTTCAGTACAATCCTGCTCACCCTCACCCTGATGGTGGCCGCCCTCGGGGTCAGTTCGGCAGCCGTTGCTGCCGAGAAAAAGATGGTCAAAGATCCGACCACTGATGAAATGGTGAGTGCATCAGAGTACGGCGGGACCTTGACTGTCCAACTGCAAGCGTGGGCGGGAGCAGTTGACCCCTATTTCGGCTATCCGAATACAGGCCCAACAGACGGCGTCGGAGAAAAGCTCGGTATCATGAACTGGGCAGTAGATTGAGACGTATGGGACTTTAAGACGCTCTTCACCCCCGTCACATACATGAGAGGGAGGCTGGCAGAGAGCTGGGAAATCTCCCCGGACGGTCTCACCTATACCTTCCATATCCGCCAGGGCGTTCGCTGGCATGATAAGGCGCCGATGAACGGGAGAGCCTTGACAGCGCAGGATGTCGAGTATAACTTTCACCGTATGCTAGGCTTGGGCAAGTTTGCCGAAGCCGGACCGACCCCCTTTGGCGGTGCTGACCCACTGAAGAACATCCCCTTCGAATCGATCACGGCCACCGACGATTCGACGGTGGTGATGAAGCTGACCGAGCCACGCCTCGATTTTCTACGGGTGGTGCTCATGAACGAAGCTGCGACCATCATGCCCCCCGAGGTCATCGAGCAGCATGGCGACGTTCAGGACTGGAGGAACCTGGTCGGCACCGGACCCTTTATGCTGATTGACGTAGTCGAGGACAGCCAGATCACCTGGGCCAGGAATCCCGACTACTGGGGCTACGACGAGAAGTATCCCGAAAACCGCTTGCCCTACGTTGATGAGTTAAAGGCTCTGATCATTCCAGAGGAAGCATCAATCCTGGCAGCCCTACGCTCAGGCAAGATTGATTTCAGGACTTGGAGTAATTCGCTAGACTCGGCACAGAGCATCCGGAAGACAAACCCCGACATCGTGGTGCACGCGATCTGGTTTCGCTCCAGTGATTCTTTTGCTCCTGACCATCGCAAGCCACCCTTAAACGACATCAACGTGCGCCGCGCCATGCAGATGGCGCTCGACAACGAGACCATTGCCAAGACGTACTGGAATGGCTTTGCAGACCCGACACCCTATGGGCTGATAGGGGTGGACGGGTACTACATCCCCTTCGAGCAGTGGGACGAAGAGGTCAAGCAATGGTTCAGGTATAACCCGGAAGCTGCCGAGAAGCTGCTCGACGAGGCGGGATATCCGCGCGGTGCCGACGGTACGAGATTCAAGACCACCCTGAACTACGGGACTTGGGCAACCCTGGACTTTGCGGAAATAGCGGCCGCTTACTGGGCTGAGATTGGCGTCGAGGTCGAAATTGATGCTCTGACCTCAGCCGAATATCACGAGAGGATGTGGGGGCGTACCGGAGAAGGCATGTACAGTGCCATTGCGGGCAACGAATTCGACCCTATCATGGCCGCAGGTTGGTATCACACGGATTCCCAGTGGAACCGCGGTGGGTCCCAGTGGCCTGAGCTGGACGCCATGGTTGACGCCGCCTTGGGCGCCCGTACGATTGAGGAGCAGCGGAGGCTGATTGCCGAGGCAGATAAGTACGCGATGTCGCGGCACTGGCTGATATATGGTCCCAGAAGTCCTATTTTCTATTACACCCAGCCATGGGTCGTCGGCTACAGCGGTGAAATTCCATACTTGGCCACCGGCGAACAACAACTGGTTTTTGCCCGCCTGTGGATCGATAGCGCGCTGAAGAAAGAAATGGGGTATTAGTGGGTTTCCCATGAGAGCGTATATCATCCGGCGGTTATTGCTAATCGTGCCGACGCTGTTCATCTTGAGCATCCTGGTCTTTCTCTCGGTGCGTTTCCTCCCCGGCGATGCCATAGATGCGATGTTGGGTAAAGCCGAATTCATCAGTGCTGAGGTGGACCGGGAAGCGCTTGAGCAGATGTTGGGACTGGACCTGCCCGTACACGTGCAGTATGGACGCTGGATCGGAAATATTCTCCGGCACGGCAGCCTCGGCCACTCACTGCTTGGCAGCCGTGAAGCCGTGGAGGAGAAGCTAATCGACAGGCTGCCGGTCACCATCGAACTCGGTGTGCTGGCAATCCTCATCGGGCTGGCGATAGCACTGCCGGTCGGCATCTACTCGGCAATGCGCCAGGATACGTCCGCCGACTACGTGGGGCGTTCCTTCGCCATCCTTGGCTTGGCCATGCCGAACTTCTGGCTGGCCACCATGGTCATGCTCTACCCCTCCCTCTGGTGGGCGTGGTCGCCACCGATGGAGTGGGTTCCTTTCAGCGAAGACCCGCTGGGGAATCTCGGGATGTTGATCATTCCCAGCGTGATTTTGGGAACGGCGATGGCGGCGGCCACCATGCGGCTGATGCGCACCATGATGCTGGAAGTGCTGCGGCAGGACTACATCCGCACCGCCTGGTCCAAGGGGCTCCGGGAGCGGGTCGTGATCATCCGGCACACTGTCAAAAATGCCCTCATCCCGGTGGTCTCCCTGATCGGTCTGCAATTACCGATCCTGGTCGGCGGCGCGGTGATCATGGAGGTCATCTTCAACCTGCCTGGGCTCGGGCGTCTCATGGTGACGGCCCTCGAAGACCGCAACTACCCGGTGGTCTCCGGAGATCAACCTGTTATTCGCCACCGGGGTGGTGCTGCTCAATCTCCTCATCGACCTGATTTATCCCTATTTGGACCCCAGGGTGCGCTATGAGTGAATCCAAGCGACGAGGCCGGTTTGCGGATTTCTTCATCCGGCTGTGGCAGGAGAAGCCCCTGGGCACGATCAGCGGGCTCATCATCCTGCTCTTGATTTTTGTGGCGCATCTTTGCCGATGTGTTGACCCCTTATGGCTTATGATAAACTCAACCTGGTAGACCGGTTGCAAGGGCGCCTCCGCTCGGCATCTTCTGGGGACCGACCAGTTGGGCCGAGACCTCCTGAGCCGCCTGATTTACGGGGCTCGTATTTCCTTAGTGGTGGGTCTGGCCGCAACCACCCTCAATGTGTTGGTCGCGCTCCTGGTAGGCGGCACGTCCGGATTCCTTGGGGGGAGAGTGGACCTGGCTGCGCAACGCTTTGTCGATGCCTGGATGGCTTTCCCGGGACTGCTGCTCTTGTTAACCATCATGTCGGTCGTGGGGCAGGGCTTGCTCCAGATCATCGTGGTCCTGGGGGTCGCCGGCGGCATCGGGGGCTCCCGAGTCGTGCGAGGGGCGGTGATCGGCATCAAAGAGAATGACTATTTTCTAGCCGCCCGGGCCGTGGGCACCCCCACGGGTCGAATCCTGACCCGCCATGTGCTGCCCAATATCATGGCGCCGATCATCATCATCTTCAGCATCAACATCGGCGGGGTCATCATTGCCGAGGCGTCGCTGAGCTTCCTCGGATTCGGGCTGCCCATCAAGGTGCCTAGCTGGGGAGGGATGCTCAGCCGGGAAGGGCGCCGCTTCATGGAGCAAGCCCCCTGGCTGGCCTTCTGGCCGGGGCTTTTCCTGACGATTGTCGTCTACTCCCTCAACATGTTCGGCGACGCCCTCAGGGACCTGCTCGACCCCCGACTGAAGGGCGGTCAGGGCAGCTACGGCGCCGCAAAGAAACGCAAACGAGGCCTCCTCGCCCGACTGATCAACCCCATTGGTTAACGCTGTCTCTCGGAGGCGGACGAATGCTCTGACGATATAAACACTCATTTTATTGGCCTGGGCCGAATTAAGAACATTTGCCGCCTGCAAGGCTCCATGACGCGCAAGGCAATCCAACGCTTTTTGAAAAAAAGTCAACTCAGGGGGTTGACATCCTCCTCCTGAAACTGTATTAGTTGGAAAGTATTTTGGGAAGGTGATAAAATGAAAAAAAATCAGCCTCCTGAGCAATCTTGTTGTCATCCCCTCTTCATGACTCGTGAGTCGAAAGTTCTCGAGGGTCATCCGAGAAGGCTTCCCGCTCGAGGGAGTAAAGAAGGGGGGGAATGATTAATCTGTAATAGGGAGTAATCTTATGAAATCAAAGTTCAAGTTCAAGCGGTTGGATCACATAGGATTAGCAACAGCCAATGCCGAAAGATTCCTCGATTTCTACAGCGGAATCCTCGGCTTTGAAGTCCGGGAGCGGTGGACGGTGAAAGGCAATGAGCGGTTGAAAGAGGTGGCCAACCTTTCACTCAACGCCCCGAAGGCCGGAGAAGATGGCTCGATCATCGAGTTGTTTTCGATCGACCCGGATGCGCCGGCCAATCCCGATTACAAGGAACCTGCCCTGGAGCAGACCGGCTTTCGGCTCCTCGCGCTCGAAGTTGACGACATGGACGAAGCAATTGCTTATCTCGAGAGTAAAGGTATCGAAGTCCACTCGGCGCACCCGAGCAATCCGGCTCGCTGGTTCAGGGACCCGGATGGGAACCAGATCGTCGTCTTCCCCTCCAGCGTCTATCAGATGTACAAGAGACTGGACGAAACCCATTAGAGGACTTTCTATGACAGAGACACTGGAACAACGCCCCTTCGGGCGTACAGGTGAGACGGTCAGCCTCATCGGGCTGGGTGGCGCCGCTCTCCATAAGCATAGCTATCAGCACGGGCTGGCCACCGTCAAACATGCGCTTGATCTGGGGATCAGCTATTTTGATACCTCTCCTGGGTATGGTATCGGGGGCCCTGATGGGAAGTGGATCAGCCAGGGTGAGTCGCAGCGCATTGTGGGTGAGGGGCTCGAGGGGACTGGCAAGCCGCATCTGCTGGCCACGAAGATCAATGCCTGGCAGACCTCCAATCATTCGGTAGAAGATTGTCTCGCGCAGGTACGAGACAACCTCCGTATCCTGCGTCGTGACCGGGTCGACGTGCTCCTGGGCCACGATATGGAGCAGAGACGATTCTGGAAGCCGGAGGCGAACACGGGTGAGCTGCTGGAGATCGATGAGTCGCTCGACTACGAGAATGCGCCGGTGATGCAAGCCCTTCGTGAGGCAAAGGCGCAAGGGTTCTGCCGCTACCTGGGTCTCAGTACCAACCGCTCGGAGCCACTGGCTCATGTCTTGCAGCGGGTAAAACTCGACATGTGTCTGTCCGCCAATCAGTATTCGCTGATGGACCGTCGTTCTCCGCGTGTGATGCTCCCGCTCATTTATGAACAGGGAATTGCCTACGTGATTGGCGGCATTTTTTGTGTGCCGGGCAAAGGCGTCATCAACGGAGCGCTCTTCAAGGATGCGCGCCTCCTCGAGTTGGCCCGGACCACGGGTCTTTCGATTGCGGCAATGAGTGTGCGCTTCTTGATGGCCAATCGGGAGATTGCGACCATCCTTGTGGGTGCGTCCACACCCGAGGAACTCGAGGAGAGCGTCGTGGCTGCGCAGGCAGGTCCGCTCCCGCCTGATATTCAGCAAACCCTGGAAGCGCTCACCTCGCCATGACCTCGTCACTTTCTCTTGACAGACCCATTTTCAAATGTTATCGTCTTAGGTCATTTTTTATTATGCTATGGGGCCATTATGATAATTGCTTGATGCTGAAATTCTCGAAGCGAATCCAATGTTCCTCATCCGGCGGGCCATGATAGCACTGAATACTCACCTGCTCGTTGTTCGGCGGAGGCAGTTCGCCTGTTGCTGCCGTTTGGAATTCGGAGGCGCCTTCCGGGCGATACTGGGCCTCCCATGAATGAGCGCTAACCACCAATCGAAGTCGGACGCTTTTCGTCGGCATCGGCTGCTTTCCGGGGATGATGTAGAGATTGCCGTCGATCAGTTCCTTGACTTCCTTAAAGACCGGTTTGCCATCATTATACCAGGTAATGCCAGCCTGCTCGTACTGTTGCCTCGGCAGCGAATGGTTCGTCACCGTGACCTCAATGGCGAACCTGCTCTGCGCCCGATCCGGCGCAGCCCTCAGCAAGGCGTTCTTAACGGTATCTTCCGCGCCGGGTTCAACGCAGATCTCCAACCCTCGGTTTTGGATGCGCCATCGCTCCGAATTTTCGCGTAACCAGGACCATCCTTCCTCCAGTTTACCGTCAAAGTTGTCCTCGAAAATCACTTGCTCATTGGATAAGTTCATACGAATACCTCCATTTTGATAGATCTGTCATTTTGTCTTAACTCTTAAGCCATCTGCCGACTGTCAACAGATGGAGAGCGACGATTCATTATTGCAGAAATCTTCAATGACGTCAACAAAAAATACCCTCATCCCGGTGGTCACGCGTTCAGCTGGGCTTATTGGCCGCGCTGCGGCCGCCCAGCCTCTCTGCGGCCTGCAGTTGCCGATCTTGAAAAATCGTTGTTTCTCTTGTTTATTGTTTTTTATTTCCGCTTTTGCTATAGTGCTCCCTTGATACTATGTGAGAAACGAGGTAGGCGATGACAGCAGCCCTGCAACAAACTTTCAAAAGGCACTCGTGAAAAAGATTGCAAGGGGGGGAGACTATGCCGGGAAGACAAAGACCATCCGATTTGAAAGAGCTTCATTTTAAGCCATTGCTGGAGGTAGCCGCCCTCCTGCAAAACCGGGACATTTCTTCAGTCGAACTGACCCAATCTCTCCTGAAGCGAATTGAATCCCTGGATGGGAGGCAGAAAAGTTATGCCACGGTGATGGCCGACCGGGCCCTGGCTGCAGCGGAGCTGGCAGATCAGGAGCTGGCAGAGAAGAAGTATCGGGGTCCTTTACATGGGATCCCTATCGCGGTGAAAGATCTGTGTTTTACCAAGGGGATCCGAACGATGGGGGGAGCAGCGTTACTGGCCGATCATATTCCCAAGAGGGATAGGCATTGTCTTTTCCGAACAGGCCTTGACCACTTCTGAGGTATCAACTTCTTCGATACCGCCGATATCTACGCGCATGAACAGTATGGGGTCTCTGAGGAAACCCTGGGACGCTGGTTTGCCCAGGTGGATGGAAGGCGCGATGCGATCGTGCTGGTAACCAAGGTCTACAAGGAGTTCTTGAAGGAATGGCTCCGTCCGGAACCGAATCGGCAATCACCGGTGATAGGCGCGATGACGAGACGCTAAAGCAACTCGATGAGATCTGGCCGGGAACGGGAGGTGAAACCCCGGAAGCTTATGCCTGGTAGAGAGATGATTGGTCCACCCCCCTTTCTTGTTTGGCTGCACCGAAGCGAACTATAGCAAACTGTAAATCTGCTTGGCGGTGGACGGGCGATATTTGCGCTTGCCCAAAAAAAGTAAGAGGAAGATCTCAGTGAGGTCATTGAATGGGTTCCCTCAATACTATTGAAGATCAGTGTGTTTATTTTGAAGCAAGGCGCGTAAATGTTTGATCTCTTCCAGGGCTTGCTCTTTTTGTTGTCGTTCCAGTTCTTCTCTTTTCAAGGCCTGCTCTTTTTGTTGCCGCTCCTGTTCTTTTTGTTGTCGTTCCAGTTCTTCTCTTTTCAAGGCTTGCTCTTTTTGTTGCCGCTCCTGTTCTTTGAGTTGCCTTTCCTGCTCTTTTTGTTGCCGCTCTTCTTGGAGGGATTTTAAGAGATAGGGTTGGTAGAGCGGATCATTCATCAGGGTCTTGAAAGAGGTCTGGGCCTCCAGGTCTTGGCGCCGAAAAGCAAAATGCTCCAAGACGGTGGATTGAATCAGGCCCTCTTCTGCCGAATCCAATCGTTGATAGGTTCCCGCTTCATGGAGTCGATAAAAACATGTATGTTTTCCCAAACGATCTAAAATATAATATTCTGCCACCCCCGCTTTGGCGTATTCTTCTTTTTTGAAGACGGTGTCCCGTTCCACCTCCGAGGGAGTCGAGTCGGATAAAAACTCAATACAGAGGTCACAGACCCCATGAAACGAACGATCCGTGGGGTGGGGCACTACCGGATTGGAATGCAGAAGGACCGCGAGATCCGGTTTCCGTACGCTGACTTTATCCCCCAAATCCAAACGAAAGCCCATTTCTAATGCCATGATTCGCCCGCGAGGGAAGACGGTTAAATATTCTTCTAACAGTCGAAAAAACCACTGGTAGAGTGAGATACTTAAAAAATCCGGCATGGGCTTTTCCTCCAAGAATCCATTGTTCCACTCATACTGACCCTCCGGGTGTTGGTAATACTCCTTCCAATAGAGCTCCTCACTGATCCGATGGTGTTCTTGTAATGAGGGGCTCTGAGAGGAATCACTGATGATGGATTCGCGAGTTTCCATGGAGCCTCCATAAGAATGATGGGGAAAAAATACTGATTATCAAACATAACATATCAGAGGGGAAACAGCAACTAGTGATAGAGGCGACAGCGATTACGAGTAAAAATTGCTGTAACTATTTAGGTTTCTTTAGAGCCCCCCTTCGATTTAAGCACGGAATTTGCATAGCATAAAATTCAGGAAGGATTTTATGCTCTCGAAATTTCAAAAAAAATATATTAATTCCATTTCATCGACTTCCCTCCTTGAGGCTCTTCAAGAAGCCTGTCAACTCTTTGAAGAAGAACGGGACCAATGGAAAAAAGAGCGATTAAAACTCCTCGAACGTCTCGAAATAGAAAATAAGCGTATTGAAGCTCTCGAAACAGAAAATAAGCAACTTCGGGATCAGCTGGTTCTCAACAGCCAAAACTCAAGTAAACCTCCTTCCACCGATCAAAGTCGAAAGAACAAAAGCTTACGTAAAAGCAGGGGTCGCTCTCGCGGAGGTCAACCCGGTCATAAAGGCCATCATTTGGCTTTCAGTGAATCACCAGATCATGTGGAGCCTCATTTTGTCAACACCTGTGAAACTTGTGGAGAAGATTTATCCAAGGTGGCGGTTGAGGCCAGGCATAAACGTCAGGTGTTCGATCTCCCCTCTCTGCAATTAGAGGTTACTGAACACCAGGTGGAACAAAAAATTTGTCCCTGCTGCCGGCATCTGAATCACTCGAGCTTTCCAGCAGGGATAGAGGCGCCCACTCAATATGGTCCCCGGATCAAAGGCTTAGCGGTTTATCTCAATCAATATCAGTTTCTGCCCTTTGATCGATGCCAGCAATTCTTTGAGGATCTGTTCGGCCAGCCGCTCAATGCGGCCACGATTTATGCTAGCCTCCGGCAAGCCGCCCATAGGCTTTATCCCTTCCAACAACAAGTGGCTGAAGCTCTGATTCAAGCGGAGGTGGTTCATTTTGATGAAACCTCTTTGTTTGAAAACAAACAACGTCGCTGGCTTCATTCAGCCTCTACCGAAGAGCTGACCTTTTATTTTATCCACGACAAACGGGGTCAAGCCGGAATGGATGCCGCCGGTATCCTGCCTCAGTTTGAAAAGACAGCCATTCATGATCACTGGGAGAGCTACCAGCATTATGAGTGTGATCATGGCTTTTGCAATGCGCATCATTTACGTGAACTCACTCGGGCCTATCAACAAGAAAAGGCCTTGTGGGCTCAGGAGATGAGCGACTTACTGGTAGAGATCAAAGAGCAAGTAGACCAAGCCAAGTTCAAAGAACAATCTGCTTTGAGTCCAATCCAACTCGATCACTTCCGGCAACGCTATCGTGATATCACCCAAGAAGCCCTTAAGCTCTATCCTCCCCCTCCTCAAACAAAGAAACGAGGACGCCCCAAACAGAGCAAAGCCAAAAATTTACTCGATCGCTTGATCCTCTATGAAAAGGAAAGCTTGTTATTCATGGATGACTTCCGGGTTCCTTTTGACAACAACCAAGCCGAGCGAGATGTGCGCATGGTTAAACTGAAACAAAAAATCTCCGGCGGCTTTCGAACGGCTGAAGGATCTCAGGCTTTTTGTATCATCCGGGGAGCCATTTCCACTACCAGAAAACAGGGAAAATCCATCCTCGATTTGCTCACTCAGGCTTTGCATCCTTCACATGCTCCTCTTTGTTACTGAAACTCTCCTTTTTTTTAAACGTTCCGCCCCCTGCGTGGCCAAAAGTATTCATAGCAAACATAGCATCGTCAATGCGATTTTGTATGTCCTGAAAACAAGTTGTCAGTGGAGCATGCTTGCCCATGATTTACCTCCCTGGCAAAGCGTTTACGATCATTATCGCCGTTGGAAAAAACGCTGGATTGTGGAGCGAACATTCGCTTTTTGGTTCATGCCGAAGATGGACCGCAATATATCTTTTTATAGCTGACCTCCATTGTTGCGCAATTCTCCTGATCCAAACTTGCTATAGGCTTTGCGCCGCGTAGTAGTGCTGAAATCATGCCTTGTTGTTTTAGGGAAGGAGAGGATTTCCGCTCGTTTGATTCAAAATTAGCTGTGGGAGGGTTCCCGCTTGATCGATTGAACAATACCCCGGGAGGATGTGAAAACGATGGATCCTTCCCGGGAATCTTTTTTCAAGGCTCTGTTTGTGATAAATATTGATAAATTTTTTGCATCTGTCATACTGTCTCCTGAACCGCTAAATTTTTTATAGGAGAAGGAGATGGATCATACAGAATTCAAACAATATCTTTCACGTCTTGAGGGGTTGAGTCCGGCACAAAAAAGGAAGCTGTCCGATGTTTTGCGAGTCAAGGATGAAGGCGAGGCAGTCGCAGAGACACTTGAGAAGCGCATCAGCGGTGGCGGGCACTGTCCTCATTGCAAGCATGTTCAATTTCAAAGGTGGGGAATATCAAATGGGATGCAACGCTACCGTTGTAAAAGCTGCCTGAAGACCTTCAACGCAGCCACTGGGACTCCCTTGGCGCGCCTGCGGAAAAAGGAGAAGTGGCTGGAGTATTCCAAGGCGATGATTGACGGCCTGAGTGTCCGCAAGGCGGCCAGAAAATGCGGGATCGACAACACCACCAGTTTCCGGTGGCGTCACCGTTTCCTGCATGGGTTGAGGGACAAGAAGGACAGCAGCCTCAAGGGGATAGTCGAGGCCGACGAGACCTTCTTCCTGGAGTCGTTCAAAGGTTCGCGGAACCTGGGGCGCACAGCTCGCAAAAGAGGCGGCAAAGCCACGAAGCGGGGGTTGTCTGCGGAGCAAATCCCGGTTCTGATCGTAAGGGACCGCCACAGAGAGATGACAGACGAAGTGCTGAAAGACCTCAGCGAAGTCTCGATCACCAAAGTGCTCAAGCCTGTCTTGGCACAGGATGCGGTCCTTTGCACGGACGGGAACAAATCTTATTGGGCATTCGCGGACACTGAGAACATCGCGCATGTCCGGCTGATCGCCTCCAATGAGAGCAGGGTCATTAACAAGGTCTATCACATTCAAAATGTCAACGCATATGACAGCCGTTTAAAAGGCTGGATGCGTCGATTCAATGGGGTTGCAACAAAATACCTCCCGAATTACTTGGGATGGAGGCGATGCCTTGAAAAACAGGGAAATTCAATCGCACCGGTGACCTATCTCAACTGTGCTTTGGGGTGACCAATGCTAAACGCAAACAGAGCCTTTTTCAATGTTATTGAACTGAACGGCTTCTGACTGTCCCCGGATTTGAGCAGATTTATTGATTTTTTATTTTTTTTTGCGAATCCCGCATTTATTTTATGTCAGGGGGTTGACATTGTGTTGTTTTGTGTTATAATCTTGCCATTGCTGAGTTGCTTTGGTGAAAGAGGGTTCCCGATCGATTGAACAAAATCTTGGGAGGGTTCTCGCCCGTTCGATTCAAAATAGGTGCGGGAGGAAGTGAAGTGATGGATCCTCTTCGGGAATCTTTTTTTACCGATATTGAACTAAACGGCTTCTGACTGTCCCAGGATTTGAGCAGATTTATTGTTTTTTTAAATTTTTTTGCGAATCCCGAATTAATTTTACGTCAGGGGGTTGACATTACTTTATTGTGTTATAATCACGTCTTCGTTAAGTTGTGTTTATGAAAGAAGAGGGTTTCCGATCGATTGAACAATATCGTGGGAGGACTTGAAAACGATCGATCCTCTCCGGGAATCTTTTTTAACGATATTTAATAAACGGGTTTTTCAGAGACCTAAATAGTTACAAATTGCTTAACACCTAAATCCTGCAATTGAATATTTTGATTGAGTTTCCCCCCACTCTTTGAGAGGTTTTTTTAAAAAAAAGGATTTGAGAGTTGAATTTCCATCAGTCCTTGCTCATAAAGGTTTTTCCGCCCTCCATTAGATCGTCATATTTTGTGATGATCTGATACCCGCTTTCGCGGGCACAAGATTCAAGACGTACTTCTCCCTGGATTTGGGAATTTACATCTCAGCAAAATGTATCCACTGGAGTGAAACAAAGGATCTAGGTCTCTCCAACAGCGACCCATGCATCCCATTGAGCATTGTAAAGTGTTCTTTCCGGAACTCTCAGTTTTTGTTGACGAGCGCCACTCGTCCATTTTCCTGCCATTCGGACAAGATAGGTGCGCATGGTGGCCGGTTCCCAACGGCGCAGTATTGCGTTACCACTACAAAGGGCCATCCAGCGCAGCGTGTTGTAAGCGAGTATCGCGCATTGGAACAAGGCACTGTTGGCCCAAAAATCGTCGGTTTTAATCTGAGCCAGCGCAGTTTGATTTTTTGCTTCCTCAATCCATGTCTCAGCGACCGCCCTTTGGCCATACTCTTTGTGAGCCTGCCAGGGAGTGAGCGCGTCAGTGAGAACATAACAAAAATAATCGTACTCCTTCATCTCAAAGAGGGTGGCCATCCCTTTGAGTTCCTCCTCTTTCTCCCTGCGTACGGCCATGAATTTTCTTGACCTCCTCCAAGTTTCACATTGGTGGGAAAACTCACACCCTTCCCAAGCGGGCTGCCCCTTCACTTTTTGCCATTTTTGGGTTTCCAACAACGAGACAAGCCCCTTGAGTTTGACCTTGATCAGATAGCCATGGCCTCGTTCTTCGAGGAAATCCAGCAAATCCCCCACAAAAAAACCACTGTCTCCACGAAACAGAGTGCGAGTCCGATTTGGAAGGTGAGCGAGAAGTTGCCGCATGAATTCAACGACTCCATTGCTGGTATAGGCACTCCCATCACGAAGCCAACCCTGAAGAATCTCCTTTGTCTCTGTGCAAAATGCCAGCAGAGGATGATACGAAGCTGCACCGCGTTTGTGGGGATTATATCCGACAGACACTCCTTGCTGCTTGCCGTAGGCCGTTTTCACAGTGGAGTCCACGTCAATCACAAGACAGTGTAACACCCCAACGATGCTTGTCCCACTTCGAAGCGCCTTACGCCAGATACCGGCTCGAATCCGATGGTTCAAGCTCTCCATCTCATTGATGTTTTTCTGTGTGAAAGTACGCAGTATCCGGCCGAATGTGGTTTCATCCGGAATCCTCAGCCAACCGGCCACACGACTCAAAACACGGTCGTTCCAAACTGTCACAATCGAACGAATCGAACGGGCGCCACCAACAATGCCGACCACCGACAAAATGACCATGTCCACCGCGTCATAAAGACCCGTGGCGCCACGCCGATGATCTACGGTCTGCTCTGTCTTTGAAACAATCCCTTCTTTGTGAAAAAATTTGACAACCGGAATCAAGCCTGCTTGCGCGGTCAGGTCTCTGCCTCCCTGGCTGATATGGATGTTTTTTGCTGTCGTTCTTGCCGATCTTGCGCTACCTTTGTTTTTCATGGTAATGGTGATCTCTTAAAATGTTGATTCTGGTGTTAACTATTTGAGTATATTACCATTTCCATGTTTGATTGTCATCTAATTGCAGGATTTAGGTAACATAAATTTGTAATATTCATGGTGAATATTGCTTTTTTAACTCCTTATATTAAAGGTCAAAATGAAACGAATCATCAGAAGCATCGTCGAGAACGTGTTTTCGATAACGAAAGCAGTTTTTAAATCAATCCTTAATTTTGAACATGCAATCGAAAGGAAAAAGATGGAAAATCAAAAAAGCAAATCAACCTTCAGGGCAATTCTGTTGGCCTTCATCATGGGGGTGGCAGTTTTCTTGGGCAGCCCGGTCTGGGCAGCCGAAATGGTCAAAGATCCGGCCACCGGAGAGATGGTGACGGCGCCGAATTATGGGGGGAAATTAACCTACCCCTTGGCTACGGATCCTCTGAATATTGACCCCTATGCCTGGGTATATGCGGGAATGGTCGTCGGTCCCGTTAATGAGAAGCTAGGCATCGCGGACTGGGCAGTACCCAGGGACGAATTCGACTTTAGAAGCCTTTACATCCCTGATCATTTGCTAAAAGGTAGGCTGGCTGAAAGCTGGGAAACGCCCGACCCCACAACGATCATCTTCCATATCCGCCAGGGCGTTCACTGGCACGATAAGGCACCAATGAATGGGAGAGAATTAACGGCCAAGGACATAGAATATACCTTTCACCGTCTATTGGGCCTGGGCAGCGGCTTCACCGAGAAGTTCCCCCAATGGAGCGATTTGTGGGAGCCTATAGAATCCGTAGAGGCTACCGATAATTGGACGGTTGTTTTTAAGCTGAATCGGGTATCCCTCACTATGCTGAAGATTATCCTCTCCAAAGAGCATGCTGCCATTGTAGCCCCCGAGGTAATCAAGGAACACGGCAACGCTGAGGATTGGAGGAACGTGGTCGGCACCGGTCCCTATGAGCTGACTGACCATGTCCCGGGCAGCTCTTGGAGCTACACCAAGAATCCTGACTACTGGGGCACCGACGAAAAATACCCGGAGAACCGCTTGCCCTATGTTGACGAGCTAAAGATGCTGTTTATGCTGGAACCGGCAACACGTCTGGCGGCATTGCGCTCGGCTAAGGTTGATATGCTAAGTAACGTCAGCTACTCTTCAATAACCTCTATCGACCAGGTAGAGAGCCTGCAGAGGACCAACCCCGAAATCGTGCTGTACCCGTGGTCAATGCGGGCCCAAACGGCTCTTCATGCTGACGTGCAGAGGAAGCCCTGGAGCGACATCAGGGTGCGTATCGCATTACAGATGGCAATCGACCGTGAGACACTTAACGCGACCTACTTTAAGGGTTGGGCAGACACCAGACCTGAGGGGAGTAACGGGAGAGCCTTTGTCGGGTATAGCAACCCATATGAAACGTGGCCCGAAGAGCTTAAGGAAGAATTTGCCTATAACCCGCAAAGGGCCGAGGAGCTCCTTGATGAGGCCGGATATCCTCGCGGCGCGGACGGTATTTGATTCAAGACGACTTATCAACACTTGGATTTCTACGATTTAGACTATTATCAATTGGTCATGTCATACTTGCGTGAGATTGGCATTGAGACAGAGATTACGGTACATGACAATCCTTCTCATATGGCTCTTTGGCGAGAGCATACTTATGAAGGTCTGATTAATGGTAATACCGGCCAGGAGTGGTTCCCTCCCGAGCAGCCGAAATGGTTTTACTCGACCTATTGGAACAATAAATCGAATGCCCAGGACCCGGTTTATGACGCCATGGTTGACGCCTTTCTTGCCGCTACCACCATTGAGGAGCAGAAGAGGTACTTTAGAGAGGCCGATATGTACGTAATAAAGAATCACTGGGTGATAGCTGGTCCCAGACCTCCAATGTTTAATGCGGTCCAGCCGTGGGTCATAGGTTATAACGGCGAAAACGACCTTGGCACTACTGAGGGACCTGTCATCTTCTCCCGCCTCTGGATTGATAGTGAGCTGAAGAAAGAAATGGGGCATTAGGGGTTTCGCCCCTTGTGACTGGGCTCAGGGGAAAAAGGGGGTCGGGGGTCCTTGGCGCGGAAGCTCAAGCTTCCCAGCTCCCTAACTTATTGAATAATGAGAGGACGGCAACGAGATTGCCACGCCCTTCAGTGGAAGGGCTCGCAATGACGAAAGAGGGCTCGCAATGACGAGGAGTAGTGTTACATGAAAGCCTATATCATCAGGCGCTTATTGCTGGTGATCCCCACCCTATTTATATTGAGCATCCTGGTCTTTCTCTCTGTCCGCTTCATCCCCGGCGATGTCATAGACGGAATGGCGGCTAGGATGGAAGCAGCGGGGGGTGCCGTTATTGACCGTGAAGCTCTTGAGCATATGCTGGGATTAGACATGCCTGTCCACGTGCAGTATGGACGCTGGATGGGAGTGTTGCCGACCCCTGACGGGGTTACCGGTGAGTCCCACTTGAAAGGTCTCCTCCAGGGCACCCTTGGCGAATCAATGATGCCTGGCCATTTCACGGTAGAGGAGAGGATATTAGGTAGATTGCCAGTAACCATTGAGCTTGGCGTCCTGGCCATCGTCATCTCGCTCTTGATAGCCCTGCCAGTCGGCATCTACTCGGCGATTCGCCAGGATACCGCCGCCGACTACGCTGGGCGCTCCATCGCCATCATCGGCCTGGCAACTCCTAACTTCTGGCTGGGAATTATGGTCATGACCTTCCCGGCAATCTGGTGGGGCTGGTCGCCACCGATGGAAGTGGTTCGGTTCACGGAAGACCCGCTGGGGAACCTCGGGGTGTTCCTCATTCCCAGCTTGATTCTGGGGACGGCCATGGCTGCAGCCACCATGCGGATGACGCGTACCATGATGCTGGAGGTGCTCAGGCAGGACTATATCAGGACGGCCTGGTCCAAGGGTCTCAAGGAGAGGGTAGTTATTATCAGACACGCTTTCAAGAATGCCCTCATCCCGATAGTTACCCTGGTAGGCCTGCAGTTACCTATCCTGGTCGGGGGCGCCGTTATTATGGAGAACATATTTAACCTGCCGGGGTTAGGTCGTCTCCTGCTGTTTGCACTCAATGACAGAGACTACCCGACAGTCTCCGGAGTCAACCTGGTTCTCGCCACCGTGGTTATAGGGGTCAATCTCCTCATCGACCTGATTTATCCTTATTTGGATCCGAGGGTGAGGTATGAGTGAGCCCAAGCAACGAAGCCAGATTGCGGATTTCTTCATCAGGCTGTGGCGGGAGAAACCACTGGGTACTGCCTGCGGTATTATCATATTGATATTGATTTTTGTCGCGATCTTTGCCGATGTTCTGGCCCCTTATGGATATGATGAAATGCACGCGGTGGACAGGCTTCAGGGCTCATCATACCGGTATCTCCTCGGGACCGACCAGTTGGGGCGAGACCTCCTGAGCCGCCTGATCTACGGGGCTCGTAATTCGTTAATTGTCGGTCTGGCAGCGACCGCTCTCAATGTGATCGTCGCTGTCCTGATCGGCGGCACTTCAGGATTCATTGGTGGAAAATTGGACCTGGCTATGCAGAGATTTGTCGATGCCTGGATGGCTTTTCCGGGACTGCTCCTCTTGTTAACCATCATGTCCATAGCGGGGAGGGGTTTATTACAGATCATCGTGGTCCTGGGGATCGCAGGAGGCATCGCCGGCTCAAGAATAGTCAGAGGCGCCGTGATCGGCATTAAGAAGAATGATTATTTTCAGGCCGCCAAAGCCGTGGGCACCCCCACGCGCCAAATCCTCTTACGACATGTGCTGCCCAATATCGTACCGCCTGTCATCATCATCTTCTCAATCAACATCGGGGGGGTGATTATCTCCGCGGCTGCTCTGAGTTTCCTGGGATTCGGTTTGCCACCCCAGACTCCTGACTGGGGCGCTATGCTCAGCAATGAAGGGCGTCGCTACATGGAGATGGCGCCACGGCTGGCTCTCTGGCCTGGTCTATGCCTGACTATGGTCGTTTACAGTCTGAACATGTTTGGCGACGCCATGAGGGACTTGCTCGACCCCCGTCTGCGAAGCGGTCAGGGCAGTTATGGCACCGCAAAGAGAAAACGCAAACGAGGCTTCCTGGCCCGATTGATCAACCCCTTCTCTATTGATGAGTAATTAATTGGAATAAACCCCCACCTCCGGTGAGGGACCCATATAGGTTTGAGCGTGCGCAGTAGTCATAGTTTAGTCCCGGAGGGACGAAAGATCATAGCCCAGCCATTGATGGCTGGGGACTGATTTTGATGCTGGATCCAGTCCCGGAGGGACGACACTTAAAGCGCACTGAAGAAAAAGTGTCGTCCCTCCGGGACTAAAAAACTTTTGTGGCCTATCCCAGCCATCAATGGCTGGGCTATGCCCTGTCACCCCTCCGGGGTTTTCTCACCTTCCCCTGTGTGAGATCGAACCGGATCCCTCGGGGGGACCCAATAAATATCCTTTGAGACGTTCACAATAATAAGCCACCGGCTTTACCGGTGGTCACTTTAACTGATGAATAAACTGCCATGCGCAACTTCAGCACTCCCCGGATTCTCAAGGAGACACTATGAGTAGCACCCAGGTATACCCCTTTGCAGTTCTAGACAACGCACTGGTTGTCGATCCGGATACGGTCGGGGGCAAGGGGCTGTCGTTGGCACGCATGACTGCTGCCGGATTTCCAGTTCCGGCCAGCTTTACGGTCACAACCGCCGCCTACCGGCAGTTTGTTTCTGACAACGGTCTTCAAGCGGCCATCATCGATGGGGCAAAACCGGAACTCGTGGGCACAGCGGTGTCTTTCGATTCCGCCTCGGCGCGTATCCGGTCGTTGTTTGCCAAAGCTGAGCTAAGGGAGGAACTGAAGGCGCAGATCGCGGAGGTCTATGCCGCCCTGGGCGCCGGCGAGCCACCGGTTGCGGTGCGTTCCTCGGCAAACGCGGAAGACCTGCCGGACCTGTCTTTTGCGGGGCAGCAGGACACCTATCTCAATATACGCGGTAGCGATGCGGTGTTCGCCGCGGTGCGCGACTGCTGGGCGTCGTTGTGGAGCGCACGGGCCCTCCGTTATCGGCATGAACATGCCATCGCCCAGGAGGCGGTTGCCATGGCGGTGGTGGTGCAGAAAATGGTATCCTCGGAAGTCTCCGGCATCCTCTTTAGCGCCAACCCGGCCACCGGGGAGCGCTCTGAGATGATCGTCAATGCCGGCTTCGGGTTGGGCGAAGCGATTGTCGGCGGCGAGATCACTCCCGATACCTACCTCATCGACAGGGACGCCTTGACCGTCAAAGAGACCATCATCGGCAGCAAGGAGCACATGATGGTGTCCACTGCAGGCCAGGGTACCGACAACCGTGAGTTGAGCGCGGTGGAACGGGAACAGTCGTCGCTGGCGGAGCCGGTGTTGCGGGAACTGGCCCAACTCGCCATCGCCGTGGAGCAGCACTTCGGCCAGCCCCAGGATATCGAGTGGGCGGTCGTCAACGGGACCCTGTCGCTGCTGCAGTCGCGGCCCATTACCAACCTGCCTCCGGCACCGCTGAAGGACGTTCGGTGGGAAAAACCCGACCTGCCGGATTGGGTCTTAGATATTCCGCTCATACGAAGAAACCTGGTGGAGCATATCCCGGGTCCGGTCTCGCCGCTGTTCGAAGATCTCTACCTGAAGGATGCGGTGGGCGTGGGTGGTGGAGCGGGGCAGGGTTTTCATTACGCTGTCAATGGTTATGCGTATTGGACGGGGGGTACGCCCCCAGGTGTGGAATCGAGAACTACGGCCCACTGGCCCGGGTCTGCGAACGAACAGACCCCTATCACGAGTATGCGGATGTTCAAGAACCCGCCAAAGTATGTCCTCAACCATATCTACAGTACGAGCAAATGGGCCAGGGTTTACACTGAGCGGTTTGCCTCGTGGCGCAAGGAAACGTTGCCCGCGTTCCTGGCCGTGATTGATGAGTGGCGGCAGGTGGACCCGCGGGCAGCATCGGATGTGGCACTGCTGGATGGCATGCGTGCCCTGGCAAGAGCGGATGGTGAGACCTGGTGGTCACCCGCGATGAAACTGGAATCGAGGGTCAGCCGTGTCGGCACGGGGTTGGTCATGAATATGCTGCGGGGTGCGGAAATGAGATTCCATGAATTTCTGCGGAA
This sequence comes from bacterium, assembly GCA_965205865.1. GTDB lineage: Bacteria > SAR324 > SAR324 > SAR324 > NAC60-12 > CBDBHR01. The sequence continues at coordinate 92,258 of CBDBHR010000030.1, forward strand.
AGCGGCCCCGGGGAAGGGGTTTAGCAGCGGCCATTTCCTCAGCGGCCTGCGCTCGCTCTCCATGGAAGCCCAGGACGAGATCTCCGACATTGCCGAACTCATCCGTGCCAATGAGGGACTGTTTGAACTCGTGCTGACCACTCCTGCGCAACGGCTGCTTGCCGCGTTGAGTGAGCGCTCAGAGGCAGCGCTGATCGTTCAGGCGATCGATCAGCATCTGGAGCGCTACGGGCATCAGATCACTACGCTCGACTTTGTCGAACCAACGCTTGCGGAAGACCCCTTGCCGGTGATGTTGAACCTGAAAGCAGTGGTCCAGGACACCGACCACGACCCGGCCGCCACGCAGATCGACCTCGCCAGGCGACGTCAGGCGGCCCTGAGGGAGGCGAAGCAGGCCTTCAGCGACGAAGATTGGCGGGAATTGTGCGAATTCCTCTGGGTCATGAAGCGGGTTTATCCTGATCGCGAACAGGCGCTGTTTTACCTGGGTGCCGGATGGCCGACGCTGAGAGGGCTCGCCCTCGAACTGGGGCGTCGTCTCGTCGAGGCCGGCACTCTCACCCAGCCGGACGACCTCTTCTACCTGTGGAGGGCACAGCTCGAAGAGGCTATGGCGGCGCGCCAGGCCGGTCAGGCGCTGCCGGAACTGAAGGAACGTGTCACCGAGCAGCGCGAACTGCAGCAGGCGCGCCTGCGGCTGGTGCCACCGAACACGGTGCCACCGGAAGAAGGCTGGGGGCCTGGCTGGGGCAAGACCGCCAACGACGCGGACAACGACAGCCTGAACGGCAACGCCTGCAGTCCCGGCCAGATCACCGCGCGCGCCAGCCTGGTCATGTCCCCGGCCGATTTTGCGAACATGCAACCCGGCACCATCCTCGTCTGCCCGATGACCACTCCTGCCTGGACGCAACTATTCTCCCAGGCCAAGGGTCTGGTGACCGATATTGGTAGCATCCTCACCCATGGCTCGATCGTTGCCCGCGAGTACAACATCCCCGCGGTGCTCGGAGTCGGGATTGCCACCCAGCGGATCAGACACGGGCAGCTGATCCGTGTCGATGGCGACAACGGTGTGGTCGCTCTCCTTGACGAGTGAGGGGTGTGGGGATTATGAAGATTCTGGTCACGAACGACGACGGCATCGAATCGCCCGGCATCCGGGCTCTTGCCGACGCGATGAGAGAGAGCCGATTTTTGACCTTGCCGCTACGGTTTCCGAATTGTTGGCGCGAAACATGGCAGACGGTGAAATGCCACCGGGTCTCACACTCAATGTCAACGTTGCCAGTGTCCCCCGCGGAGAAATCCGGGGTATTGCCGTCACCAAACTCTCTCCTATTCTTTACTGGAGATTGAGAACGGAACAGGGCAGCGATGGACTCTACTATAACAAGCTCTCCGCAATCACGGAGGACCATCCCGAAATCGTAGAGGGGAGCGTTTGCTAAATCGTATGTGGTGAATGATTGAATTTGTATCGTTTAACATTAAGCTAAGCCACGCCTACTCAACAGAAATTGAAGAATGAAAGAAGGCTGTTTCAAAGGCGAGATTAATGGTAGCGAAGCGAAGGGCAGGCGTCGGTCTTCAGCGACTTGTTCGCATTTTTTCAATCTTTTTGAACACTTCTTCTATATCTGATCCACTAAGCCATTGATGCCTCTCCTCCGTGTAATTTCCTTTTCCTGCTTCAAACTGCTGAAGAAAACGAGCCATAGCAACTGGTCCTAATTTTTTATTCATACTGTGAACGGATGATTTCTTCATTTTTGTCATCCTGAGGGAACCGAAGGATCTTCTTGATTCCCATGAGATTCTTGCTTAGGCAGCCCCCTTAGCTCGGAATGACAGGTCTTTTGAAAAGTGAAATTTAAACCGGTTCAGAGTATAATACTTCAAAACCAAGTTGGCGTATTTGGGTCAAATTCGTTGGTTCTGTTTTTTCCATTGACTTACCTCTATTAACCATAAAACCGGATCAATTACTCGAACTTCAAGTTCTTTCGAGAATTTTGATCCTTTTTTGAAACCTTGTCATCCGTTGTCAAAAATATGTCTGCATTTCCGCTTTCTGCACAGGCAATATGCAAAGCATCAAGAGTATCAAATCCAAAAGTCTGTGTCACACAATCGAACTTCCTGTCCGAGTGTTTCTTGGCTCTCCCGGTATTGTCGTGGTTCGTTTCTGTCAGGAAGAGATATTTCAGGAGGTACCATTGATTCTGACACCAACGGTACGGGGGAATGCGCCCGGGTGGGATGATATCCGTGTGCTCAAGGTGACGTGCTATGCCGAAAACGTATTGTGCCTGACCTCAAACTTGCCATGTGGGGTCTGATGGCATTACTTCCCGACCAGATCAACTTGATGGAGTAAAACTCGAGGGAAATTACTCATTAAGAAAGTTTTCAATTTCACCTTCAAACTGTTTCCACACCTTGGGCAGTTCTTCAGTTAAGGGTCGAAATTCTTCTTCTTTTAACAGAATTCCATAAGCATGCACGAAGAAATGACGAAATCCTCGATATTGATCCAGTTTGTCTGATAACTCTTTGGAAAGAATACCCTGCTGTATCGCAATGTCTATTAGATCTTTGTGAGAGGAAGAGGACTCCGGAATGGTAATATTTTGATGTTTGAGTATCCGCTTCAGAATGTTTTCTATGCCCGTATAACAATGGTGTAAACTCGCACCAATCGCTGTTAATTCAACAACGGTCTTCTCAGAGCGATTGGAAGCCTCCTGAAGAACCTCAATGGTTTCATTAATATGCTCTTTTTCAATTGCAATTTCTTCAAGGAGTTTCTCCATATATTTTGACGGCGTTATGTTCAATGAATTCTGTAAAGTGTGACTTGTTAGATAAATTGACCACATCCACAGGTTTGGAGAGATATCTCAGCAATTTTCCATAAAAATCGAAAAAGGCATTCGCTGCAATGCCTCTTACGGCTAAATCAATATCATTCGCCTCATGCTCACTTTCAAGCGACGAACCAAATAAATAGATTTCCTTTACATCAAACTTTTGAGCCCAGGAAATGATGATTGCTTTATCTTTCTCTGTAATCATGGTCTCCATGGATTTCCATCATTTTATGTATCGTAACCTACAAATTTACATCTAAGCCAGTCAAGATTATATCTAAGTTTCTAGGACAAGCAAGTTGATAGGGCTTGAACCTGATGAAGGAGAGAATCCTGACCCGCCGTGTGCTGTCCAATATCATGGTGCCGATCCTCATTGTCATCTCGATCAACATTGGCGGCGTCATCATTGCCGAGGCGTCGCTGAGCTTTCTCGGATTCGGTCTGCCCGTCGGCATCTACTCGGCGATTCGCCAGGATACGGACGCCGATTACCTGGGGCGCAGCATCGCCTTCATCGGCCTGGCCACGCCGAACTTCCGGCTGGGAATTATGGTGATGATATTCCCGGCAATCTGGTGGGGCTGGGCACCGCCGATGGAAATGATTCCTTTCACGGAAGACCTGCTGGGGAATCTCTGGGGGCTCTTCTTCCCCAGCCTGATTCTGGGAACGGCCTCGTCGGCTGCCACCATGCGGATGATGCGCACCATGATGCTGGAGGTGCTGAGGCAGGACTATATCCGCACCGCCTGGTCCAAGGGGCTCAAGGAGCGGGTCGTGGTGATCCGGCACACCCTCAAAAATGCCCTCATTCCGGTGGTCACGCGTTCAGCTGGGCTTATTGGCCGCGCTGCGGCCGCCCAGCCTCTCTGCGGTCTGCAGTTGCCGATCCTGGTCGGGGGCGCGGTGATCATGGAGAACATTTTCTACCTGCCGGGGGTCGGGCGTCTCCTGGTGAATGCCCTCAATGAGAGAGACTACCCGATGGTCTCCGGAATCAACCTCTTTTTCGCCACCGGGGTGGTGGGGATCAATCTACTTATCGACCTGGTCTATGCCTTCTTGGACCCCAGGGTGAGGTATGAATAGTCGCTGGCGTTCTGGCCAGGGCTGTACCTGACGATTGTCATCTACAGTCTCAACATGTTCGGTGACGCGATGAGAGACCTGCTGGATCTCTCGTCACCTTCTCTTTACACCCCCATTTTCAAATGGTATCTTCTTACGTCATTTTTGATTTTCTATGGGGATGAACAATCGGTGGGAGGCCAGGCGACTCTTTGGCAAGGCAGAGCACATCTCGCCTCATCCCATGCTTTATTTATGAGGCTACTCACCTAAGCTGGGACATCCAATGATTTCAGGGAGTCAGGTTTTTTAACACCGTAAGGATTGACAGCGTCTTTGTCATTCCCGCGAAGCAGGCTGTTGCAGATTTTTTTGCCTGCATAACGGGGCATACAATCAGTGAGAACGGGGTATGATCCCAATTCTCATCATAATGATGAAATGGTTTTTGATCTTTAAAATTGTTAGAATCATATAAACCTTTGCGTATGAAGCGTAGAGAAAGCGAATCAATCGAATCACCTCAAGGAGGCGATAGAGAATATTGAGGTTGTGAGCAATGGCCATGAGCATAAATTCGCCTTTGACTTGTCTCTGCCCTCGAAATCGAAATGAGGTAAAACCGAGATTGGCCTTCAAGTTGCCGAAGACCGGTTCGACGGTACTCATGCGCGTTTTGAGTCGTTGTTTGGCTTCTGGGGTTTGCAATTTATTGCGCATGGCTTCGGCGTAGGGCTCGCGCTCTTGGCGATGGATCTGTTTGAGTCGCGAGCGATTCTTCGGGGGCAGACACCGCTGAGCGAGGGGACAATCTTCACAGGATGGGGCCTGATAGGTGCTCCCTTGGGCCTGGCCCCGCTTGAAGTTACGCTGAAAGGAGAGCTGTTGCCCATTGGGACACTGATAGACATCATTTTTTGCATCGAAGAAAAAATCAGAACGTTCGAGCTTTCGATCGTTTTGCAGTAATTCTTCCAGGGGGGTCGGCTGGAGAGGGTTGGCTCTATTTTGCGGTTGCGGGTCGGCAATGACGGCATCAATCTGATGCTGCTCGATATAGTTGAGTTGCTCAAAACTATGATAACCGGCATCCATATTATAACGACGTTGCCGATCTTCGGGAAGGTGGGTTTCTGCCTGTTGATGCATCGGCGCAAATTGTTGGGTATCGTTGGCTTCGCAGACCACCTCAGCGGCCACAATCAGATGAGTGGCACGATCGACGGCTGCCTGCACATTATAACCGGGTGTGTTAATCGAGGGCATCATGCGTGCGTCGGCATCGGTCAGATTGATCTTATGGCCATCCCGATGTTCGGGTTTGAGGGTTTGCTGACGCGCTTGAAGATCTTGCTGAGATTGGAGAATCGTTGCTTCGAATTGCTCAAGACGGGCTTTTTCGCCACGAAGGGCGGCTAAGTCTTCTTCATCGCCTTGATGATCTTCAGACTCGCAATTTAGAGGGGAGGCGATCGATTGACGCGTTTTTTCTAAAAGACGTTCTAATTGTTCTGCATTTTTCGAGCGTTTCTTACTGGCAGAGGTTTTCAGCTTCGAACCGTCAAGGTTTATTTCAGCGAAACCGGAGACCTGCTGATCAATGGCCATTTGAATCAATTGCTCAAAATAGAAGGGCAGGCGTTGCAAATGACGACGACGGAACCGGCTCAAGGCACAGTGGTCGGGGGTCAGATGCGCTGAAACATAGATATAACAAAGATCGCGTTTACAAAGTTTCTCCAAAACACGACTACTCTCAATGCCTTCACTGTAGGCATAAAACCAGGTCGCTAACAGAATCGCCGGATCATAGGCATCCCCCCCTTGCGATTTGTAGGAGCCATAAAGCGAGGATAAATCCAAGCGGGAAACGAAATCTACCACAAAACGGCATTTATCGTTATCCGGGATCAAGTGGTTCAAATCGGTGGTGGATAATTGGAGGGTGGAACGATCATTACTCAGAAAACCCATAATAGAAATCCATTTTTACTATGGTTATATGAAAAGTGGACTCAAACCAGATACTAGACTATGAAAAGTGTAGCAAAATCCACCTGGAAAAAGCAAATAAAATCTGCAACAGCCTGGAAGGCGAGAATCCAGGGGATTGAAACGAACCCTGGATTCCTGATCAAGCCAGGAATGACAACGCTCGCGGTTGTCGCTAGTTCATGATTTTAACATTTTGTCCCACTTTTGGCAGATAGTCATTTATCACACTCTCAAACAGGCCATTCACCAATGAAAACAAACAAAAAGAAAGTCAAAGACATCATCGGATTGATTGACCATTGGGTGGATTACCAAACCTATATCAAAGAAATTCCCAGTGTGGCTGTTGGCATTTTTATGGAAGATGAGACCCTTTTCCAAAAAGCCTATGGTTATGCCAATTTGGAAACCCAAACCAAAGCCACCCCCTCGACTTTATATCGAATTGCTTCTCGCTCCAAATTATTCACGGCCACCGCGATTATGAAGTTGTATTCGGAGGATAAATTGTCTCTGGATGATCGCGTCTCTCAACACTTGGAATGGTTCCAATCCCCCCATGATGAACAAATGGAGCATATTCGCATCAGGCATTTATTAACGCATTCCAGCGGGATCACGCGGGACAGTGATTATGGGCATTGGATCACCCAGCAATTCCCCAGCTTTGATGAAATGAAAGCAATGATTCAAAAGGGGATCACGGTTTTTGGCATCAATGAACATTACAAATATTCCAACATCGGATTCACCATTCTTGGCATGATTGTCAGCAAAGTCAGTGGTCAATCGTACGAAGACTATATTTTAGCATTGGTCCATTCCCTCGAGATGGAACACACTTACCCCGACCTTTCAGAAGAAAATCTTCCACAGCATGCCACCGGGTATGGCCTGAAATTCCCCAATGAACCCAGGCCAGTGTTTAAGCATACCTCGGCCAATAGTATGAATAGCGCCACAGGACTGAGTAGCAATGTGGAAGATTTGATCAAATTTTATCAAGCCCACATGTTTGGCAATGATCGCTTATTTCCTGATCTGTACAAACGTGAAATGCAGCGAGTGCAATTTCAAGATAGAGATTTTCAAAGGGGACTTGGGTTTACGATCAATAAAATGGGACAACTCTCCTATGTCTTTCATGGAGGGGGTTATCCGGGGTTTGCGACTTTCTCGGGATTGAATCAAGAGCACAAATTGATCCTTGTCGTTTTAGTGAATGCCATCAATGGCCCCGCACAAATGCTTTTTACCGGGATCTCTGATTTGATCCATCATGCCCTTACCCATTATGAGGATTACGGATCAAAATCCAAAGCAACTCAGGAATTGATGAAATCGATAGATTTTTCAGAAATCCAGGGATTTTATTCTTCTGTCTGGGGAGTTTCATTGTCTCATAAAGTTCGGGATTCCATTGTGAGCAGCGAACCCGGTTCTGACAATCCTGCTGGGACCTTACAAATCTGTCAGCATGAAAGAGATCTCGCATTCAAGTTTCCCACAACTAACCCAGATGAATCGCCAGGAGAAATCCTCAAATTTGAAAAGAATGAGGAGGGTGATTATCAAATCAACTACTGTGGGGCAATTTGGAAAAAATTTGAATTCCCATACTAAACATAAAAGAAGAGGTATTGATGGCAGGAGTTAAAAACAGGGTGGCTTTAGTGACTGGAGCTGGAAGTGCGCATGGTATCGGTTATGCCACTGCTATTTTACTGAGAGCTGCTGGCGCCAAAGTAGCCATCACATCAACGACAGAAAGAATATATCAAAGGTTGGAGGAAATGGGCGGGAGCGCGGAAGACACCTGCGCCATAACCGCCGATCTCACCGACACCAAATCAGTCATTTCATTAATTGAACAGGTTGAAGGGGCTTTAGGTCCGATTGATATTGTGATCAACAATGCAGGGATGGTGCAAACTGGCAGGGAATTACCCCGTTTATTGCTTCATGAAACAAGCGATGATCGCTGGCGGTACGGAATCGATATCAATCTCACCAGCGCATTTCTGGTAACCCGAGGGGTTCTTCCGGGCATGATGGCGCGTCAGTATGGCCGTATTGTACAAGTGTCCTCGGTCACTGGGCCTCTGGTTGGTATTTCAGGCAGCACGGTCTATGGGACAGCAAAGGCAGGCATGCTTGGCATGACTCGATCACTGGCTGTTGAAATCGGCAGTTACAACATCACGGTAAACTGTGTGGGGCCGGGTTGGATTCAGACATCATCCAGCAGTGAAAGTGAGATTACTGCTGGAAAATATACACCGGTTGGTCGCCCGGGCACACCCAATGAGGTTGGTCATGTCGCTGTCTTCCTTGCTGGCGAAGAGGCAAGTTATGTGAGCGGTCAGCTGATCGTTGTTGATGGTGGCAATACGGTACAAGAATATAAAGTTGCCTTGTAGTTAATGTCAAGTGGAAAGGTGGGCTCCAAATAACCTTGATAGCCGGCCATTGCTAATGTGGCTAATTCCTGAAAAATGAGGGATATCTATGGATTACATTCAGTTTGGCTCGACCGGTCTCAAGGTAATTGGACACCGATCACATAGACCTCTACCTCGCTCACCACCCGGACCCTGCAACACCGCTTGAAGAGACGGTGACTACCTTCGATCACTTGGTCAAGGCCGGTAAGATCCGCTACTACGGATTCTACAATTTCAAGGCCTGGCAGGCCACCAGAGCGTTATGGGTGGCTGATCGTAGCAGGCTTGAGCCGGCGGTTTGTCTGCAAGCCCCCTACAATCTAATCGACCGGAGGTTGGAAGAGGAGGTGTTCGGTCTCGTGAGGGACCAGGGACTTGCCTTTATGGCGTATAGTCCTCTGGCAAGGGGACTCCTGACGGGGGTCTACTCACCCGAAGAACCCCCTCCGGGAGACAGGCTATGGGGTTCAAAATGGAGGCATCGGTTCGAGGGGCAACTGCAGGGCCGTCCTGGTCTCATACTGGCGACGATACGCGAAATCGCGGCCGAACAGGGAAAAACGCCTGCCCAGGTAGCGCTGGCATGGGTGCTTGCTCGTCCTGAGGTCACTGTAGCGATCCTCGGTTGTGACGATACGAACCAGCTCGACGAGAATCTAGGCGCGCTGGGCTGGAATCTGAGTGAGGATCAATTGGACCGGCTGAATCGCCTCTCCGAACCCGCAAAGCAAACTAGGATATACGATTGAAAACGGGACCGTTAAATGATGAAGCCAAAAAATCAAAAAATGCTCTCGTCACTTTCTCTTGATAGCCCCATTTTCAAAGGTTATTCTCTTGCGTCATTTTTGATTTTCCCATGGGACCATTATGATAATTGCTGATGCTGAAATTCTCGAAGCGAATCCAATGTTCCTCATTGTTCTTTATTTCCGCTTTTGCTATAGTGCTCCCTTGATACTACGTGAGAAACGAGGTAGGCGATGACAGCAGCCCTACAACAAACATTCAAAAGGCACTCGTGAAAAGAATAGCAAGGGGGTGAAACTATGCCGGGAAGACAAAGACCATCCGATTTTAAAGAGCTTCAATTTAAATCATTGCTGGAGGTAGCAGCCTTCCTGCAAAACCGGGACATTTCTTCAGTCGAACTGACCCAATCTCTCCTCAAGCGCATTGAATCCCTGGATGGGAGGCTGAAAAGTTATGCCACGGTGATGGCCGACCAGGCCCTGGCTGCAGCGGAGCTGGCAGATCAGGAGCTGGCGGAGAAGAAGTATCGAGGTCCTTTACATGGGATCCCTATCGCGGTGAAAGATCTGTGTTTTACGAAGGGGATCCGAACGATGGGGGGAACGGCGGTACTGGCCGATCATATTCCCAATGAGGATGCGACTGTCGTGACACGGCTGGCAGAAGCAGGGGCTGTTTTGCTGGGCAAGCTCAATCTGACGGAAGGAGCCATGGGGGGCTATCATCCTCACTTTGAGACTCCCTTGAATCCCTGGAATCCGGGCGTGGGGTCGTGGGCTTGAAGCTAACCTGGGGTTGGACACCCGCTCAGTGAACCTCTCCTTTGCCAGGTCGGCCATGCCTACGAGCAGGCGACGGAATGGCATACCCTGCGACCGAATTTAGAAGAGGGATAGGCATTGTCTTTTCCAAATAGGCCTTGACCACTTCTGAGGTATTAACTTCTTCGATACCGCCGATATCTACGCGCATGAACAGTATGGGGTCTCTGAGGAAACCCTGGGACGCTGGTTTGCCCAGGAATCGCCTGGTCTCAAATCCACCCTTTTCAAACCAGCACAGAAGAAAAGCGCTAAAAAATTCAGGAGGACCTTCCTCTATCCTGTCTGAAGAGATTTCAGTCCGTGGCAAGCTAAGCGGCCAATTTACGTTGTCTACGCCTTAACTCGACCATTCGGTAGAAATTATAGGCGATAACTTTATCCATGAGTTCCGCTCGCGCATTTTCTATTCCCCGGCGCATCACCTCCCCAAAGTCAAATCCATGCTTGATGGTAAACATTAAGGATTCGACAGCTGAACGACCATTTCCGGAATTTTGATAAAGCGGACTATTGTATTCTTCTTCAGAAATTGAATGTTTCTTCTCTTGTCCCCTGGATCTTGCCCACTTGAGCAGCGCGGCAAGATAGGTGGAGCGAAACCCGGTTCGTGCTGGAATCTGCCGCTACGCCAAAGATTTTCCCTGGTCTAGCGCCCGATTTCATCTGGGGATGATTGATAGAGCTCCCTTGGTTCAACAAAGTCAATGGTTTGGGAGTTCTGACGATTGGAAGGAGTCTCAATGAGGAGTCTCATGATTTAGAATGATTTCGAGCGCATTTTCGGACGGGTCGACCCTTAGGAGATGACCGTTTTTTGAGAAAGGCGGAAGCCATGAGCAAACGAGAATGGAGACCCAAGAAACCAGGGAGACCTAAAAAAGATAGAAATTAGTAACTGTCCCCGGATTTTATCTCCAGGGCCAGTGGTCGGGTATCAGTTGGAGGAGAAAATTATCAACCGGCCAACACGAAATTCCATCTACCAACAGCTTTTCGGTTCCTCGATAGAGCAATATCGTGTTTGCCTCAGGATAATCATCTTGAAACACTTTGAGTGATCTCAAGGTTTTTGGGTGGATCTGTTTGGAATTTTTAACCTCCATCGCATAGAAATGGTGGTTCCCATATAATACAATATCAACCTCTGACCCTCCCCGCGACCGCCAAAAATAACAATTTACATTACCATCAGAATAATCGCACCAAGATTTTAAATGTTGTAAAACCAAACCCTCCAAGGCCATACCCCCTATTTCGTCTGGGCTGTCAATGGGCCCTTTGGGACGCAAATGGTTGTAAACACCGGCATCAAACAGATAAAATTTCGGTTGCGCTGTCATGGCGCGTCTGGCTCGTTTTGAAAAGACCGGTAGCTTATATCCCAATAGTAGATCTTCAAGAATCGATAGATAATTCTCAACAATTTTTCGGGATACCTGGCAATCTCTGGCAATATTGCTGAGGTTTAAAACACTGCCGTGTGAAAAACTAATTACTTCCAGAAAGCGAGCAAAGGTCCCGATATCTCTGACTAACGCCTCTTCCTTGACTTCTTCCTTCAAATAAAGAGAGATGTAAGTAGCCAGCGTCTTATCAGGTTCACTTGCCGAAACAATCAACGGAATCAACCCATTTCTGAGTACCGCATCAAGTGAAAAATCGGCACCCATTTCGGAAGCTATAAATGGATGGAAGCGGGTTAATAAGGCGCGGCCGGCTAATAGATTGACGCCCCCACGGCGCAATTTTCGAGTACTCGAACCGGTCAGAATAAACTGATGGGATTTGTGCTCCTCAATCAAACTGTGGATGCTGTCCAGCATCGCAGGCACTTTTTGAACTTCATCAACAATGTAACGTTTTATTTGCGGGTTTGCGGTGACGATTTGTTTGATTCGCTCCGGGTAGGCAACGTGGTTTCTAAAAGTACTGTCGTCCAACAAGTCTATGAAATACGCGTCCGGAAAAGTTTTTTTTAGCCAGGTTGACTTTCCTGTACCTCTTGGACCAAATATAAAGAAGCTGTCAACAGGAGCGTTAAAAAATCTTTTGAAATATCTGTCCATTATATACACCATTCTCTCACAAATTTTAACTGAATAAGTAAATATTGAGTATCAATTTTACCATTTCAGGTAAAAAAATCAAGCTATTTTAGAATATTTGATATAGAAGCTTTGATCAAGAACGTGTCGCCAAGCGAGAATGAGCAGATGTAGCAATACGGCTATGATGGCGCGTTTACTACCCACACGACTAAGCAAAGATTTATTTTTTTTTGAAAATTTAGTCTTATCAGGAGAAGCCTATGGTGAAATCACGTCAGCAGAAAATACATTTTTATTCCTTCAACTTAAATAACAAGAAAGGCAAAATTATGGAGATGACCCAAAATAATAGAAGCCATGATAGGGGGACGAAATCACTTTCGAAATCCCTGTTTAATTCAATCGTATTTGGAAAGGAAATTATCATGAAAAAGATGAATAATCATAAAAGCAAATCAACCTTCAGTGCAATCCTGCTGTCCCTCATCCTGATGGTGGCTGCCCTCGGGGTGGGTTTGGCCATTGCGGCTGAGAAAAAGATGGTCAAAGACCCCACAACCGGCGAGATGGTGAGTGCGCCGGAATACGGCGGGACATTGACCTTTCAACAGGGGGGTTTAATCTAAATTGTGACCCCTATTTCGGCTATCCAGGCCCAACCGACGGCGTCGGAGAGAAGCTCGGTATCGTGAACTGGGGAGTAGATCGAGACGTATGGGACCTGAAAACGCTCTTCACGCCCCCCACATACATGAAAGGGAGGCTTGGCGGAGAGCTGGGAAATCTCCCCGGACGGTCTCACCTATACCTTCCACATCCGCAAGGGCGTTCGCTGGCATGATAAAGCGCCGATGAACGGCCGTCCATTGGCTGCAAAGGATGTCGAGTATAACTTTCACCGTATATTAGGTTGGGGAAAGTTCATAGACGCCGGACCGACCGCCTTTGGTGGTGCTGACCCACTCAACGTCATCCCCTTCGAATCGATCACGGCCACCGACGATTCGACGGTTGTGATGAAGCTGACGGAGCCACGCCTCGACGCGCCGCGGGTTTTGCTCCTCGACCAATTTACGACCATAATGCCCCCCGAGGTGATCGAGCAACATGGCGACGTAAAGGATTGGAGGAACCTGGTTAGCACCGGGCCCTTTATGCTGACGGACGTGGTCGAGGGGAGCAGCATAACCTATACCAAGAATCCCGACTACTGGGGCTATGACGAAAAGTACCCCGAGAAACGCTTGCCCTACGTTGACGAGTTAAGGGGAACGGTTATTACAGAAGACGCCTCAATTCTGGCGGCACTACGCTCAGGCAAGATTGATTTCAGAACGTGGAGTACTTCTGTAGACTCGGCAGAAAGCATGCGGAAGACAAACCCCGAGATCGCGGTGCACACGATATGGTTTCGGTCCAGTGATTCTTTTGCTCCTGACCATCGCAGGCCGCCCTTCAACGACATCAACGTGCGCCGCGCCATGCAGATGGCGCTGGACAACGAGAACATCGCGGCGACTTACTGGAAGGGTTTTGCAGACCCGACACCTGCGGGGATGGTAGGGGTGGACGGGTACTACATCCCCTTCGAGCAGTGGGACGAAGAGGTCAATCAATACTACCTGTATGATCCGGAAGCTACCGAGGAGCTTCTGGATAAGGCTGGCTATCCGCGCGGCGCCGACGGCACGAGATTCAAGACCACCCTGAACTACGGGTCTTGGGCAACCTTGGACTTTGCATAAATTGCTGCCGCCTATTGGTCTGAGATTGGCGTCGAGGTCGAGATTGATGCACTGACCTGTGCCGAATATCACGAGAGGCTATTCGGGCGTACCGGGGAAGGCATGTACAGTGCCATTTCGGGCAAAAAATTCGATCCTATCATGGTGGTAGGTTGGTATCACTCGGATTCACAGTGGAACCGCGGCGGATCCCAGTGGCCTGAGTTGGACGCCATGGTCTGAGCCGCCCTGAGCGCTCGTACGCCCGAGGAGGCGCAGGGGCTGATTGCCGAGACAGACGAGTACGCGATATCGCGGCACTGGCTGATATGGGGTCCCATGTCCCCAATATTCTACTACGCCCAGCCGTGGGTTGTCGGCTACAACGGTGAACTCGACAACGGCTTAGGGTGGGGGAAAGATGCAACACTGTTCGCCCGCCTCTGGATCGATAGTGCGCTGAAGAAAGAAATGGGGCACTAGCGGGTTTCAAGCTGGGGGCCCCAAGGCCCCCGCATTGCTTCCGAGCCCCGCTTTAGAGCGCCTTCCCAATCACATCCACCACTCCGAATTTGTCATGAGAGCGTATATCATCCGGCGCTTACTGCTGATCGTCCCGACCCTGTTCATCTTGAGCATCCTGGTCTTTCTCTCGGTGCGCTTCATCCCGGGAGATGCCATAGACGCAATGTTGGGTAAGTCCGAATTCATGGCCGCGGAGGTGGACCGTGACGCGCTCGAGCGCATGCTCGGACTGGATGTGCCCGTCCACGTGCAGTATGGACGCTGGATTGGAGACATCCTCCGGCACGGCAGCCTCGGCCACTCACTGATTGGCAACCGTGGAGCGGTGGAGGAGAAGATCATCGAAAGGCTGCCGGTGACCATCGAGCTCGGTGTGCTGGCAATCTTCATCGGGCTGGCGATCGCGCTGCCGGTCGGCATTTACTCGGCGATGCGCCAGGATACCGCCGCCGACTACGCGGGGCGCTCAGTCGCCATCCTCGGGCTGGCCACGCCCAACTTCTGGCTGGCAACCATGGTGGTGCTCTACCCGGCCCTTCGGGGCTCGTATTTCCTTAGTGGTGGGTCTGGCCGCAACCACGCTCAATGTGTTGGTCGCGCTCCTGGTAGGCGGCACGTCCGGATTCCTTGGGGGGAGAGTGGACCTGGCTGCGCAACGCTTTGTCGATGCCTGGATGGCTTTCCCGGGGCTGCTGCTCTTGTTAACCATCATGTCGGTCGTGGGGCAGGGCTTGCTCCAGATCATCGTGGTCCTGGGGATCGCTGGCGGCACCGGGGGCTCCCGAGTCGTGCGAGGGGCGGTGATCGGCATCAAAGAGAATGACTATTTTCTAGTAGCCTGGGCCGTGGGCACCCCCACGAGCCAAATCCTGACCCGCCATGTGCTGCCCAATATCATGGCACCGATCATCATCATCTTCTCAATCAATATCGGCGGGGTCATCATTGCCGAAGCCTCGCTGAGCTTCCTGGGATTCGGGCTGCCCATCAAGGTTCCCAGCTGGGAAGGGATGCTCAGCCGCGAAGGGCGCCGCTTCATGGAGCAAGCCCCCTGGCTGGCCTTCTGGCCGGGGCTTTTCCTCACGATTGTCGTCTACTCCCTCAACATGTTCGGCGACGCCCTCAGGGACCTGCTCGGCCCCCGACTGAAGGGCGGTCAGGGCAGCTACGGCGCCGCAAAGAAACGCAAACGAGGCCTCCTCGCCCGACTGATCAACCCCATTGGTTAACGCTGTCTCTCGGAGGCGGACGAATGCTCTGACGATATAAACACTCATTTTATTGGTCTGGGCCGAATTAAGAACATTTGCCGCCTGCAAGGCTCCATGACGCGCCAGGCAATCCAACGCTTTTTGAAAAAAAGTCAACTCAAGGGGTTGACATCTTCCTCCTGAAATTGTATTAGTTGGAAAGTATTTTGGGAAGGCGATAAAATGAAAAAAATCAGCTTCCTGAGCAATCTTGTTGTCATCCCCTCTTCATGACTCGTGAGTCGAAAGTTCTCGAGGGTCATCCGAGAAGGCTTCCCACTCGAGGGAGTAAAGAAGGGGGGGAATGATTAATCTGTAATAGGGAGTAATCTTATGAAATCGAAGTTCAAGTTCAAGCGGTTGGATCACATAGGATTAGCAACGGCCGATGCTGAAAGATTCCTCGATTTCTACAGCGGAATCCTCGGCTTTGAAGTCCGGGAGCGGTGGACGGTGAAAGGCAATGAGCGGTTGAAAGAGGTGGCCAACCTTTCACTCAACGCTCCGAAGGCCGGGGAAGATGGCTCGATCATCGAGTTGTTTTCGATCGACCCGGATGCGCCGGCCAATCCCGATTACAAGGAACCTGCCCTGGAGCAGACCGGCTTTCGGCTCCTCGCGCTCGAAGTTGACGACATGGACGAAGCGATTGCCTATCTCGAGAGTAAAGGTATCGAAGTCCACTCGGCGCACCCGAGCAATCCGGCTCGCTGGTTCAGGGACCCGGATGGGAACCAGATCGTCGTCTTCCCCTCCAGCGTCTATCATATGTACAAGAGACTGGATGAAACCCATTAGAGGAGTTTCTATGACAGGGACCCTGGAACAGCGCTCCTTCGGGCGTACAGGTGAGACGGTCGGCGTTGTCGGGCTGGGTGGCGCCGCTTTGTATAAGCACTCCTATGAACAAGGGGTAGAAACCGTCAAACATGCGCTTGATCTGGGTGTTAGCTATTTCGATACCTCTCCCGCTTACGGTAAAGCGGGCGAGGATGGCCGTTGGATAGACAGGTGTAAATCGCAGTTAATCATGGGTGAGGGGCTTGATGGGACCACGAAACCGCATCTCCTTGCTACAAAGCTAATAGACTATACGACGGTAGAAGACTGTCTCGCCCAAATACAAGACAACCTACGTGCTCTGCGTCGCGATAGGGTCGACGTACTCCTGGGGCACGACATAGAGAAGGCAAAAGCCTGGATACCCGACGCGCGGGACGATAGCCGGCTTCTCGACCTGGATGAGGAGTTCGACTACCAGAACGCAACCCTCATTCAGGCGCTTCGTGAAGCAAAGGCGCAGGGGCTGTGCCGTTACATTGGCCTCAGTTCAAACCAGTCCGCGCCCTTGGCTCAGGTCCTGAACCGGGTAAAACTCGACATGTGCCTGTCGGCTCACGAGTATTCGCTGCTGGCCCGCCGTTCCCCGCAGGTGATGCTGCCGGTCATTCGTGAGCAGGGGATTGCTTATGTCGTGGGAGGAATTTTCTCCAACGTTGGTCTGGGCGTGTCAAATGAAGCCTCGCCGTTTCAGCTCGCCCCCAAAGGTCCTCTGGCTCAGGTTGGCGGGATATTCGCGGATGCTCGCCTCCTCGAGTTGGCCCGGGCGACTGGTATTTCGGTCGCAGCATTGACGGTTCGCTTTTTGATCGCTAATAAAGAACTGTCGACCATCCTTGTGGGTGCGTCCACACCCGAGGAACTCGAGGAGAGCGTCGTGGCCGCGCAGGCAGGTCCGCTCCCGTCTGATATTCAGCAAACCCTGGAAGCGCTCACCTCGCCATGACCTCGTCACTTTCTCTTGACAGACCCATTTTCAAATGTTATCGTCTTAGGTCATTTTTTATTATGCTATGGGGCCATTATGATAATTGCTTGATGCTGAAATTCTCGAAGCGAATCCAATGTTCCTCATTGTTCTTTATTTCCGCTTTTGCTATAGTGCTCCCTTGATACTATGTGAGAAACGAGGTAGACGATGACAGCAGCCCTACAACAAACGTTCAAAAGGCACTCGTGAAAAGGATTGCAAGGGGGGGAGACTATGCTGGGAAGACAAAGACCATCCGATTTTAAAGAGCTTCATTTTAAGCCATTGCTGGAGGTAGCCGCCCTCCTGCAAAACCGGGACATTTCTTCAGTCGAATTGACCCAATCTCTCCTGAAGCGCATTGAATCCCTGGATGGGAGGCAGAAAAGTTATGCCACGGTGATGGCCGAGCAGGCCCTGGCTGCAGCGGAGCTGGCAGATCAGGAGCTGGCGGAGAGCAAGTATCGGGGTCCTTTACATGGGATCCCTATCGCGGTGAAAGATCTGTGTTTTACGAAGGGGATCCGAACGATGGGGGGAACGGCGTTACTGGCCGATCATATTCCCAACGAAGATGCGACTGTCGTGACACGGCTGGCAGAAGCAGGGGCTGTTTTGCTGGGCAAGCTCAATCTGACTGAAGGAGCCATGGGGGGCTATCATCCTCACTTTGAGATTCCGTTGAATCCCTGGAATCCGGGCGTGTGGTCGGGGGCTTCCTCCAGCGGATCAGGGGTTGCTACCGCGGCAGGACTGGCCTATGGGACCCTGGGAAGCGACACGGGCGGCTCCATCCGCTTCCCGGCTGCCGCCTGTGGGGTCGTGGGCTTGAAGCCAACCTGGGGCAGAGTCAGCCGCTATGGAGTTCTGGCCCTGGCAGAGTCGCTGGACCATGTCGGTCCACTGACCCGCAGAACCGCCGATGCGGCAGTGATGCTCCAGGCAATCGCCGGTCACGATCCGAAAGACCCTACCTCGCTTCCTGTCCCGGTTCCGGACATGGTGAAAAACCTGAATGCCGGGGTGAAAGGTGTCCGGATAGGGTTCGATGAACAAGGTCTGGGGCAACACGCCGATGCGGAGTTGACCGAAGCTGTCGCTTCCGGAGTGCGGGTCTTAGAGCAGCTTGGCGCCGAAGTGATCGAAATTCAGTTCCCCGATGTGGATGAATTTTTACCCGCCTGGCCCACCCTCTGCTCTGCCGAAGCGGTATTAGCCCATGAAGCGACCTATCCCTCCCGTTGTGATGAGTATGGGCCCTGGTTTCGCGGTTGGCTGGATATGGGAGCAAAGGTCAGTGGCGCAGAGTACGCCAGGGCCAATAACCTGAGGGCTGCCTGCAATGGCCGGTTTCGAGAAATCTTTGAGACCATTGATGTGTTGGCTTGTCCCTCGATGCCCGGACCCCCATTTCCGGTGACCCCTGAAAAGTTATATGGCCCCATGGATGAATATGACCCTTCTTTGCAAAGATTCACCATACCTTTTGATTTCAATGGCACTCCGACACTCTCGGTTCCGTGTGGGTTCAATCAGGACGGCTTGCCCCTGTCCCTCCAGTTCGTCGGACACCCGCTCAGGGAACCTCTCCTTTGCCAGGTCGGCCATGCCTACGAGCAGGCGACGGAATGGCATACCCTGCAACCGAATTTAGAAGAGGGATAGGCATTGTCTTTTCCAAATAGGCCTTGACCCCTTCTGAGGTATCAACTTCTTCGATACCGCCGATATCTACGCGCATGAACAGTATGGGGTCTGAGGAAACCCTGGGACGCTGGTTTGCCCAGGGGGATGGAAGGCGCGATGCGATCGTGCTGGCAACCAAGGTCTACAAGGAGTTCTTGAAGGAGGGACTCCGTCCGGAACCGAATCGGCAATCACCGGCGATAGGCGCGGTGAAGATCCGCCGGCAGGTGGAGTCGTCGCTGCACCGGCTGCAAACCGACGTCATCGATCTCTATCAAATGCACCACATCGACCGGGAGTGTCCCCTGGGAGGAGACCTGGCAGGCCTTCGATACGCTGGTGAAACAGGGCAAGATCCACTATGTCGGCTCCTCTAACTTTGCCGGATGGCACATTGCCACGGCCTGTCAGGAGGCCTCCCGGCGTAACCTGATGGGACTGGCGAGCGAACAGACCAGGTACAACCTTGCTTGCCGTACACCGGAGTTGGAGGTGATCCCCGCCTGCCGGCATTACGGACTGGGATTGCTAACCTATAGTCCGGTGCATGGGGGGGTTCTTGGCGGCATTCTGCAAAAACCTCCGAAAGGCGGACGCCGGGAAAAGTCAAAGTACAAAGAATTTCTGAAAAAACACCGCAACCAGGTCGAACAGTACGAGGCCCTCTGCAAGAAACTGGGTGAGGAGCCTGCCGTGGTGGCCCAGGCCTGGCTCCTGCGCAATCCGGCGGTGACTTCCGTCATCATTGGGCCTCGCACCCTGGAGCATTTGGAGAGTTCGATCCGGGCGACCGAGATCACCCTGGATGAAGAGACGCTAAAGCAACTCGATGAGTTCTGGCCAGGACCGGGAAGTGAAGCCCCGGAAGCTTATGCCTGGTAGTCGGATAAAAACTCTATACAGAGGTCACAGACCCCATGAAACGAACGATCCGTGGGGTTGGGCACTACCGGATTGGAATGGAGAAGGACGGTGAGATCCGGTTTCCGTATGCTGACTTTATCCCCCAAATCCAAAAGAAAGCCCATGTCCAATCCCATGATTCGCCCTCGAATGAGGGGCTCTGAGAGGAATCACTGATGATGGATTCGCGAGTTTCCATGGAGCCTCCATAAGAATGATGGGGAAAAAATACTGATTATCAAACATAACATATCAGAGGGGAAACAGCAACTAGTGATAGAGGCGACAGCCATTACGAGTAAAAATTGCTTAACATAAATCGGATATTCCCTAAAAAATAATCGTTGACTTACTGTTCCGGATCTGAGATAAAATTTAAATGACTAATCGGAAAATTGGTAGTCACCCTCTGGAGTGTTGGTGCGTGTTCTCAGCAAAATTGACCCTCCGGAGTGTTGTTATTTTGCAAATAGACGGCGTTTTCCGGTGCGTTTCCCCCGGTTTTCAGGGTAACAACACTCAAGAGGGAGACCATTTGAAATCAAAAAGCGCCTTTTTCCTTATTTGACATCATGAGCGTTATATTTGGGAGTAACTCGCTGGATCGAAGAAGTGTCGTCCCTCTGGGACTAGCTGAGGAGGAGGAGGGGTCCTTGGGTGCCCTCTATCTTCCTTCCTGGCTGCTCCATTTCTATAGGATCTTCTTCCTTTAGAACCTACAATAAATGAAATTCTTTTAGCACGTTTTCAAGAGGCGGGTCGGTGGCGGCCAGTTTGCGTAAAGCAGCAATCAAGTCTTGCAGACGATTGTCTTTTTTGATTTCTTGGACAGCCTGAGCTACAGCCCGCTCGATCATCGCTTCTTCTTTAGGGACGGCCTCGCGTTCCAGCGTTTCCAGGGTCTCTTCTTTTGCTTTCCGAATAATGGTACGTCGATCCCAATAAGCAAATCCGATCACTCCCAGGGTCAGGGCCGTAAAAATGCCGGCAATCAGTTGCAACGTATCCATCATCTGTTCAAAGCGTTTATCCACTTGTTCAAAGCGCTTATCTACTTGTTCAAAGCGTTTGTTCATATCTTCCCGTAATTCGACAAAGCGCTTGTCCATCTGCTCCGAGCGTTTGTTCATGTCTTCCTGTAATTCGATAAACCGCTGATCCACCTGTTCAAAGCGTTGATCCACCTGTTCAAAGCGTTGATCGGTGGCTTCCATAAAGAGAGTCAAGGTCGTTTCCAACCGAATGATGCGCTCTCGATCTTCCTGGGTAAATCCAATGGTGGGTTGTCCATAAACCGGCAGAGCCTGCAGCCCCATGATCCCTGCTCCGAAGAACAAGATCCAACATTTTTTCATAACCTCTTTCCCAATCTGAATAGCGACAGTAGGTCCCATACCTCCTCTTTGTGTAACTATTTAGGTGCGAGTTTCCTGGGTTTGCGGGTATTTTCCTTGGAAAAAGCGCAAAAAATCATTCACTTTTAAGGTATTTTGACGCAATTTAGAGGTTCTGTCGCCCTCTAGCCCAGTGTTTTAGCACCTAAATAGTTACCTCTTTGTTTAACCTTGATGGTGATTGGCCATTATACCCCTTCTTTCCTGACTCTCCATCCTTTTCTTTCCTCTCAAAACTCAAAATTGAATATCCCCCTGCTTGGTATCATGTGATGAATCGGGGCAGACCAGGAAACGGGGTCATTCAGGCTTTGATTCAATCCCCGCTCATTTATTTTGATGAAACCTCCCTCTTTGAAAACAAACAACGTCATTGGCTTCACTCGGCCTCGAGCAAAAAATTTACTCGATCGTTTGATCCTCTATGAAAAGGAAAGCTTGTTGTTCATGCATGACTTTCAAGTTCCTTTTGACAACAACCAAGCCGAGAGAGATATCCGCATGGTCAAATTGAAACAGAAAATCTCCGGCGGCATGTTTACGACGAGCTTGCTCATTCGTGGCGAAGTCTGAAACTAACTGATCCCGTTACGGTGGTGGATAAAACGGGGGTCAGGCGCATAACGTGGTTGGGGACGGAACATCAGGAAGGTTAAGCGAGATAAGCAGGGAGACCTCTGCCTTTGGTGAGAGGTAGAGGAGTCAAAACCCTGATAGTACCGTAATGGAGTTGTGTTTGGCAAGAGGGTAAGGATATTGTGACGCCATCGGGAAACCAGATGGCCAACAGGGAAAACAAACACAAACCCAAGTTGACAAACAGGCTTCATGAAACGCGGATACCTGATACGAGGTTGGGATATATACCGCAATGACAAAAGAGGGTTGGCATTGACGAAAGAAATGACGGGGTAAATCGCAATGACGAGGAGGAGTGTGACATGAGGGCCTATATCATCAGGCGGTTATTGCTGGTAATCCCCACCTTGTATATATTGAGCATCCTGGTCTTTCTCTCCGTCCGCTTCATCCCGGGCGACGTAGTAGACGTAATGGCGGCCAGGTAAGGATTTAGCGGGGGATGGCTTTATTGACCGTGAAGCTCTTGAGCATATGCTGGGATTAGACGTGCCTGCCCACCTGTAATATGGACGCCGGATAGAAGTGTTGCCGACTCCTGACCGGGTCACCGGTGAGTCCCACTTCAACGGTATCCTCCAGGGCACCCTTGGCGAATTGATACTGCCTGGCCATTGGTCGATAAATGCTCTCGTCACTTTCTCTTTACAGACCCATTTTCAAATGTTATCGTCTTGCGTAAATTTTTAATTTTCCTATGTGAACAGAACACCAGTCAAGCAAGGTAAGTTTTATGAACAAATTGAAAAACAAAAAGGATCAAGAGTATGTTCGTCGTGCAAAAGAAGTCATTCCCGGTACGATGTATGGCCACATGTCGGTTCAAAGGCAAATGCCGTCAGGGTATCCCCAGTTTTTTGAACGTGCGGAGGATTGTCGATTGTGGGATGTGGACGGGAATGAGTATATCGATTTTATGTCTGCGTATGGCCCGATGATCCTGGGATATCAACACCCTGTTGTGGAGGAAGCGGCACGTCGCCAAAGTTCAAAATTAGAGATAGCCAGCGGGCCTGCTCCGGTGATGGTGGAATTGGCGGAACAGCTGGTAGAACAGGTTTCTCATGCAAAGTGGGCCATGTTTGTCAAGAATGGCAATGATGCGACTACGACCTGCATTACCATTGCCAGAGCGGCAACCCGTCGCAAAGTTATTCTCCTGGCTGAAAATGCTTATCATGGCTCAATGCCCTGGTGCACCCCAAACAAGAAGGGCGTTGTCGAAGGAGATCGAGCCCATTTGCTCTACTATCAATACAATAATGTAGAAAGCCTCCTTGAAGCAGCAGAGCGAGGGAAACAGGATTTGGCGGGAATCGTCGTTTCTGCCTTCAAACACGATACGAGGGTCGATCAAGCAATGCCGACTCTCGAATTTGCAAAAGCGGCACGTCAGCTATGTGATGCCAATGAGGCGGCCTTGATCCTGGATGACGTCCGGGCGGGTTTGCGTCTGAGCTTGGATGCCAGTTGGACGCTCCTGGGGATTCAGCCGGACCTCACAGCCTGGGGAAAAGCGCTGGCCAACGGTTTGAGTCTCTCCGCAGTGACGGGCAATGAAAATTTTCGACAAGCCGCTGCCAGTATCTTCGTCACCGGATCCTTTTGGTATCAAGCCTCCCCCATGGCAGCAGCCTTAGCCACGTTAACTTTACTTGAAGAAGCCAAAGCCCCGGAGTATTTGGAAAAAATTGGCCATCAATGGCGCCTGGGTTTGTCAGAACAATCCCAGTATCATGGCATCCCGATCCGACAAACCGGGCCTGTGCAAATGCCGATGGTCCTCTTTGATGACGATCCTGATTTTGAGAAAGGATTTCAATTTTGCCAGGCTGCCTTGGAAAAAGGAGTGTATTTGCACCCCTGGCACAATTGGTTCCTTTCCCTGGCGCACACCAGTGAAACGATAGAAAAAGCCTTAGAGGCCACCAATCACGCTTTTGAAAAATTAGCGCAAAGCCGGAAGTGAAATGACTAATCGACGTGACCAAACTTACTATGAATCATCCATCTGGTGCTACACCGACAAGTTGAGCTTTTTGCCAGGTGAAACCATCGCATTTCGTGTCTCCAGTCCGGAACCTGCGTTTGCTTGCAGGATTTCTCGTCTCGGCGCCCAGGAAGTTGTTGTCTTTGAACAAGGTGGCTATAGCGCCGCGCCCCAAGAGATTCCTGACGATGTTTACCGAACGGGTTGTCATTGGCCCGTTGCGTTTGAACTGAACATTCCCGTGGAATGGAGGAGTGGTTATTATCGTGCGCAGCTGATTGCGGAAAATTCGGATTGCGAGCATTTTGTGGTGATCAAAAATCCGACCCCGGGAAGACAAGCCAAGCTTGCTTTTGTACTCGCAACCAATACCTGCCATGCCTATAATGCTTGGGGAGGGATGTGCCTCTATGGGACGGACGATCCGAAAGCCTTTACGAATCCTAAGCTTGATTTGAAAGGAGATCGATCTCCGATTTTGTCCCTGGAGCGGCCGTTTTCCCGCTATCTGATCGCCTCGCCGGTGAAGATGCGTTTGGGTGCGAGGACACCTCGCGGGTTTCTGGAAAATGCAAACAGGGCGGACTTCGCGCTTAATCGAGTATTGGAGCTGGATTTTCCGATATGGGAACCGTGCGCAGGCTTTCTCAATAATTGGGAACATCAGTTTGTGGTATGGGCTGAAGCAAATGGCTATGAGTTGGATTACTATGCCCAGTACGATCTGGATGAAAACCCGGAGTGCTTATTCCCTTATCAATGTTATCTGAGTGTCGGCCATGATGAATATTGGTCCTGGGCTGAACGCGACGCCGTAGAATCATTTACCGAACAAGGCGGCAAGGCGTTCTTCATGTCTGGGAACACCAGTTATTGGCAAGTGCGTTTTCACCAAGAAGGCAGGGAGATGGTGGGTTATAAATACGACACATTGGAAAAAGATCCCATTGTGGGCACCAAGGATGAAAAATACATGTCCGGCATGTGGTCTGATCCGCTGACGGGTCGACCTGAAACCCAGATGACGGGAACGACTTTCACCCGGGCAGGCTATGCCAGAATCGGTTTGACTGCTAGTGCAGGGGTCGGGGGTTATACCGTATACCGGCCGGACCATTGGGCTCTTGAAGGCACAGAGCTTTGTTATGGGGATGTGTTTGGGCAAGAGAATATTTTGTGTAGTTATGAAATGGATGGGTGCGCCTACACCATCCGGGAGGGACTGCCGGTTCCTACAGGGGAAGATGGGACCTCACTCGACTTTGAGATCATCGCCACCGCGCCTGCATCCCTCGGTGAACCTGAAAACACAAAACTGCCAGGAAGGATTGGCAATGTTGATGACTCTTTCGTGGCAAAACGGATTTTTGGGGCTGATACGAAAGAGAATCGTGATCGAGCGAGGCGAGGTCAAGCCACCATGGGCACCTTCAAAAAAGGACGTGGAGAAGTTTTCTCGGTGGGCACCACCGAATGGGCTTGGGGTTTAGCCGAGGGAAATCCTTATGTCGACCGCATCACCCGAAATGTATTGGATCGGTTCTTGAAGTGAAGTTCACTCTTCACTGATGGGGAATGAAGCCTGATACTCCGACGCTTGCTGCGGGGAGTGGCTTCATTGAAGCTATTCATCAGCAAGAAGCCGCGACATGGTGTCTCCCACATGAGCTGGCAGAGCGTCAATAGTTGAAATATCGGCTAGAAGACCAGTGAAATTGGGCATTGCAAAAGAGTCTGAAAATCACTGGAATCAAATTTTTAACAAACATGGCTCGACTCCCTGGTGCACTCCGGTCCAGGAAGGGGTGGTTGAAGGAGACCGTGCCCCATCTGGTCTATTATCAGTATAACAATGTGGAAAATCTTCTGGAAACGGCTGAGCGATATCTGATATGGATGTTTTTTGCTGTCGTTCTTGCCGAGCACGATTTGGCAGGGATCGTGGTTTCCGCGTTCAAACACGATGCGAGAGTCGATCAGGAAATGCCTCAACCGGTATTTGCGAAAACGGCTCGGAGAATCTGTGATGAAACGGGAGCCGCTTTGATCCTGGATGATGTGAGAGCCGGGATGCGCTTGAGTTTGGATGCCAGTTGGACCCTGGTGAATTTCCAACCGGATCTCACTACCTGAGGGAAAACATTGGCCAATGGCTTGAGCCTCTCTGCAGTGACCGGAAACGATGCCTTTCGAAAAGCGGCCGCTAGTATTTTTGTCACAGGATCGTTTTGGTACCAAGCTCCTCCGATGGCAGCAGCCTTAGCAACTTTTTTGTTGTTGTTTAATTTAGTTGAGGTTTAAGTTGTTATTTCCCCTTTGTCAAAGGGGAGCTTATGGATCTTCATCTTTACACCCCTTCAATTTGTTTAGCAATCCTTTGCCTCCGGCTGATGAGGTCCTGCCAGGGGCGATTGTGGCACGTTAGTCCGGAATCCACGCGCAAGTTGAGTCCGGTGGTGTGAAGGCTCTCATCGCTTGCCAAATACAAGGCAGCGTAGGCAATGTCTTCCGGGGTGCCTGCCCGTTTGAGCCCTACATTCTCATCAAAAAATTCGGTAAGCCGTTGCGCCCGAATGGCATTTTCCTCATCAGATTGGGAATGATGCCCCCCCCAAAAGATTGGGGGTGACGATGGCACCTGGAGAAATGCAATTGACCCGGATGCTATGTTCGCCCTGTTCAACCGCCCAGACCTTGGTCATATGGATCACCGCGGCTTTGGTACCGCAGTAAAGGGGGCCGGAACCATCGGTGGTCACCCCGGCGGTGCTGCCATTGTTGATGATACTGCCCCCGCCTTGCTGTTTCATGATCGGCGCCACGTATTTGATGCCAAGGTAACAAGAAGCGAGGTTGGTTTTAAAGAGGGCGTCGAAATCTTCCATCGTAAATTATTCCGCCAGGACATACTTCTGCCCAATCCCGGCATTGTTGAACAGTACATCAAGGCGTCCCCACTTTTCCATGGTGGTGTCGACCAAGGCCTTCACATCGGCTTCGACGGAGACATCGGTGCGCTTGAAAATCGCATTCTCGCCGAGCCTATTGGCCAGGGCTTGTCCGGCTTCCTCACCTCGGGCGGCAATCACCACCCGGGCGCCTTCCTCGACAAACAATTCTACAGTGCCGGTCCCC
Source organism: bacterium (assembly GCA_965205865.1). GTDB lineage: Bacteria > SAR324 > SAR324 > SAR324 > NAC60-12 > CBDBHR01. The sequence goes on from CBDBHR010000030.1 coordinate 119,325, forward strand.
ATGCCACTGTTGCCTCCGGTAACGATGGCCACTTTGCCGGCCAGTCTTCCATTGTTTTTTGTCATTGTCTTCTCCTCTTTATTTTAGGATTATTTTGATGTTAATTTTAGCGCCTGAGCCGCCTGATCCACGGGGCTCGCATCTCGCTATTCGTCGGGCTGACGGCGACCACGCCGCATGTTGTAGTCGCGGCGTTGATCGGCGGCACCGCCGGTTTTCTCGGTGGGAGATTCGACCTGGTGGCGCAGCGCTTCATCGACGCGTGGATGGCGATGCCGGGGCTGTTGTTGTTGCTGACGATCATGTCGCTGACGGGCCCTGGCTTAGTGCAGATCATTCTCGTTCTCGGTTTATCCTCCGGCGTCACCAATTCCAGGGTGGCGCGCAGTGCCGTCATCGCCATCAAGGAGAACGACAACTTCCAGGCAGCCCTGGCGGTTGGAACCAGCAAGAGCCGGATCTTCATCCGCCATGCGCTGCCCAATATTATGCCTCCGATCATCATTCTGGTTGAGGCGCCAAGCGGTGAAGGGAAGCTCACTCTCCAGCAATTTTTTGATTTCTTTCAATGTGTCCATCGACCAATTCCGATGAGGGAGCCATCCGCACTGTGATGCCCGCATCGACCATCAGATTGTGTCCGGTAGTGTGGCGGCTTTCATCGCTGGCAAAATATAAGGCCGCATAGGCAATGTCTTCCACGGTACCTGCATGGCTAAGCGGTAACACTTTATCAAAATATTCAGCCAACCGTTGGGTCCGGCGTTCGTTTTCCTCGGCAGATTGCGTATGGTGGCCTCCCCAGAAAATGGGGGTGACGATCGCTCCCGGGGAAATGCAATTGATGCGAATCCCAAATTCTGCCAACTGGGTGGCCCAGACTTTTGTCATATGGATCACCCCGGCTTTGCTTGCCGCATAGAGCGGGCCTGAACCATCAGTGGTCACTCCGGCGGTGCTGCCATTGTTGATGATGCTGCCACTGCCCTGCTTTTTCATCACTGGCGTCACATATTTGAGAGCAAGAAAACAGGAACCGAGATTGGTCATCAATATCCGATTGAAATTTTCCACGGTAAACTCTTCCGGGGGAAGAAAGGGTTCTCCGATCCCGGCATTGTTGAACAAGACGTCCACGCGTCCCCATTTGTCTACGGTGGCGTCGATCAACGTATTGACGTCGGCTTCCACCGAGACATCGGTACGGATGAAATGAGCATTTTCGCCCAATCGGTCTGCCAATGCCTGTCCGAGTTCTTCTCCCCGGGCGGCAATCATCACCCGGGCGCCTTCGGCAACATATAATTCCACCGTGCCCGCACCCATGCCACTGTTGCCTCCGGTGACGATCGCAACTTTGTCTGCAAGTCTTCCTGCCATTGTGTTCTCCTTTGTTGTTGTTTAATTTAGTTGAGGTTCAAGTAGTTATTTCCCCTTTGTCAAAGGGGAGCTTATGGATCTTCATCTTTACACCCCTTCAATTTGTTTAGCAATGCTTTGCCTCCTTCTGATGAAAAAGATTTATAATCGCCCTGAAAATGTTTCTCAAGCTTTTTTTTAAATGGGGCAGACTTGCAAGTTTGCAAAAATGGGAGCCAACGTATTTTTCGATGACAGCGACTCTCGTCGCTTTTATCAGTCTCCGATTTGAAATCTGCAACAATCCGGGAAGTGGCAAATGCTCTCACGCGAGATGATTCTACTATCAGTCGTGGCGCGCATAAGTTGAGAGAAAGATTGAAGGAATCCACAAATCTCCAAGAGCGGTTAAAAGAACTCAACCTAAAAATGTTTTCTTAAATTCACAAACTTGCAAGCCTGACCATTTCATATTCTTTTACAACCTGTGGTAAAGTCACACCATTTGACTGAATGATCACAATTCGTTGATGATACATTAAAATCAAAGCAGACGCTTATTCTATTGTGAAACAATAGTAGTTGCATTTGTCAGGCAGTACTAAGAATTTAAAATCAATGAGGTAAATCTTATGGGAAGAATTATGGCGTCCGTCAGCATCAGTAACGTGCTGGATATCGAAAAAAAAATACGCTGTGATACGCTGGTTGATACCGGAGCCTCTTTGCTGGTGCTGCCTTCGGCATGGCGAGATAGGTTGGGTGAACTGCCCGTGATTCGTCAGCTTGAAATGGAAACAGCAACGCAAGATGCTGTCGAAGCAATAATCTGCGCACCTGTAAATCTCCGGATCGAGGAATTCCCTCCGATCGTGACTGAGGTCGCTTTTGTGGAAATGACCCCGAAAAACGGAGAATATGAGCCCCTTCTCGGATACATCCCACTTGAGCAGTCTCAAGCTGCTGTCGACATGCTCGGGCAGCGGCTCGTTTTTGTTAAGCGGCTGGACCTCAAATGACATCGTCGAACATGGCACTGGGGCTGATCCTGATTACTCGCCGCTTCGCTATGAGCATTCAGGAAAACTCAGTTTGTCGTTAGCGGGAATATTGCTTATCCGGTACAGATATCAAACTAAAGGAAAGGGATGCTCAAAATGAAAGGACAATTCGAAGATAAAGTCGCACTGATAACGGGTGGAAGTTCAGTGATTGGTCGGGCAACTGCCCTGGCGTTGGCCAGGGAAGGGACAATGGTCGTGGTTGCCGATCTCAACGTTTCTGAGGGCGAGAAAATTAAGCTCTGATCAAAGTTAGCGGTTTTCGAGAGCAACCCGGTGGAGATTGCCTTTTAGGCGCTATGCCTCCGACATGATGACGGCACCAATGTTGATGGAGAAGATGATGATGAGGGGCGGCATGATATTGGGCAGCACATGCCGCCTCAGGGTGGTGGGCAAAGGACTGCCCAGGGCTTTCGCCGCCAGAAAGTAATCATTCTCTTTAATGGCGATCACGGCGCCCCGCACGACTCGGGAGCCGCCGATGCCTCCAGCGATCCCCAAGACCAGGATGATCTGTGGCAAACCCCGCCCCACGATGGACATGATGGTTAACAAGAGCAGTAGTCCCGGGAAGGCCATCCAGTCATCGACAAAGCGCTGTATGGCCAGGTCACTTTCCCTCCCAGGAATCCGGAAAGGCCGCCGACCAGGAGCGCGACGAGCACATTGAGCGTGGTCGCGGCTAGACCGACCCCTAAGGAAATCCGCGCTCCGTGGATCAGGCGGCTCAATAAGTCCCGCCCGACGTGGTCGGTTCCGAGGAGATACTGGGCCGAGGCCTCCTGCATCCGGTCTCTCAAGTGGATTTTATTATAAGGATAAGGTGCCAGCGCATCGGCAAAGAGACTGAGCCCGATCAAGAGCAGGATGATCACCCCGCCGAGCATCCCGAGGGGTTTCTCCTTGAGAAGCCTGATGAAGAAATCCGCAAACCGGCCCCGTCGCTTGGGCATACTTTCTACTGATGGTGTTTCTTGGGTGTTGCTCATGTTCTCGATTTTTCTATAACACAGTCCCGGAGGGACAAAAGGGAATAGCCCAGCAATTCATTGCTGGGAAAGGGAAACTCCCTCCTCCTCAGCTAGTCCCAGAGGGACGACACTTCTTCGATCTAGCGAGTTACTGCTAAATATAACGCTCATCATATTCGAAATTATGCTTGCATGGAACATGAAACCTCATTGTTGTGTCGTCCCTCCGGGACTTTGAAGGAGACTGTCATTTGTTCCCAGCGATGAATCGCTGGGAACTTCCTTTCGTCCCTCCGGGACTTCTGCTGACAAAGGAGACTGTCATTTGTTCCCAGCGATAAATCGCTGGGCTACTTCCTTTCGTCCCTCCGGGACTTCTGTTGACAAAGGAGACTGTCATTTATTCCCAGCGATGAATCGCTGGGTTACTTCCTTTCGTCCCTCCGGGACTTCTGCTGACAAAGGAGACTGTCATTTATTCCCAGCGATGAATCGCTGGGCTACTTCCTTTCGTCCCTCCGGGACTTCTGCTGACAATGGAGACTGTCATTTGTTCCCAGCGATGAATCGCTGGGCTACTTCCTTTCGTCTCTCCGGGACTTCTTCTGGCAGACGAATCTCAAACCTGTATTTACCAGAAACATAACGATTATTCATACCGGATCCTGGGGTCCAAATAGGCATAAATGAGGTCGATGATGAGATTGTTCAACAAAACGATGCAGGCGAAAAACAGGTTGACCCCGGAGACCACCGGGTAATCCCGGTCTGAGAGGGCATCCACCAGGAGACGGCCCAAGCCCGGCAGGTTAAAGAGGTTTTCCATGATGACGGCGCCTCCGACCACGAGAGGCAACTGCAAGCCGACCAGGGTGACGACCGGGATGAGGGCATTTTTGATGGCGTGTCTCAGCACGACCGTTTGTTCCTTGAGCCCCTTGGCCCAGGCGGTCCTGATGTAGTCCTGCCGCAGCACCTCCAGCATCATGGTGCGAGTCAGGCGCATGGTGCCGGCCGAGAGGGCCGTCCCCAGAATCAGGCTGGGAATGACCAGGATCCCCAGGTGGCCCCACGGGTCTTCGGCAAAAGGCACCAACTCCATCGGGGGCGACCAGCCCCACCAGATGGCCGGGTAGATCATCACCATCGTTCCCAGCCAGAAGTTGGGGGTGGCCAGGCCGAGAATCGCCAGGATGCGGCCCGCGTAGTCCGCGACCGTATCCTGGCGCACCGCCGAGTAGATGCCGACAGGCAGCGCGATCACCAGCCCAATGAGGATGGCCATGATGCCCAACTCCAGGGTGATAGGCATACGATCGAAGAGCCGCTCCTCGATCGGCCAACCTCCCAGCAGCGATTCGCCGAGGGTGCCGCGCAGCAGGATGCCGCCGATCCAGCGTCCGTACTGCACATGGATCGGCAGGTCCAGTCCCAGCTTCCGCTCGACTGCTTCACGGTCAACCCTGCCTCCCCCAAATTCTATCCGACCCGCTATGACGTCTATGACATCGCCCGGCAGGAAACGTACCGAGAGAAAGACCAGGATGCTCAAGAGAAACAGGGTCGGGATCAGCAGCAAGAGCCGCCTGGTGAGATAGGCACTCATGGGACGGATCTCATCATTTTTAAAATTAGCAGGGAAACGCGGGGTATCCTGGAGTGGACCGGGCATTACTGCCCGGTCCACAAGTGCTTCCAGTCGGCCTGTTACTGGGTCCTGTCCTTCAACTCCTGGTCAATCCAGAGGCGGACAAGGACGTCATATTCCCTCACGTTTCCTATGTGGAATTCACCATTAAAACCTTTCACCCACGGCTGGTTCACCTGATACTCTGGAGTAATAGGACTCCATACCTGAAAATGCTGCTTTATGAGATACCCGTCAAACGCCTTAAACGCCTTCACTCGCTCCTCCTCGGTGGTAGCGGCCTGAAAGGCATCATAGGCGGCGGTCAGCTCAGGGGTATCGATTTGGCCCACTAACTCCTTGCAACCCCACGTACAGTTTATGCGGTACAAGCTTACCCACCAGGCAGGGTCGGAAGGAAAACCCAGGTTGCCAGAGCTCATCTCATAAACCTCTGTATTCTTACGTTCTACCCAAGTGGGAGTGTCCATTACAGTGGTCTCTACATCAACACCGATTTCAGCCCAGTAGCCGGTCACTATTTCTACATAACCAAAATCATAGGCGTTGCGAAAGTCAAAGGTGACCTTGAGTCGAACGCCGTCTGCGCCGCGCGGATACCCAGCCTCCTCGAGGAGCTTCTCAGCACCTGCCGGGTCATAGGTATAGTATTGCTTGATCTCTTCGGGAAACTCTTCAAATGGGGTGACATACCCCGGGACGGAAATCCCTCCCATCGGCTCCACACTTGCAAAACCGCCATAGTAGGTGTCGTTAATCGTCTCGAGGTCCAATGCCATCTGCATGGCGCGCCGCACCCTGATGTCATCAAAGGGTGGCTTGCGCACGTTCATAATCTGGGTTAAATCCGTACGCTGGAAATAGTTGCTCACCTGGAGGTCGGGGTCGGTCCGCTGGAGGCTCCTTATAACATCGAGGATTTTTATAGCAACGCCTTGGCCGGCGCCATGTATGATATCAACCTTACCCGTGCGTAGGGCCGATACGCGGGTTGCTTCTTCGGCCATGAACAGGCTCCTTAGCTGGTCAATATAGGGCAGGCGGTTCTCCGGGTATTTTTCGTCGTGGCGCCAATAGTCAGGATTCCGGACATGGGTTTTGGAGACGCCTTCGACAGATTCTTTCAGCATAATGGGCCCGGTGCCGACCACGTTTCGCCAATCCTCATAGTTGCCGTATTTGTCGATTACCTCCCGGGGTAATATGAACATCGAAACGTCTTGGAGGATAGCCCTCAGCGCATCGAGAGATGGCTTCGTCATCTTCATAACAATCGTATATTTGTCGCTGGCCTCTATCGATTCCCATGGCAGGTTGGCCGCATCGTATTTCCTGACGGAAGGTTCGGTGAATTCGCCCATCCCGAGATTCCGCTGAAAGGAGTAGACCACGTCGGCAGCGGTTAGCTCGCGACCATTTACGAGCCGGCTGGCCTCACTGTCCGGATCGAGAGCGAAGTGAACCCCCTGGCGGATGTGGAAGATGTAAGTCAGTGGGTCGGGCGTTTCCCAACTTTCCGCCAACTGCCCGGTTATGGCAAAATCAGGGAGATAAGTAGTTCTAAAGTCAAACTTGTCTCTGGCTATTCCCCAGTCGCCCCAGGCGAGCCTCTCATTCACGCTACCGATGCCGGCGGAGGCCGGAAGGTGGCCAGTAAGAAAGGGGTCTGTGCCAACGTTTTTATTTTGGTAGGGATAAGTTAACGTCCCGCCATACTCCGGCGCGGTCACGACCTTACCCGTGCTGGGGTCCGTCACATACTTCTGGGCTGCAGCCGGGCTGACCCAGAAAGCGGTCACCATCAGGGTGATGGTGAGCAATAATGATTGCAGTTTTGCAGCAGACCAGGCGCCTGCCGGGTTCAGCCCCACGAGGGAGGCGACAAGTTTCTTTAGAATACCCATAGAAACCTCTTTCAATTGAGGGTGAAGAGAATGATTCACCCGCCCTGGGGCGAATCGGATCCCCGCTCCCCGCTTTCGCGGGGACAAGTTTGCGAGGACAAGTTTTTGTACAGCAGACACGACGTCTGCCACGATCAGCCCCACTAAAGAGGTGAGACATAACGAAAACGATGTTTTCTGTTTCATAATATTACTCCATCATTTCAGATTAAAAATTTTGGTAACTATTCAGGTCTCTGAAAAACCCGTTTAGTTCAATATCGGTGAAAAAAGATTCCCGGGGAGGATCGATCGTTTTCAATTCCTCTCACGATATTGTTCAATCGATCGAGCGGGAACCCCCTCTTTCACCAAAACAACTTAGCGAAAGCATGATTCTAGCACTACTACTACGCAATGTCTACCCCCGGCTGTAAAATAAATGCGGGATTCGCAAAAAAAAATCAATAAATCTGCTCAAATCCGGGGACAGTCAGAAGCCGTTCAGTTCAATAACGTTGAAAAAAGATTCCCGGGAAGGATCCATTACTTCACTTCCTCCCGCACCTATTTTGAATCGAGCGGTGAGAAAGATAGAATTTTTTTGCGCAAAGGGTGTCTTCATCACTCAAAAGAATTGAATTTGCGATTGCAGGTGTGCTACAAACTATTTTTCTTTCAGTCAGTTCTGAGCAAGCAAATGGTACCGTTATTTGCACGAGGTCCAATTGGGCTTCTTGTTTTTGTGATGGTTGTTGCTTACAGAATCACGGTAAAAACATTCATAAAAAGGAATAATATATGAAAAAAACATGGATATTGATTAGTTTGCTTTTGTTTTTCTCAGCACAAATTTGGGCCGAAACGAAGGTTGCTCTTATTTTTGATGCAGGTGGAAAATTTGACAAGAGCTTCAATCAATCTGCCTGGGAAGGGGCAGTGAAAGCGAGAGATGAATTGGGAATCACGCTCAAAGACGTGGAACCCGGAGACACGAGTGCCATTGAAGAAGCGTTCCGCGCTTTTGCAGGGCAAGGTTACGACATACTATTTGGTATTGGTTTTGCCAATGCGCCCAGTGTGGAGAAAGTGGCATTGGAATTCCCCAATGTCAATTTTGCCATCGTGGACAGTGTTGTTGATTTGCCAAATGTGGCTTCTTTGGTTTTCAAGGAGCATGAAGGATCTTTTCTGGTCGGCATGATTGCCGCTATGCGTTCCCGTGAAATCGATGGTCAACGAAAAGTGGGATTCATCGGAGGGATGGATATTCCCTTGATTCATAAATTCGAGGATGGATATCGCCAAGGGGCGCAATTGGTCCAACCGGGTATTGAAGTGATTGCCAATTACGTGGGAAACACCCCGACCGCCTGGAATGATCCCGCAAAAGCTAAAGAGATCGCCACTTCTCAAATCTCGAAAGGCGCTTCTGTCATTTATTCGGCTGCCGGTGCATCCGGAAATGGTTTGTTTGATGCCATCAAAGAAACCAATCCCAAAGGGCCGTGTCTACCCAAAACAGAAAATATGAACCGCATGGATTCTTGTGTCTATGCAATCGGAGTGGATGCCAATCAAAATTACATAATCCCCGGTCAGGTGCTGACCTCCATGCTCAAACGCGTCGACGTTGCCGTGTTCGAAACCATCCGGCGCGTCGACGATGGTAGTTTCCAAGGGGGAATCAACGTCTTTGATTTGACAAACAATGGTGTGGGTTATGCCTTGGATGAGCATAATCGACCCCTGGTGAGCAAGAAAATGCAAGAAGTGGTGGACGAATACCGGATGAAAATCATCAATGGTGAAATTATGGTAAAAGATCCCACTGCCCAATAAGTAAGAAGGAACCATAAGATATAGGGAGGAGCGCTCCTCCCTATTCTTTGAATGACAGGCTGAGGTAGAGCGCTGTCATTGCGGAGGAATCCATGTATGCCGTCGAGATGAAATCCATTAGCAAGAATTTTGGAGAAGTGAAGGCCAACGATGCCGTGGATTTGCAAATCAAAGCAGGGCAAATCCATGCCATCGTTGGCGAAAATGGCGCCGGGAAGACCACCATTATGGAAATTCTCTATGGTTTTTATCAAGCGGATTCCGGTGAAATCATTATATTTGGCAAGTCCGTCCGGATAGAAAATTCGCACAAAGCGATCGATTTGGGCATCGGTATGGTCCATCAACATTTCATGCTCATTCCGCCATTGACGGTCACCGAAAATATTATTTTGGGCATGGAGCCGATTCGGCGTGGCGGAATCCTGAAAATGCAGGAGGCGGTGGAAAAAATCGAAGAAATTTCTAAAGAGTATGGACTGCAAATTGATCCTTCAGCTGTTGTGGAAACACTGCCGGTGGGGATACAGCAGCGGGTAGAAATTCTAAAAGCCCTCTACCGTGGCGCGGAGATCCTGATTCTGGATGAACCCACATCCGTCCTCACCCCGTTGGAAGTACGCAGTTTTTTCCAAATCCTAGGCCGCTTGGTGGAGCAGGGAAAAACCATCATTATCATTACTCATAAATTGAATGAGGTGCTGGAAATTTCCAGTGAGGTGACCGTGATGCGTGGTGGAAAAAAGGTAGGGCATTTGGCTACCAAAGACGCAACCCTGGAATCTTTGGCTACTATGATGGTAGGACGAGACGTGTTACTGAAGGTTGACAAGCATCCTGCTAATCCCGGGGAGGCGCTCCTGCGGGTGGAGAATGCCTCGATTCAGGTGGAGGGCCAAGCGAAGTTAAAGAATGTTTCATTTGAAGTGCGGGCAGGAGAAGTACTTGGAATTGCGGGAGTGGAGGGCAATGGTCAGACAGAGATCGTTGAAATCCTTACAGGTCTGCGAACAGTGGATTCCGGCAAAGTTTTGTATCGAGAGCTAGCGATCACCAATGCTTCCGCGAGGCGGATCAAAGAGCACAAAATCGGCCATATTCCAGCAGATCGAAAAGCGCGTGGCTACGTGCCCAATTATAGCAATGCGCAAAATTTGATCCTCGGTTTTCACTACCGGTCCCCATGTTGTCGTCAAAACGGATTTTTTGATTTTGTCGCCATTGAAAACAATGCCCGGCGTTTGATCGAAGAATACAATATTCAGCCTCCCTTTAGCGAATTGCCCACCAATAAGTTATCGGGAGGCAATCAGCAGAAATTGATTGTGGCCCGCGAATTCAACCAGCATCCCGAGTTGTTGATTGTTTCCCAACTCACCCGAGGGGTGGATATTGGCGCAATTGAGTTCATCCATCAGAAAATCTTGGATTTGAGGGAGCAGGGAAAGGCGGTTTTGCTGATTTCTGCGGAGCTGGAAGAAATCCGTTCCTTATCAGACCGTGCAGTGGTTTTTTATGAAGGAGAAATTACCGGTGAAATCGATCTGGAACATTTTGACGAAAAAGCAATCGGCTTGATGATGACCGGACAAATGAAAAAGGTCGCATAAGCAAATTTCCGTTTTGAAAACTGCCCCAGTTATAAATAGTCCCTGGCTCCGCAAATATGTTTCAAAAATACGAAGTGATCACACTACCGTTACTGGCGGTACTGGCGTCTTTGATTGCGGGGGCTGTACTGATTCTGTCGGTGGGAGAAAACCCACTGGAGGCCTACTGGTTTTTTCTTCAAAACTCATTTTTTTCCGTCAGCGGTATTGGCTACACCTTGTTCTATGCCACCCCATTGATTTTCACCGGACTGGCGGTTGCATTTGGTTTTCACTGCGGCTTGTTCAACATCGGAGGAGAAGGGCAACTGCACATGGGCGCCATGATGCTCGCCTTGGTGGCAATCTGGCTGAATGGAGTGTCGGCATGGATCCTGATCCCGGTCTGCTTTCTAACGACTTTCCTCGCCGGAGGCGTCTGGGGTGGGATTCCAGGCTATTTGAAAGCCAAATTCGGGGGGCATGAAGTGATCAATACCATCATGATGAATTTCATTGCCTTCGGTCTGACAAATTACCTGGTGGTCGGTCCCTTCCACCGTAAAGGGACGCAGGTTTTGGAAACCGAGTTTATCCCGGAAGCGGCGAGAATCCCGAGACTGCACGACTGGATTTCCAGGGTTCCGGAATCGTTACCGCTGAATTTGGGATTTTTGGTAGCACTGGTGACGTGCGTGTTTGTTTATTTATTGTTGTGGAAAACCAAATGGGGGTATGAGATTCGGGCTGTGGGCGCCAGTATTTCGGTTGCGGAATATGCTGGCATTCCTGTGAAACGGAATATGATTCTGGCCATGTTTCTTTCGGGAGGGTTTGCCGGATTAGTGGGGGTGCATGAAGTGATGGGGTATCGATATACTTACCATGACAGTTTCTCCAATGGCGCCGGATTTATCGGCATTGCGGTGGCTTTGCTGGGGCGCAACCACCCAGTCGGAATTATTCTCGCCTCGTTGCTTTTTGGCGCCCTCAGTCGGGGAGGGTTGTTTCTTGATATGCAGTTTGAAAGCCTGTCCCGGGATTTTGTCATGGTACTGCAAGGCGTAATTGTCCTTTTCGTTGCCATGGATCAGTTGTTTAAAAAATTATTCCGCTTGTAAGCGTGCAGGGACTTCATGAAGAAAGAGACCACATCGGAACTTCGGGAAATCATCAAACAACTTCCTAAAACCGACCTCCATGTCCATCTGGACGGTTCGATCCGTCTGGAAACCCTGATTGAAATTTCAAAAAGGGAAAACCTCGATCTTCCTAGTTATACGGTAGAGGGTCTGGAAGAGATTCTTTTCAAATCGCACTATGAGAGCTTAGAGGAATACCTGTCCACGTTTGCCTATTCATGCGCTGTGATGCAAAAACCGGAATATTTAGAGCAGATTGCCTATGAATTCGCCCGTGACAATCAAAATGAAGGGGTGCGGTATGTGGAGGTTCGCTTTGCGCCGCAATTGCTGATCAATCAAAACCAAAATATGGAGACGGTGCTGGAACATGTCAATAAAGGGTTGTTGAAAGCACAGCAGAAATTCAATCAGCGACCTGATGTGCGCTGCGGGCAGACACCTCCTTTTTACTATGGCCTGATTGCTTGCGCGATGAGAAATTTTGGTCCGGTTTCAACGTACTATAAGACGATGATTGATTTACTGGCACACTCCGAGATGCTTGAAATCCGTAAACTGGCGTCCATGGAATTGGCCAAGGCGGTGGTACGGATTCGGGATGAGCAGGGAATTCCAATTGTTGGATTTGATCTGGCAGGAGCCGAAGCGGGGTATCCGGCAAAAGATCATTGGGAAGCTTATCAATATGCGCATGAATCCTTCATGCACAAAACAGTGCACGCGGGTGAAGCCTACGGCCCGGAATCCATCTTTCAGGCCATCACGGAGTTGCACGCCGACCGGATCGGACATGGTTATTATCTCTTTGATGCCTCAAAGATCAAAGATCCACGCATCGCAGACAAAGAACAATACATTTCGGATTTATGCCAATATATTGCCGACCGGCGGATTTCCATTGAAGTTTGTCTCACCAGTAACTTGCAAACCAATCCGGCGATCAAGAGAGTGGAAAATCATAATTTCCGTAAAATGCTGGAATACAACTTGAGTACCACTCTTTGTACAGACAATCGCACGGTCAGTAAAACCTCGGTTACGAATGAGATATGCCTGGCTATGAAAGGATTCGGTTTGAAAAACCGGTCCTTGAAGAATTGCATCACTTATGGTTTCAAACGAAGTTTTTTCCCTGAAAGTTATACGGAGAAACGCCAATACGTGCGTCGATGCATCGACTATTATGAACAATTAACCGAGGGGATTCTTGATTTGGAATCTTGAAAGGTATGTGGGAAATATTCGACTTGGAATTAATCAGTTCCGGAGTGCGGCTTTCGACTCCGTTGATTTTAGCAGCTTTGGGCGGGATGTTTTCGGAACGCTCGGGAGTTGTCAATATTGCCTTGGATGGGATCATGATTTTCGGGGCATTTGCTGCCGCCTCGGTTGCTTATGAGCTGGGAAACCCGTGGATGGGGCTGCTCGCGGCAGTGATTGTCGGAGGATTGATCGCGCATGTCCATGGGGTGGCCAGTATCCGCTATCAGGCCGATCAAATCGTCAGTGGAACCGCCATTAACCTGCTGGCCATCGGAGTGCCGGCTATGTTGGCCAACGCCTTATATGGCTCGACCAGCATTACCCCCAATTTAGTATTGCCCTTACCGGTAATAGAACTTCCCTTGATTTCAAAAATCCCGGTATTGAACGTGCTTGTGGGGAAATATTCTTTTCTGGTGTACTTTGCATTTCTGATGGTACCGCTTTCTTGGTTTGTCTTGTTCAAGACCAGTTTTGGTTTGCGCTTGCGTTCTGTGGGAGAAAACCCCGATGCCGCGAATACGGCTGGAGTGAACGTCTATTTGATGCGATTCTATGGAGTGTGGCTCAGTGGTATGCTGGCCGGGTTGGGCGGTGCCTTTCTCTCCATTGCGCATGGTAGTGCCTTTGTGCGCAATATCTCGGCAGGACGAGGATTCATTGCCCTGGCTGCTTTGATTTTCGGAAGATATAACCCCAAATTGACCTTAGTGGGTTGTCTCTTGTTCGGCATTGCCGATGCGTTCCAAATCCGGGTTCAGGGCGCCGTTGATATTCCCGTACAGTTTATTCAGATATTCCCTTATGTATTGACGATGGTCGTTTTAGCCGGTCTGATTGGAAAGGCAAAGGTTCCGGCAGCCGATGGCATTCCTTATACGCAATCCAAATAAGAGAGACGTGCAGCTTCTAAAAAGTGTTCCGAGCCTTTTCTTGTTGTGCCTGGTTTCTTACGGGGGAAGCTTGCAGGCTCAGACAGAATCTCCACAGCCAAGTGCTGAAAAACAATCCCATAGAAACGGAGATAAAGCGTCCGAAGTCAATTTATCCGAAATAAACTGGGATGAGGAAGAGACTGAAGAAACCGAGTCAACCTCTGTCAGCGACTTGCAAAACATTAACTGGGATGAAGAAGATGCAGAGGATTCAGCCATCGGAGAGGCGGAATCCGACTCAGAAAGCGGAACATCGACTTCCAGCTTGCAAAGTATAAATTGGGATGATGAAGATAGTGATGACGAATCGGCAGACTTCATTCATCCCCCTGAAAGCCGGGAAGCGAGTGAGGAATTGTCAGAAGGAGAAATCATGCTCATTCACTGGAGCGGAAGTATCCTTTTTTTGCTTTACATCTCTATGAGTTTAGGGAGCGGTTACTTTCTCAGAAATTCGAAATTGTCGGAGCGTTTTCCACCGGATATTTTGATCATATTGCATACCCTCTGGCCTCTGGAATGGGCCATGCTACCTTTTTTCAGAAAAAGAAAAGGCGTTGAAGAAAGATTTGCGCCATCGAGGCAGGAAGATTGAATGAGAGCGGAACGATTGAAAGAACAACTGGCGTTTCTTGTAGAAATTGATAAGCTGAAAGGAATTGTGAGACGGACACATTTGCTGGAAACGCCACGTTTGGAAAACTCGGCGGAACATAGCTGGCACATTGCGATGATGGCGCTTTTGCTCAGTGAACATGCAGAGGAAGAAATCAACCAGCTTCGGGTCCTCAAAATGCTGCTGATTCATGACATCGTGGAAATCGATGCCGGGGACACATTTTGTTATGATCAAGAAGGCGCCATGGATAAAGAGCGTCGTGAAATAGATGCGGCAGTCCGGCTTTTCGGATTGCTGCCAAGCGACCAAGGAAATGAATTGAGAGCCCTTTGGGACGAATTCGAAGCCCAAGAAACTGCTGAGGCAAAATTCGCCGGAGCAATGGACCGTCTGATGCCATTGTTGCACAACTACCATAGTCAGGGAAAAGGGTGGAGAGAGCATGCAATAACCCGATCGCAGGTCGTAGAGCGAAATAAGCATATTCAAGCCGGTTCAGCAGAGCTCTGGCAATATGCGAGTGAAATCATCGAAAAATCCGTGGAAAAAGGGTATTTGGCTCCTTGAAAGGCATGCGGATTTGCGAGGGATGTTTCATTTTATGAACCAATCAATGAAAGAGGTTGCTATGAAAAAAATAATTTATTTTTCAGTGCTGCTCATTTTTGTACTGGTTGGCAAGGGAGTTTATCCCTATCAGGAAGGAAAAACTTATAAGCTAACACTTTTGCATACCAATGATCATCACGGCAGATTTTGGAAAAATCAAAACAATGAATATGGCTTGGCGGCACGAAAGACACTGATTGATCGTATCCGAAAAGAAGTCATTAGGGCTGATGGTTATGTGCTGCTTTTATCAGGAGGAGATATCAACACGGGGGTTCCGGAGTCGGATTTGCAAGATGCCGAACCTGATTTCAAAGGGATGCGAATGCTCAGATATGACGCCATGGCCGTGGGCAATCACGAATTTGACAACCCCCTGGATGTGTTGCGTCAGCAAGAAAAGTGGGCCGCATTCCCTTTTTTGTCTGCCAATATTTTTCAAGAAGGAACCGAGAATACTCTTTTTCGGAGCCATGTTACCTATTCTTATGATGGCATGAAAATAACCATTGTTGGATTCACAACAGAAGATACGCGAATTATAGGGAATCCCGAATTTATAGGTGGTATTGAGTTTCGTTCACCGCTGGAAGTGGCGCAAACCCTGATCCCCAAACTGCGAAAGCAAACCAATATCCTGATTGCGGTGACACATTTGGGACATTACCAAAATGCGAAATATGGTAGCAATGCTCCTGGCGACGTCACACTTGCCAGGTCTGTCGACGGCATCGATATCATTGTCGGGGGTCATTCTCAAAATCCCCTCTTTGAACCAGACATCCAAAATGGAACGATAATCGTGCAAGCTCATGAATGGGGAAAGTACGTGGGAAGGATGGATCTGACATTCCTTGACGACCAATTGACGATGAAAAGTTTCCGCTTGATTCCAGTGAATTTAACCAAGCAAGTCAAAGATGAGAAAACCGGGGAAGACAGGCGGGTTTTTCAGGAACAAGAAATTCCGGAAAATGAAGAAATGCTGACTTTCCTGAAGCCCTTTCAGGAAATCGGGAATAAAGAATTGGAACGTGTCGTAGGCCAGAGCAATGGCGTATTTGTAGGAGAAAGAACGATTGTGCGAAACAATGAAACCAATCTGGGAAATTTAATCGCCATTGCTCAAATGGAAAAAACAAATGCGGATCTGGCAGTGATGAACTCAGGCGGGATCCGGGAAAATCTTCCTGCAGGGGACATCACCTATAAGGATGTATTGATTGCGCAGCCTTTTGCCAATACGATCTGCACAGTCACTTTTAATGGTGATGAATTGAAAGACTATCTCCAAGCGGTTGTCAACAAAAAGAAAGGCTCCGGTGCCTTTGCGCAGTTCACCAATGTGGAGTTACGTATGAATGGAGAGACCCTGATTAGCGCAATTGTGGCAGGAGAACCGGTGTCGGCCGATAAAACATACAAACTGGCGATCAACAGCTTCATTGCTGCTGGTGGTGATGGGTATCCGGTAGTAAAAGCACATCCCGATTTTGTCGACACTGGCTATGTGGATGCGGATTTATTACGAGAGTACATTGTAAAAAATTCTCCTTTGCAAGTCGAAGCTTTTGCTCCCACCCATGATGTGATTCAGGAATGAGATTCCACAGTCATGAAAACCCTATGAATTTGGAGTGGCCACTCCGGGCCACTTCTTCCCACTCGAAAAATCCTTCATGCTTTTATCGACCCGTGAAGAATCCCGCGATCTGATTCCAGTCCTTGGTCAGGTACGAAATCTGGTTTTTGATCTCAACAGCTTGCCGGCGATTCGTTCGAAAGAGGAACTGGAATCCCTCAAGCAAATTTTCCTGGTATTGATTGAACGAGATTTCCATTTGACTGTCGTTTGGGAGGAATCCGATTATCCTGTGGAGTGGAGAAATCACAATGAATTGACAGTGATCCGTATTCCCCGTGATGACGCTATCTCGATATTCGAAAATCCGATTCTTCTTTCCACAAAGTATTTCTGGATTACTGAAAATCCGGCCATTCAGCAACAACTGGCAGAACAGGATTGCTTATTTGCATATGGTAACCTCACTGCTCAACAGATACCTGGCATCCATTATGAATATTTGAGGGATTTGCTGGAGCTTTTCAATCCAAGCCAGCATACCGCAAAGCTGTTGAGTGAAATGATTGTCGACTTGAAATCCCCAGCCCCTCGACAACCATTGATTATAGGCATTGGTGGGCCAGATGAATGTGGGCATGCGTACTTCATTGAAGCACTGCTCGAGGCATTGGAAAAACAAGATATTCTGGTAGAAGGTCTGGATTTGACTGAATTGATTTCCACAGAGTTCCATACCCGGAAGTACTGGCGTTCTGATGAGATCGAGCAATGGATGATGAACGAGTGTCTACTTCCATTTTCAGAAGGACATCGTATTTTCATGGAAAACCCGCCCGAGTTTATGAAACCCTATGAAACCAATGTCTACCCCTTCTTTCTGGCCCCGGAAATGGTCCTGGTTGTTTGGGGTACCGCTCTATTTTTACCACGGCTCCAGCAAATCATGGATACTGGGATTTTATTGGAAGTGTCGCCGAAAGCAGCAACTGCCAGACTATTTGGCCTTGACGAACGGGAAAATTTTGATCCGGATTTCGTTCGTAAATATGAGAAGAATGACGGGCGCCTTTATGAGGATTATCTGCAAAAATATAAAGTAAGGGACTGGGTGGAGCAGCGGGTGGATTTTGATAATTTCCACGCATTCCAACTGAAAAGCCAGGGGGCTCAAAGGTTATGAAAACGGCGCATGTCCGCTTCCAGAATTTTTTCCTCTTCGGGGCTCAGTGGAAGGTCTTCCTGCAGTTCATTCTCTTGTTTTTTTGCCCACTGCCGGCTTTTATGAAATAAGAAAACAAGCCCAGCCGCCATTGCCAATCCCGGCAAGAACCACAGCAGCAAGTTAAAACCCTGCCTCGGTGGACTGCGCAGAATCCATTCGCCATAACGTTCAACAAAATACGCGCGAATTTCGTCATCCGTGGCGCCGGATTGCAACATATCTTTGATTTTATTGCGAATCTGTACGGAAAAACCTGCTTCCGAATCCTTCACGGACAATCCCTGACAAGTGGGACATCGGAATTGATTGAACAAATCCTTGAGACGCGATTCCATTTCAGTCTCGGAAAGTGCTCCTGCCCCAGTGGCAAAGAGCATCAGAATTGCCGCCAGTAATGTGAAAAATCGAGTCATGCGCTTACCAATGATTTGAAATAATTCAATTTTCCGGAGTGGACGATTCCAACAACGCCTGTACTTGTCGGGTCATTACTTCCTCGGTCACTCCTCCGACCTGTTTGTAGTGGACGATTCCCCGAGCGTCGATAAAAAATGTTTCCGGTACCCCATAGATGCCATAATCCAGCGCAATGCCGCCTTTCTCATCATCCAGGGCCAGAAAATATTGCTTGCCAAAGCGCTGGGCAAATGCCTGAGCCTGCAACAATTTGTCCTGAATGGCAATGCCCAGGACGTAAATCCGGTTTTGCTGTTTTTCGTAATGTTGATGATAGGCTTCCAGAATGCCGGCCTCGGTTCGACATTCGAGGCACCAGGAAGCCCAAAAATTGAGCACCACCGGTTTTCCCTTGAGATCACTGAGCTGCAGGGAAGCGCTGCCATCCATGGCTACCACTTTAAAATCAGGAGCAAGCTTTCCGATCAAGGGAGAAGGCACATGTTTGGGATTGGATGTCAATCCAAAAGCCAATAAGCCAATAAAACCAAGGACTACCACAATCACGCACCAGAATTTCAGAGATTTCAATAGCATACGGCAATACAGGAATCGATTAATCTATACAGACCGGTTTGATTCGGAGATATATTGAGTGCTGAGGGCGTCCTGCCGCACTTTCAGGGATTTGGGACGATACGTCATCGAAATAGCCACTCCCAATGTAAATAGCGGTAGAGACATCCAGGCCCACCCTACCAGCGGATTGATCCGTACTTTGAGCACTGCTATTTGCGTATCTGGGTCATCGCTGTGCACAACCAAGTACAAGTCTTCCCAAAAGCTACGCCGGATGGCCACTTCCGTGAGGGGATCCGGTTGAGTCGGATAAAAGCTCTTTGCAGGTTTCATGACTTTCAGCAATTGGCCGTTTCGATAAACTTCAATTACGGCTGCCCGATGGGTGGCATTGCGGACTTGGAATTCTTCCATCCCCCGGAAAACGAGTTGGTAACCTCCTACAGTTTCGGATCGATTCAATTCCATTGAGATATCTTTTTCAATGTCATAAAAACGGCCGGCAAATCCGATGAACATCAACACCACTCCAAGATGGATTGTCAAACCTCCGTAACGCCGGGAGTTGCGCATGATGACATAAAAAAAAGCGGTCCCAATATTTACTGATAACTGCCGGGCTTTGAGTTGGGTGGCTTTGTACAATTCAAACACAATGGTCATTGTAACAAAAAGTGCAATCCAAATAATCAAGAACGCCTGCCATTCCCGGGAGATCAGAAAGGCAAGCCCCAAAGTGCCAGCCGTGGCCAACAACATGGGAATCTGGAAGTTTTTCCGTAAACTCGCGAAGCTGGTTCGTCTCCAGGCAATCAAGGTGCCGATTCCCATCAAAAAGAACAATAGATAGCCCATTGGCGCGGTCACAGTATTGAAGAAGGGCGCTTGAATAGAAAGTTTAGTTCCCCGGACGGCTTCTGCTAAAAGAGGAAACGTCGTACCCAATAGTACGGTAAAGGCAATTCCTACAAAAAGGATGTTTTGAGCCAGGAAGGTGTTTTCTCGGCATAGCAAGGATTCGAGTCGGTGGTCTGATTCCAAAACACGTATGCGCTTGAAAAGTAAGACCATGGCAATCAGCAGCACAAAAGCCAAAAATGCCAGGAAAAAAGGGCCGATCTCGGATTGAGTGAAGGAATGCACGGAGTTAACTACTCCGGAACGGGTGAGAAAAGTGCCCAGGATGCTCAAGCCGAAGGTTATGATGATCAGCACGACATTCCAGATTTTGAGCATATTCCGTTTTTCCTGTACCATCACTGAATGAAGAAAAGCGGTCCCTGTGAGCCATGGCATCAAAGCGGCATTTTCCACCGGATCCCATGCCCAATAGCCTCCCCAGCCCAATTCTTCATATGCCCATTGTCCACCTAAAATCAATCCCAGAGAGAGAAAGTACCAGGAAAACAAAGTCCATCGCCGGGTGGTGACAATCCATTCGTTGTCCAGTTTTCCCCGCATCAATCCTGCAATGGCAAAAGCAAAAGGTACGCTGAAACCAATATATCCCAAATACAAGGAGGGAGGATGGGCGATCATGGCCAAGTGTTGTAGTAGGGGATTCAAGCCCCGCCCTTCCAAAGGATTCGTCGCTTGCGGCGCAAAGGGATTGGACCACACGACCAAGAGTGCCAGCAAAAAGACCATGATGAAATTGAGGACGGCAATGACATAGGGGATGATCTGACGGTTGGTATGCTGGTAACGGAAGGCCACTATCATGGCAAATCCACTTTGTACAAAGGCCCAGAGCAGCAAAGATCCATCCATCCCGCCCCAAAAGGCCGTGACCTTATAAAAAAGGGGCATGTCGGTGCTCGAATTCTCCCAGACATAACTTATTCGGAAATCACTGCTCACAAAGGCATGGATCAGCGCAATGCTGGCTGCAGCCAGCAAGAAAAAATTGAAAATCGTTGCATATTGGGCGGAGCGTATCAAATTCCAGTTGTTATGCCGCACTCCGAAATATGGAACGATGCTGCCGTATAAAGCAACTGCCAATGCAACCATCATTGTCATGTAACCGATATCCGCCATATCTATGAGACGTGATGAAGTTCAGTAAGGAAGTAGTATGCCTGATTAGTGCTTGAACTGAAACCCGCTCCCTCGATGTCAGCAAAGGGGAATATTGACAATATCCTCGTATTCCTGATTTTTCAAGAGAGGAAAGGGTTTTTGATCAGACACTGATTGGTTCCGGCATATGTTTTCGTCGAAAATCTAAAAATACTTCACTATCCGGGATTCCTCAAGTTATTTTGGCAAATTCTTCTCTTTTGCCAGATAGATTCCGGTACTGCGTAACTGAATAATTAAAGGAGTTGAACTTGTATCGTATCATTCGATGAAAAAAGCACGATGGGCAGCGAACGAATCCCGATGAGGAAACCAACGATTGGAGATCCATGTGTGGGAGAATCGAACGCATGGTTCGGAGGACAGGGAGGCAAGAGCCTTCCTGTCCCCCATCAATAATAGAAAATCACAGGCTGCTGAATAAAAACAGTTTTTACTGAGACAGGCAGGGGGTGGTGGGTTTTATGTGAAACAAGTGGTGGAAATGATTGATCAGGGACGGCTGTTGGGTTTCAGGCTGATTTGCTGGGGCCGGGTGGAATGGGCGTTGACTCGGATGGGTGAATTGCCTTCATTGCGAATCATGACCGCATCATTGATTTGAGGCGTTTTTAACGTTGCATATCGAATTCCCTGCATTTGAATATCTTGGTCATTGCCATTGTGTCGAACCAAAATGCGGACGGGCTGGGAAGAACTCATGCGGAAAAGGATCGACTTTTGATCGCTTTTATTGATGACGAACTCTGCCACTTGTCCAGGGGGAATCGTTTGTTCATGGTTCCATTGCACTTGCTCTTGTGCTTGATTGAAGGAAATTTCGGCAATGGAGAATCGTTGCGATGAATCTTGTTGGGAAAGAAATAAGGGACCGAGTAGAAAGAAAATTATAAAACTTCCCAGAACCCCAATTGCCACCGGAAAGAGACGACTTTGCATGAGGGGTTTGAGAAAATAGATTTTATTGACAAGCCATCTCCGGGAGGAGACCAGGTAGGGTAGTGGTTCTCTTTCAGCAATCGCTTTCATGACTCCGGCATTGAAATGATTATCCAGTGTGTGGGAATCGAGGGATTGATGACAAGCACTAAGATCCAACTCAATGGCAGCCATTTCCTCCAATTGAGATTGACAATCCGGACAAGCAGTCGTGTGATGGTGGATCTGCCAGGTTTCTTTTTTACTGAGATCACCGTCCAAATGGCGGCTCATGAGGAATAATGCATCTTCGCAAGGGATAGTTTTTTGACGATTCATAAGAAATTGATTGGCGTTTTTCAAAATGATCTTTGTTTGACAGGAGGGTCTCTGTTGCCAATTTGATCATTCTCAATGTTTAAGTACCATGTTTTTTAGAAATGTTCATTTTTTTCTTATTGAGTGACTTTCGGAGTATCATCCTCGCGCGAAACAATTTGCTTTTCACGGTTCCGACAGGAATATCCTGCATATTTGCTACCTCGTCGTAAGACAATCCTTCCATGGAAACCGCGACCAGAACCTCTTTCAGATCCGGGTCAAGTTGATCTATCGCTTTTTTTAAAAGGGAAAGCCGCTGTTTTTTTTCGGCGTATTCCAAGGGAGTGTCTTCTGTGGATTGATAGTTTTCCAACATCTGGTCCGAAACCATCTTGGAACGCCGTTTTCCAGCTCGGTTGATGTCATTGATGACTTTATTGCGCGCGATCCCCAACAGCCACGTCAAAAACTTGGCGTTGCCCTGAAAGGTTTCCAGATTTTGAAAGGCGGCGATGAATGTTTCCTGCGCCAGATCTTCTGCTTGGACCGGATCATCGATGAACTTGAGAAGAAAGCGAAACACCTGATTCCGATAGCGAGTGACCAGAATATCAAACTGATGGCGATCGCCCTTTAAAATGTCCTCGATCAGTGTCTGCTCTCCTGGCACCAGCGCCGATTTTTGCTGGGACTTTAAAGTAATGAGCATACAGACAACGGATGAGGAAATTGGTTTATTGTAAAAGACTGTTTTCGAGTCCACGGTAGGATAGCTGTCAAATGCCATTTTGTCCATAATTTCTTTGTGGGAGAGGCATTGATTCCCGTGGGAAGTGAGCAAATTAAACAGGCTTGATCCGATTACGAATCTCTCGGTTTTCATTAACGAACCAAGAAGCGTTATTTATCATTCAACGTACTCTTCAGGGCATCTGTAAATTCTTTTTCGTTCTCGGAATTATAGAATGGCATGCCGATCAAACGGAACTCCTTTTCTCCAAGAGTCAGCAGCTTGCAGTTAAACTCGGCAGTGATTTCTTTCAAGAAGGTTTCCTTCCACCGGTCATGTTCTTTCAGATGTTTGCCTTTGGGTTCAATGAAAAGTTGAAAAATAGAAAACTCGCCATCCTTCCGGCGCAGAAACAGGACAAAATCCGGTTGAAAGGCTTGCCCATCGTAAAAGTTGTAGATCGTGAAATGCCTCTCGTTGCGAATCAGATAGATTTCGTCGTACTCTTCCCGCATTTGTTGCATTTGCCTGTCCAGCATTCTCACAAAGGCCTTTTCTTCGCTGGTTCCGTAAACCGTGTTGAATGCAAACCAGTCTTTCTCTGAGACGAAATGCTTGAACTGCGCATCGTCCGCGGCGTGAGGGTTGTTGGCGTCGAACTTGAGGAGCTTGTCCTTGAAGACTGCCTTTACCCAGTGACGCTGAAAATCATTCGTCCCCTCGTATTCTGTAATTTGCTGGCGGATTTCGCTCTCGATTCGACTCAATAATCCCGTCAAGGCAGCAAATTTTTCGCGCGGTTCTTCTGCCAGGCGATAGACATTACCCTGGAAGGTGATTTCAACCCACCCAGATAATCTTTGGAGACAATGAATTCGCGCATGGACTTCAGATTGGGAAAGTAGCGTTTGAGAGACGCGAACGTAAAGAACGGATTGCGGGCAAGGGCAGTTTGCACGACGTTGCGCTCGACGTCTGCCACTTTCATATCATGGCGGTTTTCGTCTTTCACTACCACGTTTTTGTCTTCGCTCTCGAGCACGGCCGTTGCCCCACCGTGACCTGTGGCGATGGTGTGGACATAGTTTCTGCGCGTCACGCCAAGATCCTGAAAAGATCGGATACCATCGTAATTTTTCGCACGGCGATTGTTGCACCAGATCACGCCAGTTTTGTAGAAATCGCTTTGTTTGAACGGTTCTTTGAGTTTGAGTTCACGAATCACTTCCCGTTCATCCATTACTCCTTCTTTTATCAGTGCTGCGCGAATTTCGGAAATGTAGTGTGAATCGTTGATACTGTGATAATGCAACTCTTCGATGACACGCATTTCGTTTTGCAGGTCTCCATCGAATTTACGGCGGAAACGGTCGTCACTCGCGCGCAAAACAAAGGGAAAATAACGCGCGCCACGCCCGATGAGTTGCGCTTCGGAGATCGTCGTCTTGCCAATTTTATTCTTCCCTGAATCCCGACCCTCGTAACAGCGTACGATATCGAACAGGTTCAGCACGTCCCAGCCTTCATTGAGTTTCTGCACGGCGAAAACGGCGCGGATGCGGTTGTCCCGGTCTTCAAGGGTATTGACCAGAATCTGGTGGTTTTCCTTCTCCTTTTCTTCGTTGACCGAGAGGCAATGGTCTTCCCGAAATTCCCGTTTCACACGCTCCACCAACTGCGCGTCGCCGATATGGTTGTCGTCAAAGAATTGAAACGCCCTCTGCACCAATGGGATGTCCGACTTGCGGATGTGAGCAACGTCTTCCGTGCTCAGCTCATCAACAAGGCGATGAAAATTGGCTTTGTTCTCTTTGGATTGGTCAATCGTGCGCTGGGCCTTGAACAAAATAACGGGTTTGAGGTTGGTCTGATATTTTGCCGCCACCTCCTGTTTGTACTGGCTGAGAAGCAAGGCTTGCAGAATACGCTTGTTCAGGTCGAAGTCCGATTGCACGATGACGACGTCTTTTGAAAAACCGTCGTTGCGGAATTGGAGCAAGTCATAGCGAATGATGACCTTGTTCCGATATTTTTCCACCATCGCGGGTGTTTCGTAGTCGTGCGTTGCGGTGAATTCCAACAGGAGGTTGTCCTCGTTCTGTCCGAAAATACGCTCGACGGTGTCCTCCCAACTCCCAAACATTTCTTTTTGGGACTTGGTCGTTACGTTGATGTGATGGGCTTCGTCGGCAATCAGCGCGATGCGGCGCTTGCGGAAGTCTGCAAAAGTGATGGCGTTTTCCTTCTCGGTTTTCAGATCAGAGTGTAGTTTTTGAATCGTTGTGAAACAGATGTTGATGTCGTCCTTGTTGACGCCTTCAAAGTGATCGACGGGCGAAATGCTAACACGGTGGTTATCGATGTGAATCTCTCGATGGAACAGGTATTTGATGCTGGCGGGGTTGAAAAAGTTTTCCTTTGTCTTTTCAATGATGTTGGTGGAATTGACGAAGAAGAGAAAATTGCGATAACCCTTTGCGTACAGGTAGAGAATCAACCCGGCCATAATCAGGGTCTTGCCGCTGCCGGTCGCCATGTTGAAGAGAAAATGCAGTGGCGACTCCTTACCCGGAAAGTCCTTTTCGAGACAATGAAAGAAGCGGGTAAAGGCGTCTTTCTGATAGGGGCGCAGTTCGAACTTGGGGTTCAGATTGTCAGTGAGATAGTTGGGAATTATTGTTTTTAATCCGCCGAATTTAGAAAAGGAATCTAGTTCTTCGAATAAAAACTTATCGGCCATCACATGTCTCTATGGAGTCTCCATAAAACACCCGGTTCAACGCTTTGTCTTCTTCGTTGACGGCAAAATCCTCATCCTCGATTTCCGAAAGGTTGACGTAGAGTTGGTTCTTATTCAGCAGTTCCGCGAGCAGCTTCTTTTGTTTGTTCAACCCGTTTTCTTCTTTGCCGATTTCAATAAAATCATGGACCGTATCTTCTGGCAGTTTCGGGTTCACATACCAATTCAAAAAGGAATTTTCAGCGATGTCTCGCCAGAGGGACACAAGCTCTTCGGATGATTGGGCGGCTTGGATTTTGTCCATGTAAGATTCATTGTATTGCATCAGTTCGCAATAGATAAAATCGCCGCCACCTTGCCAGTTGACGGATTTGGAG
Organism: bacterium; assembly: GCA_965205865.1. GTDB lineage: Bacteria > SAR324 > SAR324 > SAR324 > NAC60-12 > CBDBHR01. Next base: position 145,202 of record CBDBHR010000030.1, read on the forward strand.
ATGCCCCCGGTGTCGTATACAATATCCTTGAACAGCGTTTCGTCATTTTTAGCTCTGTTCCCGACGACTTTTTTTAGCCTTTCTAGCGTGATGGTCTCCACATAATCCATCTGTTCAACCATCATCCATTGGCGGTTCATCTTGTGGGCAACGGCGGAAGTGGTGGCGGAACCTGCGAAGAAATCAAGAACGATGTCGCTTTCGTTGGAACCCATGTGAATGATGCGTTGAAGAAGACGTTCTGGTTTAGGAGATGAAAAGGGGTTTTCTGAGAACATACTTTTGATTTCATCTTTGGCCTCATGATTATGTCCCACCTCTTTATATCCCCAAATAGTAACTGGAGTAAGACCACCCATATCTCGTAAAAAAGTCTTTCTCTGAGGGACTTGATTTTTACCTTCTCCTAACCATATCTCATCATTTGCTTCCATTCTTTTCATACTATCATCATTGAATCTTCGGTATGTTCCTGGAGGTGGCGACCAAGTCGAACCGTTTGCAAACGTATAGGATTTTATACTCGTACCACTTTTGGCATGTAGTGGGGTTGCTTTCCAAGGACCTTTAGGATGGTTATCTGGATTAGAGTAAGCATCATCAACAACAGAAGTTCTAAGAAGTTTATTCAACTTCCACTTCTCTTTTTTCTTAACATACAGAATGATATGGTCATGGTTGTCCGAAAAGTATTTTGCATCATTAGCTCTGGTATATTTTTTCTGCCAGACTACATTTGCCACAAAATTCTCCCTGCCAAAAACGTCATCACATAACACTTTCAAATAGTGTGCTTCGTCGTCATCGATATTGATCCAGATTGTCCCATCGTCCCGCAACAATTCCCTCGCCACTTCCAGCCGATTTTTCATAAACGTCAGCCAACTCGAATGGTTGAAGCTGTCGTTGTAACCGAACGAATCATTTCCCGTATTGTAGGGCGGATCAATATAAATCAGCTTCACCTTGCCCCGGAATTGATTTTTCAGCGTGTGCAAGGCCAGTAAATTGTTTCCCTTGATGATCAGATTTTCCCGTATCACACCGTTTTCGTCCCGCTTGATTTCCCTAACCTTTTCTTCGCCTTCGACTGTGTGACGTTTCCAGTTTGTCAACACTTTCGGGTCAAACATGCGGTCAATCTCGTCATGCGCCAGCACCTCATTGAAGAAAATCTCCTTGCGTTTTTCCTCTTCTTTCGTCTGTCCACCCTCCAGCACGCAGTCTTTATAGGGCCAGACGAGGGACACCTCACCCCGTTCTCGTAGGAATTTACCGTCGATGTTCAAACCGATCTTATTGCGAAAACGGGTGTATGAACTGGCGAGGAAATTTTTGTCGGAGATGTAGTCGATGAAGGTATTGAAATTGAAGACCCAGTGCCCTTCGATCTCATCAAAGAACTTTGCCTTGACGTCGATTTCACGGAGCAGCAGCCTGACTAGTTCGTGATCGATCTTCCATGCCCGGTCGATCACCGCCGCCTTGACCAATTCACCCTCCTCGTCAACGAAGCGAGGGTCAGTTTTAAGCAGTTCGATCAGTTTTTGGTAGAAGATGTTTTGCATGTTGTCGTCCTTATCACTTGTTTTTGCCAGTTCAGCATTTCGTGTCACTTGCCTATAAGTGCGACGTGCATTTTAGAGAAATATGCGAGTGATTCCGGCAGTGGGCGGATCAATTGACGATCGAGTGAATGGTTTCACAAAGGTTTTGAATATATTCTACGGCCTGCACGGAGTCATTGCGGAAAATTGGCCAACGGATTCCAATTCCGGAATAGCTCGGATCCAAGTCGGCCTCATGCGTAATTTTGTTTCGACGTTCCACTATAAGTTGAAGCCGGGTTTTTACGTCTTGCACCGTCAGGCCGAGTTGCGAAGCAACAGACGGCCACAACTCAGACGAGGAAAAGAGCCGTACCGCATCCGCTATCTTGCCTGGGTGTTGGAATGCCAAGTACCCATGTTTCTCACGGATTTCCGTCTCAAACCAGTTATTCGTGCTTGATCCTGCGAGTCCTGTCATAGCTGCACCAATAGTCACTTGAAAGCGCTGGAATGCGTCGGTCGGAAGGTGTTTCCCATGGTATACTTCTAACATTCCAAAGCGCACTATTTCGTGGATGTAGTGGTCAAGAGAACTAACGGCCAATACAATTTGCGTGCGTAAAAGATCGCTCGCATCCAAGACGGGGGTGGTCAATTGATCGAGTGCCTCATACAATCCACCAATGGCGCGTACTCGTTCAATATTTTCACGAAATTGTTGAATCGTTGCGAGCATGATCGATGAGCTTTATTATTTTATCCGCACCGTCGGCGTACAAATCCCGAAACCGATGCATGGATTCCCTAGTTGTTTCAAGCACTACCCCTGTTTGTTCAAGTTGCTCGTCATTTAAGCCAAAAACCGGCGCTTGGTGTTTTTGTGAAAGAGCAATCAGACTATTGAAGTCTGACATCTGAATGAGCGGTTGTCCTATTTGCAAGTTAACCTCTTCGTATACCCGACCTGGAAGTAACATATTATTTTCATTTAAAACAGGAATGAGCTTTGTCTTTATTCCTTTCTCTATTTCCTTGACCCACTCCTGGAATGCGGCAGAAGGAAAATTTCCCTCTCGCAATCGATACTTCTGAACAATCGTTCCGAGAAACTTGGGGTTCTTATCAGGGAAAGGGTAACTTGCGTTCTTTAAAACAGGTAATGATTGTGCTTGTTTTGCCCAAGCTGACCACTTGGGCAACACGGATGCAAGGCTATTCGTTGCCATTACTGAGAAATAGTCCAGAGTCATTGGTACGATAAAATAGTCACTCGTCATTATCAAATTTTGGTTTATCGGACTCAAGCTCGGATTCATATCCACCAGAATGAAATCAGCGTTGTACTTTTCAGCAGTCAGAGAAAAGAGGTGGTGCAGGGCTCCGGGCAAATTCTGGAGAGTCACCAGTGAGCCGGAAAGTTCCTGAGCAATACCCAAGATGACTTCGTATTCAGCGAGACCAATGTGACCTGGTAAAAGGTGCATGTCAGGCTGGCCGTTGATTGATTCACAGACCACAGGTTCAATAGCCACTGGTCGAGATTCAAAAGCTGGTGAAAGACCGTCCCGGATGTTTCGCACTTCATCCGAAACATAAATTGATTTAAAATCCTCATTAAAATCCTCGAATCCCTTAAATCCGAGGACCATGCCCGTGAGGTTACACTGGGGGTCGCAGTCGGCGATGATAACCCTCTTCCCCTTGTTTGCCAGCATCCAGCCGAGGTTGAAGGTGGTTGTTGTCTTGCCGACACCACCCTTATGATTGAAAAGTGAAATTTGTTTCACCATTTGATCAACTCCTTTCAAGTTACTTTAACAACTTGATGGTTAAAAATGTATGCATCGTAATTGTGGGGGATGTGTTTTGAGCAAGTTAATCAGTTTCTCATTGAGTTTTATACATGTTGGGTCCTATTTCATCTCCTCATCAGCTCTCGCCAATAAAAGAATGTTTGAGGCAGTCAAGTGAAGCGCGTAGGCGGTTAAGGATTCCGGAACAGAGACTATTCCGGTTCCCTGTCCGTGCCCCGACTTTTGATTACGAATCGTGGGAACGCCAGCCTCCAACGTGCTCCTCAGACCCGTGAAATGCGACTCCATGAAGACTGGAATCAACTTGTACTGGTATACAATGTCAATCAGATACCTGGCGGAATCTTTATTACCGTATTTCCATCCTCTTTTTTTACAAATCGTTTTGAGACAACTCTCGAATGCTTTGAGGCAGTCGTTCAGGCACTCTTTATACTTCTCGCTCGATAGTGCCCGTGCGCGCTTAAAAATTCCGTATTCGCTCCTTTGTACATCGGTGCGGAAAGCACACTCAATGCGGGCTTTATCACTTCAGAGTGGATCAACTGGGAATCCACCCTGATGATTTGGCCGGATTCGTACTGGAACCCCACGCCTTGTTCATGGAACCGGAAATTCAATTCATCAATCGCATTGTCAAATATTAGTCTATCTCTTTCTTGGAGGTTGTCATTTAGAAATTGGAATGAAAGTTCAATGACATCAATTACTTCTTCGACTTCCTTTGTTTGCAGAAAGAAGTTGGCGACTGACTCGAAGTCTGAATCATGGGGTTTGCCAAGCGTGAAGACACCGTATTCACGGCACAAGGCTTTGTGGATGAACACAAATTCGTGAGCATTGCTGTCGGGACCCCAATTGGGATTATAGTAGAGTTCCCCGAAAGCATCCTCCAAGATCTGGACAACTTGAACCCGTAATTGGTTGGGAATGGACTCGTATTGGTACACGTCGGGAACTTCACCCCGACTTCGTTTCTGGCGTTTTGAGAAAAGGTCAGTGACCGGCATATTACACTCTTCCCCCGCGATTTTTATATCGTTGTACTTGAATCTAGGTATGAAAGCCTTGACCTGTATTTATACCACTTCCCCCTCCTCATTTCAAGGCATTGGGGATCGGAAACGGCCGGTGCAGATTTGCTGGAACAGATTTTGAAAGAGGCAGCGCGCTTCTTTTGCATTGTATTTGAATTGCAGATCGAGATCCGCCATTCGAGTCACGATTTGTTCCAATTCTTGCAGAGTGAAGGAGCGTGCTTGAGCCATCAAGCGTTTGCCCAGGAAGGGATGGATCTTGAGTTTGGGCAGGATCACAGAGGGGGGGAGATCTTGCTGTTGGAAGTAATGGATGCTCAATAACCTGCGAAATTGCTGGGAGACCAGGACAAACAAACCGACATGCCCCGAGGGGGTTTCCAGTAAGATTTGATCCAGTGTTTCCAGAGCCCCCACCAGATCTTTATGAGAGAGTGAGTGGGTGATGCGAAAAATAGAGAAGGACTTGGCGCCCCGCACGTGTTCGAGCAGTGTTTCCTCATTCAAGAGTAGCGCATTTTTGCGAGGATGATCCCCTTCGACAGACTGTAAAGACAACAGGGAGAGTTTTTCTAATTCCTGGTCCAGGATGTTGAGATCAATGCCAAGCAATTCTATGAGCAATCGGGCAAGCTGTGGCGTTATCGAGATTTGTTTCTGCCGACCTCGGGCGATGATCCAGGCAATGGGTTTATCGTCGTCATAGGCCATAAATTTTTGGATACTGCCCCGGAGCTTTATGGTCTTCAGCAGAGGGGAACTGAGATCCTGCTCGCGCGTGGCCACCGCAGTCAGGATGAAAAAACAGGAATCCGGAGGTGTGGTAAGGTACTTCAGCAGTGTATGAAACAAACGGTTGCCGGACAGCGTGGTCGGCTGAGTGATGACGGAATCCACAACCTCGCGTTGGCGTTTCGCCGGACTGTTTTGTTTTCCCCGAGGCTGTTTCAGTTTTTCCAAATGATCCAAACGAATTATCTTGCGATCCGACAAAAAAGGCAGCGTGTCACAACTCAAGCAAAAGTCGTCCACTTTTTCATTTGCGCCTTCACTGTCGTCCTTGAGCAGTTCCGTGACGTCAAACCGTTGCAATGTGAATTCCACATCGCGGTCCTCCAGAAGGGTCTGAATCAGCGTGGCCGCAGATTCGTCGATCTGCAATTGCTGATTGCCATAAAGCAATTGAATTGGTTTTGGAGTCGTCATGCGGAAGGCGGAGAGGTAAAGAATTTAAAGAAGGTCTGCACCAAATTTCTCACTTCTTCTGCCGAAGAAGCTTGCAGCGCGGATTTTGCCAGTTCTTCCGCTTCGGCAAGCGTGATATAGGAGAGCCGTTCTTTGACGACTGGTATCAGGGATGCGGTCATGCTCAGATAGCGCAGACCCATGCCAATCAGAATGATGCATCCGTCCGGATCTGATGCCATTTCTCCACACAATTCGATTGGTTTATTGTGCTTGTTGGCGCATTCGATTAAATGTTTGATGAGATTGAGCACTGAAGGGTGCAAGGGGTCATACAAATGGGCAACACGGGGATTGTTGCGGTCCACCGCCAGCACATATTGGGTCAAGTCATTGCTACCAATCGCAAGAAAGTTGATTTCAGAAATGAAGGCTTCACACATCACCACCGCAGCCGGGACTTCAAACATCATGCCTATTGGGATGTTCGGTGTTTCGATGCCCTCCTTTTGCAACTCCTGTCTGCATTCCTGAAAAATGTCACTGGCGAACCGGATTTCGTTGAGATGACTGATCATGGGAAAGATCAAAAAAATGTTTTTTCGACCCTTGGCATCGTTTTTTCTTTGCGATGCAGCAATGAGAATGGCTTTGACCTGTCTTTTCAGCAGTTCGGGATTTTCTATCTGCTGGCGGATGGCCCGATTTCCCATAAATGGATTTCCCTCCTGGCTCAGACCCATATAAGGCGCTGATTTGTCCGCACCTATGTCCAAAGTACGGAATACGACTGACTGATGGCTTTCCACACTTTCAATGATTTTGGAATAGACCGCCACTTGCTCTTCAACGCTGGGGTAGTGATCCAGGGACAAAAAAAAGATTTCAGAACGATACAATCCAATGCCTTCTGCTCCATAATGAGGAATCGTACTGGTTTCACTGAGCAAGCCGATATTGGCCAGGACATGAATGCGGACCCCATCGACCGTTTGACAACTTTTCTCCCGATACTCATCCAGGTGGTTTAGATATTCCTCTTGTTGCGATAACATTTTTTGAAATTCAGTATAGACTTCTTCGCCAGGATTGTTGATCAAATAGCCATGCTCTCCGTCCACTGCCAGAATATCTCCCTCATGAATTTCTTCAATTTCTTCATCGGTGATACAAACCGCGGGAATAAAACGAGATCTTGCCAATATCGCTGCATGAGAGGCAGCTCCACCGGCGGAAGTGACAATCCCTTTAATTGTTTCGGAGTCGAATTGCGCCACATCTCCAGGTAACAATTGTTTGCTGACCAATATTCCTTCCTGCTGGGAGAATGAGATGCGACCATATCCCAAATGACGAAGGAGCCGATATCCCATGTCCTTCAAATCGACTCCGCGTTCACGCAAATAAGGATCGTTAATGGTTTCAAATGCTCGGAAATATTCTTCAATCACTTGATATATAGCCCATGCAGCCGACGTCCCTTTTCGAATATATCGAATGATTTTATTCTGAAATCCATGATCTTCCAAAAACATGAGATGCGCGTGGAATATAGCCGCTTCTTCCGCACCCAGATATTGAGACACTTTGTCAATGAGTTCCAGTGTTTCGGTGGTGGTCTTTTCCAGAACCCGATGGAATATCTCCAACTCTTTTTCCGAGCTGTGATCTATTGTTTTTTCCGGTTCATCCAGAGCATGCTCCTGCACCAAAACGGCTTTTCCCAAAGCAACACCAGGCGCAACCGGCGTTCCCGTGATGCGCATACTTTTTTTACCAAGAGGTGGGATGGTTAGTGAAGATTTATCGAGATGTTCGATCAATAAAGCTTTGGAAATGACCCCCGCAATTTGAGAGGCAATCGTCACCAATATGTGTTCTTCCTCTTGTGTAAAATCACGGCTTTCCCGGGTGTGCAGACCAATCACCCCGAAGGCTTTACGGTGTTCGATCAGGGGAACTCCCAGAAAAGAGTGATACAAATCTTCATTAGTTTGAGGAAAGTGTTTGAAACGGGGGTGGCTTTTCATCTCGGCAACCTGGACTGGTGTAGAGGTTTCCAGAACCAGTCCAACCAGTCCTTCGGAAGGGGACATTTTGACTTGGCCGACAGCCTCCTGATTGAGACCGTGAGTTGCGCGGAGGGTTAATTTGTTTTCATTGCCATCATAAACATAAATGGTGCAAGCATCCACATTGATCCGCTCTGCAACCATTTTTGCCGTATGAAACAATGTTTCTTCAGCATCGTGGGATGATGTGATGACATGACTGATGTCAGCCAGCGTTTGTAGAGCCGATGTCTTTTCAGTGGAGAGGAAGTCATCTCGCATTCCTCTCCTTTCCCTGCGAACTGCCTTTGCAGCATTCAAATCGCAGTTTCGCCCATTTCTCCGGTGCGAATTCGAATGACTTTTTCCATATCGCAGACAAATATTTTGCCATCTCCAATTTTCCCCGTTTTGGCTTTTTCTTGGATAGTATCAATAACATCTTGGAATTTGTCATCGGAAATGACTATCTCTACCTTAATTTTTGGCAAGAAATCAATCTCATATTCAGCACCCCGGTAAAGTTCCGTATGACCTTTTTGTCGCCCAAACCCTTTGACTTCTGAAACGGTCAAGCCCTTGATCCCGATAGCCGCCAATCCTTCTTTTACTTCATCCAACTTAAATGGTTTGATGATTGCTTCAACTTTTTTCATAAATCCCCTTTGTTATTTGATGGTTTTTGCCTAATCCGGCCTGACTCTCCCCACCACTCCTGAAAAGAGACCCGGAGGGACGGGGTATGAACCAAATGTTGCTTCATCAGCAAAGAGCATGCCAGAGAAATTTGCTGGTGCCAGCTCTTTTATTTTCTGGGATGCAGAGCCATTATACTTTCAGCTTGTTACTCGACTTTGACGGGAATTGCTCAAAAACAGGCTTTTTTCGAGAATAAGATTAAAAAACAGACGTTCCCGGATTGGGTCTGATTACGGCTGCCTCTCCCATCCATGATTCTCTTCACGATAACCATGGTCGCGCTTGATAGGAATATAAATTATCTGGTTTTAGAGCAGTTGTAAAGTCTTATGAATCGTTTCAAGAGCTTGGTTGAGGAATAATTTCCAATCAAGTCGAAGGATTGAAAATGACCTCCATAGGACTCTACAAGCTTTTTTTCTTCGGCAATCCGTTTTTTCTCAAAACTTCCACCTTTGATATGCAACTGAGGTTTGATTTGAGTAAGAGAGGAAAGAGGAGTCTCTCCCGAAAACGGGACGACATAGTCCACGCATCGCAAAGCAGCCAGGGCTTGCATTCTTTCCTGTTGTTTGAATATAGGACGTTGTGGTCCTTTTTGGGCCATGATTGATTGGTCATCATTGACCAGCACCAATAACACACCTCCCCATGCTTTAGCTTGCTGCAGGTAGCGCAAGTGGCCAAGATGGAGGATATCAAAGCTGCCATTGGTGGTGATCAGGAATTCCTGCAGTTCGTGTTGCTCATCGACAAACGCGGATAGCTCTTCCGGAACGAGAATGGGCATTGGAATTGTTTCGTCCAGGTAAGGGGAGAATTCTTCAGATTGAATGATGGAAGGATAAGAAATTTGCAATTTTTCTGCGATCCTGGAAAATGCATATTCTGTGGCGTTCACTTCACCGACCGGGACTTCAATGTGTTCGACAGGTACATCATCGGAATTCCCGGAAGGAGTTTGGACAAAGGCCGTACGGCAATGCGATGTTTCCATTTGTGGAGAGGTGAATTTCAGGAACTTATCGGGTTTAAAAATCTTCAGAAAATTGTCCACGCCACCGGACAGGCATACAACGGCATCAACATGTCGAGTACCCAAAAGCATTTCTGCTCTTTCCTGGAATTGGCATAAGGGGCGATGTTTGCCATATTTGTTCTGCATGAATGCATCCGCAAATAAACCGACAATCAAAAAATCGCATCGCGTTTTGGCAGCATGAAGCGGGATGTGATGGGCAGCTTGGAACAGATCAAACTCTCCGGTGAGGAATCCGTTGGTGCCGGAAGGGGGTTTTTTTTGCAGATGAGCCACTAAGGCGTGAGGGGTTTCAAAAAAATGTGAGAGAGACATGCTGTATAGAGACATTAAGAGCTTCGAAGAAATGATCCTTTCAGATGAGAAAGATCACGGATGAAAATGGCTCCTGTCATTGGGTTGTCCGAAAATAATTGTTTTTGTATCTCTTTTATTAAAAATTTTGACATGAACGGAAAAAATTTGCCAAACAAATTGTCTGCAAGAGACAGGTAAATTATTGGCATTTGGAAATGAATTCCCTCCAAATGGCATTCATCGTTCTGTCTTTTTTCACTAAAAATGTTATACTTGGAAAAAATTTAATTCACACTGAAGGCATAGATGCTTTGCGGTTTTCATGGAATAAAATGAAAATTCATTGGATGACCTTTTTAATAGGCAGCCTGCTTTTGAGCAACTGCACTCAACACCCGAATCCTATTCCAAGTAAATCCTCACCGTCCTCCCTCTCAACCCTCGACCGACTCTCTGAAGATGAACGCTTAAAAATTGCGATCCGTATCAATCCTCAGCATTGGCTGGGATATTATCGGCTTTCGCAGCACTACCAAGAGCATCAGCAATGGGAAGAAGCATTGAAGAGCCTCTTCCAAGCTCAGGAAGCGACGATTGCGCTCAGCCGTCCGCCTTCAAAAGTGATATTGCGAGAATTGGGTAATTTATATCAACTGCTAGGTCAGGATGAGAAAGCACTGGCCCATTACAATCAAGCCATTGCGCAACTTCCTGCGGTTGCTGGTGAAAATGCGGAATTGTACTTAGACCGAGGGAAATTGTTTTTGAAGCTAAAACGTTTTCCTCGAGCGGAAGCCGACTTTAATAACGCTCTTGCCCAGGATCCAAAATCTTTTGAAACCAATTTGCTACTTGCATTCTCGAAAATCCAACGGCAAGAACTGAATCAGGCTTTGGAATTTCTGGTCAAAGCTGCCGGTATCGATCCAAACTATGCGGAGGTCTGGCGCCAAATCAGTTTGATCCGGGAACGTCTGGGGGAATATACGCTTGCTGTCGAAGCCATGCGCAAAGCTGTGGAATTGAATCCGGACAATTTTGAATTTTTGAAATCCTACGCGTTCCTCCTTGAAGAACATGGAGATACTTCCGAATTGGAGTTGGTTTTCCAAGCAATGTTGCACTTGTTTCCTGAAAATGCCTGGGTGCATGCTCATTATGGTAACTTGGCTTTTCATCTGCAGCAATATGCTCTGGGAACAAAGCGCCTCAAACAAGCTATCGAGTTACGTCACGATTATGCATGGGCTTATTTTCGTCTGGGTGCTCTTAATGCCGAGCAACAACAATGGGATCAAGCGGCTGGCTTCTTCCAGGATGGATTAAAATATGAAGCCCATAACCTGTGGGCCCGCAAACAATTGGGATTTTCCCTTGAATGGCAGGGGAGAAGCGAAGAGGCAATTGAGCATTACCAATATGTGATTGATCAAGACGTCAGAGAAGCGAGTGATGAAGTGATTTTTCGCCGCTTGGCGCAATTATATTGGTCGGAATTGCATTTTGAACAAGCCATTGAAATCCTGAAGAAAGGACGTCAGGATTTCCCCGAAAATCGTGAGTTGTCTTTGCAGTTGGCTCGTTTTTATGAAGCACTTCAACAGTTGGAACAAGCCAAAGAAATCTATCTCGATATGATGGAGCATTTTTCCGACAACAGTGAATTATTGTCTCATTTGGGGTTTCTGGAAGAACAACTGGGCAATCTCAAACAAAGCGAGTTTTATTATAAGAAAGCCTTGCGTATGGATCCGCAAATGTCAACGGTGCGACAGCAATTGATTCGATTGCAACTGCGTAGCGAAGAACGATCAGAAGCAGAACCAGAATTGCAGCGCTTTCTCAAAAACAACCCTACAGCCGAATGGGGCTATGCGCAATTGAGTTTGTTGAAATTACAGCAAAAAAAAGAAAAAGAATCGTTGAAGATCCTGAAAACCGGCCTGTTTCACAATCCTCAGTCTTCCCGGCTTTATGAAATTTTAGGCTTGACCTATGAGAAGCTCGGGGAATGGGGACAAGCCCTTGCCGCCTTCGAAAAGACCACGCGCCTCTCATCAGATTCTGCTTTTTTGTCGGCGCACCGGGGAGTGGTCTTGAGTGAACTTTCCCAGCAGCAGCAAGCCCGTAAAGCCCTTTTGAATGCCTTACTTCATTCAGATATGGAACTATCGACTTTCTACCACTACATGCTCCTTGAAAACACGAATTCTCAGCAAAAGTGGTTTGGCGCGGCACTTGATGAAATCCGTCCAGTGCTCAAGCAAATCCTTTTGCATCAAAACCGGGACCTTTTGCCCGTTATTGCATCAGCCCCTTTGGATCCAACAACGGAGGAAATACTGAAAATTGTATGGCAATTGACAATGGGACAACGCAGGGAGGCAATGAAGCATGTAGAAACCCTTCTCGAAGAGTTAGATGAGTCTGAAAACTTGCCGCCTTGGGCTTTGTTTCAAATCGGCTACGTCTATGAACTCGATGACAATTATCGAGACGCAGAAAATTATTACCTGAGGGTGCAGCAGCAGATCCCGGAGTTTTCCTGGATACAAACCCGTTTGGCAAGAATTTTTGAAAAACAAGGCAATTTTGAGAAGAGCGTTGCTCATTATGCGGATTTTGTCCGCCATTTCGAGGAACCACTATGGGCGCTTTCCCGCTTGGCGTTTCACCTTAGAACTATTGGTCGGGACCAGGATTCGATTCGAATCTATCAGAAAATCCTTACCTTCAGACCGCAACATGCTGAAAGTTTGAATAACTTGGCATGGATTTATTTGACAACCGGAAACTTAAAGACGAGAAAGCTGGAACAAGCTCTCAGTTATGCCAGGCAGGCAGTGAATTTGCGGCCCTCTGAAGAGTATTTGGATACTCTGGCCGAGGCTTATTTTCAGTCCGGACAAATTGACATGGCCCTTGATACGATCAAGGAGGCTATTTTTAAAACCAATTCTCAAACTGGACAGTTTCAATACTTGATGCAGCAATATCGACGCTTTCGCAAAGGCGATTTACAATCATTGCCGGATACGGATGTTTTAGATATTTCTCAATAATAGGAGCGTTTTAAAACAATATATTGCATTTCCTCTATTGACACCCTCCTCATCATCGATTACCATGAAACACTCGTAAAATGACCTGATTCACTTGCATGGGCAAGCAGTCTGCTTTCAACCTTTACTTGATGAAACTCCTCATGACAGAAGCACTGTCTGAAGACGAAATGTTTAGACGGGAAGCTTTGCGTTGGTATCACGAAACTAATACTACGCCACAACGCCTGATTGCCGAAGAAACAATTGTGGAAGTTTACAAAAAAATCAAAGAATATGCGCAAAAAGACCCTCTGTTGAGAGAATACTATCAGGCTAATCATATGAAAATGTGACGCAGGTCTGCAAAGTGGAAAAGTGCAAAGCCCATACGACCGATAAATTATTATCACATAAACCAACAAATCATGCTACTGACACCGGAAATGGAAGAGTTATTGCCCAAATTGGGGGTTACGATCCGTAAACACTATAAAGTTCTTAAAAGAGAATTTGAACAAATTGATGAAATTGAAAATTTGAATCCTGCTTCATTGCAATGGGCTTTTGACTATATTGAAAATATGAAACCGATTTATGTTGAAGGGAAATATCTGGCCCTTTACAAAACTATGCTCTCTTTTTTACAGCTCACCTTGGCACAAAGATTGAGCACTATTTTTTCTCAAGCGGCTTTTCGCGATTTTGTATTTTGGTCTGACAAACTTTCTCAATTTAAAGAGAGAGAAAAATGGTGGTTTTACGCAAGCAACGTGATTTCTGAAGCAGGAAAAAATGAATGAATTAGCCCAAAGACGATGTGTGCCCTGCAAGGGAGGAGTGCCTCCTTTAAAAGGTGAAGCACTGATGTCGGTTCACAAAAAATTAGAAAACGGTTGGCAGGTTATTGAGGAACATCACTTGGAGAAGGAATTTGCCTTTAAAAATTTCCGACAAGCTCTGGATTTTACCAACAAGATAGGAGAAGTCGCAGAAACGGAGGGGCATCATCCCGATATTTACCTTGCATGGGGAAAAGTCAAAGTGTTAGTCTGGACCCATAAAATCAATGGCTTGACAGAAAGCGATTTTATTTATGCTGCTAAAACCGACCAATGCTACAGTTGACAAGGGCAGAAGTTATTGGTCAACAATTTTGCAGTAGACAAACACCTCGTTCGGGTACGCCGTTGCGGGCGTATCACAATTTTCAATCCATGGAACGCAGATTCAATCACCCTTGGGACTTCGAGGGGGTCTTTCCTCTGGTTTCTGAAAACAGCAGTACAGTGTAGGGAAATTTTTAAGTCTCTGCCTGCCAAAAGCAGCACAACCTTTTTCAAGTTCTTCTTAAAAAGAGAATCCTTCACTTTCTAAATGAATGCGTCGTATGCAGGATTCCCGGAATTTTGTTATTGGCACCAGCGGCCATATTGATCATGGAAAAAGCACTCTTGTGCAGGCATTGAGTGGCACGGACCCTGACAGACTTGCGGAGGAAAAAAGCCGGGGAATCACTATTGATCTGGGTTTTGCCCATTACCTTGATGAAAATGGAACTCGATTCTCCTTCATCGATGTGCCGGGTCATGAAAAATTTGTCCATAACATGCTTGCAGGAGCAGCTGGTATCGATGCGGTGCTTTTGGTCATTGCCGCGGATGATGGCGTCATGCCCCAAACCAGAGAACATTTGGATATTTGCAATTTGCTCAATATCCGTTCCGGATTAGTGGTTTTGACCCGATGTGACTTGGTGGAAGATCCCGAAATGATCGAATTGTGCAAAGAAGAAATCAAAGAATTGGTTGTAGAAACTTTTTTGGAAAACGCTCCCATCATCCCTGTTTCAGCCGTAACAGGTGAGGGATTGGGGTCCTTGCAAACAGAGTTGGCGAATCTTTACCAGCAATTACGACCTCATGAGTCTGAAAAACCCTTTCGATTCATGGTGGATCGTTCTTTCACAATCAAAGGGTTTGGTACAATAACCACCGGTACTTTGCAGGACGGACGGTTGAATTTGGGACAGATGAACAAAGAAGAGCTGATTTTGCAATTTCCTGCGGAAATTCCAATCCGCATTCGTGGATTTCAGGTACACGGCAAAACCGTGGAGCAAGTCTGGGCAGGACAAAGGGTGGCAATCAACATTGCCAATTTGAGAAAAGAAGAGATCCGACGAGGAGATCAATTGGCACAGTCCGATTCCTTACTCACCAGCTACATGTTAAATGTTGAGTTGCATGTTCTTAAAAGCGCTCCGTCGCCTTTGCTTCGTAGAGATCGGGTTCGTGTTTATTTGGGAACTCGGGAAGTAATGGGACGGGTCAATCCCCTGGAAGAGGATAAAATCAAGCAAGGAGAGACGCGGTTGGTACAGCTACGTCTTGAACAACCCGTCAGCAGCCGTTTTGGAGATCGTTTTATTATTCGCAACTATTCACCGATTTTTACCTTGGGAGGGGGGAGTATCATTGATCCGGCGCCTGGCAAGTCAAGACGCATTCGTGCAGAGTTGCGTGAGCGTCTGGAATCAATAAGAGGAAAGGACCCGCACTTGGCGGCCGAACAGGTGATATATTTGCAATCAACTCGGGGTCTGTTGTTGAAAGAATTTTCAGTGCGTCTTGGGCATTCAGAAAAACAAGCAGCTAAGATTTTGCAGGATTTGGCTTTTCTACAAAAAATTTTTTGCATTGATCCCGTCGACAAACGATTCCTACACACAGATCATGTGGACCGCATTGGTACATTTGTAAAGCGAGTGATTGAATTTTTTCATCAAAAATTTCCAGAACGACATGGCATGACAAAGGCAGAATTGTCTGGGAAATTATCCCCCTTGTTCCGTAGTGAAAAAGAAATCAGTCAACTCTTGAAATATCTGGTGAAATCCAAAATCCTGGAAACCACCCATCGAAGTGGAGACGACAATTATTACCATCTTCCGGGACACCAAAAAAATCTTTCGAAAGACATCCGGAACTATCTGCAAAAATGCCTATCCTTAATTGAACAAGGAGGCTATCAACCTCTCAGACAAACACTGCTCTTGGAAAAATGTGGACTGGAAAAAAAGGAAGGAATTTCACTGCTCAAAATGGCCACTCATAATCAGCAGTTAGTACGGGTATCCGAAGACCTATACTATACCCCGCAGCGGCTGAATTCCGTAGAGACTCTAATCCGCCAAGTTTTTAAAAACCAGGAACAACTCACGGTGATTGAATTTAAGGAATTGCTGCAAATTAACCGAAAGTATGCCGTCGATTTACTCGAGTATTTCGATACAAAACACCTCACCGCACGTATTGACAACCACAGAATCTTGCGTGCAATTTGAGAATAAAAGTAGTAAAGGACATGCGCGAAGGACCATTTTTTCTCCTCTAACTGAAAGGCAATGCTATGATTTCACAATTGATTCGTCCTCAATCCCAATTTATAATGAAAACCCTGTTCCAACGTGATTATGATACGATGACTGGTGAGAACCAAAAGCTTGTCGATAAAATTGTTATCGCAGTGGATATTCTGGTAGTGATCGCACTGATCTGGTGGTTGTAATCTTGACAGAAAATCATTTGTCCCATCCGTCTTTCCGACAATCCGTCTGAAAAGGGTGACCATTGGAAAAAGAATTTTGGGAATAAAGATATATCAATTCAGAAATTTCATGAGTTAAGATGGGTATCATATCATCCATATCGAATTACATTTCCCATGATATGGCAATTGATTTAGGGACAGCCAATATCTTGATTTATATCAAAGGAAAAGGGATTGTTATCCGCGAGCCTTCAGTTGTTGCCGTGCAACGGGATTTGAAAGGCACGTACAAAGTTTTGGCAATAGGGCAAGAGGCCAAATCGATGCTGGGAAGGACACCGGGGAATATAACAGCAATCCGTCCAATTAAAGACGGCGTGATTTCGGATTTTGAAATCACTCAAGAGATGTTAAGGCATTTCATCAATCAAGTGCAAAAAAAAAATTCTTTTATTAGATTCAAACCTCGTATCACCATGGCGGTACCTTCTGGCATCACCCAGGTTGAAAGACGAGCCGTAAGGGAATCAGCTGAATCTGCCGGGGCCAAAGAAATTTTTTTGATTGAAGAAGCCATGGCAGCAGCAATTGGCGCAGGTTTGCCCGTCACCGAACCAACTGGGAATATGATTGTGGATATTGGAGGTGGAACCACTGAGATTGCCATGATTTCACTGGCAGGAATCGTCTACAGCGATTCAGCGCGAGTGGGAGGCGATTCAATGGATGAAGCTATTGTTCAATTTATCAAAAAGAAATATAATTTGCTGGTTGGAGAAAGTAGCGCGGAAGAAATAAAAATCCATCTGGGTTCAGCATTTGAACCAAAGGAACCCAAAAATCGAACAATAAAAGGGAGAGATCTAGTCTCGGGAACTCCCAAGACATTGATCTTGAACGATGCGGAGATTCGGGAGGCTTTGGCAGATATTTGCAGTGAAATTGTACAGATTGTACGTAATGCCCTGGAGCGTATTCCACCAGAGTTGGCTTCTGACATTATGGATAAAGGAATTGTTTTAGCAGGGGGCGGGTCGTTGTTGACCGGATTGGACATTTTGTTAAGAGAACAAACCGGGCTTCCTTTCTTTCATGCTGAAGACCCCCTTTCCTGTGTTGCTCTGGGAGCCGGAAAGGTATTGGATGAGATCAATTTGTTGTCATCCATTGCATTGTGAGCTGAATCTATCTGGTTTTGCTGCTTCATGCCATTTTGCTCTCTGTTCCGGTCCTTGAGTCATGTTTGATTTAATTAAGAAGCATCGACTACTGCTTGCCGTCGTTGTCACCATAATCGGAGTCCTAATCTATATATTTGGAGTGGGGAGCAACCAGAATAATTCAAATTTCCAAAACTTCACCCTAACCATCACTTATCCCATCCAGGTTCTAGTCCATGAATTCGTTTCTTACGCCAACGACCTGACAGAGTCTTATTTTTATCTTGTTCAACTGCATCAAGAAAATGAAGTGTTGAAACAACAGGTCGTTGCCTTGAAAGAGGAAGTGAATCGCTATATTGAAGAATCCATTCAGTATCATCGTCTAAAAATACAATTGGAATTTGCGGAGGAAAATCCGTTGAAGAAAATTTTTTCGGAAGTGATTGGAGAATCCATTGATAATTTTCATCAAACTCTGCAAATCAATCGTGGCTCCAATGATGGAATACAACGGAATTTTGCAGTTATTTTAAAGGAGGGAGTGGTGGGTCGTATTCAAACGGTGACGTGGTTTCAATCGACTGTCCAATTGATTTTGGACCGGCGGAGTCGCTTCCCCGCAATTCTGCAGCGCACAAGAGCAAAAGGCTTGGTATATGGAACCGGGAAGGGCCTGGAAATGAGAAGAATCCATCTACGGGCTGATGTCAAAGTCGGGGACCGAATTGTAACCAATGGATTGAGTGGATTATTTCCCAAAGGTATTCTGGTTGCTACGGTTACAGTCGTCAAATACGAAGATCACGAAATGTTTCAAACCGCAGAACTGACACCCGTTGTCGATTTTGACAAAATCGAGGGAGTCTTTGTCGTTCTTAAGGACAATTCTCTCTCGCATCAAACCTTATTTTCTGAAAAATGATCTATTTATACTGGGGAGTCGCGGGGCTACTTGCTCTTTGGCTGGAAACCGGTTTCAGCAGCTATCTTCACATTGCAGGATTGAAAACCAATATCGTGTTGATTGTACTGCTCATCCTGATGTTACGATGGAAATCATCATATTTGTTGTTTTACGGATTGGTTTTGGGACTGATGACAGATGCGGTTTCTCATTCCATCATTGGGATCTACGGCCTTTCGTTTTTTTTGGTTTTGATCTTGGCACAATGGATTAGTGACTGGTTTTATGAAAAAAATACAATTTCCACCGTCTTTTTTGTTGGATTACTATCTTTGATCGAAGGTGGGATCGCCTTAACCTGGTTCAAGATATTAGATTCAGATTTTTCCTGGAATCTTCTTTTTTTCCAGACAGTCACTTTTCTGGCAGTTATTCAAGGTTTGATTTCACCATTGTTTTTAGTGATGTTGATTCGCATGGAACGAATCCTTCATCTCGATCCTGAAGGTAAACCTTCCATTCCTTTTCGATGGTAAACCAATCCCAGAGGTTAAAAACTTCAAGACAAGTTCTCGTCAGTTGAGCGGACTGCAGGCACAAAGAACCAAGGGAGAGGGATTGCCTCGCTTCTGAAGTACGAAAGCTCATGAAAAATTACTCTTTGGGATCCGACGAACTCAAATTATTTCGCAGGCGTACAACCGTGATTGTCATGGTGATCGCCTTTATCTTTTCTTCGTTGGCCTCTCGATTATGGTATTTACAGATTGTCAACGGAGAAAAGTATGCAGAATATTCTCAGGGAAATCGTATCCGTCTGGTACCACAAGCAGCCCCAAGGGGGATCATCTATGACCGCAATGGAATTGCCCTGGCAGACAATCGTCCCGCTTATCATCTGCAACTGGTTAGGGAAGACACACTGGATTTGGAAAAAACTCTGCGCAATCTTTCAGATACCCTTGATATATCTTACGTCTACCTGTTGAAAAAAGTGGAGGACCACCGCCATCAAGCCCCATTCAGACCGGTAATACTAGATGAAGATTTGGAGTATAAAAAAGCGGTCATTGCTGAAACTTTTCAGGAAGACTTTCCCGGAGTCTCGATTGTGGTCCAATCTAAAAGATTCTATCCTCATGATAAAATCGCTGCCCATGTTTTAGGATACGTGGGAATCCGCAATGAAGCGCAAGAAGAAGAAATGCCCAAAAACAAGCGAACCTCTGGGCGGATAGTGGGACAAGCCAGTATGGAGAAAATCCACAATGACATTTTGATTGGAACTGATGGCGGCAAACAGGTGGAAGTGGACCATCTGGGACGGGAATTGAATGTGTTGAGTAAGCCGGTCAATCCCATTCCGGGTCATGATGTTTACCTGACAATTGATGCGCGTATCCAGGAACTCATCTATAGAAACATGCGTGGAAAAAGCGGGGCCGTGGTTGTCATGCGGCCCAAGACCGGGGAGATTTTAGGCATGGGGAGTTTCCCTGGCTTCAATCCTAATCTGTTTTCAGACGGAATCAGTCGCAGGAACTGGAGTCGTTTGATTAAAAATCCCGACAATCCCTTGGAAAATAAAGCCATTCAAGGGACTTATCCCCCCGGGTCCACTTTTAAATTGGTGACCGCCTATGCCGGATTGGATCAAAACATCATTGATCAACAATCCACTTATCTATGCAACGGATTTTACTATTTGAAGGGACGCAAAACACCTTTCAAGTGCTGGCGATATAATTTAGGAGGGCATGGAACAGTAGATTTACGCAAGGCAATTAAAGAATCGTGCAATGTTTACTTTTATCATGTCGCTGTCGAGGTGGGGATTGATCATCTGCATGAATATGGGCAACAATTTGGTTTTGGCAGAAAAACCGACATTCCGCTCCTTGTTGAAAAATCAGGTTTGATGCCGAGCTCCGCCTGGAAAAAGAAAACCTATGGAGAGCGCTGGTATCCCGGAGAAACTCCGCCGGTTGCAATTGGACAAGGATTTGTGACGGCCACACCGTTACAAGTCTTGAATTTTATAAACATCATTGCTAACCGTGGCATGGCTGTCCGACCTCGTTTGATCATGGAAAACGCTTCTCGGCAGCAAAATGCGCCTCAATACCAGCCGACAGGGTTGTCCAGCGAATATTTGGACCTCATTCGTGAAGGTTTGCTTGCAGCTGTGAATGAGCAACACGGAACGGCAAGGGTGATTCGTTCAAAATTCATGCAGTTGGCGGGAAAAACAGGAACCGCTCAAGTAGTGGGGCACAAGACCACGAAAAATTGGGAGGATGACAAAAAGAATCAAAAAAAATTCCGCAATCATGCCTGGTTTGTGGCATTTGGTCCTGCGGAAAATCCTGAGGTTTCTGTGGTTGTTTTAGTAGAGCATGGAGGGAAGGGTTCCCAAGCTGCCGGACCGATAGCCAAAAAAATATTGGACTATTATATCGAACATATTTATGAACCCGTCCAAGCTGCCGACAATCAACTGCATGCTCAAACATTTTTTGCGGATCGTCTGCAGGCAGCCTTTCAATAAAATCATTTGAATTCAAATTCAATTGCCGACAACCATCCCCGCAATAATTCAAAAACGCCTCCTTTGTCTGGCATCTTCTTCTCCCAGACGGCACGAATTGCTCAAACGATTTGGTCTCGCATTTGATAGCTGTGACCCTGATATTGATGAAACACTACTGCGAGGAGAATCCGTACAGGCATATGGGTTGCGTATTGCTTACGAAAAGGCGGTCGTGGGAAGCTCATATTTTTCCGATTCGATTGTTGTCGCTGGAGATACTACTGTGTATCACAACCAGCAAGTTTTGGGTAAACCAGGAGATCCTCAGGATGCCTGTTCTATTTTGACCAGGTTGAGTGGACAGCGACATCAGGTGTATTCCGCATATGTTCTCCTGGACGCCCGGTCAGGAGTACACATCGAGGCCTCCCTATGCACTGAAGTGCAATTCAAGCGGCTTCCTTCAAATTGGGTCCGCTGGTAT
Organism: bacterium; assembly: GCA_965205865.1. Classification (GTDB taxonomy): domain Bacteria; phylum SAR324; class SAR324; order SAR324; family NAC60-12; genus CBDBHR01. Next base: position 166,548 of record CBDBHR010000030.1, read on the forward strand.
GTTGGAACCGGAGAATCTCTGGACAAAGCCGGGGCATATTCCATTCAGGGGCTAGGAACAGTCATGGTCGAAAAGATTCAGGGCTCTTTTAACAACGTGGTTGGATTTCCAATCGAAGATATTTTTTGGCACTTCTTGGAACAAGGTTGGATTGAGTTATCGGAATCGACCTGAATGTTCGGTCATATATTTTTATGATTTTTTGGAGACCTCGTCCTTATGAAAACCCTTACTGTCCGGATCCCGGGACATGAATACGACATTCATATTGGCACCGGCATTTTTGAAACCCAACTCTTGCAGGCAGTGCAAAAGTTTGGCATGGAGTTGATTGTGGTGGTTACCAATACGACACTTCAGGCACAATATCCTTTTCTTATACAGCAATGTCTGGCTTCCCTGAATCTGTCCGTAGAGACTTGTATTGTGCCGGATGGAGAATACTATAAAACGTTGGAAACGCTAAATCGGATATATGATTTTCTGCTCGAAAAACGGGCTAATCGAAAAACGCTATTGATTGCCTTCGGAGGGGGTGTGGTCGGCGACATGGTTGGTTTTGCCGCAGCAACTTTCATGCGTGGCATTCCCTATATCCAGGTACCCACGACTCTGCTTTCTCAGGTGGACAGTAGCATCGGAGGAAAAACTGCCGTCAACCATCGGTTGGGAAAAAATACTATTGGCGCATTTAAACAGCCAATTTTTGTTTGTATGGAATTAGAATTTCTAAAATCGCTTCCTCCTCGTGAACTGAAAGCCGGGTTTTTCGAGCTTCTCAAGCACGGGATTATTCACGATGCGGCCCTGTTTGATTTTCTTCAGCAGCATCCCCTTCTTTTGGACCCATTGGACCTCTGTGTTATAGAACAAGCAATTGAAGCTTCATGCCTTGTAAAGGCCCGTGTTGTTCAGCATGACGAAAAAGAAACTGGTTTGAGAGCAACTTTAAATTTTGGTCACACACTGGGACATTTGATTGAAACACATACAGGCTACACTGCGTATCTTCACGGGGAAGCCGTGGGTGTCGGAATGGTTTTCGCGGCTTTTGTTTCTGAGGAATTAGAATTTCTTCCACAATCTGATTTTCAGCAGATCATCGCTTCTTTGAAACCATACATAAACATTATACGATTGCCGCCACTCGATTTTTCCCATTTCCAAGAATTGATTCTGCATGATAAAAAATCATTCCGGCATACTATCAATTTCATCCTGGTCCGAAAAATCGGGGAGAGTTTTATCCACCAAAACATGACCCCTGAAATGCTTTGGCCTCTTTTTAAAAAGTTTATCCGTTTACATTCTTGGGCCTGTGAGGTGCGTTCTGAATAAAGAAAATAAATTTTTTGAGGAGTCTCGTCCCACTTTATTGGATTCCAAGGGATATGGAATTTTCATCACTTTTGAAGGATTGGATGGCTGTGGAAAAACCACACAGCTCCACAAGGCAAGCCTGTGGTTTCGGGAACAGGGTTATTCCGTTTTGCATACGCGAGAGCCTGGGGGGACGATGGTGAGTGAGCACATCCGGTCCATCCTCCTCAATCCTGAAAATTCCAATCTAACTGTTCAAACAGAGCTTTTGCTTTACTTGGCTGCAAGGCTACAACACCTTCACGAGCTCATCCTTCCGGCAAAGGAAAAAGGGCAACTGGTTTTGTGTGACCGTTTCCATGATTCCACTGTCGCATATCAAGGGTTCGGCCGGCGATTGGATTTGAAAAGAATCCAAACCATAGTCCAGGAATGGATTGAGCCCCATTATCCGACTCTGACGGTCCTCCTGAAAATCACCCCGCAAATAGCCATGTTGCGCATGAAGCAGCAGAGAGGTGGAAAAAGGAATCGTCTGGATAAGGAATCTATAAGTTTCTTTGAGAGGGTTGCTGAAGGATATGCCACTCTGGTCGAAAAAGCGCCGGAACGCTTTGTCCAGTTGGATGCTTCAGGATCCATTGAAAGTGTGCATCAGGCCGTGATTGCTGCCCTTTCAAAGCGTTTGAGGTTGTGAGTGGGGGTATGCGTCATATTTCCGTCAAGTGTTCGCGACACCCCCTTTAAGACAACTCCTTTTTACAACGAGAATGATGACTCGAGAAAATGTTCTAACAAATCAGATTATTGAGGAAACCGTTCTCTGTTCCACCAAGTGGATGGATTGCGTTGAAATTTCATACCGAGATGCTGCCGGAAAAAAACGTTCATGGGATTGTGTGCATCGTAAATCCCGCTCCGATGCTGTAGTGATTGTTCCTCGTCTTGTACCATCTGGTCGGTATATTCTCATCAAGCAATTCAGACCTCCGGTGGGCGCGACTATTCTTGAATTTCCTGCAGGTCTCATCGATGCGGGGGAAAGCCCGCAACAAACAGCTATCCGGGAGCTGAAGGAAGAAACCGGATATTCGGGTCAAGTGCTGGAAATCACTCCACGTTTACATACCTCTCCAGGCATGCTTTCGGAAGCTTGCTATTACGCATTTTTGGCAGTGGATGAAATGTCGGAAGTCAATCAGGCGCCCAGAGCGACACCGGAACCAGGTGAATTCATCGAAGTGATAGTGAAAGCGCCGGAAGAGATCGTCACTTTCGTCTCAGAAGAAATTCAAGCGGGGTCTGCTGTTGATATAAAATTGTATACTTATTTCGGAGATTCCTTTTTTCCCCATTTCCCGACTTCTTCCGCAATCTATCAACGAAACCTTTAATTAACCTGAGTTCGAGATAAGAATTTAATAAATTCAATATGTTATGGAATCTTCATATCTTAGAGAAACCTTGTCATTCCTGCGAAGCTTTTCCCCGCGAAAGCGGGGAGCAGGAATCCGGATTGCCACCATTTGTCAGCACTTCCAGGAAGTGCCGAGTGGACACACAAAACTTTCTTCCCAGTCTGTGACCATGTCATGGAAGGATGTTACGATTCCGTCCCGATAAAGAGCAACGGGCGGTGGATCTCCCAGACGTCCATGTCCGCAATTGATCCAGAGCACTCCTTTGCTGCCAGTGATCTCAAAACGATCATCTTGAGCATAATGCCGAGTGGCGATTTCCAATTCGGGTGAGTAAACGATCTCGAGATTGCCTATACGATTGTCAGGAAAGCGAAAGGAAACAATGGACGGCGCGTCCAAAATGACTCCCTCATCAGTTTCGGTACTGCCAATAAAAGCATGAACTTCCGCAGGGTTTCCCATGAAATGCCAAGTAAGTGCAAATTTATGATGCCCATCATCGAATAGAAGATGCCCTCCGCCGGATTTAGCTTTTTGTTGCCGCCATGCCGTGGCTTCTTTGGGGACTTCCCAGGCAGTTTTACTGCGTCCGGGGTTACTTTTAATCCTGATCGACAAAGGCGTTCCCACCACTCCTTTATCGATCAATTGTCTGGCTTTGATGACAGGGGATAGAAAACAAAATTTTCAAAAACTTTGAAAGCACGATCTGCCGCATCTGCCGCTGCGACTAATCGATCGGCTTCCGCCATCGTAACACACATCGGTTTCTGCAGTGAAACAACTTTCCCGGCATCGATTGCTTTCAGTGCCGCGTCTAAATGGAGATGATGAGGTAACAATATTTCCACCAGATCAACATCCGGACATGCTAAAAGATCCTCCATATCATCAGTGAGATAGATATCGTTGAGCCCCCAAGTGAGCGCGCAGCCTTTGGCTAAACTAGTGCTTGGCCGAAAAATACTCAAATTGTTGATATTAAATGACATTTCTTCAATTTCATAGGATGAAGATTTGTCTGATACAGTGTTCAGATGGCCAAAATCAGCAAAAAATGGGATTTTTGATGAGTTTCCCCAAAATCTTCGTTTCTTGAAAATATGTGAATACCATTAAATATCATGTAGTTATCTAATTTTCGGCCAAGCACTAAGCTAAGCTCGCGGTCGCAAAGCGCGACAATGCGACTTTTAGGGTTTTGAAGGTATTCAATGGCATGAAGGTCCGATATCCGACCCGTTCCGATGAATCCCACACCTATTTCAGATGAATTCATTTATAATGTCTCTGATCGTTTTTGCACTGAACGAGGAAAGAGGTTGGCAGGGTTTGAGATCATAACTTAATACTGAAAATGGATTCGATTTAATGTTGACATTGGAGTCATTATAAAATAAATTGAAAAATTAAGTGCAAACTAGATTAAGACTCTGGTTTCTGGTATAAATGAATTCGCACTGTCTCACTAATATTAATTCCTGAACTTTTCCTCAAGAAAAGTCAACAATAGAAATTTTGAATCAAATTAAACCTAAATAGTGCTTGGCCGAAAAATACTCAAATTGCTGATATTAAACGACATTTCTTCAATTTCACAGGATGAAGATTTGTTTGATACAGTGTTCAGATGGTCAAAATCAGCAAAAAATGGGATTTTTGATGAATTTCGCCAAAATCTTCGTTTCTTAAAAATAGGTGAATACCATTAAATATCATGAAGTTATCTATTTTTCGGCCAAGCACTAAATAATCCTGCTATAACATGCTGTTTCAAAATGGGAATTAAACTTTGTTTTATATTTGGCTCAAGCGGGTCTTTAGTGGAGGGAGACTCGCTTCAGTCACATTACCGCATAATTTTCCTTGAGAATTCATGCGGTTTCTGCCAGAGAGTGTGAAATAAATGTCATGCTCTTTGTTATTGCATTTGGATTGATGTTGCCTTGCTTGCATTCCGCAGGTGAGACTGTTTATTTAAATCATTTTAAGGAGATTGTTATGAAAGTGTTAAAGCGATTTATCATTATTACCGTGGCAGTATTGTTGTCAGGTGGTTTCTGGGGGATCTCCTCAGTCAGTGCAGAAACGATAGAACTCAGTTTCTGGTCTCGCGCCGACCGTTCCGGCCCATTGCGGACGGGAAATATCGTGGCTGCGGCGGAACTGCTGAACAAACAGTACAAAGCAGCCGGTATTGATGCAACCATTGAACTGAAAGTTCATGAAAACAATGCCAAAGGTTACGATGATGATGCATTGGATTTGATGAAAGCCTTTGCTGTAGACAAAGCCCCGGATCTCTACGTGGCAGCCCACGAATGGGTCGGCGCGTTTGCTGACGCAGGCTATGCCATGAATCTGGAAGATCACATTGCAGCCTATCCGGAATATTACTCGGATATTATCCCGGCCTTATGGGGATCCACCCTCTTTATGGGAGAAAGACATGCCGTTCCTCAGGATTCCGAGGTGCGTATGTTCTTTTTTCGTAAAGATATGCTGCGGCAAATTGGAAAATCCGAAGAATTCATCAATTCTCTCCCGGACAGGGTCAATTCCGGGGATTTCACGATGATGGATCTTTCCATGCTGAGCAAAGAAGTGGTCGATGCCGGTGTTGCCAAATATGGCATTGTCCATCGCCCCAATACAGGACCGGATTTTCTCATGCCGATGGCATCATTTGGTTTTGAGGCCTCGGATCAAGCTTCCGGCAAATTGCAAGCATCTAAAAAAGCCTTGGAAGGATTTTTAGGCTGGATTGCTTGGAATGCTGAAAATGGGGTCACTCCCAGAAACAACACTTCCATGTCCTGGGACACGATTAATCATGCCATGCCGGAAGGAGATGCCTTTATCAAGTTCCATGGGGTTTGGGACGTCGGCACTCAGATTAGATTCGGGGTTTCTGAGGATAGCGAAGCATCCTATACGAATACAGTCGGTTGGCTGAACTCACCGGCTGCTGAAAAAGGAGGATCTCCAAAAAATCTTTCCCACCCCATCGTGTATGTCGTCAACCCACAATCTGATAAAAAAGATCTGGCTGCCTTGTTGATCGCCATTGCCAGCCAGCCTTTTTTCAATACCCAGCATGCCGTTAGCACCAACCACACCGCGATCAATTATGGGCAGGCCTCCATGCCTGAGTATCAAAAAGCGTGGGCCATCCGACGTGGCACCCCTATGCTGGAATACGCCACTTTCATGCCCAATCACCCCTATATCGGCCAATTCAACGCGATCATCTATAAGGGGATCCAAGGAGTGGAGACCGGTCGTTTGGATGTTGAGGAAGCCGTCTCCTTCGTCTTGGAAGAGTTGGAAGCGGAATTGGCAGATGATGTAATGATAACTGATTGATTCCCATGACAGGAAAGAGGGTTTCCTCTTTCCTGCTCCACTGTGAATTCTGCTCAAGTTTGCTCATGTCTGCTCCAAGTCAACAAAGACGGCAACAGATGAATTTCGTGATTTTTCTGGGGCCTGCCATTCTTTTATTATTTCTGTTCTTTGTTGCTCCTGTCATTGTCGATCTCGGTATCGCATTCACAGACATGGGCAGAACCCTTCAAGTTCGTGGATTTACGACCGCCAATTTTGAGCGCATGGTCACCCGGGATGTCCGCTTGGTCCGTACGCTTGGCACCACCTTTCTCTATGTTCTCGGCACTCTGGCAATATTCAATGTGACATTTGGCCTGATCCTGGCCATAGTGACCACCAATATCGAAGAAAAAATGGGAGCATTTTTTCGTTCAATATGGCTTCTCCCTCGCATGAGCCCTTCAGTGGTTTACGCCTTGTTGTGGGTCTGGATTATTGATCCAACTGACCGCGGATTGCTCAATCAGATTTTTAAAAGTGTCGGTCTGGCAGAATACGATATGATGAATCAGGCGCCGTTGTTTTTGATCATTGTGGTCAATGGTTTTATTGGCGCATCCATGGGGATGATCATTTTCACTTCTTCCATCCGTTCCATCCCTCAACATTTATTCTATGCAGCAAAATCGGATGGTGCAGGTTTCTGGTCGACGATCCGATATGTCACCTTACCGGCAATCCGATGGCCACTCAGTTTTATCACGGTTTATCAAACCCTTTCCCTCTTGGTCAGCTTTGAATATATTTGGCTGGTCACCGATGGTGGTCCCTTTTATGACACCACCGTGTTTGCTCTCTATGTTTACAAACGGGCCTTTGAAAACGGACAATATGCTTATGGGGCGGCATTGGCGCTGGTATTGGTGATTATCGGAATTCTGGCTTCTTTGTTGATGTGGCGCTTTATGGATATGAAACGAATGCTGCAAGATCCCCGTATCGAGGTGCACTGATATGAATCGTCTCGTCTCGTCTGCTACTGCAGTGGATCAGGAATATTGGAATCTCCAGGCTAAAAAATCGAAATGGGCGAGGAGGAGTCAGCAAACCTTGCTGATTGGTTTTCTGATTTTGGTCACCACTCCTGTTTTATTGCCTTATTTCTGGCTTTTTACAATTTCCTTTTCTGCAAAAACTGGGGGTGTGGAAAGTTTTGTCCTTTGGCGCGCTTGTGCGATTTTATTACCGACAGTCTTTCTGGCAGGCAGCGTACGCATCTTTATCAACATAAGACGTCGTCGCATTGATGCTTATGTTCTCATCACCTTAGCGGCCGTGATTGCTTTGATATACTACATCGGACCTTTTTTGCATTTAGGAAATTTCCGCTTCCTCTGGAATCCCAACATTGTGGAGGAAATGCGAGGCAAAGCTGGTGCCGGAGGGGCCCAGTTTCCCTGGGTCTGGACTGCCTTCAGCAACAGCTTGATTTTTGCAACGGTGCAATCCGTAATCGTACTTTATGTTTCGACTTGCGCTGGATATTACATCTCCCGTTTTTCTTTTCCGGGAAGGACCTCCTTTTTACAATCATTGCTGGTCTTACACGCATTTCCGGCAATGACCTTGGTGATCCCCATTTTCATGATCATGTATTGGGTTGGCCTGTTGGATACGCTCACCGGGGTCATATTAGTTGCAGTGACTTTGGAACTGCCGTTTTCGATTTTTCTGATGAAAGGATTTTTCGATGGCGTGCCTTGGGACATTGAAATGTCCGCTATCGTCGATGGGGCTTCCCGCAGGCAGGCGTTCTTCAGGGTGGTGCTTCCCCAGGTTAAAGCCGGGATGCTGGCCATTGGCATTTTTGCCTTCATCAGGGGATGGGAAGAGTACGTCTTTGTACGTACTCTTTTATTTGAAAAGTCTAACTGGATGATGAGTTTGTACTTGTTTTGGGTCTCGGACGATATCGGGGGTGTCGACTATGGTATTGTTGCGGCAGTGGGGGTCTTTTATGTACTGCCCAGTATTATGCTATTCCTGTTTTTTCAAAAATATATTGTCCAACTCAACATTGGGGGTGTGAAGGGTTAGGCCATGGCCAATATCGAATTACGAAACATTACGAAAGCGTGGGGCGATGTGGTGGCGCTGGAACCCCTCAACCTTAGCGTGGATGATGGTGAATTTGTTGCGGTACTCGGTCCCTCCGGGTGTGGCAAATCCACCACATTGTTTATTCTGGCAGGGATTTATGCTCCCACCCGAGGAGACGTTCTCTTTGATGGACAAAAAGTGAATGAAGTGGAAGCCAAGGATCGCAACATCGGGATTGTTTTTCAATCCTACGCGCTTTATCCGCATATGGATGTGCGTGAAAATATTCAGTTCCCTTTGAAATTTAAAAATATTGAGAAAACGGAGGCGAAGCGATTGGTCGGAGAGTCTGCGAAATTGGTGCATATAGAAGAGTTACTGAATCGTAGACCCAGCCAACTTTCAGGAGGACAGCAGCAACGGGTTGCGCTAGCGCGTGCTTTGGTCAAAGAACCCCAATTATTGCTGTTGGACGAACCTTTGTCAAACCTGGATGCGATTCTGCGCATGACAATGCGCTCCGAAATCAAATCTCTGCAACAGCGTTTGGGAATCACAACGATACTGGTGACTCATGATCAGTTGGAAGCGATGACTATGGCAGATCGCATCGTTTGTATGAGTCGCGGTAGAATCGAACAGATAGGCTCCCCCAAAGATCTGTATGACAACCCCTCCAGTTTGTTTGTTGCTAATTTTATCGGAACTCCCCCGATCAATCTTCTGCAAGGTAAAGCATCACAATCAAAATTAGCAATTGATGATTTTGTCATCACACTCAATCAAGCATTTGAAGGCCTATTGACCTTGGGTATCCGTCCCGAAAACATCCGTTTCACTGAACAAGGCATCAAAGCAAAAGTGAAACAGTTGGAAACGATGGGGAGGGAAACTCTTTATTTTTTGGAAAGTACCTTGGGAGAATTGAGGGTGCTGATTCCGGAAAGTTTGCCCCAATGGAAACAAGGAAATGAACTTTGTTTTCAGTTTGACGGCGACTCCTGCCGCTTCTTTGATACAGAATCTCAACAATTGATCAGAGATTTACATCTAGTCTCAATTGAGTGAACTAAGACTCGTTTTTGTAACAAGAACAGGCACGTCTATGGCTTTTTCTGAAGTCTTTGGTCAAGATGTCGCCATTGACTATTTGAAGAAATCCATCCAACATCAACAATTGCCTCCGGCTTTTTTGTTTGCAGGCGCCCACCATATCGGTAAGCAAAAGACCTTGCTGGCCCTGGCCCAAACACTCAATTGTCTGCAAGCAGGAGTTCCCGTCGGTGGAGTAAATGCCTGTGGCCATTGTAACACTTGTCAGCAGATTGCGCATCAAAGTTTTCCTGATTTTTCCATTATCGAACCTGCCGGACAATTCCTCAGAATCGATCAAATCAAAGAGGCGCTTAAATGGCTGGAGTTGCGTTCTGCGGCGGGAACCTATCGTGTTTTGGGATTGGTTGAAGCGGAAAAAATGAATAAAGAATCGGCCAATGCTTTTCTCAAAACCCTGGAAGAGCCACCTCCCCAAACCGTGATTGTCCTTCTCGCCGAACATCCACAGCAGCTTTTAGAAACCATTGTTTCTCGTTGCCGTTTAATCCGTTTTCGGCTGTTGAAAAAAAAACACATCCTGGAGATTTTGCATAGGTACGAGTCTCTGACAGAAGATCAGATTCTATTTCTTTCCCGTTTTGCCATGGGCCGGGTGCGTCCTGATTGGGTAGCTAAGGTAGAATTGCTACAAGATATGAGAGAGACCGTGATTGCCTTATTGAGTACTCTTTCTGTAGAATGGATGGAAGAAATCTTTAACACCCTTGAAAAATGGAGTGCTGCTAAAGAAAAAGATTGGAGCTACATGCTTGATTTTTTAGAGTTTTGGTTTCGGGATTTAGAATGGCTCGCTCATGGCTTGCAAGAAGAACATTTATTCAATCAGGACCGGCCGGAGCAACTTCGGCACTGTTTGCAGCGTTTTTCCTTGTCAAATATCAGGTTCGCTTATAATCAAGTGGTGCTTACAAGGCAACGAATCATGCTGAACGCCCATGTCTCCTTAGCATTGGAGGCGCTATGGATCTACTTCAAAAGAAATTTGACCAAATGAAAGTCACTCACCTGAACAGATGAGCTTCGCTTTCATTTCTATTTTCAGCAATTAAAAATGGTCAGTTTGTCTCAACAGCAAACGCAATTGCATAGTGACGCCAATGCGGAAATCACCCTGATAGGGTCCGTAGAAAGGATCGTGTACATACAGCCGGAAACCGGGTTTATGATTGCCAGCTTTTTACCAGAAAACATGCAGGAGCTCATCACCATCAAAGGTACGGTCTTCAATGTGGGAGAAAAATCCATTATCGAGGTAAAAGGAAAGTGGGAGGTGCATAAAATATACGGCAAACAACTGGTAGTCCACGAATTTGCTCCGATTTTACCCAAATCACCTCGTGGCATTGAACGTTACCTCATTTCAGATATTCCGGGAATCGGCAAGAAAACAGCAAGCCGGATTGTGACGAAATTTGGAGAAGAGACATTTCGGGTGATCGACGAATCCCCCCGGGATTTGCTCAAAATTCCCCAATTCAACAAAAAGCAACTCAAGCAACTTTTAGAGGTTTGGGAAGAAAAAAAGGGGGAACGGGATATCCTGACCTTTCTTCATGAAATTGGCAGTTCTTCTGCTCAAGCCCTCAAAATTTTGCAGCATTTTGGCCTGAATGCAATTCCATTGTTGAAAAACAACCCTTACCAACTCACGGAGATTCACGGCATTGGGTTTCAGATTGCAGATCAGATTGCCCGCAATCTTGGTTTTGACGTCAATTCTCAGCAGCGGGCCATTGCAGGAACTTTATATGTCCTGAGCCAGCTTTCCCTCCAAGGGCATACCTGTTACCCACGAGAATTGCTCATTGATAAAACTTCTGAAGATTTGGGAATTGAAAAAAATATTGTCATCGAGGCTGTTCGGCAATTACTCAAAGATCGCCTGCTCAAAATCAAGAAGATGAGAGTGTTTGCTCAAGACCCTGTTTCTCGAGAAGTAGTTGCCCATCCCAGATTGTATCATGCCGAACGGCGTATTGCGGAAGATCTTTCCCGTGTTCTGAAAAATGAAGCATATACAAAGTTTGATCATCCCCAATCTTTGATTGCAAGTGTGGGAAAAAAGCTGGGCATCATGTTGGACCCTGTACAACTGCAAGCCGTACAGGCAGCTTTGGCACACAAAGTTTTAATCATTACCGGAGGACCCGGAACTGGAAAAACTACCATCATCCGTTTCATTTTAGAACTCGTTCGCAAGCATATTCCTCATGTATCGCTGGCAGCGCCAACAGGAAGAGCTGCCAAACGAATGGCAGAGACCAATCATCGCCCCGCCTCCACGATTCACCGGCTTTTGGGAGCTTCACGACAGGGATTTGAATATGATCGAGAAAATCCGATAGAAAGCGAGTTGGTGATTATCGACGAAATATCCATGGTTGATACGCTTTTGATGGCCTCATTATTAGATGCCGTTCGCTCAGAAGCGCGGTTGATCTTTGTGGGAGACGTGGATCAACTTCCTTCGGTCGGACCCGGGGCTGTGCTGTTGAATCTAATTCTTTCCAAAATCATTCCGGTTGTTCGTCTTGAAAAAATTTTCAGGCAGGCCGCCGATAGTTTGATTACAATCAATGCGCACCACGTTCGCCGAGGAATTTATCCCATCCTTCATGCGGACCACACATCACAGCCCACTGTTTCCAATGCCAAGTCCCGAGACTTGCTGGATTTTTACTTTATTCGGGAAAAAGACCCCCATAAAGTTGTGGAAAAAATCATCACCATGGTCACGGAACGGATACCCAAACGATTTACATTTGATCCAAAAACTGAAATACAAGTTCTCACTCCAATGCACCGGGGGATTACCGGTTCCATTCACCTCAATCAACAATTGCAGAAAACCATGAATCATTCCACCATTTCTTTGACATACAAGGAGCAAGTCTTCAAGGTGGGAGATAAGGTCATTCAACAGCAAAATGACTATGAAAAAGAAGTATTCAATGGAGATGTGGGTCTCATCATTGATTGCGATCCCCGGTCGAAACAGTTACTGGTGCGCTTCGATTCCCAAGAAATACCGTATGAGAGCGAAGAGTTGGACCAACTCAATCTTGCCTATGCTATTTCCGTTCATAAATCTCAAGGCAGTGAATATCCGGCGGTGGTTTTACCCTTGACCACTCATCACTATGTGATGCTGCAAAGGAATTTGCTCTACACAGCCATGACCCGGGGCAAGCAGCTTGTGGTGATCATAGGGATGGAAAATGCTATGCAACTGGCAGTGGACAATGCCAGCCCCGCTTTGCGATATACATTACTTCAAGCAGAATTCAGTGAGGTGTGGCAGGAATTGAGCTTGCTGTAACAAGAAAAAAGCATTGAATGTCAAGAAAAAGTATAATCCCGCAATGCCTCGGTCTGGCAGAGCCTGAGAGGTGCCATGGAAAACATCATGAAAACCATGATCTTGGAAAAAGCCGGTTCGCCGCTTCAATTGCGCGAATCCGATATTCCCCATCCTGCTCCGGATCAGGTCTTGATTCGGGTCGGGGCATGTGGCATTTGCCGTACCGATTTACATATATATGAAGGAGATCTCAAAGAGGCCAAGCTTCCTCTCGTTTTGGGGCACGAAATTGTCGGAACAATCGTAGAAGTGGGTGTAAACGTCAAAACCCTCTCAAAAGGTGAACGTATTGGGGTGCCATGGTTGGGGAACTCTTGTGAAAAATGCGTACATTGCCGCTCGGGAATGGAAAATCTATGTGATCACGCTGTTTTTACAGGGTATCACATCGACGGAGGATATGCAGAGTACGCCTTGGCGGATTCCCGCTATTGTTTTTCCATCCCACGATTGTACTCAGACGAGGCGGCAGCGCCATTATTTTGCGCAGGGTTGATTGGCTATCGTGCTCTCCGCATGGCTGGAGAGGTAGAGAAAGTGGGACTATACGGATTCGGGGCAGCTGCTCACATCATTACTCAAGTCGCTTGTTATCAAAAAAGAACCGTCTATGCTTTCACTCGTCCTGGCGACGACAAAGGTCAGGCGTTTGCCAAAGAATTTGGAGCATCCTGGGCGGGTGGCTCTGATATATTGCCACCTGAATTGCTTGATGCGGCCATTATTTTTGCACCGGTGGGCGCCTTGGTTCCACAAGCACTGCGCGCCGTGAGAAAAGGAGGGATCGTAGTTTGCGCCGGTATTCACATGAGCGATATTCCCTCCTTTCCCTATGACTTGCTTTGGGGGGAGCGTACGATTTGTTCGGTCGCCAATCTGACCCGGCAGGATGGTATTGATTTTTTTCAAATAGCTCCCAAAATTCCGATCCGGACAGAAGTGGAAACTTTCACCCTGGAGCAGGCGACTGAAGCCTTGGAAAAATTGCGAAACGGGCAAATCCAAGGTGCCGCGGTTCTGGTCATGGATCCTCATTCTATGTAAGAAACCACCCCTTGAATACAGCGTTGCCTTTCTCTCGGTTTCAATGTAAAAATTGAAACAAACAGCGAGTGCCGCCGATTGTCAGGTCCTGTGTCGACCCTGGGGGACTGCCCGTTTTGATTTCAGAGGAGAAAAATAATGCTCAATCCTGATGATGCAAAAAGAATAGTTTTAGAACACACTTCCTTGAAGACTCCTCTGTCGATGGGGTTGGAGGAATGTTTGGGTTTAATCCTTGCAGAAGATATCCAAGCAACCTCGTCTGTCCCTGCCTTTGACAATTCAGCCATGGACGGCTACGCCATGAGAACCGGAGATTTGGCTCATGCCAGTGAAATTTCTCCGGTACCCTTGAGAAAAATTGATTTTATTGCTGCTGGAGATCATGGACTGCAACCTCTGCGACGGGGAGAGTGTTTCCAGATTGCCACTGGAGCAAAACTTCCGCCTGGAGCAGATACAATAGTGATGAAAGAGCAAGTACGCATGGACGCGGATCGGATTTGGTTCACGCGTGCTCCTCAAAAAAGTCAGCATGTTCGTTTCAAAGGGGAAGATATTCCGGAAGGACAAATAGTACTTTCCCAAGGAGAGAGGATTGGTCCGTCACAGATCACTTTACTTGCTGCTTTCGGATATTCACGGGTATTGGTCCAACCCCCTCTGCAAGTTGTCGTTATTACAACAGGCAGCGAATTGATCGATGTGGACCAGCCTCTAGAGCCCGGAAAAATTCATGACGTGAACAGTTATATGCTCGCTGCTCTGGCTCGAGAAGAGCTATGTTTTGTGCACCGGGTCGGAATTGTGAAGGATGATCCGCGATTGATCTATGAAGTCGTCAATATTAACATCCAGGCAGACTTGATCCTCATTACAGGAGGCGTCTCTATGGGAGAACGGGATTTTGTCAAGGAAGCGCTCAAAGAAATCGGAACGGAGGAAATCTTTTGGAAAGTACGCATTAAGCCAGGAAAACCTTTCTATTTTGCAGTCCGCCGACGCGGAAAAAGCGAAAAAACACTCGTTTTCGGCATGCCAGGAAATCCTGCTGCCGGTTATGTCGTCTTTGAAGAATACACTCGCCCGTCCATCCGTAAGGCAATGGGACGTCGCCTGTTGGAAAACCCCCTTGTTTCTGCAACGCTGGATTTGGATATCACGGAACAATCAGACCGCAGACAGTATATTCGAGCAAACTTGAGGAAAGATCATAATCAGTTTCATGTGGCGCCTTTGCCTGCGCAGGGATCCCATAGCCTTAGTTCTCTGGCCGGCGCAAATGCTCTGATTGTTGTTCCGGAAAACGAGGAAGTGCTTCCCAAAGGTTCCTCCGTGACAGTGCGCCCCTTGGTCCCTATGTTGGGAATGGAAATATGACGCGATTCAGCCATCTCTCAGACGCCAATCTGCCAAAAATGGTGGATGTCTCAGCAAAGTCCGTTACGGAGCGGAGAGCCATTGCAGTATCTCGTGTACGCCTTGGCGCGGAATTGGGTCGGATGCTGCAGGAAACCGGCAGTACTAAAAAAGGACCGGTTTTCCAAACAGCTGTCGTTGCAGGGATCCAGGCAGCTAAACGGACTTCCGAGTTGATTCCCATGTGCCACCAGTTGCCGCTTTCGAGTATCAAAATCAATATCTCCGTACATGGCGAGCATGCCCTCATTGAAGCAGTGGTCAAAACAGCAGCAGTCACTGGAGTTGAAATGGAAGCCCTCACCGCTGCTTCTGTTACGGCTCTCACTTTGTATGACATGTGTAAATCGGTTTCTAAAAGCATGGTCATTGAAGCGACTTATTTGGTTGAAAAAACCGGGGGCAAGTCCGACCTTTAGATCAGAGCGCCGCTGCCCGAACACCCATTGAGCGAGGGGTCCATATTCCATGACATTCAGAAACAACCATGAGCGAATTTTTGCAATTCACAGCAATGGAACAGGAGGCGTTATGGCTCTCATTGAAAGTAGCATTCTGGTGTGTGGTAGCCAGCATAATACCTGGTCTCGCATGCAGCTGGGTGCTGGTACGTTGCCAATTTTATGGTAAAATTTTGATGGAAGTGGCGATTCATTTACCACTGGTGATGCCGCCCACCGCGACGGGATATGCGCTTCTCATACTTTTTGGAAAAAGAGGCATTCTCGGTCAGTGGCTGGATAGCTTTTTTGGGATCAGCTTTTCTTTTTCTTGGAAGGGAGCGGTATTGGCTTCAATAGTGGTATCGTTTCCATTGCTGGTCCGTGCCTTGAGGATTTCAATGGAAACCGTGGATAAGGGATTGGAAGATGTCGCCAAAACCCTTGGCGCAAACTCATTAAGAGTTTTCCTTACAGTCACGCTTCCCTTGATAGTTCCTGGGATTGTGAGTGGCATGCTGCTGACTTTTGCTCGCAGCCTGGGTGAATTTGGAGCAACGATCACCTTTGTCTCGAGTATCCGGGGAGAAACCATGACGTTGCCTCTAGCAATGTTCAATTTGCTTCAGCAACCTGACACCGAAAATGAGACCCTGCGCTTATTCCTGCTTTCAGTCCTTCTTTCCTTAGCGGCCCTGGCAGCCAGTGAGTATATGAATCGCTACATCAGGAAAATCCAAGAAACTTGAAGACTCAACGCTCCAAATCGATTTCTCCGCTTCAACAGATATTTTTCTAAGAATCCGTTTTTTATTTGAAGCCATACACTTCCAGATACCGGATCAAGCGATTGTTTTTGAGGATTTCGATCTCTCCCCATTGGAGGAACTCCCGTTGAAAACGATCTTCAGCCAGCACGAGAACACGATCACAGCTTTGTATTCTGCATAAAATAACTCCCTGTTTGTCTCGTATATCTTCGAGGCGACTCCATTGATTTCGTTCTGGTTTTTCCAAACTATGAGGAGGAGGATGGTTTGGCAGAAAAAAGGAAACTGCGCTGCTCAACTGGTATTCTTCCGAAACAATAAAATCTACCGGATAGGCCCCCTTCTTTTTCAGCAATGCCTTTAACTGATCGCCGGTCTCTTTCCAGGCTAACATGGGGATTATGCGATCATAATGCGGATGTGCTGCGATCTTCAGAATGCGTTCTTGATACTTCTCCAATTCCTCATTGGTTAGAACTTTCCGCAGACGGTTGAGAAAGGCATCTCTCTTTAAGGGAGTCGCATTTTTTAAAGTTTGCAATTTTTCAGTAATGTCTTGTGAAAATCCAAAGCGGGCGAAAGGGCGGTAGTCTTTGAACTGATATTGTGGAAATTCGATCAAGGGGGTTTTCACATGCCAAAACACAAACAGCAAAATTACCAAGTTGAGCAAAAATCCCCCTCCTACCATGAGTTTGATGCTTCCGGATGATCGAGAAAATGAGTTTCCGCCGGGTACGTGATGAAGCTCCCATGCTTGGGACAAAGTTTTTCCTGACAACATCATGATCCCCAGATAGCTGACATTGACCCAGTGCGGGTCGGCAATAACTCCTCGAAAACTCGCAAGGGAAAAGAAAAGCAAAGGGACTGCCGAAAGAACTACGATGATTGATTCGGGCTGTTTTGACTCGCTTGTCCACCCTGGAAGAAGCTTCTGTCGTTTCCGCCAAATCTGGTAGATACTCCAGCATGACCAAACGATCGAGAAGAGAAGCAGGTGACCTATGGTAAATAAGATGAAACTTTTTCCGGATGGTATCGCAGAAAGACCTCGACCGAATTGGAAGCGAAAGGAAATCCAGTCATTTTGAAAGTTCCAGACTAAAACTGGAATGAAAATCAGCAACGAAAGGAAGCCAGCAAAATATATCCAAGGATTTTTTAGATGATGGCGTTGATCCTTAAAGAGAAGCAGATGGAGCAATGCGCCGATATAAAATAAGATTGTGACGTATTTGGAGAGTGCGCCCAAACCTGCGGTGATGCCAATCAAAATCAACCATCGGATTGCATGGGTTTTGTGGAAACGACAAAGAAAATAAAGATTGAACAGCCAGAAAATGAGAAAGGGTTGGTCAATGTGCAAAAAAACGGACCCTATTAAAAAATATGGAGTGGACTCCAGCAAAATCAAATAAAAAACCGCCGTTCGCACTCCAAAAAGCCGGTAACAAATCCCATAACTCAATGCCAGAATCAGAAGATTGTAAAATTGAGCTGCGAACTCCAGTGCGGTTTCCGAATTTCCTGCAAACGTAGTGAAGAGTCGAATGGCCCAGGCCACCATCGGTGGGTGCTCATAGTAGGAAAGTGATAAATGCCGAGACCACACCCAATGATCCAGCATATCCGGATGGGGAGTGATAAGATTATTGAGCAGGGAAAATAAAATCAGATGGCCGATCAGAATTACGATCGCTGTTGCGTGAATCCGCATGAACAGGCAGGCTTAAAAGTAGTCGGGCAACTGTGAAGCAACATCGATTTCGTGGGAAGTACCATCTGATAAACGATAGCTTAAAGTGCGCGCATCAATCCAGGTAAGTTTGAGCGAAGCTTGGGTGTCCTGGATGACTTCACTTAATTTTATCGGCTCAATCTCACTTCTTTTCAGGACATGAATACGGAAATAATAAATGCGCTGCTCCAACTCGACATCATCTTTTGAGATGACTTCTGAACGTTCAATATGATAATAAGCGATATGAGAGTGAGAAGGGGTCAAACCGGTTGCAGTTCTCAAATGAGATGTGAGGCCGATAAGATCTTTTTGATAAATCCGGAAAATTTTTCGATTCCCTGGCATCCGGACTTCGTAAAATTCATTATCCACTCTTTTGATATTTGATTTTTTTTCTTCCGAAAAGTCATAGACGTCCAGGGCAAGGACCTGTTGATGATCTGTATACAAATAAACCAAACTTCGAGTTTCCGGAATTTCATAGAACTTCAGGATTTGACGATCAGGAAAGGAAATCAATAGTTTGTTTTTGTAATAAAGCGAGTTCCCCAAACGGTTTTCCGGAAAAATCTGGTAGTCACCTAAATAAAGCACTCCTCTATGCTCAATATCCTGCTGAAATGTTTCTACAGCCGTTGTTTGCCAGGAAAACAAGAGTGTCAGATAAAAAAATCCGCTGCCGATCCAAAATTTCATAGGTCTTTCATTGTTTTTACTAATTTTCTTGAAAATATTTTGTCAGCGCAAGATGAGTGCGCTCTATCACTCCCGATATTCTTCTCTCTCTTTGCGGTATCAGGAAAGGATTAGAATCTTAATACCTGACAAACTCGACACGTCTGTTTTTTTCAAAGCATTGCTCGTCCTTGCAATCGATCATGGCTGGACGCTCTTCTCCGAAGCTTATAATAGAAAACCGTTTGGGATTAGCCCCCATTGCCATCAGAAATTTGAGGACCGAATAGCCACGCCGTTCTCCCAGAGCCAAATTGTATTCGTTTGTACCTCTGTCATCGGCATGGGCTTCCAATTGAATTTTCACATGGGGATGTTTTTTGATCCATTCCATGTTTTCCATAAGGGCTACTTTGAAACGGTTCCGGATGCGGCTTTTGTCGAATTCAAAAAAAATCACATGCAACTCAAATATTACTTCCGCCATCGGCTCCGTACGCGCGGCTTCAACCATCGCCTCTTCTTGGGCTTTTAGTTGTTGAGCTCTTGCTGACAGTTGTTGAGCCCTTTCAGTTTGTTGTTGCTCTTTTTCCAGTTGTTGTTGGGTTCTTTCGGCCATCTGTTGATCCATTTCTTGCTGTTGTCGCGCTTTTTCGACTAGCTGTTGCTCTTTTTCCAGTTGTTGTTGAGTTCTTTCGGCCATCTGTTGATCCATTTCTTGCTGTTGTCGCGCTTTTTCGGCTAGCTGTTGCTCTTTTTCCAGTTGTTGTTGGGTTCTTTCGACCATCTGTTGATCCATTTCTTGCTGTTGTCGCGCTTTTTCGGCTTGTTGTTGCTCTTTTTCCAGTTGTTGTTGGGTTCTTTCGACCATCTGTTGATCCATTTCTTGCTGTTGTCGCGCTTTTTCGGCTAGCTGTTGCTCTTTTTCCATTTGTTGTCGCGCTTTTTCGGCTAGCTGTTGCTCCCTTTCCTGTTGTTGTCGCGCTCTTTCTACTTGTTGCTGCTCCCTTTCCTGTTGTTGCCGCAACAGTTCTATCTTTTCTTGAACCCTTTCCCGTTGTTGTCGCGCTTTTTCGGCTTGTTGTTGCTCTCTGTCTTTTTGTTGTTGGAAGCTCACTATGGATTCCTTCTGCGAATCTTCGATTTTAGAAGAAGTTTGCTCTTTAGTCTCTTCGGAATGCAATGTGACTTGATCACCTCTTGTTTGAGAAACGGATGAATCGGCGGACGCTGCTCGAGAGGTTGCTAATGAATCAGACTTGGATCGAGAGCCCTCTGAAGTGCTGGATTCCACGGCAGTGGCTTCGGTATCAGCTTTCTTTGTTCCTGAAGAATCCGTTGAACTATGCGACGATTTTTCGTTTGCATCTTTGCCGGGGGTTTCACCCCGGCCCGCTCTTTCTTGCCCTTCTTTTGTTTCATCAACGATCTTCGTTTGCTCTGAACGTTTTGTCGTTTGTTTCTCTTCGAGCGGTTTTGGAGTAAACATTGCCGTGAGGGTTTCACACCCCATCAAGAAGAGTGAGAATCCCAATATCATTAAAATAATCAAACATTTATTTTTTATATTGCATCTCATAAACGACACCAGCCATAGAGTTAATGGACCGGACGGATTTGAATAGAATCCACACGCCCGGTTTCTACCCGCATGTCAGAAATGATGACCATTTGATCACCTTTTTGTACAATGTGGCGTTCTTTGAGTTCGTTGAAAGCATTCCCAATGGTTTGTTCCGGATCTTCGAACTCGATCAGGAAGGGATGGATTCCCCGAAAGAGGGTCATTAAGCGATACGTTTTGACATTATTAGTGAAAGCATAAGTAGGGAAACCGTATGTCCGGCAATTCGCCACGCATTCGGCAGTATTGCCGCTTTTTGTGATAACCAGGAGTCCTTTACATTTGAGCTGTCTGGTCAACTGTTCCGCCGATCGCGCAATTTGCTGTTTCTTGGAAGTGACGTTGAGTTCCCGGCGGGCAAAGAGAACACTTGGGAATGTTTCTGTTTTTTTAGCCATTTTGACCAGGTATTCTATGCATTTTAGAGGATAATTCCCGACGGATGTCTCACCGGACAACAAGAGAGCATCCGCGTCTTCGAAAACCGCATTGGCTACGTCTGTCGCTTCGGCTCTTGTAGGAATGGGATTATCGATCATGGATTCCAACAAGTGTGTGGCCACGATAAATCGCTTACCATAACGTCCACACAAATAAGCAATGCGGCGTTGAATGTGAGGCAAATCTTCCAAGTCGACCTCCACTCCCAAATCTCCACGAGCTACCATGACTCCATCGGCTTCTTTCAGAATCTCTTCAAGACTTTCCACACCTTCTTGATTTTCGATTTTGGCAATAATCTGCAACTTCATGGATTTTTTTCCCAACAGTTCCTTCAATTCACGGATATTTTTCGCTTTTCGAACAAAGGAGAGGGCGATGAAATCCACACCATTTGCAATGCCAAACAAAATATCTTCTTTGTCTTTCGAGGTAATTGCAGGAAGATTTACAGGGACTCCTGGTAAATTGACATGTCGTCTTCCTTTGATATGTCCTCCATCAAGTACCCGACACTTCAATGAAGTTTCCTGCTTTTCCAGAACTTTCAGATTGATCAACCCGTTGTCGATCATGAGCCGGTCTCCGATATCCAAAGTATGGATCAAATCGGGATATCCGATAAATAGCGACTCTCGAGTCGGATCTTCTTCAGCTTCCACGGAAACTTCAATGATGTTCCCCTTTTCCAATTTAAAATCGGAATGACCTGTGCGAATTTCCGGTCCCTTCGTGTCCAGAAGTAAGCCAATAGGGAATTCGATCTTACGGTTGAGCTCATGAATATGGTTTATGGTCTTTGCATGGGATGAGTGATCACCATGAGACATATTGAAACGCGCAATGTTCATCCCGGCATTGTACATCTGATGTAGCATTTCATAAGATTCACTGACAGGACCAATTGTGCAAATAATTTTGGTGTTGATCATAATTTAGTAAAGGAAAAAAACTCCGAATTTGAGAAAAAAATTATTTCTTTTTCGCATAAAGGAGACGATTCACCAGCCTGGGAAAAATCAAGGCATGCAGCGTCCCAACGCCTCTTTGTAGTTGATTCCAATGGTTGATCTCAGCCGACACATGCGCCAGAGCACCGGTAGGTAAAAGCAAACCGCCATCAATGGCATTGAAGCAAAGCAGGGAAATGAACTCCTCCAATACCGGATTGTGACCGACGACTACAACAGCGACATTTTTCTGGGGAATCTCCTTTAAAATCTCGATTAAAGTTGTGCTCGAAGCACCATAGATTCCTGAATTGGTGATCACTTCCAAGTCAGCCTGGTAATCTTTCGAGGAGGAAAATTTCTTGAAGGACTCGGCAGTCATTTCCGCAGTATCCATAGCTCGTTTGGCAGTAGAAGTAAGAATCAGTGTAGGTGGATTTTCAAAAGCCGCAAGCGCCTGTCCCATCAGAGGAGCCGCTTTTACTCCTCGAGGCGACAGTGGACGGTCATGATCGGCCATTGAGATATTCCGCCAGGACGATTTTGCGTGCCGTAAAACATAAAGAGTCTTCATGAATATTCCGTAGTCCCAAGTGGACGGCTGAATGAAGTCAAAATTCAGGATCTGATTATTCGGGTGACGCGTCCGTTTGTTCCAGGGTTTTCTGTGGTAAATCATCCACGGTTTTCTGCTCTTCAGCACCTTCCGAAATAGCACTAGGAGCTTGAATGTTTCGAACGACGGAATCAGCCGCTTTTTCTGAAGATAAATAAGCCAGGGTGAGAGAAATCACCATAAAAATGGCGCCCAAAACCGCTGTGACTTTGCTAATTCCCGACATGCTTCCGCGTACCGAATTGGCCTGACCGACACTTCCAAAAGCAGCGCCCAACTCAGCACCTCTTCCTCCTTGCAGCAAAACAATGAATACAAGAGCTAAGGCTACAACGACTTGAAAAAAAATGAGTATTCCAAATATCATATTATTCCTTCCAATTTTCTGATTATGTCATGGACGATTGAATGATTTGGCTGAAATCTTCTGGTTTAAGACTGGCACCTCCCACCAGACTGCCATTAATTTCGGGCTGTTGTAGCAAAATGCTGGCATTTTTCGCATTCACGCTGCCTCCATAAAGGAGAGGAATCGCTTTGGCCGTCTCTTCAGTTGTCAATTCCTTCAAACTCTTTCGAATCACAGTATGCATCTCGTTTGCTTGTTCAGCCGACGCCGTCTTGCCGGTGCCGATAGCCCATATAGGTTCGTAAGCAATCATGCACTGGCGCAGTTGAGTCAGTGGAATGCCGTCGATAATCCGCACCAATTGCCCAATGACCGTTTTTTCATGCAGATTTTTTTCACGCTGCTCCAAACTTTCTCCTATACAAATCACGGGACGAATTTCATGTTCCATCAGGATTCTTGCTTTCTGTCGGATGAGAATATCGCTTTCTTCAAAATAAATACGTCGCTCCGAGTGTCCGATAATGCAGAAACTGACACCACACTCCCGGAGCATTCCTGCCGAAATTTCTCCGGTGAAAGCTCCTGCAAGATGGGTGTGTACATTTTGAGCCCCAATCCCTATTTCTGCTTTTGCATTTGTTGCTTCGGCACAACACTCTTTCAACGAGCGGAGATATGGAAAAGGCGGGCAAATGACAACTTGGGGGCTGGTTGGATTAGACGTGGAAGATGTCGATTGTTGGCATTGTCTTACTACCTTGAATGATTCTCGTATCCTCGAGATGATCTTTACCATAGCTTCGATCAGAGCCTCGTTGCCATTCATTTTCCAGTTGCCAACGATAAACTTTCTCATGGCATTCTTTCTGATTTCAAGAAACAATTATCACATTGATTAACAATTAAAGATGATACAGGAAAGTTTAAAAGTCAATTCAATACAAGTATGTGAAAGATGAGAATCTTGGGCTTACCAATGCTGCATTTGGACAGTACCCGCCAAATTGACGAGGAGGAGAATGGCTTTTCTTTTTTTACTTGAATTGCAGGGCAATCTTTGAAATTTTAACCCATTGTTCCCATATCTTGCAAAACCTTTACAGGACGAGAAAAATGGCTACGCCATCGTTGGAAAAGTACCGGAAAAAAATTGATGCGTTTGACAAAGAACTGATTAAGTTATTGAATCAACGGGCACAATTAAACCTGGAAATTGGAAAAATAAAAAAACAGGTAAAACAGGATGTCTATGCTCCGGAGAGAGAGCAACAAATTTTTGAAAATCTATCCCAGCAGAATACAGGCCCCCTTTCCAATGAAGCCCTTCATCATATTTTTCAGGAAATTCTCAAGGAAATGAAAAAAGTCCAACGAGAGATGAGTTGATGTTCTCAATATTGACCGCAAGCAGAAAGAATTGTTGAATAGATATTGTCAATGATACCAAAAAAGTCGACTCTTTTTGGAGAAAGACATGTCGGATACGGACAAAAAAACAAACAGTTTGCTTGGAATTCATGCTGCGGTTCTGCTTTTTGGATTCGCAGGGTTATTCGGAAAATTTCTCAGTTTGACACCCCTGATGATTGTTTGGGGTCGGACCTTTTTTGCTTCTATAGTTTTATACCTCGTCCTGCGATTTTTTAACTATTCTCGCACCTTTTCTTGCAAATTCGACAAAGCTATGCTGGCCCTGATGGGGGTCATTTTAGCACTGCATTGGATCACCTTTTTCCATTCAATCCAGTTGTCCACGGTTGCGATTGGCTTGTTGACTTTTGCCACCTTTCCTGTCTTTATCACCTTCATGGAACCTTATTTTTTCAATGAGAAGATTCAGGGATTTGGTATTGCCACTACAATATTTGTAGTGGCAGGCGTGTTATTGATGGTGCCGGCATTCGATTTCAGCAACCAACAAACGAAAGGAACCTGTTGGGGAATCATGTCCGGATTTCTCTTTGCCGTACTTTCACTGTTGAACAGAAAATATGTGAAGCGCTATCCCCCCTTGATGATTGCTTATTACCAGAACCTGTTTGCCATGCTGGTTCTTGTGCCAATTGTTATGTTTGCAGACTGGAATCTGCAGTTCGGTGATTTTTTATTGTTGGCGATACTAGGAGTTTTTTGCACAGCAGGCGCTCATGTTCTTTTCATACGGGGATTGATCCATGTCAAAGCTCATTTGGCCAGTATTCTTGCCTGCCTGGAACCAGTCTATGGCGTGGTTTTGGCATTCGTGCTGCTTGGTGAAGCGCCAACATGGAAAACCCTTTTAGGAGGTGCTATCATTTTATTGACCACGGTATTTGCCTCCTTGCTCACGCATTTACATGCAGTGGACAGAAAATGAAAGAACTGTATTTTCAAAAAGGCAAGTAAATGAATGTTTACAGCCCCGTAAAAAATAGTTAGATAAGGAAGACACGTCATTATTAACCTCATTCGGACGTTACAATCATGTTCACAAGCTCTCGAATTCTTCAATTGCAGAGACTTTGCACGGCTGCTGAAATGATGGAAATGGAGCGCCATGCAATTCAGGAAGTGGGCATATCCGGACTGATCTTAATGGAAAATGCGGCACGGTGTGTGGCCGACTGGGTAGAAGAGCACTGTCTTCAGAAAAATGAGGAAGCAAAAATTGTGGTATGTTGCGGAAAAGGCAATAATGGCGGTGATGGATTTGCGATTGCCCGTTTATTAAAAAACCGCAACTACAACGTCATCGTCGTCGATGCAGGACCTGCCAAAACCAAAGATGCGAAACTGAATCAAAACCTCTGGTGGCAATTTGGCAACAGCGTATCATATACCGAATCAGCGGACCGCTCCCCTGCCCGTTCAATTGTGGCGGAGGCGGACATCATCATCGATTCGATTTTTGGAACCGGTCTGGAGCGCCCCATCACTGGAAAATTCCGAGAGTGGATTGAACATATCAATACAAATACCCTGGCTGTCAAAATAGGAGTCGATCTCCCTTCAGGTGTTCATTCGGATCAAGGACAGAGGATGGGAGTGGCAGTCGAATGTCAATATACTCTGACTTTTCAGCTAGGCAAACAGGGGTGTTTTCAATATCCAGGAGCGCAAAACGCAGGCAAGGTGGTTGTCAAAGACATTTCCATTCCTCCTTATTGGTCCAAGGAAGCTTTGCCCGTCTATTTGCTCACGCGATCATTTATTCAACAACTCCTCCCGGCTAAAGTTGTTGATGCGCATAAAGGCACCTACGGACATTTGCTCACTATTTGCGGGTCCTCCGGTATGGCCGGTGCTGTGTTGCTCGTCTCTTTTGCGGCAATCAAGAATGGTAGCGGCTTGGTTTCTGCTTGTGTACCACTGGCATTGCGTGACGCCTTTTTGGGACAATGCCCCGAATTGATGACCCTTTCTCCCGGAGGGGAATCTCCTCATCACTTCGTCTCCTCACATGCAACCTTTGTTGCCTCCGAAATTGAAAAACGGGATGCCGCAGTATTGGGATGCGGATTGGGGCAAGCGCCGGAAACAGTAAAATTTGTCCGGCAATTGGTGGCTTCAACAAGCAAACCTCTGCTCATTGATGCGGATGGCTTGAACTGCCTTGACAGTAAGTTGTTGAAAAAGCGTTCCGCTTCCACGATTATCACTCCTCATCCCCGAGAACTTTCCCGTTTGTGTGGGCTTACAACTGCGGATATTCAAAAAAACCGCATTGAAATCACCCGAAAATACGCCGTGGAATGGGAGGTGGTTTTACTGCTCAAAGGAGCGTATACTGTCATCGGCGATGCCGATGGATCGGTATTTATCAATCCGACTGGTCATGAAGGTATGGCGACAGCAGGAAGTGGGGATGTGCTCAGTGGAATAATCGGCAGCTTTCTGACACAGCAATGCTCTCCATTACAAGCAACCTTGCTGGGAGCATACTTACACGGAGAGGCTGGTGACTGTTTGAAACCGTTTCTTGCTTCTTCATATTTGAGCGCTACCAACTTGATTCATAGTCTGAACGATGCCCGCCTTCTGCATGAACAGCCTTAGTAAAAGCATCCTGAAAAAGTAAAATCGCGCCTTCCGGCCTCTCTTTTTTCACACCTATCTTGAACAGTGAGCCTTGTTCATCCAACATTTGAGTGAGAGATTCGGCGATATAGGCTTTGTCGGCATAGATCGGATTATCATAAATATCCGAAGGGATTTCCTTTCTCCGCTTTGTCGTTCCCACTACATCGGGTTTATACCATCATAATACTGGGAATTGAGTCAATTAACCTGAGTTCGAGATAAGAATTTAATAAATTCAATATGTTATGGAATCTTCATATCTTAGAGAAACTTTGTCATTCCTGCGAGATCCCTGCGTACGCAGGGAAGGAATCCTGAGGTATGCAGCCAGACTGAAATCCGGATTCCCGCTCCCCGCTCCCCGCTTTCGCGAGGACAAGTTTCGCGGGGACAAGTTTCGCGAGGATGACATATACACTGGGATACTCATATTATTGAAGATTTATGTCGAACTCAGGTTATTGAGGATCGCTGTGTTTATTTTGAAGCAAGGCGCGTAAATGTTTGATCTCTTCCAGGGCTTGTTTCTTTTGTTGTCGTTCCAGTTCTTCTCTTTTCAAGGCTTGCTCTTTTTGTTGCCGCTCCTGTTCTTTGAGTTGCCTTTCCTGCTCTTTTTGTTGCCGCTCTTTTTGGAGGGATTTTAAGAGATATGGTTGGTAGAGCGGATCATTCATCAGGGTCTCGAAAGGGATCTAGGCCTCCAAGTCTTGGCGCCGAAAAGCAAATTGGTCCAAGACGGTGGATTGAATCAGGCCCTCTTCTGCCGAATCCAATCGTTGATGGGTTCCCGCTTGATGGAGTCGATAAAAACATGTATGTTTTCCCAAACGATCTAAAATATAATAATCTGTCACCCCCGCTTTGGCGTATTCTTCTTTTTTGAAGACGGTGTCCCGTTCCACCTCCGAGGGAGTCGAGTCGGATAAAAACTCAATACAGAGGTCACACACCCCATGAAACGAACGATCCGTGGGGTGGGGCACTACCGGATTGGAATGCGGAAGGACCGCGAGATCCGGTTTCCGTATGCTGACTTTATCCCCCAATTCCAAACGAAAGCCCATTTCTAATGCCATGATTCGCCCTTGAGGGAAGACGGTTAAGGAACAAACCTCAAATAACATGAAATTCTTCCAATGGTGTGAGCAAAATTGGGGGACATGTACAGCGGCATCCCAACTCTACTGTTTTATGCCTGCTGTTACCTGTCCCCTAATTTTGCGTATCCATACTTCTAACTTATTTAAATTTCATTCCTAAATATTCTTCTAATAAGCGCAAGAACCATATGATACAGAGAGATGCTTAAGGGCTTCTGCGGGAAGGTCCTTATTTATACCAAAGTCTCTCCTCTCCGGCTTTCTCAAGTCTATCAATATTTCATTGAGAAAACCCGAGCTACCTCTTGACAAACTTTTCTCTTTCGCATTATAAAACCATTCCCTGTTTTTCAAACAGATAAGGAGTGTCATGGCCAAATCGGAAAAACCTGCAAACCCCAAACGAAAAGGGACGCCTCACAATGATTTTTTTATTCAACAGTGGAGTGATTTAAAAGTCGCTCAGGCTTTTTTTAAAGAGTATTTGCCCGCTTCCATTCAAGCAATCATGGACTGGTCTCAATTACGTCTGGCACCAGGCGATTTTGTGCAAAAAGCGTTGAAGAATCGTAAAAGTGATCTCCTTTATGAAACTCGTTTTAAAGGAAGCGAGGGCCAGGAAATCAAGGGATTCTTCTTGATTCATTTCGAGCATCAAAAGGAGCCGGATGAAACCATGTGCTATCGGTATTTGAGCTATTTGGTGGGGATTTATGAGCAATATTTGAAGCAATTTCCTCAAGAAGGGCTCCCGATTGTTTTTCCGATAACACTTTTTCAAGGTCCCAAAAAATGGACCGCCGCCCTCCACTTTCATGACTTTCTCAGTGTTCCCGAGGCCCTCAAACCCTATGTGCCTTCCTTTGAATATCACCTGGTGGATTTATCAGGCATGAGTGATGATCAAATCAAAGGATCCTTGTTTTTGAGAGTGTTTTTAATGATCATGAAACACATCGACTCCCCAGAACTTTCCCATCTTTTAGCCACTGTCATCTGGCCTTTGTTTGAAAAACTATTTGAAGAAGGCAGTGGTTTGAGGTATCTTGAGGATGTACTCTACTATTTATTCAAAGCCAGTTCCCACCTCAAAGAAGAGGAAATGGTGCAACAAGTGCAAAACCTGCTCAGCTTTGAAGACGCTCACGAGGTAATTATGACAATCGCCGAACAATTGGAACAAAAAGGACTCCAAAAAGGACTCCAAAAAGGACTTCTGAAAGGTCGTCAAGAAGGTCATCAAAAAGGTCATCAAAAAGGTCGTCAAGAAGGTCGTCAAGAAGAAGCATATCATCTACTAAAAAAACAACTCCAAAAGAAGTTTGGTGAAGCCGCGGAACCTTATCAAGCCATTCTAGCGACTCTCTCTGTTGATGAACTCGAAACACTAGGAGAAAGACTCATCACTCAATCGACTTTAGAAGACATTTTTCAAGGGTTTCCCTGGAGTGGCTCTCCACCAAAGCTTTCTTAAATGATCTGTAACAACAAAATCAAATGGATCTCGCCATGAGAAAAAGAAAATATTTGACTTCTTGATCTCGCTATAATATAAAGATCAAAGAGGCCTTCAAACAGCGATTCAAATAGGAATTGAAAAAGGAGTTGACTTCTGGATCTCGCCATGAGAAAAAGAAAATATTTGACTTCTTGATCTCGCTGTAATATGAAAGATCTTCATTGAATTTATAAGAATACAGAATTAATGAATCACCGTATTAAAAAAAAGTTTGACAACCATTTGCAAAGCGAGTATACAAATTATTCCAAGGACAAAAGGGCAATAATGCGATCCTTCGCTTTGCTCAGGATGACATGAAAGTCTGAAATTAAACCGTTTCAAGGATAAAAGAATCTTGACAATAAGGTAGATATGCGAGTAAACTTAAACACCCAGTTCCCAGTTCCCAGTTCCCAGTTCCCAGTTCCCAGTTCCCAGTTCCCAGTTCCCAGTTCCCAGTTCCCAGTAATTAGTCCCAGTCACACTTCACAAATCCCAAGTTCTACCCCCTTATCTCATCTCGACGGGGCCGTCGGTACGCCCGGTCCGCATACGGCGCATCGGCGTACCGGAAGCAACGCGGTAGCGGCGCCCAGTCCGAGAGGGAGAGATCCTTAAGATCCCTCGTTCCCAGTTCCAAATCCCAAGTTCCAAGTTCCAGGAACAGAACGGCAAGGGTGAATTTGGAAAATCATGGACGTCTGAGAGCGTCCTTGTTTCGTTCATTTTTTATAAGGAGAACCCTATGTTGAAATCACGTAAGCAGAAATTTGTCGCCTCCGTCGTGAGGCTGAACGTGGCAGGCGCCTTGTCTGCCACAAAAAACCGATTCGCTCAATGGCTGAGTGAATCATTATCTTCACCCTCAATTAAAAGAGGTTAGTATGGGTATTGTGAAGAAACTTTTAGCCCCTGTCGTGGAGCTGTTCGTTGCAGACGTTGGGTCTGCCACGAAACTGCGATTCACCTCAGAGCAGGTGAATCTTTTTATAACACCTCAAATGTAAGAGGACACAATGGAAAAAAGAATAATAAGAAAACTTCAATCCCGCCGTGACCGTGCAAGAGATGGTCAAAGACCCGTCCACTGGCGAGATGGTGGAGGCACCTCGGTATGGTGGCAGAATTGTCCTCAGCGAGGCCGCCCAGCAAACGCATCCTGACGGCTGGTGGGGGTCATCGAACTCCCGAATAGCAAGTCTCGCTTTGGATAAGCTGGGCATAGGGAATTGGGCATTAGATAGGGACGTATTTGACTGGACATACCAGTTTACTGATATGGAGTTTATTAAACCCCACCTGGCGGAAAGCTGGGAGATTTCCCCGGACGGCCTCACCTATACCTTCAACATCCGAAAGGGCGTTCACTGGCAGAACAAGGCGCCGATGAACGGGCGGGAGCTAACTGCCTATGACGTCGAGCATCACTTCCACCGTTTCTATGGTCTGGGCAGCGGCTTCACCGAGCCGACCCCCCACACGGCTTAGGTCCAAAGCTTTCCAGTAGTATCAATAACGGCGACCGACAAATGGACAGTTGTTTTTAAGCTTTCACAGCCAAGCTTAACTGCGCTGGAGGAAATAACCTATAAGAGCTACGCGACTAGCTGGATACAGCCCCCCGAAGTCATCAAGCAATATGGCGACATGAAGGATTGGAGGAACGTCGTCGGCACGGAACCCTATATGCTGACCGACCAGGTCAGGGACAGCTCTACCACCTACACCAAGAACCCTGACTACTTCGCTTTTGACGAGAAGTACCCGGAGAACCGCCTGCCCTATGCCGACGAGATAAAGTTTCTGGTAATACCGGATTTACAGACGCAACTGGCGGCACTGCGCACGGGAAAGATTGCTGCCTACACTCAGGGCCTTACCATCCCCCAATGGGAGAGCATGCAGCGGACGAACCCCGAAATCAGAATGAAACCCTTACTCGACCAGCCAATGACTGGTTATGCCTTGCACTTGCGCGACCCGGAGTCACCCTTTACGGACATCAGGGTGCGCATAGCCATGCAGAAGGCAATAGACCGCGAGACAATTAACAGGACATGGGCTAAGGGCTTGGGAGACCCGACACCTTATGGGATTATGGGGCCGTCAATGATCGGGTACTTCACCCCATTTGAGGAGTGGCCCGAGGAGGTCAAGGAAATGTGGCGCTATGACCCGGCAGAGGCCGAGAGGCTCCTTGATGAGGCTGGGTTTCCGCGCAGCGCCGACGGCATTAGATTCAAGACGGACGTTTATTTCAATGAATGGTATGGGCGTATGGACCTGACACAAATAGTCACAACCTACTGGGCAGCGATTGGCGTTGATGTCGGGATTAAGATGTTAGACCTTACTGCTCACAGGGCTGCTCAGACTGGCCGCACTTATAAACATATAATCCTCTGCAATCGAGCTACGGGTTACACCGCGGCGATATGGTGGCAAGCCCATAGTGAAAGTCAATGGAACGCGCCGGGTCTGAACGATCCTGAGTACGACGCCATGGTTGACGTCGCCAATGCCGCTACCACCGTTGAGGAGTTCAAGAGGCTGGTAAAAGAAATTAATATGTACCTCTTAAAGCAGAAAGTTTGTGTAGGGGTTGATCGTCTTCCTGTCTTTAACGTCTGGCAGCCGTGGCTGGCTGGCTACAATGGTGAAGTACGGCTGGGAACCGATCTTGGCCGAGCCGCTTATGCCCGGGTCTGGGTTGACCAGGAGCTGAAGAAGGAAATGGGGCACTAGGGCTCAGCACTTCACCGGTTGGCTCCTGACAAAAGAGGGGGGCTGGGGGCTTAGGCTCTCAGCTCCCTTACTGATTGAATAGTGGGAGGGGGGCGACGGGATTGCCACCCCTTTGGCTCACAATGACGAGGGAGATCGCGATGAGGTGGGTGACATGCGAACCTACGTAATTAGAAGAATATTGCTCATCATTCCCACCGTGTTGATAGTGTCTATTATCGTCTTCCTTTCAGTACGTCTCATACCGGGCGATGTCATAGACGCGATGATGGCTTTGATGCCGCCTGAGGCTGGCATGGTGCTTGACCGTGAAGCGATTGAGCAGGCCCTGGGGTTGGATGCGCCCATCCACATCCAGTATGGACGCTGGATGGGAGACATTGTTCTGCACGGCAGCCTCGGGAAATCACTGTATGGCGGTCCGTCCGTGACTGAACAGTTGTTCAGTAAATTGCCGGTGACCCTTGAGCTTGGTATCCTGGCAATCATATTCGGGCTCGCCATAGCGTTCCCAGTCGGCATCTACTCGGCGATCCATCAGGATACGGCCGGTGATTATGGAGGGCGTACTCTCGCCATCCTCTTTTTCTGCCTTCCCAACTTCTGGCTCGGCACTATCGTCATGATTTACCCCTCAATCTGGTGGGCTTGGTCGCCATCCATGGAGCTGATTCCATTTGCCGACGACCCACTGGCTAACCTGGGAATGTTCACCATTCCAGCAGTCATTCTTGGCGCGTCCATGGCGGGGGTGACCATGAGAATGTCCCGCACCATGATGCTGGAGGTGTTGAGGCAGGACTACATCAGGACTGCCTATGCAAAGGGGCTCAAAGAGAGGGCAGTCATTGTCAGGCACGCCCTGAAGAACGCCTTCATCCCGGTAATTACCATAGTCGGCATGCAGTTGCCTATTCTGATTGGCGGTGCCGTTATTATGGAGCAGATATTCGTCCTGCCCGGCATAGGCCGTCTCTTTCTAGAGGCTCTCAATGACCGAGACTATGCGATGGTCTCCGGAGTAAACCTGTTTATCGCCACCGCGGTAATAGGCATCAATCTGCTAATTGACCTCACCTATGGTTATTTAGACCCCAGGATTCAATACAAATAAAAGGAAAGAAAATTAAATAAGTTAGAGTAGGGATACGCAAAATTAGGGGACACGTAACAGCAGCCGGACAACAGTATCATAAGCATGCACGGTGGTGTACATGTCCCCCAATTTTGCTCCCATCATCAGAAAAATCACAGGTTATTTAATTTCTATTCCTAAAAGGAAAGAGCCGGATGAGTGGCGTTACAGATACATCTTTGGAAATAGCGGCGCCCAAGAGACGTGGCCTGCTGGCCGATTTCCTGATCAGGCTTCTAAGAGAGAAGCCGCTCGGTACCGTCTGTGGACTTATCGTGCTGGTACTGCTTTTTGCCGGCATCTTTGCGGATCTCCTGGCTCCTTATCCCTATGCTGAAATCCACCTTGAGAGCATTCTGGAGGAGCCATCAGGCCAGTATCTTCTGGGCACCGACCAGTTGGGGCGGGATGTCCTCAGCCGCCTGATCCATGGGGCTCGTATTTCGTTAGTTGTCGGTCTGGCGGCGACCACTGTCAATGTGGTGGTCGCTGTCTTGATCGGCATCATTTCAGGATTCTTTGGCGGTAAACTGGACCTGGCTGCGCAGCGCTTTGTCGACGCCTGGATGGCTTTTCCGGGACTGCTGCTCTTGCTGACCGTCATGTCCATCGTGGGACAGGGTATCTTCCAGATCATCGTGGTCCTGGGGATCGCCGGAGGCATCGTCGGTTCCCGAGTCGTCCGAAGCGCCGTGATTGGGGTCAAAGAGAATGACTATTTTCTGGCAGCCAAAGCCGTGGGCACCCCCACGAGCCAAATCCTGGTCCGCCATGTGCTGCCCAATATTATGGCGCCCGTCATCATCATCTTCTCCATCAACATCGGGGGGGTGATTATCAGTGAGGCGTCGCTGAGCTTCCTCGGATTCGGTCTGCCCCCTGAGGTTCCCAGCTGGGGAGGTATGCTGAGCGGCGAAGGGCGTCGATTCATGGAGATGGCGCCACGGCTGGCGCTCTGGCCGGGGCTCTGCCTGACAATTGTCGTCTACGCTCTCAACATGTTTGGCGACGCCCTCAGGGACCTGTTCGACCCAAGACTGCGCGGCGGAGAGGGCAGTTACGGCACCGCAAAGAGGAAACGCAAACCAGGTCTCCTGGCCCGACTGATCAACCCCTTCTCTTAGAAATCAGGGAATTGGGGTCAAGCCTGTGACTTTGGGAATTTAAGTTCATATTTCCGTGAGGCAGGTTGGGAGTCTTACGACTCCTTTCCCCCCTGAGAACGGCTCGTCGGACGGGGATGAAGGGATTGCCATAACCCTGGGTCAGCCCGAACTTTCAGCCTCATTCACAAGGAAAGGGGGAGAGATGAGATCAGGTAGTTAACCTGAGTTCGAGATAAGAATTTAATAAATTCAATATGTTATGGAATCTTCATATCTTAGAGAAACCTTGTCATTCCTGCGAGATCCCTGCGTACGCAGGGAAGGAATCCAGAGATATGCAGCCAGACTGAAATATGGTGTGAGCAAAATTGGGGGACATGTACAGCGCTGTACATCCCAACTCTACTGTTTTATGCCTGCTGTTACATGTCCCCTAATTTTGCGTATCCATACTTCTAACTTATTTAAATTTCATTCCTAATTGGGGGAATTCTGCGCGAAGATGACGAGAAACATAATCTCGATAATAGGATTTCAACTCCCGATAGTGGGATTGATGAAAATGAATCAAGATCCTTATGACTTCACTTGGGGATAAACTCGATGCTTTCAAACGCTGTTTTTCTCCATAGCGCAATTGTTGTTGATGCCACTAGCACCGTAGGGCAAAAGTGCGTACATGTTTTTCTCCTTCCGGCTAATCGCAGCGTTGTCATTCCGGGCGAAGACCCGGAATCCAGGGATTGAGGGTCTTCAGAAATCGGTTGTTGATGACTCTCATCGCCGATTCTCGAATGTCGAATAACTCATGAGATCAAGGGAGCGCATGCGTCTGTCCGAAGTGGACCTTCCCTGACGACTAGTCGAAAAGACTTCGGCAAGGGTAATGGAATTTTTCTTTTGACATCCTCCAATTCAGCATGTACGGTTAGGTGCCGTTCTTAGCTTGGGAAGGCGAGTTTTCTTTGTTCACCACTTATCCTGAGTTGTTGCGGATATGGAGCATGGTAACTCCCGGCGAGACTGGGTTTGTGGGATGATGAACGGAAGCAAAGGGGTAGACAATGACGGGCTTTGAACGGGCCTTTGGTGATACGGAAAAGGCTGCAAATTCGACTATGAAATCTGCGGCAGAACTTGCAAAGCTGGCCGGGGTTTTGCGGAATGCAGCTAAGAAAGGGGATATCGGCGCCATAAAAAAGGCTGCTTCAAGGTTAAACAGCGCTCTGAGTTCTCTAAGGCAGGAGGTGGAAAACGCGGTTGAAACATGGCCTTTCAAAGACGGTGAAGAGTCGGAATATCTCAGAGAACACTTTGCCGCCGAGTTGCGTGGCTCCGCGGTGGAAAAGGGACTGAACATCTATGAAAGAGATGGCGTATTGATTTCTCACCCGTCTATCGTTCAAATCTTGCCTGAAAACCATGCTGTGAGAATCGACCGGAAGAAAGTATCGACTTTGAGGCCGTCCTACCTTGCTGACATCCTGATCAATAACCAGAAAAAACCACGTCGCTTTCGTTCAGACCGTTTCCTGGAGGCTTTGTACAATAATTACAAACTCTGCGCTAAACTCTCCTCTAGCAGTTCGATCAAAGATCCTGTGGTGCCTCTGGAGGAAATCTATAAGACATTCACCTCTCTTCCTGGTGTCAGCAATGAGTACAAGAAGCTGGACTTTGCAAAGGACCTGTATTTTTTAGAGGTCAATGGCCCGTTCAGCACCAGGTCAGGCGCGCGTGTAGCTTTCCCCTCTTCTACATTGGCAAGAAGCGCTCGAGGCAGTTTTCCCATCGTAGGTCCTGACGGGCAAATAGTGACGTATTACGGAATCCAATTCATTGGAGGCGAATAATGAACCTGCCCCTTCATGATTGGCTGAGACGTATCGATTCCGAATACTTGTCGTCTTTCATCCAGGATGGCGGCGGCTCCGTCAAATTTGTCGTCACCCCGGAAGACTTGAAACCAGCCTTGTACGAAACTGTGGAGAACCGAGGAAAGGAACAAGATTATGTGGTTGTCAAGCTGGATGCGTCAGATATGAGAATTCATATGCCCCAGGACATTTTTTTCGAAATGGCAAAACAGGTTGATTGGCGGCATTTGGCCCGTCGTCTTCTTTTACGATTGGCCAGGGAAATTGGTTATCGGGTTGATACTATTGATCCTCATCAGACTGATAACATCTTTAAGGCTATGGGAGACGTCAATGATCTCGAGTTGGAGTCCGTACTGCAAGAGCTGAGACCTCAATTAGAAAATAAAGTTACCAAAAAATATCGTATGACTAAAGATTTCAGGGTTGCTATGACTCATCTTTGCCGATACGAAAACAACCGTGGAAATCAATCCTACGAAGGTCAACCGCTGATTGATTGGCTAACAGGAAATGCCAAACTTGGCGCGGTCAGGCCATTCTCGATCTACACCAGCATCAACCGCAAGACAGCCAGGTATTTCATTGAATCGGCTCTTTACTATTTCCAGTATGCGGGATATGCGGGAACCGTGATTCTGCTCGATAATTCCCGTGTGACGCTTGCCCGTAATCCGCTAGATGGGCTCAGATACTACACCAGAAGCATGACGACAGATCACTATGAGCTTTTGAGGCAGTTTATCGATAGAACCGAACATTTGGTTGGGACTTTGCTTGTGGTGGTGACGGATAACGCATTTCTTGAGCAGGATGCTCGTTCCAGAGGGTTTGGTATCTATCCGGCTCTCATGACAAGAGTCATGGACGATGTCCGTGACAAAAACATGGTGAATCCGATAGCTCCCTTGGTGCAGCTATCTCAAGAAGGGACTAACCCTTATGGATACTGTGATAGATAAAAATGCTTTTGCCTGCAGGCAGGCGTTGGAAGCCCTGCGGAGCGGTGTGCCCAATGCGGAATCCGTAAAATTATTGGGATGTGGTCAATCGCAAGTAGAAAGTAAGTTCACCGAACTCTTGGCCAAATGTACGGACCTGGATAATCCCACTTCCCATTCCCTGGGGATGTTGGTTTCCGGTGATTTTGGTACGGGGAAGTCTCACCTGCTTTCCTATCTGGAGCACCAAGCGTTGAAGAAGGGTTTCGTCTGCAGCAGGGTAGCTATCAGCAAAGAGACGCCGCTCTATGACCAGGCCAAAGTGTTCACATCCGCGATAGACAACGGCCGGATACCAGACCGCACCGGGCAGCTAATGGAAGAAATCGGACTCAGCCTTGAACAAGAAACCGATGCGTACGCGCGTTTCTTCCAGTGGGCCAATAGGAGCGGACTGCTGCACTCTATTTTCCCGGCGACCTTAATGCTCCATGAAAGGGCAAACGATCTCGAACTGATTAACGAAGTCAGAGCGTTCTAGTCGGGAGAACGAATTGCGATGGCCAAGGTAAAGAATGGCCTCAAAGCGATAGGTCAGCTACAAAATTTTCCCTTCAAAGCGCCGAAAGCGAGAGAATTACCCCCGCAACGGCTACGGTTCGCATCAGAGTTGATCAAGGCAGCAGGCTACAAAGGTTGGGTCGTTTTGTTTGACGAAATCGAATTAGTCGCTTCTTACGGGCCGCTCCAAAGAGCTCGCTCCTACGCTGAACTGGCCTGCTGGTTAGGAGAGGTTTCCGCTGAAACGTGCCCGGGGCTCGTTGTTGCTGGCACGGTGACGGACGACTTCGCTACAGCCATTTTAACTGGCAAGCGAGACCTCGACTCGGCAAGTTCCCGGTTGCGTTCCCGTGGAAATGGTGATGCTGCGGACAGGGCTGAGGCGGGTATGCGGAGCCTCGAGCAGGGTACGATTGCGTTAGAACCCCCGACTGCGGAAGACGTGAAGGCGACCGTCGAAAAACTACGGAAAATCTACAGCATTGCCTATGGATGGGAGGCGCCACAATTAAAGAGCATGGCAGGTGGTGCGGGATATCGAAGCAGGATGAGATACAAGGTCCGAGCTCCGATAAATGAATGGGACCTGTTGCGCTTGTACCCCAATTCACGCCCTGAAACAGTGGGAACCGAGTTCAGAGTCAGCTATGAAGACATTCCGGAACCGGAGGATGACACGATCTTCAACGATCTCAACAATGGTATCCATCCCGCCGTCGGGTTGGAATAATGTTGGTTTTTGATTGATAGTATGGCTAGAGTAAATAGGGATCACAAAATTTTTTACGGAATTCCACCTGCCAGGGAGATTCTGGTAACTTTAAAAACGGCTCAATT
The DNA here is from genome assembly GCA_965205865.1 of bacterium. Classification (GTDB taxonomy): domain Bacteria; phylum SAR324; class SAR324; order SAR324; family NAC60-12; genus CBDBHR01. The sequence continues at coordinate 205,133 of CBDBHR010000030.1, forward strand.
AAAATCAGCTCCCACCGCTTGAGAAACTGAGGAAAATCCATCCTGATCCAGCAAGCGCAGCAATTCCTGTTTGATAAATTTGGCAGTTGCCGGTCCACGATATACCATACCCGTATAAACTTGGACCAATGAAGCGCCGGCACGGATCTTTTCGTAAGCATCCCTACCCGTAAAAACGCCTCCCACTCCAATGATAGGCAGAGATTTTTCAAAATGCTGGTATAGCTGCCTGATCACACGGGTAGAAAGTTTCTGCAAAGGGACGCCACTCAATCCTCCTACCTCTTTAGCGGCTCGATCGTTTTTTATGTTTTCACGTTTCTTGGTCGTGTTGGTTGCTATAATGCCATCCAGCTCAAATTCCTCCATGACTGTTACGATTTCATGGAAGATTCCCTCTGTCAAGTCTGGTGCGATTTTGAGCAAAATGGGCTTGCTCAGTATTCCTTGGTGGACAAATTCTTTTCGGATCTGCAGCAGTTTGCTCATCAATATACTCAGCGATTCTTGTTCTTGCAACGCACGTAGCTTTTCCGTATTTGGAGAACTGACATTGATGACGATATAATCCGCCTGCTCATACACACGCCTCAATGTCGTCTCATAATCCACATAGGCTTCTTTTATCGGAGTCTCTTTGTTTTTTCCTATGTTGATTCCCAAGATACCCTGAGGGGGAGATCGACGCACATTTTTAAGCAAGGCTTGCGCTCCCTGATTGTTGAAACCGAGGCTATTGATCAGGGCCTGATCTTCTTCAAGGCGAAAAAGACGCGGTGCCGGATTCCCTATTTGGGGCTGCGGTGTCACTGTCCCTATTTCAACATATCCGAATCCCAGGGAGAATAACGGATTGAAAACGATCCCGTTTTTATCAAAACCAGCCGCCATTCCAATTGGATTGGGAAAAGTTTTCCCCCACAGCTCCATTTGCAGGGCCGGATGCTCGAATCCATAAACGTGTTGCAAGACCTGGGAGACCCCAAAGCACTTGAAAACATGTCGCATCGTCCAAAGTGTTTGCTCGTGAATCTTTTCGGGATCTTGTTTGAACAAAAAAGGCCGGATGAGCTGAAACAGATGGTCCTGACGAAAGAAATTCTCCATGGGCTGGTCTCCTGACCGTAAGCATTCTCAGTTTTCCATGAATAACATTTTGCTTTTCAATTTACATCATTTTCATTTGCTCATTGCTTTTTTCCAGCAGAAAGCATAATTTTATTGTTTCATTCTTAAAAGGAGAGGCATATGGAACGATTAGAAACGACACGGTTATTGACTGCGATCAAAACTCCCTACCTGGAAAATGGTGATATTGACCTGGATACTTATGATTTCCTGGTTGATCAACAAATAAAAAATGGTGTGGAAGGATTGATTGTCGGCGGTACGACAGGAGAAGGTCATTTGATGAGTTGGGATGAGCACATCATGTTGATTGCGCACAGTGTTCATCAATTTGGAAATCAATTAGTGATTGTTGGTAATACGGGTAGCAATAACACGCGAGAGGCGGATCATGCGACATCGCAGGGTTTTGCCGTCGGGATGCGCGCCTCTCTGCAAATCAATCCTTACTATGGAAAAACTTCAAAGGAAGGCTTGAAAGCCCATTTTAAGCGTGTGTTCGATTTGGGACCGGCAATTGTTTACAACGTACCGAGTCGAACCGGACAGGACCTTGAGCCTGAATTGATGCAAGAACTGGCAAAGCATCCTAATTTTAAAGGAATCAAAGAGTGTCAAGGACCTGAACGGATTGCCGGATACACGGAACAAGGCATACGTTGCTGGTCAGGCAATGACGATGACAGTTTTTCTTCTCGTCATGATTGCGGTGCCAATGGGGTGATTTCCGTAACGAGTAATGTGGTCCCGGGACTGATGCGCCGTTTGATGGACACGGAGGACGCTCAACTCAACGAACAACTTCGCTCGTTGATGTCCTGGCTCTTTTGCGAACCCAACCCCATTCCCCTGAATACGGCACTGGCCATGACAGGCGCTGCTGCTCCGATTTTTCGTCTCCCCTACGTTCCTTTGGATTTGCAAAGAAGGCGCATTGGTTTGGAAATCCTGCAGGGATTCGACGAAAAAGATTGGGTTGGGGACAAACTGGAACTCTTTGATGACGACTGCGTCATTTTTATATAAGAATGGGGGACGCTTTTAACGTCGAGATCGTCAATTACCACAGAGGATAAACCGATGCGCCCCGTCGCGCACTCCAACCGATTGTTGAAACGCGGCTTTGAAGCGCGTTGTCTGGCGGTGCGGTTTGACCGCTATTTCGGTAACCGCCCTTGTTTCCGGCTCGCCCCCCAGAGCCAATATGACATTGCCTTGGTCAAACGAGACCACGGTGTGGAAATAACCAGGCAAGTGCAACCCGACGGTTCCTGATACCCATGCCAACTCAGAACTTGCTGACACGAGATACCGATATCCACTCTGCCAACCGCGTGCCCTATCGTCTGCTGGAAGAAGCGTCCGACCATTTCTCCGGTGAGTTGGATGTCGGCAACATGCTCAAACATGGTGACAATCTGGAAAATGAACCGCATCCACTGTGAGATGTATACTTAGCTTTTTCATAGGGGATGAGCGCCAAGGAGTTCAATCACTTGAAATCGAAATTGGGTGACATAAATGAGTAACGAATACATCATGAGAATATCTCGGCTCACGGTCGACAAACTCGGCGTAAAACTCTACGACAAAGTTTCTGCCGTTATCGCCGAACTTATTGCAAATTCCTACGATGCCGATGCAAAGGTGGTCACCATAAGCGCCCCTATGGGACAGTTTCTTGCTTCAAAGGCAGGTGGTTCACTCTCTGACAAAGGTTTCACGATTGAAGTCGTGGACGATGGTAGCGGTATGACTCCTGAACAGATGCAACAGTTTTTTCTTGTGGTCGGTGCTGAGCGTCGAGCCGACCCCCTTCGAGGTTCAACTTCCCCACACTACAGACGGAAAGTCATGGGAAGAAAAGGTGTTGGTAAGCTTGCGCCGTTCGGAATCTGCAAGATTATCGAAGTAATCAGCGCGGGTGGTGAAGATATCAAACAGACAAACAGAGGGAATCACCACGGATATTTAACGTCGCACATCATCTTGAACTATGACGAAATCGTCGCAGAGAATGGCGAACCAGGCGAACTGTATAAGCCAACGGTCGGAGAAAATGACGATACGCTTAGTGATAGACCTGGAACGACAATAAAACTGAGACAGTTCAACTATCGACGGGTTCCAGACATTGATACTCTCTTACGCCAAATTGCTCAACGATTTGGCATTCAATCTGAGAACTGGAGAATAGTTCTTGAGGACAACACCCAGACTTCCTCCGAAACCAGCAGGCATGTAGTTGGCGCGTTTAACGTTGATACAATGCCGAACACGCGCATTAGGTTTCAGGAGAATGGACCGAACTCGACGCAAGTCATTGGACCAGAAAACGATCCGATCTCTGATATTCAAGCAGGCTTTGATCATGATGGAAAATTCTATCCCATAACGGGATGGATAGCTTATTCCAAAGAACCGTATAAAGACGATTTGATGGCGGGAGTAAGAATTTACTGCCGCGGGAAAATAGCCGCTCAAACGTCTGTATTCAACAGGCGCGCTGGTTTTACTGGAGAGCATAACATCCGTTCTTATCTGGTAGGTGAGTTGTATGCAGATTGGCTTGATGAAGAGGATGATTTGATTCAGACGGACCGTCGGGACATTCTTTGGTCAGACGAACTCGGGCAAGAGTTTCAAAAATGGGGCCAGCGTATAGTTTCACGAATTGGAACTCTATCACGGGACCCAATGCGAAAGGCTGCTTTGGATTTGTTTCTTGAAACCGGGCGTGTCGAGGAGCGCATCCAGGAGAGTTTTCCAACAGAAAGTCAGAAAGACATTCGAGAGCAGGCGATCAACGTAGCCAAAATGTTTGGCCGAACCATCAGCCGAGCGGAAGCAGGGGACGGCGACGTGGTAGGCGACTTGGTTGATCTGAGCATAACCCTTGCCCCACACGTTACTCTCGACGAAATGATGAGGGATGCCGCGGAAAAAACTGAAACGCCTCTTGCGGCGCTTAGTTCTCTCTTAAGAATCGCACGCATCGCGGAACTTGCCTCGTTTGGCCGGATTGCCGAGGATCGTCTGAAGGTAATCAATCGTCTGGAGACACTGAAAGACGATGACGGCACCATGGAAGACAGCCTTCAGAACCTCATTGAGGACGCGCCCTGGCTGATCAACCCCGAATGGGCGCCGGTAATCGCAAACCAGTCACTCAACAGACTGAGGAAGGAGTTCGAGAAGTACTACGAAAAGAAAACAGGACAAATTATCTCGTTGTCTGACTTTCAGAATCCAAGAAGGGAACCTGACTTTGTCTTGTCAAGTCAGGACGGCGTGGCTCAGATTGTTGAGATAAAGAGACCCGGACACGCCCTGAAGAACAAAGATATGGATAGAATCGTCAAATACCACGATTGCATGCAGTCGTTTCTGATGGATGATAGGAACGTCGACTTTCAGAAATTTTTCCATGACTTCCACATTACGCTTGTGTGTGAAAAGCTGGCTCTCACAGAAGCTCAGAGAGCAGCGTACAATGGTTATTTGGCAACGAAAAAACTGACGCACATCAATTGGAAAAATTTTTTGCTGCGAACCGAGACCGTGCACCAGGACTTCTTGGCAGAGGCGAAGAGACAACGTACTTTAATTTCGGGAGGGGACAGTTGTTAGCATGTCGCTAAAAGCAATCGACGTGTATGCAGGGGGAGGCGGGTTGACCGTGGGCTTAAAGCGGACAGGCTTTAAGGTAGTGGCAGCAATAGAAAATGAAGAACATGCCTACGCAACCTATCGGGCGAACCATCCGGAAGTCCACGCTTTAAAACAGGACGTGACGACCGTGTCAGGAAAGGATCTGCTAAAACTGACCGGTGAGAAGAGAATCGATTTGCTTGCAGGTTGCCCGCCTTGTCAAGGCTTCACCAGTTTGACCGCCAAGTATCGGAGAGATGACCATCGGAATACGTTGATTTTTGAAATGTCTCGTTTAGCCGAAGAGATACAGCCAAGGGCAATCATGATAGAAAACGTTCCTGGACTAGCCAAGAAGGGAGTCTTGCTGTACGAGGAATTAAAACGTCAACTTCGAGAACTCGGTTATGACCTGACCGATGACGTTTTGGAAGTTGCCGACTATGGGGTCCCGCAGTTCCGCCGACGTTTGGTATTGTTAGGTGGACTCGGTTTCGAGATTAGACTACCCAAGCCGACGCATTCCAAAGACGGCAAAAACGCATTGGTCCGCTGGAGAACCGTGAAAGATTCAATCGGCCAAATGGTCGATCCAGTTACCCTGCAAGACGCTAAGAGGCGCGGTGAAGTCCAACAATCGGATTGGCATGTCGTACGAACGCTTTCACCGGAGAACGTGAAGCGTATGAAGCTCGCGAAAGCAGGAAAGACCTGGACGAGTATACCTGAGACTTTAAGGCCCAACTGTCACCAAGGTGGCTACAACGGCTTTACGAACGTATACGGCCGTATGGAATGGGATCAGCCATCACCTACAATCACCGGTGGATGCACGACGTTCAGTAAAGGTCGGTTTGGACATCCGATAAAAGATAGAACGATCTCGGTTCGTGAAGCTGCTTTACTCCAAACCTTCCCAGAAAGTTATTGGTTCGATACGCCTTATATGGAACATGTCTGTAACGTAATCGGAAACGCGCTGCCATGCGACTTCGCGGAAGCAATATCGCGTCAATGCCAAATGGAGTTGGTTGCTTCTGACAAGCGAAAATCCAATGAAAGAAGGGGTGACTTGCATGTTGATGAGAGAGTGTCGCTTCGTATGAAACGTGTGAAGCAGCGAGATACAACTCCTGAATTAGTCGTCAGAAAACTTCTTTTCGCAAAAGGCTACAGATACAGAATTCATCGAGACGACCTTCCCGGCTCTCCGGACGTTGTTTTTCCGAGTAGACGAAAGGTTGTCTTCGTGCATGGCTGTTTTTGGCACGGTCACGAAAACTGCACTCGAGCGTCTTTGCCAAAATCGCGAACAAGGTATTGGGCAGATAGGATTGCCAAAAACCGAGAGCGAGACGTGCGATCTATCTCTGCTCTTGAGTTGTTGGGGTGGTCCGTTTACGTCGTATGGGAGTGCGAAACCAAGAACTTGAGTTCCTTGGAACAGCGCCTTTCATGTTTCTTGCAAGTATGATGCACGTTTTAACAAACGGTAACCCATGCCCATCCTGCACTGGCTGACACGAGACGCTGACATCCGCGCAACCGCCGGCATGCACTATCGTCTACTAGAAGAAGACAACACCCTCTCCGCCAGCAACCAGGAAACAGGCAACATGCTGATCCAAGGCGACAATCTAGAGGCGTTAAAGGCGCTGCTGCCGTTCTATGCCGGGCGAGTAAAGTGCATCTACATCGATCCACCGTACAACACGCGCTCGGCCTTCGAGTACTATGACGACAACCTGGAGCACACCAAATGGCTTGCGATGATGTGGCCGCGTCTGGAATTGCTGCGTGACCTGCTCGCAGAGGACGGTTCAATTTGGGTGTCCATTGACGACAACGAGGCCCATTATCTTAAAGTCATCATGGATGAGCTTTTCGGAAGAAGAAACTTCGTGGCTAACGTGCTTTGGCAAAAAACCCACACGCGTGAGAATCGGACAGATGTCTCGGCTGTACATGATCATATTATTCTCTTTGCAAGGAATCGGGACGTCTGGAAAGAGATTCGGAATATTCTTCCCGCGTCAGAGAGTCAACTTGAGAGATTTACGAATCCTGATAGCGACCCACGAGGTTCTTGGTCTTCAATTCCAGCCCATGCGAAAGCTGAGAAGGGTCGCAGAAAGGAACAGTTTTTTACAGTGACAACCCCTTCAGGCCGCCAGGTTGATCCTCCTCTGGGGCGATGTTGGTTATATACTCAAGATCGTTTTTCAGAAATGGTTGCAGACAACCGCATATGGTTTGGAACCGAAGGCACCAATGTTCCCCGAGTAAAGAAATTCTTGGCAGAAGTTCAACAAGGACTCGTTCCATCTACACTCTGGCTTTACCAAGATGTCGGTACGACCGGAGAAGCAAAAAACGAAACCACAGGGCTGTTTCCCGGAGAAACACCTTTTTCAACCCCTAAACCCGAACGCCTCATTCAACGCATCCTCCACATCGCCACCAACCCCCGAGACATCGTGCTCGATTCTTTTCTCGGTTCAGGCACCACCGCGGCCGTGTCACACAAGATGGGCCGGTGTTACATCGGCATCGAAATGGGAGAGCACGCTGTCACGCATTGTGTGCCCCGCTTGCACAAGGTCATCGACGGCGAGCAGGGCGGCATCTCGAAAGTCGTCGGCTGGAAGGGCGGCGGTGGGTACCGCTTCTACCGCCTCGGCCCGCCCGTGTTCGACGCGGAAGGGCATATCCGCCAAGACATTCGATTTCCCATACTGGCCGCGCATGTCTGGTTCAGCGAGACCAGGTGTCCGTGGAACGGCAACGGCGGTTCGCCATTCCTTGGTCTGCACGACGGTCGCGCCTACATCCTACTCTACAACGGCATCCTCGGTGATAAACGGCCGCGCGGCGGCAACGTACTGACCCGCACTACGCTGGCCCTGGTACGCAAGGAGATCGCCAAGGCGAAGACGGGTTTCGACGGGGTGCTGATGGTCTATGGCGAGCAGTCGCGCCTGACGCCGGCGACGCTCGAACGCGAACACATCGTCTTCAAGCAGACGCCTTACGACATGAAGGTGAGAACCTGACCATGCAGCTCAAGCAATACCAGACCAATACGTTGGCCGTGCTACGTCGCTTTTTTGAGGAAACCCGCGTCGCCGGTGCAGTGCATGCCTATGAGGCTATCACCCAGGAGCCGGATCAGGTCGGGCGTCTTGGAAACTATGCCGGGGTCTACGCGCCGCTGGCTGAACTGCCGCTTGTGCCTTACGTTTGCCTGCGTCTACCTACCGGCGGGGGCAAGACGATCCTTGCCGCACATGCAGTCTCCATCGCCTGCCATGCTTGGATTGAGAAGGACTATCCATTGGTGCTCTGGCTAGTGCCGAGCAATACCATTCGTTTGCAGACTGTCGAGGCGTTGAAAAATGCCCGTCATGCGTATCGGCAGGTGTTGGACGACTCGTTTGACGGCCGGGTGCGCGTGTTCGACATTGTCGACTTTACCCATATACGACCTCACGACCTGCGCGATCACTGTTGCATCGTGGTCGGTACTATTCAGACGCTGCGGGTCAAGAGTACCGAGGGACGCAAGGTTTACGCCCACAACGAGGAGATGGAACCGCACTTTTCGGTAGCGTCAAAAACAGCGACAGGACTGGAAAAGTTGGAAAATGGCGCTGTCAAGTATTCCTTCGCCAATCTGCTACACCTCCACCGCCCACTGATGATAGTGGACGAAGCGCACAACGCTGTTACGGGTCTGACACGGGAAATGCAAGCGCGGGTGAATCCGTGCGCGATCATAGAGTTCACGGCAACACCCCGGCTCATGTCGAACATTCTGTACAGCGTCACCGCCCAAGAACTCAAACGTGAAGACATGATCAAGTTGCCGATCAAGCTATCCGAACATGACACTTGGCAGAACGCAGTAAATGGGGCTATTGCCGCCCGCGCCTCGCTTGCCATGGTTGCCAAGAAGGATGCTGATTTCATACGTCCCATTGTCTTGTTCCAAGCGCAGCCGAAAAACCAGGGAATTACGGTCGGAGAACTGAAGAAGCACTTGATGGAAGTCGAACAGATCCCCACAAGTCAGATCGCCATTGCCACCGGCGATCAGCGTGGACTATACGGCATCGACCTGTTTGACCCGACCTGCCCTATTGAATACGTCATCACCATCAAGGCGTTAAAAGAAGGCTGGGACTGCTCCTTCGCCTATATTTTCTGTTCCGTCTCGAGAATCCACAGCGCGGTGGATGTTGAACAGCTTCTTGGCCGCGTACTGCGTATGCCATATGCCAAGCGGCGTAAGGCTACCGAATTGAACAAGGCTTATGCTTACCTGTCCGAACCCTCCTTCGGCGAAGCGGCCCGAGCTCTGGCGGATAAGCTGGTGGGTATGGGTTTCGAGGAGGACGAGGCGCTTGACAGCATAGAGTCAGTTCAACTAGAACTTGGCGATTGGGACGACCTATTCGGTCCACGCGAACGACCCAAGCCAACCTTGAGGTGCACCATGACTGCGTCGCCGGAAGTCCTCTCAGCTTTGCAGGGCGTCAAGCACGACAGGATGAAGGTTCGTCAGACTGCTGACGGACTGGTCGAGATCGTCGTCACCGGCGGTGTGGATAATCGCTTGGAAGGGATGATCTACAAAGCGATCCCAGAAGCAGAACGCCAAGGTGTCGCCGAGGCTATTTCAACTTATCAAGTCGAGGTAAAAGACCAGTTGTCACCTGCGGAACGAGGCGAAAAGTTCAAGGTTCCGCGTCTCATGGCGAAAATCCAGGGAGAGTTGGGGTTCGCAGATGTCGATGTGTTCATGGAGTTTCACGATTGGTCTCTGCTCAACCATTCGCCGAAAATGAACGAGCGTGAATTTACGATCCGTGAGACGGCACGCAGCTTCGAGATCGACATCGATGGCAGGCATGTCAGATACCAGTTCTCCGGCGAGGAGGAACAACTAACGCTGAACGTAGACGTGGAAGGCTGGACACCTGAAGCCCTGGTCCTGTGGCTCGACCAGCAAGTGCGCCAGCCTGACGTCGCTCAGCGCGACTTGCTCAAGTGGCTTTCCAATCTCGTTGGCCACCTGAGCATCGCACGCGGTCTGCCTATCGCTGCGCTTATGCGCTGCAAGTTTATCTTGGCGCGAAAGATACGGGACAAGATTTCTGAAATTCGCCGACAAGAACGGAAGAGCACCTATCAGCGGTGTCTCTTCGCACCGGAGGCAAAAGTCGACATATCCTTTGACAACGCCTTTTTGTTCAAAGATGGGAAGTATCGGGACCAGAGGCGATACCGGGGGCACTGGAAACCACGGAAACATTTTTTTGGCCCGGATCACGTTCCAGCCTTCGACGGCCTGGACGATGGTGAGGAAGTCCAGTGCGCCCGAACCATTGACAGTTTGCCCAATGTAACCTACTGGATTCGTAACGTGGCACGAAATTCAGATTCATTCTGGTTGCCTACTGCGACAGACAAATTCTACCCTGACTTCGTATCGTTGCTGGACGACGGTCGTCTTCTCGTCGTCGAGTACAAGGGTGCGCATATCGCTGACGGATCCGATACTGCCGAGAAGCGGGTAATTGGTGAGCTTTGGCAACGACAAAGCGGGGGCAGGGGCCTGTTCATGGTGGCGGAGAAACGCATTAATGGGAAGGATGTGCGACAGCAGCTGATGGAAAAGTGTGGTAACATCGTTGGCCATACATAGTGAGATGAGCAGCATAAAAATCGGTTGCCAGTCAATGCACCACTTGTGGAAAAGCTTCAAGTGAATGATTGAAAGCCCATTTCATGCGTGTGTTCGATTTGGGAGCGGCGATTGTCTACAATGTCCCCAGTCGAACCAGACAGGACCTCCCGCCTGAGTTGATGCAAGAATTGGCGGAGCATCTAAACTTTAAGGGATCAAGGCCAATTGGGTCCTCTTGAAAAATAAACTCAGCAATCGCTTTGCTTACAATCTGCCTTTTTCAAACCAGCACAAAAGAAGAGCAATAAAAAATTGAGCAGGCCGCATAAACCCTCAAGAAACCTTCCAAAAAATCAATAAAGTCCGTCGTAGAATTCCCTTGACACACCAATTTTTGTGAAATTTTTAATTTTTCTTCTATGAAAGCATCTGTCAAGAAGGTAGTGAAAAAAAATCTAACCAGCCTACTATTCGTGGTCCCGAAAGCCAATATGTTACTTTTTCGAAGTGGATTGAATAAAACTGGAGTTGGCATACTTCAGGAAGTTGCTTGGAGTCAACAAGGGGAACTCCGCTATACTCCCTCACTTCGAGGATAAGGTGTTGAAATTTTTCAAGTTTCTATACATAAATTTAATGTTAACTTTTTTTCATAGCGGTCTCCTGTCAAAGAGTTGTTTGAATTTTGACAAACTTCATTATTATCACAACCCCCGGAGACTGTCTGTTTTACATAGTAACTATGTTGCTGTTGTGCTGTCTGGAAGGTTCAAAATGACACAGTGTACAATTGAATTTAGAGTGTCTGCCAACAGAAGCAAATCAGACAACGATTTTTCACGAGGAAACTAGTATTTCGCTAGATCAATGGGAATGGACAAAGCATTGATCCGATTGGTTTAAGGTTGAGTTCACATGAAAAATAGTTGTTACGAGTGCTTTGATCAACGTGGGAAATTCACGATACAGGATCGGCGCCAAATTGCTCATCCACAGAATTTGAAAAAAACTCAACCAGTACAACCATATTGTAACGAAAATTTATCTCATCACACTATGTCTACACTTAGAAGGAGTTTGCCATGTCGGACAAGTCGGACAAATTAGCTATCGTCGCCTGTTGGTCCCCTATCTTGCAGGCTCTGTTCACATTAGTAATTGCTGTGTCCAGTGGTTGGTGGGCGTACACTACTTACATGAACGACCAAAAACGTTTCGAGGAGCAGAAGAATCGGGATCGGTATGAGACTCAGAAAGAGGCCATCTCTCAGATGAGCCGCCAGCTTGGATTAATGAAGGCTCAATGCCCCGAGAGTTCGTTGCTAGACCTCGCAGACGAGATATCGAGCCTCGATAAACGGTGCTTTGAGGCGTACATTGGTGCACGCTCACTCTTCTTTTTGTCGAGAGTTCGGATTTTCCGCTCGCTCAAAATGGAAGAGTCTGAATGGAATAAGCTTTGGAAATCCCTGGAAGACTCGCTAATTAACGCGGGGACAAGTAAATACGATGCGAGCACGGTGTCAATACTTTGGGAAGGTATCGTCAATAAATCGGAACAACCTAGTGGGGGGATGTGACATGTGGAACGGATGCGTATGTAAAGTGTGGAACCAGACCCTTCTCGTGTTTGGTGTGTTGCTGGTGGCGGTGATGGGGAATGTACAAGGTCAGGTACAGCCAGAGCAAGAACGAAATCAGGAAAAGAAGGACGCGCTTGAATTCCTTGAGGTTTGCAAATCTGGTAATAACTCGTTCGTCACAGTAACGTTTACCCCGGTTCGCAGACTTCGACAAGATGAAAAGCCTCAGTGCGGTACTTGGCGGTACATCTACACCGATCAGCAGTACACCGACAACAAATACGACCTGACAAATGGGAACCAGATACACTTCGTCTCGACCCTGAGTCGTCCGACATCTGAGGATCTTCCGCAATACTTGTGGCATGTCATCTCCGTGCCGAGTCCGATCAATAATGCAATGGCGGACAGAAGAACGGGATTCATAGCTCGCCATAAGAAGTTTTATGATATAGAAGGTGAATGGACGACCGAAGAATATTATGATTATTTAAGGCGTTCCATCGTCGATACGAATAGTGGAGGCTCGTTTCCAGTCTACTTGAGGAAGGATGGGATGAACGAACGACGAATTCCGAAAATTAGAGAGATTTGGGAAGAGACCTTCGGGAGAGCCATGGAAGTCCTAGTCCTGAATTCCTATACAGCGTACTCATCTGGTTACACGCACACTTTTATCTATCAAGATACCCCCGGAAATTCAAAATCTATCGGGGGATGCGGAGACCGTCGTAATTCATCTCGCTACGTGCAGGTGCCCGGCACAGCATTCGGGTTTGTACTCGATGATAAGGGCAATTGCTTGGCGGGGACGACGATGGAGTTGGTGCCATGAATAAGAGGCGACTCACAGATGATCAGATTATCGATTTTTTGAAACAGGCAGAAGCATGGGAAAAGACTACCGTCTTGTGCCGCCATTTGGGAATCACGAAACAGACGTTTTATTGATGGAAAGTGTAACTATTCAGGTGCGAAAACACTGGGCTAGAGGTCGACAGAACCTCTAAATTGCGTCAAAATATCTCAAAAGTGGATGATTTAGTGCGCTTTTTCAAAGGGAAATGCCCGCAAGCCCAGGAAACCCGCACCTGAATAGTTACTGGAAAGCCACATACGCAGGCATGAAGGTGTTCGAAGCGAAACGGCGTCTTGTAGTGTTCCTGATGGACATTAATTCACAACCCACGTCACAGTTTTCTATTTCGCTTACTCTCAGAAACGTTCCACTGGGTTATGTCCAGCCCGTTTCACGGTTCTGGTCTGCTGGCTGGTTGGTGACCTAGAGGTTGCGCCCGATTTTCGATATGACTGATCTCGCTTGTAGTAGACACATTGGTACGGCGGAATGGGGGTCAGGCCTTTGATTATTTGATTAGAAAGTGATTAGGAATGAGTCCAGTTTTTTTGCCCCCTTTTCATTAAATCAAAAGCCTGATAAACATCTAGCAGGAGGTGAGACATCGTCCCAGATTATGGTAATATTTATTTTTCACCCATAAATATTTTTACCATAACAAGGAGATGTCTCATGAGAGAATTATATGCAGGAATTAATTTACATTCAAACAATAATTACCTTTGTATCATTGATGAAGCGGATAAGCGGCTACATGAAGTGAAATTAGAGAATAATCTAAGGGCGGTTTTGTTTGCTCTGTTTCCTTATAAAGATGATTTAGTAGGAACGGTGGTGGAATCGACGTTCAATTGGTATTGGTTAGTCGATGGACTGATGGAAGCGGGATATCAGGTTCATTTGGCCAATCCGGCTAAAAATGTTCAATATTCTGGACTGAAACATAGCAATGATAAGTATGACGCTTTCTGGTTGGCTCATCTTCTGCGGCTTAATATACTGGCGGGAGGTTATATTTATCCGAAAGAAGAGCGCGCGGTTCGAGATGAAAATAGTTCCCGCTGATCTTCCTTATATGCTAAAAAATGAGGACAAGATTATGGCCTTGGAGAGCAATCTCATGATGATCCATATTCTGAAGGAACGAATAAAACAGGTGGAAAAGCGGATTCGTCAACGCATCCAATTAAAACCAGAGTATAAAAAATTGTTAACCGTCTCAGGGATCAGAACAATCCTCGCCTTAACAGTCATGTTAGAAACAGGAGAGATTAGTCGATTTCCCGGCGTGAGCGATTTTGTTTCTTATTGTCGAAATGCTCCCAGTAAAATAACATCCAATGGCAAAAAGAAAGGAGAAGGGAATCGGAAAAATGGTAACAAATACTTAGCCTGGGCTTTTGTGGAAGCGGCTCATTTTTCCCTCATCCATAGTGAGCTGGCGCGACGGTATTACCAGAAAAAAATATCAAAAACGAAGACGGTGGTGGCAATCAAAGCCTTAGCCAGTAAACTGGCGCGAGCAAGCTATTTTGTCATGAGAGATCAAGTGGATTTTAGAGATTCAGAGCTATCTTGAAAAACAAAAAAAAGACTGAAACCAAGCACAACAAAACCGAGAGAGCCAAGAAACCCTCTGACAAGAAGCCCGGTTGTGTGACACGGTAGGCAGAGGACAGGGGACCCCTAAAGCAGTCCCCCATCCTGGAAGTAAGTATACTAGAACCCCATCTCTTTTTTCAGATCCTGGTCAATCCAGAGGCGTGCGAAGACGCCATTAAAGTCCATGTTTCCCATTTGCATTTCACCGTTATATCCGATGAGCCATGGTTGGTTCACGTTAAACTGTGGCGCTCTACCACCCCAGATATACCAGTGGTTTTTGATCACGTACATATCTGCCTCGATAATCAGCCTCTGCTGCTCCTCGATGGTGGTAGCAGCTTGGGCGGCTTCCACCATGGCGTCATAAACCGGGTCCTGGACATTCGGGGGGTTCCATCCGGAGTCCGATTTAAACCAAGCGATCTGCCCTAGCGGGTTCCACTCGTAGCCCGGATTTGAATCGATTACGCCTTCATAAACACGATCACGTATGATAGCGCCAAAATTGGATCCGTCCATCTCCCTGATCTCGATATCAATGCCGATCTTACCCCAGTAGAAGGCCACTAATTCTCTATAAGCCAAATCCCAGCGATCGAGGTGGTTCAAGACGGTCTTGAATCGAATGCCGTCAGCGCCGCGCGGATATCCCGCCTGATCCAGGAGCTTCTCCGCCCCTTCCGGGTCATAGCGATAGTATTTCTTGATCTCCTCGGGCCACTCGTCAAAGGGGATGGCATACCCCTTCAAACCCGTGCCATTCACCCCCATCGGTTTCCACTCGGCCCAACCCCTGAAGTAGGTATTGGCAATGGTCTCGAGGTCCAGTGCCATTTGCATGGCCTGGCGCACCCTGAGGTCGTTAATGGGCGAGTTGTCGGGGCGCACGCCAGCCGCAAAAGACGTTTCTGAGCGAAAGGCAAACGCCGTCAGTACGAGTTCGGGATTGGTATTCTTGAGGCTCTCCGCCTCGTCGATCGTAAATATTTGAGAGACGCCGAGGTGACCGATGTAATCCAGCTTACCCGATCGCAGTGCCGCAAGACGGGTGGCGTCTTCCGGCAAAATCAGGGCCCTCAACTCGTCGACGTACGGCAGGCGGTTCTGCGGATATTTTTCGTCGGTGCCCCAGTAGTCCGAATTCTTGACCCAAGTCATCGAGCTGCCCTCAACCCAGTCGGTCAGCATAAAAGGGCCGGTGCCGACCAGGTTCCGCCAATCCTTCACATCCCCGTGTTGCTTAATTACCTCGGGCGGTTGTATAAACACATAGGGACTGTCGAGGATAGTCAGCAGCGCGGTGGGCGATGGTCGTTTCAGCTTAAACACAACCGTATTTTTATCGGTGGCAGTGATCGATTCGAATGGTACAGAGGTGATATCCGCGGTATAGGGGCTCGGTTCGGAGAAGCCGCTGCCCAGACCTGTGAGGCGGTGGAAGTTAAACTCCACGTCCTCGGCGGTGAGCGCACGGCCGTTCATTGGCGCCTTGTCGTGCCAATGCACGCCCTGGCGGATGTGGAAGACAATCGTGAGTGGATCGGGCTGCTCCCAGTTTTCAGCCAGATGCCCTTTCATGGCAAAGAGAGGCGTGTAGTTTGACTTAAAGTGGTGTTCGTTCCGATCGATTCCCCAGTTGCCATCGGCTAACTTCTCGACAACGGCACTGTGGGCGGCGCCCGCTCCGTGCGTGAACCAGGAGTCCGTATGCGGTGGTTCAGGTTTCTTGGCGATGGTCAAAATCCCGCCATACTGTGGCGCAGTCACCATCTCCCCGGTTGTGGGGTCAGTCACCATTTTCTTCTCAGCCGCGACGGCCAAACCGACCCAAAGGGCGGCCACCATCAGGATGAAGGTTAACAACAATGATTGCATTTTTCTTGTTTTACTTTTTTCCATGATTTCTCCTTTTTTACTTAAATTTTGCGTAACTATTCAGGTCTCTGAAAAACCCGTTTAGTTCAATATCATTAAAAAAGATTCCCAGGGAGGATCAATCGTTTTCAATTCCTCTCACGATATTGTTCCATCGATCGGGAATCCCCTCTTTCACCAAAACAACTCAGTGAAGGCATGATTGTAGCAAACAAAAACGCAATGTCAACCCCCTGCTGTAAAATAAATGCGGGATTCGCAAAAAAAAAATCAATAAATCTGCTCAAATCCGGGGACAGTCAGAAGCCGTTCAGTTCAATAACATTGAAAAAAGATTCCCGGCAAGGATCCATCGTTTTCACATCCTCCCAGGGTATTGTTCAATCGATCGAGCGGGAACCCTTCTATATTTTATGCAACGCAAAATCCGTGCTTAAATCGATGGGTTCTCTGAATATACCTGAATAGTTACCTTTCCGTCATGAAAGAAATTGAATTGAAAAAGCGATTTGAGCAAATCGAACCATATCTTGATGAAAAAGCCAGACGGCTATGGTGTGCTAATGAGGCTGTCTGTATAGGAAGAGGTGGGATCACTTTTGTAGCTCTCGTTACTGGAGTTTCTCGCACAACCCTTACAGAAGGAGTAAAGGAAATTAAGGGAGAGAAAACACCTGTAGCAGGGAATGTCCGCAGAAAAGGAGGAGGTAGAAAACGCAGTGCGGAAAAAGATAAACATTTACAATCAGATATTGCCGTTTTAGTGGAATCTTCTACCAGAGGAGATCCTGAATCTCCCTTAAAGTGGACTTCTAAAAGCACGCGTAAACTTGCTGAAGAATTGAATTTGCAAACAAAGCGTGTGAGCCACACCCTGGTATCACGGTTGCTTTCTGAGACAGGTTATTCGTTGCAAGCTAACAAAAAGACAAAAGAGGGTGGAGATCATCCGGATCGTGATGAACAATTTCGATTTATCAATGAGAAAACCAAGCGCTTCCAATTCAATGTTCAACCTGTCATTTCTGTAGATGCCAAGAAGAAAGAAAACATTGGGAACTTCAAAAACAATGGGAAAGAATATTACCAATCTGGAAAAGCTCCGGAAGTAAATGTCTATGACTTCCTTGATAAAGAAAAAGGGAAGGTTACTCCATATGGAGTCTATGATCTCTCAAAAAACAAAGGATGGGTTAGTGTTGGAGTTAGTGCTGATACCGCTCAATTTGCTGTGGCAAGTATTCGAGGCTGGTGGTTCCAAATGGGAAAAGAATCCTATTCAAATGCTTCTAAACTTTATATCAATGCTGATGGAGGAGGAAGCAATGGATCGAGAAAAGGTCTATGGAAAATTGAGTTACAGAAACTGGCAAATGAACTTCAAATGGAAATTCATGTTTCACACTTTCCTCCAGGAACAAGCAAATGGAATAAGATTGAACACAGAATGTTTAGCTTTATTTCTCAAAATTGGTGAGGAAGACCTCTCATTAATCGTGCGACAGTGGTCAACTTAATTGGCAGTACAACTACTAAAACAGGATTGAAAATTACGGCAAGATTGGATGAGACTCTGTATCAAAAGGGAATTAAGGTTTCTGATAAAGAGTTGGCGGATGTCTACTTGCAAAAAGAAAATTTCCATGGTGAATGGAATTATAAAATATTACCCAAAAATGTTCAGGTTATTTCGTGACAGACACTAAGGAGGATTTATATCTGGAGGCGGCTCGAGCGATGGGGAGCTCAACCTCAAGAGTGCTTATGCGCCATATCCTGCCCAATATCATGGCTCCCATCATTGTCCTGTATACGACAATGGTGCCAGGGATCATTCTTTCTGAGGCGAGTCTCAGCTTCCTCGGTCTGGGCATCCCTCCCCCCACTCCCAGTTGGGGGGCATGCTTAGTTCGGAAGGGGTCTCTTATATGTTGCGGGGGCCCTGGCTGGCAATATGGCCGGGTCTGGCGCTGAGCCTTGTCGTCTACGGAGTAAGCATGTTTGGAGATGCCCTCAGAGACCTGCTCGACCCAAAACAGCGGGGCGGTCAGGGCAGTTATGGCACCACGGGGAAACGCAAAAAAGGATTCCTCTCCAGACTGATCAACCCTTTCAATTAACAAGGTCAACGTCTCACAAGGTGCGGACCGCTCTATGAAATCAGGGCATTAGGGTTGCTTTCAACGATACATTGTGTCGAATTCTGATCAAGCCGATTGTTTCATTTCGCTTTCAGTGTAGGGGAAGCAGCTAAAAAAATATCCTGTGTCCACAAGAATATCTTCCAGCCGAATTGCTAATTTTTCCTCCAATTCAATTGCTTGGTCATCATCATCAGGAATGACGATATTGACATCAAGAGAGGTTCCATTCTCGGCTCTGACCCACATACTAAAGGGGGGGAAAATTTTTTTCATTTCCGCGGTAATTTGTTCTATCAACTCTTTCTGTTTGGGGTTCATGCTAAATCCTCCCTAATGGTGTTAAAAAAATGACTTGCTTTTTTGATAAGTCGTTCCACCTTTTTACGACTCACCGTCTGCTCTTGATAGTCCGCTTAATTTCTCAATTCTAAGGCCTCCATTAAATACCCTTGTAACCCTGGATACGTTTTCTGCCTTTTTACGAGTCGTTTAGCAAATTCCGATTGTACCCAATCATGTTTGTTATCTTCTTTCGCTGAAGTGTAGTCATAATGGATCAACGCTGCTAAAGCTGCCTGATACATGGCATAATATATTCTATTGACGCCAGCGTTGATATGTTGATTTTTAAGACACCATTCAGCTACTTGAAGATTTTCTTCCGCCTTTTCAAGAAAGGGTATCATGATCCCTGGTGCTTCATTCAGATTGACAACCTGCCGTCCTTCCGCTAATTCTGAAAAGAAAACTCAACAATGACGCAAGTTTGATTGCTATTTTTTGCTGTAATCCTTGCCACAGGCACCTTAAAAAATAACAAAAGCAGGAATAAGTTAAAAGATAAAATATTAGAAAGTCAAATATAATAAAGGACGAAGATAGAGCAAAAGGTCACCGTAAAGAACTGACTTATAGTGGTTTCCAGCCACCTTTCGTCATTCCTCCGGTACAAATCCGGACATGCGCTGCTAACGCATCCGGCTCCTGCTTCGAGTCAGACGCTCAAACGTTGATTCGGATACGGGTGGGTTGTCCTTACAGAAGGAATGTGTAGTTTGAGCAGTACTTTGAAGCGTTCTTGGTGGATCCTCCGGTGCAGATCGTTAATCCGCTCCATGAGATTGATGCCATAGTCCCTCCAGGTCTCCTCGTCCACTCCCGCCGCTGAATTGCGATTGAGATCAAAGTAAGCTCTCCGCCGCCGCTTCATCGCTACTACGAACTTGTCCGACTTCCTGAAGACGTAGATATCGGGGTTATTTATTAATTTTCCCGATCCGACTACCAATGGAATGTTGACAGTCATCCTCAGGATCTCCCAGGTTCCGATCAAGAAACTTCCACACATGCGCCGGGTCTTTGACTCCGCCAGGCTCGACCGGGACTCACGCTAACGCCTTCGGTTGATGTTGCCTTCCCCACCAGACCACAAGGTCAGCGCCTGAAACTATGATTTCGGAGCTCAATACCGAGCCTATGTTCTCCCTTGTCAACGCTTAGCGCCTATCCTTGTGAATAACCACTCATGACTCGGGGACTCGGCGGGTCGTTACTGCCTTACCGAGTAAGAGACTTTCACTCTCTATTTCTTGCCAGCTTTCCTGGCGCATAGCCTGACCCAATTTCTAGACTACCAGGCCGTCATTGACTAAAAGTCCACATGAAAATCATGAAATGTGCTTTCGTGACTTTTTCGGCAGACCCTACTTGGTTATGAAGGCAGCGCCCGTTGGCCCGGAAGCAATGCGGTTGGATGGGTTTTACGACCCGATTGGAGAGAGTGTTGCTGCTAAGCGAAGGGGTTGATCAGTCGGGCCAGGAGGCCTCGTTTGCGTTTCCTCCCTACGGTGCCATAACTGCCCTGTCCGCCCCGCAGCCGGGGATCCAGCAGGTCCCTCACCGCGTCGCCGAACATGTTGAGGGAGTAGACGGTAATCGTCAGAGCAAGACCGGGAAAGAGAGCCAGCCGTGGCGCCGTCTCCATGTATTCACGCCCTTCCCGGCTGAGCATTCCTCCCCACTCAGGAATCGAGAATGGCAGCCCGTATCCGAGGAAGCTCAGAGAAGCCAAAGACATAATCACCCCCCCGATGTTAATGGAGAAGATAATGATGACGGGTGCCATAATATTGGGCAGGACATGGCGGATCAGGATTTGGCTCGTGGGGGTGCCCACAGCCTGGGCTGCCAGAAAATAGTCATTCTCTTTGATAGCGATCACGGCGCTTCTGATGATTCTTGAGCCGCCGATGCCTCCGGCGATCCCCAGGACCACGATGATCTGGAGGAGACCCTTTCCCACAATGGACATGATGGTCAGCAAAAGCAGCAGTCCCGGGAAACACATCCAGGCGTCGACAAAGCGCTGAACCACCAGGTCCAGTTTCCCACCCAGGAATCCGGAAGTGCCGCCGATCAGGGTACTGATCACAACACTAAGAGCGGTCGTGGCCAGGCCGACAAGTAACGAAACACGAGCCCCGAACATAAGGCGGCTCAAGAAGTCTCGCCCCAACTTGTCGGTCCCCAGGAGATACTGGGCTGATGGGCCTTTCATGATGTCACGAATGTGTGCTTCATCATAGGGATAAGGAGTCAGAACATCGGCAAAGATCGCCACAAAAATCAAGAGCAAGACGATCATCCCGCAGAACGCCCCCAGCGGCTTCTCCTTGAGAAGCCTGCGGAAGAAATCCACAAACCGGCTTCGTCGCTTGGGCTCACTGACGGCGGAGGGTGCCTCTGTGGCATTGCTCATATTAAGGCCTTTCGCGCCAGCGACTATTCATACCGCACTCTCGGATCCAAATACGGATAAATCAGGTCGATCAGTAGAATGTTAAGCATCACCACGCCGGATAAAACCAGGTTTATTCCGGAGACCATCGTGTAATCTCTGCCTTCGAGTGCCATCAGAAAGAGACGACCCAGCCCCGGCAGGTTGAAGATGTTCTCTATGATAACGGAGCCACCTACCAGCAGAGGCAACTGCAGGCCAATCAGGGTAACTATCGGGATGAGGGCATTTTTGATGGTGTGCCGGATAATCACGACCCGTTCCTTGAGACCCTTGGCCCAGGCCGTCCGGATATAGTCCTGCCGGAGCACCTCCAGCATCATGGTGCGCGTCAACCGCATCGTGCCTGCAGACATGGCCGTCCCCAGAATCAGGCTGGGAATGATGAGCACCCCGAGATTCCCCAGGCGGGTCTTTTGTGAAAGTAATCAGCCGCATCGGTGGCGACCAGCCCCACCAGAGTGCCGGGTAGATCATGACCATAATTCCCAGCCAGAAGTTCGGCGTGGCCAGGCTGATGATGGCGACCGAGCGCCCCAGGTAGTGGGCGGCGGTATCCTGGCAAATCGCCGAGTAGATACCCACCGGCAGCGCGATCACCAGCCCGATGAGGATGGCCGGGAGCCCCAGCTCAAGGGTGACTGGCAGTCTCTCTATGATCTTCTTCTCCACCGCCCAACCGCCCATCTTTTCTTTTTTGAAGCGTAGTTTTGCTTAATTCCCGGGGTTCATGTAGAATTTGAAAAATAGGGCATAATCCCTTTGTCACAGCAACGATTTTCAAAAAGGTTAGCATGGAATTTACCACAACGGTTAAGGGGTTTCCCACTCAAGTCCAACTTCATCACCTTTCAGCTGATGCTGAGATACGAGTGATTGTCGAAGCAAAGCAAGCAGAGCAGAAGAGTCCGTATATTCAAATTGGGGATAAAGCGGCCTTTGAAGAATTTAAGGCAGTTGATCCTGAACCGGGGGCAAGATTGGCTTCGGATATTATCTATGAACATCGCAAACCCTAAGATGAAGTTCTATTTCGATACTTCTGCCCTGGTCAAGGAATTTGTCAATGAAACCGGTTCCGCTGAAGTCAAACAATATGTTGTGGAGAAGGTTCATCAAGAAGATGTCGTATTTTCTACGGCTGTCATTACAAAAGCGGAGATTGCCGCAGCGTTGTCAGCAATGCGTCGCAATCGAGAGTTGACCCAACCAAAATTAGATGAAGCAGTAAGCAGGTTTCAGAAAAGATGGAAACTCTTCAACATTGTCAATGCGTCTCTTGCTGTTATTGAAAAATCGTATCAGATCGGGTTGCAACATAAAATTAAAGGGAGTGATGCCTTTCAATTAGCTTCGGCTTTGATAGACGGAACGGAATTGCTGATTTCATGTGATCAAGATTTAAACGCAGCTGCAAAAAAGGAAGGGATACAGGTCTGGAATCCGATGAATGGCAGGTTTGAACCGATCAAAGAAGAGCCTGAGCCGAGCGATGACCAAGAGAGATGAGCACCAAGCAAATAAAAAACCCTCCCATCCACACCGTGGGTGGGAGGGTAGCTAATGTGAACGGGTAGGTGGTTCGGTTAGAACCCCATTTCTTTCTTCAGATCGTGGTCAATCCACAGGTAAGGTAAAACCAAAATGGGGTAAGCATTACTGCCTCCCAATTCGGCTTCACCGTTATAACCTATGACCCACGGCTGGGTCACATTAAAACTTGGAGTTCTCGGGCCTGCTATCCACCAGTGATTCTCTATGATGTACATATCGGCCTCTTTAACCAGCCTTATCTGCTCCTCAAGAGTAGTAGCTGCGTCGACGGCTCTAACCATGGCGTCATAAACCGGATCATTGACGTTGGGGGTGTTCCAGAGATGACCCTTGGTAGGGCTGGATATTGCAGGAAAAGCGCCATAGTCGACGTTGGTGCTGTCAGTTATCAGACCTTTCATTTGATGCCCTTGTATACGAGCGTTATGAGTGGTTCGATCATTTAAACTCATCTCTACACCAATGCCAATGGCACGAAAGTATTCCACGGCTATCTGGAAATAGTCTAAATCGAAGAACTCGTAGTGCTCATAGGTGGTCTGGAATCTAACGCCGTCGGCGCCGCGCGGATATCCAGCCTCATCAAGCAACGCTTCTGCCGTTTCCGGGTCATACTTGTAGTATTGTTTGAGTTCTTCGGACCACTCCTCAAATGGGGTGAGATGATCGACAAGACCTAACCCTATACGCCCTGTTCGTGTCGTATCTGCCCAGCCATTGAAGTAGGTAGCGTTGATTGTCTCCCAGTCGATTGCCATCTGCAGTGCCCTCCGCACTCTGATGTCGCTCCAGGGCTCTATCTGCGTATTAAAAGTAAAAGCCGTCTCCGCTCGAAATGAAAATGGCCATACGTTCACTTCGGGGTTGGTCCGCTGGAGGCTTACCGCCGCGTCGACTTTAATTAGCTGAGTGTTGCCCGCCCTACCGAGGTAATCAGCCTTACCCGAGCGAATTAACGCCAGATGTGTCGCTCTATCCTTCGAAACCAGGATCCTTATCTCGTCAAGATAAGGCAGGCGGTTCTCCGGGTATTTTGGGTCGTAGCGCCAGTAGTTAGGATTCTTGACATAGGTGATAGAGCTGCCCTCCACCCAGTCAGTTAGCTCAAAGGGCCCGGTGCCGACCACATTCTTCCAATCGGTAACGTCGCCATATTGTTCGACTACCTCGCGGGCCACTATAGGAGTGTTACCTCCAATGGAGATTTCCTTCAGCGATGATATGGTCGGTGACTTCAGCTTAAAAACAACCGTCCAATCGTCGCTGGCCGTTACCGATTCAACATTGAAGTAACCGAGCTGAATATCTATGCCGGGTTCGGTGAAGCCGCTACCCAGTCCCAATATACGCTGAAAGCTAAATTCGACATCATAAGCCGTCAATTCTCTCCCATTCATTGGGGCCTTATTATGCCAGTGAACGCCCTTGCGGATGTGAAAGATAATAGTTTGTAGGTCGGGTTGCTCCCAGCTTTCAGCCAGCAGCCCTGTTATGAGAGAGTCAGGGATGAACGTTGTTCTAAAATTAAATACGTCCCTATCTATTGCCCAGTTCGCAGTGCCGAGCGTCTCATTAACCACCCCGATTTTGTATGGGGCCGAGCCCCGGAAATAGGGATCAATCGGGTCTCCCTCCCCTAATCCGGTGCTGACGAAGGTGAGTGTCCCGCCGTACTCTGGTGCGGTCACGAGCTTGCCAGTACTGGGGTCGGTGACATACTTGGCTGCCCAGACCTGGCCAGCCATGAAGACGCTTGCTCCCAGGATGAGAGCCAGCAGGGTTGCGCTCAATTTTGAGCTACTTTTTTGAGTATCCATCTTTTTCCTTTCGAATGGATGTTGAGAATTAAGGATTGATTTGAAACCTGCCTTCATTCCCGAAAGCAGGTTCTCGAGGATTCCTCTACTTTTTTGACGATTCATGGTGCTCCTTTCTGCTTTTTGATTAAAAACAAGATTGCGGGTTGCTTTAAAACCTGCTTTCGTTCCCGAAAGCACGTTCTTGACGATTTCTCTACACATTGTGTCTCCTTCATTTTGGAGTGATCAAAAAATCGATTCATTGGCTCCAGGATGGGGCAATGAACCCTGAGCTTTCAATCCCCATTCTCTTGAGAAATTTCCATTTGCTGAAATGAACTTTGGTGTAATTTAAGGATCTCTCCCTGAAGTCGAGATGACATAAAGGGAGACAACCCAATGAACTTGGGATTGAGGACTTGTGACTTGTTGCTTGGAACTTATTTGGGACTGGGAACTGGGAACTGGGAACTGGGAACTGGGAACTGGGAACTGGGAACTGGGAACTGGGAACTGGGAACTGGGAACTGGGAACTGGTTTTTAAGTATACTCTCATAGCCACCTCATTGTCAATATTTTTTATACTTGAAACAGGTTAATTTCAGACTTTCATGCCATCCTGACGGTCCGCCGATGTGGCAAATCGAAGGATCGCCTTATTGCTCTTCTGTCCTATCTCAGGGCATAAAGTTAATAAATTTCTTGCCAATCTCTCGGTATTTTAACGAAATGCAGTGAAAATCTTGCTCAAATGTAACAAAATCTGACAGCTTTCAGAGACAGAATAAAGAGATTAAAATGGTAAGTCAAGCATTTCTCTAAAAAAAAAAAAAGAATAAAATATTATTGAACAACCCGTCCTATCTCAGGGCATAAAGTTAATAAATTTCTTGCCAGTCTCTAACGGTATTTTAACGAAATGCAGTGAAAATCTTGCTCAAATGTAACAAAATCTGACAGCTTTCAGAGACAGAATAAAGAGATTAAAATGGTAAGTCAAGCATTTCTCAAAAAAAGATAACTATTCAGGTCTCTGAAAAACCCGTTTATTAAATATCATTAAAAAAGATTCCCGGGGAGGATCCATCGTTTTCAAGTCCTCTCACGATATTGTTCAATCGATCAAGCGGGAACCCTCATCTTTCACTCAAACAACTCAGCGATGACATGATCATAGCACAAAACAACGCAATGTCAACCCCCCAAGGCAAAATAAATGCGGGATTCGCAAAAAAAAACAAAAAATCAATAAATCTGCTCAAATCCGGGAACAGTCAGAAGCCGTTCAGTTCAATAACATTGAAAAAAGATTCCCGGGAAGGATCCATCGTTTTCACGTCCTCCCACGATAATGTTCAATCGATCTGGAACCCTCCGCGAGAGCGACCCTTGTTTTTACATGAACTTTTGCTCTTGCGACTTGCATCGGTGGATGGAGGCTTACTCGAGTTTGGTTGATCAAAAAAACCGACTCATTAGTGTATCGCACTTTATGAGTTTGAAAATAATTCCTTGGTGTGCTTTACTAGGGGCTGTCTTTTTTTTTGCAATATATGGAGATTGCATGAAGAAAGCACTAAGGAATGAAATTTAAATAAGTTAGAAGTATGGATACGCAAAATTAGGGGACAGGTAACAGCAGGAAAACAGTAGAGTTGGGATGCGCAGCGCTGTACATGTCCCCCAATTTTGCTCACACCATTGGAAAAATTACAGGTTATTTAAGGTTTGTTCCTAAGTGTAGACTGACCCAGGAAGAACGGGATGGATTGAGCAAAACCGCCCTCCGTTAAACCGGAGCGATGCGAGACACTCTTCCATTTCACTTCGAAACTCAAGGATGTCATCGCTTTGTACATGAATCATCCTGAGAAAGCGCTGGTCTTGAGCGTCGATGAGAAATCACAAAACCAGGTATTTGTAACCAGCCCTATGAAAACACATACCACCAGCTATACGCCAACTCATACCATCAGTGTAACCCACACGCTAGAAGAGCCACGGGCAACCAAAAGCGTCAATTCACGGGCCCAACTGGCAGAGTACGTGTCGCGAGGTTTCATTTTGCTGACACCCGAGGAGCTGGGTGTGGACGCCAGCATTCACCCGCGAATCCACCAGCAAACAACGAAAGCGCTGAATGCACTGGAGCAGCAGCGCGCAAAGAGACAAGAAACTATGCCGTCCGGTGCCGTACGTGTGGCTCCACGAGAGCAGGTGGGCAGGGGACTCCATCCTGGAGTTTCTCAAGCGCGGGCGGAGTAAAAACCGCCACGCTGACCGGTGCTGCGGAGGAGGAATCGGTAACAGAAAAGGCGATCTTTGCTGCCAACCTTGCTGCGGAAGTGCCAGAGCTGTCCGAGATTTTTGCCTCACCAGGGCTCACCGTAGTAGTGGAAGGCATCCTTGGCCCAGGTTGGGCGATCGTGCCCTTTGGAAGCAACGTGATCTCGGCCGGCTCCTATGATCAGCACTGGCACAAGGACGACCTACTTCCATGGAATGCGCGAAAACCAGGCCTCCGTCACCATCACCTCGAAACCGTTGACATGTTCTACTACCCGCAGGAGGTCCCAGAGACTATGGCACCGACGGCGATCGTGCCACACTCACAATACTGGACCTTCGACCACGATGAGAACAACGACAACATCTGCCTTGAAATGCTGGACTACAACTTTGTGCGAGAGAAAATGGGCGCAAATCCTGACCTCGCAGAGCGGGACCGACGCTTCGACAGTGCCGTTGCAGGCACTCAGTGGCCACTTGTCCGCCAGGTCAAGCTGTGCGTACCAGCAGGCTCCATTGTGCTAATGAACCCAAACTGCTTCCACCGAGGGCAGCGGCGCAGTGATGACCCATCACTCTGGGTTGAGAACCCTCGCTATATGTGGCGATTTTGGATGTACCGGACGGTGGAACCACCGCAGGCGCCATCGAGCGATCCGTCTCCGTCAGAGAATGAGAATGCCTGCATGCGGCTGTTACCTGCAGTGGACCAGCTTACCGGCATACCTCTGCACTCTCCGGAAGCGGCGGCGGTGTGGGAGCCTATCTTCGCGTGGGCTACCGGCACGGCACAGCCAAGCGTTGCAACGCCCCAGCCCACCGAGGAGCTTGAGAAGATGTTGTACCTCCGCGGAGACGAGAATGAGCCGCAGCGAGTTGCCGCCGCCTACCACCTGGCAAAGGCAACACAGGGAGTCGAGGTGCTGAGGCGGGCCTTCGTGGACGACCGCGAGAGTGTGCGACGCGCGGCCACCCACGGCATCGTCGCCGCAGGCGCCGATGCTGCGTGCGAGGTTGCGTTGGACGTAGCCCTGTCGCCTTCGACCCACAAATGGGCGAGGAAGAATGCAGCGTGGGCCCTCGGCGAGACAGCCCCCGCAGAGCCTGAGGTTGTGGACGCCCTCCGGGAGCTGCTCAAGCGCGAGCATTCGGTCCACGTTCGCGCTACCTGCGCAGCGTCACTCGGTCTTGTCGGACGGCGCGCCTTACGCGACGGCAGGTTCGAGGTAGCGGCTAGGGTGGTTTCGGCACTACTCGAATGCCTCGAAAGAGAGGAGAACCGACCGTGCCAGGCCATCGCTCAGAATCGAGGAATATACGACATTCGGCCGACGGATGAGTCAGACATGTGTGAAGGCAGCGGCGCTACCGCCCGGCGAGCTTTCGCAAGCTGTGGTCCGGCCTGACGGCAAACCACGCTTCGCACAAGTGCGTTCGGCGGTTCGCGAGAATGCGCTGTGGGCGGCCGTGACGTTAGCAACGCAACAAGGCTCCGGCAACACTCGTCTGTCCAGCGCATCTATCGAGGAGTTGCGCCGTGGAATGTTGCGCGTGATCGCAACCGACGACAACATTGTGTGCTTCGGCTTCGCTTTGGATGCGTTTTGCCGACTCTCGGCCGCGCAAGGAGGCGAGGCGATTGTGGAAGCGCGACAGCTGGTTGCCTCTGAGCCAGTGGTGTGCGTAGCCAGTATATGGCAAGCGCAGCGGCTTACCGATGGGCTACTGACGTGAGTACCGGTGAAATGCCTCATGGTGAGGTGGTTTCTCTCGGCATAAGCGGTGATTCTCCTGCCAACAAACCGCGAGACAGCTTTTTTCCTGATCCGGATCTAATTGTGACTGAGCACTCACATGAACCAAGTGGAATTTTCATCGCCCTGCGGGACATGTTCTCTGAACAGAGGCTTGTTGATGCAGAAAAAAATGGTTAGAGTAGCAGACAGGCATGCGCCTTCTTCCAAGGGGCTGAAGTTCGCCCCTTTTTTGTTCTCAATTGCGCTGAAACTCACCCCATCCAAACCGGGCGAGCCTTGTTGGGGTCTCATTCAAACGGAAGCATTAATATCTTTTTTCTCCAAGAACCATCCCTGAAAAAACAGTGCTGAATAAAGGCAATCAGGACGAGCGGTTGGGAACAACAGGCGTATTGACCTTTAATGCGGATTGACCTTTGTTATTGTAAAGAATTTCAATCTCCAGACTGGTTCGATTGATCGTGAAATATCGGGAAATCACTCGATAGAGATCACCTTTCAATTTATTGAGATCATTCTCCGAAAGGCCGGTTCGTTCTCGGGTCAACACCAGTTGCAGACGGTTTTTGGCAGTTTGCGCGCTTTTCCCCCTGGTCTGGCCAAACATTTTTTTCAACTTTGTAAACATAATTATCCCCTTCCAAGAATCCTGGCGATAATGCCTTTTTTTTGTTCAACTTCAGGAATTTCCACGCGTTCTCCCAGCAATCGCTGGGCAATCCTCTGATAGGCCCGCCCTGCGGGGGATTTGTTATCCAGGGCAACTGGAATTCCCTGGCCACCGGAAGTTATTATCTTAGGATCTTCCACAATCAATCCTAACAAGTCGATGGCGAGAATATCCACCACGTCTTCCTTGCTCATCATCTCTCCGTTTGCCACCATATTTACTACAAGTCGGTTGATCAGCAAAGATGCGGGGATATCATGATTTTGCAGCAAGCCGATGACCCGGTCGGCATCACGCACCGGAGAGACTTCCGGGGTGGTCACCACAATTGCATGATCTGCGCCAGCCAACGCATTTTTGAAACCCTGCTCAATGCCGGCAGGGCAATCAATTAACACAAAATCGAAATCTTTTTTGAGTTCTTGACACAGATTTTTCATTTCTTCGGGGGAAACAGCCGATTTGTCATCGACTTGAGAGGCAGGCATGAGAAATAGTTTATGGTTTCTTTTATCCCGGATGAGGGCCTGTTTGATCTTGCAGCGATTTTTTACCACATCGACCAAATTATAAACAATCCGGTTTTCCAAACCCATGATAAAATCTAAATTCCGCAAGCCGATGTCTCCATCCACAGCCACTACTTTTTTGCCAAAGTCTGCTAAAGCAGTGCTGAGATTTGCCGTACTTGTGGTTTTGCCAACTCCTCCTTTCCCTGAGGTAATAACGATTGCTTCTCCCATAATATCATCCCTAATATTCTGACAATTCCACAGGCAGAAACGTATGCCCGGGATTAAGATGCCTTCTATAAGTTTTTAAATAGCGACACTCATTGAAAGGTGAAAAAAATAATTATTTCATAAAGATCATAAACGAATTTTTTGACAAATTTCAATAATAATTGATTCTCCTTCAATAAAAGCTATTTCTGATTCAAAGCGTTGTGATCGTTTGTCTTCTTTTGAAGGTTGAGTGATCAGTTCTGCAATACGCAATTGTGTGGGCTGCATCCGCAGGGCAAAAACAAGGGCTTTCCGATTTCCGGAAGCACCCGCGTGCACCGTCCCACGAAGGGTTCCCAAGACAACCACGTCATGATCCGAAACGATCTCGGCGCCTGCATTCAAGTCTCCCATCAAAATTACGCCGCTTTGAGAACGAAATGCCTGTCCGGAATGCATTGTTTGACGAACTATCAATGCATCTGTCGTTTTAAATCCTTTGATGGGAAACAAGGAATCAGGTGTGGATTCGAAGGATGTTTTCTTTCGTTCTTCTTCCGCAGTTTTTTCCGAATAATCAGGGGGCAAAGATCCTTTTGCTGTCAATGAAGAATAGGGCATTTCTCTCTTTTTCATGGGTAGTTGGGCTTGTAGAGATTCAGAGACCCCATCCATACTCTTCAGCAATTCGTTGTCAGACTGTGGAGGGGAAAACCAGGCTGTTTCCCGATTTCTTTCGAGAGAAGAAGATGGGTCTGCAAACAATTCCGTCGAATTGGATGCGCTTTCCTGAGAACGGATCATCTTTTTGGCAGTTTCACTGACTAGATGAAGATCGCCTTCGCGTTTCAAAATACGCTGTAGGCGAGAAAACTCATCGGGATTTAAGCGGCGGCCGTCGCTTTGAAGAAATATTTCCGCCCCCTTGAAAAACTGTCTCGAGTTGAGGCGCTGTAGCAACTTCTTTAATTCTTCCTCCAATTGATCAAATGCAGCCATTCCATCAAGAAGAAGCCCTAATTTCCCTCCAAAACCTTTGATTTCCACCAACGGCTTTTCAAATTTCATAGTGGCTTAGCAATGGAGATGGCCTGCAGACAAATGCTAATATAAACGGGGAATATGCCATTTTATACACAATCTCTTGAAAAGAAACAACAATATTTTATGAATATAGTGGGGTTTCTCCGTTACAAAATGTTGGCAGCCAATTCTGCCAACTGAGAACGCTCTCCTCGTTTGAGTGTCACATGACCAGCCATTTCTTGTTTTCGAAACTTTTCAACAAGGTAGCTCAAGCCGTTGGAGGCTTTGTTGACGTAGGGATTGTCGATTTGATCCGGGTCGCCCGTCAAGACCATCTTGGTACCTTCTCCCACACGAGTAATGATCGTTTTTATCTCGTGAGGTGTCAGATTTTGCGCTTCGTCGACAATCATATATTGATGAGGAATACTTCTTCCTCGAATATATGTGAGCGGTTCTATGATGAGCAAGCCTTGTTCAATTAACTCCTCATGGCCTGTTGAGGCAGGAGGCGCATTTTTTGACACGCCCCCTAGCAGCAATTCCAAGTTGTCGAAGATAGGCTGCATCCAGGGAGCCAATTTTTCTTGAACGTCACCCGGCAAATAGCGGGAATAAAGCCAAATTCCGGCCCATGGGAAAGATAGGGCGGGAAACCAGTAGACGGGAATATTGATTTTCAAGCAACATCATTTGCAACCCTGAGGCAAGCGCCATCAATGTTTTTCCAGTGCTCGCTCGCTGTGAAAAACGGCACCGACACCAAGACCCGCTTCCTGCGTCTTGACTACCTCGAAGCAAAGGTACACTTGATCCTGCAATTACGATAGGGATTGCAGGGTTGAGTAGTAAATCGAAAGCGAGATGCTGCTCGGCGTTGCGGGGTAAAATTCCCCAAATCCCTTTTTTGTAGGCAATTCCAAGTTGTCGAAGATAGGCTGCATCCAGGGAGCCAATTTTTCTTGAACATCACCCGGCAAATAGCCCAAATTCCGGCCCATGGGAAAGATAGGGCGGGAAACCAGTAGACGGGAATATTGATTTTCAAGCAACATCATTTGCAACCCTGAGGCAAGCGCCATCAATGTTTTTCCGGTACCCGCCTTGCCCACCAAAGTCACGATAGGGATTGCAGGGTTGAGTAGTAAATCGAAAGCGAGATGCTGCTCGGCGTTGCGGGGTAAAATTCCCCAAATCCCTTTTTTGTGGACTGCTTTGAAAAAACACTGTTTTTTATCATCAAAGACGGCCAATTCATAATCATCCGCATCTTCCTCATTGACCAGAAGCAAACCTTCGTGTGGAGCAAATTCCTCTTCAAATTGAAAAGTATCCTGTTTTCGATATTTTTCCAGCTCAACTGAAGGGAGAAAGTGGTACTGAATACCAGTGTAGAACCCTGGGCTTTCCTGCTTTTCCTGGTAGGACGTCACCTGTATCCCAAAGGCATTTCCTTTGACGCGCAAGTGGGCGTCCAGAGTCACTATAATCGGCTCCATTCCAGCCTTTTTCAGTTGCAAAGCGACACCGAGCACCCGGTTGGAGGATTTCTTCCAATCCAGTGAGCCCTCGTTCTCTTCGGGTGGTACGGAAAAGTCAATACGGAGGCATGCTTTGTTGGCAAGGAGGATACCTTCGGAAAAGTTGCCATGTTCCCGATAGACGTCCAGCATTTTTGAGAGCACTCGGGCGCTGTTTCCGGTTTCGCTCAAAGTTCCTTTGAATTGGTCGATTTCTTCAATCACGTCAATGGGAATCACAATTTCCGCATGCGGGTATGCATTAAGGATTTCGGGATCATAGAGCAAAACGCTGGTATCAAGGACGTAGTTGGTTGCTGATGCCATTTTACACTGGTCTGAAGGAACGAGCAGGTAATCAATCTTAATCCTTGTCTATAAAAACTTCTTTGGAATTTCAAGTTAAAATAATATCCGTCAAACTGCTCGCCTGCTTGTCACAGACAAGGAAGTAGCTACCAGGTTTTATCCCTTCGGGTTTAATTCCCCTCTGCTTGCTGAAGGGATTTATTTATTTGCGTTGCGGAATTCTCACGGAAATTGCGATTGGCAAACGCTTGCGTGTTTGCTATATTGCGGTGATGCGCAAGACCAATGAAAGCACGACGTGTCGTAACCAAGTGAAACATTTGCTCAACATGCATAGTGAGCTTAGAAAAATGAATGAAACATCTCATCAACAATCCGAGCAGCGACAAGAAAACTGGCTTCGATGGATTGCTCTATTTTTAGGAGGATTGCTGCTGGTGACGGTTTGTCTGGTTTTGGAAACCTTGCAAACGATCTTGATTCCTTTTTTTATCGCGCTTTTCCTCGTCTACTTAGTCGAGCCTCTGCAGAAAGTACTGGTCGGTCTGAAGCTTCCCCGTAGTGCCCGGATTGCCGTGATTTTATTGTGTACCGCATTGCTGCTCTACTTGGTAGGGTTGCTGGTTTATTCAAGTGTCAAGTCCCTCAGTCTTAGTCTCCCTCTGTATGAAGAGCGGGTCGTGGGGCTCCTCGGTCAGATGGTCTATGTCCTCCCCTTTCCTTCGGAAGAAGTAGAATCCTTTATCCGGAATTTTCGCTGGGAAGAACATTTCAAACCCGGCGCCGTTGCGCAAATCATTGGTAAGAGTTTTGGAAAATTCGGCGGTTTTTTGGGGAACCTCTTACTGGTTTTGCTCTACATGGTCTATTTGCTGTTTGAAAGGGAATCGTTTTTCAAACGAGTGCGCAACAGCTTTGAAGAGGAAAAAGCCCAGCGAATAGCCCTCGTTGTCAAACAGATCAACAAGCAAATCGCCAACTACCTGGAAGTCAAAACATTGCTTTCCTTTTTGACGGCAACTATTGTCACTGTCGTTTTATGGTTTTTCGACATCGATTTTGCGATCTTTTGGGGCATATTGACATTTTTATTCAATTTCATCCCCGCAATCGGCTCTGTGATTGCCACACTACCACCGGTCGTCATTGCTTTTTTACAATTTGACAATCTTTGGATTCCACTCGTCATTCTCCTGTTGCTGATTCTCGTTCAAGTGACGATTGGAAATGTGGTTGAACCGAAAGTGATGGGGGAAAGACTGGGTTTGAGCCCTTTAGTTGTGGTTCTTTCTCTTATCTTTTGGGGATGGCTGTGGGGTCCGGTGGGGATGATCCTCGCGGTTCCCATTGTGTCGGGTTTGCGAATTATTTGTGAAAATATTGAGACTTTGAGACCCGTCAGCCGTTTCCTTGCAGAAAAATTTGAGCAATGAAAGAAAAAATATGAGTCCTGCCATTCCGGGAAAACCAACAGGAATTCGCCAGGTTATTTTGTCCGCTTCCAATCCTGATGCGTTGGTGACCAAATGTCAATCAACTCTGACTGATCTCGAATCCGCAGACCCTGAACCCCACTACCAAACGCTGCTTGAAGACAGTGTCAAACCTGTCTCCTGAGGATTTTGCGAGAATGGGATTCGTAAGCGAGTCGGTGGCAGAAGCAGCAATGCTCCTGCAAAGTGGTCTCCGGAATTTGGAGAAAAAACGGGAGGAGACTGCCTGGACGTTGCGCAAAGGCGTCCATTATCGTCGTCAGGCTATGGATTCCCAAAGCAAGGTGGTGGCTTTGTTTCCCGGACAAGGCTCTCAATATGTAAGCATGTTAGAAGTACTGCACACCTCTTTCCCAACGATGGCTACCTGTTTTGAAACCATGGATACATTGTTTCAGAAAGAGGGATTGGAACCGCTTACCTCGATTGTGTTTCCCCCTCCTACAGAAGACAAATCCAAGAAAAAAGAGCAGGAAACACGCTTGACTTTGACAGAACACGCGCAGCCTGCCATAGGGGCGGCCAGTGTTGGCCTGTATAAAATCTTACAGGCAGCCGGTTTGAAGGCGCACGCTACAGTGGGGCACAGTTTTGGAGAGGTAACAGCTTTGTGGGCGGCTGGGGTTTTCAGTGATTCCGACTATTTTTATCTTGCAAAAGTCAGAGGAAAGGTTATGGCGGCACCGCAAACCTGCCCAAGTGATGATGCCAACTTTGATGCGGGAGCCATGCTGGCAGTCAAAGCGGATGCAGCCCTGGTTGAAGAAGAAGCCAAATTTTTATCGAGGACTATTGAAGCCGAAATTACGGTAGCCAATTTGAATTCGGACAAACAGGTCGTATTGGCGGGTTCCAAACAAGCGATTCTGAAAGCCTGCGAACTTTTGCGGGAAAAAGAATATTCGCCGGTACTGCTTCCGGTTTCTGCGGCATTCCACACTTCTTTCATGGAACATGCTCGCAAGCCTTTTGCCGAAGCTATGCGCAACGTTCAATTTCATTCCCCCAAAATTCCCGTCTATTCAAATACGACTGGAACTCTATATCCAACGGACCCGCATGCGATCCGGTCAATTCTGGAGCAACACGTCATCAAGCCCGTTTTGTTCAAAACCGAAATTGAAAAAACCTACGAAAACGGCGGTCGAATTTATATCGAATTTGGTCCCAAAAACGTATTGACCGGTTTGGTTTCCAGCATCCTGGCAGAGCAAATTCACGCCACGGTCGCTTTGAATGCCAGTCCTAAAAAAAGCAGTATCCATCAGCTGCAAGACGGGTTGGTTCAACTACGCGTACTGGGCTTGGAAATCAGGATTTGCTCAAATCAGACCTGATGACCTGCGCGAGGTCCTGTGATCCTCAATAAAACAAACGCAAAAATTGGCGCTGAGCCTTGTTCCACTTCCCTTGATTTTTCTCGGGTTTTTCTGGAAAATATAGTAAATGAAGGGCTGAAGACCTTTATGCTGTTTCCAGTCAGCAGACAATTGAACCACTATAAAGGAGAAAGCGATGCATACCCCGGAACAAGTCAGAGAATTGTTGGAAATTATTGAAATAGAGGATGATAAAATCGACATTTTGTTGAAGGAGCAAAGCTTGGAGCAAGCTCATACTACCATTGATATCGACCTGTTAGTAATTTATTACAATTTTTTTCAGTACGAGGAAACCTGGGAGCATATCTCGCAGGTACTCGAAGGTTCCATTGCAGGATGGATCCGGTTTATCGAGAATCAACATGTTGGCAGTCCTGTCCATAAAAAGGGCATTCAAACCTTGATCAAACGTGTTTTTGTCCATATCAATCCCTGGTTCAAGTATGAAAAAGCATGGAAGGAATTGTTTCGGCATTGTGAAGTATCTGCTTTAGATGCCAACCAATTCAAGGATTGGCTCATTGATCAGCTCTTTGAAGATCCTCCCCCGACCCTGGAAGCTTCGAGAATTCTTGTCGATTATGCCAGTCAGCCCAAATTAGGCCGTCCTTCAGAAACCCGCAGGTGTTTAACAGACGAGGAATTTCAGCATGTTTGTGAGTTGGAAGATTCGATCCTTCATCTCAAACACACCCTGGATAGTTGGCATGAAACGGATACAACGGGCAAAATGGAGCGCTATGCTCCGGTATTGGAGAAGATTGCCGAATTTGCGGCAGATTTGGACAATGTGCGCTACGTGTGGGATTTTATTAAAAAATATGAAGACAAATTCAAAGTGCGGGAGGAGGAAGTCAAACTGCTGATCCGGCGCACTGCTTTCAAAGAGTATAAGTTACCCACGGTGGTCAATCCCATGTTTTTTTAGCATTAAATGAGCGGAATTGACGAGTTACGCGAGCAAGGGCGATCAGCAAGATTTCCAGTTGTTGCCAGTACTCTTCCTTCAGCATCTCTGATTTGCGATTACGGAGTAACAGGACGGAGCGTTCCAACTCCAACATTTTCGCCATCAGATTTCTTGCGATGTTGCCGTCCTCGTTTGTTAATTTGGCTGCCTGCGTAACGGGCAGGAATGTGGTCAAGGGATCAACGGTGGCTACTTGGGCTAATCCTCCGTCGTTTTCAGTGGGGTCCGGATCCGAATTGAAGAACCCGTCCCCATTGTCATCGAGCGTCGCATGTTCTGTGGACAATCTTTCCTGCTCCACATACCAGTTCTCTGCCCGTTTCCGTGCGTATTGAAAAGCTTCCCAGATGGAAAGACGCGTGTTTTTATCATAGTCACCAGCATGGTTGTTGAGTGCTTCGATAAAAAACTCGGCAAAAATAGTATCGTATTTTTCCGCACTGCTTCTGGTGGCGGAAATAACAATCCGTCCGGGGGAAGAAATTGCCATACTGAAAGGATAGCTGCTGTTGGTAGTGTTGATCACGATTATGTCCTGGCCGGAAAAGGCATTCAACCAGTCTGAGAATTCCTTGCCGGTGATATCGGGACCAACGATATTGAATTTAGCGACGGTTCCTCTTTTTCTGTCTGAGTCGCTGGTACCATGTCCCACCAGAAAGAAAAGAATTTGGTCTCCGGGTTGGACTTGATTGTGAAGTTCCCGCAAAGCGTCACGGATGGTTTCTTTTCGGCAAGGGCCGGAAATTCTCGGCTCCGAGCTATCTCCGTTTCCGAGGAGAGTAAAAATGTGATCGGCAGTATATCGATATTCCACGGTCAGGATGTCATGGAGTCTCAAAATCCAATGCCGAAACTGCTCTTCATATTTTTTCTCCGCAGCGGCACCTCCAAGGAGGACTGCATATTTTTGTGTCGAAGGGGCGGCAAGAAAATAATCCCGTTGCTGAGCAAACCCGAGAATGCTTGCCGATAAAAAAAAGAAAAGCGCGCACGCCACCAGAAATCCGAAAGTTCGCATGAGTGCTGACAGGGGGGCTGGTGAATCATTGAATATCCAAATTTTCATGAAAGCCCTTTTTGACGACGGCTAATCCATTCGATACTGAAAAATGCGAATAGCAATATCAGCACCAGGGGCATATCCCAGAGATCTTCCTCCATTTCAACAGAGTAAGTATTCCGAGTGTGTTTGATTGCTTCCAGCAGCGCTTCCTGATCCTGCCACCTAAAAAATTTTCCTCCACTAGTCTCTGCGATTTTTTTAAGCAAGTCGGCATCCATGCCCGGGTTTGAGTATTCCAAATTGGAAGCGGCAACTAAAAAACTGAGGGGGTGGTCCGCAAAAATAGTCTCTTCCGCTTGCTGAGAAGAGCTTACCGCAGTGGCATCCAAGAGATGCGCTCCTTCTTGTTGGACCATGAAAGTTCCTTGGTAAATGCCATCCTTTTCAATGTTCCACTGAAGTTGCAGATCCTGAATCGTTCCGTCAGGTTCGGTGATTTTCAACCAGACTGTGGCGTCATCCACGGGAGTGTAAGTTTTATCAGCAACTTGGATCTGAACTTCTACCATCTCACCCACACTATAGCTGTCGTGATCCAAATTCATTTGTAAGCGCGGTGGAGAATCCATCGTCAGCCAGCGTGCCACCTGCCGCCAAAAACGTTCATGGGAGAGATCATCATAAGGTTGTAGCATTTGCCAACGCCAAGTACTCGCTGTCATGATGGCCATAGTGCGTCCCCGGCCAAAACGTTCGTAGACAATGACCGGCAGTGGAATTTCGTTGTAGCTGAGAATAGGGTGAACCGCCAGCACAATAGCTCCGGATTTGGCTCGCTCGGTGACATTGACCCCTTGTAGTTGGGGCATCTTGTCCCATAATTGCCGATTCTTCTCCTTTTCCAGTTCCAGCCGCAAGATAGGGGCCTCTTCTCCCTCCTGCGTGAGTCGCAGGGTGAATTTATCCCTGATCGGACGGTCACCGAAAGCATCGGGAGAAAGCCGACCCCCTTGCAAGTTGGCAGGCAGGGATTGTTTGCGTATTTGAATGACCGGCAAGATTTCTGCGATTGGCGTATCAATGAAATTCTCTTCAAAACCAGTGGAGCCACCCAGCATTAGAAAGCCCCCGCCTCGTTTCGAGACGAATTCCTTTGTCAAATCCAACTGTTTTGTTGAGAAAAAGGAGCTGGAAATGTCCCCAAAAATAATAGCTTGATACTCAAAAAGCTCCTCCATGCTGTCAGGGTAGCCATTTTCCAGCTCCTCAGGGGATTTGATTCCCTGGCGAAGAAATTTACGGGGACCGGTTTGCAAGTAAGTCACCAAACGCAAGGCATTATCGCCTTTGATTGCGCGTTGGATGAATTTATATTCGTGGCGCGGATGTCCTTCAACGTATAGAATGTCGCTTTGCTGCTGCTTGTTCTGAACCAGGAACATTCGCTGGTTGTTCTCGGAGATGATTTCATCTTCTTGCAAGGGAATACGCAATGTATAAATCAGATTCCCTTTCCGTTCCGGAGTCAGTTGCAGTCTGTGTCGAGTTACGCTTCCGCTTTTCTGCAGTTTGAGCGTCTTGGAAAGCGCAACCCGATCTCCTTCTTCAATCCGCAATTCGATTTGATGGTCTGCATAACCCTGATTGCGGAGCAAAACGTCGACATGAAAAATAGAGCCTTCCAAGACAGATTCAGCAGTATGAATTCTGACGACCTCCAAATCTTTGGGAAGGCGCTCTTGTCCAATGCCTATCGTAAAAACAGGAATGTTGGCTGATTTGAAAATGTCTGCCGTACGAAGAGGATCGATATTGCTGTTGTCTCCTCCATCACTGATCAAAATTACTGCCGACAATGGAAGTCCTTTCATGGCTTCCCCGGATTGTTGGAGGCTTTGGGAAAGAACAGTCTTCGATCCCTCAAAGGTGAGATCTTCAGAAGCGGAGATCAGTCGGGCACCCACGTTAAAACCGAAGACCCGAATTCGAAAATCTTCCTCGAGGCGGGAGAGCAATCCTTTACTGCCATAAAGCGCGTTGGTCATTACATTAGCGCGGGATTGCCCTTCTGCTATATCTTGGATAGTCATGCTCCGGGAATCGTCGAGGAGGATAGCCAAATAGCTTTCCTGCGGAATGACGCGTGAAATGCCCAATTTTGGCTGCAGCAAGCAGAGCAAAAGAACCATCAAGATCCCGGATCTCAAGCCAACAAGCAGGATTTTCACTGGTAAGGACACCTTCGCCGTCGTTCGGTAGTAAAGGACCCAAGTCAGCATCACCACCAGAATGGCACCGATGATGAGAAGAGGCGCGTCGACTGGAATCCCAAAAGAAAATTCCCCCTCAGCCAGCT
Source organism: bacterium (assembly GCA_965205865.1). Lineage (GTDB taxonomy): Bacteria > SAR324 > SAR324 > SAR324 > NAC60-12 > CBDBHR01. The sequence continues at coordinate 245,321 of CBDBHR010000030.1, forward strand.
CATGCAGTTTGTGACCTGTCAGAAAATCAAAGATCTCCATCATTGCTCCCTCAGCCTTCCTTCGTGAGGCTGCGAAAGAGCCCGGTAATACTCTTCAACCAGATTTTCATAAGTTGCAGGAATATCCTCCTGCTCTACCGAAAAAAGTCTATTCTTCAGTTGACTGATTTCCGCCTGAGCCTGCAATTGAGATTCGAGTTCCAGGATTGGTTCAAGGAGCTGTTTCCAAATGTCGGATCGAGTGAGGAAATCTTCGATTTCTTTCCGGGTCAATTCTCGGTGAATGGAACGCGCATCCTCTGCCCATCGCTCACCACGAGTCCAGGGCTCTATCAAGCCACGGGCATAATATTGAACGCGTTCCAGATTTTCCTGCATTTGATTGATCCTAGCACCCGGTTCTTCCCCTTGACTCAACTGTCTACCTCCCATCTGATCTGCTCTCCGTTGTCCCCGTTGTCCCTGCTGTGATGCCGTCCCTTGCCGCCCTTGCCGTGCAATCTCTTGCGGGGATGGGACCGCTCCCTGCCGTCCTTGATTTTCCGCCTGTACTTGTGGGGATAATTCGGTTTCGGAAGGACGGTTCATTTCCGATTGTTGTTGCAACTGTTGATCAGCCAAGGGGTTGATTTGGTTCGAGTTTTCCACTTGCTGACGCAGGTTTTCCAATTCTCGTCGCAGCCTGCCAACATCAGCAGTTGCCTGTTGGATTTGTTCATCCCGGGATAGGGTTGCTCTTCCGCCTACTTGCTGTAGTTTGGTACTGAGAAAATCGATCGATTGAGCGATTTCCTTTTCCATTTCTTTGGAACTTTCGAGCATTCCATTCTCCAGCAAAAAACGAGAAGACTCGACACGGTCAATCAAATGTTCTCTGCGAAGCGTGCGCAATGCATCCAGCGCTCGAGTTGCGATCTGCGGCTGTTTTTCATTTCCCCGCGCCAGTATTGTCCGTAAGAGCTTTTCAGTTTCACGTAAATCATGTTCCAACTGTTCTTTTCCGGTTAATACTTCTTGTGTCAATGGTTGACTCGATTCCTGTGCAGGCGTGTTCTCTTCTATGGAAGCAAGGGTATCTTCTTGCGCGCCGTCTTGCATTTCCGTTGAAGCAGGTTGACCGGCATCGGAAACATCAGCGTCTGATTCGCCCTGATCGGCATGGGATAAATCCTGAATGTTTTCCAACAAAGCTCGCTGCAAGTTCTTTTGAATTTGGTCTTCCAGTTCTCGCAGTTGCCAGGCTTTTCGATTGAGGGCATCTACCAGATTGGACATCGCATCCTTATTTTCCCGACTTCGCATGGCTTGTTCCTGGTTTCGCAGGTTCTCCAAGGCTTGGCTGCTTTTTTGAGCCGCGGTTTTGGTGTCTTCACGCAGGAGACTGCGGGCAGCATCCTGCATTTGTTGGGATGCTTGCTCGAGTTGTTGCAAACGACTGGAGCCAGGGCGATTCATCCGACCATCCGCAGTACCTTGCCGAGTTAACCGAGAGGCGCTCTGGGAGAGTTCTTCCGTCTGGCGCTGCAACGCTTCCTGTTCCCGTCTCAGTTCTTCCAGGCGTCGTTTCATTTCTTCTTCGGAAATTTGATTTTGCCGGCGAGCGAGATCATTTTGACGCCGGTTCATCAATTCCTGACGCTGGGCCAATTCTTGCAATCGTCTCAGGACCTCCTCTTCTTCTGCTTGTTGAGGAGAGAGATTATTCTGTCCCGGCATCTCATAGCGATTTTCCAGACGTCCCATTTCCATTTCGAACAATTCCCTGAGATCTTCCCTTTCTTGTTGTTCTCTGCTACCGGCCCCTCCTCTTTGTCCACGGTTTTGGGCCGTCTCGATCTGAGTTTTTTTGCTGAGGGCGTCTGCTTTCAAAATGGCTTGCAAGGCAGTCTGCTCCGGAACCAACGCTTCTTTCAATTGTTGAGCATCCAGTTTTTCCCGGGCAAGCGCCATTTGCTCTACTGCCTGTTCCATGTAGGAGACTGCGGTATCATAGCTTTCATCAGAATAGGAAAACCGTTCTGTCAGGCGACGCAAAGACATTTGGGCACGTTGCAGGACTTCGGATTGGGAACTTGCCACAACTTGGACGTCTTCAGTAAATTTATTCGTGTTGACGTTTTTTTGTTGTTTCAACAATTTCCAGGTTGCTACAATGATTTTCTTTTGATTTTCCGCCAGGGCGCTGGATTGCTGCTGGCGCCCGCCCATTTCTCCGCCTCCCATTCCTCCTTCGTTCGGCCTTGCGACAACACGGCGAAATTCTTCTTTGGTGGAAATCACTTCGAGGAAATAAATATCAGAAAACACTTCGCTGGAGCCTTGCAGGCCATTGTTGTCTGCGGCGGATAAATAATACGAAACAAAATCTCCCGGTTTTACCTCCAACTCCTCCAAATAGATTAGCGCGTCACCCTCCAGGGTGAGATCGAGTTGCTGTTGGGGTTCACCGGACAAGGGAACTTGCTGTTCGTCTCCTCCGGAAATGCTGTAATGCAGGACAAATCTGTTCAGTCCATAATCATCTGACGCCGTTGCGCGCAGGAAGACTTCTTCCAAGGAGGTCACTCTTCGGTCTTTTCCAGGATGGAGAAGAGACAACTGAGGCGCCTTGTCGGGGATCGAACGGACAAAGTATTCAGTGGGGTTGACGTTTTCCAGGCCCTCCTGGTCTGTCACCCGGATGGTATAGGTAGCATCTTTCAAGACGGTAAAGCCACCACTGCTACCCAACTCTCCAAGACGGACGGCAGACGTTGAATTTTCCGGCGGGCTCAGTTCTATAGTGGTACCGTCTTTGAATTGAAGAGTTGCCCTGCTGACCGGTTTATTGAAGGTTGCATGGAGCGTGACCCGAGTCCCTTGCGGAGCAATGATATCGCCTTCGGGTTCTCCGGTTTTTGATGGCATCCCCGTGTAGTGCGGATAGTCATAGTCCACTTCCAACTTCTCCAATCGTGGCATTTCAAAGACTGAGACTCGATACTGTCGGGAGCGTTTTCCGCCTGTATCGACATAGTAACTCAGATCTTCTTGGACCGATGACAAGTAGTAAGTATAAGTCTGCTCTTCACCTTCAGTGCGCATCGGTTCGGATTCCCAATGCGCGCGGTTTGTTTGCAGGTAAAGATTGACTCGTTCCGGGAAACTGTTTTCCACAGTGGCTACGATGGTGAGATCCTTCCCCCTTTGCATGCGGAGATCTCCGGGTATCACCGTCAATTCGACAGGCAATGTTTTCGCCTCACCTGCTTGCCAAGGCCAGAGAATTTGGCTGCTGGCATGAAAAAAATCAACGGAAGTGAAGAGCAAGGTCATCCAAAAGACTGATATCAGCAAAGCCGTTCCCATTGCCGGCCAAGCTTTGCGAAATGTCGCTACGCGTTCAATGCTTTGATGCCGGATATGGGTCTGCGCGTCTTCCCAGAGTTGATTGAGCAATTGGGCGGAAACTCCGCTTTGGCCCGCTGTCCGCTCAGCTTGAGCCGCAATTTTTTCGTTTTCAGGGTAAGCGCTTTTGTCAAATTCGATGGAAGTGAGAAGCCGCTGTTCCAGATCGGGGAGCCGGTCTTCCACGTAATGAGCAAGCCGCTGCTGGTCGGATTCCAAGCGTCGCGCTTTCCAACTATGACGGCCGATCATGGAAACCAAGCCAAGAATCCAAAGGAAAAACAGAAAAACACGGCCTTGCCATGAAAATTGAAAGGACATTTCCAACCACCCGAAAATGAGCAACAAAACCACAATTCCAGCAAGCGTCAGGCTACATTGCCGCAGAAAGAAAACTCGCTGACGGCGCTGTTGAACGCTTTTGATTTTTTCACGCAGGTTTTCAATTGCTGATAAGGACATAAGCGCCTCGCTTGAAAATTATCTGAAAGTCCGATTTGCCAGTATTGTTTCTCCGATTCCCAGAAGGACAACAAAGAGGAGCAGCCACCACCAGAAACGCTGTGATTTGTCCGCCTGAAGGTTGTAAAAGAAAGTTTGCGATTCCTGTGAAGTCCGGGTTTCGATTTCAGGATTGACCACCAAATCGTGAAGCGCCTGGGGAGCGAATGACGTCAAATCCGATTCTTTGGGGGAAGTATTGACAGCAAAGTAATCCTGAAAATTATTGCTGCGGATGTGGTAAAAACCGGGTGTCTGGGTCTTGCTATAGAAATGACGTTCGCCAGATTCGGCGAATTGCTCATGAGGAGTCAATACAGTTTTTTCCCCCAGGGGTGAAATAACATGCATCAGCGTCCTTGCCGGAACATGTATCGAAACCGGCTCATCGATCACATAGGCCCGTTTTTTTTCGACATGTCTGGATAGATAGCGGAAAGTTTCATGCAGCCAGGGAAGATACCAAACCTGCAAAGGGAGGTTACTCCATTCGATATCCAATGACGAGGTGAGTAGCAATACTCGTCCCCTGCCAATCTTTTGCTCGACAAGAGCGGGTTTGCCGTTGTCGAATTGCATGAGGATTTCGCTCTCTTCTTTAGCTGTCACCAACCAGTAACCTTTAAATCGGGCGGTCCCAAAGTCACTATCCGCATTTGCTCGCAGCGCCTGAAACACCGGATGCCGGTGCTTGACGTCAGCAAGCACCAGATAACCATCGTCAAGGATCTTTTTTTCCTCCAAAACGGCTGGCGCCATTTTTGAAAAAAATCGGTTAAAACCTTCGACTTCCACTCTATCCCCCAGAGCAATCAGCAAATTGCCTCCGCGTGACACAAAAGACTGAATGGCTTTCAACTCGTTTTCTCCCAGTTGTCTCACATTGAGCAGGACAATGACTTTATAAAGATTCAGAGATTGCCGGTCGAACTGATGGGGCTCGACCACCTCCAGTTGAAAATTGGATGCGCCGTCGGACTGGAACGTTAAGGCGGGTGATTCACTTTCGCTGAGTCCGTCATAGCGAGTAGATGGCTCGCCCATGGCCAAACGGAACCAATGACTCTCGTCGTCATACCAATCCTCGTCGGATTCTCCATTGACCGCCAAAATATGAATGGGCGAAGGAAGATTGACCGTGAAATGGTAAGTGTTGTCCGGTGGAAATTGATCGTCCTCAACCACCACGGCACCCCGCTGCGTCAATTGCTCAGTGGTGGACTTCCCAGTATCTGAATTGCTCTCGAAAGTGGCGTGGAATACTACCACAGCTTCCGATTCATGGCTCAGCTCCACCGTCCGGGTTTCAATGATTTGCAGATCACTGCCCGTCCGTTCCATCATCAAGGATACTCTTGCTCGAGAGACGTGTTGGCTGCCCAAGCTTCGAATTTTTCCCAGGATGGTATGCTCTTCTTCATCTCGGCCCACCAAATTGGGCGATTTGACATCGGTTACAGCAAGGTTGGAGGTGGTCTCATTTCCGATTTTCCTGGATTTCAAGGTGATTCCCGGGCTCAACTGCCAAGAGGTATCCGGACTTTCGAATGCCTGACGTTGAAAATCAGACACCAGATAAATAGTCCGTTCCGGATTGCCTGCCGAACTCAGGATTTGATCGGCAAGCTTCAGTGCCGGAAGATATTGAGTTTCCCGGTAGTCGGGGCTGTCCAGGCTTTTTAAGAAAGATTCCAGTTCATTCAGATCGGTGGTCAACCCTTTAAGATGATCGGTGCTTTCCGAAAAAGTTACCAAAGCCGCTTCGTCTCCTGTCTGCAGCGACTGGAGAATTTGGAGTGCTTCTGCCTTTGCACGGGCAAAATGATCTCCATAGCGCATGCTCATGGACCTGTCCAACAGGATCACCACAGACTGAGGAGACAACCCTGCAATTTGAGAAAAGGCTCCGAGGAATGGACGAGCAAAGGCCAGCGCCAGCAGGACAAAAATCAGCGTGCGCGCCAACAGGAGTAGCCATTGCTGAATCTGCTGAAAATAAACCGTCCTTTTCGAAGTCGTTTTCAAGAATCGGAGAGTGGTGAAAACTACTTTGACGGCCTTTTTTCTGCGGATCATGTGAATCGCAATGGGAATCGCGATACCTGTGATTGCAAGCAAAAACCAGGGCGTCAGAAAGGACATGCGAATTACTCTGCGCAATTAAAAGCTTTTGGCGCGCCTCATCAAATAAGACGACAAAGCGGCATCTATTGGTTCCGAAGTATTTAAAAGGTGATAATCGATTCCATGGATCTGGCATTGCTTCCGGCAGAATCGGCAAAATTTTTCGAGCTCCTGCAGATAGGATTCACGGACTGCTTCGGGTACGGTCGTGATGGTTTCCAGACTTTCCATGTCTTCGAATTCGGAAATCCGCTCGAAAGGAAAGGTCAATTCGGCGTCATCCATAACATGAAACACGATGACGTCATTGCCCTTGAAACAAAGTTGCCGCAAGGCTTTGACCGCCGATTCCTCCATCTCCACGGGCTGATCATCCAGCAGATCACTGATCATGATAATCAAACTTTTCCGCTTCAAACTGAAAGCCAATTCCTCAAGTGGACGCATGAAGTTGGTCCGCTTCCCCAACTCCACCTGGGCCAGGGTTCTTAAGATTTGCATGAGATGTCCTTGACGGCAGCGGGATGGCAAGTGTTCGCGGATTTTCTCGTCAAAGGTGATCAATCCCACCGCATCCCTTTGGCTCATCATGAAATAGGCCAAAGCGGAGGCTAGAGTCCGCGCATATTCCAGTTTCGTCATCGCTCCGGATTGATAGCCCATGGAAGCGCTGCAATCGAGCAGAATATGGCAGCGGACATTCGTCTCGTCTTCATATTGCTTGATATAATACTTGTCGGTGCGCGCATAAAGCTTCCAGTCGACGTGCCGGATGTCGTCGCCGGGCGCGTAATGTCGATAGTCGGTAAATTCGACGCTGAATCCCCGGTAAGGGCTTTTGTGCAATCCGTTGAGAAAACCCTCTACCACCGTTTTGGCGCGCAACTCCAAATTTGAGATACTGGCCAAAACCGTTGGGGGGAGAAAACGAAGTTCTTCAGCCATGTATTGCCTGTTTTTATAAGCCGGAGCTTGGCTCGGGCACCACCTCCAGCAGTTTGTGGATCACCCGGGTCGTGTCAATGCGCTCTGCCTCGGCATGGAAATTAAGAAGAATACGGTGACGCAGGACAGGATGCGCCAGTGCCCGGATGTCATTGAAAGAAACATTGTAACGACCCTGAAGCAAAGCTCGTACTTTTCCGCCCAGGATCAGAAATTGAGAGGCGCGGAGTCCGGCGCCCCAACTCACCCAGTCTTTAATGAACTGAGGAGCGTCGGGTGTGGACGGACGACTGCTTCGAACTAGCCGTACTGCGTATTGCGTGACTATTTCTGCCGCCGGGACTTGACGGGCAATATATTGAAAATCGAGAATGTCCTGCCCCGTGAGAAGATGTTCCACGGTAGTATCGATGATTCGCGTAGTGTTATTCACCACCTTGATTTCATCTTTCTCTGGCAGGTAGTCGATTATTATTTTGAACATGAATCGGTCCAACTGCGCCTCCGGCAAAGGATAAGTGCCTTCCAATTCAATGGGATTTTGTGTTGCCAGTACGAAAAATGGCTCGTCCAACCGGTAGGTTGTACCTGCAGCGGTGACTTGTTTTTCCTCCATTGCTTCCAGCAAGGAAGATTGGGTTTTTGGAGGCGTGCGATTGATTTCATCTGCTAGTAAAATGTTGGCAAAAATAGGACCCTTGACGAACTTCAAAGTTCGATGTCCGGTCGCATGGTCTTCTTCCACGACCTCTGTCCCCACCACGTCCGAGGGCATCAAGTCGGGAGTGAATTGAATGCGGTTGAACTGGAGTTGCAGGATATCGGCAATTGTCTTGATGAGCAGTGTTTTGGCAAGTCCGGGAACGCCGGTAATCAAGCAATGTCCACCGCAGAATAGCGCAACGAGCACTTCCTCGATCACTTCATCCTGCCCCACGATCACCTTTTTCAACTCCCGGACCATTTTTTCCCGCCCTTCTTTCATGCGGGCTACTAATGCCAGATCGTCGTTTTGCCGGGCTGACGGATCGTCAATCGGATCTCCTGAATTTTGGCTATGCGAAGTGTTACAAGGGAGATCGGTTGAGTCAGTACGTCCCATCATTGCTCCTTTGATCAAGGAAAAGGTCGACGCCGTTCACCATAAATAGTACCCTGTGATTTTCTTTGATTAATTTTAAAAAAGATAATTATTTCAACAACTTGTCATACCGGACTTGATCCGGTATCCAGATAATGAATAGTGAGGCAGACCACTGGATTCCGGGTCGAGCCCGGAATGACAAAAATAGAAAATCACACCCAACTAAATAGCATAATTTTCAATAAATAATGTTATTTTTCAAATGTGATTCTAATGTTTCAATGCGTCATGGCGTAAATCAAGTAATTGATCCCAAGCTGGTAAGCCAGATTGGCGTATTTGGTTGGATATGCCGGATGGTAGGTATGTTCCCAGCCATCACCTATATCAGAATTCCAGTTGATCAAAACCATCACTCGTCCCTCGTCGTCAAGAATGGCCCGATTGATGGCGACGGCCACGTCTTGTTCCGGGTAATTGTATTGGCTGCGACTGATTGCAGGAATCATTTGGGGACCATCGATATCATAGAAACAGTGGAAAATTGGATGATTTCTATCAAGTTCAACCACCGGTCGGTCTGGAAAAACTTTGGAGAAAGCATTGTAAAAGTAGTCCCATTCCAAGCTTCCCCAAAAATCGTCGATGAAGAGAAAGCCTCCCCGCAGGAGATACTCGCGCAGGTTTTTGATTTCTTTTTCGTTGAAATCAGGCCCCTTTCCTCGTCCCATTTCCAGCATGTAGAGAAACGGGTATTCAAAAATCCGGTCATCGTCCAAACGCAGAACTTCCGGACTGGCATTGATATGGATATTGGTCAGTCGAGTAACGCCACGGAGGAAATTGAAGTCGGCATCCGGATAATCGACCGACCAACTGGACCAACCGCCCCACGAGTATTCATTTCCCCAAGTGCCGAAATTGTCGTATTGGATGCGAATGAAGGTAAATTCATCTCCGGCAGCTCCTATTTTTTTTGACCCTTGCTGCGCCAATGCGCAAGAACCGATGAGCAAAGCCAAGAAGAAAAGCAGTTTTTTCATTTTTTATCCCAAATTTTTCGCTACAGCGACTGAGTTGTCCACTTGGAAAGGCACTCCCGCAAATTTTTCAATCATTGTCCTGCAGCTTTCATTTTCCAGTTGACAGTTCCTCTGTCATCCTCGCGAATGCGGGGATCCAACTTCGTGACTACCACTGGATTTCTGCCTGCGCAGGAATGACAACAAAGGCGGCAAACTGTCAACTACTTTTTACTATTTGTGAAGGCTCCCCATTGTCCTGCGAAATATTATTTTATCAGGGTTCGAGGGATTCCAAAAGAATGTTTTGCGCAGGCTCGTAAGTGGGAGCGATTTCGAGAGCAACCAGGACAGTTTTTTTTGCCTCCGCTTTTTTACCTCCCTTTAAAAATACATTGGCAAGATCAGTGTGCGCTCTGGCGGGATCTGTCTTGTCGAGAATGACCAGAATTTGGTATTCACGAATGGCGGAAGGAAAATCTCCTTGCCCCAGCGAAATCTCAGCCAGCATTTTGTGAACGTCTTCATCGTAAGGATTGACGTCAAGCGCCCGTTCCAGGTAGTAGGTCGCCAAGTCATGATTCTTGTCTTGATATGCAGCCTGCGCCAACTCGTATGAAGCTTGAAAAGCGAGCTGCTGGAAAGCCACCCATTTTTTCAACTCACGTAGCCGGGCTTCCTTGTTCCCTTGAATCTGATAAATAGCTGCCAGAATCTGGTGGGGACTTGGAACGCCACTGTATTCCGGGAGTAGCTTCTGCGCGAGGATCAAGTGTTCGATCGCCTCGTCGTAGGATTCGCTTTGATAAAGAAGAATTCCCAATTGGAAATGGGCCAAAAAGTCGCGAGGCTGCGCTTTGATGCGGCTTCTCATGACTTCCATGATGGCTTCTCGGTCGGGACGCTCAGACTGTGATGAGAAAGAGTTGCGTCGAATTCCGTGACCATGGCCTGTCAGTTGATCATTGGGATCGTCCCGATACACAAAAACATCGATCTCTTTTGCCCGTGCTTCCGCCCAACTGAAAAACAATTCTTCAAATGAATCGAGAGGTTGTTGGAAAACGGTTTGAAAAATAGTCTCCATCGGTTGATAGCCGCGGTATTGCTGAAGCAGGGAAAGCAGGGCTTCGAATCCATACGTTTCGACGATATATTCCACAACCAGAGATGACTGGTAATATGCAAAGTTCAAATCTTCGCTGGATTTTGCCTTGGAAAACCCCTCGTTGAGTTTCTTCAAACTGAAAAGCCGGTTTTCCTCGATAGCCCGTACCAGGTCCATTTCCTGTTCGCGTCCCCATTCGGGGCGACCCTGGTGTTCTTCATAGACGGATATGCCTTCCGAAAGCCAACGGGGCAGGCGATTGTCCGTCATTTGAAGAGTGATCACATGGACCAATTCATGCCAGAGGATTTCCTTCCAATTTGCCAGGTTACCGGCTTTCAAAGTAATTGGGGAAGACATGGTGATCACGTTACCAAAACAAACCGCAAGTAAGGGTCCGATGTAGGGTAGCCCGATAGTGCGGACGGCAAAGTCCTCATTTTTATGAAAGATTTCAATGAGAACAGGCCCCTCGGGAGTGAATCGGTATTTATGCGTAAGCCTGTCCCAGGCTTCGTTCAGCAAAGGTTGCAGGTAAGGCCAAAGCAGGTCGGCTTCGCTGTGGTGCATACGGACGATGAAATTTTCGTTTTGGCGGGTTTCAAACTCGGCCAACAGGTCCAGTACATTGAGCATGTTTTCAGTGAGGACGTTGAAAGGATCTTTTTTAAAGCTGTATTCCAAGTGAATTCGTCCTTCTTCCTCTTGTCCGATCCGGAGGAGATTGGTTCCCAGGATCGTGTAAGCATTCCAATACTCGGGGTCGACTTGAATTGCGAGGCGCGCCAGTGCAACTGCTTCTTTGAATAGATACTTCCTCCCCAGAATTTCAGCGATATCCGCATAAAATGCTCCGTTGCCGGGACTGAAGCGTTCCACTTCCGTACGAATCCTCACGAAGTCTTTCTCATTGTCTTTCAGGTAGACAATGGCAGCCTCCAGCAGATGGGCTTTCAAGGATTCGGGATTAATGAGCAGGATTTTATTGAGCAAACCAAGTGCTTCATTGTATTGGCCATCTTCAAGGGCTATCTCGGCCAGCACAAGTAAAGCCGGAATGGAATATTCATTGATGGCCAGGGCATCCGCCAGGGCTGCCTTGGCATTGCTGCCATGGAGCAATTTCGCCATGCCGACCAAGGCGGGGACATAGTACCTGTTTCGTTGCAGCACGAAGCCAAATGATTTTTGCGCTTCTTTTTTATTGTATTTTTGCAGAAACAATTCTCCCCAAAGCGCTTGTACTTCATGGTTGTGCGGGTCCACCTGCGCGGCTTCCCGAAACAAACGGTTGGCGTCATGATAGCTTTCCAACTCCCAAGCCGCCACACCCACCATGGCAATCGCTTCTCCCTCGAAGACCAAGCTTTCATTGTATTGGTCGATTGCTTTTTCAAAGTAGTGGAATGCTTGTTGACGGCGCCCACGCAACTTGAGCAATTTACCGTACTGCACCTGACTGCGGATAGGAGGTTGGGGAGCACTGACTACTTTTTCAAGGATCTGCAGAGCTTCACCTGAACGTCCGGTCGATATCAGGACCTCTGCGAGTTCGGTGGCAATGGTCGCATGCGGTTCTGATGCTTCCAACGACTGCCGGGAAATCGCTTCAGCCTGCTCATACTGCCCCATCATGGCCAGGCTGCGACTTGCTCCCACAATGCCTGCAATTCGATCTTGATCTTTGGTCTTTCGATAGAATTCAAGTGCTTCCGCATAGGCCCCTCTTTGAAAATACCGGTTTGCTTGAATTAAAGGCGTCTCCTGGGCGCTAACTTGTTCCGGGAGTAAAAACGATGTTCCACAGACGAACAAAAAGAGGAGTAACCTTGAGCGAAGACAGACCATAATGCGCCTTTCCCAAATGGATTTATGAGTTCCGATTCTATCAGTTCTCCCCTCCCCAACATTTCTCCCCTCCCCTTGAGGGAGGGGCCGGGGGAGGGGGTTTTTAGAGCCCCAACAATGCAATCCTCAGTTCCCCCCTCTCCTTGAGGGAGGGGCCGGGGGAGGGGTTTTTCAGCCCAACAATGCAATCCTCAGTTCCCCCCTCTCCTTGAGGGAGGGGCCGGGGGAGGGGGTTTTTATCCCCAACAATGAACCCCTCCATCATTACTTTAGCAGGAATGCAATGTGAGTTGGATAGCCAGCCAGACGTTTTTACGAGAGAATCGTCTGTGTTTGCATGCTTCAATGGTAACACTAGTGGTCAATGCAGTCCAGTATGTCTGTACCCCGTATCAGGCAATCAAGGGGTACGGTCACCCAAATTTTGTTCGCAGTCCTATTGTAATGCGTGACATCGAAGGATAAGATGCAATCCTCAGGCGCTGAATCCGGAACAACAGTTGAACGGCATGGTCTCGTCTAAAGAGGTCACCGGTAAACTTGTTCACGACAAAACAATTTCCAGGAGAATTAAAATGAAACCGATTAGAAGACTATCCTATCAGCGTCCCATTTTTTTTTGGGAAAAAAAGGACGCCCTTTCTATTGGATCTCTTTACCTCAATTCATTACAGGTCGCTTTGATATCGGCGTTGGTCCTTGGTTGGACAGGAATGCTATCTGGTAACTTTGCCACTGCGGAGGATCGACATTCATCAAAAAGAAATGAAAAAATCGAGGTCGAGGATGCCTGGGTTAGATCCGTGCCTTCTTCCTCTCGACACACTGCTGCCTACATGGTCTTGCAGAATCATGGCAGTATGGACGATCGTCTGCTCTCGGCACATAGTGATATTGTCCAGGTAGTCGAGCTGCACGAAGTGGTCATGATTGGAAAACTGATGTCCATGCGACCTGTTGAATATTTTCCTATCCCCGCCCTTGGATCAACCGAACTCAAACCTGGAGGTTACCACCTCATGTTGATCAATTTAAAAAGGGTTCTCAAAGCAGGTGAGCATGTCTCACTCACATTAAAGTTCCAGCATGCCGGAGACCTCACCCTGTTGGTCAAGGTTCAATCAGAAAAAATGGAACAAAGTCATTCCGAAAAAGGTCACGATTCTTCACAAAAAGAACACAAACGCTGATTATACCGGATTGGTCTTGTTTGCCGGATATATGTATATGCTGCCATTGTGACGACTTTTCAAACGAGTCTGGCTTCGATCATTTCACCAACCTTTGATTCCGAATAATTTTCTCTGGCTTCTCCGGATCAACCACGTTATGGTGGCTCATCGGCGTATCCTTTCTTTGATGTTATTTTTATTTCGAACTGATTCCATCAACAGAATACGCCACCTTTCTCACCGAAGTCCGCATCGAACAGGCAATCCCGGCCTGGGATGTACTCAGCGATCATGCTACAGGCTATCATTTTCAACACACTGCCTGGCGGTGTGGTGAGTATCTGTCAGCCAAAATCAAGAGACGAGTATCATGAGCATCAATCTTCTTTCTGAATATATCGTCGAGGCGAGGCGTTCATGACACCGGACGAATTCATCAGCAAGTGGCAGGCGTCTTCATTGAAGGAACGCTCTGCTGCGCAGGAACACTTCATTGACCTGTGTCGGCTGTTCGGGGAACCAACGCCGGCGGAAGACGATCCGAGCGGTGAGCACTACTGTTTCGAGCGTGGCGCCCGCAAGGATTCCGGCGGGGACGGTTGGGCCGACGTGTGGAAACGCCACCACTTCGCCTGGGAGTACAAGGGCAAGCACGCGAATCTCGACTTGGCTTTCAATCAGTTGCGACAATACGCGCTCGCCTTGGAAAACCCGCCGCTGTTGATCGTTTCCGACATGGCGCGATTCCGCATTCGCACCAACTGGACCAACAGCGTGAGCAAGACGCACGAGTTCACCCTGCACGATCTCAGGGACGCGGCCAACCGGGACAAGCTAAAATGGGCCATGTCCGATCCCGAGCGGTTAAAGCCCGGCGAAAGCAGACAAGCGCTCACCGAGCGCGCGGCGAAGGAATTTGCCTCACTGGCTCAGGCCTTGCGGGAACGCTGCCACAATAGCCATGAGGTCGCGCATTTCGTCAACCGTCTGGTGTTCTGTATGTTTGCCGAAGATGCGGGTCTGTTGCCAAACGACATGTTCACGCGGATGCTGAAACAAGCGCGACGTAAGCCCGGTGAATTCTCCGCATTGGCTGCTGATTTGTTCCGGGCAATGGCAACGGGGGGCCGGGTCGGATTCGAGGAAGTGGCCAGGTTCAATGGAGGATTGTTCGATGACGATGCCGTCCTGCCACTGGAAAAACCCGAGATCGAAACGGTATTGACGGCAGCGACCCTTGACTGGTCGGAAATTGACCCTTCGATCCTGGGTACCTTGTTCGAACGCGGACTCGATCCGGACAAACGTTCTCAACTCGGTGCGCACTACACCGACCGTGACAAGATCATGCTGATCATAGATCCGGTGGTGACTCGTCCCTGGCTCGCCGAATGGGAGAAGGAAAAAAAAGACATTGCCGCCTGTCTGAAGCCTGGGGAGACCACCCGGTCCAAAGCGGTAAAGAACCTACAGCGTGAGAAAGCGGAAAAATTGCTCCGTGAATTTCTCGAGCGATTGAGGGAATTCACCGTGCTCGATCCCGCCTGCGGTTCGGGAAATTTCCTTTATCTGGCATTACAAACACTTTTAGATCTGGAGCACCGGGTGCAACTGGAGGCCGAAGCCCTGGGTCTCCATCGGACTTTTCCTTCGGTGGGGCCGGCCAATGTGAAGGGAATCGAAATCAATCCTTACGCCGCCGAACTGGCGCGCGTGTCGGTGTGGATCGGTGAAATCCAGTGGATGCGGCGCAACGGTTTCGACGGATCGAGTGATCCGGTCCTTAAATCCCTGGAGACCATTGAATGCCGCGATGCCATCCTGACGTCGGATGGTAAAGAGCCGGAATGGCCGGCGGCCGACGTGGTGATCGGCAATCCACCATTTCTTGGAGGAAAGTTTTTGCGAAACCGTTTGGGTGACGATTACGTGGAGTCCTTGCAACACCTTTACGCTTCCCACATCCACGGTGAGGCCGATCTGGTCTGTTACTGGTTCGACAAAGCGGCACGCCTGGTCGCCCAAGGCAGGATCGCCCGTGCCGGTCTGGTTGCGACAAATTCAATCCGGGGCGGGCGAAACCGTCCGGTACTGGACCGGATTGTTGAGCATGGGGTTGTCTTTGATGCCTGGTCGGACGAGCCCTGGGTGGTCGAGGGTGCTGCGGTTCGAGTTTCCCTTGTCTGCTTTGCCGGCCACGGGACTGAGTTGCCTGTCACGCTGAATGGCACACCAACAGCAGGTATTCAGGCCGATTTGACAGCCGGCGATCTGAACCTTGCAAAGGCTGTCCGCCTGCCATGCAACACGAGCATCGCATTCATGGGCGATACGAAGAACGGTTCCTTCGACATTTCAGGTGATCTGTCCCGCAAATGGCTTCGCCTACCTGCGAATCCGAATGGCCGACCAAATGCTGATGTTCTTAAACCCTGGATCAACGGTATGGACTTGACGAGGCGTCCCACAGGAAAATGGATTATTGATTTCGGTTCTTCAATGAACGAATCCGATGCTGCACTCTACGAAGCTCCATTCTTACATGCCACCGAACATGTCAAGCCGGCAAGGCAACGGAACCGCTCAAGAAAGGTCAGAGAATTTTGGTGGCGCCATGAAGCGCCACGTCCTGGAATGTGGAAGGCGCTCGCCGGTTTATCTCGCTATATCGCCACGCCCACCGTCTCCAAACATCGCCTGTTCGTTTGGTGTGACGTTCGCATCTGTCCCGATCATCAATTGATCGTCTTCGCGCGTGACGACGATATGACCTTCGGTATCCTGCACAGTCGGTTTCATGAGGCCTGGTCATTGCGGCTCGGCACGTGGCTCGGGAAGGGCAACGATCCACGCTACACGCCGACCACCACCTTCGAGACATTTCCCTTCCCGGATGGACTCTCTCCCGACGTTCCCGCCGCCAGGTATGCAGACGAGCCTCGCGCCGCCAACATCGGGGCAGCTGCGCGACGCTTGGTCAAATTGCGTGACCGCTGGATCAACCCGCCGGAATGGGTGGAGTGGATCGACGAACCGGTTCCCGGCTATCCAAAGCGACCGGTTGACCGCAATGAGACGGTGGCAAAGGAACTCAAAGTCCGTACGCTCACAAACCTCTATAACGCGCGTCCTCAATGGCTGACCGATGCGCATGACGCGCTCGATGCCGCCGTCGCCACCGCTTACGGTTGGTCTGCCGACATCACCGAGGACGATGCGCTGCGCGAACTGCTGGAACTGAATTTAACGGATAAGAAGCGATAAGAACCTGTCGCTGGAGTTTGTGGAAAAGATATTGGAACTGAACCTCGACATCGCAAAAGAAGCCAAGAGGCATTGGATCCTCTTGAGAAAACGTTGGATTGTAAAGCTCGCATTCACCTGGTTCGAAGGATGCAGATGATTAACCATAGATTTTGAAATCTTCACAAACTCTGCTGAAAATATATTTCGTATTGCCATGATCAAAGTTACCTTAGCCAAATGTCTTATTTAACATACGGGTTCTAAGTGATCAGAAAGTGGCTATCGAAGTGCCACGTGTGCGTGATAAAGCAAATAATCAAGAAGTGCCTTTAGTCGGGTATCATCAATTGCAGTGCCCACGGGTGATCAACGATTTGCCATTATCGAGGGTTCTCAAAGGGATCAGCACGCGAAAATATGAGAAAGCAGCAAAAGGATTCCAGAGACTTTTGGGATTTCTAAAAGTAGTGTGTCTCGGATTCAGAAGAGTGAAGGGCTATAAACATTTCGCTCAGCTCAGAAAGGCTATGGCCAATTTGAATCAAATGAAGAAAAAGAAAAAAGCAGTGTGAGTGTCATCAAAAATTTCAATAAAAATTGGGATTGATACGCTACTCTACCCATTTCGATTATTGAATTTGTTGTGATGTTACATATCAGAATAGTTGCTTTTAAACTTTTCATAATTATTAAAATTTTGAATTGATTGAGGAGCTCCTTGAATTATTTTTTGTTCTATAAGATTTGAAAGTTTAATTTTTTGTTTAAAATGTTTTATAAATCTGAACTCTATAACTAATACTCTTTGGTTTGTCATTTTTTTAATTTCCTCAAAAGAATATACAGACCTCTTCCCTATAAGAGAAACAACTTCCAGTAATTCATTTGAACGAAATACTGATTCAATTATACCTATTGAAGTAATAGCTTGAACTGGAGTAGATACATAAAAAAATACTAAATCATTACATTTTAATTGTTTTATTGGAGCATGACAAAGATAAACTTTTTTTATTGTGTTTCCAGGAATTTCATCCTCTTCTATAGGTTCTATAGGAAGAGACATTTGCAAATTTTTTTCAGGAAAAAGAATGTGGTAATACCTCTCTTGTATTGGGATAATATATTTTTTAATATGACTCGAATCATCATAAAATGGAAAATATTTAATATGGTAGTCTAAACCTTTTATTTGAGGGGCACCCGGTTTAGTAAAATATTTTTGAAAAACTAATTCTGTTTCTTTTGTCCCTTTATCTTTTAAATCTGTTTCTGCAATCTCATCGAATCCAAAATCTTTTATTAAATCAATTAATATTTTGTGTTTCGGAAAAACTGTCATCCAACAAGACTTAAATTGATTTGTCACAGAATAGAAAAAAGCCTGTTTTAACATCAATTCACCCAATTTTTTCCCTCTATGAGATTCAGCCACTTTAAATGTAGCAAGTTTTAATGATTTTTGTGGGAGATTATAATTGATATAATCATCTTCTTTAGCTTCCTTGTAAATACATATAGATTCCAATTCATTTGATGAATTTTTAATTGTCCAAGCCTTTACTTGTTCTTCAGAACATTTTTCAAACCACTTTTGAAAATCTATGTAATCTTCTCTTAAGTTATCAAAGATTTTATCATCACTATTTATACTATAAAGAAATTCTGTTTCAATTTTAGGAAGAGAAATTTCAATTTGTTTTGGAAATAGTCTTTCCAGAGTATTATTTGCTTGATTGATAGTAAGAACTTTATTTCTAATCGAAGCATTTTTAGCTCTTTGATGAATACCAATATCTTCCGTTATCAAAAAAGAAACAGTGTGTCTTTGTAAAGCGTATAGTAATTGACAATCAATTTTATCATTAGTGGACTTTATTAATCCAAATAAATTCTTTAAAGAATGTTCTTCAGCAATTGGAGGTCTTTCAAGAATTCTATATTTCTTGATTTTACTTAAAACTTTTTCTTTTCTTTGTGGATTATTATCATTTTGTAAATCTTCTATTGTTAAAGGATGTATGCAAATAACAGCAAAATTTTCATTGCATAAGCTATGAAATTTTGTAAATGCATCTTTCAAAATTTCATTATCTTCCAATTGTATAAAAATATTGGTATCTATGAGAAAGAAAATTTTATCCATTAGAATTTGAAAGAATACACTAGAAAAATTCTAATTTTATAGCTATTATTTTTTTCTTTGTTGGACAATTAAGCAACCAATTTATTAGAAATATATCTATAAGATTGTGGGGGATAACTAATTTCTCCAAGAATCTTTTTTAACTCAATTGGTTTTTTATATTTTACTGGATTTTCAAGATAAAGGGCAAAACCAAAATCACGATTTTTAAAATATTTTTGAAATGAAATAAGATCTATCATGGTACAATGTTTTGAAATATCCCAAAGCATTTTTAAGGGCATTTTTTTTACTTCCTCCAGATCACATTCACCAATAACTTTTGAAATTGGAGAGCAAGCATAAATAAAAATCTTTCTTCTATCATCTTTTTTAAACAGAGGAAATTTCCTTCTAAGCTCAATAGTCTTCCACCCTTTTAATATGCCTGTAGCATACTCAGAATGAATACTAATCAATAAGTCTCTTTTCATAATACACCTCCATGTGTTTCGATATTACTACACCCTAACCCGGTAAATGGGTCAGGCTTGCAAGTTTGCGAATTTAAGAAAACATTTTTAGGTTAAGTTCTTTTAACCGCTCTTGGAGATTTGTGGATTCTTTCAATCTTTCTCTCAATTTATGCACTCTACGACTGAAAGTAGAATCATCTCGATTGAGAGCATTTGCCACTTCCCGGATTGTTGCAGATTCCAATTGAAGACTTATAAAAGCGACGAGAGTCGCTGTCATCGAAATAAGTACGTTGCCCCCCATTACCTCGAAGTATCACATGATAAAGCGTACCAGGGTCGTACAAACGCGTTTTCCGAGACATCTTGGCAAATTGAAAAAGGTTAAAATTTAAAAAATACTCATTTTTGCAAACTTGCAAGTCTGACCCCTTTTCCACGATGAAGCATATTTTATTAGAAGCAATTGGACTCTTAACCCAAGTACCGCTTTTTTTTAAATCGGCATTTTTTAAACAAAGACAGAAGAAAAGTGAAAAAAATTGAATAGGCCGTCTATCCCCCAAGAAACCTATCAAAAAATAGGAAAATTCCTCATGAATTTCTATTTACAAATCAATTTTCAGATGCTACTGTCTTGAAAATTTTTGATTTTCCTAAATGATATCGTGGCAGAAAAACTAATCTGATCGGTAAAAAAGGCCCGGAAAGAGACAAACTGGGTGGGGAGGTAGTCGCAATACCAAAGACGGGTGGATTGTTGAAGACCGAAAAAACAATAAAAATCCTATGGATATTTCATTGCAGGAAATCGAAGAAATAGAAATGCTTACATTGCGATGGGTATTTCAATCAGTGCTTGATTTTGGCATGGAAGCTCATGAGATTTTTCATAAATCACCGGATAGTGTGAAAGACATTGCAGAAGATGTAACAAGGGAATTACTTGACAGACTTTCAGGATTTAACGTTCAACAAAGAATTTATGGCACTGTAGATTATAAGAAGGCCAGATACGTTATCTTACCTGAGCAAACAGTCAGACAAGCGTTATTCATTGACTCAAAAGCAGAAAAAGAAAACCGTTCTGCCACAATCCAGATGTCTCAAACCTCCATGCGCATAAAACAGCGGAGGGCAGGAACTGAAATAAATGAAAAGGGAACCCTGCCGGAAATTTCTAAATATGGCGGAACAAATTTTTTAACGACTACATGTCTTGTACATTTTAAGTATGAAGATGATGCCACTGGTGCGCATCATTTACGCAAAGTTACTATAGTTGCTATTCCCAATGGCCGATTACAGAACAGGTACAATCCAAGTGTTGATGATGGAATATGGTTGGCAGGAAGGAATGCTCCTACACTACGGGAAGATTTCAGGGTAAGAGTCAGTTTCAGTAAATTAAAATCCAAGGCAGCATGGCGTGTGCAAGTGTTGACTTATAACGAAGAGTGCATAGGATCATGGCAATCATAGATATTTCAAAAAAGCTGGAACCTAATGCCATCTATTGCGGAGATTCCAGAGTATTGCTCAAAGGAATTGAAGCGGAATCGATTGCTCTCAGTGTATGGTCGCCTCCCTACTATGTCGGAAAAAATTATGAGAAGGACTTAACTTTTAAGGCTTGGAAAGAATTATTGAAAGAAGTCATTCATTCCCATTTTCCGATTATCAATCCAGGCGGGTTTCTGGTAATCAATATTGCTGACATTTTATGTTTTAAAGATGATTCAATGCCGAGGATAATGGCAGAGAATGTGTCTCGAAGGAAAATAAATCTTTCAAGTGAAGAAATAGTAAAGGCCAAAGAGAAGAATCCTGATTGGAATAGATACCAACTGGCGGAGCACTTCAATTGCAGTGAACAAACCATTGACAGAAGACTTAATGGCAACAATATCAGGGGGGGGAAATATCAATCTCAGACAAGAGTCTTCTTGGTCGGCGGTTTTATTGAAGAAGCGGCACTGGAAGCAGGCTTTTATTTATATGATCGTCGCATATGGATCAAAGACGCAGCCTGGGAGAACTCGAGATGGCACACGATATCCTATCGCTCAGTAGATGAATCCGAATATATTTACATATTCTGGAAGCCAGGTATAACTAAAGTAGATCGTGCAAGATTGACTAAGCAGGAATGGATTAATTGGGGTTCGAGGGGAATCTGGGAGATTTCATCAGTTCGTAGTAATTCTGATCATGATTCTAAATTCCCGGTCGAGTTGCCAAGAAGATTGATCAAGCTCTTCACTGATCCTGGTGAAATTGTACTTGATTGTTTTATCGGTAGTGGAACCACCGCAGTTGCTGCCCTGAGTGAAACAAGACAATATGTCGGCATAGACAAAGAGAGCAAATCGGTCAAAATTGCACGAAAAGCCGTGGCATCATTTAATGACCATAAAAAAGAATCAGTACAAATGGAGTTAATGATCCGAGAAATTGAAGCGATTTATAATGTGGGATGATTGCCTAATTTGCACAAACACATGATAGAGGCAAAGCGCTAAAAAGCGAATCACATCTCCTTGCGGGAGGAAATCACGCGGTCGATCAGACCGAACGCCAAGGTTTCTTCTGCAGTAAACCAATTGTCGCGGTCGATAGCCATTTTGATTTCTTGATAGGTTTTACCGGTGGCCTGGTAGTAGATATCAATGATGAAATCCCGGGTTTTGAGGATTTCATTGGCTTGGATTTCGAGATCCGTGGCCCGCCCTTGATAGCTGGTTAAAAGCGGTTGGTGGATCATGATTTTGGAAAGGGAGAAGGCGAAACGACGGCTTTTGTTGGCAGCCAGACTGAGAATCGAGCCCATGCTGGCGGCAAATCCGGCAACAATCGTCGTGAAGGGGTCAGGCTTGCAAGTTTGCAATTTAAGAAAACATTATTAGGTTGAGTTCTATTAACCGCTCTTGGAGATTTGTGGATTCCTTCAATCTTTCTCTCAACTTATGCACTCCACGACTGATAGTAGAATCATCTCGATTGAGAGCATTTGCCACTTCCCGGATTGTTGCAGATTTCCAATCGAAGACTTATAAAAGCGACGAGAGTCGCTGTCGTCGAAAAAATACGTTGGCCCCCATTGCCTCGAAGTATCACATGTTAAAGCGTGCAAGGGTCGTACAAACGCGTTTTCCGAGACATCTTGGCAAATTGAAAAATACCCATTTTTGCAAACTTGCACAGCCTGACCCGGTTTCTTACGTATTGATGGAATAGTGTTTTTACCGTTTCACTTCTTGAACTTCATCAAGTGATTTCTTTTCTTTGTGGTTGACATGGATTTCTCTATAAACTATTTTTTGAACAGACATCATCTTTGAACAGACATCATCGGGAATAAGTTCAGGGTGTGATTTCGCAAAAAAGGGGAAATCTTGAACGCTGTAAAATCAATGGTTAGGTGGTACGACGCGTTTCACAGATCTGAGTGAATGCAATGTTCATTGCCTGCTAATAATCACATTTGCAATTGCCGTAATCGTTTCGTTCCTGGTTGTCATACTTTTCCGGAAATCCATTGCCACGATTCTAGGTCGGATCGTGGCCGAGAAGATCAGAGAGGTGTGGTAGCAGTATTTAACATTCGCGATCTACGTTGTGGGGGTGTCCGGCGGCGTACGGGTATGGGACCTGGAGAAGTACATCACCCCGAGGCCCGAGGAGGCCGAGGCCATAGTGCTCAACCCCGAGCGCTGGACGTTGGAGGTGTACCGCACTGTCATCGGCACTTTGCAAAGCATTGCGTGGATGCTGCTTGCGTACGTGATCGTTCGGGGTTTGGAAGCAAAGCGTTCGAGGCCGCCTGCCGAGAAGTAGAATTGCCACCTGATCTGGGAGGTAGCGGTATTTCTCAGCCATGTCACCGCGTCAGCCTTTCGTCAGCAAGAAACGAGACCACTAATGTCAGACCCAAAACACACTGCATACGAGCGTTTGAAGGAGCTTCACTCCGAAGCCGAATCGGCGACACACGCGTGGACAAAAATGGGAAATTTACTGAATGGCGTCAGAAAGTGCAGTCGGCACTGCGTCATTTGTTCGACGAGAATCGCCAACAACTCAAATCATTCAATTCCGTGCGTTATGTTCCACCTATGTTCTTAACGGGCATGCCGGACAGCGTGTTCCACAATTCATTCATAGGCGGTATGAAAACCGCTAGTGGAATCATACGCTCCGCAATTCAAGAATATGAGGATTACGAACAGCAAGCTGGTCACGACGTCGATCACACTTCAGCCGACGGCAACTCTACCATCTCCCGTAAAGTTTTCGTCGTTCATGGTCACGACAACGAAATGAAGGAATCGGTCGCAAGATTCCTTGAGCGCCTCGACTTTGAAGCGGTCATTTTACACGAACAAGCAAGCGGCGGTGACACGATCATCGAGAAGTTTGAACGCAATGCGGACGTTAAATATGCAGTCGTACTCTTGAGTCCGGATGACGTTGGCGCAGCAAAGGATAAATCCAATACACCGCAGCCAAGACCGCGCCAGAACGTAGTCTTTGAACTGGGCTATTTCGTCGGGAAGCTTGGGCGGTCGCATGTCTGTCCACTGGTTCGTGAACCTCTGGAACGTCCGTCTGACATTCACGGTGTTGTCTACATCCCATTCGACGAGGGGAATTGGAAGATTCATCTTGTCAAGGAACTCAAAAATCTTGGGTTCGAGGTCGACGCGAACAAGGCAGTCTAATATTGAATCGGTCAACCGGAGCGGTGATTGAGTACGGAATCAAAATTGTCAGATCGCTGGCCACCGCTAGGTTAGCTCAGGTGTTTTGCGGAAGGGAGATAGAAATGAAGAAAGTTATTTTCAACATATTTCTCGTCATCTGCGTTGCGGGAGTCGCTTTCGCACAGTCGGTCGAAAGCGAGATTCGGGAGTTTGCCGCACGGGAGTATCCCAACGACTCCCGGATGCGGCAGTATGTTTACAAAGAGCAGATTGCGGCACACCGGTATATGGTTACCGCCAAAGATGCAGACGTTAAGCGAATTGCCATTCGAGAATACCCGAAAGACTACGCAATGCAGAAATATGCCTATTATGAACAACTCTCAGCAAAACGATACATGACCACCGTGAGAAATCGCGAGGTCAAACGAATTGCTCTGCGGGAGTATCCGAACGATTATTCCATGCAGAAGTATATATATGATGGGCAGTTGTCAGCAAAACGGTACATGGAAACTGTTTCTGATCAAGACGTGAAGAGGATGGCGATGCACGAATATCCGAATGATTATTCTATGCAGAAATACATCTATGACAATCAGCTATCGGCAAAGCTGTATATGTCCTCCGTTAGAGATCACGAGATCAAATCAATTGCCATGCGGGAGTATCCGAAGGATTATTCGATGCAGAAGTATACATACGATGAGCAATTGTCAGCAAAACGATACATGGAAACTGTTTCTGACCAAGACGTAAAGAGGATCGCGTTGCACGAATATCCGAATGACTATTCTATGCAGAAATACACCTATGACACTCAACTCACCTATGATACTCAACTCGTGGCCGACTTCGAGGCTTGGGTCACTGGAGATCGCTTGTATCGCAGAACATGCCCCAACAGCAAGTGTGGTGTTGTTGGGATTTTAATGTTCAGGGAAAAGGCAACAGTTTACGAAGAGAAAAACGGTTGGGCCAGAGTGTCGATGTATTACAATGCGGCTTGCCGAAACGGCCTGAGTGAGTACGTTGATTCAGGCAACGCGGCTTGCACTGAGAGCAACGGCATTGTCGACAGTCGCATTGCTGAATGGGTATCCATTAAGTACCTCAGCAAGACGCGTCCCCCCGATCCGAGCGCAGGTGCTACAGGAGATTACGCACTTGTTAGTGGCTCAGACGACTACCGCAAATACAAAGATATATTTGCCCGGACAGCCTCCAAGCTCATCGCTTCTGGCCAGTGCACTGCACGAGACTTTAAAGAAATAGGCGGCTGGCTGAAATCCATGAACTTCAAGGACAGTCCCGTGTACTTTACCTACTGTGGTGGGATGATCGTTCAGAACCGGTTGTATCTCAATGCAGCCACCGGGGAAGTATTCAAATAGACACATTTGGCTTTGCTTAGCAAATATCATTCTAAAGTGAACGATGCTGTGAAGGGGTCAGGCTTGCAAGTTTGCGAATTTAAGAAAACATTTTTAGGTTGAGTTCTTTTAACCGCTCTTGGAGATTTGTGGATTCCTTCAATCTTTCTCTCAACTAATGCACTCCACGACTGAAAGTAGAATCATCTCGATTGAGAGCATTTGCCACTTCCCGGATTGTTGCAGATTTCCAATCGAAGACTGATAAAAGCGACGAGAGTCGCTGTCATAGAAAAAATACGTTGGCCCCCATTGCCTGAAGTATCACATGTTAAAGCGTGCAAGGGTCGTACAAACACGTTTTCCGAGACATCTTGGCAAATTGTGAAGGGGTCAGGCTGTGCGCCAGGAAAGCTGGCAAGAAATAGAGAGTGAAAGTCTCTTACTCGGTAAGGCAGTAACGACCCGCCGAGTCCCCGAGTCATGAGTGGTTATTCGCAAGGATAGGCGCTAAGCGTTGACAGGGGAGAACATAGGCTCGGTATTGAGCTCCGAAATCATAGTTTCAGGCGCTGACCTTGTGGTCTGGTGGGGAAGGCAATATCGACCGAAGGCGTTAGCGCGAGTCTCGGTCGAGCCTGGCGGAGTCAAAGACCCGGCGCATGTGTGGAAGTTTCTTGATCGGAACCTGGGAGATCCTGAAGACGACTGTCAACATTCCATTGGTAGTCGGATCGGGAAAATTAATAAATAACCCCGATATCTACGTCTTCAGGAAGTCGGACAAGTTCGTAGTAGCGATGAAGCGGCGAACAATGAGATCATTTGCAGAGAGTAACAATGCAAAGGAAATCAACGGAGCCTGTGGAGCAAAGGGACTTGGCTGAGAGGAATTCTGCTTGCCCTCCTGTGTTCGTAACTCAGAGGCCGGTAAAATCAGAGAGCGGTTTAAGCAGGGTGCGCCAAACGGCAACGTTTGAGCGTCTGACTCGAAGCAGGAGCCGGATGCGTTAGCAGCGCAGGTCCGGATCTGTACCGGAGGAATGACGAAAGGTGGCTGGAAACCACTATAAGTCAGTTCTTTACGGTGACTGCAAGTTTGCAAATTTAAGAAAACATTTTTAGTTGGAGTTCTTTTAATCGCTCTTGGACATTTGTGGATTCCTTCAATCTTTCTCTCAACTTATTCACGCCACGACTGATAGTAGAATCATCTCGATTGAGAGCATTTGCCACTTCCCGGATTTTTGCAGATTTCCAATCAAAGACTGATAAAAACGACGAGAGTCGCTGCCATCGAAAAAAATATGTTGGCCCCCATTGCCTCGAAGTATTGCATGATAAAGCGTACCAGGGTCGTACAAACGCGTTTTCCGAGACATCTTGGCAAATTGTGACGGGGGCAGGCTTGCAAGTTTGCGAATTTAGGAAAACATTTTTAGGTTGAGTTCTTTTAACCGCTCTTGGAGATTTGTGGATTCCTTCAATCTTTCTCTCAAATTATACACTCCACGACTGAAAGTAGAATCATCTCGCTTGAGAGCATTTGCCTCTTCCCGGATTTTTGCGGATTTCCAATCAAAGACTAATAAAAACAACGAGAGTCGCTGTCATCGAAAAAAATACGATGGCCCCCATTGCCTCGAAGTATCACATTAAAAAGCGTACCAGGGCCGTACAAACGCGTTTTCCGAGACATCTTGGCAAATTGAAAAAGGTTAAAATTTAAAGAATACCCATTTTTTCAAACTTGCAAGCCTGACCCGTTTCTTGAAAATCTGATCCTTTTTTAGAATCGCTCAATTTAGGTATAAATCAGTTCTTTACGGTGACTGCATACTTGCGTATTGGTATTTTTATCGTTTCATAGGTGAAGAGTCTCCCTCAGAATTCTCTCGGTTTTTATATTTCTTCAGGAAGCCTTAGAGGCCTTTATCCCTCCTGTTTCCCATGCAGGACTCTCATCGTGGAGCCAATCAGAGGGCCTCCGTCCTTTTCTTGGAACCACCGATTCCAACATCCTTTTCCATGCAATTATTTAATACAAATATGCAAGCCTGACCGTATGCGGTAACGACCGCTCTTCTAGTGGGTTGAAGTCCCACCAAAGTAATTATCCGTTCGCTTTGTAGGCAACGGGAGCAGCGTGGGAGTAATCTGGGGTTGTAAGTTCCCGACGCCAAAACAACGGGCCGTAACGAAAGTGAACCTAGATGTAGCCTCGAAACTTGAGTCGAAAGCGCCGACCCTGTGGTCAGAAGGGAAAGGCTGTTATCTCACGAATTAGACAACGGATTTCTTCGTGAGGGTTTTCCGGGGTAGCAGGGATGGCACCGCAAAGAAGAAACGCAAAAAAGCTTCCTCGCCCGACTGATCAACCCCTTCCATCAGTAGGAATCTCTTCCTCAAAGGTGCCCCCTCAGGGGGCACTTTCTCTCTCGCAATCAGTGTTCCAAAGATTGGTTCAAATAACGTCTCGTTGTCAAATCGAACGTTATTCTGAGCCGCCATTTTTGCCCCTTGCAGCGAAAATGGTCGGACTCCAGAAATTTGTTATGGAAATTATTGAAAATACGCTGTATCTAATAATCCAAATTAGGTGGTTGCAAAAAGGAACCTCTGATGGTAATTTAAAAACCACACACTTATAAAGGAGTTCACATGGCAACCGCGGTAAAACTATCAGATGATCTTTATGAAAAAGCAAAGATTCAATCAAAGGTTTTTAAAAGGTCTATTGCTGGTCAAATTGAATACTGGGCAAAAATAGGACAAATGATTGAAGAAAATCCCGACCTCCCACTTCCGTTTATTCAAGACATTCTGGTCGGAAGAGAACAGATAAAATCAGGTCAAGGCGCTCCGTATGTATTTGGAGAGGGTGAATGACCCGGATTACAGAAATAATCCAGTCACCTATTTTTGAAAAACAGAAAAAGAAACTGCGCAAACCGCAGATTAAAGACCTGGATAAGGCTGTAAAGTCTATCTCCAATGATCCTACAATCGGAGATATGAAAGTAGGAGATCTGAGGGGTATCCAAGTTTATAAGTACGAATCAAAAAATCAGCAGATCCTTTTAGCCTATGAAGTAATTGATTCAACTTTATTTTTATATACGTTTGGATCACATGAAAACTTTTATCGAGATCTGAAAAAATACCTTCAACGATAATTCTTCGCCTCCATTCAACTCTATAATAACGTTGAAGTCAGTCGCTTTCAACCCAACCATGGACTGTGATTGAAACGAGTGATTCCATCAAACACAGAAAAAAATTAGGAGTCGCTAATGAGTGGAAGTCGGTCTGCACTGACTGGTTGGAAAATCCTGCCCAAAACTCATCGATACTTTTTCTTTTTCTCCTCGACGACTCCGTTTATTCGGTATTCCGTGTTCTTGCTCCGCTCAATGCCCTCATAATTCTGGTTTTCATGAAAGGGTCAGGCTTGCAAGTTTGCGAATTTAAGAAAACGTTTTTAGGTTGAATTCTTTTAACCGCTCTTGGAGATTTGAGAATTCCTTCAATCTTTCTCTCAACTTATGCGTGCCACGACTGATAGTAGAATCATCTCGATTGAGAGCATTTGCCACTTCCCGGATTGTTGCGGATTTCCAATCGAAGACTGATAAAAGCGAAGAGAGTCGCTGTCATCGAAAAAAATACGTTGGCCTCCATTGCCTCGAAGTATCACATGATAAAGCGTACCAGGGTCGTACAAACGCGTTTTCCGAGACATCTTGGCAAATTGAAAAAGGTTAAAATTTAAAAAATACTCTTTTTTGCAAACTTGCAAGCCTGACCACGTTTGACCCCGTTTCAAGCGCTGTCTATCAGGATGAAAAACCTTTCGCGGCCGAGCCGATCTTTTCCCCATTAAAAACCATGAGTCATAGGCGATGAGACTGAAAGCAACTGAAGAAAAAATTCATTCAACAGAAGCCTTTTGTGAAATTACAAGATACCTACTCTCTAACCCTCTTTCTCCTGTAGTTGCCGGAAAGGATGCTCGGGAACAGTTAGAAAATCATAGACTTCAAAAGAATATAGTAGCGCATATGCTTTGCGCGATAATAGTAGAGAACACGATAAAATACTCTGGGAAATGGAACACAATAAAGAATGTGAGTACTCACACAATATTCATAAAATCTACGGAGAACTTTCCAATTCAACAAGAGCAGAATTGAAGAGCACGTATGACAAGCAAACAGCGGTATTCGCAGCAATAGAGGGAAGCATAAATGGGAAAAAAGTAAAACTTGGTGATATTGTCCAATTGGCCTCACTCGAACAAGCATTACAATCCAATGAGATTACAATGAGAAATTTCAAATATGACAACAAATTTCGGGGCAAAACCAGCGTGATTGCAAACGCTATATGGGACGCAAAGACGATTTGGATTCTACCATCCGGGCACAAGCCATTCGCTGTGTCCTTGTTCGAATACATGAAGGACCGTGTCTAAATTCATATTTTCCACAGACACGATCATGAGAAATTTGAGGATGAAAGTCTAAAAAGGAACTTGAAAGTCATGAATAACTAGGTTTTCTTTTCATAGAGGATCAACCGGTCGAGTAAATTTTTTTGCTTTCGTCTGTTTGTGGCGTCCTCGTTTCTTATTTTGAGGTTTTGGAGGATAGAGCTTGAGTACTTCTTGGCTGATGTCGTGGTAGCGTTGCCGGAAGCGATCGAGTCGGGTTCGACTCAAAGCAGATTGTCCTTTGGCTTGGTCTACTTGCTCTCTGATCTGCAAGAATAACTGATTCATTTCCTGAACCCAAAGAGCCTTTTCTTGTTCATAAATGGGGACAGACTTGCGTATTGGTATTAAGAATTTGTCTTTAGTGCATGAGTTTTTCATCCATCTGAGGATTGACTCTCATCTGGGTTTGACATGGCAATGCTTTGTCTGTTCAGCAAGGAAGATCTCAGAAAGGAACCAAGTCTCAATCCTTTTTCTGAGTGCCATTTCACAAATTAAATACCAATACGCAAGCCCGACCCATTTTAACCGACCTTGGGAATATCGCTCCACCCTGCCAGGTATCGCGGGGATTTGTGAGACTGTTTCATTTTCCATGATTTGTCGTAAACCCCGCATGAGGCGACTCTCAGTGTCATGGGACCTTCTTTTTGATTGATGCGATCCATGGCCTTCATGAGGGCGACATCCTTTTCCGAATCACCTTTCTCGATGAATGATAGTTGAATGGATGATTTATCCCGGATGTCGGACAACTTCACTAGAGCTTTTTTATATTCGTACCCCTCCCTGTAGAGCCGTTCGAGCACGGAGAGAGCATATTTGATCACTTTCCTCGTATCTGCCGTCTGCGAGAGAGATCGTTTTGAATCCACCGCATAATACTGGGGGGTATTTTTAAAGGGGTTGGTCCTGATCCAGACTTCGACCGAGGAGCATACCGAACTTTGTTTTCTTAATTTTTCACAGGCAACCGAGGCGTAATTGGAAACCGCCTCACGCAAGCTCTCGAGGTCATAGACGGCATCTCCGAAGGTACGGCTACTGAGAATTTCTTTTTTCTTTTGCACTTCGAGTTCGAGTTCGAAGCAAGGATTTCCTCGTAATTCTTCCTGTATTTTCCTGCCGACAATGGAAGTTTTTTTGCGGACCAGGCCTTCATTCTTGAAATCCCTGAAATCCCTTGCCGTTCTGATCCGGAGTTTTCTGAATCTACGCCCAATTTGCCGTCCGACCCCCCAAACCTCCTCGACGTCCAGTTGTTGGAGGATTTTATCTTGTTGCCGCGTATTCATAACTGAAACCACTCCTCCGCTGGAGTCGTGTTTTTTAGCATAAGCATTGGCTGCTTTCGCCAGCACCTTGGTGGGGCCGATACCGATGCTCACCGGAATTCCCGTATCGCGCTCCACGATTTTTTTGATTTCCATCCCGTATTCATGGAGCCCCCACTTTTCGTACCCGCCACAGGTTCAAAAATGCTTCATCCACCGAGTAAATTTCCAGTTCCGGCGTAAACCGGCTGAGGGTGATCATCACTCGATCGCTCATATTGATATATAAACTGAAATTAGAGCTGAAGACGGCTACCTTGTTTTTTTCGCAAATATCCCGGTATTTAAAAAAAGGAGCGCCCATCGGAATGCCGAGTTTTTTCAGTTCCACCGTTCTGGAGACGAAGCAGCCGTCGTTGTTGGAAAGGACGCCGACAGGGAGACCGAGAAGATCAGGTCTGAACAATCGCTCGCAGGCGCAGTAGAATGCGTTGCAGTCCACCAGGGCAAATACTTTATTCATTCAGATTTCTCGCACGATCGCTACCACGACACCCCAAACTCTTGCTTCCAATTCGTTTGAGACATGTATATCTCGATAGTCTTGGTTGTCGGATCTCAGTATGATGCCTTTTCCAAAGCGAAATATTCGTTTGCAGAGCAGTTCTCCCTCGAATGCGACAACTGCCACCCGGCCGTCAACTCTGTCGATACTGCGGTCGACCACTAAAATGTCGTTTTCGAAAATGAGAGGCGCCATTGTGTTGCAGGTAGCCTTGAAGAAGAAAGTGGACGTCTTGTTTTTGACAAAACGCTCGTCGAGCGATTGATATTTTTCAATGAAATCATCATGAATACCAAACAATCCCATCATCGCCTCTTGACGGTATCTATTTTAAGTGAAAACATATTATAATACCCATGAAATTTATTTTAAGTTTATCATGAAATCAATTGAAAAATGATAGACGGCCATCTTGATTTTCTCTTTTTAAAAAAAGGGGTGATCCGTTTTTGCGTACTCTGTGATTCCAGTAGATGAATAAACGGGGGAATTCATGTGTTTTTCCGTAGAAGTGGACAAGGACATTAAAAAACTGGCGGCGCGCTTCCATGCTTTGATCGACCGGCATGCTTTTGACGGGTTTTCGTCCATGCAAAAGCTGGAGGCGGAATTGGATCCGGGAAGGTTGAAAGGACTGCTGGGTCTGAAACGAAAGTCCCGTTCTCTTTTTTTCAAAGAAAGCGCTGAGGATTCTCGCATTTACCCGGGATATTTCGCACCCGTCATCGTCTGGGAAAATGGCGTGAGACAGATCCGCCCGATGCGATATCGAGTGAGGCCCCGTGGATCGGCAGAAGAAATTCCTTCCAAATTCAACGTTTTCAATGCACGGCTCGATTCACTGGAAAAGCGACGAACCTGGAGAGGCTTATTTATGAGGAAACACGCTTTGTTTCCATTTTACCGGTTTTATGAGTGGCTCACCAATGAAAGAGGAAAGAAGCGGCTTGTTGAATTCAGTCCGCGTGGTTGTGATCGAATGTGGGCTCCCGCCCTTTATGACACCTGGGTATCGAGGGACAACGAAATGAGCTTTCACTCATTTGCGCTGATCACCGATGTTCCTCCCCCGGAAATCGAGGAGCAGGGACACGACCGCTGCCCCATTTTTCTTCGGGAAACTCTGATAGATGACTGGCTTCGACCCGAAGGAAAGTCTGCAGCGCACTATTATGAATTACTGACAAACAAAGAGATCGTCTATTACAGCCACAAACCACTTGATTAACCTGAGTTCGACATAAATCTTCAATAATATGAGTATCCTAGTGTATATGTCATCCTCCCGGATTGTTGCAGATTTCCAATCGAAGACTGATAAAAGCGACGAGAGTCGCTGTCATCGAAAAAAAGGGCGTGTCCCACTGAATCTATCTCGAATCAGGCCTAACTGATTGAAAGGACTTGACAAACTGATTTTCCTGCTTATCTCCTATTAGGGTGACTGCAAACCCACCCGAAAAAAGAGGCAGAGATGGCACTATTTGTCACCGTCCCGATTAGCACCGAAGTCATTGAATCCAATGCCGACTGTGCCCTCAGTGGGGCTTATGGAAACGGGGTTCTGGTGATCACAATCGATAGCCGTGGTCAAAATGTCCATCAGCGCTTGGGGCTGGGCAGCAAGACGCGGCTCCATTGGGGGGCCGAGCATTGGTTCGAGGTCCAAGAGTCGAGTGGATTGACCTGGCCGATACCTGCTGTTCAAGGCCGAAAAGCGAATGAGTCCCGAAGAAAAGCAGCGCTTGATCGAGATTGTCGAGGCCGATGAGCAGATCGGTCGCTTGCGCGCCTTCTTGGGTGGTGTCTGGAACATCTTCGAAGACAGTCAGCACGAAGAGCAAGCCCGCGCGGCGCTGGACACCTTGAAACAGATGCCGCGGGATCAACGCCATTCGAAGCCCTTTGAGAAAGTCCTCCGGTTCTTGGAATCCCATTTCGAATGGATGACCGAGTACTTGCGAAAGGACGGGGTCCGGCGCAATTCTCTGTCCGAAAGCGGCATGCGAGTTCTGCGACGACTGGAAATCGAACACGACGGGTTTCGCTCCGAGAAGGGTCGGGACATTAGAGGTTTAGAACAGGCAGGTATGTTATGAAGGACTTGATGAGTTATAAAGGGTATTATGGTTCTGCGCATTATAGTGATGCGGATCGTGTATTCTTTGGGAAGATTGAGTATATCAGGAGCTTAGTCAATTATGAGGGAACGGATGTAGACAGTTTGAAGCAATCTTTTGAAGATGTTGTTGATGATTATTTGGAGCTTTGTCAAAAAGAAGGGATTGAACCTGAACAATCCTTCAGAGGAAGTTTTAATATACGTACCGGAAGTGAACTTCACCGACAAGCAGCTTTATATGCTAAAGAAAAAGGGACGAATCTCAATAAAGTTGTTACGGAGGCGCTTGAGCAGTATTTATCGAGTGTGTAAAGCACTTAACAACCCGCTCCAACAGAGCCTCCTCTAAGAAATCTGCCAAAAAATCAAAAAATCCTCTCGTCTATTGCTCTGATACATCTATTTCAAAGGGTAGGGTCTTCTGCAAATTTTTGATTTTCCTACTATGCAGACCTTGGAATTGCGGGAGTTTTAAAGCAGACCAGATTGGTCTGCTTTAAAATTTTGCAGATTTTTTCATTTCGCCAATTGAACATTGACGGCACATGGGCCCTTTCGTCCTTCTCCAACTTCGAAGGTCACTTTTTCACCTTCTGCCAAATAACCACCGCGTACCTCGGAATGATGCACGAATAGATCTTGGTCATTTTCCTGTTGAATGAAGCCATAGCCTTTCTGCGTGTTAAACCATTTGACGATTCCTTCTTTCATTGCTTATCCTTATATTATATTTTAGGTTGTGTTTAATGTTATTCAATAACTGAATTCGGATTTTTCATCTATTTTCACTTCAATTGAATGAAGTGAAAAGTGTAGGAGGAGAAACACTTTTTTAACTTGGCATGAAAGAATGAAAAATCGGATGGAACTCCTTTTTAACGCTGTGGCGGGGTCGACGAGACTCGAACTCGCGGCCTCCGGCGTGACAGGCCGGCGTTATAACCAACTTAACTACGACCCCGTACTCGAAATGGTGGGCGCTACAAGGATCGAACTTGTGACCTACGGCTTGTAAGGCCGCCGCTCTCCCAGCTGAGCTAAGCGCCCTACCCAAGAAGAGAAATAGACAAACCCTTCTTATACAGCATAATAGAAAGGAATGCAAGTTTTTTCTTATTTGCTGTTCATTCATAAAAAAAGAGAGATTTTTGTATTTTAGATTGAATTAGTACTAATTAAGTGCTATTTGTATAAAATGATCATTGAGAATAAAGATCGCATTAAAGATTTTTTAGATTGAATTAGTACTAATTAAGTGCTATTTGTATAAAATGATCATTGAGAATAAAGATCGCATTAAAGATTTTGCTCTTATACGGGGAATTAACTTTCAGCAAAAAGGTCCTTTGTTAAAACTATCCAAAAAGACCGATTATGCAATAATTTTGTTGAGTCATTTGGCTGTCAGCAATCATCCGGTGAGCGCTCAGGAATTGGCAAGTAAATATCACTTGCCACAACCGATGGTGGCTAACATTCTTAAACAGCTTGCTTCGTCGAAAATCATAGAGTCCAAGCGAGGGCAGCAGGGGGGGTATTTGTTGATACGGGAACCGGAAAGTCTTTCCATTGCAGAGATTGTTCAAGTCACTGACAATCCTTTCAATTTGGTGGAATGCGCCCATGACAGTGATGAGTGTGGCTGTAAAATCATCTCATGGTGCCCTACCCAGGATCCTTTGATTGCCTTACATAAACAGATTGAGGCATTTATGGAATCCCTGACACTCGATCAGGTGATCCACCATCCACAATTCGATTACGATAGGAGAACCGTCAATGAAACTGCCTATTTATCTTGATTATCATGCTACCACGCCGATGGACGAGCGTGTTTTGCAAGCCATGCTGCCATATTTCACCAAAACCTTTGGGAATGCGGCAAGTCGCAACCATATTTTTGGTTGGCAAGCAGAAGAAGTGGTGGGGATGGCCCGAGATCAAATCGCATCGATAATTGGAGCAAATGGTAAAGAAATCGTATTCACCAGTGGCGCGACTGAATCGGACAACTTGGCTTTGCAGGGGGTTGCTGAATTTTATAGAGGAAAAGGCAATCATCTCATCACAGTTCCCACCGAGCACAAAGCAATTCTGGACACTTGCCATTATTTAGAACAAAAAGGTTATGAAGTGACTTACCTGGATGTCGATAAATATGGTGAGATTGATTTGCAACAATTGGAGGACTTGATCACGGATAGAACAATTTTAGTGAGTATCATGGCGGCCAACAACGAAATCGGTACAGTGCAGCCTCTCAAGGAAATCGGCGCGATAACTCGTTCGAAAGGGATTTTGTTCCATTGTGACGCTACTCAAGGTATCGGAAAAATTCCAATCGACGTCGATGAGATGAATATCGATTTGCTTTCCATGACTGCGCATAAAATTTATGGCCCGAA
The DNA here is from genome assembly GCA_965205865.1 of bacterium. GTDB lineage: Bacteria > SAR324 > SAR324 > SAR324 > NAC60-12 > CBDBHR01. Next base: position 281,296 of record CBDBHR010000030.1, read on the forward strand.
AGGAATTGGTGCCTTGTATGCCCGCAGAAAGAAACCCAGGGTGCGTCTCTCTCCAATAATTCATGGGGGTGGGCACGAACGTGGAATGCGCTCCGGGACCCTCAATGTCTCAGGCATTGTCGGTTTTGCGAAAGCCATTGAAATTTGCCGAACAGAGATGGATTCGGAAGGTGAGCGCTTGATCAGTTTGCGAGAACGGCTTTATAAAAGTTTGACGGATAAACTCGATTACGTGTTCTTAAATGGCCATCCTACACGACGACTTCCCGGGAATTTGAATCTCAGTTTTGCATATGTGGAAGGTGAGTCCTTGATTATGGGAATCAACGACATTGCCGTCTCTTCCGGATCTGCCTGCACCTCTGCCAGTCTGGAACCTTCCTATGTCCTCAGGGCATTGGGAGTTGGAGACGAATTAGCGCACAGTTCGATTCGCTTCGGATTGGGACGCTTTACTTCCGTCGAAGAAATCGATTATACTGCAGAACAAGTGATTGCGACGGTAAGTCGATTGCGGGAAATGTCACCTTTGTATGAAATGGTCTGCGAGGGAACCGATCTCTCTACGGTAAATTGGACTTCTCATTGATACTGGGAATTTATGTAAAAAACGATGCAGGATTCCAGGCGGAGAAAACAGCCCTCATTCCTGTATCAAAAATTCGGTTAAATTTAAGAAAGGGACAAAATGGCATACAGTGATAAAGTAGTTGACCACTACAAAGCCCCTCGCAATGTGGGGAGCTTTTCAAAAGAGGAAGAAAATATCGGAACGGGATTAGTGGGAGCCCCCGAATGTGGAGACGTGATGAAGCTCCAGATCAAAGTCGAAGAGGATCGTATCGTGGATGCGAAATTTAAAACCTTTGGCTGTGGGTCTGCCATTGCAAGTTCCAGTTTGGCGACGGAATGGATCAAGGGAAGAACCATTGATGAGGCATTGACCATTAAAAATACCGACATTGTGGAAGAATTGTCATTGCCTCCAGTGAAAATCCACTGCTCGGTTTTAGCAGAAGATGCGATTCGTTCCGCGATCAAGAACTACCAGAAGCGTGAAGACCATGAAGCGGCTGCAGTTTAATGATAACAATTATTAGCTGCAGAAAATTGAATTGTTAGAAAAGCCGTTTCTCCTTCTCCTCTGTGGGTGTAACGCAAACTCTATGGACAAGTACATAGTCTATACTGCGCACAGCTACAAATTGCGTTTTTGCATAGGGTGGTTCAAGCGCAGTAAAGCTCTGGGGTTGTTGGCGCATCCGCTGCGCTTGACGCATCCTGCAATTGTAGCCTTGTTGAGTATATAACTTTATATCTGAAAAAATCAGGAGCATCTTCAGATCATCATAGTAGTCATCTCAATCTACGAATGTATTCCCGAGAATCATCCGTACAGGCTGTTTGCATGGGGTGTCAAACCACAATGGCGACACCCCTTTTTTGTTTTGCCTGTAACTCCATCCAACGCCTCAACAGCAGACCCAATTATTTTGAAATATTCAACCTGCCTTACAGTTACGATTTGAATGTGGAGCAGTTGGAAAAACGCTATCAAAAGCTGAGCATGGAGTTGCACCCTGATTTTTATATCAGCGCCTCTTCCTTCGAGAAAAAACAAAGCCAGGAATCATCAACTTTGCTGAACCAAGCCTTTACTACGCTACAGTCCCCCATTACCCGTGCCGAATATTTATTAAAGTTGCTAGCCAATGACCAACATTCAGACCAGCGGAAACTGCCGGAGGGATTTTTGGAAAAAATTTTTGAGTTGCAGGAATCATTGGAAGAATTGCTGGCAAAGGATCCTCATTCCTCACAAGTAGAAAAATTTCGAATCAAGATCGAGCAAAATCTGGATCAACTGCAGCAGCAGATATCAGCATACTTCGCTCAATTGGAAACTGCTTCTGCTAAGCGGGAAGAAATATTGCCTGGGGTTCAACAGCAGCTCAATGTAGGACGATATTTCCAACGCTTGCTTGATCGTATCGCCAGGAGACCGTCATGACAGAGCCCATTATTGGAATTGATTTGGGAACTACCAACAGCTTGGCAGCCATGGTTTTTGAAGAAGGACCCGAAGTGATAGGTCGGGTTGGAGAAGATCCGATTGTACCTTCGGTCCTTGCCAAAATCGATGAAGGATGGCTTGTGGGAAAAGAGGCGCTTCCTCATCGCATTTCAACTCCGAGTCGCACCGTCTATTCAGTAAAACGGCTGATGGGACGGGATCTTTCCGAGTTGGCGGAGGAACAGAAAAACCTGCCCTATGCGATTGTAGGAGCCCAGCGTAAATTGGTCAAAATTCGGCTTGGAGAACAAGAATATACGCCTCAGGAACTGTCAGCTGAAATTTTAAGAAAAGTGAAAGAAGACGCGGAGCAATGCCTGGGATTTGTGGTTAAAAAAGTTGTGATTACAGTGCCTGCCTATTTTGATGATGCTCAAAGGCAGGCTACTCGGGACGCCGGAAGGTTTGCAGGTTTGGAGGTTGTAAGAATTATCAATGAGCCCACTGCGGCAGCTATTGCCTACGGTCTGGATGAAAAGAAAGAAGGACACATTGCCGTCTATGATTTGGGGGGCGGGACTTTTGACATTTCGATACTGAAACTTTCGGGTAAAGTGTTCAAAGTGCTGGCCACATGTGGCAACACACACCTGGGTGGCGACGATTTTGATTACGCCTTGAGTGGCAAATTGAGAGCGATCATACGAGAGGAAAATCCTCAGGCAGATCTGAACGATGCCATCGCCCAGCAAATCTTCAAGCAAACTGCAGAAACACTGAAAATACAATTGAGCTCCGCATTGGAATCCAATTACCAAATCCATATTCCTGAAAAATTGATTGCCTTTCAAGGGGTTTTTACAAGAGCGGCATTTGAATCTTTGATTGCAGGAACATTCGCAGAGACTTTGAAGAGCTGTCAGCAAGCGTTGGATGATAGTGGACTGGGAGTTGCGGCCATTGATGAAGTCGTGCTCGTGGGAGGGTCCACTCGTATTCCTGCCGTGCGGAAGGGTGTGGAGATTTTTTTCAATCGTCCACCTCATGTTGCTATTGATCCTTACAAAGTAGTTGCCATGGGGGCTGCAATACAGGGGCATTTACTGGCAGGCGGCAGAAGGGATTTTGTACTTTTGGATGTTATTCCTCTCTCATTGGGAATCGAAACTTTGGGGGGAACCTTTAGTAAAATCATTACGCAAAATACGACCATCCCCACCGAATCAACCGAGATCTTTACCACCCATGTGGACTACCAAACATCCATTGAAATAAATTTGTATCAAGGAGAACGGGAATTGGTCAAGGATTGCCGCAGTCTGGGGCAATTCAAGTTGCGCGGTATTCCGGCAATGCAGGCGGGGCTGCCCCTGGTGGCGGTGACCCTGCATGTGGATGCTAACGGCATTTTAACGGTTTCAGCGCTTGAGAAACGCAGTGGGCAGCATGCTGCTATTGAAGTGATCCCTTTTCACGGACTAACGCAGTATGAAATTGATCAAATCATGGAAGATTCTATCGCCAACGTTATTGACGATTTCAATGAGAGACAACTGATCGAATTTCGAAATACAATGGAATCGGTTTTTTCCGGGATTGAAAAGGTATGGGAGAATGTTGAGAAAATATTAACCCCGCCCCAGCAAGCGGCGATTCGTCAACAAATGAAGGTGGTGAAGGATTACTCAAGGAGTCAGGATGCCCAAGCCCTCAAGGAACAAATGGATATTCTTGGAGATTTGACCCGCCCACTGGCAGATGCTATCATCAGCAATGCCGTTTTGGAGGAACTACAAAAATCTTCTCAATGATATTTAAAATCAATCCGATGACTCCAATCTTTTTGAATTGAATTGACACCATGAACATCCTACAAACTTTTAAGGAACGTGGTTTTTTCCAACAATGCAACCATGAAAATTCCCTGGAAAAACGTTTAAAAGAAGGGCCGATTTGTTGCTATGTCGGTTTCGATCCCACGGCAGACTCCTTCCATGTGGGGCATCTGATTCCAATAATGGGACTGGCTCATCTGCAAAATGCCGGACACCGGGTCATCGCCCTCATCGGAGGAGGAACTGCACTGATTGGCGATCCCACTGGCAAAACGGAGATGCGGAAAATTCTCTCCCAAGACGAGATTGAATCCAATATAACCGGAATTCGCTCCCAGCTTTCCAGATTTTTGAATTTTGAAGAAGGAGCCTCAGTGGTGAACAATGCCGATTGGTTGCGCACGCTCAATTATATTGATTTTCTTCGTGACATAGGCCGGTTTTTTTCAATCAGTCGTATGCTTTCCTTTGAGACTTATAAAATGCGCCTGGAGAAAGGATTGACTTTTCTGGAATTCAATTACCAGCCATTGCAAGCTTTTGATTTTCTGGAACTCTTTCGGCGGTATGGTTGCTTATTACAGTTGGGGGGAGACGATCAATGGGCCAACATCCTCTCCGGATGCGATTTGATCCGACGTGTGGCGAAGACTGAAACCTATGCCCTCACCTACCCGCTTTTGACGCTCTCTTCTGGCAATAAGATGGGGAAAACTGAAAAAGGCGCAGTTTGGCTCAGTGCAGAAAAAACGTCTCCGTATGACTATTACCAATACTGGATCAACATTGAAGACGCGGATGTGCGGAAATGCCTGGCAATTTTTACTTTTTTGCCAATGGAAGAAATTGAATCCCTGAGTCGTTTAAAGGGGGCTGATGTTCGGCAGGCAAAAATGAGACTGGCTTATGAAGTAACTGCTTTGTTGCATGGAAAAATACAGGCACTGAAGGCTCAAAAAGCGGCAGAAGCCCTTTTTGGAGGTCGATCTAAAAACCTGGAGGGTGTCCCCTCCAGCATCTTCTCTGTCGAAGACCTGAAAGTGGGGATGGATTTGTTCAAGGCTTTTCATGAGGCAGGACTCTGCAAATCAAAAAGTGAAGCACGACGATTGCTGCGCCAGGGAGGGATTTACGTCAATGAAACGCGCATTGATGATGAAGGATTTCAGCTAAATATTGGGCATTTGGCTGCAGGAAGCGTATTACTGAGGGCTGGGAAAAAACGCTATCATCGTCTTGTCTTTCAATGATGCTTATTTTATAAAACTCGTCTTGAACTCAGTTGTCCCAAAAATGGATCAACGGGTCGATTTTTTCCAGATCATCTTCTTCACAGGGACTGGGCAGGCCGATTTCATCGAATCCTTTGAAAACAAGCATTGGTCCCCAAAAAGTTTCATTGTTCAATTCCCATACAGTTTGCCGCCCCTGCCAGGCTCCTTCTCCATCTACATAACCCATCAAGCTATATGGGAGATCAATCGCATCGGTAGCATCACACCTCAATAAATCGCACAGAGCATCGACATCCAGGTCTTCCACATCAATCATATCAATTGATTGTTCATCCGGATCAATAAAAATATAAGGCCCTTGTTTCATAAACCCGAGTACAGAATGGAAATTGTAAGAATTGCGGCCACTTGGTTCCTTTCGGACTTCAGTCGGGCAGGTTGTATAATTCCTTTCGAATGATGTTCCATATTTATCTCGCGGAAATTAATACAAGCGTTTTCACTCCAGTTGTGATGAAGATTGATAGGATGCCAGATCCAATTTGTGTTTATCGCTGAATTCATCGGCTTTGAATTGTTGGACATATCCTTCTAAGGTGGTGTTAACCCGGTCAAAAAAAGGCTGAGGATAGACCCCAAGGGCGACTGTGGCAGTGGCCAACGGCAATAGCAGGAGGATTTCACGTGGTGTCAAGTCCTTGAGGTTGGCAATGACATCGTTTTTGATGGGACCAAAAATGACGCGCTGGTACATCCACAGCATATAAATTGCGGCAATGACCACTCCAAGCGCCGCAACAATCGCGTAGTATATATTAAGACGGGCGGCTCCCAGCATGACCATTAATTCCCCTACAAATCCATTCAATCCTGGCAATCCAATGGAGGCTAATGAGAAAAAGAGGAAGAACGCGGAAAAAACTGGCATGGTATGGACGACGCCGCCATATTCCTTGATTTCCTGAGTGTGGGTCCGTCCATAAAGCATTCCCACACATAAAAACAAGGCGCCGGTTACCAGAGCATGGTTGATCATTTGAATCAATCCTCCCGCCATCCCCTGGATATTGAAGACGAATATCCCAAGGATAATATAACCCATGTGCGCCACAGAAGAGTAGGCAATCAGTTTTTTTAACTGAGGCTGTACCATGGCGACTAATCCTCCGTAAATGATTCCCACCAAACCAAAAATAATGATGATGGGCACGTAAAGGTCTGCTGCTTCCGGAAACATGGGAATCACAAAGCGGATGATGCCATAAGGCCCCAGCTTGAGGAGTAACCCTGCCAGTTCAACGGAACCAAGCGTTGGAGCTTCATAGTGGGCGTCCGGAAGCCAAGTGTGAAAAGGAAACAACGGCGCTTTGATTGCAAAAGCCAAACAGAACCCGATGAACAACCACGTTTGCGCAGAGGCCGGTACGGATAGCCGGTACCAGTCCGGAATACTGAAAGACCACTGTCCGAAGGTCTCCTGGTAGAGAATTCCGGTATAAATCAGGGAAGCCAGCAAGAGCAGAGAGCCAAAAACGGTATAAATAAAAAACTTGGTGGTGGCGTAAATGCGGTTGCTTCCTCCCCAGATCCCAATCATAAAATACAGGGGAACCAGCATGATTTCAAAAAACGTGTAAAATAGCACCGCATCCAGAGCCAGGAAAGAACCCAGAATTCCCACTTGCAGAAACATGATCTGAACCTGGAACGGCCAACTCCTCTCCTTGGTGTACCAAGTCGCCACCAAGGCGGGAGGCAACAGAAAGACTGCCGCTAAAACCAATCCCAGGCTGAATCCATCGATGCCCAGGTAATAGTGAATCCCGAAACGCTCAATCCAGGGGATTTTTTCAACAAACTGGAATCCGTAAAAGGAGGGATTGAATTCGAGTGTCAAGTAGCCACAGAATCCCAGGGTCAATAGACTGCTGAGAAAGGTGGCTACATCGGCAGATAGCCCTCCATATCCATTGCGTAAGAGAACAGCAAACAAGGCGCCGAGCAAGGGAGAAAAAATAATGATGGTCAGAATGGGAAATCCGACACTGGCGGATGCGGTAATCTGGTTTGTTTCTGCAGCATGGACTGGGAGAGTAATGCCAAATACAACAAAAAGGGTGCTAAAAACAATGCTCCAACGGATGGATGTGCGTTTCATGAAAGTCCTTATCAAGTTTTTTAAAAAAATAGTGACCCAACAAAAGTATCAATTGGCTATTTGAGGATTTGGCTTAGTTGCCATCAGCGGGACGGTGTTAGATAACACTATGCGAATCTCTTACTATAATCTATTGTCAAGACGTTTAAAATACAATCCATTGAACAATTTTCAATAGCAAAATAGTAGCCTGCGACTTTCTGTTTTTTTTATTTCTGGCTCGACTGGGAATCCAGTGGCATTCCACGCCATGCAGTTTATTGATTCAAGATCGGTTTCTGGATTACAAATCATTGAAATTATTAATTATTCTAAAAAATACAGAGAAAATCACACCCAACTAGATTGTTGCAGCATGAAAATATGACGAACGGACAGTAAAATGTCCAGTTTTCTATGAGAAATCCGGAGAAAAGGAAATTGTAGCGGAATCTACCCCATTTCCCAATGTACAGGTACTGTCAGACGCATTTGGGTTCCCGTTTGATGTGATTGGTTTAACCATAAGAAGCATGGGGATTAAAACAGACCACTGCAGCGGTCGTACTGGTGGGAAAAAACTCATGAGCATCAGTCAGTGAAATCCCCAATTCTTCGGCGCGTAATAAATCATAGATTACTTTGTTGATAAACACGTTCCGCAATCCCGGATAGGCGGGGCTGTAACGGGTACCAACGAGAGGGTTGGTCTCTGTTTTGTGACGTAGGCAATCGTGCAGGTAGGATGCCATATCTTCCGCGACCCGGTCTGAAAGCCCTTGCAGAAAGAGTGACGATTCGCTGTCCCCGTCTTCCTTGAATTTTTCAACTGCTTGCGGGCTTTCTTGTCCACCTGTTGAAATTTGCAAAGCAATGACATCCATTTTGCCACTGGAACGAGGAAGAAAAAATTGAGCGGCTGAAAAGATATCCCGGTTCCCTTTTCCCACTACAACCGTGAAATCGATGGCGGCAATTTCTTTTTCCAAGTTAGCAGGATCATATACAATCACCTCATCGCCTTCTGCTTGACAAGGAAAAAGACCGATTTTCCCCTGAGGTACAATCCACTGATTACGATGGGCGTCTTGGACCCACTTTTCTTTGAGTTTTTCCACGTCCTGAACCGTGAAACCTTTTTTTTCCCAAGCACTTTTTCGTCCAAGCTTCCAATTGAGAGCATAGAGCGTTTTCGTATCCAGGGAAAGCTCAGGAAGAGGAAGGTAGATGCTTTCGAGGCAATAAGTGACAGCAGGGGCCTGATAATCCTCAAATGGCACTTTTCGTCGGGGTAATGTCGCCAACAGCGATTCCAACTTTTCGTTTTGCTGTTTGGCGCGCAAATAATACTTTTTCAGCTCCTCGGCATTTCTTTGAGTGAACGTTTCCCGATTCTCCGACTGCAAGAGTTTCATGACATTCACTCCGTCCATCCCGGATTGACAATAAAAAACATCCTCCTTGATTTCATCCAGGTCTTCTTGTCCTGCCATCGCTACATACCCGGCATGCCTTTTACTGACAGGTGCGCCTCCAATGAGAACAGGAATGGTCATGTCGGCATCTTTCATCATCTTCACCACCGTGATCATGTGATTGGATGTTTGCACAAGCAAGGCACTCAAACCGATGGCATCGGCTTTTTCAGCCTGTGCCGTGGTCAGGTATTTTTCCAGTGGAACCTGTACACCCAAATCAATAACACGGTAACCATAATTCTCAAAAAGGGTCTTGGCTAAATCTTTTCCTATACTGTGTACATCTTGGTAGACGGTCCCAAGCACGATGGTTCCCTGTGAGTTAATCCCTTCCGTGATATCCACCCCCGCCTTTTTTTTCATGTAAGTTTCCAAGAAACTCATGACCTGCTTCATCACGTCTGCAGACTTGAGCAAATGAGGGAGTGAGACCTCCCCGCGACCAAAACCATCTCCCAGATCCTGCATGGCCACCATCAGGTAATCATTGATCAAATCCAGCGGAGCAATATCCTGAATGATTTCTCTGACTTGAAGGACAATTTTATCCTGATAATCAAATGTCATTCCCTCCACTTCCAATTTTCCGGGAATCCGTTCTTTAAATCCATCCTTTATTTTTTCAGAGACTGCAGTGATTAAGGGCAAATCCTTGTAATTGCTGCGACGCGCCTTAATTTTCCCCCGTTTGGCTTGTGCGATCTCCTCCAATGTCTCAAAAGCCTCCATGTCGCGTTCCAGAATAATTTTCAATCCCAATTGATAGTCAGGGGCATCGAGGCTTTCCACAGGAACATAGTGATTGGGATTGACAATGGCTGCGTCCAGCCCCTTTCTGCGAGCTTCATCAAGAAACACGGAGGTGAGGACCACTCGCATGTAAGGCTTTTTGGCCAATCCATTGGTCAAGTTTCCCACGCCGATGGTAGTCCGCAGATCGGGATGGATAGATTTGATGCGGGGAATCGCGTTCAAAGACTCAACAGCAAAATTTGCGCCTTCCACCGACTCTGCTCCGATGGGGAAGGCATTGATGTCAACGAGCAATTGATCGGGTGTCACTCCATGTTTGGCGCAACTCTCCACAATCTGTTGGGCCAAATCACATTTGTCTTCAACAGTCAAACCAGGTCCTTTAGGACCCGTTGCCAGACAAATGTAGAGCGGATGGTGGAATTTTGTAAGCGGTACCAAGGCATCCACTTTGCTCAGCCCCGTTTGATATTCTTCCATGGAAATGGAATTGATGATTGGTCTGCCAGGATAGACTTTGATGGCTTCCGTCAATGCAGCCACATCGAACGAGTCCAGACAAAATACTCCGGAAAAATCCGTCGTCAAATGCTGAATCACTCGCGGAAGGGTTTCCACAGTATCCACCAGATTGGAATCCATACAAATGTCAACGATCGATACGCCCAATTCCTTGACTTGCTCATTGACCACCTCTTCCAATACATCGTAATTGATTGCCTGGTTTTCATTTTCAACCGCTTCCCTCACTTTTTGGGACCCTCGCACATTGAGACGCTCTCCAATTCGAATCAAATTCTCCGTTCCGTCCACTAAGATCGCGTTTTGGGCCCCGGAAACATAGTCACCTTGCTCAATTATTCGGTTGGCAGGCTGTTTGCCATCAACGGCATCCGCTATTGCTCGAATGTGTTCCGGCGTCGTACCGCAACATCCACCGATGAGGTTGACGCCATGTTTTTCAACAAACATTCGTAACTGTTCAGCAATGGATTGAGGGCCCACTTTGTATACGGTTTGGCCATTTTCAGAGACGGGCAGTCCTGCATTGGGTACGACTGAAATCGGTAATTTGCAGTAACGAGAGATTTTTTCCACAGTGGGAATCATCAAGTCCGGACCAATGGAGCAATTGATGCCAAAAACATCGATGCCGATGTCTTGAACGGTGGTAAGCGCAGCATGAATATCCGTGTTGAAAATTTGCATTTTACAAAATTCGTCAACAGTCACCTGAACCATGATAGGGAGCCGAATCCCTTTTTCCGCCATCGCCCTCAACCCTCCGGCCACTGCTGCTTTAACTTCTAAAATGTCCTGCTGCGTTTCGAAGAGGAGCGCATCCACCCCACCTGCCAGCAATCCCCGTATTTGGTGATAAAAATTTGCCTCAACTTGATCCCAATTCCCTTTGTTCAAGTTGGCCGTCGTGCTTGACAACACCCAATTGGAAGGACCAATGGAACCCAGAACAAACAATGGCCGGCTGTCATATTCCTCAGAGTCCTGATGCTCTTCCAATGCCATGCGCGCTATCTGGGCGCCAATGAGGCTGGAATAGTACGCGAGCTCTTCGAAAGACAATTTGACCAGATCCAGATCATAGGGGATGCGTTGAAAGGCGCTTGTATCGATCTTTTTAAAGTCGAAATCTCCCAGCCTCAAGGGACTTGAGCCAAAAGTGTTGGTTTCCACAGCATTGGCTCCTGCTCGAAAATAGTCTAGATGGATGTTTTTTACAGCATCAGGCTGCGAAAAATTCAACAGATCGGTCAACATGCGAAATGCAGAACCGCCAAAATCCGCATCATGGAGCCCCAAGTTCTGGATCATTGTGCCCATAGCGCCATCCAGCACAATGACCTGGGATTTTAATGCGTCTAAAAATTGCATGATATTTTTATGTTTGATAGTGTTTCACCCCGCTGGCCAAAATAACTCGGAATACTTCTCCCCACCGTTGGGGATTGCTTTCCACGACAATAGACTGTAAATTCGATCCGGTCATCATCTCACGTAATACATCCTGCTCAAACCCCAGCCAGACGTGTCCTAGTTTTTCACGGACCCATTCCTCCTGATGTGGAGCCAACTCCATCACCGCCAAACGCCCTCCCGGTTTTAATATGCGCACTGCTTCAGCCAATCCAATCCGAGGTTCTTGCAGGTGATGTAGGGACTGGGCAAACAGGGCGAAATCAACGGAGTCGGAAGGAATGGATAAGGCTTCGATTCGTTCTTCCAGAAACTTGACTGCTTTGAGATTTTGACGGTTCATCCGCTCTCGGGCTTCTGCCAAGACCCTGGCATTGTTGTCTACCGCAATCACCGAATGGGCAAATCGCGCCATTTCCGCAGTTATCGTACCATCGCCGCATCCCAGATCGACCACATCCAGGCCGGGCATGAAAAAACCCAATGTTCGTGACCAAGTCAACCAAGACTGTCCTGGTTCCAACAACCGTTCGTTTAAGCCAGAAATACTGTCTTCCCGCTGGCGTAATATTTCTTTCAGTCGAACTTCATCCCGAAACGGATCTTGCAATGCCAATAATTGTTCTTGCAGAAAATTCCAAAGTAGCTTCAACTCAGGATCAAGACCTTTGGCATCAATCAATTGATAGTAACTCCACACGCCATTTTTCCGCTCCGTCAACAATCCCTGTTGTTTTAAATGACTCAAGTGCCTGGAAACCCCGGATTGCGCCAGTCCTAAGATGGATGTCAATTCACTCACATTCAGTGGTACCCGGGCTGTCAGATTGAGAATTCTCAATCGTGTTTCATCCCCGATAACTCGAATCGCTTGGCTTACTCTTTCCACGGTGACGGCCTGGTCGTGTTATAGTTTTATCCTTCAAAGCACTGAATATATCTATTGTATCACTAAATGTAAATATAGTGATTTATGCTTAAATTTTACCCAATGATTTTTCCAGAAAAAAGGAAAAGGGTTGTGAGTGTGTTTAGTTTTCCGATGTACACTTACAAGGCTTGATCCAATGACTCAATGACCGGCTTAATCTGCTGCTCGCATCCTACGGAGAGCCGGATCAAATAACGAGGGAGTCCAATTGCATCCAAGCTTTCATCAGACTCATGAAAGTGGGCTAACAGAGTATATGGACAGAGGATCGTTTTATTTGATCCCAGACTGGGGGCTTTTAAAATATGGGGAAGCGGAGCATCATAAAAATGGCGCAGTCCTTCCAACCCAGAACGTTTCAAAGTAAAGCTCATCACACTGCCGGGACCTTTTAGCAAACGTTGTGAAACGTGATAGCTGCGATGCGAGGGCAATTTGTGAAAGTATAACCTGGCTATGCCGGGATGTTGCTGAAGAAAATCCGCCACTTGCATTGCATTTTTCCGGAAGCGTCGCATCCGTTCCTCAAAATCCTGCATCCGCTCCCACAAAACAGCACTCTCCAGGGAAGAAAGCTCATTACCCCATTGCTGCTGGTATTTTCTGATTCGAGTTGCCATTTCCGCATCATTCAGCAAGACCACTCCGCCTGCATGATCGTTCATTCCGTTGAAAAATTTAGTGGTGCTGTGTAACACTAAATCTACTCCCAGATTGAGTGGCTTACAGTTGCTGGGAGTTGCAAAAGTATTGTCGACAATCACCGGAATTTGACGCGGTCGGGCCCTATCGAGAATCGCTTCCAAGTCCGGCACGTCATTGAGTGGATTTGTAATGGTTTCGGTTATGATGGCTGCGGTTTGGTCGCTCATGGCGTCTGGAAATCGGGCCATATCATCCACTCCGATAAAATGATTCTCTACAGGTACCCGCTGCTTGGCATGAGTCAAGATCGCATAAGTGTCGGTATAAAGATGGCCGACTGCAATGATTTGCGCTTTTCCCGGACGCCTCAACAGATTCAAAAGGGTGCTGATCGCTTGCATACCGGAAGGAAACAAAAAGCCATAACGCGCGTTTTCCATTTCACAAAATTGTTGAATCAATTCCTCTTTATGAGAATGCGACGTCGCTTCCAATTCCCCCAAAAAATGAGCAGCATCCCGGATCGAAAGGACTGGTCCCCGCTGAATACGAAATGTTTTCAACTCTTCCATCTGACGATCCAGATTGCTGAGAAGGACTCCCGCATTGATCGCTTGGTTCGCTTGGTTTAATGGAAAAACCCAATAGTTGACCAGACTGGAGGGCCATTGTTTTTCAGGAAATCCTCCTGAAAGCATTAGGATGGGGATTCGGTAGGATTTTACTTCCTGTAAAAAACATTCATGAGTTTCCATAAAAACAAAAGGATCCCGGACATTGACGAGCAACAGTTCGTCTTTTTCTTTGGAGAAAGGATGCAGTGATTTAAGTTGGGCAGGCGTTACCGGGAAAATCTTGGTATTCAATGCGGAGAGAGAGGCCTTGATGGAAAAAGGCGCTCCGGCTGCCAAGTCTGTAACCACTTTGAGCCTCATCTGAGGTTTCGCGAGAAGCAGATAGTCCAACAATTCCAATGCGGCAGATTTAAAAGACGTATAAAGCAAACAATGACGAATCTGATAATGAAATTGCAAACCCTCTTGAATCCTGCGCAATTGGGGATTGTCGATTATCCGGTAATACCCGAAGTTAAAATTGCAATGACCCTCTTGCCAATCGATGATTTCGTCAAGTGTGGGGATGGTGGCCGTGATTGAAAAAGGTCCGCTGACTGGCTCTGCTTGACGTCTTGATTTGTCGGGAAATGGATTTCGCGGAAGAGGAAAAGGAAAGCGGGTCTTGTTCATATAAGGTCTGGAATGAGGTGATCAATCAATTCGAGTGATGTCAAAGTTTTTTGTTTTCAGATTGAACATGACGAGAACAGCGCCGTCTCGTTTGCCATTCTTGATGCCGCAGATCAGGTAATGGAGATCAGGATGTCTTGGTTCTCCATTCCACAAGGCATCTTCCTTGTCTTTGTCGGAGAAATAAGCCCCCACGTCGGGATGCGTATGGAAGATGATTTTGACGCGGCATTGCTGCTTTTTTAAATCACGTTCCAGTTTGATTTGTTGTAGCGGATCGATCATATAGGCATTGCGGTTGGTACGGGGGTACAAGTCAGGATTTTCTGCGTGATAATCATTCATGACATTTTTCATGGAATGCACTTGGTCGAGATGATTATCAATGTCCACTTTTCCGCTGATCATGCCACATGCTTCTTCCGGATATGCTGCGCAACCAAACGTATAGCACTTTTCCAGGATATGTAGGTTGAATGGAATCATCATATTTCTGATTCTCGGAATTTTTTCAAGGATACGGCAATGGCCCCGTCAACTTTCATTTCTGCAGAAAGACCGGCATTACTTCTTCAATATAGCTCTCAAATGCATCCCAGTTTATTGGCGGACGAAACGCAATATTTAGCCCATTAATGCCGGTCTCGGCGTATTGACCAATGCGATCGATTGCTTGTTGGGGAGAGCCTGAAATCACGCCGGAGGCAATGTTTGCCGGAATCTCAACGAGTGGAGTGGCATCTCCTTTACCGGAATTCATGAAAAACCCGACATTGGTGCTTGTTTCCAATTCAGCCGGATCTCTTCCTATTTTCTCACAGGCTCTCCCAAGCCTTTGCAGTCGATCCTTGACAGTCTCGGGTGAGACGTACGGAATATTGAAGCCACCTGCATACTTTGCCGCAAATTGAGGAGTTCTTACTTTACCTTTTCCTCCTACCCACAACCGTATTTTTGGGTTGTAGGGCTTGGGACTGGCGACAGCGTCGGTGATGTTATAATAATTGCCTTTGAAGTTGGTGACGGGATCATGCCACAATGAATGGATGATCCGCAGCACCTCCTCTAACTGATCCAGGCGCTTGCCCACACGCGGGAAACTATATCCAAAATCCTGAAATTCTTCCTCAAACCAACCAGCTCCTATGCCAATTTCAGCACGTCCTCGAGAAATATGGTCGATGGTGATTGCGGCTTTTGCCAAAAGCCCCGGATTGCGAAACAAGGCGCAAAAAACCAGACAACCTACTCTCACTTTTTGAGTTGATGCCGCAAGTGCCGCCATCGCCGCAACAGCTTCGAAACAAGGATTTTCTCGTGATTGGAGTGGATTGGCATAAAAGTGATCCCAAACTGAGACCCAGTGAAAACCTGCTTCCTCCGCGCGGCGCCAAATTCGTTGAAGTTCCTCCATGGAGAGATCCTGTGGACCTGTGTGAATTCCAAGTTTCAGTTTCATATCGTTCCTTTTGTCAGTATGGTTGGAAAAAGGCTTATTCTGGCTGCCAGGGGGAGATCAGGTTTTAGAAGCTTGATATATGCTTTCAATAGAGGCGCCCAGCATCGCATTGAATTCCTCATCGGATTGTTGAGCAGTCAAGCCTTCCGTTAACGCACGTGAGAAACTCGCAATCATCCGATTTTGTCGCGCCAGCCTCGCATTGGCTTCTTCTCGACTGTAACCGCCGGATAGGGCGACCACTCTCAGAACATTTGGATGGTCGATACAGTCTAAATAAAAATTGTCTTCTTCAGGCAATGTCAACTTGAACATCACGAGTTGTCCCTCGCCCAATTGATCCAGTCCGTTGAGAATCTCTTTTTTCAGTAACATCTCCGCTTTTGCCTTGTTCGGACAGTGAATATCTATTTCCGGCTCGAGAATGGGTACCAGACCGCTATTGAGGATACGTCGGCCGATTTCGAATTGCTGCTTGGCGACGGCAGTCACTCCTGCCGGGTCAGCCTGTTTGATGACGGAGCGCATCTTCGTACCAAAAATTCCTTTCGACTTCGCTTTTTCCAACAGTGCGTCCAGAGTCGGCATGGGTTTCATCACTTGGCTCCCGTCTTGATCTTCTGCCAACCCTTTGTCAATTTTGAGAATCGGCGCCACCTGTTTCACATTCCATAAATAATCTGCCGAGGCCATACCTCCGATGTCCCGGTCCATTGTATTTTCGAACAGTATGGAACCCAGAATTCTTTCACCCGTGAATTGCGGACTGCTGATGATGCGTGTTCTCATTTGGTGGACGAGGGTGTACATATCTCCTTCGCCGGACCATGCATTTTCGTTAACGCCATAGAGGCGGAGCGCCTTGGGAGTGCTGCCACCGCTTTGGTCGAGTGCCGCAATGAATCCAGCTTTATTTTTAAATTGTTCGAGTTGTTGTTCGTGATTGCTCATGATACTCCTTATAATTGAGATTTTTTGATACGCTCATATAGTCATTAATAGCATCAATCCCAGGGTTGTCAAGCGTGCCGTCGAACTCTTCGGAAACAGTACCAATCCTGCCCTGGCAAAATTTGATTGCCTTTTTTCCGGCAAGCTCTTATTGGAGATTTGCCTTGTTGTTTGGCAGTTGAAATGTATCTGCGCTTGCCAATTCATGATACTTTGATCTTGTCGAAAATGTTTCCCCGCGGTTTGCCGCGCGCCTAATCGTTCCGTCGCTTTTCTGCAGAATGCATATGCAGACGCCTTGCGTTTCTTCAGACTGCGAAGCGATCGAATCGGCGTTCCCTTGAAAATCGTGGGAATAATCTGAATACCCCTTAATTTGTTGCACTGGTGTTTTTTTCAATCTCCTGCGGTAGATTTTCAATCTTCAGGCGATTCCTTCCTTTCCCGTAAAACAGATGAAAGAGAGAGTAGAGTTCAAAAGAAATTTGGGATTGTTCATGGCAGTGATGATTGGTATTGGCGCGATGATTGGTCCCGGGGTTTTCGCGTTACCTGGTGAATTGGCTCATATGGTGGGCCCTTTGGGAATTTTTGTTTACCTGGCCATGGGGGGATTGGCTCTCGTTATTGCTCTGAATTATAGTGTACTCGGCGCGGCAATTCCGATTGCTGGTGGCGGCTATTCTTTTGCCAGTCGAACTCTTCCCAAACCGATTTCATTTTTTACTGGATGGTTCCTTTGGGTAGGAAACACAGCCGCCTGCGCAATGTATGTCATCATTTTTGCTCTGACCATCCGGGCTTATTTCTGGCCGGAAGCCAACATCATTCTGTTGACTTCTCTGACCACCCTGATCTTCACCGCCGTTAACTTACGTGGCATGTCGGAATCGATCAAAGTCATCATCCTCATGAACCTGGTAGAATTGGCTGTACTTTTAGTGATTGCCTTGCTGGGTATTTCCAAAGTGGAACTTCCCAACCTGCAACCATTAGCCCCGTTGGGATTCGAGGGATTCATTCCTGCTATGGCCTTGATTTACATTTCCTATGCAGGTTTCGATCTCATTGCGGATGCTTCTGAAGAAATTATCAATCCTGGTAAAACGATCCCACGCGCCATCCTCATCACGGTTGCGGTCGGGATAGGGATATATGTGTTTGTAGTGGGGATCATGATGGCGACCGTCCATTATACGGAGTTGGCAGAAAGCGAAGTCCCTTTTATTTATGCTGCCGAGCGCATTGTGGGCGCCTGGGGACGTTGGGCAGCCATTGTAGCAACAATAATGGCCAGTCTTTCCGCTTTCTCCGTCACTTTGGGCGCCAGTGGTCGAGTATTGTACGCTTTGGGGCGAGATCGCCATTTCCCCCTTTTTTTTGCAGCCCTTCATCCACGTTATCAAACCCCTTACATTGCTCTTTTCATTTGCGCACTGATGATCATGTTGGTCAGTGCCACAGGAATCATCAAATTTGTTGCATCCGTCGCTGACTTCGGCTATCTGATGGGAGTGGGCATTGTTAACTGTACAGTGATTGCGCTTCATAAAAAAATGCCCAATTTGAGACGTCCGTTCAAAACTTTTTTTTTCCCATGGATTCCCCTCTTGGGTGCGGTTTCATGCTGGCTTTTTGTGCTGGCCCTGGAGCAGAGAAGCCTCATTCTGGGAGGGATCATGACGCTGGTCGGGGCAGGCGTTTACTTGCTGCAGCCTGCCAACCGCAGTGAACTCCGTAAATTGTACGATCATGTTTATGCCCGCTTGAAAAGGTGGGTTGTTTCAAGAAGGAGAAAACGTATGCGAGTGCTTATTATCGGAGGTGGAAGGCTTGGTAAAAGTGTTGCCAATCAGCTCTTAATGAAGGACGAGCAACGTGCTATTTTTCGCTCAGCAGAACATCAAGTAACCTTTGTTGAAAAAGATGAGCGGCGTTGTCATGAGTTGGAACAGCATTACAATGTTCCCATATACCAGGGAGACGGAACCGACAAAGGATTGCTGGAACAAATAGAGCTGAAGCAGATGGACGTGGTGATTGCCGCATTGAATAATGACAACCAAAATGTGGTGGCTTCCCTGCAAGCCAAACGCCTGGGCGCTTCCTTGGTGATATCCCTTGTCATTGATTCGGATTATGTTCCTCTCTTGGAAGAAAACAATGTAGTGGCCATCAGTACCCCCAAAGCCAGCGCAATCATGGTGGAAAATTACCTGGAACGCCCTGGAATCGCTGAACTCTTCGAATTGGGTGGGGGTGAAGGCAGTCTTGCCGGGGTTTTCGTTGAAAAAAATGCGGAGGTGATTGGAAAAGTTCTAAAAAATATTCAGCTTCCCATGGAATGTATTGCCGCGGCCGTCATCCGTGAAAAAAAATTCCTGGTTCCGCGAGGGGATACTATCATCTATGAAAAAGACTATGTGCTTTTTGTAGGCTTGACACCCGCGATCAAAAAAGCCCGCGAGGTGTTTATGGTGGCAGCCCGTCGTAAAGCCATTCAGGGAGGTTCAATATTTCAATTGGTAGAACGCATGCGACGAAGAAAAACCGATGAGTTGGATCGCGAATTACGAGGAATTATTAAGAAAAGAGCAACGACGGAGAAAGACCCCTTTGACACACTTGTCGATCAAGCCCTCGTGCTTGATCTTACCACCGCAATGAGTTTTGAGACGGTTGCGCAAAAAGTCTCGGCCGAAATGTCGAAGCGATTGTCCATCCGTCCTGAAGATCTGGAAGCGGGTTTCCTGGAAGGCAATGAAGTCGGGATGACTCCCGCAGCAGATGGAGTGGCACTGCCCCATTTGCGTTTTTCTGACATTGACCGTTCTGAATTGGCGCTGGTGCGTTCTATTTCGGGCAATGCTTCTGCCGAGGATGAACCTGCGATGAAAAAAATTTCAGATCAGCCCATCCATGCGTTTTTCTTTCTGGTCAGTCCTGAGGAAGACCCGGCGCAACACTTGAGGATTCTGGCTCGCATTGCTGAATGTGTGAACCATGCCCACTTCATGCAAGAGTGGCTGACAGCCCGCAACGAACAGGAATTGAAAGAAACTTTGATACAGAAAGAACTCTTCTTTTCCCTGCGGTTGCACAAGGATTCAAAAACCGCCAACCTGATTGGCCACAAAATCAGTGAATTGCAACTGCCCGATGAGATCATGGTGGCACTGATTCACCGCAACAACCGAATCGTCGTCCCACGTAGACATATTGTACTCGAGGAAGAAGATCGCTTGACCATTGTGGGAGAAGCCGAAGGGATTCAACAATTTCGTGAACAATATGACGACAAAAAAGGAGACTGAATCAGGTTTCAGATGAGTGGCAGAAAAAAGCAATCCATGAGATCGGGTCCACCTGGTCGCGTGATTTGACGAAAAGGTTGTATATTCCGATTTTAATTGCAAAAAGAAGGAATTTGTTATAAATCACACGGATGATCCCTTGAGTTTGCCTAATCTGGTTAAGAACGACGGGTTATGTAGGATTCCGCATCCATTCGGTTTTATGCCAGACCTTTGATGTTTACGTTTATGAGGAGGAGATATGAGTATCAAACAAAATATTGAAATTAAAGGCAGTGATCTGGACAAAGCGATTTTTGAATTATTTGACGAGTACGTCCATAGCGACATCAACCGACGGGAGTTTATGGATAAGCTCTCTAAATATGCAGTTGCCGGTCTCACGGCTTCTGCAATCTTTGAATTTCTGGCGCCACGCTATGCGGAGGCGGTACAAATCGAAAAAAATGACCCGCGATTGAGTTCCGAAACCATCGAGTACGCTTCACACAAGGGAGCGGGAACCATGCGCGGTCTGCTTTCCCGTCCTGCCAATAATAATAAAAAACTGCCGGGGATTGTGGTTGTTCATGAAAACAGAGGTTTGAATCCCTATGTCGAAGACGTGGCGCGGCGGGTAGGTATTGCGGATTTCATAGCCCTGGCTCCCGATGCCCTGACCCCCTTTGGTGGCTATCCCGGAACCGACGATGAAGGTAGAACCTTACAGCGAAAACGAACGGGGGATGAAATGCTGGAGGATTTTATTGCTGCCTTTGACACTTTGAAAGCTCACCCGGAATGCAGTGGCAAAATTGGTGTTGTTGGGTTTTGCTTTGGTGGATTTATTGCCAACATGATGGCCGTCCGCATCCCTGATTTGGCAGCTTCGGTTCCTTTTTACGGAAGACAGCCCTCCGAAGAAGACGTGCCCGGGATTCGAGCTCCTCTTTTGCTGCACTATGCCGAATTGGACAAGCGAGTCAACGAAGGCTGGCCGTCATATGAAGCAGCATTGAAAAAAAACAATAAGGAATATACCGCCTACATCTACCCCGATGTCAATCACGGATTCCACAATGACACCACCCCTCGCTATGACGAATCTGCGGCTGATCTAGCTTGGCGGCGCACTATTGATTTTTTTAAAGCGAAGCTCAGGTAGGATTTTATAAAGTTGAGCACCCCGTTACCGGAAAACAGCAACTGGATCGGAAATCGTAATAATTTGGAGTTTATTAATGAAATTTACGATATGGAGACGGAACCCGGAAGTCTATTTACGTTTTTTAGAAAAACATGGTCGTGAGCCTCAGTTTCTTTATGGACAACAGGGAAAATTCAATGAACACATTGCTACCTTCGATACGGAAAACAAAGCAGGCCTCGAATCCATATTCTTCGAGTATGTCAACGAATATCCTCCACAGGATGCAGGGGACTTCATCATTGTTCAAGTGGACACAATGCGAATTCAAGAAGTGACTTTCGAAAACAACCTCCGTTAACACCAATTTTAGAGACTCGTTAGACGACTCTTGTTTCGAGGTATGCATACTAAGGAACAAACCTTAAATAACCTGTAATTCTTCCAATGGTGTGAGCAAAATTGGGGGACATGTACACCGCTGCGCATCCCAACTCTACTGTTTTCCTGCTGTTACCTGTCCCCTAATTTTGCGTATCCATACTTCTAACTTATTTAAATTTCATTCCTAATCTCTTTTATTGTATAATACGGGGGACTGATCTTTTTTTGGAATTGAAGCTGGTGCGAGAGGGGGGACTCGAACCCCCACACCTTGCGGCACCAGATCCTAAATCTGGCGTGTATACCAATTTCACCACTCTCGCAGAGGGTAGAAAGAGATGATAGCAACTTGTCCTTGGATTGTCGACTCTTTCGCGGCGATCATAAAAGGGTCAACGCGCGGATCGCTCCTCCAGTCCCTCTGGAGATCACCCAGACGGCCGGGCAATAAGAGCTGCTCGTTGTTGTTAGCGTTATCTTGCGTAGACATGATTGCTCCCCGGATTTTCGGCTACTCGCGCTCGCCAGTCAGGGTCGGAACGATGTCTCCCAGAGTGATACCGAAGTCGTTTTCCTGGGTGGCTTGAAAAACCGGGGAAAACAACTTGTTGGGACCCGTCCGCCCCTTAAAGCCCCCGAGGTATTGCATCATACGAGGCGTGGGACTGCCGGCCACCCGATGCCAGTCGATTGGCGTCTCCGGATCGCAAGTGCGTAACGAAATCGCAAGGCGCCGATCGTCGGTCGTCTGCGTAGCGTGGATTGTGTTGACGCGCAGCAGCAGCAGGTCGCCGGGCCCCACCTCCGGAGTCTCCATGACCTCCTCGATTTCGAGGTTCTCCTCGTGGTAGTGAACCCCGCTCCAGTCAGAAAAGTACAAGGTCCCCCCGTCACGAAGTGAGTACAGGCTACTCGCGCCCGAGCGCCGACAGAGGTTAAAGAGTCGTGGCGACTTTTCGCCAAGCCGATCCCAGGGAATCAGGCGCAGTCCCGTCTCGGTGCGCGAAGGCTTGACCAACGGAATCCAGAAATTGAGATGAGTCCGATTGTACTCCGTCAGGAAAAAGTGATCGTGATCCTGATGAAAGGTAAGATTGATTACCGGGGTCTGGAGATAGAGGATCTGATAGAGCGCGGCCTTGGCTCCGGTGATTCCCTGGGCGAAGGCTTCCATGCGCGGACGTATTCTTTGGAAGGTTTCTTTTCGTCCCATTATACTAGAACGCAGCGCTCCCGTTTGACCGGCAACCGGCTTGTCGCCAAGGTGCCGCGCCGCATGCTTGGTTTTCGCTGGGAGGGAATAGTCTGGGCTGGCATCGAATTCTGCCACGAGGAAGTCGATCTCTTCACGGCTGAGGAATTCCGGGATAACGCAGAAGCCCCGTTCCTTGAGCGAGGAGGCGATTGCTTTGTAATCAGTCATGAGTAACCCTTTCTAATTAATTGGAATAAACCCCACCTCTGGTGGAGAACTTCTATAGGTTTGACCGTTCGCAGCGGTCCTATTTTAGTCCTGGAGTGACAAAAGGTAATAGCCCAGCCATTTATGGCTGGGGATAGATTTTGATGCTGGATCCAGTCCCGGAGGGACGACACTGAAAGCGCACTGAAGAAAAAGTGTCGTCCCTCTGGGACTAAAAACGTTTTGTGGCATGACCCAGCCATAAATGGCTGGGCTATGCTCTGTCACCCCTCCAGGGTTTTCTCACCTTCACCTGTGTGAGATCGAACCGGACCCCTTGGGGGGACCTGATAAATAGCCTTTGAGGTGTTCACCTGACTAAGCTACCGACTTTAGCTGATGGTCACTTTAACTTTTATGATTTTAACCCTTTTTCACTTTCGCGGCTCCATAGCGACCCACACCGCCTCGCAACCGGGGGTCGAACAGGTCGCGCAGCGCGTCGCCGAACATATTCAGACTGTAGACAACAACTGTCAGGCAGACACCCGGCCAGAGCGCCAGCCACGGGGCAGATTCCATGTACTGCATCCCTTCCTGGCTGAGCATGCTGCCCCAGTCCGGTGTACTCGGGGGCAGGCCGTATCCGAGGAATCCGAGTGCCGCAGCCGAGAGGATGTTGCTGCCGATACTCACTGAAAACACAATCAGCATCGGTGCCATGATGTTCGGCAAGACATGGAGAAAAAGCATTCTGCCCATGGGTGTACCAACAGCCCGAGCTGCCTGGAAGTAGTCGTTCTCCTTGATTGCGACAACTGCTCCCCGCGGCACGCGAGAACCGCCAATGCCACCGGAGACTCCAAGAACCACAATGATTTGCAGTAAGCCGGGGCCTGTCAGCGACATGATCGTCAGCAGCAGCAGCAGGGAAGGAAAAGCCATCCACGCATCAACGAATCTCTGCGTCACCAGGTCGAACTTGCCACCGATGAAACCTGAAATGCCGCCGACCAAAATGGCAAAGACGATGTTAAGTGTGGTCGCGGCGAAACCGACGAGTAACGAAATGCGGCCGCCGTCGATGAGGCGACTCAACAAATCCCGCCCCACCTGATCGGTGCCGAGCAGGTATTTCATCGAAGGTCCCTGCAGTCTGTCAAGGACGTGCAACTCGTTGGGGGGGTAAGGGGCAATTATGTCCGCAAAGATGGCGATGAAGATCAGGGTCAGTATGACTCCGCCGCATGCGGTTCCTAACGGTTTGGTCTTGACCAGCCGGATCAGGAAATTGTTGAAACCCATCTGCCGTTTTGCCTGAGGTTGGGTTACTGATGTTGTAGTGGCCTCACTCATGATGTCGCTGACCCCTCTAACGGTACCTGATTCTCGGGTCCAAGTATGCGTAGACCAAATCGATGAAGAGATTGTTCAAGAGTACAACTGTCCCGAACACCAGATTCACCCCGGAAACCACCGTGTAATCACGGTCTGAAAGTGCAATGAGCAGCAGTCGACCGAGCCCGGGTAGGTTGAAGATGTTTTCCATGATCACCGAGCCCCCGACCAAAATCGGCAGCTGCAAGCCAATGAGGGTTACGACGGGGATGAGGGCATTCTTGATGCTGTGCCTTAGAACGATGACCTTTTCCTCGAGTCCCTTGGACCAGGCGGTCCGGATATAGTCCTGCCGGAGTACCTCCAGCATCATGGTGCGTGTCATGCGCATGACAGCGGCGGCCCCGGCCGTGCCAAGGATCAGACTGGGAATGAACAAACCCGAGAGGTTCGCTATCGGATCCTCGAAGAAGGGAACCATCTTGAGTGGTGGGGTCCAGCCCCACCAGATCGCAGGGTAGACCATCACCATAATGCCCAACCAGAAGTTGGGCGTCGCCAGTCCGATAATGGCAACCGAGCGTCCGACATAGTCGCCGAGTCTGTCCTGCCGAATTGCCGAGTAGATGCCGACCGGCAGTGCGATGACAAGTCCAATCAAAATCGCGAGGAGTCCGAGTTCAATCGTCACCGGCAACCGTCCGAGAATCCGCTCTCCTATCTCCCATTCATGCAAAAGCGACTTCCCAAGGCTGCCGCGCAGGAGCATGTCGCCCAGCCAGCGCCCGTACTGGACGTAGACCGGCTGGTCGAGCCCGAGCTTGCGCTCGAGCGCCTCGCGATCTGCGTTGGGATCGATGCCACCGCTCTCCATCATCTGCTCCATCAGAACGTCGATGATGTCGCCGGGAATGAAGCGAACTGACAGGAAGACCAGGATCGACAGAATGAACAGGGTCGGAATCGTCAGCAGCAGGCGCCTGATCATGTAAGCCCTCATGGCACCATCCCCATCCTGACAATAAAAGTGGGATGGCGGGCCGATGCCGCCACCCCACGGGTATCAGTGAGAACCCCATCTCCCGCTAAGGACTCGAAAGGCTCCACTAGAATCCCATCTCCCGCTTCAAATCCTGGTCGATCCACAGGCGCGAATAGACCAGGATACGGTCCATATCGCCGGGGTCGCTTTCGCCATTGTAGCCCTTCACCCACGGCCAGTGGACCGTGAAGTACGGCACGCGCGCTCCCCAGATGAACCAGTGCTGCCGGTTTATGTAGTCTGATGCCTCTCTGGCGAGCCTGTGGCGCTCGTCCATGTCGGCTTCGGCCACCACGCGCGCCACCATTTGTTTGTAGACCTCGTCATTTTTGCCAATGGTGCCCCATACGCCGGACTGGACGTTAATGAGTTCGCCGACCGGATTCCATTCGTAGCCTGAAATGAAAGATATTACGTCGTAGTCATCCCCTGAGCGGCGAGCGCCCATCGTGGGGCCGTCTACAACCGTAAGAGTTACATCGATGCCGATCGCCTCCCAAAATGCGGCGATGATCTCTTTCCAACCGCGATCATCCCTTGCGGTGATCAGAAATTCCAGCTCGAACCGGGTGCCGTCCGAACCCCGAGGCAATCCGGCCTCGTCGAGCAGCTTCTCAGCTCCTTCCGGGTTGTAGGCATAGTAGCCTTTGACCTCGTCCGACCAGTCCTCGTAGCGATTAATGAAGGGATACAAAGCGTTTCCCAACAACCCCTGCGGTTGGGTACTTGCATAGCCCTTGAAATACTTTGAGCCCGCTCCCTCGACGTCGAGTGCCATCTGTAGGGCGCGGCGTACCCGAACGTCATCGAAGGGCGGCCTGGTTGCGTTCACCATGGGAGACGTCTCGGAGCGAAACGAGGCACCCTGCGCGACGATGTCGGGGTTGGTGCGCTTGAGGCTTTCCACCTGGTCGATTGACGTTATCTGCGAGATCCCATGGAAGCCGAAGAAATCGACCTTGCCCGAGCGCAGAGCCGCCAGACGCGTCTGCGGCTCCGGCATCACCAGCGCGTTTATAGTGTCGATGTAGGGCAGCCGGTTCTCTGGAAACTTCTCGTCGAATCCCCAGTAGTTGGGAGCCTTCTCCCACGTCACGGAGCTGCCTTCGACCCAATCGGTAAGCTCGTACGGTCCGGTGCCAACGAGGTTGCGCCAGTCGGTGATCTCACCGTGCTCCCGAATCACCTCCGGTGGGTAGATGAACGCGACATTCACCATGAGGAGGGTCTTGAGCGCGTCCAGGTTTGGCTGCGCCAGCCGGAAGACAACGGTATTCTCCTCGGCAGTTATCGAGGTCAGGCCGATGTTATCCAGCGTAGTTACCGACGCCGCCCCTTCCGGCGGCTTGGTGTAGCCGCTGCCGAGCCCGGTGAAGCGATGGAAGCTGAACTCCACGTCCTTGGCGGTTAGCGCGCGACTGTTCATAGGCGCTTTATCGTGCCAGTTCACGCCCTGGCGGATGTGCATGACGATGGTAGTTGGGTCGGGTTGCTCCCAGCGCTCGGCCAGGCGGCCGACGATGATGTCATCGGGCAGGTAGGTGGAGCGGAAGTCGAACTTGTCGCGACTCACGCCCCAGTCGCCGATACCGAGTTTCTCCAGCACGAGGCCTGTGACGAGGGCCGGGAGGTGGTTGAAGACCGTGTCAGCAGTCGGCGGGTCGTCGCGCAGCGTGACGTTGAGCGTGCCGCCATACTCCGGAGCGGTCACCATCTTGCCAGTGGACGGGTCTTTGACCATCTCTTGGGCTATAGTAACCGAGCCCATCCCCAGAGCAATCGCCCCCGACACACCAACCAACATCCATTTTTTCATTTTTTGCTTAATCTTTTTCATGATAATTTCCTTTCCAAATACTATTGAATTAAAAAGGGATTTCCTCCCCATACCATTGCTCCTCTTATTTTTGACAGCATCCATCATTTTTCCTTTCTTGTTATTACAAATTGAATTAAAAAGGGATTTCCTCCCCATACCATTGCTCCTCTTATTTTTGACAGCATCCATCATTTTTCCTTTCTTGTTATTACAAGTTGAAGGACGCACTCAGGCGTCCATGATATTCCAAATTCCCCTTGCCTTTCCGTTCCTGGAGCTTGGAACGTAGGATTTGAGGTTTGGCATTTGAAACGAGAAATCTTAAGGATCTTTCCCCTTCGGACTGGGCGCCGCTTCCGTGTCGCTTCCGATACGCCGATGCGCCGTATGCGGGGGGCAGCCTCCGGACCAGGCACAACAAAGACCCCGTCGAGGGAATATAAGGGGGTAGAACTTGGGATGGGGAACCGGTTGCTTGTTGCTTGGAACTGAGAACTTGAGACTGGGAACTTGGAACTAGGTTCTTGGTGCGCGGGTGCCGGGTGCCGGGTGCCGGGTGCCGGGTGGGAATTGTACTATCATTTTAACCTCTTGTCAAGTTTTTTTTAAAAAGTGACGCATTGTTAATTTCGGTATATGATGGCTTTTTACATTATTTTGGCAACTCTTTTCTGCTGATTCCCCTCAAAAACCACCAATTTTCCTTAAATCAATATTGAACGCTCTCGCTTTCCGTCCTAGGAAAGATAAAAATTTTACTCACGCTGCAAATGAGATTATCACGGCCCTTTCTGAAATTCAACAATAAGTCGGAATCGTCCATATATTCTACGGAATTGTCCCCTTATTCAGTGTTCACTTGAATGCGAGCGTATAACTTTCTAAACTCTCGTGAGCTCATAATTTCATATCGTTTGAATATTCGACTGAAATATCCGGGATCCGTGTAACCCACTTCTTCCGAAATTTGATCGATATTGTCAGATCGATCCAAAAGCAGATTACGAGCATACATCAAGCGTGTGGTGTGGATCGCGTCGGTTATCGTTTTTCCAAAAACCTGCTTAAATATTCATCCTAAATGATCCGGATTACAAAGTAAACTTGCGGCAACGTCAGAGGCATTCAGGGTTTTATGAAAATGGGTGTTGATATACTTTGGACAAGAAGGAGATCTGCCAGTACACGGAGTTTAAGAGCAAGCAGGGGACATGGAAGAAGGCTCGTCGCACGATCTACAGCCGCTTGATTGAACACGATAGCCAACTCTCTTTGCCGGGTTTGGATCATGATGGCGTGATCATTACGAACCTTGGTATGGGAGAGGCCATTGATGGCCAACTCAGCCAAGCCGCTGAAGAAAAGCGCATCGATGCTCATAGCATCCTTGGCTCGTACCACGGACGGGGAAAGGATGAACTGGCCAACCGGGCGCTGAAAAACTTTGGTCATCAACAACTACCCTTCAAGAACTTCATTTCCAATGCCGCATGGTACTATCTGATGCTGCTTGGCAACAACCTCTTCGAAGCCTTCAAAGAAGATGTCAGCAAGCCAGTGATTGCGGTAACGATGTATGCTGATACCTTCCGGCGCCAGTTTCTTGATACGGCAGGCAAACTGGTTCGTCATGCCGGAAAACTGATCTTGAAAATACCCAAAACGACCTTTGAGCGCTTGCAATTGGACCAACTATTTGCCACCTGCCAGCATGCATAGGCGCTAATCTGATCAACGGGTTTCGCTTCAATTAAAAAACAAAAACATTAAAGTTTAAGGGGATGAGTGCGTCCATGACATGAGAAACGAAGACTTTCCACATCTGAAAACAGCATATTGATGCTCATTCTCACTCAAACATCCATGGATTTGATGATCAAAATCTGATTTCAGAATGATTGCCTTTCTCAGACAAAAAAATCATCTTGAAAATCTGATCCTTTTTTAGAATCGCTCAATTTAGGGTTTCATAAATTCTGATAAATGCCTCAGAAAAATTGAAGGAGGTATCGGATTTTCAACCCTTTGGTGAGATGAGTATCGCAGGGATTTACTGGGGGGAAGGACGGCTGTCAGAGAAAAAAAGGGGCGTATTTATGGAGTAAACCATTTTGCAAGCATGTTGTAGAGACGTTGTAGGCGGTCTTGATCAATATTCCCAAGCTCGGCTTTAAATCGCTGCTGACTGACCGTAAGGAGTCTATCCAGGCGAATGACGCTGGTAATCTTTAATCGTGATGTTGGAAAATCGGAGTCATCTTTATTGATTATTTCTCCAAAACCCTCAATATGCTGGTGAATCTGAGAAGACACCATGCATACCAACCAATCATCAAATCTGCTTGGGGTTTCTTTCAGTAATAAAACCGGACGGATTGAAAAGGTCTGCAAATCTGCCTGGGGGAAATTGAGGAGGATTATAGTACCTGGAGTAATCATCGGTACACTTCTTTTGCGTCTTCTAAAGTATATTGGATCTCATCCGCTATATCCATTCCCTTTTGTGCCTCAAGCATGGCCAGTTGTTCAAAATTAGTATCTTCCTCTAATGCTTCTTGTAGTAAGGTGCTGGCGAAATCATCAATATCAGCAACTCTTTCAAGCTGTGGTCTTAACCTATCGTCGAGTGTTGCAGTAATATGCACTTTCATGGCATCCCGCTTTCTTGTTAGCTGTATTGATCGGTGGCATATAATAGGTCAGTCTTTATTAGTATACCGATTTGAAGGGAGAGCACAAATCAGAAAGAGGGCTATCTTTTTGAGTGAGGTGCTTTTTATAGGGTCCAATATCGTCAATACCAGGCAGTTTGCAACAACGATGGTATAATATAAAAATTCCTTTTGCCGTTCTAGGATTCTATTCATCGAGAGGGCTACTTCAACAGAACCAAGCCTCGAAACGAGCATCATTATCGGTTTTTTGGCAATAATATGAGGTTCTTGGATTTCCTTACCTACAAAGTAGGTTAGATTGGTTTCATCTAAAATGGAAACAGAAACAACATTGAGCCCTTTCTGGTATTCCCCTCGGGCCGATCTCATCATTGCAAAGTTTTTATCGATGGAGGCTGGCGCAGCGATTCTAGCCAGATTTTCCGCGGTTTGATCGGCCTCTTCTTGTAAAATACGGACTTCTCTTTTAGTCATAATTAAAAAATTTATTGACCCCATCCCCAAGGCAACGATGACGACAATCGGCATGAGACCGAGAAGAAAATCTCGACCGATGGAGCGCGTTAAAAATATATCGAGGATGGCATTTTTCATTTTTTTGCTAGAGTGATCCGCCTTCGCCGAAGAACACGGGCTACCCCGTGGAGGAGTGCCTAAAATTTTTGTGCGACGGGGGATTGATCCGCATTCCCTTTATTGAGGAAAGAGCGTAGAGAAAACCCCATTGTGTGTCAAGAATAAATAGAGTTGACCCGCTAGACATTCTTTTCCAGTTATTTGAGATAGTATATATTATTTGCTGCCTCTAAGGTAGGTCACGATCTTTTCTTATTTCACGTTGCCAAATGGCATCCAGTTACAAGCGATTCACAAGCTTGTTATAGGCTTCATGACTGCCAATCCAGAACCATGCCATGTACTCTTCTTTATGTAGGCCGAGTGCACGCCAACCTAAACCAACCCGAACTGAATAAATGTTGTTACGGATATTTTTGTACTAGAGAGGGGTGCTGGGAATCCTGTTTCCACAGTTCATAGGTTTTCTTCGCCTGCTCCTGAATATGCTGGGGAAGGCTGGCATATAGTTTCCGAAAAGCAGGCCTTGTCTTTGATTTCACTTCCAGAGGTTTTCAAGAGGTTCAGTCGAGTCTTCATGTATCGACTGTTCTGCTTCTGCGGCAAGTTGGTCCAACACTTCAGGAGATTCTGCAAAACTCTGAGCCCATTGCACCTCGTCAAGAATATCCGAGAAATGTTCCAGAAGATTTTGAGCAAGCGATTCCTGCTCGGCTTCTGGCAATTCTGCGACTTTTTTGACGACTTGTTCTAGTGTTTTGGTCATGGTATCCCTCTTTCTTGTTAGGTGTATTGATCGGTGGCATATAAGGGATCAGTCTTTATTAGCATACTAATTTGAAGATGGTCTCCCTCTTGAGTGTTGTTATCCTGAAAACCGGGGAAACGCACCGGAAAACGAAGAGTTCATTATTTATTAGAGTTGGTTCGCTATCTTCACCTCAATTGGAAGAGGTAGGAAAAATTTAGACTGTCCAATATTCGTGTTGGAATTGCTGGTTGATTTCGACAAGTGTTGGATAGATTTGGTCAAGACTGACGAGAATTGCACTTTCAGTGATAGCGGTACTGGCAAGCATAAGGTCTATGTTATACCGCCGCATGTTTTATGGAGTGATATGACGTGTTTGTTTCAATTTTCCTTTCAATTCTGCGTATAAGGAAGAGGAGTTTTGACGTAATGGAAAAACAACAAATCCTTGTGAAATTTGATTGATGATATGTCTGATAATGGGCTTTTTTTCGTCAGAAGCAAGAAAATAACTATATTCAAGCTCATAGAAATTGAGAACTGAAACCGTCAGGACATCTTCTTCTGAGAGTTCAGTGATTTTCTTGAGAATAGATTTTGTTATTGGGTCCTGCGGGTTTCCATATAAAAAACTAATGGAATCTGTGGGAACATCGGTGAGTGCTTTGTGGGTGACGGAATTCATGTGCTTTATGTCGAAATGGACCAGGTCGAGATGCTCAAGAATCCCCTAGAAAGCGTAATTGCTTGAGCCTCGCATATTTCAACACAGTCTCCGCTTTGCAGGCATTTATTCTGATCATGAAGAATTTCGAAACCCCTTAGTTGCGAGTGAGGGGTGGAACACCACAAACACCTTAATGGACATCCCTTCATGTAGACCAGCGTTCGAATTCCTGGACCATCATGCATCGCATATCGTTGCATGTTGATCACGGTGCCCTTTAACTCTTCGGCCGGCCCACCTTTGGCATAAAAAAACTTGGGGTTCCTCATAAAGATCTCTCACATCCGTTAAAAAATTCTCAATTAAGTACCTAGACAAAATTATTCCATGATTTTGAATGAAGATTTGTAAGTATATCTTACATTCATGATGATTGTGTCATATTGTGTCATACTGGACTTGATCCGGTATCCAGGGGGCTTTAATTGATTCCCTGGATTCCCGGGCAAGCCAGGAATGACAAAACAAAATACCAGTTTAATTTTGTCCTATTACTTAATGGTCGGTTCGGTCTATAATATCTTGCTGGGTTTTTTCTCCAAGCCCCGTGAAAAAGGCGCTGTAACCTGTAACGCGGACTTCAAGATCCAGGTGTTCTTCAGGGCTTTCAACGGCTGCCTTGAGGGTATCGAAATCTGTCAGGGAAACACCGAGATGCTGTCCTCCCAGATCGAAGAAGGTTTCTGCCAAAGCCATAAACCGTTCCGGGTCCAGCTTTCCCACTAAGCGGAGATTCAAGCCACTTGCCACGGTGCGCCAGTAAGGAATACCGCTTTTCCTCAAAGCCCAGCTGATTGATTGCCGTCAGAGAATCGGCAACGGTGGCCATTCCCATAACAAAGATGGATGTTCGTAGGATAGCGCATCCCACCTTGAGAAATATCCAGGCATTTTTCCAGGGAATCATGCATCAAGACCGAATCAAAATGAAATATTTCCAGGGGCTCCAACTTTATCTGATGCTCTTCGGTCGCGCCGGGATATTTACCTGGAAAGGGACCTCCCGCTTTACCCGCCAATGTATTCTTGTGCGCATGGGCGACTCCAACCTCGGCCAGAAGACGGAAATTGCTCAGGATGTCCTCCATAGAGCTAATCTGATCCAAGGGGATTATTCCTTCGACTGGTTGGACTTTTGAATGGTTGTGACCACTTTCAAAAAGTCCGGTGTAGCTGTCTTCAACCGCTTGGCCGTCGTTCAAAGCAGCCAGGAGCCATGTTGGCAGGACGTGCCAGTTCTCACCACCAGTTATAAAGACTGACATGAAGCCCGGAAGGTCAATACGGTTACAGGCGGTAAAGCTGTAATTACAAGCGTCTTCCTTGCTGATCTTGGGAAAAAAGGTCTCAAAAGCATTTAAAATTTGGCTTTCATTCCAAAGCTGAATCTGTTGCGCGCATGTCTTCATTGCTGTGGCGACGGCTAATTTAAATTCAGCAGGGCTTTGGGAATCTATTCTGATGTTTATTTCCGGCTTGCGCATCTTGACCAAAGGGGCGGCCTCTAGGAACAAATAGGAAAGCTCATTTTCCATGGAATCCCCATTTTCAGAGCGTCCGCCAAGCGTAATGTATATATGTGACGCTACGCTGGGAACCGGTTTGATATCACTCTTACCGACGATCTCGTTTGTTTTAATGTAGAGATGCGCCAGCAGCAATTTCACTTCATCCCGATCAAGAACTCCCTGCTTGAGGTCTGCTTGATAGTAGGGGAAGAGATACTAATCCATGCGGCCAAAGGCAAAATCCCGTGCTCCGAGAATGCAACCGAAAACCAAATTGACCAGACAGATCCCTTGCAGGGCCTCGAAAAAGTTCCTTGCGGGACGTCCAGGGACATGCTCCAGCGCATCAGCGATGCGGAGGAGATGCTGCTGATATTGAGGATCATCGACTGATTCTGATTTCTGTCGGGCCGCTGCGGCGTAACGTTTGGCAAATCTGTCTACGGCCTGACAGCATCGTTCAGCGTTAGCGGCGAAACGAAGGGCCTGCTCCGTGTCAAGATCGTCTGCATTTTTCTTGACCTCCTCGGCAATGCTCAAAAGGCCTTTCTTCAGCATTAAAGGCCAATCCAAGGTGGTATGTCCCGCAATGAAAAAAGGCCGCGCTTGACAATAAACCCCTGCGACTTGAAATGCTCGATTTCTGCTTTTGATAATTTGACTTGGTTGGCCCCTTCGAGACGGTCTTCATAAGGTATGGGTTCATGGGGTGTGAGGGGCGCTTTCTTAAATTTTTAAGTTGTGGATTGGATGAGTTTCAATCTTTCCCCCGTAATCAGCTGGTGGGGGATCGCTTACTTTTTCTATCACTTCAGCTTGTCCGGAGCGAGTCGTCTCTTGGTAATTGATGGGTGGGTAGGAAAATTTACGGTCTTCCATTGGGTTGTCTTTGCCTTGAAATCAGTCATGAGTATCCCTTTCTAATTTTTATGAATTTTTTAACCTTTTTTCCCTTTGAATCCTCCATAGCGCCCGCCACCGCCTCTCAGGCTGGGGTCAAGCAGGTCTCTGAGCGCGTCTCCGAACATGTTGGTGCCCCAGACGACGATGAACAGGGAAAACCCGGGCCAGAGCGCCAGCGCCGGCACCCTCTCCATGTAGCGGCGTCCTTCCCAACTGAGCATCCCTCCCCAGCTGGCGACATCAGGGGGCAGCCCAAGACCGAGGAAGCTCAGGGAGGCCTCGGCAATGATCACGTCGCCAATGGTCACGGTGAAGATGACGATCATGGGCGCCATGATGTTGGGCAGCACATGCCGGAAGAGGATTTGGCGCGTGGGGACGCCCACGGCCCTGGCTGCCAGAAAATACACATTTTCCTTGATGCCGATGACAGCGCTTCGCGCGATTCTCGAACCGCTGATGCCGCCGACAATGCCCAGCACCAGGATGATCTGCAGCTGCCCCTGTCCGACCAGCGACATCACTGTGATCAGAATGAGCAGCCCCGGGAAGGCCATCCAGGCGTCCACAAACCGCTGCACCACCATGTCGAACTTGCCGCCGAAGAACCCGGTCGTCGCGCCGATCAGCAGCGCGACCACCAGGTTGATGCTGGTTGCGGAGAGGCCAATGATCACCGAAATGCGTGCCCCATGGATGATTCGGCTGAGGATGTCTCGCCCCAGCTGGTCGGCACCCAGCGGGTATTGCCAGGAAGGCGGGGCATACCTGTCCAGCAGGTGAATCTCGTTCATCCCGTAGGGGGCCAGCATATCGGCGAAGATGCCGCAGAAAAGCAGCAGCAGCACGATGATGCCGCCCACGGTGCCCAGCGGCTGTTCGCGGACAAGCCTCCGGATGAATTCTACTAAGCGCGAGCGCCTTTTTCGCTCCACCAGGGGAGTTGCTCTCTCTGTTATTTCCGTCATGGTTTTTCTGTTTCTTAGCGGTAGCGCACCCTGGGATCAAGGTAGGCGTAGGTCAGGTCGATCAGGAGATTGATGAGCACCACGGCAGTTGCGATAAACAGGTTAATGCCAGAGACAATGGGGTAGTCTCGCTTTGAAATGGAGTCCAGCAGGAGACTGCCTAAGCCGGGGAGGACAAAGATCTGCTCGATGATGACCGAACCCCCGATGAGGATGGGCAGCTGAAAGCCGACGATGGTCACCACCGGAATGAGGGCATTCTTCAAGACATGCCGCATCACGACGATCTTCTCCTCGAGTCCCTTCGACCAGGCAGTCCGGATGTAGTCCTGCCGCAGCACCTCCAGGGCCATGGTGCGTATCATGCGCATGGTGGTTCCCGAAAGGACCGATCCCAGGATCGCGGCTGGGAGGAGAAACATTCCCAGATTCCCGAGCGGGTCCTCCGTGAAAGGAATCAGTTCCATCGAGGGGGACCACCCCCACCAGATAGCGGGGTAAAGCATGACCATGGTCGCTGTCCAGAAGGTCGGGACTGAGATGAAGGTCACGGCGATGCCGCGCCCAGCGTAATCGCTGATGGTATTCTGGCGAATGGCCGAGTAGATGCCGATCGGCAGCGATATCAGCAGTCCGATCATAACGGCAAACACTCCCAGCTCAAACGTCACCGGCAACCTGGCTAATATCTTCGGGGTAATAGGTAGCTCTCCCCTGAGTGTCGTCCCCAGGTCGCCTTGAAGGACTCCTCCAATCCAACGAGCATACTGGACATGTACCGGCAGATCCAGCCCGAGCTTATGCCTGATGAGTTCACGGTCCACGGAGGTGCTCGACGCCGCGGGCATTTCGGACACCATAGCGTCGATAACATCACCGGGGATCATGCGAACGACAGCAAAGACGATGATAGTCACCAGAAACAGGGTGGGGACTAATAGCAGTATTCTTCTGATGATGTAGGTGCGCATATTATGGATTCATCTGCATCGACAACACCCCCTCGACACGAAGGAGCTGAGGGACTAAGCCCCCAGCACCCTCTTTGTATCAGGTCAGCTTAAGGCGTGAACCCCTAGTGCCCCATCGATTCCTTCAGCTCCTGGTCAACCCAGAGCCGGGAATAGATGGTATGGTTCTGGCCGCCTCCTATGGTATACTCACCGTTGTAACCTCCGAGCCACGGCTGGCTAAAGTGATACACAGGCGATCGCGGACCCCATACTTCCCACTGCTTCTTTATGTAGTACATATCGGCCTTTCTCACCAGCCTCTGCATCTCCTCGTAGGTGGAGG
Organism: bacterium; assembly: GCA_965205865.1. Taxonomy (GTDB): domain Bacteria; phylum SAR324; class SAR324; order SAR324; family NAC60-12; genus CBDBHR01. Next base: position 317,745 of record CBDBHR010000030.1, read on the forward strand.
CGCTTTCGGCGGCTTCCACGATGGCGTCATACTCAGGGTCCTGGACCCCGGACAAGTTCCAGTTTTCATTCGAGTAAGCCATGATTCGTATGTATACGAGGGCGTTATAATCGGTGCCCCTTTCTCCCAGGGCCATACCTTCATAAGTATGGGCATTCCAATGAGAGCTCAGAGTCGGCACGTTGGTCAGGTTAATCTCGACATCGACGCCAATCTTCGCCCAGTAGTCCTTAGCTACTTGTGTATACTCTGGATCCCCACGAGTGTCATCAATGAGGAGGGTGGTCTTGAATCTAGTGCCGTCAGCGCCGCGCGGATACCCAGCCTCATCAAGCAGCTTCTCGGCCCTTTCCGGGTCATAGCCATAGTTTGCCTTGACCTCTTCCGGCCACTCCTCAAATGGGACGTAGAACCCGATGACGCCTCTCCCAACCATCCCCATCGGTTTCGTCACTCCCAAACCATCATAGAGGCTCTGGTTGATTGTCTCTATGTCTATTGCCAACTGCATCGCCTGACGCACCCGGATGTCACTAAAGGGCGGCTTGCGCACATCCATGGCATAAGAAGTTTTCGATTTACCGTATATGCTGTGTGTCATCACGAGTTCAGGGTTGGTCCGCTGGAGGCTCTCTGCGTCGTCTATGCTTAAATCCCTCACCAGAGTAAGCTTACCGGTCCGTAGTGCCGCCAGTCGTGTCGCTAAATCTGGCATGAATAACATCTTGATCTCGTCAGCGTAGGGCAGGCGGTTCCCCGGGAACTTCTCATCGTCTTTCCAGTAGTTAGAAAAATACTCCTAAATGACATTTCTTCAATTTCACAGGAAAATTTGTTTGATACAGTTTCAGATGGCCAGAATCAGCAAAAAAGATTTTTGATAAGTTTTAAAATCTTCCGATAGGTGAATACCATTAAATATCATGAGTTTCTAATTTCAGCCAAGCACTATAGACCCTCTCGAAAATAGTAAATATAACCGATTGGATTCTATTTGATTCTCTATGATTCAATATGACGAGAAAACGATTTATTTTTGTTTTTTATTCGCCCACAGCACAGTTTTTATAGGGAAAAAATCTTTTTTGGACATACTTTCCTCGCCCCTGCTCATATTTCACACTCCCCCATTGAATATTCAGGCCGCTTGTTTGAGTTGTCTTTTTTTCAACTCAATCATTTTGCAAAAATTATAGGTTAATGCTTTTTCCAGCAACTCTGCCCGAACGTTTTCAATCCCTCTGCGCATAACTTGTCCGAAATGGAAACGATGCTTAAGATGAAACATCAACGACTCTGCAGCAGATCTTCCATTTCGTGATTCCAAATAGATTTCACTTTCCCATTCTTCAATCGGGGTCATCTTTTTTCCCTTTGCCCCACTAATACTAAAAACCTTAACGCCTTTGCCCATCCACTTTTCTCTGATCGCCTGATTGGCATATCCATCATCAAGGCTCACTTCAGAGGGAATGGTGATGGTGCATCTCAAATGTTCAACAAGGGCAGGGTCGAGTTGCCCTGAATCAGCAGCATTGCCCTCCGGAGTAATTAACACGGAAATAAAACCATTTCCGCTCCTTCCTAATTGAGGCTTATATCCGATAAGCGCTTCTCGATCTCCCTTTTGAATATAAGCCGAACTCTGATCGGAAAGACTCAATACTTTCTCAGTAGAAGGAACCTTCTTTTCTTCAAAAACTCTTTGATGACAGTAGATGATTACCCGTTGCAAATTAGAAATATCTTCATTCATCATTTCAATGAGGCGAATCAAACGCGTTTTCCGAGAAGGGGGGAGAAGAGCTTTTTGGGCACGGATATCCACCTTTGCCATTTCTTTTAAAAATTTCCCATGAGCGCTTTGAGCTTTCTTCAATAGGGTTTTGTAATGTTTTTTTCGCTTCGTTTTACTGTCCTTTTTACCTGTCTCAAAAGCAATCATCTTAGAGAGCTTATTCATCTCCTTGATGAGGAAATCAAAATTTCTTTCACTGATCTCAGCGATTCCAAATGTATCAAGGGAACGCCCTCGATGGTAGCTTCGCTCCACGAGACGAGTCAATATCGACGAATCAGTAGGCCAAGCTGTATTTCCTTTTACAGAGGTGCTATCCAGTTTTAAAATATCAAAATCGTCCAACTCTTCATTGAGAACCATTCGAATTTGAGCATCGAAAATAAACTGTCTGGTCTCGTTGCTGACAGCATTGACATTATCAAGGATTGTACTCGCTCCCGGCATTTTCAATCCACGGTTGAGCAGAAGCAGATGCAGTGTGATTGACTCTGAAAGAAATATTTGGGCCGTTTGGGATTTGATACTTCCTAAGTATCCCCGAATCATCATAAAAAGGTAGACTAAAAAAGCCGACATCCGAGGACACCCTATTTCCAGCCTCAGTTCTTCCGGCTTCAATTCCTCATCTTCTACGGGAAGATGAGGAAGCCATGGATTCCGGGCTTCCTGCCATCGTTTATCCTCTAAACGCTCTTTCTTTTTATTTCTTGCGTATTTCTCCAAATCCTGTTCAATTTTGTCCAATATCTCCGGCTCTCGCTCAGACAATTGATCAAGTTCTGATAAGAAATTTTCAAATTCTGTATCAGGAGCGCTTAAAAAAAGATGTTTTTCTGCTCGAATGAATGGTTTCATTTTGGGTGCCATAATTCTTAATATTGAAGTTATTCACAGTTATTTCAATGAATTATGGCACTTTTTAACCTCAAGTTAAAGATATAATTCTAAAAAATACCTTTTCGGCTAGGATCTAGTTAGGATTCTTCGTATAGGTGATAGCGCTGCCCCCTACCCAGTCGGTCAGCTCATAGGGTCCGGTGCCGACCAGGTTCCTCCAATCCTGAGCGTTGCCATGCTCCTTGATTACCTCGGGGGGATATATCCAGCCTGTCGGGTGGCTATTGTAGTAAATCTGATCCCGCGCATTGAAGTTTACCTGCTTCAGCTTGAAGACAACGGTGTACTTGTCGGGCGCCGTTATCGATTCAATTGGCAAGTTGGTGATACTGGCGTCGCCCGGGCTCTTCTCGGTGAAACCGCTGCCCAGGCCCGTTACCCGGTGGTAGGTAAACACGACATCATCGGCAACCAGCTCACGCCCGTTCATCGGCGCCTTATTGTGCCAGTGAATGCCCTTGCGGATTTTGAAGATTATGGTCAGGGGGTCTGGCATTTCGTAACTCTCCGCCAGATGTGGTTTAACAACCTCGATAGGAGTATGCCACCCCATATAGCCCCATTTGTCCCTGGGTATTGCCCAGTCCACCATGCCCAGCTTATCTAAAACGAGATTAATGGATTTATACGGGAGCGTGCCCCACCAGGTGTCAGTGTGCGGCGGCTCGTCAAGGTCTGCGGCGAAAACAATTTGCCCACCGTATTGAGGCGCTTTTATCATCTTGCTAGTGGATGGGTCTTTGACCATTTCCTGGGCAAAAGCCACCGAGCCCATCGCCAGAGCAATCGCCCCCGACACACCAAACCACATCCATTTTTTTATTCTTTGCTTAATCTTTTTCATAATAATTTCTCCAAATACGATTGAATTAAAAAGGGATTTCGAAAGGGATTTCGTACTCCCACCATTGCTTCTTTTTTTCATTCTATTCCTGATCTTTTTCATGATTATCTCCTTTCAAATACTATTGAATTAACAAGGGATTTCGAAAGTGAATTCGTACTCCCACCATTGCTCCTCTTATTTTTAGTAGCATCCATCATTTCTCCTTTCTTGTGATTTAGGGTGAAGGACGCACTCAGGCGTCCATGATTTTCCAAATACCCCATTTTCCTTCGGTTCCTGGAGCTTGGAACGTAGGACTTGGGGCTTGGAATTTGAAACGAGAAATCTTAAGGATCTTTCCCCTTCGGACTGGGCGCCACATCCGCGTCGCTTCCGGTACGCCGATGCACCGTATGCGGGGGGCCGCCTCCGGACCACCGAGCGCGGATCGCCGTGTGCAGACCAACCGTACCAACGGTCCCGTCGAGATGACACTAGTATCGTAAGGCAAAAGTTCGTACATGTTTTTCTCCTTCTGGCTATTCGTAGCGTTGTCATTCCGGGCGAAGACCCGGAATCCAGGGTCCGTTTCGATACCCTGGATTCCGAGTCTTCGCGGGAATGACACGGAGAGTGTGTACGAACTTTCGCCACAGTGTACTAGGGATAGAACTTGGGACTGGGAACTTAGAAATTGGGAACGGGAAACTAGGAACTGATAACTTAGAACTTATCCTTAAATAACATTAACTTTCCTGTAAGTTATGATAGCTGCAGCCAATTGAAGCAGTGCGAGATAAGTTTGATTATATTTTTCGAATCGGACCATTATCTTGCGAAATCTGTTGAACCATGAATGGCTCACCTCGACGACCCATCTTCTGGGTCTGTATTGGGGATTTGCTTTTTTTTCTTGAATCTCTTCACCCCGTTTTTTCACATGTGGCACATAATCATTGGATCGAATGATCTGTGATGCTGGCTCACCGTGGTAGCCTTTGTCTGCGCACAGATGTTGTTCAATGCCCTCAGGCCGCGCAATGACGATTTCCTCCAAGACCAATTCCAACTGTGTCACATCATGCCGGTTCGCCCCGGTTACGACGAGGGACAGCGGGACACCACGGCCGTCAACCAGCAAATGACGCTTGCTCCCTTTTTTTTCCCCTGTCAGTCGGGTTTCGACCAACGGTTTCCTGAGCCAGTGGGGCTTTGACAGTCGTGCCGTCTATGCTTTGCCATTTCCAGGAGATCCCTTCCATCTCATCATATTCGGCAAGTCCGGCTTGCCAAAGCGACAAAAAGAAACCCGCTTCATTCCAACGCATGAAATGAGCATGGATGGCACTAGGACTCCCATATTTTTCCTTGGGAAGGGCTCTCCATTGACAACCGGTGCGCAAAACATATACAATTCCCTCGAAAATTTGGCGCGCAGGCATTGGCTTTCTACCACCACCGGGTTTGCGCTTGTAGGTCTTGTTCGGGTCACGTTTGGGTTTTGGTATCAGTGGCTCCACTCTGGCCCAAAATGAATCAGATACTTCCCACGACTGTACTTTTGCCATATAGCCTCCATGCGTTTATGGTTGAACATGATGACAAAAATAATGCAGGAAATACCAATTTTCAAGTTATTAAAGGATAAGTTCTTAATAATTAATTGGGAATTGGGAATTGGGATTTTGGATTTTGGATTTTGGATTTTGGATTTTGGATTTTGGATTTTGGATTTTGGATTTTGGATTTTGGATTTTGGATTTTGGATTTTGGATTTTGGATTTTGGATTTTGAGTTTACTCTCATAACTACCTTATTGGCAATATCTTTAATTTATACTTGAAACGGGTTAATTTCAGACTTTCATGTCATCCTGAGCAATACGAGGGAACGCATTTTTGCCTTTTCGTCCCTAGAATAAAATATTATATAAGGCTCTGCAAATGTTTATCAAGCCTTTTTTTATATAAATACCGCGACTCACTGAATTGCCATTCCGTCTTCGGATATTGGAAAAATATGTTTACTCGATCTGGAAATGTTTGTCAACTTTTTTTAAACGGCGACTATTGCCCTTTCTTTCCTGGAATAAAATATTGTATAATCACTCTGCAAATGGTTGTCAAGCATTCAAGGCTATCTGTTCTCAGCTACAGCGGCCCGCGTAGGGTTTTCACTTACAAAAATAACCTGTATATCAATATGATTCAAAAACTGATAGCTGACAGCAGAGGGCTAAAAGCTAATTTCAGATGCAAAAATACAGAGATGAAAATGGAAAGTCAAACATTTTTCTTAAAAAAATTAAAGGTAACTTTCAGGTCTCTGAAAAACCCGTTTAGTTCAATATCGGTGAAAAAAGATTCCCGAGGAGGATCCATCACTTCACTTCCTCCCGCACCTATTTTGAATCGAACGGGCGGGAACCCTCCCAAGATTTTGTTCAATCGATCGAGCGGGAACCCTCCCACAGCTAATTTTGAATCAAACAAGCGGAAATCCTCTCCTTGCCTAAAACAACAAGGCATGATTTCAGCACTACTACGCGGCGCAAAGCCTATAGCAAGTTTGGATCAGGAGAATTGCGCAATAATGGAGGTCAGCTATAAAAAGATTTATTGCGTCCATCTTCGGCATGAGCCAAAAAGCGAATGAAGGATTATGTTTATTATGGAAAGACGGAATTTCGTGGCATCCATAGCAATGATCTCTTAAAAATCCGTGAGAAAGTCAAAGGCCCCGATCATCTCACTCACCTTCAAGCAAAAAAGAACATCTTCCCTGAATACTACTTGATCCGTGTGGAGAACTTCCAGGATATGATCGAAGCAGACTTGGATGAATGGATCTATCTGTTAAAACACGAATCCATCAAGTCGGAATTTAAATCGAAGCACATTCGTGAAGCCGGGAAAAAATTAGACCTTGTGACAATGGGTTCTGAAGAACGCAAACACTATGAAAGGTATCTTATGCATTTGGTTTCGGAACGAGGAATCATCGAAACGGCAAAAGCAGAGGGGAGAGAAGAAGGAATCGAAAAAGGAATCACTGACATGGCAAGAGAAATGAAACAAAAAGGGATTGATTTAAAAATGATCAGTGAAATTTCCGGATTGTCTCCGGAGAAAATTGAAAAATTATAAGATCCTCTTATGCTTCCCTGAAACGAGCTGACCAACGGATCAACGTTGACTTGTGACCCCGCGCTTTTCTCAAAAGTTTCTGCAAGATTACAAGTCCATCTCATTTTCAAAGTTCAGTGAAATGTCACAAGCATGTTATCCAAGGCGTTAGAATGACAACATATTCTGGACTTTGGACATTCGATTTATTCTTTTAATTTTCATTATTCAATAATATCAGTTGGTTGAAATTCTGTAAAAAATTAATACAGGTTGCTGTTTTCCGTTTTTGATGATACGACCTGTATTAATTCCAATACAGGTTCGTAAGATGTTGATTTTATTAAACCCAAAAGTTGGATAAAATGTTCAAAGTCGAGAACATATTGTGAGTAGATCAATTTATGGGAAAATACGATAAGTTGATTCTCCGAATATTGCGGGGAAACTCCGATGAAAACATTGCTTTTGAAGACTTGTGTGAGTTGTTGAAGCGACTTGAGTTCGAAGAGAGAACAAAAGGCAGTCATCATATTTTTCGAAAGACCGGTGTGGAGGAAAAAATCAATCTACAGCGTGATGGTAGTAAGGCAAAATCTTATCAGGTTCGTCAAGTTCGGACTATTATTGCAAAGCATAAGCTTGCTGGAGACGAATAATGTTTAAATATGAAACAATAATTTATTGGAGTGAAGAAGATCAAGTGTACATAGCAGAAGTTCCTGAATTACCGGGATGTATGGCACATGGCAATTCATACGAATTGGCTTTAAGCAGTGCAAAAGAAGCCATTCAATTGTGGCTCGATACTGCCAATGAGTTTAGTGATCCCATTCCAGTGCCTAAAGGGCATCGGCTCATGTACGCTTAGGAGCATATTCAAGAAATCGCTCAAAAAGAAGGAGTATCCATCAACCAATTTATCTCTTCGGCAGTCTCTGAGAAAATCTCAGCAATCATGACAGAGGAATATTTGGAGCGAAGAGCTAAGAGAGCGGATAGAAAAGAATTTGGAAAAATTCCAGATCAAGTCCCTCACCGTCCTCCAATAGCAGGAGTTGAGCTGTGACCTGTCCAACAATGGCATCCGGACGGACCTTGACCACAGCGCTTTGATTATGGCAATGTCGGAGGTTACCCCGAGCACAACGATGATCTGCAGACAGATCATTTTTGAGGAAGCAAATAACCGGTGGGACGGCAAGCACGCCGCCGTCCCACGGGGTTTAGGGGATTCCTGGAGCAAGGCGAGACTAGTGCCCCATCTCTGGCTTCACTCTTTGTCGACCCGGAGGTACGCGAAGATGTCACTCCGGTTCATGGGGCCGAGCTCCTCTTCGCTGTTGTAGCCCTTGATCCATGGTTGGGTGACACCGAACAGGGGAGTTATTGGCCCCCTGATCGTCCACAGTTGCTCGGCGACGCGCAGGTCGGCCTTCCGCAGCCACTCCTTCTGCTCCTCTATCGTGATAGCGGCCCGCGCATTCTCGAAGTACTCGTCAAAAACGGGGTCGCTGTTGTTCGAGGGATGCCAGGAGTTCTTCGAATAGTATGCCGCGATCGACACCGGGGCACTTCAAGCGCGCGGATGCCATGGAGTACCTCGCAAATGCGCAGGATGCGTGGTTTCCGCCAGATGAGCCTGACGAGACCGAGTCGATTGAAAGCTTGATCGAACGGCTCGACGCAGCGGTCCTCGGGCTAATCGAGGCATTGGACGATGACAGCGCTGATCTGCAGCGGCTACTCGACGAAGCGCGTCGTTCTCATGATGACACTCATTGGATGTGAATCTCCCGATCAACATGTACGATTCAATACTGATCTTGAAACCCGCTGGAGTTGAGCGATTACTAATTCGAGACACGCATCAGGGTACAGCGAGAACAATAGGGTCACCGAAGTTAGCAGCTGAAAAGGTGGCTCCCCAACGCGGACTCGAACCACGGACCCGGTGGTTAACAGCCACCTGCTCTACCAACTGAGCTATTGGGGAGTGTCTTGGACAGGTAGATCGCAAGCCTATCGAAAAAATAGATTTATTTCAAGAAAAAACTACGCCTTTTTAACAGTTCCGTATAAAAGCCATGAAAATTAACCTTGCACGCCTCTTCGGTCTTCTCTTGTATAGGCCGGGTCCACTTGCCATTCAAGAATCATAGCTATTGTCTTGCAAAAGCCGGATCAATTTCCCATGTGCGGCAGGGAAAGAAAACTGAGCGATTTGATGCAAGGCCACCCATTTGACGGAAACAGATTCATTTTGCGGGTCATGCTCGTTACAAGAACGTAAAAAGCAGTGCAGGGTCACTTTGAAGGAGGTGTAACCGTGTTTGATGGTCGACAAATGTTGCTTGATCGTAATGCGAACATGGTGCTGCTTTCGCATTCCGGTGACCAATTCCTTCTGCATGTCTCGGTCTCCATTTAAATGGATATTGGGAAATTCCCACAATCCTGCCATCAATCCCTCTGCAGGACGTTTGCGAATTAAAAACCGGTCCTTCTTTTGAATGACTGCCAGGATGGTGGTGATGGATTGCAAAGGACGACGTTGTACTTTGGCGGAGACCTGCTCCGTGGAACCTGCCTTAAGAAGAATAAAAAATCCATTCGAGTTTCAGGCTGGACTTTGGACATTCGATTTATTCTTTTAATTTTCATTATTCAATAATATCAGTTGGTTAAAATTCTATAAAAAATTAATACAGGTTGCTGTTTTCCGTTTTTGATGATACGACCTGTATTAATTCCAATACAAATTCGTAAGACATTGATTTTATTAAACCCAAAAGTTGGATAAAATGTTCAAAGTCGAGTTTCAGGAAGACGTGAAAAATTTGAATTTACATGAGTTCTGATATCCCGTAGAATTTGATTCGGGGATTTCACTCAGTATATACGTAGGAGCCTTCAAGTCATGCGTTTGGATGATACAATTGCGGCCATTGCCACGGCAACAGGACCGGCAGGCATCGGTGTGATTCGGATTAGCGGAAATAGAGCCATTCGTGTTGCCTGCGCAATTTTTTCCCCTTCCCATTCCGAACAGAATTTCGAGGAGGCGCAATCGCATCGTCTCTACCATGGCTGGATCCACGATCAAGGGCGATCTCTGGACGAAGTGCTGGTTGCGGTGATGCGAGCTCCGCATTCCTACACCACGGAGGACGTCGTAGAAATCCAGTGCCATGGCAGTGTTGCTGTCTTACAAACTATGCTGGAACTGATATTGAAGCATGACGTGCGTTTGGCCGAACCCGGAGAGTTCACCCAACGCGCCTTTTTGCACGGAAGACTGGATTTGACGCAGGTTGAAGCCGTATCCGACCTGATTCATGCCCGTTCTCGTCTGGGAATTTATACGGCTGTCAATCAACTGAAGGGAAAGTTGTATGAGGCGATTGCTGCGATCCGGGAAGACGTAGCCCATGTTGCGGCCTTGATTGAAGCCACTATTGATTTTTCTGATGAAGACGAAGAATTCACGCAGCATGAGGAATGCGTGACACGTCTGGAGCAGACCCGTAAGGATTTGGAAGCGCTTCTCTCCTTTGCAGAACAAGGGAAGATCCTGCGGTCCGGTTTGGGGGTGGCGCTGATTGGCCGTCCCAATGTTGGAAAATCAAGCTTGCTCAATGCCTTGCTGCAGGAACAGCGCGCGATTGTGACGGAAATCCCCGGAACCACCCGAGATGTCATTGAAGAATCCATCCATTTTAAAGGACTGGCCATTCGCTTGATCGATACGGCAGGGATCCGCATGACAAAAGACATTGTTGAAAGCGAAGGTGTGCAGCGTAGTAGAAATGCCTGGGAAACTGCAGATATGGCGCTCCTGCTCCTCGACAGTTCCACCTCGTTGTTTCCAGAGGACAAGCAACTCCTGGAGCAAGCAGATCCGGAGGAAACCATAGTGGTGCTGAACAAAAAGGATTTACTCTCTGGTGATCAACCTGCCTGGATCGAGCAGTGTCATCCGTTCAAGACGGTATTGGTTTCGGCAAAGCATGCGGCGGGACTGCAGGAATTGGAAGAATCCTTGTTTGAAAAAGGGACCCGAGATGGGTTTTTGATGGAAGAACAAGCCCTCATCACCAACGTACGACAGCAACAATCAGCCAAGAAAGCATTATTCGCCTTGCAGGTTGCTCTGGAAGACTTGCGCAATAGGGTGGGAGAAGAATGCCTGGCGGTGGATCTCGCCGGTTGCTTGCGCGCCCTGGGTGAAATCGTCGGAGACACGACGGCGGATGATTTATTGAATCGGATTTTTTCGCAGTTTTGTATTGGGAAATGAACCCCGACTTTCCGGTTTATTCCATTAACTGCATCCGGATGTGGCCCCACACGAGACGCATTTGAGGCAAGAGCCGTTGCGGACCATGGTCAACTGCCCGCATGTTTCACAATACTCTCCCTCATACCCTTTCATTTTTGCTTCCTGTAGTCGCGATTCCTGCGAACGCTGCAAAGTCCATGCTTCTTTCTTTCCTGCAGTGTACGCGTCGGAGCGGGAGGCGCTATTGGAATGTCCGCTTCCCGGGGACAATGAAGCACGCTCCGAAAAGTCAGCAAAAGAATGTTCCACTTCCATGAAACGTCTTTCCGTCTCGGCATTGGGTCGTTGTCCGGTCATTCCATCGCCTTTCGATTCTTCAGCAGGGGTGGCGAGACTGTCCAAGGTACGCTCCACCACGATTTCTTCCCCTTCGAATTCGGGTTCCGTCTGTTTGCGAGAGTACAGTTCACTGGCTTGCAGATCTTCCTGATTGACGTGCGCCAAATCATTCCGTGCCAGATAAGTGATGGCCAATTCCCGGAAAATGTAGTCGATGATCGAAGTGCTCATCTTGATGGCATCGTGTCCGGCAACCAGACCATTGGGCTCGAAACGCGTGAAGACAAACGCTTCCACGTATTCTTCCAAAGGCACGCCATGTTGCAATCCCAGAGAGATGGCAATGGCGAAACAGTTCATCATGCTACGAAAAGCGGCGCCCTCCTTGTGCATGTCCAGGAAAATTTCTCCTATGGTGCCATCCGGATATTCGCCGGTTCTCAAATAGACTTTATGTCCTCCTACAATTGCTTTTTGAGTGTATCCTGTCCGTCTTTGAGGCAGTCGGCGCCGTTTTGCCAAATAGCGATGGATAATGCGCTCCGCAATGCGTACTTCCGGTGATTGCGCCTCTTCGACTTCCTCAGAATCTTCCCTCGCCAAGGACCTCCCGTCCTCCTCATCCACATTGGTATTGAGGGGTTGACTCAATTTGCTGCCATCTCGATAAAACGCGTTGCATTTCAAACCCAATTCCCAAGAGCGATTGCAGGCGTCTTTGATGTCGGAGATGGAAGCATGTTCAGGCAAATTGATAGTTTTGGAAATGGAGCCGGAAATAAAAGGTTGCGCAGCTGCCATCATGTGGATGTGGGCTCGAGGGGCGATGTAACGTTTGCCTTTTTTCCCGCACTTGTTGGCACAGTCGAAGACGGCATAGTGTTCTTTTTTCAGATGTGGCGCCCCTTCAATCGTCATGGTACCACAAATGTAATCATTGGCGGCTTCAATTTCCTTTTCGGAAAACCCCAAGGCTTTGAGGACGTGGCGATCGTCGAGTTGCTCATCACTGAATCCCAGGGTTTGTTTACAAAATTCTTCTCCCAGTATCCATTTGTTGAAGACGAAGGTGATATCAAAAGCAGAGGACAACTGAGATTCGACGCCTTCCAGCACGTCTTCGGTGAATCCTTTCAGTTTCAAAGTCTCCGGGTTGATGCATGGACTCCCCTGCAGGGTGCCCTGACCTTTGACGTAAAAAACGATATCAGCACTTTGCGATTCGTTATATCCCAGTCTCTTCAAAGCAGGGGGGATGGATTGATTGATGATTTTAAAATAGCCTCCTCCCGCCAACTTCTTGAATTTGACCAGAGAGAAGTCGGGTTCGATCCCGGTCGTGTCACAGTCCATTACCAGTCCGATGGTCCCGGTGGGCGCAATGACGGTCACCTGCGCATTGCGGAATCCGTGTTTTTCTCCCAATTCCAATGCCTGATCGGAAGCTTGCCGGGCCGCCTTGAGCAAATCAGGGGGACAGTATTGACTGTCGATGCCCACCGGTTTGATCGTCAGTTCCTCATATTCGGTTTCGGGCACACGGTAAGTTGCCCGTTGATGGTTGCGCACTACCCGTAAAACGTGTTGCCGGTTGTTTTCATATTCAGGAAAGGGACCCAATTCCCTGGCCATTTCCGCAGAGGCAGTATAGGCCGTCATGTGCATGATGGCGGTGATGGCGCCACAGATGGCAGTGGCTTTGTTCGAATCATAAGGGATTCCCGAGGTCATCAGGTAAGTGCCCAGATTCGCATATCCCAATCCCAGCGTGCGGTAATTGTAGGACAGTTCCGCAATCCGTTGACTGGGAAATTGGGCCATCAACACGCTGATTTCCAAAACAACCGTCCACAAGCGCACGGCATGACGGAAACTCTTGATATCGAATTCTTTGTTTAGGGAATCCTGAAACTTGATCAGATTGAGGGATGCCAGATTGCAGGCGGTATCATCCAGAAACATGTATTCACTGCATGGATTCGAGGCCCGGATTGCGCCACCTTGCGGACAGGTGTGCCATTCATTGATGGTGGTGTCGAATTGAATCCCCGGATCGGCGGAAGACCAGGCAGTGTAGGCAATTTGTTCCCACAATTCGGAGGCTTTCAGGGTTTTACAGGGTTGAGGAACCCGACCTTCCGCAGCCGCGTTTACCTTTTCAGTGCGCCAGTATAGATTCCAGTCACCTTCTTGCTGCAGGGTTTGCATGAAATCATTGGCGATACGGACGGAGTTGTTGGCGTTTTGTCCGGAGACCGTGCCATAGGCTTCCGCATTCCAGTCAGTGTCATATTCTTCAAACTCGATACCCCTGTATCCCTGCCGGGCCAGTTGAATGATCCTTTCTATGTAATTGGCGGGGACATGAAATTGACGGGCTTTTCGAATGGTTTGGCTTAGCGCGTAATTTTTTTTACGGTCGAATTTTTCTTCCGGGAGTACCTCCCCTTCTCCCTGCCAACCATGAATGGCATCAAACAATTCATTGAGAATATTTGAAATTGTCATTGAACCGGCAACCATAGCGGCTACCTTTTGTTCTTCCACGACCTTCCAATTGATAAAGGATTCGATATCAGGATGATCCATGTCCAGACAGATCATCTTGGCGGCCCGCCGAGTGGTTCCCCCCGACTTGATGGCGCCGGCGGCAGTATCTCCTATCTTGAGAAACGACATCAACCCTGAAGAAACACCACCGCCGGATAGTGGTTCCCTACCTCCACGGATATACGAAAAATTGGTGCCGGTTCCCGAACCATATTTGAACAGGCGCGCCTCCCGCGTCCACAAATCCATGATGCCTCCCTCCTGCACCAGATCATCGGTGACGGACTGGATAAAACACGCATGCGGTTGCGGATGAGTGTAGGCGTCTTTGGATTTGGTCATCTGTTTAGTATCGGGATCGATGTAATGGTGCCCCTGCGACGGCCCCGTGATGCCATAAGCCCAGTTGAGACCCGTATTGAACCATTGAGGTGAATTGGGAGCCGCCATCTGCTTGGCCAGCATGTAGCGCATCTCATCATAAAACGCCCTGGCATCCTTTTCGCTGTCGAAATAACTATAACCCCAGTAGGTCCAGCACCCTGCCAATCTGCGAAAGAGTTGGCGCGAATCTGTTTCAATGGTGGTTTGTTCTGATTCAGGCAGGTTGCTCAGTTTTGCTTTGTCTGCCACGGAAGGCTGCAACCAGGAGGGGATGTTTTTTTCTTTTGCAGGTTTCAAATACCGGGGTATACCGGCTTTACGAAAATACTTCTGGGCGAGGATGTCCGTCGCCACCTGAGACCAGTTCCGGGGGACAATCACTTCCTTCCACTCGAAAACAATGGAACCATCCGGATTACGTATCACCGAAGATCTGGTAGTGAACTCTATGGACTCGAAAGGGTCCTGACCTTCCCTGGTGTACAATCGTTCTATTTTCATGAAATCCTCTCTTTCAGAAGTTGGAATATTCCAAATTTTCTCTAAGGTTACCAGATCATTATCGCATCAAGATTATTTTCACAATATTTTTTACTGACGTTCTTGCCGATCTTGTGCTACGATTGTTTTTCATGGAAATGGTGATCTCTCAAAATGTTGATTCTGGTGTTAACTATTTGAATATATTACCATTTCCATGTTTGATTGTCATCTAATTGCAGGATTCAGGTCTGTTTTAAACACTCATATTGCACCTATTTGTCGGACAAATTCTTTTAAACGCCGGCAAAGCCGTTCAACAAAAAGACATTTATGGAGTTTGAGCCCGTCATTGGTTTAGAAATTCATGCCCAGTTGGCCACCGAGTCCAAAATTTTCTGCCGTTGTTCTACGGAATACGGGGTGTCTGCGAACAAAAACACCTGTCCGGTCTGTATGGGATTGCCTGGCGTTTTGCCGGTATTGAATAAAAAAGTACTGGAATTCGCGGTGCGTTTGGGATTGGTAACCCATTGCGCGATTCGACTCGATTCTCAATTCGCGCGCAAAAATTATTTTTATCCGGATTTGCCCAAAGCCTACCAGATTTCGCAATTTGACCGCCCCATTTGTGAAAATGGTTGGCTCGACGTCGAAGTCGACGGGCGTGCCAAACGGATCGGCATCACGCGCATCCACATGGAAGAAGATGCCGGCAAACTGCTCCATGAGGAGGGAAACGGTTCCAGCAGTTATGTCGATTTGAATCGAGCTGGAGTGCCCTTGTTGGAAATCGTCAGCGAACCGGATTTACGTTCTCCGCAGGAAGCAAAAGCCTACATGGAAAAAATTCACGCCCTGGTGACCTATCTTCAGATTTCCGATGGGGATATGGAAAAAGGCAATCTGCGCTGTGACGCCAATGTTTCCATCCGTCCGAAAGGACAGCAAAGTTTCGGCACCCGCACTGAAACAAAAAATATCAACTCGTTTCGTTTTGTACAACAAGCCATCGATTATGAAATCGAACGTCAAACCTGGGAAATCCTGGATGGACACGAAATCACTCAGGAAACACGTCAGTGGGATGCCGGGAAAAAAGTGACTTATAGCATGCGCAGCAAAGAGGAGGCACACGATTATCGCTATTTCCCCGATCCCGATCTGCCAATTGTCCATATTTCTCGAGCATGGATCGATAACATCGCACTGCAGTTACCGGAACTGGCGGATGCTAAACAAAAACGTTTTGTCGCCGAATATCAATTACGTGAGGAAGACGCAAAACGGTTGGTCGCCGATCGCGCAGTGGCCGATTACTATGAGGCGGTGATGGCCAACAATACGCATGCCAAACTGGCCTTCAGTTGGGTGATGATGGAGTTGGGACGGGTGATGAACGAAACAAAAACCGGCATTGATGAAATCGGCATTCCTCCCCGCCAGTTGGCAGAATTGATCAAAATGATTGCAGACAACTCCATCAGTGGAAAAATCGCCAAGAAGGTTTTCGAGGAGATGCTCTGCAGGGATCAATCTCCTCGCGCTATCGTGGAAGCCAAAGGCTTGAAACAAATCTCCGATTCCGGCGCACTGGAAAACTTGGTCGTGGAGACCATCCGCAAAAACCCCGTTCAGGCGCAGCAATACCGGGACGGAAAAACCAAAGTTTTCGGCTTTTTTGTAGGACAAATCATGAAAGCGTCCAAAGAACAAGCCAATCCTCGAATCGTCAACCAAATATTGAAAGAAAAACTCGATGGATAAGCAACGTTTTGAAAATCCATGGATGATGCGTGGAATCAAAATTCTGGAACCCCTTTCCCTCATGTGTCTTCTTGGATGCGGGATATGGATTTTCTCCGGCACTCCCACAGAAAAAGAAATGGGATTCGTACAAAAAATCATGTACCTTCACGTTCCCACGGTTATCGTGACTTATACCGCATTTTTCGTGGTGTTTGCCTTTGGTATCGCTTATTTGTGGAAACAAGACTTGTTTTTTGACCAGGTGGCCAAATCATCTGCTCAAATAGGGTTGATTTTCTGCGGGCTTGTGTTGATCACCGGGGCTATCTGGGGCAAACCGACTTGGGGAACTTATTGGGTTTGGGATGCCCGCCTGACTACCACTCTATTACTCTTTCTCATTTTTGCGGGATATTTTTTGCTGCGCGCCTTTTCGAAAGAAAGAGAAAGGGAAGCGCGATTTGCTTCTGTTTTGGGCATCATTGGATTTTTGGACATTCCCATTATCCACAAGTCCGTGGAATGGTGGCGCACGCTTCACCAGCCTACCACTTTGTTGAAAGTGGGGACGGCAGGAGAAGCCAATCCGGCCATGCCTTCCGAGTTGCTCCTGCCACTGTTGGCCGCCATGGGGGCCATGTTGATTTTTTATCTCTATCTTCTCTTGTTGCGTCTCCACCTGGAACGTCAACATCACACCTTGCAAGAGAGGATTGTCGAATACGAAGGAGAGTCGCAGCCATGCCAATGAATTTGGAATTTGTTATCAGCACCTACGGGATTTGGATGGCTACCATGATCATTTATGTTTGGCTCATGAGACGCAAATTGAAAAACTGCAACCATGCTTTGGAAAACCTGGATCAAGAGCAAAAATCGTGAAAAGCACCTATAAATTTTTAATCGGTGGCTTGGTCATTTTTGCCATGCTGGCTGCCATATCGATTCAAGGCTTGCAGGAAATGACCGTGTTTTTTCATACGCCTGAGGAAATTCTCGCCGCTCCTGCCGATTTCGAAAACAAAACAATTCGCATCGGCGCCCTGGTGCAGCCCGGCAGTGTGGAATGGGATGCCAAAACCCTCATCCTTTCCTTCAACGTGACGGAAGATTCCAAGCAATTCATTCCGGTGGTCTATGTAGGGGTGAAACCGGATATGTTTCGTGAAGGACAAGGGGTGGTCGTGGAGGGAAAAATGCAAGGCCAGGTATTCACAGCGCATCAACTGCTCGTAAAACACAGTGAAGAGTACAAACTGGACCCGGAAACTCATAAAAGTAAAAAAGATTATTATAAAACCCTCAGTGAGTCCTGAAACAATCTCGAAATTCCGAATCACTCTTGATTCCTGAAAACAGTTTTCAAAAAAAAGAGCGATTCTCCTGCAAAAACAGCAAAATCTCTATATTTTCAAACACTCACCGGACTGATGTTCGATCTCTGGAATGGAAACGATTACCTGACCAGTGACGGCACGTATGCATTCATGGCAACCAGGGAAGGATCATCCCAGGCAAAAGCTTTTGATTGCATCGGCGTGAGCATGCGGATCTGAATCATATGATCCAGCCTGATCAGACCATTTTTTGGCTCATGCCGAAGATGGACCGCTAAAGATTTTCTGAAAGCGTATCGTTGCGAAGGATTTAATGGGGTTTGGGAAATTGTCAGTTCTCACCGAACAGATACTTACCGGACGGCGTATGCGATCAAACTAGAAAATCATACCAGGTGGTCGGTCCCCAGCAGGTATTTTCCTGACGCTGGGCTCAGCCTGTCTATCAGGTGAATCTCGCTCACCCCGTAGGGGGCCAGAACCTCGGCAAAGATCGCCACCAGAATCAAGAACAAGGTGACCATCCCGCCAAACGTCCCGAGGGGCTTCTCCTTGAGAAGCCTGATGAAGAAATCCACAAACCGACCTCGTCGCTTGGGTTCACTGACTTTGGATGGGAATTCTATGGTGTCACTCATGTTCTCGATTTCTCTATAGGTAGGGCCGGTGGTCCGGCATTCCGGTGACGTCCCGGCCTGAAAAACGCATCGCTCGCATTGACCGGGACGTCACCCGGCCCTACCGTATAGCTTTCGCGCCAGCGACTATTCATACCGCACCCTCGGGTCCAGATAGGGATAAATCAGGTCGATGAGGAGATTGAGCAGCACCACCCCGGTGGCGAAAAAGAGGTTGATTCCGGAGACCATCGGGTAGTCTCTCTCATTGAGGGCATTCACCAAGAGACGGCCGATCGCCGGCAGGTTGAAGATGTTTCCCATGATCACCGCGCCCCCAACCAGGATCGGCAACTGCAGGCCGCAGAGAGGCTGGGCGGCCGCAGCGCGGCCAATAAGCCCAGCTGAACGCGTCACCACCGGGATGAGGGCATTTTTGAGGGTGTGCCGGATCACCACGGCCCGCTCCTTCATTTCAATCGAGAAAATAAAAGACAATTTAATATTTGACCCCTTTCCGCCACTCGGTCCTGACCGCCTCTTCTTTTTGAAGCTCAAAAGGACACTTTCAGAGACACCGTAAGAGGGCGAGAGCAAAATCTATGAGGAGCAACTATTTCTCATGGCACTTGCCCCCTTTGAAGATTACACAATAGCAAAGATAAGACGTGGTTTCATGACATGGAAGGAAGCAAACAGGGGACCGCCGCAGTCCCCCATCCCGGAGGCAAGTATGCTACGAAAAATAGCGAGTGTTTTGAAGGCGCCGCCCGCTGGTCTTGAGGAAAAGTAAGTTTGAATGACCCCCATATTGGATCGCGCTATTGCAGGAAAGGAAGAACAGTGGTAAATTGCAAAGAGTTATTTCAGATTGAGGAAAAAAGGAAGTTATGAAAAGATTTTGGATCATTTGGTTGATGGGAGGCGTGAGCTGGTTGCTGAGCCATGGGGCGGTTTATGGGCAACCAACGCTGGGATTTACCCAGGAAGATCGAGAGCGCATCATTCGGCTGGAAACCACCTTAACGCTCTTTATGGAAGCTACTGATCAGCGGTTTATCGAATTACGGGAAGACATAAACAAACGCTTTGAACAGGTAGATAAACGCTTTGAACAGGTAGATCAGCGGTTTATCGAATTACGGGAAGATATGAATATCCGCTTTATCGAATTACGGGAAGACATGAATAAACGCTTTGAACAAGCAGATAAGCGCTTTGCGCAGGTGGATCAACGCTTTGAAGACATGAACAACCGCTTTGAACAGATGATGAATACCTTGCAGCTGATTGCCGGCATTTTTACCGTCCTGACTCTGGGTGTCATCGGATTTGCCTATTGGGACCGACGCACTATTATTCGCAAAGCAAAACAAGAGACCCTGGAAACGCTGGAGCGGGACGCCGCTCCTAAAGAAGAAGCGATCATTGACCGAGCTGTAGCGCAAGCGGTTCAAGAGATCAAAAAAGACAATCGTCTGCAAGACTTGATCGCTGCCTTACGCATATTGGCCGCCACTGACCCACCTCTGGCAAACGTTCTCAAAGAATTTCATTTATTATAGACTCCCTCACAACCCAGGGCGTTATCCTGGGCTAATATGTTAAGCCTTTTCAGGGCCACTTTGAGCAATTTTGCACTTATAATTAAGATAAGTCCCGCATAGGGTGGGGTTGGGGGTGAGATGTCGCGGAAAGGGGTGAAGAAAAGTTTCTGTCCTTTTTCTTTCGCCCCTTGATATCTACTAGCCCCTTGATATCTACTATGATATAAAAAAAGTAGCGACTTTCCCATTAAGAGTTTCACCGGAGGATAAGATGCCTTTTCCAGAATATTTAACCTTAGCAGAGTTCAAAAAACTCCCGGTTGAGCACATTTTACTATCAATATCGTCAGAGCAGCAAAGTGTGACGGTGCAATTGCCGGATGGGAATGAAATTATTATACGCCCTGAGTCTCCATTGAAACCTTTACCTGTATTAAAAGGGCATATTCCAAAAGGTTAGAAAGAAGCCATTTATCATGAGTCAGAGTGATTTGATCTTATTTGATGCAGGAATGTTCATTGGCGCATTATTACAGGAAAGAGATTGGAGTCAATTGCGTCAAAGCCATTTGGCATTTGGTCGTTTCATTCGGATTTTTCCTCGTCATCGCTTTATCCGTCAAGAGTGGAAAATCTCCGTTGCTCAATTGTGACAACATATTCATCACCTTCGTCCCTTGGCTGATACCATTGAGCGTTTAGCTCCAGCACTTTCCAGAGAAAGACCCAATGTAGAATATCCATGGAAATCTCCAGATAATCAACTCTATATCCTTGTCATTATGAATTTAATGAAATACTGGAAGAACTAGAGAGTGTTCGAGGAAGGAATTTGCTAAAATTGATGAACAGGATCATTTCAGATGAGAAATGGTCTGTGGCTTTTGGAATAGGATAATAATATATTTCATTATAACTGTATTTCAGGAATTCTGAGATGAGGTGTCCCCATTGTGATTATGAGGAAGCTCAAGAAGTTTTCACAACAAAAGCTCTTATCCCTGAGCCCCTTGGATCAGGAGGCGCGAATATAGTCCTGCCGGAGAACCTCCAGCATCATGGTGCGCATCATCCGCACGGTGGCGGCCGCCGAGACCGTTCCTAGAATCACGCTGGGGATGAGGAACGCCGCGAGATTCCCCAGCGGGTCCACGGTGAAATTAGTGCTTTAAGATTCACTCCATCGGCACTAATTCTGCACGTTTCCAAACTAAACCAAATTAGAGTTGAGGAGAGTCCTCACCGTCATTCAGGAAAACCGAGAGGAATTTATCAGGAGATGGGATGAAATTGTTACGCGGAACGAAAGTTGAACTCGATCAGAAATACCTCCATGTCACGCTAGCGGATGGGCGCATAATTTCGACGCCTCTTTCCTGGTATGAAGAACTGACTCATGCCACAGAAGACCAGCTCCATCACTATAAATTTCTTGGCAACGGATTGGTCATCGAGTGGCATGATTTGGATTTCCATCTGGATGTTCAAGAGATGAGTATGGAAATTCAAGAAAAAGCGGCCTGATTGGCAGAAGTAAGGATAGGCGTTTTTGACAAACTTCGGTAGCAGGGTATGCCATGCGGTGGTCCCCTCGTAGGCTTGGCGGAGCTGGCAAAGGAAGGGTCCCCTGGAGAGGGGCTCCGACTTACCCGGGCGGAGTGCCGCAATATAGGTTTCCTCTTCTTTCCTGGCTGCCAGAAAATAGTCATTCTCTTTAATGCCCACCACAGCGCCACGGATGACTCGGGAGCCGCCGACACCTCCGTCAACCCCCAGGACCACGATGATCTGGAGGAGCCCTTGTCACACAATGGACATGATGGTTAACTAGAGCAGCAGCCCCTGGAAGGCCATCCAGGTATCGACAAAGCGCTGCACCGCCAGGTCCACTTTCCCTCCAAGGTATCCGGAAGTGCCGCCGATCAGGACCGCGATGAGTACGTTGAGCGCCGTCGCAGCCAAACCGACGGATAAGGAAATACGAGCTCCGTAGAGCAGGCGGTTAAATAAGTCCCCTCCCAAGTGGTTGGTCCCCAACAGATATTGGACGGATGGGGCTTGCAGTATGTCGGCCAGGTGCATTTCCCGATAGGGATAAGGCGCCAGAACATCGGCAAAAAGCGCCACCACAATAAAGAGCAAGACGATCATCCCGCAGGCCTTCCCCAGGGGCTTCTCCCGCCACAGCCGGATGAAGAAATCCGCAAACCGGCCCCGTCGCTTGGATTCACTCATACCGTACTCTCGGGTCCAGATAGGGAAAAATCAGGTCGATGAGGAGATTGAGCAGCGCTACCCCGGTGGCGAAAAACAGATTGATTCCGGAGACCATCAGGTAGTCTCGCTCATTGAGGGCATTCACCAGGAAACGACCGAGCTCCGGCAGGTTGAAGATGTTCTCCATGATCACCGCGCCCCCGACCAGGATAGGCAACTGCAGGCCGATCGGAGCACCACCGGGATGATGGCATTTTTGAGGGTGTGCCGGATAATCACGACCCGCTCCCTGTGTCTTTTGGACCAGGCGGTTCGGATATAATCCTGCCGGATCACCTCCAGCATCATGGTCCGGGTCAAGCACATAGTCGTCTCCGAGACCCACATGCCCAAAATTATGGCGGGAATGGCGAACATTTGAAGGTTCCCCAGGGGGGCATCGGTAAATCGAATCAGTTCCATTGAAGGTGATCACTACCACCAGACGGAGGGGTAAATGATGACGACAGTCCCGATGAACTTTGTCATTCTCTGCCCAATAAGCTAAATGAGGTCCTTTGCTTGACGAAAAGTTAATCATAAACTGTTACGTGTCCCCAGTTTTCACTTACCTCAGTTAAAAATTGAAATAAATCTGGTCCGTTGAAGTTCGTTGAGCAACTTGTCTCTCTGCCAAATCTTTGCTACACTTTTATTCAGTGGAATGACTCATCCTGAGAAGAAAGATGGAATCAAAAATGACGATTGAATATCCGGCAAATTTGCCTGATATTTTGCAAGCCACTCGTTTGCAGTTTGAGCAGGAAGCACGAATGGCGATGGCTGTGAAACTGTTTGAAATGAAGCGCATCTCTTCAGGAATAGCGGCTGCTTTGGCTGGGATGGATCGTGTTTCATTTTTACTCCAGTTGCACCGATATGGAACCACAATGATCGATTTAGAAGAAGAAGAGTTGATCTCGGATATGGAAAATGCCTGAAGCTGCTAAAATTGTCGTCAATACGGGTCCGATTTTGGCGCTTGTCGCAGCATTAGGTGATTTGAAAGTGTTACGCGCTCTCTACCAAGAGGTTTGGGTTCCTTTTGAAGTCTGCCAGGAAATAGAAGCAGGAGGTTCTCCAGGTTTTGCAGTCGAGGCATTTTTAGCAGAGCGCTGGTTCACCAAAACTTCCACCTCCCTTGAAATACCTTCTTTACTCCTCAATTCTCTGGATCGTGGAGAGGCTTCCGTTATTCAACTGGCCCTGGAAAAAGAGATTCCCACAGTCTGTATTGATGAAGCAGCGGGTAGGCGTGTTGCCCGGTTAAGCGGATTAAACCTCACAGGATCAATCGGAATTTTACTACGCGCTCATCACGAAGTGTACCCATTTTCCATAGAAGACGCCATTCAAGGCATGCAGGATAAAGGAGTTTGGCTCAGCCAGAGCATCATTGATTTCGTGCTGACTCAAATACAAGAAAATCACTAGCGTATGCGAATCAAAACCAATTATGGTTGAAGTTCAAGAGCATGCGCAATGACTTCTGTTTCACCACAATCAAAGGTTGAATCATTTTGTTAAGGTAGAAGGAAGAAGACAGGAGACCACTAAAGCAGTCCCCCATCCCGGAGAATATTATGTTACAAAAATTGGCGGGTGTTTTGAAGGCGCCGCCCGCTGGTCTTGAGGAAAAGTGAGCTTGAATGACCCCAATATTGGATCGCACTATTGCAGGAAAGGAAGAACAGTGGTAAACTGCAAATAGTTATTTCAAATTGAGGAAAAAAGGAAGTTATGAGAAGATTTTGGATCACTTTGTTTCTGGGAGCAATGAGCTTTTTGCTGAGCCATGTAGTGGTTTATGGGCAACAAACGCTCGGATTTACCCAGGATGATCGAGAGCGTATCATTCGGCTGGAAACCACCTTAACGCTCTTTATGGAAGCTACTGATAAGCGGTTTATCGAATTACGGGAAGATATGAACAACCGCTCGAAGCAGGTTGACAAGCGCTTTGTCGAATTACGAGAAGACATGAACAAGCGCTTTGAACAAATGATGAATACCTTACAACTGATTGCCGGCATTTTTACCGTCCTGACTCTGGGTGTCATCGGATTTGCTTATTGGGACCGACGCACCATCATTCGCAAAGCCAAAGAAGAGACTCTGGAAACGCTGGCAGGGGAGGCCGCCCCTAAAGAACAAGCGACAATCGACCAGGCTGTGGCGCAAGCGGTGCAGGAAATCAAAAAAGACCAGCGTCTGCCAGACTTGCTCTCGGCTTTACGAAAACTGGCCGCCACCGACCCGCCTCTGGCGAACGTGCTCAAAGAATTTCATTTATTGTAGCTTCAATCACGCTCCTCACTACTTAGAGGGAGGGGAAGCGCTTATCCGGAAAACCCCTTTATTCATACCGCACTCTCGGGTCCAAATAGGGATAAATCAGGTCGATCATGAGATTGAGCAGCACCACCGCGGTGGCGAAAAAGAGGTTGACTCCGGAGACCATCGGGTAGTCTCGGTCATTGAGAGCACTCAGCAAGAGACGGCCGAGGCCCGGCAGGTTGAAGATGTTCTCCATGATCACGGCGCCTCCCACCAGGATCGGCAACTGCAGGCCGCAGAGAAGCTGGGCGGGCGCAGCGCGGCCAATAAGCCCAGCTGAACGCGTCACCACCGGGATGAGAGCATTTTTGTGGGTGTGCCGGATCACCACGGCCCGCTCCTTGAGCCCCTTACCAGGCGGTGCGGATATAGTCCTGTCTTAAGACCTCCAGCATCATGGTGCGCATCATTCGCAGGGTGACTTTACATTCCATGTTCTGGTTCCTTCATAGCAATTTCTTATGATAAAGACCGAAGCTCAATTAAGGGAAGAAAAGTTAGGCAGCTAGGGTTTTTACATGAGAGTATTCCAATATATTTTGATCGACTGTCATTAAAGGATAATCATAAACTCTCGCAGTGGCCACTATGATCTGATCGGCTGGGTCCCGATGGAAATCTCCGGGAAGTTGGGTGGATTCTACCACAATCCGTGGCGTGAGTTCTATCGAATGGACACATGGATAGACCAAGGCTATATTTAACCACTCTTCGAGGGGATCTGACAAATGCAACCGGCCATATTTTACCAGTCTGGCAACCTCCCAACACGAGATTGTGCTGATGGCCAGACCTTCTTCGGCTTGTTCACCCAGCCATTTGAGTTTTTCCGGGCTCAGCCGATCACTGCCATGAACCCACCAGACCCAGATATGGGTATCCAGAAGAATCATTTCAGCGCCTCCCAGTCTTCCAAAGCAACGGGAGCGGTAGGATCTTCGTAGGAGAAAGGTTTCCCACGTAAAGGATAGCGTGGAGCGGGCTGAGGTTTGGGAATAGTTTTGAGCACAATGACTTCCACCATTTCTCCTGCTTGAAAGGGTAGATGATTTAGCACCAAAGTGCCATCTTCGGAGAGAGTGGTTTCAATACGATGGGCTTGCATGTTTGCCTTTCCTGAAAATGCAGTTTTTTTTCCAATGCATGGTCTTATTTTGGATTTGTTCAATCGCTTTTATTTTTATACAGCATTCCCTTGAATTTCTACAGAAAAAAATTTTACATCAGCTCCCCTGTAACGCTCTGATAGGGAATCCAATTGAGTAGCACGAAAGGCAGAAGACAGGGGACCCCTAAAGCAGTCCCCTATCCTGGAGGTAAGTCTGTTATAAAAAAATGGCGGGTGTTATGTAGGCACCCCCCGCTGGCCTTGAGGAAAAGTGAGTTTGAATGACCCCCATATTGGATCACACGATTGCATGAAAGGAAAAACAGTGGTAAACCAAGCCGTTATTTCAAATTTCCCATCAAGAGATTAACCATCGGACTCACTGAATAAGGATGGGCGCTCAGTTGGGATGTGTAGGGATCACACACTGAAAAATTCCTCTTCTCTTCCCAATCATTATGGCTCAATGAACCTTAGAAAAAAAAGCAGCATGAACACAGCAGCAACCCAGAAAGTAGAACTCCATCAAGCAATCAATCGCATCCCTGAGAATAAGCTGGAAGCCGCAAAAGTCTACTTGCATTCGCTGGCCCAAGAAGGGGCAAGCAACGAAGCTAAAAAAGGGAGCTTAGAAGGGATATGGGAAGGGACAGGACTTGAAAACCTCGACTTTGAAGCTGAATTGAAAAAACTGAGAAAAGAAATGAGTGAGGCGATCTTATCCAGGAAATTTTAATGAAATACCTTGTAGATACCGTTGCCCTAAATCGTCATTTCACGAGAAATAAAAATATCGGGAAACAAGCCCGTGAGATCCTTTCCAATCCTGACGAAAACGTGTTTTATATCTCCATTGTGAGCCTCATGGAGATTTTGTATTTATCAGAAAAAAACAGGATAGATATTTCATTGAAAGAAACACTAAGACGGATCAATGCCAAAGAAAGCTATCAGATTGTCGAACTTGATGCAGAAATTCTCCAAGTAGCCGAAACTGTCCCATTTCCTGAGCTTCATGACCGATTAATACTTGCGACGGCAAAATGGCTTGAGGTTCCCATCATTTCAAGTGATAAGGATTTCCAAAATGTTGAAGGTATCACGACCATTTGGAAATAATCCATCTTATCCTGTTTTGCTCTCCAATGTTCTCATTTCAAGTACCCTTCCCAGGAACAAGAAAGGCAACGGTTTTCCCAGGAGAGCCTTTCGTAGCACGGAAGGCAGAAGACGGGGGACCACCGCAGTAGTCCCCTATCCTGGAGGTAAAGCAGTGGAAACTCTGGAATTGTGAGAACAACCCCTTTTGCGTGCTTACCCATTGAAAGGATTGATCAGTCTGGCCAGGAGGCTTCTTTTGCGTTTCCCCGTGGTGCCGTAACTACCCTCACCTCCGCGCAGTCTGGGATCGAGCAGGTCTTCCATCGCGTCACCGAACATGTTGAGGGAATAGACGGTAATCGTCAGGAAAAGCCCCGGCCAGAGCGCCAGCCAAGGGGCCGCCTCCATGTACTGACGCCCTTCGCGGCTGAGCAGTCCCCCCCAACTGGGAATCTCGACGGGCAGCCCGAATCCGAGGAAGCTCAGCGAAGCCTCGGCAATGATGACGCCGCCAATTTCGGGCAGAAGCGTGGGAACGCTTAAGGCTCTTGCCTTTCCTCATCCGTTTCGATATTTTTCCATATATTATTCTATATTGGAAGTTTTCCTGAAACTGGAAGACAGTATGGATAAAAAAAGTAGCGTTCCCATTCAACAGCACATCCACTTGATCCGAGGAAAGGAGGTGATTATCGATTCAGATTTAGCGGAACTCTATGGCGTACCAACAAAGCGGCTCAATGAACAAGTTAAGCGTAACATAGAACGTTTTCCAGAGGACTTTATGTTTCAGATGACGAAAGAGGAGCTAGCTTATTGGAGGTCGCAAATTGCGACCTCCAATCCATCCAAAGCCAAAATGGGTCTACGCAGAAAACCCCACGTATTTACAGAACAGGGAGTGGCAATGTTATCCAGTGTGCTGAACAGCCCGATAGCAGTCCAGGTTAATATCCAGATCATGCGTGCTTTTGTCCAATTCCGCAGGATGCTGGCCTCTAATCAAGAACTTCTTGCCAAAATTACGGCAATGGAGGCAAAGTATGATGAGCAGTTCAAGATGATCTTTGAAGCGATCCGCTCCATGATCGAACAAAAAACTACAAAACGACAAATAGGATTTGCAGTTCCTTCTAATAACCAAGGAATAATATCAAATGGAGGATAATTTGCCTGTACCTTTTCTTATATTACATAAAATGGTGGGTGTTTGGAAGGCACCGTCCGCTGGCCTTATTCGTACCGCACCCGCGGGTCCAGATAGGGATAAATCAGGTCGATGAGGAGATTGAGCAGCACCACCCCGCTGGCGAAAAACAGGTTGACTCCGGAGACCATCGGGTAGTCTCTCTCATTGAGGGCATTCACCAAGAGACGACCTATCCCCGGCAGGTTGAAGATGTTCTCCATGATCACGGCGCCCCCGACCAGGATCGGCAACTGCAGGCCGCAGAGAGGCTAGGCGGCCGCAGCGCGGCCAATAAGCCCAGCTGAACGCGTGACCACCGGGATGAGGGCATTTTTGAGGGTGTGCCGGATCACCACGATCCGCTCCTTCATTTCAATCGAGAAAATAAAAGACAATTTAATATTTGACCCCATTCTAATATTTGACCCCTTTCCGCCACTCGGTCCTGACCACCTCTTCTTTTTGAAGCTCAAAAGGACACTTTCAGAGACACCGTAAGAGGGCGAGAGCAAAATCTATGAGGAGCAACTATTTCTCATGGCACTTGCCCCCTTTGAAGATTACACAATAGCAAAGATAAGACGTGGTTTCATGACACGGAAGGAAGCAAACAGGGGACCACCGCAGTAGTCCCCCATCCTAGAGGACATTATGTTACAAAAAATGGCGGGTGTTTGGAAAGCACCGCCTGCTGGCCTTGAGGAAAAGGGAGCTTGAATGACCCCCATATTGGATCGCACTATTGCAGGAAAGGAAGAACAGTGGTAAACTGCAAATAGTTATTTCAAATTGAGGAAAAAAAGGAGGTTATGAGAAGATTTTGGATCACTTTGTTTCTGGGAGCAATGAGCTTTTTGCTGAGCCATGTAGTGGTTTATGGGCAACAAATGCTCGGATTTACCCAGGATGATCGAGAGCGTATCATTCGGCTGGAAACCACCTTAACGCTCTTTATGGAAGCTACTGATAAGCGGTTTATCGAATTACGGGAAGATATGAACAACCGCTTTGAACAGGTAGATCAGCGGTTTATCGAATTACGGGAAGATATGAACAACCGCTCGAAGCAGGTTGACAAGCGCTTTGTCGAATTACGAGAAGATATGAACAACCGCTTTGAACAGATGATGAATACCTTGCAACTGATTGCCGGCATTTTTACCGTCCTGACTCTGGGTGTCATCGGATTTGCTTATTGGGACCGACGCACCATCATTCGCAAAGCCAAAGAAGAGACTCTGGAAACGCTGGCAGGGGAGGCCGCCCCTAAAGAACAAGCGACAATCGACCGGGCTGTGGCGCAAGCGGTGCAGGAAATCAAAAAAGACCAGCGTCTGCCAGACTTGCTCTCGGCTTTACGAAAACTGGCCGCCAACGACCCGCCTCTGGCGAACGTGCTCAAAGAATTTCATTTATTGTAGCTTCAATCACGCTCCTCACTACTAGAGGGAGGGGAATCGCTTATCCGGAAAACCCCTTCACTCATACCGCACTCTCGGGTCCAGATAGGGATAAATCAGGTCGATGAGGAGATTGAGCAGCACCACCCCGCTGGCGAAAAACAGGTTGACTCCGGAGACCATCGGGTAGTCTCGGTCATTGAGGGCATTCACCAAGAGACGCCCGATCCCTGGCAGGTTGAAGATGTTCTCCATGATCACCGCGCCCCCGACCAGGATCGGCAACTGCAGGCCGATCAGGGTGATAACCGGGATGAGGGCATTTTTGATGGTGTGCCGGATAATCACTACCCGCTCCCTGAGTCCCTTGGACCAGGCGGTCCGGATATAGTCCTGCCGGAGCACCTCCAGCATCATGGTGCGCATCATCCGCATGGTGGCGGCAGAGGAGGCCGTTCCCAGAATCAGGCTGGGAATGAGGAACACCGCCAGATTCCCCAGCGGGTCTTCGGTGAAAGAAACCAGCTCCAGCGGCGGCGCCCAACCCCACCAGATGGCCGGGTAGATCATGACCATAATGCCCAGCCAGAAGTTCGGCGTGGCCAGGCCGATGACGGCGAGGGAGCGCCCCACGTAGTCGGCGGCCGTATCCTGGCGAATCGCCGAGTAGATGCCGATTGGCAGCGCGATCACGAGCCCGATGAGGATTGCCATCAAACCGAGCTCAATGGTGACCGGCAGTCTCTCTAATATCGCCTCCTCCACCGAGTTTCTCGTAAACAGGGATTCGCCAAGGCTGCCGTGCAGGAAAATATCTCCTATCCATCGTCCATACTGCACGTAAACAGGCACGTCCAATCCCAGCATACGCTCAAGAGCTTCACGGTCTACATCCCATTGCACATTGAACATTCCCATCCTGCCCACGATGACGTCTATGACATCGCCGGGGATGAAGCGCACCGAGAGGAAGACCAGGATGCTCAAGATAAACAGGGTGGGGATTATCAGCAATAACCGCCTGATGATATAGGCTCTCATGTGACACACCTTATCAGTCGTTGGATGAGGACAGAATCTCCTCTTCGATGATTCAATGAGTAAAGGAGCCGGGAAGCTTGAGCCTCCCAGCTCCCTTTTCCCCGAGCTAAGCCACAAGGGATGAAACCCCTAATAACCCATTGCTTCCTTCAGCTCACTATCAATCCAGAGGCGGGTCAAAACCTGGTTAAATTGACCGTTTCCCATGTACACTTCATTGTTAAAACCTATGAGCCACGGTTGGACCGCGGTAAAAGCTGGAAAATTAGGAGTCCATATCGACCAGAACTCCTCTATCCCATACTGATTCAACTCTCCAGCTAACCTGTACTGCTCGTCGAGAGTGGTAGCGGCTAAGGCGGCTTCAAACTTGGCTGTATAAACCGGGTCGTTGACATTGGAGCTGTTCCAATGTGCGCCCGGCGTATAACGTTTTTGGGTGCCCACTGGATCCCCATAGTTAGCCATTTCCGCATTGATCATTTCGAAATCCCTCTCACCTCTTTTAGCGGAAAATTCAGCTCCTGGCTGTACATCAATCTCTGCTACATCAATGCCAATCTTATTCCAGTATGAAAAGACTAATTGTACATAGTTCAAATCGTAGCGGTCGATATGCAAGAACTTGGTCTTGAATCTAATGCCGTCCGCGCCGCGCTTGTACCCGGCCTCATCAAGGAGCTTTTCGGCACCTTCCGGGTCGTAGTCAAAGACTTTCTTGACGTCTTCGGGCCAATCTTCAAATTGGGTGACAACCTCTGTATAAGACCGGTTTAGCTGCCCCTGGGGTATCGTATCGGCATAACCCCCAAAGTAGGTATTGTTAATTTCTTCGAGGTTTATTGCCATTTGCATGGCCTTGCGCACCCGGATGTCGGAAAAATACGGCAACTGAACGTTGATGCCAAAACCATTATCCGACCGACCGGTCCACGGCCATATCACGATTTCGGGGTTGGTCCGCTTAAGGCTCTCTACCTGATCGAGACTCCTGATTTGAGTGTTGCCGAGCACACCCATGTAATCAAGCTTACCCGTGCGCAGTGCCGCCAGCTGTGTTGCCACTTCGGGCATAATCAGGTTCCTTAACTGGTCAATATAGGGCAGGCGGTTCTCCGCGTATTTTTCGTCGTAGGCCCAGTAGTCAGGATTCTTGTCCCAGGTGATAGAGCTGCCCTCGGTCCAGTCAGTCAGCATCATGGGTCCGGTGCCGACCAGGTTCCTCCAATCCGAAATGTCGCCGTGTTCCTTGATTACCTCGGGCGGGTATATCCAGGCAGACCAGTCGCCGAGGATAGAAGTCAGCGCACCGAGGTATGGCTCCTTCAGCTTAAAAACAACCGTCCATTTGTCAGTGACCTCTATCGATTCCAAATCCCAACTTTGGAAACTATAAGCTGTTTGGGCTTTTTTCGGTGAAACCGCTACCCATACCCAACAGACGATGATAGTTAAACTCGATATCCTGGGCCGTCAGCTCACGACCGTTCATCGGAGGCTTATCATGCCAGTGAACGCCCTGGCGGACTTTGATGATAATAGTTAGTGGGTCGGGCTGCGACCAGCTTTCCGCCAGCGCCCCTCTCGAGTAGGCTGGAGGGACGTTGAGATATTTGAAGGCAAATTTGTCCCTATCTATTCCCCAGTCCGCGATGGCCAGCTTCTCTGTAACGACCCCGGTGGATACATTCGACCCTCCACCAGACAGCAAGGAGTCAGGACCCGGCCACTCTGCTTTCAGGGCAAAGGTTAATGTCCCGCCATACTCTGGCGCGGACACCATCTTGCCGGTGGAGGGGTCTTTGACCATGTCCGAGGCGGCAAAGGTCAAGGTCGTGAAACCAAGTACAATCATGCTGAGGAGGGCCAGCATGGAACGCCCTTTTGAGTTTCGATGATGATTTATCATAATAATCCTTTCTTTCATTTGAGAAAAAGTAAACCAAAAGCACCCCGCCTGGAAATTTTCAAGCATCATTTCCGGCTGGGATACCGTTTTGAGTATGGTCAATCCATACGATTTCCGTTCCCTTTGAGGAACGGAAGCTAAAACCCATTGATCACAGGCCAGTTCCTGATCCAAGCGGAACAGCCGATAGGCCAGATAGATCAACGGGTTGAACCAATAAACACACTTGAGCGCTAAAGCCCAGGTGATGAAGAGAGAATCTTTGCGTTGTAGATGGGCCAGTTCATGAGCGAGAATGAATTCCGTTTCCCGTGGGGAAAAGCGTTCGGCAAACCGGAGGGGCAGCACCAGATTGGGATGCAACCATCCGATCACTGCAGGCCCCTGAATCCGTGCGGAGACGAACACGTCCCCCTGGAACTTCAGGCCCATTGTGAGGCACAGTTTTTCGAGCAACCTTCTCATTTCCAGGGAAGGTTTCCGCTTCTCTCGCAGCAGTTGCTTCTGAAAATGCGCATGCCGGTGTAATGTGAAAAGTCCCATCATCACGAATCCCCCAAGCCACACGAAGAAAATGATCGTCATGCCGTCTATTTCCGAAAAAACAGGCCACCCGCCAACCGAGGCGGAGGATGGGGAATCTCGAGGGGGGAAGCTGGGCTCACTCAAACGCTCCGCGGGAAAGGGAGAAGCCTTTTCCTGTATCGCCGTTTTCATGGATTCCCACCGAGCCTTATTCTCTACGTTGATCTGTTGGAATAAGGCTTCGGACGCAGTGAGGGGCTTTTTGTTTTGCAGCAGGGCAAACACCCCTTGCTGCATCTTGAAGTTATAAAGGATGTTTTGCCAGGAAGGGAGGAGACTGAGTTGTGTTTGAGGGGTGACGATGATCATCATTTTAAGAGCAGGGAGCAGCCAAAGCGCGTGACTCCATTTTGCCCCAAAATAACGAACCACCGGTTTGCGAATCACGAACACGAAAACGATTAAAAGACTGGACCACAGGGTGGCCTC
Source organism: bacterium (assembly GCA_965205865.1). GTDB lineage: Bacteria > SAR324 > SAR324 > SAR324 > NAC60-12 > CBDBHR01. Next base: position 351,034 of record CBDBHR010000030.1, read on the forward strand.
AGCTAATCCGTACATTAGAGTTGCCATTTCAACACCTCCTCAAGGGATCAATCCATTTTTTCTAAAAGAATCTTCAATTCCTCAATTTCTTGCTTCGTCAATAATTCTTGTTCGGCAAAACTTGTGAGCAGCGGAGAGACTTTTCCGCCAAACCAATTCTGCAAAAAATTTCTACTTTCCAAATGCAGATACACTTTTCGACAGACCATGGGAAAATACAGATACTTCCTCTTGTCCTTTTTGAACCCCAAAATCTTTTTCTTTAACAAGCGGTTCAACAGAGTCTTTACTGTCTTGGCCTGCCAATCCTTCTGAGGAGCAAGGGTTTCAATCACCTCTTGGGCTGATTGCGGTGATTTTTCCCATAGCACCTCCATCACTTCACGCTCTGCATTGCTGATCTTCCTTGTCATCTTCGTCATTTCCTTTTTTCGCTTTCCTTGCATGATTACCTTTGTAATCATTTTATAAGAATTACATAGGTAATCTTAGAAATCAAACTTTTTTTACGAGATTGAAAATTTTTACCGGTTTTGATAAAATTTATTATAAGTTATTGAAATATTTCATTTATATTTCATTTTCATTCTTAAAAGATATGATTACCTTTGTAATCTTTTATAAGAATTACACAGGTAATCTCAGAAATCAAACTTTTTTTACGAGATCGAAAATTTTTACCGGTTTTGAAAAAAAATTTTATGAGATATTGAATATTTATTTTCCGTCATTGAGAAATATGATTACCTTTGTAATCATATTATAAGAATTACACAGGTAATCTTAGAAATCAAACTTTTTTTTGTGCTTGATCTCTTTGTAGATGACAAAAAATTCAGTCAGTGTAATTTTTCAGGGGAGTTTCGGTCCTGCCGCAAGGATTTCCGCACTGGCGCTTTGTTCGTAGGAGCTGAAGTTTTCTTGAAATAAAGTTGCCAATTGCGCAGCTTGCCGGTCATAGGCGTCCGGGTCGCTCCAGCTGTTTTTGGGGAGCATGACCTCATCGGGAACTTCAGGGCAACGGGTGACCACTTCAAATCCAAAAATGGCATCGGGCTGGGTGGGTTGATTGTTGAGAGTACCCTGGTGAATCGCCTCCACGATGGTGCGAGTCAGGGAGAGTTTCATGCGGGAGCCGATGCCATAAGGTCCTCCGGACCATCCCGTGTTGACCAACCAGACCTGCGCAGCGGTTTGACGGATTCGAGCCGCCAGCAGTTCGGCATATTTAGTTGGATTCCAGACCAGGAAGGCGGCTCCGAAACATGCGGAAAAGGTGGCTTGCGGTTCCTTCACTCCCATTTCGGTTCCCGCCACTTTGGCGGTATAGCCGCTGATGAAATGGTACATGGCTTGAGCCGGAGTCAACTTGCTCACGGGAGGTAACACGCCGAAGGCGTCACAAGTGAGAAAGATCACGTTTTTGGGGTGTCCGCCGAGACAAGGGATTTTTGCATGGGGAATGTAGTCGATCGGATAGGAAGCACGGGTGTTTTCCGTGATGGCGCTGCTCATATAATCCACCTCCCGCGTATGGGGATCATAAACCACGTTCTCGAGAATGCTTCCAAAGCGAATGGCACGAAAAATTTCAGGCTCTTTTTCCTCCAGAAGCCCGATACATTTGGCGTAACATCCTCCTTCAATGTTGAAAATACCCTCATCACTCCAACAGTGTTCATCATCACCGATTAGCTCGCGCCGGGACGCTGCGGAAAGGGTGGTTTTTCCCGTACCGGAAAGACCAAAAAATAAGGCAACCTCACCAGTGGCGCCTTCGTTGGCCGAGCAATGCATCGACAAAACGTCTTGTTTGGGCATGAGGTAGTTCATGATGGTGAAAACCCCTTTCTTCATTTCACCTGCATATTGGGTTCCCAGAATGACCAATTCCCTGCTTTCAAAATTCAGATCGATGCTGGTAGAAGAGGTCATATGAGAGGTGAATTTATTGGCGGGAAATTCGCCTGCATTGTACACGGTATAATCCGCTTCTCCAAAGCCCGCTAATTCTTCCGGGGTGGGGCGAATGAGCATGTTGCGCATAAAAAGCGCATGATAGGGGCGGGAGCAAATTATCCGTACTTTGATACGGTACTTGGCATCCCAGCCTGCAAAGCCATCACATACATAAAGTCGCTCTCGGGTATTTAAATAATCAATGGCTCGCTCCCGGTTGATCTGAAAAGTGTGTTTGTCCAAGGCAACATTGATCTGTCCCCACCAAATGTGCTGTTCACTTTCAGGACCTTTGACAACTCTTTTGTCGTTAGGACTCCTTCCTGTTTTTTTCCCGGAGGAAACGATCAAAGCCCCTGTACGGGAGATAGCGGATTGTTTTTCGTATTTGATGGCTTCTTCATACAAGGTCGCAGGGGAGGCATTGCGCACAATGGTCTCCAATTGGATACCATGGATGTGAAGATTGAAGGGTGAAGACATGAAATTCTCCGGGGGGTTCCTATTCCAACTCATGATCACGCCACAATGCATGACCCCCTTGCTTCAGGGTGGGTCGCTATGCTTTTCGCGTGAGAGTCGTAAATACAGGGTTGGTCTTGATTTTCCAAACTTTCAAGCCTGACTGCAAATCTACGCGGATCATTTATTTTTTTCAACCGTTCTGAGAATCTTTCCAAGGGTCGTTAAAGAACAGGAATATTTGGCAGCTAATTTTTGTTGAGGAATTTTATCCTGGAAATATTCCCTGGTAATCTCGCTCTCGTGTTTCCAAGCTTTCGATCTTTTACGCTTGCCAAACGGAAGGGCTTTGATTCCTTTAGACTTGAGAATTGCAGCGATGTTTCCCGGCGAGACTCCATATTTTGCAGCAAGTTTTACAGTGGATGTTCCACCCCGCTTGTATTCCACTGCAATTTCGTCTGCATATTCCCAGATTTGCGATTTTTTTTGACCCCCTCTCGAGCGAAGATTCACGCCACCTGCTTTGAGAATTTCACTAATGGTTTGGTGGGAAACGTCAATCCGGAGAGTCGTCTTCACCCATGGAACGAGATCTCGAAGGGATTTACCTGATTGATATGCTTTCGTGATTTCAGCGGAATGCTGCCAGGCCCAACTTTGTTTGGGTCGTCGCATATTTTTGCGTCTGACTGTTTCTTGGAAAGCCCCTCCCTGTTTCCTTTTTAAGTTTCCTGCGTCACCAGCTGTTTTTTTCTTAGTTTGGCTCATACTCCGACTCTGTTGCCCTTGAACAAAAAATTGTTTGAATGATTAAAATAATCTTAAAACGTTATCCATAATATTTGAAAGTCACTTCTTTTACAAATGAAAACTGTTTTTATTAGAAATGGGAAATACGCTCGACGAATCATGTGGGATAATAGTCGCTCTTGAAAGAATTATATGAAAGTGGAATGCTATGATTATATGCAAAGCCTTGAATTTATTTTGTTCCCTTTTTTACCATTTTTAAAACATAAATATTCAAAGCGGAGAATATTCTACCATTGAATTTGAGGAGATAAATAATATGGATAAGGTTGTACATTTTGAAATTCCCTTCGATGATTCTGAAATATCAATTAAATTTTACCAAGACATCTTTGGCTGGAAAATAAACTAAGCTGGAGAGATGCCTTACTGCTTGGCGGGCACTGTAAAAACTGACGAGAATATGATGCCTGAAACTGGAATTTGAGAAACTCTACTCAAAGCTCTTCCTGCCATCTGTTCGCCATGGCGCTGCCGGCGCGAGAAAACGTTATGCCGGCCTCATCGACGGTCACAAAGAGGTTGAATTCACCGGAATGGAAGTCGTGCGTCGGGATTGGACGGAACTTGCCAAGGACGTACAGCGTGAACTCTACAAGAGACTTTTCGCAGGGGAACCAGTAGAAGGTTATCTCGCAGATATCACGACCTCGCTGCGCAAAGGCGAACTCGACCACAAACTGGTTTATCGCAAGGGACTGAGAAAGAGCCTGGCGTCATACACGGCCAATACGCCTCCACACGTTGCCGCAGCACGCAAATCGAGTAATCCGGGCCGCGTCGTTTCATACTTGATGACCGTCGCCGGCCCCGAACCCCTGGATGCGCTGCAGAACAGCCCGGACCGCCAACACTATCTCGACAAGCAAATCCGACCGGTCGCGGAACCGGTACTTGCCGTCCTTGGTCTCGACTTCGACGGGACCATCAGTGATAATCGACAGATGTCGCTGTTTTAGTTCAAGGATGGCAAGAATTGGCCGCGTAGCTGCGGAATGTGCTCCGGTTTCGACATAGACAGTCCTCTTAAATGTCCACTTGTTGAGGAAATTCAGGAATCAACGAGGATTGTCTCAACTCGCCTTGGGAATCATAGAATTGCATTGTCCCGTTTTCCGTGCAAACCCAACACTCTTTCGCCCCTTGATTGAAGTACAACTGCCGTTTTTCCGCCATCTCCTCCTCGTCGTTTGAAGGAGAAAGCACCTCAATACAAATCATAGGGGCGCTTGAAGCGGAAAACTCATTTTTGACCAATTCAGCTTGATCTTTGGTGAGCCATACAACATCAGGCACTTTGGTACCTTTGCTCGTTTCCAAGGGAAATTCAAAAAGAGTCATGCCATCCGGTTTGAAGGTTTCCAGTAGTTGGATAATGGCTTTTTGATAAAATAAATGTTTGATACTGACAGGACTCATTTCTATTTTCCCTTTTTTATTTAACTCAATTTTATAGGGTAAATCCCTTAAATTTTTATCGTCGCAGAGTTCTTGCCAGTTCATTAATGCTCCCTGTGAAACAAAGATTTTTCAAAATTTTCAGATTCACTTCATTTTATTGAAATTCTATGGGCTGTCAACATTAACAATCGCTGTCGGAGTTGCTTGCAACCCGTGGCAATGTCCGGTAATTGTAAGAAATCAAGACAGGCTTGGTAGAGAAATTTTTGGATTTTATAAAATTTAAAAAGATGAACAGGAATAATGTTGAAGAGCTTGTCAGGAATTGGATGGATGGTCCTGGAAACGATAGCCCACTCCCCGTACGGTGACGATGCGTCGCCCATAATCGCCCAGTTTTTTGCGGAGCCCCACGATTTGCACGTCCACAGAACGATCCGTCACGTTATAATCATCTCCCCGTACCGCTTCAACAATTTGATAACGGGTGTAGACCCATCCCGGTCGAGAGGTGAGCAGATACAAAATTTGAAACTCCGTATAAGTCAAATCAACAGGATTTTCGCCAATCAACACTTCGTGTCGTCCGGGATGAATTTCAAGTTCCTGAATGCGTACAGTATCGACCGTGTCAATAGATTTCTGCAATTTGCGCCTTAATGTCGTACGTACCCTGGCAATCAGGATTTTGGGTGAAAAAGGTTTTGTGACATAGTCATCTGCGCCCAGTTCCAGTCCCGTGATAATGTCCGATTCTCCGCTCTTGGCAGTAAGAATGATCACCGGAATGGACTGTGTTTGACGATCGTTTTTCAGTAACCTGCATACTTCCAATCCATCAATGCCGGGCAGCATCAAGTCCAGAAGAATTAAATGTGGCTGCAGGTATTGGGCGGTTTTAAGCGTTTCTTCACCCGACGTGATTATGCTGATTCGATACCCTTCTTTTTGAAGGTTGTATTTCAACACCTCGCAAATATCCACTTCATCTTCGACAATCAGGATTTTTTCTCTCGACATGGCTCTTGCTCGCCGCAGTGATTATCTTGCAATCAGGGACGCTCTTTCCAACCCTCGCTTCTCAGGCTGTCCGGTTTTCCACGGGTTTTACAGTTTTTTGTGACGAACAATTTTACCACTGGCATTGTAAATCGCGTCTTCCGCAATTTTCTTGGCATGGTCCGCGATATTTTCCAGGTGACCGGCAATCGTCCATAATGCGAGCAGACTTTCCGTATGTTCCGGCTTTTGCTCGAGTGTTTGTTGAATTTGGGCGCACACCGTTTCGTGCATCCCATCGATTTCCTCTTCGGCCTTACCTACTTCATTGGCCAGTTTCACATCCAGATTGATCAGTGATTCCAGACCGTTTTTGACAGTCCACTGGACCCGTTCGGTCATCCCCTTCCAGTCGAATTCCAAAACAACCTCCGGGCGTTCGCACAGGGAAAGCACGGATTGGGCGATGTCTCTCGATAAATCCCCAATGCGTTCCAGATCGTTATCGCTTTTCAACAAGGAAATGATCAGACGCAAGTCCCGGGAAACCGGTTGGTAGAGAGCGAGGATTTTCAGACATTCCTCTTCCACGTCGATCTCTATCTGATCCACCCGGTGGTCAGTTTCAATCACCCCTTGCGCCAGATTGCGGTCTCTGGCTTCCAGGGATTGGATCGCCTCCTGCAAGTTTTTTTGCACAATGGCGCTCAATGACAAAATGAGCTGGCTCAATTTATTCGTTTCCCGGTCAAATCGGTCAAAATGGATAGGCATGATCTGGTTTCTCCTGCAGTTTATCCAAAACGTCCGGTGATATAATCATCGGTCCGGGGGTCGCGGGGTGTTTGGAAGATCTGATTGGTGCGATTGTATTCGATCAGCACTCCTTCATAAAAGAAGGCCGTGTGATTGGAAACCCGTCCGGCTTGCTGCATATTATGGGTGACGATGACAATGGTATAATCCCCGCGCAGTTCTGCAATTAAATCTTCGATACGGGCTGTCGAGCGGGGGTCGAGGGCGGAGCACGGTTCGTCCATCAGGATGATTTCCGGATTCACCGCCACGGCCCGGGCGATACACAGACGCTGCATCTGGCCTCCGGAAAGACCCAGGGCGGATGCATGGAGGCGGTCCTTCACTTCATCCCACAAAGCCGCACGTTTCAAACTCCGCTCCATGTTTTCATCGAGCGCATGCCGGTCCGTGATACCACCGATGCGCAAACCGTAGACCACATTTTCATAAATTGTTTTGGGAAAAGGGGTGTATTTTTGAAAAACCATTCCCACCCGGCGCCGCAATTGGATCACGTCGAGGGTGGGGGTGTTGATTTCGATATCGTCCAATTTGAGGCTACCCTCGATATGCACCCCGTCTATCAGATCATTCATCCGGTTCAGACAACGCAAAAATGTCGATTTGCCGCATCCGGAAGGACCAATCAAAGCGGTGACCTGATTGCGAGGAATTTGAAAAGCGACATCGAAAAGCGCCTGTGCCTGGCCATAAAACAAATTCAATTTGTCCACTACAACAATGGGATTCGAGATATTCTGGTCGATCACCTCGGTTGTCATAGAGCATCTCCGGATCAAAACTCACGAATGGTGTAGCGTTTCCGCATTTGATTTCTTAAATAAATCGCCACGCTGCTCATCATCAAAACTATGAGCACCAGTAGAAATGTGGTGACAAAAACCATCGGTTTTGCCGCTTCCACGTTAGGAGATTGAAATCCCACGTCGTAAATGTGAAATCCCAAGTGCATGAACTTCCGTTCCAAATGCGCAAAGGGGAAATTCCCATCGACGGCGAGGGAGGGAGCCAACTTGACCACTCCGGTGATCATCAAGGGAGCAACCTCCCCGGCAGCACGGGCCATTGCCAGGATAAAACCGGTCATAATCCCTGGTGAAGACATTGGAATAATAATGCGCAGAAGGGTTTGTAATTTGGTTGCGCCCAGAGCCAGGGAGGCTTCCCGGAGACTCACCGGAACCGCTCCCAGTGCTTCTTCGGTGGCGACAATGACAACGGGGACAGTTAAAAGCCCTAAGGTCAGGCTGGCCCAGAGGATGCCTCCGGTGCCAAAAGTCGGGGTTGGTAGTCGTTCCGGGAAAAAGAGGCGATCCATCAGACCTCCGACGCCATAAACAAAAAAGCCGAGTCCAAAGATACCATAAACGATCGATGGGATCCCGGCCATATTGTTTACGGCAATACGCACCAGCCTCAACGCCATCCCCTCTTTCGCATATTCCCGCAGATAAATTGCAGTGATTACCCCCAAAGGGAAAGATAAAAAGCTCATTATGAACACCATCATGACAGTTCCGAAAATGGCTGGAAACAACCCTCCTTCCGTATTTGCTTCCCGTGGTTCCTCCGTAAGCAATTCGCTCACTTTTTTCAAATAAAACCGTATTTTGTTTCCAATTGACATTTGATTGGGACGGTAGGCCTGCACGATATTCACAATAGGGATCACAAGGGTTTGACCGGATGCATCGCTGAAAACCGATTGGTATGGAGCAAGTTCCGTGCGTACCAACTGCTGTCTTACCAGCAAGTTTTCGAAATTTTGCTCCAGTCGGGTGAATTTTTCTCGCAATGTCCGATACGTTTCCGTTGTTTCCGGAACCTCCTTGTATTTCAGTGCCAGTTCCTCGTTGCGCAGTTTCTCCATCAGCCCGGCCAATTTGAAAATCTCTTCATTGACAGGAATGAGGGCTTTTTGTTTTTCGCGAGTCGCCTCTATCACTTTTTCCAGGTTTTTCCAGTTGGGAGTCGCTTGTTCGAACCCCGGAGCGGAAATTTCTTCCAAATACCCATAGAAGTTACCATATTCTGTTCGTTCCAGAACAATAATTTCAGGAGGAATACTTTTTTCTTCAATCGCGTCTTCCTCCACCCAGCGAAAATCCAAGTTATAGAGGTCGCGGTTGCCCACTTTCAATTGCAGACGGTTTTTTCCGGTTTGGGGATGGACCTGCTCCGCTTTTTGTTCCCCCAAGATCCGTGTTTCATCTTTTAAAGTGAGTAGAGAAACATTCGATGGCCAAAAAACGCCCAGTCCGTTGTACATGATCACTGATACGAGGATAAGGGCAATGAGCATAATGATGCCTAAAGCAACACCGGTACCCCACACCAGGGGTTCTCCGACTTTCCAGAAAGGACGATTCTCTCCGGGATTTCGACTATTGGAATTGACCATATTTTTTTCTCAAACGTTGACGAATGATTTCCGCAATCGTGTTCAAAATGGAGGTCAATAAAAACAAAACCACTGCGGACAAAAAGAGAATTCGATACAAGGTGCCATCCACCGGCGCCTCGGGTAGTTCCACGGCAATGTTTGCGGCAAGCGTGCGCATTCCATTCAAGATGCTCCAGTCGAGAATAGGCGTATTACCTGTTGCCATCAAAACTACCATCGTTTCACCAGCAGCACGCCCGAATCCGATAATGCAAGCGGCGAAGATGCCGGGACTGGCAGAAGGAATGACGATTCGCCAAACAGTTTGCCATCGACTGGCACCGAGAGCCAGGGAGGCATATTTCAAACTGGCGGGGACATTGGTCAAGGCGTCTTCCGATATGGTGAAAATTATGGGAATGACCATGAATCCCAATCCAAAGGCGATGATCACGCTATTTCGCTGCTCATAACGAACTCCCAGTTCGTTGAAAAGCCACTGGTTGAAATCTCCTGCAAAAAAGATCTGCTGGGCTAATTCCTGAAAAGGAAGAGTTGCTAAGCAGGCCACGATTATAACAGGTATCAGTAATAAAAATTCATATCCTTTTGCCTCGATCCACTTAGCCCAGTTCTGATGGCGTACCAGAAACCACGCAGCCACAAACAATAGCGTGGCCAGGGGAATGAAAAACAAAGAGAGAAAAAATGCCAACACGTAATCTTCCACAATTGGCGCTAACCACAATGCGATCATGAATCCAATGATTACGGAAGGCATTGCTGCCATCACTTCTACACCGGGTTTGATAAAACGGCGAAAGGATTCGTTGGCAAACTGGCTGGTATAAATGGCGCCGAACAGGGCGAGAGGGATGGCCAGAAACATTGCGTAAAACGTACCTTTGAAGCTTCCGAATATCAGAGGTACCAAACTGAATTTCGGTTCAAAATCATCACTTGCCGAAGACGATTGCCATACATAATCGGGTGCCGGGTAATCTTCATACAACACTTTACCAAAGAGGGTTTTCCAACTGATTTCCGGATGGGGATTTTCCACTTTCCAAAGAGTAACCAGGTTTCGGGCATCCATGGCAAGCAATCCGTTACCGCGGGGGGCGGTGTTAAAAATTTTGATCCTTTGTTCTGTCACGGAATCTTTAGAACGATTGGGTAGGACTTCCGCTTCAAATCGTAACAATTGTCGTTCCGTTGTCGTGTGGTCCCAATGAATGATTCCCTCTTCATCGAGACTCAACAATGATTTGTCCACTCGAGATGGGATCAGCTGTATCACAGGACTGCTATGGGAAGGCAACGTATGCGCACGTTGGAGAATCTTGCGAGTTTCATTTTGGGGATCGGGCACCAAAAACCAGGTGGTCACCTGACCTTTCTTGTCCCCAACTGCCAGGGATATGTCTCCAAAAACCAAATTGAGGGCTGTGATGTTTCGCTTATTGCGGAAGGCAGTAAAATTTTGCAAAAGCACCGGTTCTCCTGGTTCCTCCAAAGACCAGTGCCACAATTCTCCCTGATCGGTGGCGGCATAGAGATTCCGGCTCGCGCCATCCATGGTAAAAAAAGTAAAGTTGCCGGAAGGCGTTTCTTGCAAAGAGGCTGTATAGGATTCTGTTTGCTGATTCCCTAAAAAATCTTCTTCGACGATTCTCTGCGTGATTTCAATACGATTTCGAGGAAAGAGCTGGACGAGGGTGTGCCGCGGTTCATCATCTTCGGGAAGCGAGGCGCGCGCGAGTGTTTTTAAGGGGATACCTTTGCCATTTGCCGGAAACGAGGCGACTTCCAGCAAATCATGAATGGTGTGTCTGCCCTTTTCCGTAAATTGCGGTATGAATTGAACCTGAAGAACGCTGGCGGAATGATCTTGCCAGACAAGGCTGAAGAGGTTCTGTCCATAAAACTCGACGTTTTGGATTCTGAGTGCCGTATCGGTAGGGGGTTGACTTTGTTTTTGAAGCAGGATGGTTCCTTCCTTCAAATCATAAAAATGCCAGAGCCCCCTTTTATCCAGGAAAGAACCTGTTTCCAGATACTCGTCCATCGCGGCACTGAGAAATCCATCGGACCCGTGCTGCTTCACCTGAAACCGGGCCAGGATTTCCTGACCCGGAGGTAGAAAAAGAGGAAGGGATACGGATGCAATCAGAAAAAGAATCCCAATCACGCAGATGATGACCAGGATACCTCCTGTTACGATCAAATAGCGGGCTGCGGTGTCCCACGCTTTTGCCCGCTTGAATACGCGTTCATTGATTGAAGTCGAAGGACGCCGATACGGGAAGGTGAACATAAACGGCCTTTCAAACCAATTACATCATTTTCTCTCCAAGGAGTTCCAACTGTTTTTTCACAACCTCTCCGGGAAGTGGCAGGTAGCCGTCTTTGACTACGATTTCTTGTCCTTGTTTTGACAAGACGAATTTCAGATACTCCAAGGTGCGCTTCGGTAGCGGTTTCCCCGGTTCTTTCGCCACATAGATATAAAGCATGCGGGCCAGTGGGTATTTACCGGAAAGCACATTGGCATAATTCGGCTCGTAAGCATCTTCGCCTTTTTTCTTGGATAAGGGCAGGGCGCGGACGCCGGAAGTTTGATAACCAATTCCGGAATATCCGATTCCTCCTAATTCTTCCGTCACGCCCAACACAACGGAGGCTGACCCGGGCTGTTCTTTCACTGTACTCTTGAAATCACCCTTGAACAACGCATTGGATTTGAAATATCCATAGGTTCCGGATGCGGAATTACGACCGTAGAGACTGATGGCGCGATTTGTCCAATACCCTGAAAGTCCTAATTGGTCCCAGGTCGTCACATCCAGGTGTCCCCCTTTGCGGGTACTGGAGAAAATAGCATCCACTTCTTCCAACGACAATGCTTCGATGGGATTGTCTTTGTTAACAAAAACAGCCAGAGAGTCCAGTGCCACTCCAATTGCTGTCGGCTTGAAACCATACTTATTCTCGAAGGAGTTGACTTCTTTTCTCTTCATTTTGCGTGACATCGGCCCTAATTGCGAAACACCTTCGATCAATGCAGGTGGCGCGGTACTGGAGCCTTTCCCTTCTATTTGCGCATTCACGCCAGGATATTCTTTCCGAAATGATTCGGCCCATAGGGTCATCAGGTTGTTCAGACGTATCTGAACCAACGCTGCTCAAATTTCCGGCAACACCTGATGTTTTTGAATAATCCAACAATCTATCATCCACCTTTGCCTGTCCCCACACGACAGAGGCGCCAAACAAAATTCCTCCTGTCAACAATACGCTTGCTGAATTTCTCAGAAAATTCTTCATCTAATACTCCTTTCGATTCAAATCGGATTCAATCATGATGGAACAACAAAATGATGCCCCACATTCCAAACTTCCTGGTTGGAACAAGCGTATTTTAGGAACTGATTGTTACTTGATTATTAGCAAATGATTAAATTCAAATTAAACATTAATTCGATGCTGTTTCAAATGAGAGGTCGAAAAAGTTGTGTTTTTGATTATTTTATAACCCTTGTGCTTTTTATTTAATCATTCCTACGCCCCACCAACATCGCCTTTTTTACTCAATGAAAAATTATTTTTATGAAATGATAAATAATATCAGTTTGTTGAAATTTAATTATTTGAAGGGCGGTATCTTGGCCGACTTTTTGTAACAGACCCTACTATGCCAAGCCTGAGAAATACAAAATTGTATGCAAGGAGTAATTTATGTTAGCAAAACTGTTAAAGAGAATCTGTCTTTATTTATCGGTTTCATGGTTCCTGTTTTTTGCTTTCAGCGCGCAGGCGGCTGAGACTATCAAAGTGGGAATTTTGCATTCGCTGAGTGGGACAATGGCCATCAGCGAAACCTCCCTCAAAGACGTGGCCCTCATGGCAATTGAGGAGATCAATGCCAGTGGGGGATTGTTAGGAAAGCAAATAGAACCCATTGTTGTAGATCCGGCTTCCAACTGGCCCTTGTTTGCCGAAAAAGCGCGAGAATTGATTCAAAAACATGAAGTTGCCGTGACTTTTGGTTGTTGGACTTCTGTCTCCAGAAAATCCGTATTGCCAGTTTTTGAAGAATTAAACGGTCTGCTTTTTTATCCCGTGCAATATGAAGGTGAAGAATCTTCATACAATGTTTTTTATACGGGAGCCGCGCCAAACCAACAAGCGATTCCTGCCGTTGAATACCTCATGAGTGAAGATGGTGGAGAGGCAAAACGTTGGATGCTCATAGGGACTGATTATGTCTATCCTCGCACCACGAACAAAATCCTTCGCGCTTTCTTGAATTCAAAGGGGGTGGCCGAGGAAGATATTTATGAAACCTACACGCCCTTCGGTCATAGTGACTGGCAAACCATTGTATCGGATATCAGAACCTGGTCTGCTGAAGGTCCCACGGCTGTCGTTTCTACGATCAATGGGGACGCCAATGTTCCTTTCTACAAAGAGTTGGCAAATCAAGGTGTAATGGCGGAAGATGTGCCTGTGGTCGCGTTTTCGGTAGGAGAGGAAGAATTACGTGGGATCGATACCTCCGCACTGGTCGGACACTTGGCTGCCTGGAATTATTTCATGTCGATTGAGAATCCTGTCAATGAAGAATTCATTGCCAAATGGAGAGCTTATGTGGAAGAAAACAATCTTCCCGGAGGCGACAAACGGGTGACCAATGATCCCATGGAAGCGACCTACATCGGGATTCGTATGTGGGCGCAAGCGGTGATTCAGGCGGGAACGACTAATGTGGACGCGGTTCGGCAGGCAGTCGGTTTCCAAAGCGTCATGGCTCCTTCCGGATATGAAATCACTATGGATGCCAAAAACCACCACCTGCGCAAGCCTGTGTTGATTGGAGAAATCCAGGAAGATGGACAATTCGAGGTTGTCTGGCAAACAAACGGTCCCATTCGTGCGCAAGCCTGGAGTCCTCATATTCCGGAAAGCGCCATTAAAATTGCTGATTGGACCTATCCCTGGGTTTGTGGCAACTGTACCGAGTCCCGATTCTGAAGAATTTTACGCCAACTGATTTTAGTGGAGGGCACCGTCCAGCCCCCGTTTTTAAGGAAGAAACCCACTAACACAAAATGAATTTTATTCAGAAGTCCGAAGAAACTCGAGAGTATGGGAATTTGTTCTCATTCAGGCATCCCAGGGGACCCTACATTTCTCGTGGCTTGGCAGTTACTTGAATTGTGTCCCTTGGGGCTTGAACACATTTATCCGGACACGAATGCTCAATAATATAAAGTCGTTCACTCGACGGTTCCTCACCCCAAATCACATCTCAGGTGACTTCGACTTCAAAAAAGAGCAAAATCGAAGGTATTTCTCCATTGAGTTCATTGACATTGAAGTTCTCATCTCCACTTTCTTCCGTCATGCTTATCATAGCATTCTTGTTTTCTCGTAGCGTAAAAAAGTCAATCCTGGGACTGATGCCGCTGTTCTTGGTTTTGTTTCTACTCCCAGTCACCGGATTTGCTGACGAACGAGAAGAGGCGCTACGGGGTTTGGGATCTGAAAATCGTAAGGTTCTGATTGCATCGATCAAGGTTTTTGGGAAATTGAATGACCCTTCTCTTTTGCCGATTTTAAAGGCATTGAAGGAAAAGAAGATCCGCATCACTCCTGGTGGAAATGTCGTTATTTTAGAGAATATAACTAGTGGTATGGATGTCATCACCGGGGAAACGATCTCATTAGAAGGTCTCAAACTCAATACCCCAAAAGTCAATAATGCCGTTCGTCGCGTGCTCAATCCGGTGATTGGGCAATTACAACTGGCCTCACCGAATCCCAAAGATCGCCTGAAAGCAGCCCAAGAGTTGACCAAAAGGTCCACTGACGAAGCCATTGAACCCATCCGACATGCGTTGAGCAAAGAAACTGAAGACGTTGTGCGTGAAGCCTTGACGGTAGCATTGGCAGTTATTGGAATTCAAAGTGAAGAGAAAAAGCTGAGATTAGGCGCAATCCGCACTTTCGGTGATTCAGGAAATATTCGATTCAAAAGTATCCTTCAAAAATTACTGACCCGCAATGAAGATGGTTCTTTTCAAGAGCCGGACCCGGAAATCAGAGAAGCCGCTTCTGGGGCGATAAAGGATATCGAAAGTGCGATTGCGGTGATTGAACTGGTGGGGGACGTGTTTCGTGGTATCAGTTTGGGCAGTGTTTTGTTGCTGGCCGCCTTGGGTTTAGCGATCACTTTTGGACTGATGAAGGTCATCAATATGGCTCATGGCGAAATGCTCATGCTGGGGGCTTATTCCACCTATATTGTTCAGAATATCTTCCAAACTCATCTCAACCAATTCTTTTCTTTTTATCTGCTCCTCGCTCTACCCGTCGCTTTCTTGATTCCAGCGTTGGTCGGTATGGTAATAGAACGCAGCGTGATTCGTTTTTTATATGGACGCCCTTTGGAAACTTTACTGGCTACCTGGGGTATCAGTCTATTACTGATTCAAACCGTTCGCCTTATTTTTGGCGCACAGAATGTTGAAGTCGCCAATCCTAAATGGTTGGCGGGAGGGGTCCAAATTGCGCAAGGACTGGTATTCCCTTTCAGTCGAATAACCATAATCTTCTTCACCCTATTGGTCGTGATTTTTGTGGGACTCCTCTTACAAAAAACATCGCTCGGCTTACAAGTAAGAGCGGTTACCCAAAATCGGAAAATGGCCTCCTGTATGGGAATCTCTTCCTCACGTACAGACATGTGGACATTTGGTTTGGGATCGGGAATCGCCGGTTTGGGGGGGCTCGCATTGTCTCAATTGGGGAATGTCGGGCCTGAGTTGGGACAGCTTTATATCGTGGACTCTTTCATGGTGGTGGTTTTTGGAGGTGTTGGAAAAATATTGGGAACCGTGGCCAGCGCCATGGGACTGGGCGTTATTAATAAATTTCTGGAACCCTATGCAGGCGCCGTTTTTGGAAAGATCGTCATTTTGGTTTTTATAATCGTCGTTCTGCAAATGCGTCCTCGAGGATTGTTTGCTCCCAAAGGACGATTGCTCGAAAATTAAATGGAATGATAGACCAAGGCTCGAGATGAGAGGGATGATTTTACAGATACATTCGAAAAGAGGTTGGCTGGTGACATGTTTACTCGCCTCAATCATGATGATTGTGATTCCCCTCATGAATTTGTTTTTGGCAGTGGATTCTTTTTTTCATATTCCGGATTATGTCATCAACATTATGGGGAAGTTCTTATGTTATGGTATGGTCGCCTTGGCAATGGATATGATCTGGGGGTATACGGGGATCTTGAGTTTGGGACATGGAGTCTATTTTGCATTGGGAGGCTATGCCATGGGGATGCATTTGATGCGCGCCATGGAAGGCATGGGCGTGTACCGTAGCAAACTGCCGGATTTCATGGTGTTTCTGGATTGGAAAGAACTTCCCTGGTTTTGGTATGGCTTTGACATGTTCTGGTTTTCATTGGTAATTGTGGTGCTTGCCCCCGGATTACTGGCTTATATTTTCGGATACTTTGCATTTCGTTCCCGTGTGCGCGGAGTTTATTTTTCCATTATTACTCAAGCCATGACCTATGCCAGCATGTTGTTGTTTTTTCGAAATGATACGGGATTTGGAGGAAACAACGGTCTCACTGACTTTAAGCATATCCTGGGATTTTCTCTGCGTGAACCAAATACCAGATTAGGCCTTTATGTTTTGTCCGCCTTCTTTTTACTGACTGGATACCTGCTGTGTCGGTTCGTCGTGCAATCGAAATTGGGCCGGGTGCTCAGAGCCATCCGTGATGAAGAAGATCGCGTGCGATTCTCCGGATATGATCCCAAACAATACAAACTTTTTGTTTGGACTCTTTCCGCCGTCATGTGTGGTATCGCAGGGGCTTTGTACGTACCTCAAGTGGGAATCATCAATCCCAGCGAAATGCAACCATCGAACTCTATTGAAATGGCAATCTGGGTTGCTATTGGGGGGCGAGGGTCGTTGGTAGGGGCACTGCTGGGAGCGGGGTTGGTCAATAGCGCCAAAAGCATTTTCACTGTTGTTTTCCCCGAGTTGTGGCTGTATGTTTTAGGCATCTTGTTCATCGTAGTGACCCTCTTCCTGCCACGGGGTATAATCGGACTGTTTCAAAAAACAAAGGATTGAAAACAAATGGACCGGCTCAAAGTCAGTAATCAGGTCGACACCACCCATGGAGTGATTCTCTATATGGAAGATGTGTCGGTTAGTTTTGATGGTTTTAAAGCCTTGGATCGACTCGATTTGTATATCAACGAAGGTGAACTGCGCAGTGTCATTGGACCCAATGGAGCAGGGAAAACAACCATGATGGATGTGATCACCGGAAAAACACGTCCCGAGCAAGGACGAGTTTATTTTGGGCAACGAATTGAATTGACCCAACTCTCGGAAAACGAAATCGCGCATATCGGCATTGGACGAAAATTCCAGAAACCAACAGTCTTTTTGGAACATACGGCGTTTGAGAATCTGGAGTTGGCAATGCATCATGATAAGGGAGTTTGGACCAGTCTGTACGCCAAATTGACCGCAGGGCAATGTGACCGGATCGACAACGTTCTCGAAACGATCGGCTTGCAGGAACAAAAAACCGTCAAGGCGGGATTGCTTTCCCATGGTCAAAAACAGTGGCTGGAAATTGGCATGCTTCTGATGCAGGACCCACTATTGTTGTTGGTGGATGAACCGGTGGCGGGAATGACTCCATCAGAAATGGACCGCACTGCCGAATTGTTGCAGTCGCTGGCAGGACAACGTTCGGTGGTCGTGGTGGAACATGATATGGAGTTTATCCGTTCGATTGCCCAACAGGTGACCGTATTGCACGAGGGACGAGTACTGGCGGAAGGAACCATGGAGCAGGTTCAAAACAATCAAAAAGTCATCGAAGTGTATCTGGGAGCCTAGTGTGTTGGAAATCCACGATCTCAATCAGTTTTACCAGGAAAGTCACACTCTATGGGACGTGAATTTGTGCGTTCCTCAAGGAGCATGCCTTTGCCTGATGGGACGAAATGGGGTGGGCAAAACAACTCTGCTCAATGCCATCATGGGAATTTTACCGATTCAATCCGGTAGTATCCAAATGGAGGGACAGGATTTGACGGGGAAACCCATTGATTTGAGAGCGCGTGTCGGTATCGGATATATTCCCCAAGGGAGAGAGATTTTTTCTCAATTGACAGTTGAAGAAAATCTTAAAATAGGGTTGACGGCCCGCCGTGAAAAAATCAGAGAAATTCCAGAAAAAATATTCTATTTGTTTCCTGTGTTGAAAGAAATGCTCAATCGTCGAGGTGGAGATTTATCCGGTGGCCAGCAGCAGCAACTCGCTATTGGCCGGGCCTTGGCGCTCAATCCAAAATTGTTGATCCTGGATGAGCCTACCGAGGGAATTCAACCCAATATCGTCCGTGAGATAGGTTCGATTCTGATGCGATTGAATCGCGAAGAAAACCTAACGGTCCTGCTCGTTGAGCAAAAGCTGCCCTTTGCCCGCAGAGTCTCTAGAGATTTCTGTATCATGGAAAAAGGTCGAATTGTTACCAAGGGGCCTATTGAGGGCCTATCCGACGATATTGTACATCAACATTTATCCGTATGAGGATTGTCCCCCATTTGCAACTTCCCTTTGAATCTTTTTCTCCTAAGAGCCTTATATGCATCTTACCACCCGAGAGATTGAAAAATTGATGATTTTTACTGCCGGTGAGTTGGCACGTCAACGCAAAACCCGTGGCTTGAAGCTCAACTATCCGGAAGCGATCGCTTTGATCACATCAGAAATTTTAGAAGAGATCCGCAATGGAAAAACCGTGTCGGAGTTGATGAGCTTGGGTACTAAAATCCTTTCTGCGGAAGACGTCATGCAAGGAGTACCCGAGATGGTCCGGGAAATTCAAGTAGAAGGCACATTCCCGGATGGGACCAAATTGGTGACGGTTCACGACCCCATTCAATAAAATCATTCCACGTCATGAAAGGATCCTATGATTCCTGGAGAAATCATTCTGTGCAAAGACCCCATTGAGGCCAATCAAGGGAGAGAAACCCAACAACTGAAGGTGTCCAATCTGGGAGACCGTCCCATCCAAGTGGGTTCTCATTGCCATTTTTTTGAAGTCAACCGTTGGCTTTCTTTTGAACGGGAATTCGCTTATGGGATGCGCTTGAATATCCCTGCTGGCACGGCAGTCCGTTTTGAACCGGGAGATGTCAAGGAAGTGGAAGTCGTACCCTTTGCGGGAAGCCGCATGATTTTTGGAATAAACGGGAAAATAAATGGCGCGTTGGATGATCCCTTGGTGAAAGCAAAGGCCATGATTGCCATTCAAGACTTCGAAATAAAGAGGACTCCATGAAAATAGAACGTCGTACCTATGTGGACCACTATGGCCCCACAGTCGGGGACAAAGTACGCTTGGGAGATACGGATTTGTTGATCGAAGTGGAAAAAGACCATACAGTCTATGGAGATGAAAGCAAATTTGGAGGGGGAAAAGTGCTCCGGGATGGCATGGGACAATCGCCACAGTCCACTCGCGGTGATGGCACGCCGGACATGGTGATTACCAACGCCTTGGTGCTCGACTACAAAGGGATTTATAAAGCGGATATCGCGGTCCGGGACGGGCTTATTCGCGGAATCGGAAAATCCGGAAACCCGGGTACCATGGCAGGTGTAACTGCGGGTATGGCAGTGGGGGCTTCCACTGAAATCGTCGCGGGAGAAGGAACCCTTCTGACGGCAGGAGGCATCGATGCCCATGTCCATTATATTTCCCCCAATCAAATCCCGGAAGCCTTTTACTCAGGCATCACAACTCTAATTGGCGGAGGTACCGGGCCCGCCACGGGGACCAATGCCACCACTTGCACCCCCGGGGCATGGAATATCAAAAGGATGTTTGAAAGCGTGGAAGCTTTTCCTCTGAATTTCGGCTTTCTGGGAAAAGGCAACGCTTCGCTTCCGGTGGCTCTACGTGAACAAATCGAAGGAGGCGCATTGGGGCTCAAACTCCATGAAGATTGGGGAACAACACCGGCTGCCATAGACCAATGCCTGGCTATTGCGGAAGAATTTGACGTGCAAGTGGCCATCCATACCGACACGCTCAATGAAACCGGTTTTGTCGAAGACAGTATTGCAGCTTTTAAAGGAAGAACGATCCATACCTACCACACCGAAGGTGCGGGAGGAGGCCATGCTCCCGATATAATCAAGCTGTGCGGACAAGCCAATGTGTTGCCTTCCTCCACAAATCCAACCATGCCTTTCACACGCAATACCATGGATGAGCACCTGGACATGTTGATGGTTTGTCATCATTTATCCGCTTCCATTCCCGAAGACGTCGCTTTTGCGGATTCACGTATTCGAGCGGAAACCATTGCTGCGGAAGACATTCTCCATGACTTGGGCGCATTCAGTGTGATAGCCTCTGACTCGCAAGCAATGGGACGTATTGGCGAGGTGATTTGCCGAACCTGGCAAACTGCGGATAAAATGAAGAAACAACGGGGCGCATTGCCAGAGGATGGCGAGCAGAACGACAACTTTCGCGCCAAACGATATATTGCCAAATACACTATCAACCCTGCGATCATCCATGGTATGAGCCATTGCATTGGTTCCATCGAGGTTGGCAAATTGGCGGATTTGGTTCTTTGGAAACCCGCGTTCTTTGGAGTCAAACCCGAATTGATCATCAAAGGCGGTTTCATCGCTGGCGCTGTAATGGGAGATGGCAATGCCTCGATTCCTACACCTCAACCCTATATTTACAGAGAGATGTTTGGAGCCTATGGAAGAGCGACCAATCAAACTTCCGTTCATTTTGTTTCCCAAGCGAGTTTACACAGCGGGGCGTTGCAGGGTTTGAATCGCAAGCCCGTGGCCGTCCAAAAATGCCGGGTACTTTCCAAGAAAGATCTCGAGCTCAATGACTATTTACCAGACATTGAAGTCAATCCGGAGACCTATGAAGTCAAAGCTGATGGAGAACTGCTGAAATGTGAACCTGTAGAAGTTTTACCACTGGCCCAACGCTATTTTCTGTTTTAGAAATTTTATCCTGATGCATTTGGTTGAAACCGTCCATCCCCTAGAATCGCTGACAACTCCGATTTCCGGTTTTCGCCGGCACACTCTGACCTTGTCATGGGAAGAGCGATGCCAGGGGCATGGGAAACGACAATCGGACCAGGGATTTGAATTTGCCATCTCCCTGCCTTATGGAACCGTGCTCAAACAAGATGACTGCTTGATTTTGGAATTGCGGCAATTGGTTATTTGCGTGAACGAAGCCAAAGAACCCGTGTATTTGATCCATCCGACTTCTCCTCGAGAATGGGCGTATTATGCCTATCAACTTGGTAATCGCCATCAACCTTTGATGATTGCCGATCAGGCATTGATTTGTCTCGCCAATTCAGCCACTCGGAGTTTATTGCATCAACTGAAAATTTCCTGTCAAGAAGCCTCTCAGCCCTTCAATTCTGCGCGTCTCATGACTGGGCACTCCCATTGAGACTCTGAAATGGAACCACGACATCTGCTACAAGTACTGCAAATGCATGATAGTTTCTTTCCCACCGGCGCTTTTGCATTTTCTGATGGACTGGAAAGCGCGGTTGCTGAGCAACAAGTTCGGAATGGCGCCGATTTGGACCATTGGATGGCGCATTACCTTCATTCCGGTTTTCTCCCCTGCGAAGGGTTGGCCTTTCATCGAACGTGCCTGGCTTATCTGGCAGGAAATTGGCAGCACATTCAAATACTCGATCGGGAATTGACCGCGCTCAAACCATCCGCATCCGTCAGAATGAGCAGCCTGACCGTGGGGAAAAGCTTTCTCAATACCTGTCTGCCTCTTTACCCCCACCAGGACTTGGAAAAAATCCGGGAAGCCATTCAGCAGCATCAAATGCATGGCAACGCCGCGGTCGTTTATGCTCTGGTTCTGACGGTCAGCCAAGTTCCTGAGAGAGAAGCGCTGTCGGGATATGGGTATTCCTGTCTGGCTGCTATTGTTTCTGCCGCCTTGCGTTTGATAGCAATAGGACAACAAGAAGGGCAAACCTTGTTAGCGCATTATTTGAATCAATTACCCGCTTTGGTGGACAGTATCTTGCAGATGAATCCTCAAACCCCTCTCACTTTGTTTCATCCGTTGTTGGATATTCGACAGATGAGTCACCGGCACCTCCATACCCGATTGTTTCGTTCCTAGTAACCCCTGCAATATTCCTCCCTCTATTCCAACTCGCCTGGAAGCGGAAAAGAGGACATTGAAGAGAAGAATGATGAGAAAACCAGTCAGAATTGGAATTGGCGGCCCCGTAGGTTCCGGGAAAACGGCATTGCTGCATTGTTTATGTCGATACATGCGCAATCAATTTCAGTTGGCCGTAATCACCAACGATATTTTTACAAAAGAGGATATGGATTTTTTAATCAAAAATGAAGCTCTGTCGGCAGACCGGATCATTGGCGTGGAAACAGGAGGCTGTCCGCATACCGCCATCCGAGAAGATGCCTCTCTGAATTTTGATGCAATGGAACAGTTGCTTGTTCGCTTTCCACAGGTGGATATCATTTTTTTAGAGAGTGGGGGAGACAACCTGGCTGCCAGCTTCAGTCCGGAACTGGTCGATGCTTCCATTTACGTGATTGACGTTTCCGGAGGAGATAAAATTCCACGAAAAGGAGGACCGGGTATTACAAGATCGGATCTGTTGGTCATCAACAAAATCGATCTCGCTCCCCATGTGGGGGCCAACCTCGAGGTGATGAAGCAGGATGCCGAATTGATGCGAGGCAAACTGCCTTTTGTTTTCACTGATCTCAAACACCTCGAAGGCGTGCAGGACGTCGTATCCTGGATTCATACCGATGTGCTCTTTGAAAAGGATACGGATATGGGACCCCAATTGTCTCTTTTTGCTGTAGACTGAACCACGACCACTCCTTCCCACCGTCCTGCAAAATGTGGGAATAAACGCAACCAGGGAACGGGTGAGCAGTTGATCCGGATTGTATAAAATGCTATATTTCCGATCATCCGAGAACCGAGGGATACGCTTCGGAATTACAATTCCACGCAGTCCGGCAGGCATGGCAACGAGAAGGCATCCCCGGGTTGGTGAGACTGGTTACCGCAATGACGGCGCGTGGTGATTAAACGGAACTACGAAGCCCTGCAGGGTATGAAGTCCCGGTAATTACCCGGATTTCGGATGGGTCATGGACTGCTTAAAACGCACCGAAGTGGCGAACAACTGAAGGTAGCCTTGGTAAGACGAGACCCTCGAATACGAAATGGAATAATTTTTTTTGAGATTGTATCAATTTGACAAATCCATTCTACGAACAGCCTGTCCTCAACTCACCCTACGAGCGCCCGAGCCGGCATTGGGAACTGGACGATACGGGACAGCCGACCCAGAAGATCAAAGACAGCCGGAGGCGGGCCGAATTCATCACGCCGATCCCGAAACCGAAGAAGCAAAAAGGAGCGTCCGTGGAACAACAGGCCCTGGTGCTCGACGAAAGGAAAGGGCTGTCCACCGCCGCGCAGCAATACGATCAAACGGCGATTATCAGCGGGGTTCGCCGGCAGGTTGACGGGTGGCGGGACAAACCGAATCCGAGCCACTGGCAGGTGACTGCTGAGACTGCCCGTCTGCTCCAGCACTGGCGGCACCACCGCTTCAGCGGCATACGCCCCTTCTTCTGCCAGATCGAAGCGGTAGAGACCGTCATCTGGCTCACCGAGGTTGCGCCGCGCGTGGGCCGGGTCGGCAGGGACTTCCTCGACTACCTGGCGAATGTCAACAACGATGCCAATCCACACCTGTCCCGACTAGCGCTTAAGCTGGCGACGGGTGCCGGAAAGACCACGGTTATGGCCATGTTGATCGCCTGGCAGACCATCAATGCGGTCCGACGTCCTCGCAGTCACAGATTCACGCGTGGTTTCCTCGTAGTCACACCTGGAATCACCATCAAGGACCGCCTGCGCGTGTTGCAGCCCAATGATCCGGACAGCTATTACCAAAGCCGTGAGTTGGTACCCGGCGACATGCTTGCCGATCTCGATAAAGCAAAGATCGTCATCACCAATTACCACGCCTTCAAACCGCGTGAGCGCTTGGAACTATCCAAAGGCGGCCGTTCACTTCTCCTGGGCCGAGGCGAGACTCTGAACACCCTGGAAACCAAGGGACAAATGCTGCAACGGGTCATGCCCGAACTCATGGGAGTCGGCAACATCCTAATCCTTAACGATGAAGCGCACCACTGCTATCGCGAAAAACCGGGCGAGGAGCAGGAAGGGTTGCTTACCAGAGATGACAGGAAGGAAGCCCAAAAGAACAAGGAAGCCGCCCGCCTTTGGATTTCGGGGCTCGAAACAGTCGGCAGCAAGTTGGGTATAAACCGGGTGATGGATCTCTCTGCGACACCTTTCTTCCTGCGTGGCTCGGGCTATGCAGAGGGAACGTTGTTTCCCTGGACGATGAACGACTTCTCGCTGATGGATGCCATCGAATGCGGCATCGTCAAACTTCCCCGAGTACCGGTGGCCGACAACATCCCGGTGGAGAAATGCCCAGGTTTCGCAATCTCTGGGAACACATACGCGTCGCCATGCCGAAGAAGGGACGGAACCAAGCCGGGCACCTCGATCCCTTGAGCCTGCCCGTGGAACTCCAGACTGCCTTGGAGGCTCTGTACGGGCATTACCGCAAGACCTTCGAGCTCATGCGGGAAGCGGGCATTGACGTCCCACCATGCTTTATTGTGGTCTGCAACAACACCTCCACCTCCAAGCTGGTCTATGACTATATCGCCGGTTTCCACCGTGAGAACGATGATGGTTCCACAGTCTTCGAAAATGGACGCCTCGAACTGTTTCGTAACTTTGACGAATACGGTAAGCAATATCCGCGGCCTCGCACGTTGCTGATCGACAGCGAACAACTGGAATCCGGGGACGCGCTGGACAGGAACTTTCGTGCCATGGCCGCCGGTGAGATCGCACGCTTTCGAAGAGAAATCATCGAGCGCACCGGTGATCGTCACCAGGCCGAGCGCATCAGCGACCAGGAGTTGCTCCGTGAGGTGATGAACACCGTAGGAAAACCGGGTCGCTTGGGAGATTCGATTCGCTGCGTCGTGTCGGTTTCGATGCTTACTGAAGGATGGGATGCCAACACCGTCAGCCACGTGCTGGGCGTGCGCGCTTTCGGCACGCAATTGCTCTGCGAGCAAGTCATCGGCCGCGCTCTGCGTCGCCAATCCTACGATCTCAACGAAGACGGCCTGTTCGACGTCGAGTACGCGGACGTCTTGGGGATACCCTTCGACTTTACGGCGAAGCCTGTCGTGGTTACACCAAAGCCACCACGAAAGACGGTGCAGGTGAGAGCCGTACGCCCCGAAAGAGACGCGCTCGAGATCCGTTTCCCTCGGGTGGCCGGCTACCGGGTGGAATTGCCGGAAGAACGACTCAGCGCCGATTTCAACGAGGACTCTGTGTTGGTACTGACACCGGAACAGGTTGGTCCTTCCATTACCACGAACCAAGGGATTATTGGTGAAGGTGTCGACCTCGATCTGCTTCACACCAACGACCTGCGACGCACGACCCTGCTCTTTTTTCTGACCAAGCGGCTGCTCTACACGAAATGGCGCGACCCGCATGAAAAACCCAAGCTTCATCTCTTCGGACAACTCAAGAGCATCACCAGACAGTGGCTCGATGACTGTCTCGTCTGCAAGGGCGACACCTACCCTGCCCAACTCATGTACCAGGAACTGGCCGACGTGGCCTGCGAGCGTATTACGGCAGCCATCACGCGAGCGGAAATCGACAGGCGTCCCGTCAAGGCTGTCCTTGATCCATTCAACCCTTTCGGTTCCACGATCCATGTCAACTTCAACACGACAAAGATCAGCCGTTACGAGACCGATTCCCGCTGCTGCCACGTCAACTGGGTCGTCCTCGACAGCGATTGGGAAGCGGAATTTTGCCGCGTCAGCGAATCCCATCCTCGTGTCAAAGCCTACGTCAAGAACCACAATCTCGGTTTCGAGGTCCCTTACCGTCACGCCTCCGTAACGCGGACGTACCTACCGGATTTTATCGTCCTCGTCGACGATGGCCATGGAGAGGACGATCTCCTGCATCTCATCGTCGAAATCAAGGGCTATCGAAGGGAGGACGCCAAAGAGAAGAAAACCACTATGGACGTCTATTGGGTGCCCGGCGTGAACAATCACCGCCGCTACGGCCGCTGGGCCTTTGCCGAGTTCACGGACGTCTATGAGATCCAACGGGAATTCAACGAGTTGCTCGCGGCGCGAATAAGGCAAGGGCAGTTATGATGGATACATCCGATCAAAGGTTGTAGAATGAACAAGCAAAGACAGACACAGGAAGCGCAGATTTACCGGAACCGTATTGAAGTCTTACGCAACTATGCTGCGCTTGATAGTTTCTCGGTGAACGAGGAATCCGAGAAGGACTTCTGGTTATTTGTTGGCTCAATATCCTTCCCGAAAAAAGCAGGATTGGCACTTATGGACAATGGCAACCTGCGCGCCATCTGGAATGGGGAGGGTGGCAGCCAACTTGGACTTCAATTTCTCGGCCACCAATTGGTACAGTATGTTATTTTCAAACGATGCCAGGTTACCGGAGATGTTTCTCGGGTGGCAGGTCGCGAGACGCTGGAGAGGATCAAGAGTCGGATTCACGCTTTCGATCTCACAGCGCTGATGGAGATATGACAAAGGTATGCCCATGCATGAATTTCAGACGGATTTGACCTTTCTGGTTGAGAATCTGGGCAGCATCAACAAGGGAGAGTTCGTACAACGACCGCTCACTGTTTTTTGCGGACCCAACAACGCAGGTAAAACCTGGACCCTGTATTCATTATACTATTCATATAGTTGTCTACTGAACATCTTAAAAGATAAAGAGGAGAGTAATAATCATTGGAATCTGGATGAATTCAACAAGAGCGTGTCATCCAGGCTCGCGAATTTTGTATTCAATACCTCCTCCAAACAGCTGAAAACCGCAAAATTCCATCTTAAAACCAGTATGGACTGGCAAAGTATTATTAAGTACACGCCTAAAACCGATATTTTCCTGATGCCCGCGGAGCGCAACGGTCTTCACTTATTTTTTCGTGAGCTCAGTACGCGACGCACGGCTTTATTGCACCATGCTTCCCGGGAAAAGATCAATATCTCAGAGTTACTGCGTGATGTTATTCTCTCACGCTATGCTCTTCCGATCGCTGATTACATCGATTGGTTAAACAGCCTGGTGGAAACTCAACGCTCAGGGACAGGTGATTTTCACGACTTCGCTGAACGGTTGAAAAAAGATCTGGCAGGCGGAGCCTACAAGGTCGATGCTCGCACAGGCGGCATTGAATTCAAACCCTACCAACTCAAGCGCGATGGCGTAAGAACCCCTTCAATGGGTTTACACATGACTTCCGGTGCGGTAAAAAGTCTTTTCGGACTGTGGTTTTACCTGGAACATCAGGCATGCGAAGGAGACGTCCTGATGATCGATGAGCCGGAATTGAATATTCATCCCGATAACCAGCGTAAAATTTCCCGCTTGCTGGCAAAACTTGTGAATGCCGGATTGAACGTTGTCATCAGTACCCACAGTGATTATATGGTGCGTGAATTCAACTCGTTAATCATGTTAAGCCGGGACAATGATAAGACATTACGGAAAAAACACGGGTACGACGATGATGAGATTCTGAAACCCGAACAGGTCGGCGCTTTTCTCTTCGAACAGCAAACTATTAATTCCTTTAAACTCACGGCGGAAGACGGCATCTATGCAACGACCTTTGACGAAGTCATTAAGGCTGTAAATGAAGTGAATGATGACATTTACTACAGCCTTCAAGAGAAAAAAGATGAGCAAAAAGCAAAATGTCACATCGGTGAATCTCAGTGATCTTATCCGGGCTATATCCTGAAAATTTTACTGACCGGCAACAAGAATCATCGCATAACAGAGAACAATGGCCAGAAAGTCCAAACCGAAGAAACAAGTGGGAAGCTTCACTCACGGTGAGGCTTCGCGGAAGAACATCCCCACTGCCGAGTACCAGGCCGTGATGGAGAGGGACGAACGCAGTCCGGTGCGGGTCGCCTATCAACGCCGCAACCGCGACCTCGATCCCCAACTCGTCTGGCGGGGCAAGGACGAACAAGACGCGTCGGACCTTCTCGTGCAGGCGCCACCGCTCTTTATTCAGGAAAAAGTCCACCCCAAAGTGCTGGTCGACGACCTGGTACGCCACAGCAAGGAAACGGGAACATCTTCTCAACTCGACCTCTTTGCCGATTTCAATGGGCTGCCGGATGAAGACGCCCGCACCGAGTTCTACCAGCACGACGCCAACTGGTCCAATCGCATGATCCTCGGAGACAGTTTGCAGGTGATGGCCTCCCTCGCCGAGCGCGAAGGACTGCGGGGCAAGGTGCAGTGCATCTACATAGACCCACCCTACGGCATCAAGTTCAACTCCAACTTCCAGTGGTCCACCACCAGCCGGGACGTCAAGGACGGCAACGCCACCCATATCACCCGTGAACCGGAACAGGTCAAGGCCTTCCGCGACACCTGGCGCGACGGCATTCACTCCTACCTGACGTACCTGCGGGATCGCCTGACCGTGGCGCGAGATCTGCTCACGGAAAGTGGTTCGATCTTTGTACAGATCGGAGATGAAAACGTGCACCGGGTACGAGTTCTGATGGATGAGGTGTTTGGGGAGGAAAATTTCATCTCGGAAATCGTGTATGTGAAAACGAGCAATCAAACTTCGAAATTCATCGGGAATGCTGCCGACATTTTGCTGTTATACGCAAAGAGCAAAGAGCATCTAAAATATCGGCAGTTGTATTCGCACAAATCATTTTTTGGAGACAAAGCGTATCGAAAAGTAGAACTGGAAAATGGCATGAGAAGGAATCTGACAAAGGACGAGTCATCACTTACCGCGCCGTTGCCAAAAAGTGCAAGAGTATATCGATTGAGCGGAACGAGTTCGGCCACAGGGTCAGAAACATCGCGAAAAGGTTTTGAGTTTGAAGGAAAAATATATCGTCCCGAAAGGTCACGCGGCTGGTCAACTAGCATGAATGGATTGGGGAAATTGGTGTTAGCGAATCGCCTGACGTCTTTAAGAGACACACTTGGATATATTAGATATCTAGATGATTTTCCCGTTGCACCGGCTAACAATGTTTGGACGGAGTTTGGTAGTTCAGTTGGTGATAAAAATTATGTTGTTCAGACCCATCCGATGGCCATTGCCCAATGCATCTTGATGACCACCGATCCTGGCGATCTTGTGTTGGACCCAACCTGTGGTTCCGGCACCACCGCGTACGTTGCCGAGCGATGGGGGCGTCGTTGGGTCACCATCGACACGTCCCGCGTGGCATTGGCGCTGGCCCGTGCTCGTATCATGGGTGCCCGCTATCCTTACTATCTTCTCTCCGACAGCCCGGAGGGACAAATCAAGGAAGCAGAACTCGCGGGTGATGTGGACTATGGCGCAATAGAAAACTTCAAGAGAGCACAGTCTGACGAGATGATATCCCGCGAAAAAGAGGAAGTCTTGTTGAACGATGGCCTGCCCGTGGAACCCCCGACTTACCGGAACATCCGCCAGGGTTTCGTCTACGAACGCGTCCCCCACATCACCCTCAAGTCCATTGCCAACAACGCCGAGATCGACGTAATCTGGGAGAGGTTTCAGGAGACATTGGAACCGCTGCGCAATCAATTGAACCACACACTTGGCATGGAGTGGGAGGAGTGGGAAATCTCCCGCGAGAGCAAGGGTGAATGGCCGTCAGTGGCGAAGACCTTGCACGCCGATTGGTGGAAACAACGTATCGCCCGGCAGAAAATGATCGACGCCTCCATCGCCGCCAATGCCGACTACGAATACCTCTACGACAAGCCCTACGAGGTCAAGAGGACGGTACGGGTAGCCGGACCATTTACGGTGGAAAGTCTGTCCCCGCACCGCGTCTTGTACGTCGGTGAGGATGACGAACTGATTGACCCTACTGCGCAAGACAGGGTTGGCGATGGGAAGCAGCAGGATTTCGCGCAAGTGATTCTGGAGCACCTCAAGACATCCGGAGTCCAGCAATCACATAAAGAGGACCGCATCTCCTTCTCCGGGATCAGACCCTGGCCCGGCGATCTCGTCTGCGCGGAAGGAACTTATATCGAAGGGGTGGCCGACTCCGAATCGTCTTTAGACGACGTGAAGGCAGGCGTCGAGAAGCGCGCTGCCATCTTCATCGGCCCCGAATTTGGCACCGTCTCTCGTCCCGATCTCGCGAAAGCCGCCCGCGAATCCGCAGAGGCGGGTTTCGACGTGCTGGTTGCCTGCGCTTTCAATTACGAAGCCCACGCTTCCGAGTTCAACAGACTGGGGCGCATTCCCATCCTCAAAGCCCGCATGAACGCTGATCTCCACATGGCGGACGATCTCAAGAACACGGGAAAAGGCAACCTCTTCGTCATCTTCGGTGAACCCGACATCGATCTCCTCGACGCGGGTGACGGTCAACTCCGGGTCAAGGTCAATGGGGTGGACGTCTTCCATCCCAACACCGGCGAGATTCGCAGTGACGGCGCAGATGGTATCGCCTGTTGGTTCATCGACACCGACTACAACGAGGAGAGCTTCTTCGTGCGGCACGCCTACTTCCTTGGCGCCAACGATCCATACAAGGCCCTCAAGACGACGCTCAAAGCCGATATCAACCGGGAAGCCTGGGAAACGCTCCACAGCGACACTTCCCGCCCCTTTCCCAAACCCCAATCCGGCCGTATCGCCGTCAAAGTCATCAACCACCTCGGCGACGAGGTCATGAAAGTCTTCCGAGTGTAAGGTATTACGCAATCATGTCTGTTCCCGATCAAAGCCATATAAACCGAGTTCGCGACGCGCTCTGGCAACGTACAGGGGATGCGTCCGTCATGGTTGGGAGTGGCTTCAGCAGAAGTGCTCTGGAAGTACGACCGGATACAGGCAAGCCTTTGACGTGGCGCGCACTGGCAAGACAAATGTCCCACAAACTGTATCCACAATCCGGTGACAGAAGTCGGAGCAACGCGAGTACGGAAATGTCGGCAACTGATGATCTTCTGAGGCTGGCTCAAGAGTATGAGACCGCATTCGGAAAGAGCGATTTGCACCGTTTCCTGGGGAAATTGATTCGGAACGACGATTTCAAGCCTGGAGAGTGGCATAAACGGCTGATGCAGCTTCCCTGGCGCGACGTGTTCACTACGAATTGGGACACTCTTTTGGAGCGAACGCAACCTCTCGTCGCGGACCGTGCTTACAGCGTCGTCCGCAATATGGATGAAATCCCACTGGCAAAGGGACCACGTATCGTCAAATTGCACGGGTCGTTTCCCACGCATTTCCCGCTTATCTTCACGGAAGAAGACTACCGTACCTACCCGAAGAAATTCGCCCCATTCGTAAACACGGTGCAGCAGTTGATGATGGAAACCGTTTTCTGTCTGATCGGATTCTCGGGTGATGATCCGAATTTCCTGCAATGGTCGGGATGGGTACGCGATAACTTGGGTGAGGCCGCACCGAAGATATACTTGGCCGGATGGTTGGACTTGTCCCATCACCGGCGCCGCATGCTTGAAGATCGCAACGTCGTCCCCATAGACCTTGCTCGTCATCCCAAAGCGGGCAAGTGGCCGGAGCAATTGCATCACCACTATGCAATGGAATGGATTCTGCGCACGCTGGAACAAGGACGCCCATACGATGTCACGGAATGGCCTGCGTCGACAAGACAGCAATATGCGCCAATACCCGATTACCTTCACCCTGTGGAGACGGTAGAATCCACAGTACCCAAAGATGAACCGCAAAAGCTACCTGAGATTGAGTCCGGAGACCTGCCGGATCGTGTGAGTGATACGCTCGAGGCATGGGCTCACAACAGGGAAATCTATCCGGGTTGGCTGGTGGTTCCTGCTAACAAGCGACAGGTATTGAGTAGGAATACCCAAGATTGGGAATCACTCATCCTACGAGTTCTCCCAGACTTTGCTCCGGTGGAACGGCTGCAGGCCATTTGGGAATTGGTATGGCGTCATGAAATTCTGCTCGAACGAATCTCTTCTGAACTCGAGTCAGCGGCGGTGACGACACTTGATCTGATAGATTGCGAAGCTCGCACAGTTGACGGTCTAGTGGATCCCAAGATTGGATGGTCAAGCGTTAGAGAGGCTTGGCGAAGCATTGCGATGGTACTCGTGACGGTGGCCCGCCACCGTTTTGATCGTGGCCTGTTCGATCAGCGGATCAAATTGTTATCACCTTTTCTTGATGATGATCCGTACGTTGCCCTCCGGGTTTATCACGAGCGGTGTCTCTGGGCGGTTTATTCAATGGACCTCAAAGCGCTGGAAGGTTTACTCGAGGACTGGAGGACCGAAAACTGCGACCCGGCCTGGATGATTAGAAAGGCAGCCATCCTCGTCGAAATGGGTTGGGATGACAAATCGACAGAGTTAATTGACCACGCGCTTGATACGATCCGTCAGATCCCTGCTGATGAGCGTAGCGTAGCTGGCCCATCACGAGAAGGGTGGGCATTGTATTCGAAACAACGAATTGGAAACTGGGATATGCTTTCCAGGAGATGGGCTGAACTGGCACCTCTGAAGTGTGATGCCTCAATGGAAATGCACCATGTCTCGAATGCTATAAGAAACATAAGAGATAACAGAGAAACGAGCACTACACAAACTTTTGATCTTGGAACACAGAGCACTAGCTGGAATATTATCAGTGCCGATTCCCAGGCTGCTGTTTACAGCGCCATTCGATTATGCGAAGTAGCCGGATTGCCCCCCTTTATCAATCAAATTATCATTGCGTCAGATATCTTGCAGTCTGCCGCGGAAAAACTGTCTGTGTCGGATACGGAGATGGCCATCCGCCTGGTACTCCGACTCTCGAAAACGGGAAATATGCTCGAATATGCTATTTCACGAACCCGTGTGGCTGCATTACCAGTGAAATCGGTAAATACATTGGTAGAGATTTGTAAAGGTGTGATCGAGTACGCGCTACCTCGGATGGCTAGGGTGAGCGTTAATACGCGTGACGTGTTCTGGACCGGGCGAATGCGTGTCGCAATGGAGGTGCTGTCCCGTCTCGTCCTGCGCTTGTCCTCCGATTCGGCGGAAGTCATATTTGATAAGACATTGGAGTATTATCAAAATCATCAAATTGCGAGAGATCGCTGGTTGACCGACTCTGTACGTAACCTCTTGAAACGTTCCTGGGAAGCTCTTCCGAAAGATCGCCGGCGTTGTCGTGTTCTCGACCTGGTAAACGCTCCGATTGTAGGAATGGACAACTTTACAGTGATTGACGAAAACTACCCTGATCCAGGGGAATTGCTGCACGATGATGACGAACTCTCTCCGCTGCCCCGTACTTCCGACAATGAGGTACTCTGGCAACAAGTGACCAGTTTGCTGATACGTGGCTTGCGTGCTGGTGACGAAGCACGTGAGCGGGCATTCGGAAGGATCGCATATGTGGCCCTGTGGGACCAACTGACTGAAACCGAGAGATCCGATATCGCCTTGGCCCTCTGGAGCGGGCGGCACATTGCTCATAGCGTTCTACCCGACCAGACTCGAATTCTGGACTGGGTCTTCCTCTTGCTGCCCGAACCAGAGCCTGGTTTGGCGGAACAGCGCTTCCGTCGAAAATGGCTGACCAACAACGAACCGCAAGAAAATAAATCGAGTCCCGATGATATTCTCTGGCAAGTCGGGAACGCCTTATTGAGTCTGAGAGTTCACAGGTATCCGCTGAATTTGTCCGATGACGAACGGTGTTTCCTTATCAGAGTCGTCGATCAGTGGTCAGACATTACGATACCAAGTAATTCCTTCGGTCCGATGGAAATCCAGATTCGCCAACCCACTCGCATGGCGATTTTTGGTCTGGCATCGGTTCTTCTGGAAATCAATATTCCGGAGTCTGTTGGTGAAAAGCTCTATGAAAAGGTTAAGGCTTTGAACAATTCCGGCCTTCCTGCTTTCAGGCTCATAGCCGGTCTTGTCAAGACATTACCGATTCGCTTTGACGAACTAGTCTTACTGATGAGAATGGGATTGGTGTCTGACAATACCACGCAGGGCAAAGACGCGGTAGTAGGATTACATTTTTGGTTGCGGACAACTACCGAAACAGCTCCACGGTTACGCCTACCCCCAGACGACCTGATTCGTGAAATCGGCATAATGATAGCTACCCGCAGGAAAGCAGCGCTCCAACAGGCTCTGGATGTAGCTAAATGGATGTTTGAAAAGGGAAGCGATTCACAAAAGGAAATAATTCGCCCTTTGGCGTTACAAGGTCTGGGTTATCTGGTCGAGGAATTACGATACGACAGAGAGCATGAGCAGGACGACAACACGCCTCGATGTGCCGTTGCTGCGGTGCGCAGTGCAAAAGGAAATAATTCGACTTGCCCAATCAATGGCAACGATGGGTCTCGATGACCCCACCGTTGCCAGTTGGTTGAAGCTCATCGAAGAAGACCCATTGCCCGAAGTGCGACACGTGAAAGACCCGATTCGAGTACGTCAACGCGAGGCATCCCTACCTGGAGAATGACGTTATAGCTCCCGCGTCAAGGGAAAGTGATACAATTGAAAATCATCTTGAATACAGGAGATTCGCAATGAAGAAACCAAAAGAAGCCACTCCAATGGATACACAGATGTCGATATCTCCTGAAGTGCGGATTACAGCAACAGATTTTGGTCCCATCACGAGTGGCACCATAGATCTGCGGCCACTGACGGTATTCGTTGGTCCAAGCAATACCGGCAAGACCTATTTCGCCATTCTCCTCTACGCATTACAACGGATCCTGGATGGATTTCCACGCTTTCCTAACACACGTCAACTTTTTCCTTCTCTTCTTAGGTTTCTCTCTGAAAAATTGTTGATCCCAAATATGGACAATGACGCGTGGGAAAAAGAACGCCAGGATGTTCTCGAAAAGCTGAAAACCGAGGGGCGGCCGTTCAGCTTTACGGATTTACCCGGGGGCGCGCAAAATATTTTCCAGGCTTTACTTAAGGACCCGGAGTTATTGGGGGCGGAGTTGGAGACTGAACTCATTCGCTGTTTCGATCTCAATTCTGTTTCCAATCTGATTCGATTGTCTGACACACCCGATGGGATGAAGATTTCGTTGACTATCTGCGAGGAAGATCTAAACCTATGGCATTTCCACTTTGGAATGTCGAAATCGGGTATCACCACGGATGGAGGAATCGAGAACGTAGTACTCTTTCCTGAAGGATGGTTAGCTTCGGAGTTAAACGATTGGGACTTCTCTCGTAGACGATTAATCGAAAAGGTTCAGGGAACTAATTCCTCACGGGAATATCGGAATCTGCTATTTGAAATACTTCTTATGTTCTCGGACATGGCTGGTGGTGATCGAACCGGGATACATTACTTGCCTGCCGCGCGGAGTGGCATTATGCAGAGCCATCGCGTGATTGCGAGTTCCCTGGTGACGCGCTCCACCCGCGGTGGTCGGGAACGCTTTCCGGAACTTCCGACGTTCTCAGGCGTGATGGCCGATTTCTTGCAGCGACTCATCCTTTACGAAGGGGACCGAAAGCCGGACGATCTAATGAAAAACCTTGCTGACGCCCTCGAGAGTGAAGCGCTTGCCGGACAGATACGGACCAAGAGGGCTCCGCTGGGAGGGTATCCCGAATTCGTCTACCGACCTCAGGAAACAAAAGAGGACATCCGACTGACTCGTGCTTCGTCCATGGTCTCCGAACTTGCTCCCGTCGTGTTGTTTTTGCGCGGAACCATCAGCCGAGGCGATATGCTCATCATCGAAGAGCCCGAAGCTCACCTCCATCCGGCGGCACAGACCCAGATGGCAGTGACCCTGGCCCGCATGGTTCGCGCCGGGGTCCGGGTGGTGGTCACGACGCACAGCGACTGGCTGCTCAAGGAGATCGGAAACCTGATCCGGAAAGGGGAGTTGGAAGAAAAGACCGGCAAGCTGATGGACCAGAGTCCCCTTGCGAGCTCGCTCAGGCCGAGTGAGGTGGGTATCTGGCTGTTCCGAAAGGATTCGACTTCGGCAGGTTCGACAGTGGAGGAAATTCCATTCGACCGCAGCGAAGGAGTGGAGCCTGAGGACTATGAAAAAGTTGCTGAAGAACTTTACAACCGTTCGGCGAACCTTCAGAACCGGCTCGAGGAAATAAAGGGAGATGCGAAACGCAAAGTTGAATGAGGTTCTCGACGGAATCCGATCACGAGTGGGTACAGAAAACCTCAGCGATTCGTGCGGCCGGGACGGATGCCGGGTGTCCATGGAGGACGTGCCATCTCCCCGAATCATAGTGGACGCGGAACGAGCGTTTCCGGCTCACGAAATGTCAGGCAAACGCTGTGACTTTGTTCTTTTCTTCATAAGTTCCGCCGGAGAAATTCTCCTCACACTTCCCATTGAACTCAAGAGCGGCGGTGTCGACGCATCGGAGGTGTCCGAGCAACTGCAACGAGGCGCGGATTTCGCCGTTCGCGTTGCGCCGAAAATCTTCAAGTCTGTCTGCCACCCGATTCTGTTTCATGGTAGAAGCATTCACCCGAAACAGCGCAAGACGCTTAACCGTTCCAAGGTTCGCTTTCACGACCTCCATTTGACCATCAAGACGGCGCGTTGCAATCGTCCCAAAAATCTGGCGCGTACCTTGGAAGACAAAGTCTGAAGTTGTTCCCTGTTCAGGCTGATTTCAGAATACCGCGTTTTCTTGAATCTTCAATAATATCAGTATCCTGAATTCGACACGATGATCGACGTTTTCAGAGTGTCTTGGTCTCAGCCGTTTCTACTTTCCCGCAGCAGGAAGATTCCCATTGAACCTGCAAGCAGCGGGAGGGTGGCATCGATGAGTAACCAGACGAGGTTGCGCGTGTCCGTTCCGACTGCGCTGTATGCGGGAGTGAGCGTGTTGAACCAGTTCCAGAAGAAGAGGATACCCACGAACAGGAAGCCATAGAACTGGATGTTGGCGGTTATAAACTCGCGTGAGATCATCCTGCTGCCATCTTCACCAGCAAGGTCTCTCTTGCGGATGTAGGCGAAGATCACTCCCAACACGATGGTGAGCAGCATCAACGGGTTCAGGGTATCCCAAATCCAACGACTGTAAGCCCCCGCTTCGCTAGAGACGTGATAAAGCGGCTCAAATGGGGTCAGGCTTGCGTATTGGTATTTAATTTGTGAAATGCCACTCAGACAAAGGATTGAGACTTGGTTCCTTTCTGAAACCTTCTTTGCTGAACAGACAACGCATTGCCTTTCAAACCCAGATGAGAGTCAATCCTCAGATGCGTGAAAACTCCTGCACTATAGACAATTTCTCAATACCAATATGCGGTCACCGTAAAGAACTGACTTATAGTGGTTTCCAGCCACCTTTCGTCATTCCTCCGGTACAGATCCGGACGTGCACTGCTAACGCATCCGGCTCCTGCTTCGAGTCAGACGCTCAAACGTTGCCGTTTGGCGCACAAGGTCAGCGCCTGAAACTATGATTTCGGAGCTCAATACCGAGCCTATGTTCTCCCCTGTCAACGCTTAGCGCCTATCCTTGCGAATAACCACTCATGACTCGGGGACTCGGCGGGTCGTTACTGCCTTACCGAGTAAGAGACTTTCACTCTCTATTTCTTGCCAGCTTTCCTGGCGCAGGGCCTGACCCCTTCTGGCCAACCTGCCGCGTTAATCTGTATTTTAGGCATTATTATGTGTCTGATTTTATATTTTATGGGCGTATAATGTGATTATATACACATTTAATAGATATACTATTGACACGTCTCCTCCTTCATGGGAGAATATCTACTATGAAAAGAGATATTTATCAGAAATTACTCAAGTGGAAATCTTCGCGTAGAAGGAAGCCCCTTCTTTTGCAGGGTGCTCGGCAGACAGGGAAGACCTATATTCTAAAGGCATTCGGAGAGAGCGAATATGAGCATCTCATATACTGCAACTTCGAAGAGGATACTGGTCTTGACGAGTTTTTCAGGCGTGATCTCAATCCGGAAAGAATCCTCAGAGATCTCTCGATATACTACGACCATAAAATAAAGCCGGAAACCGATCTCTTGGTGTTTGATGAGTTACAGACCTCAAATCGCGCGCTGAACGCGCTGAAATATTTTGAAGATGAGCCCTTGGCGGGGGCAATTGATGTACAGTCCAGCGTGATATCGGGCATTGTGCCGGAAGCCGCGTCGACCCCCAGCTTGGTTAGAAAATCGGTGACAGGGATGATAGTGAGCTTCATTGAAAAACCGTGGCCCTCTTTATTAAATTCTTCGACCATCGCTTCGCTCCAATCTGAATTGTTGTAGCTAATCCACATCTCCAACACCTTCTTTTGAGCCAGCCAGTTCGAAATGACTTTAAATCAGCAAGCGAGTATTTTTACAATTTTTTGTGCGCTTACCAATTGAAAGGGGAGTGGAGTCTGGCTAGGAGGCCTCTTTTTCGTTTCCCCGTCGCCAAGTCCACTTTCCCCCCAAGGAATCCGGAAATGCTGACGATCAAGACTGCGATGAGCACATTGAGCGCCGTCGCCTCGCGCTAGCGACTATTCATACCTTACCCTCGGGTCCAAATAGGGGTAAATCAGAGAAACAAAAAGCCAACGCCCCACTACAAGGTTATTTACAAAGTGAGGCCCTGCAACGGTTGGAAAATCTGAAAGCCTATGTGATTGTCTTTGTGGGAAGCGAGGCAAAAGCAGTGGAAGCCATGGAATTGTGAGAACAACCCCTTTAGTCCGCTTACACGTTGATCTGTGAAAGCCTATTTTCAAAACCACCATGCGCAATCCCCCTCATCCTGGTGAAATAATTAAGGAATTATGCCATATTTTTGTAGCAATCATTCAGATGGGCCACTCATTTTATATGAGCCTTTTGGCGGAAGAAGCCCAACCTCTCTTGCAAAAACATCTAGCCGGTTAGCAGTTCCTGTTCCCAAATGTAGTTTTACCAATGGACGGAGGTCATCATATTTAAGCTCTTCAACCATCAAAAGTGACTTAGCATCTTGATCATCTTTGGTTTCCCCCGAAACTAATTTCATAGTGATTAGGTAGGGCAGGCTCACAACGGGTAGGATTTCACCAAAAATTTCTACGTCTCGCCTTGCATATTCAATAGCTTCTCTAAAAAGAATATCCAATCCATCTAATCTACGATCAATAAAGTCTACAATCAAATCAGATTCTCTTACAGCCACTCCTCCAATAGGTAATGGGTATGTTTTTAATCCTTTATGTTTAAGGGCTTCTTCAATTTTAGCTGTGTCACTCGTTAAGATGGCTAAATCAACATCTTTAGTAAATTGTTGGCGATCTGTTGGAAGGAAAACCCAGCTTGCTACTCTACCAATCAATGCATAATTTTGAATTCCGGTTTCCCGAAGAAAATTAAGAGCGGCTTTAAGAGATGGGTTAGGATCAAAAGTAGGGATCTGATGAATTACCATAATGTTAGTTCATTTGAATAAAGTGTTTTCCTGAATTGTTGTGTCGTCCCTGCGGGACTTTGAAGGAGACTGTATTTTGTTCCCAGTGATGAATCGCTGGGCTACTTCCTTTTGTCCTTCCAGGACTTTTTCTTACATACGAATCTCAAACTTATATTTACCAGAAGCATAACAGAGTAAGTAGTTGACCCTTTATTTTTTAACATGTCACCTAAATCCTGCAATTGAATATTTTGATTGAGTTTCCCCCCACTCTTTGAGAGGTTTTTTTAAAAAAAAGGATTTGAGAGTTGAATTTCCATCAGTCCTTGCTCATAAAGGTTTTTCCGCCCTCCATTAGATCGTCATATTTTGTGATGATCTGATACCCGCTTTCGCGGGCACAAGATTCAAGACGTACTTCTCCCTGGATTTGGGAATCTACATCTCAGCAAAATGTATCCACTGGAGTGAAACAAAGGATCCAGGTCTCTCCAACAGCGACCCATGCATCCCATTGAGCATTGTAAAGTGTTCTTTCCGGAACTCTCAGTTTTTGTTGACGAGCGCCACTCGTCCATTTTCCTGCCATTCGGACAAGATAGGTGCGCATGGTGGCCGGTTCCCAACGGCGCAGTATTGCGTTACCACTACAAAGGGCCATCCAGCGCAGCGTGTTGTAAGCGAGTATCGCGCATTGGAACAAGGCACTGTTGGCCCAAAAATCGTCGGTTTTAATCTGAGCCAGCGCAGTTTGATTTTTTGCTTCCTCAATCCATGTCTCAGCGACCGCCCTTTGGCCATACTCTTTGTGAGCCTGCCAGGGAGTGAGCGCGTCAGTGAGAACATAACAAAAATAATCGTACTCCTTCATCTCAAAGAGGGTGGCCATCCCTTTGAGTTCCTCCTCTTTCTCCCTGCGTACGGCCATGAATTTTCTTGACCTCCTCCAAGTTTCACATTGGTGGGAAAACTCACACCCTTCCCAAGCGGGCTGCCCCTTCACTTTTTGCCATTTTTGGGTTTCCAACAACGAGACAAGCCCCTTGAGTTTGACCTTGATCAGATAGCCATGGCCTCGTTCTTCGAGGAAATCCAGCAAATCCCCCACAAAAAAACCACTGTCTCCACGAAACAGAGTGCGAGTCCGATTTGGAAGGTGAGCGAGAAGTTGCCGCATGAATTCAACGACTCCATTGCTGGTATAGGCACTCCCATCACGAAGCCAACCCTGAAGAATCTCCTTTGTCTCTGCGCAAAATGCCAGCAGAGGATGATACGAAGCTGCACCGCGTTTGTGGGGATTATATCCGACAGACACTCCTTGCTGCTTGCCGTAGGCCGTTTTCACAGTGGAGTCCACGTCAATCACAAGACAGTGTAACACCCCAACGATGCTTGTCCCACTTCGAAGCGCCTTACGCCAGATACCGGCTCGAATCCGATGGTTCAAGCTCTCCATCTCATTGATGTTTTTCTGTGTGAAAGTACGCAGTATCCGGCCGAATGTGGTTTCATCCGGAATCCTCAGCCAACCGGCCACACGACTCAAAACACGGTCGTTCCAAACTGTCACAATCGAACGAATCGAACGGGCGCCACCAACAATGCCGACCACCGACAAAATGACCATGTCCACCGCGTCATAAAGACCCGTGGCGCCACGCCGATGATCTACGGTCTGCTCTGTCTTTGAAACAATCCCTTCTTTGTGAAAAAATTTGACAACCGGAATCAAGCCTGCTTGCGCGGTCAGGTCTCTGCCTCCCTGGCTGATATGGATGTTTTTTGCTGTCGTTCTTGCCGATCTTGCGCTACCTTTGTTTTTCATGGTAATGGTGATCTCTTAAAATGTTGATTCTGGTGTTAACTATTTGAGTATATTACCATTTCCATGTTTGATTGTCATCTAATTGCAGGATTTAGGTGTCATTCTGAGCTTACCAAGAATCTCCAGGTCCACAGAGATCCTTCGCAGGCTCAGGATGACCGTTCTGATAGGTTCTCTCGAAAGACTTAAAATGTTAAAAAACTTTTGACCTGGTACTTAAACCGAGTTCGAGATAAGAATCTAATAAATTCAATATGTTATGGAATCTTCATATCTTAGAGAAACCTTGTCATTCCTGCGAAAGCAGGAATCCGGAGGTATGCAGCCAGACTGAAATCCGGATCCCCGCTCCCCGCTTTCGCGGGGACAAGTTTCGCGAGGATGACATATAAACTAGGATACTCATATTATTGAAGATTTATGTCGAACTCAGGTTACTTAATAACTCGGAAACGACGGGTAATGCTTTTTAGAGGTTGAAAACAGAGGCCGGAAAGAGTATTTTCTAGTTGCTCAAAACTTGACCACCTCTTTCACTTAAAAGCCTCATGATTTTATATTTAACAAGGGTTCCCAGATTTGTAAACCTAATTTTAAAAACAATGCCCGGTATTTTTCGTCATCGGCATGCCCTGATGTTTACTTGGCTGCTAGTCCTTCAGATCGTTTGTTCTGAAATGAGTGGGGGTCAGGCTTCGTTAAATCGTTATTGAAATTTTTCATATTTTTGATAGACTTTTCTTTTTAGTTTTTTAACTCTATCTGAAAGGAGTCCTATGTCTCGTAAACCCCGAATTCATCTTGCCGGCGGTATGTATCATGTGATGCTTCGTGGAAATGGAGGACAGGCTATCTTTTTTCGGAAAGAGATCGCCAAGTGATCTATATTTTTTGCAACTCATCCGCTACATTCATCAAAATCCTTGGCGTGCGGGTTTGGTTGAAGATTTGAAAGACTATCCCGATAGCAGTCATTTGTGTTATTTGGAGCATGAACAAAAGGATTGGCTGTATCTTGATGCGGTTTACCAACGATTTGGAAAACGTCGGTCAGTGGTGATCAGAAAATACACTGCCTTCATCGATGAAAAGGAAGAGGAGGCGTCTGTTTTCAGGAATGGAGAAGCTCAACCCGACATTATTGGTGATGAGAGTTTTGCCGAAACGGTGAGACCGCGTGTCGAAGAAAACATTCAAATAGTGCTGAGATGGGAAGATATTCTGAAAAGTGTTGGCGCGATCTTGCAGGTGAATCCTGAGGTGCTCAAAACCCCCGGCAGGCAAAGGAAAAATGCGCGAGCGCGAGCATTTATCGCGCTCTTTGTTGAAGAATTTTCAGTGACTTCCTTCCAGGAGATCGCCCGTTTTTTTAAGAGAGATATTGTCACCATCAGCCAAGGGGTGAGTCGACTGAGAAACAATCTCCCTGTCGATGCCAACCTCCGCAGGCAATATGACGCGATTCGCAATCAATTAACGAAATAACGAAGCCTGACCCCGAAATTATCCATAACGGACCCTGGGGTCTAAGTACGGATAGATCAGGTCGATCATTAGATTGCCCCCTACAACCATGGTGGCGAAAACCAGGTTTACTCCGGAGACCACCGGGTAGTCTCTGTTTTGGAGTGCATCAAGCAAGAGCCGACCTAGCCCCGGCAGGTTAAAGATGTTCTCCATGATAACGGCGCCGCCTACCAGCAAAGGCAACTGCAGGCCAATCAGGGTCACCACCGGGATGAGGGCATTTTTGATGGTGTGCCGGATAATCACGACCCGCTCCCGGAGCCCCTTGGACCAGGCGGTCCGGATATAGTCCTGCCGGAGCACCTCCAGCATCATGGTGCGCATCATCCGCATGGTGGCGGCTGCCGAGGACGTCCCCAGAATCAGGCTGGGAATGAAGAACCCCCAGAGATTCCCCAGCGGGTCTTCTGTGAAAGAAACCAGCTCCATCGGTGGCGCCCAGCCCCACCAGATTGCCGGGTATATCATGACCATAATTCCCAGCCAGAAGTTAGGCGTTGCCAGGCCGATGATGGCGATGAAGCGCCCCAGGTAGTCGGCGGCCGTATCCTGGCGAATCGCCGAGTAGATGCCGACCGGCAGGGCTATCATGAGCCCGATTACGATTGCCATGACACCGAGCTCCAGGGTAACCGGCAGTCTATCTAATATCCTCTCCTCTACCGCCCAACTGGCCATCAGTGATTCGCCAAGGGTGCCGTGCCGGAGAATACCTCCTAGCCAGCGTCCATACTGCACGTAGACAGGCACGTCTAATCCCAGCTTATGCTCAAGAGCCTCACGGTCAATCTCCGCCCAGCCAGAGTACGTTTCCATGTTCATCATCATTACGTCTATTGTATCGCCGGGGATGAAGCGGACCGAGAGGAAGACCAGGATGCTCAATATAAACAAGGTGGGGATTATCAGCAATAACCGCCTGATGATGTAGGCTCTCATGTGATACGCCTCATTGCAATTTCCCCCGTTATTTCTTTCGTCATTGCCACCCCTCTTTTGTCATTGCGAGCCCTGATTCTATTGTCCCGACTCGGAAGTTCGTTGCATAAATCGCATCATGTTCCGGAGTGGGCCTGTGGTTCGACAGGCTCACCACGAACGGGAAAATCCAACACCCCGTGAACGGGAAAATCCAATAC
The DNA here is from genome assembly GCA_965205865.1 of bacterium. Taxonomy (GTDB): domain Bacteria; phylum SAR324; class SAR324; order SAR324; family NAC60-12; genus CBDBHR01. Next base: position 395,073 of record CBDBHR010000030.1, read on the forward strand.
TCCGTTCGCCCTGAGCCCGTGGAAGGGCCGCCGAAGGCTTTCTCTTTGTTAAGCGCACTTCTGAGACAATAGACTATCGGGGCTTCGTCAAGTTCCTTCACTGCCTCTTCGCTGCACTCAGAGCTTCGGTTCAGGACAAGCCTCGCAATGACAGTAAGAAAGGCCCCCTCTCATTATTCAATGAGTAAGGGAGCTGGGAAGCTTGCAAGCTTCCCAGCTCCCTTTTTCCATGAGGTCAGCCACAAGGGGTGAAACCCCTAATGACCCATTTCTTTCTTCAGATCCTGATCGATCCAGAGGCGGCCGAAGATTTGATTCTTAGAAAGGTATCCCAACCCGAATTCACCGTTGTAACCTTTGACCCACGGCCAGATCGCGTCAAATACTGGATTCATAAGACTCCAGACAGCCCAGTGCCTCTCTACCGCGTACATATCCATCGCTTTAACCAGCCTCTGCTGCTCCTCGATGGTGGTCGCCGCCCCGGCGGCTTCAAACATGGCTTCGTAATCCGGGTCGTTCACTGCGGAGGTGTTCCATGAAACGGCGGACGTATAGCGGCCCGGAGGATTGAGAGGATCAGCCGCACTCCCATAGGCCATTTCGTGAGAGATCATTTCGAAATCACCGGCTCTTCTTATAGTGACAAATGGAGCTATTGGCTGTACCTGAACCTCGACATCAACGCCAATCTTATTCCAGTATGAAGCGAGTAATTCTGTAAAGTTCGCATCGTACCGGTCGAGGTGGATATAGACGGTCTTGAACCGAATGCCGTCGGCGCCGCGAGGTAATCCCGCGGCATCAAGCAACGCCTCTGCCCCTGCCGGGTCATAGTCATAGACTTTCTTGAGCTCTTCGGGCCACTCTTCAAATGGGATGAAATACCCCATCATACCATCCCCTACCTGCCCGTGAGGCGTGGTATCTCCATAACCCTTAAAGAAGGCATCTTGAATTGTCTCAAGGTCGAGTGCCATCTGCATTGCCTTGCGCACCCTGATATCGGTAAAGGGCGGCTTATTCACGTTAAGACCAGTAGAATTGGTCGACGCAAGGGCAATCGTCCATATCACGAGTTCGGGGTTGGTCTTCTGGAGGCTCTCTACCTGGTCGACAGTCCTTATATTACGGAGTAAATCAAGCTTACCCGTGCGCAGTGCCGCCAGAGATGTTGCCACTTCTGGCATAATCGGGGCCCTTATCCCGTCAACATAGGGCAGTCGGTTCTGCGGGTATTTTTCGTCGTAGCCCCAGTAGTCGGGATTCTTGGTCCACGTAATAGAGCTTCCCTCGACCCAGTCAGTCAGCATAAAGGGTCCGGTACCGACCAGGTTCCTCCAATCACTAGCGTCGCCGTATTGCTCGATTACCTCGGGGGGGTATATCCAAGCAAGCCAGTCGTCGAGGATACCAGCCAGTGCCTGCAGGTGTGGCTTCTTCAGCTTAAAAACAACCGTCCATTTATCGGTGGCTTCTATCGATTCGAATGACATAGTTTTGAGAAGCTGAGATTTGGGGCTGAGTTCGGTGAAGCCGCTGCCCAGACCCATCATGCGGTGAAAGTTATATTCGACATCCTTGGCAGTCAGCTCCCGACCGTTCATCGGTGCCTTATCGTGCCAGTGAACGCCCTGACGGATGTTGAGGATGATCGTTAGTGGGTCGGGCTGTTCCCAGCTTTCAGCCAGCTGCCCCGTCATGGCAAATACAGGCGCGTTGAGACCTACGAAGCCAAATTCGTCCCTATCTATTCCCCAGTTCGGGAAGCCTATCTTCTCTAAAACACCATCGACGAATCCTGCCCCCCAGGCACCAGCGGCCACGACGTCAGCATTCTTAAACTCTTCCTTCCGGGCGAAGGTCAATGTCCCGCCATATCGTGGGGCCTCCACCATCTCCCCGGTAGTGGGATCGGTCACGTACTTGGCTGCCCAGACCTGGCCAGCCATGAAGACGCTTGCTCCCATGATGAGAGCCAGCAGGGTTGCGCTCAATTTTGAGCTGCTTTTTAGATTAAACATACGAGATTCTCCGTTTGGATGTTTAAAAATATTAAGGATTGATTTGAAACCTGCCTTCATTCCCAAAAGCACGTTCTCGACGAGTCCTCTACTTTTTTGACGGTTCAAGGTGCTCCTTTCTGCTTTTTGATTAAAAACAAGATTGCGGGTTGCTTTAAAACCTGCTTTCGTCCCCGAAAGCACGTTCTCGACGATTGCTCTACACATTGGGTCTCCTTCATTTTCAAGTGATCAAAAAACCGATTCATTGGCTCCAGGATTGGGCAATGAACCATAAACCGACGCACTCAGGCGCCGATGATTTTCCAAATTCCCCATTGCCGTTCCGTTCCCGGAACGAGTCATCTTAAGGATCTCTTCCTGATGTCGAGATAATATAAGGGGGTAGAACTTGGGATTGGGGACTTGTGACTTGTTGCTTAGAACTTATTACTGGGAACTGGGAACTGGGAACTGGGAACTGGGAACTGGGAACTGGGAACTGGCTTTTAAGTTTACTCTCATAACTACCTCATTGTCAAGATGTTTTTTACTTGAAACAAGTTAATTTCAGACTTTCATGTCATCCTGACGATTTGCCCAAACAGGTGTACCGAAAGCGGCAATGCGAAGGATCTCATTATTGCTCTTTCGTCTCTGGAATAAAATATTATAATCGCTCTGCAAATGTATCAAGATTTTTTTATACATGGCGACTCATTCATTCATGAGTGTATTCTTATGATCAACGAAAATACTTTTTCATGTTGAGATACAGAAGTCAACATTTTTGGCACTTTTCAATTCCAAGTTGACAGTTTCTAAAAATCCTCTGGTGATGATATGATGTTTTACATGACTTTCGGCTAAAATATTAGCGAAATTGAAATAAAACCTTCAGGCAAAGGCGATTTCTTGAAAACTATCACAAAAGAACGATGATGGCAATATCCTGGTAGATTTCATTATCCCCTTCAGTATCCTCTCTATATAACAATATTTAGAGGAGGTCAATCGATTTTTTTTTGCTCACCTTAATTCCTCAGGGGCGAGTGCTGGTTTCATCCTGGACTTGATCCTCGCTGCTCTCTATGATGGCAAAATCCTGGTAGATTTCATTATCCCCTTCAGTATCCTACCATCCGACGATATTTCAAAACGTGTCTAAGATACATGACTTTCGCTCTCAGAATAGCGAAGGCATCCTTGCAGCACAATATAAAAATATTTAGAGGATGTCAATAGATTTATTTTGCTCATCTTAACTCCTCAGTGGCGAGTGCTTGTGTCATCCTGGACTTGATCCTCGCTGCTCTCTGTGTCAGTCCTTGAAAATACGGGGCAATCCTGCCCTTCCCGGAACGAAAAGCATGGGATTCAGAGCAAATCATTTCAATGACTGATGAGCACTCGGCACGCGTGAGATATGAAAATAATCTGGATTAATTGTCAGTCAATCAATCCAATTATTGGAACAATTTTTGTGGTAAGTCAGGAATCTTCAGGATGTTTTTAACCTAAGTTGAGCGATTCGTAATAAAAAAAGCTCCCAACCTTGGGAAAAATGTGTTATATTTCAGTGGTTAAAATAAAAAAATTCACAAAATCTAACACAACCCAACAGGTAGAGAGCTTTATGGAAAAAAATATAACAGTTCAGGATAAAAAGAAACAGATAATTGATGCCATTCAGCCAACCGATGAACACTTGACAAGTCGTGCCGGATTGGCCTTGTTTGCCCAGTATCTGCAAAGCATTCGGCTGATGCCGATCATCGAAAGGTTGTTTGGTTCGATGCGTAAAAATAAAAAAGGAATTGCTGTCTCTGATTTTTTTGCGCAGATCCTCTGTTTTTTCATGGACGGCAGCAGCCGTCATCTCAGTTGGTTCGATCACCTCAAAAGGGGCGAGGGTTATGCCGCCTTGCTGTCATGCAGTGAGCAAGACCTTGCCTCCTCGCATGCCGTGAAAAGATTTTTTGGAAAGTTCTCTTTTGTACGAGTCTACCTGTTTCGTCATCTGCTGCAGATACTGTTTATCTGGAGACTGAAGAAGACTTGTCCAACGGTGATTGTGTTGGGTCTGGATTCGATGGTACTTGATAATGATGATGCCCTGAAACGCCATGGTGTCCAGCCGACTTACAAGATGGTCAAAGGATTTCATCCCCTGCAGATGAATTGGGGTCGTTATATGGTTGACGCAGTTTTTCGCGGAGGTAGCAAACATTCGAATCACGGGAAAACTGTTCAGAATATGCTGGTTCATATCGTGAAAAGGATTCGCCGCCAATACCGAGATGATGTACCAATCATGGTGCGCATGGACACCGGTTTTTTTGACGAAAAAATCTTTGAAACCTGTGAACGACTGAACATCGGTTAGCTGAAGCGGAGGAAAGTCCTATGCCAATGTGAGGAATGCTGCGGAAGAAGCCACTGACTGGCAGACCTTCACTTCATCGGGCAAGAAGGAGATCTGGCAGTACACCGAGTTTAAGAGCCAGCAGGGGACATGGAAGAAGGCTCGTCGCACGATCTACAGCCGCTTGATTGAACACGATAGCCAACTCTCTTTGCCGGGTTTGGATCATGATGGCGTGATCATTACGAACCTTGGTATGGGAGAGGCCATTGATGGCCAACTCAGCCAAGCCGCTGAAGAAAAGCGCATCGATGCTCATAGCATCCTTGGCTCGTACCACGGACGGGGAAAGGATGAACTGGCCAACCGGGCGCTGAAAAACTTTGGTCATCAACAACTTCCCTTCAAGGACTTCATTTCCAATACCGCATGGTACTATCTGATGCTGGTTGGCAATAACCTCTTCGAATCCTTCAAAGAAGATGTCAGCAAGCCAGTGATTGCGGTAACGATGTATGCTGATACCTTCCGGCGCCAGTTTCTTGATACGGCAGGCAAACTGCTTCGTCATGCCGGAAAACTGATCTTGAAAATACCAAAAAAGACCTTTGAGCGCTTGCAATTGGACCAACTATTTGCCACCTGCCAGCACGCATTGGCGCCAATCTGATCAACGGGTTTCGCTTCAATTAAAAAACAAAAACATTAAAGTTTAAGGGGATAAGTGCGTCCAAAACATGAGAAATGAAGACCTTCCACATCTGAAAACAGCATTTTGATGCTCATTCTCACTCAAACATCCATGGATTTGATGATCAAAATCTGATTTCAGAATGATTGCCTTTCTCAGGCAAAAAAATCATCTTGAAAATCTGATCCTTTTTTAGAATCGCTCAATTTGGGAATTTGATTGTCACCAAGACTGAGAAGATCAGCCTGCGCGCCAATAAAAGAAGCAACCAGACTTTCAGCAGATTTTGTCAAATCTCAAAACAGGTCCCGATGACGTGAAGGCTTTTCTGTTCACGGGTGGTTTGACTGATCCCAGGAAAACCGACTTTCATTTCGAGTATATGGGCCAAGACAAACGCAATCATCGCTACTTCCCCGACTTTGCGCTTGTGAAAAAGACAAGGGAGTTTTATTTTGTCGAAGTCAAGGCCGAGAACGAGAGCGGTGATAAAACGGTGGAAGCAAAGCAAAAAGCGGTGGAAAGGCTTCAAAATTTGCAACCGGATAAATTCAAGTACCACGTCGTTTATACGTTAGCAATCAAGACAAGCGCAGAGAAATTGAAACAGATGAGGCGCAAAACTTTTCGGGCCGTCATCGTCTTGCAGAGCATTGCAACGGCCCCCTCCGCAGGCAGAGCCTCGATCAACCGGATCAACATCCACTCGGCGATGTCAAAATTGGACTTTCCGGTGCGCGCATCAAACCCTCGTAAGCCCTGAAAATTCATCTTCCTGGGAAGGTTCTGACTCCTCAGAAGACCCAGATCAGAGTTGGTAACCCAAGGGGGATTGCCTATGACCTAAATCCTGCAATTAGATGACAATCAAACATGGAAATGGTAATATACTCAAATAGTTAACAGCAGAATCAACATTTTAAGAGATCACCATTACCATGAAAAACAAACGTAGCGCAAGATCGGCAAGAACGACAGCAAAAAACATCCATATCAGCCAGGGAGGCAGAGACCTGACCGCGCAAGCAGGCTTGATTCCGGTTGTCAAATTTTTTCACAAAGAAGGGATTGTTTCAAAGACAGAGCAGACCGTAGATCATCGGCGTGGCGCCACGGGTCTTTATGACGCGGTGGACATGGTCATTTTGTCGGTGGTCGGCATTGTTGGTGGCGCCCGTTCGATTCGTTCGATTGTGACAGTTTGGAACGACCGTGTTTTGAGTCGTGTGGCCGGTTGGCTGAGGATTCCGGATGAAACCACATTCGGCCGGATACTGCGTACTTTCACACAGAAAAACATCAATGAGATGGAGAGCTTGAACCATCGGATTCGAGCCGGTATCTGGCGTAAGGCGCTTCGAAGTGGGACAAGCATCGTTGGGGTGTTACACTGTCTTGTGATTGACGTGGACTCCACTGTGAAAACGGCCTACGGCAAGCAGCAAGGAGTGTCTGTCGGATATAATCCCCACAAACGCGGTGCAGCTTCGTATCATCCTCTGCTGGCATTTTGCGCAGAGACAAAGGAGATTCTTCAGGGTTGGCTTCGTGATGGGAGTGCCTATACCAGCAATGGAGTCGTTGAATTCATGCGGCAACTTCTCGCTCACCTTCCAAATCGGACTCGCACTCTGTTTCGTGGAGACAGTGGTTTTTTTGTGGGGGATTTGCTGGATTTCCTCGAAGAACGAGGCCATGGCTATCTGATCAAGGTCAAACTCAAGGGGCTTGTCTCGTTGTTGGAAACCCAAAAATGGCAAAAAGTGAAGGGGCAGCCCGCTTGGGAAGGGTGTGAGTTTTCCCACCAATGTGAAACTTGGAGGAGGTCAAGAAAATTCATGGCCGTACGCAGGGAGAAAGAGGAGGAACTCAAAGGGATGGCCACCCTCTTTGAGATGAAGGAGTACGATTATTTTTGTTATGTTCTCACTGACGCGCTCACTCCCTGGCAGGCTCACAAAGAGTATGGCCAAAGGGCGGTCGCTGAGACATGGATTGAGGAAGCAAAAAATCAAACTGCGCTGGCTCAGATTAAAACCGACGATTTTTGGGCCAACAGTGCCTTGTTCCAATGCGCGATACTCGCTTACAACACGCTGCGCTGGATGGCCCTTTGTAGTGGTAACGCAATACTGCGCCGTTGGGAACCGGCCACCATGCGCACCTATCTTGTCCGAATGGCAGGAAAATGGACGAGTGGCGCTCGTCAACAAAAACTGAGAGTTCCGGAAAGAACACTTTACAATGCTCAATGGGATGCATGGGTCGCTGTTGGAGAGACCTGGAACCTTTGTTTCACTCCAGTGGATACATTTTGCTGAGATGTAGATTCCCAAATCCAGGGAGAAGTACGTCTTGAATCTTGTGCCCGCGAAAGCGGGTATCAGATCATCACAAAATATGACGATCTAATGGAGGGCGGAAAAACCTTTATGAGCAAGGACTGATGGAAATTCAACTCTCAAATCCTTTTTTTTAAAAAAACCTCTCAAAGAGTGGGGGGAAACTCAATCAAAATATTCAATTGCAGGATTTAGGTATGACAAGGACCCTTTTCGCTCCGCTTCTGTTGAGATTGTGTTTCCAGTCCTCGGAGAAGAAATCGCGATGAAATAGCTCAACCCCAAGTCCTTCCAGGCGATTGCAAGCGAGGTCAACATATTGCCGGTTGACTTCATATCCCTCGTAGTGGCAATCCCGCCCCCATTGATCAACGGATGCTGCGAGAAAAGCTCCAAAACCCGCGGTTGGTTCCACGACCAGATCAGGAGTTCCGAAAATATCTGCCACCAGCATGGTAACCTTGTGGGCCAGACCATCGGGGGTCTGAAAATCTCCAAATTCCTTTTTAGCGCTCATAGTGCGTCGATTCCCGTCACGATTCCTGCTTGTTGGATAACGCGTCTGTATTGCAGCCGCCAAAATTTTATCAGGACTGCTCAGAATGGCATCAATTTTCTGTTTCTTTTTATCCTGTATTGTTGTATCTTTTTCCATAAAGCTCTCTACCTGCTGGGCCGTGTCAGATTTTGTCGTAATATTGTTTTTACTCACTGAAATATAATACATTTTCCCTACGGATGAGAGTTCAGGCATTGTTACCACGTCCAAAACGAAGTCGACATTGAAGGAACTCTCCGAGGAAGCAAAGTCCATTTTGAAGGCCACGGTGATTAAGCAAGGAGCCCAATGATGAAGCGCGTTTTATTCAGGTTATCCGTTTCCCCCGCCACTTGCGTTTTTCTCGCGATTCTTCTCGCGACGGCGGTTGTCGCCGAAGACAAGCCGGCTCTGCTCCTCGCTGAAAAATACAACCAGGATATTGACCTTGCCGCCTATTGGGTGAGCGAAAAACTGGACGGCGTGCGGGCGTTCTGGGACGGCAAACAGCTGAATTCACGTGGCGGCAACACCTTTGCGGCGCCATCGTGGTTTACCGCCGACTTCCCGTCTGTCGTACTGGATGGCGAGCTGTGGGTCGGGCGCGGGCAGTTTGAAGAGACGGCATCCATCGTATCCCGCCACACGCCGCACGACGGCTGGCGACAAGTGCGCTACATGGTCTTTGACTTGCCCGAGGACCCCGGTATTTTTGATGAGCGGCTGCAAAATCTGCGGACCGCCGTCGCTGCATCGGCAAGCGAATTTCTCGCCGTCATCCCACAGCGCATAGTTCCTGACCACAAGTCGCTGCTGGAAATGCTGGACACCGTCGTCGCCAAAGGCGGCGAAGGACTGATGCTGCATCGCGGCGATTCTCGCTACCATGGCGGGCGCAGCATGGATTTATTGAAACTGAAACGATTCGATGACGCGGAAGGAATCGTGATCGCCCACAATCCCGGCCAGGGAAGGCTCGCCGGGCTGATAGGAAGTGTCACGGTGCGAACCGCGCAGGGCGCCATCATTAGAATCGGCAGCGGGTTTTCCGACGATGAGCGTAAGAATCCGCCGCCCATTGGCACTACCATCACCTTCAAGCACCAGGGATTCACCGCCAAGGGCAAACCGCGGTTCCCGGTCTTCTTGCGCATTCGCGACGACGAGCCAGCGGGAAACAGATAAAGATTCCTACCATCAGACTGTCGGCCTGAAGCACGGGATTTGTGGTCGCCCCTCCTTTTTGCGGATCTTCTCATTCAGTCACTTATCCATCAGGACGTTCCGCAGAATCGGCGCGAGAAATTTCAGCATGCCCTTGACGTGTTTGCGCCAGGCTCGATAAGTGACATTTTCGTCCAAGGGGACGTACGGGATCTCATCCACGGAGAGCTTTTTGAATCGGAAAGCGCCATATCACAAAAGAATTCGATGACCTGAGCAGCCCTAGAAAAATAGATCGAATTCGGTTCTTTACCTTGCTCTCGCCGGGGAACAGAGCAGCTACTGATTTCAAGAAGTTATGACGTGGAGCATTAGCGGAAAATCGCATTGACGATGTTCTATTTGAAAAAGTGGAAATTTAGCAGACGAGCGTTTTTTGCTAAGCAGCTTCTAAGTTGAGAACTTTTTTATCACGATTCACACAAGCCTGGTTTAAATCGTGACTTGAAAGAATTTGTTAGAGAGATTGTTGGAACTATAAACACCCAAGAATACAATGGAGGGATTATGGCAAAAACCGCTACAATCACTGTGAAAATAAACGAAAAATTGAAACAAAATGCTGAACGAGTATTGAAGACTTTGGGAATCAATACTTCTCAAGTAATCACCATGCTTTATAAACAAATCGAGTTGCAACAAGGAATTCCTTTTCCGGTGAAAATTCCGAATGAGGAAACGATTGAAGCCTTAGAAGACGTAATTGCCGAGAAAAACATGGATACCTTTGAGACGCTGGATGAGCTCTATAAGGATTTGGACATATGATCATAGAGATCCGGCGGCAGACAAAATTTAAAAAAGATATCAAACGACTGAAAAAACAAGGCAAGGATGTCACCTTATTAAAAGAGATCTTAGAACTGCTTTGCAAAGACGAACCGCTGGATAAAAAATATCTCTACCACCCATTAAAAGGGAATTATCAAAGATTTCGGGAATGCCATATCGAATCGGATTGGTTGTTAATCTATCAAAAATCTACAACCAAATTAATCCTAGTTCGCTCAGGTTCTCATGCGGAGCTTTTCAATATGTAAGTCCTCATTTTGACACTGTTCACTCATCATTCCCAAAAAGGGTTCAATCGAGTACATATCCATTTTATTTTATTGAACTTATAAAGATTTCAATGTCATCCTAGCGCACGCGGAGATCCAGTTGGTATACTCCGAATCTCTGGATCCCGGATCAAGTCCGGGATGACAAAGCGAGTATACAGCTTTAAGAAAAAGCATTTTGCAATGGTAAATGAACAGTCTCATTTTTTTGTTTCCCTTCTCCTTCTTCCTAACGATGTCAAATCTCAATTTTCAGTGGAGCATTGATTCGCATAATCAGGGCTTGCCGAAAAACTTTTATTTTTGAAAAAGGTGTAACTATTCAACCTGAGTTCGACATAAATCTTCAATAATATGAGTATTCTAGTGTATATGTCATCCTCGCGAAAGCGGGGATCCGGATTTCAGTCTGGCTGCATACCTCTGGATTCCTTCCCTGCGTACGCAGGGATCTCGCAGGAATGACAAGGTTTCTCTAAGATATGAAGATTCCATAACATATTGAATTTATTAAATTCTTATCTCGAACTCAGGTTATTCAGGTCTTTTCAGAGACCCCTTCGATTTTGGCACGGATTTTCCATCTAAAATATCGTGGGAGGACGTGAAAAAGATTGATCCTCCCTGGGAATCTTTTTTCAACGTTATTTAATCAATCAGGTTCTTAAGAGACCTGAATAGTTACACATGACTTATGAATTGCTCAACTCGGGTTTCTCAAACGAGTTGCCAACGAGAGAGGCGATGGTTCGGATATGGGCTGGTGTCGTATTGGCACCTCCCCCAATAATTGCAGGTTCATGGCTCAGCAGGTTTTCGACGACTTGGGGAAAACCGGTGGCGACCTGTCCAAATGGCTGAGGAAGCGTTTCATCCAGCAAGATGCTGACGATACCAAAATGGCGGATGATGGAAGCTGTCAAAGCCACCAATTTCGGATGTTGCCAAGAGGCTTGGATGCCGATAAAGTCCGCATTTTTTTGCACTTCTTCCAATTGGCGCGTCAGGGTGGAGGGATCGTCATGCAGAGTGAATTTCAAATGCGCGACTATTTGCTTTTGCATGGAACGTTTCGCCACCCGGACCGCCATCTTCAAATCTTCCCAATCCGCAAACTCACTGAACATGACGAAGCGAGCTCCCGTATCAGCTTGATAAATCAACTGTGTTCCGTATGCTCGTTCCATCCATAGCTTTGGGATGTCCCCGGATATGTCTTTTTTGATGGAGGTCACGCTTGCTGCCGGAATGCCACGCATGCCGACCCCTTTTCGTAAAAGAGCCATCCCATTATTGTTGATATTTTCTCCACGATTCTCGATCTCCAGGGTTTTTAAGACAAATTGATGGGCCCCTTCGGTATTGATTCGCAAAATCGATGCTCCGGCATTGAGATAGGCTTGATGCATCTGCGAGACCAATGCGGGGTGAGTCAGGTTGGCCAGGAAACAGGCATTGGTTTCGGGGAATCCCCATTCCCGCAGAAGTAGAGGCTTGGCGCCATCACAGATCACCGGAGCGTGTTTTTCCAGATGGTTAAGAAGAGAAAACTGCGGAAAAGTTGCCATCGTGTCTGCCGAGCCGGTTCGAGGAGTTCATGCGGGATTACTTGAGCAGGGAATCGAGGGCATTCCTGTCAAAATGCTCACTTATCAATTCTCCAATACTTGCCGGATTGTTCAGTCCGCTTGCCAGAAAGGGCAGCAATGCCAGTACGCGGACCGAGGTTTTTTCTTCCAGAGTGAGCCACTGATAAAAGATCAAGTCGGCATGTTTGGAATTGAGACGGTTGGAAAGAACAATGCCGACAATTTCTACTTTTGCCTGCTGAAGCGCATGTAGCTGCAAGAGGGTTTCTGCCAGTTCACGTTCCCCGATATTGGTGACCCAAACCACCCGCGGATTCCAGTACCGGAACAATTCGATTTCCATCTCCGTTTCAGTCAGTGGCGTATAGAGACTGCGGCCCCCTTCGATCACAATTCGCTCAAAATGCGTGTAGAGCTGCTTGAAATGGTGCTGCAGCACTTTTGTTTTCAGTGTAATACCATCTCGCCGGGCGGCCAGCACGGGTGGCAGGTCTTCATTCAATAAAAAGGGATTGACGAGATTGGGATGCTCGTTCATGGAGGCCGCTCGATGCAGACGCAACCCATCTCCCGGCAGGTCGGCGGCGTTGTAGTCCATCTGTCCCACATCTACCGGTTTCCAGGCGGCTGTTTTATAATTCCGGCTCAAGAGATGGAGCAAGCCGAGCGCCACAAAAGTTTTGCCAACCCCTTTTGCCGAACCTCCTACATAAATCGAGGCGCTCATTTGTTCCTTTTTAAGATTGAGTACGAAATATGCATTTCCTGTATAATAATGGTTCTGACATTTTTTTTAATTCTTAATAAATTGAAAATAAATCATTTCAAATACTTAGAAAAAGTATCTGAATTATTTACAACTCTGAGTCAGTTTCTCAGTTTGAAATAATTCAAGCAATCCCGATGACCGTGTCATGCATGACTTGATCAGGCATCCAGGAGTTCTTTGGCAGGCCCCCTGGATTCCTGGGCAAGCCAGGAATGACATTGATTCTGTGTACGGAACAAAGAATACTTCATAGGTATTTCAAAACTGTTAGAAGTATTGGTATAACATAAGCTCAAAAATCAATAAAGGACTCCGATCACTCTGATCAAACTAAAAAAAATAGCAAAAAAACCTGGTTCGTTTTGGCAATTTATATAATTCATGGTAGTTTACTGGTTTTTGAACGGAGCGTGATCGAACCTTACCAAGGTTGGGTTCCATAGGATTGCGCGAAAGAAATTATCATCCCATTCGATTGTATGACCAAGACGCTGAAAGATTTAGGGAAGCTCAAACGAGAACTCGACGTGGAGATTCCTTTTGACGAAATTAAACCTGAATACGATGAAGTATTTTCCCAATTGAAGGCGGTCACTCTGCGAGGATTTCGTCCCGGAAAATTCCCCAAAGGATGGCTGCAAAAACGTTTCATTGAACAAATGACCGTGGAAGCGCGGGAGCGGGTGATTCCTGATTACTTCACTCGGATCGTTGATGAAATGAAGTTGCACCCTGTGACCGAGGCAACGGTCACGGAGATCACCTTTACTACGAAAAAACCGATGAACTTCAAATTGACCTTTGAAGTTCAACCGGAACCCGCTCTGCTCGATTATCAAAAATTGAAATTGGAAAAACAGGATGGCGTGGTGGAACCTGAAGAAATAGAAAGCAAGATCACTCTGTTTCGCAAGAGCCGGAGCACGTTTGAAAGCAAATCCGAAGGAGAAGTTGCAGAAGAAGAAGACCGGGTCACAATCGACTTTAAACGAACCATTGGAGAAGAAAGCGACGAACAAATGGATCAATCGCTTGAATTGAATGAAAGTCTCTCCCCCGAATTCAAAGACAAAATCTTAGGCATGAAGGTAGGGGAACACAAAGAGTTTTCTTTTGAAATCACTGAAGACCATATGGAAGAGCATGAGGGAGAGACTGCTGAAATTGAATTGACCTTGAAAGATCTGGAACGGAAATTACTTCCTGAAATGGATGCCGACTTTTTCCAACAGTTTGAAAACGCTGAAAACGAAGAAGCGTTTCGCCGCTATGTGGTTGAGCAGCTTATAGAAGAAAAGGAAGGTGAGTTGCGTTTATTTTATCATGAGGAATTGAAAAAGCAGTTGCTCCAGTGTTATGATGAATTTGAATTACCGGAATCACTGATTGAAAAACGAGAAAAACAATGCGAAGGGGAATTGCGCAAATCGAAGAATGGGATTTCCGAAGCGGAGTTGAATGCCCGCAAGAATGAGCAACTCGATCAATACAAATCTCTATTGCGCATTGAATTTATTCTCAAGCAAATCGCCATGGCAGAGTCTTTGAAACCCGAGGGAGATGCAGTTGCCCGTCGATTCGCATCCATGGCGCAGCTTTGGGGCGCGCATCCTGATGAATTCATTCACAGTCCGCTTGGTCCCGGATTTTACCATCAAATTTATCTGCAGATTTCTCAAGAGCGCGTGCTTGATTATCTAGTCGATCGCCTCGTGGGAAAAATCGAGGTTGCTGTTGTTGAAAGCTGATTCCCTGGTGGTGGAGGGTTGGTTGGCAGCCGGAAAGAATCTAGTCGCCCCGCTCATGACTGAAGCGCGACACCAACTGGCGCGGCTGGAATGAGAAAGGAGAAAATATTTTATGCCTTTAGTGCCGATGGTGGTGGAACAAACCAATCGTGGGGAACGCGCCTACGATATTTATTCGCGTTTGCTGAAAGACCGGATCATCTTTCTGGGAACGCCAGTGGATGACAATATTGCCAATTTGATGATCGCCCAACTGCTTTTTCTGGAAGCGGAAGATCCGGAAAGTGACGTGTTCCTTTACATCAACTGCCCAGGAGGAATGGTCACTGCAGGATTTGCCATTTATGACACGATACAATATCTTAAGCCGGACATTCAGACTATATGTCTTGGGCAGGCAGCGAGCATGGGAGCGATTTTATTGGCGGCAGGGACCCGGGGAAAGCGTTTTGCGCTGCCCCATGCGCGCATCATGATTCATCAGCTCACCGGAGGGTTTTCCGGGCAAGCGGAAGATATAGACATTCAAGCAAAAGAAATGTTGCGCCTGAAAATGACAGTAAATGAAGTCTTAGCCAAACATACCGACAAAACACTGACGGAAATTGAAAACGATACACTGCGTGACTATTATTTTTCCAGCGAAGAAGCCAAATCCTATGGCCTGATCGATGCGGTCATGGTCAATCGGGATTTGCCAGCAAAAGAGGAATAAAATGACTTTTGCCGGTCCCACTCAACCAGAGTTTGCTGGAAAACGGAGAATGAATTTATGAAGAATCAAAAAGATATCCTCTTGCGTTGTTCTTTTTGTGGAAAAACCCAGGATGAAGTGAAGAAAATCATCGCAGGGCCGACCGTTTATATTTGCGACGAATGCATCGAGCTTTGCAATGATATCATGGAAGAGGAATGGCACAAAGACCGGGTTATTGATCCCGGTCAGCTCTTGATGACTCCCGTTGAGATCAAGTCGGTGTTGGACAACTACGTGGTGGGACAGGAAAAAGCGAAAAAAGTCCTGGCCGTTGCCGTCCACAATCATTACAAACGCTGCCATGCGAACTACAACAGCAGTGACGTAGAATTGCAAAAAAGTAATATTCTCCTCATTGGTCCTACGGGAACCGGAAAAACGTTGTTGGCCCAAACACTGGCGAAAATTCTCAATGCGCCCTTTGCCATGGCCGATGCCACGGCTTTGACGGAAGCAGGCTACGTGGGAGAGGACGTGGAGAATATTATCCTCAAATTGCTGCAGAATGCCGACTATGACATAGAACGCGCCGAACAGGGGATTATCTATATCGACGAAATCGACAAAATAACGCGCAAAACAGAAAATCCTTCAATCACGCGGGATGTTTCCGGAGAAGGCGTGCAGCAAGCATTGCTTAAAATCATTGAAGGCATGGTAGCCAACATCCCACCCCAGGGAGGGCGTAAGCATCCCCAGCAGGAATACCTGCAAGTCGACACCACTAACATCCTCTTCATCTGCGGAGGCGCCTTTGTGGGTTTGGATACGATCATCAATAAACGGATCGGGGACCACTCCATTGGCTTTGGCGCTTCCATTCCGAATAAACAAGGGCAGTCCAACTCCGAAACCTTCGAACATCTCGAACCTGAAGATTTGCTGAAATATGGCTTGATTCCCGAATTCATCGGACGACTGCCGGTCATCACAACGTTGGAGGACTTGGGAGAAGAGCATTTGGTCCGGATCCTCCAGGAACCCAAAAATGCTATCCTGAAACAGTATCAAAAACTCTTTGAATTGGAAGAGGCGGAGTTGACCTTCACGCAAAGCGCAATTCAAGCAATCGCCCGGGAAGCCATCAAACGCAAAACCGGAGCACGGGGGCTTCGTTCCATTCTGGAAAATATCATGTTGGATATCATGTATGACATTCCCTCGAATCCGCAAATCAAGGAATGCGTGGTGACCGAATCAACCATTGCTCAAAAAGCCGCACCTAAACTGGTCATGCACAAATCTGCAGGCAGACGGGCTAAAGCAGGCTGAGTTTATGGGATGTGGCGAGGCAACCCCGTGAATCGATACCGCCATTTCTCCATCCTTCATCTTTTTCGTCTTGTTGAAGGGACTCTTTCCTTGATTCTTGTCTGTTCGATAATGCATGAAGACTTTTGATGTTTTTGGCATAGGCAATCCTCTGGTCGATCTGCTGGCTCATGTTTCCGGACATTTTTTAAAAGCGCAGGGTCTGGAAAAAAACCGCATGTACCTCGTCGATTTTGAAAGACAGCAAAAGATCCTTGCAGAACTGGAAAAAAACGACATGGAGGTGTTGTATATGCCGGGTGGTTCTTGTGCCAACAGCATGATCGGGATTGCCCAACTTGGCGGCTCGAGCATCTATGGCGGGAAAATAGGAAGGGATGAATACGGGGCGATTTACAAAGAAAAACTGGTAGAAGCGAAAGTCGCCTCTTCCTTGGGAGAAGGCGATGGCTCCACGGGAAGCAGTCTCATTCTGGTGATGGAGGATGCGTCGCGAACCATGAACACGCATTTGGGAATCTCCCGGAATTTCCGATTCGCCGATATTTCCCAGGACTTGCTGAAAGCGGTTCAGTATCTATACATTGAAGGGTATCTTTGGGACACGGAAGAACAAAAAAAAGCCATCCTCCTCACCATCGACAAGGCCCGGGAGTTTGGCGTCAAGATTTCCCTCAGCCTGTCCGATCCTTTTTGCGTGGCGCGTCACGCTGCCGCATTCAATAAACTATGCCGGGATTGCGTGGATCTGGTATTTTGCAATCAGGAAGAGGCGTTTGGTTTGACGGGAACCACCATTTCGCAGGAAGCGTTGCATCGCTTGAACGAACAGATTGAAACCGTGGCTATGACACTAGGACCCCGTGGAGCCTTGATTGCTCACCAGGGTCGGGTTACTTATATTGATCCATTTTCTCTTCAAGTGATGGATACCACCGGGGCTGGAGATGCCTTTGCCGCAGGGTTTTTATATGGCGTCACGCAAGGCAAATCCATCTTGGAAAGCGGACGAATTGCAGCAGCTATGGCGGCTTTGATCATCAGTCGGTTGGGACCCCGTTATCAGGGGGATTTGAAAAGCGGACTGCAGCAATTATTATCATCCTCGTAATCATCAAGACCAATTGCTTCATCAATCGAGACTCCAAATGGAACATCAGGCAATGCCTGAATTGCTGGCGCCTGCCGGCAGTCCGGAAAAATTGAAAATTGCGGTGTTGTACGGAGCCAATGCGGTTTACCTGGCAGGACCCCTCTTCGGCTTGCGAGCAGGAACTGATAATTTTTCCGACGTGGAACTGGAGGAAGGTGTCATCTTTGCGCATCAACGACGCGCAAAAGTCTATGTTACTTTGAATACCTTCCCACATGATGAAGAGCTACTTCACCTTCCGGAATATGTGACATTCCTGGAGACCTGTGGTGTCGATGCCGTGATTGTTTCAGATGCGGGATTACTCTCCGTGGCGCAACAGCGCTCGAACCTGCCGACCCACCTCTCCACCCAGGCATCCTGTCTGAATTCCTATGCGGCCATGCTTTGGAAAAACCTGGGCGTGAAACGCATTGTGCTGGGACGGGAAATTTCCATTGAACAAGCGCATGCCATTCAGCAACAGGCGGACATTGAAGTGGAAATGTTCATTCATGGCGCCATGTGTACGGCCTACTCCGGTAACTGTATTATCTCCAATTTCACCCTGGCCCGTGATAGCAACCGGGGAGGCTGCGCGCAGAGTTGCCGCTTTTCTTATTCCATTTGGGAAAACAGAAAAGAACGAGAGGCCGGAACCGAGCCATTGTATGAAAACGTGAGCTTCATGAGCTCCAAAGATTTGCGGGGACTGACACTCCTCCCGCGTTTCATTGATGCCCGGATCTGCAGTCTCAAAATTGAAGGGCGCATGAAAAGCAATCTCTATGTCGCCACTACCGTTCGGGCTTATGCTTCGGCATTGAAAAAGTGTCAGGAAAATCCTGGAAAAAACGCTGTCGCTCTCGTTCGCTTATCAGCAGAATTGGAAAAAATCCCGCATCGCCAATATACGCAGGGATCCTTGATTCAACCCGCGGGGACGGACAGCATTTATGATGGTCAGGAACAAGCGGGAAAACACAACTCGCGCTATGAAATGGCGGGAACCATTGTCGAAGTACAATCTCGATATATGACCATGATGGTACAGAATCCTATCAGCAACCAGGACGATCTTGAAATTCTATCCTTTGATGGAACCACCATTCCATTGAAAACCAACGACATGAAAAATATCCGGCACCAACCCATTCCAAACTCCCGGACTAACAGCCTTGTAGTGCTTCCACTTGCCGACAAAGCGCAACCTCTCAATCTCGTCCGAAAACGGTCCGGTAACACCCACGGGTAGAGTAGTGGAGAGGCATTTTTCATCAATCCGGACACGGAACTGTCAAAGCGCTCTCCCGACATGCGTACATCATTGGCATCGAGGAAAGTTCAGGCATTGTCGGTGAAATCGGCGATTGTCTGAATTTGGAGGGAAACCACGCTCATCTCGACTGCCTCCCACGGAAAAAAACAATCCCTGAGATCCTTGCTCGAGCAGAAGGGCAATGAAGGCAGGCACCATACATTAAGATCCCTTTTGAAAATCCTGAAAAAGAATCGAAGTGCTCCCTTGACATTGGACTACAACACGATTAATTTTGTATGTCTTTACTCTTTGTGAAAATCGCGCATTTTGCATAGAGCATAGTCAGCTTGGCCAGTTTCTTCAGGTTGGCCAAGCTTTTTGAGAATCACAAGATGAATCACAAGATGGAATACTACGCACGCAAAGGCCAGTCTCTGGCAAAACATCTACGAGGGGTGGCTTTGGGTTCGAGGAACGCATGGTAGTATGCCCGTAGCAGAGTAATGAAAACCTACACAGTCCAATTCGAGATTGCCGGCCCAACGGCCATGTGGACCCGGCCTGACACCGGCTCGTCCCCTGTGTCTTATGTGGCGCCCACCCTCAGCGCAGTGAAGGGCATCTTTGAGTCTATCCTTCGTTGGAAATCCGTGAACGTGCGCCCGAGAAGAGTGGAAATATGCCAGCCGGTACAGTTTCATCGTTATGCAACGAACTACAGTGGGCCATTGCGCGCATCTGAGGCAATAAAGAAAGGCACATCATTTCAGTTGTTCGCATTGGTGTTGGTGAACGTTTGCTATCGGCTCTACGCTGAAGTGGACTGGAATCGTGAGCCAAACGGTGAACGCGCGCAGGCACCTGATGGTCAATGTTCGCTCCATGCTTTTCAGGATGCCTTTAATCGTCGTTTGAACAACGGTCAGTGGTTTTACACACCCTGCCTTGGATGGAAAGAATTCGCCCCAGATTACGTGGGAGCATTTCGCTCGGAAACACGGGTGTGCGAGAGTGAAAGTCATGAGCTGCCATCCATGTTGCGCATGGTATTTGACTGCCCGCAGCAAGGTCTTGTAAAACCAAGTTTCTGCCAGGGAATGAAAGTTGAGAAAGGAGTGTTGGTCTATGCTTAATGAACTCTATCAGGTCTCGCAGGCTATGGAGCGAGTGGGCATCACTCCTCCACCGCGACATCCGCGGATTAGTCCGATGGGCAAAAACCGGGAACTGTTGGTTTTACGGCTGAATGACAAGGCTGAACCGGCCGATGTGGAGTTCGTTTCAGGAGAAGTGGGGGGCGGTCTTTTTCGCGTGGAGCACGGATCGTCGGGTTGTAGCTTCCCCGGATTCAATATCCCAACGCCACTTCTCGATCTCACTCAGACATATACCGACGAAGTGACATCTGTTTTGGAACAGCTTTTTTTCGTCTTACGGCAGAAATCGAATCCACCGACAGAGCAGATTCACCATATACTCACGGAACTCGCTGGACTGTCCAAGCCGCGCAAACTCACTGATATGCAACGCAGCCAGTTCCGGCGTTCGGTAGTCGACTTGGTCGAGGAACTTGGAGATAAGTTTGCCAATACAGAACCGGAACTGGCCAATTTCAAGCGAATTCTAAACATAGTGGGATGTGCCGAACTCGACTTGGATCAGTTCAGCCAGAACCTAACGGACACCCTGCTTTACACGGCGAGGACAGCAGATCATGAGACCCTCTCCTTAATCCAAGGAGCCCTGTTCGGCATGCTTGATTGGAGAAGACACACCATCGATTTCGGCTCAGACGACTACTGGGGAGAAAAGGCAAAGAAAGACAAAAATGCAAATCAACCCGTTTATCTCGACGTGGCAAACATGGATCACAATCACAAACCTGTCGCTCATCAGGATACAAGTCAAGCGATAAACAAAATCTTGGTTCAACAATCCGAAGCGGAAGATCAGACAACTCAAAATGATGTTGACGCCTTCGGAAGTCGAGGTTCATTGCAAGACAAGTACCCGGCGCCAAAGATCGCAGAACTCGGTGATGTGAAGCTTTTTTCAGTAAATACTATCGAAATTTCAGCACTGAATCGCTATGGACTCAAGGGTTCAGATCAGTTTCAGACAACCACCAGAATCACGCAGCGGATGAATGACTCGTTGCTTTATCTAGCCGATGAGAAGAAAAAGGGTATCACTTGTCAGCCAATTCCCAGCGTCCAACCCAAAAAACGCGATCTGTTGATTTCCTATCTGGAGGACGCGCCAAATTTTCAGGAAGAGTTGGCCGATTTGTTCGGTGGTGAGGCACAGACCTTTGGTGATGCGGATTTTGCTGCGCGAACACAGCCTGTGCTTAAAGCCTTGAATGGCAAGTTGCAAACGGAGCCGAATCTGAAAGTTCGAATTCTGGCTCTGTGTTCACTCGACAAGGCACGGAAGCAAATTAGCCTGCATCGCCAGTTTCGTGTGCAGGACATCGTTCGGGCAGCTGGTGACTGGAAGATCGGAGCTGCCAACACGCCGCCCGTTTCCATCTGGTTCTACGACAAGAATGAAAGGAAGCTCGTATGGAAAACCCATTTTGTCCCTCATCCACTTGAACTGACATCGGTCATAAATCGCGTCCGGAGTTCAGACCCCAGGTCCGGATTTAGATCCTCGTTCCAACGTGCTGTTACTATTTCAGACGCTTACGACGTATTCTTTGCCGACGGACCAATATCCGGGAGCAAGACGCGCCTTTGCTTTTCTCTTCTCTTGTATCGGATGTCTCCAGTCCTCACCCGCCTCGGGGTCGTCAAGGCCGGACTGAATCGGAAAGGCTTGGGTGAGCCAGTTCGTTGGCAATGCAGGAAGGCGATTTCGCTCCTCGGCATTCTTCTTCATCAACTCGGACACCTAAAGGATCAGTTTATGGAAGACTCAATCTATCAAATCGGGCGGCTGCTTGCTTTGGCTGACAGCCTGCATTTCCAATACTGTAAGTGGGTCCGTACTTCGGACAACAACCGCAAGTCTGGCAAGGTGGATGCGCCTTCCGAATTACTTGGTAACGCACTTTTCAACTTCGCCCTCGATAATCCAGTCGTGGCACTAGCCCGTCTCGCCGAGCGCATCCGGCCATACAAGGGCTGGGCAGACACATACTCTGACGAGAGCTCAGGATTGGTTCGTTGGTTTGTTCTTCAAATGGGCGAATGTGAACGTCATCTCGACGTCACTAAACTGCCCCCACGAATGGAAGACATTCACAAGGCCCAACTCCTTCTCGGCTACTTGGCCGACCACCCCAAAACTAAAACAGAGGATTAACCTTATGAGCACTAAAGAGCAAAAAACCATAACCCAAGTTCCCCGGATCACTGGACTGCTCGTCATCGAAGTCCGTAAATCCAATCCCAACGGCGATCCTGAACGCGAAAGCTCGCCGCGCCAGCGGCCGGACGGCAAAGGTGAGATCTCACCGGTGTCCGTCAAACGCAAGCTCCGTGATCTGGTCCTGGAAAAAGAGGGTGTGGTCTGGCAGGAGATCAAGGGCAAACTAAAAATTCAGAGTGACCGGCAATTCCAAATTTTGGAAGACCGCGGCCTCAAAAGAGCGGATGTAAGCAAACAGCTTTCGGAGGACTTCGAGGGCTTCAAAGGAACCTATTGGGATGGACGATTGTTCGGTAACACTTTCTTAGAGGAGGATGGCGGTGACACGATCCGCTCCGGTGTGGCACACTTTGGTGTCGGCATTTCTGTTGCGCCAATCGAAATTGAGTTTTCGACATGGACGAAAAAAGCGCCGGCGCAGGAAGGCAAAACACGCGGTATGGCTCCAATGGCGTTCCGCGTCGTAAAACATGGCGTTTATGCCGTACCTTTTTTTGTCAACCCCAGTTTGGCCCACAAGACGGGATGCACGAAACTCGACATAGGTCTGATGCTCGAGCTTCTACCACTAGCATACGCGCATACCCGATCGGTTATTCGAACAATGGTCGAGGTAATGCACGTTCACGTTTTCACCCATAATAAGCCGCTCGGTTCGCTGTCGGATTTCGCTCTGCTAGATGCGCTCACGCCCCGAAAGAAATCGGATTCGGACAAGCCGTCAAATTCGCTGGACGAGTATGAGGTTCCTACTTGGGATGCTATTAAAGACGAACCTATCCGGGCCGGAGCCAATAAAAATATTGCGGATTGCGGCACTTACCGTGACTACACGATTGAGAACGAATAAACATGTCATCGCTCGCCAATCTGTCGCTTCTGGCCTATAGCGCCCGAAGAGGTGCGCCAGAAGAGAGCTACCATGAACATGTAGCCAATGTGCGCCGCCTTTCGGCCAAGTTTACCCGCGAAGCGGTAGCATACTCGTCGGCATGCTGGCGGGAATCATTTCAAACGGTGGTGGAGTTGGTAGCCACTTACCACGACCTCGGTAAGTTGGACGACATCTTCCAAGACATTCTGCGTCGTAACCGCCCCAATAAAGAAGGATTCAATCACGTCGAAGCGGGCACCGCTCATCTCCTGAAAGGAAAGCTGGGTGGACTTCTCTTTCCGTACCGCCTTTCGTGAACGTTGCAGCTTGACCAGCCTGCTCCAGATCGCCGGACGGATCAGTCGTCACGACGAATACACCGAAGCCGAGGCGTGAGATTTTCGGCACGACGAATCTGACTCCCTAAACCTACATCCTCACTTCAAGAGCTCGCAAAAGGTGCTTACTGATATGCTTGCCGAGTACGGCGAGTCTATCAGCCCGCAACACTGCACCGAAGCATTACGTCGAGAAGTTAATGCGGGCTTCGGAAAAACCGAAAGCATGGCTCGGCAAATCATTGCCGCTGAGAACAAGGAGGACTATCCCCAAGTTGCTCAACACTGCCGGATTATCACAGCGGAGACACACACGGCGCTTGTCTGTCAGGAATTGATTGACCGGTTTCAAACAAAAGATCCCAAACAATCTCCGATAGTCGTCCGCTTGAGTGTTGTTCCTCTGAAAATCGGGAAAAATAACTGTAAACCGGGGTAACCACGCCGGAAAATGCCGTCTATTTGCAAAATACCAACACTTCACAGGGTGAATTATGCTGAGAACAGGTACCAACACTCAAGAGGGAGACTATCGAAAATCGAATAAAGGTTTATCGAAAATCATTTGACCGGTTCGCGCATTTGCTGGTATAATTTCATGATAATTTGCTGGTTTTTGCAACCAGCGTCTCCCCTTGCTTCGGTAAGGGGAGCGGATTGAAACCTTCCTTCCCGGTCTGTTGATCTCAACGCGCTTAGTCTCCCCTTGCTTCGGTAAGGGGAGCGGATTGAAACATCACGAATTCCTGCCAGGAATTCATTTGACGTAGTCTCCCCTTGCTTCGGTAAGGGGAGCGGATTGAAACTTAAAGAGTAACTATTCAGGTGCGAAAACACTGGGCTAGAGGTCGACAGAACCTCTAAATTGCGTCAAAATACCTCGAAAGTGGATGATTTAGTTCGCTTTTTCTAAGGAAAATACCCGCAAGCCCAGGAAACTCGCACCTGAATAGTTACCTTAAAGAATATAAATAGCTTGACAGAATTGATCGTCTCCCCTTGCTTCGGTAAGGGGAGCGGATTGAAACTTTTGATGAGAGGCGAACCGTCGTTGGCTCCGTTGTCTCCCCTTGCTTCGGTAAGGGAAGCGGATTGAAACGTGTTCTTTCGGTGGATTGTCTTTTGTGTTGAAAGGGTCGGCTTTGGTCCTTTAAGGAGGATTGCAACCTCCGGAGGAGACCGCTCATGGCAAAAACGAAAGCCCCGATTCATAACAATTTCTTTCTGCGGCAGTTCAGTAATCTTCAGACCGCGCGCTCCTTTTTTGAAGAATATCTTCCTGCTTGGTGACTACCCCTGGATTCCTGCCTGCGCAGGAATGACAACAAAGGCGTAAAACTGAAAACTATTGATATTACTACTTATAATCAATTTCTTAAAATAATCCGGGCACCTTTCATTTTCCAGTTTACAGTTCCTCTGTCATCCTCGCGAAGGCGGGGATCCATCTTCGTGACTACCCCTGGATTCCTGCCCGCGCAGGAATGACAACAAAGGCGTAAAACTGTAAACTATTGATATTACTACTTATAATCAATTTCTTAAAATAATCCGGGCACCTTTCATTTTCCAGTTTACAGTTCCTCTGTCATCCTCGCGAAGGCGGGGATCCATATTTGTGACTACCCCTGGATTCCTGCCCGCGCAGGAATGACAACAAAGGCGTAAAACTGTAAACTATTGATATTACTACTTATAATCAATTTCTTAAAATAATCCGGGCACCTTTCATTTTCCAGTTTACAGTTCCTCTGTCATCCTCGCGAAGGCGGGGATCCATCTTCGTGACTACCCCTGGATTCCTGCCTGCGCAGGAATGACAACAAAGGCGGCAAACTGTAAACTACTTTTTTCTATTTTTGAAGGCTCCCATAATTCGTATATTTATTAAAAATAAATGCCGACTTCTATATCTCAATACAAGATAAAGTTAATCATTAAACTTTATAAGTATGAGTTAATGAGTCGCCGTATAAAAAAAAGTCGACAAACATTCCCTGAGCGAGTAAACATTTTTTCCAACTTCCAAGGATGGTTTCAAACACGCCCGGAAGAAAAGTGGCGAAACATTCGATAGACTGCCCATGCCCCCAAGAAACCTGCCAGAAAATCAAAAAAATCCCTCCTGAATTCCCCTTGACACACCCATTTTCAAATGGTAAGGTCTTCTGTAAATTTTTATTTTTCCTACTATATGGATGGATATGATAACGTCATTATTTGCGATCAAGGTCGTTGCCGCTTTGGCGATTCTCGTTATGGGTATCGTCGGAGGTATCATCCCACTCCTGGTTGCCCGTCACGACACAAGCCGCCGCTTTATGTCGATGGGCAATGCCCTGGCAGGCGGTATCTTTCTCGGCGCCGGGTTCATTCACCTGCTGCCCGAAGCCGGCGAAGCGCTCGAGGAGTTGATCGACTACCCCCTGGCGCCGTTGTTGGTGGCAGTCGGCGTGCTTGTGCTGCTGCTTATCGACCGTGTTCTGTTAGAAACCAACCGTACACTCGATCCGGGGCAGGGCGAGAAGACTCACCAGCCCATCTACCCTTTAATTCTGTTTGTGGTACTGTCTATCCACTCCATTATCGCCGGCATCGCCCTTGGGCTCGAGGCTGAAGTGGCCGCTTCCTTGCTGGTCATGCTGGCCATCCTGTTCCACAAGGGATCGGCTGCTTTTGCCCTGATAGTCAGCGTGCATGTCTCAGGCGCTGACAGGAAACGCTTATGGACAGTCTTGACAATCTTTGTCTTGATGACGCCGTTGGGGATCGTGTTCGGTATGGTCGCCTCCGGCTTTTTTGAAGGGCGAGCCGCGTTGTTGATCGAAGGGAGTTTCAACGCGCTGGCTGCAGGGACCTTTATTTACATAGCCATCCTGGATATCATCAATGTAGAGATGTCCAGGGTCGATGACCGCATTGCGCATTTCGTGCGCCGTTCATTACTCGGGGACGATGAGGTGGCAATGCCTTCGCATGATACGGATCGCATATTCAAGTTCGCGCTGGTATTCGTTGGCCTGAGCAGTATGGCAGCGATTGGGATCTGGGTATAAGAGTATCATTCCGCCGGTGACACTATGAGTTCCAATCACGACAAACATAAAGGTGCTAGTCACAGCCACCAGGGTCACCATGGTCCGGGCAAACATGATCATTCCCACGAGTTGCGCCATGCCGGCAAGCGCAGCCTGATCGCTGCCTTTATTTTGATCGCCGTTTTTATGTTCGTAGAGGTTATCGGCGGCGTTTTGTCCGGCAGTCTGGCGCTGCTCGCCGATGCGGGACACATGCTTACCGACGCGGCATCCATTGCACTGGCCCTGGTCGCTATGCTGTTCGCCGTGCGGCCTTTCTCCGTGCAACGCACCTTTGGTTATCATCGGCTTGAGATCCTGGCAGCCTTACTGAATGCACTGGCCCTCTGGCTGATCGCGGCCTGGGTGATAGTCGAGGCTTATGACCGCTTCACATCCGTACCCGAGGTAAAAGGCGGGCTGATGCTGAGCATAGGTATCATCGGTCTTGGCGTCAATATCGCCGCGGCCTGGATCCTCCATGGTTCCTCCAAACATAACCTCAACGTTGAGGGTGCCTTTATGCATGTTATCGCGGACCTGCTGGGGTCGGTGGGCGTCGTTGTATCAGGTACTCTTATCCTGGTTTTTGGCTGGACGCTTGCTGACCCCATTGCCAGTGCGATCATTGCCCTTCTCATACTTATCAGCAGTTGGCGCCTGCTGGCAAAGGTCGTTCACGTGTTACTCGAGGGTACGCCCGAACATATTGACGTGTATGATCTTTGCAGCGAATTGGAAGCGGTGGAAGGCGTCACCCTCGTCCATGACATCCACGTCTGGACACTCTCTCCAGGCAACGAGGCGCTCACCGCGCACGTCCTCATCGATCCGGACTACCCGGGTGACATGGAAGACCTGCGTTTGCGCCTGCGGGAGATTGTTTCCCATGATTTCGGTATAGGCCATATTACCCTTCAGGTGGAAAAGTCACTGGAGGGATGCACTGAAGATCACCATTTTGATCACCTGGTGGCCCATGTGCGCTCGACCGACTGAATTCGTGCTATTTGTGCTTATGAGAAGATAAATCCGACTATCTCTCCGGTCGACTGACGAGGAATTGGGGTCAGGCCTGCGACTTTGGGAGTTTAAGTTTAAATTTCCGTTTGATCTCTTCGACACGGTTTTGCAGATCAGGAGACTTTCTGATTTTTTGTCTCAGCTGATGGATTCTGGCACTGATCGTCGAATCATCTCAATTGAGCTTGTTTGCCAGCTCTCTGATTGTCGCGGACTTCAAGTTGAAAGCGATCATTCCAACCACGGCCAGCGCTTCACTGAACTTGCGGGACTGCCCCGCATTTTTTAATTGTTCCTCCTCAATCCGATAAACCTCCGAAACCCGCTGAATAATCTTTTCTAAAGAAGGAGGCGCGTGAGGCTTCGTTTTCAGTTGCTCGAAAACAGAACTCAGGAAATGATCTTCTCCGATTACTTCGGGATGAGTTGACCCTTTTTTAAAATTCACTTCGGAGGCGATTCCCCTTCTTTCATGAATATAAGTCGCATAGAATTTCCTCGCCTCAGAACGATCTGAGGAAAAGAGAGACAATCCCAAGTCACAATGCAACCAATCCGGCTGCTTTCCCCCCAAATAAGCGGCATGGCTACTCCAGGGAAATTCCGCCAATTCCTTGACGATTCCCGCTCGGGTCGGATTGAGGTGGATGTAACGTATTAAGGCAAGCAAATAGCGGTCTTGATCCACTAACAGAGCTTTGTAAC
Organism: bacterium; assembly: GCA_965205865.1. Classification (GTDB taxonomy): domain Bacteria; phylum SAR324; class SAR324; order SAR324; family NAC60-12; genus CBDBHR01. Next base: position 423,217 of record CBDBHR010000030.1, read on the forward strand.
GCCCTTGGAATAAGTGTCCGACTCGTTTTTGCCGTTTGTTGATCCAACGGGTGTAACGAAATGATACATTTTGCATAATCGGCGAAAGTGGCTGACTGCCGGTTTGGATGGCTAGATGCGCATGATTGTTCATCAAACAAAAGGCATGAATGCGATGATCAAAACGCGCATGACCCTCTGCAAGCAACTTGTAAAAATGATGATAATCCGTATGCTCGAAAAATAGGGCTTGTCCGCCATTGCCACGGAGCATGACATGATAAAGGGCGCCGGGGAAGTAAAGACGAGGTTTGCGGGACATTGGCAAAATCGGCTGAAGGGAGAAACTTAAAATTAAAAATCATAACTCCTGTTTCCCAAACTCGCAGTCACCGTAAAGAACTGACTTATAGTGGTTTCCAGCCACCTTTCGTCATTCCTCCGGTACAGATCCGGACGTGCGCTGCTAACGCATCCGGCTCCTGCTTCGAGTCAGACGCTCAAACGTTGATTCGGATACGGGTGGGTTGTCCTTACAGAAGGAATGTGTAGTTTGACCAGTACTTTGAAGCGTTCCCAGTTCATCCTCTTTGCTTTGTGACTCCTCCGTCTTAGTGATTTGAACCACGTCCGATGGATTTCCGTGCGAAAAGCATTCAAGGAACTCCGGTTGCCGGGGACTCCATAGTAGTTGTACAGACCGTTTAAAACAGACCTGAGCCATTTTCCTTGTTCATGCGCATTTTCATGACGTTTGCGTTTCGCTTCAAGTTTGATCTCTTTGAGCTTCTTTCGCAACCTTTTGGAAATGGTGAGACGGGTGAGCTTGAATTTTCCATCCTTTATCCGAGTGTCACAGACATGAGTGAATCCTGAAAAGTCGAAACTTTCCGGTTTTCCCAGACCTTGTTTTTCCCGGTTATCGGCGGCAAATCGCCCGAACTCGATGAGGCGTGTTTTCTCTTCATGTAAAGTCAGTCCAAATTGAGAGAGGCGTTCTCTTAGTTGGCGATTAAATTTCTGGCCATCTTCAGAATATTGAAAACCCACGACGAAATCATCCGCATAGCGAATGATGTAAACTTCCCCCCGAGCTTCCCGCCTTCTCCATTGATTGACCCATAGATCTAAAACATAGTGCAGGTAGATATTTGAATAGATTGGAGAAACTACCGAACCTTGTGGTGTTCCGACCACCGTTTCAGACCACTTCCCCTCTTCGATGACTCCGGCGCGCAACGTTTTCTCTACTAAACGCAGAATCCTTTTGTCGGAGATTCGATGCTCGATAAATTTCAGCATCCAATCATGCTGAATTGTGTCGAAAAATCCTTGAATATCCGCATCTAAGATGTAGCTCACTTTCCGTTGGGTAATGGCCACATACAAAGCGTCTAAGGCTTGATGTTGGCTTCGTCCGGGTCGGAACCCGTAACTAAACCCAAGGAAATCCTCCTCATAGATCGATTCCAACGTCCAAACAAGGGCTTGTTGTACGATCTTGTCTTCAAGTGCGGCTATTCCGATTGGCCTTTGACGGCCATCCGGTTTAGGAACCCACACTCGCAGAGAAGGGTGAGGACGATAACGTTCTTGGTGGATCCTCCCGTGCAGATCGTTAATCCGCTCCAGGAGATTTATGCCATACTCATTCCAGGTCTCCTCGTCCACTCCCGCCGCTGAGTTGCGATTGAGATCAAAGTAAGCTCTCCGCAGTAAGTCAGGGTTGATGTGATGAAAGAGATTGTTGAATTGAAGATGGGGGTTCCTCTTCGCCCTTTGGCGCACCCTGCTTAAACCGCTCTCTGATTTTACCGGCCTCTGAGTTCCGAACACAGGAGGGCAAGCAGAATTCCTCTCAGCCAAGTCCCTTTGCTCCACAGGCTCCGTTGATTTCCTTTGCATTGTTACTCTCTACAAATGATCTCATTGTTCGCCGCTTCATCGCTACTACGAACTTGTCCGACTTCCTGAAGACGTAGATATCGGGGTTATTTATTAATTTTCCCGATCCGACTACCAATAGAATGTTGACAGTCGTCTTCAGGATCTCCCAGGTTCCGATCAAGAAACTTCCACACATGCACCGGGTCTTTGACTCCGCCAGGCTCAGCCGAGACTCACGCTAACGCCTTCGGTTGATATTGCCTTCCCCACCAGACCACAAGGTCAGCGCCTGAAACTATGATTTCGGAGCTCAATACCGAGCCTATGTTCTCCCCTGTCAACGCTTAGCGCCTATCCTTGCGAATAACCACTCATGACTCGGGGACTCGGCGGGTCGTTACTGCCTTACCGAGTAAGAGACTTTCACTCTCTATTTCTTGCCAGCTTTCCTGGCGCACAGCCTGACCCCGTACCGTACTCTGGGAGAGGACTTGACATCCTCCGGGGGATACGATAGAGATGGAGTGCTTTCTTTAGAAGAATTTTTAAAACAGTCTGATAAGGAGGACCGGATGGCAAATGTAAGCATGGAAAAAGAGGAATTGATCGATGGCATGCCTCGGGATAAGCGGGGATACTGGCACCCTGAAGGAGGGACAGGTGCCCCCAGTCCTTTGTTTGCCTGGCCACCCAAGCCCCTCGCGGCTTTCAAATACCTGTTTGGCTTCCCGGGTTACCTGTTTCCGTGGAATATGATCTATTTTAGCATCGCCACGGTCACATGGCTCTACTTCCAGCCGGCCTTGTCCCGCTGTGTCACATTCCAACTTGACTGGATCCTGGAGATGTTTGTCCGCAACCTCGTGCTGCTGGTCCTCATTTATAGTGCCTGGCACTACTGGCTCTGGTCGCGTAAGTCCCAAGGGCTCCAGTACAAATACAACGCCGAGTGGCTGGCAACGGGAAAGCGGAAGTTCCTCTGGGGGGACCAACTGCGCGACAACATCTTCTGGTGTTGTGTCAGTGCGGTTCCGATCTGGACGGCGTATGAAGTGCTGATGATGTGGGCCTACGCCAACGAGCTGCTGCCCTACATCGATCCGCGAGAACAGCCGGTCTACTTTATCGTGCTGCTGGTCTGTATGCCAATGATTCGAATCTTCCACTTATACTGGGTCCATCGTCTCTTGCACTGGCCTCCGCTCTTCAAGCGAGTGCACTACCTCCATCATAAAAACATCAATGTCGGGCCCTGGTCCGGTGTGGCCATGCATCCGATTGAGCACCTGGTTGTCTTCAGCAGTGTTCTGATTCACTGGATCGTGCCCTCGCATCCCATCCACATGCTGATGAACGCCCAACACAACGCGCTCCCGCCGGCTCAGGGGCATTCCGGGTTCCAGCAGCTGGTTATCAAGGGAAACCTCCGGGTCCCCGGTGCCAGCAGCTATTTCCATCATCTGCATCACCGCTTCTTCGAGTGCAACTACGGGGAACCCATGATGCCGTTGGATCATTGGTTCGGGACCTATCACGATGGCTCTCCCGAGGCCCACGAAGCGATCCTGAAGCAGCAAGCCCAGAAAAACATGAGGTTCAGTGCCTAGTGTATTGCCTGTTTAATACATTTGTATTATTGGTCATTTGGTAGACATTTCTTCGGCAGTTTTAGTCCAAACATATGGTTTTGGGTTGGATTGTGCGCCTCGATGTAACTATGGATGGCTTCGGTCAACTCGAGCACGCTTTTGAAGGCGCCTCGCCGTCGCCACTCCAACGGAATTGCCGCTGGTTCCAATCGTTTTGGCAATCTCTTGATTCTTAAGGATCAGCAGCCAACTGCGCGCACGAAGAGCGTCTCGCATCGCTCCGGTCTGACGGCGTGCGGTTTTGCTCAATTCATCCCGTTCTTCCCGGGTCAGTTTTATACTTGGCGCTTTCCTAATGCTGTCTCCATAATGCAAATAAAAAGAACAGCTCGGTATAGCAAACCAAGGAATTATTTATACATTAATGACACACTAGCATGCAGGAACTGACTGAAATGGATGTTTGACTTTGGTCTCTCACTGCATCGCCGAACATGTTGAGACTGTAGACGACAAGCGTGAAGTCAGGGGTGGGATGGCAGCTTCTGCCACCGCCGTCCCACAGTTGGTAGGCAATCAGCCCAATCTAGAATCCCATTTCCTTCTTCAGCGCCTGGTCAATCCAGAGGCGGGCGAACAGGGAACGACGGTCCGGGCCTCCCAGATCGGATTCACCGTGATACCCCTTGAGCCATGGCTGGATCGCGTTAAAGCTGGGAGCTTTATGACCCCATACATACGTGATCCCTAACTTCTCTAGCTGGTACATATCTGCCTCTCTAGCCAGCTTCATCTGCTCCTCAATGGTGGTAGCGGCTGCGGCGGCGTCAACCATAGCGTCATAAGCCGGGTCCCTGAATCCGGGACGTTGTGGAAGAAACTGTAGCCCCCACATAACGGAATAATCTGGCGCGGCCACCATATTCATCATACCTTCATAACTATGTTCCTTGACACTAGAGATATGGCGAGGGACATCCACTGTCTTAATCGTCACATGAACACCGATGTCCGCCCAGTAGGCGGCCACTATTTCTGCATAGTCTAAAGGGAAATACTCCGAGAGGTTTTCCAAGACCGTCTTGAATCGAATGCCGTCGGCGCCGCGCGGATACCCTGCCTCATCAAGCAACGCTTCTGCCCCTTTCGGGTCATAGGTATAGCGTTCCTTGATCGCTTCGGGCCACTGTTCAAAGGGGATGTGATACTCAACAAGACCATCCCCCAGCATCCCCTGAGGTTTCCACTTTGCATAACCCTTAAAGTAGGTATTGTTAATGGTCTCCAGGTCCAGGGCCTTCTGCATGGCTATGCGCACCCGGATGTCGTCAAAGGGCGGCTTGAGCATGTCCAGAGCAAAAGTCTGATTCGCTCGAGAGAATTGCGAGAACAGCTCGATTTCGGGGTTAGTCCGCCGGAGGCTTTCTACCTGATCGATAGACTTTATGTCAGCGGAGGCGTTGTGACCGATGTAATCCAGCTTACCTGAGCGAAGTGCCGCCAGAATGGTCGCGTCATCTTTCATAATCAGGCCCCTTAACTGGTCCGCATAGGGCAGGCGGTTCTGCGTGTATTTTTCGTCGGTGCCCCAGTAGTCAGGGTTCTTGTCATAGGTCATAGAACTGCCATCGACCCAGTCGGTCATCATCCAGGGCCCGGTGCCGACCAGATTTCTCCAATCCCTAATGTCGCCGTGTTGCTGGATGACCTCAGGCGGTAATACCCAGGGACAGCGGCCGATGAGGATCTCCCTCAGCGCATCGAGGTTTACCGCCTTCAGCTTGATCACAACCGTCCATTTGTCGGTGGCCGTTATCGATTCGAAGGGGAGCTTGACGAGTACCGCACAAATGCCTGCAGGGGTAGGTTCGCTGAAGCCGCTGCCCAGACCTAATATCCGGTGGAAGGAATACTCGACATCACTGGCAGTTAGCTCCCGACCTGACATGGGTGCCTTATTGTGCCAGTGAACGCCCTGGCGAATCTTGAACACGTACGTGAGAGGATCCGGGGTCTCCCAGCTTTCCGCCAGCTGCCCTTTTATGGCAAACAGAGGGAATAATTGATTTTGGAAGCGAAATAAATTCCTGTCCGTTGCCCAGTTCCCGATGCCCAGCTTCTCTGCAACGCCACTGAGGGGGTCGCAGGTAGGCCCGAGGTAGATGGCAGTACTCGGAGGCACGCACTTCTGGGCATAGGTGATTGTCCCGCCGTACTCAGGTACGCTCACCATTTTACCCGTGGTCGGATCTTTGACCATCTTTTTCTCAGCAGCCACGACCGAACTGACTCCGAGGGCGGCCACCATCAGGGTGAGGGTGAGCAACAAGGATTGCAATTTTGCAGCAGACCAGGCGCCTGCCGGGTTCAGCCCCACGAGAGGGGTAAAAAGTTGCTTGATATACATGTCCATGAGAACTCCTTATACATGATTTTGACAATACTTCACCCAGCCATTGAGCCCATCGAAAGAACGGGTGCTCGAACGCCCGGATGAGGAAAAAAAGATTCCCGGGGAGGATCAATCGTTTTCAATTCCTCTCACGATATTGTTCAATCGATCGGGAACCCTCTCATTCACTAAAACAACTTAGCGAAGGCATGATCCTAGTACAATAACAACAACGCAATGTCTAGCCCCAAATGCAAAAAAATGCGGGATTCGCAAAAAAAAATAAAAAATCAATAAATCTGCTCAAATCCGGGGACAGTCAGAAGCCGTTCAGTTCAATAACGTTGAAAAAAGATTCCCGAGGAGGATCAATCGTTTTCACATCCTCCCAGGGTATTGTTCAATCGATCGAGTGGGAACCCTCCCACAGCTAATTTTGAATCAAACGAGCGGAAATCCTCTCCTTCCCTAAAACAACAAGGCATGATTTCAGCACTACTACGCGGCGCAAAGCCTATAGCAAGTTTGGATCAGGAGAATTGCGCAACAATGGAGGTCAGCTATAAAAAGATATATTGCGGTCAATCTTCGGCATGAGCCAAAAAGCGAATGTTCGCTCCACAGTCCAGCGTTTTTTCCAACGGCGATAATGATCGTAAACGCTTTGCCAGGGAGGTAAATCATGGGCAAGCATGCTCCACTGACAACCCGTTTTCAGGACATACAAAATCGCATTGACGATGCTATGTTTGCTATGAATACTTTTGGCCACGCAGGGGGCGGAACGTTTAAAAAAAGGGGAGTTTCAGTAACAAGGAGGAGCATGTGAAGCCTGTCCCGGACTTGATCCGGGGGATGCAAAGCCTGAGTGAGCAACTCGAGCATGGATTTCCCCTGTTTTCTGGTAGTGGAAATGGGCTCGGATACAAAATGCCTGCGTTCCTTCAGCAGTTCGGAAGCCGCCTGAGATTTTCTGTTTCAATTTGACCATGCGGATATCTCTCTCGGCTTGGTTGTTGTCAAAAGGAACTTGAAAGTCATGCATGAATAACAAGCTTTCCTTTTCAAAGAGGATCAAACGATCGAGTAAATTTTTTGCTTTCGTCTGTTTGGGGCGTTCTCGTTTCTTTTTTTGAGGACTTGCAGGATAGAGCTTGAGAATGAGATTGGGGTCAGGCCTTTGTTGTTGTGTTATTCAAGTATTTAAATAAGCCAATAACAAAAGCCTGACCCCATTTCTCCGTTCAGCGAAACCATCTGGGTCAAGCAGCCCGGCTTGGGCGCGTCGACGGCGTGGCACCAGGACGGCGCGACACATTGGGACAACCCCGAGTTGGATCGGGGCACCCACGGTTTCAACTTCATGGCTTAGCTTCACCCCACCAATCCGACGAATGCGTTGTGGGTGATTCCAGGGACACACAAGCGGGGCAAGCTCGATATCGTCGCACGGATCCAAGCCAATGGAGGTTCAGACCGTCTCCCGGACGCCGTACCGATGCTGGGAAACCCCGGCGATGTGGCGATCTGCAACCGCCAGGTGTTGCATGGCTCCTTTCCCAACACCTCACCGGGCATGCGGGCGACTTACCAGTTTGGCTTTCACCGCCGGGCTTCCCTCCTGGGCGTGAAGGGATGGAGTGCCCAGCTCTACGACGAGACGCGGATCCATGAACGCTCCCGCATCATCGCCCTGGCCATCGATGCCCGTCACCAGCGTTTTCCCCATGAACCGCGCTACCTCTATCAGCCACTGACCGATGAGCTGGACGCCATCCACTGGAACAGCTTCACGCGCGAGCACCTTTTGAAAAACTACAACCGGAAAGACATGTCGGTCTGAGCATAACCGCTGAGAAGGCTCGGGCAGAAGCTTGTCTCCTGAGACGAAAGGGGGATGGGCCTCACTTCGGCCAATGGATTAATAGGGGACAGGTCAAGCAAGCCTACAATAAGCACCGAACAATAAACCAGAAATCATCATGACAGAAGATAATGTTGACTTTTTAGTCATTGGTTCAGGGATTGGGGTCAGGCCTGCGACTTTGGGAGTTTAAGTTTAAATTTCCCGTTTGATCTCTTCGACACGGTTTTGCAGATCAGGAGACTTTCTGATTTTTTGTCTCAGCTGATGGATTCTGGCACTGATCGTCGAATCATCTCGATTGAGCTTGTTTGCCAGCTCTCTGATTGTCGCGGACTTCAAGTTGAAAGCGATCATTCCAACCACGGCCAGCGCTTCACTGAACTTGCGGGACTGCCCCGCATTTTTTAATTGTTCCTCCTCAATCCGATAAACCTCCGAAACCCGCTGAATAATCTTTTCTAAAGAAGGAGGCGCGTGAGGCTTCGTTTTCAGTTGCTCGAAAACAGAACTCAGGAAATGATCTTCTCCGATTACTTCGGGATGAGTTGACCCTTTTTTAAAATTCACTTCGGAGGCGATTCCCCTTCTTTCATGAATATAAGTCGCATAGAATTTCCTCGCCTCAGAACGATCTGAGGAAAAGAGAGACAATCCGGGTGCGCCAGGCTATGCAGATGGCTCTGCAAAGAGGAAACGCAAACGAGGCCTCCTGCCCACTGATCAACCCGTTCAATTGATAAGCGGACAAAAGGAGACCTCCCTTTTTCCTTCTTGAGAATCGCTGTTTTTTCTTCTTCCTCGAGTCAGGGTGAAAAAAATCAAGCCTGAGAGAATCTATTCTTTTTTTGTCGTATCATCCTAAGCAGAACGGTTGTTTGTGAAGAGGGTCACCTTTTGTCTTTGATGTGACGGACAATCTAACGTATGATTGGAGCGCATTTTGGACTGATACCGTCTTTCTCCCGATTCGCAGGAACGGTCAATCATGGAAACATTCGAGGTTCTCAAATTTTTTCAAACCCAGTTGCTTGGCATTTCGATACAAAATTTGCTGATTGCATTTGGTATTCTGCTGGCAGGATTTTTCGTACGAAAAATCGTTATGGTTATTTTCGCGCATTTGATCCAAAAAGCGCGAGGGTCCCGTTTTCAATTCGATCATCTTTTTTTAGAGAGTCTGAATAAACCCATCGGCTGGGTTCCTCCGCTGATTGCCGTCTATGCGGCCTCCCTGGTATTGCAGCTACCGACGGAACCGGTTGATGTGGAACGATTTGTGGAAGCATTGTTTCGGGCGAGTTGGATTTTGTTAGGGATCTGGATTGCCCTTCGACTTTTCGAAGTGCTTTGTAATCTTTGGATGGATGCGGCCATTGAAACGGAAACGAAGCTCGACGACCAGATGATTCCCATTCTTCGCAAAGCCGGACGAGCCTTTTTGATTTTGCTGGGAATCATACTTTTCGTGCAAAACATGGGTTATTCCGTCGGCAGTTTGATTGCCAGTCTGGGTCTGGGAGGCGCTGCTATTGCTCTGGCTTCGAGGGACACGTTGGCCAATCTCTTTGGTTCGCTGGTCATTTTTTTCGATCGCCCTTTCCAAATTGGAGACTGGATAGAGGTGGATAATATCGAAGGTACGGTTGAAGACGTGGGGTTACGCACCATCCGCATCCGTACCTTCGCCAACAGCTTGATCACGGTGCCGAATTCCCATTTTACCACCAGCGTCATCAACAACTGGTCCCGCATGCAAAAAAGACGGATCAAACTGACTGTTGGAGTGACCTACGGGACCTCCGCCCGGCAGATGCAGGCGGCATTGCAAGGAATCAGGACGATCATTCTGGAAGATGATCAGCTCCACCATGACTTCTTTCTGGTCAATTTTGTCGGGTTCGGCGCCTACAGCCTCGATATTCTGGTATACTGCTTCAGCGTCACCACCGTCTGGCAGGAACACATGGACGTGAAAGAATCGTTTCTTTTGAAAATCATGACGAAAATTGAAGAATTGGGACTGGAATTTGCTTTTCCCACCCAAACCCTGCACCTTGATCCTCCCCAAGCGGAAGAGGATCTCAAGTAATTTAAAGCTCAATAGCAGTCCGTTTTTTCTCGAGAAAAATTTCTCGTACGGGCAAAATTATAATTGATGAAGAGAAAAAATAATTTTATATTGATTGATTGATCGATATGATCCTTAATAGCATGAAAATTTTCAGTCATTGTAGCGAATAAATTTTTAATTTTCGGATTCCCTCATGCATCCATTCCTTTTTTCCGCTTTCATAGCAACGCTTGCCACCTCATTTGTCGCCTTATTTTTTCTGACGAGTGGTTCATTCATAATGGCCGAGGAACAACCGATCGCATTCAGTCATGATGAGCATGCCACTCAAAATCAAATACCCTGTCAATACTGCCACATTTATGCGAGGCGATCTTTTTCCTCAGGTGTGCCTCCTGTCAGTATTTGTCTGGGTTGTCACGGGACGAAGGAAGCTCCCTTGATCCTGCCGGAAAGTGTGGAAGTGAATAAAATGCGGGACTATTGGGCAAAACAGGAACCCATTCCCTGGGTCAAAATTCACGACATTCCCGACTTTGTGCGTTTCCCTCACACGAAACACGTCAACGCTGATTCCGAGCGTTTCAAGGAAGGCGCGGAAAAGGGTTGTGACGAGACCAGCGATGAACGTTCACTGGCGTGTAAAGTGAAATTTTTCAAACAAGGAGGAGACGACCGCTGCATGGCCTGCCATGGTGGAATAAAAACGATGGAAGTAGCGCAAGTGGTCGACAGTAACTTTGGCGAGATGGGATGGTGTCTGCAATGCCACCTCGAAGTGAAAGGGGCAGTTGCCAGGAAAAGTGCGCTCAGCACCCTTCAGGGTTGGTTCAATGCCAAAGAACAAGATGAAAAACGAGAAAAATTGATTGGATTGGAAAACGCGAAAGGGTACCACAATCCTGTTCTCACAGACTGTTACAGTTGTCATTATTAGGAGACGTTGCAATGAAAAAAGGCCTCAGTAGAAGAAATTTATTCAAATACATGGGATTGGGTGGCGCAACGGCGCTGGCAGCGAGTTGTGAGCAAAAACCTGAAAAATTGATCCCCTTGCTGCTCCCTCCCAATGAGTTTGAATACACTCCCCAGACGGCATACCAATATATGACCACCTGCCAGGAATGCTCGGCAGGCTGCGGTATGATGGTCACTGCCCGGGAAGGCCGGGCCCAAAAAGCGGAAGGCAACCCCAATCACCCTGTCAACCAAGGGGCGCTTTGCGCCAAGGGGCAGGCATCCATGCAAGCGCTCTACAATCCGGATCGACTCGCTTTTCCTCAACAATCCGCAAGGCCATTGAGCTGGGCTGATGCGGTGAATATTTTTACGGAGAAAGTACAGGGGGCCGCCGGACAAATCGCATATCTCGGCAAACCGCTCACAGGGAGTGATGGTCCCTTCATCGAGCAATGGCTTGCGGCCGCAGGTGGAGGAAAACGGGTCAACTTCGAGGTCCAATCGCGGGTCAGCGAAAGAACTGCCAATCAAATTGCGTTTGGGCGGGCGGAGCTGCCGCATTATGCTCTTGAAAAAGCCAAATATTTGCTCAACTTCAGCAGCGATTTTATGGAAACCTGGGGCAGTGTCGTGGAAAACACCCGTCAATTCACTGCCATGCATGCCTATCAAAATGGCCATAAAAACAAATTCCTGCATGTGGGACCGCATGTTTCCCTGACTGGCGCCAAAGCCGATGAATGGGTGCCGATCAAACCGGGCGCCGAAGGCATGATGGCATTGGCCATTGCCCAGCAAGTGCGCAATACAAAGGATAATTACAAATTCTTGGAGGGATATCTCGCTGAATTCGCCCCGGAAAAAGTTGCGGATCAAATCGGAATCACTGCTGAAACCATCAAAAGAATCGCCGGGGAATTCGAGTCTCATTCCCCAAGCCTCGCTTTGGGTGGAGGCAACATAGTGGCCACGGAACACGGTACCAGCACTCTGGTTGCGATCAATATCTTGAATGCAGTTGCCGGGAATCTTGGCGAGACGGTGCGGTTTCTCGATCAAACGACTGCTGTTCCCGACTCGCACCGGGAAGTACTGCAACTGATCCGGGATTTGAATGAGGAGAAAGTCAGAGTACTGATCATTGACGATGTCAATCCGGTTTATGCGTTGCCTCCTTCGTTCGGCTTCGCGCAAGCCATGCAGAAGGCATTTGTGGTGGCTCTCTCGACATTCCGGGATGAAACCACAAGCCAAGCCGACCTTGTTCTTCCCACGCTGACCGCTTATGAAAGCTGGGGAGACACCTTTCTGCGCTCCGGAATCCGCAGTATCATGCAACCGGTGATGTCACCGGTGGACAAATTTGACGCAAAAGCCAAAGCCGATGTTTTGCTGGCGGTCAACAAGCAGCTGGGGACAGGTCAGTTTGCAGGTGTTGGCAGCTATCAGGATTATTTAAAAAACGTCTGGGCCGGAATTCACGCAGAGACGGACAGCAGCGATCCATTCGCCGCTTTTTGGATAAAAACATTGGAAATGGGGGGATTATTCAATGAAGCGACGCCTGTCCATGTCTTCTTGCAGCCGGATGTGAGCAAGTACAAACCACAAGCCCCCCAACTGGAAGGAACAGGTCTGACTTTGTTGCCTTCACCCTCCTTGATGATGGGAGATGGCAGTGGAGCCAACAGACCCTGGTTGCAGGAAATTCCAAATCCCATGACTCAAATCGTCTGGGATTCCTGGGTCGAGATCAATCCCGATACCGCCAGAAAGTTGGCCATTGGAGATCGGGAAGTCGTACGGGTGAGCACGCCTCACGGCAGTGTGGAAGCAACGGCTTATTACCATTTTGGTATTCATAGAGATGCCATCGCAATCCCTTTAGGCCAGGGGCATACGCGCTCGGGTCCGGTTGCGGACAATTACGGAGTCAATGTTCTTGATTTGCTCCCGCTAAAAACCGACCCGGACTCCGGGGATCTCAGTTGGGTCAGTGTCAATGCCCAAGTCGTCCGCGCATCACAGCGTTCCTATACCGTCAACGTCGATGGCAACGCCCGTCAATTGGGTCGCAACATCGCCTTGGCCACAACGCTGGAAGCACTTAAAAATCCGCAGTCCGATGACAACGGTCACCCGCAACGCCCCACGGAAGCATATCCTCCACGCCGGGAAACGGCTGGATACTACAAACCATATCGTTGGGGGATGACCATTGATCTGGATCGTTGCAATGGCTGTTCGGCCTGTGTGGTTGCTTGTTATGCGGAAAACAATTTACCAGTAGTAGGTAAAGAACGAACCGGGTTGGGACGCGAAATGTCTTGGATCCGCATCGATCGCTATATTGAAGGACATGGAGATGATTTTGAAACTCGCTTCGCTCCCATTACTTGTCAGCAATGCGAGAATGCAGGTTGTGAACCCGTCTGTCCGGTATATGCCACCTATCACAATTCTGAAGGATTGAACGTACAAGCCTACAATCGCTGCGTGGGAACCCGGTATTGTTCCAACAACTGCGCCTACAAAGTGCGCCGCTTCAATTGGTTCAATTACGAATTTCCCGAGCCTCTCAATCAACAGTTGAACAGCTCCATTACCACCCGCAGTGTGGGAGTGATGGAAAAATGCACCTTTTGCGTGCAGCGTATCAAACAGTCCCAAAGCGCCGCTCGTCAGTTGGGACGCGACGTCAAGGATGGGGAGGTTTTGACGGCTTGTCAACAGACTTGTCCAACGCAAGCCATCACCTTTGGCAATCTGATGGACCCCGAAAGCCAAGTTTCTCGAAATGCCAGGCGGAGGGAAAACGGAGAGGGTGAAAATGGCGCAAAAAATCGGGACCGTCAATATGAAATGATTGCTGAATTAAATTACAAACCAGCCATCACGTATCTCAAGAAAGTCAATCTGCATGACGCGCCGTCGTTCCATCATGGCGAAGAATCACACAGCTAAACTTTAATATCCATAGCCTGACAGGAGGTTTTTTATGAGTGCAACAACACTCAGCTATGCGAAAATCGATGACGACCTACTCGCCCTGCTGGATCGTCCGCACCCCTCTTATTTTCTCTTGGTACTGGGCTTCGTGACAGCGCTGGGATTGGGTGTACTTTCCGTTGCCGTTCAAATCAACGTTGGTATTGGTTACAGCGGGATCAGTCATCCGATTGGATGGGGAGTCTACATCACTAATTTCGTATTCTGGATCGGGATTGGTCATGCCGGCACGCTTATTTCCGCAGTTTTTTATTTGACTCGCGCTCCCTGGAGAACAGCTATCTATCGTGGCGCGGAAGCGATGACGGTTTTTGCGGTGATGACTGCGGGACTCTTTCCTCTGCTGCACACGGGTCGTCCCTGGCTCGCCTATTGGCTGATCCCTTACCCCAATCAAAGGATGCTCTGGGTTAATTTTAAATCGCCTTTGCTTTGGGACGTTTTTGCGGTGACCACCTACCTGACTGTTTCTGTGCTTTTCTTCATGATCGGCTTGATTCCGGATATTGCGATCATACGAGATGACGCGATTCGTAAAGGCAAGAAATTGCGGGCATTGATCTTCATCCCCTTGTCATTTATGTGGCGTGGTACCAATTTTCAATGGATGCACTATCTCCGCGGCTACATGATATACGCCGCCATCGCCACCCCTCTTGTCTTCTCAGTACATTCCATCGTTTCCTGGGATTTTGCCATGTCCTCACTTCCAGGCTGGCACACTACGATCTTTGCCCCTTATTTCGTCGCTGGCGCAATTTTCTCGGGATTGGCGATGGTGATGACGGCTTTGATTCCAATGCGGGTTGTATTCGACTTGGAAAAATACATCACCGATCACGTCATTCAAAGCGTCTGCCGCGTCATTCTGTTCACTTCGGTGATCGTGGGTTACGCGTATGGCAGTGAATTTTTTATTGCCTGGTACAGTGGCAGCGAATTCGAACGCTCTCTCTTTTACTTCAGGACCTTTGGCGCCATGGAAGACTGGACGCTTTTGGGAGAGCAAGAAATCGGTTTTCCACAGATTGCATTCTTTTTGATGGTTTTCTGCAACGTGATTGCGCCTCTTCCTCTCTGGCGTTGGAAAATCCGCAACAACATCGTTTGCGTGTGGATCATCTGCGCCCTGATCAACGTGGGGATGTGGTTCGAACGTTTCAACATTGTGGGCAGCTCCCTGCAAAGGGATTTCATCCCCTCCGCCTGGGGGTCCTATTGGCCGACCGTTGTTGAGTTTGGCATAACTATTGGCAGTTTTGGTTTCTTTTTCACGTTGTTCAGTTTATTCGCAAAATCCCTACCGCCCATGGCCATCATGGAAATGAAAGAAAACGCGCATCCCCCCATGAAGAAGGAGATAGATGAGTAAGTTTAATGGAGTCTGGGCCAGTTTTGAGTATCTTGACGAACTCACGGAGGCAATTGAGAAAGTGCGGCAGCAGGGAACACAGCCGCAAGTGCTTTCTCCCTGCCCCCGGCATGAAATCGAACGCGCATTGGGAGATCCGCAAACCCGGCTACCCTTCATCGCTTTGATTTTTGGCGCCTTGGGTTGCCTGACCGGATACAGTTTTCCCGCCTGGACGGCCTCTGATTGGATTTTACCAGTGGGCGGGAAACCCCTTTTGGCGATTCCACCCTTCACTATCATAGGATTTGAATTGACCATCTTGTTCACCGCTCTTTTTACGCTGGCAGGCATGATTGTTTTGATTGCGTTTGACGCCCTTCGCTATCCTCTGCCGAAAGGGGTTAAAAAATACGCGCGCTTTCAAAGAGATCGTTTCGGTCTGGTGGTTGCTTGCGAATCCAATCAAACCCAGGATTTTGAAAAACTCTTAAAAGCTCATGGAGCCGAGGAGGTGCGCATTGAAACTCATTAGACTCATGCAGACCCTCCGTACCAACGTTCCAGCCACCGCATTCGTCATAATCCTGATGATTCCGAGTATTGGCATGGAAGGATGGGCCAATCCTCCCAATCGTCCTTTGAGCGACCCTGAAAAGGGAGGCTACAATTTCAAGGATGATGCGCGCCCCTGGTTCGACTGGATTGAAATTCCCTACTATCGGGAAATGTTCGATGGCCCCGGTATCAAAGCCCAGCAAGAAGGAACTTACCAGCAATTTCCCCAAGGCGCGGTTCCCGTAAAATTCAGCTTAGGAAAAATCCAATCCATCTTTGAACCGATTCTCTTTGCGGAGCGGGAAATCAAACCACAAAATCCGACGCAAGCCACCGCTGAATCGATTGCGAGGGGACAGCTGTTGTTCAATACGTACTGCAGCGTATGTCATGGAAAAACGGGGAAAGCAGACACGGTTGTTGCGCAAAAATCCAAGGGGATCCTTTATATTCCCGCAGATCTTACTCTGTATATTCAAACTTTTGGCGAGCCCCATCTTTACAACAAAATACGGTACGGCAGCTACTACAACACGGGATATTATTACCCCCTGCCCGGACTGATGCCGTCATACGGAGCGCAAACCTCCCCTCAGGACCGTTGGGATATGGTTAACTACATGAAGAGTGAAAATTTTGGTAAGGAGGCGAAATAGATGAAAGAGTTATTGGATAAGTCAGGCTTCGAGATTTCAGGCCCCGTGAAAATGGGGCTTTGGATCTGCGTGGTCCTCGGAGTACTGATGTTCATTACTGGCTTGGCTACCAGTGGTCAGGAAGGACTGGTACGCACTTGGGAGACCTTGTTGATCAACGTCATGTTCTGGGGAGGATTGGCTCAAGCCGGAGTGATCTGGTCCGTGATCTGGCAAATCACTGATGCGAAATGGGCAAGGCCATTCAAACGCATGGCAGAAGCCTGTGGGGCGTTTTTGCCCCTTTCTTTTTTCTTGTTCATCCTGGTTTTTTTTGGAAGCCATTTTCTTTACGAATGGGTGGAAAATCCTTTCATGCACCATGGGCGCGCGGTCAAGGAGGGCTGGCTGAATCTCCATTTCTTTGTCGCTCGAAATATTTTCTGGCTGGTATTGATGTACGGCGTTTCTTACATCTTTGTGATTACCTCTCTGAAGCCCGATTTTGGTCTGGCCCGTCAGTTGTCGCAAGGATGGGGAGGCAAACTGGGGGATTTTCTCCTCAAGGGATACGGGGCGCATGAAAACGAAGTGCTTCGTTTGGAACAGCTCTCCCGGAGACTGGCTCCTACACTGGCGCTGATTTATACGATTGCGGCAACTTTCATTGCCTGGGATTTTATCATGAGCCTGGACCAGGAATGGTTCAGCACCCTTTTTGGCGTATTCATTATAGTGGGGAGTTTGCAGACGGCCCTGGGGATTCTCCTGGCAGTGGCAGTGACGTTTCGCGACAAGTTGGATCTTGGAGAGTACATCACGATCAACCGCTTGCACGATCTGGCTAAAATGACATTTGCTTTTTCTTTGGTGTGGACCTACATGGGCTACTCTCAATATCTTGTCATTTGGTATGCGGATCTTCCCGAGGAAACTCCATTCCTGGTCATCCGTTCATTTGAACAGCCCTGGCAAACGCTGTTCGTCATCGTTATCTTGTGGATTTTCGTATCCGTCTTTTTGATCTTGTTGCCCAAGACCATCTGCCGCACTCCCTGGATCATTCGTATTGTGGGAATTTATGTTGCAATCGGGCATTGGGTGGCCATCTATTTGCTGATCGTTCCCTCGCTTCAGGAGCCGGGACATTATCACATTCTTTTTGGCGCCCATGAAATTTTAATCACGCTTGGATTTCTTGGCGCATTTTTCCTCTGTTATTTCACTTTTCTGGGAAAAGTGCCGATTGTCCCCATCTCGGACAAACATCTTTGCAAATCATGGCATGGTCACTGAAATTCTCCCCATTCCTCCTTTTTGCTCCCTGGGAAGGAAGGATGCTTCGGGAAGGAGTTTTGTGAACTTTCATTTAAAGACTTGACAGATGAGCTACTCCAATATTAATTTAGGGAGATTGGAGTGAATCTCTTATTGAGAGAGATTTTTATATAAACTCCGCGCAAGAGATGATTTTATTATAAGGGAGAATATGATGGCAGTTTTCACAATGGACGGTTTATACATGATATTACGTTGGGCCCATTTATTGGCGGGGATCACCTGGATTGGCCTTCTTTATTATTTTAATTTTGTGCAATCAGAATGGTTTAAAGAAACGGAGGCCGGTGCCAAGTCCGCTGCTGTTCAAAAATTGGTTCCGCGCGCTTTATGGTGGTTCAGGTGGGCAGCGATGGTGACATTCCTGGCAGGAGCTCTCACTCTTTTGTTAAAAGGCGGCCATGCTGGTTGGGCGATTTATGATACCTCCTGGGGTATTTTCATATTGACCGGATCTGCAATGGGAACCTTGATGTTTTTGAATGTCTGGCTCATTATCTGGCCGGCGCAACAAGTGGTCATCGCATCGGCAGACCAAGTGGCTCAAGGAGGAAAAGCCATTCCGGATGCAGTGGAACGAGGAGCGAAAGCAACATTGGCTTCTCGTACGAACACGCTCTTTTCCATTCCGATGCTATTCTTCATGGGAGCGGCCAGTCATTTGCCTTTGAATGCTTCAGAAGATTATAGCAGAAGCGCCCTGGTGATTGTGCTTGCCATCATCATCGGCGCACTCGAAATAAATTCCATAGTGGGCAAACCGAGTGTGATGACAACAGTGAAAGGAGTCATCACTTGGGGTTTTGGCCTGTCTGTGGTTTTATACGCAGTCATTGAAATTATAGTCTGATCTCTTCTCTCTTTTCCGTTTCACAGGCAACGCCAATCCGGGGGTTTCCGGATTGGCGCCTGTCCGCATTTCCCAATATCCGTTTGAAAAATTCTTTTTTATATGAAAAATCGAACAGTCTGCGGATGGATATTGGCATGCTTGTTGGTAATAATAATCGGCTGCGAGAAGAGCCGGAATTCCTCTTCGCAGAGTTCTGCGGATAGCGTTTTGCTCCAAAAAGGGAAAATCGTCTATATTGCGAATTGCACTGCGTGCCATCATACGGATCCCGCGCAAAATGGAGCGCTTGGCCCCTCAGTGGCGGATTCTTCATTGGAACTCCTGCAATTGCGACTCTTGCAATCGAAATACCCGGCAGGGTATGTTCCTAAGAGAAGCACAAAAATCATGCTCCCCCTACCCCATCTTAAAAATAACATCCAGGCGCTTCATGCTTTTTTGAACCAGTAAAAGCAGCGGGACACCCCCTTAAAAAACGCTAGACCTATCAGAGATAAAAAGGTATCTTTCGTCATGGATATTTGTGAGATACGCAACCAGATGGCTATTATCCGCAAGGAGACGAGAGACAGTGGTATCCGGTTGTTTGTTGTTTCTGCGCGCCCCCAATCAATATCAAGAAGTTTATGCGAATACTCATTGCGGATGACAATGTAGAAATTCTTGATCAACTGAGACATTTCCTTGAAATGCAAGGTCACGGCGTCATCGAAGCTCAAGATGGCAACCAGGCGCTTGAACTTTTCGAGCAACAGAAAGTGGATGCCGTCTTCAGTGCGCTCACCATGCCCAAAATGGGAGGCATGGAACTCTTGAAAGAACTGAAAGCGCTGCGTGCCAATCTCCCTTTTGTGCTCATCTCCCGGCATGAAGGCGCTCAAAACATCCTGGCTGCCTTGCATTTGGGGGCTTGTGATTTTCTCATCAAACCTCTCACCACTGCCAATCTCCATCGAACTCTTCACCAAGTCAGCGCCTTGTATGGGGATTATCAATTCGACTATTTTTGCTTGGAACACTCCATCTCGGAATCTCGCAGTTTGGAGTTAGGAAACGATTTTGAATATATCAACCAGATTGTGGCTTTCATTACCCGGGATGCGCCTTTTTATGGAATTCTCGAAAAGGAAGACCTGTTCTCTCTGGATATCGTATTGGCGGAAGCTTTGGAAAACGCCATTTTTCATGGTAATCTGGAAATTCCTTCTGAATTGAAAAATGACGGGTATTCCCTTTTTCAGGAAGAAGGAACGCGACGCAGACAAATCATGCCGTATCGAGATAGAAAAATTTATCTTTTCTATGAAATCACGCAAAATTCCGTCAAATATGTAATTCGTGATGAAGGAAATGGATTTGCGCACGAAAATATTTTGGATGCCAGGGACCCGGATAATCTTTTCAGAATCACGGGTCGAGGGATGTTGCTGACAATCAATTTCATGGATGAAGTTTTTTGGAACGAGCGGGGCAATGAAATCACCATGGTCCGTTATCGCAAAAGAAATCAATAGTGCTTGCCAACCATTATGACCCGTTTCAATCTTTATTCTAATCTTTCTTCACTGTTCTGCTCACGAAAATATTCTCTGATTTTCCCATTGCTACTTTTGCTGGGGAGCTTGCTGCAAAGTTGTGGCACAGGAATTGATGGTGAACTGACTACAGTCGAATTGTACCATAAAGCCTTGATGTCCTATGAAGATGATTCTCTAAAAGAGGCGCAGACTGGTTTTGAAAAAGTCATCGAGCAAAGTCCGGAAACTCGTCTGGCCACGCTTTCCTATTTGAAATTGGGTGAACTGCATTTCAATACCTCCGCATGGGATGAGGCGGAAATCAATTACCGCGCTTTCCTCGATCTCAGTCCGAATAGCCATCTGACTCCCTATGTCTTGAGCCAGCTGATTTCCCTCAACTACAAGAGAAATTTTCAGGGACTGATTTTCAAAAGCCGGGAGTCCGATCGAAATATGGAACCCAATCGAAAAATCATCCGGGATTATCAGCGTTTTTTCTTTTTATACCCCAACAACGCCTACCTCTCCGACGTGAAAACTTTCCTGACCCGTGCCAGGAGAGACCTTGCTGATCATGAATTTATAGTCGGGGATTTTTATTTTGAACAAAAAGCGTTTCATTCCGCGATCTCGAGGTATTTACACCTTTTGAAAACCTATCCTGAATACCCGCGAAACAAAGAAGTCGCACTGCGATTGATCGACGCCTATCAAGCCAATCAGCAACCTCAGCTTGCCGATGAAATGCGCAAAGCAATGGAAATACGCTTTGCTTCGGATCGTAATGAAGGAATGTCGTCACAGGCGCCATAAAGGGGATGGGAGGATAGAACGGGGACCGTCCATGAAAACTGAAGGACAGAGTATAAGTCCATCCATGTCCCGCAAAGTTCCAATTACCGCATTTGAATCCAATTGGCATTGGGGCAAGCCCATGTTTTTTGTACGTCCTCAACGTCGATTCAAGAATGAGGATCATATTTCGAGCAAGGGAAAGCATTTCATTTGCAAGATCTGTAAAACCCCTGTCAGCCAACCTCGCTATTTACTGGCCATCGATGGTGACACGCCTTATCATACATTCTATAATCCCAGTCATCGTCGTTTTGACGTCATGACCCTTTCCTTCTGTCAGTCGGTGCTCGACGTTTCTCCTCCTTCAGCGGAATACGCTTGGTTTGTGGGGTACATCTGGATTGTCCTCTGTTGCGCATCTTGTTATGAGCATCTGGGATGGCGATTCGAAAGCGCAGAAAAATCACCAAAACAATTTTTCGCCATGATTGCGGACAAGCTTGAAACTGCGGCGAGCTAGCGCTCTTTGCGCATTCCAAATGCTCTGCAAAAATGGGATTTTCTCAATCTTTAGATTGAAAGTCGATGTGTTTTCAGTTAATAAGAAAGATTTATAAATTACGCGTATTCATCTTGATCCCATAAAGGAACTCAAATGCCGATTTCGATAGAAGACTTGGTGGCGCTCAGTCGAACAGATCAGCAACTGAACACTTCACAACGTAGTTCAGAGCAGCTGGAGCAACAAATCATGGAAGCGCGTGAGCCACTGAGTCACTACGAATCAGAGCTCGAGGAAAAAAAGGAACAATTTGAGTCGGTCACTCTGATCAATCGAGACGCGCAAAAAAAAATGGAGGAAGAAGATCTCTTTATCAGCAAAGTAGAAGCTCAGGTTCCTTTGATCAGAACGGTAAAAGAATTCAACGCCCGTAAAAAAGAATTGGAAGAAGCTCGGAAACGGCGTGGGATTGCGGAAAACGAATCACTCGAAAGTGAGATCAAACAAGAAGAATACCGGACGGAGTTGAATCAGCTTCAAGAAAATTGGAGCCAGGCAAAAGAAGAATTCGAGAAAAATATTACCGACCTGGTCCTGCGAAAAAATTCCACCACAAAAAAGCTGAATGAGTTGAAGAATCGTCAAGTCGATTTAAGGACAAAACTCGATGCCGCATTGAGTCGCCAGTATCAGAACTTTCGTCAAAGGAATATCGTTCCTGCCATTTGCCCGGTTGTCAACAAAGCATGCAGCGGATGCAACTCGGTGTTGCCGCCACAGATGTTCAATGAAATGATTGCCAACCCGGACAAACACCGCAATTGCCCATTCTGCTTCCGTATTATTTTCTACCTTGCTGAAAAACGGTAATGCCCACTCATACAGGTTCATTCGGTTGTAACTCCCCGTGCTTATTCCTTCTTGTTTGCTTCTTTTCAAAAAATTTTTCTACCGCTTCAACTGGCGAATCACTCCATTGATTTTCTTCGTTTGTCTGGGAGTTTTCCTCTCGGGTTGCGGAGAATTTCACTATTATCTGCAAGCCATCGAAGGACATCTGGATATTTTGAACCGCAAAAAAGACTTGCGACAGTTGCTGCAAGATCCTCAAACCCCACCCCCATTGGCCAGGAAACTCAGATTGGTCCGGCATGTTCGCCAATTTGCCAAAGAACAACTGCAATTGCCACGCATCCAGGGGTACACGGCTTATGCCGATATCGAAAAAACCTATGTCAGTACGGTGGTGACGGCCTCTCAGGCCTTGAAACTGGAGCCATACCAATGGTGTTTTTTATTCGTAGGATGCGTGGCGTATCGCGGGTACTTTGATTCTGCGCGGGCAAAAGCCTATGCCGGTCAATTGGCAAAAGAAGGCTGGGACGTCGCTCTCGGAAAAGTTCGCGCCTATTCGACTTTAAAGTGGTTGAATAATGAATTTATGCCCGATTATTTCAAAGACCCCATTCTCAATACATTTATTGAACGTTCAGACAGGGAGATTATTGGCACCTTGATTCACGAAATGGCCCATCAAGTGGTTTTTGTTGCCGGAGACACTTCCTTCAATGAATCTTTTGCTGTCTTTGTGGAACAGGAAGGGATGAAGCAATATATGCAATCCCGCAATCAAGAAGACTCCCCGGCATACCGGCGTTATCTTCAGAGCAATGAAGACCAAAACCGCTTTCTGCGGATCATCCGGACCTTCTATAAGAGATTCGAGGAACTCTATCACTCACCATTGTCGGAAAAGGAGAAATTGCTTCACAAAAAGCGACTTTTTCTGGAAATGCGGGAAAAATATCGACAAATTGCGCATCAATTCAAAGTGTTGAATTACCGCGGTTGGTTTGAACAACCCTTGAACAATGCGCATTTATTGGGAATAAAGCGATACCATAGTTATACGACTTCTTTCCAGCGAATTTTTGAGGAGCAGCATCGGCATTGGCCTGCATTTTTTAAGACAATTGAAGAAATTGCAGATCTTCCCAAAGATGAGCGTGACGCCTATTTACAGTCGCGACAATCCACGAACCGAGGTTCTTTTTCGGAAAACCAGGGGTTTTCAAAGGGGAATATCCGGAAGGGAAATTTCAGGATTCTGCCGAAAAAACGATTTTACTCAAATCCATATAATCTGCAGACCAATTTGCAATAGAACGGCATAGGAACAAACGATTGCGCCTCTTGGCGCAATCTTCATCCATCACCAGGATTTTATCGAAAAAGAGAGTAATTGCAGGTTCCAGTTCAAAAAGAGTTTGAAAATATTGATTCAAATCCGCTGCGGAATCAGTCAAAGGCACGACTTTTTTCCACAAAGCTTTTTCTTCTTTTTCAGTGTAGGATTCTATTGAAACCCAATCAGGAAGATTGCTTTGATTTTTTGAAATATTGTTTGCGCGGACGATAGCTTCGACTGCTCGTTTGAACGCGGGAGATTCCAAATGATCTCTTGCCATCTCCGCCAATTGCAGTTGTTGCATGGGCAATAAGGCTTTTGCAGCCAATGACGCCTCGATCACGTCGAAGCGGATCTTGGCTTCCTGCATGAAAAAACGTTGCCGCAGCGCAAAAAACCTTAACAGTTCCCCTGTGATTCCAGGAATATCCAGACTCAAATCCTGTTGCTCATTCAAAATTTCCAGGCAGCGAACGGAAAGCTCATGAAGAGAAATGAGCAACTTCGATTCCAGCACTATCTGGACGATGCCCTGTGCCATCCGACGTAACGCATAGGGATCTGCAGAGCCTGTGGGAATGAGATCAAGGGAAAATGCAGTGGCCAGCATGTCTAGTTTGTCGGCTATGGCTACCGCGGCAATTTCAAGATGCCGTGGGATACTGTCTTGGGCAAAACGGGGATGGTAGTGTTCCCGTATTCCCTCACTGACCAAGGGATCCTCTTTCCGCAAGCGGGCATAATGGGCGCCAATGACTCCTTGCAAGGATGGAAATTCAGAAACCATCTGGGTTTGCAGGTCGAATTTACAGAGTGTGGCAAGTCGTTCAACTACATTTTTTTGTTGCTCATTCATACCAAGCTGCTCTGCAACGAAAATGCTCAGGATTTGCAAGCGTTCAATTCGTTGCGCAAGGGAGCCGCGTTTATGGAAAAAAACCACCCGTTGCGCTTTTTTATTGAAAAATGCCGGATCATGTTTTTGATCTTCCAGAAAAAAGAAGCGAGCATCATTCAAACGAGCGCGAATCACTTTCTCATTACCGCGCACTACGATTCGAGATTGGTGAGTGTTTCCATTACGAACCGTAATGAAACAAGGTAGCAATCGTTGATTTTTATCATATACGGGAAAGTAGCGCTGGTGTTTGGCCATAGCAGTCACCAGCACTTCCGGAGGCAGCAGCAAAAAATCATGCGCAAAATTTCCCAGCAAAACCGTGGGCCATTCCAGCAGGTTGGTCACTTCTTCCAAGAGTTCTTCTTCCATGACGACACAAAAATTATGTCTCTCTTCCAAAACCCTGACTTGCTCGACAATCATTGAACGCCTTTTTTCGTGATTGGCAACCACATGCAGTGTTTCCATCAAAGTGGGATATTGTTCGGCATGAGGCAATAAAACAGGTTCCGCATGCAAAAAACGATGACCATGCAGGAGATTGTCGGCAGTTACCATTTCCAGGGAAACCGGTAGGAGTTGATCATTCCACAAAGAAATCAACCAGCGCACGGGGCGGATATATTTCATTTTATATTGGCCCCAGCGCATACTGCGGGGAAAGGAGAGCTCGGTGATCCACCCTTTGACGTGCTCTTCTATCACCCGGGACGTTCGCTTGCCTCGAATTTCCTTACGGATGAATAAAAAATCCTTGCCTTTGAAATCTCTGATGAACAAGTCCTTGACACCTGATTGATTTTTCTTCACAAACCCGGCAGCCGCTTTATTCCAGTTACCGTTTTCGTCCCTGGCAATACGCTCGGGAGGGCCTTTGATCTCCAAGAACCGGTCTTGCTGCTTGTCTGGCAGTCCTCTTACTAAAACGGCCAGGCGTCGTGGAGAAGAAAATATTTGCAGGGATTCGAATGTAATTTGGTTTTGTTGACAAGTCGTCCGAATTTTTTCCGCAAGTTGTTGTGCCGAAGGCACGATCACATCTGCAGGCATTTCTTCCAAACCGATTTCCAGTAAATAAGCATTCATTGTGATTTTTCCATTTCCTTGATCCGGATTTCGGCTGATTGACGATCCTGCAATAAGGGGAACTCCAGTTTCCGACGTTCCTCCAGGAATAAGACGGCAATCTGATGGGACAGCTTTCGCACGCGGTCGATATAGGTGGCACGTTCCGAAACGCTGATCGCCCCTGCCGCATCCAATTGATTGAAGGTATGGGAGCATTTCAGTACGTAGTCGTATGCGGGGAAAACGAGTTTCTGCTCCATGCACCTCCATGCTTCCGATTCATACTGCTTGAACAGCCTGAAGAGGAAATCCCCTTCAAGGACTTCAAAGGTATATTTGGAATGTTCAAATTCAGGCTGCCTGAAAACAGCGTTATAAGAAATCCCTTCGGTAAGCTCCAGGTCAAAGACATTTTCTTTCTCCTGCAGACAGGAAGCCAGACGTTCCAATCCATAAGTCAATTCCACGGAAATCGGATTGCATTCCAATCCACCAATTTGCTGAAAATAAGTGTATTGGGTCACTTCCATGCCATCCAGCCAAACTTCCCATCCCAACCCCCAGGCGCCCAAGGTGGGAGATTCCCAATTGTCCTCGACAAAACGGATGTCATGTTCCAGGGGATTCAAATCCAGCTCCCGCAAAGAATCCAAATAGATGTCTTGAACGTCGTCCGGCATTGGTTTCAGAATGACCTGGTACTGGTGGTGCTGATAGAGACGATTGGGGTTGCCTCCATAGCGCCCATCCGCAGGGCGACGGGAGGGTTCCACATAAGCGACGTTCCAGTTTTCCGGACCAATCGTCCGCAGAAAGGTTGCCGGATTCATCGTTCCGGCTCCTTTTTCGATATCATAGGGGTTCATCAATAAACAGCCATGCTTTGCCCAAAACTGATGCAAAGTCATAATGATGTCCTGCAAGCTACGCGACTTTTTTGTGTGGGTCATGGCAGAGTTGGAATGAAATGAGTTATATGTGGAAGACAGAAAGTAATCTGGCAGATTCTGGTTTTATAACCTTTCATAAGGAAATGGACAAATGATTTTTAAATCGTTCTTGATTTGCATAAAATCGCTCAGGCGCTGAACCTCAATGGATTTTCTCTAATACCTCAGACCATTCCCGATCGCTCGAGTCGCATGCATACATCTCTCTCCTTTTGAAAAAAGTGGAAATTCAGCAGACAAGCAATTTCTTGACAAAACAACTTCTTAACTGATGTTACCGTGAAGAAAACTATCTAACTTACTGAAACTATATGGTTTGTTATTTTTATTCATCCTCCGGGGTGAAAATAATTTTCATGAAGGTTACGTGAACGATTTTTACAGTTATGCGTCTCATCGAGTTGTCATTCCTAGCGAAGACCAGGAATCCACCGGGCTGACGATCCAGGGTAACTAAAACGTTTCATATAAATCTTTCCATTGATGATTATTTTTCTCGCTGATCGCAGGGGGCTCTCTTCCTCAGGTGAAGAGACCAGGTTATGGGTGCGAGGGGAGGAACGTCGGTTCGTCCCTTGAGATACTTCCGATCATGATCGGTGGGTGATTCGTTACGGACAACTTCCCACACGCCACCGGGATTCAGCACAGCACCAACCAAGGCCGGGTCAAAACGCGAGATCATGGGTTCGCCCCGCTTTTCTACGAACGACATCATATCGTTGAAAAGCGACCGGTCTTCCGGTGGAACGCACTCGGTTGCGATCAGATAGTCGAATACAACCTCCGAGCCGGGAGCCCCGATCTCGGCCAGCCGATCCAGGTTGCCCAGGATGGCAGCTTGGGTGAGGTAATAGGTCACCCCCATCCAGTTAAAGAACGATCGCCGGGAGGTGTCGAGCCCGGCCGCAACCAGCTTCGCTTTGAGATCGTCCTTCTCGAAGTCGAAGGGGATGAAAGACAGGTGTTCGGGAACCTTCAGGTTCACGTTCGCAAGACGTTCTCTCTTAAGATCGCTCGTCGTTGCCAGATCGACCTCGAATACTGTCAGGTCAAGGTTAGGGCGGCGGAATGCGAACGTATCGAATCCTGCTCCAAGAATCACGTATTGGTTCACGCCATTACAGACCGCCTCTTCCAGACAGTCTTCGGCGAAGCGAGCTCGAGTCAGATGCTGGGTGGTCACAGGCATGAGCCTTTTCAGAAGGACTTTGGAAAACAGCGTGTCGAGCACCCTCGACCCGATGATCCGGCGCCACCGATTCCCGATGAAATAGATGGCGTAGGGGTCGTTAAAGACGGGGGGCTTGTCGTGCTTGAGAAGGTGTCGGGCACGGCTTACCGCCACGATTTCAGCTGTTCGGCTTCCGCGGATACGAGCACGATTGACCGGTGCTTGTGTCATAGATCCTCCTTCTCTTCGTCTCGATTCACGCCGACCCCCACGTGCGGGGAATAGTAAAGATAGTTACAATGGAAAACAAACAGTCTCCGAGGGTTGTGATAGTATTGAAGTTTGTCAAAATTCAAACTACCCTTTTAGAGGAGATAGTCACGAAAAAGGTTAACATTGAATCTTAATCAGGGCAAATATTTTTTTTGGAATCGATGCGCATAAGAAAGCCTTTCACATAACCCTTCGGACTTTTTGATTGCGAGTTGGCAGTTAATCGATACAGGGCCAATTGATCAGAATCGGGAATCGGGGAAATCGGGGTCAGAATCGGGGTCAGGCTTGCAAGTTTGCAAAAATGGGGTATTTTTTTAAATTTTAACCTTTTCAATTTGCCAAGATGTCTCTGAAACTGCGTTTGTAGTACTCTGGTACGCTTTATTATGTGATACTTCGAGGCAATGGGGGCAACGTATTTTTTCGATGACAGCAACTCTCGACGCTTTTATCAGTCTTCAATTGGAAATCCGCAACAATCCGGGAAGTGGCAAATGCTCTCAAGCGAGATGATGCTACTTTCAGTCAGAGCGCGCGATTCGAGATTTGTTGAGAAAAAGGAGTCAGTTGGTACGTTTCAAAACAACCAATATTCTCAGTGCTCAAAATATTCTCTCCCGTCAAAGCGGCCAAATCTTGAAGGCCAATGAAATCATGAAAATAGTTCCCGGTGATCTTCCTTATATGCTAAAAAATGAGGACACGATTATGGCCTTGGAGAGCAATCTCATGATGATCCATATTCTGAAGGAACGAATAAAACAGGTGGAAAAGCGGATTCGTCAACGGATCCAATTAAAACCAGAGTATAAAAAATTGTTAACCGTCTCAGGGACCGGAACAATCCTCGCCTTAACCGTCATGTTAGAAACAGGAGAGATTAGTCGATTTCCCGGCGTGAGCGATTTTGTTTCTTATTGTCGAAATGCTCCCAGTAAAAAACGGGTGTGTCCCACTTAATCTACGTGGGATGAGCCCTTGGAGGGGGCAATTGATGTACAGTCCGGCCGAGATACTTCACGGCCTGATAGATCCACAGACAATTGTCCCGACCCTTCTCGGAGCGAAAGCCGTCGTGTTCGATTTCCAGTCGTCGCAGGACTCGCATGCCGCTTTCGGCCAGAGAATTGCGCCGGAGCCCGTCCTTTCGCAAGTACTCGGTCATCCATTCGAAATGGGACTCCAAGAACCGGAGGACTTTCTCAAAGGGCTTCGAATGGCGTTGATCCCGCGGCATCTGTTTCAAGGTGTGCAGCGCCGCGCGGACTTGCTCTTCGTACTGACTGTCTTCGAAGATGTTCCGGACACCACCCAAGAAGGCGCGCAAGCGACCGATCTGCTCATCGGCCTCGACGATCTCGATCAAGCGCTGCTTTTCTTCGGGACTCATTCGCTTTTCGGCCTTGAACAGCAGGTAGCGGTTCTCCCACAGGCTCTGAGCCAAGGTATGGAGCCGAGTCTTGCTGCTCAGCCCCAAGCGCTGATGGACATTTTGACCACGGGTATCGATTGTGATCACCAGAACCCCGTTTTCATAAGCCCCAGTGAGGGCACAGTCGGGATTGGATTCAATGACTTCGATGCTAATCGGGACGGTGACAAATAGTGCCATCTCTGCCTCTTTTTTCGGGTGGGTTTGCAGTCACCCTAATAGGAGATAAGCAGGAAAGTCAGTTTGTCAAGTCCTTTCAATCAGTTAGGCCAGATTCGAGATAGATTCAGTGGGACACACCCTGTTTTTCCAAGAAACGGTATGCGTATCGATGATTGTCACAACCGGGTTCATCTATGCGTTGAATGCTAATGCCATCGAGCATCAAAGTTTGAAATCCCGGAACAATAATATTATTCAAAATGTTCAATTGGGCCCACGTCCTTACTATTTGATTGAAGACATGGACGAAAGTACATTGAAGCGCGAATTGCAACAATGCGCGGATGGTCCATTTTATAAAACGGATTTTTCCATCGGACACCGGGGAGCTCCCTTGCAATTTCCGGAGCATACCAAGGAATCCTATGAGGCGGCCGCTCGAATGGGAGCGGGAATTCTCGAGTGTGACGTGACTTTTACGAAGGACCGCCAGTTGGTTTGTCGTCATTCCCAATGTGATCTCCATACCACCACCAATATACTGGCGAAACCGGAATTGGCGGTAAAATGTACGGAAGGCTTTGCACCTGCGGAGTTTGACCCTGAAACAGGAGAACTCGTCAAGAAGGCAACTGCAAAATGCTGTACCAGTGACATCACTCTGGTCGAATTCAAATCTTTGAACGGCAAGATGGATGCGGCAACTCTTGAAGCCCGGAACCCGGAAGAATACATGGGCGGCACCGCAAATTGGCGTACGGATTTATATACCTCCAACGGGACTTTGTTGACGCATGCGGAAAGTATCGAATTGTTTGAAAAATTGGATGTGAAAATGACTCCTGAACTCAAAGCTCCCAGTGTGACGATGCCGTATGAAGGTGACTACACTCAGGAAAAATATGCGCAGCAACTGATTGATGAATATAAAAAGGTTGGAATATCGCCTGGAGACGTATTTGCGCAGTCCTTCAATTTGAATGACGTGCTGTACTGGTTAGAGAAGGAACCTCGATTCGGGAAGCAGGGAGTCTATCTGGATGGTCGTTACAGTGTTGAAGGTTTCGATCACGACAATCCCTCTACCTGGTCTCCCAACATGGAAGAATTGTTTACCAGGGGAGTACGCATCGTCGCTCCCCCCATGTGGATGTTGGTGAAAGTCGACGAGCAAGGTCATATTGTTCCCTCCGAATATGCAAAATATGCGAAAGCTGCCGGTTTGGAAATCATCACGTGGACGATTGAGCGGTCCGGTCCGTTGAAGACAGGAGGCGATTGGTATTTTCAATCCGTCAAAGAAGTCATCGACAATGACGGTGATATGTTGGAAGTATTGCATGTTCTGGCCAAAGATGTTGGCATCCTGGGTATTTTCTCTGACTGGCCGGCAACCGTCACATACTATGCAAATTGTAAAAATTTATAATTCGCTCAGCTCTCCCGAAATCGTCTGTTTCAGAGCAAAAACAAATACGCGCGAAAAGTTTCTTTTGTTTGAATATTGCTTTAATCCGGTACTCGAGGAGACTTGCTCATCGACGATGCAAGGATTCTCTTTCCTGTCAAGCACTAGTTGGTATTCTCCAAAATCCTTTCAATGCCCCGTTATTCGTATCGTGATAAGGATTCAATTCAATAACCAATGGTATATTTCTACTTGATTTGGGATATAATGTTATTATGAGGACATTCCTGTCACAGCCACCCACGCCTTGCCATGATCTTGACGAGGCTTTAAGGTTATTTCCACATCCGTATCGAGCTTACGGAGATAAGACACCAAGCGTTCAAGTGTGAAACGGTCGAATTGCTGTCTGTAAATTTTAGACATTTCGACAGTTATTATAACGATTCTCTCTTTCTCTTTTCAGGAAAAGTATTGGCCCCTGTTCTCAAGTCACTAGGCCAATGAGATATCCAGCTTTTGTCGATTCAACAGGTGTAAGATGACGCGTTTTGTCAGGTTGCATGACTTACGAGAACCGCCTCCTTTCGTTCAGGTACTTTTGTCCCTGTTGCGGTGTCGTGTACAACGCGAAGCTTCACGAGGTTATTCATATAATCCTCTTTGCTTCAATTCCGTCATAAACTGATATGCAGTGACGATGGAGATGCCATATTGTTCTTTAAGGTCTGACTTATGATGCTCGTCAAGATCGAGCAAATCGTTGTCCTGTGTCACAATGTATTCCGCACGGCCGCTAATCGCAGTGGCGACAATTTTATTGTCATCAAAATCACGAACCATATCGACATCAACGATGATTGGTGTATTGACCAATATTGGCAGATCAGCGAGCAAGCATTCAGAACGAGAAATTTTGATAAATTTTTGTAGCCGTGGCTTCTTCAGCGTTTTCTCAAATTCTTCGACGATCTCTGCCGACAAAATCAGATCAACCGCACCTGAAAAAACCATCTCCATTATATCTTTTGGTGTCCGGCTTGAAGACAGAACATAAGAAACGAGAATATTTGTATCGAGTACAATTTTCATCCGTCTTGCCGGATTTCTTTAATTGCTTGCAAAATCTCGTCTTCGATAACTTCTTCCGGGACGCCATGGTTGAGGACCGCATTTTCTTCTGCAGCTTGCTTAAAACGCTGCATCGCTTGTCGCCGTGCTTCTAAGAATTGTATGGGAACCAGTACTGCCATTGGCTTCCCGCGCCGTTCGATTGTAACAGTATCCCC
This sequence comes from bacterium, assembly GCA_965205865.1. GTDB lineage: Bacteria > SAR324 > SAR324 > SAR324 > NAC60-12 > CBDBHR01. The sequence continues at coordinate 455,371 of CBDBHR010000030.1, forward strand.
TTGATAGCAGACCTCACTCAGCAACTCACCAAAGCGGTCACGGGCCTTCATCGAACTAATTGTTTTATTCATTTTTATACCATAGGTTTAAATTATCTAAATCGCGTGATTCGCGTGTTAAGTGTAATTCGTGTGGTTGGTGGTGTCAAGAAGCATTTCAGAATTACCTTTAATTCTTCATATTCAGAAGTTACCTCTGGCTATAAAGGTCAGGTTTTAACGGGGAGATGAGGCGGCGTGCAACGAGCAAGCATCCATGACGAAGGTGCGGTCTAGGACGAAGTCATGCGGGTCCCGCTCCGCTGCATCTGGCCATCCAAACCGGCAGTCAGCCACTTTCGCCGATTATGTAAAATGTATCATTTCGTTACACCCGTTGGGTCAACAAACGGCAAAAACGAGTCGGACACTTATTCCAAGGGCGTTACAAAGCTCTGTTAGTGGATCAAGACAGCCAGTTGTTTGCCTTAATACGTTACATCCACCTCAATCCGGCCCGAGCGGGAATCGGAAAGTCGCCAGGATACGGTCGCGGACTACGCGGGGCGCATCCTCGCTATCCTCGGCCTGGCCACCCCCAACTTCTGGCTGGGCATTATGGTAATGATCTACCCGGCCATCTGGTGGGGCTGGTCGCCCCCGATGGAGCTGGTGCCTTTTGCCGAAGACCCGTGGGGCCACCTGGGGATCCTGGTCATTCCCAGCCTGATTCTGGGAACGGCCCTTTCGGCCGGCACCATGCGCATGACGCGCACCATGATGTTGGAGGTACTGCGGCAGGACTATATCCGCACTGCCTGGGCCAAGGGGCTCAAGGAACAAACGGTCGTGCTGAGACACGCCATCAAAAATGCCCTCATCCCGGTCGTCACCCTGGTCGGCTTGCAGTTGCCGCTCGTGGTCGGGGGCGCCGTCATCATGGAGAACCTCTTTAACCTGCCAGGCTTGGGCCGTCTCCTGGTGGATGCCCTCTCGGACCGGGATTACCCGGTGGTCTCCGGGGTCAACCTGTTTTTCTCCTGCATCGTTTTGTTGAACAACCTCTTCATCGACCTCATTTATGCCTATTTGGACCCCAGGATCCGGTATCAATAAGGGGATTAGACTGAAGGGGGAAGGCTGTTAGGGCATCAGTCTAAACTTCAGTCCTCCTCTCCTGCATTCCTGATCGCCTCTTGCATGGATGCATTAAGAAAAACTTCATGCTCCGCACCATGTACTCCCTGTTCAAGAAATTGATCGATGATACCCTATGGAAATCGTCTGATTTGACATCGCCTCGTATTTTGCGTAAAGGAAACACGTTGCCATGAATGCATGGGACGTATGAAGATAATTTGACATTGTTTATGTTACACCGTAAATTTACTAAAAGATTAAAAAATGTAATGAAGTTACAAATTATAAAACCTATCTGCATATAATCGATGCAACCTTTGACAGAAAAAATGCTAAGACTGGCTCCCCCAGGAGGATTTTTCGACATGGCAGTCATCAGTAATTTATTTCCCGAATTGTCGCCCACTGCAAGAAAGGCGATTGTTCATCGAGCTTTTAAAAAAAATGAGATCCTCAGGTTGAAGCCAGGCTTGTACTGTTTGGCAGAGGTTTTCAGGAAATCAGAAATCCACCCTTTTTCCATGGCGGGGATTTTGGTTTCACCTTCCCACATCAGTCTTGAATCCGCACTATCATATCACGGTTTGATCCCTGAAGCCGTCTATCAGGTAACCGCCGTTTGCAACGGCAGAAGCCGGCAGTTCACAACGCCATTCGGCGTCTTTGTTTATAAAACGGTACCTGCCACCTTCCCCAAAGCAGGTGTAAGGGACGTAGAAGTATCCCCAAACTCCTGGGCTTTTATCGCACAACCGGCCAGGGCCATTGCCGATCTTATCTATCTGAGACGGGAAGTGCATTGGAATCAGACTGACATCCGTTTTTTGACCGATTCGATGCGTATTGAAGAGGAAGATTTATTTCAATTGCCGGTATCGGAAATCGATGAAGTGATTCAAAGCTTACGCAACAAACGGACATTAAATTTCATGGAATGCTTAAAAAAAGAGATTCAATGATGATCGAAACTCTTTGGTCACAGAAAATTAAAGACTATGCCCCGACAAACACGATTGAACAGGAGAACGTGCTTCAGGAATTGACTCAGCATTATGTACTCGCCAGTCTTGCCAGAGCTCAGTTTTTTCAACTGGCACAATTCCATGGGGGGACTTGTCTGAGAATTCTACATGGTTTGAGTCGTTTTTCTGAAGATCTTGATTTTGTGTTGAAGAAAGCGGACCCCCATTTTGCCTGGAAGAAGTATCTGGATCGAATCGGTAGAGACTGTGCTGAAGATGGAATTCAGTTCGAATTCGTTGACAAATCAGAATCCGATTCAACCGTCAAGAAGGCGTTTTTAAAAACAGATTCTATTGGCAAGGTGCTGATCCTCAATCTACCGCATCTTCGACATCACCACAGAAAAATCAAAATCAAGCTCGAAATAGATACCAATCCACCGCTCGGCTCGACCTACGAAACCGCATATATTTATTTCCCTGTTATGTCGGCCATCACTGCCCAGACCCTTGAATCCGCATTTGCCAGCAAATCTCACGCACTTCTTTGTAGACCCTATATCAAAGGAAGAGACTGGTTTGATTTTCTATGGTACTCCGTAAAAGATATCCGGCCGAACCTGGTCTTGCTGAGTAATGCCATAGCCCAGCAGGGAGCATGGGCTGGAAAAACAACTGATGTGACCGCAGACTGGTATCCGGAGAATCTGAGTGACACCATCCGGAAAACTGATTGGAAAATGGCCCAAGAGGACGTTAAACGCTTCCTGCCGCTAAGGGAACAGGAAAGCCTCAATCTGTGGAACATGGACTTTTTCCTTCATCACCTGGAGAAGTTGTGTCAAAACATCAAATCCCTGCCAGCTACCTGAATTTCACTTGGAAGCACACGGATTCTGCTCGAGATTGATTCAGTATCTGTCGCGCCTCAAAATACTTGGGCTTGCCTTTCCAGTTTAAGTTTTCGCAGGCGACTGACTCCAGGGGATGGATTTTGTTGTTGTTCTTGCCAAGATTCTTCAGCATATTTTCTCCATCGTTCCATATACTGATCCACATCGTTTCAAAAAGTGGCTTGAGTCCCGGATCCAATAGAAATTCTTAAAAAATCAGTATTCATGCAATAACTTCTTATAAAAGGGCATAATAGTGCTGATATTTGCCAAAATGGGTGGCGTATTCAATTCAGAGATCAATTATTTTAATTTCTTTGAAGAATGGAAGGGCCAGGTGAATATTGGACCGAATTCCTCACCTGTTTACGCGGAAAAGGGTACCGGTACGGCCTCTACCCGCATATGCCATCCCCTTCTGCAGAGAGCTCGCAGCCAGGCGTCAGCCTATGGAGCAGCGCTGGAGAATTACTGACGCGCTGGGGAGGAGAGGACACTTTAGCCCCTGGGAACTTCCGCATCCCCCATGCAATATGCGTGGACTCGCGAGGTGACATCTATGTAAGCGACCTCCCAATTGGAGCGAATAAGGAGAACGTCTCAAACGAACAATATGAAAAAATTTGACAACCTGAATCAAACCTGATTGCGCGGTCAGGTCTCTGCCTCCCTGGCTGATATGGATATTTTTTACTGACGTTCTTGCCGATCTTGTGCTACCTTTGTTCTTCATGGAAATGGTGATCTCTCAAAATGTTGATTCATGTGTCAACTATTTGAGTATATTACCTTTTCCATGTTTGATTGTCGTCTAATTGCAGGATTTGGGTAGTATTAATCGTTTTCAGTTCAACATAATTGAGGAGAAGACATGATTGTCATCCCTGCCATTGATTTAATAGATGGTAAATGTGTGAGACTACTGCAGGGAAAAGCGACAATGGGAACTGTTTATTCAGACAATCCCGCGGAGATGGCGATGGTGTTCGAAGAAGCTGGCGCGCAATGTTTGCATTTGGTGGATTTGGATGGCGCCTTTTCAGGAAAATCCGCCAATATGCGGAGCATCCAAGCAATCATTCAGGCTGTTGGGATTCCCGTGGAGTTGGGAGGAGGCATGCGCAATCGCGAGGATATTGAAAGAATGCTGGATCTGGGAGTTTCCTCTGTGATTGTGGGTACCATGGCAGTAAAGAGTCCTGAAATTCTAAAATCCGTGCTGAAAGAATATTCCGGAGAAAAGATTATTTTGGGAATTGATTCGAGAAATGGCAAAGTTGCTATTTCAGGATGGGAAAAGCAAACAAAAATCAATGATATTGAATTTGGAATTCATTGGAAACAATACGGCATTGAACGTATTATTTATACCGATATCACCCGCGATGGTATGCTAACAGGCCCCAATCTGCCAGCATTACGGCAATTTGCAAAGGAAACTCACTTGAAAATTACGGCTTCCGGTGGGATTTCGTCGAAAACTGATATCGAACGCATAAAATCTCTGGAATCTGAGGGAGTCGACCATGTCATTGTCGGTAAGGCAATTTATGAGGGAAGAATTCGATTAAACGAGATTTTGCCATGCTAGCAAAGCGCATTATACCTTGTTTGGATATCAAGAATGGACGGGTTGTCAAAGGGACCAGTTTTGCGCAATTGAGAGACGCAGGTGACCCTTTGGAGCTTGCCCAATTGTACAACGACCAATCTGCAGACGAATTGGTATTTTTAGACATTACGGCTTCCCAAGAAAAAAGGAAAACTACCCTGGAACTGGCGAGCCATCTGGCAAGAGCGCTTTTCATTCCTTTCACAATCGGCGGGGGAATCTCCACAGTAGCAGAGATTCGAGAATTGGTCACTGCAGGCGCGGATAAGGTATCGATCAATTCATCAGCTCTGCTGAATCCCAGCTTGATTACAGAAGGGGCAAATCGTTTTGGCTCTCAATGTATCGTAGTGGCTATTGATGTCAAAAAGAAAAAAAATCATTGGGAAGTATTTAGTCATGGAGGCACTCGCGGTACAGGTTTTGATGCCTATCAATGGGCCTTAGAGGCAGAAAGACGGGGAGCAGGAGAAATTCTTCTCACAAGTATGGATGCGGATGGTCAGAAAAAAGGTTATGATCTGGCGATTACCTCCAAAATCAGTCGAGCCCTCAATATTCCAGTTATTGCTTCCGGAGGGGGAGGACAATTGCATCACTTCAAAGAGGCCCTCGAAGCGGGGGCTGCCGATGCCGTGCTGGCGGCCTCGATTTTTCATTATGGGCAATATTCTGTCTCTGAAGTCAAGCAATACTTGCATGCCCAACATATTCCTGTACGGTTGACTTCTGCCTGAGCATCGATTTTAGGGAACGGGTTTCACACTTTAATTTGTAGTTCCGACTTGCAGAAAAATCTGGTTAATTATTGAAACCAGGAATTTTAAGCCCTCCCATTCCTCCTAATTGTTTCCCTAATTCGTCTTGTACGATTTTCTGGCTCTGACGAATCCCTTCATTGACAGCAGACAAAACCAAATCTTCCAATGTTTCAATATCTTCCGGATCGATCACTTCCGGATCAATACAAATTGAAACCGCTTGTTGCTTACCATTGAACGTCATCTTCACCATTTCTCCTCCAACTGAGACATCGATCCTTTTTTTGGCAAGTTCTTCTTGATGCGCCTGCATATTTTGAGAAACTTCTTGAGCTTTTTTCAGGAGATCTTCCATCGAACCATCGAACATTGGGTACCTTTGACAATATGGTTAGAGTTTGGGTTCCTGGATTTGAATTTCTACAATTTTGCTGCCAGGAAACGTATTTAAGATCATTTGGGTCCGTTCATCATACTCCGCTGCATTTCGACGTCGCGCTCTTTCTTCTTCCAAAAGACGCTGTCGCTTCTCAGAGAGTGTGAGGGAATTCACAACCCGGTTATTTCCTTGAACTACTATTTGCATGACACGGCCATAGAAATTTTCGGCATATTTTCGCAATGCCACTTTTTTTTCTTCAGAAAGCATCTCTTTGAATTGCGATTCCTTGAATGCAATCAGAATTTGCTGTTCGCTGCTCTCCAACAACACGGCGTTTTTCAAAACACTACTCAATCTGGGAGATTTTTGTTGGATGTATCCCACAAACGATTCCCAATCTTTCGACGGCATTTGCAAGGATGGAAGGGATGCGGCAGGAACGGTATGCCGATACGGCACTGTTTTTTCTCCGATTTTTTGCTGCAGAGTTTCAGCGGTTTCCTGTTTGGAAACAGATGAATTGGGAGGAGACGAGGGCTCCGGAGTGATTTTTTCCAGAGACAATTGCCTGTTACCGGGTATCTTTAGGTCTTCATTCCCGTCGTCCCCGCGCAGTCCCTTCACCTGTTGCAATAATTCTGGAATTCCCACCAATGCTTGGACGGCTGTCAGTTGGATCAAAGCCATCTCGAAACAAATTTGCGCATGACTGCTTTGTTTGATCTGCTCTTCCAGCTCCATTAAAATATGAAACATTTGCTGCAATTCATCTAATGAGACAACAGGAACCAAGGTTTTGTAATTATTTATTTCGTCTTCGGGGATGTCTTGAAACAGGGTCGGAGGCAGTTGATTCGAGTGCTGAGTAAACATGTGGACCAAAGACAGGTTTTTCACTGACTGCAATAAATTTGAAAGAATATCTTGATAGTCATGACCATGCTGTTGCATCTCGTGAAATTTTGCCATCACGGCGATTGGATCCTTTTCTAGTAATGCTTTCAAAATCTGAAATCGCATTTGAGTGTCAATCAGACCCAATATCTTGATAACTTCTTCATCAGAAGCCGCCTGTCCGGCATAACTTGTGATTTGATCAATCATCGTCAAAGCATCTCGCATTCCTCCTACTGCTTGTCGAGCTACCATCTGCAATGCATTTCTTGATATTACAATTGCTTCCTCTGCAATAACCCTTTGCAAATAATCCACCATTTTATGCAGAGGAATGCGAACAAAATCATATCGCTGGCAACGGGAAATGATGGTTTGTGGTAGTTTGTGGGGATCGGTTGTGGCTAGAATGAACTTCACATGGGCCGGAGGCTCTTCCAATGTCTTTAAAAGCGCATTGAAAGACTCTAGCGTCAGCATATGCGCCTCATCAATAATGTAGACTTTATATCGACAGTTGGCAGGAGCATACTTGATATTTTCCCTCAGTTCGCGGATGTTGTCGATCCCTCGATTAGAAGCGGCATCGATTTCGTAAATATCCGGAGAAGCATTACTAGTGATATCGAGGCAATTTTGGCATCTCTCACAAGGATTGGCATCTGTGGGATTCAGGCAGTTGATAGCTTTGGTAAGCACGCGAGCCGCTGTTGTCTTTCCCACTCCGCGGGAACCTGAAAATAAAAAAGCATGGCTGACTCGATTCGTTAAAATGGCATTCTTCAGAATCTGAGCTATGGTTTCTTGTCCGACCAAATCATCAAATCGGGTTGGCCTCAGCTTACGCGCCAATACAACGTAGGGCATTTCAATTCGCCGTCATGGAATCGGGAGGCTGAGTTTCGCGGCACATCTCCGGTATCTTAGTGCTGCTTCCGTTAGGACCTGACACGGTTCGAAACTTTCAATTGCGCGAAACCCGGCCATTTTATAGAAAGTCGTTTATAAAAAATTTACGTTCTATGGCGGAAAGGGAGGGATTCGAACCCTCGGTACGCAGACGTACACACGATTTCCAGTCGTGCACCTTCGGCCTCTCGGTCACCTTTCCCGTATAAATTTCTACAACTTGGCATTTATCTGCTTATATATTATCCGATTTCATCTTTGTCAAGGATATCTTGCTTCCGGCAAAATTTTAAAATGAATGCCAACTCTTGAATAATTATATTATGACGCATATCATTTCAAGCTATTTGAGCAGCCTTTTGAATATGAAGACTGTCGGAAAGAGCTTTCATTTTGATGGGTTTGATGCTAGCTTATTGTCTTTAAAATCGGTTCATTTTCATATCATTTAAGATCAACCCATGAATCAACATATCGCCATTGTAGGCGCCACCGGCGCAGTTGGCACAGAATTCATGAAGCTACTGGAAAACCGCGATTATCCTTTAAAAAGTCTCAAATTGCTCGCGTCTGCACGATCGGCGGGTAAAAAACTTCCCTTTCGAGGAGAATCCTTGCTTGTTGAAGAATTGACAGCTGAGTCATTCAAGGGTGTGGACTTGGCATTTTTTTCAGCAGGAGGAAAACGAAGTAAGGAATTTGCTCCTCATGCGGTGGATTCCGGAACTCTGGTGATTGACAATAGCAGTGCGTTCCGGATGGAAAAAGGAGTTCCGCTTGTCGTGCCGGAAGTCAACCCGGAAGTCGCTAAACGTCACCAGGGGATCATTGCTAATCCCAATTGTTCTACCATTCAAATGGTAGTGGCGCTCCATCCACTTCATAAAGCGGCCACTATCAACCGTGTTGTGGTTTCGAGTTACCAAGCTACCTCGGGGGCTGGTGCGGCGGGTATGCAGGAATTGCTTGATCAAATTAAAGCGTTTAATCAAGGTCAACCGCTCTCTTCTCGGGTTTTTCAAGCCCCAATTGCTTTCAACGTCATTCCTCATATCGGAAACTTCATGGACAATGGCTACACCGAAGAAGAGATGAAAATGGTGCGGGAAACTCGCAAGATCATGTCGGCTCCGGATATGAAGATCAGCGCTACTTGCGTGCGGGTTCCGGTTTTGCGTTCTCACTCGGAAGCCGTCAATATTGAAACCGAAAGAAAGCTCACGGTAACAGATGCCAAGGCTATTTTTTCCAACACCCCCGGGATCATTGTCAAAGACACGCAGAAGCCTGGTGGTTACCCTTTACCATGGGATGTGGCCGAAACATACGACACATACGTAGGACGGATTCGAGAAGACATTTCCGTGCCCAATGGTCTGGCCTTTTGGGTAGTTGCAGATCAGCTATACAAAGGAGCAGCTTTGAATGCCTTGCAAATCAGCGAATGGCTCAACCTCCACAACTAGTGGTTTTTTCTCAATAATTTTTATGCGATCAATGTCTTTGTTCCAATGGACGTCAATTTAGCTCGCCAACTCACCCTGCAATTTCTAGTACATTCGTTTTTGTATTATGAATTGGGAGAGTCCCTTATTTCTGATCGGCAATACGATGAGATTTGCAGTGAGTTGAAAAAACTCTGCAACTCAACCTCTGAAATTTCAGTTCCCTATTGGGACATAGTGCAACAACTTGGAAAAGAAGCATCTGGTTTTTTCATCAAGAAATATCCTCCTTCCATCGTCAGTAATGCCATGCATCTTCTCTATCAGGAGAATTATGCGACGCGGTTCAAATTTGATGAGTTCATCACCCGGTTTGGCTATCGCTGTGAACCATCATTTGAATCACACTGATAAACTCATGGGTTGCGTTTAACGTCGACCACACGGTAAAGCAAGTCAATGACCCCCCCGTGTCGTTTTTATAAATTTTTTTTGTATTGCCATTTGATTCATATTATTAATTATTGTGAAGTTTTCCAAGCATATCATCAACTTAAATCTTGCGGGTTGCGCAAATAAGACGCACGTCCGCAAATTTCTTTCCTCTTGAATATAAACATCTCTTGCATGCAATCAAGATTGGATTTAACTTGAGATTTCAACTCGAATTCGGCCATATCCTTTTGAAGGATTGACACTCATAAAATGAAAAGATTGAGCGAGATGCTTTTCTCGTTCCATTGGAAGCAAAAGAATGATGAAAATCGGAGTGATTGGAGGCAGTGGACTTTATGACTTACCTGGAATATCAGAGGTCAGAGAAGAATCAATCACCACGCCTTTTGGAAAAACCTCGGACGTTTTTATTTGTGGCAAGCTCCATAACAGGCCCGTAGTCTTTTTACCCCGCCATGGTATAGGTCACCGTCTGTTACCGACGGAGATTCCGTTTCGTGCCAACATTTGGGGGATGAAAAAACTGGGAGTTACCCATCTCATTTCTGTCAGTGCGGTGGGAAGTTTAAAAGAGGAAATTGTCCCGGGACACATTGTTTTTCCCGATCAATTCATTGATCGGACCCGGCATCGGGATTCCACGTTTTTTGGAAATGGTATAGTTGCTCATGTGCAATTGGGGGATCCGGTCTGCCCCAATTTAAAGGCTCAAATGGTAAAAGCCGCAGGAGAAGTGGGAGCCACCTTTCATCAAGGAGGGACATATGTTTGCATGGAAGGGCCGGCGTTTTCCACACGTGCCGAGTCAAATATGTATCGTTCCTGGGGAGCTTCCGTGATTGGCATGACCAACATTCAAGAAGCCAAACTCGCGCGAGAAGCGGAGATGTGTTTTGTAACCATCGCATTGGCAACCGATTATGACTGCTGGCACCAATCCGAAGAAGAAGTGACCGTTGATCAAATCTTGTCAGTGATGCATGAAAACATAAAAACCTCTAAAGAAATTCTTTCTCGCACTTTGGAATCATTGCGCAATGAGCGGACCTGCCAATGTGGGACTGCTTTGCAGTACGGGATTGTTACTCAAAAGGAGATGATTCCAGAACAAGTAAAAGTCGATCTGAATGTCATCATTGGTAAATATCTATAAAAAATACACGACAGACCTGATCTCGGGTCCCTCGTCAATCATCCACATTGTCAAATCCAAACGAGACGATTTGAAGTACATTTTTTTAACCAGGCATTCTACATTGACGAGCAGTTAAATGACTGAAACAAAGGAACGTCCGCTTACTGGGCTAAAAAAAATAGGCCAGCAACTCAAACTTGCGCGTAAAGAGAAAAATCTATCTCTCGAGAGAGTCGCTGAAATTACGCGTATCAATATTGGCATCTTGAAAAACATAGAAGATGGCCAAATGGGAGAACATCCAGGACCTGTATTTGTGAAGGGATTTCTCAAAACTTATGGAGAATTGGTTGGATTGGACGGTAAGGCGTTGCTGAAGGAACTCCATTCGGTTCCTGAGTTGAATGAATCGATTGTCTTGCATGGCGCCTCCGTTCTTCCAATCGAGAACGAATCTTTTTTTTGGCAGGAACAAAAATTTTTGTTGCTGTTTTTGATTATCGTTGTCTTGGGCGGAGGTTATTTTCTGTATAATTACTTAAATCAGGATACGAATCAACTTCCGAACGAATTGCAGACAGACGAATTGCAAACATTGGATTCCCCTGCGCAGGACGATTTACCAGAATCCACGACAGAGCTTGAATTCACTTTCCCACAGGAAGAGACAAACACGCCACCATCACAAAATACGCCTACACCTGCTTTATCTCCACAAGAAGTCGTACAAATCATGGAAACACAGCCCGTTGTTCCTGCAAACTTGCAGACACTCCCTCTTGCTGTTCCTCAGCAGAAATCTCTTGAGGAAGTACTTGAAGAGCCCGTATCTGTGCCTTCTCAGCCAAAGCCACTTGTCTTGTTGATCAAAGCAACACTCCCTACCTGGATCAATATCAGGACCGACGAAGAACAACCTGTTGATGTTTCAATGCAAGCTGGGGAAGAATATTCACTGGAAGCAGAAGAGCGCTACATTTTAACTATCGGAAATACCAAAGGTGTGGAATTATTCCTGAACAGACATCCCCAAATCATCGACCTGCAAAATGAATTGCTGGTGAACTGGACTTTAGATAAATCGGCAATCCCCAACTCTGAATAATGGGATTCCAGCGCCCCATAGTCTTAAATACTCTAACCCGAATGCATCCTCTATTTGATGATAATCTTCGTTAGTTTGATTTTGGCTGTAATTACAATAATGGTCATTGCTTATCCTTTATTTTTTCAAAAAATTACCCGATATCTGTCCGAATCAGACTTTTCAACGGATTTTAATGAACAGGACGCTTTGTTGTCCGCACTCTCTGATTTGGAAGAAGAATACCAATTAGGACGATTATCCGAACCAGACTACCAGCGGCTCAAACTTCATTTTCAAAGACGTTATCTTCACCACAAACAGTCTGGTCCGCCAAAAAAATCATAATATGCTCCCGGCAGGTTTGAAAGATGGTTGCGCGACTTGAAATAACTCCCATTATCATTGGCCATGCTTCCACCGAAAGAAGTGCCTTGGAAGAATCCTATATCATGCAACTGTCTCAGGGACTATTTGCTTTCACGTCTTTTCGTGGCGTCGGATACAAACATTTGAATGAAGACCGCATCATTATTCTACCTCAAATTCCCCTGTTTTGTGTCATTGACGGACTAGGAGGTCCTGGAGACGGAGCCAGGGCTGCGGAGATATTTACAGAAGAACTTTCCAAACTCCGGGACCCGAATTCTGAAAGTCTGTCGGAAGTGCAGAAACAAGTATCGATCCGTATTGAAGATGAATGCCGCACTCCAAATTCCGGTGTTTGTTTTGCACTTTTCTGGATTGCGGAAACCACCTTGAAAGTTTATCACCTTGGAGACGTGAAGTTTGCATTGTTGAATCATGAAAACCAGATCAAATGGGAATCTCGAGACCACACCCTGCTCAATGCCTGGGTGGATCAAGGTTTTCTTTCTGCAGAAGAAACCACAAATCATCCTAAACGTCATATCGTCACAAAGGCACTCACTGGCTATGAAACGCCCAACCCCGAAATTCAACAAATTTCTTTTGTTCCCGGAGATCGAGTGATCGTCGCCAGTGACGGCCTTTGGGACAATTTCATGATAGATGAAATAACTGTCATGCTTGCAGATTCCAATCCCCAAGCGCAGGTGCGTCAGTTGATGCGGAAAGCTGTAAGGAAAATGCAGCAAAACCATTCTGCAAAATGGGAGGGGCTTTTGGTACCAAAACCAGACAATATTAGCATTTTAATTGGAAGTCTATAAACACACTCGAAAATTCTCTTCATCTTGCTTTTATGAACTGATGTTACGCGTGCGGATTTTACAGTTATGCGTCTCATCGAGTTGTCATTCCTGGCGAAGACCAGGAATCCAGAAATACAGGGCTGGCGATCCACGGAAATGGGGTCAGAAATAGGGTCAAAATAGAAATAGGGTCAGGCTTGCATATTTGTATTAAGAACTGATGTTACGCGCACGGATTTTGCAGTTATGCGTCTCATCGAGTTGTCATTCCTGGCGAAGACCAGGAATCCACAGGGCTGGCGATTCAGGTGACTAAAACGTTTCATATAAATCTTTCCATTGAGGATTATTTTTCTCAATGAGTTCGATTTTCCAAGCTCGTTTCCATTTCTTGATCAGGGTGACTAAAACGTTTCATATAAATCTTTCCATTGAGGATTATTTTTCTCAATGAGTTCGATTTTCCAAGCTCGTTTCCATTTCTTGAGTTGTTTTTCTCTCCGGAGAACAGCTGTTACCTCTGAAGCGGTCTCATAGTATACCAATTGACGTACTTGGTATTTACTGGTAAATCCTTCTATGAGATTTTTTTTATGTTCATAAACTCTTTTAGGAGGATCATTTGTCACTCCATAATATAGAGTACCATTTCTTTTACTTGCCAAGATATAAACGTAGTAGGTTTTCATGATGGCGACTCCTGGATTCCTGGTCTTCGCCAGGAATGACACACTTGTGGGGAAGCGTATTCATGGAAACCGCTGAATGCAAAAAATATACGCGTAACCTTCATGAAAACTTATGCTTTCACCCCGGAGGATGAAGAAAAATAACAAACCGTATAGTTTCAGTAGGTTAGATAGTTTTCTTCACGGTAACGTCAGTTATTAAAAATATCGTCATCTTGCTGCAAATTTAGATGCGCATCCGGCATCGTTCACTCGTGGTGATAAGATTGCATGCCTTCCGGAGGAAGGAAAACAAGTTCAGGAAGAGGCGTCCTCCGGGAAGTGACATCGTTCATCACCAGCCGAAGCCTGTCGCCATTTTGTACATCTACAATTTGAATGGTTTTGGGATAGTTATTTCCCGAAAACTCCTCATATTGAGCAATCGTGACTTCATATTCTTTGAGCCCCCCCACTACTTTGAACATTTGTTCCATCAGACTGTTGGATCCCAAAGTGACAAAAAAAACAGCACTGTCACCGGCTAATTTGAGGTTCCTTGACGACAATAGTTCTCCATTGAGCAGTACGAAATCTTTTTGTGGCATTCGTCCCCAGATTACCCAACTCAACTCGCTCAACGAAATATCCACTCCCAGCCAGCGTCGACGGACTGGGGAGGTATTCTGGCCTAAAAAATATTTTTCTTCCCGAAAATCCAAGATCATAAATTGACGGGGATTGGCTCGAATTTCATACAAGACGGTTCCTATGAGAGGCGTGAATATTTGCAAACGCAGTTCGAGATTGTTTGACAGGCTGAATTCTAACTCTCCTGTATATCTACGATTCGAAACCGTCAGTAAAATACGTCCTGCAGCCTGGTAACTATCCAGGGTTTTTGGAAGAAGAAATAATTGTGGTCTGGGCACAGGAGCAGGTGGGGTTGCGCACCCGGATGCCCAGATAGCAGAAAGGATGGATACTATTAATAGTTGAGGGAACCATTTCGTCCGGTTCGGTTTTTTATTTTTGCGCTCCCTCTTTGTCATCTTGCATACAGATAATTTCTGCAACGTAAAAAATAGCGAAGTAAATTCCTGAAATCACGAAAAACGTCACCAAAGTGTTCATTTCATGCATAATTCTCCCCATTCTCTTCAAATATTCAATGAAACATCAATCTGTCCAACTTGTAAAATGACAGCGTCATTTTTTTTTAGTATTCCAAAATAAAACAAAACTCTATTATGCAGAATACAATCTGCAATTTCAGTGTCTCTTGATTCCAAATCACAGTCAATCTTTTATCCTCTTTGAATTGACTGGACTTTTTTTCGTATTCACTATGCAATGGCAACATTCATTTGAATACAAATGAGTTTGGCTCCGTTGAGGAAAAAGTCAAATATCTGCTTCCGAAATAATCCCATTCGCATTGGATCTCCCCAACTTAAACACGCTTCCTAATAGAATGTGAATCGTGAATAACTGAGCCATCAAACCCACAAATACTTTAATTGCCCTTATATCTACGAGAGACCTATGAAGAAGAGACTGAATTCAATTCGTTTTATATTATTCTTTTCGCTGACACTTTGTTGTTTGTCCACAAACATAGCCCTGTCAAACACTTCGCTGATTTTCAATAGCGATCCTAAGCTTTACAAAGCTGCACTTTTGATGGAGCATAAAACAGGGTTCTTTCTGTACGAGGATCGGATAAGAGAGCCGATCATTCCAGCATCCTTAGTGAAAATGATGGTCTCGTTGATTGTGATGGAACATTTGGCTGAAGGACGAATCAGCCCGGACGACAAAGTGACGGTTTCACGATGGGCCAGTAAAATCGGGGGACACCAGGTTTATTTGAAGGAAAATGAAGTTTTTGATTTATACGAGTTAATGAAAGCGCTCGTTATTGGTTCCGCCAATGATGCGGCTGTTGCGGTAGCAGAATTTATTGGAGGGGACCAGGACTTTTTTGTCGGAATGATGAATGAACGTGCAGCAGAATTGCAAATGAAAGACACTATTTATTACAATCCCCATGGACTTCCTCCTGGAAAAGGACAAAAGGAGAATATCACAACCGCTTATGACCAGGCACTATTGGCTCGCGAGTTATTGAAATACCCCCAATATCTGAAATTGTCTTCCACCATCCTGGATTCATTTCGCAATGGGACATTTGAACTGATGAATACGAATAGGACTTTGCTCAAACAAATGCCTGAGCTTGATGGTATGAAAACGGGTTATTACCGGAAAGCAGGTTTCAGTGTGGTCGCCACGGCAAAAAAAAAGAATACTCGTTTGATTGCGTTGGTGATTGGCGCGCAAAATAAATCAGATCGCACTCGCATCACAGCAAGTTTGCTGAAAAAAGGTTTCAGTCAGTTTGGGTTGGTCAAAGTGCTGGAAAAAGGAAGCAGGTTGGGAAAGCCGGTCCCGGTCAAAAATGGTTTGCATGAAACCGTGGATCTGTTGGTAGAAGAAGATATTGAATTGTTGCTAAGCCATTCGGATGCCAGGCAAATAGAGCATCATTTCTCGATTCCTTCCTTTCTCACCGCTCCGGTTCAAGCAGGAACCGTAGTAGGCACGGTTGAGTTGAAAGCCAACCATCGTTCTTTCAAGAAAGTGAATTTGCTATCGGCAAAGACCATTCCCGCCAAATCACTTTGGGAGAAAATACAGGATTTCTTCAAATTGTGGGAGAAGGTCTTGCCGCGTTGATGCGGTTTCTCAATTGTTCCGCTGCCTTCTCAGCGCTATCGGCAAAATCTTCTCCTGAATCCACATAGAGAATGCTGCGGGACGCATTGATCAGATAGGGATAAGTTGTGCCATCTTCTGCTGCGGTGACAGTCTTTTTCAAATCCCCTCCCTGCGCGCCAATTCCGGGAATCAAAAAAGGCATGGGGCCGGAAGTTTGCCTGACGGCGTGAAAGAGATCGGCTTGGGTCGCCCCCACGACCAGTCCGCAGTTTTTCCTGGTGTTCCAGCGTTTCACATTTTCCGCAACACGCAAATAGAGTTGCTCTGGAATTTGAAAATCATGGGCACTCGGGTTAGATGTCAGGCAAAGGACAAATGTCCCTTTCTCTTCATAGTCCAGAAATGGCGCCAGCGCATCATGCCCTTGATAAGGATTTGCAGTCACGGCGTCACAACCATAAACCTCAAACACCGCTTTGGCATACATTTGGTCGGAGTACCCGATATCGCCCCGTTTGGCATCACCAATCACAACAATATCAGAGGGAATTGCCTCGACAACTTGCAAGAGGATTTCCATCCCTTGGGGTCCCAGTGCTTCAAAAAAGGCAAAATTAGGCTTATAAGCTGCCACCCATTTTTTGGTGGCAGCAATGATTTGCAAGCAGAACGACAAAATGGGATCTCTTTCATAACGTAGAAAAGCAGGAATGTTTTCCCAAACTGGGTCGAGACCTACGCAGAGCAGACTATTTCGCTGTTCGATACTCTGTTTCACTTTGGAATAAAATCGCATTTATCTTCTAGTTTTGGTGCCGGTCCGACGTCTGTAGGAAACTATCCCCACAAGGGCTACAATTGCTGGTACAAACAACATATTCATGCCCAGCAGCCAATTTCCGAGCGTCTCAATATCCTGGCGTAGAATTTTTCGCACTTCCCGCAATCGCTTGCGTGTCTCGATTTCCTCCGTACGAAATCTCTTGATTTCTCCCTGTTGTTCTTTTGTGAGGAGACGTTTTTGGTTGGGATCTTTATGTTCCTCCAATTCGGCCAGTTTCTCCTGAACTGCTCTGAGGGTTTGCTGGAGGCCGATTTCTTCTTCTTGAAAACGCATCTGCGCTTGATTTTCAAGCTCCATCACTTTGGTGAAAGGACGAGCGAAACGCCCTCGGGAGCGGATACTCATCAACTCGTCATCACCGGTAAAAAATTCAACTGCATTGATCATAAAATTTAAATTGTCATTGAGCAAATTGACAACGACTTGGCCCATAAAATTCATTTTCTGTACGGAAAACGTGTCGCTGGCGAAATCCACGTCGGCGATCACTAAAATCGTTCGGGGATCTATTGCTTCCTGCAAGTGCGCATGTTTCAGTGGAGGCAATTTTTTTTCTTGCGCTTGTTCCCCTGCTTCTGTCGAAGAAGGAGGTTGTCCCTCAGGAAAAGCCGTTTTGAACTTATCCCGCAGGAAGGCTGCCAATACCTTTTGAGTCTGATCAGTTTTAAGGATTCGGGCAACTTGGTCCGGTGGCGTAAATTGAATCATCAGAGATTCCAGGATCCCGCTTTGTGAAGAGCTCTGAAGTAGGGGGCTGAATTCTACGGTACTCTCCTCAACTTTACTCAGAAATCCTGAATCTGCAAAGAGGAGACTTTCCAGTTGGCTGGTAATTGGATGATCCGCATCCATGGCAGCAGGAGGCAGACTCATCCACAACGGGTAGCGCACTATGTTTCCCCGACCCGTGTTGATCGAGGTGGCATAACGAGAATCACCCACAAGCTTGCCTGAGTCATATTCCACTCCCCAATTCTTCAACAGCCGGGGGACATCGCTTTTTACGTCCGGCATCCTTCCCATTTGGGCCGTTCTCGCTCTGGCTTCATGATTGGAATTGGGATCTACCAGAACGATCAAATGTCCTCCACGGAGCACATATTGATCTACGGCATATTGAATTCGTTCATTCAATTCTTTGGGATGTATCAGCAACAAAAGCGGGATGTCATCTGAAATTTCTTCTGTCTCTGCTGGCAGAATCCGCAAATCAAAACTTTTTTGCAGTTCCGAATGCAGCGCCCATTCTTCGGCAGGCGTGGCTCCTCTACGAGACAGATTTCCTTTAAGATCCAGAGAAGTCAATATGCCAATTTCAGGGGGTCGTACTTGATTGAGTCCCATCAATGCCTGGGAAACGTCATATTCTAAAAACTTCTCACGACGAGGATCAAAAAACGGAATGGCCACTTCCTGGTCCAGCAGCAATGCGACCATTCCCATGTAAAAATTTTCACCATTTGGTAAACCAAAAGAGGCAATCCCGTATTTTTGCGCCCATTCTTCTTCTTCGCTGTCGATTTTGGGATCAAACACTTCCAATTTGATATTCCCTTTCGCTAAAATTTCATATTCTCTCAGCACTTCTTCCACTCGCTGGGCATAAGCCTTGAAATCTGGCGGTAACCCGGATTTGTCTTTGGAAAAATAAAATTTAATCGTCACCGGATCTTCGAATTCCCGCAAAATCTTTTTTGTTCCCTCAGAAATCGTATAGAGCCTCTCATCGGTGACATCAATACGCAAAGGAAGGAAACTGCCAAGCGCATTGATCCCGATCAAGCAAACCAGCAGTAGAATGACACTGAGAGTGGAATACGACCATCGGTGTTGTTTCATGGCAATCTTCAATTTAAAGCGCTTTATGAGAATCCAGAATCACGACATTGAGCAGGAGCATGAAAGCCATCACGGAAATGAAATAAAGGAGGTCTCGCAAATCAACCACTCCGCGGCGCAAAGCATTAAAATGAGTAGTGAAACTAAATTGAGAAACCAAGTCGGAAATCCGGACGGGCAATAAGGAATGGAGGATGTTGTTCAGCACCCCCCAACCCAAAAGGAGCAGTACAAGGCAGATGACCACGCTGATGATAAAACTAATCACCTGGTTTTTGGTAAGAGCAGATGCGCAACCAGCAATCGCCAAATAGGCTCCGGCCATCAATAGGCTGCCTAGATAACCTGCTATAATCGGACCGTTATCCGGCTCCCCTAAATAATGAACGGTAATAATCATCGGAAAGGTAAGAAGCAAGGCGATGGCTATGAAGCCCCAGGCAGCCAAAAACTTGGAAACCACAGCAGTGAATGTGGTCACGGGAAAAGTCAATAGCAACTCCACGGTCCCTGCTCGCCGCTCTTCTGCCCAAAGGCGCATTCCAACTGCAGGAATCAGGATTAAGTACAACCAGGGATGAAACAAGAAAAAAACCTCTAAACTCGCTTGATTGGTTTGATAAAAATTACCCAAGAGGAAAGTACAACCGGCATTTGCGCTTAAAAAAATGATGATAAACACATAGGCGATGGGGGAACGGAAATATGCCCAAAATTCTCGTTTAAAAATAGGTACCAGTCCTTTCATACGCTCCTTATCCTTCCAATGTCACCTTACGAAACACTTCATCCAGACGTCCTTTTTCGGAGTATAACTGCTCCACTTGAAGTTGCTGCTCCTGTATAAATTTTTCCACTTCTCCCAAAATGGTTTGACCCTTTTGGGGAAACAATTGAAAGGAAGTTTTTCCGTTTTCAGTTTTCAAGATTTGAGCGGATTGGATGCCGGCTATATTTTCCAATCGAGAAATCAGCCCTTCCTGTGCTTCATCCCGAACCGTCAGTAAAATTGCATTATGGTAAATAGAACGGGCCAGCAATTCTTCGGGAGTGCCATCAACCACAATTTTTCCTTGCGCAATGATGATGGCCCGAGTGCAAATTGCTTCCACTTCTTCCAGAATATGCGTAGAAATCAAGATTGTTCGATTTTCGCTAATGCGATTGATCAGTATGCGCACTTCGTGTTTTTGATTGGGATCGAGTCCGTCTGTGGGCTCATCCAAAATCAACACGGGAGGGTCATGAAGAAGCGATTGAGCCAGACACGTCCGCTGGCGATACCCTTTTGAAAGTGTATCGATCGTTTGCTGTCGAACTTCTTGCAACGAAGTTTCATCAAGCGCCCGCTCCACTCGTTTTTTCAGATCTCCACCGTTGAAACCCCGTACTTCTCCTGAAAATAACAGGAACTCTTCGACTCGCATTTCATGATAGGATGGAGCGCTTTCAGGCAGATAGCCGATTTTTTCTCGAACTTGAAACGAATTTTTAAGGATATCATGCCCACAGACGCTGGCGGTTCCGGACGTTGGCGGAATGAAGCAGGTGATCATTTTCATCGTTGTGGATTTCCCGGCGCCATTGGGACCCAGAAATCCTAAAATTTCTCCCGTATTCACTGCAAAGGAAATGTTATCGACTGCCCGGATTTTTCCGAATACTTTACAAAGTTGTTCAACTCGAATCATCCTTGTTCCTCATCCTTGATAATCAAATCCAAACGCTTCTCGAGGAAACGTTGGCCATACCAGGATTGCACTCCATAGAGCCATGATTTTGAACGAGCATTGAACTCTTCGATTTGTTGCTGCAACCCTTCGTCGCGAATATCATCTCGCAATGCCATGTCGATGGCGAGATAATAATGATTTCCCTCCTCGATTTCTCGCTCTCCAATATTGACACGGACAATACGGCCATCAAAAAGTTCGGCTGTGTAATAAGTAAGCTGTTCTCTCCCTGTTTCTTCCACAGGTGTTCCCACAGGAACGATCTTGTCAAAACGCAATCCGCGCATTGCATTGCCGAGAGATCCGATGGCGTTTTGATCCATTTTGCCCTGCTCCACCATCCCTTCACTTTTCCATTCTGTCTCTATTGTTTCACGAACAAAACGAAATATTTCTTCTGCGTGCCGTATTTCCACGGCTTTAACCATTTCATCCCCCTGTATATCCACAATGGAGGTATTGAGCCACGCCGATTCTTCTGCTTCAGCAGTTATACTCTCAGCAACCAGGTATACCGCGGAGTCTCCTGCAAAGCGCAGATACTGCCCAACTTTAAAGCCCTGTCTTTCACTTCGAGATTTTCCCAGAAGAATTTCCAATAAAGGACCACCTTCTTTTCCCCGCAACAAGAGGAGTTTTCCGGTTTTTTCCTTCTGCCATTGTCCATTGTTTTCATTGACGTGCAGCAAATGAAAGCGTGAATGGTATTTAGTCTGTTCGGTGACTTTTTCTCCCAATTTGGTATCCAAGAGCTGTAACAAAAGATCATGAATCTTATCTGCATCCGCCTCGTAATTGAGACCTTCGACTCTCCACTGATCATCTTTTGATTTAAAAAGCTCTGCTTTTCTCTGCTCATCATTTTGAATGACGATTCCTGCGAGTTGCTCGGTATCCAAATTGGATAAGATTCTCTTATTTTCTACACTGCTGGAGGAAACCCTTCCCTGCGCATACCATAAAGCCAGTCCGACTACCACGATGATCCCTGTCACAATTGACAATTTTTTCAGCATGACTTCACTCCTTGTCAATGGAGAATTAAAATGAAATCAGATGTACTGACGTATGAAATTATACTACGGGTTTTTCTCCATAAAAACGAGAATCCCACTGTTTCCAAGCGATTTTGGCATCATTCATTGCAGATTCTCTTCTTTATGTATATGTTTAATTCTTGAATAAAGGGATTTTGCCTGCCGGTGGAAAGCGAATTCCCAGGGAATTTTCTGGTACCTTCACTCCCCTGGAATTGAATTGTTATACACTGCCATACTCCTCCCTGACGTATCAAGATATATTTCCGACTCCCGGGGAATACTCTTTTATTTTTATTGATTAACCTGAGTTCGGCAGGATTTAATACTTGATAAATAATTTAGAAAAAAAAGGATTAGCAATTAAGGGAGAACGGAAGATAGAATCAGGTTCGCAAGAAAAGAGCATCAAACTCGCATGATTGTAAAATTTGGATTCGATTGTAAAATGGGATATCCTTATATAATCCCTTTCAATTTATCTTTTTAAATTCACTTATGAAGGAATACAGCCAATGAAAGCAGTATTGATCAAAGAAACAGGTGGTTCTGAAAAAATGACATATGAAGACGTTGACGCGCCTGCCTGTGAAGCAACCGATGTTTTAGTTAGTATCGGAGCGGCTGGCGTCAACTTTATCGACACTTATCAACGCTCCGGACTTTATTCGGTGAATCTCCCACATGTTTTAGGAATGGAAGGAGCGGGCGTAGTGGAAACAATTGGAACAGAGGTCGCTGATTTTTCAGTTGGAGACCATGTTGCCTTCACCGGAGTTCCCGGAGCTTATGCGGAATATGTGAAGGTACCGGAATCGCGGCTGGTGAAATTACCGGCAGGCGTGTCGATCCGTGAAGGGGCGGCAGCAATGTTACAAGGCTGTACCGCTCATTATCTTACGCACTCCACATATCCCTTACAAGAAGGCGACCGTTGTCTGATTCATGCCGCTGCCGGAGGGATGGGCCTCTTGATGCTTCAAATGGCAAAAATGGCAGGGGCCTACGCGATTGGGACCGTTTCCACAGAAGAAAAAGCCGCAAAGGCCAAAGAGGCGGGTGCTGATGAAGTGATCCTCTATACTCAAACTGATTTTGAACAAGAAGTCTCCCGACTCACTGCCGGACAAGGGGTCCACGTCGTTTATGACTCTATCGGTAAAGCCACCTGCGCCAAAAGCCTCAATTGTTTGAGACCCCGCGGCTTTCTGGTACTATATGGCAATTCCAGCGGTCCGGTGACAGAATTCAATCCCGTGCATCTACAAGCCAAAGGCTCGTTATTTCTAACACGTCCCTCCCTGAATGACTATATTGCCGAAAGAGAAGATTTGGAACAACGAACCAATGAGATTTTTGATTGGATTAAAGAAAAGAAATTAAAATTGGCCATCAATCATATTTTTCCGCTCTCTGAGGCCAAAAAAGCCCATATGGATCTGGAAGGACGAAAAACGACCGGGAAGATCTTATTGATACCCTGAAGGGATAACACCCGGTACGCCTATCCATATTTGTTCCCAACACCACCCTACGGGATACCCGGATGCGAAATAAACTGAACTATTCTGGTCCCTTAGGAATGAAATTTAAATAAGTTAGAAGTATGGATACGCAAAATTAGGGGACACGTAACAGCAGGCATAAAACAGTAGAGTTGGGATGCGCAGCGGTGTACATGTCCCCCAATTTTGCTCACACCATCGAAAGAATTACAGGTTATTTAAGGTTTGTTCCTTAAAGGAGAGTTTCGGTAACAAGGAGGTGCCAGTGAAAGATGCGGAGCCTGAGGGAGCACTTCATAGTTATCTGTCAGACACCGACTATCATGGAAGAATCAACTGATACCGTCAGATAAGCACGTTTTCTTTTTCTTCCGGCACACGGAAATAATTGCAGTTGGACTGAGGACATTTTAAGTAACTATTTTTTCCGGACTGCCTCTCTTCCATGATTGGAAATCCACATTGAGGACAGGCTTCTCCAACTGGCCGATTCCAAATCGAATATTTACACTTGGGATAATTGGAACAGCTGTAAAACACCTTCCCTTTTCGAGATTTTCTCTCGAGGAGGGAGCCTTTCTTGCAGTGAGGACAGGCAACTTCCGTATCTATTTGAACTTTTTTCCGAACATAGTTGCACCGGGGATAATTTTCACAAGAAACAAAAGGGCCATAACGACCTCTACGCTGAACCAAACCAGAACCACAAATTTCGCAATCACCCTCCACAAGGATGGTAGATTCTTCCTCCAACGGTTTTGTGTTCCGGCATTTTGGATAATTGGAACAGGCATAAAATTTTCCAAAACGTCCAATCTTAATTTTAAAAGGTTGCCCACATTTGTCACATAAAACGTCACTGACATCCGGTTTGACGATAAGGGGGTCGCCGTTGGCATCCCGAGTCAGTTCCGCCGTAAATTTGCAGTCGGGATAATTGGTACAGGCCAAAAATTCTCCATGTTTACCCCACTTGACCACCAACATATTTTGGCAGATTTCACATTGGATATTGGTGGGAATTTCCTGTTTTTTGACATCTCGCATCTTCACCTGAGCTTCTTGCAGGTCCTTTTTGAATTTCTGATAAAAGACACGAATCGCTTCTCTCCAATTTTCATCACCCGCTTCGACAGCATCTAAAATATCTTCCAGGTGGGCAGTGAAATGGACGTCAAGGATTTCAGGAAAATTTTCTACGAGTAGTTCATCGACGAGTATGCCTATCGAGGTGGGATGGAAGCGATTTTTGTCTCGTTTTACGTATTCGCGCTTCGTGATGGTTTCCAGAATGGATGCGAAGGTGCTGGGACGTCCAATTCCTTTTTCTTCCAATTCCCGGATCAAGGTAGCCTGGCTATACCGAGGAGGCGGCTCTGTGAAGTATTGAAAAGGCGTGACTTTGCTAACTTGCAGCACTTCTCCTTCTCTCAAAGGGGGCAGGGGCTGATCGGGTTCTTCATCTTTTTGAACGTCATCTTTTCCTTCTTCATAGAGTTTGAGAAATCCTGAAAACACCAAGACTGATCCGGTTACTCTCCATAAAAACTTTCCTGCCGTGATTTCGACCTGCGTTTGGTCAAAAACCGCGGAGGACATTTGGGAGGCAACAAAACGGTTCCAAATCAATTCATAGAGACCTTGCTGGTCTATATTGAGAAAGGAACGTGTCTGTTTCGGAGAATTTTGCATGGAAGTCGGGCGAATCGCCTCATGCGCATCCTGAATCTTTTTGGATGGTTTTGTTTTGGAGATTCTCGCTTTGTCCGGACAGTAGGATTTGCCATAAGTCTCAATGATCATCTGACGGACTTCCTCGAGTATGCTCGCGGAGATGCGCAGAGAGTCGGTCCGCATGTAAGTGATCAGTCCACCAATTTCGTCATTCACCCCTTCATAGAGCTGCTGGGCGATCCGCATGCACTGAGCACTACTGAAACCCAATTTGCGGGACGCTTCCTGCTGCAGAGTCGAGGTGATGAATGGACCTACAGGATGCCGAAGGCGTTGTTTCTTGGTGACTTTGTTGACAACAAATGTTTCCTTTTGAGATTGCTCTACAATGTCAGTAGCGGTTTTCTCATCACGGATGACGACAGTTTTGCCTTTCTGTTGTGCCAGTTTGATCTGAAATGACTGTTTTTCCTGATTTATGGCCGTTGCAGTAATTTTCCAATACTCTTCGGATTTGAACTTCTTGATCTCAGCTTCCCGTTGGCAAACCAGACGCACGGCCACCGATTGGACACGACCTGCACTGAGGCCATAGCGCACTTTTTTCCATAAAAGGGGACTGATTTGATAACCCACCAATCTGTCTAATACGCGCCTGGCTTTTTGGGCTTCGTATTTATGAAAATCAAGGCTGCCGACTTGCTGAATTTTTTCTAAAACCGAGCTTTTAGTGATTTCAAAGAGAAGCAGGCGAAAAATGTCTCCCTTGTAATAGGGTCGTATTTCTTCGGCAAGATGGACGGCAATGGCTTCTCCTTCTCGATCCGGATCAGGAGCCAAATAGACGTTTTGCGCGGATTTTGCGGCCTTTCGAATGTCTCTGAGTATCTTCAGTCTTGATGAGATGACATCATACTCCGGCTCAAAATCGCTTTCGATATTTACTCCCAAACGGTCTTTAGGAAGGTCTTTCACATGACCGACGGTAGCAAGCACCCGGAAATCCTTGCCCAAGTATTTATTGATTGTTTTGGCTTTAGCCGGGGATTCCACAATTACCAATGAAGTAGCCATATATGAATATCTTTGAAAGTCGAGGTGAAGAGGTCTGAGGCCGACCAATCGAATATAGAATTTTAGGAAATTTTCCTGTCACTAATGTAAATGTTTCCCATACGGAGTCCTGAACATGACCGTCCTTTTACCTTATCTCGAGTCTTGGTCAATTATTGTCGATCCGGAATCCTATATAAAGTGTGGATTAGTTCAAGTGAAAATTTTGTAACAATGCTGATTTTGAACTTTGAGGCTGCATCGACTTCATTTTTTTTAGCTGGATGAAATCAAGCAGTAGATGAGTGCTCCATCCTCCCATGCAGGCAATGACAAGCCAACGGTGGTCAGCCAAATGCTGTGCGATCCGATCCACTGAGAAACTTTGAAAAAATTTTTCTTTGGTTAGTAGGTATTCATAAATACCTGCAATCACGACAGGGAACAACAAGACAGAAAAAAAATTATGCGTCCAACTGCGATGATTATTCAACAAGGGCGTGATTGCGACGATGGCCAGTAGCGTAGCCTCTTCGAAACGTTCATAGTAACCCAATATCAATAGGACCACAAATATGCCCCGGAAAAACCATCTCTGCGGAATGGAACTGATGTCCAAATCCGGAAACAAACTGAAAAAAAGGGCAACTGCAAAAATTTGTCCCAACAATAAAGGAGGGGCCGGGATTCCTGACGCTTCACTGAGGACAAATGCGCTAACTGTTAGCGCCGTTCCCGTCACCATTCCTCCAGTTAGATGCCCTTTGAAGTTCATTTCTTCCCAGATATAAGATGGTTTTGAAAAATGCTCTTTGGGTGAGAGGATTATCACTGATTTTGCTCAACTTGCAAAGTTCATGCCTCTAGTCATGTGGAAAAATAATATTTCGTTCGGAACGATAACATCTGAAAGTAGGCCTGTAGCGGTTTTTTCCTATTTGCCGGAGAGGATGCTCTACACGTGGAGCGATATCTATCAATCCCTGAAATCATCAACACTCCTACAATGAGGCAAGCTATGGCAGTCTTAGAGAGATTTTCTGAAAAAGAAGTGAATTATCACTTATACCAGGCCCGTCAAAATGCCATCCGTGAAAAACAAACCAGGCAACAACTTTTAGAAGAGGCTCTCCGAGACAAGGAAGAGACAGAATCTAGAGAAAATCGTCTCAGAGAAAAGTTGAAAAAAGCAGGAATTGATCCGGATGCATAAGAGGTGCAAGCATTGCGTCTCTACGGCGCCTTGCGTCATTTTGGCCTGCCGATTCGCTCTGAAATGAAAAATAATTCAATAAATTACTTTTCAGCACCTCCTTTTTCTACCGCAACAAAGGATCATTCAGGAAGCTTGTCACTCCGTCACCGAAGTTCGTGGCAAGAACTAACAAACGGTCAAGAAAACGAGATTCACTACGTTTATGGAGGAGTATTTTTTCTTGACCTTGAGCTTTTAGTGTGTGTTATCTCTTATTTTTCTCTAATTCTTTAACTTCTACTATAGATAAACCTGTTTTTTCAGCAATGGTCTTCGTGTCAAGAACATCTATTAATTGTTGAGCAATTTCTACTGCTTTTTGCTTCTCTCCTTCTTTCATCCCTTCTTTTTTCCCTAATCCATAAGAAGATTCCACCATACTGGCTTGATAGTGAAGATCCTCCTGGTAGTGGTCGTAAGCAATTCGCTCTTGTTCGGGAAGTTTTAAAATATCGAGTTCCTCCTTTGCTTTTTTAATGCCTCTGGCTGTGAAATCTTCTTTAATTTCTTCATTTTTCAGAAAATAGATCCATTCATCTAGCCTATCTTTGGCGATATCGTTGAAACTATTGACTTTGATTAAATAATATTCGGGAAACAGTTCGTGGATTTGCTCTTTGTCATAGAGGGCTTGCTGATTATCGCTTAATCGTAATTCATCGTGCTTATGAATGCCTTTGAAGATGGTCTTCCCCACATAAACATAATCCTCTCCTTGTCCTAAATCAAAGTAGAGAATGTTCACTGAAATAACCTTCACGACCTGAGAATAAGGTTCATTTTCTTGAATATGTTCGGTGATTGTCTTTGAGGTTCCAAATAAAATCCGTTGTAAATAATCAAACTCTCGTTCATATTGAACTTCAATGATAATGACTTCTTGTTTGGAATTGCGCACTTTTAAATCAACACGGTTGAATTTATCGGATCGGGTCGTCTTGTTGCTTTCACTTTCCAGCAGTTCGATGATTTGAATCTCTTCTTTGATCAACTCACTTAAAAAACCTTCCAAAATCTCGAAATTTGCTTTGCTTCTGAGCAGTTTCTTCATCGCCCAATCAAAACTAACCAAATGTCTGCTTGACATGCTTGACTCCTCTTCAATTCATCTTCCATTACTTCTCTAAGATGCTGAAATCATCTCATTTTGTGGAAAACAACTCAAGGGAAAATACACTAGGAGGAGAGCTATGATGCAGATAACAACTCCAAACTAACTTGTTTTCTGACAGCAGGGAAGAAATCAAGTTGAGTGCCTGCTTCGCTTTTTTCAGGAAAACCTTTTAGTTTTTTGATTTTCCCTTCTTCTTTAAGAAGGGGGAGAAGGACTCAAATGGTTTATGTGAATAATGATCGTTTCTTTTTCAGAAAGACTAATGAGCCTACGGAAACATTCATCTAGTGGCATTCCCGCAACTTCTATTCCTTTACTCAAGAGAATTTCTAAATGATTGACGCGCTTGCTCCCATAAATCCTGCAGTTCCTTCTCCTGGCCAGTCATGCTCGAAAGCGGGATTTTAATGCCTGCCGCCGTTTTCTCCAGTCGGTTTGAAACGTTTCGATTTGATCGAACCTCTTTTCATCCGGCAGCCGTTTTTTCCCCTAACCGACCCCTGGACTAAAAAAGGTCACCGCCTTCATCAGGGCATCATGTTTTTCACAAGAGGGCAACGATCAAAATAGGCCTTGACCCCTTCCGAGGCATCAAAGAGGGTTAAAGAATTTCTGCTGGTCTTTCTTTTTCCTTTGTGATAGTTCTCAAGAAATTGCCTTGGGCTGAAGGTTTTAAAGAATGGCTGCTTGTCTTTTGGTTTTTTTTGTGATAGTTCTCAAGAAATCAAGAAATTGCCTTTGACTGAAGGTTTTAAAGAATGGCTGCTTGTCTTTTGGTTTCTCATTTGATAGATTTTAAGAAATTGCCTTTGGCTGAAGATTTTATTTCAATTTCGCTCATATTTATTCAGCCGAAAGTCATGTAAAACATCATATTCTCACCAGAGGATTTTTAGAAACTGTCAACTGGGAATGGAAAAGTGCCGAATCCCGCATTTATTTTGCCTTGGGGGGTTGACATTGGGTTGTTGTTGTTGTACTAAAATCATGCCATCATTGAGTTGTTTTAGTGAGAAAAGAAAGGGTTCCCGATCGATTGAACAATATCGTGAGAGGAATTGAAAACGATCGATCCTCCCCGGGAATCTTTTTTCACCGATATTGAACTAAACGGGTTTTCAGAGACTTGAATAGTTACCATTATCTTTATCTTTAGCAAGCGAGGTTCCTATGTATCTTAAGAAATTTCTGGCCCGCTTCCTTGGGCTGACCGTGGCAAACGTCGTGTCTGCCGCAAAAACCCGATTCGCCCCATGTCGGGTGAATCGTTCTCAAAACCCTCAATTTAGAGAGGTTCTTATGAATTGTATTATGAAGAAATTTGTTGCCTCCATCGCGAGGCTGAACCCGGCAGGCGCCGTGTCTGCTGTACAAAAACTTGTCCTCGCAAACTTGTCCCCGCGAAAGCGGGGAGCGGGGATGCAACCCTTGTTGCTCACCTTCACCCTGATGTTGGCCGCCTTTTGGGTCAGCCCGGCAGCCGTGACTGCGCAAGAGATGGTAGAAGATCCCGCCACCGGCCAGACGTGGACCGCGCCAGAGTATGGCGGGACAATCACGCAAGCCGTGGTAGTCTTTCCTCCGAGTTGTTCCAACTGGTGGAATCTTGGCTGGGCACCTCACTTCATCAGTGGTGTGGTTGAGAGGCTAGCCTTCGCAGACTGGGCAAAATCCAGGGAGATATGGGACGGTAGAGTATACGTCGTTCAGGCCCCGGAGATGAGCAGAGGGAATCTGGCGGAAAGCTGGTCAATGCCCGACGCCACAACGTGGATCTGGAACATTCGTAAGGGCGTTAACTGGCATGACAAGGCGCCGATGAACGGTCGTCAATTCGATGCTAAGGATGTCGAATGGAACTATCACCGCTATTTTGGTATGGGCGAATTCAGCGAAGACGGACCGAACGCCGCTGTGGGTGGTATCCACTATGGTATGGATGTCGCATCGATAACGGCCACCGACCAATGGACGATTGAGATTAAGCTGAAGAAGCCTGACATAGATATGCCGGGGAAAATGCTCAACAACTACTTTTTTGCGCACGCCCCCGAGCAAATCGAGCAATACGGTGACGCTAAGGATTGTACGACCCTGGTCGGCACCGGGCCCTTTGAGCTGGCTGAAGTGGTCGAAGGCAGTTCGGCAACCTGGAAGAAGAATCCAAAATACTGGGCGATGGACGAAAAATTCCCGCAAAACCGCCTGCCCTATATTGACGAGTTAAAGTCTCTCCTGATCCCAGATATGGCAGCCCGTCTGGCGGGACTGCGCACGGGTAAGATTGATATGATGGGTAACACCGGCGACGCTTATATCAACTCTGTCGACGATATGCAGAGCCTCCAGCGGTCTAGACCTGATATCGATATCTGGCCCGCTTATATCACTCAGGGTGGCGTTTTCTTTCTTAACTGGACTTTGCCGCCCCTTGACGACGTCAGAGTGCGCAAGGCCCTGCAGATGGCAGTGGACCGCGAGGCAATTGCCAAATCCTTCTTTAAGGGTTTTGGTGTACCTGCCCCTTATGGGATAGCAAAGCAAGATGGAGGGATGTATAGCTGGCCCTTTGAAGACTGGCCCGATGAGGTCAAGCGTGAGTATGAGTATCACCCGGAAGAAGCAGAAGCGTTGCTTGATGAGGCCGGATATAAACGCGGCGCCGACGGCTATCGATTCAAGCTCAAACTTGCCCATTTCGACCGGTGGGATGAGACCTATGCAGAAGTCATCATGGGGTACCTCGAGGCGATTGGCGTTGAAAGCGAGCTTAGGGTGATGCCTGTCGCTGAGTTTGGAACTATAAGAAAACCGGAAATGCAGCACGATTATGCGTTTGTGACTGGGTATTATGGGTGGTGGGGCAGCCCCGGCTTTTTGGGATACACCCTCTCAACTGTAAGCTCAGCTGACGGTAGCGATAGCACTACCAATATGAAGGACCCGCGTTTGGACAAGCTGTTTCTTGCCGCCCAAAAAACTACCGACCTGGAGGAGCTTAAGAGTATTTTCAGACAATTCGATGAGATCTGTATCAGGGACCACTGTGCCCTCAACAAATCCGTCTCCCCTTTGTTTTTCGTGAGCCAGCCTTGGATCCAGGGTTATTTTGGTGAAGCAGGGATGGGATGGGGTGAACGGAATACCTTCCAAGCCCGCATCTGGGTTGACCAGGAGCTGAAGGCAGCCAAAGGGAATTAGTGCTGATAGAACAATCCCCCTTTGAAAAAGGGGGATTTAGGGGGATTTTACAAGCATTGTCCAATGAAATCCCCCCTGGCCCCCTTTGAAAAAGGGAAGGAGGAGGATTTCATGAAAACCTATCTCATCAGGCGGTTATTGCTGATTATCCCCACCTTATGGATATTAACCATCATCGTCTATCTCGCAGTGCGCTTTATCCCCGGCAATATAGTAGACACCATGGTGGCTCAGATGGAATCGTGGCAGAATGTCAAGATCGACCGCGAATCGCTTGAGCGTATGCTGGGACTGGACGTGCCTGTCTATGTGCAATATGGACGCTGGATAGGAGTGTTGCCGACTCCTGGCTGGCCTACTGGTGAGTCCCACTTTAAAGGTCTCCTGCAAGGCACCTTTGGTGAATCCCTTCTTGGCGGTTGGTCGATAGAGGAGAGGCTCATCGGGAGATTGCCGGTCACCCTCGAGCTTGGGGCCATGGCCATCGTCATCAGTCTCGTCATCGCCCTGCCCGTCGGTATCTACTCGGCGATTCGCCAGGATACCGCCACCGACTACGCAGGGCGCACCGTCGCCGTCATCGGTCTGGCAGCGCCGAACTTCTGGCTGGCCGTGATGGTCATGCTCTACCCGTCCATCTGGTGGGGCTGGTCGCCATCGTTGGAGCTGATCACATTCCAGGAAGACCCCCTGGGGAATCTCGGCATGTTCCTCATTCCGGCCGTAATTTTGGGGACGGGCATGGCGGCCGCCACCATGCGGATGATGCGCACCATGATGCTCGA
The DNA here is from genome assembly GCA_965205865.1 of bacterium. GTDB lineage: Bacteria > SAR324 > SAR324 > SAR324 > NAC60-12 > CBDBHR01. The sequence goes on from CBDBHR010000030.1 coordinate 487,627, forward strand.
GGTGCTCCGGCAGGACTATATCCGCACGGCCTGGGCCAAGGGGCTCAGGGAGCGGGTGATTATTATCGGACATGCCATCAAGAATGCATTCATCCCGGTAGTGACGCTCATTGGCCTGCAGCTCCCCCTCCTGATTGGGGGCGCCGTGATCATGGAAGAAATATTTACTCTACCGGGGATAGGTCGTATGTTTGTGGATGCCCTCAATAACAGAAACTACCCGGTAATTTCTGCAATAAACATGGTTTTTGCTATCGCGGTTTTGGGGATCAATCTCATCATCGACCTGTTTTATGCTTTCCTGGACCCCAGGGTTCGGTATAAATGATTAGAGTTTTCAGTTTTCAGTTTTCAGCCTTGCTAATTTTATGCAGGATTTTCGAAATTTAAAAGTGTGGAAAAAATCCCATCTATTGACACTTAAAGTGTATCAATTTACTCAATTGTTTCCAGTGGAGGAACGCTATGGCTTAACAAGTCAGATACGACGAGCTTCTATTTCTATCCCCACGAACATTGCTGAAGGATGTGGACGTGAAGGAAGTAAGGAATTATCTCGATTCTTGCAGATTGCTCTGGGCTCAGCGATGGAAGTAGAATATTTGATACTTTTTTGTAGGGATATAAAACTGTTCTCCGCAGAAATTTATGATTCATTGCAAAAAGAGGTTTCGGATATCAAGAAAATGTTAACTTCATTCATCAAGAAACTGAAAACAGAGAGTTGATAACTGAAAACTGAGAGCCGATAACTGAAAACTGACAGCTGAAAACTGAAAACTTCAATAAAGTGCGGTATAAATAGATGAAGTCAAAATCATGAGCGACACCAAAGATATTCAACCCACAATCATTGAGCCCAAGCGACGAAGCCGGTTTGCTGATTTCTTTATCAGGCTGCTCAAGGAGAAGCCGTTGGGGACCTTCAGCGGGGTGATCGTCTTGATCTTTATGGTGGTGGCTATCTTTGCCGATGAGTTGGCCCCTTATCCCTATAAGAAAATGCACATGGCCGATCGGCTGACTGGCCCCTCCGCTCAGTATCTGCTGGGCACCGACCATACGGGGCGTGACTTGTTGAGCCGCCTGATCGTCGGGGCTCGGATTTCCTTAACCGTTGGTCTGGCCGCAACGGCGCTCAATGTCGTCGTCGCGCTCCTCATCGGCGGCATTTCGGGATTTATTGGAGGGAAATGGGACCTGGCGGTGCAGCGCTTCGTCGATGCCTGGATGGCCTTTCCGGGGCTGCTCTTGTTGTTGACCATCATGTCCATCGTGGGTCAGGGGTTATTCCAGCTGATCGTGGTGCTGGGGATCACCGGAGGCATCAGTGGCTCAAGAGTCATCAGAAGCGCCGTGATCGCTATCAAAGAGAATGACTATTTTCTGGCAGCCCAAGCCGTGGGCACCCCCATGCGCCAAATCCTGAGCCGCCATGTGCTGCCCAATATTATGGCGCCGCTCATCATCATCTTCTCCATTAACATCGGCGGGGTCATCATTGCCGAAGCCTCGCTGAGCTTCCTCGGATTCGGACTGCCAACCCAGATTCCCAGCTGGGGCGGGATGCTGAGCCGGGAAGGGCGCAAATTCATGGAGCAGGCGCCCTGGCTGGCACTCTGGCCGGGGATTTGCCTGACGATTGTCGTTTACTCCCTAAACATGTTCGGCGATGCCATGCGGGACCTGCTCGATCCCCGACTGCGGGGCGGCCAAGGAAGTTATGGCACCGCGATAGTGAAACGCAAACGAGGATTCCTCTCTCGACTGATCTCCCCTTTCAACTGGTAAGCGGACAAAAGGAGCCTCTTCCAAAAGTATTTGCCTTGTTTTTTCTTCACGGATGGCATTTTGACGGGCTTGGTATAAGTGATAATAGGCTTCTTTTTCAGAAAATCGTTCTAAGATTGCCATTGCTTGCCTCATTTCAGGGGTGTTGATAATTTCAGGTAATTCTCTCCAATTTTCGGCTTCTTTAAAAAAATACGTAACTATTCAGGTATCTTCAGAGAGCCCATCGATTTAAGCACGGATTTTGCAGGGTCGCTCTCGCGGAGGGTTCCCACACGATCGATTAAACAATATCGTGGGAGGTCAACCCGGTCATCAAGGCCATCATTTGGCTTTCAGTGAATCGCCAGATCATGTGGAATTGTCAACACCTGTTAAGCCTGTGGAAAAGATTTATCCAAGGTGACGGTTGAGTCCACGCTTAAACGTCGACATCAGCCAAGAAGCACTCGAGCTCTATCCTGCAAAACCTCAAAAAAAGAAACGAGGACGCCCCAAACAGACGAAAGCAAAAAATTTACTCGATCATTTGATCCTCTATGAAAAGGAAAGCTTGTTATTCATGCATGACTTTCAAGTTCCTTTTGACAACAACCAAGCCGAGAGAGATATCCGCATGGTCAAATTGAAACAGAAAATCTTATCGCCGTTGGAAAAAACGCTGGACTGTGGAGCGAACATTCGCTTTTTGGCTCATGCCGGAGATGGACCGCAATATATCTTTTTATAGCTGACCTCCTTTTTTGCGCAATTCTCCTGATCCAAACTTGCTATAGGCTTTGCGCCGTGTAGTAGTGCTGAAATCATGCCTTGTCGTTTTAGGGAAGGAGAGGATTTCCGCTCGTTTGATTCAAAATTAGCTGTGGAAGAGTTCCCGCTCGATCGATTGAACAATACCCTGGGAGGATGTGAAAACGATGGATCCTCCCCAGGAATCTTTTTTCAACGTTATTGAACTGAACGGCTTCTGACTGTCCCCGGATTTGAGCAGATTTATTGATTTTTATTTTTTTTTTGCGAATCCCGCATTTATTTTGCCTTGGGGGGTTGACATTGGGTTGTTATTATTGTACCAGAATGATGCCGTCACTGAGTTGTTTTAGTGACAGAAAGGGTTCTCGATCGATTGAGCAATATCGTGGGAGGACGTGAAAACGATTGATCTTCCCCGGGAATCTTTTTTAATGATATTTAAATAAACGGGTTTTTGAGAGACCTGAATAGTTATAATCTGTAATATGGAGTAATGTTATGCAACCGCAAAAAATGAAACTTGTTGCCTCCCACGTGGAGCTGAACCCGGCAGGCTTCTGGTCTGCTGCACAAAACTTGTCCTCGCGAAAGCGGGGATGCAATCCTTGTTGCTCACCTTCACCCTGATGGTGGCCGCTTTTTGGGTCAGTCCGGCCGTGGCGGCTGATAAAGAGACTGTGACCGACCCCGCCACCGGCAGGACTTGGACTGCGCCTGAGTATGGCGGGACACTCACTTGGGCCGCCAGACACCATCCTCCGGTTATTGACCCCTGGTTTAATCCTACCTGGGCGCAACACTTTATCGGTGGTGTTAATGAGGACCTAGTCTTCGCCGACTGGGGACTATCCAGGGATATATGGCGCGGTGAACAAGCCCGGATTAATACCCCCGAGATGGCTAGAGGGGCTCTGGCTGAAAGCTGGTCAATGCCCGACGACACAACGTTCGTCTGGAACATCCGCAAGGGCGTTAACTGGGACGATAAGGCGCCGGTGAACGGCCGAGAGTTTGATGCCTATGACGTCGAATGGAACTATCACCGCTATTTGGGTCTGGGCGATTTCACCGAAGACGGACCCAGCCCACACGCAGGCAATTTCTTGAGTCTATCGGGTGGGGCACAGCACGAGGTTGTCGAATCGGTAACGGCCACCGACAAATGGACGGTTGTTGTTAAGCTGAAGAAGCCTATACTCGATCCGTTTGCGAAATTTCTCGCCAACTATTTTTTCGTGCTCCCTCGCGAGGTAATCGAGAAATACGGCGACGCTAAGGACTGGAGGAACGTGGTCGGCACCGGGCCCTTGAGACTGACTGACTGGGTCGAGGGCAGCTCGGCAAGCTGGGAGAAGAATCCTAACTACTGGAAGGACGACGAGAAGTTCCCGGGGAACCGCCTGCCCTATATTGACGAGTACAAATCCCTGCTGATGCCAGACATTTCAACACGTCTGGCGTCACTGCGCACGGGTAAGATTGATATGTTGAGTCAACTCGGCGACGCTTATATAACCTCTATCGACAATGTAGCGTCACTCCAGAAGACCAACCCTGAAATGGAGTTCTGGCCCGTTTATGGCCGGCCAAGTGGCGTTTTCCTTTTTAACCACTCTATGCCGCTCACGCAGGACGTCAACGTGCGCAAGGCACTGCAGATGGCAGTGGACCGCGAGACAATGGCCGCTTCCTACTTTAAAGGGTATGCGGATCCAGCGCCTTATGGGATGGTTGGGCAATTCAATGAGGCAGGGTGGTACTGGCCATATAAAGACTGGCCCGACGAGGTCAAGGCAGGCTATAGGTATGACCCGGCAGGGGCAGAAGCGTTGCTTGATGAGGCTGGATATCCGCGCGGCGCCGACGGCTATAGATTCAAGATCAAGATAAACGTGTTCGACAGGTTCGAGCCGACCTATGGAGAGGTCCTCATGGGGTACTTCGACGCCATTGGCATTGAAACCACCGATCTTAGAATTTTGACTGGAGCTGAGATTGGTCCTCTTGTCGGTAACCCGGACACGCACGAGTGGGCGTTATCTGCTATGTATTATGGGTACTTCGCCGGCAGCTCCTTTTTTCCGTATACCTTTAACATTGTTACTCAAAACCCCACGCTGAATTCTTGGGGGAGCTTGGCCAATGCGAAGGACCCGCGTATGGACGCCCTGTATGTTGCCGCCAAAGAAACTACCGACATTGAGGAGTTTAAGAGTCTTTGGAGACAGGCCGATGAGATCACTGTAAGGGAGCACTGGGGCCTGGTTAAACCCAACTCCCCTATGTTTTTCGTGAGCCAGCCGTGGGTCCAGGGTTATTTCGGTGAAGCAACAATGGGACAGGGTGAACGTAATACCCACCTAGCCCGCATCTGGATTGATAGTGAGCTGAAGAAAGCAATGGGTCATTAGTGGCTTCACCCCTTGTGGCTGACCTCAGGGAAAAAGGGAGCTGGGAGGCTTGAGCTTCCCAGCTCCCTTGCTTAACTAATTGAACGCCGAGAGGAGTCCTTTCGTACTGTCATCCCGGACTTGATCCGGGATCCAGGAGTTCTTGGGTAGGTCCCCTAGATTCCGGGTCAAGCACGGAATGACAAATCAAACTAAATAGTCGTTCCTGAAACAAGGCTCAACTATATCCTGACAGCAGTTCTAATCCGCAGAATGATGAGGAGTGTCACATGAGAGCCTATCTCATCAGGCGGTTATTGCTGATCATCCCCACCCTGTTCATATTGACCATCATCGTCTTTCTCGCGGTGCGCTTCATCCCCGGCGATGCAGTAGACGTAATTCTGGCTAGCATGGAAAGCTCTGAACTGGCTCAACGTGAGACTCTTGAGCGTATGCTGGGATTAGACGTGCCCGTCTACGTGCAGTATGGACGCTGGATAGGAGTGTTGCCGACCCCTGACTGGGTTACCGGTGAGCCCCAGTTTAGAGGTCTCCTCCAGGGCACCTTTGGCGACTCAATGCGGGGCTGGTCGCCATCGGTGGCGCTGATTCCCTTCAATGTTTATCCCATCTATTATTATTGCTCCTACTAAAAATGATTCACTCCTGAGATTCTAAATTAACGTCTATTCCGGAATTAGACTGAACGACGGAGGCGCAAATCGATACGCTGAGGAATTTCCTCGTCCACCACGCTACTTGGGTATACCCGCCCGAGGTCAAGAAGCACGGCGATTTTATAGTTTACGAAGCCCCACGCAGGATACGTCCGGGGCGCTCACCGGTCAGTTCATCATCCTGCAGGACCACCTGGCCGTTGCAGACGGTCGCTTTGTATCCGACTGCATGCTGAATGAACCGCGGCGCGCCGAAGGGGAAGTCATGCGCGATTTCCGGCATGCGTTCTTCGAGCCGGTCGATATCGAACACATTGAGGTCGGCGCGTTTACCCTCAGCTATGGTGCCACGATCCTCGAGACCCAACACAGTGGCTGGCATAGCGCTGATGCGTCGCACGGCTTCTTGAATTGAGTAAATCCCCTTGTCCCGATGCCAGTGTGAAAGGATGAAGGTGGCCCAACCGGAGTCCATCATCTGGCTGACATGGGCACCGGCATCACCAAGACCAGGCATGGCCCACTCCGTAGTGATCAAAGCGGGAAGGGCATCAAGGTCTTGGTTGGCAAAGCGAAAATGGAAAAGGGCTTTCCCATTCGTCTGGTCGCTAATACGCAGCCAGGTTTCCACCGGGTGTTCACCTGCTGCTTTCGCTAAGGCAACCAGATTTTGCGAGAGATCCTGGGTGTAGCAGGGCCGGGCAGCATCACCCATATAGAAGCACCACTTCATCCATTCGATATATTCTGTCTCCTGGGCTTTCGCTTCTTCTACCAGGCGTTTTCGGGTTTCAGGGTTGCGAATGGCTTGCACCCGCCCCTCCGGATCGAGTTTGCGAAGTTCCTGCCATGCGGGAGGCAGAACATTTGGGTTTTCGAAGGATATACGATAGAAGTTATGAGTTGAGAGGCCGCCCACGCCGCTGACGCTGCGAGCCGGCGTCACGGAGTTGATATTGAGGCCTTCGGCGCGCATTGCCGTCACACGCTCATTCAGACGCTCAAAGCCCTGATCGATCACGGAACTGAATAAGACCCCTCGTGTCAAGCGGGCTTCATCAGCGAAGAGATCCATTTCCGCATCGAAGTTGACGTCGCCAAAGCCGTTATCTTTTCTTAAGTGAGAGACGGTTTGCATGATGCCACCCTGCGCTCCCACTTCCTTCGCAACGGCGCGTAACTCAGCACGATCGGCAAACGTCCCTGGGATGGAACGGCCATCAGGCAAGCGGTGTGGAGGGAAACGATTGGTTGAGAAACCGACGGCGCCTTCTTTCACGGACTGACCTGCTAACTCAGCAATCTGACGGATCTCCTCCTCGGTCGCCAATTCTTCGACCGATCGCTCCCCCATGACATAAAAACGGATCGCGCAATGCCCCACCAATCCGCAAATGTTGATCGATGGTCTCAGCACTTCAAGGGCGTCCAGGTAACCTCCGTAGGACTGCCAACTCCAGGGCAGTCCATGCAGGATCGCTTGCTTGGGGATGTCCTCAACCGATTCCATCATCCCCGCCAGAAATTCACGGTCAGAGACCTTGCATGGAGCAAAGGAGACCCCGCAATTGCCGATCAGCGCCGTGGTGACGCCATGCCAGCTCACTGAAGTGACTTGAGGATCCCAGCCGATCTGGGCGTCGAGGTGCGTGTGTAAATCGATAAAACCTGGCGAGACCATGAGGCCCTCGGCTTGAATTTCCTGTTTGCCTTTGCCACTGACTTTGCCGATCTCAACGATCTGGTCTCCCTTAATAGCGACATCCGCTTGAAAGGGTTCTGCTCCGGTACCGTCCACAACGGTACCGTTCCTGATAACGAGGTCATGACTCATAGTATTCCTTTAATTTTTTGGTTTTTCTCTGATCACTAAAAACGATTGTGAAGGACGGTATGAATGCAAGCATATTACTTTGCTGTTTCCTAAAAGACAATATCATTGGAAAAACGTTTTTGAAAATCCATTATAACGGACGGCTATAACAAACGGTCAAGTCAACCGTACTACTCTTAACCTAAAACTTTTGGACCCCATCTTCCTATTGGTTTTCTAAATCAAAATGGTCCATATTCCTCGCTTCGGTTTATTTTCATTGGAAAGCGATACGGGGAACTCGCTCGGACAGTTAACCCCCGCAAAGCTTGCCAGGCTCCGCTTCTCCACAGTTGAGAGCTTTTGTTATTATGAATCGCTCAACTTAGATCTGAATAAGGAGCCAGACGGACTGTTTGCCTGCGGGCTCCCCAGGTTCCCGGATATTCGGCAAACTTCCCCAAGCAACGAGTTCCACAGTTATTGCAGCGTCCCTCTTCGGATAGATTCCAATCACTCAGCACATACCAGTCCCGGCCGATGAGAATCTGACCACACTGATGGCAATATGTGCTGGCAGCCGATTTGTCGCTTACATTTCCCACATAGACATAACGGATGCCATTTTTCATGGCAATATTTCGTGCTCGAATGAGTGTGGACGGTGGAGTGCGCAGGATATTCCGCATCTTCCAATCAGGGTGAAATGCTGTAAAGTGAAGGGGAACTGCCGGACCCAGATTTTCCACGATCCACTGAGTCATCTCCTCCAGTTCCTGCTCCGAATCATTGTGTCCCGGGATGATCAGATTCGTAATTTCAAACCAGACCTTGGTTTCATACTTTAAATATTTTAAAGTCTCCAGCACTGGGGAGAGTTGCCCGGCGCAAAGCCGCTTATAAAATTGTTCTGTAAAACCTTTGAGATCCACATTGGCGGCGTCCATATTTTGAAAGAATTCTTCTCTCGCCTGCGGAGTGATGTATCCTGCTGTCACCGCCACGGAATCAATGCCTTCTTCCTTGCATGCCTTTGCGATATCAACGGCATATTCTAAAAAAATTACAGGGTCGTTATACGTGTAGGCCACACTGCGGCATCCTGACTGTTTGGCGGCTCTGGCAATGGTTTCCGGAGTGGCTTCATCCATCAGACGGTCCAACTCGCGAGATTTGCTGATGTCCCAGTTCTGACAAAACTTGCAGGCCAAATTGCATCCTGCGGTTCCAAAGGATAAAACAGGGGTGCCGGGTAGGTAATGGTTCAATGGTTTCTTTTCAATAGGATCTATGCAAAATCCACTGGATCGCCCATAGGTGGTCAGCAAGAGTCGATCGTCCTCCCGTTTGCGTACAAAACACAATCCCCGTTGCTCATTGCGCAATCGGCAAAAGCGAGGGCAGATATCACATTGAATGCGACCATCGGCCATCTGGTGCCAGTATCGTGCTGTTTTATTCAACTTCCGCCCCAAACTCGATTGTTGCGTAACGCTCCACCCGGATGGTCTCGGACCAATAGTCGGCAGGCAGTTTTGTTTTCATTTTCAGGTGTTCCAGGAAAGCCTGGGGTGAGGGAAAATCGTTCCAGACACTGGGGAGAAACGTTCCTCGCCGATTCCCATCCGTCAAAATCAAACCATCAACGCCGGGATGCAGTTGCGCGATCAAATTTGCTTCCGAATGAAATACAACCGCTATTGCCCGGCTCAATACAGATATTTTGATATCCAAATCATCCCACTCTTCCGGACGTAAAAAGGGGAATCGTGAATCCCGGAAAGCTGCGGCATAAGCATTTTCCAGCACATCATGGGCCAGGGGACGCTTCGCCTCCATGGAACCAATGCATCCCCGCAGATTCGTCAGTTTGCTCAAAGTAACAAAGGATGCCCCGTTTTCTCCCAGAATTCCCTGCAGATCTTCTGATTTCGTTTTCAGGACTTTTCCCTTTTCCAAGCCGTGTCGTATCGATAAGGCTGCTAAACTATACAGGTGATTCTTCTCTTTTACAGTCAAGAAGTCTTGATTGACGGAATATTCTTCCATGGAGAGGATTACCGGAGAGAAAGTTACTGCAGGAACTTATTTAAGATTCAGTCAATATCCATGATCCATAGCCAACGACCCGGTCCTTGTTTCCGACACTATCTCCTGAATTGCAAAGATTCACTCGCCGGATTCGAAGTTGCCGCTTCTGCGCAATGGTCAGTAAGCCTCTGATTGGATTACGTCCACAGGCGCTTTCGTAATCCAGTTTTTCCCCCTCAAACCGTTCAATATATTCTGCGGTTTCCAGGTCCATACGTTGAGCGGTTCGGTAATCGTGAAAATGGCTCAAATCCGAACTGATCACAATCAAGGTTTCCACTCCCCCCCAAAGCGTTTCCAGAATTGCTCCTATTTGCAATCCAGTCGCATCTCCCACTACCAGGGGGATCAAGACAAAATCTTCCAAGCATTCCTGCAAAAATGGTAGATGGACTTCCAGACTGTGTTCGGTAGCATGAGCGGCATCCAGGATTTGCGCATAATCGTATTGCCGTAACAATTGTTGAATTTGTGAAAGATCAATTGGGATGCGACCCAAAGGGGTTGCAAAGTATTCCGTAGAGGGGGCGGCTAATCCGATAAGCGGGACCCGGTGCGCAGGGCCTAAAAGCACGACTCGCTTGATGCGGGATTTTGCGGATAGGAGGGATCGATAGGCGATTGCGGCAACAGAACCGGAATATTTGTACCCTGCATGTGGAGCAATAATGGCCTTAGCAGTCATTTTTTCGGAATCCGGGGAAGAATCCAGGAATTCCTTGATTTGTTTACGAAGAACTGCAGGATTTCCCGGATAAAATAAACTGGCCACTGCCGGGGGACGGATAGTCTTTGCAGATGAATCTATCATAATCCGCTCTACTGGTTTTTCCCTATTTCGCATTTTCGGAAGGCTGAGTTTTTTCTCTGATTTTCCGAACAATTTGATCAACCAAATCCGGCATTGCTTGCGCAATAGCCTTTTGCACTGAAGATGCAATCACTTTTTCCAGTAATCGTCCCAGTTGCTCGGACGCGTTGCTATCCGGAAAATCCGTTCTCATCGATTCCTCATTGTCCTTAACAATTTCTTGTTCTTTCTGGCGTACAGCTTCTTTTGTAAGGTCTTCTTCAAAGATATCATCTTTTGTGATTGCATCAACGGATTTTTCCTGGAAAACTTCAGAAACGATATCCCATTCTTTTTCTGATCTTGCCATGCGGGATTGCTCCTTTAATGTCCTGTTTTAAAAGAAATCTGTCAACGCAATCACGAGAATTTATTTCCAATTCAGCATCTTTATCAACTGACGCCATCTCGCCTGCACTTGTCAGTGATCGGAATTGCTGATAAAAGTCAAGTCCAAGCAGTCTTATAAATTCACTCATTTCGATATTTTGTAATTATAACCGATGCAATACGCCATCGCAAGCAGGACCCTTGGAAAGCATGAGTTCGGAGTGTGACCGTTCCTTGACTCAGCACAATAGCTCATTTCCAAGATTGAGACGTATGCCAAATGACTCTCAATCTTCGAACCCCCTATTCTTCTCATCACTTTCATACCGATAATGACGATTCTGGTAAGATATATTGCTCAAGAATTTACCAAATTCTTTTTTTTATTCCTTTTTGGCTTTGTGGCGATAATCCTGATTGGAAACTTTTTCAGCCGCCTTGGACAGCTGTTTTCCGGCATGGAGCAGTTTTATCTTTTTATCCAGGAGATTTTCCTCTCGCTACCTGATTTGCTGGAACTGATCTTTCCAATCACGATTTTGCTCGCCACCATAACCACCTTTAATTTGTTGAACCGTACTTCTGAAATCACGGCAATGCGAATGGCCGGGATGGGCTTTTTCCAGCTTGCTTCCCCCATTCTCGGAATTTCTCTGCTCATTGCCCTGTTCAGTTACTTTAACCAGAACTACTTTTACAACTGGTTGGCGAAACAATATCCTCCCGTGCAAACAAATCAATCTTTACCCCCTCTATGGAAAATAAAAAACGACCGCATCTTCTACTTTGGAGTCCGTCAATTCGATGAGGTTATTGAGAAAATCGCTATTTTTCGCTGGAGTACGTCGCCCTATCGGGTTTCTGAGCATACCACAATCGAAGTAGGAGAAATAAAAGAAGATTCATGGCATCTGAAAAACGTGAATCAACGACAATTCCTCTCCGAACAAATTCGCTTCCTGCAACAATCGGAATGGGTCGCTCCCGTCCGGGATTTTCCGGTAGTTTCCTTCAAACAACCGCTTGACCCCCACCATCTTCCACTTTGGTCTCTTTATCAACTCGGCGTCCGTCTCCAAGAAGAAAGGCAGGATGCGACTCGACATAGGGTGGAATTTCACCAAAAACTGGCATATCCTTTCACTCTCGTGATCATGGTACTGTTGGGATTGGCCCTTTCTCTCACCCACTCCAGACAAGGTAAGGCCGCGGAAGGAGTGGTCCTCAGCTGTCTGTTTGGAATTTTATTTTGGATCACCAATCAAATATTCCTCACAATCGGCAATGCAGGCGCTTTACCTCCACTCCTCGCCTCCTGGATCACGAATTTGCTCGCTTTTGTGTTGGTGTTGGGTCTGGTTCGATACTACCGTTCATGAAAACGCGCGCGTTGCTGGCCAAGTAGCGACTCAATACTTCTTGTTTCCCACAGGCTCTTCGAATACAATATCCTACTCTTTGAATAGGAAATTAAATTTCAAATGAGAATCATTATTTAAATTTTCCGAATGGAAAGCATTACGACTCCAAATACCCTTATTTTCATGCTTCAAAACTATTGACATTTGAATATTATTGGATTATTTTGAAGCAGAATATAGCACTGAAACACACCAATTTTCAGTCTTGCGCCATAAAAACCCTATTTGAGAGATAGGAAAATGAAACTCAGCAACGAAGAAATCAATCGATATAGCCGACACCTGACTTTGCCTGAAGTGGGCATGGAGGGGCAACTGAAGTTCAAAGCAGCCAAAATTCTTCTCATTGGTGCCGGAGGTTTAGGTTCTCCTCTAGGTATGTATTTAGGAGCGGCGGGTATTGGTAAATTGGGGATCGTGGATTTTGATGTGGTCGACAGTTCCAATCTCCAGCGTCAAATCGCCCACAGTGCTGCGGATGTAGGCAGGTCGAAAGTGGAGTCCATCAAGGACACTATTCTGGCAGGCAATCCCGAAATCGAGGTTGAAATCTACGATACCCGCCTTACGCGCGAAAACGTGATGGAGATATTCGCAGAGTATGACATCGTTGTCGACGGTTCTGATAACTTTGAAACGCGCTATTTGGTCAATGATGCCGCTTTTTTTGTTGAAAAACCGCTTGTCTACGGATCTATTTTTAAATTCCAAGGTCAGGTTACCGTCTTCAATCCACACCAGGGAGGTCCTTGCTATCGATGCCTTTACTCGAGTCCGCCACCCGCCGCTTTGGTTCCCAGTTGAGCGGAAGCGGGAGTCCTGGGCGTGCTCCCGGGAACGGTTGGTTTGATACAGGCGACGGAAGCTCTCAAACTTATTTTGGAAATGGGAAACTCCTTGACAGGACGTTTGCTCCTCTTCGATTCCCTGAAAATGACTTTCAAGGAAGTCAAGATTCATAAAGATCCTTTATGCGAACTGTGCGGCGAGCATCCTGCCATTACCGAGTTGATCGATTATGCCGCGTTTTGCGACATCCCAATGCCGACGAGCAGCATCGAAGACGATTTTAATGAAGAAGATTTTGTGATTGAAGCCCCGGAACTCGAAGAGATTCTGGATTCCGGAAAAGAGATTGTCTTGGTGGATGTGCGGGATCAAAACGAATGGGATATCTGTCATATTGACGGGGCCAAACTGATGCCGGTGGTAGAGTTTGACAAATACATCCCGGAACTCGATAAAGATGATGAAATCTATTTGTACTGCTACAAGGGCAGCCGCTCCATGACTGCCTTGAAGCAGCTCCATGCGGATGGATTCGCCAAAATAAAAAGCTTGAGCGGAGGAATCGATAGTTGGGCCGAATTGGTGGATCCCGGAATGCCCCGCTATTGAATCACACAGGCTCCTTCAAATAATTTTTTCTCTCGGGGAGCCTCTTTCATTTTTTTCAACGGCTTCCTCTGATACGACCCTCCCCTCTGCCAAACAAGATATGTGATGCTCCATTTCCAACCAACGAGATTTTTCATGCGAATCGAAGTAACCACCACCCATCTCTCCATGACCTCCCCATCCCGGTTTCTTCCCAAATATTCAGAGGATGCGACTCTTGTGTTACAGAAAGTCGCAATCCCCAATCCAGGAGACAACTATATGAGCGATTTTATGCTAATGGAACCTGCCAACCAGACTTTTTCCGAACTGTTAAGCAACGGGGTTAAATACACTGTACCGCGTTTCCAAAGGGATTATTCGTGGGAACAGGAACGATGGGAAGATTTATGGGCGGATATCGAAGGTCTGGACCAGGAGGGGTTTCATTATATGGGCTATATCGTGTTGCAACGTAAAAATCAGCTGGATTTTGAAGTGATAGAAGGTCAACAACGCCTGGTTACACTTTCTTTGTTGATCTTAGCCACAATGCGACATATTCAGCGTTTAGTCGACAACAATGAAGACGCTGGTAAAAATCAGGAACGATTGCAAGAAATTACGGCACGCTATATTGGTTCGAAAGATATCGTTTCATTGAGAGTGAGTAGCAGGCTGACGCTGAATCGCAATAATGGACGTTTTTACAAAGATATCTGTTCCAACCTGCGTCCACCCCAGAGCCGGGGCATTACGGCAACCAATCACCTTCTGAGGCGGGCATTCGAATTTTTCTGCGACAAAAACATGGGGAACAGTGGCGAGGAAATCGGTGAGTTCATCAATAAGTTTTCATCCAGGTTGATTTTTACAAAAATCGTGGTGCAAGACAGCCTGAATGCCTACAAGGTGTTTGATACGTTAAATGCCAGAGAAGTACAGCTTTCCACACCTGATTTGTTGAAAAACTATATTTTTTCGGTGGTCACTCAAAATGATGACGTTCCCGACGAAACGCTGGATGATCTCGATGAAACATGGTCAAGGATCTTAGCAGAACTGGGTGAAAACGATTTCACCGATTTTGTCCGTTACCAGCATAATTCACATAGACCTCTTGTAAGCAAGAAGGAGTTATTTAAATCAATCAGGCAGCTTTATACTACACCTGGGCAGGCTCATGACTATTTAAGATCACTAATAGAGGTGGCTCCCTTATATGCGTCTTTGTCCAACCCTTATGATGAGTGGTGGCGACGAGAAAACGGTAAATATCGAGATGCCGTTCATTTCCTGGAAGGCTTGAAGCTGTTTGGTATACGACAACCCTATACGATATTGATGGCGGCATTTATGCGGAATTTCGCGCCTGACGAGTTTATCAAAACGCTGAAATATATTTATTTTTTATCTGTTCGTTACAACGTGATTTGTAGTTTTTCACCAAACGAACAGGAAAAGCGTTACAACAGCATAGCCATGAAGATAGCCAATGGTGAATTTCAACGGGCCAGCCATATCAAGAACAGCCCTGATTACAAAGCGCTTTACCCTGCTGATGACGTATTCAAAAATGCTTTCGAGTATTTCAAAATGCCGAGTCGACGCTCATCCAAAAAAATCCGTTTTTTGTTGGCTGATATCGAGAATAACGCGGGACGAAACGTGAGATATCTGGATACAACGCTCGAGCATGTTTGCCCTTATTATCCGAACCAGGACTGGCATCTGTATTTTGGAGAGGGTGCGAATGATATTGCCGACCGGTTAGGCAATATGGTGTTGTTGGAACAGAATGATCTGAAACAGACTGATTTTGCCAGCAAGAAAGCGCATTATCTGAATACTCCTTTCAGGCTGGCCAAAAAAGTGACTGAATATGATCACTGGGACCTGGCAAACCTGAACCACTATCAATCCTGGCTTGCTGATCAGGCGGTAAGAACCTGGCGGGTGGATTAATGAGCATCACGTCCGAAAACACCTTCGAAACGGCCATTATTGAAAACCTGTCGGCTTCCGGAGGTTATCGCGAAGGCGATGCTGGCGCTTACAGTCCGGAACTGGGCATGTTCAAGAATGACCGCCTGCGCACAGGCTCAGTTGTATCGCTATATCGACCCGGCAGTAGATCGTTACAAAAACATTGAAGCGGAAGAAGAAAAAGAAGCGTTCAAAAAGAGTTTGCGTACCTGGACCAATCTGTATGCCTTTATGGCGCAGATCATGCCCTTTCAAGAAGTTGAATTCGAGAAATTTTATGCCTATACCAGGTTACTTCTGACCAAGTTGCCCAAACGCGACCTGGTGGAAAGCATGAAACTGACTGACGAATTGGCTTTGGAGTATTACCGCTTGCAAAAAATCAATGACGGTTCTATCGACCTGGTAACTGGCGAAAACGGCGAACTAGATGGTTTGACTGAGGCTGGCATCAAACGTGACAAGGAAGACAAAGCGACCTTATCGG
Organism: bacterium; assembly: GCA_965205865.1. GTDB lineage: Bacteria > SAR324 > SAR324 > SAR324 > NAC60-12 > CBDBHR01. Next base: position 503,596 of record CBDBHR010000030.1, read on the forward strand.
AAATCATCGAAATGTTGAATGACCGTTTCGGCACCGAATTCGTGGAAGCCGACCGAGCAATTTTTCCGCTGTGATTCATGGACAAAGCGCAACCGCCTCGATTTCCACGTCCACGTCCCTGGGAAGGCGACCGGCTTGAATACACGTTCGGGCTGGTTTGCTCTCATTGAAGTATTCGCTGTAGATGGTATTGAGATCTCCAAAATCCTCCATGTTTTTCAGAAAAATCGTCACCTTGACCACATCATTCAAGGAGGACCCTGCTGCTTCCAAAATGGCATTGATATTTTTCAGAACCAAATGGCATTGTTCACTGAATGTTCCTGTATGCAGTTCTCTTGTTTCCGGGACAATGGGTACCTGTCCCGCCAAAAAAAGGAAACCATTGGCTTTTACGGCTTGAGAATATGGTCCGGCCGGCTGCGGGGCTTTGTTGGTATTTACGATTTCTTTATTCATCCTTTTTCCTTTCTATGGATTTCCAGATAAAATTTTTCTCAGAGGTGGGCGTATGTTATAAAAATATCCAGCGGATTGGTCACGCAAAAAAACTCTATTTCCTTGAGCATTTCATTTCCCTGTCATCAAAGATTTTGATTTGCAAATTGACAAGTATACATATACGCATCAGACAGCTTCTCTAATCTTAATCCATCTGTAAGAAAACAGCGATGTCTTTTGCAAAACTTTCTCCTTTCATCTCTGCAGAACAAATCCATACTCGTATCGAGGAATTGGCGCGGGAAATTTCCCATGACTACGCAAACACGGAATTGCACCTTGTCGGAGTCTTGAAAGGAGCGTTCATTTTTTTAGCCGACTTGACGCGGGCTATCAGTATTCCTTCCTACATCTACTTTATGCGTGCTTCCAGTTACGAAAAGCGACAAGGTTCCACGGGTATTGTCAAAATTCAGCATGATCTCGACATGGCCAATAAGCATGTGCTGGTCATCGAAGACATCCTTGATACGGGATTGACCCTCCACACCATCCTGCAGGAGTTGGAAAGTCAAAAACCTGCTTCATTGAAAGTATGCGCCCTGCTTGATAAACCAGAGAGACGGGAGACTGCCATCGAAGGAGACTACATAGGTTTCAGTATTCCAAATGAATTCGTGGTCGGCTATGGTCTGGACTATGGGGAATTCTATCGAAACCTGCCCTACATTGCCAGAGTGGAAAATATGGGGCCTCTTTGAGAAATCTCCGATTGCTCAAAAATAGCGGAATATTCTGCCAGCGCCAGTTTGATTCCTCACGTCTCCAACCGTCTCTACGGTTGCGGCGCGCGTGTTTTTTTGAATAAATGCTCTCCAAGCAATCCTTGGAATTGCAATTGATTGCAATTGATTTCTTTATTTTTCCCGATCGTGTATATTTCTGGGCTTGACCTCCACTCCAGTGTAAGGTAGCATGATACGCTTCAAACCATTATTTTGAGCAACAAGGAGCATTTTCCATGAAAACTATCAGTATTGGTGGCCACCACGAAGTCATCGTCGAACGATCGGATTATCCGATCGAAAAATGTCATGAAATCCTCAAAGACGAAATCACCGCGATCTTGGGTTATGGTCCGCAAGGTCGGGGTCAGGGATTGAATATGCGTGACCAGGGTTTTAAAGTGATTTTGGGAATCCGCAAAGGACGTAGTTGGGACAAGGCTTTAGCGGATGGATGGCGGGAAGGAGTGAACTTGTTTGAGATTGAAGAAGCCGCCAAACGTGGTACCATCATTCAATTTCTGCTCTCCGATGCCGGACAAATTGCTATTTGGCCTACCATCCGGAACTGTCTGGACATGGGTAATGCCCTTTACTTTTCCCATGGTTTTGGGATAGTCTTTCACGAAGACACTCACATCATTCCTCCGGAACACGTCGACGTCATGCTGGTCGCCCCAAAGGGCAGCGGACTGACCGTGCGGACTCATTTTGAGGCGGGACGTGGTATCAATTCCTCCTGGGCTGTCCACCAGGATTATACGGGAAGGGCAAAAGAGCGTTGTATCGCTACTGCCTTTGCCATTGGTTCCGGGCACCTGTTTGAAACGAATTTCCGAGATGAAGTCCATAGTGATCTCACCGGAGAACGTTGCGTATTGATGGGCTTGATTCAGGGAGCTTTTCTGGCTCAGTATGAAACCCTCCGGGAAAATGGGCACTCCCCTTCAGAAGCCTACAATGAGACCATCGAAGAAGCGCTGGAGAGTCTTTATCCGCTGGTCTCGGAAAAGGGAATGGACTGGATGTATTCCAATTGTTCGACAACCGCTCAACGCGGCGCCTTGGATTGGGCCCCCCGTTTTCGAGACGTACTCAAACCTGTGATCAATGAATGTTACCAGCGGGTTACCAGCGGTCTGGAGGCAAAAATCGCCATTGAATCAAATTCCCGGTCGGACTACCGGGAGAAGTTGGAGAAAGAACTGGAAGCCGTCAACAACCAAGAAATGTGGCAAGCCGGAAGAATTCTGCGCGCCCTGCGTCCTGAAAACATGATCCAATAACTAACTGGAACAACATCTTCTTCCGATCCCCTGGATCCGTTGCGAGAAATTCAAAGAGTTATGGTTTGCTCCTCTTCCCGAAAAAGAACGGCAATGCACGGAACGAAATTAATAGGCGAGGGAAAATACTACGAATTACAAGTCTACCGGGGTGATGGAAATCTGGAACAGGAAGCGGTTCCCTTTTCGGGAATCCTTCGGCAACATTATAATCCCAACATCTTGTTATTGATCAATAGCCCTTATTATTCTCGTCAACAAAGCATTGCTTTCGAAATCCGGGTGGATGATATTCTTCATGTCGATGAGATGCCTGCTGAAATCGGACCTGATGGAGTGATGGTCGAATACGTCAAACTTTGGGTCAGAAAAGGGAGCACTATCGTGAAAATGGAACCCATGCGGGTCGGCGACAATGGCACAGTCGATCCCGCTGAAAAACCATAAAATCACTCTCCTTAAAAAAAATACTTGACAATTTCTTCAGCAATCAAGCATTATAATCACGCTTCTACAATTATCCTACCGTGTTGAAACTTGAAATATTTTCCAACTGAACCCACTAACTCTAATCTGAAAATTTCTGGCAAATTCATCCAGTATTTTGGTCAATCCTTGATCGATGAGCAGTTTCATAAGATATCCGTAGATTTCTGGCGAACTGCTCATTGAAAAAACAAATGGTATATTTGTTGAATCAATCTCATGCTTGAGTTTGATCCGCATTTCCTCGTATTTTTAAATAATCCAACCAAATCAAATATATGAAGAATCAAGCAACAGCCCGCCGTTACAATAATTTTCGTTCTCAAAACAATTTGGATATTCACAGATCTCAAAACAATGATGTTCCCCATCTCAATTTAATAGAGTTGAAACGCAAAGAGATCGCAGAGTTGGTCAAAATTGCCCGGGAATACAATATTGAAAATGCCAGCAGCATGCGTCGACAGGAATTGATTTTCGGTCTTCTGCAGGCGCAAACCAAACAAAATGGGGTGATTTACGGAGAAGGGGTTTTGGAAACCCTACCCGATGGCTTTGGCTTTCTCAGAGCTCCGGATTATAACTACCTCCCTGGCCCGGACGACATTTATGTCTCTCCTTCGCAAATCCGGCGTTTCAATATGAGAACCGGAGATACGATTTCCGGTCAAATCCGTCCGCCCAAAGATAGCGAACGCTATTATGCCTTGTTGAAGGTGGAAAACCTGAATTTCGAGACCTCTGATATCTCCAAAGACAAAATTCTCTTTGACAATCTCACCCCTCTTTATCCTGAAGAACGTCTGACCCTGGAATGTGGTAAAGAAGCACTGACGGCACGCTTGGTTGATTTGGTGGTCCCCATTGGAAAAGGACAACGCGGTCTCATCGTTGCCCCACCACGTACTGGAAAAACCATGATTTTGCAAAATATCGCAAATAGTATTTCCAACAACTATCCTGAAGTCTATTTGATCGTCTTGCTGATTGATGAACGCCCCGAGGAGGTGACCGATATGGAGCGCTCCGTCAATGGGGAAGTGATCAGTTCTACTTTCGACGAGCCTGCCACCCGGCACGTGCAAGTTGCGGAGATGGTCATTGAGAAAGCGAAGCGCTTGGTGGAACATAAAAAAGACGTGGTAATATTACTCGATTCTCTCACCCGCCTGGCCCGCGCCTATAACTCGGTCGTCCCACCCAGCGGCAAAATTCTTTCGGGTGGTGTCGATTCCAATGCGCTGCAAAAACCCAAAAGATTTTTTGGGGCGGCTCGCAACATTGAAGAAGGTGGCTCCCTCACCATCATCGCAACAGCCTTGGTTGACACCGGGAGCCGGATGGATGAAGTGATTTTTGAGGAGTTTAAAGGAACCGGCAATATGGAATTGCACTTGGACCGCAAGCTTGTTGAAAAAAGAATCTTTCCCGCCATGGATATCAACAAATCCGGTACTCGTAAAGAAGAACTACTCACCGTGAAAAATGATTTGGACCGCATTTGGGTGCTACGTAAAGTCCTCTCTCAACTCAGCGTAGTCGAATCCATGGAATTCATCCATGAAAAGCTGGTAAAATTTGATTCAAATGCCAAATTCTTAGACATGATGGACAAATAGAACAGTTCGTATTATCATTATTTTTTTAGTTCATCCTCCACTCTGGTTATTGAAAAAGCACACTATGAAAAGCAAAATTCATCCTGATTACAAACCGACCGTGTTTCGCTGCAGTTGCGGGAATGCATTGGAGACTTCTTCCAGTCTGGGGGGAGATCATCATATTGAAATCTGCTCCAAATGCCATCCTTTCTTCAGTGGCAAAGAGCGTACATTGATCGACACGGCAGGTCGTATTGAAAAATTCAATCGCCGCTACAAACGGGCTTCATAAAAAACGGCTGATCGTGAAAGTGTCCGCCTGAGAATGACGTATGTGGGACAAACTAAAAAATCTCAAAATCCGATATGAACAACTCACGCATACCCTGACGCAAGTCGAAACCCTGAATGATCCCGAACAATACCGGCGCGTCAGTAAAGAGCACGCCGAACTCGGAGAGTTGGTGCAGGCATATGACGACTATGCGGCGCTGCAGGCGGAATTGAAATCCAATCAAGAAATCTTGGCCGATCCCCGAGAAGATCCGGAGTTCCGGGAAATGGCGCAGCAGGAAGTTGAATTGCTGTCCCGGCAAATCGAAACCCTGGAAAATAAAACGAAACTCCTCCTGCTTCCTAAAGATCCCAATGACGCCCGAGACACTATTCTTGAAATAAGAGCCGGTACGGGAGGAGGAGAGGCTGCTCTCTTCGTCTCGGATCTATTTCGCATGTATGCTCGATATGCCGAATTGAGAAAATGGCGACTCCATATCATTGAACAGCACGAGACCGATATTGGCGGATTCAAAGAAATCATTGCAACCATTGAAGGCAAAGATGTATACAGCCGCTTAAAATTCGAAAGCGGCGTTCATCGCGTGCAACGCATTCCCAAAACCGAAACTCAGGGACGGGTCCATACCTCTGCTGCCACCGTTGCGGTTTTACCTGAAATAGAAGAGGTTGAAATCGATATCAATCCCAATGACCTCCGGGTAGATGTCTATCGTTCCTCCGGTCCGGGAGGACAAAGTGTCAATACGACTGATTCAGCCGTACGCATCACTCATTTGCCAACCGGCCTGATCGTCATTTGCCAAAATGAAAAATCTCAATTGAAAAATAAAAACCAGGCTTTGAAAGTGCTGAGAGCTCGTTTGTATGAAAATGAAATGAAAGCCCAGCAGGATTCCACGGCTGCGCAACGGAAAAATATGGTTGGCACCGGAGATCGTAGTGAGCGGATTCGAACCTATAATTTTCCACAAGGTCGCATCACCGACCACCGGGTGAACCTCACACTTTACCAATTGGAAAACATCCTCATGGGAAATATGGATCCTATTGTCGACTCCTTGCTGACTCACCATCAAGCCGAACTTCTCAAACAAGGTGTGGCTTGAGAAAATTCTTTGTTCTCTTAATACCGGATACTTGAATTAACGATATGCCGCTCCTTGATGAATTGATCGCCCAAAACCTCATTGAGGAAAATACTCTAACCCACTTGGGACCTCAATTCCGTCAATCCAGAGATATCGAAAGTCTACGCCAGTTGACAAAGCAGCAGTTGATTGATGAAAATCAACTGCTGCCCTTTTTTTCTCAGCGTTACCAGATTCCCTTGTTGACGGAAGCGTCGGAAATTCCTCAGTCATTTCCTGATTCCACCCTCGCTCGAAACATCTATCAGGAAGCTAAGATATTACTGGTTTCTTTCGGATCAAAAGTGGGTGGTCTGCTATCGCTGCATTCTGATTTGTTGAGTCTGGATAAAGTCACTTATCATTTCGACGCGCCTTTGTCCTGGTATTGGAGCACCTCCCATCATATTGAATCATTCCGGCAATTGTCGGATGATGCGGAGTTGGTTCATGCGGATATGTCCGTTGTGGAATTGACTTACCATATTCTGGAACAAGCCATTGCCCAGCGCTGTTCCGATATTCATCTGGAGTCCAGAGATGAGACATTCATCGTACGTTTCCGCTTGGATGGTCGCTTGCACGACGAAATGGAACTTCCCACGGAATTACAGTCGCCATTACTTTCTCGTCTTAAAATTCTTGCAGGCATGGATGTCGCCGTGAAACGCCGTCCTCAAGATGGCTACTATAAATTCCTGGCCAGCGGAGGAGATCGATTCGATTTGAGAGTCTCTTCTCTGCCCACGGAGCTGGGAGAAAAAATGGTTCTCCGTTTATTGGATCAAACACCAGTGCAATACAAACTGGAAGTCCTTGGATTTTCTCCCGAAGATTTGAAAGTTTTATACAATGCCTGCCGCATGCACAGTGGATTGATCTTGGTGGTTGGTCCAACCGGTAGTGGCAAAACCACAACCCTGTATGCCATGCTCAATGAAATGAATTCCCGGGAAAAGAACATCATGACGGTGGAAGAGCCTGTCGAATATCATCTTGCGGACATCAACCAGGTCTCGGTGAAGTCTGAACACGATTTGACGTTTGCTCAAACACTGAAAGCCTTTTTAAGGCAGGATCCCGACATCATTCTGGTTGGAGAAATTCGAGATGAGGAAACCGCGTCCATCGCCATCAAAGCAGCCTTGACCGGCCATCTGGTCTTATCCACCCTACACAGCATCGACGCGGTGACCACCATACAGCGCATGAAAAATTTGGGTGTGACCCCGGATCTTTTAGCGGATACTTTGAAAGTGATTCTTTCTCAACGCTTGGTACGCCGCCTGTGCGCGCATTCTCGAGAGAAGGAAAAAGCTGTTTGTTCTCGATGTCGGGGAACAGGTTATTCCGGCAGGGTCCCCGCCTATGAAATCCTGAGAGTCAACCGTACGATCAGTGAACGCATCAAATCCGGCATACAGGGCAACGAACTGATTGCGCCGGGGGAAAACATATTTTTTCATTCTTTTTCACAAACAATCCAACGTCTGATCAACGAAGGTTTTACGGATCGAAACGAAGTCGAAACCATCCTCCTGGATCTTTGAGTCTCTGCTTCAACTCGGCCATACAGCTGTCGTTTCGCCTCGGCAACAATTGCATTTCCTGGTCCTACCAAGATAGCCACGGCTTGGATGCTTTCAATAGCCAAAGCCTTCGAAACCATTGCTTGCGCTCCCCCTGCTATCTCTCATCATTCAACAACGTCTTCCCCGGTTACAGAACGCAGCAGCGCTCCCTTGGTATATTCGTTCGATTTTATACTCTGATGGTGCTAAAACACCTTCATGGAAAATTTGAGAAAGGTATTGGATACAGTTGCCATTGATTGCGTGCTCTCATCGAGAAAAGCCCTTCCAATCAATTTTTTAAAGCCTTACTTGACACAGGGGGCATTCACCTGCCAATGTTGATCTGATGTTTCAACGAATAAACCAAATAAATTAGAACTCGAAATTCACATAAATTCCCGTTCCTCGAGCAATCATGAGCATTGCGGATTCCTCAATCCCTGCATCCGAAACCCGGGCGTCCACTCCGATCCGAGTGATGATTTTTGGCGTAGGCGCGTTTGCGCATGCCATGATGGCCATTTTAAAAGAACAGGGCGCCGAGATTTGTTGCTACTTGACCCGGGATTACGGACACTATGGTCCTTCCTCAGTGGGAAAAACCTGGTTGTTCTCAAATCACCCATCGCCTCTGCCTTTGATCACGGAATTTCGCCCCGACTATGTCATTCCCATGTCCATTGATTGGCACAATGAGCCTTGGGCAGCCGCACTTCTGGAAAAACAGATACCTATTTTATGTCCGCTGGGAGAAGCTCTCCAAATCGAAGCGACCCGTCAATACGCCTTGCAACTCTGCCGCCGTTTTGAAATCCCTTTTCCGGTGGCGTACACCGTCAGCAACCGCTTGGAAGCCTTACAACTGATGAAGAAATACCCACACCCCTATGTTCTGAAAAACCCGCTTTGCTCTCCTTACAGTCCTATGCATACGATTGTTTGTGAATCGGTGGAAGATACCTTGGGATGGCTGGACCGGATTGATTATGCCGAAGGGGTGTTCCTTCAACAGTACATAGGAGTGGCAGAAGTCGGTCATTTTGTATTCGTGAGCAATGGAGAGATCAGCAGTCTGGTCACCAACCAGGAATACAAGCGCGCATTTACGGGTAACATGGGACCTGTGGCCGGAGCTCCTCTCGGTGGTATTGTTGAACAAGACCCCGAGGACCGCTATGGTCTGGCAAAATCCCTCATACACCCCTTGCTACCTTGGCTGAAAGAAACCCGCTATCACGGTCCTTTGCAGGTGACGGCAATCCGCAAAGACGGGCAATGGCACGTAATTGAATACAATGCCCGACTGGGTGTCACCTCAGGCGCCATCATCCTGCGGATGCTTAAAAATCCTGCCCGGACTCTGATGGACGTTGCCCAAAACCGTTCTCTTCAATTAATCTGGAATCCTCATCGCCGTTACGGGGTCAGTTTGACTCTGGCGGGACATGGTTACCCATATGTCATTCCCACAACACCTCGATTGCCCATCACCCAAACTCATCCATCGACCTGTGATCTCTGGTGGAACGAAGTGCGGCAATGCGGCCAACAACTCTATACGGCTCATCACAAAATACCCATCATGGGACATCGCATTGCTGACTGCAATGCTTTCGCGGAAAACCTGGATCAAGCGCTCGAGCATGCTTACCAAAACATCAAATCACTCCGTTGTCTTGGCAGCTACTACCGTCTGGACATTGGCCAATCTCTTTGGCCTCCGGGGCAGGGTTATTGATACCAGAATTGAGCAATTCCGGAAAAGAATCGGATTTTTAAACGGTTTCCTTCGAGCGAAGACCCTCCGCATGATCATTGATTCGATGTTTTTTCCATTTGCGTTTCCTCCAATTCCCGCCAGAGGTTCCCTCCGGGATTCCCGACTATTCCCCAAAGCCAGAGAGCGTCGCAGCGTCATTTAACCTTACTACACTTCTGACAGCATTAATATTGCTCTTGACTAATTTCGAGGGGGAGGTAGCTTAGGTTCTTTTCAATTTCAAAAAGGAGAAAAACCATGAAATTCGGTACGCAACTCAATATCTATCGGACCCAATGGGACGAGATTCATCCCTATATCCTGGCGATGGAGGCAGGGCGATGGAACAGCCTGTGGTTGCCTGATCACTTCCTGCCACCTGTCTCCATCGGGATTCCCCGCGAGCAGGATGAGCTGAACCCGGCCTACGAAGCATTCATTCCCCTGGCGGTGGTCGCGGGGATGACGAAACGGATCAAGCTGGGCAGTTTGGTATTGGGCAACCCCTACCGCAATCCTGCGCTGGTAGCCAAAATGGCCGCAGAACTTGATCAGGCCTCCAAAGGCCGCTTCATCCTGGGGATCGGAGCAGGTTGGTTCAAGCGCGAACACCAGGCTTACGGTTGGGATTTCCCATCCATGAAAGAACGGCATGACCGGTTGGATGAGGCCTGTGAATTGATCCGCAAACTTTTTACGGAAGAAGCTCCCGCCGATTTCCGGGGTCAGTATTATCAACTGGAGCGGGCCCCGCTCTCCCCAGGTTGTTATCAAAGGCCTCATGTCCCAATCATGATCGGTGGAAATGGAGAACGCCGCACGTTGCGCACCTTGGCACGGTATGGCGATATCTACAATTTCAACGGTTGGCATGGGATGGATGTCGAAGTGTTCAAGCACAAACTCAACGTGATCGCGCGGCATTGCGAAGACATCGAGCGGGATCCGGCAGAGATCAAATTAACGGTGCATTTCCCCTTGCGACTTGCTGAAACCGACGTGGAACAGGAACGCATCCGCCAGGAAAATCCGGGATGGGTGGTCGGATCGCGAAACTTCCACATTGATTTGATCGGGGAGTTTGAGAAAGCCGGTGCCGAGGAGATGTGCTGCGCCATATTCGGCGATATCGAAGAGTTGCAGCGTGTTGATGACGAGATCATTGCGGCGTTTGATTGTTCTCAATGAGTTGATTCAATAGGGTTAAGCGTGGGTTTGAGTGAGAGCCTGAATACAACTAAAGTTGGAGTAGACATCTTTCACATGCCAGGTGGGAATTTCCTGAGGTGAGGAGAACTCGGAGAGAGGAAATGTATAGCGACCATCACTGACGGCGGTCTGGACGGACTAAATATCGCCACCCCGCCAGGTTGTCGAGGAATTCTGAGACCAGAAAGACCCGATCTCTGTACACTGACTTTGCCATTATGCTGCAATAGAATGACTCTCGAATAGTTTTTGCTTAACCTCGTCAGGTAACTCAACAATCGCAAAGTGTTGCTTGGAATAAAGGAAGTCCTCCCCGAACTCATTCCGGACTCGAATCAAATTCGAATCTGCTTCCGATTCATCCGCTTTCGCCTGATAAATTTTCCCTGAGATGAAGTCAGGGGCTCCCTCTTGCGACAGACACACGACACTGAAATCTTTACTCATCGATTTGCTCAATTTTATATTTGACCCTGAAATGGCATTTGGCCTTACCGTGGGCTTCACAGAAATGAATCTCCGCCAGCCACCTTGTTTGCGTTTCCTTGTCTAAAATCTTAGCAGTTCCTTTTTTATATTGCCAGGAAGCTTTTCCAAAAACTTGATTGAGATACGCTTTTAAGTCCGGATTCTCGACCTTGCCGATCAATTCAATGTTGATAATTTTGCCGAGGATTTCAAAATCCATTTGGAATAATGGCATTGCTTTTAAATGTTACCTAAATCCTGCAATTAGATGACAATCAAACATGGAAATGGTAATATACTCAAATAGTTAACACCAGAATCAACATTTTAAGAGATCACCATTACCATGAAAAACAAACGTAGCGCAAGATCGGCAAGAACGACAGCAAAAAACATCCATATCAGCCAGGGAGGCAGAGACCTGACCGCGCAAGCAGGCTTGATTCCGGTTGTCAAATTTTTTCACAAAGAAGGGATTGTTTCAAAGACAGAGCAGACCGTAGATCATCGGCGTGGCGCCACGGGTCTTTATGACGCGGTGGACATGGTCATTTTGTCGGTGGTCGGCATTGTTGGTGGCGCCCGTTCGATTCGTTCGATTGTGACAGTTTGGAACGACCGTGTTTTGAGTCGTGTGGCCGGTTGGCTGAGGATTCCGGATGAAACCACATTCGGCCGGATACTGCGTACTTTCACACAGAAAAACATCAATGAGATGGAGAGCTTGAACCATCGGATTCGAGCCGGTATCTGGCGTAAGGCGCTTCGAAGTGGGACAAGCATCGTTGGGGTGTTACACTGTCTTGTGATTGACGTGGACTCCACTGTGAAAACGGCCTACGGCAAGCAGCAAGGAGTGTCTGTCGGATATAATCCCCACAAACGCGGTGCAGCTTCGTATCATCCTCTGCTGGCATTTTGCGCAGAGACAAAGGAGATTCTTCAGGGTTGGCTTCGTGATGGGAGTGCCTATACCAGCAATGGAGTCGTTGAATTCATGCGGCAACTTCTCGCTCACCTTCCAAATCGGACTCGCACTCTGTTTCGTGGAGACAGTGGTTTTTTTGTGGGGGATTTGCTGGATTTCCTCGAAGAACGAGGCCATGGCTATCTGATCAAGGTCAAACTCAAGGGGCTTGTCTCGTTGTTGGAAACCCAAAAATGGCAAAAAGTGAAGGGGCAGCCCGCTTGGGAAGGGTGTGAGTTTTCCCACCAATGTGAAACTTGGAGGAGGTCAAGAAAATTCATGGCCGTACGCAGGGAGAAAGAGGAGGAACTCAAAGGGATGGCCACCCTCTTTGAGATGAAGGAGTACGATTATTTTTGTTATGTTCTCACTGACGCGCTCACTCCCTGGCAGGCTCACAAAGAGTATGGCCAAAGGACGGTCGCTGAGACATGGATTGAGGAAGCAAAAAATCAAACTGCGCTGGCTCAGATTAAAACCGACGATTTTTGGGCCAACAGTGCCTTGTTCCAATGCGCGATACTCGCTTACAACACGCTGAAATTCGCTGGATGGCCCTTTGTAGTGGTAACGCAATACTGCGCCGTTGGGAACCGGCCACCATGCGCACCTATCTTGTCCGAATGGCAGGAAAATGGACGAGTGGCGCTCGTCAACAAAAACTGAGAGTTCCGGAAAGAACACTTTACAATGCTCAATGGGATGCATGGGTCGCTGTTGGAGAGACCTGGATCCTTTGTTTCACTCCAGTGGATACATTTTGCTGAGATGTAGATTCCCAAATCCAGGGAGAAGTACGTCTTGAATCTTGTGCCCGCGAAAGCGGGTATCAGATCATCACAAAATATGACGATCTAATGGAGGGCGGAAAAACCTTTATGAGCAAGGACTGATGGAAATTCAACTCTCAAATCCTTTTTTTTAAAAAAACCTCTCAAAGAGTGGGGGGAAACTCAATCAAAATATTCAATTGCAGGATTTAGGTGTTAAGTAACTGTTACTCGCTGACTGACAAAAGTATCAGTTTTTGTCAATGAGTGTTCTCCCTTCGGTCGAGCGGTTCGCCGATGCGATGAATAGTAAAATGTGCTCAACGGGGAGTTTTTTGACCCCTGCTGAGGTTAAATAACCTGAGTTCGAGATAATAATTTAATAAATTCAATATGTTATGGAATCTTCATATCTTAGAGAAACCTTGTAATTATTGAGGGGATTTTATATATTCAACTCTTGAAAATAATCCTTGTTTGGTTCAGGCTGTGCCGGGTTAGTTGTTAGCCAAAAACGGTAGGTTCCGGTCTGAGTTCGAGCGCATGCGGTGGCGACCCCCCGCTGCCCCATAAGATGGTTTTATAAATGAACCTTCAATTGGGTGAGGGCTTGTTCTATTTCGTGTTGGTAAGCCGTGGAGGGGGCTGTGCCGTATCGAGTGACGGAAATACCAGCCGCAGTATTGGCATAGCGAATAGCCTCCATCAATTCCATTCCCTGACTCAAAGCGGTCACGAAGCTGCCGTTGAAAGCGTCACCGGCCCCGGTGGTGTCGATCACCGGATCCTGCAAAATGATGGCGGGTACATGTTTGAACAAGGATGCGTTTTTGAGGACGACACCATGTTCTCCAAAAGTGATGATCACATTTTTAACTCCTCGCTCCAAAAAGAAATCCGCTGCTTTTTCAGCATCTGCGACGGTTTTTACGGAAATCCCCGACAGCGACGAAGCTTCTACTTCATTGGGCGTGAGAAAATCACAAAGTGGATAAATCGAATCCGGCAACTCGTGGGCGGGGGCGGGATTGAGAATGACCGGGACCTGATGCTCACTGGCGAGTTCCAATGCTTTGAAAGTAGCGTCCAAAGGCATTTCCAATTGTGTCATGAAATAAGCTGAATTCCGGATGTGTAATTCGACCTGCATGATTTCCTCCACGGTAAACGTTGAAGCAGCAGCCGGGCAGACGACAATCGCGTTACGACCCGTACTTTCCTCCAGCATGATGGACGCTATCCCGGTAGGTTGGTTTTCATCGCGAATGATCAAATCCGTATGGACGCCCTCATTCTTATAATGCTCCAACGCCATATCCCCATAGAGGTCCGCCCCGATTTTGGCGATGAAGTTCACCCTGCCTCCTGCCCGGCTGGCTGCAATGGCCTGGTTGGAACCCTTGCCACCCGGACCCATGGAAAAGTGCCCCATCAAGGTTTCTCCCGCAATCGGAATTCTTTCGGAACGAAAGTTCATATCCACTACGTATATGCCAAATATCGTAATTGCTTTGCTCATATTCAGGTCTCCATGCAATCTCTCGTTGATGTTGTCTGACCTCGAGAACGGTTTTAACTCGTTTTCATTCCGGGAATTGTTCATTCCTATCAAAAATTCGTTTGCATTACCATCTTTTTGGATCGTCATGCAATTCATGTTTTTCGTTGCCGTATTTTGGGAAATCCTTTCCTGAATTGTTCTTGACGACCGCTGAGAAAACGACAATTCTTTTGAAATGGACAATCCTCCCACAAAGCCTCGGCATTTCATCAGGGAAACCTCGTGTCCTAACAGCATTCCTCTTCTCCCCAATCATCGAAATATCATCATTCTTGCTCCGTATCTCTCAGTATTTCAGAATTGCTTTATTTGAATAAAATTATTGGAACTTGACGAGATTCTCTAATCCTAATATGGTTTGATGATCATGTATTAGTGAGAAGAGACCAAGCAATGTAATCGCGGAGAATATATGGTAAAAACAAGCGCACACTCCGCTATGCGCTTTAGTTACCCCCGGTTTGCTGATACCCCGGAGAATCATAATGCCCAAAACCCGAGGATTGATCGCTGCCGGCCATATGGCCACTGCAGAAGCTGCCGCTTCCATTTTGCGAGAAGGTGGCAACGCCTTTGACGCAGCCGTCGCCGCATTCCTCACCAGTTTTATTTCAGAACCATGCATGAACTCGGCGGGAGGTGGCGCATTCATGGTGGCCTGTGACAAAAATGGAACTGCCTCGGTTTACGATTTTTTCGTGCAAACTCCCCAACACAAACGTCCTCGGGAGGAAATTCAGTTTTTTCCCATAGAAATCGACTATGGCGCCACCAGGGAAATATTCCATGTAGGGATGGGTTCTGCCGGCGTGCCGGGTTCCATTGCGGGAATTTTCCAAATGCATGCGGATCGGTGCAGTCTTCCCATCAGAGTCCTGGTAGAACCGGCAATCCAGCTGGCGCGCAGTGGAGTGGAAGTGGACAGTTTCCAATACCATTCATTTCGCCTTCTCGAACCCATCCTTGCCTTGAATAAAAAAGTCTCCCAGGTCTTTTGGCGGAATGGACGGCTCATCCCGGAAGGGGAGTTGATGTTTATGCCTGAATTGGCGGACAGTCTTGATTACATGGCTCGCGAAGGAGCCGATGCATTCTATAAAGGAGAAATTGCCAGAAAACTGATCCTGCTCAATGAGGGAAGAGGCGGCCATCTCACTGCGAAAGATTTGGAAGATTACCAGGTCCGCATCCATCCACCATTGCAATTTCGCTACCGGGACCGGAAAGTGATCACCAATCCCCTCCCCAGTTTGGGCGGGAGCCTGATGGCTCTGATGTTGGCAATGCTGGAAGCGAAAGGTCCTGTCGATTATCCTCCACTGAGCCGAAACCACGTGGAACGGTTGATGGAAGTCTGTTACGATACCAGTCGGATTCCCAGAACACCGCAAAGACTTGTCGAATACCTGACACAGTGGTATCCCGGACAACGCTTTACGGCGTCCCATCACAGTGTCAAAATTGGAGGAACCAGCCACCTGAGTATCCTGGATGAAGATGGCAATGCCGTTGCCATGTCGGTCTCGAATGGAGAAAGCTGCGGTCATTTTATCCCCAAAACCGGAATCCTGATGAACAACATGCTGGGAGAATCCGCCCTCTTACCCAATGGTCTTCACTCCTGGGAGGAAGACGTGCGTCTCGGCTCCATGATGTCACCAACCATCGTGCTGGATAAAGAAAACAATGCGGAATTGGTGCTGGGAAGTGGAGGGGCCGGCCGTATTCCCTTCATGATTGCGCAGGTGATCCATTACGTTGTCGATCATGGAATGGAGATCGAAGAGGCCATCAACGCCCCACGGCTTCATTGCTATGACGGGCTCTGCAACCTGGAACCCGGTTTGCCCAGCGATATCCAAATGCCCTCCTTTCTGCGCGAATTTGTTTTCTGGGAGGAACAGTCTCTTTTTTTTGGCGGCGTGCACGGGATCCGCTGCCGGAACGGCAGGATGCGGGCAGAAGGAGATCAACGCCGCAGCGGGGTCATGCTTCGGGTTTATTGACCTCACTCTTCTATCAACCTTGTATTGTCTTGCAATGGTTCTGACATTTTTTTTAATTCTTAATAAATTGAAAATAAATCATTTCAAATACTTAGAAAAAGTATCTGAATTATTTACAACTTTGAGTCAGTTTCTCAGTTTGAAATAATTCAAGCAATCCCGATGACCGTGTCATGCATGACTTGATCAGGCATCCAGGAGTTCTTTGGCAGGCCCCCTGGATTCCTGGGCAAGCCAGGAATGACATTGATTCTGTGTACAGAACAAAGAATACTTCATAGGTATTTCAAAACTGTTAGAAGTATTGGTCTTGGAGATTTGTTAAAAAAGAAAAATTCAATCATCATATACCAATTTTTCATTCTGAAATAATAAGGAGGTCCTTTTGAAAACACTTGCTGCAGTTGCCTGGGAAGCCGGTAAACTCCTGGAAATTGAAGAAATCGAACTGGCAGGTCCCCAAAAAGGGGAGGTGCTCTTGAAGATGGTTGCCACCGGTGTTTGCCACACGGACGCCTATACGCTCTCGGGAAGCGATCCGGAAGGAATTTTCCCGGCAATTCTGGGACATGAAGGTGGCGCAATCGTCGAAGAAGTGGGAAGCGGAGTGACTTCGGTTCGAGCAGGAGACCATGTGATCCCTCTCTACACTCCGGAGTGCCGGCAATGCAAATTCTGCCGTTCCGCAAAAACAAATTTGTGTCAGGCGATCCGTGCCACTCAGGGACAGGGTTTGATGCCGGATGGCAGGTCGCGGTTTTCCAAAAACCGGGAAACGATATTTCATTACATGGGAACTTCTACATTCTCGGAATACACGGTCTTACCGGAGATTTCGGTGGCCAAAATCAATAAAGAAGCGTCCCTGGAAAAAGTCTGTCTGCTTGGCTGCGGCATTACGACCGGTATTGGCGCAGTTTTGAACACGGCCAAAGTGGAGCCCGGTTCCACGGTAGCCGTCTTTGGATTAGGCGGGATTGGTCTCAGCGTAATCCAAGGAGCCACTCTGGCGAAGGCTATGCGGATCATTGCCGTCGACATCAATTCTGATAAATTCGAAATGGCAAAAACGTTGGGCGCAACAGACCTGGTCAATCCCAATGATCACCATCATGCCATTCAGGAAGTGATTGTGGAGATGACGGAGGGAGGGGTTGATTATTCCTTTGAATGTGTCGGCAATGTGGAATTGATGCGTTCCGCATTGGAGTGTTGTCACAAAGGCTGGGGAGAATCCACTATCATCGGGGTTGCCGGCGCCGGCCGGGAAATCAGCACCCGGCCCTTTCAATTGGTGACCGGACGAGTGTGGCGCGGCACTGCCTTTGGTGGCGTCAAAGGGCGCTCTCAACTGCCGGGTTTTGTAGAACAATACTTGAAAGGGGAGATCAAAGTCGACGAAATGGTGACCCATACCATGGGATTGCGGGAGATCAACAAGGCCTTCGATCTGATGCGCAAAGGAAAGAGTATCCGCTCCGTGGTGATTTATTGAAAAGCGTAGGAGATGACTTTGCTCCCCGTCCCCGTTTTTTTGCAATAACACGATGGGCTACCCCCCTCCCCTAGCCCCTCCCTCCAGGGGAGGGGGATTCTCTTGAAGCGGTATTTGGTATCAGCTCTGATTAAGGTGAGACAAACAATTTTTCAAAGCGTTGCAGGCCGTCCAGAATATGATTCATTGAATTGGGGATGTTGTTCAGAATCAGAGTGTTTTCGGGAACAAAACGGAGTGGGGTTTGTGGCTGTTGCAGCCATTCAATCAGTTTTTCAGTATTCAGCTTATCGGTTTTCAGGATTTGTACTTGCAACTGATTGTTGCGATGTTCGATGGTTTTAAAAGCGAAACGCTGCCCTAACAGACGGGCTTGGGTGCTTTTGAACAAATCGATCAACGGGTCGGGCAAATGCCCGAAACGATTTTCCGTCTCATCCCTTAAGTTTCGGAGCGCCTCTTCATCGCGCACCGCCGCCAGTTTTTTATAGAGGCCCAATCGTTGACCGGAGTTGCGGACGTAGGTTTCGGGGATATGACATTGCGCATCAAAACTGATTTTGATTGCTTCAAGTGGAAACGATTCTTTTTGTTTTTTCAGTTTTTTCACGGCATCGTCTATCATTTGAGTATAGAGTTCCATTCCCACACTGGCAATATGTCCGGATTGCGCGGCTCCCAACAAATTCCCGGCACCCCGCAATTCCAAATCCCGGGAGGCAATTTTGAATCCGCTTCCCAATTCGTTGAGTTCCTGCAGAATTTTTAAGCGCTCTTCAGCAACTTGGCTCAGGATGCCGTCCGCAGGAACCAGCAAATACGCATAGGCTTGCAGGTTGCTGCGTCCTACTCTACCGCGGAGTTGGTACAGTTGAGACAAACCGAATTGATGGGCATTGTTGACGATGATGGTGTTGGCGCGGGGAATATCCAGTCCCGATTCGATAATGGTCGTGGAAACCAAGACCTCATACTCTCCTTCAATAAAACGCATCATGATCTTTTCCAACTCATTCTCGCTCAGCTGCCCGTGAGCAATGGCAATTCCCACGTCCGGTAAGATTTGCTTGAGATATGAAGCATATTCATAAATAGTCTCCACGCGATTGTGCACGATAAAAACCTGTCCATTCCGTCGAATTTCCCGGCTGACGGCTTCTTGAATGATGTGGGCATTGGATTTGACAAAACGGGTTCGTATCGACAGACGGTCCGGCGGTGGTGAGTGAATCAAGCTCAGGTCCCGTATTCCGAGCATGGACATGTACAAGGTTCGTGGAATGGGAGTGGCGGAGAGAGTGAGGACATCGATCTCGGCGCGGAACTTTTTGATCTTTTCTTTATGGCGCACTCCGAAACGCTGTTCCTCATCGACAACGAGCAGTCCTAAATCCTTGAATTCAATATCGGCAGATAACATGCGATGGGTGCCAATCAGAACGTCCACTGTTCCGCAGGCAAGTCGTTTGATAATCTGACGCTGTTCCGCAGGCGTACGAAAGCGGCTGAGCACTTCAATGGTTACGGGCATGCCGTCCATGCGGTTGCGGAACGAGACAAAGTGCTGTTGCGCTAAAATCGTTGTTGGTACCAAGACACCCACCTGCTTACTATCGGCAACGGCTTTAAAGGCCGCACGGATGGCAATTTCCGTCTTGCCGAAGCCCACATCTCCACAAACGAGGCGATCCATTGGATAGGCGCTTTCCATATCCGCTTTGACTTCCCGGATAACGATCGACTGGTCCTCTGTTTCTTCAAAAGGGAAAGCCAATTCGAATTCTGTCATCAGGTGATTATCGGGAGCATAACAAAAGCCCTGTTTTGCATTGCGGGCAGCATAAATCTCCACTAAATCATGGGACATTTCTGCTACTGCCTTCGCGACTTTGCTCTTCGCCTTCGTCCAGGCTTTTTCTCCCAACTTGTTCAAGCGAGGTGGGGAGCCGTCGGCATTGATATACTTTTGTACCAGATGGAATCGGTCTACCGGAATATAGACCTTTTCCTCCCTGGCATAAGTGAGCACCATGAAGTCGGAACTTTGCCCCGTGACATTGATTTTTTCCAAACCCCGGTAACGCCCGACGCCATAATCCAGGTGAACCACGTGATCCCCTTCCTCCAAGTCCTCCAAATTTCCCATCACTTGTTGGATATTGCTTTGATTCAATCGTCGTTTTCGGAATTTTTCTCCAAAGATTTCTTCCTCCGTGAGCAATGCGAACTCAATCTTTCCCCGGTCATTGGCCATGCGAAATCCGCAAGACAGAGGACCCGTCAAAATCGGGCTCTCTGCGCAATCCCGGGGGAGTCTGAATCCGTTTTTCAACCAATCTTCCCAACCAGGCTTTTCGTTTTTCAAAGCCTGGCCATTCCCCTCTACTCTGAAATCAGCCAGCAGTTCTTTCAAATGATCCGCATGGGTTTGATTTCTGGCGGTGAACAGGACGGTTGCTCCATCCTGCTGCCAACTTTTAATTTTCCGGATTGCATGGGCTACCGATGAATGGGGATCTTGATGGGCTTTTCGTCCATCAGTCCGCAGGGAATGATTGTCCAGGAACGAGCAATCATAAAAAGGATGAACATGATTCAGCGACTTGGACGATTCAAAGAGATTCAGGGTCAAGAACTTCTTGAAAGCGAGTTCAACATCCTGGTGACTGAGATACGACTGCTCCGGTTTCAAGGCATAGTGCTTTTGTTGACGACTCAGTTCATATTCCATAAAAATTTCATCATAGACCGCCCGTGATTTCTCCTTGATCTTCCAGGGTTCATCCAAGACGAGCAAACTGCGGGGGTCCCAATAGTCAAAAAGAGAGGAAGGGTTTTGATAGAACAACCCGAGCAAAGATTCGATTCCGGAAAAATATTGTTTCTGCTGCAACAAAGCGCATGTTTGCTCCAGTACTGCGGACGGATTTTGTCGCTGCGCTTGCTCCAGCATTTCCTGCGCATGACTATGGATATCCGCGCTGAAGAGTATTTCCTGAGCTGGTAAAATGGCAATGCTTTCCAGAGGTTGTCCTGCGGAAAGCTGGGTTTGTACATCAAAGACTTTGATGCTCGAGAGCGATTCGTGTTCCCATTCCAGGCGCAAGGGGGTTTGATGGTTGAGCGGGAAAAGATCCACTATTTCCTCCCGTACGCTGTATTCTCCTCGTTCTTCCACCACATCCACCAGGATGTAACCCGCCTCTCCGATCCGCCTCAGTAGAAAAGGACGAGGAATGCTTTTTCCGCATTGCAATTCGAAGCAATTTCGCAAAAAAAGTGATTGGGGAATCATGCGCTGCATGAGGGCCATAGGGGTGGTGATCAACAACTGAACCTGTTTGTCATGCAAAGCTTTCAGCGCTTGAAAGCGACGGGAAACAATATCCCTGTGTGGCGAAAAATTGTCGTAAGGTAAGGTGTCCCAATGCGGAAAAAAATAAAGCCCTTCCCCTCCGGAGAAAAAATGAAGGTCTTCCTGAAGTTGTTCCGCCCTTTCAAACGAATCTGCAACCACAATGACCGGGCGACCATTGAAACGCGGCAACTGCGAAACGAGCAAGGATTTACTCGAACCTCGCAAACCTCCAAGATAGAGATTTTGGCTCTGATTCGGGAGGTTGCTCAAAAACTTTTTGAGTGCGTCGTTCATACCTGAATCAAGAAACAAACCGTTATTTCAGTGAGTGGAGTTCTGATGGAATAAAATGCGTAATGCCAATGATCTGATTCGAAGAGGAGGGCAGTTGTTTGCTTTGAAAGCGTAACATATTTCGCGAGGATGACATATAAATCAGGATGCTCATATTATTGAAGATTTATGTCGAACTCAGATTAACATAAGATATATCCTGTTCCAATTAAAAAAACAATTCCTAATCCCACATCGTCCCTGCACCGACAATTCGAGTGATCGACGCATGCCACTCTCCTCGTATTTTCTTCACGATTCTCCGGCATACTTGACAGAAGAGGCCACAAGGATTACTCTGAAAAGGATCTTCGCATCCACCGATACAACAACATTGTAATCCCCGGATTCCCGCTTTCACGGGGATGATATTTTTGTTGTGAACTCGTTTGAGTAAACACAACGTTTTAAATGCAACTTCGTATAGAGTGCCATTACAAGCAGTAGATAGGACAAAATGAGTTCTGAGCCACAAGCAGGTACATCCGCAGAGATTTCCTTCAAAAAGGGAAGTCTCCCAAAGGCGCAATCCAAAGTGGGAAAAAAGCTGAAAGATCCACTTTCCCGGCCTAAGACGATTCCGCTCCCATCCGATTGGAGCAAATGCGACCCCGGTGAGCTCACGCACCCTTCGTTATATATCAACCGGGAATTGAGCTGGTGCCAATTCAATATGAGGGTATTGGATCAGGCATTCGACGCCAAACATCCATTACTGGAGAGAGTTAAATTTTTTGCCATCGTCGCTTCCAACCTCGATGAATTTTTTATGATCCGCATTGCCACCTTGCTGCGCATCATCCGCTCCGATCTGGAAAATATTACGCCCGACGGGTTGAGCACTACCGAAGCGTTTTGGGCTATTCATGAAGAAGTCGATAAAATGATGGCCAAACAGCGGGAATGCTGGAATTCTGTTTTGCGTCCTCTGTTGGCTGAAGAATCCATTGAAATCCTTGAGCCCTCGGAATACACGCCCGGAGTCCGCCAATACCTGGCAAATTACTTCAAAACGGAAATATTTCCGATTCTCACTCCGCTCGCCTTTGATCCCTCCCATCCCTTTCCGCACATTTCCAATCTCAGTCTAAATTTTGCAGTGGAAGTGCGTCATAACGAGCAAGTCAAATTCGCTCGGGTCAAGATCCCCCCCATCTTTCCCCGTTTTATTGCCCTTCCTGAGGAATTGAGTCGTAAATCAAAACGAGGAGCAGTTGGCAATCGCTTTGTCTTTGTGGAAGACGTGATAAAAATCAACATGAGTGCCTTGTTCCCCGAAACCCAAGTGGAAGCCATTTACCTTTTCCGGGTGATTCGAGACACGGACATCGAAATCCGGGAAGATGAAGCCTCGGATTTGCTGGAATCGGTGAGCGAAGGATTGAAACAGATTCGTTATGGCGAGATATCCCGACTGGAAATCGAAGAAAAGATGCCACAGCGGATTTTGGAGATCCTCATCGAAAATTTTCATGTTCCTGAGAGCGCGATTACGGGGACCCAAGACCGTATGGGCTATGCGGATTGGATGACGTTGATGAAGATCAATCGTCCCCGTCTGAAAGATTCATTGCTGAAGCCCTTTGTCCTCTTTGATTCTATTGAAAGTCCTGATGCGATTTTTGAAAAAATCAAATATGAAGATTATTTTCTGCACCACCCTTATGATTCTTTCAGCGCGCTGGAAACTTTTTTGAAAGCGGCAGTGGACGATCCCCAGGTGATTGCCATCAAGATGACCCTCTATCGCGTGGACGCCGATTCTCCCATCGTGGAATTGTTGACAAAAGCCCGTGAAATTGGAAAACAGGTAGCCGTTTTGGTAGAGTTGAAAGCGCGTTTTGATGAAGAAAGCAATATTTTGTGGGCGCAACGGATGGAGGCGGCCGGCGTGCACATGGTCTATGGGGTTTTGCGTCTCAAAACCCATTGCAAACTCTGCTTGATTGTTCGCAAGGAAGCCGAAGGCATCCGACGCTACGTCCACATCGGCACGGGAAATTACAATCAAGTCACCTCTCGAATCTACACGGATTTGGGGATATTTACTGCGCACCGGGGGATTGTGGAAGACGTCTCCCAGATCTTCAATTACCTGACAGGCTATTCAAACCAGAAGTCATTCAGAAATTTGCTGGTCTCTCCTGTCAGTTTTCGTTCCGGTATCATCGACCTCATCGAAAAGGAAACGGAGCGCGCCAAAGCGGGTCACTCGGCGCATCTCATTTTCAAAATCAATCAAATCACCGATCCCCCTGTCATCCAAACGCTCTACAAAGCCTCGCAGGCAGGCGTGAAGGTGGATTTGATCGTCCGTGGAATTTGCTGTTTACGCCCCGCTATTGCCGGCATCAGCGACAACATTCGCGTCATATCCATCATCGGCCGGTTTTTAGAGCATTCGCGGATTTTTTATTTCCACAACAAGGGGCAGGAAGAAATTTACATTGGCAGTGCCGATCTGATGGAACGCAACTTGGACAGACGGGTGGAAGTGGTCACTCCCATTTACAGCAGAAAAATCAAAAATTACTTGAAAACCCACGTCCTCGATATCATGCTGAAGGACAATCAACAGGCCAGTGAACTGCAGATCAACGGGGAATACATCGATGTATCTCCTTCCAAGGCCACTCCCATCAGTACCCAAAAATATTTACTGGACTGGCACGGTTCCCGTCTCAATTGATAATTGACGACCTGCTTGTTTTTCAGCAAAACTGCTTGAGCAGCGCCTCAGAATCTAGACATTCCAAAGGATCACTGCGCAAACCAAAGTCCCAACAATCGCAACTCCATAGCTTAAAATCGCAATGGGCGCATTCCAGTATTTCAATTGCAACCCGTCAATGAGGAGGGAGCGAAAACGGTGAGCCCAATGAAAAAGGGAAAGCGAAATTAGTCCAAAGAGAAATAATCGTGTCAGCGGGTGTTTCAGCAGAGTGAATAACTCGGGATATTGGGGCGCTTCAATCCACCCCAGGGGAAACACCAGACCATTCAGGAGCAGCAAAATGGGAAGAAAGAATGCGGAAAGTACCCCGCCTGCACTGAACATTGTCCACCAAAAAGGATCGCTATTTTTTCTCATCTCCGTTTTTCCCCGCTAAATAATGATGAGGATTGAAGCAATGATTGCGGAAATGACAATCCAGGCAAGGTAATGCGATGCCGTGATTGCCGCACCGGGAATGGTTTTATTGCCAAGACGGAGGACCAGCGCTTTTTGAGCAAGATGGAACCAGCTGATACTGTGAAAGAGTAAAAACAAAAAAGCAATGAGATGTAAAATCAGAGAACCCGGCGTTTGCAGCCACTGCGAGAAAGTTGCGTAGACCTCCTCCCCCTGCGATAATGCGCGAATATGAATCAACAGCATTATTGCATAGAAGGCGACGAACACGCAGGTAAATTCTCGCAAAATGAATTTGGCATGCGCCCATTTATGGGTCCACCAGAGAATGGGGATGCGCTTGCGATACGACTTGGGATGATATTTCGTATAACTCGGATTGTCATTCATCGTGATCTTTCCTCCCAATGGCCAGGACGAGGTTTCAGGGATAAAATCTTGAATTGCTATTCACCGGCCCCGGGCATCAATAAAGATTTCCACCAGTCCGCAGTGCCGGTTAATTTGTAGCGCTGAATGGCACCTGCCGGATCAACGTCTTTGGGACATACTACGGAGCACTCTCCAACCAAGGTGCATTCAAAGATACCATCGTCTTCCGCAAGCACGGCGAGCCTCTCTTTGTTACCCTCATCCCGGTTGTCAAAATTGTAACGTTGGGCCAGCGCAATTGCCGCGGGACCAATAAAATCCGGTTCCAGACCATAAATCGGACATGCCGCGTAGCAAAGCGTGCAGTTGATACACATACTGTATTGCTTGAACTCGGCAAGTTCGGCGGGAGTCTGTAAATATTCCCCATCCGACAGCGGCTTTTCTTCTTTGCGAATAATCCACGGCTTTACTCGTTGCAATTTCTCCATGAAGTCGCTCATTTCAACGACAAGATCCCGAACAACGGGAAAATTATCCATGGGAGCGACTCGGATGGGACCGGGTTGGTAGGCCTGCAAGAAAGTCGCGCACGTCAAAACAGGGGTGTTGTTGACCATCATTCCACAACTGCCACAAACCCCCATACGACAAGACCAGCGGTAAGACAAAGTGCCATCCAGATGGTCCTTGATGTAATTCAGGGCATCCAAAATGACCCAGTCTTTGTGAAGAGGAACTTCATAGCTCTGGTAGACCGGTTCTGATTCATTTTCCGGACGATAACGTAAGACTTCAAGGGTGATGTTGGTTGACATAGAACCTCTTCAACTGCTTGAGACCCTTCATTTTGGACAAAGGGCTTTTTGAAAAATAATCATTTAATTTCCGTAAACGCGTTCTCCCGGGGGCCAACGCGTAATCGTCACCGGCAGGTATTCCACGCGCGGCGCTCCGTCGTCGCTATGGTAGGCCAAGCTGTGAGCCAGAAAATTTTCATCGTCACGCTGCGGGAAATCCGTACGCTGATGCGAGCCTCGGGACTCTGTCCTTTGCAACGCGGATTGCGTAACGGCCTCCGCCACGTCCAACATATAACCAAGCTCCAACGCATTGACCAGTTCCGTATTGAAGGTGAGGCTGTGATCATCGAGGGAGAGGTTCAAAAATCGTTCCTGAAGTTGTCCGATGATTTGCTGAGATTTCTTCAGAGACCCTTGATCCCGGTAAATGCCAGCACCCTCTTCCATCGCCTGATGCATCTCTTTTCTCAATTGAGCGATACGCTCTTTTCCGCCTTTCTTTCTGAGAAACTGCTGTTCCAGTCGTTTGGCTTCATCGGACACCAGTGTCTGCAAGTGGGAGCCCGGTTGTTTCTGATCCAAGGCGAAGCGGGCCGCCGCCGTTCCCACTCTTGCGCCAAAAACCAACAATTCCGTCAGGGAATTGGAACCAAGTCGATTGGCCCCGTTGATACTGACGCAGGCTGCTTCGCCGGCGGCATAAAGGCCTTCCAAAGGGGTTTCCCCATGAATATTGGTGTGGATCCCTCCCATCATGTAATGCACCACCGGCCTCACGGGGATCATTTCTTTTACCGGATCGATATTTTCGTACTTCATACAAAGTTCGCGGACAAAAGGCAATTTGGTATTGATCACCTCCTCACCCAAACGACGGAGATCAAGATGGACATAGTGTCCGTATTCACCGGCGAAAGTTCGTCCCTTTTCCATCTCCTTGACAAAAGCTTGAGAGAGCCGGTCGCGAGGTCCGAGTTCCATGGAACGCAGAACGGGTTCCGCTTGCGGAGCGCCCAAATTGTAATCTTGCAGGTAGCGATAGCCATCTTTGTTGAGTAACCACCCTCCTTCGGCGCGAGAGGCTTCAGTGATGAGAATTCCGGTAAAAGGAAGTCCGGTAGGATGATACTGCACAAACTCCATATCTTTAAGGGGAACACCCGCTCGGTAGGCCAGCGACATACCATCACCGTTTTTGATATTGGCATTGGTGGTAAATGGAAACACTTTGCCACATCCCCCCGTGCAAACTATGACGGCTTTGGCCATGATGGCGTGAATTCTTCCGGTTGCCAGTTCAATCGCCACTACCCCTTGACAACGACCTTCATTCACCAGCAATTTGGTGACGAAATATTCGTCATATCGTTGTACGGGGTGATATTTGAGACTGGTTTGGAACAGGGTGTGAAGCATGTGAAAGCCTGTTTTATCAGCAGCATACCAGGTTCGTTTGATCTTCATTCCACCAAATGGACGCACGGCAACAGTGCCATCCGTTTCCCTGCTCCAGGGACACCCCCAATGCTCGAGTTGCAGCATCTCACGGGGCGCTTCATGGACAAAGGCTTCTACGGCATCTTGATCACAAAGCCAGTCTGCGCCGGAGATCGTATCGTAGGCGTGAGCATCCGGACTGTCATTCGACTTGATGACGGCTGCCGCGCCTCCTTCCGCGGATACGGTATGGCTGCGCATGGGATAAACTTTCGAGACGACGGCGATGCTCAAATCCGCATTCGTCTCTGCAACTGCAATTGCTGCCCGAAGACCTGCTCCACCTCCGCCCACGATGAGGACGTCGTGCGCGCGTGTTTCATATGCGACCATTCACTCTCCTGAGGAATCCAAGATCTCTCGCGTTGCTCGAGACGACAGGGTATTTTCGGTTGAAAAATCTATTGACGATATGAGTTCCGCATGTGCGCCGGCTCATTAATAAAACGAGATGGATTTTATAGCAATCGGTTAATTGCGCAAGATAAAAACATCGCTTGAATACGCGCCCTCAGAAACGATATTCGTAAAGGATCGACCGGTAATGAGGAATGTCTTTCTTCGTACGCTAGAATACCCCTCCCCTTGAGGGAGGGGCTAGGGGAGGGGTAAACCGATTTCAAAGTCTGCCCGAAATCCATTTTGCTCATCGAATTCAGGGCGAAATGGAAGAGTGGGGCCATCCCTGGTATGATAAACAATCAGACGCAAGAAACCTGAAGGCGCCCTGCTTTTTTTCTGCTGAATCACTCATACTGAACAAGCGGACTGCTGAAAAATGTACAAAATACGCTTCATCTGGGTGGGCAAAACTCAAGATGCCTACCTGAAAACGGGGATCGATCAATATCTGTCGAAATTACAACATTACTCGTCCATCTCATGTTTGGAAACCAGGGCGGGCAACTACGCGCATGGAAACCAGAGACTCTGGCGCATTAAAGACACCGAAGCCATCCTGAAAAAACTCCATGCATCTGATACGACGATTGTCCTCGATGAACGAGGGCAGCAAAAATCTTCACGACAATTGGCTCGATTACTGGAACAACAGAAAACGATTCAGCGCCGCCAGCTGAATTTTGTCATAGGAGGCCCATACGGTCTGGAATTGTCACTTTTTGAAAATCCCACCCTCTTGAGCCTTTCTCCCATGACTTTTCCGCACCAGATGGTAAGATTGATCCTCATGGAACAAATTTACCGGGCATTTAAAATCATCAACGATGAGCCATATCATCATTAATCTTCAATCAAGCATCATTCATGAGACGACTCGTCATATTGGCTGCAATTTTGATCTTTCTCTGCATTGCCGGTTATTTCATTTACATGAATAACCACAAAGTTCCTCTTGTACTGATGGGTTCTTATACACTTCATTTATCCTTGTGGCTCATCTTATTCGCAGTGTTTCTTTTCGGCTGGTTACTGGCTTGGATCCATCAAGTTCTTTTTCATCCGGATCGCCTGTTTCAACGAATCAAAAACCGCCTGGCGCGTTTTCAAGACACCAAACGGGAGAAAAAGCGCCAGACCTATTTTGACGCTTCTCTACGCTATGATTTGAAAGCAATGCGAGCTACTTTCCGCAGTATGCGGCGTTCGGACAGGCTCCCTTTGCATATCAGAGCGCATTATTTGAAACAACAACGTTACCAACAATCCAGTGCTTCCTTGATGGAGGCTTTTCACCAACTCAAACAACAATACACCGGCAATTTGCAGGTCCTGCTTCCCTATCAAAAACTGGCGCTGGAATTACAGGAATGGGGACTTGCGGAATTGCTCAGCCAGGAAATTCTGGATTTGGAAAAAGACCATCCCCGTGGCCTGGAAGGATTGCGGCAGATCCATCAACACCGGCAGGAGTGGGAAAAATGCGCGCAGCAGGAAGTCAAACTCCTCACCCGTTTCCCCCAAAGCATGGTTGCCGAGCTCTTGCTTTTCCAACATGAAATCCACTTGCTCAAAGGATACGAACAAAATCCCCGCTTGATTTCGCAAAAAAACTTGAACCATTTTCCGGGCAAAGCCTCCGCGTTCAAAGAATTTCATCAAGTCACGCTGGCGCTGGCGGAAGCGGAGCGAATGTGCCGCAGCCAACAATACGAACAAGCTGCCAGATTGCTCAAACGCAGCTATGAGAAAACTGCCGCCCCCGTCTTGTTGGATCGCTTGGAGTCCATATTTTACCAAACAGGGCAGAGTGAGAAAGTCTCGAGTATTTTGCGTGATCTCCAACTGTCTTCTTCAGCAACCCTCTACGTGGACTTGGTCCGGGCTCGCATTCATTATCGTTTGAATCAGTTCGACCAGGCCCGTTCCATATTGAGCAGATTGGCCACCCGGCACCCCAAGCCACCTGTCTTGTATCGCACTCTGGATTATCTGCTCGCGAAGCAAGAAAGTAATCAAGAGCAACTTATCGAAGCGGCGCAGTCGTTGATTCCGGCAGAAACCCTGCTGGCAAACCTCTATTCCTGCAAACAGTGCGGAGCAGTCGGTGATTGGCAATCCGTCTGTCAGCGTTGCAACCACGTATACAGCTACGTTCACCGTGATCACTTGACCTGAGTACAAGGGACCGGAAGATTTTTAGCCGGCAAATGATTGCGCTCCCACTTCGGAGACAAGGCTCTCCTTTTCAAAGGCTTTGGAGTCTTTTTCATACAATTTGGGGAAATATTCCAATCCGAAATGTAACGCTTCCTCCACGTTGACGACTGCCTGGATTTTCAATCCTTTTTTGATTTCATCCGGAATTTCAACCAGGTCTTTGGCATTGTCTCGAGGGATGAGAACGGTGTCCAGGTTTCCACGTTTTGCAGCCAGTAATTTTTCTTTCAATCCTCCGATTTCCGTGACATGACCACGAAGGGTGATTTCGCCGGTCATGGCGACCTCGTGGCGGACCGGTATCTTGGTAAAGGCGCTGACGATGGAAGTGATCAAAGGCAGTCCCGCAGACGGTCCGTCTTTGGGAATGGCGCCTTCGGGAAGATGGATGTGTAAATCCGTCTTGCCGAAAATCGAGTCATCCAATCCTAAAAGCGCGACATTGGACTGGACATACGAATAAGCGGCCTGCGCGGATTCCTGCATGACGTCTCCCAACTTCCCGGTCAGGGACAATGCGCCACTGCCGTCCATCAAACTCGCTTCCACCAGCAGCAGTTCTCCTCCCATCGCCGTCACCCCCAGTCCCATGCTGATCCCCACTTTGCTGGATTCTTCCTTCATATCGTGCTGGAAGAGCGGAACTCCGAGCAGCTTGTGGACCATTCCGGGAGTGACAATGAGGTTTTTTTCAGATTTCGCGCGCACCAGTTTCGTCACGATTTTCCGGCAAATTTTTCCGATTTCACGTTCCAGGTTACGGACCCCGGCTTCCCGGGTGTAGTGTTGTATGATTTCGGTAACGGCCATACTGCGGAAAGTGATTTGATCCGCTTCCACTCCGTGAAGGGCGCATTGCTTGGGCACCAGGAATCTTGTGGCAATATGATGCTTTTCCAATTCAGTGTACCCTGACAGATCGATGACTTCCATGCGGTCCAGCAGCGGTGGTTGGATGTATTCCGTGGAATTGGCGGTACAGATGAATAAAACCTCGGAAAGGTTGTATTCCACTTCCAGATAATGATCCATGAAGGTGTGATTCTGCTCGGGATCCAACACTTCGAGCAGGGCTGCCGCCGGGTCGCTCAACGGACTTTGGTAGACTTTATCGATTTCATCGATCAACAAGACCGGATTGTTGGTCTTGCTTTTACGGATCGACTGAATGATTTTGCCAGGCAAAGCGCCAATATACGTACGCCGGTGCCCTCGGATTTCCGCTTCATCCCGGATGCCTCCTAAACTCATTCTGACGAATTGCCGGTCCAAGGCTCGCGCTACGGATTTGGCCAGGGAGGTTTTCCCCACGCCCGGAGGACCGACCAGGCATAAAATCGGTCCTTTCAGCGTCCCTTTCAAATGAGCGACAGCAATATACTCGATGATGCGCTGTTTTACTTTTTCCAATCCATAGTGATCTTCATCCAGCCGTTTTTGGGCAATATCCAGATCAAAATTGTCCTTTGTTTTATTCTGCCAGGGCATGCTGACCAACCATTCCAGGTAATTGCGTACAACGTTCGATTCTGCCGACATGGGAGACATCAGTTTCAGTTTTTTCAACTCCTTGAGCGCCAATTCATCGGCCTCTTTCGACATTTTTGCTTCTTTGATACGTTGGGAAAGTTCTTCGATTTCAGTGCGAAATTCATCGATCTGTCCCAGTTCTTTCTGGATGGAGTGGAGTTGGTCTTGCAGATAATCTTCTTTCTGCGAACCCCGGATTTGTTCTTTGGCCTGAGTTTTCAAATGGCTTTCCAGTTTGTTCACTTCGAATTCTTCTTGCAAGATCCGGCAGATGTATTCGAGGCGTTCATGAACGTCCGCACATTCCAGCAAGTCTCGTTTTTGTTCTTGACGGGTCTCGAGCAACGGGGCGATGCTATCGGCTAAGAGGAGTGAGTCGACGGACAGCAAGGATTCAAATTTATTTTCCGGAATTTTCTGCTTGCTGAATTCTTGATATTTTTCCAGGGCTTGTCGGGTTTTCCGCACGATTTCTTCAAAGCGCTCATTATCGGAAATTTGATCGACAATGGTCTCCACGCGCGCCAGATACATGCCTTCTTCCAGCTGAGTTTCCAGAATACGAGCGCGTTGTTTGGCTTCGAACAATACCTTGACGGTCCCGTTGGGCAGCCGCATGATTTGCAAGACTTTTCCGATCGTCCCGATAAGGAAGAGATCATCTTCCCGCGGAGTCTCCGTGGAGGAATTCTTCTGAGTGATCACGAATATCTCCCGGTCCGTGGCAAGTGCTTTGTCAAGGGCTTCCATGGAAAGTTTACGTCCCACGAAGAAAGGAAGGGTCGTTGCCGGAAAAACCACTTCTTCCCGGAGAGGCAACATGGGTAGGATCTTGGGTCGCAGCACATAAAATTCAGACATATATTCTCTCAATTGACGGGTTGTGTCATACCAACTTCTTGCAACTCTGGTTTTTTGAATTTAGGTCAATTTTGCGAAAAAGGCACGAAAAATAAAGAGGAGCGTTTTTATTCTCCCGAAAAGCTGATGAGCGAGAAGACGGGATAGCGGGACAATTGCGCCTTCCCCTCGAGATCGGGCAACTCGATGACGAAGACGCATTCCACAACGCGTGCTCCTGCTTTTTCGACAAGGCGGCAAGCGGCGTTCATTGTTCCACCGGTGGCCAGCAGGTCGTCCACTACAAGAACCTTTTGCTGTGCCGCAATGGAATCCACGTGCATTTCCAGACGGTCTTTTCCATATTCCAGCTCATATTCCACTCCAATCGTCTCAGCAGGCAATTTGTCCGGTTTTCGAATCAAAACCAATCCTTTGCGCAAGCGATCCGCTAGTGCCGCTCCGATAATGAAACCTCGGGCTTCGATCCCGGCAATTACGTCGATCTGATAGTCTCGATAGCGGTTTTCCAGGATATCGAGAGTCTCGCGCAACCCTGTCGCATCCGACAACAGGGTGGTGATGTCCCGGAATTGGATACCCGGTTTGGGAAAATCCGCAATCGTGCGAACCCTGGCTTTCAATGATTCCATAAAACGTCTTCTATTTCAGGTGATGAAGTTGCTGAGGAGGAGTTTTCGTTATATTTATTTCCGCTCGTCGCAGGAAGCGATCGTAGGATCGTATCACGTATAGTCGCTTCACTCAACCAACCATTCGGTCCCGGTAGGAGTGATGTTTCCCGGATTCTCTTTCTTATTGTCTTTCGCGCCTTCTTGATTTACTCTTGCCACAGACTTCTGAATTTCATTGTAAAATCAACCCCTATCAAAAAAGAGGAACCCTGAAGGAAGGTCCCATCAATCTTTACAGCGACACGCAAACCCGGCCCAGCGCGGGGATGCGTCAGGCGATGGCAACTGCGGAAGTCGGGGATGAGCAGCATGGGGGTGACCCGACCGTCAACCGGCTCTGCGAGCAAGTCGCGCAGATGCTTGGTAAGGAAGCTGCTGTTTTCCTGCCCTCCGGTACGATGTGCAATGAGATTGCCATACTCGTACACTGCCGGCCTGGTGATGAAATATACGCCGACCGTACGGCGCATATCATAAACTCGGAAGCGGGAGGACCCGCAGCGTTTGCCGGCGCCCATCTGTTTGCGTTGCCCGGGGAAAATGGCATATACGCGGCAGAGATGCTCGAAAGCTCGATTCGCCATGAAAACCGTCACAGTCCCCGACCACGGATGGTGGAAATCGAGCAAACTTCAAACCTGGGAGGAGGAACAATCTGGCCTTTGCATGAAATTCGAGCAGTGGCGGAAGTTGCTGATCATCGCAAACTGGCGCTGCACATGGATGGGGCGCGACTGTTCAATGCCGTGGTGGAATCAGGGGTGTCCGCCTCCGCATATTCCGTCTTTTTCGACAGTGTCTGGATTGACCTGAGCAAAGGATTGGGATGTCCGGTGGGGGCTGTATTGGCGGGAAGCCAGGCCTTCATTGAAGAGGCGTGGCGCTGGAAACAGCGAATGGGGGGAGCCATGCGCCAGGCAGGGATACTTGCCGCAGCCGGCCTTTATGCCTTGGAACATCACATTGAGCGGCTGGCGGAGGACCATCGAAATGCGCGCCGTTTGGCCGAGATCGTGACAGAGCGTGAGGGCGTCCGGCTGGCTTGCGAGGTAATAGAAACCAATATCGTCTTTATCGATGTATCCACCAGCGGGGTTTCCGCCGACCTGCTCAGCAAACGCCTCGAAGACGAGGGAATAAACATTGGATCTTTCAGCGAGACGATGTTGCGGGCCGTCACCCACCTGGACGTGAACCGGGAGCAAGTGGAAACGGCAGGAGAAGCATTCCTCGCAACCGTCGAAATGCTCTCGAATTGAAGTCTTCTCCAGCAAGAATCGCAACAACCGTCCAACCTCCAAGCATTGCCGGTGATCGAATTCCCGCCGGTGCGGAATTCTTTGAAACGTTCCGCAGGTCCTCTCTCCGGGTTTTGAGATTCAATGGGCAACTTCTTTGACCATATTGCGATTCCAACCTGGAATTTCAACCACCACGTCTTCACTGCCATCAGGGATGCACTGGCAAGCCAGGCGGGATTCGGCTGTCAGGCCGGGAGCCAATTCCAGCATATCGTCCTCATCCTCACTCGCTTCATTGCAACTTTCGGCTCCTTCTCGCACAATGACGTGGCAGGTAGAGCAAGCGCACACGCCACCACAGGAATGATCGATTTCCAAACCATTTTTCGTCGCAATATCCAGGATTGATCCCAATTGCCCTTCGGAAGCTTCCTCGAGTTGGCCGGGGTCGACTTCCACGATTAAATTTTCGGGAAGGAAACGTATTCTATAGACGTTTTGAGGAAGACGCGCCTCGATTTCTTCAAGATAAGGATTGATGCCGGACATGGAGCGATTCTCTTGGAATTAAAAAAATGATTGATTTCTATTTGGGGAAAAAATTCTGCGGTTTTCCCATCTCAAAATTGTACGGATTTCCGGATGCGCTCTTCTATCAATTGCGCGAGGCGGTTATAAAATTCTTCTTGCTCTGCCCGGGCAATCCATTTTTGCGCTTCTTCCTCCCATTTGAAATGCCAGGCTCGAGCGCCTCCCGCCATCCAAATTTCATGGATGGCGCGCTGCGTGTTGATCACGAGGGGACTGCTACCATTTTCAAATTGGATCTCTATCTTTCCATCTGTCTTATCATAGTCGACGTCTTCTTCGAATTCTTCCAGTTTGTCTTCCACGATTCGGAAAAGCTCATCGGCCTTATTGAGGTATTCTGCCATTTCCATGGACGCTCCTTTGTTTACAATTGGCGGGGGTTCAAATAGTACTTGATTGGTGCTATTTAAAAACAAAAAGCGCCGAATGTCAATAGTCGCCCTTGCGGGAAGCAGTCTTCCAACTGAAAATCTTTGTCCCCGAATGCCTGTCATTGCCTGTTTTTGTCATTTCCGGCTTGACCGGCATAAAAAATTCACGCGGAGCTGCAAAAATCGAAGATGCTCTTGACATTCCCGCATTTTGAATTAATTTGAGAAAGCGCCCGGCAAGACGCTGCGATGAGCAAGTTCGTACGAAATCGATGCTCTGGCTCTTCGAGATCGGGACATACCGTTATTTTCCAATATCCTGGCAATTCAACCATTATGAACAAAATAAACCCCACTGCCATTGTTGAAAAAGGAGCGGAATTGGGGAACGACGTTGAAGTGGGCCCTTATTGTCGCATTGGTCCCCAAGTGACTCTCGATGAAGGGTGCTTCTTGCGTTCCCATGTCGTGATTGAGGGAAACACGAGGATTGGCAAGAGAAATTTATTCTTTCAGTTCTCCACCATCGGTTCCGATCCTCAAGATCTCAAATACGACCAGGAAGACACCCGTCTGACCATTGGAAACGACAACACGTTCCGGGAAGGGGTTTCCGTTCACAAAGGCACCGAAGCCGGTCCGCGGGAAACGGTGATAGGCGATAACAATCTGCTGATGGGCTATGTCCACGTGGCCCATGATTGTCGAATCGGCAATCATAACATCCTCACCAACTACACGGGTCTCAGTGGTCACGTGATTCTGGATAATTACGTGACGCTGGGAGGCCAGAATGGAGTCACCCAATTCGTCAGGATTGGGGCCCACAGTTATTTTGGCGCAGGCACGATGATCGACAAGCATATCGCTCCTTACACCACCGGTTACGGTAACCGCGTGCGGGTCAAAGGCGTGAACATCGTGGGATTGAAGCGACGGGGATTCTCCCGGGAGGCAATCAATAATATTCTGGACGTGCACCGCTTGTTTTTCCGTTCGGAATTGAATGAAAAAGATGCCCTGCGCACAATCGAGGAACAGTATGGGCATTTGGAAGAAATACGGGTATTTATCGATTTTGTCCGCTCCGTGGAAGGGGGAGTGCGAAAATAACCCCCCGGCTTGGAAAAATTGAAGGATATGGACCAGTTCCCTGTCCCTGACATGATTCATTTCTCAGGAAAAGAAACTAAAAATGCAAGATCAACTCAATGCCCTCAAGGAAAAAGGGCTTCAAGAATTGAAACGACTCTCAGAAAGCGAACAACTCCCCCAATGGCACCGTCAGTACCTTTCCAAGAAAGGCGAGCTGACTCGATTTTTCAAGATGCTGGCCGGGGTGTCTCCCGGGGAAAGGCCCGTGCTCGGCAAATCGCTCAATCAAGTCAAACAAATTCTCACCGAGCAATTTGAATATCACCAGGAGCAATTGCGGGAAGAGAAACTCAACCGCTCCTTAAGCGACGCGATCGACGTCACCCTGCCAGGCCGTCCTTACTCGCGGGGCCATCTGCACATCAGCACTCGAACTCTGCGAAGGATCAGTACTATTTTTGGTGAAATGGGATTTCAGATTTATGAATCACCGGAAGTGGAAACGGACGAGTACAATTTTCAACTGCTGAACATCCCCCCCTACCATCCTGCCCGGGACATGTGGGACACGTTTTGGATCAATGACCAGGTGGTTTTGCGCACTCACACCTCTCCGGGACAAATCCGGGCCATGCGTGAATTTTATCCCGAACCCATTCGCATCATACTGCCAGGCAAAGTATACCGCTATGAACAAATCACCCCGCGTTCCGAACACCAATTCTACCAGATTGAAGGACTGGCTAT
Source organism: bacterium (assembly GCA_965205865.1). Taxonomy (GTDB): domain Bacteria; phylum SAR324; class SAR324; order SAR324; family NAC60-12; genus CBDBHR01. Next base: position 540,656 of record CBDBHR010000030.1, read on the forward strand.
CGGGCACAAAATAAAAATGACCGACTTGATTGGGGTGATGACCGAATTTGCCCGTAAAATGCATGGTTCGGAACGGAAAATTCGCATCCGGGGCAGCTACTTCCCTTTCACCGAACCGAGCATCGAGATCGACATGGACTGCATTTTATGCGACGGCAAAGGATGCCGGGTTTGTAAATACACCAATTGGCTGGAAGTGGCCGGAGCCGGAATGGTGCATCCGGTCGTCTTGAAAAATGGGGGCTATGATCCTGAAAAATGGAATGGATTTGCCTTTGGCCTGGGCTTGGAACGTCCGGTGATGCTGCAGCATGGCATCAACGACATTCGATATTTTTATGGCAACGATCTCAATTTTCTGCAACAATTTTAGTCACTTCCCGCCATGGCGTTGACTGTTCATCTCCATAGCTTCGGCTACCTCTTATCAGGAATCCCCCAAGATCCCGCAGGAAATGGAGGAGGATTCGTTTTCGACTGCCGTGGTTTGCCCAATCCGGGAAAAGAGGAACAATACCGCTTCTTAAGCGGACTGGAGCGTCCCGTTCAGCAATATTTTCAACAAATTCCTGCCGTTGCGCAATTTGCCGAAGCCTGCGCGCTCCTCGTCGAACAAACCATGCGCAGCTATCGAACATTGGAATTCACGGACCTGATGGTCTCGTTTGGATGCACGGGAGGACAGCACCGCTCCGTCTACCAGGCGGAATGGTTGGGACAGCGACTCGCCGGACAAGATGGCGTGGTGGTGGTCGTCACTCACCAGGAAAAGCCGCACTGGTTGTCGCCATCTTCATTTTAAATTTGATTTTTGAAGAAATTTTTTGTAAAAGGTATGTTTGTCTTTTTTGCAGACTCCTCAACATGCCGAAGTGGCGGAATTGGTAGACGCGCTAGATTCAGGTTCTAGTGTCCGCGAGGACGTGGGTGTTCGAGTCACCTCTTCGGCACCATTTCCCTCTGCGGACGCTTTTTTCTTAACGGCCAGATAGCTCAGACGGTAGAGCAGAGGACTGAAAATCCTCGTGTCCCTGGTTCGATTCCTGGTCTGGCCACCTTCTCCCTCGAGACGGATTCTCATGCTGCCTTCTTTTGCGGTTCCGACTGCCGCATTTGCTCCTGGCTATACATGCAAAGACCCAACACGAGCAAGACGGCAATTTGCACTTCTCCATCCAGAAAATTATTCTCAAAAATCCCGGCCACTAAAAACCCCAAAATACCTGCGCTTCCTCCCAACAAGAGGCAGGGGTAAAAAGTCCATCTCCGGCTTTTCCGCAAAGCAGTCCAATTCTGCTGAAAAAGCAGAATCCAAATCAACGAATAGCTGAGCAAACTCATCAAACCTCCACTGACCCAGATCTCCAGGTAAATATTATGTACGCCCGACTTCAGCCCCGTCAAAAAACGATAGCCGCTGCGTTGACTGACGAGTTCGCGGTAGCGAGGCATCACCTCCACTCTATTGCGCGCGCCGATCCCCCACCACGGGTGATCCCGGATGACATGCCATCCTGCTTGCCACAACATCAACCGCTCTTGATTGGCAACCGGCATGAAGGCGCTGCTGAAGCGTTGCCAGAGCAGTCCTGCATGGGAGTCGGCTCGTTGCGCTTTTCTTCCGGTGAATGTATAGCTGAACAGCATCAATACGACGACCAGGCTGCCTGCCAGTCCCAAAATGAGAGGAATCCTGCGGCCAAAACGAAAACTCAAAACAAAGCCGGCAAACGCGCTGCCCAGCCAGATACTGCGTGACATGGAGAAAACGACGGCCGCCAACATGATCAAGACCACCAGGCCATACCATTTTCTCACTCTTGCCGGCAAATCCGGACAAAGAGCAAGGGCCGCCATCAAAGGGGCCATCAGCAGTAAATATCCTCCATAGGTCAAAGCGTGAGTGAAATTCCCTCGGGCGCGAAAGACAGTCTCTTCGCCAATTTTGTAGGAACCTAATTGCTGGTCGGGAGGACGCAGCCAATCCGCTCCGCTGAAAAACTGGATGACGCCATAAAGGGCGATGAGGCATAAAAATACGGAAAAAAAATGAAACCAGCGGGGAAGATTCAGCTGAGCAAAACTCAAATAGAGCGCGAATGGCAAAAACAATCGCCAGTTTTCCAAAAGAGCGCTTCCGCCCCCGCGCGTATAGGGGGAAAGCAATCCGGAAATCCAGACGCAAACGATAAAAAGCAGGATCGCCCGCCACAAACCGGCAGGCGCCTGCCAATAGTGACGGTTCAGCGTCACGTTCAATAAACAGATCAGATAAAGACCGAGAATGGTCGCTTCGCTACCGGAAATAGAGAAAGTGCTGAACAGCGCAAAGCAATACAGCAGCACACGGTTGCAGGCAGGTGATTTGGCGATGATCAGCTGCCGGAAACGAAGTCCTGAGGAAGTATTTATTGGCTGATTCGTATTTTCGCTTTGCATCCTTTATTCATTCTTCTCAGCGCCATGTGCAATCCTGTTTAAATCCCTTTGGACATTCCTCCAAGACCTCCCACCGATTTCCATCGTCGGAAGCCGTGTGCAAACACTTCAATAATACGAATTTGGTCTGATTCGCCGTCTTCCTCGTCCCTTCGGCATAAGCGAAAGGCACGGATATAACAGCAGCCACGGCAGCCCCCAGCAAAGCGCCTTCCGCGGAACTCTTGTCCAGATCGGGAGCTACGACCGTGCCAAGAACGGCTCCGACCGTGGCGGCTTCCGTAACATTCGTAATGGTTTCCAGTTCCCCCTCCTGAGACGCCGTGTTTTGACGATTCGCGGCAGCTTGCCGGCATACCGCCAATGCCTGTGAATAATACGCTTCGTTGCCTTCAAAAACCAAAACGGCAGGCGTATATTGACCTGCGCCCAAGCCAGTCACGTTGACCGTACCCGACTGCTGAGCGCCACATCCCGTCAGAACGACGGATATGATAACGATCCATAGATAATTTCTCATGATTTCTCCTTTATTATTCGTACGCGAAGATACGTGGATGATTATTACACTATTTACCGGATTGAGAGCATCAATCCATCTTACTACCTCAGGCAAGCAGCGACGGCCCTTATGCCAGACTGCAGGAAAAGGAATTTCGCAAAAAATGAACTCGACCGCCGGCAGCTTTCAAAGACTATCATGCAACAACAAGCTTGCAAACATGAAAGATTCATCCCGGTAAATTCGTATTATCGAGAATCCTTCTTTGTTTTACCTCGCGCCGGTCGATACCGGCCATATTTCTGAAAGAGCAAACATTTGCGAACAATTCGTGGTTCCCGTTTCAAAAGCGCTCCGAGTCCTGATTCAGGACGCGTCTTTCGCTTTTTTTTCGGCACGTTCCTCAATGACTTTTTCCTGCAGGAAAGAAGGCATTGCGACGTATTTTTCAAATTCCATCGTAAAGGTGGCTTTTCCGGCACTGATGGAGCGAAGTTCGGTGGCATATCCGAACATTTCCAAGAGAGGCACTCCCGCACGGACCACCGTGCTTTCTTCGCCGACCTCCGAACCATAAATCACCCCCCGTCTGGAACTCAGATCTCCAATCACCGTCCCCTGGTATTCGGCTGGAGTTTCCACTTCGACTTTCATGACCGGTTCCAGAAGAATCGGTCGGGATTTGGCGATGGCTTGTTTCATCGCCTCCCGGCAGGCAAGGCGGTAGGCCAGATCACTGGAATCGACGTCATGGTATTTGCCATCAATCAGGGTAACCTTGATCCCGGTCACGGGAAACCCCGCCAGCGGGCCTTTTTCCATGACGTCCTGAAATCCTTTTTCGCATGAAGGAATATGAGCGCTGGGAATAGAGCCGCCAAAAATATCGTTGATGAATTCAAAACCGTTTTCGTGTTCTGCCGGCAAGGGCTCGATAGTGCCACTGACTCCGGCAAACTGACCTGCTCCGCCCGTTTGTTTCTTGTGTAAATGAACAAATTTCGCGGCTTGGGTGATCGCTTCCCGGTAGTTGACTCGAGGTGCGCCAACCAAGACGTCGACTTTATATTCACGCTGGATCCGTTCCAGGTATATTTCCAGGTGCAACTCTCCCATCCCTGAAATATGGGTTTCTCCCGACTCCTTGTCCACCTTGACCTTGAAGGTGGGATCTTCACGCATGAACCGTCCCAGGGCCTTGCTCATCCTGACCTGCGATTCATTGTTTTTGGTATCCACCGCCAGTGAAATCACCGGTTCGGAGACGTGCATGGATTCACACGCCAGCTGAATCCCGGAGCCGCAAAATGTATCCCCGGAGGCGCACTCGACGCCAATCATAGCCACGATATCCCCTGCTTGCGCCTTGTCTATATTCTGCCTGTCATTGGCATGCATGCGTACCATTCGACCCACGCGAATCTTCTTGCCGGTGCGAATGTTGACGATTTGATCCCCTTTGCGCATGGAACCCTGGTAGATCCTCGTATAGGTCAGTTGCCCGAATTGCTCTTCTGTCAGCTTGAATGCCATTGCAACCAGCGGTAACTGTGGGTCCGGCAGCAATTCGACGCTTTGATTTTCGTCTGCAGGATTCTTTGCCAAAGCCGGTTCCGCTTCCAGCGGGGAAGGCAGGTAGTGGCAAACCGCGTCCAAAAGCGGTTGCACCCCCTTGTTGCGGAACGCCGAACCCAAATAGACCGGACAGAGTTGCAACGACTGCACCCCTTTTCTGACAGCCACGTGGATCGCTTCTGCGGAAACTTCCTTTTCCTCCAGCAAATCCTCCATCAGTTGGTCATCGAACATGGAAACCGCTTCCAGCATCTCCCTGCGCCTCTCCTCGGCCGCCTCAATCGAGTCGGCAGGAATACCTTCCACGCGCAATTTCTCTCCTCGCGTCCCCTCGAAATAAATGGCCTTCATGCTGACCAGATCCACCACCCCTCGATGCTCCTCTTCCAGACCAATCGGAATCTGCATGGCGACCGCATTCAATTCCAGGATCTCGCAAAGGTCTTCGACCACTCGTGCGGGATCCGCCCCCCGGCGGTCCAGTTTGTTGATAAAAGCCAGCCGGGGCACCCGGTAGCGTTTCATCTGACGATCCACCGTGATCGATTGCGACTGTACCCCGGCAACTCCGCAAAGGACCATGATCGCGCCATCCAACACTCGCAAGGAACGCTCCACTTCAACCGTGAAGTCCACATGCCCCGGGGTGTCGATGATGTTGATCGTCTCTCCCTTCCAAAAAACGGTGGTGGCGGCGGAAGTAATGGTGATCCCCTTCTCTTTTTCCAAATCCATATGATCCATCGTCGCCCCCGCTCCCCCGCCATGCACTTCCCCGATCTTGTGAATCTTTCCCGCGTAATACAAAATGCGCTCGCTCAAAGTGGTTTTGCCACTGTCGATGTGGGCTGATATACCGATGTTTTTCATACGTCCAATGCTTCTTTGCAGGATATCGTCGCACGACAATTCCCGACTTTCCGACAGGTCACTGCCGTATTTATACGAAGGTTCAGAAACGATTACCTCTCCTTGATTTTCCATGAATTTCTACTGCTTTCTAATTAGGGTTTGCCCATCTGCGTAATAAAAGTTAAGCTGCATTTTTTATATCATCTATCAAAGGATCGCAAGTTTTTTTCATATCATGATGCGCTCCTCATTGCTATCCCTCCGTTGCAGTGAAGCAAGAGGACGCGAATAAGGAGCCCGAAACATAGTCGCCGGTGATCGAATCACGGGAGGAAAGTCCGGGCAACGCAGGGCAGGATGCTGGCTAACAGCCAGGCAGCGCGAGCTGACGGAAAGTGCAACAGAAAATAAACCGCCGATGGCTTTTTTGAGCACAGGCAAGGGTGAAAAGGCAGGGTAAGAGCCTACCGCGGCTCTGGTGACAGAGTCGGCAGTGTAAACCCCATCCGTTGCAAGTCCAAATAGAACCGCGTCGAAAGATGGCCCGTCCAGCGGTTGGGTAGGACGCTCGAGGTTCCTGGCAACAGGGATCCCAGATAAATGACTATGGTCTGCCGCAAGGCAGGAACAGAACCCGGCTTATTGCGGGCTCCGCTCGACAGGCATGATAGAATTTCAAGGCCGCGGCAGCGCTTTGAGACAGAGCAGTGAGGTGGTCGAGGTGTTCTTCACGGTATAGTCTTGCAAGGCTACGGGAAGAAATAATCCATTCGCCGGTTGCAGGAAAGCGGGTTTCTGCGACCGGCGTTCCTGCGGCGCGGGGACCGGCCCGCCTTTTTTGTCGAGGGAGAAATGAAGCGTTCCTTCTCCCTTTACGCCGTACCACAGGTGGTAATCATCGCCCGTCTTATCCGAGTATTCACCCCCGGGGCGGACGATGATGCGCTCGACTGAAAAATCCGGGAAATCCACCACGCGTTCTTTTTGCCACTCTTCCGTTTTTCCCAATTCCTGCGGCGGAGAGCTGCGGTACGCTTCGGGTTTCAGCAGGGAGAGAGCTTTTGCCGTGTCCCGGTAATCCTGGGTGAGCACCTTTTGCCCGGACATGAGAATCAGTCTTTCGTAATGCGGCGTTTGGAATTCAACGACCCGAATGCCATGCTGCAGGCTATGCAGGTGACAGGGGGGAAAGGTAATGACGTCCCCCACCCCGACCTGGTGATTTCCCACAAAATCGTAAAGTTGCTCCCGGCGCCGTTTTTCTTCATTTTGCAAGACGAGCGGGATTTTTTTCAGGAGTTGTAAAGCGGTCTCCGGGGGGAGAGTGGCATGAGGGTCGATATGTTCACGTATTTTCATCTCATCCAGCAAACTGTCGATCCGGAGGCGGGTGTCCGCATAGGCGGCAAGGGAGCTTTCAAAATTCCGCAGGTAGGGGGCGAGCCAGTCCTCTCCACGGCAATCCCGGTAAGCTTTCACTTTGCCGGGATGCAATCCTGCCTTGATGATGCCCACCCCTGAAGGCCAGGCTGTGGGATCGATCTCCGTGACCAGATAAACTTCCCATTTTTTTTCATGCATTTCCAGGTAGAGGTCTCCCAAGACTTTCTGGGGCGCCGGATTCAAGGTTTTCAACAAAATCGGGCACTCCGCGTGGTTCTTCAAATAGCACTGGCGAAAGAGGGACAACGCATAGGGCAATTCCGTGGATCCTTCGGCAGTCCGTACGCGAGCCACTCCTCTTTTTTCAACCCCGGTGTACCATTCTTCATACCCCCATGGCTTGGGAACGAGGACCGTTTGCAAGGACAGGGGTTGCCCGGAAGACAGCAGGGCCGCCCGCTGCTGAGCGGCGATCGTTTCCAGCGGCGCCTGCCGGTTCAGTTGCAGCATTCGTTCGATTTCAGAGGCAGGTCGAAATGAGCCCTTCCAGACGCAACCCCGCATCGCAGCCGAGTCGGATTGGAAACACAAAAGCTCCTGAAAATCCTGGCGGAGTGCCGGTTGTCGCCAGGATTCTTCCCGCCGTCTATCGAGAAGCAGGAAAAATCGCGTGATCGCATGGTTTCGCATCCACTCGTGAATGAAGGGAGCCAACAAGGCGCCCTCGAATTTTCCCAGGTCGCTTCTTCCCCGCAGATCCACTGCCAGGAAGGCGCGTCGCCTGGAATTGCGAGGTGGCGAGATGATCCGAACCTGATGCCGGTGGGCGTCCCAAAGCGCGGATAGGATGGAGACGGACATGGTCATGATCAAAATATGGGAATAAAAAACATCTCCGCGGTCAACTGCGAGCTATCAAGACCTCGACCGCTTCGCGCTCTCCGGAGAGGCAAAGCGCCGGAACGGTCGGTCACGCGGCAAGCTACGGGGAAGCGCACGCGGAAAATCGAAGACGAGCGCCAAGAAAACGGGTCAAAACAAATCGGGTTTGAGCGTATGGTTTTGCAATGCATGCATGGTACTCGAAGAAATCTCAGACAAAAAGCGAGACACGGTGGCCACTTCGTTGGCAGGAAGCGCATATCGGGATATGAATTCAACGGAAAAATTGCCGGCAAGCGGAGCATGCTCTTCGGATGAAAGAATCCCCCTCCCCTTGAGGGAGGGGTCGGGGGTGAGGTGTCGCGGGGAGGGGTAATACGGCATTTGGGCCATGATTTGTCGGCAAGCCGCTTCATTGGGATCGAGTATCACCGCCTGGCGTCCCAACTCTTGAAAGGCTTTTTCAAATAATTTTGCCTGGTATCCATAATGGGTACATCCCAAAAAAGCATAAAGGGGTTTGAAAGGTCGGGACGTTTGCGCCAGGGCAATTTTGATGAAGTTCGTGATGCTCTGATAGACCTGTTTTCCTTCAGGGTCATTGGAGATCATGGTGGCCACTCCCGGAAGGGCTCGGGAAATCATGCGATCGCCGGCAATGCCGGCTGCTGACAGCTTTGTGGCGTAAATCGATTCCGCAATGGTGGTCTCGGCAGCAAAAATGAATACGCCGGATGCGGGATTGGCGGAGAGGTGGCGGACAATCTGGCAGACGCCGGCGGAAATCATACCTGCCGGCGAAAGGGCAAAGCGACGGCTTTGCTTGTCCTGGAAAAAAGCCGTCTCCGAGAGCAAGGCGGACAGAGTATGGCAGGCGATAAAAATGAAATCAGGCTGGTACCAGCGCTCGATCCCCGCCAGGACTTTGTCGAAGAAAAAAATTTTCTGCAACCGCGATTCCATTTGATTGAATCCCCAATCATTTTCGGGAACGGCATTCACGTATTTGAATTCGACGGAAGCGGAGCGCCACCTGTTTGGGCGCTTGGCGGAACCAGACGCTCCGCCGACGCGGCGAGGGGTCAGTAAGGCGCAGATGGACAGGCCACCCAGTCCGGAATCGACAATCGCAATTTTCATTGAAACGCCTGAAATGCTTTTCAATTTCAATAAAGGAAAAAGGCCGCTTCAGTTTGCCATACCAGCCGCCTCTTGAAATTCGACCGAAACCATTTTGGAAACTCCCGGCTCTTCCATGGTCACCCCATACAAACGGTGCCCTATTTCCATGGTCCTCTTGTTGTGCGTGATGATGATGAATTGTGAATCCTTCATCATCTGTTGGATCATCACATTGAAACGCCTCACGTTCACGTCGTCCAAAGGCGCGTCTACTTCATCGAGTAAACAAAAAGGACAGGGTTTGATCAAAAAGATCGCAAAAATGAGCGAGATGGCCGTCAGGGCTTTCTCACCTCCTGAAAGCAAATTCATGTTTTGTAGTTTTTTCCCGGGAGGCTGAGCAATGATCTGAATACCGGCTTCCAGGACGTCTTCGTCATCCGTCAGAACCATGCGGGCCTCTCCCCCTTCGAACAAGGTGGTAAAGGTCTCTTTGAAATACTGATTGACCTGTTCGAAGGTTTTCTGAAACCGCTGGCGTGATTCCACGTTGATTGCTCGAATGGATTGTCTCAAATCATTCATGGCCTTTTGCAAATCCGAAGATTGCTGCTCCAGAAAAAGGACTCTTTCCGCGAGGGCCGCGTGTTCCTGCGGAGCGCTCTGGTTGACGTGGGACATTTCGTTCAACCGCGCGCGCAATTTTTTCAATTGTCCCGCCAGCTGACTTTCATCGAGATTCTCGAGATCCAATTGCTCCGTCATTTCCTGAGGAGCAAGGCTGTATGAATTGGATATTTCCTCTTCGATTTGTTCACGCTGAATGCGTTGTTCGGTTGCCTGCAGGCTTGCTTCATGTATTTTCGTCAACAACCGCTCCAACTCCTCCGTCAGCTCCTGCAAATCTGTAGAGGATTGGGATCGTTTTTCCATCATTTGCTCGTGAATCTCCGTTTCCTGGTTCAAACGGGTCTTCAAGGCATCCCTTGCTTGCAGAAAGTCGTCGAAACGGGAATCGATTTCTGCGATGATCTGCCGGCTTTTTTTGATTTTTTCCCCGACTTCTTTTTGAGAATTCTGCAAAACCCCCATGCGTTTCCGACAATCCATCGACTCGTGGGATAGTCGTTGTACCCGCTCCTCAGCGGTTTTGAGTTGTTGATGGACTTCCGTCAGCTTCACCCGGGTGGTGAGCAAGGTTTCCAATATTTTTTCCACGGTCTCCCGTTGGGCCCGCATCGATTGCTGGTGTCCTTCCATTTCCCCTTCCAGGCGTTTGCGGTCTTTTTCGAGGTGGACCAGTTTCGTATCGATTTCCTGCCGGTCTTTTTCATATTTTTCGATTTCCTGCCGCTGCTGTTGCCGGTCTGCTTTGAGTTGTTCCTTGAGTTGCGCGGTCCGTCGGTGTTCGAGTTGGTCGAATTCCAGTTCTTTGTGGAGGCGGGACAATTCCACATCCGATTCATGCTGCCGGCTTTTTTCCCGGTCAATGGTTTCACTCCGTTGCGAGTATTGATCTTCGAGGGCCGTTTTTTCTTTCTGCAAGAGGGCCATTTCTTTCTGCGAATGCGATGCTTTTTGGGTCAGCATTTCAATTTGGTTTTTACGTTTGAGGAAGCCAAAGGACGATTGGCGAGGCTGACCGATTCTGACGATTCCCTGCCGCGCGTAATAACTCCCTTGAGGAGAAATCCATTCAATGGCTGTTTCGTCCACCGGTCGGGTTTGCCATGCCTGCTGGTTTTCCACCAGGTAAATCCGGCTGAAGAATCCCCGCGCCAACGAAGTAACGGCAGTATCCGGCAGGGGGGCGACGAATCGAAGCAGATCCGACAAAGGAATACCGGGCAGTTGGCCGGGAGGGGGAAAATGGTCTGCCTGGTCCAGGGGGATGAAACCCAGGCGCCCCATTTCCTGCTGCTGGCAAAACCTTTCGATCTCGGGGAGAAATGCCGCTTTTTCCACCAGCAACAAATCCAGGTAATCCACCAGGGCGGGAGCGACTTTGGCAAAGTGGGAAGCTTCGACGTTGAGGAATTCAGCCACCACTCCTATAATTCCCAGGCGTTTTTTTTCCGCAGGGGATTCTTTCAGCAACATTAAAAAAGATTTCACGCTTTCATCGAGATCTTCATATTGATCCTGAATGCTCCTCAGGGATTCGAGGTGGGAGGTAGTCGTCTGAAAGCGATATTGTCTTTCCTGCAGTCGCCTCTCATGGTCCGCCATTTTTCTTTGATGATCCGCATGCGCCGCTTCCAATTCTTGCAGGGATTGCAAAGCCTGCTCTTGCTCCGTCTGCAAACGATTGACGTTTTCCCCGGTTCGCGTCGCTTTCTCATGAGTCTCGCGCAAATAGGCCTCGTTGCTCCGTCTCTGTTCCTCGAGGCGGATGCCTCGTTCCGAAGTACTTTCAAGACGGTCTTGCAAAAATCCTTTTTGATTCGAGTGATTGGTCAAGCGCGTATGAATGGCAAGCAACTGTGTTTGTAAGGCTTGCGTGGCTTCGTTCAAGGTATTCAGGACGTTCCCCTCCTGTTGACGAGACTGCTCGACCTGCTCGACGTCCTCCTCGATTTGCACGAATTGTTTTTCCAGCAAGGCTGTTTCCTCTTGCGCGCAAGCCTGCTGCTCCCGCAAGATGGCGTCCTTGCCTTGCAATTCTTCCAACTCGCGGGCGTGTTGTTGGATCCACTCCTCGTAGTTTTGTATGTTTTGCCGTTCCAGTATACGTTTGTTGTCACTTTCCTGGATTTCCCGTTCTTTCTGAAACGCCTCTTCGCGAAGGGTTTCCAGGTGGGTGTTGTGCCGGGTCGATTCCGAAGAAAGTTGTTCCAGTCGATTTTCCCGGACGGCGCGCTTTTCCTGCAAGACCGTCTGCTGTTTTTGGTGGCGGTTTTTGATGGTTTGCGATTCTTTTTCCTGCCGCTGCGTCCTTTGCCATTTCAAGGCCAGCAGTTGTTGATCGATTTGCCGCGTTTTATTTTTCAGATCGAGATAACGGATCGCTTTGTCCATTTGTTCGCGGAGGCCTTTTTCCTGGCGGCGCAACTCCTGCAGCAGATCGTCGACGCGCAACAGATTTTGCTGCGTGCTTTCCAAGCGTCTTTCCGCAGTTTGACGTTTCGTTTTGAATTTGACGATACCCGCCGCTTCCTCGATCAGATAACGGCGGTCGAGGGGTTTGGCGCTAATTATTTCTCCCACTCTTCCCTGCTCGATGATAGCATAGGATTTGCTGCCGATCCCGGTGTCCATGATCAACTCCCGCACGTCCATCAAGCGTACCGGTGATTTATTGATCATATAGACGCTCTCGCCGGAACGGTACAATTTACGGGAAACCGAAATTTCCGCAAAGTCCCGGTATCGAGGCAACACGGGACCGGCCTGATTATCGAAGGTCAGCATCACCTCGGCCAGGCCGACCGGTTTTTGGAAGTCACTGCCTGCGAAAATCACGTCTTCCATCCCGCCTCCACGTAAGTGCTTGGCACTTTGCTCTCCCAGCACCCAGAGGATGGCATCGGCGACGTTGCTCTTGCCACACCCATTGGGGCCGACCACCATGGTGATGCCATTTTGGATGAACTCGAATTTGACGGAATGACAAAAAGACTTGAATCCTGTGATTTGCAGACTTTTGATGCGCATGTGGCAAGTCTTTGAAAATGGCGGAGCGGACTGTTATTTTTCTATGACGTCATCAGAATCTATGCCATAGTGCGGGGATAAAGAAAAGTTTTCCCGTAAATGACGCGGATTCCACGGCGAGTATCATGGACAGCAACAAACGATGCGGAAAAATCTGTTGATTTCAATTACGGGACTGTGATACCTTGCCGGGAAGCTCCATTGAGTAAACGTCATTGCTCTACCATTCTGCGAAAGTTTTTACCATGTCGGAACACGCTTTTGAAACTGCATTGAAACATCTCGAGGAAGCTGTCAACCAACTGGAGACCGGTTCGTTGCCTCTGGAAGATGCCTTGAAATCCTTTGAAAACGGCATTCGCTGGAGCAGGGAATGCCACCGGTTTCTGGAAAAAGCCGAAAAACGCATCGAAGTGATTTTGAAAAATGAGCAGGGAGAACACGCCCGGAGCTTATTCGATGCGGAGCAGCGGGATTGACTATCCACATTCATATAATGCAAAATCACTGCTTGGAACCTCACTTTTCCACTTTCCTTCTGAAAACAATCAAACCATCTCCTCTCCGGAGTCTCTTACCTTTTCGATAAAGGAATTTTAATGATAAAAGAAAATAAAAAAATGCTCGTCAACGTCGATGATGACGAAACGCGTATTGCCGCGGTCACCGGGAATACCCTGGACAATCTCCACGTCGAACAGACGGGAACCAATCGAATGATTGGCAACATCTATCGTGGCAAGGTGGTCAAAGTGCAGAGTTCCTTCCAGGCCGCTTTTGTGGAATACGGGGCGGAGCGTCACGGGTTTCTGGCGTTTTCGGACGTCAACTTTCAGGTCATCAAAGCTGCCGATAATCCGCTTAGTAAATCTGCCATTGAAAAATTTCTCAAGCCCGGACAATGGGTCATGGTACAAGTGACCCGCAATCAAATAGGACGCAAAGGGGCGAGTCTGACGACCCATATCAGCCTGCCGGGACGTTTTCTGGTCTTCATGCCCAACAGCAACAAGGGAGGCGTTTCCAAGAAAATCGAGGATTTGGAAACCCGGGCGCGCTTGAAGCATTTGCTCGAGGGACTGTGTGGCGAGAAAGATTCGGCAATCATCCGCACTGCCGGAGTGAACCGGGGCGCATCCGAACTGAAGCGGGATTTCATGGCCCTGCGCCGCAAATGGAACGAAATCCTGAGAAATTATGAAAGCGCCGCCGGACCCGGACTTTTGTATGAGGAAGAGGACGTGGTGGTGCGCACCTTGAGAGACTATTTTATCGACGACATTGCTGAAATCTGGATTGATCACCCGGAAACCTTTCAACGAGCCCGGGAGTTTTTCAAGGCCAATATTCCCAACCGCCAGAAGCGCCTGCAATTTTATTTGGGAGAACGTTCCCTGTTTTCGGATTATGGCATTGAAAACCAAATCGAACAGCTCAGCAGTAACCATGTGCCACTTCCTTCAGGAGGGAGCCTGGTGATCGATCCCACCGAGGCCTTGGTGGCGATCGACGTCAATTCAGGACGTTACAACCAGAGCCATGATATCGAAGAGACGGCACTGCGCACCAATCAGGAGGCGGCCGAGGAAGTCGCCCGTCAGCTTCGTTTGCGGAATCTGGGGGGCTTGATCGTGATTGATTTCGTCGATATGACTGGCGAGGAAAACCGCAATGCCGTTGTCAGAACGATGGAAGAGCGCTTGCAGGACGACAAAGCCAAGTGGACCCTGGGGAGTATTTCACAATTCGGTTTGCTCGAAATGAGCCGGCAGCGCATCGCCAATGCGCTTTCCCAGGAAATGAAAACCACCTGTCCCACTTGTGGCGGGATGGGGGAAGTTCTTTCGGTTTCCTCCCTGGCCAACGCGGTTTTGCGGAAAATCCGGGATCTGGCTGCAACTGCGGTGCGCGGGAGTGGCGAGATCATTGAAATCCATAGCCTCGTTCCGGTGGAATTATCCAATCATTTGTTCAATAAGAAACGGCAACAGTTGGATGAACTCGAAGTTGAATTCGGCATCAAGATAGTGCTGACGGCGGATCTTTCCGCAGATCCCGGAAAATTGCCGGATTTCGAGGTGCTCAACAGAACGGCCGGTACCTCGGAAACGGTCGGTGGAAGCGGGAAAAAATCATTGCGGGAAGAAGAGAAGACTCCCAAGGACAAGGAAGAGAAAGAAAAATCAGGAAAAAACCGGCGTAAAAAGGAAAAACCGGCGGCTCTTTCACAGCCATCCGAAAGCATGGAAGAAGCAAAAACCGCAGTCGACCCGGCGGAAGAACCGGTGGATTCCAATAAGGATTTACCTGGCGAAGTGGAAAAGCCACCAAAACCCGTCCCCTTGTATAGCAGCGCCCACCAGCCTGGGCCCGCAGAGCAGGCAGGCGTCGCGCCACCGGCGCTTCCCTCCGCAAAAGCGAATCCCCCTGATGAGAATGGCAAAGACGTTCCTCCGTCCACCGTGCTTTTCAGCAGTTCCCATCGTGATTCACGGCAAAACCGGATCAGTCCCCCTCCCCCGGCCCCTCCCTCCAGGGGAGGGGAATTGATCGATCGCGCTCCGGAGGTTGCGGAACCGGTGGATCATATCAGCGCGGCCGGGGTTGCCGTTTCCGAGCCGGTGAACGAGCCCGCCGCCGTGGAGGTTCCGCCACCAGTTCCCGTCGCCGGGGAAAAGGCGCCGGCCAAGCCACGCGGCTCCACGAGGCGAAAGCCGACTCAAAAAAAAGAAACAGCCGAGCCGGCCACGCGGAGTGAAAAAAAACCGAAGCCAAAACCCCGCAATGCTCCCAAAAAAGCGGAAGATACTGCGGAAAAGAAGGACGAAAGCGCAGCCGTGACTGCAAAGGCGGGCAAGAAAACTGCTGCAGAAACCGTGAAGAGCAAATCGAAAAAAACGACGACTCCTTCAAAAGCAGAACCCACTGCCACTGAAAAGGCGGCCAAAAAAGCTCAGCCGACCACCGCTAAAAAGGCAGCCGGGACGAAAACCGCAAAGTCGGGCAAAGCAGTCCGCCAAAGCGGGAAAACAACGGAGTGATCCACTCGAGCGCTGAGCTGAATTGGCGTTTCGACCTTGCGGTCAGCTGGAGTGGTGTTCCACGAAAGGCGTGATAAAGGCTATGTCGACCCGCAAAACATCCGCACCGCAACAGCAAAGTAAGGGGGAAACCCGGGCGGGGGTCCGCTCTTCCAATCCCCTCGAGGCGCGTTCCGCGCTTTATGGTCTGTTGCCTTCGATCAGGGAAGTCGATCATTATCTGAAAGCGCGCGATCTGCACTTTGGTAAACCGGTGCGCGCCCATGTCAACGGGGTTCTGGACGGATTGCGGGAAGAAATTTCAGCTTCAATCAATCCCCCTCCCCTGGAGGGAGGGGCCAGGGGAGGGGGATTGGCGGAGGGTGGAGAGCCGGCGGTCCCCCCTTTGCCGTTTTCCAGCAAAGAGCAAATCCTGGAGCATCTGGCTGCGATCGTCAGGCAGCGGGGTCAGATCAGTATTCGTCGCGTGATCAATGCGACCGGCGTGGTCATTCATACCAATCTGGGCCGCGCTCCTATTTCGCGGAAATTGATCGATTCGATTCTGCCGCTGCTCTCTTCTTATGCCACCGTCGAGTACGATTTGGAATCCGGCAAACGCGGCACCCGTGGCGAGGGAGTGAGGAATCACCTGCGCTTTCTATCGGGAGCGGAGGACGCGCTGGTGGTCAACAACAATGCCGCGGCGCTTTATTTGATGCTGGTGGCCCTGGCTTACGGAAAGGAAGTGATTGTTTCCCGCGGGGAACTCATGGAAATAGGTGGATCCTTCCGCGTTCCGGACATCATGCGGGCTGCCGGCGTTCGACTGGTGGAAGTGGGAACGACCAACCGCACGCGTCTTTCCGATTATGAAAAAGCCATCAACGGCAATACGGCCGCCTTGCTGAAAGTTCATCCTTCCAATTACGAGATGCGGGGATTTGTCGAGGAGACGCCGGTTGCCCAAATTTCCCGGTTGGCGCGCGAGCATGAACTGTTCGCGTTCCATGATCTGGGAAGCGGCAATTTCTATCAATTCGAACAGCCGGCCTTGCGGGGTATCTCCACGGTGCAGTGGGAAGTACGCAGTGGAGTCGACCTGCTGACCTTCAGTGGAGATAAATTACTGGGCAGTACCCAGGCAGGCATCGTGGTTGGTCGTAAAAATCTGATCCGCCGACTTGCCCGCCATCCCCTGTTCCGCGTGCTGCGTTTGGACAAGATCACCATGGCTTTGCTGGAAGTCCATCTGGCAGCCTATTTTCAAATGGAGACACTGGCCAGCGCCATCCCCACCATCGGACTATTGGAACAATCGAGCGACGCCATCCGGCAAAAGGCGGAGACCGTGCTGCGCTCCCTCAGCATTCCTCCTCGATGCGGCTGGTCCTGCAAGTTGGCAGCGGCAGCTTCCCTGAGCGGAGGTGGGGCTTTGCCGGAAATTTATCTCGATTCCTATTGCCTGGTGCTGGAACACGTCACTTTGCCTGCTGAAAAAATCCAGCAGTTTTTCCGACAACAGGAGATACCGGTCATTGCAAGAGTGCGGAACAACCAGGTCTGGCTGGATTTCCGCACGGTTTTTCCCGAGGAATTTCCCCTGATCACTCGCGTTCTTCATCAACTGTTCGCTGCTCAATGAAACGTGGCATCCGAAAGTCCGGCGCAAAACGGTCTTGAACCTATCAGCAATATGATTCATAACAGCTTAAATTTTTTATTCTCTTTCAATGGCTCCATCCCCTCCTCGACAGAGGCTTATGACAGACACGTTGACTGAACAAGCGCAAATTGCCCGGCGCGCTTCCCTCGAGTTGGCTAATTTGCAAACAAGCCGGAAAAATCGGGTACTGCAAGCGATTGCGGAAAACTTGCGTCTGAACCGGCAGAAAATCCTGCAAGCCAACGCCTTGGATCAAGTGCAGGCCAAAGCGATCATGGAAGCGGGAAAGCTTTCTGCTTCCGCCTTCGCGCGGGTTTCATTGAATGAAAAAAAAATCGAGCAGATGGCGCTCAATATGGAAAGCGTGGCTCGCTTGCCGGACCCCGTCGGAAAAATCGAAAGGGGCACGCGGCTGGCGGATGGTCTGGAACTTTACCGGGTGTCCTGTCCACTGGGGGTCATTCTGGCGATTTTTGAATCACGGCCCGAGGTGCTTGCGCAGATTTCCGCCTTGGCGATCAAGTCGGGCAACGCGGTGATTCTCAAAGGAGGCAGCGAGGCGCAACACTCCAATCAAGCGCTGGCCCGGTTGATAGGGGAAACGCTGGCCCGGTTCGATTTCATGCCGCAGGGAACGACGTCGCTGCTCAATACCCGTGCGCAAGTGTCCCGCATTCTGCAAGCCGCTGACTGCATCGATTTGATCGTCCCACGCGGAAGCAATTCCCTGGTGCGCTACGTCCAGGCCCATTCCCGAGTGCCCGTGCTGGCCCATGCGGATGGCATTTGCCACGTTTATCTCGATTGCCGGGCCGACCTGGGCAAGAGTGAGGAAATCGTACTCGATGCCAAGCTGCAATATCCGGCGGTCTGCAACGCTATGGAAACGATGCTGGTTCATCGAGCATTCCCTCGATCTTCCCTGGTGGATATCCTGAAAAAGCTGCAAGACGCCGAGGTGGATTTGCGTGTTTGTGAGACGACCCGACAGCGTCTGCAGGGAGTCGATTCATTGCGTCTGAAAGAAGCATTGCCGGAAGACTGGGTGACGGAATACGGCGATTTGATCCTTTCCGTAAAAACGGTCTCTTCTCTGCAGGAGGCTGTGGCCCACATCAATGCTTTCGGTTCCAAACACACGGACGCGATCGTCACCGAAAACAAGGAAAAGGCGGAATGGTTCATGAATCAAGTGGACGCGGCCAATGTCTTTTGGAACGCTTCCACCCGATTTTCCGATGGCTTTCGCTACGGATTCGGCGCCGAAGTGGGAATCAGCACCAGTAAAACCCATGCCCGTGGTCCGGTGGGATTGGAAGGGCTGGTGATTTACAAATACAAATTGTACGGGCAGGGACAAAGCGTGGGGCGTTTCGAGGGATCAGGCGCTGATTACCTGCATGAAGCGATCCCACCCGTTCAATAGATGAAAAGAGATGCGATTGATTTTTTTAGGCGCCCCGGGGTCGGGTAAAGGAACACAGGCGCAAAAGTTCGTGAAGGATTTTGGTATCGTGCAACTTTCCACGGGCGATATGCTCCGCAAGGCGGTGGCTGGCGGGATGGAAATCGGACTGAGAGCCGCGGCGGTGATGGAGTCGGGCCAACTGGTAGCCGACGAAATCATGATCGGCATTATCCGGGAACGGCTTGCGGCGCCGGACTGCGCCAATGGCTATCTCCTCGACGGCTTCCCACGCACGGTGGCGCAAGCCGAAAAACTGGATGAGTTGCTCGCGGAAAGAAAGGAAAGGATCGATGCCGCTATTTATTTGATGGTGGCAGACGATTTGTTGCTCAGGCGAATCATGGGACGGCGCGTGCATCTGCCCAGCGGTCGCGTTTATCACGTCGAATTCAATCCACCCCGAATCCCCGGCAAAGATGACGTCAGCGGCGAAGTCCTCACGCATCGAAAAGATGACACCGAGGACACGGTCAGGGAACGCCTGGCCGCATATCTCGAACAAACCGAACCCTTGACCGGCTACTATGCGAAGGCCGGGATGCTCGCAAAGGTGGACGGGGTCGGAGAAATCGAAGAAATATATTCCCGTATCAAAAGCGCTGTTTCCCGTTGTGGCGAGGAGAACCTTTGAAACCATCACGACAACCGTGAGCATGGATTTAACAAAAGAACTGGAACAACGCCTGCACCGGGATATCGCCATGACACGACACATGGGACTGCGCGTCGAAGAGTATGGTGGCAAAGGCTTGGTGCTCAGCGCTCCCCTGGCAAAAAATCTCAACCACAAACAAACCGCTTTCGGAGGCAGTTTGAACAGCCTGGTGACTTTGGCGGGATGGGGTATGGTTTATCTCCTCTTGAAGGAAATGGGACGGGAAGCCCATATCATCATTCAGGAAAGTGAGATTTCGTATCTCAAACCGGTGAAGGATGATTTTCAGGCAATTTGCCCTCTTCCCGAAGAGCAAGTGCTCTTCAAATTCCAAAGGATGATCCGCAAAAAGAAAATAGGGCGGATTTCGTTGCCTTCTTTCATATACCGGAAAAAGGAATTGGCTGTCTCATTCCAGGGAAGCTACGTGGCCACCGTCTTTTCTGAAAGATGATAAAGCGTCCTTCGTTCAAGTTATCCAAGTTATCGGGAGTCACCTAGTTGCAGCAACAGTACATACGAAATTTTTGCATCATCGCTCACGTCGATCATGGCAAATCCACTTTGGCGGACCGTTTGATGGAACGCACCGGTGCCGTCAGTGCCCGGGAATCCCGCGATCAGCTGCTCGATTCCATGGATATCGAGCGGGAACGGGGCATCACCATCAAATCTCAGACGGCCAGCCTGCGATACGAAGCCGGGGATGGCCACACTTATTTGTTGAATCTGATCGACACTCCCGGACACGTTGATTTCAGCTATGAAGTGTCACGCTCCCTGGCTGCCTGTGAAGGGGCCCTCTTGGTCGTGGACGCGGCACAGGGTGTAGAGGCCCAGACGCTGGCCAACGTTTACCTGGCATTGGACAATGACCTGGAGATTCTGCCGGTGCTGAACAAGATCGACCTGCCCACCGCTCGCGCAGATCAGGTTTGCCGGGAAATCGAAGACCTGATCGGTCTGGATACCAGCATGGCCGTCCGTGCCAGCGCCAAGCAAAACACGGGCATTGCCGAAATCCTGGAGCAAATCGTGGCTTTGATCCCTCCTCCCCGCGGGGTGGTGAAAGCGCCGTTGCGAGCCTTGATTTTCGATTCCTGGTTCGACGCCTATCTGGGCATCGTCGTCATGGTGCGGGTGGTGGACGGCAAGGTCCGGCTAGGGGATAAAATCCGTTTCATGGCAACCGGGAGGGAATATGAAGTCCTGCAATTGGGAAATTTCAATCCCTTTCAGCAAGAAAAAAAAGTATTGCTGAGCGGAGAGGTGGGATTTATCAGCGCCTCCATCAAAACCATCGGCCACACTAAAATCGGGGACACGGTAACCTTGCGCGATCACCCGGCGCGAGAGCCCCTGCCGGGATACGCTGAAGCGAAACCGGTGGTTTTCAGCGGAATCTATCCCCTGGAAAGCGAGGCTTATGAAGAACTGAAGGACGCTCTGCGCAAACTGACCCTCAACGACGTCTCCATCACCTATCAGCCCGAAAGCTCGGCAGCCCTCGGTTTCGGGTTTCGTTGCGGGTTTTTAGGGTTGCTCCACATGGAAATCGCTCAGGAACGCCTGGAACGTGAATTCGAGTTGCAACTGATCGCCACTGCGCCGACGGTTATTTACCGGGTTCACTTGAAGAATGGGGAGGTCTTGCAAATCGACAATCCTGCGCGACTGCCCCCTGCCATGGAGATCGATCGCATCGAGGAACCTTTCGTCCGTGGAAAAATAATGAGCCCCCCGGAATTTCTCGGCAATCTCTTGTCGTTGTGCCAGGAAAATCGCGGAATTCAGCTCGGCATCGAATACCCGACGCCCGACCGCACCCTGCTCATCTATGATTTTCCCCTCAACGAGATCATGATGAATTTTTATGATCGCTTGAAATCGATTTCGAGAGGTTATGCTTCCTTTGATTATGAACTGCTCGATTACCGGAAAGGCGACCTGGTCAAACTGGATTTAGCGCTCAACGGCAACCCGGTGGATGCTCTCTCGCTGATCGTGGCCAGGGTGAACGCCTATTACCGGGGGCGGGAACTGGCGTCCAAAATCAAGAGTCTCATTCCGCGACAGATGTATGAAGTGGCCATTCAGGCAGCTATCGGTACTAAAGTGATTGCCCGGGAAACCCTGGGCGCCCTGCGCAAAAACGTGACGGCCAAATGTTACGGAGGAGATATCACCCGCAAACGCAAGTTGCTGGAAAAACAAAAAGAAGGGAAAAAACGAATGAAACGTCTGGGAACCGTGGAGGTGCCTCAGGAAGCATTCATGGCAGTCTTGAAACTGGACAAATGAAACAATGGATTGATCTTCGGGGAAAAAAGCAGTGGGGGCGCCCGCGAGGGGTGCTTCAATCATCTCCGTAGGGGCGCCCTCGCGGGTGCCCTTAGGATTGATCATTGAAGGCATAAATCACTTTCGCCCTGCAATAGCGGCAGACCAGATTTTTCCGTTTGCGGTGCACTTCCCGTTTCCAGCAGTGGTTTGAGCATTGCTGAATATATTTCGCTTCAACGAATTTCAGGGAGTGACAGCGCTGGGCTTTGCAACCGATCGCCAAGGCGACCTGTCGCCAGACCCGGTCATGTCCGCGCATGGGAGTGAGCGCGTGAGCGATTTCATGCAAGATGGTATCAGTGATTTCGGCATGAAGAGCATGGACGGTGAAATGTCTTGAAAGGGAGATTAATTTTTTATCGTAGCGACACTGGCCCGCTCTCGACCGGGCGTGATCGAATTGAAATTGCCATCCCTTTTGGATCAATCCATGCTTGCGCATCAAACAGTGGGCTTCCCGATTCACCTCTTCCTGCCGGGCTGTTTGCTCCTGTTTACCGGGAATATCCTGCTCCCGGTTGCAATTCCGGCGCTCATTCTTTTGTTGATTCCGCATCATTCATCCTTGCCTGGTAGGGGGAACCACATTGTTACGATGCCGGTGCCTGTTCATTTCTTGATTCCGCATCATTCATCCTTCCCTGGTAGGGGGGAACCACATTTTTGTTTGCAACTATTCAGGTGCGAGTTTGCTGGGTTTGCGGGTATTTTCCTTAGAAAAAGCGCACTAAATCATCCACTTTTGAGGTATTTTGACGCAATTTAGAGGTTCTGTCGACCTCTATCCCAGTGTTTTCGCACCTCAATAGTTAGTGCTTGGCCGAAAAATACTCAAATTGCTGGTATTAAATGACATTTCTTCAATTTCACAGGATGAAGATTTGTTTGATACAGTGTTCAGATGGCCAGAATCAGCAAAAAATGGGATTTTTGATAAGTTTTCCCAAAATCTTCGTTTCTTGAAAATAGGTGAATACCATTAAATATCATGTAGTTATCTAATTTTCAGCCAAGCACTAATTACTTTTGTTTTAATAGAGGTAATGGTATTTGGGGTCATATTGCTCGGTGTCTTCTCGACCGCAGAGAGAGATCTTCAAGGGTCCTCCGGAAACCGGGATTTCAATGTTTCTCTCTCCTCAGGTTTCGCTGGCTTGGACCAAATAGTCAATTCATACGAAGTTGCGCATATAAAGAATCCCCCTCCCTTGGAGGGAGGGGCCAGCACGGGAAAATCCCCCTCCCCTGGAGGGAGGGGCCAGGGGAGGGGGACAGCAGCCCAAAGAATCCCCCTCCACGCCAAGAATCCCCCTCCACGCCAAGAATCCCCCTCCACGCCAAGAATCCCCCTCCCTTGAAGGGAGGGGCCAGCACGGGAAAATCCCCCTCCCCTGGAGGGAGGGGCCAGGGGAGGGGGACAGCAGCCCAAAGAATCCCCCTCCACGCCAAGAATCCCCCTCCACGCCAAGAATCCCCCTCCCCTGGAGGGAGGGGCCAGGGGAGGGGGCGCGAAGCTGGAAGATCCCCCCCGACGTCAAAAAATTCACTACTCGTCGGGTTGTCTTGATTATCCTAAAGATTTCAGTATTACTCATTGAATCACAACTATTTTTTATTATTTTCCCTATTCCGGAGCCATGAGATTTCAACTGTATTTTCGTCTTGTACTGCTGCTTTTTTGTTATTTTCTGGGAGCATGTTTCGTCTTTTTTCTTTTTCGTCTCAACTTTTTGATTCGTTTTGGAGATTTACATGAAATTTCAGTTCATTATAAATGGGACCTGTTCGAGTCTTTTTGGATGGGCGCCCGTTTCGACGCCAAGGTGCTGGCCATCTCACTGGCGCCTCTCTTTGTTTTATGCGCCTTGAGTCTGCCTTTTCCCAAGGTGAGTCGGAATCTCATATTCTTTTGCTGGCCCTGGCTTGTTTTACAGTCTTTGCTGCTTTATTTCTTGCTTTTTATAGACCAGCTTTATTACGGTTATTTTCAAAACCATATCGATATTCGCATTTTTGGTTTTATGGAAGACGATACCCGGGCCTTGCTGGACACTTTCTGGCAGGAATACCCTGTATTGCCTGTTCTTTCCCTTTTGTTATTGCTGTCTGTTCTGACGGGCTGGCTGCTTTGGAAATTGCATGCGCGCCTGCGAAACAGAAAAGCGCCCGCCTGTTTTTCGGGGTCGGCAGCCCGCATCTCTTTTGTGATTTTTACTTTGCTTTTCGTCAGTTTGGCGGCGCGCGGTTCGCTTGGCGTCTTTCCGCTCGCAAACCAGGAACGTGGCATCTCGGATCACCAGTTTCTGAATTTATTGGCGTATAACGGCATTTTTAGTTTTTATGATGCCTTCCAGCACCGGATAGAGAATCGATTTTCCACGGACATGGCACCTGTTTTAGCCAGGTATGAACACAAAGACCTCCGGGAAGCGCTGCGCAACTATTACCAGCTTGCCAGCCCTCAGGCTCCTTTTCGAAGGTATATGTTCCGCAAGTCGGAGACCGCCTTCAGTGCTCCGGATAGGAAGTACCACGTCATTCTGATCATCATGGAAAGCTGGAGCGGATATTATTTTCGTTGGCATAACCCGAGCTTTCACCTGTTGGGTCGTCTGGAGAAGCATTGGGATTCGTTGCTCCATTTCCCATACTTTTTTTCTGCGGAAAATGGCACTATTCTCGGTCTCGAAAGCCTTCTCATAAGAAATTCGGGGTCAATTTTATCACAGACAAAGTATGCTTCGCACAGCTTCGACACTGCCATCACGCGTCCATTCCTGAAGGCCGGTTATGAAACGCACTTTATCAGCAGTGGTAAACTGGCATGGCGTAATCTCGATTTATTTTTGCCAATGCAAGGTTTTGAGAAGCTCAGTGGCCAGGTAAAATTAGAATCCTTGCGCAAGGATGAGAATGCGCAAAATAACGTCTGGGGTGTTTTTGACGGGTATATGTTTGATTTTATGCTGGAAACCCTGCGCCAGGCTGAGAAACCTCAATTTATGGTAGCCCTGAGCATTACTCACCATCCGCCTTATAGAACGCCGGACGAGTACCAGGCTTCAGCGCTGCAAATCCCTCCCGCCCTGAGCGCAAAGCTCAAGACTGATAAGGACACGGCTCGACGCGCCTTCCTTTCCTTTCAATACGCCAATGACGCTTTGGGTTATTTCCTGGAGCAGATCGAGCAAAGCAACTTGGCGAAAGAGACGCTGGTCGTCATGACGGGCGACCACAATACCTGGGGTCTGTTGGATTACGATCAGGAGAATCTGCATTGGAAATATGCGGTCCCCCTTCTTTTTTACCTTCCTCCGGAATTAAAAGAGAAGGTCTCTTTTGCGGACCACCAGCGCTTTGGTTCCCACGACGATATCTTTCCCACTCTGATGGCTCTGCTCTTTCCCGAAGAGGAATTTCTGCAAACAGGTTACAATCTTCTTGCTCCCCAAAGGCCGCCAAGTTTTGCAGTGAATGCCGCCGGATGGGCTCTGGACCCGCAAGGAGCCGTTTCCCTGACGGGTCAGCCTTTGTTTTATAAATGGAGCAGTCCCCAACGCCAGAAGCTGGTCAAAAGCGCTCCCCGGCCTGAACTCATGGAATTGAGAAAGAGGGCGCAGGCTCGTAAGGTAATTATGAATTATGCGTTGCGCGCCGATATTTCAGGAGAACAGGCAGGAAAATAAATGAGGCTGGCACGGAAGGGGTTGAGGTGAATAAGGTCTCGGAAGGAGACCATGACTCAGTCCTATGTCTTTTCTAACAATTAAATTCAAATATGCAAGCCTGACCCCTTTTTTGACCCCTTTTCTCCAAGAGAAGAAAACTGAAAGATGAAAATATCCCACTTTTACCTTGATTAGTCTTCCAAAATACGAAAAAATCATGAAAAATTGTCCTTTACTCCCAGATTTCCAGTTGTTATCGTTTTCAGTGATTTTCTTATGTTGATGATTTTCAGATATTGTCTAGATGTCATCATCCTCAATGATTTTTATTTTCCTAAAATGTCACCTCTTCCGGGTCTTGTAGTATCCGGAGGTTAGGGAACATACGGAGCTTGAAACACAAGAAATTCGGAGGAAAAACCCCATGCGTCCGCATCGCCGTTACAAAAACCCACCCATAGAAGAGGCGCTTTGTGAATTTCGCTTCAAACCGGGACGGGACTGGGACCTCTTCATTCCAGGTAAACTCCATTCCAAAATCGATGAGGAATATGGTGGTAAGCCACGGGAACAAAAAGTTGTCGAGTTGGGATTGGAAGCCCAGGGAGGCAAGCCTCCCAATCTGAGATATGGTGAAGCGTTGTCAATTATCCAACTGGTCACGAAGGATGGCAAAAGGATAGTTGGGGTTGGACCCGACATACTCAACGTTCACATGCTGCGTCCCTATCAAAATCCTCTTGATCCTGAACGCAGTGGATGGGACGAGTTCAAACCCCGGATTTCAGAAGCGCTCGATGCATACTGGAAGGTGGCTAAGCCAATTGGTGTATGTAGGATTGGTATTCGGTACATAAACAAAATCCTCATACCACAGAAAACGGTAGAGGTCGAGGAATATCTCAAGTGTGCTTTGCCGGTTGTAAGAGGATTGCCAGATCGCCGGAAGCACTTTGTGAGCCGTGTTGATTATGACTATGGAGACGGTATGCGTCTGGGTTTGTCTCAGCGATCGATCAAGGCCCCTCCGGATCACATGGGTTTTCTGCTTGATCTTGACGTCATTTGGGAGAACTCCAAATCGCTTGCGCAGGACAAAGCATTGGAAAAAGTAGGTGACTTGCGCACTCGTGAAAGAGAAGCATTCGAAACTGTCATCACGGATAAAGCCAGGGAACTCTTCGATGCCGATTGAAAAATACGTACCTGCGCGTTCCAGAACCTCGACCTTTGATTCGGACACATTCTTTAAGATGGACGAATCGGGAGTGGCCTATGCCTCCCCGCATTGGCTCACCGAGGGAAAGGAATCGTTTGCGGCTTCTTTAGACGCCGAGACACCGCAAAAAGCGATGGCGGATCTGTTCGAACTATTCCCTGAGCAAACGACAGTGGTCCCGGATAGTACTTTATGGGTTGCGCTTATTTTTCCTGTACTCGTGGATGCAGCCTGCTTCGAACCGGCAGTCTCGCAACAGGCGCCTGTTGAAGGTCGAGAACAAAAACTGCTTGCGGCCAAACTGTGGACGTCCTTTGAAGCCGACACCCTTGAAGACGGAATGGAACATCCAGCCGAGCAGATTATTGGAAAGGCGTTGCGATCCGAGGAAGAACTGCGCGTTCTTGAATGGTTCAGGGCTTTTGCTTTGGATGCTGAACGGCCGAGCTTTGCGGCATCGGTTCTGCGTTGCCTGGGACGTCAAATGCATCCGGGGACGGATTCATGGCGTGTTGAACTCGTGCGTGACGCGCTGGCCATGGATGATGTGGAGATCAGGGACGCAGCCGCACAAGCAGCTGAATCGTGGGGTGGCCGGGATCTGATCGAGGTTCTAACGTCTCATCGTGAGCCGGAACCTTGGCTTCGAGACTACATTCGGGACATCATTGATGACCTGAGGGAGTAGGGGATGTTCCTGGCACGCAAGATTACACGCGCCAAGTGGCGCCCCAAGGAGGAATTGTCGGTGGAAGAAATTCCGGCCGATGCGGTGACTGTTGATCTGAGGACACAGGAAAACTCGTTGTCTTTCTGGCAGTGTAGCATCGGGGAAGAGGCCGAAGTCGAAGAGGTGGCGCTGGCGATAGCCGCCGCAGGTGAACGTATCGATAAGCTCGACATCGTTTGGTTTTCCGATGACGAGCTGCGGGCTGACAGCCAACAGTGGAAAAAAACCGACGGACGAACACCCGTTGCAGAGTTGGTCAGGCGACATGTCGATGTGTATCGTCTCGACTACGTGCGCCTCGGAAAAGTCGCTTCTCGTATCGCTACTGCAATAAAAGAGAGCCGATTCCGGCGGCTATCGAAGAAGCGTGTTACAGATCTCCTTGCGACAGCAGTCGAACAAGAACGTGTCAAACTGGACGACCTTGATAGTCGTGTCCATACAGAGGTGCGTGAGTCGCTCGGGGTAGAGAGATGATCCATGCACTGCTAATGGTTGTACGAATTGAAATGGGGTCAGGCTGAAATGGGGTCAGGCTTGCATATTGGTATTTGGGAATTGTCTCGAGTGCAGGAGTTCTTCAGCCAACCTTGGATCGACTCTCGTCTGGGTTTCCAAGGCAATGCGTTGTCGGCTCAACGAGGAAAGGTCTCTTTGATAATACTGAGCCTCCTCCTCTAAGAGCCCGCCCTTTTCCGTATAAAAGAGCGTCATCCTTCCTCATATATAAATATGCAAGCATGACCACATTTTCGTCCGGGGTTTTTTTCTAATGTTGACGTCCCCGGAATCTTCTCGCCAGTCTTTTGGGGATTCGCAGAATAGGATGGCGACGCAGCAATGCCACTCGTCGGTAAACCATGAAGTATAGAATGAACTGCAACACGAATGCCAGCATTGCCCATTCCCGGGTGTGTGGAATAAATACGGCGAAAACCAGACTGCTCATTGTTCCTCCCCAGAGCAGCACGCTGGTGATGGCATTGGCGAGCTTTTCGTTTTTCAGCGATTTTGCAATCTTGCGGGCATAGGTCCGGTAGACCAACATATGCAGGTGTACTTTATCCGGTCTGGTGGGTCGATGGCGCTTACGGATCGTTTTTCGAATAATCGAATGAACGATTTCCAGCAGCGGATATGCCAGGATCATGATGCTGACCCATTCCGATATTTCCGGATTTCGTACGGGAAGCATGACCGCCAGGGCGCCAAGCAGGAAACCCGCGAAATAGGCTCCTCCATCTCCCAGAAAAATGTATCCCCAGGGAAAATTCACCAAGAGGAACCCCAACAGAACTGCGACGATAATGGCCGCCAACAAGACCAATTCGTAATCATCCACCATATAGGCCACAACTCCGAACGCCGAAGCCATGATGATCACGGCTCCCGCGGCCAGGCCGTTAAAACCATCGATGACGTTGATGGCGTTAGTCAGACCGCTTATTGCGAGAGCGGTGAATACGAGTGAGACGAAATGCCGCTCGATGAGATCGTCGACCAGATAGACTTCCGTTTGGGTCACCGAGTATCCGGTCATCACGCAGAAAAGCAGACCCGAAATTATCGTTGCCAGCAGGCGCAAGACGACCGGCGCTCTTTTGGTCAAATCTTCCATCAGACCCGCAAGGAAAGCCGGGCTGCCACTCATGCCAAGCACGATCAACAGACTTTGCGTTGGTTGGGAAGTCGCCATCACGACCATCCAGAATCCGACGAACAGGGTCAGCCCGCCGATCCTCGGTGTCGGCTTATCGTGAAACTTCTGGGGTCCCGTGAAGGTATCGAAGGTAAGAGAACCATGCCAGCGCTTGCTGAGCACGATCAGAACGCTGCCGAGTAAGGAGACAAAAAAACCGCTCGATAGCGGCCATAATTCTGAAAGAGCAAACATTTGCGAACAATTCCTGGTTTCCGTCTCAAAGCCTGTCCGAATCCTGCTTCAGGACTGTTCTTTGGCTTTTCCGGCACATTCCGTGATGGCTTTTTCCTGCAGGAAAGAAGGCATTGCGGCGTATTTTTCAAAATTCATCGTATAGGTGGCTTTTCCTACAATGAAACTTCTATACCAGGTATTAAGGGATCACAAGCTTTTATCAAATCATAATGCGCGTCCTCATTGCGCCCCGGCCAAAACACAGTCGCTGGTGATGATCGACTTTTTGGTCCGTCACGGTCACCTTGACCCGCATGATCCCCATTTTTTGGAAATCGTCCATGGATTACGGTGGCTTCGTTGAGGATTATATGGGCAAATTTCCCTTGCCAGAGGTTGCAACTTGTATTATAAAATTATCCCTGAAAGAGACTCTACGAATGACCACAATTAATTTCATTTTTGTAGTAGCGTCTTATTGGGTACATTTCTCCGGATTCACGCTTTGTGACCATCGAAATCATCCGGATTTGGAGTCGCTGATTTCTGAACGCCCTGAATGTCTGAAGTCGAAATGCAGTACAGCAGCACAGAAAACTGGTACGCGCTCCGTATCCGTTCCAGGTTCGACCAATTGTCGGAAAGGGCGCTGAAGAACAAACGATTCGAGGTTTTCAATCCAACCTACCACGAATGGAGTCGACGCAAGGATCGTAAAAAACTATTGAGAAAATCCATATTCAAGGAATACATGTTTTTACGAACCACCCTGACTGCGGAGATTCACCTGGAAGTATTGAAAACCTATGGAGTAATGCTACTCTTGCAAAACCGTACCGGTCCGGTCCCGATCCCCGACAGTCAAATCGCCAACATACGCCTGCTCGAGCAGCACGTGGGACGCTGTTTCCACGCTCCGGAATATGCGCAGGGGGATTGGGTCCGTATCCGTGATGGGGTTATGGAAGGTTTGGTTGGTCAAATTGATTGGATGAAAAAAAATCTATTACGCATCACAGTCAACGGCATTGCCGGATCGGTTGCCATCGAAGTCAATCCGCATCAGGTGGAACTGCTGGAAAAGGACCCGGTCTACAAGGCAGTGGTCAGTCACTAGTCCTTTTTTTCTGCGCCGCATTTTGTCCGGTGCATTCCCGGGTCATGTAACGCAGATGGCGAAGCTTGCTCAAAAATAAAAGAATCAATTGAACCTACTCAAAAGGAGAAACGCATAATGTCGGATCAACCAATTTCGCCGGTCGAAGATTCCGAAATCGATTTGCTCCACGTCTTCGCCGTCATCTGGCGCAGGAAATGGTTGATCGCCGGCGGTACGCTCATCGTTCTCGTTGCCGCCTGGTTTGCCTGCGCCAATCTTCCCAAGGCGTACCAGGTTACCGTCAAGATCTGGCCGGTCCACACCCCGGCGATTGGCGGAGAACTGACGTCGGGCGGAACCAATAGAGTGGACATGGAGGCCATCGTCAAACCGATCGTGGCATTTTTTCAAAACTATTCCCTGGCCGAGAGCGCCATTCGAGAGTTCGAACTGGACAAATCTCCATTCGACCTGACGGCGAGCGCTTTCCTCGAAGGAAACGTAGACGTGCAACTGGACCGGAAAACCAATTTGATCAATTTCAGTCGTGGAACTGACAGACGCCGCTTTGGCATGGGAGGTTGTGAATTACATGGCCCGTGAAGGGATCGAGAGGTACTCTCAGCTTGTCCAGAAAAAATTTACGCAGGAATGCGGATTACCTGGTGAGCCAACTGGATGAGAGCAGGATGCAATTGAAAAAGGAGGGGGAAGCGCTGACCGCCTTCCAACAGAAGGCCAACACGACCAGCCTGACTGGTCGCAAGTATTTTTTGCAGAGCCAGAGCGATGAACTTGCCGGCAAGATCGTCGAGGCGGAAATCGAACTGGCGGCAAAAGGCGCGGAAATTCTCGTGCTGGAGGATGCGGTCAAGGGAAACAACCAGAGCACGGGGGCGAATGCATCTCCCAGTGGAGCAAAAATAAGCAGGGAGGAAACCAGTTCTTCAAATGATGGCCTTGATTCCATGCGGCTGCTTACCGAAGGACTGAAAAATTTTTTCGAAAATAACGAGGCGAGATTGATTCGAAACAAGGCAGAGTATGCATCGTTGCAGGCGGGCAAGGAAAAGATGGAGCAAACTAAACGTGAGACCGAGGCGGAGCTCGCCTTGATCGAAGAACAGCTCGCCACGGTGAGCGTCGAAGAAGAAAAGTTGCGTCGTAAACTGGAGTTGACGAACAAGATGAATGAACTCACCGAGTTGGAATTGGTGAAAAGCAGGAATGCCTCGGAGTTGCTGGTTCAACAAATCGCAATCGTGGATACCGGGGGCATACCCCAGAAACCGGTTCGTCCTCGAGTGCTTTTCATTACCGCCCTGTCCGGTGCCGTGGCTTTCTCATTTTTCACCTTCCTTGCGTTTCTAATGGAGGAAGCCGTCAGGCGTCGTGAGATCCGTACATTGGAAAGACCTGCTTCGCTGTCCTGACGGATACAGCAATGAATGCAACTATTGGGTTAACCAAATGAGAGCGCTATTCTGGCTGCTAGCTGTAATTGTTCTGCTGAACCTGAATAGCGCAACTCATATGTTTACCGGCGTGCCGAGCGCGTTTAAACCGGTACTTGTTCTTTGCTCTCTGCTCCTGATTTTGATTGGTTTGCTCAAGGTTCCGCCGGGGCGTGCCCTTGGAGTACCTGGCCTGCTGATCATTGCCGCCTTGGGGTCGTACCTGGTCATTGCCTCGACAGTGTCCCTCACCACCGGCTTCGGCCCGGTTTGGGATGCCTGGGAACATTTTGAGGATTACGCCAGCTCCATTATTTTGATTCTGGCCGCGGCTCTCGGTGGATACTCGGTGATGCGAATTATGGGCAGCGAAACGCTCCTGAAAGTACTACTCGTGCTCTTGACCGTGGATTGCATTGCCATATTGGCCACGCCCTTATTATCTGAATTTTACGTCATCAGTGGTCTATCGCCATATCGCTTCCTTGGAAACTTTAAGAACCCCAATGTCGCTGGTCTGATTGGATGTCTGACGGCAGTGTTGGCCCTGTCTTTTCTTCAAGTCCGCCGGCATCGATGGTTCGCTTACCTGGCGTTGACCCTGGCCGTGGGAGCCACTGTCGGGACGTTTTCGAGAGCCGCTTTCCTGATTTTGATCTTCGTCCTGATGGTTTTCTTTTTATTCAACTATCGCGGGAAAGCATTTGTTGTCAAGTGGTTGTCTCTCGTGGTTCCGATCGGCGTCATTTTCCTGATGATCGTGGATTTGGACCTCTTTGTCTTGGAACAACGATGGCAACGGTTATGGGAAATAGCTACGTTGCTTCCCGGTTACGAGGTTACCGATTCATCAATAAGTGAAAGACAGGAATTGTTAGTCCTGGCTCTGGATGAGACAGCAAAATCTCCTCTCTTTGGTAATGGTCTCGGCACGATTCATTCACTGGATCATGCCCCATACAGCTCGCAAGGCGTACCTCAGGGTGCTCACAATCTATACCTGATTTTAATAGGAGAAGCTGGCATTTTTCCGCTGGTGTTTTTTTTATTGTTTCTCGGTTCCTTACTGCGATTGCGCTTGACGACATCGAAATCCGTTGCCAGGGATGCCGTTGTCGGTTGGGCGATTGTCATTGGCATGGCTTGCATGGCCTCCCATAATATACTGGCTATGAGAACAGTCGACTTCCTTATCGGTTTGAGTTGCGCAATGGTGGCCGGCTATCGGAGAATCCCAAACGCGCCGGGTAGCGAATCCCAGTCTTCTTTTTCAGCAATCAGTCAAGGCTGTAATCAAGTCGTGTTTGGCCAAACCGGTAGAGGAGGTCCATCGCAGAGAGAAAAGGGAAATGACTGTGTGTCTCCGATCTGACGTCTCGATGTTGCCTCATCCAAATCCTGCAAACCGCTGATAAGTCTACCAACGACCCGTAAGGCGCTGATGACGACGGATTCCTCACAAGATCTGATGACGACGGGCGGACAGGAGGTTGTCATGGTTTTGGCGACCAAGGCCGGGCTCTTTATAACCGGTCTTTTGATCCAGAGCCTGCTCGCCTACGCGCTCCTTCCGGAAGGCCGCGGGGAATATGCCGTATGCATCATGTTTGGAGGGCTGCTCGGAGTATTGTTTACGCCTGGGGCCGACCGGGGCTCGCAGTATTTCGTCATGGCGAAACAGATCAGCGTTTCTCAGGGCGTATCCGTTGCCCTGACCATCTGTCTGACGGGTACCGCATTGGCCCTAGTGCTGGTGGTTCCACTGATCCAAAGCGATATTGCCTTCTTTCGCAAGGCAAAACCCCACTCTTTGTACCTGGCACTCGCATTGGTCTTTCTCATGTCCTTCTCCACTTCACTTCAATTACAACTCGCCGGGCTCAGGCGTTTCGCTCGACTCGCATTATTTACATTATCTCAGGCTATGTTTCACGTGCTGGCAATAATTTCTCTTGTTTGGGGCCTTGGTCTTGGAGTTGATGGCGCCATCGTATCGCTCACCCTCGGCCATCTCGTGATGATCATCGCTTGCCTCCTAGATCTCCGAAAGAATTGCCGTCTGGTGTTGGAAATGCCGTCTCGTTCCGGGCTGACTCGTGTTTTTAGTTACGGTCTGAAATACTACGTCGCGCGTGTCGGAGCTGAGGTCGGTTCGAAAGTTGGAGTCCTTTTCCTCGGATTGGTAGCGAGCCGTTCTGAAATTGGCTTCTTTGCTCTGGGAAGCTCACTCATGTTACAGGTATTCATGCTCTCGAATGCGGTCTCTGCCTCCTTGCTACCTCGCGTCTCAAGCGATGAGAAAGGACGGCCTGAACTTGTTGCATTCTGCGCACGCAGTTCGTGCTGGGCCACCGGTGTGGCTCTTGTCGCACTGCTCGCAGTCAGTACGCCGCTGATTCGAATCCTGTTTTCGGATGCTTTCCTTCCAGTGATTCCGCTTATCTGGATCATCGCACCCGGAATTTTCGTATACTCAGGTAGCAGTATTTTTAGAATATATTTTCTTGGTGTAAACCGTCCGGAAGTATGCTCCTGGGCCATATGGACTGGACTGAGCGCAAATCTCGTCGTGCTCGTTTGGCTCTACTCACAACTGGGTGTTGAAGCTGTTGCTTGGGCAATGACCACTGGTATGCTCTGTAATAGCGCATTTCTCTGGATCGCATATCGGCGGACTACTCGTATGAGCTTTTTCTCGACATGGGTGCCAAAGCGTAGCGACATCAAATTACTATTGACCTCGGGTCGGTTATTATTCAGCCGTGTCTTCAGGGTGAGGTCCGGTGATGCTTGATGCTCGGATTCAGGAATTAAGAGTACGCCGGACGACCGTGGAAATCGACGGCGACCGAGTCATAAAGAGACAGTCACCAGATCGTTCGCGTTTCGAGCGCGAACGCACTCAATTTGGAGCTTGCATCGCTTCCGAATGTGGCTTGTTCCATGTCCCCGAAATTCTTTCGTTCGACGATTCTGCAGGGGAGAATATCGTACGTTTCATACCTGGCGCGGTCCCGCTCAGAAGTTATCTCATTAAGCGATCTGAGCCTGAGCTTTTGGAACGTGCCGGTCGTGCGCTCGCAGCCATTCATAACGCTGGCTCCGACTTCAGCGAATCCGATGTGTTTTGGCACGGCGACTACAGCTTGGGAAATCTGTTGTACTCAGAGAGCCACGATCGAATTACCATCGTCGACTGGAACAATGCGGATTGGGCGCTTGAGCCTCCAGAGCGCTCACGAGGATCCGCAGGGTTGGATCTGGGAATTGCTCTGCTTTCTCTTTTCCATAGCAGAATCGCGTCTACCAAGCATATCCCCCAACCTGCACAGCTCGGCTCAATATTCCTGGAAGGCTATGCTAGAGATCGAAGTTACCTTCAGGTCCAAGGAATCCGACCATTCATTTCGGAACTGTTCCGCCGCTGGAATCGATATTGGCTGGCTCAGTGTGGAATCATGAGAGCCCAGGCGTATGCTCCTTCTATGATTCGACTCCGTCTCTTTCTATCAAGAACCGAAATTCTGGGTAAGTAAGGTGAACGAGAGAAGTTACCGCAACTCCCATTTGTGCAAGGGCGCGGACTATCACGAAACCTACACATCAATGCCTCACCGGGCAATGCTCTGGAATCTGGAACGCAAACTGCTGCGACGACTCGTTCTGGAACTATTCCCGACTTCTCCGCCACGATACCTTGATTTTGCATGCGGTACCGGACGGATTCTTGCGCATCTGACACCATTTACGAAAGATGCCGTCGGCGTAGATATTTCGTCTTCCATGCTCGCAATCGCAAGTCGTGAACTTCCACACGTCGAATTGATAGAAGCTGATCTCACCCGCGATGATCGATTTGGCAACCGAAAATTTGACCTTATTACTGCTTTTCGTTTTTTCCCCAACGCTGAACCAGCGCTGCGAATGGATGCGTTCAGAGTTCTGGTTCGACACTTAAGTTTCAAAGGGGTACTGATTTTCAATAACCACAAGAATAGCGGAAGCCTGGCTCGCCGTATAACAATAGCCCTAGGAAGAATCGACCCGGACAAGCGATCGGATTCCGACCGGTTCATGTCTCGTCAAGAGGTTTTCGAACTTGCGGTACGGGCAGGCCTGCGAATTACCAACGAATACCCTTTGGGAGTACTTCCTTTTACGGACCGTCACATGTTTAAACCCCCGGTTCTGCTAGAAGGTATTGAGTTGGTACTAAGCCAAGTGGGATTTGTCAAACCATTGGCTCAGAATCTGATCTACCTTTGCCGGCATGTTTGACCGTGAGTTATTACCGATTTCTCGGGACCTCAACCATCCTTCGGAACTAGACGAATGAAAATGCACAAATTAAAAACCGCAGTTGTCATGGGACCACGGTTCAAGTTCCGAAAGAACTAGCAGAGCTTTTTGTAAATGCTGACTGATGAGCGAGTCTCTGATGCGCAACGAGCGATTACCGAGATGCTTCAAGTTCAAGATAACGAGCAACGATGGTCATTGATCATCCCCACAGTTGTACTTCAAGGGAATCTCCTGATTTCTACCAATTTCGGAGCTTTCAGAGTGATCGGCTCAAGCCTCTTGCGGGTGGACATGGTTGCAACGAGCCCGTCTTTTCAAAACATGGCCGATCAATAGGTGAGGCATAAACACGTTCTCTTTCTGATCCCTTCCCTTCGTGGTGGCGGAGCCGAACGCGTCATAACGACGCTTCTCCGGCATCTGGATCGATCGAGTTTCAAATTGACACTCGCGCTTGTGGATGCGCGGGACGCAGTTTTCCTGAATGAAGTCCCCGCAGACGTTGAGTTCATCGACCTGCGTTGCCGAAGAGTGCGTGACGCACTGCCGAAAATAGTTGCAATGATCTGGAAGCGGCGCCCAGACGTGGTTTTCTCGACGTTGGGTCATTTGAACTTGGCCCTGGCCCTGCTTCGGCCACTACTGCCGCGACATCCGCGCTATATTGCGCGGGAAACGAACATCGTCAGTCAGATTTTGGTTGCTCACGGAAACCCCTGGCTTTGGCGATGGATGTACCGGCACTTTTATGGCAATCATGATGCTGTCGTATGTCAATCGCAGGACATGCTGGATGATCTGGTTGAAAATTATGCGTTTCCCGAGGAGCGGGCTACCTTGATTTATAACCCGGTTGACTTTGAGCGCATACGGCAGTCGGTTGAGGAAACATGTCCCGACTATTTCTCCACGTTCAAAAGGCATTCGGATATCGTTCAATTGGTTGCGGCTGGTAGATTAGTCGATCAAAAAGGATTTGACTTGCTCATTGATGCCATAACACTACTGCATGACGACCGTATTCGGTTGACTATTCTCGGTGTAGGGCCATTATGCACAAGCTTGGAACGACTTGCGCAAGCCAGGCGCGTAGCAGATCAAGTGCAGTTTGCTGGTTATCAGACAAACCCCTACGCTTGGTTTGCCCGAGCAGACGCCTTCGTCCTTTCCTCGCGCTATGAGGGCTTTCCTAATGTCGTGCTGGAGGCTTTGGCTTGTGGCACGCCGGTCATTGCCACCCCGGCGCCAGGTGGAACGCGTGAAATACTGGATAGCATTCCGCAATGCATAGTGGCGGAAGAGATCAGTTCGAATTCGCTGGCGGATGCTATTAACGAGTGGCTGAAGAGTAGTCGGGACCGGGTTCCCGAATACGCGGTCGTACCCTATCGACTATCGACCATCATGCCTCGCTATACGCGACTTTTCACGGGAGAGGTAGAGCGTGAAGCTGGCAAGGATCGGATATGACCAGTGTCGGAACCAAGGAATGATTTTCGCTAAACTCCGACGACATAGCAAGTTGAATCGATTCAGAGAAATTCCACACCGGAGAGTGTTCAGGTTCACACACCTGTTAGAAAAGAGGGTTGAACGAAATGGATAACAACACACTCATCAACACACAAGTGGTAATTCGTCATACCGGCACCGTGGCTTATCCTGCTTTTCCCTATAATCCGCCGCGCCGGTACCCGGAGTTCTCGACATTCGACGTGCAAGTCGACGAGACGAATCATATCTATGAAGCTGTGCGGAACGTACTAGCCGACCTGCAACTCGATCGGGACAACTTCGACCACCCTTTGTGGAATCCTCTAGGGAGTTTCATCAAGAGCGGTCAACGGGCCTTGATCAAGCCCAACTGGGTGCTCCATGCGAACAGACTGGACGGGTCGATAGAATCCCTTATAACCCACACCTCGCTGATCCGAACTATGATGGATTATCTTTTACTGGCGCTGAATCAGGAGGGTACCATAGAAATCGCAGATGCGCCATTACAGGGTTGCGACTTCGCCGAACTCCTGCGTCGCAATCTGGTCATGGAACTGCTTGAGGAGTACATAACACGGTTTCCCGCGGTAACGTTTACCGTCCTAGATCTGCGCAAGACAATCATGAGCGGAAAGGAAAAATGGTTCGGAGGGTTTGAAAAACAGACGGCACAAAGTGGTGACCCACGTGGTTATGCGCTGGTCGATCTCGGACAAGCGAGCTTTCTCGCGGAGATACAGGACAAATTCCAGCGATTTCGTGTTACTGAGTACGATTATCGCCTAATGCTTGAGCATCATAACGAAGAGAAGCACGAATATCTGGTTGCCAACTCTATTCTTTCGGCCGACTTCATCGTCAACCTGCCGAAGCTGAAGTGTCACATGAAGGCGGGCATAACCGGCGCGCTGAAAAATCTCGTAGGAATCAATGGGCATAAGGAATATCTACCTCACCACACCAACGGCTGTCCAGCC
Source organism: bacterium (assembly GCA_965205865.1). GTDB lineage: Bacteria > SAR324 > SAR324 > SAR324 > NAC60-12 > CBDBHR01. Next base: position 579,039 of record CBDBHR010000030.1, read on the forward strand.
AGGGGAGGAGACCAATACAAGCACAACAGTGCGTTGAAGCCATTGATTAACCGACTGTACGATGACTATTGGTCCAAGGTCAACGATCGTGGAACGCTGCATAACGTCTTGGAAGCGTATTTTATCCGAGCCCTGCGTCTTGCTTCGAAATTGCTGGACAAAGATCACAGGTTCGAAGGTGGCTGGTCAGGTAACGACACTATTCCAAGGACGACCCTGGATCTGAACCATCTGCTTTACTTCCATGACCCGGCCACACGTGACTTTTCGCCGATACCTCTACGAAACATACTCCACATCGTTGACGGGGTGATTGCGGGTGAAGGTTACGGCCCGCTCACGCCAACTTCGAAGGCGGCGGGCGTCGTTTTGGGAGGATGGAATCCTTTGTTGGTTGACGTATGCGGAGCAAGACTCATCGGGTTCGACCCCATGAAAGTACGACTTCTCCGGTACGGGTTCAGCCATGAGAAAAGCCGGTTCTCAATCCCCCCGGCATCATTTTGGGATATTCTAGTCACTGAAGACGGTGAACTGAAGCAGTTAACGCACGTGCCCAGTTTAGGTTTTACGATACCCGATGAATGGAAAAATGCAGCGATTTGATTGTTTGGCGAAGTACCAGTTGTATCGTCTGCTGAAGTGGCGAAACTACCGGGACTATACAAAACGCATACGCACCATGACGAACCAGGACCCATCTGCGCTTTCTCGCAAATATCTTGATCAACTTCTATCGTTCTGCAGTGAGCACAACACATACTATGCGGAGTATCTCGCCGGTAGACGTGAACTCAAGAACCTACCTGTATTAACGAAGGAAGTTATCCGCGGGAGGTTCAATGACCTACAAAGTACGAAACAAACGTCGCGGACTTACAGGAACAGCTCCGGCGGCTCGACCGGTAAACCGGTGATCTTGGTCCAGGACAATTCCTATAGCAGTTGGTCGAACGCGACTCAAGGTTTCTATTTCCGCGAATTTCTTGGTGTCGAGATGTTCGGCGCCAAGAGTATCTGGCTATGGGGTTCGGAGCGGGATACTTTCAAGCTGAGCTCTCGAAAAGCTAAACTCGGGTTGTTCCTTCAGAATCGTCTGCTCCTCAATACTTTCGATACGAGTGAGCAACGCTGGTTGGAGTATATCGAAAATATCCGTTCCTACCGTCCGTGCTATGTGGCCGGATACGCCGGCTCGCTCTATCAGCTAACGCGGGTGGCTCGCAAACATAATGTTCGTCTGTATAAGCCGGATTTTGTCTATTCTGCGGCTGAGATGTTGCGCGACTTCATGCGAAGGGAAATCGAAGAACAATTCAATGCGAAAGTCTACGACTACTACGGTTCGAGGGAAGTCGGTGCCATTGCGGGCGAATGTTCAGCGGGTCGTCGACACGTATTCGTCATGAACAATTTGATTGAGATTCTGGATGATGAGGGTCATCCGATGGTGAATGGAAAAGAAGGCAGGATCACAATCACGAATCTTCACAACTATTCTTTTCCCATGATCCGTTACGACATCGGAGATAGCGGCGCGATTCGTTTCGACGAGTGCCCGTGTGGCTCGTCGCTGCCGGTTCTTGAAAAATTGACGGGCAGGATAACGGATCATTTTCTCTTGAGAGATGGTGGACTCGTTCACGGTGAATATTTCACTCATCTGTTTTATTTTCGGAACTGGGTTGAACAATTCCAGGTCGATCAAGTCGACTACAACCGTATCAGGATTTTTGTCGTAGTGGACGCCCCAGTCAACGACCATGACGTAGATGATATCAACGCGAAAATCCGCTTGGTAATGGGCAAAGACTGCGCTTTGGAATGGCAGTACGTGGATTCAATCGAAAAGACGCCACAGGGAAAGTATCTTTTTACGCGCTGTCTCATTGATGAATCGGCAGGATGAGCGAGGTCATCATACTATTATGCCCCTCACCGACATCGGTCTGGAGTTCGAGTTTTGGAAGAAAGGTCGTAAAACACGATGAGTCACAGTTGTCAGCGAAAAAATCCGAATTTTTCGAAGGGAAAAGAAAAGGAAAATTGAAGTTGATCGTAGTTATCACCGGTCTTTCCACCGGCGGCGCTGAAATGATGTTGCTCAAAGTTCTGGAGAACATTGATCGTCATCGATTTTCTCCACATGTCATTTCACTGACGACAAAAGGGGAGATCGGCGACTGTATTGAAGCGCTGGGAATACCGGTCGAAGCGCTTGGCATGAAATCCGGTTGTTTCAGTCCGGTAAAGTTCTTACGACTTGTCTACATGCTCCGAGAATTGAATCCGGATGCCATCCATACCTGGATGTATCATGCGGATTTGTTGGGCGGGTTGGCAGCACGCTTGGCAGGGGTCCGGACCGTTGGTTGGGCAATCCATCACAGTAATTTTTCGTCGTCACACAATAAGCGATCAACCTTATGGGTTATGAAGGCGTGTTCGCTCTTGTCTGATCGAATACCGAGAAAAATTCTATGCTGTTCTCGAGTGGCGATGGATATTCATATTTCTGCCGGATATGACAAAGGAAAGATGGTCGTCATCCCCAATGGATTCGACATCTCTCGGTTTCTCCCGGACGCAAACGCTCGTATCTCGGTACGTTCCGAATTGGGGTTGCGCAAAGACACCCCGCTCGTCGGGTTGATTGCACGCTTCGACCCGCAGAAAAATCATGAGGGCTTCTTCGAAGCCGCCGCGCGAATACATCAAAGCCTTCCCGACGCCCATTTTTTACTGGCAGGCGCTGGGGTGAAGGACAACAACCCCGCGTTGCGTCGCGCGATAAAGCAGGCTGGAGTGGGAACAAATACCCACCTTCTTGGAAAACGTGAGGATATTTCTCGTTTAATGGCTGCTCTGGACGTACTCGTTTCTTCTTCTTCTTTTGGTGAGGCCTTCCCCAACGTGCTCGGTGAGGCCATGGCTTGCGGCGTGCAATGCGTGGTCACGGAAGTTGGGGATTCAATGGAAATCGTAGGAGAGACGGGTCGGGTCGTGGCAGTGGGAGATATGGACGGATTGGCTCATAACATCGTCGAGATTTTGCAATTGTCTTACGAGGAACGCCGAGCCATGGGAGCAAAAGCGCGGGAAAGAGTTCGAGCGAGATACGAAATCGAAAGCGTGGTCAAACAATATGAAAGATTCTATGAAAGCCTAATGAGCAAGAGCTGATATGTGTGGACTGACGGGCTTTTTTCAATACGATTCCTGGTTGCGCTTGGCCATTTCGGGATTGGGCGGAGGCGTTGCTGGACGAACCACCTTTACGGTAAGAAGGATTTTTCAATCCAGGACCTATCCGGCAGAAATGGGTAGAGTATCTGAATCGTCAACGTAATTGGCAATATCACCTATGGGACGTGTTGATCTTTCAGATCTGGATGGAGGCGTCTCGCTGAAATCAACAAAGGTCGTCATCGCTTCCAACTCCGCCTGGAGCATCGTCAATTTCCGGGCTGGTCTCATCCGAGCCTTACTGGATTCGGGTTTCGAAGTGGTCGCGGTAGCTCCGCCCGACGAATTCACGGCCCAACTGTTCGATCTGGACTGCCGTTACCTGCCGTTGCCGATTGACGGCTGTGGTACTCATCCCGGACGCGATCTTCTTTGATGTGGCGATTTTGGCGGTTGTTACGACGCGAACGACCGGACGTGTACCTGGGATATACGGTGAAACCCAATGTGTACGGTTCATTGGCTGCCCACGTATTGGGCATTCCAGTAATCAACACTATTACAGGTCTTGGTGTGGTCTTCATGAAGAAAAACTGGTTGACTCTGCTCGTACGTAGATTGTATCGACTATCCCTGATTCGCTCGAAGACGGTGTTTTTTCTTAACGAGGATGACCGTCAGTTGTTCATCGAAGACGGATTAGTGCAGTGCAAAAAAACGGACACGCTGAAAGGGGAGGGTTACTGAGTGATCTCGATGGATTCAAACTCACACCGATTTCTCCTAATAACGAGCACCGATTTCGTTTTTGTTGATCTGCCGTATGCTCTGGGAACAAGGGGGTAGGCGAATATCGTGGAAGCGGCACGCATCGTCAAGCGCTGTTTTACCAAGCGCTGATTTCTGTTTGTTGGGGTTTCTCGATGTTCAAAATCCGTCCGCAATTGTCAGTAGTCAGATGGATGCGTGGATAGCTGAGGGCGTAGTGCGCTATCTTGGCGCCAGGCGACGACGTGCGCGGGGAGATCGAGGCGGCGGATTGTATCGTGCTACCCTCCTACCGTGAAGGGATGCCACGCACGTTGTTGGAGGCCTCGGCTATGGGACGCCCCATTATCACGACCGATGCGGTGGGCTGTCGTGAGGTAGTGGACGACGGAGTGAACGGTTTTCTCTGCCGGGTGCAAGACGTGGATGACCTGGCTGAAAAGATGGAACGAATGCTGGCGCTCAGCCGGGAAGAAAGAAGCGAGATGGGTCGGCGTGGACGAGAAAAGATAGAACGGGAATTCGACGAGCGACTGGTGATTGATCGCTATCTGGAGGTAATTTCTACGCTATGAATCTCAAATTGGGGACGCATTGAACAATCTGCGCTTTCCTGAGTCGTAGTGGGAACGGAATGTCATAGCCAATGGCGATTTTTATACCAATTCCGCATCAGAAAATCGCAGTCATGAATAAACCCCGCATTGTGGATAACTATGAGTTCTGTGTGAATTGGATTCTGAATCAGTCGAGTGGAAATAATCTCAGCGTGCTTGACTGGGTGTAAAGAACTCAAGAGATATCTATAACAAGATGACGTTGTCTTTTTTTCCAGTTACGTGGCGGGTTCCGTTGCGCGTGTCGAAGATGACCGGCGCATACTCAACGAGCATGTCGTAGTCGAAGGTGGAATGGGCGGTGAGAATGAGGCAGGCGTCACATGCAGTCAATAATGCGGGAGTCAGCCGCCTGGCAGTATACTGCATATCCCCCACTGTCAGCCTTGCAGTGAATGGGTCCACGTAGAGGAGTTCCGCTTCTTCTTTTTGTAATAATTCCATGACCTTGGTTGCCGGAGATTCGCGTGGGTCACTGACGTCGGCCTTATAGGTCACTCCCATGACGAGAACCGTTGCTCCATTCAAACATTTTCCACGTCGATTGAGCAGGCGTTGCAGTTTGCTGACGACAAAATACGGCATTCCGTCATTGATTTCTCCCGCCAACTCGATAAACCGCGTGCGCAGATCGTATTCTTTCGCTTTCCAGGATAAATAATATGGATCGAGAGGAATACAGTGTCCTCCCACCCCTGGTCCGGGGTAAAAAGGCATGAATCCGAAATTTTTGGTAGCGGCCGCTTGAATCACTTCATACACGTCGACGTCCATGCGGTCGCAAAGTAAAGCGAGTTCATTGACGAGCGCGATATTGACCGATCGAAAGACGTTTTCGAACACCTTGGTCATTTCCGCGACTCGAGTAGAGGAGACGGGAAAGATATTGCTGATGGATTGTTCATAAAAGATGCCTGCCAATTCGCAACAAGCTGGAGTCATGCCGCCCACGAGCTTGAAGGTGTTATGGGTCTTGAACGAGGGGTTGCCAGGGTCGACGCGTTCAGGTGAAAAGGCAACATGGAGATCTTGTCCCACTCGAAGCCCGCTTTTGGTCAATTCAGGCGCAATGATTTCTTCGGTCGTACCCGGATAAGAGGTGCTTTCCAGGACGACCAGCATGTTGGCATGGGAGTAGCGAGCGATGGTTTTGGTGACTTTGACAATGGCGCTGATGTCAGGTTCCTTATTGGCGGTCAGGGGTGTCGGCACGCAGATCAAGACGACGTCGCATTCGCTCAAGCAGGCAAAGTCCGTCGTGGCCGACAGGCGTCCTGCCCTTACCGTTTCGCGTAATTCGTCCGCATCGACGTCCGCCAGATAATTCACTGCCGCGTTGACTTTCTCGACTTTGTCCTCGTTCTCTTCGATTCCCCAGACTCGAAATCCTGTTTTGGCTTGCAAGACGGCCAGTGGTAATCCCACGTAACCCAAGCCAATGACTGCAATGACAGAAGACCGCGTTTCTATTTTTTCTCTCAGACTCATACTTCTTTCTTTTAGATCTCCCACAGGTGAGTTCTGATTGGGCGCGAGCTTGTCTGTAACTACTTTATCCGGGTTGCAAACTCAACGTCTTTTCTTTTGGAAAGCCGTCTCTCTGCTCAAACAGATCGAATGTCATTTCTCAAACGCCCTTGCGATTTTATATGCAAGATGACGTATAACGTTGAAATCAAATTCACATACGATTGGATCACCGCTGGCGTCTCCGGGGTCAGCTGAATTCCCACTTCAAGTGAACCCCCGGACCAAGGAATGGCGCGTATGGACAATGGAAAAACAATGACCCCCAGTTATCTCGTTACGGGAGCCGCCGGGTTCATTGGCAGTCGGGTGGCGGAGTTGTTGCTGGATGGTGGCGCGGAAGTTACCGGCGTCGACAATCTGAATCACACCTACGACGTCCGGCTTAAAGAGTGGCGGCTCGCCCAACTCGATACCCGGGAGGGGTTCAGCTTCCGCAGAGTGGACATCTTCGACCCAAGAGCAGTCGACGGTCTCTTCGCGAAGGGCTTCGACGCCGTGGTCAACCTGGCGGCTCGGGCCGGGGTGAGAGCATCGGTGGAAGACCCGCAGGCGTATATCGACTGCAACGTCAGCGGTACGCTGAACCTGCTGCGGGCATGCAAGGCGTATGACGTGCCCAAATTGGTACAGGCGTCGTCTTCCAGCGTCTACGGTTCGAGAAGCACGCCGCCGTATCGCGAAGACGCCGTTACCGACTGGCCACTCTCTCCATACGCGGCGTCGAAGAAGGCCTGCGAAGTCCTCTGCTACCCGTACCACCATCTGAACGGCACCGACGTCACTGCCTGCAGGTTTTTCACGGTTTACGGCCCTGCCGGACGCCCCGACATGGTGCTCTTCCGAGTGGTGCAATGGATCGCCGAGGGACGCCCCGTCCTTGTCTACGGGGACGGGCGGCAAGAGCGGAACTTCAGCTACGTGGACGATGTGGCGCGAGGCGTGGTTGCGGGATTGAGGCGAGTGGGTTTCGAAATAGTGAATCTGGGCTCCGACCGGTCGGTGAAGTTGATTGACGCCATCTCGCTGGCCGAGAAGCTGCTGGGCAGGAAGGCGAAGATCGAGTATCTGCCCGGCAATCCGGCAGACGTGTCGCTCCAATCCGGCAGACGTCACGAAAGCAAAAAACCTGCTCGACTGGGAACCGCAAGTGGACCTGGAAGAGGGGCTCAGCAAAACAGTGGCCTGGTACCTGGAAAACCGCCAATGGGCCAAGGACTTGGTCACGCTGTAGGGACAAATTGTGGTATGATACATAACATGTATTATAAAATTGGACGTCAATATCATGCAAACTGAATAGGATACGAACATTTAATCTGTCCCTTTTTTTCAGCTGATTTGATTTCTAAACCAGAAAATCGAACATTTATGTAAGATTGTAGTAATATGAATGGCGCGGAATTGATAAGACGAATCAGGAAGCTGGGAAAAGAAACCGATACAACAGTACGATTCGAGTCGAGGCATGGAAAAGGCAGCCATGGTCGACTTTATTATGGCCCAAATTTTACGACAGTCAAAGATCGGAAAAAAGAAATAAGAGCTGGTTTACTGCATGCGATGCTTGACCAACTTGGACTCACACTTGATGACATTACACGAAATCAGAGGTCTTTATGAAGCTCGAATATTCACTTAACCTCACCCCACAAGAGGATGGCAGTTATCTGGTTTCTTTTCCTGATATTCCCGAAGCGCTTACGGATGGGAAAACAAGAGAAGACGCCTTATCAGCCGCATCAGATTGTCTCATCGCGGCTCTGGGGGGGTATATCAGTGAACGGCGTGATATCCCCAAGCCATCTTTTCCAGGGACCGGTCAAGCAACAATCATTGTTCCCCCATTGATCTCCGCGAAATTAGCACTTTATCAAGCGATGCGTGAATCCAATACTACACTCGTCACCTTGGGAAAAAGACTTGATTTGAGTGAAAGCGCCGTACGCCGTTTACTTGATCTTGACCATCGATCACATATCGGACAAGTCGATGCGGCTCTTTCCGCTTTGGGCAAACGATTGACTGTTGAAGTTCAAGACGCTGCTTAACAGCCAGTACTTTGTCAACGTTATAGTGTCGAGTCTAAAGGGTTGAAAATCAGTAAAGCAAAAAGATTGCTCGATTGGGAACCGCGAGTGGATTTGCAAGAGGGGCTCATCAAAACGGTGGCCTGGTACCTGGAAAACCGCGCATGGGCCAAGGACCTGGTCACGCTTTAAAAAACATATAGTTGACTTCACATTGGAATTCAATGTAGTACATTGTAAAATTGTTTTTATAGACGAGAAAAATGCAGCGATAATAACAACGTCTTTTCCACGAAAACAGAAATCCGGGGATTTAAGCTCCTTCCCTCCGGATCCCCGCGTTCGCGAGGATGACAATTGACAAATCTCGTAACTAAGATAACTGCGTAGTATTTTAAAACCATAAACGCGGAGAAAAGACATGGCGATAAATACTGAATTATTGAAGCGTATCACCGTGCGTTCAGACGTCTTCGGTGGCAAACCCATTATTCGTGATATGCGCATGTCCGTGCAGCACATCCTGGGAATGCTTGCTGCAGGTGAAACCGCAGAAATGATCTTGGAGGAATACTCATTTTCTAGAGCCTGAAGATATCCAGGCATGCCTTATATACGCCCACCGTTCACTGGCTGGTGAACATGTACATGAGTTGGGTGCAGTACGCTGAACTCTATGAAATTTTTTCTCGACGTCTGCGCATCGTCTCGCAGTTTACGAGCAATGTTAACGGCTCTATTTGCGTTTAGTATTGGTCACCCCAAAGCACAGTTGAGATAGGCCACCGGTGGGATTGAATTTCCCTGTTTTTCAAGGCATCGCCTCCATCCCAAGTAATTGGGGAGGTATTTTGTTGCAACCCCATTGAATCGGTGCATCCAGCCTTTTAATCGGCTGTCATATGCGTTGACATTTTGAATGTGATAGACCTTGTCCATGACCCTGCTCTCATTGGAGGCGATCAGCCGGACATGCGCGACTTTCTCAGTGTTCGCGAATGCCCGATAAGATTTGTTTCCCTCCGTGCAAAGGACCGCATCCTGTGCCAAGACAGGCTTGAGCACTTTGGTGATCGAGACTTCGCTGAGGTCTTTCAGCACTTCGTCCGTCATCTCTCCGTGGCGATCCCTTGCGATCAGAACCGGGATTTGCTCTGCCTACAACCCCCGCTTCGTGGCCTTGCCGCCCCTTTTGCGAGCTCTGCGCTCCAGGTTCCGCGAACCTTTGAACGACTCCAGGAAGAAGGTCTCGTCGGCCTCGACTATCCCCTTGAGGCTACTGTCCTTCTTGTCCCTCAACCCACGCAGGAATCGGTGACGCCACCGGAAACTGGTAGTGGTGTCGATCCCGCATTTTCTGGCCGCTTTGCGGATACTCAAGCCGTCAACCATCGCCTTGGAATACTCCAGCCACTTCTCCTTTTTCCGCAGGTGCGCCAAGGGAGTTCCAGTGGCTGCGTTGAAGGTCTTCCGGCAGCTTTTACAACGGTAGCGTTGCATCCCGTGTGATCTTCCCCACCTTTGAAATTGATTATGCTTGCAATGGGGACAGTGCTCGTCCCCGCTGAAGCGCTTCTCGAGTGTCTCTACCACTGCCTCGCCTTCATCCTTGATTCGCAAAACATGGGACAGCTTCCTTTTTTGTGCCGGACTCAACTCCTCAAGACGTGAAAGATATTCTTTGAATTCAGTATGATCCATCTCCTTCTCCTATAAAAATTTAGCGGTTAAAGGAAACAGTATGACAGATGTAAAAAAACTATCAATATTAATCGCAAACAGAGCCATGTTAACCGACTTGGGTTACGACGTCATCTCGGGCTTGGAAATAGATCCCCGAGCCTCTGATGAAGTGTTGCTTGGACTTGCAAACCAAGAAGAACGCGTGCTCATCACTGAAGTCAAAGACTTCGGTGAACTGGTCTATTTACGTCACTAACCACATCCGTGCATCATTCGATTTGTCGATATGCGGGTTGATAGAGAAAACAGCCGCCATGAAAAAGCTGATTGAATGTCATTCGGATGCGATGAAAAAGGGCTCTATCATAGTAAGTGACACAGCGACGGGTAAGAATACGTCCCGGACGGCTAGCGTGTGAGGTGAAGATATGTTTGTTTTCCTGATCGACCAAGCCCAACCTGCGCTCATCACAGGACGCAGGTACTGATAATGAAACCACGTCCTTTTTCCAACATCATTTTGATCGGGATGCCCGGGGCCGGGAAAAGTACGATCGGGGTGATTCTTGCCAAACAAAGCGCGAGGGATTATGTGGACACGGACGTTTTGATTCAACTTGCGGAAAAGAAGTCGCTCCAGCAGATCCTGGACGAAGCGGGATACATGGAGTTACGCCGGATTGAAGAGCGGGTTTTGCTGGAATTCGATTGCCGGAATCATATCATTGCCACGGGAGGGAGCGCGGTCTATAGCGACGCGGCCATGCAACATCTGAAAGCAAACGGGATTGCAGTCTTTTTGCAGGTCGAACTGGAAGAATTGAAAAAACGCTTGATCGATATGGACACGCGAGGGATCGCTCAAAGACCGGGTCAGAGTTTTGCGGAGCTCTATCAAGAGCGACAACGTTTGTACCGGCGATATGCGGATCTCACCATTGATTGTACTCACAAGGGACAGGAGCAAATTTCAATGGCGATCTGCGAGCAACTCAATCCACGTTGAAAAACGCTACGCGCTACAAAGCGCCTGAACCAGACCCTCGATGTTTTGTTGCTCGGGAACGAGGGTAACCTCGAGTTGATACCGGCGGGCGGTTTGCGCAGTGATCTCACCAATACATGCAATGCGGGGAGTATGCTTTTTCAGAGCGATTCTCCCTGCCTCGGGGAGCAACTCGAAGAAATTCCTGACGGTGGAGGAACTGGTAAAAGTGATCCAGTCCAGTTCCCCGTTCTGCAGTAATCCGACAAGCGGGTCCATGTCCACCACGGGGAGAACATTGCGGTAGACCGGGGTCGCATGGACGATGCCGCCCCATCGGGTCAGCGTTTGCTCCAGGATACCTCGTGACTCTTCTGCTCGTGGTAGCCAGACCTGTTGTCCCTGCCAGCAGAAAGGCCGCAGCGCGTCGATCAATCCCTCACTCTGAAAATGACGGGGAACCACGTCTGCGGTGAGAAAAAACTCTTCCAGATACCTGGCGCTGGAACCCCCCACGCAAGCAATCCGGCACGAGCCGAACACCCTGCCATCCATTCCCAACTCCCGCAAGCGTTCCATACTCCTTTCAATCCCGTTGATACTGCTGAAGACAACCCAATTCATTTCGCTCGAATTACCGGCAATGCGGTCGAATGCCTGCCAGGATCGAGGAGCTTCCATCGAAATCGTGGGACAGGTCGTCACTCGAGCTCCTGCCGCGACCAGCTTTTCGGAGAGAGAAAAAGTCCCCGTTTCAGCCCGCGTGACGAGGACGCGTTGGCCAAAAAGCGGTTGTTTTTCAAACCAATTGAAGCGCTCGTAAAACTGGCAGACCTCACCAATGACAGTCAGCAGCGGAGCCGTGAATTGTCGATCGTTGACTTTTTGGACAATCGTTTCCAGAGTTCCCTGCACCGAACGTTGATGCGGCCAGGTTCCCCATTGGATTGCCGTGACCCGGGTGCGGGGATCGCGTCCCGCGGCAATCAGGCGTTCCATGACGTTCCTTAAAACCGTCAATCCCATCATGACGACGATGGTGCCGATCCGGGCGATCGCCTCCCAGGGAATCATGGTTTGCGGCTTGTCCGGATGTTCGGTGCCCGTTAAAAAAACGACGTTGGAACTGATGTCCCGGTGAGTGAGAGGAATGCCCGCATAGGCCGGTACGGCGACTGCTGAAGAAACGCCCGGTATCACTTCAAAGGGCAGATTGGCTTCAACGACTGAGGCCAATTCTTCTCCGCCTCTGCCAAATATGAAAGGATCCCCTCCCTTCAGACGGACGACAATTTTATTTTCCAGGGCTTTTTGAACAATCAGTTCGTTGATATGCTGCTGAGAGATCGTGCGTTGGCCATGCCGTTTGCCTGCATCGATCAACTCCGCGCGAGGGGCATGTCGCAGGAGGAGGGGATTTGCGAGGAAATCGTAGATCACCACGTCCGCCTGCTGCAGAACTTCCCGCGCCTTGAGAGTGAGCAGACCGGGGTCGCCGGGACCGGCTCCAACCAAATATACTTTACTTCTGGAATGGGACATCATTAATACAAGTGAGATTGTGAGAGCGTTCGGCTATCAACGCTTTGATGATGAATAGTTGTCGTAAAAAATTAAAAACCCCCTCCCCTAGTGTGTCGCTCTTTTATTAATGTGTAAAAAAATCCTTGGTTTGCTATACTACGAGCTGTCCTTTTTTTTGCATATATGGAGACAGCATGAGAAAAGCACCAAGTATAAAACTGACCCGGGAAGAACGGGATGAATTGGGCAAAACCGCACGCCGTCATACCGGAGCGATGCGAGACACTCGTCGTGCGCGCATCATCCTGTTGGCTGCTGATGGCCTTAAGAATCAAGAAATTGCCAAAACGCTTGGAACCAGCGGTAATGCCGTTGGAAAGTGGCGACGGCGCTTTGTTGAAAAAGGAATAACAGGTCTCAATGATGATCCGCGGCCTGGCAGGACACGCATTTATGGAGCGGATAAAATCGAGGAGATTGTGAAGAAAACCATTGAAGAGAAGCCTGAGGACCGTACCCATTGGAGCACGCGATCGATGGCCAAGGCAGTTGGCGTAGGCAAGACAACCGTCGGTAAAGTATGGAAGGCCCATCGCCTCAAGCCTCATCTGGAAAAAACATTTAAGTTGTCGCATGATAAGCATTTCACTGCGAAACTGAAAGATGTCATCGGTTTGTACATGAATCCTCCTGAGAAAGCGCTGGTCTTGAGCGTCGATGAGAAATCACAAATCCAGGCACTCGATCGCACCCAGCCAGGTCTGCCACTGAAACCAGGGCGCAATGGCACCAGAACTCATGATTATATCCGTCATGGCACCTGCTGTCTGTTTACTGCTTTGAATACGCAGACAGGGGAAGTGCTCGCTCGCTGTGAAAAACGGCACCGACACCAAGAGTATCTGCGCTTCCTGCGTCTTATTGACAAGACTACCTCGAAGCAACTGCAGGTACACTTGATCCTGGACAATTACGCCACCCACAAACATCTTAAGGTGAAAGAATGGCTCAAAAAACACCCGCGATTTCACCCGCATTTCATTCCTACTTCCTCCTCATGGCTGAACATGGTGGAACGCTTTTTTGGCAAGATCACTGCAGAACGGATTCGACGAGGCGCCTTCAAAAGCGTGCTCGAGTTGACCGAAGCCATCCATAGTTACATCGAGACACACAATCGCAACCCAAAACCCTATGTCTGGACTAAAACTGCCGAAGAAATTATCAACAAACTCAAACCTGTCTACCAAATGACCAATAATACAATGTATTAAACAGGCAATACACTAGCCCCTCCCTCGAGGGGAGGGGGATTCTTTTGACAAAATTTCCCGTCGCTGACCTCTCCCTCGAGGGGAGGGGGATTCTTTTGACAAAATTTCCCGCCGCTAAGCTCTCCCTCGAGGGGCGGGGATTCATTTGAAATCGTTTACACTCATACACCTTCCACAAATTACCCCTCCCCTAGCCCCTCCCTCGAGGGGAGGGGGATTCTTTTGAAATCGTTTGCACTCACGCACCTTCCACAAATTACCCCTCCCCTAGCCCCTCCCTCGAGGGGAGGGGGATTCTTTTGACAAAATTTCCCGCCGCTGACTTCTCCCTCAAGGGGAGGGGGATTCTTTTGACAAAATTTCCGCCGCTGACCCCTCCCTCGAGGGGAGGGGGATTCTTTTGACAAAATTTCCGCCGCTGACCCCTCCCTCGAGGGGAGGGGGATTCTTTTGAAATCGTTTACGCTCATACACCTTCCACGACCTGCCGGTACGCCCGCCGGATTCCCAGGAGTAGCAATGCGTCTTGGCTGAGTCCATAGTGCCGGGCCAGCAATGCGTGGACGGTTTTGAAATCCTGCTCATGCGCTTTCTTTTGCTCAAAAATCACTTGCAGGTCATCAACGATATGTTGGTAACGTATTTTCCGAGGGGGAACGTTGGTGGTCAGTTTGCGCTTCATCGATATTCCCTGATCAATTCAGGCATGCAATCACGGATGCAGGAAAATAACCAGATTCACATGGCTCGACAAGACAATTTATACGAAATCTTGGGCACCTTTCATTTTCCAGTTTACAACTCCCCTGTCATCTTCGCGAAGGCGGGGATCCATCTTCGTGAATAATACTGGATTCCTGCCTGCGCAGGAATGACAACAAAGGCGGCAAACTGTAAACTACTTTTTTCTATTTTTGAAGGGTCCCAAATCTTCATTAAAATGTCGAGTTCAAGCAAAGGAGTTCAGTTGGCCGGGACGAAACCCCGCCCTACCATAACGTCGTTTCCGCGAACGCGAAATTCAGGGGCTTGGGTATGGGTATTTTCTTAAAAAAACTTGCAAAGCCATCCTCTTCGAGGTTAATATTGCCTTTCGTCAACAACCCTTCTTAAAACAGGGGACGGGAAGGCCCTCCGGCAGATCAGGGAGGGGTGGGTGAGTGGTTGAAACCGGCGGTCTTGAAAACCGTTGAACGCGAGTTCCGGGGGTTCGAATCCCTCCCCCTCCGCCAGGGTTCCGGATCTTCCCTGACTTGGAGAGATGACTGAGAGGCCGAAAGTGGCAGATTGCTAATCTGTTGTACTCGCAAGGGTACCGAGGGTTCGAATCCCTCTCTCTCCGCCACCTCGCACGCGCTCGTAGCTCAGTTGGATAGAGCATCTGATTGCGGTTCAGAAGGTCGCAGGTTCGAATCCTGTCGGGCGCGCCACTCGATTCATCTCCACTACAACCGCTTTTGAGTCCAATATAACGGAAAACAAACTGTATTTTCAATAAGAAATTTTCCGTGTAAAGAGCAATGAAGGACCAGCGAAAGCGACCACCCGATAAAGTGCGCAGGCAGGCATTCCCGCCGCGGTCGTCACCCTCGAGCAGGGAAGTATCGTGAACAAACTCACCGCCATCATTCCTACTTTCAATGAAGAACGGAATATCGAAGACGTTATCAAATCGCTGTCTTTTGCCGACGAAATAATGGTCGTCGACTCCTTCAGTACCGACAGGACGATCGAGATTGCCCGCCGCTATACCGACTTTATTCTACAGCGGAAATACGAGAACAGCGCCTCACAAAAAAATTGGGCCATTCCACAAGCCAACTATGACTGGATCCTGCTGGTCGACGCGGATGAACGAGTGACCCCGCAATTGAGGGATGAAATCAGAAGCGTTTTAAGGAGTGACAGTGATCCTGTCGCATTTTGGATTGGACGCAGCAATTTTTTTATGGGGAAAAAAGTACGTTTCAGCGGTTGGCAGGGAGATGGCGTTATCAGGCTATTCAGGAGGGACGAGTGTCGCTATCAGAATAAACGGGTTCATGCTGAAATTGAAACAGACGGGAAAATCGGGTTTCTTAAAAACAAATTGAATCATTATACTTATGCCGATCTCTCCCGGTACATAAAAAAATCAAATTATTATTCCACCTGGGGAGCATACGACAGGGTCGAAAAAGTAAAGAAGGTCACTTTATATCACTTGTTGATAAAGCCCGCGGCCCGATTCTCGAGACATTATGCGTTCAGACTGGGGTTTCTGGACGGCAGAGTAGGGTTCATTATCTCCGTACTCTCGGCTCAGCAAGTTTTTATGAGAAACCTCAAATTGTGGCGGATAAAAAATGGCGAAGAATTCGATAAAAGTAAATAATTCCGCAATCACCGAGAGCGTATAGGCGTCATCATATTTTTTTAAAAAATTCTTGATACTTCCAAAGTTGAGAGTAGCCTAACTTTTTTTCAACATAGAGTCGGTTGATCGTACCCGGCAATCCATGTGATTTCGATATTTGTTTGCTCTCTCGAGCTGCCGGTTCCATGAGAGTGAATCGAGAAAGGAGTCACAATCTTTTAAATACATGCAACGAACAGGAGGAAGCATGAAATTTGGTGTTCAAGTAAATTGTTATAATACGACCTGGGATGAGATCCGCAGGTCAATTGAAACGATGGAGGCGGGACGATGGAATAGTCTGTGGTTTGCCGACCACTTTCTGCCACCCATCCCGGGTTCGGTTCCAAACTCAAAAGAAGAACTCTTGACGGCGTTTGAAGGGTATACCCTGATCGCCGTAGCGGCAGGAATGACAGAAAAACTGAGGCTTGGTCATTTGGTGTTGGGCAACACGTATCGCAATCCGGCACTGCTCGCGAAAATGGCAGCCACGTTGGACCAGGCTTGCAAGGGGCGTTTCACCTTGTCACTCGGCGCGGCCTGGTTCAAACGGGAACACGAAGCATTCGGCTGGGATTTCCCCACGATGAAGGAACGGCAGGATCGATTCCAGGAAGCGTGTGAAATGATTCGCATGCTCTTCACCGCCGATGCTCCGGTCGACTACAACGGCGAATACTATCGACTCGACAATGCCCCGCTTTCTCCCGGTTGTTATCAACAACCGCACATTCCGATCATGGTGGGAGGCACGGGAGAACGTCGCACGTTGCGTACGTTGGCGATGTTTGGTGACGTCTTCAATCTCGATGGTTGGGCGGGTCAAGGCATGTCCATGGATGTCTTCCGACATAAGATCGGCGTATTGAATAAACATTGCGAGAACATCGGTCGCGACCCGGCGGAAATCAAACACACCCTGCTTTGTCCATTGCAGGTCACGGAGGACCAGGCCTCCGAGGAAGCCTTCCAAAAACGATGGGGGCCCGGAGCGATGTGCGGGTCTCGAAGCCATGTCGTCGATCGCATCGGTCAGTTCGTGGAGGAAGGTGTCGACGAGATTATATTTGGCCATCTTCCCACCGGCAACGTGGAAGCTTATCAGCGGGTGGAAGAAGAAATCGTTGCGGTCTTCTGAGCGATTGCCGGCGTAATCAGATTAAAAAAAGGCGTGTCTCCCAGGTGGATGGGCGAGGATGGCTTCTTCATTCAAATCAGTGCCCCAACCGGGGCCTGTGGGTATATGAAATTGTCCGTCCTCGATCAGCGGAACGTTGGTGACGATGTCATCCTTCCAGGGCACGTCGTCGATATCGATTTCCATAATACGAAAATTCGGTACTGCGGCGCATAAATGGGCACTCGTGATGGAAGAAAGGTGCCCATAAAAATTGTGGGGGGCCACGTTGATTTCGTAGGCCTCCGCCAGTGCGGCAATTTTGAGCGATTGCCAGATTCCATTCCAGCTGACGTCGATGATGGCGACGTCCATCGCGTAATGTTCAAAATAGGGTTTGAAACCTCGCAATCCATACAAGGACTCGCAAGAAGCAATCGGGGTTCGCACCGCGTCTCGAATCATTCTCAAAGAGGGGGGATCGAAGAGATCTATTTCGAACCAGGTCAGTCCGAGATCATCGAGAGCATGCGCCACTTGTAAATAACCTTCCGTCTTGAAATTGAAATTCAAATCGAGGTGAATGCCCAAATCCGGCCCTGCCCCTTCTCGCAGGGCGAGGAGTTGCTCCCTCAGTCCATCGATGATTGCTTTGTCCGCGTTCAGTTCAGGCCAGCCCGGCGTTTTCGAGAAACCCGCTCCATACACTGTGGGTGAGTCGCCCAGAATAAAGATATTGGTTTTCAAAGCCTTGAATCCTTTTTCGCGCACCTCCCGAGCCAACGAAATCAAATCTTGCATGCTTCGTACCGGGGGTTTTCCTACTGCGGCAGCCGATTGTTCTCTGATGCGGGTCGTGCCGCAATGAGACCAATAGAGTGGTAAACGATCCCGCACGGCTCCCCCCAGCAGTTCATAAACAGGGACGCCGAGTGACCGCGCCTTGATGTCGAGCAGGGCATTTTCGATGGCGGCGATTGCTTGCCGGTTGACGCCTCCCGGCGCCTGCCGGGTCAGGGAATACAATTGCTGGCTCAGGCTTTCATGGGCGCATGGGTCGCTTCCCAGAATGATATGAGCCAATCGTTCAATGACCCCGCTCAGTCCGGGGCTGCCATAGCCTTCGTTGTATTCGGAAATGCCGGTCAAGCCTTCGTCGGTGGTCAGTTTCAAAAATGAAAACGTTCGCCATCCCGCGTCACAATGCAATGTTCGATAACCAGTGAGTTTCATGGATATGCCTCCTTGTTCGAGAATTCATCAGGAACCCGCTTTACGCAGGATTCATAGAAGTAAGGTGAGTCGAATTATTTTTCCAAAAGCCTTTCCGCCATAAAGACGACAGGATGGATAACCCGCAGGGGAAAGTCCCGGGACTGAATACCTGCCCGGATTTGGAAGAGACATCCCGGATTTCCGGTGACCAAGGTGCGAGCTTCGGGAAAACGGGCGATGCTTGCTGCCACCGAATCCAATTTGCGGGCAAGAACGGCATTGGCCAATTCCGGTTGCGTTAAATTATAGATACCTGCGGAACCGCAACACCAGTCGGATTCGCTGAGAGAATGCAGGGTGACGCCGGGAAGACGGTTCAGCAGTTTTTGAGGATTTTTATTGATCCCCTGAGCATGTTGCAAATGGCAGGGCGCGTCATAGAAAATCACCTCCTCGTCCCGTTTCCAGGGAAGGTTTTTGACAAAATCGGGAACCCGGGATAAAAATTCGAGGATATCGATCGCCTTGCTTTGCAAGGTCTGCCAATCTTGTTGGGGAGCGGCATCTTTTTGCGCAAACAAGTGATGGTACTCTTTCAATTGGGCGCCGCATCCGGCCGCATTGGTGATGATGGCATCCCAGGGCTTATTTCCGAAAACGGCAAGATTTTGCCTGGCCAAACGGCGGGCTGTCTGGCGGTCACCACTATGGACGTGCAGGGCGCCGCAGCAGGTTTGTTCCTTGGAGACAACCACTTCACAACCGGCGGCCCGCAGCAAATTCAAGCTTGCTTCATGCGTGGCTACTTCGGAAACGTCCATGATGCAGCCCGTAAAAAATCCCACCTGAAAGCGAGTTTTCTGGCGGTGGCTTGGTGCCAGAGAACCTTTGGCGGCATATTTCAATTTGAAGGAACTGCCCGAGAATTGTGGCAACATGCTCTGCGCGCTGACGAGGCGCCGGGGGAGTATCTTGCGCAGGACCCTGTGGGTAATAAGCCGGGGTATCCCCGAGCTGATGTAAATTTTCATGATCACGCTGACCGACCGCAACAATCCGGTCGAGATCAAAAGATGCTTCAAAAACACTTTACGCAACAATCTTTCCTTGAAACTCTGAGATACCTTCTCCTGGATGATCCCCCGCGTCTTTTCCAACAATTCCCCGTAGCGCACATTTGAGGGACAAGCGCTTTCACATGCCCGGCAATCCAGACAGCGGCTCAAAGGGGCGATCACGTCTTCATTCAATTCAAGTTCGTTTTGCCAGAGTCCTCGCATGAGAAACAGCCTCCCCCGCGGAGAATCCTGTTCCATTCCCAGTTCGCGATAGGTGGGGCAGACGTCCAGGCACAAACCACAATGCACGCACGAAAGGATGCCATCGAAGTCAACATTTTCAAATAAGAACGGACGGTTCCGCTCACTGCGGAGGGGCAAATCGCTCATAGGGATTTTCCTTCGTCGAGTTCATAAAAAGGCGCGTGAAATACGGCGGCAGGATCCAATTTCCGTTTGAGGGATTTCATCAGCGAGTAGGCTTTCGGGATCGCAAACCCCTCCAGATACTCATTACCCAAGCCCGGGGCCGAATTGATCAAAGAGAGGGTTGCCGACGTATCTTCCAGCTGATTTTTTACGGTAGTGAGCAGTTTTTTTTGGAATTCCACTGATTCATTCCGGTGGATCAAATGAAAATCACCTCCGATAGGATGGACAATCGCGCAGGGGCGCCCCTCGTGGGAGCCCACCAAGGTGTGGAGGCCCACGAGGGGCGCCCCTCCTTTCGTTTGATCGAGCATTTCCGCGGTGGAAACTACGCCATAGAGATGGAGATAAGCGTTTCCCAGTCGCAGGGGCCTCAAGACGTCCGGGAGAAATCCGAAAAATCGTTGCTGTCCGGGAAGGACTGCCAGGTTTCCCGGCGTTTTTCCTTCCGGCAGGACTTCGCAATTCCCGGAAAAAATAGCGCGCAAATCTTTTTCAATGCGTTTTTGTCGTACGTCGATACCTGAAAAACCTATTCCGACAACCCAGTCTGCCGATCCGGTTGAGATTGCTTCCACCCAATCAAGCGGGATCATTTGTTCTTGAAGCTCTTTTACTTTTGCGAGCCATTGGTTGTTCGTGAAGCTAAAATAGAGCGCCGAAGCGCCGGGGGGTCGAGGCAGGACTTTGAAATTGACGGCGGTGATGACTCCCAAGCCTCCCCGGCTGCCGAGCATCATCCTGCTGAGATCGTAACCGGTCACGTTCTTCACGACACGCCCCCCTGCTTTCACCAGTTCACCTTTACCATTGACGTATTCGATGCCGATAATCGAGTCGCGCAAACCACCGCCATTCATGCGATTGGCGCCTGAATCATTGCATGCCACGATACTGCCGATGGTGGAATTGGGATACCAGGGGTTGAAGGGGAGAAACATTTTTTTTTGATTGATGAGGGATTGCAGGTCCCGGGCGCGCATGCCTGCTTGCACGCCAATCACCATATCATCCGCATCAAAAAAAAGAATTTCTTTGAGATTGCGGGTCGACAAGACGTCCAGGTCGTTCTCGGAGCAGCGCGAATTCGAACCGCGAATGACAAAAGGCCGGTTTTGTTGGATGCGATTGTCGACCCATGCCTGCAGGTTGGCTGATTTTCGGGGAGAATAGGTTTTGTTCAGATTCACGCATGCACTCCGCTTTTGGCCTGAACGAACTTGGTCTCCATGCATTTACCGGGAGTGGGAAAGATTTTTCCGGGGTTGAGGAGGTTGAGCGGATTGAAGAAAGTACGAACCCAGGTCATGTTGTTCAGATCCGTTTCTGAAAACACCTGTGACATCATTTCTATTTTTTCCAGACCAATGCCATGCTCTCCCGACAAGGATCCTCCCAGCGAAGCGCAGATATTCAGAATTTCCCGCCCGGCTTTATCCGCGTTTTTGATTTCTTGCGGTTCCTTGTAATCGTACAAAATGAGAGGGTGCAGATTGCCATCGCCCGCATGGAAGACGTTGGCGATGGTCAAATCGTATTTCCGACCTATGGCCAGGACTTGCTCCAGCACCTCGGGCAGGGCGCTGCGGGGAATGACGCCATCTTGCACGTAGTAACTCGGAGAAATGTTGCCAATTGCGCCAAATGCCTCTTTTCTCGCTCTCCAGATCAATGCGCGTTCCTCTTCACTTTGCGCACGCCGGACGTCCGTGGCATTGTTGTCCTGCAGGACTTTGGCAACCCGGAAGGCTTCCTCTTCTATGCCCTCCTGCAGATCTTCCAATTCCACTAACAGGACGGCTTCCGCATCGAGAGGGAAACCGGGAGCGATCGATTTTTCAACGGCCTGGATGACCACGTTGTCAATCATTTCCATGGCGGCGGGAATGATACCTTGCCGAATCGTGCCGGAGACTGCTTGACAAGCATCCCGGACGGAAGAAAAGACGCCAAGGAGAGTTATTACTTTTTCCGGAAGCGGCGTCAGACGGCAAATGACCTTGGTGACGATCCCGAAGGTACCTTCCGACCCAACAAAGAGTCCCAGCAGGTCCGGTCCGGGGGCGCCCCAGTGTTTGCCACCCAATTCGACCACTTCCCCGTTGGGAAGCACCGCCTCGATTCCCAAAACATGGTTGACGGTTACTCCGTACTTGAGGGTATGCGGTCCTCCCGAGTTTTCCGCGACGTTGCCTCCCACCGTACAAGCTTTCTGAGAAGAAGGGTCCGGCACGTAATAATAGCCGTTGGGTTTGACATGTTCCGAAATTTTCAAATTGACCACCCCGGGACCGACACTGATGGAACGATTGAGAAAATCGATCTCATGGATTTGACGGAAACGAAACATTTCGAGGATCACGCTTTCTTCTTTGGGAATTGCGCCACCGGACAAACCCGTACCGGCCCCTCGCGGCAGGAAGCTGATACGATTGCCGTGCAACAACTTGACGACGGCCACCAATTCTTGCCGGTTTCCGGGAAAAACCACGCCCATCGGCATTCCGGAATACAGAGTCAGCGCGTCCGATTTGTAGGTATATAAGGTGACCGGGTCGTCTTTGACCCATTGCGCGCCCAAAATTTCGACCAGCGCCTTCTTTATCTTTTGATCAAATGCCATTTTTTCGTTCTCTTTGTTGGTAACAGTCGATGCACTTTTAAAATTGAAATCAGATTTACAGTAAATCTCGACTTTAGTCAAAATTTAAGTGACCACGCGCAACTCCGGATTGATATTCCAACAGGCCACTTTATGGCGGGAAAAATTTTCAAGCAGAGCAGGGGGATTCTGTTGACAAATGTTTTGGCGCAGGCTGCAACGGGAATAAAATCCACACCCTTTTGGCAAGTCCAGGGGGGAGGGTATTTCTCCCTGCAGAATTTTCAGTCCCATCGCTTTTTTGGCGAGGGTGGGCATACTTTGCAACAAGGCATGGGTGTATGGATGCTGAGCTCGGGAGCGAAGCGTTTTTTCCGGCAATTCTTCAACAATTTTTCCCAAGTACATGACGAGGATACGGTCACAAAAAAAATCCACGATTTCCAAGTCGTGGGAAATGAAAAGGAGACTTAGCTGGTGGTGCTGCTGCAGATCTTTCAATAAATTGAGAATCTGGGCTTGAATGGAAACATCCAGGGCGGAAACGGGTTCATCGGCAATCAACAATGTTGGTTTCGCACTGAGAGCGCGGGCGATTGCAATCCTCTGGCGTTGTCCGCCACTGAATTCATGGGGATATTTTTTCAGGGCGCTTTGGGGCAAGCCAACTTCCTCCAGCAGCGTTTTGCAAACCGTGGTCACGTCACTCGAGGGTTGATGCATGCGGATCATTTCGCTCAGAAGCGCCGCGACTGTCATTTTGGGATTGAGAGATGAAAAAGGATCCTGGAAGACCATCTGAACCCGGTGGTAATAACGCCGGCGTGGATAGCGGCGGATGGCGACCTCATCCAGTTGGATTCGACCTGCCGAAGGTTCCAAAATTCTCATAATCAAGCGGGCCAGGGTGGATTTGCCACATCCCGATTCTCCCACGATACCCAGAATTTCGCCTGCTTCCAATTCGAAAGAAATCCCATTCACCACTGCCGCCCGGCTGGTTTCCCTCAACAAGACGCCGCTATGAATGGGAAAATGTTTGTAGAGATCGTCGACTTTCAGTAGGGCCATATTTCTCGAGTGGAAACGGTATTGGCGGAATCATCTCCGATTTTCCGCAAGCTGCATGAAAGCTACCATCCTTTTTCACCCTGACAGACGATTCTATTTTTACGAATGCGAAAAGCCCGTGCGACGACACGCTCATCGAGGAAGGCGAAACGCTCCGCTTTCAAGGGAATTCCAAAGCTCCCGTCAGAACGCAAAATGACGCGGGTATTGGGAGCGGTAAAAAAGGTTTGCATGCCATAATCATGCAAGGGCCGCGAAGGATCAATCCCTTTCTCGGGAACGATGCTTTCACCGGTTCGCAGGACACAGACGAAGCGATCTTCATCACCCACCGAATGACTTTTAAGCCGGAAGTCGGTAACAAGCTTGTGCACCAGCCTCCTGCGATAGGAATTCATCGGTTGAAATTCCAGCATTTCTTCGTCGGATTCAATAAATTCTTTGAGATCCTGATAAACCGAATTTAAAAATTCTTGATCTTCTTTGGTCAGTGGATTGTCCATCATGGGGAATATTTAGAACGGCGATTTTTAGATTGAAATTCGGGTTCCGCGTGGCACTTTTTGTTTACGAAAATCCGCATTGCATAAGATTCATACAGGCGACGTCATTGAAAATATAATGAGAGCGGAATGAACACGCAAGCGAATATTGAAGCGGGCATTATGGGGAAGTCGGTAATCAGGATTTGAAATAGTGGAGAAGGCGATGGATTCCAATGAGGAGCAGGCCTATCAGGGGGATTGCGTACCAGAAGGTGAGCTCAAACTCCAGGCGGAAAGCAAATCCCAAAAGGAGCAGGCTGCCACCAAAAACCCATCCCAGGCGCATCAGGTGACGACGGATCAAAAGGGATTTATGGTGAAAATCGTCTGTTGATTCAAGCCACAGGTAAAATCGTTGCAAATCCCAAACGGCCAGAGCCGCGATCATGCCTGCTATAAAATACATTTCCCCCGCGCTTCGTAAGACCCCTGCAAGGGAGACCAGGACCAATAACAGCAAACAGAAATTTCCCACCCAAGGGCGATTGGAGTGAACTCCCCAACCCCAAAATGCCCCGAGAGACAGTAGGCAGAACAGACCTCTGCTTCCCCAAACAGTGGCAGCCCCGATTCCCACCCAGCCAGATAGCAGGATGATCAAAAACAAAATATGGTATCTGTTGAAATTCATCCCCACCCCTGATGTTGTTGCCACACGCGAAATCGTGAGAAATGGAGCTGCAATGCCTGCTCAAAGCTCGATTGTACATCCCAGGAAACGACAAAAATTCCCTGTTGCAGCAATTTTTGCGCGACCAGAGTTTGTTCGATTTTTGCGACACGCCTGACCATCGATTGCTGGCGGATCGTGGAATGCTCCTCCAGCAGCGTGGCCGTGAAATCCGTCAATACCACCATCAGCTGATACCCCCGCGCCCGCAAACGAATGAGGGCGGAAATATCCTCGAGACGGAGAGGGCTGATGAGAATAATTTGGGAATGGGGTGGAAAAAATCGAGTGGGAATGTTTTCCATTTTTTGAAATACCTGGTGCGTTCCTTCTCTGGCATTGCTCAGGGAATGGAATATTTTCTCCCGTTGGTATTTTCCATATCCCGGGAGAGTCCATTTCACGATCGTTCCGTAGATGAGCAGACCCACCCGATTTCCCCCGGACAGCAACGAGTCCGCCAAAGTGGCAGTCGCGTCCACTGCGTAGCTCAGGTAGCGGGATTGGGGATGCCGGGGGTAGCGAGCTTCTCGCTCATCGAGGATCAGGCCAATATCCGCAACCCGTTCCTGTTCATAAGTATTGGTGAAGAACAACTCGGGGTTTCTGGCGCAGGCGTGCCAATTGATGCGGCGCAAAGAGTCACCGGGTTGGTATTCCCGCACTTCAAAAAACTGGGTGCCCGCGCCCTGTACGCGGGATGGGTTGACTCCGAGCCTCTGCAAGGGACGATTCAAAGGCAATGGTATTTTTCTCAGTTTATCGACTTTGGGCAAGACAATCAGATTTTTGGAATGGCACAGATTGGCGACTTTCCTGCGGAGGTGAAAGTGATCAAAGACGGTAACGGTCATGGCGCTGAAATTGAATTCTCCCGGTTTGACCTCGACCGTATAGACCAATTCGATCGTTTCTCCGCTTTCAAAGGTTGTCGACATTTGGAGATTTCCCTCGACCAACTCGATATTTTCGGGAAGCAAATCCTCGATATGCGCTTCTTCCAACCGTCCGGCGCCGCGATTGGTAATCCGGTTTGTGACTGTCACTCGATCCCCACGGAGGGCGCGGTTGTCGCTCAGTGTTCTTTGCAAAGATAAATCGATGGCGGAAGGGAAGCGCAGTATACTCGAGGCGATATACAAGGCATAAGGCAGCGCGGCTGCCAGGAGAAGAGATTCGCGAGCAAATATCCCGGCAAGGGCGAGCAGATAGAAGATCAGAATGACGATTTGCAGGTTCATTACAGAGGCTGATTGATCACGGGAACCGGAATTTTTTGAAGGATCCGACTGATCACTTGACGATCCGCAAATTTACTCGACCAGAGCTGGGGTACCAGCAACAGCCGGTGGGCCAGTGATTCGACGGCAAATTGCTTGATGTCGTCGGGGATGACATAATCTCTCCCCTGTTGGCAGGCCCAGGCTCGGGCTGATTTGAAAAGAGCCAGTGAACCTCGCGGGCTGGCGCCGATGGTCACCTGAGTATCTATGCGCGTTTCCCGCACGATTTGCACGATGTATTTTTCCAAATCCGCATCCAGAAAAACGTCCTCGATGATATGACGGGCAGCTATCAACTCGGCCCGGCTGGTTTTTTGATGAATGGTCACTTGTTCCTGTTTGCGAAGTTTTCGATTTTGCAGAATCATCTGCTCCACCTCGAGGGTAGGATAACCGACTCTCAATCGCATCAGGAATCGATCCAACTGGGCTTCCGGGAGCGGGAAGGTGCCTTCGAACTCTATTGGATTCTGCGTGGCCAGGACGATGAATGGTTCCGGCAACGGCATTCTTTCGCCTTCCAAGGTCACCTGACCCTCTTCCATGGCTTCCAGGAGAGCTGATTGGGTTTTGGGGGATGCTCGATTGATTTCGTCTGCCAGGATGACGTTGCTGAAAATCGGGCCTTTGTGAACATCAAACTGTCCCCGCTCCCTGTTGAAAATATACCCTCCCACAATATCGCTGGGGAGCAGATCGGGTGTGAATTGTATCCTGCGAAATTCCAGGCCCAAAGCTGCCGCCATACTGCGGACCAAGGTGGTTTTTCCCAATCCGGGATTGTCCTCGAAAAGCACGTGCCCGTTGACCAAAATGGCGGTCATGACCATTTCCAGCAACTGCCGTTTCCCCAGAATCGCATGTTCCACTTCATCAATGACACGCTTGCTCAGTTCGTCGATTTTCATGGCTTTCCCATAGACCAGGTTCGGTTGAATGTAAGATTGAAGAAAAACCGGGGACGCGGACTCGATTCGTCACTCTGGTTTCGAGGTGGATAGCGTTGGACTTGTTCCACGTCGCCGAATTCCGCAACGATGACATCGGACTTGTTTTTTATTCCTGAAATATCGAATGATAGCAAAGGCATAATTCTGTCGGAATTCGATATTGGGTAGCGCCCCGTGATTTTCTATTTTAGTCACCCTGGATCGCCAGCAAAGTGGATTGCTGGTCTTCGCCAGGAATGACAACTCGATGAGACGCATAACTGCAAAAATCGCGCACCTAACATCAGTTAATAGCACAAGGTCGATAGTGATGGAATGGACAGGGAAGAAAAAATATGATATCAGCAATAATTGAACGGAAAAAAAACGTATCGCACCTGTATGAAGGGCACTGTCGATGAGCAAATCAACACACATTCAAGAGATTGCGCAACAACGGGAAAGTTGGCTTCAAGCGATTTGGGCGCACCAAGTGTTCGATAAAAAAAATCTGCGAAGCACTGATGGAGAAAAGATCGAAATCGGCTTTCCCGGATGGCTCAATAAAGGGGTTGGCCCGGATTTTCACGATGCGCAGATTGTGATAGGTGACAGGCAATTTCATGGATCGGTGGAGGTGCATCTACAATCCTCTGCCTGGCATACTCACAAGCATCAGCAAAACCCCGCGTACAATTCCGTGATATTACATATTGTGCTCGATCAGAATACTTTCCGGCCCATCGAGAGAGAAGATGGGATTGCCGTTGCCGAGTTGGAACTTCGCGCGCGCTTGCGCAAGAATGTACTCTCGATGCTCGCAGACGAAAACGAATTGTTGGAACGATATGACCATTTGCCCGGACGTTGTGGAATGATGGTGATGGAATGGGGGGCCATGCCACTCGAGCAACTGTTGGGACATGCGGCAGAAAACCGCATGCAGCGTAAAGTCGACCGGGTTATGCAGCAGTGGGACGGCCATGCACCGGAACAACTGCTATTTCAATTGATCTTCAAAACACTGGGCTATAGCAGCCATTCCCATTCCTTTGAAGAATTGGCCCAATTGCATCCGATCTCGGAACTGTACCCCTTGCTGCAACAACCCTATCGCGTGGCAAGAACGGAGATTTTGTCACGCTGGTTTGGGGCTTGTGATCTTTTTTCAAGAAAGAGTCCCCGTTTCGTCCACTCGACGTTGCGAAAAGAATACCATCAGTGGCAAGAAACCTGGCAACGGCAGTCCTCGAAACAAAAAATTGCCGGGAAATTCGTGATGACGTCTCGTCCGCAAAATTTACCGGAGCGCCGTTTGATCGGAATGTTTCATCACCTCTACCGTCTGAGTACGGAGGGATTGTTGAAAGGCTGGTTGAAAGTCTTAACGGAACTGGAAAGCCTTTCGGCGGAAACTTCATTGAAGAAAAAGACCCTGGAACGAACCTCGGAATTGTTTGCCACGCCCGATTGGGAAATATGGCAATCCTTTCTGGGTTTGCCAACTTCTCATAGTTCCTCCAGCGCCCAGTTGATCGGGAAAGATCGACAGCTCGTTATCTGGGCCAATGCGATCATTCCTTTTTTTCTGGCATATGCCCGCCATGAAAAATGGATCGCCTTGGAAAAACTGCTTTTCCGTCTCTTCCTCGTCCTTCCTGCGGAATCGGCCAACCACCGAACACGTTTCATGGAAAAAAGACTGTTGCCATTTCCTGCGATTACCCTGAAACACAAAACCCTTCGCATTCAACAGGGATTACTGCAAATCCATCAGGATTTTTGCCAGAGTTTCGATCAAGGCTGCCGACAATGCCAATTGCTTCATTTTCTTGAACAATTTCATCGCGATCAGCCCTCCTGCTGATTCCGGAATCCTCCAATGGAGCAACCATGGCTCCGTCAAGGAGGATCCGGGAAAGCGACAGAATCAAACCTCTGCGACTTCTTCCGAAATTTCAGGAGCTTGCGGGGCTTCCGAAATTTCAGGAGTTTGCAAAGTTTGCGGGGCTTTCGGGGCTTCCGAAATTTCAGGAGTTTGCAAAGTTTGCGGGGCTTTCGGGGTTTCCGAAATTTCAGGAGTTTGCGAAGTTTGCGGGGCTTTCGGGGCTTCCGAAATTTCAGGAGTTTGCAAAGTTTGCGGGGCTTTCGGGGTTTCCGAAATTTCAGGAGTTTGCGAAGTTTGCGGGGCTTCCGAAATTTCAGGAGTTTGCAAAGTTTCCGGGGCTTTCGGGGCTTCCGAAATTTCAGGAGTTTGCAGGAGTTTGCGAAGTTTGCGGGGCTTTCGGGGTTTCCGAAATTTCAGGAGTTTGCGAAGTTTGCGGGGCTTTCGGGGTTTCCGAAATTTCAGGAGTTTGCGAAGATTTTGGAATTTTTCGAGTTACTATGATTTCCGGGGCACGTATATAAGAGACGTCTTTAAATCCGGAATAGCCTGTTCCCGCAGGGATCAGTTTCCCCAGAATAACGTTTTCCTTCAAGCCACGGAAGGTGTCGTATTTCCCCCCTAAGGCGGTATCGGTGAGAACCTTCGTGGTCTCTTGAAAAGACGCGGCTGAAATGAAGGAGTCGGTACTCAAAGCGGCCCTGGTGATTCCCAAAAGTACCGGTCTCGAACGCGCCGGTATCATGCCTTTATCAATCATTTCCTGATTCTTCTGATTGAATTTGCTTCGCGAAACCACTTCTCCAATCAAGAAAGTCGAATCTCCCGAATCTTGAATGAAAACCTGCTTGAGCATTTGGCGGACTATCACTTCAATGTGTTTGTCATTGATGCCGACGCCTTGCAGACGATAGACTTCCTGCACTTCATCCACCAGATATTTTTGCAGATCTTTGATTCCTTTGACTGCAAGGATATCATGTGGGTTGGGAGATCCATCGATCAAAGGTTCCCCCGCCCGCACATATTCCCCTTCATGGACAGTGATATGCTTTCCCCGGGGAATGAGATATTCTTTGGACTCGCCTTTCTCATCTTCGGGTTGAATGATGATTTTTTGTTTCCTTTTTACATCTTTGCCGAAATTGACGATGCCATCGATTTCGCTGATTACGGCTTGGTCTTTGGGAATGCGAGCTTCGAATAATTCCGCCACTCGAGGCAATCCTCCCGTGATATCTTTGTTTTTCGCCAGTTCTCTTGGAATTTTGGCGAGAATATCACCCGCATGAACCTCCTGACCATCTTCTACCACCAACTCGGCCTTGACAGGCAGAGAGAAAACGGCGGGACCGTCATTAGTGTTTTTTATGGTACGACCACCGCTGTCACGAATCGAAACCTGAGGATGCATGTCGGGATCCGGAGATGCCAGAATCGCGTGCCGTACCAAACCCGTGGCTTCGTCCACCTGTTCTCTGACGGTTTGTCCTTCAATGATGTCATTGAAACGAATGTATCCCGAAACGTCCGTCAGAATAGGAACGGAGAAGGGATCCCATTCGGCAATCTGATCACCTTGAGTGACGTTGGCTCCCTGCTCGAATTTGATGATTGCGCCCAGTGGGAGGGGATGTCTTTCTTTTTCCCGTCCATTTTCGTCCACAATGATGGCTTCGCCCCGCCGTCCCAAGACCGTCCAGAAGCCCCTCTCATTCTTCACCTCCTTTAAATCTTTGAGGTGTAGAATTCCGCTGAATTTGACATCCCACGTGTTTTGTTCCGCACGACGGCTCGCTGTGCCACCAATGTGGAAAGTACGCATGGTGAGTTGGGTTCCGGGTTCTCCGATGCTTTGCGCGGCAATCACTCCCGCGGCCTCTCCCATATTGATCAGGGTTCCCCGCGCAAGATCCCGTCCGTAGCATTTTCGACAAATGCCGCGTTCCGTCATGCAAGTCAACACGGAACGGATTTTCAACTTTTCGATTCCAGCCCGGTCGATTTTATGCACCACGTCTTCGGTCACTTCCTGACCAGCCCGCACCAGAAAATGGGATTCATCATCAGGATCCACCACGTTTTCCAACACAATTCGTCCCAAGATCCGTTCCGAAATCGGTTCAATGACCTCTCCCGATTCAATGAGGGCAGTGATATCGATGCCATCGAGGGTGCCACAATCTTCTTCCATCACCACGCAGTCCTGCGCCACGTCCACCAGACGGCGGGTAAGGTATCCCGAATTGGCGGTTTTGAGCGCCGTATCAGCCAATCCTTTGCGAGCGCCATGAGTGGAAATGAAGTACTGTAAGACGTCCAAGCCCTCACGGAAGTTGGCAGTGATTGGATTCTCGATGATTTCCCCGGAAGGTTTGGCCATCAGCCCGCGCATGCCGGCCAATTGCTTCATCTGCTGGGCGCTGCCCCGTGCTCCGGAGTCGGCCATCATGAAAATGGAATTGACTTTTTGGGTGCCATCCAAATCCACGATTTCTTCCGTCAGGCCTTTTAGCATCTCTTCAGCAATTTTTTCGGTGACGCGTGCCCATATATCGATCACTTGATTGTATCGCTCTCCGTCAGTAATCAACCCATCTTGATATTGAGAATTGATTTGATTGACTTTTTGTTGCGCTTCGTTGAGCAAAATACCTTTCAGAGGAGGGATGACCATGTCTTGCATGCCAATAGAGAATCCTGCATTGGTCGCAAAGGCGTATCCCAGATTTTTTAGTGAATCCAACATTTGGACCGTCTTGACACTACCTGCTCTCCGGTAGCAAATATCGACCAGTTCTCCCAATTGTTTCTTATTCAAATGCCGGTTAATCAAGGAAAAGGGCACTTCCTTGGGAATGACTGATGCCAGGAGGATTCTACCCACCGTCGTATCGAAAATCTCACCATCGATGCGGACTTTGACTTTTGCCTGCAAATCCACCTTCTTGTGATCATAGGCGATGCGCACTTCGTCAGGATTGGAAAATATCTTGCCTTCTCCCGCAACGCCGTCACGTTCGCGGGTGATCCAGTAAAGTCCCAATACCATATCCTGATTGGGCGCCATAACCGGCTTTCCATTAGCAGGCGACAAAATATTGCTGGTGGCCATCATCAGAATTTTCGTTTCCAGTTGAGCTTCCACGGAAAGAGGGATATGCACCGCCATTTGGTCGCCATCGAAATCCGCGTTGAATGCGGTACAAACCAAAGGATGAAGTTGGATCGCTTTTCCTTCAATCAGAACGGGTTCAAAGGCCTGGATACCCAAGCGGTGCAAAGTGGGGGCGCGATTGAGCAACACCGGATGATCGACTATCACTTCTTCCAGAATCGCCCAGACCGCCGGTGAGCCTTCCTCTAATTTCTTTTTTGCCATTTTGATGGTTGGAATCTCGTTGCCATCAATGAGTTTGTGATAGATGAATGGTTTGAACAATTCCAGAGCCATTTTCTTGGGAAGTCCACATTGATGAAGCTTCAACTCCGGTCCCACGACAATGACGGTTCTGCCGGAATAATCGACCCGTTTTCCCAACAGATTTTGACGAAAACGTCCCTGTTTCCCTTTAAGCATATCACTGAGCGACTTCAAGGGGCGTTTATTGGTTCCCATGATCGGACGTCCTCTTCTGCCATTGTCGAAGAGGGCATCGACTGATTCTTGCAACATCCGTTTTTCATTTTTGATGATAATGTTGGGAGCTCTCAATTCGATCAATCGTTTCAGCCGGTTATTGCGATGAATGACCCGGCGGTACAAATCATTGAGATCACTGGTTGCAAAACGGCCTCCTTCCAAGGGAACGAGGGGACGCAACTCTGGTGGCAAAATGGGCAGTATATCGACAATCATGGAATCCGGCGCATTTCCGGAAAGTTTGAGAGCATTGATGATATTCAATCGTTTGACAATGCGTTTGCGACGCGCTTCGGAGCCGGTTTCTCTCAATTCCCGGTGCAACGATTCGCTCAAAGCCATCGGGTCAATGCGCCGGAGAAGCAATCGCACTGATTCAGCGCCCATTCCCAATTCGAGGTCGGAGAATTCTTCCAGCAATTCCCGGTATTTATCCTCCTCCACTATATCTTTTTCCTTCAAACCGGAAGCGCCGGGTTCCAGGACAATATAAGAATCGAAATAAAGCACGCGTTCCAAATCACGTAGCGTCATATCCAACACGGTGCCAATCCGGCTGGGCACGCCTTTCAGAAACCAGACGTGTGAAACCGGAGAGGCAAGCTTGATATGCCCCATTCTTTCCCGACGGACTTTCGATTGAATCACTTCCACTCCACATTTTTCGCAAGTGATTCCGCGGTGTTTCATCCGCTTGTATTTGCCGCAATTGCATTCATAGTCATGGGTTGGCCCAAATATCTTGGCACAAAACAAACCATCACGCTCCGGCTTAAAAGTCCGGTAGTTGATGGTTTCAGAAGTTTTCACTTCCCCGTTCGACCAGGACAAGACATCCTCATGGGTAGCAATATTGATCCTGACGGCGGTGTAATCTTTGGGACTCATGGTGAGTTCGAATAAACTTTTTAAAGAAATCACGTTGTTCTCCAACTTAGGGGTGACTCTTAAAATCGAGAGAAGAAACAGCTTCCAAAAAAAACGCTTATCAGAGAACTTCCTCCTCCAATTCATTCTCGGAAGAAACTGTTTCGACATTTTGTAATAATTCAATATTCAGACACAGGCTTTTGAGTTCACTGATCAAGACCTTGAAGGACTCGGGAATGCCGGTATCCAAATGCTGGATTCCCTTGATAATCGTTTCGTACATCCGGTTCCGTCCCTGGACATCGTCGGATTTGACAGTCAGCAGTTCCTGCAGCGTGTAAGCTGCCCCGTAGGCTTCCAATGCCCACACTTCCATTTCTCCAAAACGCTGGCCGCCAAACTGGGCTTTCCCCCCAAGGGGTTGCTGTGTCACCAGGGAATATGGCCCGATAGAGCGGGCATGGATTTTTTCATCAACCAAATGGTGCAGTTTGAGGATGTATGCGTAACCCACGGTAACTTTCTGACTGAAACGTTCTCCCGTCAAGCCATCATACAACCAAATTTGCCCGGATTTCGGAAGTTCCGCCAATTTCATCATGGTGTGGATGTCATCTTCCGTGGCGCCATCAAATACGGGAGTGGCCATATGGATGCCGTTGCGACATTTGTGGGCAAACTCGAGAAATTCTTCGTCACTGAGACGGTTGAGATACTTGGTCACTTCAGGAACATTATAAATTTGCTTGAAAAACCTTCTCAGTTTGTTGACCGGATGGTTTTTTTCCACAAATTTTTGCACCTTTTCTCCCAATTCGTGGGCAGCCCAACCGAGGTGGGTTTCCAAGACCTGACCAACATTCATGCGGGAGGGGACGCCCAGGGGATTCAAGACGATATCAATCGGAGTCCCGTCTTCCTGGAAAGGCATATTTTCTACCGGTTGGATTTTTGAGACAATCCCTTTGTTTCCATGCCTGCCCGCCATTTTGTCGCCCACCGCCAACTTTCTTTTGGTGGCCAGGTAAACTTTGACCATGCGAATAACCCCCGGAGGCAATTCGTCACCTTTGGAAATTTTTTCGCATTTGTCTTGATAAATGTTTTCCAGCAAATACATTTGCGAAAGTGCGTTGCCGACCAGAATTTCAAGCTGCTGATTGCTTTCAGCATTGTCGGTTTTGACCGAATTCCAGTTTTTCAACGGGAGGATTCCCAAATTTTCTTCAGTGATAATAGTTCCCGACGCCAGGAAGATTTCTCCTTTGGCAACACTGATTTTCCTGGTCAGTTTTTTGTTCTGAATGAGAGGAAGAGCCATTTTGAGCAAATTGCGTCTTACAATTCTCAATTCATCTTCATGGTCCTTTTTATAGGTTTCCAGCAGTTCCCGTTCGTTTTCCATTGTGCGTTTGTCTCGTTCGACGCCACCACGGTTGAAAACCACCACATCGATGACAACGCCCTCCACTCCTTGATTGACTCGTAACGACGTATCACGAACATCTCCCGCTTTTTCACCAAAAATGGCGCGGAGCAGCTTTTCTTCGGGATTGAGTTGACTCTCGCCTTTGGGAGTGACCTTTCCTACCAGGATATCACCGGGTCTCACATAGTTTCCCACGCGCACAATGCCGCTATCATCGAGCTGCGCAAGCGCTTCTTCACCGACATTGGGAATATCACGCGTGATTTCCTCCTTACCCAGTTTCATATCTCGGGCTACCATGTCAAAAATATCGATATGGACCGAGGTGAAGCGATCTTTATGCAGCAGCTTTTCGGAAACCAGAATGGAATCCTCGAAATTGTAACCATTCCATGGCATGAAAGCGATCATGATATTTTGCCCGAGGGCCAATTCACCGTTGTCGCAACTGGAGCCATCCGCAATGATATCTCCGGCAGAAACCCGCTCTCCTTTCGTCACCAGGGGACGCTGGTTGATACAAGTATTCTGGTTGGATCGTCGATATTTGGTGAGATGATAAATATCGACATTGGCCGGCACGACGGAACCTTCTTTGGAAAGGTCGACGTCCGCTTGAATCACAAGCCTTCCGGCATCCACGCTATCAACGATGCCGGATCGTTTTGCCACCACGCATGCCCCGGAGTCCAAGGCGGTCTGATATTCGACGCCTGTCCCGACAAGAGGCGCTTCGGAACGAATGAGGGGCACTCCCTGACGTTGCATGTTGGAACCCATCAAAGCCCGGTTGGCATCATCGTGTTCCAGAAAGGGAATGAGGGATGCCGCCACCGAAACCAATTGACAGGGAGCCACGTCGATAAAGTGGACGTCGTTTTTGGGAACCATGCCATATTCCCCGCCTTTTCGAATTGAAACAAATTCTTCAACGAATTCTTTTTTTGCGGTCAATTGGGCATTGGCTTGCGCAATATTGACCGCATCTTCTTCGATGGCGGAGAAAAACCTGACCTCGTTGGTAACTTTTCCCTCTTTGACCCGGCAATAAGGGGTTTCAATGAAACCAAAGCGATTGATGCGGCCGTGAGTGGCTAAGGACGCAATCAATCCGATGTTAGGACCTTCCGGCGTTTCAATGGGACAAATGCGCCCATAATGGGAAGAGTGCACGTCTCGCACATCAAAGCCGGCTCTTTCCCGGGTCAAACCTCCCGGTCCCAGCGCACTCAGTCGTCGTTTGTGCGTGATTTCCGAGAGGGGATTGGTCTGGTCCATGAATTGAGACAACTGGCTGCTACTGAAAAATTCATGGATGGCCGCAGCCACCGGTTTGGCATTGACGATATCATGGAGCATCATGGTTTCGGTATCTTGCAGACTCATTCTTTCTTTAATTGCCCGCTCCATATGAACCAGCCCTATACGGAATTGATTTTCCAACAATTCTCCCACGCTACGAATTCTGCGATTGCCCAGGTGGTCGATGTCGTCGATGGCGCCCTGACCTTCTTTGAGCAACAAAAGGTATCGTACGGAGCCAAGGATATCTTCATGAGTGAGGGTCGATTGATCAAGGGGATAATCCAATTGCAGCTTCTTGTTGAGCTTCAAGCGTCCTACTTTCGACAGGCTGTAACGCGCAGGATTGAAAAAGAAATTTGTTATCAAGGTATTGGCAGCCTCCAAAGTGGGAGGATCGCCGGGTTTCAGTTTTTTATACAATTCGATCAATGCGGCATCCGGAGAAGTGATTTGATCGATAGCCAGCGTGTCCCTCAGACAAGAGCTGATCGTTTTGGCGGCAATGTGCAGGACTTCGACTATTTCTACTTTGTGAGCAAGCAATTTTTCTAATATTGCTTCATCGATAAGGCTGTTGCATGCCAACAACAGTTCCCCTCTTTCGCCATAAATATCACGAGCCGCATATTTTCCTTGCGCATCCTCCCGGGTGATCTTGATTTGCTCGATTCCGGCTTTTTTCATGCGTTGCACGAGTTTCTCGGTGAATTTTCGCCCGACTTTCACCAAGGTTTCCCCGCTTTGAGGATCCTGGATTTCGTGGGCAGCCCGCTGGTTGACGGTTACCAGAGGATCGACGTATTTAAAAAACTCTTGCTTCCCGCGGTCCCCTGTATGATGGGCATTCCGTAAATCGATTTTTTCGAATTGATAAAACGATTCCAGGATTTGTTCCGTCGTGTACCCCAAGGCTCTCAAGAGTATGGTGGCGGGAAATTTCCGGCGACGATCGATACGGACATAGAGGATGTCTTTGGTATCAAATTCGAAATCGAGCCAAGAACCCCGTTGTGGGATAATGCGGGCGGAATAAAAATTCTTCCCTCCCGTGTTGACTTTTGTCTTATCCAGAGAGAAAAAAAGTCCCGGACTCTTATGCATCTGACTGACGATGACCCGTTCCGTTCCGTTGATGATGAACGAACCAGTGGGTGTCATGAGGGGAATATCTCCCAGATAAATATCCTGTTCCTTAATGTCATGAATGTGCTTTACTTCGGAAACATTGTCCTTTTCCCAAACGATCAACCGTAAGGCGGCACGCAGTGGCGCAGCATAGGTTACCCCCCGAATCCGACACTCTTCCACCAAATATTTGGATTCTCCGAGCCGGTAATGCACATATTCCAGGGTGGAAGAGCCGCTAAAATCTGAAATCGGAAAGACCGAGCAGAAAACAGCTTGCAGCCCTTCTTCCTCGCGCTGGTCGGGCGGAGTGTTTTTTTGTAGGAAACGTTCGTAGGAATCCAGTTGGATTTTCAATAAATTAGGCACTCCGATTGGCGCCTCGATACGACCAAAAGAACGCCTGATGCGATGACGATTGCTCAAGTCGGTTGACATAACGCTCACTTTGCTGAATGATTACCAAATCATTGCGTCGCAGCGTATTCTCCACTCGATGTATACGATGCGACACAATCATGTTTTAACTGAATTTGTTTTCGTAACCCAAAATCCTTGAAAAAATTCCGGATTTCAAAGTATGTATTTGTTTAAACGTCGTAAAAAAATTCGAGAACTTCTTAGACTGCGCGCAAGAAGACATCTCCGGCGTAAGAAATAGTGACAAGGAGGGAAAAATGGATGAAGCAAAACTCATACGGTTTATTCATCACTCGAATGAAATTGTGAGGTAAAGTCTGGAATAGTAACATAAATTTTTGAAGAGGCAAGAAAATAAGAAACGTTGTCCGGGATTTTTTAAAAAAAATGGGACCCCAGGCTGCGGTATTAAAAAAAGACTGCTGAGCACAAAGAATTGCTTGCGCTTATCTGCCACAGGTATTAGAAGACATGACAATTTTTCTTAAGAAACAAGAGTCGTGAGTTCGTATTTCATCCCGGACTCGATCCGGAATCCGGTCTGCGCAAACCCTTGAAAAACTCCGGATTCCCGATTTCGCAAGAATGGCAAAGCGTTCCAAGCAGCCTTAATAATTGAATGACTTACGAGAACTTACAACTGTCGAGTCAAGAAAAGAAAAACGACAAATTTGTTACAATCCGGGTATTGATCAAATGTTTGCTAAAGTTCACATCATTTCGTCCTTCATCTGTCTGCATTGCTGCAAGCAGTTTCGTATGGAAATCGGACTGTTGGAAAATTTCGTCTTTGGTTTGCGGGATATGACTTTTGAAGAAGTGATGGACGAATTTCCGGAGGTAATGGAAGAGATGGAAAGGGATGAATTTCAAAAATCGGTATTCAGCCGATTCATTTTTGAACATGGACCCCATGACGTGCGATTTCTTTATACGCCTGTAGATCATATGTCACGAATCGTAGAAATGCGAGCAGGTCATTATAAGCAGGTGATCAGCTTATACCAACAATATCAAGCAGTGGGACGCAGTGTTAAAAATGCGCTGCAACAGTCCGGAATTTTTCATCCTCCGACTTTGAAAAATAAAGAGAATCGATTTTATTGGGAGGGGAAGAAAAAAAGATAATCGATTTTTGGCGGATTCGCATGGCTTTCAATCCCCTGGCCAAACCGGCAAGCAAGGTTTCGAGATTTCAGATTCCCAGCGGATAGACAAGAAACAGACTGTTTCTTTCGACCCAGCCTTTTTGGGTAGGCTCGAACCGGATTTTGATCCATTGCTCCATTTCCTCTTCAATGGTCACTTCCGTTCCCGCGTGTAGCCGAAAAAGAACCGTGGATTGTCTGTGAGGGGCTGAAAAAACCACACTTTCTTGCGGCAGAATCGTTGCGGTGGGAAGAGGCGCCCACCATTTGATTAAGAGCCCGACGAATAACAACAAAGTCAATCCTCCGGAGAGAAACACTAACCAGGAAAGGATTTCCCTGCGGTAAAAAAGCCGGACCAACGCTCCTCCCCAAAAGGTTCCACTGGCTACCACAAGCAACAAAAACCACTCTTGGAGAGTCATGGGACTACTCCATTCCCGAAAAACTTCTCTCCAGGACGATCCTGGATTTTCCCGGCGATCTATTGTTTGCAGGCGGGCATAATTCAGGTTCGCAATCAGATCTTCGTGACGCGGTAGATACTGGAAAGCCAGCAAGTAATAGCCAATGGCTTTACCCATATCGTTCAAACGGAAATAAGCGTTACCCAAATTATAGTATAGATGGCCGTTGATATGTCCCCTGGCAAGCAAGGTTTCATAAGACGTCACTGCCTGCAAAAAGCGTTGTTCCCGATAAGCTTGATTGGCGGCAACCCAAACAGAAATACTCTGCTGTTCCTGAGCTTGCCCTTTTTGCGGAAAACTGCTCATGTTCACGAGCGCTCCAATGCCTGCGAGGATTGCCAGGTATTTCAAAGAGGGAAATGTTTTGAGAAAGGAAAGGGTTTGAGGCAACCGGAGAAGGGGTACTATCATTTCAATTGTGTTTCCAGATGTTTTACGATTTCCTGGCCGGACCGGTAAATTTGTTCTTTGCCATCTTCGGCAAGAGAGCTTGCCGCATATTGGGTCATTTCACAACGCTCGAGTAGATCATTCCATTGCTGAATCAATTCCGCATCCATATCCTTGGTTGACAGCCACTTGCTGATTTCCCGGGAGGTGAGCGCTTCTCCGTTTTTACCGGTCTTGTCCCCTACATAATTCTTCAATGCCTGCATTAAAGCTTCGGCAAATATTTGATTGTCCGGCATCTTTTCGTAAAGCTGCTTGACGGTTTTTCGAAAAGTGGGAAATGCCTGCTGACTGCGGATCTTGTCTTGATTGACCGTCGAGCGTTCGATCTTCCATTTCCATAACCATCCTCCTGCAAATCCCAAAGGTGCCAGGAAAAATAGGGAGCCATATATCAGTAATCCTGTCACTCCCCATTTGCTGTTTTGCAACGCCGCGATATCCTGATGGACCGGGAGGAGGTCTTCCCCCAGTCGTTTCACAACGTGTTTTTGGGCCTGAGGCGCAGTTCCACCAACTGCTCTCAGTTCTTGCGCCTCCCCCGCAATCACGGAGATAGGAGGAATGTCTGCTCGCGCTGTTTCAAATGATTGGGTCTGCGGATTGAAAAAGGAAATCGAAAGAGGAGGGAACGCAATCGTTCCTGTTTTGTGAGGAACTAGGGCCATTACAAAGACAGCCTTGCCAATTTGACGATTCCCTTCCAATTCGTTGTGAACAATTGGTTGGTCTTCGTAAATTTTCAGGTTCTCCTCCAGGCTTATTTCAGGTTTTTGAATCATCTCGGGAGGCCCGCTTCCGCTGATAGTGATCGTCAATGTTGCGGATTCCCCTACTTTGATTGCAGCTTGGGAGAGATTGGCTTGAATATCAAACTCTCCGACCAAACCATAAAAACCTTCGGGTTGGCTATTAGCGGGGATTGGTAAAACGTCAAGGCTCAAGGGTTTCGTTCGCAGTTGGAAAGACTGGAGTTGTCCGCCAAGAATCGAATTTCGGAGATTTTTATAGACGGAATCCTTCTGTGACGCCTCGACCAGCCGCTGTCCGTCCAAGGTGGCAGGAGGTAAGTCGAATTTTCCCGTTTTATGAGGAAAAAGGATCAGTTGAACCGTATAAATTTCGAAGAGCAGTCCCCCCATATTTTTAATCACCGACTCTTTCTGGGCCGATTCTTTCACCTGAAAGGCGCTGAAGTCCGGACGCCTGAAATTCAGATTCCTCACTTGCAACCCCTGGCGGATATACAATTCGAAGGTGTAGAGCAACTGCTGACCCGGATAAGCGTGGGAGAGGGAAAGGAATTGATTGACAAAGGCCAGTTTCTGCTCCAGCGGAGTTTCGGAGACTTGGGATACATGCAGGTGAATGGGTTCGCTCCGATATTGCCGGCCTTCGATGTTGATGGAAACGGCCGGGATGGTCAATCGCCCCGTCTTAAGAGGAATGAGGTGATAATTGAAATCGATTTGGGAACTCGTTTCGCCATTGATCCACTGGGTTTGGGAAGATTGCCCCAGATATTGGATCCGGAAATCCGGTGAGGACGGTACTTGGGGACGGGTGGCATTGTTATAGTTATTGACAGTGAGAGTGAGTTGGAAATAATCCTCGATGGATCCCCGGGTTTTATCAACGGAAGCAATGAATTCTACCGCATGGACCAGGGGTTGGCATAGCAGTCCAACCAGAATGAGAGGGAGCATCAGTAAGAGACGACGTTGCATATCCTAACCTGCCTCCGTTAAGCGAGCCTGAGTGGATTCGAGTTCGATGGTCAATTTTTCCCACATTTGGAGGTCTGCGGAAAGCTGGACAGTCAGCTTTTCTTTTTGTTGCCGCAAATCGCGGATTTGTTCAGGCTCGGTGATTTTATAAAAATCAAGACCACTGAATTGCGTATCGATCGCCACAATTTCATTTTCCTGCAATGCGATGGATTTTTCCAATCGCATATTTTTTTTTGAGAGTTGGCTCACCAGGCGCTTCAACTCCTTTCGTTCTGCAAGAGTAAGGATTTTTGCAGGTACTTTCTTTTTTTTCTGTTTCTTTTTTGCACGAAAATCAACCGTGTCACGTTCCAGGTAATCTATCTCGTAATAATTCACATACTCCGCATAAGTGCCTTTGAAGTTTCGTACTCCCTTCTCAGTCAATGCTAATACTCGGGTCGCCACATTGGACACGAAGCGTCGGTCATGGGTCACGAACAACAATGTTCCTTGATAGGCATTCAAAGCATCTTCCAACGCTTCCACTCCCTGAAGATCGAGATGGTTGGTGGGCTCATCAAAGATCAAGACGTTCCCTTTTTCCAGCATCATTTTGGCAAACAGTAAACGGGCGGTTTCCCCTCCGCTGAGCGCTTCCAATTCTTTGTGGACATCATCTCCCGAAAACAATACCCGGCCCAATAATCCACGTATCGCGCCGATGCTTTCCTGTGGCGCGAATTGATAAAGCCACTCGTAAACACTTTTCTTTTCCGTAGAATGGAGGCGTGCAAAAATAGAGCTATGGTCCTGGGCAAAATAGGAGTAATGGGTTTCGTATCCCCATTCGCATGTGCCAAGGTCGGCTTTCAACTCCTCTACCATGATTTTCAACAAAGTGGATTTGCCGATGCCGTTGGGTCCGATGACAGCCACTTTGTCCCCTCGCATTGCCGTAAAATCCACTTGGCGTAAGACACAATGAGTCTCGAAGGATTTGGAAATGCCTCTCATCTTCAGCACTTCCTGGCCGGAGTGCCGAAATTGTTCAAATCGCAAGTGGGGAGACACGCGGGATGTTTGCTTGATTTCGGGAAACTCGATCCTTTCGATTTGTTTGACACGGGACTGGGCTTGACGGGCTTTGGTCGCTTTAGCGCGGAAGCGGTCCACAAATGCCCGCATTTCTGCTTGCTTTTTCTGCAGACGGACATGTTCCTTGTGTTTTTGTTCCATCATCTGCGTTTTATTTTCCACAAACAGATCGTAATTGCCGTTATAAAGATCAACCGTTTCGAAATCCACATCAACGATATGCAGGCACACCGCATTGAGAAAGTCCCGGTCGTGTGAAACCATCAGGATGGTTCCCGGAAAAACGTTGCTCAAGAAATTTTCCAACCAGGCAATAGAAACAATATCCAAATGGTTCGATGGTTCATCCAGCAGCAACACATCAGGCTCCTGAAACAAGAGTTGGGCCAGTAAAACCCGGAGCTTGAATCCTCCCGAAAGCTTACTCATCAGGTCAAAATGGTATTCGGAGGCAATACCCAGTCCCGACAACAGTTCGGATGCGAAACTTTCCGCATTGTAGCCGTTTTGATGCCCAATGATTTCTTCCAATTCTCCCAAACGGTGTCCAGTCTCGGCTTCCATGACTCCCTGTTCCAGCAGCCGTTCTTTTTCCCGGAGCGCCTTCCATAGAACGGGTTTCCCCTGCAAGAGGACATCGATCACTCGCTGGGACTCGTATTGAAAATGATCTTGACGCAATGTGCCGAGCTTCATTTCCGGGGAAAAGGATATTTCTCCGTCAACGGGCCGTTCTTCTGCGGAGATCAGGCGTAGCAGCGTAGTCTTTCCGGAACCATTGGCTCCGACGATGCCATAATGCTTGCCGGGGTCGAAACGCAAGGTGACGTTTTCAAATAAAACATTTTGACCATATCGCATGGTCAGGTTTGATAAAGCAATCATGGGGCACAACAAACAGAAATGAAAATGGATTGAAATATCATTTGATTACGCTAATTTGAATCTTGCGCTTTAGAGACGAACAGACGCTTCTGGTGAAATACATGGCTCAAAGCAACTGTCGGGTTAATCCATACAGGCTGCACGGGTTGACTTGGTTTGAGTGAAAATCCATGTTCGTTGGTTGAGAATGATCAGCAATTAGGAGGAAATTCCATGCCTGCCAGCAAGGACATGCAAATACTGGTTGTCGACGATTTTTCCACAATGAGGCGGCTTTTAATAGATGTATTACGCCAGCTTGGGTTCAATAATATCATAGAAGCCGATGATGGAACAACTGCCATGGTAAAACTGTCTTCTGAGAAAATCGACTTGGTGATCACCGACTGGAATATGCCAAAAATGACGGGAATGGAACTATTGAAGAATATTCGCGCAGATGCCGGATTAAAGTCCATTCCGGTATTGATGGTCACCGCAGAGGCATTTCAGGAAAATATCATTGCCGCCGTAAAAGCCGGGGTGAGCAATTACATAGTCCAGCCCTTCAACGCAACAATCCTGGCTGATAAAATCAATACAATATTCTCTTGAATAAAAGAGCATTCATCATATTTTGAAATTCCGGACATGCGGGAGGATTGGCGCGAGTTTTTCTGACGCAATTGCTGTTACCAGGGTCAGTTTTCAGCGTCCGGACAACGAGCCTTCCGTATAATTTTTCCCAGTTCCCGGAAATGGTAATTGAGCACGTTCAAGATGATTCCGATACCAAAACTGCCGAAGCTCAAAAGCATGCATGCCGATGAGAGAACGGCGGTGGGTACTTTATCGACATACCGGTCTTCCAAAAAATCAATAATGACCGTTATTCCGGTTCCCAACGAGAGGAATCCAAAAAATAATCCGATAAATCCAAAAAACGTGAAGGGTTTATAAGCTTTGGCAATCGTCATTATCTGCGAAAGCACGCGACAGCCATCACGGAAGGTATGAAGCTTCGAGTACGATCCGACCGGCCGCTCCCGATAGGGGACTGGTATTTCCCGGATCGTGAAGCCATGATCCAGCGCTCTCAGGGTGAGTTCTGTTTCCACCTCGAATCCCGAGGAAAGCACCGGAATCGTTTCAACAAATTCCCGAGTGACCCCCCGATAGCCCGACATGATATCGTTCAGACGGCTTTGG
Source organism: bacterium (assembly GCA_965205865.1). Taxonomy (GTDB): domain Bacteria; phylum SAR324; class SAR324; order SAR324; family NAC60-12; genus CBDBHR01. The sequence goes on from CBDBHR010000030.1 coordinate 623,575, forward strand.
AAAATCCAATTGACAAGAGATTTGACAAGATTGTTGCCAAAAACATGAAAGCGTGGAAACGATTTGGATTTGTCGGTACGCTCTCCCATACGAGTCGCCACAGTCATACCCGCATCCCCTGCAAACAAAGGTTCCAGAAGGGACGAGGCGTATTCTGCAGGATAGGTGTCGTCTCCATCGACCAGCAAATAATAGTCGGCGTGAATTTTTTTGAACATGGAGGCGATCACGCACCCTTTTCCAAGACTTTTTTCCTCCTGTACCACCGCACCGGCCTGGCGAGCAATCTCCGGAGTTTGATCATTACAGTTGTTGTCAAAAACATAAATGTCCGCTTCAGGCAACTGTCGCTGAAAATCGCGAATGACTTTGCCAATCGTCAATTCTTCATTGAGGCATGGAATCAAAACCGCAACTTTGACGTCATCAGTTGAATTCATGGGTTTCAGGAGTTCCTCGAGTTGCGCGATTATCTGCTATACTTCTTTTTCAGTTCTCGCAATTCCTGTTCAATCTCACGAGACGCAGAGGATTTTATATCGGTATTGTCGGAATGGGTTTCCCTTCTTGCCGAAGTACCGGATTGTTTCATTTTTTTCAATTCAGCCTCGATTTCTTCCATGATGGAATGATTATTATCCTGAAAAGACCGGGGTTCTCCGGTGGGTTCCGTATCCTCTTCTTTCCAGGCAGTAACAAATTCCTGAAAAACTTTCAAAGCCCAGTCGACCAGCAACTCTAATGGATCTTTGAATTGGAGTCCGAACTTGCCGAGCAACTCTTCCACATCAGCCAGCAAATTTTCCAACGAATCGTCAGTCGTTTCCGTAAAGGGTTCAGAGGAGGGGCGCCTGTAGGTGGTTCTGGTTGTTTTAGAAGCACGAGACTGTTGTCGGAATCTTTGTTGCTCAGCCGAGTTGCTTTGAAATTGAAGATCATAGCTGCGACGCCTGGATGGATCATTCAACGTTTCATAGGCTTTGGTCAGTAAAATGAACTGTTTTTGTAACTTCTGCTTTTCTTCCGGGTTTTTATTGTGATACAAGTCGGGGTGACAACGCTTTGCTTCCCGACGGAAAGCTTTGCGGATCTCATCGGAAGAAGCGTGGGGCGCAATTTTCAAAATTTGATAATAATTCATCATAAACTCAAAACTTTACCGTAAAGGAGACAGTCTATGCGCATTGTCTACTTCGATTTGGAAACAAAATACTCTGCAGATGAAGTGGGAGGTTGGAACAACATTGAAGACATGGGGATGTCTGTCGGGATTTTGTGGGATACTTCAGATACGCAATTTCATATCTACTTGGAAAATCAGATTCAGGAACTGATTGATCACTGCAAACGGGCTGATTTGGTGGTTGGTTTCAATCATATTGGATTTGATTTTCGAGTAGTTGCAGGAGTATTGCGCGCTAGTACCGATGAACGCCGCCGTCTGTATACCGAACTGGTGGAATTGAACAACCTGGACATGCTCTCGGAACTCAATAAAATTTTAGGACATCGCCTGAAACTGGATACGATTGCTCGTCCCACTCTGGGCGTTGGTAAATCTGCTGATGGATTGCAAGCATTGCAGTGGTACAAAGAAGGCAAACTCGACAAGATCGTTAAATACTGCAAAGACGATGTTGCCGTGACCCGTGATGTGTACCATTATGCTCTGGAACATGGAGAACTTCTCTATGAATCCTATAGTGGGATAAAAACCGTCAAAACCCCATGGTCTTTGGAAAAGCCAAAAAAAGAAATTGAACAAATGTCTTTATTTTAATAGGGTTTTTATAACCCGCAAGCACTACTTTTCGATGTAGTGTCTGACCGGGAACCTGTTTCCCTCTCTTCTGTCCGTGAGAGCCTTGCTCCGGGGCAAAACAAAAAAAGTGCGGCGTGGATTCCCTCCCGTCGACATTATTCTTTCGCGGTAAATCTAGTCGAATGTAAGGAAAAGCACAAGAATTGAGAAAAAAGCGCTTTTCATTTTAAGAAGATTTTGCCATAGTCAGCAGATTATTTCCGTAAATAAAAATAAAATCAATGACCCTGTGAGAATGAATTTTTAAGGTTCGTTTGAATTTCGGATCATGCCCTGGTGATAGTAATTTTTTAAAATGAGGAGCGATTCATGACCAATGAAAAGATCAACACGTCCATTGAAAATATTGCGGAACGTTTGAGCAATTTAGAAAGGTATCTTTGAATTCCCTGCCAAAGAAGAGGAGTTGAAGGCTCTCGAAAAAAAATCCTCCCAAGATCATTTTTGGACCCTGCCCCGGGAAGAACAAACACCCATCCTGAAAAAAATTGCGCAACTTGACGATATCCTCAAAGAACGGGATGCCCTGCTGTCCCTGCAGGAGGACTTGGTCACCGCCTATGAGTTGTATCAAGAATCGGAAGACCCTGAGTTTATGGAAGAGATGCGGCTGAATTGTCAAAGGCTGGATACGCAACTGACCCACCTGGAAATCCTCAACTTATTTTCCGACGATCATGATGAAGGCGATGCGATTGTTACCATTCACCCCGGAGCAGGTGGCACGGAGTCGGCAGATTGGGCATTGATGCTTTACGAAATGTATGGACGCTGGTGCAACCGGAACAAGTATAAAATGCTATTGATGGACCTGTTGCCAGGAGAGGAAGCGGGCATCAAATCGGTTACCTTTGGAATTTCAGGGAAGTATGCCTATGGACATTTAAAAACAGAAATTGGGGTCCATCGCCTGGTGCGAATCTCTCCTTTTGATGCCAATAAAAGGCGACACACCTCCTTTGCTTCAGTGTTTGTTTATGCCGATATTGAAGAAGAGATAGAGATTGAGGTCAAAGCCGACGACATCAAAGTCGATACTTACCGAGCCAGTGGAGCCGGGGGACAGCATGTCAATACGACAGATTCGGCAGTGCGTATCACTCACTTTCCCACCGGCATTGTCGTGCAGTGTCAGAATGAGCGTTCGCAACACAAGAATCGCGCCATCGCTATGAAAATTCTGAAAGCCCGACTTTATGAGTATGAGCAAAAAGTGTTGAATCAAGAAAAGGACAAACTGAACAGCATGAAGCAAGATATTGCTTGGGGCAGTCAGATTCGCAGCTATGTTTTGCATCCCTACCAGATGGTCAAGGACCATCGTACGAATTTTGAAATGGGAAATTCCAATGCAGTGCTCAATGGCCAGATTGACGAATTCATCAAAGCGGCTCTTTCACAAAAGGCGTATACCCGGGTTTAAGTGAAGATTTAGTCTGCTTCCAGGTGTTGCAGCAACCATGCTTTGATTTCTCCGGTGATCGGATAAGATCCCTGCTCCCGCAACGAACCCCCTGCTTCCTCGAGAGCATCCAACAGCATCTTTTCCGGGATTTCCTTGATCTTGCCGACGACTTTGGAAATGGTTTTTCCCTGCTCTTTGAGCAACAGATGAGCTACTCCATCCCAAACTTCAATGTAAAAAAAATACCCTTGCATCGCATCGGAGCGGTGCTTGAACCGCAATAGATCCTTCAGGGAATGAATTTCTTGTTGGTTGTGGATTTCAGCGACCATTGCCGGAGTCACATGCCACTGGATATTGTCAATGATTTTGCGATTAGTTCTCAATTTCCGCAAGGCGAGCAATTTCATGAAGATTTCCCACTTATGGTCGAGTAAAAAAACACTGAGGAACAAACCTTAAATAACCTGTAATTCTTACAATGGTGTGAGCAAAATTGGGGGACATGTACAGCGGCATCCCAACTCTACTGTTTTATGCCTGCTGTTACGTGTCCCCTAATTTTGCGTATCCATACTTCTAACTTATTTAAATTTCATTCCTGAAAGGCTTCGATGCCGGAAGCGGTTTAAAATCCCTTTCAAAAAGGACGAGCGCGCTCCCTGCGTGGCGCAGTCTCAGAGAGATTATCCGCGAGACCGCTCAAAAGAAGTTTTGCGGCGAGAGCCAACAATTTTTTCAATATCAAAACAAATCGAATCTGTCTATAATTTCTGATTTTAATTCTCATTGAGATGCGACGTTCATTCCTTGCATTACGAAGCTGGGCTTTCCATAGCTGCCACGGTAATGACATTTTATGTTCCCTTTTTCACCGTTGTCCACTCAATGCAACCTTACTTGTCAGAAAATAAAATAAATTCATCAATCGTGAAAAAGAAACCTATTAGTTCCTCATTGATGTCGAGCAATCGGAAGACTGAAATATTTGCCTTAAAACGGACTTCTACATTAAGGGAAATCCGACTGCTCTTCAGTCTGGGGGCGCCTCTTATCCTGGCGCAAATGATTCAGACTTCGATGGGTTTTGTCGATACGATCATGACGGGTCATTTCAGCGCAGTCGATTTAGCGGCCGTGGCTGTAGGGGAAAAGAGCATGATCGCTATCATTTTTGTTGGTGTCGGGTTGATCAGCTCGTTGCAAGTACTCGTTGCGAGGCTTCACGGCGCAGATGCGGAGCCTGGAAAGATTGGACTGCAAGTTGTACAAGGAATTTGGGTCGGTCAGATTTATGGAATTTTAGCATGGGTGATTGTCAGAAACATGCTTCCCTTTATGACGTTTCTGCAAATTGAACCCCGGGTTTTTGACTTGGCGCAAGAATATATGAAAGCCTTCTCCTGGGGACTGCCGGCCACATTTTTATTTGCCTCCTTGCGGGGATATTACGAAGGGAGCTCCATCAGTCGTCTTACATTCTATTTCTGCCTAATCGGCCTGGCAGTGAACATCTTGGGCAACTATACTTTGATATTCGGTAATTTTGGCGCACCTCGACTGGGAGCGGTGGGCGCTGGCTGGAGCAGTACCATGGCCAACTGGGTGATGGTGGGTGGGTTATTGATTTATTCTCTGGTCAATAAAAAAGTAGCCAAATGCCAAATATTCTCCCGGCTCGGGAAAATTTCATGGCAGGGGATCCAACCGATTATGCGGATTGGCGCCCCGATAGGAATCAGCGTCTTCATCGAAGTATCCATCTTTGTCATTTTTTCTCTGTTGATGGTTCGTTTTGGCATCGACGTTCTGGCTGCCAATCAAATTGCCATCAACTATCTGGGTTTCATTTACATGGTACCCCTTGGCTTGGGGATGGCATCGACAACCAGGGTGGGGATTGCATTGGGAAGAAATAATTTGAGGCAGGCGCGTTTAATTGGCGTGCTCAGTATTGGATTTGGAGGCTGTCTGATGCTGATGAGCAGCATCATTCTCATTTTGTTTTCTCAACAGATTGCGGGAGTGTTCACAAATGATGCGGCCTTGCTGGTGATTGCGGCGAAATTTCTCGTTCTGGGAGCGTTTTTCCAGATTCCGGATGGCATTCAGGCAACATCAGTTGGCGTGTTAAGAGGATGGAAGGATACCCGGGTGACTATGATTATCATTTTCATTTCATTTTGGGTTATCGGCTTGGGTTCGGGCTACTATCTGGCATTTGTATTGGAATATGGTCCTGAAGGATTGTGGTACGGTTTGATCCTGGGACTGAGCGTGCAAGCAGTTTTATTATGCGGCAGACTCTACCACATCAGTCATCGTCGATTGCTGCACCTGAAAAACCCATCAAATTGAAGATCATAACAGGCATTTATGGAAATTCCCCTTATCTCCTTGGATAAAATCACAGCAATCATCCGGGGGCGAACAATTTTGCCGGACACCTCATGGCAGGTCTACCAAAATCAAAACTGGGCGGTGATAGGTCCCAATGGCTCCGGAAAATCATCGCTGTGTCGCATACTACTGGGAGAACTGCCTGTCTGTCGGGGCCGTATGAAACGAGATCCGCAGCTTTATGCTCAAAATGGAATGGCCTATGTTTCGTTTAACGTCCAACAGCAACTGATGATTCGGGAAGACCGGGAAGATATTGCGCGGGCATACAAAGGCGCGGTGGATGAAGTCACCACGGTTCGAGAAATTATCATGGCCGTCAAAGCCAATGAGCTGGATTCTGCCGGTTTCGAGAAAATTGTAACTCAACTCCATATGCAACATCTTGCGGATCATGGCGTTCGCACTTTGTCTCATGGAGAAATCCGCAAAATGATGATCGCGCGCGGGATGGCGAAAAGACCCCGGCTTCTCATTCTGGATGAGCCTTTTGACGGATTGGACGCGGCGTCTCGAGTGATGCTTTCCGAAACTATCAACTATCTGATGGAGCATGATTTGAAAATGCTCCTCATCACCCACCACTTGGAGGAAATTCCTGAAAAAATCACCCACGTCTTATGCTTGAAAGATTGTAAAATTTTCTTGCAAGGGAAAAAGGAAAACATCTTGAACTCCCCGTCCCTCAAATGTCTTTATGAGGGGCATGAACTGAACCGAAAACTCCTGCCAAAATTCGACAATTCCCGGCAATTGCTGGAACAGGCGCCCGGCGAAGATTTGGTTTCCATGAAAAATGTGAGGGTTCGATATGGTGCGATGACGGTGCTGAGCGGGCTCAATTGGACAATGAAAAAAGGCGAGCACTGGGCAATTATGGGTCCCAATGGCGCAGGGAAATCGACGTTGTTGAATTTGATTTCCGCGGACAATCTGCAAGCCTATTCCAATGAGATTTATCTTTTTGGTAGAAGAAGAGGGACGGGAGAGAGCATTTGGGACATAAAAAAGAAGATCGGAAAAGTCTCAGCAGAGTTTCAGATACGCTATTACAGTCATCTGAGTACCGCGCACGTGATTCTTTCCGGATTTTTTGATTCGATCGGACTCTACCGGCAATTCACTTCGGAGCAGCGTTTGACTACCTTGCAGTGGATACGGATACTTTCCCTCGAAGACAATGCTGATACCCCATTCGACCAGCTTTCCCAAGGACAGCAGCGCATGGTATTGCTCGCCAGGGCGATGGTCAAATCCCCGTTGCTGCTTATTTTGGACGAGCCCTGCCAGGGACTGGATTATGCCAATCGAAGAAAAGTCCTCGATTTGGTCGATTTTATAGCAGAAAATACTGAAGTTCATGTCCTGTATGTGACGCATCACATGGATGAGTCCCTATCCTGTATCAATAGAGTCCTGCAATTCAAACGCTCGTCTCAAGGATTTTTTCAGACTCGGATCAAGGCCCTTTGAGTGATATCTGTGCCAATCCTTGCCAGGTTTCAAAGGGAACGGCAGTTATTCTCGAAATTGCATTTCATAGAATTGTTGGTACCTTCCTCCATTTTCCATCAAGGCTTCGTGATTACCAATTTCGACGATTTTGCCATCTTCCAGCACACATATACGATCGGCATGGCGGATGGTGGAAAGCCGGTGGGCAATTACAAAGGAAGTGCGGTTTTGCATCAGATTTCTAATAGCCTGCTGGACTGCAATTTCTGACTCGGAGTCCAAAGAGGAAGTGGCTTCATCCAAAATCAATATGGGCGCATCTTTGAGCAGGGCGCGAGCAATTGCAAGCCGCTGACGCTGTCCACCGGAGAGTTTGACCCCTTTTTCCCCAATGAGTGTCTGATAGCCTCGTGGTTGGGCTAAAATGAAATCATGGGCATTGGATGCCTTGGCGGCAGCCAACATTTTACCCTCCGGACATTCCGGGTGGCCATAGGTGATGTTATTGAGAATCGTATCGTTGAAGAGGATGGTTTCCTGGGTCACGATGGAAATAAGGGCGCGGAGTGATTGTAACTGCAGTCGTTTGACGTCATGACCATCGATTTTCAGATAGCCCTCGGTGAGGTCGTAAAAACGCGGAATCAAGTTGACGAAGCTGGTTTTACCGGCCCCACTGCTTCCCACTAAGGCAATTACTTCTCCTTTCTGGACTTCCAGATTAATATCCTGAAGAGCAGGTCGGTCTTGTGTTTCATATTGAAAGCGCTGAATCCGGATTTCGATTTTTTCCTCGAGAGACAGCAGTTCGCAGGCGTTCGGATGGTCCTGTATTTCAGAATGGGTGTCCATGATGGCATGCACCCGTTGTATTGCTGCAGCGCCTTCCTGAAGTTTTAAGTTGAAACCATTGAGTTTTTTAACAGGGTCGTTGAGCATGAAAAACAGCAAAAAAAATGATCCTAAATCGCCCATGGTGATTGTCCCTTGTTCATAGAGATAACCTCCATATATAAAGATCATCGCTCCCGCGAGGGCGCCAACGATTTCAATGGTAGGCGAAGAGTACGCGGTGATCAATATCGAACGAATGTTGTGATTATAGAGTTGGTCATCGTTTTCCCGGAAGCGATCTACTTCATATTTTTTCATACTAAAGGCCTGCACCACTCGAATACTGGTGAAGGTTTCCATTAAAAAATTCGCCAATGCCCCAAAACTGATTTGCCGTTTTCCAATCGCCCGCTTGTTGCGTCTGCCAAAGCTGAGGATGCAAATGAGGGCAATCGGGATAATAATCAAAAGGAAAAGGCTCAATTGCCAACTGCGGAAAACCATCATGCCCATCAGTATGAAAACAAGGGGAATATCCCGAAAAGGGCCGGTGATTCCAACGTTGAGAGCTTCTTGAAGCACTTGAATGTCGTTGGTGAATCGCGCAATCAAGTCCCCGGTTTTCGATTTGTCGAAAAAGGAGAGCGACAATCCCTGCATATGTTCAAACAATTGTGTTCGCAAGGCGGACAACAGGCGTTGCACCATCAATCCCATGCTAAAGGTCTGTCCAAAAGCAAATACCCCCTTCATGGTGAAAACGAACACAATGGCGATTCCCACCATGTAGAAATTTTCCAGCCTCGGTTTGTGTTCAATGGCATCGATGATATCTTTGGCGTACCATCCTGGTGCTGCCGTGAATAGATTGTATGCCAAGGAACAAAAGACGCTGACGACAATCCATCCTTTATAAGGAAGGACCAAGTTCAGGAGGCGCCTGATGTCCCCCAGTTTATTTTTATTGATTTTTTTCATCGACGTGGCTTGTAGGAATCAAAATGAGAATTTGTCTTAGTCTTTCAGCCATCCCCAGGACGTGGCTCCCCTGCTGTCTTTGAGTTGTATCCCGATTGCCTCGAGTTGGTCCCGGATAAAATCAGCATCCGCATAATCGCGGTTATCCCGGAAACGTTGCCTCAGCTTGATTATCAACTGCATCACTTGCTCCAATTTTTCACCAGATTTCACGGAGGGTTGCGAAGCTGGAGGAATCAAACCGAGCACCTCTCCACCCAATGTTGAAAACAGATATTCGGCATCCGCCAATGCGCCGGGATCAGGAGAGGGATCATTGAGAAGTTTGTTGACTGCCTTTGTCAAATCAAAAAGTGCGGCCAACGCCTGAGGTGTCGCAAAATCATTATCCATAGCGTTGCAGAAACGTTGGCGGTATTCTTGAAAATATTGATGGGGCGGAACCGTTTCGGCAGGAAGCCGCTCCCGTAAAGCGGCGATTACCTGATGCAAGCGCATCAAGGCGATTTGCGCGGATTCAAGCGCCTCTTCACTGTAATCGACCACGGAGCGGTAATGACTGGCAATGATGAAATAGCGCACTGCCAGGGGACCAAATTTTTGACAAGCCTCCTCCAGGGTTATGGAATTTCCCCGTGACTTGCTCATGCTCTGTCCGTTGACCTCGAGTATGTTGCTGTGCATCCAATACCTGGCAAAGGATTGACCCAGACTACGCGCTTGGGCCAATTCACATTCATGATGGGGAAATTTGAGATCCATCCCTCCCCCATGAATGTCGAACTCATCGCCCAGGTACTTGGTGCTCATCACGACACATTCGGTGTGCCAACCCGGGTATCCAAAACCCTTCCAGGGGTCTTCCCAGCGCATCACGTGACCGGGTTCCGCGTGTTTCCAAAGGGCAAAGTCATTTGGATTGCGTTTTTCGGAACGGCTTTGCACCCTGGTTCCACTCAACATTTTCTCTTGACCGCGATTGGACAGGCGACCGTAGGCTGAATCACGGGAAATATCAAAATAGATAGAACCATTGACTTCATAAGCGTCTCCCTGCGCCACCATTTGCCGGATCGCTTGCAATTGTTCCGGGATGTGGCCGGAGGCCCGCGGGGAAATATCAGGACGTCGCGCTCCCAAGCGATCCATCATATCGAAATAGCTGCGGGTGTAATATTCAGCAATGGCCATCGGTTCTTTATTGGCTTCTCGTGATTTCTTGAGAATTTTGTCCTCCCCGTCATCGGCATCGTCCACCAAATGGCCCACATCGGTGATATTTTGCACATAGAAAGTCTGGTAACCCAGGAATTGAAAGTAGCGCAAGATCAGGTCAAAACCGATATATGTTTTCCCGTGTCCTAAATGAGACTCACCGTATACGGTAAGACCGCAGACATATAGGGAGACATGACCGGGTCGGGTCGGGATGAATGTTTCCTCTTTTTTAGAAAGGGAATTGTAAATTTTTAAAGGCATGCAATCATCCTTTCTTTTTTTAAGATTCCTATTCTCCGAAACATCAGGACTTTATTGCGTTTTCAGGTGTGATGACAATTCGAACATTGGAGCGATACCCAGGATTGTGTTTCTTTTTTGTTTTTTAATATCAAAGCTTATGATATCTTGGAAGATATTTGTCTTTTTTGTCCTTCAGGGTGTTATGACTCCGGATCTGCCAGCAGTAGGAAGCATTATAACACCATAAAGTACTCCTTGAAATAAAATTGCCAGAGAAGCCGTTGAGGAAGACGCAATGAAAAGTATTGATCAAGGTGACTATTTTTCAGGCATAAAGTTTCAAAATTCAGAAGACGACGACACACTGTTGAAATCGGCGGTGGAGGCCCTCCCCGAAGAAGTGAGCGCAAAAGACGATCCGGAAAAAAGGGGGATGAATGCTTCCGTGCGTCCATCCGCCGTTCGCCCCGGGAGAAAAAGAGCCTCCCGTAAAAATGAACTATCGAAAAGTCCCGACGCAATTCTGGATCTTCATGGAAAAACAAAAGAAGAAGCCCTCATATTAGTGCAAAGCATTGTCATGGGCAGTCACCGACAGCGTCAACGTAGTATATTAATCATTACAGGCAAAGGCCATCATTCGGGAGAAGGCGGCCCTGTTTTAAATCAAGCGGTTCGTTCATGGCTACAACGCCATGGTCATCCCTATATCAAGGATTTTTCTTCAGCCCCACCGCGCTATGGAGGAACGGGAGCACTTTGGGTGGACCTGTGCTGAAACAACGCCGGCCTAACGGATTTTGTGAGGCATTGGCTCGATGGGCACCGGTTCCACATGCCAGATATCTTTGGCATATTCGACAATAGTGCGGTCTGCAGAAAAATTCCCCGCGTTGGCGGTATTGAGTATCGAACTACGTGTCCATTCAGATTGGTCCAAGTATGCCTGGCTCACATTTTCCTGACAAGACAGGTAGCTGGAAAAATCCGCCAACAGCATGTAGGCATCGTCATAGACAAGTGATTTGTAGAGGTCATTGTACAAGTGGGGGTCCTTTCGATTGAAATATCCGCTGTTGATCATCTCCAATGCTTCCCGCAACTCCAATTGGATATTTGAGCTGAGGTTTTGATAATAAATGCGGGGATTGTAGTTTTTTTGCTTTATTGCCATCACCTCTTCCGCAGACAATCCGAAAATAAAGATATTGGCATCTCCTACTTTTTCCCGGATTTCAATGGTCGCGCCATCCATCGTTCCAATGATCAGGGAGCCATTGAGTGCGAATTTCATATTGCTGGTGCCCGATGCTTCTGTTCCTGCAGTGGAAATATGTTCTGAAATGTCAGTGGCGGGGATCACTTTCTCTGCAAGAGAAACCCGGTAGTTTTCCAGGAAAACGACTTTGAGTCTCCCTTTGATGAGTGGATTGTTGTTGACGATTTTTGCCACATCACAGGCCAATCGAATGATCAATTTGGCCATGTAATAGCCCGGAGCCGCTTTTCCTCCCAAAATGATTGTGCGGGGGACGAAGAAAGTTGTCGGGTTGGCGCGTATCCGATTGTAGAGCACGATTACATGCAAGACATTCAACAATTGCCGTTTGTATTCGTGAATACGCTTGACCTGCGTATCAAACATTGTTTCCGGGTTGAGCTCGACCTTATGTACTCGTTGCACGTACTCTGCGAACTGTCGTTTTTTTTGTTGTTTGACGGCCTGCCAGTCCTTTTGAAAGTCGGTATCGTCTGCCAAAGGGATCAGTTGCTTCAGAAGAATCGGGTCTGTGATCCATCTCTCTCCAATGCGCTTACTGATCAATGAGGAAAGTTCAGGATTGCAGTTCAATAGCCAACGCCGGTGGGAGATGCCATTGGTTTTGTTTTGGAAGCGCTCGGGATAAAACTCGTAGAAATCTTTGAATACCGCGCTTTTCAACAAATTGGTGTGCAAACTTGCCACCCCATTGACCGCATGACTGCCAATGATGGCCAAATGAGGCATACGAACTTGTTTGACGCTTCCTTCCTCAATCAGGGACAAGCGTTCCAGCCTTTTCCAATCTTGCGGATGATTTTGCTTGACCGATTCCAGGAATTTTTCATTGATTTCATAAATGATTTGCAAATGACGGGGTAGCAGACGGCCAATCATACCGACCGGCCATTTTTCCAAGGCTTCGGGAAGCACCGTATGGTTGGTGTAGGCAAAGACCCGGGTGGTGATATTCCAGGCAATATCCCATTGGTATCCTTCCTCATCCAGTAAAATCCGCATTAACTCCGCAATAGCAATGGAAGGATGCGTATCATTCAATTGAATGGCAACCTTCTGCGGAAAAAGTTCAAAACTTTGATGATTGACTCTATATTTTTGGATGATGTCTTGCAGGGATGCGCAAACAAAAAAGTATTGCTGCTTGAGACGCAGTTCTTTTCCTGAAAAATTCTTGTCATTGGGATAAAGCGCCTTGGAGATCGTTTCAGTGTTATGTTTTTCTTCCACGGCACGCATGTGATCGCCTTTGTTGAAGAGTTCAAAGTCAAAATCCTGCGATGCTTTCGCTTGCCAGAGCCTTAAGTTGTTCACCGTGCGCGTGCGAAATCCTGGAATCGGAACATCATAGGGCATGGCCAATACTTCATACGTGTCTACCCATTCATATCGTTTCCGATCAGCAGCATCGCGGTACTCGCGCACTCGTCCATAAAATCGTACGGAAAACATGTGTTCAAATCTTGGAATTTCCCAAGGGTAACCGGTTACAAGCCAGTTGTCCGCGTACTCCATCTGGGCATTGTTTTCAATTTTTTGCTCAAAAATACCGTAGTCATAGCGAATCCCATAGCCATAGGCCGGTAATTGCAAAGTCGCCATGGAATCCAGAAAACAAGCTGCCAACCGTCCCAAACCTCCATTTCCGAGACCGGCGTCGTGCTCCAACTCTTCCAACTCTTCCAACTCGTAACCAAGTTCATCCAGGGCATCCTGGCATACCTGCAGCAGATTGAGGTTGATCAAATTGTTCCGCAGGCTGCGTCCGATCAAATATTCCAGAGAAAGGTAGTAGACCCGTTTGCAGTCCTTTTGCCTGTAGGTTTGTTGGGTATCGTTCCAAAATTCCACTAAACGGTCTCGAATGGCCAGAGCCAGGCTTTCGTAGACATCCATGTCATTCACCGTGTAGCGGTTTTTGCAGATGGAAAATTCCAGGTGGTTAGCCAGGGACTGCATGATTGCTTGTTTGTCCATTGCTCGGTAATCACCAACCAATTTCCAGATTTCATTCAATTTTGTCTTAGACTGCATAGGTATTTTTTTCAATGCATGGACTTCTCGATTTTTCTGGAAGATGCCAATCAAATACAAGCGAAAAGGCGACATGCCCGAGGATCATGACTTCCGGGAATTCTTTATTTCGCCATACGCGGATGATTGCCGCTTCGCCACTGTAAACTACTTGGAAAGCAAATGGCATGCAATCCTTTTTGAGAAGGACGGTGACAAGGATATCATGGGTGATTTGGCATTTATCGTGCAAAAAAAGTTTAAGATTCTGACACCCTCAGCTGCTTGCCATCAAATATTGCGCTGTTTCAATAGGCTTCATGGACAATTTCTTTCATTCCCTCATCAATAGCATTCCGGAAACCCAGGCAATCGTGTTTCAATCCATCCTCATTGTTTGTGGACTCTGGATTATACGAACCGTGATACTGAAGTTAACGGTCGCCAAAATCAAGAATGACCATACCCGCTATATTTGGCGTCAGGTCGTACAATATGCCGTGATTCTCTTGGGGATTGTGCTCTTTTTCCGTTTATGGTTCAGCGGCATTCAATCGATTCTCACTTTTCTGGGTCTCATCTCGGCGGCAATCACCATTATCCTCAAGGAACCCATCCTGAACTTGTTCGCGGGTCACTATCATTTGGAGGGAGCTATTCAGTGTCGGAGAACGCATTGAAATCGGGAAATACAAAGGAGACGTGATCGACATGGGTTTGTTTTATTTCACATTGATGGAAATCGGCAATTGGGTCGATGCCGATCAAAGCACCGGACGACTTCTCAAGGTTCCCAATGGGATTGTGATCACGGAGGGCGTGGCCAATTACAGCCGCGGACTGCCTTATGTCTGGAACGAAATTCCTATAATGCTCACGGGAGACAGCGATTGGAAAAGCGCAAAAACTCTGCTGCAGTCGATTGCCGAAAAGCATACGGAGAACCTGAACGCTGCTCAGAAAAAAGACTTTCGTAAAAAAGCCGGAGCCTATGTTATTTCTCCTATCCTCACTCCCACGGTATACACCAGCCTCGAAGAAAAAGGTATTTTATTGACGATTCGTCACCTTTGCGAACCACGCCATCGCCGCAATATCGAAGAAGATATTTGTGAGAATATATTGGAGACGTTCCTCCTCCATTCCAATATCAACTTGCTCTATCGCGCCTGATGATCTCTCCAATTTATTTTCCCTGAGTTCGACATAAATCTTCAATAATATGAGTATCCTAGTTTATATGTCATCCTCGCGAAAGCAGGGATCCGGATTTCAGTCTGGCTGCATACCTCTGGATTCCTGCTTTCGCAGGAATGACAAGGTTTCTCTAAGATATGAAGATTTTATAACATATTGAATTTATTAAATTCTTATCTCGAACTCAGGTTATTTTCCCTGAAACGCCGGTTTGCGTTTCAAACGACGGGAAGACGCATCTACTGCAATTTTTCTATTTTACCATATGGATATAAACGAAGCGCCACTCCAAAGCAATTCATAGAAAAAGGTAAGTGGCCATGACAGGAACATTTCTAAAATGAACATTGTCAGCGGGACGCGAATCATGTTAAATACAGTAACGAGTCTCCCCAATTGCTTGCGACAAACAGGATCCGTTGGGCGGACCGGACATTTTGAACAACAGCGCCTTCAATATAAAAAAGAGAGAAGACCATGAAATTGAAAGATAAAATTGCCGTAGTGACGGGAGGAGCTAATGGAATTGGCAGGGCCATGGCCTTACGTTTTGTAAAAGAAGGGGCAAAGACGGTGATGATCGCCGATTTGGATGCTGCCCATTCCCAGGTAGTGGCAAAAGATATTGGCGCCGAGAGTATGCGGGTGGATGTCAGCCGAGAGGACGACATTGTCTGCCTGGTGGAGAAAACAGAAAAACAATTTGGTCCGATCGACTTGTTTTGCTCCAATGCCGGAATCTCCGTCGCAGGGGGATTTGAAGCGTCCAATACGGATTGGCAACGGATTTGGGAGATCAATCTGATGGCCCACGTCTACGCCGCGCGCGCAGTTGTCCCTGCCATGATTGCCCGGGGTGGTGGCTATCTCTTGAATACCGCTTCTGCGGCGGGACTGTTGAATCAAATCGGATCCGCCCCTTATGGAGTGACCAAGCATGCGGCTGTCGGCTTTGCCGAATACCTTGCAATTTCCTATGGTTCTCGAGGCATTAAGGTTTCGGTTCTTTGTCCACAAGCTGTCCGTACAAACATGACGGGCGGTTTGCTAAATGGGGGCGTTGCCGGGGTGGACGGCATGCTTGAACCGCAAGAAGTTGCCGACTGCGTGATCAGGACGCTGGATGAAGAACGTTTTCTGGTTTTGCCGCATCCGACCGTTTTGACTTATATGCAGCGTAAAACTTCCGACTATGACCGCTGGCTCAATGGCATGCGACGTTTGAATGACCGTTTCAGTATTTAATTTTCTTTTCAAATCTTTTTTTCAACGAAATATTTCAACTTCAGAAAAAGGTATAATTCAATGATTGATCTTTATTTTTGGCCAACGCCCAACGGATGGAAAATCACCATCATGCTCGAAGAATGCAACTTGCCTTACAATTTGATCCCCGTGAATATCGGACGAGGGGATCAATTCAAAGCGGAATTTCTCAAGATCAGTCCCAATAACCGCATGCCCGCCATAGTGGACCATGATGCGGAAGGGAACGTGATTTCTATTTTTGAATCAGGGGCTATCTTGATGTATTTGGCAGAAAAAACCGGGAAATTCATGCCATCGGAGTTGAATAAACGCTATGAGGCGCTTCAATGGTTGTATTGGCAGGTAGGAAATTTAGGTCCGATGGCAGGGCAACTGAGTCATTTTATCAACTATACTCAGGAAAAAAACCATTATGCATTGCAGCGCTATGGGAATGAGTACAATCGCTTGTTTGGAGTGTTGGAACGGCAATTGGAAAAGCGCGATTTCCTGGCGGGAGATTACTCCATTGCGGATATGGCTTCGTTTCCCTGGATTGTCCCTTATCAAAGATTTGAGCAGAGTTTTGATGATTTTCCGCGTCTGCGCCGCTGGTTTGAGACCATGAAGGCCCGCCCTGCCGTGCAGAAAGGTGTGGATACCGGCAAGGAATTGCGCGAGCAATCCCCAAACAACGATGAGGAATCTCGTAAGATTTTATTTGGCCAAACGGCTAAATCAATTGCCGAAGCGGCTGATAAATCGAATTGATTGCCAATCTCAAATCCCTGAACGCTCCTCCAACCCCTGGCAGAGGGTTGAGGGAGCCCATCGAAAATTCTTCGAAATGCAGAAATGCGATAGACACTGAAAAAACGATCGCAGATCCTGTCATGATACGGAGGACCCGTTGCGCAGGACGCGACCCGCGCACTCACCAGTCAGTTCATCGTCGAGTAGCGCAAGCTGACCATTGCGAACGGTCGCCTTATCAAGATCGTCTCGCTTCGCTGTCGACGAACTCGAAATCCCTATTGAGCGACTGATCACAGAATCCTCTCTCGAAGCCATTTTTCAAGTTACCCACTGAAAGGGGAGAGGACCCGGGCTGGGAATCTCGGGGGGCAGTCCGAATCCGAGGAAACTCAGCGAGGCCTCGGTAATGATGACCCCACCGATGTTGATGGAGAAGACGATGATAAGGGGCGTCATGATATTGGGCAGAACATGGCGGATCAGAATTCGGCTGGTCGGGGTACCTACGGCCCTGGCTGCCAGAAAATAGTCATTTTCTTTGACCCCAATCACCGCGCCGCGGACCACTCGGGAACCGACGATGCCGCCGGATATTCCCAGCACCAGGATCAGCTGGAACAACCCCTGCCCCACAATGGACATGATGGTCAACAAGAGCAGCAGTCCCGGAAAGGCCATCCAGGCATCGACAAAGCGCTGTACCGCCAGGTCCAATTTCCCCCCAAGGAATCCTGAAATGCCGCCGATCAGGGTGGCGACGACCACATTGAGCAGGGTCGCGGCCAAACCAACCAGCATGGAAACCCTGGCCCCAAAGATCAGGCGGCTCAACAAGTCCCGTCCCAACTGGTCAGCCCCCAGCAGAAACTGGGCGGATGGGGCTTTCAGTATGGCGGGCAGGTGCACTTCATCAAAAGGGTAAGGCGCCAGCGCCTCGGCGAAAAGCGCCACCAGAATAAAGAGCAAGACGATGATCCCGCAGACCGTCCCCAGGGGCTTCTCCCGCCACAGCCTATTGATAACGTCCGCCAGCCGGCCCTGTCGCCTGGGTTCACTATTCATACCGTACCCTGGGATCCAAATAAGCATAAAGCAGGTCGATGAGGAGATTGATCCCCACCACCACGGTGGCGAAAAACATGTTGATGCCGGAGATCACCGGGTAGTCCCGGTCAGAAAGTGCCGTGAGCATCAGACGACCCAACCCCGGCAGGTTGAAGATGTTCTCCATGATCACGGCGCCTCCGACCAGGATGGGCAACTGCAGGCCAATCAGGGAGACGACCGGGATGAGGGCATTTTTGATAGTATGCCGGATGATCACGATCCGCTCCCGGAGCCCCTTGGACCAGGCGGTGCGGATGTAGTCCTGCCGCAGCACTTCCAGCATCGTGGTGCGCATCAGCCGCATGGTGGCCGCCGCCATCGCCGTTCCCAAAATCACGCTGGGAATGATCAACATCCCGAGATTCCCCAGCGGGTCTTCGCTGAAAGGAACCCACTCCATCGGCGGCGTCCACGCCCACCAGAGGGAGGGGTAGAGCACGGCCATGGTAGCCAACCAGAAGTTGGGCGTAGCCAGGCCGAGGATGGCGAAGGAGCGCCCAGCGTAGTCGGCGGCGGTATCCTGGCGAATCGCCGAGTAGATGCCGACCGGCAGCGCGATCAAGAGCCCGATGAGGATTGCCATGACACCCAGCTCAATGGTTACCGGCAGTCTACCTAATATCTTCTCCTCTACCGGCCAAGCGCCCAACAGTGACTCGCCAAGGGCGCCCTGGAGGAGACCTCTAAAGTGGGACTCACCGGTAATAAAGTCAGGGGTCGGCAACACGCCTAGCCAGCGTCCATACTGCACGTGCACAGGCACGTCCAATCCCAGCATACGCTCGAGAGCTGCACGGTCTACCTTATTGGCCGCGAATTCCGGTTTACCCATCATTGCGTCTATGACATCGCCCGGGATGAAGCGCACCGAGAGAAAGACCAGGATGGTCAATAGAAACAGGGTGGGGATGATCAGCAATAACCGCCGGATGATGTACGCTCTCATGGGAAACCCACTAATGCCCCATTTCTTTCTTCAGCGCACTATCAATCCAGAAGCGGGCGTACTGGACATAGAACTCCCCGCCCCCAAGGGCGCCTGAGTCCATTTCACCGTTATAGCCTATGAGCCACGGCTGGGCTAAATAGAATTGTGGACCTCTAGGACCAAATATATGCATGTGCTTCCCTATCGCGTACATATCTACCTCTGCAATCAGCCTCTTCTGCTCCTCAAGGGTCGGAGCGGCTAGGGCGGCGTCAACCATGGCATTAAGCTCATGCCACTGGTGTCCGGTCCTGTTAAAGGTCGGATGATCCGAGCGAAGCCAGAGTGCCATATCCTTAGGGTCAAACTTGGAGGCCGTAATGTCACTGTTGATGCCTTCAAAAGTACCCGAAGTTATCCTCTCGTTGTATTCGGCGTCGGTCAGAACATCAATCTCGACCTCGACGCCAATCTCAGCCCAGTAGGCGGCAGCTATTTCTGCAAAGTCTAAGCTTCCACCACCTGACGCGTAATTCAGAGTGGTCTTGAATCTAATGCCGTCTGCACCGCGCGGATATTCCGCCTCATCAAGGAGCTTCTCGGCAGCTGCCGGGTCATACCTGTACCATTGCTTGACCTCGGCGGGCCACTCATCAAATGGGATGTAATACCCTTTCACCCCTATCAACCCGAAAGGTGTCGGATCTGCTCGACCCGACCAGAGCGTAGCCGCCGAAGTCTTGTTGTCGAGTGCCATCTGCATTGCGTGGCGCACGTTGATGTCGTCAAAGGGCGGCTTGCGCACGTCAAGAGTAAAAGAATCATTCGACCGAAAATAGAAAAAGTGCGTCTCGATTTCGGGGTTGGTCCGCTGTACGCTCAGTACCGCGTCCAAATCAGTAACCTGCCGATGGTAATCAAGCTTGCCTGAGCGTAGTGCTGCCAAACTTGTTGATAACTCTGGAATGGCCAAAAGCTTTAACTCGTCAACGTAGGGCAAGCGGTTCTCCGGGTATTTTGGGTCGAAGCCCCAGTAGTCAGGATTTTTGGTCCAGGTGACAGAGGCGCCCTCGACTCGGTCAGTCATCATAAAGGGCCCGGTGCCGACCAGGTTCCTCCAGTCCTTAACGTCGCCGTGTTGCTCGATTACCTCGGGGGGCATTATGAAACCAATGTGCCCGACGGTCATAAACCCCAGCGCAGGGAGGTATGGCTCCTTCAGCTTCATCACGACCGTCGCATCGTCGGTGGCCGTTATCGATTCCCATGGGACGGTTTTGCCTGCGTAAGCCATTACGGTCGGTCCGGCCTCGGTGAACTTGCCCAGACCCAACACCCGGTTGAAGTTGTATGCGACATCATCGGCAGTTAGCTCCCGACCGTTCATCGGTGCCTTATTATGCCAGCGAATGCCCGGGCGGATGTGGAAGGTATAGGTGAGCCCGTCCGGGGAAATTTCCCAGCTTTCCGCCAGCGCCCCTATTATGAATTCTTCAGGGATGAAGTGGCTTTTGAAGTCAAATACGTCCCTATCTATTCCCCAGTTCCCGATGCCCAGCTTCTCCACAACGCCCGAGACGGTGATGACCCCCCAGTTGAAATAGGGGTCAGGAGGCCAATCAGTAGCAATCCCAAACCCGTTGAAGGTGATTGTCCCGCCATACTCAGGTGCACTCACTACTTTTCCAGTGGTGGGATCCGTCACATACTTCTTCTCAGCAGCAACGGCTGCCGAACCAGTCCAAAGGACGATCAGACCCAGGATGAGGGCCGGCAGGGTTGCACTGAAGGTTGATTTGCTTTTTAGATTATCCATCTTTTTCCTTTCTGCTTTTTGATTAAAAACAAGATTAAGAATTGCTTTAAAACCTGCGTTCGTTCCCAAAAGCACGTTGTTGAGGATTTCTCTTTACATTGGGTCTCCTTCATTTTGGAGTGATCAAAAAACCGATTCATTGGCTCCAGGATGGGGCCATGAACCCTGAGCTTTCAATTCTCTTGAGGAATTTCTATTGGCTGAAATGAACTGAGGAATCTTAAGGATCTCTCCCTCTCGGACTAGGCGTCGCCGTCGGGATGAGATAAGGGGGGACAACCCAATGAACTTGGGAACTGGGAGCTTGGAGCTTAGAACTTGGGGTGCCGGGTAATTGATGATACTCGCATTTTAACCTTTTGTCAAAATGTTTTTTATACTTGAAACGGGTTAATTTCAGACTTTCATGTCATCCTGATGGTCTGCCCGGTCCGCGTACGGGAAGCGGCAAAGCGAAGAATCGCCTTATTGCCTTTCCGTCAGCCCAAGGCGATTTCGTTGAAAATTATCAAAAAAGAAAAAAACAAGCCGAAATTCTTAAAAACCTCCAGCAAAAGGCGATTTCTTGAAAACTATCACAAAAGAACGATGATGACAAAATCCTGGTAGATTTCATGATCCCCTTCAGTATCCTCTCTATATAACAATATTGAGAGGAGGTCAATCAATTTTTTTTCTCCTCTTCACTCCTCAGTGGCGAGTGCTTGTCTCATCCAGGAGTTGATCCTGGCTGCTCTCTGTGTCAGTCCTTGAAAATACGGGGCAATCCTGCCCTTCCCGGAACGAAATGCATGGGATGCAGAGCGCATCATTTCAAGGAGTGATGCGCATTCAAAATAAGCAGCTTTCGCAAAAAGTTGATTGAGCTTGCTTAAGAGCGATTGAGTTGAGAAGTTTCCAAAACCATCAGCGCTTTGTGAAGAATTTCATCCCTCTTGACTCTTCCTCAACATGCATTGGCCCTCCCTCCTCTTCTTTCCCAGTTGAGAATCATTTTATATTGTTTCCTTTGGTGGCAATGTGTTATCGTTTATTGTGATTCGACTAGTAACAATTCAAGAAGAAAAAAAAGTGCCAACAAAACGGTTCACTGGACGCCCACCCCTGCGCTTTTCACCAAGTTTTGTAGCAGGGTGTCCGTTCATCTCTATTCCAATGGTCATTATCGGGTGGGCGCAAGTGACCTTGACGTTCGATTCGTGAAATATTCAAGAGATGAAGAAGTTATTCACCATACATTTCTGTGATCATTCTTCTTAATAATTTGGGAGATTGGGTAGGGAGGTGATCAATTTTATTTTTCAAACGCTGCATACTAATGGCTCGGATCTGATCAATGGCAATCTCTGAAGGAGTCCCCGCACAATCAACTTGAAGACGACTAGGCCCTTTTAAATGAAGCGCTGAGGTCAATGGGCAAACAACAACCGTATTTGCTCCAACGGAGTATCTCATCATAGCATGGGGTGGAGCGTAGCGGAACCCTATGAGCAACCAAGGGCCAGAAATAGCACTCTGAAGGAGTGCTTCATCAACCAGATGGGGAGGGAGCCTGAAGCACTCTTGCAGCGTGCGATTTTCTGTATTTTTTCATTCCCTGGGTTGACACCCAGGGCTTTTATGGGAGTCCCCCTTCAGGAGATGAGGAGGGGTGAGAAGAGAAAAACAGTCATCCGTTTCCGGTAAAAAACTCCCTCCCACCCGCTGGGCCGGAGGGAGGGAGGGAGGAACAGAGGCGAGTTTCGAGGTATTGTCTAGAACCCCATTTCTTTCTTCAGATCCTGGTCAATCCAGAGGCGGGCAAAAACGATAACAGCACCGTTATTATCATGCAAGTCGGTTTCACCGTTAAAACCTTTGACCCACGGCCAAGACGCAGAGAACTGGGGTACTTTCGTACCCCACAGCACCAAGTGGTTCTCTACAATATACATATTTGCCGCTTTAACCGCCCGCTGCTGCTCCTCGAGAGTCTTCGCCGCTGCCGCGGCTTCATACAAGGCCTCGTACGCCGGGAACCCGCCTCCG
Organism: bacterium; assembly: GCA_965205865.1. GTDB lineage: Bacteria > SAR324 > SAR324 > SAR324 > NAC60-12 > CBDBHR01. Next base: position 646,302 of record CBDBHR010000030.1, read on the forward strand.
TGCAGGTTCATCCCTTGTAGCGAATGGTTCCGTAAGGGTTGGAGCACCTCTAAATAATCCATGCCCGAAGCCGTCCAGGCCAGACCTTCAAAATCATGTCCTGAAAAGATACGAGCGCCAGCAGTAGGGGCGTCCACTGCATCAATCTTGACCTCAATGCCGATCTTCGCCCAGTAGCCGACCACTAATTCGGTATATTCCACAGCCTGATGGACAACGCTGTGGACGACGTCGGTCTTGAACCTCACCCCGTCCGCGCCGCGCGGATATCCAGCCTCATCCAGGAGCTCCTCGGCCCTTTCCGGGTGATAGGTATATTCTTGCTGAAGCGCTTCAGGCCACTCTTCAAATGGGGTGTTGTACCCAACGACAGCATCCCCAATGAGGCCCTGAGGTTTCCACAATCCGTAGCCCCTATAGAAGGTGTTGTTAATGGTCTCGTGGTCCAGTGCCATCTGCATAGCCTTGCGCACCCGGATGTCGCTCAGTGGTGGCTTGACTCCTTCCACAGCATAAGCCGTATTAGACCGGAAGACATACGGCCAAAGTTCGATTTCGGGGTTGGTCCGCTGGAGGCTCTCTACCTGGTCCATCGACTTGAGATCAGTACCGCCGGGCTTACCTATGATATCAACCTTACCCGAGCGGAGTGCCGCAATATAGGTTGCCACTTCTTTCATAAACAGCGTCCTTATCTCCTCAATATAGGGCAGGCGGTTCTGTGGGTATTTTTCGTCGGTGCCCCAGTAGTGAGGATTCTTGGTCCACCTCATTGAGCTGCCTTCGACATAGTCCCTCAGCTCATAGGGACCGGTGCCGACCACGTTCCGCCAATCCTTAACGTCGCCGTATTGCTCGATGACCTCGGGGGGCATTATATTTGAAGCCCAGTGGTTTAGGAACATCGTGAGCCTACCGAATGGTAGTGGCTCCTTCAGCTTATAAACAACCGTCCATTTGTCGGTGGCCGTTATCGATTCGACGGGGAGATTGACGAAGGCGTCACCATACTGCACCGGTGGCTTGTTTTCCGCGGTGAAGCCACTGCCAAGACCGTATACTCGGTGCAAGTTGTATTCGACATCAGAGGCAGTCAACTCCCGGCCGGACATCGGCGCCTTTTCATGCCAGTGAACCCCCTGGCGGATGTGCAAGATAATCGTGAGGGGGTCGGGCGTTTCCCAGCTTTCGGCCAACTGCCCTTTCATGACCCACAGAGGACGAAACGTGGGTGATCTCATGGCATATTCGTTCCGATCTATTCCCCAGTTCACGATGGCTAGGCTCTCTACAACGCCACCGATGGCATTTACCGCCCAAGGATGGAAATGGGAGTCGAACGTCGGAGGCGTGATCTTCGAAGCAAAGGTGAGTGTCCCGCCATATTCAGGAGCGGTTACTACCTTGCCTGTACTGGGATCGGTCACATACTTCTGAGCGGAAGCGGAGCTGACCCAGAAAGCAGTCACCATCAGGGTGAGGGTGAGCAACCAGGATTGCAGTTTTGCCGCAGACAAAGAGCCTGCCGGATTCAGCCCCACGAGAGGGGCAACGCATTACTTTATTATACTAATCATTGGTACCTCGTTCAATGGAGGGTGGCCAAAACGATTCACCCGTGGGGCGAATCGGATGAGGAACGTAACTATTTAGGTCTCTGAAAAACCCGTTTATTAAATATCGTTAAAAAAGATTCCCGGAGAGGATCGATCGTTTTCAAGTCCTCCCACGATATTGTTCAATCGATCAGAAACCCTCTTCTTTCATAAACACAACGTAACTATTTAGGTCTCTGAAAAACCCGTTTAGTTAAATATCGTTAAAAAAGATTCCCGGAGAGGATCGATCGTTTTCAAGTCCTCCCACAATATTGTTCAATCGATCGGAAACCCTCTTCTTTCATGACAACAACTTAACGAAGGCGTGATTATAACACAATAAATAATGTCAACCCCCTGACGTAAAATTAATTCGGGATTCGCAAAAAAATTTAAAAAAACAATAAATCTGCTCAAATCCGGGGACAGTCAGAAGCCGTTTAGTTCAATATCGGTAAAAAAAGATTCCCGAAGAGGATCCATCACTTCACTTCCTCCCGCACCTATTTTGAATCGAACGGGCGAGAACCCTCCCAAGATTTTGTTCAATCGATCGGGAACCCTCTTTCACCAAAGCAACTCAGCGATGGCAAGATTATAACACAAAACAACACAATATCAACCCCCTGACATAAAATAAATGCGGGATTCGCAAAAAAAAACAAAAAATCAATAAATCTGCTCAAATCCGGGGACAGTCAGAAGCCGTTCAGTTCAATAACATTGAAAAAAGATTCCCGGGAAGGATCCATCGTTTTCACATCCTCCCGGGGTATTGTTCAATCGATCAAGCGGGAACCCTCCCACAGCTAATTTTGAATCAAACGAGCGGAAATCCTCTCCTTCCCTGAAACAACAAGGCATGATTTCAGCACTACTACGCGGCGCAAAGCCTATAGCAAGTTTGGATCAGGAGAATTGCGCAACAATGGAGGTCAGCTATAAAAAGATATATTGCGGTCCATCTTCGGCATGAACCAAAAAGCGAATGTTCGCTCCACAATCCAGCGTTTTTTCCAACGGCGATAATGATCGTAAACGCTTTGCCAGGGAGGTAAATCATGGGCAAGCATGCTCCACTGACAACTTGTTTTCAGGACATACAAAATCGCATTGACGATGCTATGTTTGCTATGAATACTTTTGGCCACGCAGGGGGCGGAACGTTTAAAAAAAAGGAGAGTTTCAGTAACAAAGAGGAGCATGTGAAGGATGCAAAGCCTGAGTGAGCATCTCGAGGATGGATTTCCCCTGTTTTCTGGTAGTGGAAATGGCTCCTCGGATGATACAAAAAGCCTGAGATCCTTCAGCCGTTCGAAAGCCGCCGGAGATTTTTTGTTTCAGTTTAACCATGCGCACATCTCGCTCGGCTTGGTTGTTGTCAAAAGGAACCCGGAAGTCATCCATGAATAACAAGGTTTCCTTTTCATAGAGGATCAAGCGATCGAGTAAATTTTTGGCTTTGCTCTGTTTGGGGCGTCCTCGTTTCTTTGTTTGAGGAGGGGGAGGATAGAGCTTAAGGGCTTCTTGGGTGATATCACGATAGCGTTGCCGGAAGTGATCGAGTTGGATTGGACTCAAAGCAGATTGTTCTTTGAACTTGGCTTGGTCTACTTGCTCTTTGATCTCTACCAGTAAGTCGCTCATCTCCTGAGCCCACAAGGCCTTTTCTTGTTGATAGGCCCGAGTGAGTTCACGTAAATGATGCGCATTGCAAAAGCCATGATCACACTCATAATGCTGGTAGCTCTCCCAGTGATCATGAATGGCTGTCTTTTCAAACTGAGGCAGGATACCGGCAGCATCCATTCCGGCTTGACCCCGTTTGTCGTGGATAAAATAAAAGGTCAGCTCTTCGGTAGAGGCTGAATGAAGCCAGCGACGTTGTTTGTTTTCAAACAGAGAGGTTTCATCAAAATGAACCACCTCCGCTTGAATCAGAGCTTCAGCCACTTGTTGTTGCAAGGGATAAAGCCTATGGGCGGCTTGCCGGAGGCTAGCATAAATCGTAGCCGCATTGAGCGGCTGGCCGAACAGATCCTCAAAGAATTGCTGGCATCGATCAAAGGGCAGAAACTGATATTGATTGAGATAAACCGCTAAGCCTTTGATCCGGGGACCATATTGAGTGGGTGCCTCTATCCCTGCTGGAAAGCTCGAGTGATTCAGATGCCGGCAGCAGGGACAAATTTTTTGTTCCACCTGGTGTTCAGTAACCTCTAATTGCAGAGAGGGGAGATCGAACACCTGACGTTTATGCGTGGCCTCAACCGCCACCTTGGATAAATCTTCTCCACAAGTTTCACAGGTGTTGACAAAATGAGGCTCCACATGATCTGGTGATTCACTGAAAGCCAAATGATGGCCTTTATGACCGGGTTGACCTCCGCGAGAGCGACCCCTGCTTTTACGTAAGCTTTTGTTCTTTCGACTTTGATCGGTGGAAGGAGGTTTACTTGAGTTTTGGCTGTTGAGAACCAGCTGATCCCAAAGTTGCTTATTTTCTGTTTCGAGAGCTTCAATACGCTTATTTTCTATTTCGAGACGTTCGAGGAGTTTTAATCGCTCTTTCTTCCATTGGTCCCGTTCTTCTTCAAAGAGTTGACAAGCTTCTTGAAGAGCCTCAAGGAGGGAAGTCGATGAAATGGAATTAATATTTTTTTTTTGAAATTTCGAGAGCATAAAATCCTTCCTGAATTTTATGCTATGCAAATTCCGTGCTTAAATCGAAGGGGGGCTCTAAAGAAACCTAAATAGTTACAACACAACTTAGAACCTGTTTGAAATAAGTTGAGCTTCCTATTGGAAGTGTTCCATGTCACATTCATTTTGAGAAAAATGAAACCTTAATAACAAGGAGTGAACATGGAACGTTCAGGTTATAATAGTGATGTCAGTGATAAACAATGGGAAAGACTTCAAGAGTACCTTCCCGAACTTTCAACTCGTGGAGCCCACCTTCGTAAATGGGAACTACGAGTTATCATAAACGCCATTTTGTATGTAGTGACCACGGGTTGTCAATGGAGAATGCTTCCCAAAGATTTTCCTCCTTGGCAAAGTGTTTATTACCACTACAATAAATGGTGCAAGAACTACACTTGGTTCCTGATTCACCAGTTTCTCCATCGGCAAACCCGAATAGAAATGGGCAGAGCTCCCGAACCCAGTGCTGCAATGATTGATAGTCAATCCGTCAAAACCACGGAACTGGCTGATAGTCGAGGTTTTGATGGAAATAAACGAATCAAAGGGCATAAAAGGCATGTAGCTGTCGATATCTCGGGAATTCCTCTCATGGTTAAAGTCACTGATGCCAATGCCTCCGATTCCAAAAGTGCTTACGATCTTTTGGAATCGATGTTTAGCTGGTTCTTTTCGATTCAGATGATTTGGGCCGACGGAGGTTATCGAGGGGAATTAGCCCAATGGTTATGGAATCGATTTCAATGTGAACTTGAGATCACTCTAAACCTCCAAGGAACGGGCTTTCAGGTCCTACCGAAAAGGTGGATCGTCGAAAGAACCTTTTCCTGGTTTGGATGGTATCGAAGACTCAACATCGATTATGAAAGAAAAACAAAAAACTCTGAAAACATGATCTATGTCGCTATGATTTGCTTGATGTTAAAGAGAATCGGAATGATAGACATTAAGGCTTAAGCGATTAATGGTAAGTTAGGTCTCTTTCCTTGACTAATAGCATATTCCTTTCTGCAATCCGCTCATTTGTAACGTCGTGAGGTTTAACGATCTCACGGCGTTTATTTTTTGTCAATATCAACCCCCCAGGCAAAGTTTCAAGGTATCGGTGAACATGTTTTCATTGCGTCTATGGTTGTATTTGAAGCATGATTCGCCGATATAAAGATGCGCATACCGACGACTATACCAGTGATGTTGGCCATACCATGCGCGTTTTAAAAGACTCCAAAAACTCTCAATCGTGTTTGTGTGGATATTCCCGTCTACGAATTGCTTTTCATGATCAACAGAATAATGAAATATTTCATCTTTCATTGCTCGGTACCCTGAATATTGATCCGTCATCAAAACAGCCTTCGCCAGGTCAACGTGCTCCTTCAGCATCTCTTTGAAATTCTTGTTCGATAAGGACTTGTCATCAAAGAGCTCTGCCGCAACTCCCCCCTTACGCTCCGCAATACCTACAACAGGAAGCTTTTTTGTTCCCCTACCACGCTTGTTGTCATCATCCCTGTCTTCCTTCTTGTTCTCCTTCCTGGGCTTTCCTCCGACATAGGTTTCATCCATCTCGACGATTCCTTTGAATAGACGTTGTTGCTCGCCATCTTTTCCCATGGCTTCCCGGATTCGTTTCCCGAATGACCAGGCAGTTTTGACACTCAAATCCAAGTCTCTTCCGAGTTGACGGTTTGAAATTGATTTCTTGGCATTCAAAACGAGAACGATCCCCAGGAACCATTTTCTCAAGGAAAGTTTGCTGTTATGGAAGATCGTATTGACGGTTGCCGAAAAAGAACGATGGCAGGATTGACATTGAAGCCGGCTTCTTTGGTTCTTTTCTTTGTGTCTCGACACCTTCTGGGAATGACAGTAGGGACACTCTGGTTTATCGCTCCATCGTAGATTTTCAAGATGCTTCAGTGCTTCTTCTTCTGTTGGGAATTTATTGATTATTTCCATGAGACTTGTGCTTTTCATTTTCAATCTCCTCTGATAGATTCTTGTTTAATTCATTTGAATCTATCATAGCAGATTCCAAGTATATGCCAAGCCTTTTTGTCTATCATTCCGATATTATTTACAGTCCCATGTAATGAATTTTCTTCCTTATTCTCATTACCCCATTGATCCCAACCATTTCTATTGAATCGTGCAAAAAGTTCTAAATATGGACTGGGAGAGCATTCTTCAATAAGATCGTAGATTTCATCGGGTTTACGTGAATGCTCGCGTTTTTGAGTGGATATACAATTCACTTGTCTCCGACCTGCTGAGAGAGTTCTCATTGAACCACGGACTCCAAAAAGAACAAGTTCCGTTACATTCCTAAAATAGAAACCGACACCACGTCCATCGGGACCTCCATCTTTACGAATTTTATACCAGACAATATTTGTTTTGTATTCAAATCCCCAAGTTTTCATCACTTCCAATCCCCAAGATAATAAAGCATTGGGAATCCATAAATAGAGATGAGCATCTTCATCCGATATTTTTTCTATAGGAAGATTACAAATTTCATCCAATGTCATTGTTGGATATCGCATCAATCTTTGGTGTTCCGGGGCCATTTTCCCTGTACGATTTTGAAATCTCCATGGAGGATCAGCTAGTATCGTTTTGTAAGATTTGGAGTCTAAGTCTTGAGAAATTGATTCTTTAACAAGATCAACAACTTTCATCATAAAGCTCCTCTTTTATACCAAAAACAAGAATGGGACATCCGCCACCACCTCCGCCATTGATTTTTGGAAGAAGCTTACTCATATGAGTAGTTGATGCGCCAAAGGACGGACCACGTCCCAGTTCAACAAAAATATTTTGGAGAGTGTCACAGCGAGTAATTATGATTCCAATTGATATAACACGTAATTCAAATAAAAGTCGAAAATTATTTAGATCACGATCGAAGAAGGGGTCTTTATTGTTCCACTCAATTTCTAAGGCAATACGATTTTTATAACAATCGATTGCATGAGTAGGACTATCTATTGGTTTTTGATCTACATAAAAAGCAGTATCGAATTTTTTTTCCTGCCAGCTCTTTTCAGAGAATTTATCATCAATCCATTTAAAAACTTTGGATTTTCTTCCTCCAGATATTTCTATGAACGACTTGCATAGTCGAAATCTTGAAAGCACATCACATTTTCAATCCATTCATCACGAAAATCTCTTTCAAGAATTGCAGATGCATGTCTCCATTCATGAATCTCATAATTTCTCCGAATAGAATCTGGGAATTTGTCAATAGGCATATAAAAATCGGGTAGTGTCTCAGTTTGAATTGTTCACAATTTGATTTTATTCCTACATTCCATACAACGAAATCCTGAATCGGTGTAATGAAAACGATTTCATGACATGAGTGGTTATTCGCAAGGATAGGCGCTAAGCGTTGACAGGGGAGAACACAGGCTCGGTATTGAGCTCCGAAATCATAGTTTCAGGCGCTGACCTTGTGGTCTGGTGGGGAAGGCAATATCAACCGAAGGCCTTAGCGTGAGTCTCGGCTGAGCCTGGCGGAGTCAAAGACCCGGTGCATGTGTGGAAGTTTCTTGATCGGAACCTGGGAGATCCTGAAGACGACTGTCAACATTCCATTGGTAGTCGGATCGGGAAAATTAATAAATAACCCCGATATCTACGTCTTCAGGAAGTCGGACAAGTTCGTAGTGTGCGCTGGGCAGCGCATGATTCAGGTGGGTTGAAGTCCCACGCAGCCTGTGATCCCAGGCTGATATCCAAAAGCGGGGGTAATGCCTCGCTGGCCAGAATGTTTACCAGGGCGCCATCCCGGGCGCTTTAAGCACAATGGGAGGTCGAAAGGGCCAAATGCACCGAAGTGAACTTCCGGAGGACAGGGTGTCCACCGTGAGGTGGAATCTGAAGGGTTTGCGGAGAATCACCGGGTCGTAGTCAAGGAGGCTACTCCAGAGACGAACCGGTCGGCCAACAGCAGGGAATGGTTGAGCTTGCACTATGGTGGCGAAAGCAGTTGGATTCCCCCCTGCAATACCAAGGTGTGTGCGGACGACACGGTGAGGAAGAATCATGGGTGACCCCAGGAGGACTCAGGGCGTTCTTAGGTGGCACTAGGATAAGGTACCCTATAAGCGAAAGCGAAGTGGGAACCGAAGCGTGTTGAGTAGTCGGACCATCGAATAGTACCTGAAGCGTAGTGAGAGCTACGTGACCGAGGGATCGGCAGCAGAGTGAGCTGAGGAAGGCGATGGGCAGAGAAGGTTGGAATGAGAAAGGAAGTTAGATGAGTAAGGACAGTGAGGTGGAAAGTTCGGTAAGTGAAAGACCCAGAACTCATGGGCCGAGGAGACTGGCTGACTGGATCAATCTAACGGGAGCAAAGAAGGTTCACTCCTTAGTGGACAAGATTTACAAGATGGAGTATCGGTTAGTAAATCTGATCTCACTAATTCCTTCGATCGGTCCCTACGGAAAATGGTCTTCTCTGTGAAAGCCGGATGCGGGAAAACTGCACGTCCGGTTTGGGCGGCGAACAATGAGATCATTTGTAGAGAGTAATAATGCAAAAGAAATCAACGGAGCCTGTGGAGCAAAGGGACTTGGCTGAGAGGAATTCTGCTTGCCCTCCTGTGTTCGGAACTCAGAGGCCGGTAAAATCAGAGAGCGGTTTAAGCAGGGTGCGCCAAACGGCAACGTTTGAGCGTCTGACTCGAAGCAGGAGCCGGATGCGTTAGCAGCGCACGTCCGGATCTGTACCGGAGGAATGACGAAAGGTGGCTGGAAACCACTATAACCCAAATTGAGCGATTCTAAAAAAGGATCAGATTTTCAAGATGATTTTTTTGCCTGAGAAAGGCAATCATTCTGAAATCAGATTTTGATCATCAAATCCATGGATGTTTGAGTGAGAATGAGCATCAAAATGCTGTTTTCAGATGTGGAAGGTCTTCATTTCTCATGTTTTGGACGCACTTATCCCCTTAAACTTTAATGTTTTTGTTTTTTAATTGAAGCGAAACCCGTTGATCAGATTGGCGCCAATGCGTGCTGGCAGGTGGCAAATAGTTGGTCCAATTGCAAGCGCTCAAAGGTCTTTTTTGGTATTTTCAAGATCAGTTTTCCGGCATGACGAAGCAGTTTGCCTGCCGTATCAAGAAACTGGCGCCGGAAGGTATCAGCATACATCGTTACCGCAATCACTGGCTTGCTGACATCTTCTTTGAAGGATTCGAAGAGGTTATTGCCAACCAGCATCAGATAGTACCATGCGGTATTGGAAATGAAGTCCTTGAAGGGAAGTTGTTGATGACCAAAGTTTTTCAGCGCCCGGTTGGCCAGTTCATCCTTTCCCCGTCCGTGGTACGAGCCAAGGATGCTATGAGCATCGATGCGCTTTTCTTCAGCGGCTTGGCTGAGTTGGCCATCAATGGCCTCTCCCATACCAAGGTTCGTAATGATCACGCCATCATGATCCAAACCCGGCAAAGAGAGTTGGCTATCGTGTTCAATCAAGCGGCTGTAGATCGTGCGACGAGCCTTCTTCCATGTCCCCTGCTGGCTCTTAAACTCGGTGTACTGCCAGATCTCCTTCTTGCCCGATGAAGTGAAGGTCTGCCAGTCAGTGGCTTCTTCCGCAGCATTCCTCACATTGGCATAGGACTTTCCTCCGCTTCAGCTAACCGATGTTCAGTCGTTCACAGGTTTCAAAGATTTTTTCGTCAAAAAAACCGGTGTCCATGCGCACCATGATTGGTACATCATCTCGGTATTGGCGGCGAATCCTTTTCACGATATGAACCAGCATATTCTGAACAGTTTTCCCGTGATTCGAATGTTTGCTACCTCCGCGAAAAACTGCGTCAACCATATAACGACCCCAATTCATCTGCAGGGGATGAAATCCTTTGACCATCTTGTAAGTCGGCTGGACACCATGGCGTTTCAGGGCATCATCATTATCAAGTACCATCGAATCCAGACCCAACACAATCACCGTTGGACAAGTCTTCTTCAGTCTCCAGATAAACAGTATCTGCAGCAGATGACGAAACAGGTAGACTCGTACAAAAGAGAACTTTCCAAAAAATCTTTTCACGGCATGCGAGGAGGCAAGGTCTTGCTCACTGCATGACAGCAAGGCGGCATAACCCTCGCCCCTTTTGAGGTGATCGAACCAACTGAGATGACGGCTGCTGCCGTCCATGAAAAAACAGAGGATCTGCGCAAAAAAATCAGAGACAGCAATTCCTTTTTTATTTTTACGCATCGAACCAAACAACCTTTCGATGATCGGCATCAGCCGAATGCTTTGCAGATACTGGGCAAACAAGGCCAATCCGGCACGACTTGTCAAGTGTTCATCGGTTGGCTGAATGGCATCAATTATCTGTTTCTTTTTATCCTGAACTGTTATATTTTTTCCCATAAAGCTCTCTACCTGTTGGGTTGTGTTAGATTTTGTGAATTTTTTTATTTTAACCACTGAAATATAACACATTTTTCCCAAGGTTGGGAGCTTTTTTTATTACGAATCGCTCAACTTAGGTATAAGTCAGTTCTTTACGGTGACTTTGATTAGATGAAAAGGGAGCAAAAAAACTGGACTCGTTCCTAATCAAATAATCAAAGGCCTGACCCCTTTCTTGTAGTCCCGACACGAGGCCAATAGTTTCCTTCTAAGAGAACGGGTTGAGAAGTCTGGAGAGGAGACCTCGTTTGCGTTTCACCACCGCAGTGCCGTAACTGCCCTCTCCGCCCCTGAGCCTGGGGTCGAGCAGGTCCCGCACGGCGTCACCGAACATGTTTAGACTGTAAATGGTAATAGTCAGGCAAAGACCAGGCCAGAAAGCCAGGTATGGCGCCATCTCCATGTACTCACGCCCGTCCCGGCTGAGCAGACCTCCCCACTCAGGAACCGCGGGGGGCAGCCCAAATCCGAGAAAGCTCAGAGAAGCCGCACTCAGGATTACGCCACCGAGGTTGATGCTGAATATGATGATGACAGGCGCCATAATATTGGGCAGGACATGGCGTAACAGGATTAGGCTCGTGGGGGTACCCACAGCCCTGGCTGCCAGAAAATAGTCATTCTCTTTAACACCAATAACGGCGCCTCTGACGACTCGGGAGGCGCCGATGCCTCCGGCTATCCCCAGGACCACTATTATCTGTGGCACACCCCGCCCCACTATGGACATGATGGTTAACAACAGGAGCAGTCCCGGGAAAGCAATCCAGGCATCGACAAATCTCTGCACACCCAGGTCCAACTTACCGCCAAGGAATCCTGACGTGCCGCCGAGCAGGACGGCGACCAAAACATTGATAGTGGTCGCCGCCAGACCGACAAATAACGAAATACGAGCCCCGTAGATAAGGCGGCTCAAGAGGTCTCGCCCCAACCCGTCGGTACCCAGAAGATACTGTGCTGATGGGCCCTGCAGCCGGTCTATCAGGTGTACTTCAATATATGGATAAGGGGCCAGAACATCAGCAAAGATAGCGACTAGAATCAATATCAATATGATAATCCCGCTGACAGTACCCAGTGGCTTCTCCTTCCACAGCCTGACAAAGAAATCAGCCAGACCGGCACGTCTCTTTGGCGCGCTTGCTGCCGATGGTATCCCTGTGGCGTCACTCATACTCTCTGTTTTTCCTTTTATTTATAACGGACCCTTGGGTCCAAGAAAGCATAAATCAGGTCGATCATTAGATTGATCCCCACAACCGCCGTGGCGAAAAACAGGTTGATCCCGGAGATCAGCGGGTAGTCTCTGTCAGTGAGGGCATTCACCATGAGCTGACCCAGCCCCGGCAGGTTGAATATGTTCTCCATGATAACGGCGCCACCAACCACGATAGGCAACTCCATGCCTATCAGGGTGACTACCGGGATGAGGGCATTCTTCAGGGCGTGTCTCAGAACGACTACCCTCTCCTTGAGACCCTTGGACCAGGCGGTCCTGATATAGTCCTGCCTGAGCACCTCAAGCATCATGGTACGCGTCATCCGCATGGTGCTTGCAGCCGTGGCCGTCCCCACGATCAGGCTGGGAAGGAGGAACATGCCGAGATTGCCCAGCGGGTCTTCGGTGAAAGGAATCAGCTTCAGCGGTGGCGACCAACCCCACCAGATTGCCGGGAAGATCATGACCATCATTCCCAGCCAGAAGTTGGGCGTTGCCAGGCCGATGATGGCGACGGTTCGCCCTGCGTAGTCGGCGGCGGTATCCTGGCGAATCGCTGAGTAGATGCCAACTGGCAGGGCGATCACGAGCCCGATTACGATTGCCAGGACACCGAGCTCAATGGTTACCGGCAGTCTACCTATTATCAACTCGTCTACCGCCACCTTGCCGCGAATCATGGAGTGGCCAAGGTTGCCCTGGAGAAGACCGTTGAAGTGGGACTCACCGGTAACCCAGTCAGGAGTCGGCAACACTCCTATCCAGCGTCCATACTGCACATAGACAGGCACGTCTAATCCAAGCATACGCTCCACAGCTTCACGGTCAATCGTCGCGGTTTGGTATCTTTCCATCTGAGCCGCCATCGCGTCTACTATATCGCCGGGGATGAAGCGGACGGAGAGAAAGACTATGATGCTCAATATAAACAAGGTGGGGATTATCAGCAATAACCGCCTGATGAGATAGGCTCTCATGTGACACTACTCCTCCTATAATACTCTAGCTATGTGTCTGTTAACGCCAGGCTGTAGTACTCAGGTTTCGATCTTACTTCTTTAATGAAATCGGCCACTATCTTTTCGAAATCCGCATACAATGGCTTCCACCCCCATTCCTCACGAGCCCGGCTATCATCGATATTATTGATACTGCGGTAATAATCCATGACCCATGGGTCCGGCTTATAGGTAAATTTAGCTTCCGGAATGAACTTCTTTATAGCCAGTTCTACCTCCTTGGCCGTTAGTGATGGGAAGACCCCTACTACGTTATAGCATACGGTCTTTATTTGCTCCTTGGGTGCATCATACAGCATTTGTGTGGCCCGCATAGCATCTTCATAGTACAGGACAGGAAGTTTGGTGTCTTCGCTGACAGGACATTCAGCAGGCCTGCCCAGGGCTGCACTTTGAATCATCCAGGCAATATATTGCAGTTTCTTACTGATCCTAACACTGGGATCAAAGATGTTGGGGTATCGCATGCAGCGAAAGTCAAGGTCAAATTTCTTCCGATAGAATCTGCCAATAAGCTCACCATATAGCTTGGTTACACCGTACACGCTAGCAGGCCGTTGTAGTGTCTCATCGGTGATAGTTTCAGTAGGTATTCCCAGCCCATAGCTCATTATACTGCTGGTAAACACCACCCGCTTTACCCCGAAGAGTCGCGCCGCTTCCAGGACATTCATTATTCCGCCGACATTCCCTTCATAAACGGCCCAGGGCTGTAGGCGGGAGCTAGGTGTGTTTCCAAGGTGAAATACGCCTTCTACGTTATTTTCCTTGACAACATTCAACACTTCAGGCCAGACCTTTTGGTCTCCCTGGACAACCTTTACGTTATTCTTGATATCCGCCACGCGCTCTATTTGCGGAGCGATGTCAAACAATATGACGTCCTCTCCCCTCTCTACCAGTCTATGCGCCAGGCCAGTACCAACCCAACCTGTTCCGCCGGTAATAAGTATAGACATCCTTCTCTGCCTCCTTAGTTAATGTTTCCCTCTTGCTGAAAAATTGGCGTAAATAAGAAACTATCTAACCAACTATTTCACTATTCAATGAGAAGGAAGCTGGGAAGCCTGAGCCCCCCAGCTCCCTTAGACGTTTCAGTTATCCCCGAGACCAGGCACTAATGACCCATTGCTTCCTTCAGCTCACTATCAATCCAGAGACGGGCCGCGATTAATTGACGGTCCACCGATCCCAGTTCGTATTCACCGTTATAACCTATGACCCACGGCTGGAGCACGTTCATCGTTGGAACTCTAGAACCCCATATATACCAGTGCTTTTCTGTCATGTACATATCTATCGGTTTAATCAGCCTCTTCCGCTCCTCAATGGTGGTAGCGGCTTGGGCATCTGCAACCATGGCGTCATAAACCGGGTCCCGGACGTTGGCGGTGTTGTAAGTAGAGTCCGACGTGTTTTGCATTATAAGCCCCATAGCCCCGGTATCCGAACCCGAAGAAGTAGTGATCATATCATAATCACCTTCATCAACCCTTGCCCTGAGAACAGAAGTCTCAGTCTCCCTAACCTCTACATGAACGCCAATCGCAGCCCAGTAGGAGGCAGCTAATTCGCTATTCTGTACATAGGTTTTAAAAATCGGGAGGCTCACTTCCAAGACGGTCTTGAATCTAATGCCGTCGGAGCCGCGCGGATATCCAGCCTCATCAAGCAACGCTTCTGCCCCTGCCGGGTCATAGGTATAGTATCCCTTGACCTCTTCAGGCCAGTCTGCAAATGGGGTGAAATACCCGGCCGTACCTGCCCCTACCCTCCCCTGGGGTGTCGTATCTGCATAACCCTTCCAGTACGCAGCGTTAATTGTGTCAAGGTCCAGTGCCATCTGCATTGCGTGGCGTACCCTGACGTCGTCAAAGGGCGGCCTCCTCGTGTTAACAGTCCAAGACGACATCGACCGAAATGAAAACGGCTCCATCACCAGTTCGGGGTTGGTCTTCCTAAGGCTGTCTACCTGGTCCATAGACTTTAGTTGACTCCAGCCGAGAAATGCAGCCAGTCCATCAATCTTTCCCGAGCGTAATGCCGCCATACGTGTTGCTACGTCTGGCATAACCAGCATCTCTAACCCGTCAAGATAGGGCAAGCGATTCTCCGGGTATTTTTCGTCGTAGCCCCAGTAGTCCGGATTCTTCTTCCAAGTGAGAGAGCTGCCCTCGACCCAGTCAGTCAGCTCAAAGGGCCCGGTGCCGACCACATTACGCCAATCGGAAAGGTCGCCGTGTTCCTTGATTACCTCGGGGGGGTATATAAAAGTCATGAAGCTATATAAAATTTGCTTTAGCGCGTTGGGGTCTGCCTTCGTCAGCCTAAAAACAACCGTCCGATCGTCGGTGGCCGTTACCGATTCCCATGGCAGTATAATCATCGGGTGCGTGGCGTACTTGGGATTCGGTTCGGTGTAGCCACTGCCCAGACCCAAATAACGGTGCAAGTTATATTCGATATCCTTGGCAGTTAGCTCCCGACTGTTCATCGGCGCCTTGTTATGCCAGCGCACGCCTTCGCGGATATGCAAGACGATAGTTAGTGGGTCGGGTGTTTCCCAGCTTTCAGCCAGGTGCCCTCGCCAGACAAAGTCAGGCATGTACGTTGTTCTATAGTTAAACACGTCCCTATCTAGTGCCCAGTCCGCGATGGCTAGCGTCTCTACAACCACACCGAGGGCTTCTGCCGCATCGTGATGGATATAGACGTCAGGACTTGGAGGGTTATAAGGCTGCGAATAGGTGAGTATCCCGCCATACTCTGGCGCAGTCACCTCCTTGCCGGTGGCGGGGTCCGTCACATACTTCTTCTGGGCGGCAGCCGGACCGGCAAGGAAAACTGCCACCATCAGGGTGAGGGTGAGCAGGGTTGCACTGAAGGTTGATTTGCTTTTTTGATTTTCCATCTTATTCCTTTCGATTGCATGTTCAAAATTAAGGATTGATTGAAAACCTGCTTTCGCTCCCGAAAGCACGTTCTCGACGTTTTCTCTACTTTTTTGACGGTTCATGGTGCTCCTTTCTGCTTTTTGATTAAAAACAAGATTGTGGGTTGCTTTAAAACCTGCTTTCGTTCTCGACGTTTTCTCTACACATTGGGTCTCCTTCATTTTGGAGTGATCAAAAAACCGATTCATTGGCTCCAGGATGGGGCAATGAACCAGAAACCGACGCACTCAGGCACCGATGATTTTCCAAATTCCCCATTGCCGTTCCGTTCCTGGAACGGGGAACGAGGGATCTTAAGGATCTCTCCCTGATGTCGAGATAATACAAGGGAGTAGAACTTGGGATTGGGGACTTGAGACTTGTTGCTTGAGACTTGTTGCTTGAAACTTATTACTGGGAACTGGGAACTGGGAACTGGGAACTGGGAACTGGGAACTGGGAACTGGGAACTGGTTTTAAGTATACTCTCATAGCCACCTCATTGTCAATATTTTTACTTGAAACAGGTTAATTTCAGACTTTCATGCCATCCTGACGGTCCGCCGATGTGGCAAATCGAAGGATCGCCTTATTGCTTTTCTGTCCTATCTCAGGGCATAAAGTTAATAAATTTCTTGCCAATCTCTAACGGTATTTTAACGAAATGCAGTGAAAATCTTGCTCAAATGTAACAAAATCTGACAGCTTTCAGTGACAGAATAAAGGGATTAAAATGGTAAGTCAAGCATTTCTCAAAAAAAAAGGTAACTATTCGGGTCTCTGAAAAAACCGTTTAGTTAAAATCGTTTAAAAAAGATTCCCGGGGAGGATCGATCGTTTTCACGTCCTTCCACGATATTGTTCAATCGATCGGGAACCCTCTCATTCACCAAAACAACTTAATAATGGCATGATTATAGCACAAAACAACGCAATTTCAACCCCCTGATATAAAATAAATGCGGGATTCGCAAAAAAAATAAAAAAACGATAAATCAAGGAGATCCGCTCCTTTATGATATGGATAAAGCAAAAAGAGTAATTGGGGAACAAATACGGAAGATTAAAAAATTTCCTTTAGGAATGAAATTTAAATAAGTTAGAAGTATGGATACGCAAAATTAGGGGACACGTAACAGCAGGTATAAAACAGTAGAGTTGGGATGCCGCTGTACATGTCCCCCAATTTTGCTCACACCATTGGAATAATTACAGGTTATTTAAGGTTTGTTCCCTAGAATGTTGAAAAGTTCGTGTCTCTGATTAGGAATTAGGGAGACTTTTGCAAACTTTTCAGGAGAGATTGAGTTGTGATTGGAGTTCTTGAAGGAGGGTCTGTAACTCTTCTTCATTTTTTCGATTTAACTCTTTTTCAGGAGTCACTTCTTGTTTGAGAAGTTTTTGGGCCATCTGGATTTGACCGATAACTTTCCCTTTTTCCAGTCCTTTTTCCAGTCCTTCTTGTAATCCCTCTTCCAAACCTTGTGATTTTCCGATTTGTATCAATTCTTTTCCGGCGACTGTTTCGTCTAATGGTGTCAGTTTGAGCATCGTTTGTATCTCCTCTCTTGTCAGTTTAGAAAACTTCTCCAAAATAGCATAGGTTAACAATTCTATCAAATGTCTCTTTTCGAATTCTGAAGAATCCAACGTCTCCAGCGTGTCTTTCCATTGAGGTATTTTTTCTTCCAATTCTGCTCGACTCTCCAAAACCAAAGGTTCCAAAACCATCAGGGACTTGTGAAGATGTCCTGCTTTTTTAAGACAGTCGGCTAAATGGACTTGGATCAATTTATTCGGAGACCGGCAGGAAAACGGAAGATCGTTGGGATCATATTTTTCATCCACATACAGCACAATGGCGATGAAGGGTTTATCATCCTCATTTTGAAGATAATAAGTCGTCAATTCTTGAAAGAGACGCCACAGAATTTTTTTATCGCCGTAGCCTTGGACCTCGAAAAAGAGATTGGGGCCTTCTCCATCAGTGCGCCTGAAAAACCCATCGAGTCGTCTTTCCACTCTTTTGAGAGTGATGCTCTCAAAGACATACGAACCCTGTAAATTCAATTGAAGCAATTTGATCAGAGCATCGGGTGCTAATTTAAAAAATTCATAAAACAGTTCATCCGTTCTCAAAAGATGTCTCCGTTTGGTAAGGTTTGAGAGGAATGGCTTCCCCTGTCTTATCAATCTGTTGAAATAATCTCAATTCATTTGATTTCATCAGTCTTGTCTGTTCGTAAACATTCACAAGCATCCATCCTATTCTCTCCCCATTGAGAATCATTTTATATTGTTTGCTTTGCAGTCAATGTGTGATCGTTTATTGTGATTCGACTGATAACAACTCAAGAAAAAAGTGCCAACCAGGCGGTTCACTGGACGCCCACCCCCGCGATTTTCACCAAGTTTTGTGGCAGACTGTCAGTTCGTCTCTATTACATTGGTCATTATCGGGTGGGTGCAAGTGACCTTGACGTTAGCACCGCAGAAAAACTCCGATTGAATAGATAAGTTTTCTAAAGTGGTGATGTGTCTGCATATCGGAACTATTCGATCAAAGTTGACGATTTCCCAATTCGGACATGGACTCGTCCAGGCAAATCGGGAAAATGAGCTTGAGACAACGGGAAAACAAATAAGGCTCGCTGTTGCCCAAACGCTTTGATATACTGATTGAAAACAAGTGCATACTTGTTCTCTTCTTTGAGAAGTATCATGCTGAAACATCTCATTTCTCCGACGGTCGATTGTGTCTTTAAGTCGATTTTGGGGGCCGTGGAAAATAAAAATTTACTGATTGATTTCCTCAACGGTGTCCCGACCCCACAGTCTCCCATTTCTGAAGTTGAAATCCTCAACCCCTACAATGAACGCGAGTTTTATTCGGACAAGCTGACGATTGTCGATGTCAAAGCCAGAGATGAAAATGAGACGACCTACCAAATAGAAATTCAATTATCTGTTTTTTCCTATTTACCGGAACGGATGCTCTATACCTGGAGCGACATTTATCAATCCCAGATACAAAGCGGAGAGCAATTCTCAGAATTACGTCCGGTTATTTCTATTTGGATGTTGACTGAAAATTTGTTTCCCCAAAGCCCTGTCTGTCACCATCACTTCCAAATCGTGGATCAAGAAAATCAAATAAGATTGTCGGACCAGTGCTCCATCCATCTTTTGGAATTGGGCAAATGGCAGTATTCCGAAGCATTGAACCCTGAAGGTCAATGGCTTTATTTTTTTAAAGAAGCCGAGAACTGGAGGGAATTACCCGAAATCATTAACACCCCTGAAATGAGGCAAGCTATGGCAGTTTTAGAGAGGTTTTCTGAAAAAGAAGCCGATTATCACTTATACCAAGCCCGTCAAAATGCCATCCGTGAGGAGAAAACAAGGCAAAAGCTTTTGGAAGATGCCTTGCTCAGGGAGGAAGAGGCTCTGCGAGATAAGAAAGAGGCTCTGCGAGATAAGGAAGAAGCGGTTCGAGACAAAGAAGATGTACAAAACGATCGGAATCGTTTACGAGAGTTACTCAAAAAAGCAGGGATTGATCCAGATGAATAAGCTCTTTTTCCTCAATTTCTCATGACAGCCTCTCGTGTAACAATTCAAGAAAAAAGTGCCAACAAGTGAATTGATTTGACCAAAGGGGGCGCGTTTCAATTCCCAGTTTATCGGTGTTTAAGACATTTTACCTCCGGCAAGACTCTTGAGTTCTCCCTCTGGCAACTCATTCAGACGTTTTGCTTTATGAATCACGCTTTCTTCCTCAAAATATAAAAAATCAATTCATTCCAGAGAAAAAGCTCTACAAGTGGGTATTTTTATGTGGATAAGACGCGCTATATTGAACAATTGGAAAACGAACCGGCGCCCTTCATTTTCTTTCTGCGTCCCCGGCGTTTTGGCAAGACGTTGTTTGTGTCCATGCTCCGCTATTACTATGGCCTGGAGCACCAAGAACAGTTTGATTCCTTTTTTGGGAAGTACTATATTGGAGCCTACCCCACTCCACGTGCTCATAGTTATCATGTCCTCAAATTCGATTTCAGCCGCATCGGGACCAGTACTCCGGAAACGACCCAAAGCGGTTTTCAGCAAAATGTACTGATAGGAGTCAAAAATTTTGAAAAGCGCTATGATGGGATAAGTCAAGATTACACAGGTTATGAGAATCCGTCTGATGCGCTTAAAGAATTCTTTGTGACTCATCGAGAGAAAAAGATTTACTTGCTGATTGATGAGTACGATCATTTTGCCTATGAAATCTCAAGTTTTCATTTTGAGCATTTCAGCGAAAGCGCTCAATTGGAAACCACCGTCCAAGCAGCCACGGTTCAGTTACAGGGCTATTTACAAAGTGAGGCTTTGCAACGGTTGGACAACCTGAAAGCCTATGCGATTGTCTTTGTCGGCCCTGAGGTGAGAGCGGTCGAAGCCGTTGCTTGAGGATATTCCCCATTCATAAAAATTATTTCAAATTGCGCGTTTACCGGTCGAAAGGGTTGATCAGTCTGGCCAGGAGGCCTCGTTTGCGTTTCCCCGTGGTGCCGTAACGGCCCTCACCGCCCCGCAGCCTGGGGTCGAGCAGGTCCCTGAGGGCGTCACCGAACATGTTGAGGGAATAGACGGTAATCGTCAGGAATAGCCCCGGCCAGAGCGCCAGCCAGGGCGCTTGCTCCATGTACCGGCGTCCTTCCCGGCTGAGCAGTCCCCCCCAACTGGGAATCTCGATGGGCAGCCCGAATCCGAGAAAGCTCAGCGACGCCTCGGCAATGATGACGCCTCCGATGTTGATGCTG
Organism: bacterium; assembly: GCA_965205865.1. Taxonomy (GTDB): domain Bacteria; phylum SAR324; class SAR324; order SAR324; family NAC60-12; genus CBDBHR01. Next base: position 667,042 of record CBDBHR010000030.1, read on the forward strand.
AAGATGATGATGATCGGTGCCATAATATTGGGCAGGACATGGCGGATCAGGATTAGGCTGGTCGGAGTGCCCACAGTTTTGGCTGCCAGAAAATAATCATTCTCTTTGACACCGATCACGGCGCTTCTAACGGTTCTGGAACCCCCGATGCCTCCGGATACGCCCAGAACCACAATGATCTGGAGGAGACCCTGGCCCACGATGGACATGACAGTTATACTCTAAACGGGTTTAAATTTCACTTTTCAAAAGAACTGTCATTCCGAGCTAAGGGGGCTGCCTAAGCAAGAATCTCATGGGAATCAAGAAGATTCTTCGGTTCCCTCAGGATGACAAAAAATGAAGAAATCATCCGTTCACAGTATAACAAGAGCAGCAGTCCCGGGAAAGCCATCCAGGCATCGACAAAGCGCTGCACCACCAGGTCCGCTTTGCCTCCAAGAAAGCCGAAAGTGCCACCAATCAGGACCGCGACGATCACATTGAGCGCCGTCGCGGCCAGACCGACGGTTAAAGAAATGCGCGCCCCGACGATCAGGCGGCTCAGGAGGTCTCGCCCCAAATGGTCGGTCCCCAGGAGATACTGGGTGGAGGAGCTTGTCAGCCGGTCTGGAAGGTGTCGTTTTCTATAGTCATGGGGTGCCAACACATCGGCAAAGATCGCCACCACAATTAAGAGAAAGATGATCATCCCGCAGGCCGTCCCCAGGGGCTTCTCCCGCCACAGCCTGATGAAGAAATCCACAAACCGGCCTCGTCGCTTGGGCTCACTACTCATACCGCACCCTCGGGTCTAAGAAGGCATAAATCAGGTCGATGAGGAGATTGATCACCATCACAGCGGTGCCGAAAAACAGGTTGATTCCGGAGACCACCGGGTAGTCTCTATCCGTGAGGGCATCCAGCAGGAGACGACCGAGTCCCGGCAGGTTGAAGATGTTCTCGATAATAACGGCGCCACCCACCAGGATAGGCAACTGCAGACCGCAGAGAGGCTGGACGGCCGCAGCGCGGCCAATAAGCCCGGCTGAACGCGTCACCACCGGGGTGAAGGCATTCTTGACCGCGTGTCTCACGACAACCACCCGCTCCTTGAGCCCTTTGGACCAGGCGGTGCGGATGTAGTCCTGCCTCAGCACCTCCGACATCATGGTGCGCATCATTTCCCCCCATTTATTCTCTAACAACTCCAATCATTTCTAATACGTTCTATCCAATTCTTGATTTGGAACATTTTCTGAGATATTTTAATTTCTGCAACTGTTTGTTGCAGAAACTCCTGTTTTAGTAATCATAAAGAAGCGCAAAGTGAGAAACCACCAGCATGGCAGATCAATCTCAAGACAAACTGCACAACCAACATGACAAATTATTCAAGACGGTTTTTTCTGACCCAAATGAAGCAGCCAGTTTTTTTAAGAGTTATTTGCCTACATCTTTAGTGGATCAAATCGACTGGACCTCTCTACAACTAACGAAAAGAATATGTGGATGAAGCCTTTCAGGCTACCGAGTCGGACTTGCTTTATCAAGCTCAACTGCCTGGTACCAACCAGGGTGTCATGATCTACTTACTCTTTGAGCATCAATCTGAACCCAGTCAATGGATTCGATTCCGATTACTGAAATGAACCCAGTCAATGGATTCGATTCCGATTATTGCTGTCGGATTTGGGATGATTCGTTCAAGACTTTTCCTGATCAACAAAGGCTCAAGCCTATCCTTCCCATTGTGTTTTATCAGGGGGAGCGGACTTGGAATTATTCCACAGAATTCCAGGAATTAATTGAGATAAGCGGGTTGGATCGGGAGTATCTCCCCCGCTTTACTCATTTTCTGGTCGATCAATCCGGGTTTGGACTGGAATCGTTCCAAGGGGAGGTCAAAGCAAGAATTGCGCAACTCTTGCTATCTCAAGCGTTTCATGGTCAAATACAAAAAGGATTAGAAATGCTGATCCACCTGTTGGATGAAGTGGAGAAAACCGGAGGGATGGATTATATTCAAGTCTTTCTCCGGTATTTTTGGCACATTCAAGAGGAGGTGTCCCCTGAAACATTAGCGCAGGCTATTCAAGAACACTCAGAATCCCAACATTTAGGAGAACAAGCCATGTCAGTTGCAGAGCAGTTGATTGCTCAAGGCGAAAAAAAAGGAATCCAAAAAGGAATCCAAAAAGGAATTCAGAAGGGGTTGGATAAAGGCGAGTTGGTTGGCGAAATTCGATTTGCCCAAAAAATGTTAAAACAATCCCCATCTCCAAAAGAAGAACTCTTTAAGAAAACAGCTAAGGAGTTAAAAACCCTACTTGACCAATTGGAAAAGCAATTCACTGTGTGATCTCCTCACTGACATTCAACTGACCAAATACTGACCGAGCTTTGTCTCCCGAGTACCTATTGAGTACCCCATAAGCGGCTTGACTCAATGATCACTTCCAATGATGCGGATCTATTCTGGAAGCTGCTCCCCGTTTTCACGAGGACAATTTTGTCCGCATACCATTTGAAAGGGTTGAGCAGCCGGGCCAGGAGGCCTCGTTTGCATTTCTTTGCGGCGCCGTAATTGCCCTGACCGCCCTGCATCCTGGGGTCGAACAGATCCCTGAGGGCGTCACCGAACATATTGAGGGAATAGACGATAATCGTCAGGCACTGCCCCGCCAGAACGCCTGTGACTATTCATACCGCACTCTCGGGTCCAAATAGGGATAAATCAGGTCGATGAGGAGATTGAGCAGCACCACGCCGGTGGCGAAAAAGAGGTTGACTCCGGAGACCATCGGATAGTCTCGCTCATTGAGGGCATTCACCAAGAGACGCCCGATCCCCGGCAGGTTGAAGATGTTCTCCATGATCACCGCGCCCCCGACCAGGATCGGCAACTGCAGGCCGATCAGGGTCACCACCGGGATGAGGGCATTCTTGATGGTGTGCCGGATAATCACGACCCGCTCCCTGAGCCCCTTGGACCAGGCGGTGCGGATATAGTCCTGCCTCAGCACCTCCAACATCATAGTGCGGGTCATCCACATGGTCGCAGCCGCCGAGGCCGTTCCCAGAATCAGGCTGGGGATGAGGAACACCCCGAGGTTCCCCAGCGGGTCTTCGGTGAAAGACACCAGTTCCAGCGGCGGCGCCCAGCCCCACCAGATGGCCGGGTAGATCATCACCATCACGCCCAGCCAGAAGTTGGGCGTGGCCAGGCCGATGATGGCGACCGAGCGGCCCAGGTAGTCAGCGGCCGTATCCTGGCGAATCGCCGAATAGATTCCCACGGGCAACGCAATCACGAGCCCGATGAGGATTGCCATCAAACCCAGCTCAAGGGTGACCGGCAGTCTCTCTATTATCCTCTCCTTCACCGCCCCACGGCCCATCAGTGATTCACCAAGGCTGCCGCGCAGGAGAATACCTCCCATCCAGCGGCCATACTGCACCCAGACCGGCACGTCTAATCCCAGCCGACGCTCCAGCGCTTCCCGGTCAATCGAGCCCACTACTTGATCCATCGCAACCGACATTACGTCTACTACATCGCCCGGGATGAAGCGCACCGAAAGAAAGACCAGGATGCTCAAGATAAACAGCGTGGGGAGGATCAGCAATAACCGTCTGATAATATATACTTTCACGGGGACACCATACAATGAGTGAGGGGCTGGGAGGCGCGCTCCCAAACCGCTTCGAGCGCGCTTCCAGCCCCTTTCATGTAGGTCAGTACGGGTTATCGCCCTCTAGCGACCCATTGCTTCCTTCAGATCCTGGTCAATCCAGAGGCGGGTGAAGAGGGTGGTTGTTTGACCCCATCCCAACTCGTGTTCAACGTTATAACCCATGACCCACGGTTGGACCGCCAAGTAGTCTGGGGGAAAAGGGCCCCATATCGTCCAGAACTTCTCTATCGCATACTGATCCAATTCTCCGGCTATCCTGTTCTGCTCCTCGAGCGTGGTAGCGGTCTTGACGGCTTCATACATGGCCTCTGCAACCGGGTCCCTGACACGGCCTAGACCCCATCCAACCGCAGTTAGGGCGGTATTGGCCATTTCTGCATTAATCATTTCGAAATCCCGCGCACTTCTTCTAGAAGAAAAGGGAGCTATTGGCTCTACCTGAATCTCTACATCAACGCCAATCTTATTCCAGTATGAAGCGACTAATTGCGCATAGTTCACATCGTACCGTGCAAGGTGCATCAACTTAGTCTTGAATCTAATGCCGTCGGCGCCGCGAGGATATCCGGCTTCATCAAGCAACGCTTCGGCACCCTCCGGATCGTAGTCAAAGACCTTCTTGACATCTTCAGGCCACTCTTCAAATGGGGTGGCAACATCTGTAAAAGAACGGTTGAGCTGCCCCTGGGGTATCGTAGTTGCCTCACCCCTATAGTAGGCATTGTTGATTTCTTCGATGTTTATTGCCATCTGCATTGCCTTGCGAACCCTAATATCGCTAAAGGCCTCTATCTGGTTGTTCATGCCAAAACCGTTGTTACTCCGACCGGTAAACGGCCAGATCACGATTTCGGGGTTGGTCTTCCGGAGGCCATCTACCTCGTCGAAATTCCTCATTTGAGCTCCGCCGGTCCGACCTATGTAATCAACCCTACCTGTGCGCATTGCCGCCATATATGTTGCCACTTCTGGCATAAACAGGGTTCTTATTTGGTCAACATAGGGAAGGCGATTCTCCGGGAATTTATCGTCGTAGCCCCAGTAGTCAGGATTCTTGGTCCAGGTAACAGAGCTCCCTGCGGTCCAGTCAGTCAGCATCATGGGTCCGGTGCCGACCAGGTTCCTCCAGTCTGTAACGTCCCCGTGTTCTTTGATCACCTCGGGGGGGTATATCCAACTACTATAGTTGTCCATGATAGCATACAGGGCACCGAGGTTTTGCTCCTTCATCTTAAAAACAACCGTGTACCGGTCGGTGGCCGTTACCGATTCGAATTGCATGCCTCCGAAGGTGCTACCGTAGGGGATAGGTTCGGTGAAACCACTCCCCATACCCAAGAGACGGTGAAAGTTGTACTCGATATCATCGGCAATGAGTTCCCGACCGGACATCGGCGGCTTATCATGCCAGTGAATGCCCTGGCGGATGTTGAATATATAAGTCAGTGGGTCGGGCTGCGACCAGCTTTCCGCCAGCGCCCCTTTCATGTGGGATGGTGAAAAAGGGAAGGAGAAGGAGGGGATTTCGTCCCTGGGCGTTGCCCAGTCCGCGATGGCCAGCTTCTCTAAAACGCCAGCGACGTAGCCGCTCGCCGCCCCACCACTGACGTAGACGTCAGGACCCGCCGGCTCTGTCTTAAAGACGAAGGATATTGTCCCTCCGTACTCTGGCGCCGTCACCATTTTGCCGGTGCTGGGATCTTTGACCATCTTTTTCTCAGCCGCAACGGCCGGGCCCATCCAAAAGGCAAACGCAGCCAGGATGAAGGCCAGCAGCAGGGCTTGGATTGTTCTGGTTTTGCTTTTTTGCATGATTCCTCCACTTTCGTTTAGATTTTGGTTTTGATTCATTCGACGTCTCATAATTTCTCCTTTATCAATAGTGAATTTGTTTTGATTCATTTTCATTTTATCTTTCATCATTTCTCCTTTTTCAGAAGTGAATTGGTTTTATTGATTATACGTTTCATCCTGCCTTCTTTCACTGGAACCGAGTTTGAAAAAATTTTCGGGGAGGATCCATCACTTTCACGTCCTCCCACGGTATTGTTCAATCGATCGGGTGGGAACCCTCCCACGGTATTGTTCAATCGATCGGGTGGCAACCCTCCCACGATACTGTTCAATCGATCGGGTGGCAACCCTCCCACGATATTGTTCAATCGATCGGGTGGCAACCCTCTCTTTCACTAAAAAAACTTAGTGAAGGCACGATACTAGCACAACAACAACGCAATGTCAACTCCCCAAGGCAAAATAAATGCGGGATTCGCAAAAAAAAACAAAAAATCAATAAATCAGGGAGGGAGGCGATTGATTGTTTTTGAAAATATTGGATGGCAGTTAAAAAACGCTGCGATGCTCTACTGGCTTTGGGGAGTAGTCGGGAGTCCGGGGAGAACTTCAGGTGGCTATTTCTTGATGGCGGGAAGCAGGAAAAAAGAGAAGTTGAAGGGATTCTTAAAATTCGTATCATTTCTGCAAGAAAGGCAAATAAATATGAAAAAAGAAATTATCTCCGAAATTATGGCTAATGGGGAACGGAATCGCCCTAAAGATAGCCAAACTGATTGGAATCGCTTGGATAATATGAGTGATGAAGAAACGCATCAGAATGCTTTAAGTGATCCTGATGCTCAACCATTATCGAAAGATGCTAAACCGTTTGTGAACGTCAAATTGATCCGAGCCAAACTCAGCATGACTCAAGAAGAGTTTGCAAAAACGTTTCAACTTTCTTTGGCGACTATAAGAGACTGGGAGCAAAGGAGATCCCAACCGGATCATGCTGCAAAGACATTACTAAGGGTGATTGAGGCTACATCTAGGTTCACTTTCGTTACGGCCCGTTGATTTGCTTTAGGGAACTTACATGACCAATACGATAACCTATTAAATTCGTAATTTTTGCAGTGATGTTGCAAAATTTACATAAAATTGTTGGAAAATTATAGATATCTATAGTAAAAAGAGGAGTAAAATTTAAATCTCCTGAAACGAGTCCTGACTATGTATATTTATAGAAATTTGGAAAAGAGTTTTATTTCTTCAAGTACAAACTTTCCAGTAATGCTGCTAACGGGGCCTCGTCAAGTTGGTAAAACGACGTTCTTGAAGCATATTGATTCATCTCGTACTTATGTCACACTGGATACTCCTCGAGAACGAGGATTGGCAAAGGAAGATCCTGAACTTTTTTTGCAAACTTTCTCCCCACCTATTTTGATTGATGAAATACAGTATGCCCCAGAATTGCTGCCCTTCATTAAGGTAATGGTTGATAATAAACAGCAAGATAACTTATTTTGGCTGACAGGTTCTCAACAGTTTCAGATGATGAAAGGAGTCACTGAATCGCTTGCAGGCCGGGTAGGAATTCTTGAAATTCCTGGTTTGTCGAATGCTGAATTAGAAAAACGAAATAATCCACCATTTTTACCTGATATTCATTTTGAAAACAGAGAGCGTCTTCTGGATTTAAAAGGGCTCTATGAGCGAATATGGCGGGGTTCTTATCCAAGGCTATACAATCATTCTGAGATGGACAAAGGACTATTCTATGAATCATATATTAACACTTATCTTGAACGAGATGTAATGCAGTTGGGTCAGGTGAGTCAACTCCATAGATTATACAAATTCATGAGGTCATGCGCAGCAAGGACAGGCCAATTATTGAATTATTCCAATTTGGCTGAAGATGCGGAAGTGTCTGTCAATACTGCAAAAAAATGGTTAAATATTTTGGTTGCGAGTCATTTGATTTATTTGCTTGAGCCCTATCATAATAATTTGTTGAAACGAATGACAAAACAGCCAAAACTTTATTTTTTAGATACAGGGTTAGCCACTCATCTTGCCGCTTGGAGTTCACCCGAAGTACTGGAAGCCGGATCCATGTCCGGAGCTATTTTTGAAACCTGGTGTGTTTCAGAAATTATTAAAAGTTATCAGAATAATGGCAAACACCTCCCTTTCTATTTTTATCGTGATTATGACAAAGTTGAAATTGATCTTATAATTGAACAAGATAATACATTGTATCCTGTGGAATTTAAGAAAAGTAGTAACCCTCCCTTAAAGGCAATTAAACATTTTTCTGCCTTAGAAAAACTTAATAAACCCATTGGTCCAGGTGCAGTTGTTTGCATGAGCCAGAGTGTTTTTCCACTCAATTCTAATAACAAACTAATACCTGCATATTTTATTTAAACTGAGGTAACAGTATCGCTGCCTCTATAAAGCTGATAAACTCAAGGGATACCGACGATATTCCGTGAATCGGATTTTGGAACGATCAATTTTCTGGTTCAAAAAAGGGTTTGTCACCAGAAACCGTTACTCTACGCAAGACTCTCCTGTGTGGGTAATAGTCACTCGCGGCATAGTGCTACACGGCCCTGTTATCCCAGAAAGAGTTAGAGCCTGGTCCCCATGTGAATTTGATTTCGATTACTTCTTCTGGTTGCTACGACCTGGTCGAACTCCATCTCACCTCCTTGCGTATGCTGCCGTTTCTGTCACTCTGAGCGCAGCCAAGAGCCTCTATCAGTACTACTTCTCAATTCTCTGTTCATTGCGCGAACCTTTCTTAAAGAGAAACAATAATAACGCACTCAAGAGTACTTCAAAAAGTTCATAGTGAGGACGCTGACGATAATGCTCCAAATGACCCGGAGCCTGCTGGCCCCTTCTATAAACGCCGCATCTTCCAAATCTCAGTCAATTGTGTCGCAAAACCCCTTCATCATCCAAATAGAAAACGGTAACACCAGCCCGAGCTCGGCAATGACGAGTCCGTGGTAAGTATTGATAAAACCCGGATTTCTGTAGAGCATATAGATTGGAATAATAATCGCGATGTATTGATCCTTTACCAAGTATCAATATATGGCCTTTTTTTACCGTTGCGCCGCGGTGTCGGGGGGACACTACGCAGACCCGCTAAAATCCAACGGCGTGAATCAGCTGGGTCGATGACGTCGTCAATGCCGAAATAGCTTGCCGCATGCAAAGCCTTTGCTCTTTCGTAGCTTGAAGCGACCATGGCGTCATATTTTTTCCGCCGCTCTTCCGGATCCTCGATAGCGGCCAGTTCATTTCGATAGCCCAACTTGATGGCGCCTTCGATATTCATACCGGCAAACTCTGCTGTTGGCCATGCTGCCGTAAAGAATGGCACCAGGGAACTCCCCCCACACATAGCCTGGACGCCCAGCCCGTACGCCTTGCGCAAAACCAGTCCAAACAGGGGCACCGAGAGATTGGCACCCGTGTTGAAGAGTCGAGCGCTGTGTCGCACCAGCGCCGTGGCTTCCGCCTCCGGACCAACCATGATGCCGGGGCAGTCCATCAGACTCACCACGGGAAGATCAAAAGCGTCGCAAAGTTGCAGAAAGCGCGCTCCTTTATCGGCCCCGTCGCTATCGATGGCTCCGGCAAGGTGGTGGGGGTTGTTTGCAATCAATCCCAGAGGAAACCCTCCAATCCGTATAAAGGCAGTGATGATCCCAATTCCAAAATCTTTGCGGATCTCCATCACGGAATCCTGATCGGCCAGCGTCTGAATCACGTCCCGCGCATTGTACATGCGCACGCGATTTTCAGGAACGATATGTCGCAGTATTCTTTGGTCGGCAGCTTCCCAGTCTGTAATTGGTCCCTGGAAATAAGAGAGGTACTTCCGAGCTGCAGCTACTCCGGCCGCCTCATCTTCGACCAAAAGATCGACGACTCCGTTTGGTACCTGGAACGACATAGGACCGATTTCTTCCGGCGTGTAGATTCCGAGGCCTCCGCCTTCGATCATGGCAGGACCTCCCATAGCGATGGTGGAATTCGCAGTGGCGATAATGACGTCGCAACAAGCGAGCAGGGCTGTGTTGCCTGCAAAGCAACGCCCCGAAGAGATTCCAATCAAGGGTACAAGAGCACTGAGCATTGAGAATTGGGTAAAGGTATAAGTATCCATACCCACTGGCGTACTACCATCCGTATCCCCAGGCCGTCCACCTCCGCCTTCCGTAAAAATCACTACTGGTAACTGGTAGCGCCGGGCTAAGTCAAACATGCGATCTTGCTTGTAATGGTTGCGTTTTCCTTGCGTGCCGGCAAATACGGTGTAGTCATAGGAGATTAGAATGCAACGCGCATCCTGCGCTTCGAAATGATTTCCGTTGACAGTTCCCAATCCAGCTACCAATCCATCGGCCGGGGTGCGTTGACGAAGCCATTCTTCATCACGACGGGCGCGTTGCGCCGCGACTGCCAGGGGCCCAAATTCGACGAAGGTTCCGGAATCACAGAGGTCCTCGATATTTTCCCGGGCGGTTCGTTGCCCGGTTTTTCGGCGTCGAGCGACTGCGTCCGGTCGATTTTCGTCCAAAGTGTAAGCGTGCCGTTGATAGGTTTCCTCCAAATCGGGTCGGATAAACTCCAGATCGAGTGTATCAACGATTTCCTTCGCGTCTGTTTGAACTCTTGACGTTTCAATGATAAAGAGGGGGTAACCCTCTCGAACGACATCTCCAACCGAGAGGGTGACTTTGCGCACAATACCGCTACAATCGGCAGCGATGACATGCTCCATTTTCATGGCTTCCAAGACTGCAAGTTGTTGGCCTGGATGGATGGAATCGCCTTCGGCAACCGACATGCTGACGATGGTCCCTTGAATGGGCGCTCGCAAGCTGATCCTATCATCCCCTTCGAACTGCTTCAGTGATGCCGTACCCGTTTGCAATGGTGGTTTGATTTGATCGTTTTTGATGGCCTGGTCATGCGAGAACAAAGCCAGGGGATCCTGGGTGTCGATCCGGGCTCCGGCCAGACCCGCTACCCATGCGTCTTTTTCATCTCCTGCTTTCGTCTCGCTGTTGACGAAGTGGCGAAGTTGGGTTTTTGTGTCCGGAGTGGCGAGTTCGGCGAGATGTTCGTCGACGAAACGGGTATGCGCTCGCCCGGCGATGACATCGGGATGCTGCAACAGGTTTTGTAAAAAAGGAATGGTAGTGGTGATCCCCTCAATGCGAAATTCACTGATTGCGCGTGTTGTTCGCGAAATGGCCTTGGTGAAATCGGCCGAAGGTGAGTGTACCGTCACTTTAGCGAGTAACGAATCAAAAGCAGGATTTGTTTCATATCCGGCGTATCCGTATCCATCCGTACGAATACCGGGTCCCCCTGGCACTTCATACGCGGTGAGAGTTCCTCCCGAGGGATGAACAGAGCCATCCGGATTCAATCTCTCCATGTTGATACGCGCTTGGATTGCAAAACCTCGAGGGTTCGAGGTGCCGGGGGTATCTAATCCAAGATGCTGAATGGTTTCTCCGGCTGCGAGGCGAATCTGAGCCTGCACCAAGTCAACGTCCATTACTGCTTCAGTCACCGTGTGTTCGACTTGTAAGCGCGCGTTAGCTTCGATGAAGGCAAAGGACTGCCTGCCAGAGTCGGCCGTGGCGTTGACCAGAAATTCGATTGTACCTATATTTGTGTAGGAGACGCTCTCGGCCAACCTTATGGCGGCGGCTATCAGGTCGGCCCGTAAATTTTCTGCCAGGTTTGGAGCCGGCGCCATCTCGACGATTTTTTGATATCGTCGCTGAAGGCTGCAGTCGCGCTCGCCGAGGCTGATCACCGTTCCGCTCGAGTCACCGAGAATCTGAACCTCGACGTGCCGGGCAAAGGGCATCAATTCTTCGACGTATAGACCGCCATTACCAAAGGCGCTGAACGCCTCGGAGCGGCATCTTTCATACAGGGCTTCGATCGCGTCAATCCGGGTCACGACTCGGGATCCTCGACCACCGCCTCCGGCCACGGCCTTGATCATCATACTACAATCGGGACCAAGACCTGCAAAGAAATTTCGCGCATCCTCAATCGAGACCGCTTTGTTGATGCCCCGCATAATTGGAACGTCAGCCGCAGCTGCCGCCATCCGCGCCCGCCCTTTGTCCCCGAACAATTCCAACATTTTCACGGAGGGCCCGATAAACGTCAATCCTTCCTCTTGACAGCGACGAGCAAAGGCTGCACTCTCGGCGAGAAATCCGTAACCCGGATGAATCGCATCACATCGGGCCAGTTTGGCTGTGCGGAGGATACCTTCGATATCGAGATAGGCAGGTACGCCACGCCCTGGTAGTGGAAAGGCTTCATCGGCAGTCCGCGTATGGAGTGAGCGTCCGTCATCCTCCGAGTAAACAGCGACGCTGCGCACTCCCAGGTCCGTTGCGGCACGCGCAATTCGAATCGCTATTTCGCCACGATTGGCGATCAGTATACTACTGAACGTCATAGCTGAACTTTCATCCTTACCTTGATTTTCATGAAGATACCGCCGTCGGATTCGTTTCAAGCGCCCCGGATTCGCTACTCATCGGGCGCCTCACCATAGCAGGAATTTTTAGCTCGAGCAAACCCTGGAAAACGGATCGCTCTATCCGTTTCGTGGTTTGCGGGCGTGGCAGTATAGGCGCCAGGGAGCCGGATAACCCTCAACCGTCAAAGAAGGATCTCCGGGATCGAGAAAATCCTGCAAACTTTCAAAAGGCGCCCATTTCGTTTGCCGTTGTTCTTCAAACGTCAGCTTATTGACGCAAAAAGGAACTACGTCCCGGAAACCGGAACGCTGCAACCAATTGAGCAAGCACGATTGGGTGGGCACAAACCAGGTTCCCGGAACCTTGCCATATCGTTTTTCCGGAAAGAGAGCTATCGATTCTTTACCAGGCATTCCTAAAGATTCTACAATCAGTTGTCCTCCCGGTTTCATCCCTTTCCATATGCTACGCAGGATTCCAATCGGGTTGGAATGATGGTAGAGGATTCCCATACAAAAAACCACGTCAAAAAAAGAGGAGAAGAAGTGCATGTGTTCGACTCCCAGCAATTCAAAATGCAAACCAGGAATCCGGGCAAAACGTTGCAGGAACTGGAAGGTATACCAGTGTCTGACAGTGGGATCGAATCCGATGACCAGTTGCGGATGATGTGAGGCCATTCGGAACATATAATAACCGTTGTTACAGCCTATATCGGCAACCTTTTTGCCTTGCAATGAATCCAGGACTGGTAGCACTCTTTTCCACTTGAGATCACTTTTCCATTCTGCGTCGATGAAGGTCCCGAAAATCTCAAAAGGCCCTTTGCGCCATGGAATGAAAGTTTTTAAAACGCGCTGGAGCTTTTCATGTTGTTCCGAGGAGAGTTCCTCGGCTTGCCCGATGCGAATGGTTCTGTCCAATTCGACAAAACGGGATTGAAAGGCGGAAATTTGCGAAACTGCTTCTTTAAAAGAAAACTTGCTTGGGTAATCCAACCAGCGTTTACGGGCAGTTCTCACTTGTTGGATGGCGTCGTACTCTAACTGCCGTTCAAATTTTTTAAGATAATTCTGGCTCATTTCCCAAAGTCGAAAAGACGATTCAAACAGCATTCAATTGACCGGAACAATATTTCCGGATCGAACAGACAACAACGTCATTTCCCGATGCGCTTCTCCATTTTCCAAAAAAGTGAAAGTCCCCGTCACTCCCGGATACGGTTCCATATCGAGTAAGGCTTGTTGCAATTGCCGGTGACTCCTGTTTCCTCGAGAGGAGAGCAATTTTTGTAGAAGATTGACGGTATCATAAGCATAGGCGGTATAAGAAGTCGGACCTTTGTAATTCAGGTGACGCATGAAATAATGTTCATGAAGCCGTATGAACCGTGTCACATGAGACTGGCGATTCTGTTTGAAAAAACTGTCAACAAAAACTGTCTCATTGACATACTTCTTTATGGCAGACAGGATCGAATAATCATTCCATCCACTGTCTCCTAAAAAAAGGACGTCGTCCATTTTATAAGCGGCCGAATAGGGAAGCAACACTTTGAGGTCTTCTATGTGATTCCTGCCAATTGGAACAAACAATGCGTCAAAATCATGGACCGGTTGTTGCTTTTCTTCAAGTTCTTCCATGATGGCTTTGTCCTGCGGGTCCATATAGCGCTCCAAACCAATGAAGGATTCAAAATGCCGGACAAAATTCTGCTGTCCCAAATCGAAAGCCTCTCCTCCCTGGATCTTTCCTCCCAAACGCTCCATTTCCTCCCAAAAAAAAGTCATTTTGTTTTTCCCTTCCCGTGTTTTAGGATAGAGAATCAAAAAGCGTCGCACGTTTTTGTAATCATATGCGAAACGTGCCAATGCCTTCATTTCCTGTTGCCAGCTTTGATTGTTACGGAAAACAAAAGAGCCGATATCCGGAATACCGGTGGTCAAGGACAGGGAAATCAAAGGGACTTGCAGACGCTGGGCTTCTTGAGCAGCCGCTTCCGAAGTCCTACGAATCAAGGGACCGATGATTGCAATCACATGTTCCTCTTCGACAAGCTCACGGACGGCAGCTGCGCTGGTTTTCGGATTGAGCGAAGAATCTCGAAAAATCAATTCAAAGGATATGCTATCCATGATTTCCTGAAAATCCTTTTCCCGTTGTCCGGATTGCATGGTTTCAGAAGATGCGATCAAGCCCAAACGCAGTCCTTCCAAAGCTTCTCTTGTCAGCGGCGCAATTTGCGGATTGGTGCTACTCAATGGCAAAATGACGCCAATACGTTGGGGAATGGCAGTTAAAGTGAGATTGATACGCTTTTGCAGATTCAATAAAAATTCCAGTTGTTCGGGGCTATGGCGCTGTTGAAGCTGATACGTTAAAGTCTCAATCAGCAAGAGGGCAGGAACATATTGCTCTTGTTCTATTAGTAGATTCAAACGTAAATATGGCAATTCATCCCGTATGAAATCAATATGCTTATATTTCCGTTCCAGTGATTGAATCGCTTTTTCATTATCAACACTTTCCAGCAAAGACAGGATATGCTCCGCATCCGCCGGATAGTCAGGATGCGCTATTTCGGCCTGTTGCAAAAAATATTCGGCTGCAGCCACCAAGTCTTCTTTCTCAATAGCTTTCTGAGCCAAAAACTGTAGCAACCTTGCCTGCTGTTCGATGGACAAGGGTTGATTCTTCGAAAAGAATGGGTAGGGAGGAAAGTAGATGGGGGTTTGTGACTCCGGCAGCAAGCTGATTTCACTGGTGTCGAGTGAATCAGCGCTGACTATTTTTCTTTCAACAGAATCGTCGAGAGAGGGCTCTACCGTTTGTTGTGGCTTTGTGATTTTTGCAGTCGCATAATAGCCCGGAAAGAAGAAGGTTCCTCTCCAGCCTGGTATCACCTGCTTGCTTTCCAGTGGGGATCTGACTGGAATCATTCTGTTTTCTATCCAGTCCGACAGACTCAGCACACTTTGAGAAAAAGCAGTACTGCCAATTATACAAATGCTCCCCAAGGAGCACAGCCACCTTTTCCAATGCAAGCGTCCTCTTAGTGCTGAAGTTCACGAAGAATAAATACAGGTCTGGCCATATAAGCAGCCGCATTGATCTCCGCAACCGCTTTTTGCACGATTCCTTCCGGACACGCTTCCAGTGTGAGATGGAAAATAGTTTTTTCCTGGTTTTTTTCTCGGTGGTGATATTGTGGAAGTTGTTCCAGGGCATAAATGTTGATCTTGTATCTTTCCAAAATAGCTCCAATATTTCCGACAATCCCGGGCTGATCATAGATGTCAAAACGCAGGGTGTGCTTGAAAACGTACTCTGAAAAAGGGAGAATTTTATCTGCTTGATCCAGCCAGACAGGACTGGCCGGAAAAGCGACATCCTGTATTTTATAGATGTCGGATACGATCGCCGATGCGGTGGGACGAGAGCCTGCTCCTTTCCCAATCAAAGATATCTCTTCCGAGTATTTTCCGCTCACCGTGATTATATTCGTGGATCCCGTAATTTTGGCCAGGGTTTCCTCCTGTGGGATCATCAATGGCATCACAAAAGCCTGCAATTGATGCTCTTTGCGGCAAAAATAAGCCACCAGTTTGATTTTGCGACTCATACGCGCCGCATAATCGAAATCCGGCAACTCCAGTACGTCAATGCCCTCGACTGCAATTTCTTCCACAGGAATCCATTTCCCCGTCGTCAAATAAATGAGGATCACGATCTTATAGCGAGCGTCATATCCTTTTACGTCATTTGTCGGGTCCTGCTCGGCAAACCCTTTTTGCTGAGCCTCCTGCAAAGCTGTCTCAAAGGCAATGCCGCGCAAGTCCATCTCACTTAAAATATAGTTCGTTGTGCCATTGACTATTCCTGAAACTTCTTGAATATCGCAATGAGATAAATAGTCTTCCATGAGACGGATCACAGGGATTGCGCCGCCGACACTCGCTTCGAAGAGAAAATGCTTTTGAGCCTGTTGCGCCAGACTTAAAAGTGTCTGACCATCCGTAGCAATTAGATCCTTGTTGGCACTGACAACGTGTTTGCCGTGTTTGAGCGCTTTTTCTATCAGTGTTTTGGCGAATCCGCGGCCTCCAATCGTTTCTACAATCACATCGATTTGAGGATCGTTCAAAATTATCCGGATATCTTCGACAAACAGTTCGGGGTGATTTTCGTAAAACGGTCTGGCCTGTGGACCTTCCTTATCGATTTCCAAAATTTTGGCTAATTGGATAGCAGCGCCGTTTGCTTGATGATTTTGAATGATTGTTGCTACTCCACTGCCAATCATCCCCATACCTGCAATAGCAACATGAATGGTTTGTTTCATATTCCTCTTATTCCTCCCCTTTCCTGCTTTAGTAGTGTTCCATGGACTTCAAAAACCGCAATGTCTTTTGTTTCCAGGAGTTCTCGGGGAAAGGTTGATTCAAAAAAATCTTCCAGGCCCGGCGGGCTTTGAAAAAATTTTCCTGATGGTAATAGATGTATCCGATAATAAAATGTACAAAGGGATGCCGTTCCGGAAAATCTCTGCTCAATTCCTCTAAGTCACGCAATCCTCCTAAATAGTCAACGGAATTGGGATATTGCAAAAGCCCTTCGTAGGCGTCGAATGCATTTTGATAGTCGTTCATGCGCAAATACGTGATTCCCATGTTCATGCGAACATAACTCAATCGGGCATCCAACTGCAGGGCTTTTTCACCATAATAAACAGCCTGCTCGTAATCCTCCAACAAATAATATCCCCATCCCAGATTCCCGTATATGAAAGGGTCCTCGATATATTGAAGAGCTTGCAGATAAGCATCCACAGATTTACGAACCAAGGCCTTGTCATATTTTGCAAGGCCGTCCGGTTGCAACTTATAACCCTCAAAATAATAAATGGTGGCAATTTCCTGGTAAAGCAATCCCAATTCCTGGGGATCCTGAGTTTCACGCAGACCACTTTGCAAGGCTTCGAGGGCTTCCGAATGCCGTCGTAAATTATGCATCCCCCGTCCTACGAGATAATAATATTGGCTTTTTCCTTGAATGATTTGATTTGAAATACGCGGATAACGCAGACGATTCAATATTTCAATCCAATGATCCTCAACTGTTACCAATCCTTGTTTCCCTGAAGAAAACAAATCTAAAAATTCTCTCATCTGACGGTTCAGTATCGACCATAATTCTCCCTGCTCCAAGGCATACTGTTGTGCCGATGGACGTCCTGTCATCCAAAATCTCTCCCACCAGGAAGACGCTTCTCGAGATTCTCTCTGTTGCTGTTGAATGGACGTCAACAACATCTCGGAGAGGTCAAATTGTCTGGGAAAGAGAAGAACGATCAAGCAATAAAGGCTGATCAAGATGAGCATCGTCGTTCCCACAGTCCTCCACAATAGAGCATGAAGTGACCGAGACGATGTTTGTGAAGCGGGATTAATTCTCAGGATGGTTGATCGCTGCCAAGCCTGTTCTGCCTGCTCGGTATCACGGTGGTCGTAAAGTCGATTTCCCAGACGATAATATCCCTCTGCGCTTTCGTTGGGATTTTGCTTGGCCAATAGTTCTAACTGCGAAATCGCCTGTTTGTATCTTCCTTCGCTGATCAGTTTTTGAGTTTGCCGCAGTACGCTTTTCCCGGTTGTCCGGCTTTCTTCCAGAGTGATTTGCATTGATTTGATTGGAGGTTTCGATGGCCTACTCTTCATATAGCTAATATTCGCTTTGTGGGTTTTATGTTTTCGATAACGTGTCAACAAAAAAGTGGTGATAAAATAAAAAATCACTGCAGATGGGACTGCCAGAATAAAACTCCCCACCAGCATGGGAATTCCCAAATCCACGAGAAGAAATTGAGAACCTTCCCAGAGAATTTCCCAAATACTATATTGTTCATAATCTGCAAATCTCTGCTGAAAAGTCTGCCAATCCATCACAACAACACGCCATTGCATGTTTTGAAAAAATTTATTGCCCGTGAGGAGAAAGGCATAATAAAAAGGGACAATCGTGATTGGATTGGAGATCCATACCGATGCCATCCCTGCTGGCAAACTAAAGCGAAAATGTAACAAATAACGGCAAAGCGCCCATAAGGCGGCAACAATATACATTTGGATTCCCATGGTGGGAGTCAGTCCAATGAATACCCCAATCGCCACTCCCCAACTCACTGGTTTAACCGGCGCAACACTTTTGGTTATCGGGTGAATCAACCATTCATACGCAAACCCGAGTAATTTTTTCATGCTCAATCAATTTTCTGACTGCTGAAAGACATACTTTTTCCTAATTACAGGAACCGCAAAGGAAGTCGAACATGCATTTTGTATTGTATCACGGATCACCAGGTAAAAACACAGTTTCGTCCGGAATCATTCCGGAAAATCAGGCAAGAAGAGGGGAATTCAAGGAAGGAAGAGGGGACAGGCAAACGCCCCCTTGCGCACATACAGAGCATCAATCACTCACGAGTCATTCCAAGCAGACTGAGCAAATGAATGAACAGATTAAATATATCCAGAAACAAAGACACTGTTGCACTGACATAGTCATCCGTACTGTAACGACGTAAAATGTTGGATGTGTCGTATAAAATGAAGCCACTGAACAACAATACGCCAGCTGCGGAAAACACAAAGTGCATCAGTGAACTTTGCAGAAAAATATTGATCAGTCCTCCCACGATCAGGATAATCAATCCAGTCATTAAAAATCCTGACATGAAGCTGAAATCTTTTTTGGAAATGATCACATAAGCTGTCAGGCCGACAAAGGTGATTGTAGTCAGCGCCAATGCTTCCACTACGATCCCTCCGGCTCCTGCTGCAACGTACATGCTGAGCATGGGACCAATCATCAGTCCTGCAATCGTCGTAAAGCTAAAGAGAGCAACCATATTCAGACCAGGTTTACGCTGAGCATACATCAGGAAAAAAAAGGCGCCGATGAAAAATACAAAAGACAGTATTCCCATGGAAGCAACAACAGGCAGCAATGGTCCCATGCCCAGCAAAGAACCGACCGTTGCCGAAAGCAATGAAGCGGCCAGCAAACCGTATACTTTTTTCAAAAAGGCGAGTCGCTCTCCTACAGAAACACCAGCAGCCGATTGTATGTTTCGATAAGGTACTGTTTTTTCTTGACCAATCATAAAATTCTCCTTAAATTCAATTAATGTTTTAAGATTGATGGACATCGATTTTCTAAAATACCATAGCCACTCGACAAAAACAAACATCTAATTGTCTGCATATGCCAGATAGGTTTTTAAAAAAACCAGCATTTTTGCTGAAAAACGAGGGCCCCGCCGATATAAGAATTGTTGTGCGGATGTATAATCGTGCAGGTAGACTCGCTTTCCCATTTTCAATTCCCCATTTTTATCGCGAACCGGGGGCCTTTCCACCTTTGCAACCTGTACCAGCATTTGAAAATCAATTGCTTCGATTTCCGAAGACAGTCCTGATGCAACACGCCTCAAAGGCAATTGATACAAAGGCTCCACAAGATAGAAACTTACAAAATTTGCCAAGGCAATGAACTTTTCGTCTTCTTGATTAATCACCCAGGTCATAAATTCGTCATGGAACCTCTCAGATAGTGGATGCGACGTTTTTATCCCTTTGACCGAGATGGCTTTGTTTTCAATATAATTTTGCGCGAGTTCGCTAAAGAATTGAATAAAGCTATTGCTATTCAATAAGGTTTCATACTTTAAGAACCGACCGGCAAAATCATTCATTACCTCTCGACCGACTTTTAGTTGGTCAAATTGCTCCTGATAGGTCTCCATCCCTTCCAGCTTCGCAATTAACTCTTCGTTTTCAGTTTGCAGGACTTGTTGGATATCGATGGTCTTCCCTACTTCAGGAATGTCCTCGAAAAAAGAGGAAGAGGATTCTTTTTCTGAATGGAAGGAAGGATCAAGACTGATTTCCAGAGGAGAAGTCTGCAGTGCTTTCCAATAAGAATACAGAAAATATCCTCCAATCACCAAACCTGCTATCAAGACAGCTATCAAGACGATTGTTCCCCAAGAGGATCGTTTCTTTGTTGAAGTTTGCATGAACTTCACTCCGCGGATGATCAGAAACCATTCTTCTTTTTTTTCATTACTCGATGATCTATTTTCAAGGGCAATGCGTTTAGTTTAATAAACCCAACGGCATCCTGAGGATCATAGACTCCACCATCAGACTCCATGGTCGCGATATCAGCATCATACAAACTGCAGGGGGAAAGCCGACCGGTGACCAGACAATTGCCTTTATACAACTCCAAACGGACAGTTCCTGTGACATTTTCCTGAGTTTGGCGGACCATATTCAATAAAATCCGCATCTCCGGAGAGAACCAAAAACCATTATAAACCAGACGGGCAAAACGAGGCATGAGGGAATCTTTCAGATTGATCACATCTCGGTCCAGCGTGATCGATTCCATGGCACGATGGGCAATATGGAGAATGGTGCCCCCCGGTGTTTCATAGACTCCCCGGTTTTTCATTCCGATAAAACGGGACTCCACCATATCGATTCGACCGACACCATGCGTTCCTCCAATCCGATTGAGGCGTGCCAATAATTTTTCAGGGGAAAGGGCTTGCCCGTCAACAGCAACGGGGACGCCGGCTTCAAAATCAATTAGAATTTCTCGGGTTTGCTCAGGGGCGTTCTGAGGAGATTGAGACAGTTCAAACATATCTTGACTAGGCGCCTGCCAGGGATCTTCGAGCACGCCTGATTCAAAGCTGATATGCATCAAATTCTCATCAGAGCTCCAAGGCTGTTCTCGAGTGGCTTTTACAGGGATCTGATGGGCCTCGGCATAAGCCAACAGTTCGGCCCTTCCCGGATAATTCTTATAAAATTCGGGTGTTTTCCAAGGAGCTACCACATGAATATCCGGATTGAGGGCATAATAAGACAATTCAAAACGAACTTGGTCGTTTCCTTTTCCGGTTGCTCCATGCGCCACAGCGGTGGCTCCCTTTTGAGCAGCGACTTCAATCTGCTTTTTGGCAATCAAAGGACGAGCCAGTGAAGTGCCCAACAAATAGGTGCCTTCATACGCCGCATTCCACTGAATTGCCGGAAAGACATAATTCCGCACAAATTCTTCTTCTACATTTTCAATCAATACTTCCTTGGCTCCTGCCCTGATACCTTTGAGTCGAATCTCATTCAGATCTTCTACTTTTTGTCCCAAATCCAAACATAAAGCAATCACCTCATAATCTTGCGCATTGAGCCAATGCGCCAGAACAGAGGTGTCCAATAGGCCAAAACCAGTTTTTCTTTTGACATGTTATTTCTTTACGAATGGATAAATAACCTGAGTTCGAGATAAGAATTTAATAAATTCAATATGTTATGGAATCTTCATATCTTAGAGAAACCTTGTCGTTCCTGCGAGATCCCTGCGTACGCAGGGAAGGAATCCGGAGGTATGCAGCCAGACTGAAATCCGGATCCCCGCTCCCCGCTTTCGCGAGGACAAGTTTCGCGGGGACAAGTTTCGCGAGCATGACATATACACTAGGATACTCATATTATTGAAGATTTATCTCGAACTCGGGTTAAATAGGACAATTAACTTCAGAGCGCGTTTTCACTGAGAATCAAAATTCCTGCTCTGCCAACCAGCGTTCTGCGTCAATGGCGGCCATACATCCTGTTCCGGCAGCAGTAACTGCTTGACGATATACATGATCTTGAACATCTCCACAAGCAAATACTCCTTCGATTGAAGTATGGGAAGTACCGGGTTTCACTACAATATAGCCATTTTCATCCAAAATTAATTGATTGCGAAACAAAGAAGAGTTGGGAATATGTCCAATCGCAACAAACAATCCGGTATATGGGTATGTTTTCAACTCGTTTGTTTTCAGATGTCTCACTTTCAGTCCTGTCATTCCTTTTTGATCATCACCGATGATTTCTTCCACAATTGAATTCCAGATAATTTCAATTTTTTCATGTTTTAAAGCGCGTTGCCGCATAATTTGACTGGCACGCAGTGAATCCCGCCGGTGAATGATATGGACGCTTTTGCATAGATTGGCCAAATACAATGCTTCTTCCATCGCTGTATCGCCTCCTCCCACAACCGCTACTTCCTGATCCCGAAAAAAAAAGCCGTCACAGGTAGCGCAGGCGGAGACCCCTTTATTTTTGTAGCGATCTTCTGATTCCAATCCCAGCCATCGTGCTGAAGCGCCCGTAGAGATGATCAGCGTATCAGAGGTGAGCCTGGAGTCTGCGGTTTCAATATGAAAGGGGTGTTGCGACAAATCCGCTGTTTCGGCTTCTCCCGTATAAAACCGGGTTCCGAAACGTGTTGCCTGAGCGCGGAATAAATCCATCATTTCCGGCCCTTGCAATCCCTCAGGGAAGCCTGGATAATTTTCGACGTCTGTTGTGATTGTCAGTTGACCACCAGGCTCCATACCGGAAACGACTGCAGGCTGTAAATTGGCCCGTGCCGCATAAATTGCTGCAGTCAAACCTGCAGGACCTGAACCTAAAATCAAGACTTTGTGATGACGGGCATTATTTCCTTTCATAGAGATAGACTACCTCCTGACTTACAATTGTACTTGAATTCATGAGGATGCTTTGATAATTTTTGAGAAGTGCCAGAAGATTTTTCCATGAATGCCGGTTCCCCGTTTACGCTATCATATCCCTACATATGACAAAACCCCTTGTCGAGATATACACGGATGGCGCCTGTTCTCCCAACCCCGGGACTGGAGGATGGGCTGCTGTCATGATTTCTCCTGCGCATGGACATTTTCGTAAAGAAATTTTTGGTGCAAAACGGCACACTACGAACAACCGGATGGAGTTGTTGGCAACCATTAAAGCCCTCCAAGCTCTGAAATCCGTCTGTGTCGTAAAACTCTACACGGATTCCAGATATATCCAAAAAGCCTTTGCGGAAGGCTGGCTGAATAAATGGCAAAATAACCAATGGATTGGAGCCAATCGCCAATCTATTGCCAATCGGGATTTATGGCAAGAGTTGCTCAAACTCTCTCAAATTCATGAAATTTCCTGGTTTTGGATCAAGGGGCACTCTCATCATCCGGAAAATGAACGTTGTGACTTTTTGGCAGTTCAAGCACGCCGGGAATTGGCTGCTCGCTGCTTCGCGCCTTGATAGCTTTTTTCTATTCGGGTTGTCATTTTATCGTCGGAAGACGATTCCTCTTTATGAGAGGATGGGGAAAAGAGTTTTGGCGTTTTTTTGATCCGGTAAGTGCGTAGAAGTCTCCCTTCGTTGATTTCCATAACCGCTTGATAGGTCGGCTTGTGGGTAGGTCTGACTTGATCTTCTTGCTCTTCTTTTCTTGCCTTTTCTTCCTCGTAAATTGCTTTGGCCCGTTGGGTTGCCATTATTACTTTTTCAAACACATTGAAATCTCTGTACTTCTCATGAGATTCCACCAACTTCAAATAATCCAAATCGAGCGACATAAACTTTCCCTTTCTTTCTACGGATGCAGAGTGAGTAACATGGTTTGGGCTTCTTGCCTGAATACGGATTGAGGGGTCCTCTCGATCAACCGTTCCAGGAGGGCCTTTGCCATGTCCACATCTCCTTGTGTCAGTGCAATTTGCGCTAGATTCTTCCAGCGTACGTCCCTCCATTCTTCCCCCTCGATACTGTTGATAATCTGATTGGCAGCGTCCCACTGTTGCTGATTTTCATAAACGACCGCAAGACTCACTTTAGCTGCGTTGATCATACTGACTCCCGCCTTGGGATGTTCGATTGCTTGCTTGTAAGCTGGTTCCGCCTGATCCCACTGCTTTTGTTTAACATGCAGCTTCCCTATATTCATTAGCGCGACAAGCCCATTGCCACTATCGGAATACTTGCTAAAAAATTCATTGAACGCGTTCAAAGCTCGTGAATCTTTTTCCGCCAGATCGTCTTCGCCGAGAATTTGCTGTGCTGCATAAAGCAGATTTGCTTGCTTAATTTGTTGTGATTGATTGTACTGAATTCCCGAAAAAACAGCGATGGCCCCAATGACAATGGCAATGCCTCCTGCAATGAACCATCGCTTTTTTCCATAAACGTAGTTCGAAATGGTATACAACCATTGCTGAACTCGGTCTGGTCGATGCAGTTCCTTACGGCTCATTCGTTGTTCACTCATAATGTCCTATGGCATGCTCTGAGAAAATGAAAATTCGGGTCAATCGAATATGTTAAAATTTATCGGAATGCTATTCAAGTAAAAAATCACGATTCACGCACCCTGACAAAATCCATATGCTTTCAATTTGTATAATTTTGATCCAGAACAAATTCTAAATCCTTCGTTCCCAAAGGAATGAGATCACTGGAACGCCCCACGATTTCTCCGGGAGCTGAGTGAAAAGGTTGATTATTTTTGTCTGTAAGGATTCGCAAGGAATACGATCCTTGCAACTTCTGCCCGGGCATCGCCTGGAGCTGCCCGATTGTAAAGGTTTGATTTTTTTGGAAGTGCGGTATGATTTTAATAGCCACCGGTCGTCCCTGTTTGGGATCAAATAACATAATCACCAGACGGTCCGTTTCATCAACTTGCGCCGCTAATTCAGCCTTGACCTTGACGCTCCCTTGAATCATCAAAACCGGGCCTTCATTTGCAGCATCGGATTGCAGCCTCGATGGCCACTGACGGAAGGGTTTGGTGAGATAATAATGGTAACCTTCTGTGGAGAGAGGAAGCGGCAAAGTGATTTCTCCAGTCACCTCTCCCAAAACAGGGCGATTCAGCCTGCCATTTTTATCAGTCACAACCAACAGGTGGAAAGGCCCTTGCAGCTGATAATTACCCAGCACGTGTTCCTGGCCTACATGGAATGTTAAAGGTGGGACAAAGGGATTGAGGGTGTTGAGAGCAACAAGTTGTTGAGTTTGAGGGTCAATGAGCATGACATGGGCATTGTCTGTCCTCACTACTCCCGTCCCTATTCCTGAAGCGAGATGAATCACGCCACTGATACTGGACTGCAATTGTTCTTGATTCCGGTCCAGTTCGCGCCACAATGCATATCCCATCAAGCAGATAAAAATCCCGAGTGCGCCGAGAAAGATGATTTTGTTCTTGTTCATGCAATCATATCAGCCTGCGGAGAAGAGGGCAGTTCTGTGCTGCCCATCAGATAGAGATCAATAGTTCGTGCTGCTTCGCGTCCCTCCCAGATCGCCCAAACTACGAGAGAAGCTCCCCGCCTTGAATCTCCAGCAACAAAAACACCCTCCATGTTGGTCATAAAGTCGTTGTCGGTATGAATCGCAAACATCACGTCTCTTTTTTTCAGCATCTCGAGTACTTCCTGGGGACTTTGCGGTTCTTTGTGACCCCGAACACTGAGATGGACGCCCAAATCATATACAATTCCCTCGATAGTCGGTCCCAAAAATCCGAGGGCTAAAAAGAGAATGTCGGTTTCAATGACAAATTCGCTGTCCGATATTTTTTCCATCACCATATGCCCATTTTCTCGTTTCCAGATGACCTGAACGGCCTTCAGCGCCTTCAATCGTCCTTTCTCATCTCCAATCAATTCTTCCGTCAAAATGCCGGCACGGCAATCCATGGCAGCTTCTTCGTGTACCGGTGTGGGGCGAGGCACCATATCGACCAACTCGAATTGATAGACTTTTTTTTTGGCTCTCTGCCTGTTGAGTGTTCCCAAACAATCGGCGCCAGTGAACCCTCCCCCTAAAATCGTCGCTGTCTTTCCCTCAGCAGAAATACGGATTTTCGGATCAATTGCATCCCCGGCATTGCTTCGATTTTGCTGAGGCAAATATTCCATGGCATAATGCACTCCCTGCAGATCATTGCCCGGAACCTTGAATTTTCGAGCATGTTGCGCCCCCATGGCCAAGAGAATGGCGTCATACCCTTCACGCAGTTCTTTCACACTGACATCTTTTCCCACATGCGTGTTTGTTTTAAAAACCACCCCTTCTTCCATCATTTGCGCCTCGCGGCGTTTAAGGTTGAGCTTGTCTAATTTGAAATCCGGAATGCCATAGCCCAACAATCCACCAATCCGGTCATCTTTTTCGAAAACGACGACTTGATGTCCAACTCTTCTCAATTGTTGGGCTGCCGCCAAGCCCGCAGGGCCGGATCCAACAACTGCGATTTTCTTATTTGTTGATTTTTCAGGCAAAATGGGTTGAATCCAGCCTTCTTCCCATCCACGGTCCGCAATATGTTTTTCAATTTGTTCAATGGTGACGGAATTTTTCTTTTTGAGTTTCTCCCGTGAATCCAGAGTGTAGTATTCGTTGAGGACACATGCGTCTTCACAAGGTGCCGGACAGATACGTCCAGTGAATTCCGGAAAATTGTTCGTGCTGTGTAGCGCATCCAGGGCTTCTTTCCAATGACCCCGGTAGACCAAATCATTCCAATCCGGAATCAAATTGCCCAAAGGACATCCTGTATGGCAAAAAGGAATCCCACAATCCATACAACGTGAGGCTTGTTGACGAATCGCCGATTCGCCATAGAGGAAATCGTACTCTTTATAATCCAAGACACGCTTGGCAATAGGACGACGAGGCGCATTCTCTTTTTCAAATTCTAAAAAACCTGTGTCTTTACCCATTAATATCCTACTTCTTACTGAGCTTGGCCGCTCCTTTGTATTGATCCTGTCATTCTTTTCCTGGGATATCAGGCAGCCTGGGCTTTCATTTTTTCCAAGACCAGTCTGTATTCGATGGGCATCACTTTGATAAAACGCTCAAGGCTATTCTCCCAGTCATTCAGGAGCATCTGAGCCTTGATACTGTGGGTATACCGGATATGTCTCCATATCCAATCTCTTACTTGCCGTTGTTCTTCCGGATCATCGAAGTTTTCCAATTCGACCATGTTCATGTTGCAATGGGACTGAAAAAGGCCATTCTCATCGAAAACGTAGGCAATACCCCCACTCATTCCTGCTGCGAAATTACGTCCGGTTTTCCCAAGTATGATGGCCATTCCTCCTGTCATGTACTCACATCCATGGTCACCGACTCCCTCCACGACTGTAATGGCACCGCTATTTCTCACCGCAAACCGCTCTCCAGCCACGCCACTGAAATAAGCTTCCCCGCCTGTTGCGCCATAGAGAACAGTATTACCTATCAAAATGTTTTCATCCGCTTTATAGGTCGAATTTTCAGGAAAATAAATGATCAATCTGCCACCGCTGAGACCCTTGCCAGTGTAATCGTTGGCATCGCCCTCCAACTCCAGAGTGACGCCATGCGCTAAAAAGGCGCCGAAGCTTTGCCCCGCAGACCCGGTCAATTTGCAATGAATTGTTTCGTTGGGTAGTCCGGCCGACCCATATTTTTCGGCAATTCTCCCGCTCAAAATGGCACCGACCGTCCGATTGGTGTTGCGGATATCCATTGAAATGCTTACGGGCTCCTTTTTTTCAATTGCTTTCTCAGCCAATTCAAGTAGTTGGTAATCCAATTGGTTTTTTAAACCATGATCTTGTTGCTGGGTGCAGTAGATTGTATCATTCTTGCCCACGGGCACTTTATGCAGAATTTGAGACAGATCCACATTTTTCGCCTTCCGATGGGTGACATCCTTTTGAGGTTCCAACATATCAGAACGGCCCACCAATTGATCAAATTTGTGAAAACCCGATTGAGCCATGATTTCCCGGACTTCATCGGCAACAAAGAAAAAGTAATTGATCACGTGTTCCGGCTGTCCGATGAACTTTTTCCGCAACACGGGATTCTGCGTTGCAATACCGACCGGACAGGTGTTGAGATGGCATTTGCGCATCATGATGCAGCCCACCGCAATCAAAGGCGCTGTAGAAAATCCGAATTCTTCCGCACCCAACATGGCGGCAATCACCACATCCCTGCCGGTTTTCAATTGTCCGTCAGTTTGCAGACGCACTCGCCCCCGCAAACGATTGAGGAGCAAAGTTTGATGGGTTTCAGAAATGCCAAGCTCCCAGGGAACTCCGGCATGTTTAATGGAGGTCAGGGGAGATGCTCCCGTACCTCCATCATGTCCACAGATGACAATCATATCGGCATGTCCTTTGGTCACTCCTGCGGCAATGGTGCCCACTCCAGATTCTGAAACCAATTTGACGGTGACCCGCGCCTTGGGATTGGCATTTTTTAAGTCGAATATCAGTTGGGCCAGATCCTCGATCGAGTAAATATCGTGATGCGGTGGGGGAGAAATCAAGGTCACGCCAGGAGTAGAATAGCGCACTTTCGCAATATACTCGCTGACTTTATTACCCGGTAATTGTCCCCCTTCGCCCGGTTTTGCCCCCTGAGCTATTTTGATTTGCAGTTCGTTGCAGTTGACCAAATATTCAATCGTGACTCCAAAGCGTCCCGAGGCAACCTGTTTGATGGAACTGATAGGCCAGTCCCCGTTGTCTCGGCGATGAAAGCGCAGTGAATCTTCTCCACCTTCACCACTGTTACTTTTTGCGCCTATACGATTCATGGCCACGGCAAGCGTTTCATGGGCTTCTTTACTGATCGAACCCAATGACATGGCTCCTGTAGCAAAGCGTTTGACAATCTCCTCGACAGGTTCCACGTCCTGGAGAGGAATTGGCGTTCCTTTCTTGAATTCCAACAATCCTCTCAGGGTGGCTCTCTTTTTGTTTTGATCATTGACGATTCTCGAAAATTGCCGATAGGTCTCCTCATTGTTGTGTTGGGTCGCCTCCTGCAGTTTTTGAACCGTCACCGGATTGATTTGATGATACTCCCCACGACGGCGCCAGAAATACTGACCTCCCGGTTCCAGGGTATTTTCCACGTCCGGAGAATACTGGTATGCATCGGCGTGACGCATCAGGGACTCTTGCGCAATCTCGTGCAATCCAATGCCACTGATCCTGGAAGGCGTGCCAGCAAAGTGTTCTTCAATCACATCTTCATTGAGGCCAATCGCTTCAAAAATCTGGGCGCCTCGATAACTTTGAATCGTTGAAATTCCCATCTTTGCAAAGACTTTGAATAGCCCTTTTTTGATGCCTTTTAGATAGTTTACGATTGCTTTTTCATAGGTCAAGTCAGGCGAAAGCATGCCCTCTTGCAGCATTTGTTCAAATGTTTCAAAAGCCAGGTAAGGATTGATGGCGGCAGCGCCATAACCGATCAATAAACAAAAGTGCGCGATTTCCCGCGCCTCTCCGGTTTCAATGACAATCCCTGCCGAAGTTCGTAAACGCTTGCGGATCAAGTGATGATGCACTGCAGCCACTGCCAACAAAGCCGGAATGGGCGCCATCGCTTCGTTGACGCCACGGTCTGAGAGGATCAACAAGGCATGTTCATTTCGTACAGCCTCTTTGGCCTGCCGACAAAGGGAGCCCAATGCTTTTTTTAAACCATCAGGACCTTGCTTTGCTTCAAACAAAATGCTCAGGGTGATGGTTTTGTAATCTTCCCGATGCAGTTCTTTGATTTGTTCCAATTGTTTATTGGTCAAAATGGGATGCTCAATTTTTAACAAATGCGCGTGCTCAGGCGTTTGTTGCAAAAGGTTTAATTCTTTCCCCAAATGACTGGTCAGCGACATTACCAACTCTTCCCGAATGGAATCGATGGCAGGGTTGCTCACCTGTGCGAATATTTGTTTAAAATAGTTGAAGAGCAAGACAGGTTGTTCTGAAAGCACGGCGAGAGGTGCGTCATTTCCCATAGAACCAGTCGCTTCCGAGCCGGCTGCTATCATCGGTTCGAGCAGCATATGCAGATCTTCCGTGGTATAACCGAACACTTTCTGCCGTGCTAAAAGTGTTTCAAAATCTGTCATCTGAATCTCATTGGGTGCCGGCAAATCTTTCAAAAGGATCATCTCCTTTGCCAACCACTGCTCGTAGGGAAAACGTCCACAGATGTCTTCCTTCAATTCGGTGTCATCAATAATACGCCCTTGTTTTGTATCGATTAAAAACATTTTTCCCGGCTGAAGTCGTCCTTTGTGAACAATGTCTTCGGGTGGGATATCCAAGACGCCGACCTCAGACGCCATCACCACCAGATCGTTCCTGGTCACAATAAAGCGTGCCGGTCTCAGGCCATTACGATCCAGAATGGCGCCAATTTGAACACCATCCGTAAAAGCCAGTGCAGCCGGACCATCCCAAGGTTCCATAAAATGTTCATGATACTGATAAAACGCTCGTTTTTTTGCTGTCATGTCCGGATCATTCTCCCAGGCTTCCGGAACCAGCATCATCATGGCATGTGCCAGTGAATAGCCTGAAAGGCTGAGGAATTCGACCACATTGTCCATACAGGCGGAATCACTACCTCGGGGTACAATCAGAGGAAAGAGATTTTCAATATGAGCGTACAGCGGAGAAGCAAGGATCGCTTGTCGCGCTGTCATCCAATTGATGTTCCCACGTAAAGTGTTGATTTCTCCATTGTGCGCCAGATAACGAAATGGATGTGCCAGGTCCCAGCGGGGAAAGGTATTGGTAGGAAACCGCGTGTGCGCTATCACCAAAGCGCTTATAAAATTCTCGTGGTCCAGATCAGTATAAAACTTTCCCAATTGAAAGGGAGTGAGCATACCCTTATAAACAATTGTATTCGAAGACATGCTGGGGATGGTGAAATCTTCTAAATGAATGGAGTTGCGAATTTGTTTGCGAACCACATAAAGTAAGCGCTCAAAAGCGTCTTGTGACATAGGTGTTTTGCATTGACCAATAAAAATTTGACCAATCACCGGTTGCGCTTCTGCCGCCTGTTGCCCCACATGCTCCGAATCGATGGGTACGTCACGCCAGCCAAGGAGACGCAATCCTTCTTCTACGACGATGCTTTCGATCACCTCCTTACAATAACGTTGATCTTTCTCGTCTTGAGGAAAAAATATCATCCCAATGCCGTACTCGCCTGCTTCAGGAAGCCGAATTTCCAGCTTTTGGCATTGCTCCACAAAAAAATCATGGGGTATCTGCAGTAAAAGCCCAGCGCCATCGCCTGTATCCGGATCAGCGCCCAGCGCGCCTCGGTGATTCAAATTGCAAAGCAATTGCTGTCCTTTTTCGACTATGTCATGTGATTTGCGCCCCTTTATGTCAACCACAAATGACACCCCACAGCTGTCATGTTCAAATTGGGGGTCGTAAAGTCCTTGTTTCTTTGGATAACCTGTGTTCATAATGTTTTCCCTGTTTTTAGAAGCTTAACTTTCCTCAGATTGGCAGACTTTTATTTAAACTTGTCTGGAATCGTATGCCCTTTGGGATCTCCGGGACTGGATTTTGGGCCAATCTGACGACCCATTGGGAACCCTATTTAAAAGAAGACGTGGCGTTTTCTTTGGGTAGGAGGGTTCCCACCCGATCGATTAAACGACATTGTGGGAGGTTCGTTTCGCAAGAAGCTTCCTCTCAGTTTTCAGCGACTTCCGTTGCTTGTTTTTCCAATTACACAGACTCTTCTCTGCCAATCAAAACTGAAAGAAATTTCCCATTATGATTGATGAACAATGCGCAATATTAAACGAGCATCGGACTGAATTTCATGCAAAAGTCCCACTTTCTTTAATAGCGGCAATACGCTTTTTTCGTTGGGAAATAATAACCATTTATTAGCTTCGAGCAAATCTTATAGTACGCACAAGCAGACAAAAATACATTGAAAGGTGAGTAAATGCAAATTAAATTCGCTTGCAATATCGCTTGCAATCCTCCACAACAAGCAAAGATGAATTTGATTGCCTCTCGTCTCCAAGAAATCGCCAACAGCCAATTTGCAGACGATGAAGCAGCCATGTGGGAAGAACTGGAATCATGAGGGTTCGATTTTCCATATCCGCAAAACAAGATATGAAATCCATAAAAGAAAATATGTGGCTAATGATCTGATAGCCGCACTCAAGAGACAATGAGGAGCATCTATGACCGTACTCGATTTATCAGTCGATGAATTGTTATCGACGACTCGTGCCGTGCGAAAGCGCTTGGACTTGAACCGACCTGTTGAGATCAGTCTTGTGAAAGAATGTCTGGAGCTTGCTCTACAGGCACCAAGCGGGTCCAATTCACAAAACTGGCATTTCTTAATTCTGACCGACTTCAACAAGAAACAACGCATTGCGGAGTACTATCGTCGATCTTGGCATGGCTACGCTCAATCGACAGGAGCGGCGCACCGTCTGCATCAAGACGATCCGGTGCGGGGACCCACTCAAAAACGGGTGTTCGACTCGGCCGAGTATCTTGCAGAGAATCTGGAGAAAGTTCCCGTTTTTCTCATTCCCTCTATTGCAGGGCGTGTGGAGGACGCCGGGGCTTCAAACGCCACGCAAGCCGGCACCTACGGCTCCATTATCCCTGCTATCTGGAGTTTCATGCTTGCGGCACGCTCTCGCGGGTTGGCAACCTGCTGGACCTCCTTGCACCTTCCGTATGAAAGAGAAGTGGCAGAAATTCTGGGTATTCCTTTCCACGAAGTCACTCAAGTCGCCCTCATTCCGGTGGCCTATGCCAAAGGTATTCAATTCAAAGCGGCTGCTCGCAAACCCCTGCAAGAAGTTCTTCATCTGGAAGCGTGGTAAAACACGGATAAGTTCAACTCGCAGTCGTCGAGATCAAAGAGAAACGATTGTCAGCCGCCTTTCCCGGCAGAGCATCCCTCCTCAACTGTTATTGGTTGGTCGATGGATTGATGGAGGCGGGATACCGGGTACATTTAGCTAATCCGGTTAAAAACGTTCAATATTCCGGACTGAAACATAGCGATGATAAGTATGACGCTTTCTGGAATGACAACAAATACTTAGCCTGGGCTTTTGTGGAAGCGGCTCATTTAGGTTACCCTGGTTCGTGGACGGAAAAGTTTATCTTTTACTTGCCTATTCCTCTGATGAGTGACCCCCTACACATTTATTACAGCAGAATACGCTGATTTACTCGGTCCGACCCGATTCCGTCAATCTCCATACTGAATTGACATTTTTGGTTAGATAAATAACAATCAATTCAACACAAATACTGATATAAATTATTCGCAAATTACATTATTTTGGATATATCTAGTAGAAAATAGTCATTTTTTGTAAGCATTCGATGAAGCGACAATTATATCACAAGTTGTTGGAATGGAAGGAGGATCGTTTCAGAAAACCATTGCTTCTTCAAGGTGCCAGACAGGTTGGTAAAACATATTTATTAAAAGAATTTGCGAACAACGAGTATGAGGACATCGCCTATTTTGATTTTGAGCAAGAGCCAGATTTAAAATCGATCTTCGAACACTCATTGAAGCCCTCACATCTACTCGAAAATCTATCAGCATTTTCAGGTAAAAAAATCGTTCCTCAAAAGACATTAATCATATTTGATGAAATTCAGGTCTCTTCGAAAGCATTAACCAGTTTAAAGTATTTCTGTGAAGAGGCGCCGGATTTTCACCTGGCTGCTGCGGGTTCTCTTTTGGGAGTGAGCATTGGAAAGGAAAGCAGTTTTCCTGTGGGTAAAGTCAGTTTTATGAGGTTGTATCCCTTAAATTTTTTTGAGTATTTAGAAGCCGCCGGACAAGACGCTTTAGTTTCACTGTTGACCGTCAAAAACGATTGGCATCCCCTTCCTGAATTGTTTCATAACAGACTCCTTGAACTCTATAAATTTTATTTATATCTTGGAGGCATGCCTGAAGTCATTCAGGATTATATTATTGACCAGGATATTGCGAAAGTGAGAAAGATTCAGAGGGAAATCTTGCGAGCATATGAAAGTGATTTTTCAAAATATGCAACAAAAAGTGAGGCTATTCGAATCTCGGAAATATGGCATTCTATTCCAACACAGCTTGCCAGGGAGAACAAGAAATTCAAATATAATGATGTCGTAAAGGGAGGAAGATCCTCCCAGTTTGTGTCGGCAATAGAATGGTTGCGTAAAAACGGTTTGATTATCCTTTCATACAATCTAAACACACCTAAATTGCCCCTGTCGAATTATGCGGATCAGAGTAAATTCAAGACATACCTACTTGACCTTGGACTCTTGGGTGCCATGCTTGATCTTGATTCAAGACTCATCACCTCTTCAAGCGGCATATTGGAAGAAACCAAGGGCGCATATGTCGAAAATTATGTTGCGGCAGAACTGACCGCTTACGGTTGTGAAAAGTTATACTATTGGAGCAGTAAGAGCACAGCCGAAGTTGATTTTTTGATATCAAAGAATAACCTGGTGTTTCCCATTGAAGTCAAAAGCGGATATTCAAGAAAAGGAAAAAGCCTTAGTGTTTATAAAAACAAATTTCATCCAACGAATGTTTTTCGAATTTCTCCACGCAACTTCACTCAAGATAATCAATTCAAGAATATTCCTTTATACTCCGTTTCAAAAATGCTGACTTGAAGGCAAGGCTCCATGGCGGTTGGCCCACTTTTCCCAAAGCCGCTTGCAAGCTCTAAAACTGTATGACGATTATGTGTAGGACGGAATCGAATCCGGAGTACAAATGACAGCAGACCCTCCGCTGCACGCCTGTTTTTTGTAAGACCGGTTCTTCGGAAGAACAATGCTCCAGCGAGAACGATATAAGATTGAGGCGCTTTTGAAAGCCGGTCATCCTCAATAAGGCACCTCCCGCTGGCCTCGAGAGCATGCGGTTGGATGGGGTTTGCGACCCGATTGGGGAGATGGCTCCTCCTAAGAGAACGGGTTGATCAGTCGGGCCAGGAGGCCTCTTTTGCGTTTCCTGGCGCCATAACTTCCCTGACTGCCCCGCATTCGGGGATCGAGCAGATCCCGCATGGCATCGCCGAACATGTTGAGAGAGTAGACGACAATCGTCAGGCAAAGCCCCGGCCACAGCGCCAGCCTTGGCGCCGCCTCCATGTAGATGCGTCCTTCCTGGCTGAGCATCCCCCCCCACTCAGGAGTGCCGAGAGGCAAGCCGTAACCGAGGAAGCTCAGAGCAGCCACGCCCATGATGACGCCTCCTATGTTGATCGAAAAGGTGATGATGAGGACAGGCATAATATTGGGAAGAACAGGTTGATCCCGGAGATCATCGGGTAGTCCCGTTCTTCGAGTGACGCCACCATGAGACGACCAAGCCCCGGCAGGTTGAAGATATTCTCCATGATCACGGCGCCGCCGACCAGGATTGGCAACTGCATACCGCAGAGAGGCTGGGCGGCCGCAGCGCGGCCAATAAGCCCCGCTGAACGCGTCACTATCGGTATGAGGGCATTCTTGATCGCGTGTCGGACAATAACCATCCTCTCCTTCAGACCCTTGGACCAGGCGGTGCGGATATAGTCCTGCCTTAGACCTCCAGCATCATCGTGCGGGTCAGGCGCATGGTGGATGCCGAGAGGTAGGTCCCCAGAATCAGGCTGGGAATGAAGAACACCGCCAGATTCCCCAGCGGGTCTTCCGCGAAAGAGACCATCGTTAGCGATGGCTATCGACAAAAAACTATCGACCAAGCTCTTAATTTGAGGAGTACTTTTAGAAAAAGCCAGGAGAGTTCATAGCGCTTCTGAGTATAAGGCCATGTCAGAGCCAATCTTATTGGATTTACAACAACGAGAAAGTGAAATTCTCCAATACTTGTATTCTACAGTTTGCCATGACTTCCCATCAGCAAGCGAGGATTTTCACGCATCAAGAGTCCCCTTACTTGTATTGGATTCGTGGATCCAGGTAGGAGTAGAGGAGGTCGATGAACAAATTGATCGTCATGACCGCGAAGGCAAAGAAAAGATTGATCCCCGATATCAACGGGTAGTCGCGATTGTTGAGGGCATTGATCAACAGCCGTCCCAGACCCGGGATAGCGAACATCTGCTCCATGATCACCGTACCGCCGATCACTAAGGGCAGCTGCAGGCCAATCAAGGTCACCACCGGGATCAGCGCGTTCTTGATGGCGTGCCGCAGGATGACCACGCGCTCTCTGAGGCCCTTGGCCCACGCGGTGCGAATGTAATCCTGTCGGAGCACCTCCAGCATCATCGTGCGGGTCATGCGCATCGTGCCCGCTGCCAGATAGGTGCCGAGGATCAAACCCGGCACGATGAAGATGCCAAAGTGGCCGACGAAGTCGTCGCTCAGGCGCACCAGGCGCAGCGGGGGAGCCCACCCCCACCAGATCGCCGGGAAGATGAGGATGATGGTGGCCAGCCAGAAGTTGGGCGTCGCCAGGCCGAAGATGGCGAAGGAGCGGCCGGCGTAGTCTCCCAGGGTGTTCTGATTGATGGCAGAGTAAATCCCGATGGGCACTCCGATCAGCAGACCGATGAGGATCGACACCAGACCCAGTTCGATGGTGGTCGGCAGCCGGCCGGCGATCAGTTGACCGACCGGTTCCGCCTTCAACAGAGGTTTGCCCAGATCGCCACGCAGGAGTATGCCGCCCATCCAGCGGCCATACTGCACGGGGACCGGCACGTCCAGCCCCAGCCGCCGCTCGAGCTCCGCACGGTCGATGTGGGCGCCGCCGCCTGCCCCATCCTCCATCCGGTACAAAAGCGTGTCTATGACATCCCCTGGGATGAACCGCACCGAGAGGAACACCAGAATGGTGACCAGAAAAAAGGTCGGAATCAGCAGCAGGACCCGCCGGATGATGTACGTTTTCATAGCTTCTACCGCAAGGTTTCTGTCGGAAATGCGCCGGAGTGCAGCTCCGTTATTGCAATCATAACTAATTGGGTTCCAACCACATCCATCGAACTCACGGAATCCAGGTCAGAACCCAATTTATTGCTTCACTCCTTGTCGATCCAGAGGCGGGCGTAGATCGGCATTCTCTGAAGATTGCCGAGATCACCTTCCCCGTTGTAGCCCTTGAGCCATGGCTGGTGGACATTGAACAGTGGAGCTCTCGGCCCCCGTATCACCCATATCCCCTCGGCGATGCGCAGGTCGGCCTTTCGCGCCCACTCCTGCTGCTCCTCTACCGTGGTGGCGGCCAGCATGTTCTCGAAGTACTCGTCAAACTCAGCGTCGATGACGTTCTGGTCCCGCCACCCGTTTTTCGACCACGTATCGGCGATGGCATTGCTAAAACCGGGATACTCGGCGCCATGTACATCCGTCCTCAACCCGAGATAGGGACAGTCAAACGGGTTCTGACTGCACTCATTGCCTTTCTGTTGGTGTGTCGAGCGTAAAATCACCTGGATCTCGACGTCGATGCCGATCTGCCTGAGGTAATCCATGGCGATCTGGTAGTAGCCGAGGTCGAAGAACTCGTAGTGCTCATAGACGGTCTTGAAGCGAACGCCGTCCGCCCCGCGCGGAAGGCCGGCCTCGTCCAGCAGCTTCTCGGCCGCCTCGGGATCGAACCGATACCACTGCGCGATCTCCTCGGGCCACTCCTCGAACGGGACCGCATACCCGAGCACAGCCCTGCCAAAACCGCCGACGGGCGTCGTATCGGACCACCCCTGATGGTAGGACTCGGAGATGGCGTCGAAGTCTATGGCCATGTTGAGGGCCCGGCGCACGCGGATGTCGTTCCAGGGTGCGATCTGGTTGTCAAAATTGAACCCCGTCTCCGCACGAAACGAAAACGTGGTAAGCTGCAGCTCGGGATTGGTCTTCTGCAGACTCAGGGCCTGGTCGACGCTGGAGAGGTGGGAGTTCATCCCCCACCCCATCCAATCCGCCTGCCCCGAGCGCATCAGGGACAGCCTGGTAGCCGGGTCAAAGACTATCAGGAGCTCGATCTGATCGGCGTAGGGCAAACGGTTGTCGGGGAACTTCTCGTCGAAGCCCCAGTAGTCATCGATCTTGGTGTAGGTCCACGAGCTGCCCTCCACCACGTCAGTGAGCTGGTAGGGCCCCGTTCCGGTCACGTTGCGCCAGTCTTGAATGTCCCCGAATTGCTCGACGACCTCGCGGGCGACGATGTAGCAATGAGCACAAACGGTGAGTGTCTTCAAGGCATCGAGAAAGGGAGCTTTCAACTTGAACACGACCGTCGAATCGTCGGGAGCGGTGATCGAATCCCACTCCATCTTAGGCAGCGAACCGATCCCTATATCCTGCCCCGGCTCGCCGCCGTCAAGGCCCAGGAGCCGGTTGAAGCTGTAGGCGATATCGTGGGCGGTCAGCTGACGGCCGTTCACCGGCGCCTTTTTGTGCCAGAAGACGTTATCGCGAATCCTGAACACGTAGGTGAGCGGATCCGGGTTCTCCCAGCTCTCAGCCAGCTGTCCCCTGACGACCTCTTCGGGCAGGTAGAGCGTGTTGAAGCCGTACACACTCCGGTCGAATGCCCAGTCGCCAACACCCGGCTTCTCGTTGACCAGCCCGATCAAGCCCCCCGCGCTGTAAACGAAGTAGGGATCGATGCCCTCCGGCTCGAAGGTCGCAATCAATCTGATCGTGCCGCCATATTTAGGAGCACTCACCATCTTTCCGGTGGATGGATCTTTGACCATCTTCTGCGCGACCACCATGGTCGGGCTGACCCCGAAGGCGGCCACCATCAGGGTGAGGGTGAGCAATAATGATTGCAGTTTTGCAGCAGACCAAACGCCTGCCGGGTTCCGCCCCACGAGAGGGGCAAAAAGTTGCTTGAAATACATGTACATGGGAACTCCTTATACAAGAGATTGACAATACTTCACCCAGCCATTGAGCCCATCGAAAGAACGGGTGCTCGAACGCCCGGATGAGGAACAAAAGATTCCCGGGGAGAGATGAATTTTTTCATTTTATCTCTTTCTCCAGCAATCCTATGGCACAAAGTATGAATTATCATCATCATCATCATGAAATCAAGATAAAAATGCACTTTGGATTATTTTTTTGATTTTTTTTTTGGGGGGGGGGGTTAGGGCAGTGATTCCGTTTAATTTGAGAAGCAGGATTAGTCATTGCGAGCAACTCTATCAAATGTCTTTTCTCAGATTCCCCTGAATCCAACGTATCCAACGTGTTTTTTCATTGCGGTATTTTTTCTTCCAATTGCTCCTCTCCCTTTCTCTTCCCATTGCGAATCATTTAATATTGTTTGCTTTGCGGTCAATGTGTGATCGTTTATTTTGATTCGACTGATAATAACTCGAGAAAAAAGTGCCAACCAGACGGTTCACTGGACGCCCACCCCTGTGTTTTTCACCAAATTTTGTGCTAGAATTGTCAGTTCATCTTTAGGACACTGGTCATTATCGGGTGGGCGCATGTGACCCTGACGTTATGCATTGCACTAGGACAGTTTCGATGACAGATGACTCGTTGAACGCACTCGCTAAGGTTCTAAACTCAAGGTACTTAGATATCTTTAATATTTTGTTCCAGTGAGCTATTATAGCGATGAGTTTCCTATCCCCCCTATGAAACAGAGAGTCTATGAGAGTACCAAGTATTGATGGACATCGCACAAAGATAGAAAAAGTTTGCAAGGATAATAATATCTCATTTCTTGGTTTATTCGGCTCCTACGCTCGTCATGAAAACACGGAGGAGAGTGATATAGATTTACTCATAGATTTTTATGAAACGAAAAGCCTTTTAGAAATTGCCCACATTCAAAATATCCTCAGTGATATCCTGCAAAGGGGACATGTACAGCGGCATCCCAACTCTACTGTTTTATGCCTGCTGTTACGTGTTCCCTAATTTTGTGTATCCATACTTCTAACTTATTTAAATTTCATTCCTAAGGGGGCTGAGGATGGAGGGTAAGCAGAAGGAAAAAAAGATAAATTTCGGTACGCCTTCCGCGCCCGGGTAGCGTTTCCTTATCCCCAAAAATATCATCCATCCTACTTTTGGCTTTCCTTGTGTACACAGTTGTGTTATTTGCGGTTCACACCAAAATGGGAGGTATCATGGACGCCTATAATGTGCGAGAAACGAGGGAAAATCTGTCCAAATTTTTTTAATCCGGAAAAACGGTTGAAATCAAGCATCCCACCCATCCTGTCATTATTATACCCAAAGAGAGATACTTTGAATTAGAAAAGGAGTTGATGAATCTCTACATGGATCTAGCTGAAGTGAGATCCAAGAAAAAGTATTCTACCGAGGAAAATGAGAGGGGACTCCCTGACATTGAGTAGGAGATTCAGAGGCCTAGCCAGGTGCTCAACCGAAGCGCATTCTGTGCCTGGTTAGGGTTTTGGTTGAGCACGCCGACTAATTTATTTGCCAGCATTGTTTGCTAAAATAGAAATCAATGATACAATTGAGGTAAATTGATAAAAAATGTAAATCCACGAATTAGTCATTGAATTGCTATTCGGATCGGGAAAGGGGTTATGAAAAAATTTGGGATCTTACTCTTCGGAGCAGGGATCATGGGGCTGCAGGCTCTGCCGGTTTATGGACAACCCACCATTGGATTTACCCAGGAAGATCGAGAGCGCATCATTCGGCTGGAAACGACCTTAACACTTTTTATGGAAGCCACCGATCAGCGCTTTGAACAAGTAGATAAGCGCTTTGAACAGGTGGATCAACGCTTTGTCGAATTAAGGGAAGATATAAATATCCGCTTTGTCGAATTACGGGAGGATATGAACAACCGCTCGAAACAGGTGGATCAGCGCCTTCTCGAATTACGGGAAGATATGAACAACCGCTTTGAACAAGTGGATAAACGCTTTGAACAAGTGGATAAACGCTTTGAACAGATGATGGATATGCTGCAACTGATTGCCGGCATCTTTACCGCCCTGACCCTGGGAGTGATCGGCTTTGCTTATTGGGATCGACGCACCATTATTCGTAAAGCCAAAGAAGAGACCCTGGAAAAGCTGGAAGGGAAGGCCGCCCCTAAAGAAGAAGCGATCATCGAGCGGGCTGTGGCTCAAGCGGTGCAAGAAATCAAAAAAGACCATCGTCTGCAAGACTTGATTGCTGCACTACGAAAATTGGCCGCCACCGACCTGCCTCTGGCAACCGTGCTCAAAGAATTTCATTTATTGTAGCTTCAATCACGCTCCTCTCTAGATAAATGGGGTCAGGCTTTCGTTATTGTTAATCATGACCCCATTTCTAGTATCGGGTTTGATTCTGATTGGGTTGATCCTCAATTCCTCAAAAAACCAATATACCTGGTAACAGATTATCCATTAAAAAATCAACTATTGATCCAGGTATTTATTTTCCAAAAAGGTATACCTGTCCTCCCCGACAATCCGCTGGGGACAGTTGGCCCTGATAACTTGGGATCGCATTAAATTGGAAGAAGAATAAGCAGTCTAATGGAAAATAGAGTTGAAAGCCATCTCCTTTTGTCCACTTACCGGTCGAAAGGGTTGATCAGTCTGGCCAGGAGACCTCGTTTGGGTTTCCCCGTGGTGCCGTAACTGCCCTCACCGCCCCGCAGCCGGGGATCGAGCAGATCCCGCATGGCATCGCCGAACATGTTGAGACTGTAAACGGTAATAGTCAGGGCAAAACCAGGCCAGAGCGCCAGCCATGGCGCCTGCTCCATGAACTCACGCCCTTCCCGGCTGAGCATCGCTCCCCAGCTGGGAACCTCGATGGGTAGTCCGAATCCGAGGAAGCTCAGCGAAGCCTCACTGATAATCACCCCGCCGATGTTGATGCTGAAGATGATGATGACGGGGGCCATAATATTGGGCAGGACATGGCGGATCAGGATTTGGGTCGTGGGGGTGCCCACGGCCCTGGCTGCCAGAAAATAGTCATTCTCTTTGACACCAATCACGGCGCCTCGGATGACTCTGGAACCGCCGATGCCTCCGGTGATCCCCAGGACCACGATGATCTGGAGGAGACCCTGTCCCACGATGGACATGACGGTCAGCAAGAGCAGCAGCCCCGGGAAGGCCATCCAGGCATCGACAAATCGCTGTACCACCAGGTCGAATTTCCCGCCAAGGAATCCTGAAGTGACGCCAATCAGGGCAGCCACCACCACATTGATCGTGGTCGCGGCCAGACCAACCACTAACGAAATACGAGCCCCATGGATCAGGCGGCTCAAGAAGTCTCGCCCCAACCCGTCGGTACCCAGCAGATGCCGGGCTGATGGAGCTTCAAGCATGGCTAACAAGTTTATTTTATCATAGGGATAGGGAGTCACCACATCGGCAAAGATAGCGACGAAAATCAATATCAATACGATCATCCCGCAGGCAGTCCCCAGTGGCTTCTCCCGCCACAGCCTGATGAAGAAATCCGCAAACCGGTCCCGTCGTTTGGATTCATTGATTGTGAGTGGTATTTCTTGGGGGTTGTTCATGTTCTCGATTTTTCTAAAATACAGTCCCAGAGGGACGAAAGGGAATTTCCCGGCGATTCATCGCTGGGAAAGGAACCCCCCCTCCTCAGCTAGTCCCAGAGGGACGACACTTCTTCGATCTAGCGAGTTACTCCCATAAGGAAAAAGGCGCTTTTTGATTTCAGGAGTAATCATCTCAATTCGGTTTTTTGTGCTAAAGACACAATGAAGATGATTGCTGAGGTAGGAATGGGACATGAAACCTCATTGTTGTGTCGTCCCTCCGGGACTTTGAAGGAGACTGTCTTTTGTTCCCAGCTTTCTTTCGTCCCTCCGGGACTTCGTCTGACAGACGAATCTCAAACCTATATTTACCAGAAACATAACGACTATTCATACCGGATCCTGGGGTCTAAATAAGGATAAATCAGGTCGATGAGGAGATTGAACAGCACCACCCCGGTGGCGAAAAACAGGTTGATTCCGGAGACCATCGGGTAGTCTCGGTCCGTGAGGGCATTCAGCAAGAGACTACCGATCCCTGGCAGGTTAAAGATGTTCTCCATGATCACCGCCCCCCCGACCAGGATCGGCAACTGCAGACCGATCAGGGACACCACCGGGATGAGGGCATTTTTGATAGTGTGTCGGATCACTATGATCCGCTCCTTGAGCCCCTTTGACCAGGCGGTGCGGATATAGTCCTGCCGGAGCACCTCCAGCATCATGGTGCGCGTCATCCGCATGGTGGCGGCAGACATGGCCGTCCCCAGAATCAGGCTGGGGACGATGAACACTCCCAGATTCCCCAGTGGGTCTTCCACAAAAGGGATCATCTTCAACGGTGGCGTCCAATTCCACCAGATGGCCGGGTAGAGCATGACCATCAGGGCCAGCCAGAAGTT
Source organism: bacterium (assembly GCA_965205865.1). Taxonomy (GTDB): domain Bacteria; phylum SAR324; class SAR324; order SAR324; family NAC60-12; genus CBDBHR01. Next base: position 710,170 of record CBDBHR010000030.1, read on the forward strand.
CGGCGTGGCCAGGCCGATGATGGCCAGGGTGCGCCCCCCGTAATCGGCGATGGTATCCTGGCGAATCGCCGAGTAGATGCCCACCGGCAGCGCGATCACGAGCCCGATGACAATTGCCAGGAGACCCAGCTCAAGGGTGACCGGCAATCTACCTATTATCTTCTCCTCCACCGCCCCACGGCCCATCAGTGATTCGCCAAGGGTGCCGTGCCGGAAAATATTTCCTGTCCAGCGTCCATACTGCACCCAGACAGGCACGTCCAATCCCAGCCTGCGCTCAAGAGCCTCACGGTCTACCGTACCCGTGAATTCAGACCTAGCCACCATTGCGTCTATTACACCGCCGGGGATGAAGCGGACGGAAAAGAAGACGATGAGGCTCAAAGCGAACAGGGTAGGGATGACGAGCAATAACCGCCTGAGGATATAGGCTCTCATGGGAAACCCCCTAATGACCCATTGCTGCCTTCAGCTCACTATCAATCCAGAGGCGGGACCATATGACAGGAGCACGGTTCATGTGTCCGAGCTCGATTTCCCCGTTAAAACCTATGACCCACGGCTGGTACACTTCGAACCATGGTTGGACAGGACCCCATACGTACCAGTGCTGCTCTACCGCATACATATCTGCCTCTTTGACCAACCTCTGCTGCTCCTCCATGGTGGTAGCGGCTGCGACGGCTTCAGCCAGGGCATCATAAGTCGGGTCACTGACTCCCGAGCGGTTAAACTTAGAAAGGGTCGAGTGAAGCTCGGAGGTCATCCAAGAGGAAGGGAGATATTTGACCGACGTGACTGCCGTCGTCATACCTTGCTCCAGAGCCTTGACACGAGCAGTCCACGCCGGAATGTTCGCCAGCGGCGTGAGTTGAACCTGTACGTCAACGCCAATCTTTTTCCAGTAGTCGGCGACTGCCGGATGCCATCGTGCAAAATTCCAGGAATCCACGGAATCCACGTTGGTCCTAAATCGAATGCCGTCGACGCCCCTCGTATACCCTGCCTCGTCAAGGAGCTTCTCAGCCCCTTCCGGGTCATAGGTATAGTATCCCTTGATCTCTTCGGGCCACTCTTCAAATGGGGTGCTCCATGCCGTTTGCTTCTTGTGTATCATCCCTTGAGGTGTCGGGTCGGGGGCATAAGCCTTCCAGAAGCTAGTGCTCAGTGTCTCGAGGTCCAGCGCCATCTGCATTGCCCGGCGCACCCTGATGTCGTCAAAGGGCGGCTTGGTCACGTTAAGGGCATAGCCATGATCCGACCGGAAGGAATACGTATAAACCACGATTTCGGGGTTGGTCTTCCGGAGGCTCTCTACATCTTCGAGATTGGGGGGGGCACTCACGCCTTGACCAAGGTAAGCAACCTGACCTGTGCGCATTGCCGCCAGACGCGTTGCCGAGTCCGTCATGACCAGTCTCTCTACCTTGTCAATATAGGGCAAGCGGTTCTCCGGGTATTTTTCGTCGTAGCCCCAGTAGTTGGGGTTCTTGCTAAAGGTCAGAGAGCTGCCGTCGACCAAGTCAGCTATCATCCAGGGCCCGGTGCCGACCAGGTTCCTCCAATCGTTAGCGTCCCCGTGTTCCTCGATTACCTCGGGGGGGTATATAAACGTGAGGGGATCGTCGATGAGGATCGCCAGCGCAGCCAGGGATGGCTCCTTTAGCTTCATAACAACCGTATATTTGTCGGTGGCCGTTACCGATTCGAATGGCACATTTTGTAAATTGATCCGGAACTCGGAAGGTTCGGTATAGCCGCTGCCCAGACCCGTCATGCGGTGAAAGTTATATTCTACGTCCTTGGCGGTCAATTCCCTCCCATTCATCGGTGCCTTGTCGTGCCAGTAGACGCCCTTGCGGATGTGGAAGATATAAGTCAGGGGGTCGGGTTGCTCCCAGCTTTCCGCCAGCGCCCCCGTTTGGAAAGACTCAGGTGTGAACGCGGTTCTAAAGTCCCATACGTCCCTGTCTAGTCCCCAGTCCCCCATGCCCAGCTTCTCTAAAACGCCAGCGGTGTAGACCGACACCACAAAATGCGCGACGTGGTGGTCTATACCCGGGGGCTCCCAGCCCTGAGCTACCGTGAGCACCCCGCCATACTCAGGCGCGGTCACCATCTCACCGGTGGTGGGGTCTTTGACCATCTTTTTCTCAGCCGCGACGGCTGAACTGACCCAGAGCATGGTCACGCTCAGGATGAAGGCCAGCAGGATTGCACTGAAGGTTGATTTGCTTTTTTGATTATCCATCTTTTTCCTTTCTTTTTTTTGATTAAAAACAAGATTTAGGATTGATTTAAAACCTGCTTTCGCTCCCGAAAGCACGTTCTCGACGTTTTCTCTACTTTTTTGACGGTTCATGGTGCTCCTTTCTGCTTTTTGATTAAAAACAAGATTGCGGGTTGCTTTAAAACCTGCTTTCGTTCTCGACGTTTTCTCTACACATTGGGTCTCCTTCATTTTGGAGTGATCAAAAAACCGATTCATTGGCTCCAGGATGGGGCAATGAACCAGAAACCGACGCACTCAGGCGCCGATGATTTTCCAAATTCCCCATTGCCGTTCCGTTCCTGGAACGGGGAACGAGGGATCTTAAGGATCTCTCCCTGATGTCGAGATAATACAAGGGAGTAGAACTTGGGATTGGGGACTTGAGACTTGTTGCTTGAAACTTATTACTAGGAACTGGGAACTGGGAACTGGTTTTTAAGTATACTTCATAGCCACCTCATTGTCAATATTTTTTATACTTGAAACAGGTTAATTTCAGACTTTCATGCCATCCTGACGGTCCGCCGATGTGGCAAATCGAAGGATCGCCTTATTGCTTTTCCGTCCTATCTCAGGGCATAAAGTTAATAAATTTCTTGCCAATCTCTAACGGTATTTTAACGAAATGCGGTGAAAATCTTGCTCAAATGTAACAAAATCTGACAGCTTTCAGTGACAGAATAAAGGGATTAAAATGGTAAGTCAAGCATTTCTCAAAAAAAAAGGTAACTATTCGGGTCTCTGAAAAAACCGTTTAGTTAAAATCGTTTAAAAAAGATTCCCGGGGAGGATCGATCGTTTTCACGTCCTTCCACGATATTGTTCAATCGATCGGGAACCCTCTCATTCACCAAAACAACTTAATAATGGCATGATTATAGCACAAAACAACGCAATTTCAACCCCCTGATATAAAATAAATGCGGGATTCGCAAAAAAAATAAAAAAACGATAAATCAAGGAGATCCGCTCCTTTATGATATGGATAAAGCAAAAAGAGTAATTGGGGAACAAATACGGAAGATTAAAAAATTTCCTTTAATTTAAATAAGTTAGAAGTATGGATACGCAAAATTAGGGGACACGTAACAGCAGGTATAAAACAGTAGAGTTGGGATGCCGCTGTACATGTCCCCCAATTTTGCTCACACCATTGGAATAATTACAGGTTATTTAAGGTTTGTTCCCTAGAATGTTGAAAAGTTCGTGTCTCTGATTAGGAATTAGGGAGACTTTTGCAAACTTTTCAGGAGAGATTGAGTTGTGATTGGAGTTCTTGAAGGAGGGTCTGTAACTCTTCTTCATTTTTTCGATTTAACTCTTTTTCAGGAGTCACTTCTTGTTTGAGAAGTTTTTGGGCCATCTGGATTTGACCGATAACTTTCCCTTTTTCCAGTCCTTTTTCCAGTCCTTTTTCCAGTCCTTCTTGTAATCCCTCTTCCAAACCTTGTGATTTTCCGATTTGTATCAATTCTTTTCCGGCGACTGTTTCGTCTAATGGTGTCAGTTTGAGCATCGTTTGTATCTCCTCTCTTGTCAGTTTAGAAAACTTCTCCAAAATAGCATAGGTTAACAATTCTATCAAATGTCTCTTTTCGAATTCTGAAGAATCCAACGTCTCCAGCGTGTCTTTCCATTGAGGTATTTTTTCTTCCAATTCTGCTCGACTCTCCAAAACCAAAGGTTCCAAAACCATCAGGGACTTGTGAAGATGTCCTGCTTTTTTAAGACAGTCGGCTAAATGGACTTGGATCAATTTATTCGGAGACCGGCAGGAAAACGGAAGATCGTTGGGATCATATTTTTCATCCACATACAGCACAATGGCGATGAAGGGTTTATCATCCTCATTTTGAAGATAATAAGTCGTCAATTCTTGAAAGAGACGCCACAGAATTTTTTTATCGCCGTAGCCTTGGACCTCGAAAAAGAGATTGGGGCCTTCTCCATCAGTGCGCCTGAAAAACCCATCGAGTCGTCTTTCCACTCTTTTGAGAGTGATGCTCTCAAAGACATACGAACCCTGTAAATTCAATTGAAGCAATTTGATCAGAGCATCGGGTGCTAATTTAAAAAATTCATAAAACAGTTCATCCGTTCTCAAAAGATGTCTCCGTTTGGTAAGGTTTGAGAGGAATGGCTTCCCCTGTCTTATCAATCTGTTAAAATAATCTCAATTCATTTGATTTCATCAGTCTTGTCTGTTCGTAAACATTCACAAGCATCCATCCTATTCTCTCCCCATTGAGAATCATTTTATATTGTTTGCTTTGCAGTCAATGTGTGATCGTTTATTGTGATTCGACTGATAATAACTCGAGAAAAAAGTACCAACCAGACGGTTCACTGGACGCCCACCCCTGTGTTTTTCACCAAATTTTGTGCTAGAATTGTCAGTTCATCTTTAGGACACTGGTCATTATCGGGTGAGCGCATGTGACCCTGACTTTGCGCTTCTCAAATAGCATGAAAATTTTATTGATACCTACTGAAATCAGATTTTGATCATCAAATCCATGGATGTTTGAGTGAGAATGAGCATCAAAATGCTGTTTTCAGATGTGGAAAGTCTTCATTTCTCATGTCATGGACGCACTCATCCCCTTAAACTTTAATGTTTTTGTTTTTTAATTGAAGCGAAACCCGTTGATCAGATTGGCGCCAATGCATGCTGGCAGGTGGCAAATAGTTGGTCCAATTGCAAGCGCTCAAAGGTCGTTTTGGGTATTTTCAAGATCAGTTTTCCGGCATGACGAAGCAGTTTGCCTGCCGTATCAAGAAACTGGCGCCGGAAGGTATCAGCATACATCGTTACCGCAATCACCGGCTTGCTGACGTCTTCTTTGCAGGCTTCGAAGAGGTTATTGCCAAGCAGCATCAGATAGTAGCATGCGGTATTGGAAATGAAGTCCTTGAAGGGTAGTTGTCGATGACCAAAGTTTTTCAGCGCCCGGTTGGCCAGTTCATCCTTTCCCCGTCCGTGGTACGAGCCTAAGATTTTTCTCCGCTTCAGCTAACCGATGTTCAGTCGTTCACGGGTTTCAAAGATTTTTTCGTTAAAAAAAGCGGTGTCCATGCGCAGCATGATTGGTACATCATCCCGGTATTCGCGGCGAATCCTTTTCACGATTTAAACCAGCATCTTCTGAACAGTTTTCCCGTGATTCGAATGTTTGCTACCTCCGCGAAAAACTGCGTCAACCATATAACGACCCCAATTCATCTGCAGGGAATGAAATCCTTTGACATTCTTGTAAGTCGGCTGGACGCCATGGCGTTTCAGGGCATCATCATTATCAAGTACCATCGAATCCGGACCCAACACAATCACCGTTGGACAAGTCTTCTTCAGTCTCCGCATAAACAGCATCTGCGGCAGATGACGGAACAGGTAGACTCGTACAAAAGAGAACTTTCCAAAAAATCTTTTCACGGTATGCGAGGAGGCAAGGTCTTGCTCACTGCATGACAACAACGCGGCATAACCCTCGTCCCTTTTGAGGTGATCGAACCAACTGAGATGACGGCTGCTGCCGTCCATGAAAAAACAGAGTATCTGCGCAAAAAAATCAGAGACAGCAATACCTTTTTTATTTTTACGCATCGAAGCAAACATCCTTTCGATGATCGGCATCAGCCGAATGCTTTGCAGATACTGGGCAAAAAAGGCCAATCCGGCACGACTTGTCAAGTGTTCATCGGTTGGCTGAATGGCATCAATTACCTGTTTCTTTTTATCCTGAACTGTTATATCTTTTTCCATAAAGTTCTCTACCTTTTGGGTTGTGTTGGATTTTGTGAATGTTTTTGTGTTAACCACTGAAATATAACACATTTTTCTCAAGGTTAGGAGCTTTTTTTATTACGAATCGATCAACTTAGGCTTCAGTAAAATATGGAAGAAAATCAGAGTATGATGTTCCTGATGAAGTCTTTATGGTTCTAGCGTTAAAAAAAGGAATTTTGGATGACACGAAGGGAATCATCAAGTATCATGTCGCCTTCGACAATGTATAACAAGTAACCGAACGAGAATTGGCGTGAAGGACAATCAGAACTGGCGGAGTGGTATAACACTTTCAGTCAGCGGGAATCCCTGCAAAGCACTCAACCTGAGTGAAGAGAAAGGAGACTACAATGCTGACCCAGGAGCAAATTGACAAATATCATGAGGAGGGCTTCGTGATTCCTGATTATCGCCTGCCGTCTAAAACCCTGGAGGCGATCAAAGACAATCATGACCTCTTGTTAAAACGACATCCTGAATTTCGGGATTACTGCCCGGCCCTGCTGGTCCATGACACGGCCTTCCTGAACTATGCGCGTATCCCGGAAATTGTCGAGATGGTGGCCCAGGTTATTGGAGAGGATATTTTACTCTGGAATGCGAGTTTTTTTGCCAAACCGGCCCACAATGGGAGCAAAACCCCCTGGCATCAAGATGGCGAATACTGGCCCATGCGGCCTTTGGCCACTTGTTCGGTTTGGATTGCTGTGGACGATTCGACCACAGAGAATGGCTGTTTGAAAGTCATCCCAGGCTCCCATCGTGCTAAAAAGTTGTACAAACATGACAAGAATCCAAGCCCAGGGCTCGCGTTGGCCATGGAACTGCAAAAATCGGAATTTGATGAAAGTCAAGCCGTGGAACTGGTCTTGGAAGGCGGACAGATCTCGCTCCATGACGTTTATCTCATGCACGGTTCGGAGCCCAACACTTCTGACAAACACCGTCGCGGCATGACCCTCCGTTATATGCCCACCACTTCGGTGTATCGCCGGGAAATTGAAGCAGAGGGCTTCAAGGGGTTAGGGCGACAACCGCGTCCGTTACTTCTCATTCGTGGCGTTGATCGATCCCAGCAGAATGATTTTGTCCTGCACTAGGAAAGTCAATCTTGCTGACGGGGCGGCAACTTGGGCATCCAGTCAGAAAAACAAGCAGCTCTGGGCATCGACTACAGTGTAGCCAGTGCCCTTGAACTGCCATTTGATGCTTCCCTCTTCGACTTTGCCGTCGGAGTCATCACCACCGGCTCTGCCGGTGGCTTGAGGAAGCCCCCAGGATGATGGAATCTGCCCATTTCGTACTCTGTATCAAAAATGACGATTATCCTGCTTCTTTAGAACGATGGAAAGTCTATCGGAGGCTTCCTGATGAAAATGGGTGATTCTCTGGGGTTGGGGCATACTAGTGTCCGCTCCTTTTTGGAGCTATTGGCTCAAACCTTTGTCATTCGGATCCTGGGACCGTATCACTCCAACATCAAAAAACGACTTGTCAAATCCCCCAGTGTTTTATTCGAGACAGCGGCTGGCCAAGGCAGTGCTCCACAATTTATTGGGACTTGAATCCTTAAATGATCTTTTAGGACATCCGGTTTATGGCGCCTCTTGGGAAGGATTTGTTTTGGAAAATATCCTAACGGCGCTACCCAACCGGAATGCCTCCTTTTATCAAACCTCTCATGGCGCGGAAATAGATCTGATTCTGGACAAGGACAACCGAAGAATAGGTATTGAATGCAAAGCCTCCAGCGCACCTCGAGTGAATCGAGGATTGTGGAATGTGATCGAGGACCTGGAACTGGAAAAACCTGGCTCATTGCCCCCGTCAATGCGCCTTATCCGGTGAAGCAAACCGTGGTTGTCAGTCCTTTGAGGGCTTTTATCGAAGAAATGACCAAGTACTGCTATCAGGAAATGGTTGACCCTCTGTTCAGGTTATAATGAGTCCTGTTTGTCATTCCGGGCGAAGACCGGGAATCCAAGGGATTTACCCTAGAAATCCCAGATTCCGGATCAAGTCCGGGATGACACAAAATGGATCAATCACTTCGTAACGCCTGAATCAGGATGCTTGAACTTTCAGAGTGAAATGCTGGAATCTATTGTTCATAACTGCGTTCATCGCAGTCGATGTGGATAGCATATTGATTCAGAGGATTATCAGGAAGCTCTGTTAAAATGTATCACGGATTTGCCCCTTTATCCTGATTGGACGAGAGTGGTAGTTCAAGGGTCACTTTCAAGCCAGGATTTCGATTTTCAGCCCAAATGCGCCCCTGGTGCCATTCAGCAGCTCTTTGGGCAATGGCCATTCCCAATCCGCTACCATTGTTTTTTTGTCCCCGGGTTTCATCGACCCGGTAAAAGGGATTGAAAAGCACTTCGAGGCTTTCTTCCGGAACGCCAGGACCTTGGTCTTCCACCACGATCAGCGCAAAGCGTTGCTCGTTTTCGATGCGCAGGGCCATATTGACTTCAATAGTGGTGTGGGCGGGAGCAAATCGAATGGCATTGCGGACTATATTTTCAATGGCGCTGCTCAAAATCGAAGCATTGCCTTGGAAATGGCAGAATACGCGGTGGACCAGTTGGACCTCTTTTTCCTGCGACTCTGCTTCAAAATGAGTGTCTTCGATCAAATCCGAGATCAAAGCAGAAAGTTCCATCCATTTCTTCTCTTCCCCGACGAGGCGATTGTCCAGCCGTGACCATTGAATGACTTGGGCGATCAGGCGGTCTAACCTACCGATTTCCAGTTCAATGCGGTCATGTTCGGGATCTGTATCGCGGGTCTTTTTACGAGCCAGTGCCAGCGCTATCTGTAAGCGGGTCAACGGAGAACGCAGTTCATGGGAAACATCCATCAGCAGACGTTTCTGAGCGCCTACCAGATCGTTCAATTGCTGCGACATGATGTTGAAATCATGACCGAGTTGTCCAATTTCATCTTTCCGCCGACTCACTCGGGGGCTCACCTGCGTATCGAAATCGCCTTGGGCAATCCGCCTTGCTGCAGATTGCAGTTGTCGAATCGGAGCGACCAGATAGGAGGCCAGCAGCAGGCAAAATAAGCCACTGACAGTCAAAGTGGTGAGAAAGAAGATCCATTGTCCGGAAAGGATTTGCCACAGTCGCCAGAACACATGATCGGGATAGGGATTGGTGAGGTAGAGTTGATAAAATTCATTTCCCACAAGAAGTCGATAGGGTCCCACCAGCACAAGACCATCTTTCAAGGCGATTTCGAATTGACGACTCTCCCGTGTTTGCTCATAAAAATTCTGCAACGCATGCGACACCCTTTGTCTTCCAAGCGACCGTCCTTGGTTGTTGAACAAATACATATTTCCGGGAAGATTCACAGGCCTCCGATTGGATCTATTGGCTCGTTGCAATCGTCGGGAAGGTTCATGCTCCAGGCGTTTGCCATGGATTTCAAGATCATGAAAAAGTCCGTGTCGCTCGGGGAAATAGATGGCCGGATCAACGACAAGGGCAATGACGACGATCAGGCTGACAACCAACGTCGTCATCGTCAGCCAGAACCAGAGGAAGATTTTCCAGAAAAGACGGGTCCAGGGTTTGTAGAGCCAGGATTGCCATTCCAAGCGCACGAGCCTCCTTCACTCAGTGATATAAAAATAGCCGGATCCTCTCACTGTTTTGATGCGTGGAGAACCATCCGGTTTTTTTCTGATTTTACGACGGACATTGCTGACATGCATGTCGATGGCCCGGTCGTACTCCATCAGTTTCCGTCCGAGGGCCAATCGGGTTAATTCACCACGATCCACCAGCATCCCGGCTCGTTCCACCAGAATTTTTAAAACCAGAAACTCGGTCGCCGTCATTTCCAGCAGTTGGCCATTCCGCTTGATTTCCCGGTTCAGGAAATTGATGGAGAGATCATCAATTTCCAGCAGTGGTGGTGACGATTCAGGGACATCTACACTTTCGCTACGACGTAATATCGCTTTTATGCGTGCGACCAATTCACGGTGATTGAATGGTTTGGGCAGGTAATCATCCGCTCCAATTTCCAATCCGATGATGCGATCGACATCATCTCCTCGTGCTGTCAGCATGAGCACCGGAATTTTGGATTGCTGTCGGATGCGTTTCAGTACCTCGAACCCATTCAATTTTGGCAAGGTGACATCCAGCAAAATCAATTGATGCTCTCCTGACAAGGCAGTCTCGACCCCGCATTTACCCTCGTGCACTGCAGTCACGGAAAATCCTTCCAGGGTCAGATACTCTGTTAAAAGCTGGCAAAGCTCCAAGTCATCATCGATCAATAAAACACTACTCACAGTCGGGAATTGAGAAAATAGTTATAACCTGGGTCCCTGACAAAAACTATTCTCTTACCAGGGACCTGCCACAATGTCAGATATCTGACTTCGCGGCGTTTGAGTCAGAATCCAAGAATCGTGGAAGAAGCTGGTATCCATAGTCCTCTGGTATAAAGCTCTGATGTCTTTCCTTCAGGTTTCCCCAGTAATGACCACTTTTTCCGCGACGATGGTGTTTACCTCTTCCTTTCCCAAAATCGTTTCGCGTTTCTTCCAACTGCTTCAACTGCTCTTCGTTGAGTACCGCTTTAAATTGTTCGCGGGTCTCATTTTGCAGTGCGCGCATCTGCTTTTGCAACGCTGCTTGTTTCTCGTCTGATTCCTCAATAATTTTACGCAAACTTTCTTTCTGCTCTTCACTGAGTTCCAGCCGCTCTTGCAGCCGGTCCAAATAGCCGTCAATAGAATGAGCGGCAACCACGGCACCCAGCAACAAACTGATACCGATCACACTTCCAACAATAACTTTTTTCATAATGTCCTCATTTCAATTTGGTTCAACAAATCGGATGCCGTCCTTCGACATCCTCTGAAGTCATTATACGTAATCCAATGTTTTTTGAGGGTCAACGGCGTGTAAATGTTTTGTAAATTATTTCGATCTGCATCCATCATCAATTTCTGATTGAAAGTTGCCTTTGTCATCGTCTGTAAAACCAAAAACACGGAACAAGTCCAAGTCTCCGGTATTTCGGCAACGGCGCATGTGAAAGAGCAATTGGAGTTCGCTCGATAATTATGGAAGGATCTCCAGTTCCAGTTTTGCAAGCAGAGGAGAAGGGTTGCTATTCTGAATTGCGCATGCCTTACTGAGGGCACGGGGTAGCAAGCCGTAGATATAATGTTCTGCCGTACGTACTTTGTTCCAAAAAAATGGCTTCCGGGTTGTTCTCGAGTAACGATGCGTCGCTTTGCCGGCGCCCAGTTTTCGCGTTTTCTTGGAAATCGATGGATTGATCACTCAATGGGTTAATTCTTCCTTTAAAATCTCAGGTACCCCTTGGGCATCCTGAAGATTGGCATAGTACAAATTTGCCCAATGCAATCGAGCGCCTTTCAGATTGGCGCCTTTCAGGTTCGCGCCTTTCAAGTTGGCGCCTTCCAGGTTGGCGCCTTCCAGGTTGCTGTCTTCCAAATCCACATACTCTAAGTTGGCCTCTGAAAAACTGCCATTGCTCAAATCCAGTCCATACAAATCCGCTCCGGAAAGATCCACTCCATCGAGCTGACGAAATCCTTGACGAATAGAAGCTTCCAAACGGAGCATGGAATGCACTCCTTCTTCGTCCAACCCCCGGACCACCCATGCCGGGAGATCTTTTGTCTTTTGCAAGCGCGCCCCTTCCAAATTGGCCCATTTCAAAGGGTTATTTTTAAAATACGCCCCGATGAGGTTGGCATTTCCCAAATTGGTCTGATTCAGTTTAGTCATCTCCAGATTAGCGAAAGCTAAATTTGCGGAGTTCAAATTCGCCCGACTCAAATCGGCTTCCCTTAGGTCCGACTTGCTCAAATCAGCATTTCGCAAGTCGGCCCCATACAAAAAGGCTTGAAACAAATGACTTTCCGTAAGAATCGCTTTTCTCAGGTTGGCAGCAAGGAATTTGCTTTCACGCATACGCGCTTTCTGCAATTTGGCGCCTTCCAAATCGGCACCGTCCAGGATGGTGTTTTCCAAATTGGCAGCAATCAAAATCGCACCTTTCAAATTCGCTCCTTTGAGTTGGGCGCCTTGCAAATTGGCTTTTTGTAAATTGGTTTTACTCAAATTGATGCGATTGAGCACCATATTCTTCAAAGAAACCCCCCTCAGATCCAAACCCCTCAGTTTGTTGCGGGAAAATTGGCAATGGGTAAGATCGGTATGGGGTTTAGGTGCTTGACATTGACCCTTTGGGAGATCTTGCGCAGGGGATTCGTGGAATCCCCCAAGCCAGGAGAAGACCAGTATGAGACTAAAGAGCACCCGCATGGCAACAGCTCAAAGAAGTGAGTGTTTGCTGGGGAGAGGGAAAATTAAAGTTTCTTAAACAAAAGGGAAGCATTGGTGCCGCCAAAACCAAAAGAGTTCGATAATGCGATCTTGAGCTTGCGTTCCTTTCCTTGATTTGGTGTCACATCCAGATCGCACTCAGGGTCCAAATTGTCAATGTTGATGGTTGGAGGCACAAAATCATGCTGGAGCGCTTTCACGGTAACCACCGCTTCCACTGCTCCGGCCGCTCCCAAAAGATGTCCCATCATGGATTTGGTCGCACTGATCGAAATTTGTTTGGCATGATCTCCTAAAACAGATTTGATGGCCTGCAATTCATTAATATCCCCTGCAGGGGTGGAGGTGGCATGGGCATTGACATAATCGACATCCTCCGCATTGATCGCAGCATCCTTCAAGACCATTTTCATAGCACGCGCCGGTCCTTCCACAGACGGGGCCGTGATATGGAAGGAGTCGGAACTGAAACCGTATCCAACCAACTCGCAATAAATACGGGCATCCCGCTTTTTTGCAAATTCCAGATCTTCAAGAATGAGAATGCCGGATCCTTCGGAAAAAACGAAACCATCCCGTTCCTGGTCATACGGCCTGCTGGCCCGTTCAGGTTCATCATTACGCGTACTGAGAGCTCGCATGGCAGCAAATCCACCAATGCACAATTTTGTGACGGAGGCTTCTGTTCCTCCTACAATCATCGCTTTGGCATCACCACGTTCGATCATGCGGGCAGCATCCCCGATAGAATGATTCGAAGAGGCACAAGCCGAAACCGTCGATGTGTTATAATTTTTTGTGCCAAAAATCAGGGAAATCTGCCCAGCCACCATATTTGCCAGCACCATTGGAATGAAGAAAGGAGAAATCCTATCAGGTCCTTTTTCCTTCATGAGCAACAGATTTTTTTCAATCATCGGTTGTCCACCGATCCCAACTCCTATGGAAGCGCCAATGTCATACTGCAAATCCTCCGTGATTTCCAAGTTCGCGTCCTGCAATGCTTCTTGGGCTGCGGCAATGGCATAATGGATGAAGGTGTCCATTTTTTTGACTTCTTTGGGAGGAATGACGGAGGGGATCTCAAAATCATGGACTTCTCCCGCAATCTGGCTTTTTAAATCGGAAGGATCAAATTTTGTGATGCGTCCCGTACCTGAGATTCCGTTGCGGCTGGCTTCCCAGACTGATTCCAGATTGTTTCCGATCGGACAAATAATGCCTAATCCAGTGACAACAACACGTCTACGCATGAGAATGATTTATTTAACAAGTGAAAAAATTAGAATAGCCTGTAAAATCAAAGATATGACGGAATTATCTCAACCCTCCTGCGCGGCCTGAATATGTTCAATCGCGATTTTAACCGTCGTGATTTTTTCAGCAATTTCATCTGGAATCGTGATGTCGAACTCTTCTTCGAAAGCCATCACCAATTCAACTGTATCCAGAGAATCTGCCTCCAAATCATCAGCAAAATGTGAATCCGGCGTGATTTCATCTTCATCGATTCCCAACTGCTCGCTTATAATTTTTTTTACTTCTGCTTCAACATCCATATTTTTCATTCCTTTTTTTGAAAACTTAACATTGCGCCCATGGATATACAATTTTTCATTATTTTCGGGATGAGGGAACGAGGAGGAAAAAACAGAGTGATTCTGCTTTGCAAACCCCCATCCCACATTGATGAAAATCATGGAATGACTTTCTGGTACTATATCCTGAATTGGGCGAACTTTGAATAAAAGTCAAACTTTTTTACTGAATTTGGGAGAGAAACCGATGGTTTGTTCAGCCGAGCATTTCCCCAAGGTCCTCTCAATACATTCCTCCATTGACATGCAATGTCGTCCCGGTGATATAGTCTGCCTGATCCGAAACGAGAAAATGAACAGCTCGGGCGATGTCATCAACCGACCCCATTCGCCCTAAGGGAATTCGCTCCAAAATGGCTTGGGACTGTTTCTCATCCAACTCCCCCGTCATGTCGGTTTCGATGAAACCCGGGGCCACAGTGTTGCAGGTTATATTACGATTGCCCAGTTCCAGGGCGAGAGATTTACTGAATCCCAGAATTCCGGACTTGGCAGCACTATAATTCACCTGCCCTGGACTTCCGGTAAATCCAACCACTGAAGTGATATTGACAATACGGCCATAGCGCTGACGAATCATGCCGCGAATGATTGTTTTCGTGACGTTGAACATGCCTGTCAGATTTACATCCAATACTTCGTCCCAATCGCTCCGTTTCATCCGTAAAAACAAGATATCGCGGGTGATGCCTGCATTGTTGACCAAAATATCGATTTTGGGAAAAGATTCTTGGGCAATACGGAGCATTTCTTCCACCGCCTTCAGATCAGACACATTCACTTGAAATGCCAGGCAGCGTCGCCCGGTGGCTTCAATCGCCGCCTGGGTTTGATCTGAATATATTTTGTTGCGATTTGTAAAAATAATATCGGCACCTGCCTTTGCGAGAAAAATTGCAACGGCTTGGCCAATACCCCGCCCTGCTCCCGTGACCAAGGCAACACGATTCTCTAAACTCATGGACCTCCCTCTGTCGCTTCGAACCCTGAAAGGCGTCCCGGATTTATCCTAACCAATCAACGCACTTTGAAATACAAAATGATGGTAAACACAAAAAGCCAGATGGATTTCAAATGCATCAACCAAATCACTTTGCTGTGGATATCTTGCGGATTGAGCAATTTTTCTTCTTCCGGTATGGAACGAAGTCCAAACTTTTGTAGAAAGAGCAACCATACCGACTCCACTTCAGGCTTTTGCTCCGAATAGGTCCAAAGCTGCTGCAAATGATGGTGGTATGGGGAGCGCAGAAAAAAACGGTAACGCTCCGCCATAAAACGACCTTTCCACCATAGCATGCATTTGAAGAATAGACGTTGAATGATGGTGGAAAGAACGGAAAAGACAAAAATTCCACCCACAATGGGAAGAAAAAGTTCTGCCTTGACGAAGATAAACATGGTAGAAATGATACTACCCAAGGCCAGCGCTCCCAAATCTCCCATATATATCAAAGCAGGTGGCGCATTGTAACGTAAAAAAGTAAAACCGGCACCGATGATCCCCATAGCCAGGACACTTAATTCTTTGATATCCGGAGACAAGAGGGGAATCTTCAATCGGGTAGCCCATTCCGCTTCTCCTCCAATATAAGCCACGGAGGCCACAAAAAGCGAACACGTCATCAGCGGCATGGTGGCCAGAGAATCCATACCATCGGTCAAATTGACCGCATTGGCGCCTCCCACGATGATCAAGAGCATGAAGGGAATAAAAAGGTATTTGGGCAAATACGGATACCAATCTTTCAAGGGTACAAAGGGCACTACCAGATGTCCGTCAATGTCGACGTGGAGATAAAGTGCGAGTACTACAATCAAGGCAACTGCAAACTCAGTAAGCAATCGATTTCGCCCGCTGATGCCATCAGCTTTGTTGCTGTACCAGTTCCTTTTTTCCTCTCCGGATTCAATTCTTCGTTTATGAATCACCTTGGCTACATCGTCAAGCGCACCAATCATGCCAAAGGCTATCATGATGATCAACAGAGCAATAATATACTGATTCAGATTGCACCATAGCAAGACAGAAACCAGAATTGCCAAAATCAAAACACCTCCCCCCATGATTGGAGTCGCACCTGCATAAGGTCGTCCTCTCGTTGAAGCGGTAAGGGTTAAATCGGAAGTGATCCCTTTTTCCCGGAACAATCGAATGATTTTTGGCATCAACAGGACAATGACTGCGTATGTGGTGAGGAAAGTCATCCCTCCCCGAAACAGAACGGACTTGAAAATCTGATAGTGCCAGATTGAATAAAGAACTGCGGCAAACATAAAGGATTATCAGCAGCAAAACTCCGGTGGTCTCGAAGTCCAGTGAGTTTTATGAGAAGATGGATGGCGGAGAGAATGACATATGGAAAGGCAGACCCCCGTTGAAATGCAAGGACGGTTTGCCAGGACTCAGCCGTTCACTTCCCTAAATCGTCATGAGTTCGGTCTCTTTCTTTTTTGTCAATTCGGTGACTTTGTCAATGTGCTCATTCGTTTTTTTCTGAATGGTGTCCAGGGTCGATTTTTCTTCGTCTTGGGAAATGTGTTTATTTTTTTGCAATTTTTTTATGTTTTCGTTTGCCTCACGGCGGACATTCCGCAACGCAATCTTGCAGTCTTCTCCCATCTTTTTCACCTTTTTAGCCAATTCTTTGCGTCGCTCTTCCGTAAGAACGGGCAAAACTGCCCGGATGATGTTTCCGTCTTGAGAGATCATCAATCCCAAATTGGCCCGTTGGATCTCACGTTCCATATCTTTGATGATATTCTTATCCCAAGGATTGATCACCAGCAATTGAGGTTCGGGGGTTGAAATCGTTCCGACCCGAGACAGGGGAGTGGGCGTGCCATAGTAGTCGATTTTAATAGCATCCAGGATGGCAGGAGTAGCCCGCCCCGTACGTACTGTGATAAAATCTTTTTTCAAGTTTTCAATCGTGTTGTCCATTTTATAGTCCATAGTTTCCAAGACTTCTTCAGTGGTTTCAGCACTCATAATCCATCTCCATCAATGATCGTTCCAACATCATTACCACAAATGGCATTCACAATGGAATTTTCGGTGCCAATGTTGACAACAATAATCGGAAGGTTATTATCTTTACAAAATGCAATAGCCGTCGCATCCATGACTTTCAAATTTTTTTCCAGGACTGTCTCATAAGAGAGTTGATGATAGCGCACAGCATCGCTGTGAATTTCCGGATCTTTATCATAAACCCCATCGATTTTAGTGGCTTTTATGACGACATCCGCCCCAATTTCAGAGGCTCTCAAGGCAGCAGTCGTATCGGTTGTAAAAAAGGGATTTCCGGTTCCTCCGGCAAAGATGACAATCCGTCCTTTCTGCAAGTGTCTGTCCGCACGGCGTTTGATGTAAGGTTCGGCGAACGCATGCATTTCAATGGCCGACATCACTCGGGTTTGGTAACCACGTTGTTCCAGAGCATTTTGCAGACACAGGCCATTGATCACCGTGGCCAGCATTCCCATGTGATCACCTGCCACTCGGTCCATGGCGTACGGTGAGGACCGGGTGCCGCGAAAAATATTTCCACCACCAACCACGATTCCGATCTCCACTTTCAACTGATAAATAGCAATGATGCTTTCGGCAATACGAGCAATGACGTCATAATCAAACACCGTTCCACTCGTGCCTCCAAAGACTTCTCCACTCAGTTTCAATAATATGCGCTTGTATTTTGGTAGCACGCCTTCCTTCAAAATTGGAACTTGACAAAATCGGTTAAGGCGATGCCCACTCCCACGGTCTTGCTGGTTTCGCTGAGCAATCCCTCAATGGTTTGTTCAGGAATTTTCACAAAAGGTTGGGAAAGTACACAGATTTCTTTTTTGAATTTCCTCATTCTGCCTGCAATCATTTGCTCGATAATATTTTCAGGTCTGCCCGAATCCCGTGCTTGAGCAACAAATATTTCTTTTTCCTTTTCAAGCACTTCTGCGGGAATTTGATCTTCGCTGATCGCTTCTGCCTGAGAGGCGGCAATATGCATGGAGATGTCTTTCGCCAAAGGATCCAAAAGCGTGTGTTCAACAGGTTGTTCTGTTTTTAAAGCAACGAGGACTCCGATTTTTCCCGTCATATGGACATATCCTCCCACCACTCCAAAATCAACCTGCAAGGCTTTTGCTTCCAAAAATTGTATATTTTCTCCCAGTTCTCCTATAAATCGCATGAGCATGTCTTGCACCGTGCCCTCGAGATCTGCCTGCTGCTGAAAAGGTTGGTTCATGAAATCTGCCACTCCATGCGTAATGGCTTGCTCTGCCAATTGGCCCAACAGACTGCGGAATTTTTCATTTTTTGCCACAAAATCCGTCTCACATGCGATTTTGACCAAGGCTGCCTTCTTTTTGTCGCTGGCAATGGCAATCCCCACACCACCTTCCCGGGTTTCCCGCGATGATTTTTTAAGAGCTTTGACTTGGCCTGTTTTACGCAGTAGTTCTTTAGCAGCATCCATATCCCCTTGTGTTTCCACCAGGGCTTTTTTGCACTCCATCATCCCGACACCACTGATTTCGCGCAATTCTTTGACCATACTCGCAGTAATTTGTGTCATAGAAATATCTTTTTCTTAGTTTGAATTGTTTAAATTGATGATTTTTTAGACCCTGTCTTCTTCACGCGGCTCCGAATCGATATTATCAGCTTTGCCGTCCTCATGAGCCTCCTCGGATTCTGGTGACTCCTGATCTTCTTCCTTAACGGCTACAACCGCTTTCTGCAATTGCTCTTCTGCAATGGATTCTTCCGGTTGCGGCGTCATAGATTCTTGCTGAAGACGTTGGACCCGCTTCACCTTTCCTTCCTGTACTGCCGTTGCAATGACATTCGCATAGAGCTTTATGGCACGAGGGGCGTCATCGTTACCAGGAATAGGAAAGTCAATACCTTCGGGGTTGCAATTGGTATCGACAATCGCAATTATGGGAATATCGAGTTTTCGGGCTTCTTTCAGAGCAATATGCTCCTTGATGCAATCCACAATAAAAATAGCGCCGGGCAATTGTTGCATTTCTTTGACGCCCCCCAAGGATCGTTCGAGTTTCTGGCGTTTTCTCTCAATTTGCAACGCTTCTTTTTTGATCATTCCAGGATACGCTCCTTCCGGACCGGCTAACTCTTCATAATTCTTCATGCGGGCAACCGACTTGCGAATTGTTTCAAAATTCGTCAGCAAGCCGCCCAGCCAACGCTCGTTGATGAAAAAGCTACCACTGCGCTGCGCCTCTTCCCCCAGGATGTCCCGGGCTTGGTCTTTTGTTCCGACAAACAAAATCGATTTTCCCCCTTCTGCCAATTGACGGGTGTATTCATAAGCGATTTTGAGTTTGCGAAGCGTCTGTCTCAGGTCGATGATATGAATGCCATGTTTGGCTCCGTAGATATACGGTTCCATCTTAGGGTTCCAACGGCTGGTTTGATGCCCAAAATGAACACCGGCTTCGATAAATTGTTTTAACGAGACAACTGCCATATTTTTATCTCCATGTAAATGGCGCAAAAAAGGATTCCTTAAGGCAGGAACACTTTATAAGGTTCCACTGCTTCAAAAGGGTGGAAACCAAGAGCGTTTCTTAATGCGCTTAAACGTCGTATAGTAGGAACTATCAACAAAGAAAATCTTATCTATTTAGAAGATCTGCGTAGTTATTGCAAGCTTTTTCTCGATGTCGGGAATTGTCAGAGTGGGATAGTGATGTCTGTGCGTTTGCGCAAAATTAAATTTTTTTTTGTAGAACAGCCGATATCCGACATTTTAAATGAGACTGGGAAACAGTTGCTTGACTTTCTTCTTTCCACTCTGGATCTATCTGATAATATTGCTATACTGATATCAAAATGGATTCCTCGAGGGAAAAGAATAAATCGATTAAAAAAAGGAAACTGTCATGGGCATGAAACGGATCGCTATTTATCCCATCAGCGCAAATCCACCGACCTGGGGACATGGAGATATTCTGCAACGCGCTGCCAAACAATTTGATCACGTTTATTGGGCTGCTGCCGTCAATGTTCAGAAAAAATATCTCTTTTCTCCCGAAGAGCGTGTGCAAATGATGGAAGAGTATGTCAAGCATTATCAATTAGACAACGTTACGGTAGAGGCTTATAGGGGCAGCACCGTCCGCTATGCAGAAAAGAGAAAAGCCCGGGTTATCATCAAAGGTTTGCGGAATTTTACCGATTTCCATGGAGAATTGGAACAGTCGATGGGCAATCTGGGAATCGACAATTCTATTGAAACCTTTTGTATGTTTTCCCACCCGCATCTGTCGGCATTGAGTTCAAGCCTGGTTAGAGAATTATCCTTTTTGGGAGAGAATATTGACTCCTATGTTCCCAGCTCCGTGGCCCGAATGGTTGCTGAAATTTTATCCCGACAAAATTCTTATTGACGATTCTTTTCTTTAAAAAACAAAAATCGGACTGCCTTCTGCAATGAAATTTCTCAAGTTCTCCTCTCTCAAATATATCATCGCCCCGCCGGTCACGTTGCTCCTCTTTCTGTCGTTGTTGTCGGCAAGTTTTTATGATCCTACCTTTTTTCATCAATTGTATCCGGTCGCAGGTATTCAAAACTGGTGTGGCATCCCGGGAGCGTTGTTAGGAGGAACGTTGATTGAGCTCTTCGGTCCTTCTGCTTTATTAGTCCCATGGTTTGTTTTGAAGCTTTCCTTTTCTGCTCAAAACTACCTGCACCGAATTTCTACTGCATATTATGCCGTCACACTTATGCTCTCGATTTCTGTTGCGCATCATTTGTGGTCACCAGTCTCCCTTACCGAGTTGTCCAACTCCGGTTTCATAGGTTATCCGGGTTATGCAGGCATACTAGGTGCGCAATGGCTACAAGAAACTCTAGGTTCAGACATAACGAATATTCTGACAGGAGCAATTGTGGTTTTTTGCACGGTCAGGCTTTTTGATGAGCTTCCGTTTAAAATGCTTTTTTCCGCAGTCCTGTATATCAGTTTCTCGCTACCATCCTATCTTCTTCAGCGGTTGTGTCGTCCATTGATTCCAAAAATTTTTTATACATTGACCAGCCACTTTCCCTGGTTAAAACCCCAACTTCCTTTAACGCGGACGCCTTCTCCTTTCGATCCGGATTCTCCATCTACCAATCCTATGGCAAGTGGGGATGAACAATCTCATTAAAGACGGAAACTCCATGCAATCCATCGGATTGGGAATTGATACTACTTTTGACGACACGTCCATTGCCATTCTGAAAGGAAAGTCGCAGATTTTGGCCAATGTCACACTATCCCAATACAAAGATCACGAAGAATTTGGAGGTGTCGTTCCTGAACGCGCCTCTCGTAAACATATGGAAGTGATCAATCCTTTGATTGGAGAAGCTTTGAAGCAAGCGGGTTTAAGGTTTGATGATTTGCATTATATTGCCGTTTCCAATCATCCTGGATTGCTAGGTTCCCTCCTGGTTGGCGTGACTGTTGCGAAAACGTTGTCCTATGCACTTGATCTTCCTCTGATCGGAGTCAATCATGTGGAGGCGCATCCTTATGCCAATTTTTTATGCTATGACAAGATTTTCTTTCCAATTATCCATTTGGTAGTGGCCGGTGGGCATACCTTGCTCTTTCATGCCCGCAATCATTTCGACTACGATATCGTCGGTCGCAGCGTGGACGATGCCGCAGGAGAATGCGTGGATAAAGTGGCAAAGATGTTTGGACATCCGATGCCGGGAGGTCCTGTCGTGGATCAGTGCGCCCTCCGGTCGTCCCCGGATCGATACTTTTTCCCTCGACCCGTGTTGAGCCAGGATCACACCAATTTTTCTTTCAGCGGACTGAAAACTGCTATGTTGCGTTTTCGGGAAGCTCACCCTGAAGCCCTAAAGGATGAAAGTGGGGTGCTTTCCAGTTTTTTTCAAAGTATCGTTGAGGTCTTGTTGTTCAAGACTTTCAAAGCCGTGCAAGAATTTCAGGTCCACAGGCTTTCAGTATCCGGAGGACTGGCAGCCAGCAAGAAACTAAGGCATTGTTTTGAAGAGCAATGTCGGGAAAAAGGCATTGAACTGTTTTACCCGCCTCCTCAATTGTGTACGGACAATGCAGCAATGGTCACCTGCCTGGCCGCCTACAAATTCGAAGCAGGATTAATCGATGACTTGAGTCTTGGAGTTTTCGCCAATTTGAACTGAAAACTCATCCTCGAAAAAGCCTGTCCTCGCGGAAGCGGGGATCCTCCTTCAATGAATCACCACTTGAGCCGCTTCTCTTAGTGTTTTCAAATACGTTTGCAAGGCCGTCTGATGTTTTTGGACGAAGAGTTGGTTATAGTATTGAATTTTCTCTGACTCCTCCGGATTGCTGCAATCGATTTCCTTGTTGTATTTGACATCCTGGAGGTAGATCAGATGGTAACCAATCTCGGTCTTCACCAGTCCGCTGAGTTCTTTGAGCTTCAAAGAAAAGGCAGCAGAGTCAATTGTCGGCAGTAGTTCTCCTTTTTGAAAGGAACCAATGATTCCTCCCGTTTTCCGGGCATTGGGATCGTCCGAATGGGATCTTGCCAAATCTGCAAAGTCTTCTCCTTCACTCAGAGCTTTTCTGACCAATATTTCCTTACGACGCGCTTCTTCTTCAGAGCCTCGAAACAAAATTTGGGCGATTACTATTTTTTTAGTCTGTTCGGTGTTTTCTTGACAGAGTTTTTGTATTTCCTGGTCTGTCACACGGATTTTCACGTCGATTTCCCGGGCGATCGCCCGTTGCTTGAGAGATTCTTTGGCGACCATTTCTTTTAAGATTTCCGCAGTATAATTCTTGAGAACTTGCGGATTTTCCTGGGCCAAGCGGTTGATATGTTGCTCGATTTCAGCATTGCTCACTTCAATATTCAATACTTTGGCCCGATCCAATACCAACAATTCATTGATCAAATACTCAATGGTTGTTTTTTCCAATTGGAGCAGTTGCTGTTCCCTCTCCGGACCCCCAGGGACGGATTGCATGATTTGGGCGCGATTGGTTGCAATGGCTTCCTGGACTTCGTTATTCGTGAGGATCTCGTTGTTCACGATAATCTTGATAAAATCGAGTACTCTGGTCTCTGTCCATGCTTGGCTCATGCCGAGCATGAAGAAAGAAGCGCAGAGCAGGATTGTCAATTTATTCTTCATGGAATGCTATCTCGCGTAGTCGTGATTGAGGGTAGTGAAACGGGACTGCGACCATCGTTCGGCTTTTTTTCGTAGTTGATCAATGGGCAATTTTTCCGGACGTTCGAACGAATGAACAAGCACACGCTTGAACAAACGATCATCCAGAAAATAATCGGTTTGTCCGGGATATTCCAGTTTTTCGTAAGATGTCATTTTTTCAAAGGCAATGCGGATCAGGTGTTCTTCTTCGCCATTACGAATTTGGTAATGGATAGCTTTCAAAAAAAAAGTTTGTTTGTCCACCAGTGCAAAGTGATTGCTGCGCAATTCCCCAACCCGATAATGGATATTGTATTCAGGGTCCCGATAAAAAGAAATTTCATTGCCTTGGATATAGACTTCTCGCAAGGCCCTTTGCCACTCTTCCGGACGTTGAACGATGAATCGAAGATAATGCGGGAGGACATCCATTTTCAAAAAATGCCTTTTGGACTGGGTAACAGCATCGACCACAATCCCATTTGATTCATAATAAAAATGCAACAATTCCCCGGCATGATCCCATGTTTCCACAACCAGCATACCCTCCTGCCAGTGAATGGTTTGTCGATATCCCAATGCTGTCGAGGAAAGGGGTTGATGAGAGGAATTGTCGGCCTGCGCAAATGGATCAAAAACCTGCACCGAAGTGGTGAAAATCACCCGGTCCCACTTTCGAGTTTTTTTTTGAATGTATTGCCACAGATCTTCCCAATTGAATTGGTATGCATTACCGGGTGCTTGCCAACATATGAAAAAAATCAAGCACAAATGGATTTTCATATTCCATAGAAGATTCTTTTGCAATCTCATTTCTCCGTCCGCTTACTTGCCATTTCGACTTTCTAAAAAATACCATACATGCATCACGATGGCTATGCCATTCACCATGGCGACCAGAATCACCTTGGACATCCTGGGAGGTTCGTTCCTCTCGTCCTTGCAGAGTTATTGGAAACGATAAGCCTGTCCTCGCGGAAGCGGGGATCGTCCCTTCAAGAATCCTCTTTGTCAAAGAAGGGGAAAATCAACGAAAATGTTTCGACATTTTCATTCAAACATACGATAGTCAGCATCAGACTTCTCAGTGAAATTCTTTTCCAAATGCGAGTGGTCGTTCTTACCTTTAAAAAATATGGAGACGTGATGGGAGAAACACTATTTACCTCAGAAAGTGTAACGGAAGGCCATCCCGATAAAATGTGTGACACTATTTCCGATACGATTCTCGATGCCATGTTGTCGAAAGACCCTCGAAGCCGGGTTGCCTGCGAAACCCTGGTGACAACGGGCACGGTGATGATTGCCGGCGAGATTACCAGCAAGGCTCAAGTAGATTTACAACAAATAGTAAGGGCGGCGATCCACGAGATTGGCTACCGCGATTCGAAAATAGGATTTGACGGCGCAACCTGCGCGGTTTTGATAGCATTGGACAAGCAATCGCCTGACATTGACCAAGGCGTCAGTGAAAACGAATCAGCCGGCAAGGAACAGGGTGCGGGAGACCAAGGCGTGATGTTTGGATTTGCCTGTGATGAAACTCCCCAATTAATGCCACTACCGATTGCCCTGGCTCACCAATTGACGGAAGGATTGACGACTCTAAGGAAAAACAGAGCCCTCCCTTATCTTCGCCCTGATGGAAAATCCCAGGTAACCGTGCGCTATGTGAATGGAAAACCGGTCGAAGTGACAAACGTAGTTATCAGCACTCAGCATGCGGAGGACATCGATCAAAAAACCATTCGACGAGACATGATTGAAAAGCTCATTAACTCCGTAATCCCTTCTCATTTTTTGACTCCGCGGACAATCTATTACATCAATCCAACCGGCAAATTTGTCATTGGTGGCCCACAAGGGGACGCAGGGTTGACCGGACGAAAAATTATCGTAGACACGTATGGCGGGATGGGACGCCATGGTGGAGGCGCTTTCTCCGGGAAAGATCCTTCTAAAGTAGACCGGTCCGCAGCCTATGCGGCCCGCCATGTTGCCAAAAATATTGTCGCTGCAGGATTGGCAAGTCGTTGTGAAGTCCAATTGGCTTATGCCATTGGAGTATCGGACCCTGTTTCTGTGGCTGTAGATACGTTTGGTACCCATCGAACCTCGGAGGACACAATTTCTCAATTGATTCGAGACAATTTCAACTTGAAGCCCCGCGGGATTATCGAGAGTTTGAACCTGCTGAGACCGATTTATAAAAAGACGGCTGCCTATGGCCATTTTGGTCGGGAATTGCCTGAGTTTACCTGGGAACACATAGACAAGGCGCATCAACTGAGACAACAAGCCGGACTTTAACTTCAAGTCCCCGACGGACTCCTGCAGAGATCCGCGCAAGCCAGTATCTGTTGTCCGGCATGTGAAGCCGCTTGATGATCACTGAAACTATCACAATCGCCAATCGTCTGGGTCTGCATGCAAGAGCCGCAGCTCTTTTAGTCAAACTCTCCAACACCTTCCAATCTGAAATTCAAATGCGGCATGGAGGCAATTCCGCCAATACGAAAAACATCATGGAAGTCTTGATGCTGGCGGCAACCCGGGGAACTATGCTCAATGTTTCTGCGCAAGGAGTGGATGAAAAACAAGCTATGCTTGCAGTATTGGAACTGATTGCCAACAAATTCAACGAAGCAGAATGACGATGTCCCCCTTCATTACAGGGAAAACCAAAGTATATGGAATACTTGGTTTCCCCATATCTCACACTTTCTCACCTCCTCTTCATAACTCGGCTTTCCGCAAGTTCCGAATTGAAGCTGCTTACCTGCCCTTCGAAGTCCAGCCTGAGTCCTTGCAAGCAGCAATCGAGGGAATCCGCAGTTTGCAAATTGCGGGGGTGAACGTGACCATTCCCCACAAAATCAATGTATTGCCATTTCTTGATGATATCACGCCGACCGCGCGCTTGATAGGCGCAGTCAATACAATCCGCAATGACCGCGGCCGCCTGATTGGTACCAACACCGATGGTCATGGATTCATTCGCTCCCTCTCCCAATTTTACTTTGCGCCTGAAAATCAAACTATTTTGATGCTCGGAGCCGGGGGATCGGCTCGCTCCATTTTGGTGGCATTGGCAGAAAGCAAGGCAAAGCGTATATTTCTTATCAACCGCACTACCGAAAAAGCTCAGCTGCTTGCTGAAGAATTTTCTCCCCATTTTCCGGATACGGAAATACGAGTGGAGACCTTATCGAACCTTTTCCATCATCCTGTTGATTTGCTGATCAACACCACCAGCCTGGGCATGAAAGACGAGGGAGTTCCAGTGGATCTGGCCCAATTTCAGACTCTTGGTCGCGTCATCGATATCATTTATTCTCCTCGACAAACGCTCTTGCTAAAACAAGCGGAACAGCTTAAAATCCCTTTCGTCAACGGAATTGGAATGCTTCTCTACCAAGCATGTGAAGCATTTGAATTTTGGACGAATCGAAATGCGCCTGTTGCTTCCATGGAAAAACAACTATTAGCCATCTTGCATTAAGGCGTCGCCCTCTTTACGGCTCGACTTCTTCCATCCCGAATCAAATCATGTCTTCCATCGTTTTTGAAATTGACGTTGCTGTTGAAAACGGATCATCCGGAGATACGGAATCATCTCCCACCACCCCGACGGTATGGACTGTATCGCAACTAACGCGGCATATCCGTCTCACTATAGAGAAACAATTCCGATCTCTCTTGTTGGAAGGGGAACTTTCCAATTTCAAACGATCCGCGCAAGGCCATCTTTATTTTCAGATTAAGGACGACCGGAGTCAAATCCGCGGGATCATGTTTCGACAGGCAGCCAACTCCTTAAGATTCAAGCCTGCAGATGGACTTGAAGTCATTGTTCAGGGGCGCATCACGGTCTATGAACCAAGGGGAGAATACCAGATCCGGGTCTCTTCTATGGAACCCAAAGGATTGGGTTCGCTGCAACTTGCTTTTGAACAGTTGAAGGAAAAACTGCAAGAGGAAGGATTATTTGATTCCAGTCACAAACAAAAGATTCCGTTTTTTCCAAGGCGTATCGCAATTGTGACCTCGGCAACCGGTGCGGTGATCCATGACATGCTCCAAGTGCTCAAGCGCCGTTGTCCGAGTGTGTCAGTGCTGATTTATCCGGCTGCCGTTCAGGGTGAGCAGGCGGTTCCTTCCCTGGTCGAAGCAATTGAATATTTCAATTCTCTTCAAGAAACGCAACAAATCGATGTGATGATCGTCGGTCGCGGCGGCGGATCGATTGAAGATTTATGGGCATTCAATGAGGAGAAAGTGGCGCGCGCCATTTTTCATTCCAAAATCCCCGTTATTTCCGCAGTCGGTCATGAAACGGATTTCACGATTGCCGATTTTGTCGCCGATGTGAGGGCGCCAACTCCATCGGTTGCCATGGAATTGGCCGTTCCTTCGCTGCAGGATCTGCTGCAGATGCTGATGCTTCAGGAACAACGATTGCAGCGGGTGATGCAGCAACAAATTCAACAAAATCTGGATCTTATCCGCGCCAAAACCCGGCAATTGCGCATTCCTGATTTTATTGTACACCAACACAAACAGCGTCTGGACGAACTTTCCCTGCGACTTCATCATCACATCACGCGCCCCTTGCAAACGCAGGAACAAAATCTCCGCCGTTTACACGAGCAGCTTGTTTTATTGAACCCACTCCAAATAATCGAATTACATCAAAACAATCTGGCAAGACTGGAAGAGAGACTGCACTATCTGCTTGAAAATCAATTACGGCAAACTCGGGAACGGATGAATCAACGCATGTCACTTCTCGACTCATTGAGTCCTATCAAGGTCATGCAACGAGGATATGGGGCTCTATTTAACAGTGCAAAGCAACCCATCCATTCTGTTGACTCGATTGAAGTTGGAGAAGCGCTTTCCGTCCATTTACAAGATGGCACTCTGAACACTGTTGTTCAAAATAAAACGTAATTATTCAGACGTAGGGACTGCTCTTGAAGAGACCTTAAAAAAACATGAATAAGGAACATATTTGATTCAGCGATTCACTCCTGGTGAGAAAGCCTATACGCGAAAATTCAAAACATGCTTGAAAAGATTGCATGAACAATCCTTAATAATTGGGAAGTGCGCCACTGTTAAAGAATCTTTTTTGCCTTTTCCTAATTTCGATGCTCTATAGAACCAATCAAGAGAAATTTAACAATAAAAAACAAAGGAAAACATGAACGCCATCATTACGGAAATCTCTCCCCAGCTCCAACTGAGTATGCAAAAACTGGTTGATGAAGGATAGTTCAAGAATATCAATGAACTAATGGAAGAAACGATACGGCGTTACTTAGAGTTTCACTCAATGGATTTGATGGAGCAATTCATCCAAGAAGATATTGCTTGGGGACTCCATGGCAAGGACTAAATCTCAATCATCCGTTGTCTGTGATGTAGATCCCCTAATTCATCTAGATGAACTAAATCAGCTAGACCTACTTGAAGATTTTTCTAAAGTATTTATTACCAATACGGTATGGAATGAAGTACAAAAGTATTGATCTATCGACTTTTCTGAAGCCCTGTTTGAAGTAATTGCAGATCCTCCAATTGATGCTCAATTAACCACAATATCACGGGCATTTTTGTCTACATCCCTGAGAAATCTCGACAATAGCAATAGCTCGTAAGCAGCAAAATCTACGGCGGCCCCTTTACTTGTATTGGATTCGTGGATCCAGGTAGAAGTAGAGGAGGTCGATGAACAGGTTGGTCGTCATGACCACGGAGGCAAAGAAGAGGTTGATCCCGGAGATCAGCGGGTAGTCCCGGTCGGAAAGCGCATCGATCATCAGACGTCCCAGGCCCGGGATGGCAAACATCTGCTCCATGATCACCGAGCCGCCGACGAGGATCGGCAGTTGCAGACCGACGAGCGTCACCACCGGGATCAGCGCGTTCTTGATGGCGTGCCGGAAGATGACCAGGCGCTCTCTGAGTCCCTTGGCCCAGGCTGTACGGATGTAATCCTGCCGGAGCACCTCCAGCATCATCGTGCGGGTCATGCGCATCGTGCCCGCTGCCAGATAGGTCCCCAGGATCAAACCCGGAGCGATGAACATACTAAGGTGGGTGAGGGGGTCGTCGCCAATGCGTCTGAGCCGCAGCGGCGGAGACCAGCCCCACCAGATCCCCGGAAAGATGAGGATGATCAAGGCCAGCCAGAAGTTGGGCGTGGCCAGTCCGAAGATGGCGAAGGAGCGGCCCACGTAGTCGCCCAGGGTGTTCTGCTTGATTGCAGAGTAAATCCCGATGGGCACTCCGATCAGCAGACCGATGAGGATCGACACCAGACCCAGCTCGATGGTGACCAGTAACCGGCGAGTGATCAGCTGGCCGACCGGTTCTGGCCGCAGCAGTGGTTTGCCGAGGTCGCCGTGCAGCAGGATGCCGCCCATCCAGCGTGTGTACTGCACGTACGCCGGCACGTCCAGCCCCAACCTGCGCTCGAGCTCCGCCCGGAGTTGGGCGTCGTTTTCAGCTGTACTACCCGACGATTCAACCATTCTGAACATGAGGAGGTCGATGACGTTGCCGGGGATGAAGCGCACCGAGAAAAAGACCAGGATGGTGACCAGGAAAAAGGTGGGAATCATCAGCAGGACCCTCCGGATGATGTACGTTCTCATGGCCTCTATCGCATGGTTTCTGACGGAGCTGCGCCGGAGTGCAGCTCCGTTATTGCAATGATAACTGATTGGGCTCCAACCGCATCCATCGAACTGACAGAATCCAGCTCAGAACCCAATCCTTGCTTCACTCCTTGTCGATCCAGAGGTACTGGAAGATGGTGCTGCGCTGATGCCCACCGAGTTCGTTTTCCCCGTTGTAGCCCTTGATCCACGGCTGGGTGGCACCAAACAGGGGAGAGATGGGCCCCCTGATGGTCCACTGCTGCTCGATGACGCGCATGTCGGCCTTCCGCATCCACTCCTTCTGCTCCTCTATGGTAGTAGCGGCCGCTGCGTTCTCGTAGTTCTCGTCAAACACGGGGTCGCTGTTGTTCTGGGGATGCCAGCCGTTTAGCGACCAGTACGTCGCGAGGGAGCCCATGACACTGGGATGCGCCATGCCCCATACATCCGAGCGCATACCGAGCATTGTGTGCTTCTGGGCCTTCTGAACCATGTCCGCAAGTTGTACGATCTGGATCTCGACGTCGATGCCAATCTGCCTGAGGTAATCCATGGCGATCTGGTAGTAGCCAAGGTCAAAGTACTCAAAGTGCTCATAGATGGTTTTGAAGCGAACGCCGTCCGCACCGCGCGGATAGCCGGCCTCGTCCAGCAGGTTTTCCGCCGCCTCGGGGTCATACCGATAGTACTGCTTGACCTCGTCGGGCCACTCCTCGGAGGGCATGAAATACCCGAGCACCGCTTTGCCAACACCGCCGACCAGGCTCGCATCGCCCCAACCCTGCATGTAGTTCTTGGCGATGGCCTCGAAGTCGATGGCCATGCTGATGGCCCGGCGCACCCGGATGTCGTCGAAGGGCGGTTTCTGTTTGTTCCAATTGATCGCCGTCTCCGCACGATAGGCAAACGGCCAGAGCACCAGGTCGGGATTGGTTTTCTGTAGATTCACCGCCTGGTCGACATTGGTGAGGTGCGAGTTCATCCCAAACCCAATCCAATCCGCCTGACCCGAGCGCATCAAGGACAGTATCGCCGCCGGGTCGTTGACGATAACGTACTCGACCTGGTCTGCGTAGGGCAACCGGTTGTCGGGAAATTTCGGATCGTTGCCCCAGTAGTTATCGTTCTTGGTAAAGGTCCACGAGCTTCCCTCCACCACGTCGGTCAGCTGATAGGGCCCCGTTCCGGTGACGTTGCGCCAGTCTTGAATGTCCCCGAATTGCTCGACTACCTCGCGGGCGACCACGTACGATAGCTGCTCGACGAGTATACTCTTCAGGGCGATGAGACTGGGCTCGCTCAACTTGAATTCCACGGTGAAATCGTCGGTAGCGGTAACCGACTCCCACTTGAGTTTCCCCACGTCAAATTGCGCTATAATCGGGCTCGGCTCACCACCGCTGAGTCCCAGGACCCGGTGAAAGGTGTACTCGACATCATGCGCAGTCAGGGGCCGGCCGTTCACCGGCGCCTTGTCGTGCCAGAAGACGCCGTCGCGGATCTTGAACACGTAGGTGAGCGGATCCGGGGTCTGCCAGCTCTCAGCTAACTGCCCGGTTAGGGCCTCCTCGGGCAGGTATAGCGTGTCAAAGCCGACGACGCTCCGGTCGGCTGCCCAGTCCGCGATGCCCAACTTCTCGTTGACCAGCCCGATCCACCATCCCGCAGTACCCGAGAAATAAGGGTCGCTTCCCAGCGTCTTCCAATTCAGGATCGGTGTGATCGTGCCGCCATATTTGGGCACGGTCACCATCTTCCCGGTGGATGGGTCTTTGACCATCTTCTGCGCGGCCACCACAGCCGGAAAAACCCCGAGGGTGGCCACCATCAGGGTCAGGGTTAACAACACTGCTTGTATTTTTGCAGCAGACCAGGAGCCTGCTGGGATGAGCCCCAATACGGGGGCGACAAGTTTCTTTATACTACTCATAAAAACCTCTTTTAATTGAGGGTGTTGAGAACGATTCACCCGCCAGGGGGCGAATCGGATTTTCGCGGCAGACACGACGTCTGCCACGCTAAGCCCCATGACGGGGGCGACAAATTTCTTAAAATACATAGGGTTCTCCTGATAAAAAGTTGAAGGAATAACAATTTATTTTCGGCTGACTTGATTTCAGCATAGGCTTCTCCTTATAAAAAAATGTAACTATTCAGGTCTCTGAAAAACCCTTTTAGTTAAATATCATTAAAAAAGATTCCCGGGGAGGATCGATCGTTTTCAATTCCTCTCACGATATTGTTCAATCGATCGGGAACCCTCTCATTCACTAAAATAACTCAGTGAAGGCACGATACTAGCACAACAACAACAACGCAATGTCAACCCCCTGAGGTAAAATAAATGTGGGATTCGCAAAAAAAAATAAAAATCAATAAATCTGCTCAAATCCGGGGACAGTCAGAAGCCGTTTAGTTCAATAACTTTGAAAAAAGATTCCCGGGAAGGATCCATCGCTTTCACGTTCTTTCACGATATTGTTCAATCGATCGAGCGGGAACCCCTCTCCTTCCCTAAAACTACAAGGCATGATTTTAGCACTACTGCACAGCCTCAAGCCCCAAATGAAAAAATGCGGAATTCGCAAAAAAATCAAAAAATCAAGAAGGGGGGTGATTGATTTATTTGAAAATTGTGTAAGGCAAGGGCTCATGAGCTTCCTTTGAGCAGCGAAAGAGCAGGAACGGAGAGCAATGCTCGTGGGGTAACGGGTTGAGATCATTTTGCCAGTGTATTTCAACCCCATTTCCTCTCAAGGGAATTCGTTGAACATTGGTAAAATCGTTTGGAGCAGGTATTCCAGCAGATTGGTGGCATCAATGTGTTTCATCGTTTCTCTAAGATATGAAGATTCCATAACATATTGAATTTATTAAATTCTTATCTCGAACTCAGGTTAGCTTAAGAAAAGAAAATCGAATCGGGTAGGTAGTGGTTTTTCTCCGCTATTTCAACACACCACACTGCATGTGGACCCGCACAGGGCGGTTCTTTGTATTGAAGCGGACTTTGATCCATAATTGTTTGACCAACAATAATCTTTGCTCGTCAAACCATTTGTTCGTCATTCCATGTTGGGTGGCTAAGGTTCTCGAAAGGAACCAGTAACTTTTGCTACTGAGACCGGACAAGATTGCTTGCCTCTTGTTGGCTCCCAGCTCAAGGAGATTTCGGATTCTATTTTTCGGACGTTTCCATTGTTTCCAATCATAGTTCAATGTCAGGCAATACCCGCTGAGCTAAACGTTGCGCTTCAAGGTTTTTCCATTCATGAGCAATGGCAGGATCTAATTTGCTCCAACGGAGCATATAAGGTAAAGAGGTCAAGTCTTGACTTTAACCCATTTTGAAAGGGTTGATCAGTCGGGCCAGGGGGCCTCTTTGTTTGATTGTCGCCCCATAGCGGCCTCCTCCACCCCGCAGCCGGGGGTCGAGCAGGTCCCGCATGGCATCGCCAAACATGTTGAGACTATAGACGACGATTGTCAGGCAAAGTCCCGGCCAGAGCGCCATCCGGGGTGCCATCTCCATGAACTCCCGCCCTTCCCGGCTGAGCATCCCTCCCCAGCTCGGCACTTTGAGGGGCAGCCCGAATCCGAGGAAGCTCAACGACGCCTCACTGATAATCACCGCCCCGATGTTGATGGAAAAGATGATGATGACCGGAGGGACAATATTGGGCAGGACATGGCGCATCAGGATTCTCCCTTTCGAGCAGCCAATCGCCAAGGCGGCCTCAAAATAGACATTCTCTTTGATGCCAATCACGGCGCCCCGGACCACTCGGGAGCTGCCGATGCCGCCGGCGATCCCCAGGACCACGATGATCTGAGGGAGACCCCGTCCGGCGATGGACATGATGGTCAACAACAAAAGCAGCCCCGGGAAGGCCATCCAGGCATCGACAAAGCGCTGCACCGCCAGATCCACTTTTCCTCCCAGGAATCCGGAAATGCTGCCGATCAGGATGGCGAGGAGCACATTGAGCGCGGTTGCGGCCAGACCGACCGTTAAGGAAATTTGAGCCCCGTAGAGCAGGCGGCTGAGGAGGTC
Source organism: bacterium (assembly GCA_965205865.1). GTDB lineage: Bacteria > SAR324 > SAR324 > SAR324 > NAC60-12 > CBDBHR01. The sequence goes on from CBDBHR010000030.1 coordinate 744,099, forward strand.
TCGTCCCAACTGGTCGGTCCCCAGGAGATACTTGTCGGATGGCTCCTGCATCCGGTCAAAGATGCTGACTTTATCATAGGGAAGCGGCGCCAGCACATCGGCAAAGACCGCCAAAAAAATAAAGATCAAGACAATGATCCCGCCGAACGTCCCCAGCGGTTTCTCTTTAATAACCGCCTGATGATATAGATTCTCATGGGATATACCTCTTTCCCCCCTTTCGCAAAAGGGGGGCCAGGGGGGATTTCATTGTACATGGCCTGTAAAATCCCCCTAAATCCCCCTTTTTCAAAGGGGGACTTGTCTATAAACACTAATGCCCCATTTCTTTCTTCATCGCACTATCTATCCAGAGGCGGGCGAAGACATGGAGATCCGCATAATCTACAAGCTTGCTTTCACCGTTAAAACCTGTGAGCCACGGCTGGACCGCCACAAAACTTTGGGCCATCGGAGTCCAGATCTGCCAGAACTCCTCTATTGCCCACATATTCAACTCATTAGACAGCCTGTTCATCTCCTCGATGGTAGTAGCTTCTGTGGCAGCTTTCCACTTGGCGTCATACTCAGGCAGCGAGACGTTGGAGGAGTTCCATAACGCTTTCGTTGTATAGATCATAGGGGGACTTTGGGTCGGACCGGATTATTTTATAGGTTTGACCGTTCGCAGCAGTCATATTTTAGTCCCGGAGGGACGAAAGGAAATAGCCCAGCCATTTATGACTGGGGATAGATTTTGATGGTGGATCCAGTCCTGGAGGGACGACACTGAAAGCGCACTGAAGAAAAAGTGTCGTCCCTCTGGGACTAAAAAGGTTTTGTGGCATGACCCAGCCATAAATGGCTGGGCTATGCTCTGTCACCCTTCCAGGGTTTTCTCACCTTCACCTGTGTGAGATCGAGTTGATCAAATTGCACTTTTTCCTTTGATGAAAATGATGTCTGGTCTTATTACTCAGAAACGACGGGTAGCGTCATATTTTGTTGGTATTCCTGAAAAACGTTGTCCCTGTGATAGGAGTCAGGAAGGCATTAGCCTCCCTGCCCTCCGAACCGTGCGTGCGGTTCTCCCGCACACGGCTCTCCAGTCGTTGGTTTCCTCATCGGGATTGGCTCGCTACCCATCGGGCTTCTTTCATGGTGAAAAGTCCGAGTTGCGCAAAGAAGAGATCTCCTTTGACTCCGTTACCCAGAGCCGCCAACATACGTTCGATCCATATCGTTGTTTCCACCCAACTCCAATGAGGAGAGGCTTCTGTTTCCAGGTTAGTCATCTCCGACACTTTGGAAACTCCTTTCTCTTGAGGATCAACTTGATGAACTTCTCGTATCCAACTTCCTACCCCGCTTCCCTCTTCGGGATTTTGCTTCTCCCGCCTTTCATGAAGCCTGCCTGTCAATTCAGGTTCGTGTTTGTTTTCCCTGTTAGCCATCTGCTTTCCCGATGGTGTCACAATATCCTCACCTTGTTGAAAGACACAACTCCATTACGGTACTATCAGGGTTCTGACTCCTCTACCTCTCACCAAAGGCAGAGGTCTCCCTGCTTCTCTCGCTTAACCTTCCTGATGTTCCGTCCCCAACCACGTTATGCGCCTGACCCTCGTTTTATCCACCACCGCAACGGGATCAGTGAGTTTCAGACTTCGCCACGAATGAGCAAGCTCGTCGCTAACATGCCGCCGAATCGGGTTCGTTCTCCTACGGACCACCATTTCGCCTCCGGTTGCTCCCCACCCCGCCTCATGGCGACGCAGTTACCTTCGGCTACAGCTGGTTTACCATGGCACGGACTTCCACCGCGCTGATTAAGCGCCTTCCCAGGCGCACTCATCCTCGCGAAAGCGGGGATCCAGAGGGCTGGAGCTTAAAACCCTGGAACGCCAGCCCGGTGGATTCCCGCATGCTCGGGAATGACAATTTAGACAAGTTTCAAAAAACACGTTGAGCCTAGTGTTTTTCAGCTTTGGTCAGCATTACCCGTCGTTTCTGATTTATTAAGCTGTCAAGAGCGACTTGAGGTTTGAAATAAAACCTTCAGCCAAAGGCGATTTCATTGAGAACTATCAAAAAAGGAAACGAAAGACAAGCAGAAATTCTTTAACCCTCTTTCTCCCTGCAGATTCAGCGGACAATCCTCTCTTTTTGAGATCCTTGAAAAACTCTCTCCAGTTGGAAGCGGATTCCTTGTCTCCACCAAGCGCAGTAGGGAAAACAATTCATCAGGACTCTGAAGTTGATTGAACAATTCTTTGAACTCCGCTACACTCACTTCTAATTGCATGGGTCTTTCTCCTTATTGATGGTTAATGTATGGCTACGCCAACCTACTGGGAAAGCCCCATGTCTTCAAGTCTTTCAAAAATTCACACAATTTATTTTACACCACTGAAATGTCGCCCATTGTTGAAACTCGTAATTAAATAGGATTTTCACAATCAGATTTTGCAAAATTATTAGGTGTGTCTAAACGAACTTTACAAGATTGGGAGCAAGGGAGACGGAAACCTAGTGGTCCAGCGAGATCTTTATTGATACTTGCCGAAAAGCGTCCAGAGGTGTTGCAGGAAGTTTTTTGTTAAAAAGTAACACTTTTTGCTAACCGGTCCCAATCATGATTCCTTCAAAATGTTCAACATATTAAGGAATGAAATTTAAATAAGTTAGAAGTATGGATACGCAAAATTAGGGGACACGTAACAGCAGGCATAAAATAGTAGAGTTGGGATGCGCAGCGGTGTACATGTCCCCCAATTTTGCTCACACCATTGGAATAATTACAGGTTATTTAAGGTTTGTTCCTAAATTGAGCTGGAGATTGAGCGGCCTCACCCGGTGATCAACCGGAGCGCCTTCTGCGCCCGGTATGCGTTTCGGTCGCATAGCAGATTGGGCGATTGATTGGAGCTGACTCTGACGAGATAATATTAACCTCGGGGGCAACCGAGTCCAACAAACTCGCTTTATTGGGAGTAGCCAAGCGTGCCTTGCCTAACTCGTGGCGTTCGCTAACCTAGCATTGAGATGGAAACATTTTATCCTTCACCATTGCATGATAAATTGTATGACTTCTGCTGATAAAATCACTGTTGGGTTGTTATGCGGTGGCCGCAGCGGAGAGCACAAAGTTTCTCTGATCTCAGCCTTGAACATTCAAAAAGCACTTGATCCCGACAAATATAACGTTGCAGTTATCGGTATCGAACGATCAGGAAATTGGTATTTGAGTTGGGACGAAACCTACATTCACCACTCCCAAGACATTCGACATGTCTCATTGAACGTGTCGAAACCGGTTGTACTGCCGCTTCTCAATGGAGATTTGATCGAAAAAGAGACTCAAAGAAGTCTTGCAAAAATAGATGTTTATTTCCCAATCACCCATGGTCCATACGGAGAGGATGGAACACTGCAAGGATTTTTGCGTTCTTTGCAAGTTCCTTATGTGGGAGCCGATGTGACAGGATCCGCAATCAGCATGGACAAGGATGTCAGCAAGCGTCTCTTGCGAGACAGTGGAATGCCTGTTACTCCCTTTATCACCGTCAAAGAGCCTCATGCAATCTCGTTTGAAGAAGCATCAATGCAATTGGGAACTCCCTTATTTGCCAAACCCTGCCGCCTGGGTTCTTCTTTGGGAGTTTCTAAAATTTCCAATCCTGCCGATTTTGAGCAGGCAACCAACAAAGCATTTCAGTACGATCGAAAAATCTTGATAGAGCAAGCAGTGGAGGGAAGAGAAATCGAATGCGCTGTTTTGGGAAATACTGATCCTAAGGCCTCGGAGGTATTAGGAGAAATCGTTCCCAGGGACGAGTTTTATTCTTATCAAGCAAAATATGTTCAAGAGGACGGAGCGAAATTGTTCGTTCCTGCCCAACTGCCTGCCGATGTCACTGAAAATGTACGCCTGGCAGCAATTGCAGTTTACACCATCTTGGAATGTGAAGGGATGGCACGGATTGACTTCTTTGTGAAGGACGATGGTTCTTTTATCATCAATGAAGCAAACACTCTCCCTGGATTTACCAATATCAGTATGTATCCCAAATTATGGGAAGCCTCGGGGCTCTCACAAAGGCAGTTACTGGACCGCTTGATTAAATTGGCCCTTGAGCGTTTTCAAAGAGAAAAAAAGCTGCTCATTTCTGAAAAGTAGAGATGATGAGATTGTTAACTTCTCCTCATTTAAACGTGGTTTTGGTTGAACCTCAAATTCCTCCGAATACAGGCAATATTGCCCGGCTTTGCGCGGCAACGCAATGTCATCTCATTTTATTGGGAGAACTGGGCTTTGAACTTTCAGATCGATATCTCAAACGAGCAGGGCTTGATTACTGGGAATTTGTCAGTTGGGAGCATCAACTCGATGCCGAATCATTTTTTAACTCGTTCCCTGCCGAACGCTTTCACTTTCTGACAGTCCATTCCAATCGCCCTTACACTAAATGTATTCCCCAAAAAAGTGACTATTATTTTTTTGGAAAAGAAACATCCGGACTTCCCAAAAAATGGCTTTCACAATATGAGGATCGTTGCTATACCATCCCCATGTGGAATTCTCAAATACGTAGCCTGAATTTGTCCTCCGCAGCTGCCATTGTGATTTATGATGCCCTTCACCGCATCCTTCATTTCTAACCCGACTCTAAAATATTTTTATGTTATTGAGTATCAACCCTGTAAGTCCTCAACAACGCTTGATTGACAGAGCCGTTTCCATTCTGCAGAACGATGGAGTGATTGTCTATCCGACAGATACGGTTTATGGCCTTGGATGCAGTATATTCAGCAAAAAAGCAATGGCTCGTATTTGTCAGATAAAAAATAGAGATCCAAAAAAACCTATGAGCTTCATCTGTAGCAGCGAAAGTCAAATTCAAGAATACACTCAAGGGATCCCAACTCCTATTTTTAAAATCATACGCCGGTATCTGCCAGGCCCTTACACTTTTATTTTCAATGCATCCAAGGTAGTTCCACAAATGATGCTTACCAGACGAAAAACCCTAGGATGCCGATGGCCGGATCATTCCATTGCAATCAAACTTGTCGAAACATTGGGAAATCCTATCTTGAGCACCAGTTTACTCACTTCCGAAGAAACACTATACGACGATGCTGTCTATTTGCATGAAGAATACAAAAAACTTGTTGATTTGGTTATCGACGGCGGGACTATTTTTGCTGAATATTCAACTATTGTCGATTTCACGATTTCTCCCCCCGCAGTGGTTCGGCAAGGAAAAGGGGAGACGAATTGGATAGAGAAAATTTTTGTATGAAATGAAAGCATTTTGTTGTAACCTCGTGGACAGGATTAGAACGGTATTCTGTGAAGTCACTTCATCTCTCAATATCGTCTATCGGAGAAATATAGAGACTCTAATTGTTAAACTGACAGAAAAAAATCATAGATTTTCAAAACTTTAAAGACTGATCCCAATTTCATGAAAATCCCTCAAAGTAATCGTTAAAATTGTTAAAATTACAATTTGCTTGAAAACCAGTGACAATTATTTTTTTAAATTATTTTTTAATATCAATAACTTAAATTTAAATTTACAAATTTACAAACATTACTGATATTACGATGAAATAATTAATGGAAATTCTAATTAAAAAAGAAATCTTAATCAGTGCCCTTCAGTCTATCCATTCCATAACCGATAAGAGTTCTGCCAAACCAATTCTTTCCAATTTCCTTTTAAAATCTTTGGACGATGAGCATGGCATTGACGGGGAAAGTTGCGTTGAATTCTCTTCCACTGATTATGAAATCACAATTATTGGAAAATTCCCTGCTCAGATTATCGAACATGGGAGCATTTGTATTAGTGCGCGAAGAGTGTATGACATTTGTAGAGAGTTTCCAGGAGAAGAAATCCATATAAAATCCACAGACCAACTGTGGATTCATGTCACTAGCGGAGTTTCTCAGCTCAAACTTCCTTCTATTGATGTTGGTCTTTATCCACAGGCAAATTTGGAAAATTTACCTGAAAAAGTGATCACAACAGCAGAAGACCTGAAATATTTTATTGAAGCTACTTTGTTTGCTGCGCAGACGAATGAATCTCGCAGAAACTTGATGGGCGTGTGTCTGTCAATAATTGATGAAAAGACAACACGTTGGCTTGCCACGGATGGACATCGATTGGCTCAGTTCATTGGTAGCGTACCTTCTACGGTTTCTGAAAATGTGTTCGAGGTAATCATTCCGAGGAAAGCACTGCAGGAAGTCAGTAAAGCGGCAGATCTATTTATTGATCCCGTCGAAGTTTCTTTTGATGATCGAACGCTTCAATTTTTCAGTTCATGCTTTACGATTCAGACGCGTCTGATTGAAGGAAAATTTCCAAATTGCGATCCAATCATTCCCAAAGACAATGATTTTTCTATCGTGGTGGATCGAGAACGATTGATGAGTTCCTTAAGGATCGTTTCTTTGATCAGCAATGAAAAACTGAAGCCTGTCAAAGTGACGATTTCTCCTGAGAAGCTTATTTTGGAAAGCGAAAAAGCGGAATATGGAGAAGTGCGGGATGAAATTGTAATCAATCATTCCGGAGAGGAATTCCAGATTGGCTTCAATGCCAGGTATTTACTGGATGTGCTCCATGTGCTGCATGGCGAAGAAATTCTACTGGAATTCAAGAATGCCATGAGTCCTTGTCTGATCAAAGATCCTACGGATGATTCTTTCCTTTCCGTAATCATGCCTTTGCGAATTGAATGGTGAACTCCATAGAAGTAAAGAAAAGAGGGGCCTGATGCGTAACAATGTCGTTCCAAAATCAGAAGACTTCCTGATGCAACAAAGGAAAGTTTGATGGTCATCCATGTCTTGGAACTGCATCATTTTCGCAATTATACCCGTCTAAAAATTGAATTTTCTCCTCGGATAAATTTTATTTGGGGGAGCAACGGACAAGGGAAGACGAATCTAGTCGAAGCGCTGTATTATCTCTGCAACTTGGATTCTTTCCGCACTCGTAAAATTATTCCACTTTTACAGGATAGAAAAGAGTTTGCCTTGCTCAAATCTTCGATTGAGCGAAACAACGTCCTGCTTTCCGTTCAAATCAATCTTTCCAAAAAAGGGAAAAAAGTCTTATTGAACCAAAAACTTTCTCGTAAGACTTCGGAGCATATCCTTTCTTTCTTTTCTCTTGCCTTTACTCCGGAAGATGTTCCTTTGTTTCGGGCGTATCCCCATGAAAGAAGACGCTTTTTTGACCGGACTCTATCATTTGTGGATGCTTCTTATTTTTCTGATATACAGGAATTGAATCAATTGTATGCACACAAAAATGCCCTCCTGAAAAGAAAAGAAAGCTCTCAAATTCCTCTTTGGAATGAACTCCTTTTGAAGATCAGTCAAAAAGTAACGAGACGGAGGTATGATTTCATTCAGGCGCTCAATTGCGATTTGAGCAATTATTTTAAGAAAATGACGGGAAGGCCTGAAAGATTGGTTTTGGAGTATCAACCTTCTTTTGGAGAAAAGTGTTATGACCATCCCGAGTTGATGAAAGAGATGTTGCGGAAAATCATGGAAAGGGAACTGAATTACGGGTATGCCCTGCTTGGGCCTCATCGAGACGATTATCGTTTGTTTCTGGACGATCGCGGAGATCGTGACTTTTTTTCACAAGGAGAACTACGCGTTACGAATTTGTCTTTAAAAATGTCAATAAATCAACTATTATCAAAGAGATATGGCTTTTATCCCGTACTCATTTTCGATGACCTATTCTCAGAGCTGGATCCTCATGTGAATAAGAACGTATTGCAATTATTCACTGAATTGAAAAACCAGATTTTCGTCACCTCTGCAGATATTTCTCCAAATTTGATAGCTCATGGAAAAACCTTTCATATTGCGAATGGCAGCCTCAGCAATTGCTGAAAATTGGAATTCTCTTATTTTTGCGAGCAATCAAGAATATTGGTTTTTAATGGAGTGAAAATATGCTTTTCAGACTGAATGAAAGGATCAGCAAGTTTTTGAAAAATGCTTTGGACACAATTATGTCGCTTCAATGAAAGGTATCTATGTCAGAACAGGAAGTTATTATGAATGAATATAATGCAGAGGACATAACGGTTTTAAAGGGATTGGAAGCAGTACGTTTGCGTCCTGGAATGTATATTGGAGGCGTGGATACAACAGCCTTACATCATCTTGTGTTTGAGTTAGTCGACAATAGCATTGATGAAACTTTGGCCGGATATTGTAACGAAATCGATGTGACAATTCATCATGATGGCAGCATTTCAGTCCAGGACAATGGGCGTGGGATCCCTGTCGGAATTCATGAAGAAGAAAATATATCTGCTTTGCAACTGATCATGACCACGCTTCATGCAGGTGGCAAATTCGATAACAGTAATTATAAAATTTCCGGAGGATTGAACGGCGTGGGTGCTTCTGTAGTGAACGCCTTATCTTCCAGGCTTATCGTGGAAGTAGAAAGGGAGGGTTACTTTTGGAAACAGGAATACATGAAAGGAGTAGCAGTCGCAGATTTACAGCAACTCGGACCCAGCCAAAAAACCGGAACCAATACGACTTTCTGGCCGGATACCACCATTTTTTATGAAACCGAATTCCATTTTGAAATCCTCTCACAACGATTGCGAGAATTGGCATTTTTAAATCGTGGCATTTGCATTTCCATTCGTGATGACAGATCCGACAAAATCCATAAATTCAGATACGAAGGAGGAATTTCTTCATTCATCGAGCACATCAACCATAACAAAACGGTTTTACATGATCCACCAATTTATATTTTTGGAGAATCTGAAGGAGTGACCGTTGAAGTCGCCTGTCAATACAATGAAACTTACAATGAAATAATTTTTTGTTTTGTAAATAATATCAACACGGTAGAGGGAGGAACACACCTTTCTGGTTTTAAAAGCGCATTCACGAAAACTTTAAACAATTATGCGATCAACAATAAGGTTGTCAGTGATTTTAAAGAAAATTTTTCAGGAGAAGATACTCGAGAAGGACTGGCGGCTGTTATTAGCGTTAAATTGACCAATCCGCAATTTGAATCTCAGAAAAAGATCAAGCTTACCAACGTTGAGGTGAAAGGAAAAGTAGACGCATTGGTGTCAAAACATCTGTCCTATTTTTTGGAAGAAAATCCTACTATTGCAAAAAAAATAGCGAGCAAAGTCATGGAAGCCCAACGAGCACGACTTGCCGCAAAGAAAGCCAGGGAACTGACCCGTAGAAAAAGCGCGCTGGAATTCAGCTCCTTGCCAGGAAAGCTTGCCGACTGTCAAGAGAAAGACCCTGCATTGAGTGAATTGTTTTTGGTAGAAGGGGATTCAGCAGGAGGATCCGCTAAAATGGGACGGGATCGATCCAATCAAGCCATTCTTCCCTTGAAAGGAAAAATTCTCAATGTGGAAAAGGCGCGATTCGACAAAATGCTGAACAGTGATGAGATCAAAACTATCATCACTGCCTTGGGAACCGGGATTGGAACGGAAGACTTCCGTGTTGAAAAATTACGCTACTACAAGATCATCATTATGACCGATGCGGATGTAGATGGCAGTCATATTCTAACTTTGATTTTGACATTCTTCTATCGACAAATGCCCTCCCTCATCGAACGAGGTCATGTTTATGTCGCTCAACCTCCTTTGTATAAAGTCAAACAGGGTAAAACCGAGATTTATGTGCGGGATGAATCCCAGATGTCCGGTAAATTACTGGAACTTTCCAGCAAGAAGCTGAAATTGTATATTGAAGGAGGCAATGTTATTGAAGGAGAAAAATTTTATCATTTTGCAAGAGAATTGAATCGATACTGTGATAATTACGACCGATTTGCTTACAATCTGAGTTTGAACAAAATCCTTGATACATTTCTGCGCCATGAAATTCAGCTGGAACAAGGGGGAGCCAAATATATCCTGACACGATTGGAACAGCTTCATGCGACTTATGAACCGGTCGTCGAATCCGATGAGAAAAGAGAAGGAGAGAACATTCTTCTGCAAATTGGCGGAGAGGAAATGATCCTTTCGATGAATGCCCTCAATAATCTGGATAGTCATGATTACAATCAACTGCTAGCCCAATATTTGAACATCAAATCCATTTTAACTTCGGAAAAATTTTATATTGAAGAAGACAAAGGACAACGTCATATTTTTTCAACATGGTATGAATTGAAAGATTTCTTAATCAATGTAGGGAAAAAGGGAATTTACATTCAAAGATACAAAGGACTGGGTGAAATGAATCCTGAACAACTCTGGGAAACCACCTTGGATCCTCAAATGAGGACTTTGAAAAGAGTATCGATTGAAGATGCTGTTGATTCGGATGCCATGTTTACCGTTTTGATGGGAGACCATGTTGAACCACGTCGCCGCTTTATTGAAGAAAATGCCCTGAAAGTGAAAAATTTAGACATCTAACCCTGATTAGGAGACCATGTCTCAGTCATTACCGATTCTCGCCATTGTGGGGCGCCCCAACGTAGGAAAATCAACACTTTTCAATCGTCTGCTCAAACGTCGTGCTGCCATTGTAGAAAACACTCCAGGTGTCACCAGAGATCGAAACTATGGAACGGCCCATTATGGAAACTATTTGTTTTTACTCATTGATACAGGAGGGTTTGAGCCTGAAACAAAAGGAATCATGGAGCAAATGCGTCTGCAATCCCAACTGGCCGTGCAAGAAGCGGATGCAATCATTTTTTTGACGGATGCGCGAGAAGGTTGGACACCGGATGATGCGGCGATCTACCGCTTTCTCAGTCAATCCGATAAACCAGTTTATTTTGCCGTCAATAAAGCAGATAGCGCAAAACAGCAATTCGATGTTTATGATTTTTATCAATCGGGGACTGACAACCTCTTCGCCATCTCTGCCCAGCATGATTTGGGCATGGAAGCGCTTTTAGAAGCAATCCATCAAACCATTCCCCTCGTCTTTTCTGAGCAAGAGGAAAGTTTCTCATCTCAAATCAAGGTGGCGCTTGTCGGACAGCCCAATGTGGGGAAATCCTTGCTGATCAATGCGATTCTTCAGGAAAGCCGAATGGTGGTTGATGAATCTGCAGGAACCACCAGGGATCCCATTGATAGTCAATTTCGACGTGGTACTGATGAATTTTTACTGATCGATACGGCAGGGATTCGACGAAAGAGCAAAGTCAGTCAGAAAATAGAAACATTCAGCATCGTATCGGCACTGAGGGCAATCGAACGGTCTGACGTGGTACTATTGGTAGTTGATGGAACTCAGGAAATCACCACCCAAACCGCAAGGATTGCCGGCTACGTTTGCGATCGTAAAAAAGCAGTTGTGATTGTCGTCAACAAATGGGATTTGGTGAAAAATCACCGATCTGCTCAGGAAATACTCAAGGAGGCCGTTTATGCAAAACTGCCTTTCATCGAATATGCGCCAATTGTTTTTGTAAGTGCTAAAACAAGCCAGCGCGTCTTAAATATATTCGATTTGGTGATCCGGATTCATCAGCAGTATATCCGCCGTATCCAAACTTCGGACTTGAACACGATTTTGGAACTAATTGTCCGCAAACATCCTCCTCCTATCAAATCCGGACGACCAACCCGGATATACTACGGTAGTCAAGTCGTAACCTCTCCTCCTACTTTTGTTTTTATGACCAATAATCCCGACAAAACCAACTCCAGTTATGAACGTTACATGGTCAATCAATTGCGTTATCATTTTGGCTTTCAAGGAACACCATTAGAAATTATTTGGAGAAAACGAACTTCCAAATTCAGCAAGCCTTATCCGGCGCAAAAAAAATTGTCGTGAATTTTCAAAGTTTAAGGATCAGATTTCCAAAAGGAAAGAATGCCTCATTATCTGTGGAAAGGGGTGAATGTTCATGGCTACCCTGAAGAAGGCGCCATTGAAAGTCCTAATACAGGAAAAATCCTGGATGAACTTAGAAAGAAAAACATTTTCAAAGTCCACTTTCACCGTATTTTTAATCGCAGACTTCAATTACCTCTCAATCAGGACATAATAGTCCATTTTTTAACCCAATTGTATCGGTTGTTGGATTCCGGGATAGAACTGGTGGACAGCCTGAGCTTCATCATTCGTTACCAGGCCAATACCTTGTTTGGCTATATTCTCTGCGCATTGAGACAGGATATTCAAGAAGGCAAATCGTTGTCGGATGCGTTTTTGCGTTTTCAAGCCAATTTCCCCCCTATCTTTCTCCATTTGATTGCAGTGGCGGAAAAATCGGGAAATTTGAAAGGAGTGGTGGAGGAATTGTTGATTTTTTTTGCATTTCAAAACAGATTTGCTCAAGAACGGCGTAAACTGCTGACCTATCCTCTCATTGTTTCCGGGATCGTTGTGATCTTGTTTTTGGGTATTTTATTTTTTGTCATTCCCAACTTTAAAAGTATGTTCGCCGCTTTAGGTGATGACTTACCTCTGACGACCCGGGGATTGCTCATTCTCAGTGATTCCTTGCTTACAACACCTCAGTATTGGGTTGCAGGCGGGGCAGTGGGTATTGCCGGATTCGGCTATTATTGGCGTATTGCTGATTGGGGAAGGATCTTATTTTTCGTTCCCGGTCTGCATGGGATTGAACAATCCATCCGTTTGCTTTTTTATGCTCGCTCCATGATGATTATGTTGAAATCGGGTATGCAATTGAGAGAGGCATTAGCAATCTCAGAATCTTTGTTTTCAAAACGCTTGCGAGAGGAAATACGGGGAGTGCATCAACAAATCGATTCCGGAAAGTCGTTGGTGGACGCTTATAGCAGTAGCTCCCTCTTTCCTCCCCTTTTTGTCCATTTGGTCGCTGTCGGAGAATCCAGCGGACATTTGGTGCCCACTTTTGATCGCATTGCAGCTCTTTATCAGGAAATGCTTGAAAAACGGATGAATTTGCTCAATTCCTTGATAGAACCAATTTTTACGGTGGTATTGGGTTTGGGAATTCTGATTATTCTGCTTTCCATTTATTTGCCGATTTTCGAAATGGCCGGTCGTTTCTGAAGGGAAGGTTGTTGTCAGAGTCGATAGATTAATGTTTTTGGTATCACCCATTTGTAATGGGGGATCAACCATATTCCTGCTACGTCTGCAGTTTCTATCAACTGTCCTTGCGTATTTCGAATGTAAATCGGTACAATTCTAAGTCTCCTGCCCTCCGGTGTAATAAACAACAGTTCTTCATCTGCATGAAAGGGTTGTCTTGAAATCAGGGCAATATGTTGGTCCTTGATCGATTCGACGACATACGCCACTAGATTCTTTCCGTGATCACTCAAGTGTTTGTTTTTTAAACGCTGAATGGGACGGTCGGTTCGATTGGATCTAAAAAATCCATGGATTGTATGGACCGGCCATTGTGCCTTGATTGATTTGACCAGTTCTCCATCGTAATTTTCTCTGAGGGAATCAATCTTTTGAATCCATTCAAAGGATTTGACGAACCTCAAATCAATTCTAAGGGTATGGAGCGCTGTTTCCCGCAATACGGGCAGGAGGTCCAACAGAAACAGGTCGTAGTAATGAAACATGAAGGTGCCATGACGGTTTTCCAGGGTGGGATAATGATGGTGCTGTTGAGTATCACTGGCTACGATTGTTTCAAAAGAAGATTGGGAAGTGTTTGGGAAGGGACGTAGCAATGAGCGTGGCGTATAAAATAAAAGAATTCTGCCCAATCCAAGGATTTCACAAGAAGATTCTAACTCGGAACAGTATTGTTTCAAAGTCGTTCCCGGAAGCTCCGTAGAAAGCACCAGACGTTTCAGTTGTTCGCCAAAATAGTCGCGCCACTGCTGGAGACTGACCAAATTGTGATTGCCGGTTTCAACAATCAAATGAAGAGGTACATCAGGGAAGTGCTGACGTATCCACTGGGCAATCCCGACATCCTGTACTCGAACCGCAGCAATTTTAGATAAAGGCAGTTGATTGAAAATTTTTGCCCCACGGAGCAAATCGGATTCGCTGGCCAGGATATCCCATTGCGCAATCGGAGAAAATCCTTGTTTAATGGCCTCGGGGATCAACGCTTTTATTTCAGCGGTATCAAGTGTTCCAAAACGACTGAGATCTTCATGCTCCAGGATAATTTCACGGATGGAAGTCGGTTGTAGAAGTGACAGTTGGCCAGGGGTGGTCACATATGTATTGAAGGTCAATCTTGCTGGAGCCATAGACGGCATTGCTCTGAGGTGATTTGAAAGGCGGGTACGTCATGGCGGATTCTGCGTTGCCGTATGACAAGCACACGGTTGGATAATTCCAAACCTAACTCATATTGATGAGTGACCATCAATATGGTGCCCCCTTCTTGATGGAATCGTTTTAAATATTCTTGAAACAACTTGGTGGAGTTTTGATCCAATCCTGAATACGGTTCATCCAGAACAAGAAGTTCTGGTTCGCACAAGATCAACTTTGCAATGGTTAAACGTTTGACCATCCCACTGCTGAAAGTGTAGACAGGCAAATGTCTCGCGTAATCCAAGGCAACGAATTTCAGAGTTTTTTCAATTTGCCGGGATAGATTTTTGACAGCATGAAGATTCCCAAACACTCTTAAATTTTCAGTGGCGGTTAAATCCGCATACAAGCGGCTTTCGTGAGCAATACTGGCAGTCGCCTGGCGCAGTTGATGAGCAACTTCCCGAAAACGGCTGCCTTTGAAAAAAATTTCTCCTTCACTGGGACGTGTCAGAGAACAAATGATTTGCAATAACGTGGTTTTTCCAACTCCGTTGTTTCCTAACAAAAGGGCGCAGTCCCCCATCATGATATCAAGATCGATGTTATGCAAAACAGTACGAAAACCATAACGTTTAGAAACATTGCGCAAGTTAATCAAAGGTGAATTCATGGAAGATCTGCGTGTGACAACCAACTCATGGGATATGAAAATTTTGGTTAAACACAATTTTATTATTTTTATCCCATATGATAATGCGTATCGCTGTAAATGAACTTTGTTTTGGTTTTTCCAATCTTTTTGAAAAAGGGAGGAAGTGTTTGATTGAAAAGGGAAGCGCGGTTTTGGAATCAAACTCAATCTCTTGATTCAATCGTTCTGCTGTCAAAGGAAGAATGTTCACAAATCCGGATTGTGCTTCTTTATGGGTGCTTCTCAGATTGAAGCGGACAGCAAAACTATTTTTATCGGATTTAATTTGCGTCTGATCGATGAAGAATGTTTTATTTTCGTTACCGGAGAAATCGCCGGGTGCTGAAGAGAACTTATTTAGTTGTTTTTCCAAATCCTGCAATTGTCTGGAAAGAGATTGGGTATCCTGCAAGTATTCTTGTTGTTGATTTTCAAGAGTTTTAACTTGGATGTCGCTATTTTTGATCATGAAGCTTAGATCATTGATTTCCAATTGATATTCAAAAATTTTTTCCCGGATTCCCAGTTGAGTTTGAGAATTTGAGTGTTGGGTGGTTTGCAGAGTTGTCAGGGAATCGCTTGTCTCTTGCAGTTCTTTTTGCAACGTGGATATTTGTTGTTGGAGTTGTGCTGAGTTCTCTTCGAGTTTTTGAGTGAAAGAATTTTCAGTTTCATGCGTGTTATGCAGCGCTGCTGTTATATTTTCGTGGATGAGAAATTGATATACCGTGAGAAAAAACAGTGCCAGGTAGATCACCGTTATGGAAACTCCCGTTTGAATAACTGCAGTGCGCTTGATTTCCCAATGACCCCGGGGACCGATGATATGATATTTGACTTTGTTCATCGTCCTGAGATAGTAATTGGTTTTTTGGAATTATTCTCGAGTTGGAACGCTTCATTGAGTTGATATCGCTGCCCTTCCAGGGACTGCACGGTTTCCGTTAGTTCCAATTCAACCAGCAATCCTAACAATTCATTGATTTCTATTCGAGTTTCTGAATAAAGAGAATCGATATCCTGCATACCTGAATCAAGCGCTTTTATTATTTTGCGTTGATGTTCAGAAAATGCTGAAAGGTCAATGCTCCGATCTGGGGTAAAATCGAAAGAGAACTTTGTTTGCAAATTTTTGGAGTAAGAAACTTGTAATTCCTCCAAAATGTCTTTGGCGTGAACAACGAGTTTGGCGTGATGTCGGGAAATCAATTGATTAGCGCCCCGACTGGTGGAGGCCTCTACGTTTCCTGGCAAGGCAAAGACCTCCCGATTGTGTTGAAGTCCGAATGCCGCCGTAATGAGGGCTCCACTTTTTTGACCTGCTTCTGTCACCACAATTCCCTGGGACAATCCACTGATAATTCGATTACGGATTGGAAAATTACGGGCCAAAGGTTTCATGCCCATGGGGAATTCTGAAATCAAAGCGCCTTTAGACTGGATTTCTTGTGAGAGGCGATAATTTTCAGGGGGATAGATATGCTTTAAGCCACCGGCCAGAACCGCAATTGTGGACAATCCTGCATCCAAAGCCGATTGGTGGGCCACGGTATCAATTCCCCGAGCCAACCCACTGACGATAACCAAATTGGGCATTACTTCCGCCATTTCGAATATCAAACGCTTTGTATTCTTTTTTCCATAAGATGTGCAAATCCTTGAACCCACCACCGCAATGCAAGGAGATTCTATTTTTTGCAAATCTCCTTGACAATAAAGGATTGGAGGAGGCGCTGGTATTTCTCTCAATTTTTCCGGATAGCGGGGTGATTCGAGGCAGATCAATTGAATGCCATTTTCCTCGATCAACCGGCGTTCTATTTGAAAACTGACCATGTCTTTCGCATTTGCAATGCGATTGGCCATCTTCACTGAAATGCCACTTTGCCGGACTAGTTCTTCTGCGGACACACGTAGCAGGTTGTCGATACTCTTATAATGCCGAAGAAGTTGGCGAAGGGTTTGAATCCCCAGATCCGGAATCAAATTCAACGCCAACCAATTCATTTCCGGAGTGTCCATTGGGACTCCTGTTTTCTGAAGAATCATTGAGGTAATGGGATCAACTAACGAAAGAACTTCAGTGCCCGTTCCACTTCCCGGTCCTCATCTTTTCGCTTCATGCTCTCGCGTTTATCATAGATTTTTTTCCCTCGTACCAAAGCCAATTCTACTTTGACTTTCCCATTTTTAAAGTAAAATCTCAGAGGAATCAAGGTTCGCCCTTTTTCTCGAAGCTGTCCGTAGAGTCTGCGAATTTCTTGTTTATGCAACAACAGCTTACGTTCTCGGAGGGGTTCATGATTGACCCGGTTTCCAAATTCATAAGGACTGATGCGCAAATGGAGCAAGAAAATCTCCAAGCGCTCATTGATCCGACAATAGCTATCACTTATATTGATCCCGCTGTTACGCAGGCTTTTTACCTCAGTTCCCTTCAATGCAATGCCTGCTTCAAAAGTTTGAATGATTTCATATTCAAATCGTGCTTTTCGGTTTGTAGCGATGATTTTAATACTCATCAAATAACTGTGGCGAGGAAGGAAAAGGCAATGAGGAATGCCTGACAAATCGGTTGTTACAAATCACAACGTCAGAATCACGGATATCCATTTATAAAGAGTCGTGTTCCTGCAAATCAGCAGGAGTTTTAAGTCGCGTCTCAGCCCATCGCATGGCATCATGCAATTGATTCAATTTACCGTCCAACTGCAACTCAAAACTTTCTCGAATCAATTGTCCTACCAGCGGTCCGGGAGTCATGCCTAATTTCAGCAAATGACGACCTTTCAAGATAGGGTGAGGCGCATTATCTTTGACATCAAGAGCTTCGGCACGCTCCAGCAACCAATCTCGGGCGGGAAATACTCTTGCGAGAGCCTCCTGAGTGGTCCTGCCAAAGTGATCTGCAGTGGCAACGCGGATCAACTCGGGAATAGGCACCCGCATGGCAAGACGTCGAATCGCGCCATCTGTCACCCGCGTCCTCGCTTGGTACAGCAAGGCAGGTTTCAAATGCTCTCTCACATAGATTTTCACCGACTCAATTAGAATCTGTTCGTCGCTGAGACGTCTGAGAAAGGATTCTGTGGGTTCCAAACCTTTTACATCATGAGCAGGGCTTCTCCAGTGTCCTTCTTTGAAAACCGTTGTTGCTGGTTTTCCAAAATCATGACAAAGCGCACCAAACATGAGACGTATGTCCTTCTTTTCGTCATTCTGCCTCAATTTGGCGGATTCATCCATCACCATGAGCGTGTGAGTCCAGACGTCTCCTTCCGGATGCCAGACAGGGTCTTGGGGAACGCCGATCAATGCTCTTAATTCCGGAAAAAATTTCAAGACACCTAAATCCAGCGCCGCTTTCAGGCCGATAGAGGGAAATTTTGCCCTGAGAAACAATTTTTTAAACTCTTCGAATAATCTTTCTTTAGGGAGTTCCTGCAGATCAAGATTTTGACAGATTTTAAGCGTTTCCGGCGCAATTTTTAATTCAAAACGAGCCGCAAACTGCATGGCCCGTAGAACTCGTAAGGGATCTTCCGTAAAAGCGGGACCAATATGTCGAAGCGTGCCTTGCTGCAGATCCAGTCGACCTTGAAAAGAATCGTATATTTTGCCGTTGAGAATATCATACCCCATTGCATTAATAGTGAAATCCCGTCGAGCAGCAGCACTGGCAAAATTCATGTTTGGATCAACATCGATCATAAATCCTTTGTGACCTGGTCCGCTTTTATTTTCGGTACGAGGCAGGCTGAAATCATATTCATTTCGAGAGGTTGATAATTTGAAGATTCCAAAGTGTTTTCCAACTGCGGCAACATGACCAAACGTCGTTAAAACGGATTCCAACCTCGAAGGTAAAAGATGATAAACTTCGATGTCTAAATCTTGGGGAATGGGATGTTGTAAGAGAAAATCACGGACGGACCCACCGATGAGTAACGCTTTTCCCCCTGCATTTGAAATTGCCCGGGCAATAGCAATGATCTCCGAATCCAATTTGATTTCCGGCATAATTGTCACCAGTGCGAGCAAGAAAAAGATTGGGTTAAAAACCTGTTTCCAGTCACCGTTAATATCGAAACTTGACAAGATTGCGGTTTTTAACCAGTCGGAGAAGGCAGACTATTTAACGGTCACAAGTGCTTGATGAAATAAGGAATCGTGTTTTCAAGTCCCTCTGCCAGGGAAACCATTGGCTGCCAACCAAGCTCCTTTTTTGCCAATGCAATATCGGGTATCCGCCTGAAGGGATCGTCGTCTCTTTTTGATTTCAGCATAATTTTAGATGGGGATCGTGTCAGTTCGATAATTTTTTCTGCTAATTCCAAAATGCTAAACTCCACTGGATTACCAAGGTTGACAGGTCCCACAAAATTTTCTTTGCGCATCATGGAGACGATCCCTTTCACAAGATTGTCAATGTAACAAAAGGAACGTGATTGCTCACCATTACCATAAATGACAAGAGGCTCTCCCTTCAGTGCAGCTACAATAAAATTGCTCACAACCCGACCATCATCAAGATTCATGCGAGGACCATAGGTATTGAAAATTCTTATGATTTTGCAGTCAACTTGGTTTTGACGATGGTAATCCATCGTTAAGGTTTCTGCCACTCGTTTTCCTTCATCGTAGCAACTGCGAATGCCAATCGGATTTACCGAACCCCTATATTCTTCAGGCTGCGGATGAATTTCAGGATTGCCATAAACCTCAGATGTGGATGCCTGCAAAATCCGGGCTTTCACCCGTTTTGCCAATCCTAACATATTGATTGTACCCATTACGCAGGTTTTAATTGTTTTAACAGGATTGTACTGATAGTGAATCGGGGAAGCCGGACAGGCAAAATTAAAAATCCAATCCGCTTCCAACAAGATGGGTTCCACAATATCGTGTCGGATGATTTCAAAACCAGGATTGGCAAGAAGGTGTTCCACATTCTTTTTACTTCCAGTAAAAAAATTATCCAGACAAATGACTTCATGCCCTGCATTCAAGAGATACTCACAGAGAAACGAGCCAATAAAACCGGCACCTCCCGTGACCAATGCCTTTTCCATAGATTGTTATAAAAAAAGTCATAATTTGTATTTTATTTAACATTTCCAGCAAATGAAATAAATTAAATTTCATTCAAATTCAGGGTATAGCACGAAGGTCATGGTTGTTTATCTCCATTTTGGTTTGAGAAGTGATTCAAAAGGAGGAAGAATATTAGAGCGGTCCGAGGTATCCCTTCTTGGAAGATTATGATAGAAACTTATGTATTTCCACATTCAATTATATCGATACCTTGATAAACAAGTCAAATTTCAATGAATGCGTAGCAAGAAATGGAAAAGCAACTCACCATTTGTCCTGTTGCGCATCTATGATACGTTCCATTTGAATCCGAGTCTGCCCTGATTTTTTAGGAATTTGGGTTGAGAGACTCCCCCGTTCGTTACCCTCCTGTCAAGGTCAGTGAGATTAGCAGGTGGAATTCGCAAGGGGGTTGATGAGATCTTAACATCCAGATAAGAGGAAAAAATGTTTCAAGAAGATAAGAAAAAAGAATTACAATTAGCCATTTCACAAATCGACCGCCAATTTGGCAAAGGTTCGATAATGAGATTGGATGATACCAGTACGGCTCATTTCCCCTCCGTCAGTACCGGCATAATCGGATTAGACATTGCATTGGGGATTGGCGGATTTCCCAAGGGGAGAATAACGGAAATCTATGGACCAGAAGGAACCGGGAAAACCACAGTTGCGCTTTGTGCTATTGCTGAAGTTCAAAAACTGGGTGGCACGGCCGCTTTTATCGATGCAGAACATGCATTGGATGTGGCAAATGCAAAAAAACTCGGGGTTAAAATTGATGAACTCCTTCTTTCCCAACCCGATTATGGGGAGCAAGCTTTGGAAATATCAGATATTTTGGTACGCAGCAAAAGTGTCGACATTGTCGTCGTCGATTCAGTAGCTGCCTTGGTACCAAAAAATGAGTTGGAAGGAGAAATGGGAGACTCCCATGTTGGATTACAAGCACGCTTGATGTCCCAAGCATTGCGAAAATTGACGGGCTCTGTGGCCAAATCAAACACCCTCTTTATATTCATCAATCAATTGCGGATAAAAATTGGTGTAATTTTTGGCAATCCAGAAACCACAACGGGAGGAAATGCGCTCAAATTTTACTCCAGTATGCGGCTGGAAGTGAGAAAGGGGTCTTTAATCAAAAAAGGTGATGAGACGACTGGACATCAAATGAAAATAAAAATTGTCAAAAATAAAGTAGCCCCTCCCTTCCGTACAGTCGAGTTTGACCTTTTTTACAATAGGGGCGTGTCTAAGCTGGGAAGCCTTTTGGATTGTAGCGTTTCGGACGGAATCGTACAAAAAAGCGGGACCTGGTATTCTTATGATGGGGAAAGAATGGGACAAGGGCGTGAAAATTCTGAAAGGTTTTTAGAGGAAAACCCAAAGATGATAACAGAAATTGATCGTAAAATTAGAGAAGCCCATCATCTTGCAATTCCATCAGAAGGAATAAGCCCATCTTCTTCTGAGGAAAGCAAAGAACAACCTGTAAGTTAAAATCTTGCGAGCAAGCTAATAAACTCGCTCATCCCTCCTTAGGGAATAGGACGTACCAGTGTGAGAGAAATATCGATCATGGCGAAATCAGCGGTGGCAAAACCGGCAACAGGATTGCCATCCGGAGTCATACTGATATTTGGAAAGTGTATATGTCATCCTCGCGAAAGCGGGGATCCGGATTTCAGTCTGGTTGCATACCTCCGGATTCCTGCTTTCGCAAGAATGACAAGGTTTCTCTAAGATATGAAGATTCCATTTTCTGGTAGTCGACAAGGACTGCGATGTTCAGATTCGTCTGTGATTTCGCTGGTTGCAATTAATGCAAGGTTTCTCAGAAAGTGACAAGGACTGCGACAGATGTGTCAGAACATTGTCAGAACCACCAACCGGTGTAATGGTCCATTCGGCACTCAGACCCTTCTCTCCCTTTTTTCCTGAAGAAGGGCCGACATAACCTGAATGTAGAGAAGATCCGATACACCTTCGACGACGAGGCTGTTTGGGCCAATGAAAAGTGTTTGATAAATCTCGTAACCAAGGGCTCCTTGCAGTGGAAATAGACTGTCTGGTGTTGCATCAAGAACTTCAGTGATGACCTGTGTCCCTTGTTGTTTATCGGAGAGATTGTCTTAGTTTGGCTCAATGCTCAGGTCCTGGACAATGCGCACTCGATCAAAATACTTAGCCTCGACCATGAACGGTGAATGAGTCGTATAGATGAGTTGATGATGGGGTTTGAGTTCCTTTTCAAAGTAGCGAAGAAGGTCTTCCTGAGCTTTCGCATGCAAAGAGAGACCTGGTTCGTCCAAAAGTAGAATAATCTTCTCATTCTTTTTGCGAAGCTGAGAATACCATGCGAGGAAAGAAAAGAACCAGACAAAGCCCCGGGAACGGGTACCAAGCGCCGTGCTCACCATGTGTTTCATGTCGTTTACACGACCCCAGATGTTCATTCCCTTTGTCATATGCGGTGGGTCATTGAGTAGGGCTGGGCGGATGTCAAACTTCAACCGAAGGTGTTGATTCTGGGACCAATAAGTGAGCACTTTCTGCGTAAGTTGATTTTCGGCCGCTTCAAGCTTGGCAAGCAACGCTTCCGTCCGCCCCGGCGCAACAAGTTGGTTCAAGTCCAATCCGGCAAGGTCGATTAATCCCAGGAGTGGATGGTCTGGCTCTTCAAGAGCATCGTTTTTGCCTCGTTCCATGAGAGCATCAAGGTTGTCCTGCCCCTTCATCTGGTAATACTCGTCGAAGTAGAGAAACTTCGGAATACGGATACTGAGAGTATGTTGGTAAACGATGCAATTTACACCGTCGTCAGAGATATCTTGAAGCATCGACTTGAGCTCCTGCACAACTTCCGTCTCCTGCCCTCTATCACTGCATATGAGTTGATAGTCTCTGAAAAAGTCTCTTTATTGACAATTGCCAATTTCAGACAGAGAGCAGTGCAGAGAAATCGAGAAAATGACTGTGAGACAAAGCGAAAATAAATAAATCTCGCTGTTGCCCAAACACTTTGATATACTTATTGAAAATTAGTGTTTTGTTGTTCTCTTCTTTGAGGAGTATCATGCTGAGACATCCCATTTCTCCGACGGTAGACTGTATCTTCAAGGCCATTTTAGGGGCAGAGGAAAACAAAAATTTACTGGTTGATTTTCTCAATAGTGTTCTTGCTCCGCAGTCTCCCATTTCGGATGTCGAAATCCTCAATCCTTACAATGAACGTGAATTTTATAAAGATAAGTTGACGATTGTCGATATCAAAGCCAAAGATGAAAATGGGACGGCCTACCAGATAGAAATTCAATTATCGGTTTTTTCTTATTTGCCGGAGAGAATGCTCTACACGTGGAGCGACATCTACCAGTCCCAGCTAACAAGCGGGGAAAAATTCTCAGAATTACGTCCGGTTATCTCCATTTGGCTGTTGACTGAAAACCTGTTCCACCAAAGCCCAGCTTACCATCATCACTTCCAAATGCTCGATGAAGCGCACCAACAACGATTATCGGAGCATTGCTCAATCCACACGTTAGAATTGGAGAAATGGCAGTTTTCCGAGACACTGAACCCTGAAGGTGAATGGCTTTATTTTTTTAAGGAAGCCGAGAATTGGAGAGAATTACCCGAAATCATCAACACCCCTAAAATGAGGCAAGCGATGGCAGTCTTAGAGAGATTTTCTGAAAAAGAAGCGAATTATCATTTATACCAAGCCCGTCAAAACGCCATCCGTGAGGAACAAACAAGGCAGAAACTTTTAGAAGAAGCTCTACGAGATAAGGAAGAAGCGGTGCGAGACAAAGAAGAAGCGGTGCGAGACAAAGAAGAAGCAGTGCGAGACAAAGAAGAGGAGAAAGCGAAAAATAATCGTCTCAAGGAACTCTTGAAAAAAGAAGGAATTGATCCAAGTGTATAAGCTCTTTCGCCTCTATTTCTCATGATAACCGCGCATGTGACAATTCAAGAACAAAAGTGCCAACAAACCTTTTCAGGCCACGCTTCCACCGCCGTTTTGCGCTTCAAAATTTGGGAATCATTGACAAAAGATCATTGCTGTAAATACACGACAGGCCTGAACTCAACGTTGTGCCCAACAGAAGGAAAGAAAATGGGACTTATAAATACAAAACTAGCAATAATAAATCCTAGAAAACCTGATTTGGCAGCAGTTGAAGTTGAAGCGTTAGCAGACACAGGATCCGTTCATTTGTGTATTCCTCCACATGTTCAAATCCAATTGGAATTGGAAGAAATTGATAAAAAAGAAGTGACATTGGCGGACGGGAGTGAGAAATTAGTTCCCTATGTTGGCCCGATTCAACTGCATTTTAAAAATCGAATTGGTTTTGCCGGAGCTTTAGTCATGGGCGATCAAGTGCTATTAGGCGCTATTCCAGTGGAAGACATGGATTTGATCATCATTCCTAAAACCCGAACAATTGATGTCAATCCCAACAGTCCTAACATTGCCATGTCCATCGCAAAATAATTTCTCTAAAAGATAAAATGGGCACAACAACAGTCCCGAGGCGCGCAATGCACTTGGCGACGAACTCACGCCAGCGCTGCGTCTCATGATCGAACACCCAGTCGAAAGGATCCTTGGCGGCCGCGCGCGCCGGATCGGCGACCACGCTGCCCACTAATGATTTGAATTTCGGATTGGGTGCGTCCTTTACGCGCATCTGCTCGAACGAGTGATAGGAAAAGCGCAAAGGCACGCCTCTGGTGAGCGCTTCAGCTTTGACCGTCTCGCGGAATGATTGATCCGCCATCAGTTGTTCGTAGCGATCAGTACCGAGCGCTTCAATCGCCGGGCGCCAAGCAAGCATCGCATGAAATGGGTAGGGCAATGCCATTGAGAATTCCATTTCGTGCGGAGAGCAGCCGATCTGGCCCCACAGTTCGCGCCCGTGCTTGCTCGCAGCTTCGATTTCACCGAATTCGCGCATGACGCGTTCCGGATCGTTGAGGTCGGTAAACATCGCAGCGATCATCACCGGGTGCCCATTGCGCGCCGCGACATCCTCCAGCCACAGCACCGTGGTGGTCATACCCTTGGTCAGCATGAACACGCCCTTGCCGGTGTCACCGAGCGCTCCGGTGAGTTCCAGCATTTCATTTTCGTCAGCAAAGCGCGACGGCACGGGGATGTCGCGGTCACCATTGTGCTGCTCGAGCGTGGAAGTCGAAAAGCCGACTGCACCCGCATCCAGAGCGTCGCGAACTATTTTTTTCATCTGCGTAACTTCGGCCGGCGTGGCGGTGCGCTCCATATTTCCATTTTTTTTAAAAGGAGATTGATGTATTCAAGCAATTTAAGCGATCAACAATGGTCTGAGATTGAACATTTTTTGCACGTTCCGACCCCCTGGGGGCCAGGAGTATTGATAGCAAACATACCATCGTCAATGCGGTTTTTTATGTAGTGAAAACGGGTTGTCAGTGGAGATTGCTTCCCCATGATTTTCCTCCCTGGCAAAGCGTTTATGATCATTATCGCCGCTGGATTCAAAGAGGGATTTGGCAAGAAGTTTTGGATTTCCTCAATGCCCGCACTCGCGTGAAACAGGGCAAGAAGCCTTTTCCCAGTCATGCCATCGTCGATTCTCAAAGTGTGAAAACCCAATACGCTTCCAAAGAGCGGGGTATTGATGGGGGAAAAAAATCAAAGGGCGTAAACGCCATATCAGTGTCGATACTTTGGACAACCTTTTATATGTGAAAGTCCATGCGGCGAACCAATCCGATACCAAGGAAGGGTGTGCCGTTTTTGAGCAAACCACTCGCAAATATCCAAGCTCGAGAGCTTTTTCCGCTGACCAAGGATATTGTGGCGCCTCGCGGGAGTTTGTTGAAAAGGTGTTGGGACTGAAACTCGACATCGCAAAAGGAATCAAGGGCCAATGGGCGCTCTTGAAAAAACGTTGGATTGTGGAACGCGCATTCGCTTGGTTCGGGGGCTTCAGAAGATTAGCCAAAGATTTTGAAATCCTCACGAACACTGCTGAAAATATGATTCGTATTGCCATGATCAAAGTTAGCTTAGCCAAGTGTGTTTGTTAACCAAACGGCTTCTAAAGCCAGCGCGAGTTGGGCACGACTGATTCACAAGATCTTCGAGGTGGATCCTCTCTTATGTCCCAATTGCGGCAAAGCAATGAAAATCATCGCTTTTATTACCAGCCATCAGGAAATCAAGAAAATTTTAAAGCATATCGGAGAGGAAACGGACAGGGCCCCTCCCCTCCTCCCTTCTATCACTGCATCTGAGCCGGAGGACTCCTATGACTTTGCGGGGGTTTTCCCTCCGGATGAAGCTTATTTTTATGAGGAAGAATGGGGCGCTTAAACCTCAGGGATCGCTTTGTCTAAAATCCGGCTTTTTCAAACCTGCACAGAAGAAAAGTGGCGAAAAATTCAAGAGACCAGCCATCCCTTTAAGAAACCTGCCAAAAATCAACAAAATCCCCTGTCAATTCTCCTTGACATTCCTAATTTTCAAATGGTATTGTCTTCTGTAAATTTTTGATTTTCCTACTAGAACTATGATCAAGGAGGGGGAAAGATGGTTCCCGCCATTGCGGAACATGCCGATGAACTTGGGGATCTGTGCCGCCGCTATAGCGTCCTCCGGCTCGACCTGTTCGGTTCATCCGCCGTCGGGGAATACCGGCCGGGCGAAAGCGACCTGGACTTTCTGGTCGAGTTTCTCCCGCCGGCGTTGACGGCCTATGCGGACTCCCACTTCGGCCTGCTTCAGGAGTTGGAAGAGCTTTTCGGCCAGCCGATGGACTTGGTGGTCGGCCCGGCGATCAGGAATCCCTACTTCTTGCAGTCGGTTGAAGAGACCAAGATGACCATCTAGTGCTTGCCAGAAAAATACTCAAATTGCTGATATTAAATGACATTTCTTCAATTTCATAGGATGAAGATTTGTTTGATACAGTGTTCAGATGGCCGAAATCAGCAAAAAATGGGATTTTTATGAGTTTCTCCAAAATCTTCGTTTCTTAAAAAGAGGTGAATACCATTAAATTATGTATAATACCCTGGATCAGGTTTGTCCAGACACTCTTTTTGCCCGTGTCATCTCGAACGAACGTGAGAGATCTTTTCCATGCCGAGACTCTAGATTTCTCCCATTCGGTCGAAATGACGCACAACAGCATTTTCTATGCCAAGATAAATCTCATTCACTCTAGTATAGAAGTTTTGCGATCCGATTGGGGAGAGGGCTCCTCCTAAGAGAACGGGTTGATCAGCCGGGCGAGGAGGCCTCGTTTGCGTTTCCTCGTCGCAGCGCCGTAACTGCCCTGCCCGCCCCGCAACCGGGGATCCAGCAGGTCTCGCACCGCGTCGCCGAACATGTTGAGGGAGTAGACGACAATCGTCAGGCAAAGTCCAGGCCAGAGGGCGAGCCATGGCGCATCGTCCATGTATTTACGCCCTTCCCGGCTGAGCATCCCTCCCCAGCTGGGAACCTCTGAAGGCAGACCGTATCCGAGGAAGCTCAAAGAAGCCTCAGACATAATCACCGCCCCGACGTTGATACTGAATATGATGATTAGGGGAGGGGCAATATTGGGAAGCACATGTCGGATAAGTGTTCTCCATTTCGAGCAGCCAATCGCCTCCGCCGCCTGAAAATAGACATTCTCTTTTACAGCAATAACCGCCCCTCTGGCTACTCTTGAGCCGCCGATGCCTCCCGATATGCCCAGGACCAGTATGATCTGCAGCAGACCCCGCTCCACTACGGACATAATCGTCAACAACAGCAGCAGCCCCGGGAAGGCCATCCAGGCATCGACAAATCTCTGCACCGCCAGGTCCACTTTACCACCAACGAATCCTGAAATGCCGCCAATCAGCACAGCCACCACAACATTGAGCGTGGTGGCTGCCAGACCCACAGTTAAAGAAACACGAGCCCCGTAGATAAGGCGGCTCAAGAAGTCTCGCCCCAGATAGTCGGTGCCCAGGAGATACTGGGCTGATGAGCCCTGAAACCGGTCTCTCAGGTGCACTTCATCAAAGGGATAAGGCGCCAGCAAATCGGCGAAGATCGCGACGAAAATCAAGAGCAGGACGATCATCCCGCAGAACGTCCCCAGCGGCTTCTCCTTGAGAAGCCTGCTGAAGAAATCCACAAACCGGCCCCGTCGCTTGGGCTCACGGATGGGGGAGGATTTCTCACTCATACCGCACTCTCGGGTCCAAATAGGGATAAATCAGGTCGATGAGGAGATTGAACAGCACCACCCCGGTGGCGAAAAACAGGTTCACTCCGGAGACCACCGGGTAGTCTCTGTCTTCGAGGGCAATCAGAAAGAGGCGCCCGATCCCCGGCAGGTTAAAGATGTTCTCCATGATAACGGCGCCGCCTACCAGCAAAGGTAACTGCAGGCCGATCAGGGAGACCACCGGGATGAGGGCATTTTTGATGGTGTGTCGGATAATCACGACCCGCTCCTTGAGTCCCTTGGACCAGGCGGTGCGGATATAGTCCTGCCTTAAGACCTCCAGCATCATGGTGCGCGTCATCCGCATGGTGCTGGCCGAGAGGGCCGTCCCCAGGATCAGGCTGGGGATGAGAAACACCTCCAGATTCCCCAGCGGGTCTTCGGAAAAAGGAATCAGCCGCATCGGTGGCGACCAGTTCCACCAGATTGCCGGGAAGACCATGACCATAGTTCCCAGCCAGAAGTTAGGCGTTGCCAGGCCGACGATGGCAACCGAGCGCCCCACGTAGTCGGCGGCCGTATCCTGGCGGACCGCCGAGTAGATGCCCACCGGCAGGGCGATCACCAGCCCGATGACGATTGCCAGGAGACCAAGCTCAAGGGTTACTGGCAGTCTACTTATTATCTTTTCCTCCACCAACCACTCGCCAAGCATTGATTTGCCGAGGGTGCCGTGCAGGAGAATACCGCCTATCCAGCGTGCATACTGCACGTGCACAGGTACGTCTAATCCCAGGGCACGCTCAAGAGCTTCACGGTCTACCTTACCAATGATGATGGCCGTCCTGCCCAACATGGCATCTATGACATCACCCGGGATGAAGCGGACAGAAAGAAAGACTAAAACGCTCAATATGAACAGGGTGGGGATGATGAGCAATAACCTCCTGATGATATAGGCTCTCATGGGACACACCTTACCATTCGCCGGATTAGAAGTGAATTCACAGCGTTAATATATTTCCCGGCATTCTTACATTGTTCGACAGTTGTAAGTTCTCGTAAGTCATTGAAATTATTAAGTCTGTCTTAAACACTTTGTCATTCCTGCGAAAGCAGGAATCCAGAGTATTTTCAAGGGGTTACGCAGACTGGATCCCGGATCAAGTCCGGGATGACACAAGAACTTACGACTCTTGAGTTACATTGATTGTGGGATGGCAGGCTTGTGCCGCCATCCCACAGTTCACAGTTGCTGCCCGCCTGGCTGCATCAATTTCCTCATCGCCGCCTGGACAGTATGGGTTCGCCCCTGGCGGCGTGGGCAGAGATCAGCTATACTACGATGCGAACAGGCGGAAATACTAGTAGCCCATTTCTTTCTTCAGTTCCTGGTCAATCCAGAGGCGGGCCCATACGATCCCACCGTAGTTCATCCCTCCGAGAGTGACTTCGCCATTAAAACCTACCACCCACGGTTGGGTCGCATGGTAATATGGAACCATGGGACCCCATGTATACCAGTGCCTCTCTATCCCGTACATGTCGGCCTTACTGATCTGCTTCTTCAGCTCCTCAGTCGAGGTAGCGGCTTTGGCGGCTTCAACGATGGCGTTGTAAACCGGATCGTCGACTCCCTGGCGGTTCCAATCATGCCCCGTTTCGAATATGACTATGTTGCCGAGTGGGTAAGTAGCGGCACCTGCAAGATGACGAGTCATCCCGCCGTAACCCTTATTCCTGACGTGAGCTATAAATGTAGGAACGTCCACCACATTGAAATCGACTTCAACCCCAATCTCAGACCAGTAGTTGATAGAAAGCTCTACCCACTCTCGTTCCCTTTCAAAGGCTTCAAGGGAGGTCCTGATTCTGATGCCATCCGCGCCGCGCGGATAGCCGGCCTCATCCAGGAGCTCTTCGGCCCTCTGCGGGTTGTACGTGTACTCTGCCTGGAGCTCTTGCGGCCACTCTTCAAATGGGACAAAGTACCCGTCCCACCAGGGGCCGATCATCCCTCGAGGTTTCCAATCGCCTTTGCCATTGAAGAACACCTCGTTAATCTCTTCAAGGTCCATGGCCATCTGCATTGCAGTTCGCACCCTGATGTCGTTAAAGGGAGGCTGGGTTACGTTAAAGGCCCAAGTTTGATCTGATCTATAAGCGAAGGGCCACAGATCGATTTCCGGGTTGGTCTCCTGGAGTTTTGTTGCCGTTGCTAAAGGCATATCCCAGAGGGCGCCATGACCTAAGAAATCAACCTTACCCGTGCGCATTGCCGCGAGACGTGTTGTTTCCTCCATGATAATCAGGCCCTCTATCTCGTCGAAATAAGGCAGGCGGTTCTCCGGGTATTTTTCGTCAAAGCCCCAGTAGTTAGGATTCTTGACCCAGGTGATAGAGCTGGCGTCAACCCAGTCTGTCAGCATGAAGGGCCCGGTGCCGACCACCTTCCTCCAGTCATTGACGTCGCCGTGTTCCTTGATGACCTCGGGGGGCAGCATATAGGCAAGACCGTCGTCGACTATAGTCCGGAACGCGGTGAGGGACGGAGTCTTCAGCTTGAAAACAACCGTATATTTGTCGGTGGCCGTTATGGATTCCACTGGCACAGTGGGCAGTTCCATAGTAAAGCCGGGAGGTTCGGTGAAGCCGCTGCCCAGACCCATCAGACGATGATAGTTAAATACAATGTCATCAGCAGTTAGCTCTCTCCCGGACATTGGTGCCTTATCATGCCAGTGAACGCCCTTGCGGATGTGGAAGATGATCGTGGTTGGGTCGGGGGTAAACCACCGTTCCGCCAGCGCTCCAGCAAAGGCGATATCAGGCACCAACTCGGTCCTGTAGCCATATACATCCCTCTCTATGCCCCAGTCCCCCATGGCAAGCTTCTCATTAACGCCACTGAGGAGAAACCCCGCCCAGTGATTGGCCACAGAGGGGTCAGTGCCCCGGGGCTGATTGGCATAGCCTGCAATGAACGTTCCGCCATACGTTGGTGCTGTCACCATTTTACTAGTGGTGGGATCTATGACCATCTTTTTCTCAGCCCCGACGGCCGAACTGACCCAAAAGGCGGCCACCATCAGGGTGAGGGTGAGCAGGATTGTACTGAAGGTTGATTTGCTTTTTTGATTTTCCATCTTTTTCCTTTCGATTGCATGTTCAAAATTAAGGATTGCTTTAAAACCTGCTTTGATTCCCGAAAGCACGTTCTCGACAATTTCTCTACTTTTTTGACGGTTCATGGTGCTCCTTTCTGCTTTTTGATTAAATACAAGATTGCGGGTTGCTTTAAACCTGCTTTCGTTCCCGAAAGCACGTTGTCGACGATTTCTCTACCCATTGGGTCTCCTTCATTTTGGAGTGATCAAAAAACCGATTCATTGGCTCCAGGATTGGGCAATGAACCATAAACCGACGCACTCAGGCGCCGATGATTTGCCAAATTCCCCATTGCCCTTGCGTTCCTGGAATTTGGAACGTGGGACTTGGAACAAGGAATCTTAAGGATCTCTCCCTGATGTCGAGATAATATAAGAGGGTAGAACTTGGGATTGGGGACTTGTGACTTGTTGCTTGGAACTTATTACTGGGAACTGGGAACTGGGAACTGGGAACTGGGAACTGGGAACTGGGAACTGGGAACTGGGAACTGGGTATTTGAGTTTACTCTCATATCCACCTCATTATCAAGGGATTTTTTAAAAAGATGATTCATTAATAATTGAGTATTTTCTTATGGTTGTTTAAAGAGTTTACGGACATTTGGGAAGATAAGAATAATTTGATTATTCACTCATCCCTTTAAATATCATGCCTGATTATAAAATAAAAGTAAAATTTGATTATTTGTTAATAGCACTGACAAAGTGCAGCAAAAACGTTAGTATCAACGTACAATACTCCCCATTAGTCTGAAGTGCAAGAGCAATCGTTTTTCTTTTTCAATATTCTTGATTTTGATTCTTCCATTTTCTTTCTCACTTTTATCCTCCTTTGATCCTGCTCTTCTTCTTTCTATTTTCTTCCTCTTCCCTGAGTGAATCTTAGTGGGTGTTCAGTGAAGCTCATTCAATCTAACGTGTAGCAGCAATCATTTTTTTAAAATCTATCAAAAAAGAAAACGAAAGACAAGCCGAAATTCTTAAAAACCTTCAGCCCAAGGCGATTTCTTGAAAACGATCACAAAAGAACGATGATGGCAAAATCCTGGTAGATTTCATTATCCTCTTCAGTATCCTCTCAATATAAAAATATTTAGAGGATGTCAATAGATTTTTTTGCTCCTCTTAACTCCTCAGTGGCGAGTGCTTGTCTCATCCTGGACTTGATCCTCGCTCCTATCTGTATCAGTCCCTGAAAATAGCGAAGGCATCCTTCCAGCACAATACAAAAATATTTAGAGGATGTCAATCGTTTTTTTTGCTCCTCTTAACTCCTCAGTGGCGAGTGCTGGTGTCATCCTGGACTTGATCCTCGCTGCTCTCTGTGTCAGTCCTTGAAAATACGGGGCAATCCTGCCCTTCCCGGAACGAAAAGCATGGGATGCAGAGCAAATCATTTCAAGGATTGATGCGCACTCGGCACGCGTGAGATATGAAAATAATCTGGATTAATTGTCAGTCAATCAATCCAATTATTGGAACAATTTTTGTGGTAAGTCAGGAATCTTCAGGATGTTTTTAAGTCCTTTTGGTAAGGAACAAACCTTAAATAACCTGTAATTCTTCTAATGGTGTGAGAAAAATTGGGGGACATGTACAGCGGCATCCCAACTCTACTGTTTTATGCCTGCTGTTACGTGTCTCCTAATTTTGCGTATCCATACTTCTAACTTATTTAAATTTCATTCCTTAGTGAAGACATGCTTGTAGCACAACAACAACAACGCAATGTCAACCCCCTGATATAAAATAAATGAGGGATTCGCAATAAAAATAAAAAATCAATAAACCTGCTCAAATCCGGGGACAGTCAGAAGCCAAATAAACGTTCAGTTCAATAACGTTGAAAAAAGCTTACGGGAGTACATTCCCGGCAAGGATCCATCGTTTTCACATCCTCCCAGGGTATTGTTCAATCGATCAAGCGGGAACCCTCCCACAGCCAATTTTGAATCAAACGAGCGGAAATCCTCTCCTTCCCTGAAACAACAAGGCATGATTTCAGCACTACTACGCGGCGCAAAGCCTATAGCAAGTTTGGATCAGGAGAATTGCGCAACAATGGAGGTCAGCTATAAAAAGATATATTGCGGTCCATCTTCGGCATGAGCCAAAAAGCGAATGTTCGCTCCACAATCCAGCGTTTTTTCCAACGGCGATAATGATCGTAAACGCTTTGCCAGGGAGGTAAATCATGGGCAAGCATGCTCCACTGACAACCCGTTTTCAGGACATACAAAATCGCATTGACGATGCTATGTTTGCTATGAATACTTTTGGCCACGCAGGGGGCGGAACGTTTAAAAAAAGGAGAGTTTCAGTAACAAGGAGGAGCAGGTGAAGCCTGTCCCGGACTTGATCCGGGGGATGCAAAGCCTGAGTGAGCAACTCGAGCATGGATTTCCCCTGTTTTCTGCTAGTGGAAATGGGTTCAGATACAAAAAACCTGCGTTCCTTCAGCAATTCGGAAGCCGCCTGAAATTTTCTGTCTCGAGAACTTCAATACGTTTGAGGAGTTCTAAGCGCTCTTGCTTCCATTACTCACTTTCTTTTTCAAAGAGTTGACATGCTTCTTGAAGAGCCTCGAAGTGGGGAGTCGATGAAATAGAATCAATATATTTTTGAACTTTTGAGAGCATATAATCCTTTCTACCTTCTGCGAAATGCAAAATTCGTGCTTAAATCGATGGGTTCTCTGAAGTTACCTGAATAGTTACCATTTTATCTCTTTCTCCAGCAATCCAATGGCACAAAGTATGAATTATCATCATCATGCAGTCGAGATAAATATGCACTTTGGATTATTTTTTTGATTTTTTTTTTGGGGGGGGGTTTTTAGGGCAGTGGTTCTGTTTAATTTGAGAAGCAGAATTAGTCATTGCGAGCAACTCTATCAAATATCTTTTCTCAGATTCCCTGCTGAACAGACGACGCAAGAAATTGCAGTCCTCCGCCCAATGTGTTATTCTTTTGAAAAGACGACAAATTTCACTTCTCATTCCCATTGAGGACCTCATGGCTTCTTTAGAATCCATCAAAAACAACACCACTCCAACACGGTTTCCTCCATCTGCCAGGGAGCCCCTCAGGGTGAGTGAGGCAGAGTATTGGAAGACGTACTATGAACACCCGGATAGTCAATATGAATGGAACAATGGACTCTTGGAGGAAAAGCCCATGCCAGATTTTTTAAGCATCTCTCTGTATCAATGGTTCTTGCGCTTATTAGAAGAATATTTAACCGTCTTCCCTCAAGGGCGAATCATGGCATTGGAAATGGGCTTTCGTTTGGAACTGGGAAAGAAAAAGGTGAGTATTCGCAAACCGGATCTGGCCGTGATTCTTCACTCCAATCCTGTCGAGGCCAAACTGTTGGATCGTTCGTTTGATGGAGTGTGTGACCTCTGTATAGAGTTTTTATCCGACTCGACTCCCTCGGAGGTGGAACGGGATACGGTTCACAAAAAAGAAGAATACGCCAAAGCGGGGGTAGCGGAATATTATATATTAGACCGTTTGCGCAAGCATACCGCCTTCTATGCTCTCAATGAGCAGGGGGTTTATGAAAGGATGAAGAGCAAAGAGCCCGGCGTGATTCATTCCAGGGTCTTTGATCGATTCGCATTTCGTCTTCAGGATTTGGAAAAACAGGTGGCCTTTGAAAAATTAATCGATGATCCCCTCTACCAGCCGTTCCTCTTGAAAAGCTTCCAACAAGAGCGACAAGAAAAAGAAAACGCCTTGCAAAGAGAAGAAAAAGAGCGAAAAGAAAAAGAAAAAGAGCGAAAAGAAAAAGAAAAAGAGCGACAAGAAAAAGAAAACGCGCTTGTGGAAGTCGAACGGCTGCGTGCTCTCCTTCAAGAGTAAAGATATCGATCCCGGCTAAAATTCGGATGGGCGGGATCGGGTCGGACCGGATTATTTTTTCTATAGCACTGTTCTCCATAGATATATTCAAAAAATTAAGCTAAAAACGGCTCTTAGCCTTCTCTTTTGAGGAGCAAAAGAAGCGTTTAAGAAAAGAAGGGCTCTTTACACTGATCATTGTGACCTTCCTGGTTTTCAGCATCGTGCATTTCCTCCCAGGCACTGAATAACCACTCATGCGCTTATTTGTGATCAGGTCTATTGTAGTCCCGGCACGAGGTCAATAGTTTCCTTCTAAGAGAACGGGTTGATCAATCTGGCCAGGAATCCTCGTTTGCGTTTCATCTTTGCGGCGCCGTAACTTCCCTGCCCACCCCGCAGCCTCGGGTCGAGCAGATCCCGCATAGCATCGCCGAACATGTTGAGGCTGTAGACCACGATGGTCAGGAAGATCCCCGGCCACATCGCCAGCCATGGCGCCACCTGCATGTACTGGCGTCCTTCTCGGCTCAACAGGCCACCCCAGCTGGGAACGTCCAATGGCAGTCCAAAGCCCAGGAAGCTCAGGGAGGCCTCGGTGATGATGACGGTGCCAATGGTGATGCTGAAAATGATGATAATGGGGGCGAACACGTTCGGCAGCACGTGGCGCAGCAGCGTGCGCCAACCGGGATTGCCTACGGCCTTCGCGGCTTCGAAGTAGACGTTCTCTTTGATGCTGATCACCGCGCCCCGGATCACGCGCGAGTTGCCGATCCCATAGACGAAGCCCAGCACGATGATGATCTGCAGCACGCCGGTCCCCACGATCGACATGACCGTCATGAGCAGCAGCAGTCCCGGAAAAGCCAGCCAGGCATCGACGAATCGTTGCGTCACCATGTCGAACCTGCCCCCGATGAACCCCGAGAGGGCGCCGATGGCGGTGGCCACCAGCACCGCCACTGCGGTTGCCGCGAAGCCCACGAGCAATGACTGGCGAGCACCGTAGATGTTGCGGCTCAGGAAGTCGCGCCCGATATGATCGGTCCCCAGTGGATGCTCGACCGATGACCCCTGCAGCCGCCGGGTCACATCCTGTTCAAGCTCGGGGTCAGGCGCCAGATAGTCGGCAAAAACGCTCGCCAACACAAACAGCGCAATGATCACAGCGCCGAGCAAGCCCAGCGGCTTCTCCCGAACCAGCCGGTAAAAGAAGTCGGCAAAAGGGCCACGTCTTTGCTGTTCGGCGGCGAGATCTGTCTTTTGGCGAGGTCTGTCATTGGTACCGAATTCTGGGGTCGAGGTAGGCGTAGAGCAGGTCGATCAGCAGGTTGTTGACCAGGATGAAAGTGGCAAAGAAGAGGTTGATGCCCGAGACCATCGGATAGTCACGGAGCCCCAGCGACGCGATGAGCAGCGATCCCAGTCCGGGCAGGTTGAACAGCGTCTCGATGATGACAGAGCCCCCCACCAGGATCGGCAGCTGCAGCCCGATGAGGGTGACCACCGGGATCAGCGCGTTCTTGATGGCGTGGCGGACGACGACTATCCGCTCGCGCAAACCCTTGGCCCAGGCCGTCCGGATGTAGTCCTGCCGCAACACCTCCAGCATCATCGTGCGCGTCATCCGCATCGTCGCGGCAGAGAGGCCGGTGCCGAGGATGAGGCCGGGGATGATGAACATGCCGACGTGGGCCAACGGATCCTCGCTGAAGTCAAGCAGTCTGAGCCGCGGCGTCCAGCCCCACCAGATGCCGGGAAAGATGAGAACTATGAGGGCCAGCCAGAAGTTGGGGGTGGCCAGCCCGAAGATGGCGACGCTGCGCCCCACGTAATCGCCGAGGGTGTCCTGGCGCACCGCCGAGTAGATGCCGACCGGCAGCGCGATCACCAGGCCGATGATCAGCGCCGTCGCCCCCAGCTCCAGGGTGACGGGCACTCTGGCAAGGATCTTCTCCTCCACGGGCCTATGGCCCCGGAGCAGGGACTGACCGAGCGTACCGCGCAACAGGATCCCCGACAACCAGCGCACGTACGCTATGTGCGCTGGGACATTCAGCCCCAGCATCTCGCGCAGCCGCTCCTTGTCGTCCTCGGTCACGCCTATCTGATGGTCGGTCAGCAGGACGTCGACGATGTCGCCGGAGAGCTGGCGCACAGAAAAGAACACCAGCATGCTCAGGATGAACAGGGTCGGAATGAACAGCAGCAGGCGCCGGATGACGTAGGTACGCATAAAGCTAGTGCTTTGTTAATAATGTTTTGATGTCTATGAAAAGTATAGTGATTTTAGCAATGTCATTCCTGCGGAAGCAGGAATCCAGGGTTTTAAGCTCTATCCCCTGGATCCCCGCTTTCGCGAGGATGACAAAGAATAATATATTAGTTTCACAAGGTACTAGTTCAACTCCTCCTTGAGCTGACTATCGATCCACACGCGAGAGTAGGGCCCGTTCCACTGGCAGTTGCCGAGCCCCATCTCGCCGTTGTAGCCGACGATCCACGGCTGCGCAACGTTGAACGTTGCAAACTTCACACCCCAGAGGTAACGGTGCTGCTCGATCACGTACATGTCGAGCGCCTTCGCCAGCCGTCGGTACTCGTCGCCAGTCGCAGCCTGTAACTCCTCCCACTTGGCCTCGAACACCGGATCGGTGAAGATGCCGCCGGTGTCGACGGAGACCGCGCGAAACCTGCCGAGACTTTGAGTGAGGTTCCCGTAGTCGGCGCCGGCGGACCAGAAGTCGATTAATCCGTCGAAATCTGACGCATTCGCCCGTCCGGTGAACGTGGGGGTGTCGAGCGTCTCGATCTCGACTTCCACGCCGATCTTCTTCCAGTAGCCGGCGACGAGCTCCATGTAGCCGACATCGGCCAGTTCGCTGTTAGTCATGATCGAGGTCCGGAAGCGGACACCGTCCGCCCCGCGTGGGTATCCGGCCTCATCGAGCAGTCGCTCGGCACCCGCCGGGTCGTAGGACCAGAACTTCTTGAGCTCCTCGGGCCAGGTATCGAAGGGGTTGTTGAAGCCGGTCACGTCCGTCCCGATCGGCCCCATCGGCTGCCACTTTCCGTAGCCGTAAAAGTAGTTGTCACTGATGGTCTTCAGGTCGATCGCCATCTGCAGGGCGTGGCGCACCCTGATCTCGCTGAGGGGCGGCTCTTCCGTTTTGATGCCCAGGCACGTCTCGCAGCGGAACCCGATCGGGAAGAGCTGCATGCCCGGGACATCTTTCTTGAGCTGCACCGCGTTGTCGATCGTCTTGATCCGCGAGACACCCGTCTCCCCGCTGATATCGATTTGGCCCGACCGCAGTGCCGCAAGTCTGGTCGCCTCGTCGCTCATCATCAGCAGCACGAGCTTGTCGGCGTAGGGCAGGCGGTTCCCCGGGAACTTCTCGTCGTCCTTCCAGTAGTTGGGGTTCCTGTCAAACGTGATCGAGGTGCTGCTGACGAACTCGTCCACCATGAAGGGCCCGGTGCCGATCACGTTGTTGGCGTCGGCGATCAGGTCGAAGGTCTCGGGCGCATATACCTTGTCTCCGCAGTCGTCCAACAGCGCCGCGAGCGTGCCCTGGTGCGGCTGCGACAGCTTGATCTCGAAGGTCAGCTTGTCGGTGGCCGTCACCGACTCGAAGGGGAGAGTCAGTCCCCACGGCGCGGGCTCTTCACCGGCAAACCTGCCGATGCCGTACCGTCGATCGTAGTTCGCGGCCAAGTCGTCGGCGGTCAGCTGGCGACCGGATACCGGCGGCTTGTCGTGAAAGAACACGTTGTCGCGGATCTTAAACACCCACGTCAAAGGATCCGGGTTCTCCCAGCTCTCCGCCAGGTGCCCCACCAGGGCGCTCTCGGGATAGTAGACCACTAAGGAGTTGACAGTGCGGTCGATTGTCCAGTCCGCCAGGCCTAACCTGTCCAGCGCCGATCCCATGAAAAGCCCCCCTCCGCCAAAGACCCACATGTCGCCGTGCTCAATCGCGAGTGTTATCAGCGCAGCGGTAATGGTCCCGCCGTATTCCGGCTTCAGCACCTGCTTGCCGGTTGCGGGGTCTTTGACCATCTCTTTGGCAGTCACTGCTGCCGAACTGACCCAGAATGCGGCCACCATCAGGGTGAAGGTTAACAATATTGATTGAATTATTCCGTTTTTTCCAGTTTTCATATTTCCTCTTACAATTGAGGTAAAATAAAAAGATTCGCCACAGCATGGGACGAATCGGATCCCCGCTTTCGCGAGGACAAGTTTTTGAACGGCAGACACAGCGCCTGCCACGGTCAGCCCAACGAAGCGGGCCAGAAATTTCTTAAGATACATTGGAACCTCTTCTTACATAATTGAGTGTAACTATTCAGGTCTCTGAAAAACCCGTTTAGTTAAATATCATTAAAAAAGATTCCCGGGGAGGATCGATCGTTTTCAATTCCTCTCACGAAATTGTTCAATCGATCGGGAACCCTCTCCTTCACTAAAACAACTTAGCGAAGGCATGATCCTGGCACAACAACAACAACCCAATGTCAACCCCCCAAGGCAAAATAAATGAGGGATTCGCAAAAAAAAAACAAAAAATCAATAAATCTGCTCAAATCCGGGGACAGTCAGAAGCCGTTCAGTTCAATAACGTTGAAAAAAGATTCCCGGGAAGGATCCATCGTTTTCACATCCTCCCGGGGTATTGTTCAATCGATCGAGCGGGAATCCTCCCACAGCTAATTTTGAATCAAACGAGCGGAAGTCCTCTCCTTCCCTGAAACGACAAGGCATGATTTCAGCACTACTACGCGGCGCAAAGCCTATAGCAAGTTTGGATCAGGAGAATTGCGCAACAAAGGAGGTCAGCTATAAAAAGATATATTGTGGTCCATCTTCGGCATGAGCCAAAAAGCGAATGTTCGCTCCACAATCCAGCGTTTTTTCCAACGGTGATAATGATCGTAAACGCTTTGCCAGGGAGGTAAATCATGGGCAAGCATGCTTCACTGACAACCCGTTTTCAGGACATACAAAATCGCATTGACGATGCTATGTTTGCTATGAATACTTTTGGCCACGCAGGGGGCGGAACGTTTAAAAAAAGGAGAGTTTCAGTAACAAAGAGGAGCATGTGAAACCTGCAGGCGGATATTGACGGGAATCTCGGTCTTGAAAACTTGATCCTTGTAATGTCCCCGGATCATTGCGACGATTTCCCTGGCAACGTTGGTACGGTAATCAACCAGCGTCAACAACAATCCCTGCAACTCCGCCTTCGTTCCGATCCTTTCACGGATCCTGTCGACAGCTTCCAGCAGGTTGACCAGACCTTCCAATGCCAGGTATTGCGGAACAAGAGGGACAATGAAGGCATCAGCTGCCACCAACGCATTGATTGACAACAGGGACAGCG
Organism: bacterium; assembly: GCA_965205865.1. GTDB lineage: Bacteria > SAR324 > SAR324 > SAR324 > NAC60-12 > CBDBHR01. The sequence goes on from CBDBHR010000030.1 coordinate 784,721, forward strand.
ACGGGGGACAGTCCACCACCATGTAGTCATATTCCTGAATGATAATCCGCACTGCATGCTCCAAACGATTCTCATGTCCCTGAACGTCGGCAAGTACCAGGTCGGCATTGGCCAACTCCATCGAACCGCTTAGTAAGTCCAGGTTTGCGATGCCGGTTTGCCGGATGACCTGATCAATAGGATCCCTTCCAGAAGAACGTCGGCAGCGGAAGGTTTCAGGTCGCCCCTCGCAACCCCCAGGGACAACGACGCGGATCCCTGACTGTCCAGATCAATCAACAGAACCCGGTATCCCCTCCTCGCCAGTTCAGCGGAAAGATTGACGGAGGTGGATGAATGGAGATGTTACCGGAGAGCTCGTAAAAGAATCATAGCTTGTCCGACAGCTCATCAAGTCGGGAAAAGGGACGCAGGTCCTTGACCCCTTTTCAGGCATTGGTACAACAACTCTGACAGCAATGGGTATGGGGCTGCAGGGAACAGGCATAGAGATTTTACCCTTGGGCAATGCGGTCGCGGGGCGCCCATTGGCAAGTGAGTTTCTTACCCCGGAATGTTATCGACTTCGAGCCATAGCTCTTCGACTCCACGCAGTACCAAGCGATCTTGAAACTTCGGTTCATGAAGGATTTGAATAGAGGAAAAACGATCGAGAATTCTGGAAAATGCAACGCGGGCTTCAAGAATAGCTAGTGGCGCCCCCAGGCAATAATGAATACCACGCCCGAAGGAGACGGGGCTTTGTCCTTGTCGTCTGATGTCGAACACACTTGGGGATGTGAATACTGTGGGGTCATGATTTGCCGCACCAAGCAGGCAGAGAACGCGCTGAGAGAACGCGCTGGCCGGCTTTGATTTTTTTGTCACCTATAGATACGTCTTGGAGGGCTTCCCGGCTGTCTAACTGTACAGGGCTGTCATACCTGAGCATCTCATTTATCGCGGAGATCATAAGGTCAGGGTGATCGCGCAGCCGTTGGAGTTGTATTGGGTGTTTGAGCAGCGCGAGCATTCCGTTGCCTATAAGATTGCGTGTGGTTTCGTGACCTGCGACGAGGAGTAGAAGTAATGTGTCGATCAGTTCCCGATGAGTAAGGCGATCTCCCTGATCTTCAGCGGCGATCAGCGCACTTGTCATGTCGTCACCGGGATCAAGCCGGCGACGTTCTACCAGATCCTCAAAATAATCCTCGAGATTATTCCTGGCTTCGGCGATCTTGCGGCTTTGTCGATCGTTCAGTATTGGCTCGATGCTGAATGCTATATCATTAGACCACTCTCTAAACTTATTGACATCCTCGGACGGGACGCCGAGCATCTCGGCGATCACTGTGACTGGCAGTATATAGGCGAATTCGGTGATAAAGTCGAAGCGGTCATAATCACTGATGGAATCAAGCAGGTCATCTACAATCCAATGGATTTTCGGCTCCAGAGCAGCGACTGAATGCGGGGTAAATGCTTTGGAGACCAATGATCTCAGCCGCGTGTGATCCGGAGGGTCGACGAACAACATACTCTTATAATCGATCTGTGGATTCCAATTCTCGCGCCCGAATATTCTATGCTCTCTGAGAACATGATTCACATCTTCATAACGAGTGAGTACCCATCCATTGATCATCCTTAGCCGGTGAACAGGGTCTTTTATGCGAATCTGCTCGTACATGTCATATGGATACGCCTTAATCTCTTTCGAGAGCATATTGTAGCTGACTCCGGACTCTAATTGTTCCCAAGTGAGTAGTGCGTGGAGAGCCACAAATTGAACTATATTTTGTATGGTTTGGGGAATAATACTATAACGCTGATTTGAAGACGTAACGTCCATAACATAGAAAGGAATACAAAGAGATTACAGGCATCACGCCGGTTGGTATGCCGGATGCGTCAATTATAAGGGTATTCATCATCAAACTTCATCCTTCGATTGTAATCACGGAGTGATGTGATTACGATCGTCCGTTATTGCGACAACTCACAGCTAAGCCAGACACTTTTTTGCTTTTCACCTCTTCGCTTGCGCCGCTTTGCGGGCAATGGCGCTTCGCTGCCCGGCAGTCAATTCCCCCACGCTGGGCATAGTCTACGTCTTTTCCAAAAGCATTTTGTACCACAGTCGGATAAGATGTAAAAGCGTCGGAAGTCAATTGAATACGATTTCATCAGGAACACGAGACAGATAAATTTTCTTCATTTGACGCAAGGCCACAATGATTGCGCTTCGATCCAACCTTTTCGACTCAATACCCACATCCCGCGACTTGCGTCAGTTCGGAACAATCCTCGTTTTTTCATTCGAGTGTAAGCCTCGCGCGCCATGTTCTCACAACGGCGTTGACCGGATTCATTTTTCTCCAAATCCCCCGATTTTAAAATCCCGTCGGCCGTCATCAAACACAGCATTTCATTGACGACTTGAGATGTCTCGCCATGCCCGCCTAATGCGCGCATCGCTTTGAGGGGAGCTACCCCGCAAGTTAGGATTTGGATTCTTGTATTCATCGGATAACCCGACAAATGTCCAAGTACTGTTTGCAAAAAGGCAATATAGATAAAATCTGAATGAAACGCAAAAATGAAAGCCAGGGCGATACTCCCTGAAGCGCTGGAATTGGAAATGAAGGCCTCTGTCTCGAACTGGTGCGAAAAGTGCTGGGCGGTGGCTGGAGGTTACAATGGACGGATGTTTGCCAGTTTTGACTCAAAAAGGGCCTTTGGATGCGAATCCGGAAAATTCAGATACTCTCAATTCGACCGTGGTGCCAAGTTTTCAGGTAGGTCAATAAGGTAGGGTAGGGAATTGGAGGTACACCGGCCACTCCGGCCATTGTTTCAATCTGTCGACCGGATGATATTTTTATAAAAGTATCATATAATTTCTAAATGCGCCTTTCGACTTGCGCTATCATTGACAGGAATGAATGAAAATGAAAAATACGAATCGAGTCTTGAAAATCATAGCCTTTTTGCTCTCCTTCGGGCTCATTGCCTGTACAATCTCCATCAAACTACTGCCACCGGATGAAGTCAACCAGATGGGAGCCCAAACATTCAGTGAGATAAAACGGGAGGCTCACCGGGAAACAGACACCCGCGAAAACGCCTATGTCCAGTGTGTCGCGAAACGGATTCTAAAGCATTCCGGGGAAAATTCCGCAATCGATCAATGGGAAGTCGTCCTGTTCCGGGACCCGGCTGTTAACGCCTTTGCGCTCCCGGGAGGAAAAATCGGCATCTACACCGGACTACTGAATATGGTCGCAAATCAGCACCAGTTGGCGGCGGTGCTCGGGCATGAGGTCGGACACGTCATCCTGGAACACGGTAATTAAAAAATCTCTCAGGACCTCCTGGTTAAAGGAGGGTTGGCGGCTATTGAGCGCCTTATCAAAGACAAGGACCCGCAGGAAAAAAAGAGATCCTGGCTGGTTTGGGGCTTGGCGCGCAGATCGGTCTCGCGCTTCTTTACAGTCGCCATCATGGATTCGAAGCAGACCAGGTTGGACTTGACCTGATGGCAAAAGCAGGATTTGATCCCCGGGAAAACCTTACGTTTTGGGAAAATATGAATCAGAGTGGCGGTCAGCCACCTGAATTCCTCTCCACTCATCCTTCCGATGAAAATCGAATCAAGGATCTGAAATCGAGAATGACGGACGCCTTGAAGCTTTACGAGCAAGCGGAAAAAGCGGATTGTGGCAACGTTCGACTAACACTCGGAGAATGGAGTTTTTGGACCTATGAAGACGGCAGTCGTTACAAAGACCCGGTGCATGTGTGGAAGTTTCTTGATCGGAACCTGGGAGATCCTGAAGACGACTGTCAACATTCTATTGGTAGTCGGATCGGGAAAATTAATAAATAACCCCGATATCTACGTCTTCAGGAAGTCGGACAAGTTCGTAGTAGCGTGAGCAGCCGACAAGGCTGTGGATTTTGGAGAGTGAAAGTCTCTCTGTCGTCAGTTTCCCATTCGGGCGACTAGCATATCCGGTGCGCTTAGCAGGTAACTGCTTTGCGTTCTGCCCGGAAGTAAAAGTCACCGTCTGCTTTGGACGAGAGTCCATAGTGGGAGCCAACAGGGTGGCGAGCAAACCTGGAGGCCTGAACATTAGTGAATGATTGCAGCTCCGAAAGAGACTTCCGTCGTGAATTGGCTTGACGGTGTGTTGCCCAACCGCCGACCCGCTCGCTACTCGGGGAAGGCCGAAGTTCCAAGGGAAGTAATGGGAACAGGCACCTTGGAGGGAGCCGGAGTATGGATCCAAGCATCCAGGGAAAGATCCACAGAGATAACGTCGGGAAGGGCCAACTTCCAGCAGGGACTCGCAATAACCTGCAAGGACCTACCGTATAGGGTAACACCGAAATCGGCAGGAGGATTTTGGTCTGGCGCATGAGTCCGTATGAGCGATGAAGACCGGGTAACGCTGGTCGAGGGGATGCTTGGACATCTCCCTTTTGGAGGTAACACCTCTAAAAGGCAAAGGGGCTCTCGGTAAATGGCGGGCATTTCATGAACCACTGCCGAACTTGTGTCGGTCAAGAGTGTCACCACAAAGAATGTCGAGCTGGAGATCAAATCACTCACTCCAGGGGTGAATGCAGGCGAGTGCTTAAGCTTCGGATTGGGTGGGAAGGGTTTCTGGGGAAACGCTGTTGCTGCCAACCGGACTCGGGAAATCCGACCGTCCGGGATGAGAGGGGGGGCTTGCGGAAACGTGATGCAGGGTCTGACGCCCTTTTGCCACGAAACCGGAAACGGGGGATACATTGGAAGTCGTTGACCTAAACATGCGCGCGCCGTATTTCTACCCGGCATGAAGCGGCGAACAATGAGATCATTTGTAGAGAGTAATAATGCAAAGGAAATCAACGGAGCCTGTGGAGCAAAGGGACTTGGCTGAGAGGAATTCTGCTTGCCCTCCTGTGTTCGGAACTCAGAGGCCGGTAAAATCAGAGAGCGGTTTAAGCAGGGTGCGCCAAACGGCAACGTTTGAGCGTCTGACTCGAAGCAGGAGCCGGATGCGTTAGCAGCGCACGTCCGGATCTGTACCGGAGGAATGACGAAAGGTGGCTGGAAACCACTATAAGTCAGTTCTTTACGGTGACTTTGATTATTTGATTAGGAACGAGTCCAGTTTTTTTGCCCCCTTTTCATTTAATCAAAGGCCTGACCCCTTTTTGACCCCCTTTTCAGACCCTTTTTCTGATAGGAGTTTGGCGGTTTTGAAAATATTCTTTCACAGAGAGAACTGACTCTTCAACCTTTTTAAAGAGTTTAAGAATTTCTGCTTGTTTTTCTTTTTCTTTTTTGATAGTTCTCAACGAAATCGCCTTTGGCTTAAGGTTTTATTTCACCTGGCATACGGCGATAATATCGAGAAATTAAGAAAAATGACACTTAAATTTCGCTAATATTTTAGCCGAAAGTCATGCATTAGGGGCTTGACGCTGCGTAGTAATGCTAAAATCATGCCTTTACTAAGTTGTTTTAGTGAAGGAGAGGGTTCCCGCTCGATCGATTGAACAATATCGTGGGAGGACTTAAAACCATGGATCCTCCCTGGGAATTGTGTTCAACGATATTTAACTAAACCGCTTCTAACTGTCCCCGGATTTGAGCAGATTTATTGATTTTTTTTTTTGCGAATCCTGCATTTTTTGCATTTGGGGCTAGACATTGCGTATTAGTTGTGTTAGACTCATGCCTTCGCTAAGTTGTTTTAGCGAAGGAGAGGGTTCCCGCTCGATCGATTGAACAATATCGTGGGAGGACTTGAAAACGATCGATCCTCCCCGGGAATCTTTTTTAAATGATATTTAATTAAACAGGTTTTTCAGAGACCTGAATAGTTACAACTAAAGAATATAAGGAGAATAAAATGAAACTCTTAGCAAGTATAGAAACCTTAATAAAAACCTTCGCGGCTGGGCTGATCTTAATCTTCGTGGCCACAGCATCGTGGGCAGGCGAAATGGTGGACGTCAAGCTCACCAAGCTGGACGGAACCACCATGATAAAAAAGATGGAGAAGCCGCGATATGGTGGCTGGGCCGACGAGAATCCCAGACCCGAAACGCCTGGCTGGTCGCCGGATGGTCCCATGTTTCAGAATTGGCCTCTGCAAGTCACTCTTGATCGACTGCTGTCCTTTGACTTTTATAGGGGGCCAACCGGCACAGATGAATACTCGTTTATCGGAGGCGCCCCCCCTAATGTAGCACTTATAGGAAATGTAGCTGAAAGCTGGGAACAGACCGACTTGACAACCATGATCCTCAAAATTCGCAGGGGGGTTCGCCACTGGGATAAGAGCGACGTGGCGCGGCCCCATATGCTGCTGGAGTCGGCCTATGGCCGGGAGCTTGATGCCTATGATATTGAATACTCCTGGAATAGGATTGTAGCGGCTCCTACTTCTGGCCAGACCGGCCGGCAAGAAAAATATAAGGCCCTTGATAAATGGACGCTTGAAATAAGTTGGGAAAAACCGGATGGCACTTTGATGCCCGCTAATTTGTCGGGTACGGTCCTCATCCGGCCAGTTGAAGTCACGGACGAGGTGAACAGCGCTGACTGGCAGAATGCCATAGGCACAGGACCCTTCATCCCGATAGGTTATGTCGAGGGGAGTGTGGCAACCTACAAAAGGAATCCGAACTACTGGCAGCACGACCCCTTCTTCCCCGAGAACCAACTTCCCTATCTGGACGGTTTTCGGCATGTAGTCTTAAAGGAAGATGAGGCGATTCTTGCGGCACTGCGGACAGGCAAGCTTGAACGAGCTCCTGGTCTTGCGGGCATCAACTGGCGTCACGCGGAAAGCCTGGCGAAAAGCAACCCTGAGCTCAAGCACGACGTGTTTTATAGCAGCATGAGAGTGATGCATGTGCGCGTAGACCTCGAGGATAGTCCCTGGCAAGATATCAGGGTGCGACAGGCAGCCATGCTGGCCGTTCCCCACCAACAAGTAGTTGACGGATTCTACAAGGGTAATGCCGGTCTTTATGGTTGGCCGGCCTGTCCGGGTCATGCCCCGTTGTATGTCCCCTATGAAGAGTTGCCCACAGAGCCAACACTACCCGATTCAGGGGCTAGCGCGAAAGAGCTGATCGAATATCATCCGGATAAGGCACGTCGACTTCTCGCCGAGGCCGGCTATCCTGACGGTTTCGAATTCGAATTGCTTACCCCGCCTGAATTCCAGGAGTGGGCCCAGCTTTATGCCGGCTTCTTTGACGCTGTCGGTCTGCATGCGAAAATCCGGGTTGAAGAATCCGGTGTCTACTCGTCCATGCTGGTCAAGGGAGAGGCCATGGAAATGGCAGCTAACGATTGGGGTGGCTGTGGGAATGCACTTTTGCCCTTCAACTATTATTACCAACCGGGACACCAGTACAACTATTCCCATGTCACCATGGAGCAAGGCTTGGATGTGGTTCTGGATAAGTATGCCGAAATTGCGGAAACCTTGGACCCAAAGGAGTTCATCAGGAAGTTCCGGGAGCTATTGATCTACACGATAGAAAAAGCCCATGTGATCGGCCTGCCACCGGAGTCGGTACTGCTTTACTGGCAACCGTGGCTGAAAGGTTTTAGCGGTGAAGGTAGCGTTGACACTGAGAGTGCTCATTCCATAGTAAAGCATTTCTGGATTGACCAAGACCTACAGCTTGAGATCACCGGAAGCAACGAGTAAGACAGGTTACAGAAAGCAGCACGGGGGCTGGGGGGACTCTCTCCCGCCCCCTTTTTCTTTATCATTGTGAGGCCTCATTAGTGCGGACATATATAATCCGAAGACTGTTATTGATTATTCCCACCGCCCTCATTGTGACCATCATCGTCTTCTTTACGTTTCGTCTCATCCCCGGGGACATAGTAGACCTGATGGCGGCGTTGCAAATAAGTCAGGGAAGCGGATCGGGTGACCAACGGGAGGCGTTGAGGCGCGAACTCGGGCTGGATCTGCCGATTCATATCCAGTATGGCCGTTGGTTATCAGGTGTGCTGAGAGGGGACCTGGGAAAATCCTTATGGACAAAACTACCGGTAGCCGAGAACATCATCAATCGATTGCCGGTATCCCTTGAAGTTGGCATCCTGGGCTTAATCATATCGTTGGCCATCGCCTTACCCGTGGGCGTCTTGTCCGGCATGCGGCCGGAAACGAACATGGATTATCTCCTGCGTAGCATAGCCATCCTCTTTATCTGCATTCCCAATTTCTGGCTGGCGACGATCGTTTTGATCTACCCGTCCGTCTGGTGGGCCTGGTCGCCACGGATGACGTATATTTCTTTCATGGAGGACCCCCTTGCCAACCTGGGCATGTTCATCATCCCGGCTGCCATCCTGGGGATGTGGCTCTCGGGAGTCACCATGAGACTGATTCGCACCATGATGCTGGAGGTGCTCAGGGAGGATTACGTCAGGACGGCCTGGGCCAAGGGGCTGAAGGAGAAAGTGATCGTGCTGAGGCATGTCCTGAAGAATGCGCTGATCCCGGTGGTCACCATGCTGGGGCTTCAGCTACCCGTCATGATTGGTGGTGCGGTGATTGTGGAGTATATTTTTTCTCTGCCCGGGCTGGGTTCGCTCACGGTCGACGCGATTAATCGGCGAGACTATCCCATTGTCTCCGCAATCAATCTGTTTGTCGCGGGCTTTGTGCTCGTGATTAATATCCTCGTGGACATCAGCTACGCCTGGCTTGACCCCAGGATCAGGTATCAATAGAGGAGAAGAGGGAAATGGCGCTTAGAGATGAGGAGTTGGCAACGCAAGCAGCCGTACAGGTAAAAAGGAGACCGCTTCGTAACTTCCTGTCCAGGCTCTTCCGGGAGAAGAAGCTGGGTGCGGTTGGCTTGATTATCGTCCTGGCATTTCTGGTGGTGGGTATCTTTGCTCCCCTGATTGCCCCCCATGGCATGTACGACTATAACCTGATGCATGTGATGGAAGGCCCCTCAGCCGAGTTTCTCATGGGGACAGATCAGTACGGGCGAGACCAGGTCAGCCGTATTATCTACGGGGCTCGTATCTCTATGATTGTCGGGCTTTCCGCCGGTGTTCTTGCGGTGGGGATTCCTATTTTTCTTGGCATTTTCTCAGGGTACTGGGGCGGTAAGTTTGACCTCATTTTGCAGCGGTTTGTTGATGCCGTACAGTCTTTTCCATGGCTTTTCATTATCCTGGGCGTCATGTCTCTGCTGGGACCCGGTATGGTCCAGGTCATCCTTGTTTTGGGGGTGTTTTGGGGTATCACCAATACCAGGATGGTCAGGGGCGTGGTTTTGAGCACCAAGGAGAACGTGTATGTACAGGCAGCGATTGCTACTGGCTGCAGCACCTGGAGAATCCTCTTTAGGCACATCCTGCCTAATATTTGGGCGTCGGTCATCGTTTTGTTTACCGTTACCGTCGGTTCAGCAATTATCGCCGAGGCCACCATCAGCTTCCTGGGATTTGGGATTCCTCCACCCCAGCCCAGCTGGGGCGGCATGCTTAGCCTGGAAGGCCGTAAATATATGTACCAGGCTCCCTGGCTGGCATTGTGGCCCGGTCTCTGCCTGGCCATCGTCGTCTACGGGGTAAACATGTTCGGCGATGCGCTCCGGGACCTGCTCGATCCCAGGCTGAGGGGGGGCGTTGGGCGTTTGGGCGCCTTTGACACGAAGTTGCTTAAGTAAAGTGCTCAAGAGAAAAGAAGCAAAGGCTATTCAATGAAGGTGAAGGGGTCAGGCTTGCAAGTTTGCAAATTTAAGAAAACGTTTTTAGGTTGAGTTCTTTTAACCGCTTTTGGAGATTTGTGGATTCCTTCAATCTTTCTCACAACTTATGCACTCCACGAATGATAGTAGAATCATCTCGATTGAGAGCATTTGCCACTCCCCGGATTGTTGCAGATTTCCAATCGAAAACTGATAAAAGCGACGAGAGTCGCTGTCATCGAAAAAGTATGTTGCCCCCCATTGCCTCGAAGTATCACATGATAAAGCGCACCAGGGTAGTACAAACGTGGTTTCCGAGACAATTTGGCAAATTGAAAAAGGTTAAAATTTAAAAAAATACTCTATTTTTGCAAACTTGCAAGCCTGACCCCGATTCGAAAATACCATTGTACGAGCATGACCCTCAACTCCAATCTTATCCGCAAATATAGCTTGATCCTATCTTACCAATTTTATAAAAACCCATTTATGAAAATCATAAAATTCTATCCGGGTGTTTTGTATGGGGAACATGAGAAAAACTTGAACGATCATTCGGAACTAAATGCAAGAAAACGATTTAATCAATAAAAATGCTGTCATTGAAGGAACAATCTTCGACTGTCTCCAAATCGACAAACTGCTTAAAACATCCTCAAATTCAGGGATATATTAAAACTGTCCAGACTTAATAAGATGCGTTTCATGCATCCGGAAGCAATCTTTTCGTCCTATTTGAGTGATCTCGCCGCTGTGGCCCAACAAGGCGATGCCCGGGAGGAGAGTTTTTACCCGGCGCTTGCTGAAATGCTGAAGCAAATCGCCAAAGCGACCGGGAAATCGCATATACACGTGACCACCCTTCCCAGACCGACCGACGGGGGGAATCCGGATTTTCGTCTCTGGAATGGCAAAGATCACATCATCGGCTATATCGAAGCCAAGAAACCGAGCGAAGAGCGACTGGACAGTATCGAGAAATCCGAACAGCTCAAGCGTTATCGATCCACGTTTCCGAATCTCATACTTACCAACTTTCTCGAATTCCGCTTGTACCGTAATGGCAACCTCGAGCGTTCGGTTCTGGCAGCCCGGCCATTCGTACTCAACACCTTGCATACGACACCGGCCCTTGAAAAATCCGGTGAACTATTAGCCCTTTTCGAGCACTTCCTGGATTTTGTTTTACCCCAAACGTTCACGGCCGAATCGCTTGCCATTGAGCTGGCAAAACGTACGCGCCACCTGCGCGACGTCGTCGCCGAGCAGTTTCAAGACGAACGGCACAAACGAGGTATGCTATCCGGCTTTTTCGAAGCCTTCCAGACCTATCTTATCGGCTCACTTACAAGTGAGGATTTTGCCGACTTGTTCGCCCAGACCATTTCCTATGGACTTTTCGCTGCCCGTATCCGCGCCGAAAATGGTTTCAACCGGCGTGCCGCTTTCGACAACATTCCCCACACAATCGGTGTCTTGCGTGACCTTTTCCGCTTCGTCTCACTAGGCGATTTTCCTGCCGCCCTCGCCTGGTGCGTGGATGACATTGCAGAGGTGCTGGCCGTGGCAGATGCCCCCGGAATTCTGGATCATTACTACCAGGAAGGCAAGGGCAATGACCCGATCGTGCATTTCTACGAGACCTTTCTCGCGCAGTACGATCCCGAAGAACGTGAACGACGCGGAGTTTACTACACTCCCGAACCGGTGGTGAAGTACATCGTTCATTCCCTTCATGGCCTTCTCAAGACGGAATTCGGCCGGCACGATGGTCTCGCTTCCGATGGCGTGACCCTCCTCGATCCGGCGGCGGGAACGATGACATTCGTCGCCCGAGCCGCCCAACAGGCGGTGTCCGAATTCGAGGCTAAATATGGCAGTGGTGGCCGGCAAGACTTCATCCGTCACCATATTCTGAGAAACTTCTATGCCCTCGAATTGATGATGGCACCCTATGCTGTTGGCCATCTCAAAATGAGTTTTATTCTGGAAGAACTCGGCCACCGTCTCGAGGACAACGAACGTGTTCCGTTCTACCTCTCCAATACCCTCGACATGGAAGAATTGGAAGAAAGCCATTTTCCGGGACTTTCCGCTCTTGTCGAGGAATCCCGGCTGGCTGGAACGATCAAAAAACAGGCCCCGATCCTGCTCATCCTTGGTAATCCTCCCTATTCGGGTCATTCCAGTAACAGGGGCGAGTGGATACGGAAGATGATCGAAAATTACAAACAAGTGGACGGGAGTCCCCTGGGAGAGAAAAACCCGAAGTGGCTGCAGGATGACTACGTCAAGTTCCTGCGATTCGCCCAGTGGAAAATCGAGCAAGCCGGGCAAGGTATCGTCGGCATGATCACCAATCACAGCTACCTCGACAATCCCACTTTTCGTGGCATGCGGCGGAGTCTGATGCATACATTCGATGACATCCATATCCTCGACCTGCACGGCAACTCTCTCAAGAAGGAGAGATGCCCGGATGGCAGTCCCGACCAGAATGTTTTCGATATCCGTCAGGGCGTGACCATCGCCTTCTTCATCCTGCGAGGCGGAAAAAAAGAAAGTGATGCCCGGGTTTGGCACGCGGAACTCCACGGGACGCGCGCGAGCAAGTATGACTGGCTGGATGCTCATGACCACGGTGACACTGGCTGGCGCAAATTAAACCCCACTGCCCCGTTCTACCTGTTCATACCCCGTGACGATGCGCTCGCAGTTGGTTATCAGCGATTTATCCCGGTTCCCGACATTTTTCCGGTCAACAGCGTCGGTATCGTGACCGCGAGAGATCACCTGACGATTCGCTGGTCGAAACAAGAGGTGTGGGAAACCGTCCGTCCTTTTTCGGGATTGGACCCGGAACTGGCCCGGCAGGGTTATGCTCTCGGTAAAGATACGCGAGACTGGAAAGTGACGCTGGCGCAGAAGGACTTGCGGGACTCCGGTCTCAAACATCAAAAAATCGTTCCGATCCTTTATCGACCCTTTGACGTGCGCTACACCTATTACACCGGCCGGTCACGCGGTTTCATCTGCATGCCTCGTCCTGAGGTCATGCGCCACATGTTGGCTGGGGAGAATTTGGGACTAATGATGCCTAAACAACATAAGAATGAATTTGGCGCTTTAGTAACTCAATTCATTAGCGCTCACAAATCGGTTGCAGCATACGATATCAATTATCACTTCCCTGTCTACATTTACCTCGCGACAGACCACAATAATCTTTTCGCTCAAAACGAGTCAGCCGAACGAAAGCCGAACCTGAACTCCGAGTTGGTGACGGCACTGGCGAAGGCGCATGACAAAAAACCCTCTCCCGAGGCGATCTTCCACTACGTCTACGCTGTTTTGCATGCCCCGGCATATCGCAATAAATACGCTCAATTCTTGCGCACCGATTTCCCGCGTATCCCGTTTACTACAGACAAAGATTTGTTTGACAAGCTCGCCGGTCTGGGTTCACGACTGGTCGCCTTACATCTCCTCGAGTCACCGGAACTCGATCCGCCAACCTGCCACTTTGAAGGCGAAGGTAACGATACAGATGGTTGCACGGACAAAGGCGCAGGGCTTTCGCTACGACGCCGCTGAGCAACGTATGCACGTCAACAGAACGCATTACTTCAGCCCCCTCCCTCTGGAAGTTTACGAATACCGCATCGGTGGCTATCAAGTCTGTGAAAAATGGTTGAAAGACCGCAAGGAACGTCGTCTCAAACCACCGACATCCGTACCTACTGCCGGATGGTGACTGCCATCGAGCGCACAATCACAATCCAACAACAGCTTGACATTGCTTATGCCGATTTGGAAGATAACTGCGTGTCGCTCAAGGAATGAATGTATACTACTCGTCAATCACTATGCTAAAAAAGTGACTGGACAGGAAGAGATTCCAATGAACGGTTCACAACGCTTTATACGATTTGAGGTACAACCTGATGAACCACCACATTTAACGGTTAAATAGCTTTTTCAGAATTACTAATATTTTCTGTATATTCTCATAGGAAAATTTACATTCCTGCCTCGGTAGATAAAGAGGGCATAGAAGTTTCTCAGAATGTGGTGGCGGATAAAGTCTTCTCGGCCATTACTACCATATTTAATCTCGAATTGGGCACTGCATTGGCTTTAATGACGATAAAGCCAGTAACCGAAATAATGTGCTTCATAGACCACTTCCATAGGGAGCGCGTTGAAGGGAATCTACAGCTTTTGTGACGCCGACCAACTAGCCGGTATCGACTGAAAGCTCATCTCCATTCAAGGTGCGGAGGGTTACGTGAAAACTCTTCTTATGCGCATCAATGCCAACAAATAGGGTTTGACCTGATAAAGATTCAATGTAAACTTTTTCCATGACAGTCTCCTCTAAAGGTTGTTTGTAATTTGAGAAATTTCATTTTTTATCACACTCTTCGGAAGCTGTCTGTTTTACATAGTAAATATGTGGACTATTTTTCAGGCTGTGGCTCATGAAGGGGTAAGGCTTGCAAGTTTGCAAATTTAAGAAAACGTTTTTAGGTTGAGTTCTTTTAACCGCTCTTGGAGATTTGTGGATTCCTTCAATCTTTCTCTCAACTTATGCGCTCCACGACTGATAGTAGAATCATCTCGCTTGAGAGCATTTGCCACTTCCCGGATTGTTGCAGATTTCCAATCGAAGACTGATAAAAGCGACGAGAGTCGCTGTCATCGAAAAAGTATGTTGCCCCCCATTGCCTCGAAGTATCACATGATAAAGCGCACCAGGGTAGTACAAACGCGGTTTCTGAAACAATTTGGCAAATTGAAAAAGGTTAAAATAAAAAAAAATACCTTATTTTTGCAAACTTGCAGTCACCGTAAAGAACTGACTTATAGTGGTTTCCAGCCACCTTTCGTCATTCCTCCGGTACAGATCCGGACGTGCGCTGCTAATGCATCCGGCTCCTGCTTCGAGTCAGACGCTCAAACGTTGCCGTTTGGCGCACCCTGCTTAAACCGCTCTCTGATTTTACCGGCCTCTGAGTTCCGAACACAGGAGGGCAAGCAGAATTCCTCTCAGCCAAGTCCCTTTGCTCCACAGGCTCCGTTGATTTCCTTTGCATTATTACTCTCTACAAATGATCTCATTGTTCGCCGCTTCATCGCTACTACGAACTTGTCCGACTTCCTGAAGACGTAGATATCGGGGTTATTTATTAATTTTCCCGATCCGACTACCAATAGAATGTTGACAGTCGTCTTCAGGATCTCCCAGGTTCCGATCAAGAAACTCATTTTAGAAGTGGCTTATGATTTTGACAACTCTCCTCTCAACTCAACATATCTTTATCCGTACAGGTCGAAATTTTTTATTAACGCCAAACCCGTTGATCAGATGGGCACCAACGACTGCCGGCATGTGATAAACAGTCGGTCCAATTGCAAGCGCTCAAATGTCCGTCAAGCGGAACTCGACAAGCACGGCAAGAACCGCACCTTCCACATGCGCAGCGATGCCGGCCACGCCTTCTTCGCCGATTACCGCCCCAGCTACTGCGCCACCTCGGCTCAGGACATGTGGCTATACGTCATGCTGTTTTACAACGAGCATCTCAGGGGTTAGCTCAGGATTGGACGAGTGCAGTGTTCAGGTGCGTGGCCGGCAAAAGCAGTGGCGAGTCTCGCATAGCGGCGCTTAGAACAGGACGCCACTCGCTGACACTGCAAGGCTGCCTTTGAATGGGAGACCAATACGACGACTGAGAGCGCACAAGACGTGTACAAGTCGCCGACCGCTGGCGGCGGGAAGGCGCCGCCGTTTGGACATGGGTTTGGGTATGAACCAAAACCGCCGAAAGGTACCCTCATCTCGTTTTCTGCGCAAATTTCCAACCCGGGTGTTGTGGTCCGAGTGTCAGAGCGCGGAGAAAGAGGACTTAACTGCTACTAACCAGCACGGGTGGGGAGCAGTTTTTCGTCCACTGTATCCACGCACGCACTCCCATTCGCCGAGTACCAGCCCCAGCAGGTGGGCCGCATTTCGTTGTCGTCCGCGTCGTAGAGGGTCGCCACCACTGTCTCCCCGGCACCCAACCCGTCAAAGCTCAGCGAACTCGGAGACGGTTCGTTCCTCGCCACTAGCCCAACCACGTCCATATTGAGCGAACTCGAGAGGGTCGCCTCAGCCACCGCGACGGCTGTTACCACGCAGTTCGCGTCCACGGTCGCCTTCGTGGCGTTGTTGGACGTCCATAAAAAGGCATATCCCGGACATCTCCTCGCCCTCGCTGTCTACGACGCACGCTGAGTAGGCCACGGTGTCTCCCCCCTGCGCCCATTCCTTGTGTCCTCGGCGCTGATCTCCACGCTCAGAGCACTCTGTTACGGTTCCGATACCGTGAACGCTAAGGATCCCGATCAGTTGTTCGTCGTGTCCGATTCACCCGCAACCGCTTCCACGCAGGCCCCGTAGTAGTACGTGCCAGCCGTCGACGGCGCGTACAGGTCGATCCCCTCCGAAACCTGGCTCGAAGGGACCAACGCAGAAACTTCGTCGGTGCCGACCTCCGTGTCCGACACGGAGATCGTTGCGTCCGTCGATCGGTAGTATCGCAACGTCGTGGCATCAGAATTCGCGTCTCCATAGTTTCGAACGGTTGCTGAGAATTGGATGCGAGTTCCAGGACCAACGCCGCCAAGAGGGGTCCCCGCGATTACCCCAACGATCCTCAAGTCCGGCTGCCCCGTTGACTCCTCCTCCACAGCGATTGTCACTGATGACGAACAGTTGTTCGTGGTGTCCGACTCGTCCGTCACCGCTTCCACGCAAGCCCCGTAATAGTACGTGCCCGCCGTCGAGGGCGCGGTCAGCAAGATCGACTCGGCGCTCGTCCCTGAGGCAGCCAATGCCCCCACCACGTCCGTGCCGACCTGGGTGTCCGACGAAGAAATCCTCGAATCGGTCGAACTGTAGTAGCGCAGCGTCGACGCCGTAGATTGCTTGTCGCCGGCGTTGCTCACTGTCGCCGACAGCGTGAACGATTCGCCCGTGTTCAAATTGCCGTCGTCCACCGATGCCGACACTACCAGGTCCGGTTGCGGCTCCGGCACCGTCACCCCCACCGACCGCGAACAGTTGTTTGCCCTATTGGACTCCCCCGCCACAGCGTCCACGCACGCGCCGTAATAGTACGTTCCGGGTGCCGTCGGCAAGCGCTCGCTATGCACCTCGGCGAAGCGGCTCGAAACGGCGAGTTGCGGTACCGCGTCGGTGCTCACCTGCGTGTCGGACGTCGTGATTGTCGCGTCCGTCGACAGGTAGTATCGAACCGTCGTAGTCGCTGACGTTGCATCCCCAACATTAGCCACCCGCTGGTTCAAATGGACGAGTGCTCCCGGAGACGTTTCGAGAGTAGGGCCGAGTGTGATGGTGAAAGAGTCGACTATCAGGTCGGGCTGGAGCTCCGACTCCGGTTCCGTCAACGTGACCTGCACCGATGTCGAGCAGTTGTTAGTCGTGTCGGACTCTTCCGTCACGGCGTCCACGCACGCCCCGTAGAATATATTCCGGGGTTCGACGGTACCGTTAAAGAAATCGTCGCCCCGTAGCCACCCGAAGGAACAAGCGTATTCACCACGTCCATGCCCACCGCCGTGTCGGAGGTGGTGATCTCTGCGTCCGTCGATCGGTAGTACCGCACCGTTGTCGCTGAGGACCTCTGAGCGCCCTGGTTGTGCACTGTCACAATTAGCGCAAACGACTCACCCGCGGCCAGACTGCTGTAGCTCACATTTGGCCCCAGCACAACCAAGTCCGGAGCCTGCTCCGGCGGCAGGGTGCCCTGTTCCGGAGGCGGGGTATCATGCACCGTGACCTGAACCGATGCCGAGCAGTTGTTGGTCCTGTCTGACTCTCCCGCCACTGTGTCCACACACGCTCCGTAGAAATGCGTTCTCACAGTTGCCGTCACCGAGATTGACTGTTCGCTATTCCCCGACGCCGACAGTTCACCCACTGCGTCCGTCCCCACTTCCGTGTCCGAGATCGTGATCGTCGCATCCGTCGAGCGGTAATAGCGCAGCGTCGTCTCCGACGATTTTCCGTCACCCGCGTTGCTCACCGTCGCCGACAAAGTGAAACTCGCTCCCGTTTCCGGAGTCGTGTTGTCCACCGATGGTGACGCTACAAACAGGTCCGGAGTAGGCGATTTGCCGGATTGTGCGGACTGACCCTCATCATCAAGACCCCAGCATGTCACGGTACCCGTAACGCGGACAGCACAGGTGTGCTCCCTTCCGGCACTGACCGTGATGAAAATGCCCGCAGGAGGCGTGGACTGACCCACGTCATCGAGACCCCAACATGCCACGGCACCCGTATCGAGAATTCCGCAGGTGTGCTTACTTCCGGCACTGACCGTGGTGAAGGTGCCCGCAGGCGGCGTGGACTGACCCACGACATCAAGACCCCAACATGCCACGGCACCCGTATCGAGAATTCCACAGGTGTGTTCCGCCCCGGCACTGACCATGGTGAAGGTGCCCGCAGGCGGCGTGGACTGACCTTCGTCATCAAGACCCCAACATTCTACGGCGCCCGTGTCGAGAATTCCACAGGTGTGTTCCGCCCCGGTACTGACCATGGTGAAAGTACCCGCAGGCGGCGTGGACTGACCCTTGTCATTGAGACCCCAACATGCCACAGCACACGTGTCGAGAATTCCACAGGTGTGTTCCGCCCCGGCACTGACCATGGTGAAGGTGCCCGCAGGCGGCGTGGACTGACCCTCGTCATCAAGACCCCAACATTCCACGGCACCCGTGTCGAGAATTCCACAGGTGTGTTCCGCCCCGGCACTGACCATGGTGAAAGTACCCGCAGGCGGCGTGGACTGACCCTCATCATCAAGACCCCAGCATGCCACGGCGCCCGTGTCGAGAATAGCGCAGGTGTGATCCGCCCCGGCACTGACCATGGTGAAGGTGCCCGCAGACGGCTCGACGGAAAGCGCTTCCCCTCCACCATCTTCGTCACCGCCTCCACCGCAGGCTGCCAGGATCAGTGCCACCAAAAAGGTGAGGCATAACGAAAACAATTTATTCGGTTTCATTTTTATTAGATGCATAATTTCACCCCACTTTGAACATATGGAAATGGTAATATACTCAAATAGTTAACACCAGAATCAACATTTTAAGAGATCACCATTTTGATGAAAAACAAAGGTAGCACAAGATCGGCAAGAACATCAGCAAAAAACATTCATATCAGCCAGGGAGGCAGAGAACTGACTGCGCAAGCAGGCTTGATTCCGGTTGTCAAATTTTTTCACAAAGAAGGGATTTTTTCAAAGACAGAGCAGACCATAGACCATCAGCGTGGTGCCACGGATCTTTATGACGCGGTGGACATGGTCATTTTGTCGGTGATCGGCATTGTTGGTGGCGCCCGTTCGATTCGTGCGATTGTGACGGTTTGGAACGACTGTGTTTTGAGTCGTGCGGCCGGATGGCTGAGGATTCCGGATGAAAACGCATTCGGTCGCATACTGCGTACCTTCACAGAGAAAAACATCAATGAAATGGAGAGCTTGAATCATCGGATTCGAGGCGGCATCTGGCGCAAGGCGCTTCGAAGTGCTAAAAGCAACGTTGGGGTGTTGCCCCGTCTTGTGATTGACGGAAAGTGGTCAGGCCTTTGATTAAATGAAAAGGGGGCAAAAAAACTGGACTCGTTCCTAATCAAATAATCAAAGGCCTGACCCCTTTTATGCCAGCCTTGCCTCTCTACTTTTCGAGATACCCAGAGAGACGAAAGAAGATGAGGTGTCATGGCGCAATCTGATAGGCCGACGGGACGTCATAGCGCATAGGCTGTTGACGGTTGACGACGAACAGGTCTACAGGGAAACGGTACGTGATTTTCGCTCCCTGCATCAACTTCTTTCGAAGATCCACTTTGCCCCCATCAAATCTGACCTCCCTCCTTTTTGCTCATCAAGAAACCTATTGAATTCATCTGGAGAAATGTATTCACTCATTTTTTAGTGTCTTCTGATAGTTGGCACCACATTCGAGGCTTGCCTAAACAAAGTATAAGCAAGTCTCCATTGGTGCTTTGTCAGGTATTTTTGTCATCAATTTTAGTCTTTTTTAATTTCTTAGGATCAATTTCCATAGATGAATCACCAGCCTTCAATTTTACCGAAGAAGCAGAGCCAAATAAAGCAGAAGCTAGCTGATCTGCCGGGTGTTCAAGAGGTTCTGATTTTTCTCCCTCTTTGACGAATAAATTTCTTGAGAGGTCATCAAGCAACTCTGTTGGAATGGCAGTTCCTTTGGCGTCCTTCCATTCCAAACTGGATTCAACCAGCCAACTTGCTCGCTCCATATCCAATGCAAACTGCTTGAGTTGGAATTCAGATGCTGAATGCTGTTCAAACCAGCGGTTCTGCCACTTGATAAAATATAAAATAGAACCAACAGCACCGGCTGAGTAGATAAATTGCTTTATGCCTGCAATGATAATTTTCGTGTATTCCGAATCTTGCAAAACCTCATAGAATTCAACGCCCGATACTACTCCTAAGATTATAAAGATTGAGATTAACACCAGCATTGTAAGGGTAATGGGTGTTCGGAGTTTATTAGTACCCTCAGTTAATGAAAATTTTTCCTGCTGGGATTTAATCTCCCTTAGAATGTCTTTTCTGATTTCGCGTCTAACATACGTATTGTCGCGGTCATCCAGTTCTTTTCGCAGTTTTTTAAGCTCATCACTTTTGTGATCAATTTTTTTCGATTTTCTTCGATTTGAGTTTCAAGATTATGCCCTTTATTTACATACTCTTCCTCCAGGTTTGATTTTTTCTTCGAGTACTGTTCTTCTAAACTTTCTATTTTCTTTGAGTGCTCTTGGTCCAGATTTATCCGATAAGTGTGAGTTTTGTTAACTAACGATTCATTGAGGGCTTGCAGCCTTTCCAAAGTGGCAGTATGAATTGCCTCCAACTGCGTCTGTTCTGGCGATAAGCTGCCAACGGAGCGAGATGGATGAACAGCAATAAGAGATTTAGAAACTAAAACGGCCAATTTTAATCTCTGATCTAAATTACCTTGGTTCCCGCTGCTAAATGTAACTTCATCATAAAACGGCGATTTTTGTTGAGATTGACCACCACGATTAAAGGTTATGCTAAATCCATCTATGTTAATGGTAGCACTTGCAATTAAACACGTATCACTTTTCTCCAAATAGGAGATGGTGTCATTCTTTTCTCTTAAATCAAAACTAAGGATGTTTTCGAAGCCAATTGCGTAAATGTTACAAGTTGCGCTTCTATGTAAATCCATTATCTTACGAAAGCATGTGATTATTGCTTTATCTCGCTGTTTAGGGACATGCAAGAATAGCTGATTGGCCATAAAACTCCCTTATCTGACTGATATGATACCTACACAACCAAGTTCACCGGGTCGGCAGGCCAAAGTGAATGAATATTTGAAACGTGAAAAAAAGCTGAACAAAGAAAACCCATTTTAGAACCTGTTTAAAAATTAGTTGATCTCTATTTTCAAGATGTTCCATAAAAACAAGGAGTGGCAATGGAACGCATAGGATATAGCACGGATTTAAGCGATAAACAATGGTTAACCATAGAACAGTACTTTCCCGAACATTCAGGCCGAGGTCGCAAACGCAAGTGGGAATTACGCTTAGTTCTCAATGCCATCCTCTATGTGGTCTATACGTGTTGACAAAAGCGAAACATAAGAAAACAGCGGCTTGAGTGCGGGGCAATTTCTATTGGGACTTATTCCCTTTCTTCCTATCATTCAGTGCTGCACCAAATGGATCTGAGTCGTGGTATTTCGAACTTGTTATAAATCCATGTTTTCAAATCGATGGTGTCGACTTTAATATCACATATCATCGTATATGATTTGTGCTGCATACACATATCGAGGTCAATTTGTTCAGCACTTGAAAGGTATTTGGTGACAGTGTTAAAGATTACGATGCCTGCGTATTGTTCCGCGGCACACTCGGTTTCTCTTGTCACCGGAGATGGGGTACTTATTCCGTTGAGTTTTACAATCAGAAGGGGGTCAGGCCTTTGATTAAATGAAAAAGGGGGCAAAAAAACTGGACTCGATCCTAATCAAATAATAAAAGGCCTGACCCCATTTTTTCAATTGGGGATCATGTCGATCCTTATCGGGCTCGTGATCGCCCTGCCCATCGGCATCTACTCGGCCATACGCCAGGATAACGCCTCCGATTATGCGGGGCGTTCCCTGGCTATCATCGGTCTGTCTACCCCGGATTTCTGGCTGGGAACGATGGTGATGGTTTTCCCCGCCATCTGGTGGAACTGGTCGCCCCCGATGGAACTGATTCGATTCTCCGAAGACCCCCTGGGGAATCTGGGGATGTTTCTCATTCCCAGCCTGATTGTGGGAACCTACCTGGCGGCAACCACCATGCGGATGACCCGTGCGATGATGCTGGAAGTGCTGCGGCAGGACTATGTCCGCACCGCCTGGTCCAAGGGGCTCAAAGAGCGGCTCGTAGTGATGAGACATGCCGTCAAGAATGCCCTTATCCCGGTCGTGACCCTGATCGGCATGCAGTTGCCGATCATGGTCGGGGGTTCCGTTATCATGGAGAACATCTTTAACCTGCCCGGGTTAGGGCAACTGATGTGGCTAGCCCTGCAAGACCGTGACTACCCGGTGATCTCCGGCGTCAACCTGATTTTCGCCACCATGGTGGTGCTGGCCAATCTCCTGATTGACCTGATCTATCCCTATTTGGACCCGAGAGTCAGGTATAAATAAATCGGGGCGTCACTCGACTCTAACGTATAAGAGGAATGAACAAATATGAGTGAAGTGTCGGATAATCCAACTGCAGGGAGAGAACCCAAGCGGCAATCCAGGCTGTTAGAATTCTTTAGCCGTCTGATCAAGGAAAAGCCCCTGGGGGCGATTTGCGGGATGGTCATTTTGGTTTTGATTGTGGTCACCCTCTTTGCCGATGCGCTGGCACCTTATCCCTTTGCAGACGGGGTCCACCTGGCAGACCGGCTGACGGGGTCCTCAACCAAATATCTCTTAGGAACCGATTATTTGGGGCGAGACTTCTTGAGCCGTCTGATCTATGGTGCGCGGGTTTCATTGCTGGTTGGTCTGGCTGCGACCGCACGATTGTCGTTTACTCCCTCAACATGTTCGGCGACGCCATGCGGGACCTGCTCGACCCGAGGCTGCGGGGTGGTCAGGGCAGTTATGGCGCTGCAAAGAGGAAACGCAAACGAGGATTCCTGGCCAGATTGATCAACCCCTTCTCTTAGAAGGAAACTATTGGCCTCGTGCCGGGACTACAATAGATCTGATCACAAAATTTTAGCCGGGATCGATATCTTTACTCTTGAAGGAGAGCACGCAACCGTTCGACTTCCGCAAGCGCGTTTTCTTTTTCTTGTCGCTCTTTTTCTTTTTGTTGGCGCTCTTGTTCTTCTC
Source organism: bacterium (assembly GCA_965205865.1). Classification (GTDB taxonomy): domain Bacteria; phylum SAR324; class SAR324; order SAR324; family NAC60-12; genus CBDBHR01. The sequence continues at coordinate 807,938 of CBDBHR010000030.1, forward strand.
TTTGCAAGGCGTTTTCTTTTTCTTGTCGCTCTTTTTCTTTTTCTTGTCGCTCTTGTTCTTCTCTTTGCAAGGCGTTTTCTTTTTCTTGTCGCTCTTGTTGGAAGCTTTTCAAGAGGAACGGCTGGTAGAGGGGATCATCGATTAATTTTTCAAAGGCCACCTGTTTTTCTAAATCCTGAAGACGAAATGCGAATCGATCCAAGACCCGGGAATGAATCACGCCGGGCTCTTTGCTCTTCATCTTTTCATAAACCCCCTGCTCATTGAGAGCATAGAAGGCGGTATGCTTGCGCAAACGGTCTAATATAAAATATTCCGCTACCTCCGCTTTGGCGTATTCTTCTTTTTTGTGAACCGTATCCCGTTCCACCTCCGAGGGAGTCGAGTCGGATAAAAACTCTATACAGAGGTCACACACCCCATCAAACGAACGATCCAACTGTTTGGCCTCGACAGGATTGGAGTGAAGAATCACGGCCAGATCCGGTTTGCGAATACTCACCTTTTTCTTTCCCAGTTCCAAACGAAAGCCCATTTCCAATGCCATGATTCGCCCTTGAGGGAAGACGGTTAAATATTCTTCTAATAAGCGCAAGAACCATTGATACAGAGAGATGCTTAAAAAATCTGGCATGGGCTTTTCCTCCAAGAGTCCATTGTTCCATTCATATTGACAATCCGGGTGTTCATAGTAGGTCTTCCAATACTCTGCCTCACTCACCCTGAGGGGCTCCCTGGCAGAGGGAGGAAAGCGTGTTGGAGTTGTGTGTTTTTTGATGGATTCTAAAGAAGCCATGAGGTCCTCAATGGGAATGAGAAGTGAAATTTGTCGTCTTTTCAAAAGAATAACACATTGGGCGGAGGACTGCAATTTCTTGCGTCGTCTGTTCAGCAGGGAATCTGAGAAAAGATATTTGATAGAGTTGCTCGCAATGACTAATTCTGCTTCTCAAATTAAACAGAACCACTGCCCTAAAAAACCCCCCCCCCCAAAAAATAATCCAAAGTGCATATTTATCTTGATTTCATGATGATGATAATTCATACTTTGTGCCATAGGATTGCCGGAGAAAGAGATAAAATGAAAAAAATTATCTCTTGCCGGGAATCTTTTGTTCCTCATCCGGGCGTTCGAGCACCCGTTCTTTCGATGGGCTCAATGGCTGGGTGAAGTATTGTCAATCTCTTGTATAAGGAGTTATCATGGACATGTATTTCAAGCAACTTTTTGCCCCTCTCGTGGGGCTGAACCCGGCAGGCGTTTGGTCTGCTGCAAAACTGCAATCTTTATTGCTCACCCTCACCCTGATGGTGACAGCCTTTTGGGTCAGTCCGGTTGCCGCCCAGAAGTATGTGACCGATCCCAGCACAGGTAAGGTCGTGACCGCTCCGGAGTATGGCGGGACATTGACCTTCGTCCGAAAAGAAGAGCCGGCGGGTCCTGACACCGTGGTCTCTGGCGTATGGGCGCAAGCTTACGCCGCTGGCGTTTCAGAGAAGCTGGTCATGGCTGACTGGGCAACGCCCAGGGACGAATTTGACTTCCAGTATCTCAACCCTCCAACAAACACGAAAGGGGCGCTGGCGGAAAGCTGGTCGCAGCCCGACCCCCTGACGTATATCGTCAAAGTCCGCCAGGGCGCGCATTGGCACAAGAAAGCCCCCATGAATGGCAGAGCGGTGACCGCCGAGGATATCGTGATCAACTATCACCGCATATTGGGGATGGGCAGCGGTTTCACCGAACCGAGCGAATTTGCTAATCAATTCAAAAATGCGCAAATGGAATCGATCACGGCCACCGACAAATCGACGGTTGTTTTTAAGCTGAAGCAGCTACACCTCGGTGCGCTGAATGCGATCCTCAATGGCAACATCGCCTGGATCTACCCCCCCGAGGTCCTCGAGGAACACGGGGACGTGACGGATTGGAAGAACCTGGTCGGCACCGGACCGATGATGCTGACGGACTGGACCAAAAGCAGCTCTATCACCTGGAAGAAGAATCCGGACTACTGGGGGTACGACGAAAAATACCCGCAGAACCGCTTGCCTTATATTGACCAGTTAAGGGCCCTGATTATGCCGGAAACGGCAACACAACTGGCAGCAATACGCTCGGGTAAGGTTGATTACATAGGTCCGATCGGCGCAGCTCAAATGAGGACGCTCGACCAGGTAGAGAGCCTCCAGCGGACCAACCCCGAACTCGTGATATATCCATTTTACAATCGGTCGGATAATGGTATTGGTATGAACGTTCAGATAAAGCCCTTTGACGACATCAGGGTGCGCAAGGCCATGCAGATGGCGCTGAATCTCGAGGAGATCAACAACGCCTACTATAAGGGTTTTGCCGATATGACACCTCAGGGGCAGCTAAACCGTTCTTTTACAGAGGTTGTCACTCAATTTGAAGATTGGCCAGCAGAGGTCAAGAAAGTCTTTGACTACGACCCGGAAGGGGCGAAAAAACTTCTGGCAGAAGCGGGCTATCCCAATGGCTTCGAGTCTGTGTTGATGCACATCGAGCGCTACGATTTGAACTATGTCCAATTACTCGCTTCCTATTGGAAAAAGATTGGCGTTGATGTGGAGATTGATGTACAGCCAGTAGCTGCATTCGTTGCTAAAAGAAGCGCCAGGGATTTCGAAATGGTCAATGCGGAAGCGGCCGGGCGTGGATCCCCATTGGGATGGCAAAGTCGCTATACGCCGGGCGTCCCATGGGGCAGCTCCAATGTCGACGACCCGGTTTATACAGCCAAGTTTGAAGCCGGCGGAGCCGCTACCACCATCGAGGAGCAGAACAGGATAGCTGGAGAGTTGAATCAATTTGGGATCGAGAAGTTTTGGACGATATGGGGTCCGATGGCTCCACAGTATCTGGCGATCCAGCCGTGGATCATAGGTTTTAACGCTGAACTGAATTTGGGAGAGGGTCAATATAACACCATCTTCACCCGCCTCTGGATTGACCAGGAATTGAAGGATAGGACCCAGTAATAGGCCGACTGGAAGCACTCGTGGACCGGGCAGTACTGCCCGGTCTACTCCAGGATACCCCGCGTTTCCCCGCCCATTGCAAAAATGATGAGGTCTGTCCCATGAGAGCCTATATGATCAGGCGGTTATTGCTGATCCTCCCCACCCTGTTTATCTTGAGCATCCTGGTTTTTCTTTCGGTGCGCTTTATCCCTGGCGATGTCATCGACGTCTTGGAAGGGAGAATGGAATACGCAGAATCGGGGGGGATTGACCGGGAAGCGTTGGAGCGTCGGCTGGGATTGGATGTGCCTGCCTGGGTGCAGTATGGACGCTGGATCGGCGATATTCTCCTGAACGGCTCTCTGGGCGAGTCCCTGCTGACCAGTTACGCGGTAGAGGAGGCAATCTTAGAAAGACTGCCGGTCACCCTTGAACTGGGTGTCCTGGCCATCGTCATTGGACTGGTGATCGCGCTGCCGGTGGGCATCTACTCGGCGATTCGCCAGGATACCGCCGCCGACTACCTGGGGCGCTCCCTGGCCATCATCGGCCTGGCCACGCCTAACTTCTGGCTGGGAATAATGGTCATGATCTACCCGGCCATCTGGTGGGGTTGGTCGCCCCCGCTGGAGCTGATTCCTTTCACGCAAGACCCGCTGGGGAATCTCTGGGGGTTCTTCATCCCCAGCCTGATTCTGGGAACGGCCTCGGCGGCTGCGACCATGCGGATGATGCGCACCATGATGCTGGAGGTGCTCCGGCAGGACTATATCAGGACGGCCTGGTCCAAGGGGCTCCGGGAGCGGGTCGTGGTGATCCGACACGCCATCAAAAATGCCCTCATCCCGGTGGTGACCCTGATTGGTCTGCAGTTGCCGATCCTGGTGGGGGGTGCGGTAATCATGGAGAACATCTTCAACCTGCCGGGGCTCGGTCGTCTCTTGGTCGATGCCCTCCAAACCCGAGACTACCCCATGGTCTCCGGAGTCAACCTGTTTTTCGCCACCGGGGTGGTGCTGCTCAATCTCCTCATCGACCTGATTTATCCCTATCTGGACCCGAGGGTGCGGTATGAATAGTCATGGGAGCGAAAGGTATGAAGTGTAATGGTTCGATAGCTTGTATTCCATTCATAAATGTGTCATTCCGAACGAACGTGAGGAATCTTGAAGATTTCTCCCTGCGGTCGAGTTGACACTTGGGGGTACAACCTGATGAACCATTACATCTCAATAAAATCAACGCACGCATCACAAAACGCTTCAGTTGACCACCACCACAGCACTTCGACTCTAAATTTTTTTCTTTAAAAATTTTGTTATTCCTCAAATTTTTCTTAAATGTGGCGACAACTGAGCTGATCGTTAAACAGCCTTTGTTGCCTATTGAAATCCGGGGACAGTTACTAATTATTTGCATTGGAATCGGTCTCCATGAAATCCCAATCCTCCTGTTGGGAATGGGTTCATTCTCTCCAATGACCGGTTTGGGTCCAGGCCAGGATGGGGATCTGTATCTCAAATCCGGCTTTTTCAGACACGCCCGGAAGAAAAGTGGCGAAGGCCGCCCATCCCCGCGAGAAATCTGCCAACAAAACAAAAAATCTTTCCTGAAGTCCCTTGACACACCCCTCTTCAAGATGAGCATTCTTCGCAGATCCGCTTTGCCGGAGCGAGTCATATGGCCCATGCGAATCTGAGACGATGGCCCCATACGCCCAAACTCAGGTTTCGCCGTGGAAGGCAACCTCGCGATCGATTGAACAATATCGTGGGAGGGTTCCCAGCCGTTCGATTGAACAATATCGTGAAAGGACGTGCAAACGATGGATCCTCCCCGGGTATCTTTTTTCAACGTTATTTAACCAAACGAGTTCTTAAGTGACCTGAATAATTACTATTTTCTAATGTTTTCCTAATAAATTTCCAATAATCAAGGAGTAGACTGATGGTTCGTCAATTTATTACCTTAAAGACGCTATGCTCGCCTGTGGGCTTTTCAATGCCTTTTACCCCGATTCAAGGCCACTATGAGTCACTACCAAGAAACTGCGGAAAATGATTGGGTTCAAATCATTGGACATTTGACCGCCGTCTCTTTGCAGGTGGAGAAAGCGATTGAAGACGCAGTGGATGCCCTCATTCTCAGGAATACGGAATTGGCCTACATCACCATCCTTGGCGACAATCCCATCAATCGGGCACTCGAAGAAATCAATCATTTGTGTTATGCGTTTATTGCCCGACATATTCCGAGAGCAGCGGATTTGCGTCGGATTTCCTCCATTCTCCGCTTCAATGTCGAACTGGAACGTATCGGAGACTATGCGGTTACCATCTGCAGGGAGATTGCGCAGATTTCCCGCCCATTGGAGGAGAACATGATCCTCAATGTGGAACAGCTTGCCGAGGAATCCCGATGTATTTTAACCCAATCTACTACCGCATTCAGGGAAGATGATGTGGCATTAGCCAAGAAAACAATGAAACAGACACGTCAAGCAAAAGGTCATTTTGAGCAAATTTTTCAGGAACTGAGCAACACGGGAAACAGGGAAGTCTGGTCCCTGCAGGATCTTTTTGGACTGCTGGCCATTTTCAATGCTTTGGGGCGGATTTGTGACCAATCAAAAAACATCTGTGAAGAGACGGTATTTATTGTGACCGGAGAAACGAAACAGCGGCAACCCGTGCGCGTCTTGTTTCTGGAAGAGGAATGCGCCGGCCAAAGCATGATGGCCGTATGCATTGCCCGCGATCTTTATCCACGCAGTGGAGAGTATACCTGCGCCATCAAAGCACAGGTTGGCTCACCGGATCCGCAGATTATCAAACTGCTGGATAGATACGAGTTGGATTGGCAAACCTGGCAACCGAAAACTACGGCACAGCTTCCCGCATTGGACGATTTCAACGTGATCGTCTGTCTTCAGGGACATGCCGATTCCTACCTGCCAAAGGCTCCTTTTCGTACGGTGGTGCTGGAATGGGACACGGGTCCGGTGCAGACCGCAATATCTGCAGAACACAAGCAGGTCGTTTACGAAAAAATGTACCAAGACCTTTCATTCCGCATCCAACATCTCATGAAAATCATGCGTGGCAAGGTCAATTCTTGAGCAGGGCTTCAGAAAGTCCGGATAGGCATTTAAAAGAACCGGAATTGCTCACCCGTTAACGGTCAAACCCACCCCACAGACCATATGTTTGGTACTCCTGCCAAACAAAAAGTGACTGACTTTAACGGAAGATGTTTTGGATGAGAGATTCCATAGCGGAATTGGCGCGGATTCAGGAATTAGTAGTAAAGCAACGAGAATGGAAACAGCAGAATGACTAATTTTTCAATTGCAAAACTATCTAAACCATAAGCACTCAATCCATGAGGTTGGCGCCGCCGTCTTCCAACTTGGTTGGACGCTTCCAATAGGAGTATTGTGGTGTCCAGTCCTCTTCGCCAAGACCGGCGAGAGCGAGCAGACTCCATTGTGCGCAATAAATGTCGCCGGGTCCAAAAGCGCAGGAATTCTTGCGCGCAATAGAATCACCGTCGCGTTGATAAACCACTGCGCCTGGAAAATTGTCGGAACCCTCGAGGACAGATTGCTCATGAATGTAGTCCCCACCACCATGCGAAGCGAGAGAAAATCGCCAACCGCGGGAGTTAGCAAAACGACGCTGAACTTCAGGTGAATCCTTCGAGAGCAAGACCACCGACAGAGCCGACTCCAGATGTGACAGCAAACCGTTGAAACCGTCCGCCCACAAGGTGCAGTAGCGGCATCCCTGGCCCATGTTGTGAATGGCGAGAAGCTTGTCCCGTTCGCCAAACAAGTCGCGTAGTGTCGTCTCGCCGGTTTGTGTCGAGAAGGTATAATTTGGTACTGGTGTTCCCGCGCTCTTTTTGCGTAACGCGTTGAGCTCCGCTGTCAACTCACCAATCTTTCGTTCAAGCTCTATGATTTTCTGATGCGACATAGTTGTCTCCTTTTTTGTATGATCCAAAATTCCTATCTTTTATTTTGTAAAGTACACTATGATATTATCAGCCTGCAAACTTGCGCAAGAGAATAATTAAAGGTTGCTCTGGGGACATCGTTTTGTTTTAAATGTGTTTGAGGGGGTCGCTTCCCGTGAAATGGTAAGCGGTCTCGGCTGGAGATCAATTTTCCAAATACGATACAAGACGGGTATACGCCTGATTCAGGTTGCGGAAAAATTCGGGACTGCCTCCCTGATCAGGATGATGGGCTTTGGCCAATTTTCGGAAAGCAGAGCGGATTTCATCGATATTGTTTGTTTCCTGCAACCCGAGCATTTGGTAACAAGTATAAATTGAGGCGAGAGGAGCGTCGTATTGGGGAGACCGTTGCGCTTTTTGAAATCGATGACGAGCGCGTTGTTTCAAAGAGTATTTCCACTCTTCCGGACTTTGATACATTCCACAAGATTTTGCGTGAGCCGAGATTTTCTGTTTTAGTTGTTGATACAAACGGTCCCATTCCCAATGACTCTTCCGGACGACAAAATTTTGCGTGAGCCGAGATTTTCTGTTTTAGTTGTTGATAAACGGTCCCATTCCCAATGACCTTCGAAAAAACCAGGGAAACGCTGTTGCAGTTGGGATTTGAAGGGACGCTGCGATTGGATCATGGAACAAAGACGTTTTGCCGCGGATTTTCGCAAGAAGGGGTTCTCAAAACTGTTGGCAATCTGCTGCTGTTCCTGACAACTGAGTTGAGTGATCGGTTCCAGCAGTTCACGAATGGTTTTACTGGATGCTTGATGGGGGAGCTTTGCTTCAATCAAGGCTTCGAGCTTTTGCTGGGGCAGGGAGAACTGCTGGATCTTTTTGCAGAAACAGCGATGGACTCCCTGTTGCAATTGGTGGTGGTGGTTCACACTGAAAATTAAGCCGGATGCCGTAATTTTTTCAATATCGACCTGCATGCGTCTCAAGAGGGCTTCGATCTCTCTGGGATTATTATCCAGTATGGCGTCCAAGTCAATCAAGCGATTTTGATCGGACTCTGGCAATGTCAGTTTCCATTCGGCCAACACTCCGATCCATTCACGGATATCCATTTTGGTTTTCAGGTTGGCAAGTGTAAGGGGTTGTTGCTGTTGCCGCAGTTGTTTGAGAACTCGCCAAACTTGAAGAGTGTGACTAATGGTTTTTTGTTTGTGACGCGAGGCTAAAACCAGATGCTCTTCCCGCCATTCCAAGACCCCTTTTTCAACCAGCTTCTTGATGGTTTGTACGAAAGAGTCGTAACGAGAACGATATTTTTTTTTCTCCTCGAGAACCCCCTCCAGTGCTTCAAACAGGACTCTTTTTTCCAATATCTCCTGCTCTCGTACAATGCCTATGATGGCTTGTTGTTTTTTACTCAGTCTCATTTTGCCTTCGTACTACTTATTGATCAGCAACCCGAGTGCCCCTACAAGCTGATTGCTCCCCGGAATGAACCACACAGGTAGCGTCGATTCCTCCCCGGGTATTGTATCGCGTTTTGACAATCAGTTGTTGAGGTTGAAGCAATTTATGCAAATCCTTGAAAATACGGGCGGTCGCATCTTCCTGATAAATGCCAACTTGACGGTAGGTTTGAAAATAATATTTCAGAGACTTGAGTTCCACAATAAGACCCTGGGGGATATACTTGACCCAGACTATCCCGTAGTCAGGCAATCCCGAAAACGGACAGACGGCTGAAAACTCTTTGAATTTGTAAGACACTCGTTGGCGTGGTCCCTGGTAGGGAAAGGTTTGCAACAACTGTAAGTCAATCGTGTTCTCTTTCAAGAAGTCGAATGTTTTCCCTTCCGCATAGGTGTTCGTTTCAAAATCCATATTGCCTCTATCAAGATAAATCATCCGGTTCATATCTCTCAATTTCCCATGATGCTGTAGCCACAATCGACATAAATAGTCTGCCCGGTAATGCCGGAGGAGAGGTTACTGCAAAGGAATGCAGCGGTTTGTGCCACTTCCGTCTGAGAGACATTGCGCCGGAGCGCCGAATGCTCCGCAACTCCCTGCAGGAGTGTTGAAAAATTTTTGATACCTAATGCAGAAAGCGTGCGAATGGGTCCTGCTGAAATAGCGTTGACTCGGATATTGTCAGGACCCATTTCCCGGGCAAGGTATCGGACGGACGATTCCAATGCCGCTTTGGCAGGTCCCATGACATTGTAACTTGGTACTGCAAGCACCGCGCCGATATAGGTCATTGAAATAATACTGCCTCCCCCTTGTTCACGCATCAAAGGCGCCACTCCGGCACTCAAGGCCAAAAGGGAATACGCGCTCACTTCCTGGGCTTTGAGAAATCCTTCCCGGCTGGTCCGGGCAAAAGATCCCCCTAAATCTTCTTGAGAGGCATAGGCCAGACTGTGCACGAGAAAATCGACTCCTCCCCAACTTTGGGATAAAGTATCGATCAAGGAAGTAATAGCGCTTTCCTGCTGAACATCACATGGATGTATGATTGATGCTCCGACTTGTTCTCCCAAAGAACGGACGTTTTTTTCAAAGCGTCCTTTGGGGTCTTCGAGGTAAGTCAGTGCCAATTCCGCACCACATTGATGCAAGCATCCGGCAATGGACCAGGCAATACTTTTGGAATTTCCAACGCCCAGGACCACTCCTTTTTTCCCACTGAAATCGATCATAATTTTCCTTCTTGGCAAGAAAGTGTTGATAGTAGCAATCCGGAGGTATGCAGTCAGACTGAAATCCGGATTCCCGCTCCCCGCTTTCGCGGGGACAAGTTTCGCGAGGATGACGTATACACTAGGATACTCAAATTATTGAAGATTTATGTCGAACTCAGGTTAGTTTTTTAATTTTTCAATTGCAAAAACTAGCTTCTTAAAAATTTACCAATGACATCTCCCATCCGCAATGGCTGTCCGATTGCCAATGCGTTCCATTGGATTTGTCCGGGTTTGAAGCAGCATATTACGGTCGAACCCAATTCAAAAACACCCAATTCATCTCCTTTTCCGATCAGATAGGGAGGGTTCAAGGCTACCTCCGTGCGTTTTGCGCGAAATTCATTGGTTTTCATGGAGTGATAAACAAGCTTGATTTTACCAACAACGTTGGCGCCAATTTTCACAACTGCGCATTCTCCTTGTTGGGTTTCCAGATAGGATACAATGCGTTCGTTTCGCGCAAAAAGATTACGCACACCGTTTACTCCGATGGGACTGACCGTCCAGAGGAGGCCAGGAATGTGGATACAATAGCGAACGCTACCAAAAACCGGACTGTGAATGCGATGATAATGATAAGGTGCCAGATAAATCGTGATGTATTGTCCCTCCATGTATTCCCTGGCTCTGGAAGGATCATCCAACAAATCGGCGATGGTATAATCCATGCCTTTAGCCTGTATCAAATGTCCGCCTTTGATGGTGCCAAATTGGCCCACGATGCCATCAACCGGGCTGATGATCGTCTCGGGTTTTGAATCGACGGGACGGGAACCTGGTTTCAAACGCCTCGTGAAAAACGCATTGAAGGTGGAGTATGCCCATACAGGTTCGACGGCTTCCGACATGTTCACTTGAAAAAACCGGATAAAAAGCTCGATCAAGGGATGGAGTACTAATGGTGGCAAATGACGTTCGGCAACGTTCCCGCAAAATCGGCTGAAAAGGTTCTTGGGCAAGATCAGGAGGCAGTAAAATTTCAGTCGAAATCGTTTGCCAAGCGTGCCTATTCGTCGAAGTGACGGTCTCCCGACGCGACGTTCCGTGCTGGAAGAAGGATTGCTCATCGTATGGCCACAGGGAGGAGGGTGGGGTTTCAAATGCGGCTTCTCAGGTATTTTCCCCATATTGACGGATTGCGAGCAAGGACTGAATTTGCGGGCCATCAATGGTTTCCTCTTCCATCAGAATCTTGGCCATTTTATGCAACACTTCTATATGGTCGGTAAGGATTTTTTTTGCCTTTTGATAATGAGATTTGAGCATTTTTCGCATTTCCCGATCCACTTGAGAAGCTGTCTTTTCTCCATATTCCCGCTCTTTGCCAAAATCTCTGCCAAATACATGTTGCTGCGTATCATCCACCAAGGCAATCGGACCAATAGTCTCGTTCATTCCATAACGACAAATCATGTCACGAACAGTATTGGTGGCCTGTTGGATATCGTTACTGGCACCGGTGGTGACTTCATTGAATATGATTTCTTCAGCGGCACGGCCTCCCATGGCAATCGTGACACGCCCTGCCAGATATTCCATGTCAAAAGCACGATTGTCATTCTCCGGTAAAAAGGACGTCATGCCCAGGGCTCGTCCCCGCGGGACAATGGTCACCTTATGCACAGGATCGGCGCTGTCGGTCAGTATGGCCACCAGCGCGTGTCCCGCTTCATGATATGCCGTGCTCAATTTTTCTTTTTCAGACATGACCATAGAAGAGCGCTCTGGCCCCATCAGCACCCGGTCCCGGGCTTTTTCAAAATCGGCCAGGGCCACCGTCTTTCTGTTTTTTCTAGCAGCGCCCAATGCGGATTCATTGACTAAATTCTTTAGATCCGCACCTGAAAACCCGGGAGTGCCCCTGGCAATCAGACTCAAGTCCACTCCTTCAGTCAAAGTGATTTTTCTGGAGTGAATTTTTAAAATCTCTTCCCTTCCCTTCACGTCAGGCAACGAGACATGAATTTGGCGGTCAAATCTTCCCGGACGCAATAAGGCAGGATCAAGCACATCCGGTCGGTTAGTGGCCGCAATGACTATGATCCCCTCCATGGAATCAAAACCATCCATTTCCACCAGCAATTGATTGAGAGTTTGTTCGCGTTCGTCATTTCCGCTTCCCAATCCGGAGCCCCGGCTTCTTCCTACAGCATCGATCTCGTCAATAAAGAGGATACAAGGCGCATCTTTGCGCCCTTCTTCGAACAAATCGCGAACCCGGCTGGCTCCAACTCCGACAAACATTTCAACAAAATCAGAACCGCTGATACTGAAAAATGGCACTTCCGCTTCCCCGGCGACCGCCTTGGCCAATAAGGTTTTTCCGGTCCCCGGAGGGCCTGACATGAGCACTCCTTTGGGAATCCGTCCCCCCAGCTTTCTAAACTTGGCAGGGTCTCTCAGAAAATCGATGATTTCCACCAATTCGTCCTTGCTTTCTTCGACCCCTGCGACATCCTGGAAGGTGATTTTTCGTTTGCTGGGGTCAATTCGCTGGGCCCGGCTTTTTCCCAGTGAAAACAAGCGTCCGGCAGGCCCTTGCATGCGACGCATCAACAGAATCCAGATGGCAAATATGAAGATAAGGGGTCCCCAATGGATCAGTAGGTTCAGATACCATGGTATGCCCGCTTCCGGCACTGAAGAAACCTGGACTTTATGCTCGCGGAGTAAATTTACCAAATTTGGATTATGCGGAGGAATATTGGTTTGATAGATGCTGCCATCCAAGTATTCGCCTTCGATCGAAGAGTTTCCAACAATCGTTGCGGTGACAACATTCCCTTCACGAACCTGATGGACAAAATCGCTGTATTTCAAACTGCGAACGTCTGAACTCTGCGAACTACTGAAGATATTCATCAGTAAAACCGCCAAAACCAGAATGCTGAAAATTATCAGGACATTTTCGCTTTTCAATACTCTACCTCCTTGATGGCCCGCAAAAGACCTGACATATTTCCAGGTCGTCCCTTTGCATGAGTATGAATTCTACCATTACTCAAATGAATTTTCCAGAGATTTTGATAAAAGGAAAAAGGTTCAATTCGAAACTCCTTAGTCATGCGTATCAATAGCTGCTGAACCAGATTGTCGACGACGAGTCGGGAAAGGTGATTCTTTGGTTCTCTCGAAGTGCGATCCTGCTTGCTTCATCTTACCAACTCCTGCTATATTACTCAAAAATAGAGGGACCGCGCCAGCCTTTATTCTGTGGGCAAGAGTTCCATTCTACCTTTTTAGTGGGCAAGACGCGCGCACTACTTTGGGGGAGAATTTCTCTACTTGTATATAAACCACTTCCAGACTATCATGCAGGCAAAATTTTTATTCGTGGGTCCAAAAAGTAGTTGGAAAATCAGCAGAACCCGTCTTGTGGTCCTTAGTACATTTGCAAGCGGACTTTTAGCCCTTCTCATCGCGATTTCGATTTTTCAATTTTTTTCCTATCGTACTCTGGTTGCCGAACTGCGAATCACCTACGAAAATCAAATGACGACCAATCAGCAGTTGAGAAGCAATTTAAAGGAATTGGAGGAGGAGCAACTTGTTTTGGAGCGGCAGGTCGATCAAAAAAAATTTCTCCTTGCAGTGACAAAAAAACCCGATTCCATTAAAAAAAAAGAAGATGAATCTGCTCTACAAACAAAAGAAAAAGAACTCCTCCAGGAAATTACGGACTTGCAAAATACCTTGAATGCTCGGGCAAACCGTATTGTTGAACTAGAAGCGCAGAACAAACAATCTCAGGGCACAATCCAGGAACTCTTCCAAAAAATTCCCCTGGTCAAAAGGCAGGTTCTGTCGCAGTCCACAACAACCCCTTTCGCAAGTATTCCTTCTCGGACAATCCCTCCACTGGATTTGATGATCGATCAATTCCGCATGACGGTCAAAAAAAATTCGATTGAGGTTCAGTTCAATATAAGAAACACGGGAAATAAGACCCAAGCTGGTCTCGTCATCGTCCGTGCACTTCGCCAAGAAGAACTCGGAGAGGAAATTCCATTCAATCGCAGTCAATCAATGCGCTTTGTCATCAAGCGATATCGCCCCTTCTCGAAAACATTTAAGCAATCATCAACAAATCCATATATCGCCCTGAGGTTGATCGTTTGGGATCTCAATGAAAATAGGCTGCTGGAAGAGCATTACGCGGTGGAATGAGGAAGGTTTCTCGTCAAAATGAGGAAGGTTTCTCGTCAAAGTGATAAGCAGATTCAAGACGATTCACTACCGAAACTCCTCGATGATGGTGCGTTCGATAGGAATTTGGACATAACCAACCTCTTCGCTCCAAAAAAAATAATAGCCCAATACTCTACCACTATCATCTTTGCCGGTTGTGATTTTTCCATCCCGTACCAACCAGGTTTTGACTATTTTCCCTTCGTCAATGTATGAAACTTTTAAGTCTTTACCGAGGATATTGTCTGCTTGGCGAAATATCCGATTCCTTGATTCTTCAGTACATCCGACGAGAGAAAAGAATCCAAGGACCAGCAAAAAATAACTTGACTTTTTCATGTTTCCTTTATCGTATAAGCATGAAACACAATCCCATAATGAGGGTAGGAATGATGGCTCCTGCCGCCAAACCAAGGGGGGACACTCCCCCATCAAAATATTCGGCAAGTATCGATTGCCCCGCTGGATTTGGAGCATTGGCAATGACGGTCAATCCTCCTCCGGTTACCGCGCCTGCCACTACTGCGTACTTGAGTCCATCGGTCAAGGAAGGCACCAGGGTACTCAGGTAGGTGATGGCGGCATTGTCGTTGAATGCGGTTAAAACCGTAGCTCCGGCCATTAATGGCACTTCGGATAAACTGCCCAAAACCGGAGCAATCCACCACCCCTGCAAACCTCCATGCGTCACTAAACCCGCCAGGAAAAATCCAACCAGCAATGCCGGTTTCAAATCAACCCGACTTTGATGAGGGTGGGTTGCCTGGACAAAACCGAGGAAGAATAAAAATCCTCCAATAAACATTACGGGATAGTGGACGTTGAATACGGTCCATGCCATGAAGATAAGATGCGCAACGGTGATCCATGCGGGCACAGGAGAATGGTTTGCGTTTTTTTCAGAAGAATGTTGCTCGGCAACTGGTTGTTTCAGTGTAGCAAACTCACGCCGAAAGACAAGAAAATACAAAGTATTGGCCAGCACAATTCCGAGTGCTGCTTTCCAGCCAAAATGAGTGAACATAAACGCCATATCCCAGTTCCAGAGTGCGGCCACCATCAGGACGGGAGGCGCGGCAAAATGTGAAAGAGTTCCACCAACTGATATATTGACGAACAATAACCCAATTGTGGCATAGGCAAATCCGGGAGAGGGTTTGCATTGATAAAATTGTTTGGCAAGCAAAAGGGCGGAGATAGTCATGGCTGCAGGTTCCGTGATAAAAGAGCCGAGCAAAGGGGCGATTGTCAAAATCGACAACCACCATGCCGCAGGGGAGTAACCGCCAAAACGAGCCACTGAATGGAGACTGTTTTCAGCCAATTTGACCACGGGTCTGCTGGAGGCAAGGGCCATGATCACCACCACAAACATCGGTTCGGTATAATTGACCGTTCCATTGACATAATGGACGATATCGGCCCAACTGAAAAAATAAAACGCAACTGCCAGTAAAGGCAGTACCCACAAGCCAAAAACCACTTCCACTTCACCCAGAAAATGCATGACTTGCGCACCAAAATGGACATCATGCCAGACACCAATGTCATCTTGTGTTATGTTTTTCATCCGATCACCGGATTCATGTTCCCAACGATGCGCGGTCCTCCTGAACAATCCCGTCAGAAACGTATGGCAGATGGCGCAGGCAAAAAGGAGGGTTGCAATCAAATTGAAGGGATGTTGGTCAATACGATGGGACAAGATTTCAATCAAGTCCGTGAGATGGCCATCTTGATAGCTATCCAGAGGAAGACGCAGGGAAGTGGCGTGTGAGGATTCGGAAGTAGATGACGGAGTTCCGGCGGCATAAAGCAATGCGGGTACGCTGACACCGGTGCACAGCGCAATCCACCATTTAAAAAAATATCGCATAGGCGCATGAAAATCAGTCATAATTTGGATTGCGAGTATTGCATAAGAACAACCAAGATAAAAAAATTTTCTCTTTTTTAAGCAGGAACTGTATGATTTTTCTTCAATTGGGGACTCCCATTAAAAGCGAAGCAGCATGAAGCAAAGTCCCATAATGAATGTGGGAATGAGTGCCGCTTTGGCTAGTCCAATAGGGGAGACGCCGTTGTGAAAGTATTTGGATAATATCGATTGCCCCGCCGGGTTGGGAGCGTTGGCGATGACGGTCAAGCCACCTCCTGTGACGGCTCCCGCCACCACAGCATATTTTAGTTCCTCTGCAAGATCAGGAATCAATGTGCTGAGAAAAGTAATGGCGGCATTGTCATTGAAGGCGGTGAGGAACACAGCTCCCACCATCAAGGGAATTTCTGAGAGACTGCCCAATACGGGGGCTATCCACCACGCCTGTAATCCACCATGAATCACCAGACCTGCCAGGAAAAATCCGACCAGCAAAGCGGGTTTCAAATCCGCGCGGTTCTGAAATGGAGCAGTAGCCTGGGCAAATCCCAGATAAAACAGAAAACCGGCAATGAACAAGGGCGGATGGTGGGCATTCATCACTGTCCAAGCCATGAAAGCGACATGCACCAGCATAATCCAGCTGGGAACCGCGTCAGAACGATTATCCCAGTTGGGGTCCCGATAAGCGGGGCGTTCCTTTCTTGGAAGAAGACCGGGTAGATTTTTTTCCATTTCATGTCGCTTACTCTTTTCAAAAACTCTATCAAATGCAGATTCCAGATCGGGAGATTTGTCAAGTTTTTCCGCAATTTTTTCTTTCAAGCGAACTTTGATTTGCTCACATTTCTCATCAAACGAGGCTTTGAATCCCAATTCCTCATTGACCACTACTTCTATTTTGTCAAATTCTTGCTCCAAGGTGTTGCGATCAATCACGGTGGCTTCCAATTCCCTTTGCATTTCCAGAGTCGCATACTTTTGATCCATTTTTTGCAATTCCGCTTTATGGAAGAGATAATAAACTGTGGTGGCAATGAGAATCCCGAGAGTGGCTTTCCAACCAAAATTTCCCAACATGAAGAAAAAGCCCCAATTCCAGGGAGCTGCCACAATCAATACTGGTGGTGCGGCAAAATGCGTTAGCGTTCCTCCCACTGAAATGTTAACAAAGAGCAAACCGATGGTGGCATAGGAGAATCGAGGACTGGGATTGAGCGAATAGAACTTTTTGGCCAGTAGCAAGGCAGAAATCGTCATTGCGGCGGGCTCTGTGATGAAAGATCCCAACAGCGGGCCAATCACTAAAATCGTAAACCACCATGAGGTGAGGGAGCCACCCATGCGACTGGCAATTCTTTCCATGATCAACTCAGCCAATTTGACCACGGGACGAGTCGAGGACAAGGTCATGATTACGACGACAAACATGGGCTCGGTATAGTTCACATAGCTGAAGTAATGCAACGTCAAGGAGGGACCAAAAAAGAGAAAAATCACAATACCCAGCACGACCGCCCACATGCCAAAAACAGCTTCCACTTCTCCGACAAAATGGAGTGCTTCCGCGCCAAAGCGCATCCCTTCCCTGGGTTTTCCTTGTTTGACGGATTCCTCGTAAACCTGGCCGAGATGATGGGCCATGTTTCGAAATCTGGAAGTGAGGAATGTATGAATGATAGCGCAAAGGAAAATGAGGGAGGCGATCAAGTAAAACGATTCAACCGCAATACGGTTGCTCATTTTCTCCAGGATTCCTGAATTTTCTTCACCCAGGTAGGTATCGATAGGACGAGGAAAGACTGCTGATTTGCTGGCACGGTACCTTACCAATTGTTTGAATGCTTGCGAAGACTCTTCACTCAGCAGTTGATTGATGATTTCCAGGAACTCATCTTCATCATGAAAAACCTGCCCTTGCAAATCTTCCAATGCCTTCAAATCCCGCCCATCCACAGAACCAGGAGCTTTTGCAATATCACTTTGTAACGTCTTCAGTACGGATTCGGTGATTTCAAAACCGGTACTTCCCCCGGAAATCCGACCACTAGCGGCATAGACCAAGGCGGCGATTCCCATCAGTATCCAAGCCAGGATTATCCATTTCCAGAAGGGTGTCATCCTGTTCTCCATGTGACCACTTTGTCTCTCGGCAGTTTTTCCATCAATACGGAATCAGAAAAGCACGGAGAACCTGAATGACAATCAGGACCACCACGAGGGAAAGATCAAATCTTCCGATTGGAGGCACCACCTGTCGCACAGGTGCCAGTACGGGTTCTGTGATTTGATACAAGAATTGAACGATTTTATTGCGAGGATCAGGGCTGACCCAAGAGATCAGAGCGCGAGCAATAAGGATAAACGCGTACAAATTCAAAATGGCACCCAAGACTTGAATTAAAGAAATCGGGACGGCATACATGTTTTCAACTCCCTATTTTATAAATTTCCTCGCTTTTCAACTCAACCACGCGTGCCAAATATAGCGCTCCCAATCCGAATGAAAGTGGCTCCTTCTTCGATTGCCCACTTGTAATCGGAAGACATGCCCATCGACAATTCCGTAATGGTTTGCTGTTTTCCAAATCGTCGCGCCAAACGTTCCCGCCATTGATAAAGGGTTGCAAAGATTTTTCGCGTCTCTTTTTCATTGGACTGGGGATTCGCCATCGTCATTAGCCCTTTGAACTGCAAGCTGCGACACGACAAGAGATGTTCAACCAAGCAACACAGATCATCCCATTCCCGGATTCCCGTCTTGGTGCTTTCCCGGGTGAGATTGACTTGAACCAAAACTTTCGTGGATACCTGGGACTGTTGGCCTCTTTTTTCCAAGGCATCCACCAATTGCATGGAATCAATGGAATGAATCCATTGAAATCTTCCCAGACAGTGACGAACTTTATTTCTCTGTAAATGCCCGACCAAATGCCATTCAATGTCCTGAGGAAGTAGAGGGATTTTTCCGATTGCTTCTTGCGCACGGTTTTCTCCGAATCGCCATTGTCCGGCAGCAAAAGCAGCTTCGACCGCAGTGGCAGGAAATGTTTTGGAGATGGCGATCAAGCGCACTTCTTCCATCCGCCGTCCGCATTTTTGCGCACTTTCCCGGATTTCTTGATGGAGCTTATCCAGATTGGCTTTGATAGGCTGGTGGGAGAGCATTTTCTGATGCGTCAGGGAGGAAATTTAATGACTCGGACGGGTTCCTTTTCCCCAGTTTTCCGAAGACATCTTGGCTGGTTGTGATCTCAATAAGCGAAGATGCCCTCAAAATTTTGCAGCGAGTTGTCTGAGATTTTCTATTATTGATGTCTTGCCAGCGTTTTTCAAGATCTTTTATCAGTGAAAAGGGAAAGGAGGATGGGAAGGACGGTTGATGGGGAAAGAAAAAAGCGAGTGTATTTGAACTATACATTCAAGTATGTTTGATTTAATATAAAACTCTGCGGCGGTCCTGGAAAATTAATTTATTGCTTGAATATTCGCTCCTACTGAGCAATCAGTGACCAGAGATGTTGGCACTGAAAAATCGTTTGAACCACAATTTCGACTTGGAGGAGATATGGATAGCGAACTAGCAAGCCTGCTCTATCATTCAGTAGAAAAAGACAACCCTGAAGAAATTCTTACCTTTGAGGAATATTTGGACGTCATCAAAGAAGAGCCTTGGGTGGCGCGCAATACTTTTCAATTGCTGCACGACATCATGCTTTCCAGTGGCGTGGAACATTCGATCATGCCAGGAAAACCGGTCAAGCATCGCTATGGATTCTTTGAGTTCTCGTCGATGGTGGGCGACTTTGTGGTTTTTGGACAGCAAAAAGCCAAGGAAAATCTGGTGGAAAAAATCGACAACGCCAGTCGTGGTTTGGAAGCTTCCAAACGTCTCTGGATTTTGCTCGGTCCTCCAGGGGCGGCAAAATCCCGCTCCATGGATGGTATCAAGCTTTCGCTGCGCAACTACTCGAAATCGGAGGCGGGGAAAACCTACACCATGCTTCTGCCCACCATCGACGAACGCTTGAAAGACCGGGCGCTTTTTGAAGAGGAGGGGATTTTTTATTTGCAAAGCCCCCTGTTCGAAAAACCCCTGCAAGTCATTCCTGAAAGCATTCGGGATGAATTTTCCCAATGGTTGACCAATCAAATTGAACAGGAGGTAATCGCCGAATGGTTGGAAAAACACCCTCACTATGACTATGAATTCAAAATCAATATAACGGGCGCAATTTCTCCCTACTCGGATTATGTGCTCAAAGATTTCATGTCCGCCAAGGGTCTCAATTTTCTCGAGATGCTTCCTTGGATCAAAGTCAAGCGGATGATCTATGACACCCGCACCAAAACCGGGATTGGCTCTTACACTCCCAGAGATGAAAAGAGTCAGGAAGCCGGTTCTTTGGTGGGCAATATCGACTACAGCTTGCTGCCACGCTTTGGTAGTGAATCTCATCCCTTAGTTCATGATTACAAAGGAGAACTATGTGCCGGCGCCAACGGATTCGTGGAGATTCACGAGATTCTCAAACTTTCCGATAAATTTTTATATGAGATGCTGTTTGCCACGCAGGATCGCTTTTTCAAACCGGAAGGGCAGCCACCCATTCCCTTCAATGGCGTAATCATTGGCCACACGAATTTCCATGAATTCAATATGTTCATGGGCAATGAATCCTTTGAAGCCCTGCGTTCACGGACCACTTTTATCGAAATGCCATTGTCGGTGGACTACAGTCAAGAGGAACAAATTTATGCCTTTACGTACTCCAATGACAATCGGAAATGGGATAAAAACAAAAAACATCAGGCTCACGTCGCTCCCCACAGTCTGACATTCCTCAGTTTGATTGCCGTGATGTCACGGCTCTACGAATCTAAACAAAACCCCAACCTGACACTTTTACAAAAAGCCCTCATTTATGCCGGCAGGGCAGACAGCGGTGCCGACAACAATGTGGCCAAAGTGATTTTGGATGAATTTGAATTCGTCAAACCTTCCGAGGGCACATTTGGACTGGACCCGCGCTTCATTCAAAATATATTTGAAAATACTGAGCATTTCCAAATCAATGAGTATGCAGCCAACATCAAACAGTTGGAGCAAGAATCCGGAGACCATGCATTGCTCACCTCCATTGCCCTGCAAAACCCCTGCGTCACTCCATTGGATTTATACCTGCGCTTGGAAAATGGGATTAAGGATTCATTTGCCAATCAAAAAACAAAGCTCAGCCACTATGTGGAAAAAATTCTCCCCCAGGCCAAAAGCTGGATTTTCGGACAGATCTCCAGTGATGTATACAGCGCGATTCTGCGGGATGATACCGTCATCGAAACCTCATGGAAAAAATACACCGATCACGTGAGAGCCTATGCTCACAATACGAAAGTCAAGCACGACGTCACTCAAACGGATGTGCAGCCCGACGAAAAATTCATGCAGACGATTGAACAATATCTTGGAATTCCGGACAAAGAGGTGTTCCGCAAGGAACTGAGTGATGCGATTGCCAGTGTCAATTATTCCATCATTTTGGCCGATGAGCCGTCCTATCAAAATGCCATCAAAAAATTTGTTTTCGAAAATGAATTCAAGTCGGGTGAAAACATGAAGCTTTTGGGTTGGATCAAAAGCGGTACCAGTGCGGCCAATGTCAATTTGAAGGAACAGGAACAACTGAACGAAACCATCAGATATCTCATCGAGGTGAAAGGGTATTGCGGCAAATGCGCGTTCCAGGCGTTGACCATCACAGCCAACGCGTCCAGTATTATCATTTAACCATTGAAAACGGATGGCCAGCGAAGAAAAAATTTCATCAGGCGAATCTGAAGGCGCGTTCAATGAATTCGTTGAAGAGCAGCTTACGGATATGCTTGAAACCATCGTCAATGAAGGCGAATTCGACCATATTGGAGATCGCCATAGTGATGTGATCATTGAAATGGATGATATCGAGGTCCCCACTTTTTCTTACGGTGAAGAACGAGGGGGTCGAGGACAGGTAACAGGACCCGGGCGGGAAAAAGGGGGTAAAATGCGTTTCCTGCTCCCCTTTGACAAGCTGATGGCATTGATTGCTCATTCTCTCAGGTTGCCCGATTTGACAAAGGAAGGCAAAGGCAAGATCAAGGAATTTTCCTACGAATTCAAAACATTTGGGCAAATCGGAGTGACCCTGGATAAAAAGCGTACCTTCAAACGAGCTTTGCGCAGCAATCTCGCTTTGAGGCTGTATGCTCCTGATGAAGGGCGCTATGACGTACAAATCATGCGCCGGGACAAGCGATACAAACTCCCGGAACGCATTGAAAGGCCAAAGTACAAAGCAGTGGTCTTTTACATGGGAG
This sequence comes from bacterium, assembly GCA_965205865.1. Lineage (GTDB taxonomy): Bacteria > SAR324 > SAR324 > SAR324 > NAC60-12 > CBDBHR01. Next base: position 830,069 of record CBDBHR010000030.1, read on the forward strand.
ATATTTCCTACTCGACTTATGGCGAGCGTCTGCAACTGGAAAAGCGCCTGGTGAATTTCACGCAAAGCTGGCTTGATTACAACTATGGTCCCGGCAACGTGGAACACCGTTTTTTTGTCCATGATATGGACGCATACGAAGTGCAGGCGGAGCAATTTTATAAGGTGAGCAACATAGGGGGAACCCAAGCCTCGACGGTCTTTGACCTGGTATTCCAGATTGCTTACAATGAATATGATACTACCGCTACCAATTTTTATGGATTCTATTTTGGTGATGGAGAACTTTTTGATGATGATGCGCGTCATATCTTGGAAACCCTGGAAGGTTCCATGCGTCCGTTGTTCAATCGCATTGGCATTGTGGAAGTACAGCCAGGGCGGTTGAGTTTGCTCAATCGTCAAGTCGCCACCCGCTTCAACCGGGATCCCATAATCCGACTCAGTGAAATCAATGACAAACAGGAGACGGTAGATGTGATCAAAACTTTATTTGGAGAGCAGTGATGCGTGCCATTCGTAGCGTCCCGGCACTTTATGACCTGGAGCAGCGGGTCCTTTATCATGCGAAGGCCATGGAACGGAAGCTTCCGGAAATGCGGTTTTTCATTCTGGATAGCTGGGAATTCGTATCGCTTCTGGAGAAATATGTCTATCCCACCAGCCCTATCAATATTTGGGAAGGCAAACGCGTCGTCACCAAGAAACACTGGGTGGAAACCGGGCAAGAATCGACCCTCTTTTACGAAGTTGTACAAACCGGAAATCCCTCCTATGCGTATCTCAATGCCACCAATTCCCCCATGACGCAGGCTTCGGTGATGGCCCACGTTTGTGGCCATTGTGAATTTTCAGAATTGAACGTCTTGCAGGATTCCAATTCGGACCGCACTGAATTCGTCATGTATCTGGTGAAAAAAACCAATATCGCCCGACAACAGATGGGAGATAAATTGTTTCTGGAGTACTGGAACGCCTGTGAATCCCTCGTTCCCTTGCTGGCTCCTCATTCTCAATTCAACTTGGCGCGGTCCGTTTCCACTGATTCCCTGACTCGACATCAGGAACATGATACCTACGTTCCTGAACAAGCCCCTCCAGCCTTCATACGGCCTTTTTCCACTACGATGGACGCTTTATTGCGGATTTCGCCCAATGAACTGGCATGGAGAGAAGAGATGCGGCAGAAGAAGACGCAGGAACTATTGAGCCGACAGGGCTATACCCTCCAGGCGCCCTGCCAGGATATCATGGGGTTTTTGAAGAATTATGCTCCATCCAGTCGAGGCGAAAAAGCCATCCTGCACTACATGACGACAGTTCATGCCACGCATGATTTTGTGGTGCGTACTCAAATCATGAACGAAGGATGGGCCATGTATTGGGAAAAAAAAATCATGCTGGAACTGTTCAAAGAAAAGGCCGTTTCAGGAATCATTGACTATGCCAGGGTCTTTTCCGGAGTGTGCTTCCCACGCCCTTATTATGCTCGCAATCCTTATCATCTCGGTTTTCACCTGTGGAATCATATCGAGGCGCTCTATCGGGAAGGAAAGGTGAATTTGGACTATTTGGAGGAAGTGGACCAAGAGAAAAAATACCATTGGAATCAAGGCAGCAAGGAGTCCCCCATCAAATCCATGGAACACCTGATTCGCACGGTCACCGACTATGATTTTCTGCGTCGGTTTTTGACGCTGGAATTGATTGAAACCTTTCATCTGAATCGCATCAGCAAGCAGGAAGCGCAGCGGATGGGCCTTTCTGCCGACAACGTTGTGAAAGAAGATGTTTACTGGTTGTGGATCGATCCCATCCCGGTCAAGGAGGAAATGCTCAAATTTTTTACTCATTTTTTCCGTCCCCGTATTTATATCATCGATACTGATTTTCAGGACGGTGGGCTATTACTATTCCACCGGGACGACGGAAGGCGATTGCGCAAGGATTGGATCAAGCCGACTTTGAAAAATTTAAACCTGATTTGGAAAGGAGCGGTTTCTTTGGTATCAAAAAATTGGCTCTACAGTTTTTCGGCCAATCTTTTCAAAGAAACCGTCATCACGGAAGTTCTCTTTGAACAAGTGCAGGAACGGATACGCAATTCCGAAAAACCGTTTAGAATTTGAGGTGCTTATGGGCGCATTCGACTATAAGGCATTGTTGGGTTACCAACGTAAAAAGACACTGAATTTTTCTCAGTTTATCGATGCCTTTCTGACGAATCCTGAAAAATTTCTGCAAACTTCAGCGATCTGTATTTCGGATGCCATCAAGTATTTTGGTTTTGAAATTGTGGTGCGCAGCGGAGAACCGGTGATCAGCTACAATGTCTTCAAAGACCTTTTTTCCAATGGGATTAATGCCGTTTTTGGCCAGGAATTTTGCATCAAGCATGTGATGAACGTGGTGGATTCGGCAGATAAAGAAGCGGGGCCTAATCGAGGCATTGTTTTGGTTGGCCCTCCCGCATCCGGAAAAACAAACATCGTGGACCTCATCTGCCGGGCTTTGGAGGAATACGCGCAGCATGAAACTATCAGACTCTATACCTTTTTCTTTCAGTTTTCCGATGACAAAGGCCGGGTGGTTGAAATTCGCTCTTCCTTTCGACACAGTCCGCTTCTGCTCTTTCCGTTGACGCTGCAAAAAGAAGATGGGACTTTTAGTTGTCCGCGGCGTAACTTGTTTGAACAAATCAACAAAGACCGTCCCGAAAATGAAAAAATCCTCATTCCCGCCCATTACCAAAATGCGACCCTGGATAAACGCAACCTCGATATCATGGAAGCCCTGGTGCAGAATCCTCGCAATAAAGGCCAATCCCTCTTCGACATCATTGAAACCTACGTCCAAGTCGAGGAATTTGAATTTTCCAATGCCCAGGCCAAAGGCATTGCCAATATCGACGACCTCAAATCCCTCCCGATTGAAATCCATCGACTCGAATTGGGAGATGAAGATCTTGCCGTATTGAATGAACATCTTCCTGGTAAGACATTCTATCAATACCAGGGCGCGATGGTGGATTCAAACCGGGGGATTTTGCATGTTCATGATTCTTTTGGTTACAATGGAGACGTTGTCAGAAATCATGATTACAAACCACTGTTGATGTTGCTTGGAAGCGGCAAAGCGGCAATAGAATCGACTCAGGCGCCCCTGGATAACAGCGTGATCCTGACCACCAACATTGAAGAAATGGATTTGCTGGAGAGCCAACTCACTTCTTCCAAACTGCTCGACCGGATTGAAAAGGTCCCCGTCAACTACTTGCTTGACACCAATTCGGAAATGGACATCCTCAAACGGGATATGGCAAACATCCGGGAAAAATATGATTTTGATCCAAATTTGTTACGCATTGCCGCGCATTATTCGGTGATGACCCGTTTACTTCCACCATTTCAAAAGAAATTGCCACAATCCTGGCCTGAAGAAAAAAAATCTCTCTATCATCGGATCACTCCCGAACAAAAGCTATTCATATACGCAGTTCAGTCGGAAGACCCGGTAGGTTCCATTCAAAAGTTGCCGCATTGGCACCCCTTCCGCAATGAGGCCTTGCGCTTGGGTTTGAATTCTTATGACCCGGAGAGCTATACCCGGTTTATTGTCAAGCACTCCAATGCCGTCAACTTGAGAAAAACGGAATTGTTCACGGAAACTCAATTGAAATTGATTGATGACGAATTCATGCGCGCACTTTGGAATGAACACTACCCCAATGAAGGCAAACATGGCATTTCCATTCGCCAGTTGCAGAATATTATGCGCAACACCATTGCCAATTCAGACGGACGAAAAATCCATGTGGGAATCTTCTTCAGTCAATTAAATCGCGTCATTGCAGAGGGACCCGATTTGCACCATTGGCTTTCCATCGATCCGCAATACAATGACAAAACCCACTATGTGCCGGTACGCGCTATCGGCACGCTGGCCTTGGCAGAGAAAGAAGGAGACTTTGGCGATTTCAAAGGATTGGTACAAGTGGTGAAGGGACTGTACTATGGGATCATCCGCAATGAAATCACGATCTGCACCGTAGACCGGGATCCGGAACGTATCGAAATGGATCTGCGACGCTATCTGCAACATGCTTTGCTGGCGCGAGCAATTCACAATCGAGCTTTTTCCCACATGATGGTCCCTAAGTTTACCTTCATTGACCCTGCCGCAGGTAAAAAAGTGGACGAGCCTGATCTGAACTACATGGTTTCTATTGAAAAAATCCTCTGCTCCGGTTCCAATTATCAATTGTTCCGTCAGGAAATTGCGCAAAAGTTTTTGGACTTGCAGTCCTCCCGAGAATTGGTGCTCGAACCTGGAAAATCCATCATCACTTCCAAAAAAGACGGGTTGCTCACCGCCTTTGCCAAAGAACATGCCCTGCTGCTTTCGCACCGCAGAGTGGATGGAGACATCAATCCGGAATTGCTCAAAAACGCGTTTTTCCACAAACGCAATGATCCCGGACAATACGAACACCATTCTCCGGAAATACGAGAATTTGCAGAGGGTATTCTCACCAAAATGTCCGAACGATTCTTCTATTCCCGGGAAATTGCCTTGGACACCATCGTACTGGCTCTCCGCAAACAGATCCTCAGTTTCGAGCAAATTTTAAGTTGATGTTCCGGAAAAGGTCGGGCTCTTGATTGCAAAAAAGAGACAAAGTGGGATCAATTCAAATCCACTGCGTATTCTTGCAATAATTCAAGAGGAACGATATCCAATGCCTTTTTATGCGTTCGCGTCAGGTAAATCCTGGGGGCCATGCCCTGCTGACAGGCATCCAACCAACGTGCTGCGCACAAGCACCATTGGTCACCCGGACGCAATCCTGCAAAGCCTAATTCAGGCCGGGGAGTGGAAAGATCGTTTCCTCGAAAACGAGAGAATTCGAGAAATTCCTGAGTGACTTGCGTACAAACCGTGTGCGATCCCAAATCTTGCTCGCTGGTGTTGCAACAACCATCCCGGAAGAATCCCGTCATGGGATTTTCACTGCAAGTTTCCAGCAACTCTCCAAATACGTTGAGTGATTCTTCTTTATCCATTTACGTTTCTCATTTTTCTGCTGTTGTTACTTTATTGATTATTCAAGGAAAGGAAATCCTTTTTCTCATAGATCATTGTAAGCTTCCATTCAAAACAGGATCTTAGTCCTTAGTAATATTGGTATCGCCATCGCCATTAGTTATGCAGCCCAAAAGATCGTAGGGAATTAACCATTTTGAAAACAAACAACATCGCTGGCTTCACTCAGCCTCGAGCAAGCAGATGACTTTTTATTTTATCCATGACAAACGCGGCAAAGCGGGAAAAGCCAACTCGATCGCTTCCGGCAACGCTACCACGACATCAGCCAAAAAGCACTCGAGCTCTATCCTGCAAAACCTCAAAAAAAGAAACGAGGACGCCCCAAACAGACGAAAGCAAAAAATTTACTCGATCGTTTGATCCTCTATGAAAAGGAAAGCTTGTTATTCATGCATGACCTTCAAGTTCCTTTTGACAACAACCAAGCAGAGAGAGATATCCGCATGGTCAAATTGAAACAGAAAATCTCAGGTGGCTTGCGAACTGCTGAAGGAACGCAGGCTTTTTGTATCCGAGCCCATTTCCACTAGCAGAAAACAGGGGAAATCCATGCTCGAGTTGCTCACTCAGGCTTTGCATCCCCCGGATCAAGTCCGGGACAGGCTTCACATGCTCCTCTTTGTTACTGAAACTCTCCTTTTTTTAAACGTTTCGCCCCCTGCGTGGCCAAAAGTATTCATAGCAAACATAGCATCGTCAATGCGATTTTGTATGTCCTGAAAACGGGTTGTCAGTGAAGCATGCTTGCCCATGATTTACCTCCCTGGCAAAGCGTTTACGATCATTATCACCGTTGGAAAAAACGCTGGATTGTGGAGCGAACATCCGCTTTTTGGCTCATGCCGAAGATGGACCGCTAAATATTTTTTTATAGCTGATCTCCTTTTTTGCGTAATTCTCCTGATCCAAACTTGCTATAGGCTTTGCGCCGCATAGTAGTGCTGAAATCATGCCTTGTTGTTTCAGGGAAGGAGAGGATTTCCGCTCGTTTGATTCAAAATTAGCTGTGGGAGGGTTCCCGCTTGATCGATTGAACAATACCCTGGGAGGATGTGAAAACGATGGATCCTCCCCGGGAATCTTTTTTAAACGTTATTGAACTGAACGGCTTCTGACTGTCCCCGGATTTGAGCAGATTTATTGATTTTTTTTGCGAATCCCGCATTTATTTTATATCAGGGGCTTGACATTGCGTTTTTGTTTGCTAAAATCAGGCCCTCACTAATTTGTTTTAGTGAAAAAAAGGGTTCCCGATCGATTGAACAATATCGTGAGAGGAATTGAAAACGATCGATCCTCCCCGGGAATCTTTTTTAATGATATTGAACTAAACGGGTTTTTCAGAGACCTGAATAGTTACCCCTCAGTAAAGAAAGGACCCTATGTGTCTTAAGAAATTTCTGGCCCGCTTCGTTGGGCTGACCGTGGCAAACGTCGTGTCTGCTGCGAAAATTCGATTCGCCCAAGGGTGGGTGAATCGTTCTCAAAACCCTCAATTTAGAGAGGTTCTTATGTTTTATTATGAAAAAACTTGTTGCCTCCATCGCGAGGCTGAACCCGGCAGGCGCCGTGTCTGCTGCAAAAACGCAACCCTTGTTGCTCACCCTCACCCTGATGGTGGCTGCCTTCGGGGTCAGTCCGGCCGTGGCGGCTGAGAAAGAGACTGTGTTCGACCCCGCCACCGGCAGGACTTGGACTGCGCCACAGTATGGCGGGACACTCACGTGGGCCGCCAGACACCATCCTCCGGTTATTGACCCCTGGTTTAGTGCTGGCTGGGCGCCACACTTCATCGGTGGTGTTAATGAGGGGCTTGCCTTCGCCGACTGGGCAATATCCAGGGATATATGGATCGGCGGAAACCACCGGGTTTGGACCCCCGAGATGCACAGAGGGGCTCTGGCTGAAAGCTGGTCAATGCCCGACAACACAACGTTCATCTGGAACATCCGCCAGGGCGTTCACTGGGACGATAAGGCGCCGGTGAACGGCCGAGAGTTGGATGCCTATGACGTCGAATGGAACTATCACCGCTATTTGGGTCTGGGCGATTTCGCCGAAGCCGGACCCAGCCCGCAGGCAGGTAGTTTCATAAGTCTATCGGCTTCGCAAGTCGAGCACCTTGTCGAGTCGATAACGGCCACCGACAAATGGACGGTTGTTGTTAAGCTGAAGAAGCCTATACTCGATCCGTTTTCGAAATTTCTCGGCAACGATTTTTTCGTGCTCGCTCGCGAAGTAATCGAGCAATACGGCGACGCTAAGGACTGGAGGAACGTGGTCGGCACCGGGCCCTTGAGAATGACTGGCTGGGTCGAGGGCAGTTCTGCAAGCTGGGAGAAGAATCCCAACTACTGGGGTGTTGACGAAAAATTCGGGAACCGCATACCCTATATTGACAAGTACATATCCCTGCTGATGCCAGACATATCAACACGTCTGGCGTCACTGCGCACGGGTAAGATTGATATGTTGAGTCATCTCGGCGACGCTTATATACACTCTATCGACAATATAGAGAGCCTCAAGAAGACCAACCCTGAATTGGAGTTCTGGCCCTTTTTTGGCACGGCAGCGGGCGCTTTCCTTTTTAACCAGTCTATGCCGCTCACGCAGGACGTCAATGTGCGCAAGGCATTTCAGATGGCAGTGGACCGCGAGACAATGGCCACTGCCTACTTTAAAGGGTATGCGGATCCAGCGCCTTATGGGATGGTTGGGCAATTCAATGAGGCAGGGTGGTACTGGCCATATGAAGAGTGGCCCGAAGAGCTCAAGCAAGAATATAACTATAACCCGGAAAGGGCCGAGGAGTTGCTTGATGCGGCTGGCTATCCGCGCGGCGCCGACGGCTATAGATTCAAGATCAAGATAAACGTGTTCGACAGGTTCGAGCCGACCCATGGAGAAGTCCTCATGGGGTACTTCGACGCCATTGGCATTGAAACCACCGATCTTGATATTCTGACTCCAGCTGAGATGGGTCCTCTTGTCGGTAACCCGGACACGCACGAGTGGGCGTTATCTGCTGGGTATTATGGGTACTACGCCAGCAGCGGCTTGTTTTTTTGGCTCTGGGGTCTTTATAATCAAGCCCCGCCCGGAGTCGCGAATCATTGGGGGAGCACCGCCAATGCGAAGGACTCGCGTATGGACGCCCTGTATGTTGCCGCCCGAGATACTACCGACATGGAGGAGTTTAAGAGTCTTTGGAGACAGGCCGATGAGATCATGGTAAAGGAGCACTGGGGCCTGGTTAAATCCCGCTCTCCTATGTTTTACGTGAGCCAGCCGTGGGTCCAGGGTTTTTTCGGTGAATCAATGATGGGAAAGGGTGAACGTAATACCCACCTGTCCCGCATCTGGATTGATAGTGAGATGAAGAAAGAAATGGGGCATTAGGGGTTTCAGCCGTTGTGGCTGACCTTAGGAATAGGGAGCTGGGAGGCTCAAGCTTCCCAGCTCCCTTACTCATTGAACCACGCCCCGATTAAATCGGGGCTCGCAATGACAAAAGAGGGGTGGCAATGACGCGGGAAATCGCAATGAGGAGTATCCCATGAGAGCGTATTTTATCAGACGGTTATTGCTGATAATCCCCACCCTGTTCATATTGACCATCATAGTCTTTCTCGCGGTGCGCTTCATCCCCGGCGATGCAATAGACGTCATGCTGTCTAGCATGGAAAGCTCTGAACTGGCTCAACGTGAGATTGTTGAGCGTATGCTGGGATTAGACGTGCCCGTCTACGTGCAGTATGGACGCTGGATAGGAGTGTTGCCGACTCCTGGCTGGCCTACCGGTGAGCCCCAGTTAAAAGGGCTCCTCCAGGGCACCTTCGGCGACTCACTGCGGGGTTGGTCGATAGAGGAGAGGATAATAGGTAGATTGCCAGTAACCATTGAGCTTGGTGCCATGGCAATCGTAATCGGGTTCGTCATCGCCCTGCCGGTCGGCATCTACTCGGCGATTCGCCAGAATACGGCCACCGACTATGCAGGGCGCACCGTCGCCGTCATCGGCTTGGCCACGCCGAACTTCTGGCTGGCAATCATGGTCATGCTCTACCCGGCAATCTGGTGGGGCTGGTCGCCATCGGTGCAGCTGATTCTTTTCAAGGAAGACCCGCTGGGAAATCTTGGCATGTTCCTCATTCCGGCCGTGATTCTGGGGACAGCCATGTCTGCCGCCACCATGCGGATGACGCGCACCATGATGCTGGAGGTGCTCCGGCAGGACTACATCAGGACGGCCTGGTCGAAAGGTCTCAAGGAGAGGGTCGTCGTTCTGAGACACACCGTCAAGAATGCGCTCATCCCGGTAGTGACGCTCGTCGGTCTACAGTTCCCCCTCCTGATCGGGGGCTCCGTTATCTTGGAGCAGATATTCGTTCTGCCAGGGATAGGTCGTATGTTCGTGGAAGCCCTCGATCATAGAGACTATCCGGTAGTCTCCGCAATAAACTTGGTTTTTGCTACTGCGGTTTTGGTGATCAATCTCATCATCGACCTGTTATATGCTTTTCTGGACCCCAGGGTTCGGTATGAATAAAGGGGGTTAGGCTGAAGACTGAAGACTGTTAGGGCATCAGTCTAAACTTCAATCCTCAGCCTACTAGTACAGGTGTTACGAAGTAATTAACCCTTTTTGTGTCATCCCGGACTTGATCCGGGATCTGGGAAAAGTCGGTAAGCCCCCTGGAACGCCAGCCCGGTGGATTCCTGGGCAAGCCAGGAATGGCAATAACGAGAATTGAGTTCTAAATTTAAGAGAATTGTGTGAGATTCGTCGGTCAACCAGTCTAAATACCTAATCTTCGGTCTTCAGCCTTCAGCCTAAAATAAATACCTAAATCATGAACAACACCCAAGAAACACCCTCCCCCACCCGTAAGCCAAAGAGAGGTTCCCGGCTGGCGGATTTCCTGATCAGGCTGCTCAAGGAGCAGCCCCTGGGTACGGCCTGCGGGATGATCGTCTTGCTCTTGATTCTGGTGGCGATCTTTGCCGATGTGCTGGCGCCTTATCCCTATAAGGAAATGCACCTGATAGACAGGCTTCAGGGCCCATCATCCCAGTATCTTCTGGGGACCGACCAGGCGGGACGAGACTTGCTCAGCCGCCTGATCATCGGGGCGCGTATCTCCGTGCTTGTCGGTCTGGCGGCGACCGTGCTCAATGTGGTCATCGCTGTCCTGATCGGCGGCATTTCAGGATTCATCGGGGGTAAATTGGACCTGTCGGTGCAGCGCTTTGTCGATGCCTGGATGGCCTTCCCGGGACTGCTGCTCCTGCTGACCATCATGTCCATTGTGGGAAAGGGTCTCTTCCAGATCATCGTGGTGCTGGGGGTTGCCGGAGGCATCAGCGGCTCGAGAGTCATCAGAAGCGCCGTGATCGCTATCAAAGAGAATGACTATTTTCTGGCAGCCCAGGCCGTGGGCACCCCCACGAGCCGAATCCTCAACCACCACGTGCTACCCAATATTATGGCACCCGTCATTATTATCTTCTCCATTAACATCGGGGGGGTGATTATGTCTTTGGCTTCTCTGGGCTTCCTCGGATACGGTCTGCCACCCACCATTCCTGACTGGGGCGGCATGCTCAGCCGGGAAGGGCGCAAGTTCATGGAGCAGGCCCCCTGGCTGGCTCTCTGGCCCGGTCTTTGCCTGACGCTTGTCGTCTACTCCTTCAACATGTTCGGAGATGCCCTCAGGGACCTGCTCGACCCGCGGCTGCGGGGCGGTCAGGGCAGTTATGGCGCCGCGATGGTGAAACGGAAACGAGGTCTCCTGGCCAGATTGATGAACCCCTTCTCTTAGCAGAGACGGTCTCATAGGAGCACAGAATGAATTTTGGTATTGACAATGTAGGGGCAAGTATATTTACACGGATCATCGCACCAATTCCGGAGCGACCGAGTCAGTTCATGATGACCAATCTCGGCTCCTGCTTCCTCGGCCTCAAGTACGCGGCGCCGATCATGAAGAAACAGGGCAGCGGCAGCAGCATCAACAACGGCAGCACCGCCGGAATTACGCTAGGCAGGAGCGCGAAATTGCAGGCGGAAAGAGGCGCCTTGATGCAAGAGGCGATCTCTGGGAGCTGGCAGTACAGTTGTTGAGTCCGTTGATATGTTAATTGTGGCGAGGTCATTCGCTTTTTGCTACTAAATCCGGATTGCCGAAAGAACATAAGGGTTTAGGAAAGAATAAGTGTTACAAACATCGCACAGGATTTTGTGATGGATTCAAGGCGTCTTAAGGCGGACGGCTAGTACACTGCGGCGAAAATATGTTTACAGTTATTCACATTCGACAATCTATGCGGATGTCATTCCTGGCTTGACCAGGAATCCAGGGGGCTTACCCAAGAACTCCTGGATCCCGGATCATCCCGGACTTGATCCGGGACCGGGATGACACTGAAGCTGTAAACGAACTTTCGCCGCAAAGTACCAGTCTTTGCATACTTTATGTATGTGAGCTTTAAGACAACGTAGAAGACAGTGCAAAAGACAAGCGAGGTCTAACAGTTATTTTTTTCTAATCCCTAACCTGAGGAGGTGAGTAATGTTTAAGAAACTTGATCATATAGGCATTGGAACTGCTGATTTCGAGAGATTCATCGAATTCTATACAGAAATCCTGGGCTTCAAAGTTCGAGAGAGATGGAAAGTCGAAGCGGGCACGGGCTCGGCGCAGCTGGATGAGCTTGCCAATCTCGTCCTCGAAGATGGCGCAGTGATAGAACTGTTTGGGTTCAACGCAGAGGGACCCGATCCCGAATACAACGGGCCACCATTCGAAGCGGGCTTTCGATTAATGGCCATCGAGGTGGAGGATATGCAAGAGGCTGAGGAATATCTCACCAGCAAGGGAATCGAAGTCCACCAAGCCCACAAGCTTAATCCAGCCAGATGGATCAGGGACCCCGACGGCAATATGCTGGTCCTGTTTCCCTCGTCCGTGTATGAGAATTACAAGAAAATTGACCAAGAATCGAAGTAGGGTTCAACCCGGGGGCAAAGAAAAGGAGGGAGTATGGAACGGCAGGACCGCTTACAGGAAGCCTGTGAATTGATCCGCAAGCTCTTCACTGCCGAGGGCCCTGTCGATTATAACGGCCAGTATTACAAGCTGGACCAAGCCCCACTCTCCCCAGGATCTTACCAAAAACCGCACATTCCCATTCTCGTGGGAGGCACGGGAGAACGCCGCACCTTACGGACTCTAGCGATGCATGGCGATATTTTCAATCTCGATGGTTGGGCCGGTCAGGGCATGACTTTCGAAGTGTATCAACACAAAATCGGGGTGCTGGAGCGACATTGCGAAAACGTGGGACGTGATCCTAAAGAGATCAAACACACCCTCCTGATCCCTTTGCATGTCACCGAAGACAAGGCCTCTCAGGAAGCCTTCCACAAAATGCTGGGGGCCGGGTCGATGACAGGGCCTCTCAATGAAATCATTGATCGCATCGGCAAATTCGTAGAGGCGGGAGTCGACGAGATCATGTTCGGCAATATTCCAACTGGTGATGTCGAAGCCTATCAGCGTGTGGAAGAAGAAATTGTTGCGGCCTTTTGAAGGAAGAGGAGTACGCACGATGAACATTCGCGTCTCACCAGAGGAACTTTGCGCCGATCGAATGTCGGCAACCCACGTTGAAAGAGCGGTCGAGGCGATAGATACCGACGGCTATGTGGAGGATTACGGGTTGGGAGAAGGGTGGTCTGAAGGAGATCACAAGGTGTTGGTGATGCTCGTATCAAAGGTGGGGTTGAAGGTATCCAAATAGGCATACAGCGCAGGGGCTCCGCCGGTGTGGAGAAAGAGGACATTTTGTCCTTTTTTGAAGTGGCCTTTTCTAATCAAATCGATCAAGCCTGCCATGGTTTTGCCCGAATACACCGGGTCTAACAAGATCCCTTCGGTTTGGGCTAACAGCTTGATGGCTTCCACCATCCCCTCGGTGGGAATTGAATACCCTTCCCCCACATAGGCATCAAAACATTCCACGGTTTGGCGCGGTATCGTTTGGGACAGGCCAAGTTTCTCAGCAGTTTGCTCGACTAAAGAAAACACGAGATCTTCCTGTTTGGTTTTTTCCCGGCTGACACAAATCCCACTGACAGGGATGTCCGTATTGGTGCCCTGCAGACCGGTGACCATGCCCGCATGAGTGCCGGAGCTACCGCTGGGCACAATGATATGATCCAGAACAATCTCCTGCTCCAACAGCTGGGCCTGCAATTCCTGAGCACAATTGACATACCCCAGCGCCCCAATAGCATTGGACGCTCCACCGGGGATCAGATAGGGGGTTCGACCTGCCTGAGCGACCTCATCGGCTTCTTTTTGCATACAGGCGGCCAGATCACTGCCTCCCGCCACGACGGTGATGTGCTCCACCCCCAGCAATTTATATAAGAAATTATTACCGTTGGCATCCGCTTTATAGGATCCTTTGACCCGTTCTTCCAAAACCAGGCGACAGGACAGCCCTTCTTTGATCGCAGCCGACAACGTCAGCCGACAATGGTTGGATTGAATGGCCCCACAGGTGATCAGGGTATCCGCGCCTTTTTCGATCGCATCCCCGACTACAAATTCCAGTTTTCGGGTTTTGTTCCCGCCTTCGGTGCCAGGGAGTAAATCGTCCCGTTTGATGTAAATATTCGGGCCTCCCAAGGCTTTTGAAAAATGCGGGAGGGCGTGGAGGGGGGTGGGGGCTTCAAGGTACTTTCTTCGTGGAAAACGAGCTAAATCCATAATTTCTTATCTGGGGAGAAATCTCCTGCTCTTGCTGTGAGCGGGTGGAGGTGATAAGGTTAAGTAGGGTGAGCCATTTCCCACCAAAAGCGAGGGGCGCGCAGCCTGACCCATCCTATCATCCGACTCTCTATCAGGAAAACACGATGTCAGAAAACACCATCAAGACTATAGGAATTTTAGGGGGAATGGGGCCGGAGGCTACGGTATTTTTTTACCAGAAAATCTTGAGTTTGACGCCGGCCGCTAAAGACCAGGACCATATCCCCACGCTTATCTATTCCAATCCGCATATTCCGGATAGAACCCAAGCCATTCTCAGTCGTGAGGACGATTCTATCATTCTCCAACTCCAGCAATCAACTCAAATCTTGAAGCAAGGCGGAGCTGCCTTTGTGGTGATCCCCTGCAACAACGCGCACTACTGGATTCCACAGATCCGCGAAGCGGTTGATATTCCGATCATGGACATGATAGAGGAAACCTTGAAACATTTAGAAAAAAAAGGGATCTCCCAGGTCGGCTTATTGGCCACCGAAGGCACGCTCAAATCTCAGATCTACCAAATGAAAAGCAAAGATCGCCTGGAGATCATAGTGCCGCCAGACACCCTCTCTCAGGAAGTGATGTCCACTATTCGACAGATCAAAGCGGGAAGTCGAGCAAAGTCGTTATATGAGCCTATTGATCAAGCCCGTGCATGGTTTCAGAGGCAAGGGATTGACAAGATCATCTTAGGCTGCACCGAATTGCCCCTCTTGTATACAGACGCGAGAGATATCGAATGGTTCGTTGATCCAATGGACCTCCTGGCCCAACGCGCCATTGCCGTGGCAACAGGAAAGGAAACCCCCTGACAAGTTCCGAACATATTGGAAAATCGCATCCACTTCCCCTTATTCAGTCAAATAATTTCTTCTTAACACCCTTCCGCCATGATCTAGTGTTCGTTTGCCCTGGCTGTAAGTTAAAACGCCGTTGACGAGGACGTGCTCAAATCCTCCCGCATAAATGTTTGGATTGGTGAATGAGGAATTGTCTTCTAATTTTTTCAAGTCAAAGATGGTGATATCCGCTGCAGCTCCTGGAATGAGGCGGCCACGGTCGGTTAAACCGATCCGGGAAGCTGGCAAGCTTGTCAACCGACGAATTCCCTCTTCCAAATCAAGAATTTTTCCATCTTTTAGATACTGTGTCATATATTTAGCCGTCCAATTATACCCCGAATATCCAAATTGCCTCCCTTCCAAGACTCCATCATTGGCCAAAGCCATGGTGTCAGAGCCAATTGCGCACAACGAGCTGGTCAACACCAACTGGTTGTCTTCTTCCGCAAATGCCTCGCTCGTGAGTACGACCGCCTGATGCCGATCGCCTTCTTCCAGCAATAGATCAAAAATGACATCCCAACCGGTGGTGCCTTTTTTCTGAGCAATTTCCTCAATGGTCCAGCTAATGTATTGCTTATTGGCAAAACTGGACATGAGTTTGATTTTATCCCATTTTTCTTCCACCACTAGCTGCCACATGGGAAGGGGGTTGATTTTTAACTGTTCCCGACCTTCATCTGATTTCAGCAGTTCAAGAAATTCATCTTTTGATAAAGAATAAGACCATGCCGGGAGCTGAGCCATGGCACTGGTAAAGTTCCAATTGGTCGGCATCATATCCATGGCCACATCGATGCCTTCCTCGCGGGCCCATTCGATCATCTGAAGGGTGTTCCGCATAGCGTGGTCCGGACGACCGTACTTTGGATTGATGTGGGAGATTTGAAGACGAACTCCTGTTTCACGAGCGAGATCCATCGCTTCTCCAAAACCGACGAAATACCGTTTATCTCGGTTTCGGGAATGGGTCGCATAAAATCCATCCACTTGAGCAACCGCCCGGCATAAAGCTGCTAGTTCATCAAATCCGGCCATTTTACCCGGATGGTATTCCAGACCGGTGGACATGCCAAAGGCCCCTTCTTCCAGCGACTTTTCTAGCAGAGACACCATCTCCTCCACTTCTTCATCCGTGGCCACTTGTGGGGCTTGAAGTCCCATGACCACACTCCGCAACGCGCCATGCCCCACTAAACCGATCACGTTGGTTGCAATATTGGCCTTATCCATCACCTCCAGCAACTCGCCATAACTGTACCATTTATCTAATTCAGGAAAGCCCATTGTGCGAACTACGGATTTTCGACTCTCATCGGTGCGGGGGCGTCGCCAGGCGGAGCAGATCGAACTGATGAACAAGCTCTGGACCACCGCACGGTCACGTTTGATGGCGAGTTCGACCGGGTGCACCACGCTGGGATCAAGCCACTACCGATTCAACAGCCGATTCCGATTTGGTTTGGCGGTGAAGTGGAGCCGGTGTTGAGACGCGCTGCGAAATATGGTCAGGGGTGGATTCCACGGTTTCGGCCGGACGAGCAGATTGAAGGTCCCCTGGAACGCCTACGTACCTATCTACAGGCCGAGGGGCGGGAGCCAAGCGCATTTGGTCTCGAGGGCTGGGTGCGCAGTGACATCGGTGGACCGGACAAATGGCAGACGGAGGCCGAGCGCTGGGTGACTGTTGGGGCCACTCATGTAACGTTTTACACCTCGGGGCAAGGCATTGGCGCGGTAGAGCAACAAATTGAGGCAATGAACCAATTTTACGATGCCGTGCGATGAGAACCGATGGCACCGCCAACCCGAAGATTTCCCTTGAGGACCAGCTGCTGGAACCCGGAATGCCCCTGAGCCGGGGGAAGCGCATGGAAATTGCTGTCCTCCGCACACTATGTTATTCTGTTAAAAAGAAAACGCCTTGGCATTGGACGAGGCCATAAAATATTGGATATTCATTTCGAAAAAAGGAGAGAAACGATGAACGCTCGCACCATCAATATCCCGGTCAAGGCCTGGTATGGGGATGAAGAAATGGCGCTCCAATTCCCTGAGAGTTGGGAGGTTATGGTCTGTAACATGGCTGGTCACGATACCCCGGCCTTGAGTGATGACCAACTTCGTGAGGCCCTCCAGAATCCGCTGGGGACCGAACCGTTGCGACAACTGGCGCGCGGCCGAAAACAAGCCGTCATTCTGTTCGACGACTTGACCCGTCCCGCGCCAACCTGGAAGATCCTGCCCTTCGTTCTGGAAGAGCTGGGGGCCGCCGGCTTCGAAGACGACCAGATACGATTTGTGGGCGCCTTTGCCAACCACGCCGCCATGTGTCAGGAAGATTTTGTTAAGAAGCTTGGCCCGGACATGGTGCGGCGGTTTCGCATTTACAACCACAACCCGTACGAACATCTGGTGGACCTGGGCAAAACCAGCCGGGGCACGCCGATATTGATCAACCAAGAGGTGATGAACTGCGACCTGATGATCGGGATTGGGGGGCTGATTCCGCATCTGGGAGCGGGCTTCGGCGGCGGGGCCAAACTGGTGCTGCCGGGCGTCGCCAGTATCGAGTCGGCGGGCTATAACCATCTGGAGCTGGGCGGCCTGGGTGGTGATCGCTCAGGGCCAAGAGAATTTCGCCTCGGTAAGATCGAAGGGAATGAGCTGCGCCTGGACATCGAGGAAGCGGTGCAGAAGGTCGGTCTTGATATGAAGATAGACCTGCTGATCAACAACCGACGCGAGGTCGTGGGCGTCTTCGCCGGAGACTTCATCAGCCAGCATCGCGCCGGCGTGGAACAGGCCAAGCAGCTTTACGCCACCCCAATCCCCAGCGAGTGTGATATAGTGGTCACGAACGCCTTTCCCATCGAAAACCAGGTCGGCAAAGGGGTCTGGCCGGCTAATCTATCACTGAAAGAAGGGGGGCTGGCCGTCGTAGTGGTGCAGAGCGTGGAAGGGCAAGCGGCTCATTATCTGGGCGGCCGTTTCGGTACCGACTACGGCGGCAAGATGTGGGGCGGCCTCCCGGGACGGTTACTGACTCCAAAGGCGAGCCGGCTGCTGGTCTGCTCAGAGTTTCTGGCTCAGAGCGATTTGGACATGCTGGGCCCAGCAGATCAGGTGGTGCCGTGTGCTAGCTGGGCAGAGGTCCTGATCCATTTACAGGCTGCCTATCCCCAAACAGCCAAAGTCGCGGTCTATCCCTACGCGGCCATCCAGTACCCGGGCGAGGTTAGCTAATTGCCGGTGCCTATCCGGGATCGGCAAAATGGCTGAAGAGGCTGTGGCGTCAGAAAATTTTAAAGCATATCGAAGCGGCATTCCGCTTTACACATCCCTCTGCAAATGGTAAGGTCTTCTGAAAATTTTGATTTTCTTATGTGACATGATGGGAGGTAAAAAATGGGTAAATCTAATTTTTCGTTAGCAAATCAAGTGGCTATTGTTACCGGAGGTGGCACGGGAATAGGACGGAGTATTGCTTTGGAGTTTGCCGAGTTTGGTGCCGATGTGGTGGTCAGTAGTCGGAAATTGGAAAATTTGGAAAGGGTGGCCGATGAAGTCAAAGCGCTAGGCAGACATTGCTTGGCTATCAAGGCTGACATCACCAAAAAGACCGATATCGATGACCTTGTTCAAAAGGTAATGGAGGAATTTGGTCGTATTGATATTCTGGTGAATAATGGGGGAGTCGGTTCAAAAGTACTCGGTAAACCAGTGCCCATCATTGAAGTGGATGAAGACGAGTGGGACTTGATTATGGATACTAATCTCAAAGGCACTTACTTTTGTTGCCAAGCCGTGGGTCAGAGGATGATCGAACAGAAGAAGGGGAACATTATCAACATAACGTCAGGTGACGGAAAACGAGTGTCTGGTGGGCGAGGGACTTCCTACAATGTTGCGAAAGCAGGTGCCATCATGCTGACCCAGTGCCTGGCTTGGGATTTCGGTAAACACAATATACGGATTAACTCGATTGCACCGGGATATACTAGAACCAAGATGGCTCAACCGTATTTGAGTGATCCTGAGACCTTGAAGATGCTTGAGAGCAGAAGGCCGTTGGGGCGAATCGGTGAGCCGGAGGAAATTGCCAGTGCCGCGGTATTTCTAGCTTCTGATGCCTCCAGCTATATGACAGGACAGACAATTAACGTTTGTGGTGGCGTGCACAACTAGATTTATTCGTAGTCTTGGTTGGAAGAAATCCCCTGGGAGACCCGTATTGAGAATCCTTTGATATAGATCAGGTTTGAGATGAAAATGAGCCTGTGTTTGGAGGGTATCCAGGATCGGCTTACTCAGCGCCGCCTCGCTGATAATCACCGCCCCGATGTTGATGGTGAAAATGATGATGACCGGCGCGGCAATATTGGGCAGCACATAGCGCATCAGGATTCTCCCTTCCAAGCAGCCAATCGCCACGGCCGCCTGAAAATAGACATTCTCTTTGACCCCAATCACGGCGCTGCGGACGATTCGGGAGGCTGCCGATGCCCTCCGGTGACCCCCCAGGACCACGATGATCTGGGGGAGCCCTCGCCCCACAAGGGACATGATCGTTAACAACAAGAGCAGTCCCGGGAAGGCCATCCAGGCATCGACAAAGCGCTGTAACACGTAACGTGAGTTAAATATTGAGACGCTTGGGGAATGTTGTAAAAATGTCCTCCAGCGTAATAATGTGGTTGAAATACCCGGAATCGTTGAGGGCCTGATCCGGTCCATAAAGACTGATCAAGGCTTTTTCCAAGCCAAATCCTCGGGGAACCTTCAAGAGCGCACATTTTCTTTTTGACTTCCTTCTCTAGAGGTGAGATAAGATTGGCCTTAAAGAGTCGCTATCGCGAAATAGCTTTTAGCCCTCTGCTGTCAACCAATTTTAGGATTGCGCACATTCTCTGAAAGCTGATAGCTGATAACTGACAACTTTGCATTTCAGACAAGAGCCAAGAAAAATGAAAAGTCTGGAACGCCAGCCCGGCCTGAATCCATATTGAGCGAATATTTATTTAGCCGAAAGTCATGTAAAATACCTTCCCCTCCAGCATCTATCAGGTGTACGAGAGACGGGATGAAACCCATTAGAGGAGTTTCTATGACAGGGACACTGGAACAGCGCCCCTTCGGGCGTACAGGGGAGACGGTCAGCCTCATCGGACTGGGTGGCGCCGCTTTGTATAAGCACTCCTATGAACAAGGGGTAGAAACCGTCAAACATGCGCTTGATCTGGGTGTTAGCTATTTCGATACCTCTCCCGCTTACGGTAAAGCAGGCGAGGATGGCCGTTGGATAGACAGGGGTAAATCGCAGTTAATCATGGGTGAGGGGCTTGATGGGAGCACGAAACCCAATCTCCTTGCGACAAAGCTAATAGACTATACGACGGTAGAAGACTGTCGCGCCCAAATACAAGACAACCTACGTGCTCTGCGTCGCGATAGGGTCGACGTACTCCTGGGGCACAACATAGAGAAGGCAAAAGCCTGGATACCCGACGCGCGGGACGATAGCCGGCTTCTCCACCTGGATGAGGAGTTCAACTACCAGAACGCAGCCCTCATTCAGGCGCTTCGTGAAGCAAAGGCGCAGGGGCTGTGCCGTTACATTGGCCTCAGTTCAAACCAGTCCACGCCCTTGGCTCGCGTCCTGAACCGGGTAAAACTCGACATGTGTCTATCGGCCCACGAGTATTCGCTGCTGGCCCGCCGTTCCCCGCAGGTGATGCTGCCGGTCATTCGTGAGCAGGGGATTGCTTATGTCGTGGGAGGGATTTTCTCCAACGTTGGTCGGGGCGTGTCAAATGAAGCTTCGCCGTTTCAGCTCGCCCCCAAAGGTCCTCTGGCTCAGGTTGGCGGGATATTCGCGGATGCGCGCCTCCTCGAGTTGGCCCGGGCGACTGGTATTTCGGTCGCAGCATTGACGGTTCGCTTTTTGATCGCAAATAAAGAACTGTCGACCATCCTGGTGGGTGCCTCCACACCCGAGGAACTCGAGGAGAGCGTCGTGGCAGCGCAGGCAGGTCCGCTACCGCTCGACATTCATCAGACCCTGGAAGCGCTCACCTCGCCGTGACCTCCTCGGCGCTGGCGTATTTCCCAATTTTACCTGATAGGTTTTTATGGGGGAGAGTTTCTGGCTGATCAACAAAAGCGCGAGGAGCTTTCACGACCAAAATTTCTTCGGCAATCGGAGCAAAATCTGCCCGAAAGTGAACCATGCTCTTCAGTCCTAGAATTTTCTGGCAGCCAGGGCCGTGGGCACCCCCACCAGCCTAATCCTGAACCGTCATGTGCTGCCCAATATTGTGGCACCCGTCATCATCATCTTCTCCATCAACATCGGGGGGGTGATTATCAGTGAGGCCTCGCTGAGCTTTTTCGGATTCGGGCTGCCTGCCCAGATTCCCAGCTGGGGCGGGATGCTCAGCCGGGAAGGGCGGGTCTACATGGAGATGGCGCCACGGCTGGCTCTCTGGCCGGGTCTTTGCCTGACGATTGTCGTCTACAGTCTAAACATGTTCGGCGACGCGGTGCGGGACCTGCTCGATCCCCGGTTGCGAGGCGGGCAGGGAAGTTACGGCGCCGCAGGGAAACGCAAACCAGGCCTCCTCGCCCGACTGATCAACCCTTTCAATTGGTAAACGCACAAAAGGAAACCGTCCCTTTTTGTCCCTTCTACCTTCCTGAGAATCGCTGTTTTTTCTTCCGCGTCAAGTATCGTTTTTGACTCCAATCCATTCCCTCGCGTTCATCCCACCGCCAGTGACGAGACAATGAATATGAGGATGAAGCTGAAGGGTTTTGGTCCAGGTGTGAAGGGTGGCGATGATTCCCGGTTTGGCTCCCAGGTACTTGGCATCTTCCAATAGTTCAAAGAGCGTCTCACGAGCACAGTCAAAGAGAATCTTACCCATGATTTTTTGGCGCGTCGCGTAATAATAAAAGTAAATTGGTGGAGGTGGCGGGAACGGTCCGCCGCTGCGACGGTCCGTCGTTACGGTCGAAGCCGCGTCAATCCCTTGATTAACAAGGTTTTGCAGGGGGTTTTAATCATTTGCTAATCCTTGGTTATTGGCTTTGGCGGCCTCATAGATGAGGGAGAGCCTCCTAAGAGAAAGGATTGATCAGTCTGGCGAGGAATCCTCTTTTGCGTTTCCTCTTTGCGGCGCCGTAACTGCCCTGACCACCCCGCAGCCGGGGGTCGAGCAGGTCTCTCACTGCGTCGCCGAACATGTTGAGGGAGTAGACGACAATTGTCAGGAAAAGCCCCGGCCAGAAGGCCAGCCAGGGCGCTTGCTCCATGAACCGGCGCCCTTCGCGGCTGAGCATCCCTCCCCAGCTGGGCACCCCGGTGGGCAGACCGAATCCCAGGAAGCTCAGAGAGGCTTCGGCAATGATGACCCCGCCAATGTTAATGGAGAAGATGATGATGAGGGGCGCCATAATATTGGGCAGCACATGGCGGCTCAGGATTTGGCTTGTAGAGGTGCCCACGGCCTGGGCTGCCAGAAAATAGTCATTCTCTTTGATAGCGATCACGGCGCTTCTGATGACTCTTGAGCCCCCGATGCCTCCGGTGATGCCCAGGACCACGATGATCTGGAGGAGCCCCTCTCCCACAAGCAACATGATGGTCAACAACAGCAGCAGTCCCGGGAAAGCCATCCAGGCATCGACAAAGCGCTGCACCGCCAGGTCCACTTTCCCCCCCAGGAATCCGGAAGTGACGCCGATCAGGACAGCGACGAGCACATTGAGTGTGGTCGCGGCCAGACCAACCAGCATGGAAACCCGAGCCCCGTAGATCAGGCGGCTCAACAAGTCTCGCCCTATATGGTCGGTCCCCAGCAGATACTGGACGGATGAGCCCGTCATCCGGTCTCTCAGGTGCATTTCATCAAAGGGATAAGGCGCCAGCGCATCGGCAAAGAGCGCCACCACAATCAAGAGCAAGACGATCATCCCGCAGGCCGTCCCCAGGGGCTGCTCCTTGAGCAGCCTGAACAGGAAATCCGCCAGCCGTCCCCGTCGCCTGGGCTCATTATTCATACCGCACCCTCGGGTCCAAGTAAGCATAAATCAGGTCGATCATGAGATTGATCCCCACCACCGCAGTGGCGAAGAGCAGGTTGATTCCGGAGACCACCGGGTAGTCTCTGATTTCGAGGGCATCCAGTAAGAGACGACCTGTCCCCGGCAGGTTGAATATGTTCTCCATGATAACGGAGCCGCCTACAAGGATAGGCAACTGCAGGCCGATCAGGGTAACTACCGGGATGAGGGCATTTTTGAGGGCGTGCCGGATCACCACGATCCGCTCTTTGAGCCCCTTGGACCAGGCGGTCCGGATATAGTCCTGCCTGAGCACCTCCAGCATCATGGTGCGCGTCATCCGCATGGTGGCGGCCGCTGAAGCCGTCCCCAGAATCAGGCTGGGAATGAGGAACATCCCCAGATTGCCCAGCGGGTCTTCGGAGAAAGGAATCAGCTGCATCGGAGGCGACCAGCCCCACCAGATTACCGGATAGATCATGACCATAAGTGCCAGCCAGAAGTTCGGCGTTGCCAGGCCGATGATGGCGAAGGAGCGCCCCAGGTAGTCGGCGGCCGTATTCTGGCGAATCGCCGAGTAGATGCCCACCGGCAGTGCGATCAGGAATCCAATGACGAGGGCCAGGACGCCAAGCTCAATGGTTACCGGCAATCTGTCGAGTATCTTCTCCTCTACTGTAAAACCGCCAAGCAGTGATTCGCCAAGGGTACCGCGCAGAACGATACCTCCCACCCAGCGTCCATACTGCACCCAGACAGGCACGTCTAATCCCAGCTTACGCTCAAGAGCTTCACGGTCGATGTGCCCACCCATCCACTGCAAATCTCCAACCATGATGTCGATGATATCGCCGGGGATGAAGCGGACCGAGAGAAAGACGAGGATGGTCAATATAAACAAGGTGGGGATTATCAGCAATAAGCGCCTGATGATGTAGGCTCTCATCTGAAACCCCTAATGACCCATTGCTTCCTTCAGCTCACTATCAATCCAGACACGGGCGAAGATGACAAGTCGGTGCTGGGCCCCAAAGTGGACTTCTCCGTTATAACCTTTGACCCACGGCTGGATCGCCATGTACTTTCCAGTTTTGGGACCCCATACATAATATTGCTGCTCTATCAGGAGCATGTCTAACTCCTGCGCCAGCCTCTGCTGCTCTGCAATCGAGGTAGTGGTTTCAGCCTCTTCAATCATGGCGTCTATCTCAGGGGTGTTCATATTGGCAAGGTCCCAAATTGATGTCGAGTGAGTGCGAAAGCGTAGAACCCCTAAACCACCATTAGGATGATTCCAGCCCTCAATTGTCATAATAATACCTTCCATAGCGCGCTCCGTTACCAGAGGGATAAACTGAGGTCGGTCCAAGTCCCTAATCTCTACATCAACGCCAATTTCCTTCCAGTATTCGGCGACTATTTCAGTATAGCCCAAATCGAACTCACGGAAGTGGTTCAAGACCGTCTCGAAGCCATCGGGATAGCCAGCTTCCGCCAGAAGCTGCCTCGCCCCTTCCGGGTTATAGGCATAGCCTTTCTTGACCTCGGCGGGCCACTCGTCAAACGGGACGTAAAACCCCTTCAAGCCCTCCCCTACGCTCCCCTGAGGTTTCCACATTGCAGTGCCCTTGTAGTGGGTATCGCTAATGGTCTTTAGGTCCAATGCCATCTGCATCGCCTTGCGCACCCTGATGTCGTCAAACGGCGGCTTGGTCGAGTCAAAGCTGTAAGTGGTTTCCGCACGATCCCACCACGGGAGCAGCTCGATTTCAGGGTTGGTGCTTCTGAGGCTCTCGATAATGTCGACCACTAAAATATCAGAGGAATGAGCAGGGAAACCGAGGAAATCGATCCTACCGGCGCGAAGTCCCGCTATGCGTGTGGCTTCCTCTTTAATAATCAGGCCCTGTAACTGGTCAAAGTAGGGCAGGCGGTTCTCCGGGTACTTTTCGTCGAAGCCCCAGTAGTCAGGATTCTTGGTATAGGTTATAGAGCTGCCCTCGACCCAGTCAGTCAGCTCATAGGGCCCGGTGCCGACCAGGTTCCTCCAATCCTTAACGTCGCCGTATTGCTTGATTACCTCGGGGGGCAATATAGATGCTTGATTATCAACCATGATCGAATGCAGTGCAGCGGGGCTAGGTTGCTTCAGCTTAAAAACAACCGTCCATTTGTCGGTGGCCTCTACCGATTCGAATATTGTCATGCTGGCGAGCGGGCCAACATAGCCTCCAGGCGGTTCGGTGAAGCCGCTGCCCAGACCCAACACGCGGTGATAGTTGTATTCTACGTCCTTGGCAGTTAGCTCCCGACCGTTCATCGGTGGCTTATCATGCCAGTGAACGCCCTGGCGGATGTGGAAGGTATAGGTCAGCCCGTCCGGGGAAATATCCCAGCTTTCAGCCAGTTGCCCTACCGCGAGCTCTACCGGGATGTACTGGCTCGAGAAGGCATATTCGTCCCTATCCACTGCCCAATTGGGGATGAGTAGCTGCTCTGCAACGCCAGCGATGACCGTTCCTGCGCCGCCGTGCATAACTGGATCCGTGTGCGGCGGGGCGCCTACAGCGGCATAGGTGAACGTCCCGCCATACTGTGGCGCGGACACCACCTCGCCAGTGCTGGGATCCGTCACATACTTCTTCTCAGCAGCAGCCGCCGGGCTGACCCAGAGGGTCGCGCCCAGAATGAAAGCCAGCAGCACCGAGAGGAGTTTCATGGCAGACCTGGGGCCTGCCGGGTTCAGCCCCACGAAGGAGGCGACAAGTTTTTTTATAATACTCATAATAACCTCTTTTATTTGAGGGTTTTGAGAATGATTCACCCGCTGTGGGGCGAATCGGAGTTTCGCGGCGGGCACGGCGCCTGCCACGGGGAACTCTCTGCAGAGGGCGAAAAGTTTCTTCGCGAGCATCTTCATCCGGACTATTTTTTTGACCAGAATGGGTCTTTTTTGAGGAAAATGAGCGTTTGGAAACCGAGCCCTTCTATTTATATAACGTACCAAGAGCCAGAATCTGACAAAAAAAATCTGACAAAAAAAATCAAATTTTCTCAAAAATTCCCCGAAATCGCTTTCTTTTTTTGACCAGAATGGGTCTTTTTTGAGGAAAATGAGCGTTTGGAAACCGAGCCCTTCTATTTATATAACACACCAAGAGCCAGAATATCACCAAAAAAATCAAATTTTCTCAAAAATTTCCTGAAATTGCTTTCTGGCGCGGTACAACTGTTGGGCGATCCGGTGCTTTTCCGTTTGGCTCAGTTCCTCTCTAGGAAGCTCCAACTTCTCGGCGGCAAGGGCTTCAAGGGACAGCCCGTCCCAATAGCTGCGGCGCAGCAGCCGAGCGGTCTGGGGATGCTCGTCTTCCAGTTGTCTCAGGGCCCCTCCTACCCGGTCAATCTTCTCTTCCTGCAATTCCTCCGACTGGGCCTCCCACCAGGCCTGCATAGAGCGCAGGTCATCCACCTCTTCCGGGGCAGCGACTTCCGGCTGCCGTTTGGCACGTCTGATTTGGTCCAGCAGATGATTCTGAACGACTCTGTACAGCCAACCCTGGAAGGCTTTATCGGCCTCGCCTTGGAATTTCTCCAGCTTGCTCTCCCACAAATCCTTCCAGATTTCCTGAACCACCTCATCGGCCTGATGGAGGCTCCGATACTTGCCAATCAGCGATTGGGCAGTGTGGACGATATATGCCCTGTAGTGTTGGTACAACTCCTCAAAAGCGTCTTCCTTCCCTTCTCGTATAACCACTGTAACGCTTCTTCAAAAGCAATCCCACTCGGATTATTCCGAATTTTTCGATCTCTTTTTTTCTTTTTACTCATACTTTAAGCCTCCGTGCAACAAATACTATAGGGGATTTAGCCAGTATTAGCAAAAAAGATTTTTTGAGATTCTATGAAGTATGCGAACGACCGAAATAACCGGGCCGCGTTAATGTTAAATTGAAAGATAAATTATGTGCTTGTAATCCACAACAATCGGAGCAAAATGCGCTGTGTTCAGGCTCCGGTTCAGTTTTTTGTTAGCTTTGTTTCAATTGCAATCACCTGAATTGATATATTTTTATGAAAAAGTTGCAATTCCATTCACTGATATCATAAATTGTAGTTGCTGAATATGAAAAAAACAAATATTCTAAGAACGAGGAATATCATTCCATCTTGTCTGAATTAGATGAATAGTACGCTGATTTAAAAGGAGATTATCAATGATTGTTAATGTGGAAGAAATATTAGAAGCATCTCTCAACCTGCCGGCAATAGAAAGAGCAGATCTTATAAATCATCTGCTATCCAGCTTAGATGTACCCGATAAAAGCATAGATGGGGTCTGGCAGAAGGAAGTCGAAGAAAGAATTGAAGCATATCGCAAAGGGCATCTCACCTCTATTTCTCTCCAAGACGTTCTTTCAAAATACCAAAAATGAAAGAGATTCGATTCTTAAAAGTTGCAGAGCAGGAATTTGATGAAACTGTTAAGTATTACAACGCAGAATCACCAGGACTTGGCACTAAATTTATAGTTGAGGTCGTTAAATCTCTTGAACGTATTCAACAATTTCCTGAAGCTTGGCACCCCTTCACACAAAATGCTAGACGATGTCAAATCAGACGATTTCCTTATGGTATAATTTATCAAATACTTGAGAAGGAAATTCTGATTGTTGCAATTGCCAATTTACATAGAAAACCAGACTACTGGATAAAGAGGCTTAAAGAAAAATAGTTTTATGACACAGGGCGAAATCTTTCTAAATCATGGAACTCCTCCTTATCTCGCTATGAGAAAAAGAAAATATTTGACTTCTTGATCTCCCTATAAGATAAAGATCTTCATTGAATTTATAAGAATACAGAGTTGATGAATCACCGTATTAAAAAAAAGGATTAAAATACGGGGACAGTTACCTTATTTCAGGAAAAATAGGTAACTGTCCCCGTATTTCCGCCCAACCCCGGCAGGTTGAAGATGTTCTCTATGATCACAGAGCCCCCAATCAGGATCGGCAACTGCAGGCCAATCAGGGTGATAACCGGGATGAGGGCATTTTTGATGGTATGTCTGATCACCACGACCCGCTCCCTGAGCCCCTTGGACCAGGCCGTTCGGATGTAATCCTGCCGCAGCACCTCCAGCATCATGGTGCGCGTCATGCGCATGGTGGTTGCCGAAGCAGCCGTCCCCAGAATCACGCTGGGGATGAGGAACACCGCGAGATTCCCCAGCGGGTCTTCTGTTTATAATACTCTAGCTATGTGTCTGTTAACGCCAGGCTGTAGTACTCAGGTTTCGATCTTACTTCTTTAATGAAATCGGCCACTATCTTTTCGAAATCCGCATACAATGGCTTCCACCCCCATTCCTCACGAGCCCGGCTATCATCGAAGTTATTGAGACTGCGGTAATAATCCATGACCCATGGGTCCGGCTTATAGGTAAATTTAGCTTCCGGAATGAACTTCTTTATAGCCAGTTCTACCTCCCTGGCCGTTAGTGATGGGAAGACCCCTACTACGTTATAGCAGACGGTCTTTATTTGCTCCTTGGGTGCATCATACAGCATTTGTGTGGCCCGCATAGCATCTTCATAGTACAAGACAGGAAGTTTGGTGTCTTCGCTGACAGGACAGTCAGCCGGCCTGCCCAGGGCCGCACTTTGAATCATCCAGGCAATATATTGCAGTTTCTTACTGATCTTAACACTGGGACCAAAGATGTTGGGGTATCGTATGCAGCGAAAGTCAAGGTCAAATTTCTCGCGATAGTATCTGCCCAGAAGCTCACCATATAGCTTGGCCACACCGTACACGGTAATAGGCCGTTGTAGTGTCTCATCGGTGATAGTTTCAGTAGGTATTCCCAGCCCATAGGTACCCATACTGCTGGTAAACACCACCCGCTTTACCCCGAAGAGTCGCGCCGCTTCCAGGACATGCATTATTCCGGCGACATTCGTTTCATAACAGGCCCAGGGGTTCGCCTCAGATAGGAAGCTCGGTATCGCTCCAAGGTGAAATACGCCTTCTGCGCTATTTTCCTTGACAACATTCAACACTTCAGGCCAGACCTTTTGGTCTCCCTGGACAACCTTTACATTATTCTTGATATCCGCCACACGCTCTATTTGCGGAGCGATGTCAAACAAGATGAGGTCTTCGCCCCTCTCTACCAGTCTATGTGCCAGGCCAGTACCAACCCAACCTGTTCCGCCGGTAATCAGTATAGACATCCTTCTCTGCCTCCTTAATTAATATTACCGGGATGAGATAACCCTGCTCACTCACCTCATCAACCGCGCCAAGCTGCGATCTCATCGACCGCATTTCGCGCTTCACGCTCCAGAAACCATAAATCCATTCCGTAGCCTATCCAACGAATGCCACTCTCCAACAATGATTTGACCGTGCTTGCAGTGGGCGGTATAGCCCACTGACAGAACGCTATCCTTTTCCTCTGGCACATGGCACGGACGTGGTCTCTGGCTTCAGTTATCTGGGGATGGTCAAACTGGCCGGCTATACCCAGGAGGTGTGAGAGATCGGTATGGCCTACCCAGACCACGTCTATCCCGGGGATGAGAATCTCCTCCAAGTGCTCGAGTGCCTCTGGAGTCTCAATAATAAGGCCGAGCAACGTGTTGGCGTTAGCGTGAGCGCACGCTGCCGGTATATCAGGTGCCCCGTACATGCCAAACGCACGCTTTCCTTCAGGGTGGAATTTGGCAAACTCTATCAACCGCCGGGCCTCCGCTGCGGTCCTGATACTTGGTAGGATCAGACATTGACAGCCGTTGTCCAGCAATCTCGTGATGAAATGTTGCTCCAAGGCCGGAAGGCGTACCATCGGTGTGACACCAGCCAGGTGAGCATAATGGACGCTCTCCACTAGCTCTTTCATATCAAAATTAGTATGCTCAGCGTCCATATCTAAGTAGTCCACACCAGCCTTTGCATAAGCCTCCACCACGTATGGTCCGCGGCTCTTCATTAATGTTCCGATGATCACTTCACCTCTTTTCAACTTTGCTTTTAACTGATTCTCCCGCAAGGGCATGGTTTCCTCCTTTTTACTTCGGATAATTAAAGTGACCACCGGCTAAAGCCGGTGGCTTATTATTGTGAACGCCTCAAAGGCTATTTATTGGGTCCCCCCGAGGGGTCCGATTCAGTCTCCCCCAGGTGAAGGTGAGAAAACCCCGGAGGGGTGACAGGGCATAGCCCAGCCATTGATGGCTGGGATAGGCCACAAAACGTTTTTAGTCCCAGAGGGACGACACTTTTTCTTCAGTGCGCTTTCAGTGTCGTCCCTCCGGGACTGGATCCCCCATCACAATCGGTCCCCAGCCATCAATGGCTGGGCGATGACCTTTCGTCCCTCCGGGACTAAAATATGACTGCTGCGCACGGTCAAACCTATATGGGTCCCCCACCAAAGGTGGGGGTTTATTCCAATGAATTAATAATTCCCCCGGAAATATGAACTTAAATTCCCAAAGTCACAGGCCTGACCCCGATTCCCCGATTTCTAAGCGAAGGGGTTGATCAGTCTGGAGAGGAATCCTCGTTTGCGTTTCCCTGCGGTGCCGTAACTTCCCTGCCCGCCCCGCAGCCGGGGATCGAGCAGGTCCCTGAGGGCGTCACCAAACATGTTGAGACTGTAAACAGTAATCGTCAGAAAAAGACCCGGCCAGAGCGCCAGCCACGGCGCCTTTTCCATGTAGAGCCGTCCTTCCCGGCTGAGCAGGCCGCCCCAGCTGGGAATGTCGAGGGGAAGACCGAATCCCAGGAAGCTCAGAGAGGCCTCGGACAACACCACCCCACCGATGTTGATGGTGAAAATAATGATGACCGGCGCGGCAATATTGGGCAGCACATGGCGGATCAGGATTTGGCTCGTGGGGGTGCCTACGGCTTTGGCTGCCAGAAAATAGTCATTCTCTTTGACCCCAATCACGGCACTGCGGACGATTCTGGAACTGCCGATGCCTCCGGTGACCCCCAGCACCACAATGATCTGGGGGAGACCCCGCCCCACGAGGGACATGATGGTCAACAACAGCAGCAGTCCCGGGAAAGCCATCCAGGCGTCGACAAATCTCTGCATCACCAGGTCGAATTTACCACCAAGGAATCCTGAAGTGCCGCCGATGAGGACGGCCACCACAACATTGAGAGAAGTTGCGGCCAGACCGACAACTATCGAAATGCGGGCGCCGTAGATGATCCGGCTCAAAAAATCCCGTCCCAGCTGATCGGTACCCAATAGGTATTGGGGTGATGAGACTCGTAACCTTTCCCTGATGTGTATCTCATCATACGGATAAGGAGTCAGAGCGTCGGCAAAGATACTGACAAGAACCAATAACAATATGATGATCCCGCAAATCGTACCCAGCGGCTTCTCCTTGAGAAGCCTGACAAAGAAATGAGCCGGTCGGCTCCGTCGCCTGGATTCACTCATACCGCACCCTGGGGTCTAAATAAGGATAAATCAGGTCGGTCAGTAGATTGACCCCCACAACCATGGTAGCAAAAACCAGATTTACTCCGGAGACCATCGGGTAGTCTCTATCCTGGAGTGCATTCAGAAAGAGACGACCTATGCCCGGCAGGTTAAATATGTTCTCCATGATAACCGAACCGCCGACTAAAAGAGGTAACTGCATGCCTACCAGGGTCACTATCGGGATGAAGGCGTTCTTGACCGCGTGTCTTATAATGATTACCCGCTCCCTCAAGCCCTTGGACCAGGCGGTCCTGACGTAGTCCTGCCGGAGCACCTCCAGCATCATGGTGCGCGTCATCCGCATTATGCTTGCAGAAAGGGCCGTCCCAAGAATCAGGCTGGGAATGATAAACACCCCGAGGTTCCCGAGCGGATTCTCGAAGAAGGGAACCACTTTCATCGGAGGTGACCAGCCCCACCAGAGTGCCGGGTAGATCAAGACCATCATTGCCAGCCAGAAGTTAGGCGTTGCCATGCCGATGATGGCGATGGTGCGTCCCGCGTAGTCGGCAATCGTGTCCTGGCGCATCGCCGAGTAGACCCCGACGGGCAGCGCTATCACCAGCCCGATTACGATCGCCAGAATACCGAGCTCGATGGTTACCGGCAGCCTGAGTAAAATTCTCTCTTCAACGGTCCACATGCCGTCGAATATCGTTTCGCCGAGAGTACCTTCAAGAAAAATACCTTTCAACCAGCGTCCATACTGCACCCAAACCGGCACGTCCAATCCCAGCGCGCGCATGAGCTGATCGCGATCGATCTCGCTGTGGTAATCCGCCATGTTGGCCATCATCGCGTCTATCGTATCGCCCGGGATAAAACGAACGGAGAGAAAGACCAGGAGGCTTAAGATAAAGAGAGTGGGGATAATCAGCAGTACCCGCCTGATGATATAGGCTCTCATGCGTTATACCTCATCGTTCCGCGGAAGGCTTTTTTACATGAATGTGGGGTGGCGGCACAAGCCTGCCATCCCACATGTAGAAACACTAATAACCCATCTCTTTTTTCAGCGCGCTGTCGATCCAGAGGCGGGCCGTGATCGTATTTCTGTCCATATCTCCCAGGTCGGTTTCACCGTTAAAACCGATGACCCACGGCTGGAGCACGTGCATCTGTGGAACTCTAGCACCCCATATATGCCAGTGTTTTTCTGTCAAGTACCTATCTATCTCAGTAACCAGCCTCATCTGCTCCTCAACGGTGGTAGCGGTTACTGCGGCGTCAACCATGGCGTTATAAGTCGGGTCATTCGCATTGGCGGTGTTAAACATATGGCCCGTGGTAAACGTTTGTATCTCACCTATAGGCTTATCCTCGTACCCCGATATAGTTGGCCATATTCCTAGATGACTTCCAGTTGAGCGTAGCCTAGACCACATAGAAGCCCTCTCATCGGTAAAGAACTCTACATCAATGCCAATCGCCTCCCAGTAAGAGGCAGCTAATTCGTGATAGCTTGTATCCCATACTGTCGCCACTTCCAGGATGGCCTTGAATCTAATCCCATCCGCGCCGCGCGTAAGCCCAGCCGCATCAAGCAACGCTTCTGCCCCTGCCGGGTTATAGGTATAGTATCCCTTGAGCTCTTCGGGCCAGTCTGCAAATGGGGTGACATACCCGATCATACCTACCCCCAGGAACCCCTGAGGTGTCGTATCTGCATAACCCAGCCAGAAGGACTCGTTAATTTCATCAAGGTCCAGTGCCATCTGCATTGCGTGGCGCACATTGACGTCGTCAAAGGGCGGCAATTGCGAGTTAAGACTCCAAGACGATTCCGACCGATATGACATCGTCTCAAACACGAGTTCGGGGTTGCTCCGCTTGAGACTCTCGACGTTGTCGAGAGCGCCGGCACCCCTTAATTGAGAGTAGCCGCCAAACATAGCCATTGCATCAAGCTTACCTGTGCGCATTGCCGACATACGTGTTGCCGGGTCTGGGATAACAAGCATCGCTACCTCGTCAACATAGGGCAAGCGGTTCTCCGGGTATTTTTCGTCGTAATCCCAGTAGTTAGGATTCTTGGTCCAGGTGACAGAGGTACCGTCAACGAAGTCGGTCATCATGAAAGGCCCGGTGCCGACCAGGTCCCGCCAGTCTTTGACATTGCCCTTTTCTTTGATGACCTCAGGGGGGTATATATACATAATGTTTTGGACGAGGATTGTCTTCAGCGCATCGAGGCGTGGCTCCGTCAGCTTAACGACCATCGTATACTTGTCGGTAGCCTCTATCGAATCGAATGGAAGGCTCACCAGCGGGCCGGATACGTAGGGAGTAGCTTCGGTGTAGCCGCTGCCTGTTCCCGTTACGCGGTGATAGTTGTAAACGATATCATCAGCGGTTAATTCTCTCCCATTCATCGGTGGCTTCTTATGCCAGTGAACGCCCTTACGGATGTGGAAGATAAGGGTTTTCGCGTCGGGCTGTTCCCAGCTTTCCGCCAGGTTCCCTGTAAGGAGAGCTGGAGGTATGTACGTTGTTCTAAAGTTAAATACATCCCTGGGCGTTGCCCAGTCCGCGATGCCAAGCTTCTCTACAACGGCACTGACGTATGTTCCCGGGACGTGATGGTAATAGGTATCAGTATGCTCCGGGGTGTTATCCGCGGGCCAGGTTATTGACCCGCCGTACTCAGGTGCTGTCACGACCTTACCAGTGGTAGGATCCGTCACATACTTCTGGGCGGCAGCCGGACTGACCCAAAAGGCTGTCACCATCAGGGTGAGGGACAGCAGGATTGCACTGAAGGTTGATTTGCTTTTTTGATTTTCCATCTTTTTCCTTTCTTTTTTTTGATTAAAAACAAGATTTAGGAATGATTTAAAACCTGCTTTCGTTCCCGAAAGCACGTTCTCGACGATGCTTCTACTTTTTTGACGGTTCAGCCCGAACCTTTTTTTCATTTTTATCTTTTTCATGATAATTTCCTTTCCAAATACGATTGAATTAAACAGGGATTTCGAAAGGGATTTCGTCCCCCTACCCTGGCTTCTCTTATTTTTGGTCATCTCCATAATTTTTCCTTTCTTGTTATTTAGGTTGTGAGAATGATTCACCCACCAGGGAGCGAATCGGAGTTTCGCGGCGGGCACGGCGCCTGCCACGGGGAACTCTCTGCAGAGGGCGAAAAGTTTCTTCGCGAGCATCTTCATCCGGACTATTTTTTGGATCAGAATGGGTCTTTTTTGAGGAAAATGAGCGTTTGGAAACCGAGCCCTCCTATTTATATAACACACCCAGAGCCAAAATATCACCAAAAAAATCAAATTTTCTCAAAAATCTCCTGAAATCGCTCTCTGGCTTGGAAACCGAGCCCTTCTATTTACATAACGTACCAAGAGCCAGAATCTGACAAAAAAAATCAAATTTTCTCAAAAATTCCCCGAAATCGCTCTCTGGCGCGGTGCAACTGTTGGGCGATCATATCCTTTTCGGTCTTGGTCAGTTCCTTTCTAGGAAGCGCCAACTTCTCGGCGGCAAGGGCTTCAAGGGACAGCCCGTCCCAATAGCAGCGGCGCAGCAGCCGAGCGGTCTGGGGATGCTCGTCTTCCAGTTGTCTCAGGGCCCCTCTGCCCGCTCAATCTTCTCTTCCTGCAATTCCGCCGACTGGGCCTGCCACCAGGCCTGCATAGAGCGCAGGTCATCCACCTCTTCCGGGGCAGCGAGTTCCGGCTGCCGTTTGTCACGTCTGATTTGGTCCAGCAGATGATTCTGAACGACTCTGTACAGCCAACCCAGGAAGGCTTTATCGGCCTCGCCTTGGAATTTCTCCAGCTTGCTCTCCCACAAATCCTTCCAGATTTCCTGAACCACCTCATCCGCCTGATGGAGGCTCCGATACTTGCCAATCAGCGATTGGGCAGTGTGGACGATATATGCCCTGTAGTGTTGGTACAACTCCTCAAAAGCGTCTTCCTTCCCTTGAACGGACCCCTCCAGCAGTTCCCGCAATGGTTTCCGGTTCATCGTTGGACTCGGTTTTGATTTTCAGCCAAGAACGCCCAAGAACAGCCTCAATATAGGAAAAGCAAGAGGGAAACGCAAGGTGGAAACGCAAGGTGGGGAAAACTGGCCTCGCCATGGAAACCGTTTGCAACTGATTTGGAGTCCTTTTTGTTCTAATTGTTCGGCGACTGTCATAAGAACCTCGTGAGCCTCTTCATAGCTGAGCAGGTTTTTCACTTGCTGAACCACTTCCTCTTCTTTGAGGTGGGAACTGGCTTTGAATAAATAGTAGAGTACCTCCTCAAGATTCCGCAAACCACTGCCTTCTTCAAATAGTTTTTCAAACAAAGGCCAGATGACCGTGGCTAATTGAATGAAAGGTGGCTACGCGCCATGGGCCTTCACCAGTCCCGTTCTAGAGAAGCTGGTCATCACCCAAGGAGGGGTTCGCTCCATAAAAATCTTTTCAAGTGACGAGGATCGCAGAGAGTATCTCTCTCTGCTCAACGCGCATGGAGAAAAAGAAAGATAAAAATTAGTAACTGTCCCCGGATTTTTAGTCGTCGGTCTGTCAGCGACTATGCTTATTGTTGTCGTTGCTGTTCTGATAGGCGGCATTTCAGGGTTCATTGGCGGCAAACCGGACCTGGTGGTGCAGCGCTTTGTCGATGCCTGGATGGCTTTTCCAGGACTGCTGCTCTTGTTAACGATTATGTCCATAGCGGGGCAAGGTCTGTTACAGATAATACTGGTCCTGGGGATAGCAGGGGGCATCGGCAGCTCAAGAGTAGCCCGAGGCGCCGTGATCGGCATTAAGGAGAATGACTATTTTCTGGCAGCTCGGGCCGTGGGTACACCGACCAGCCAAATCCTCAACCACCATGTGCTGCCCAATTTTATGGCACCCGTCATCATTATCTTCTCCATTAACATCGGGGGGGTGATTATGTCTTTGGCTTCTCTGGGCTTCCTCGGATACGGTCTGCCACCCAGCATTCCTGACTGGGGAGGCATGCTCAGCCGGGAAGGGCGCCGGTACATGGAGCAGGCTCCCTGGCTGGCGCTCTGGCCGGGGCTTAGCCTGACGATTGTCGTCTACTCCTTCAACATGTTCGGAGATGCCCTCAGGGACCTGCTCGATCCGCGGCTGCGGGGTGGTGAGGGCAGTTATGGCGCAACGGCGAAACGCAAACGAGGTCTCCTGGCCCGACTGATCAACCCGTTCAACGAGTAAGCGCACCAAAAGAACCTGTCCCTGTTACAGACGTGGTTGTCGTGAGAAACCAGAGAAAAAGAGCTTAAACATCTGGATCAATTCCTGCTTTTTTCAAGATTTCTCTGAGATGTTTTTCTTTAGCTTCCGCCTCTTCCTTATCTTGCACCGCCTCTTCCTCTCTCCGCAGGGCTTCTTCCTTAACTTGCACCGCCTCTTCCTCCCTCCGCAGAGCCTCTTGTTTATCTCGTAGAGCCTCTTCTTTGTCTTGTAGGGCATCTTCTAAAAGTTGTTGCCTTGTTTGTTCTTCACGGATGGCATTTTGACGGGCTTGGTATAAATGATAATTCGCTTCTTTTTCTGAAAATCTCTCCAGGACTGCCATGGCTTGCCTCATTTCAGGGGTGTTGATGATTTCAGGTAATTCCTCCCAATGCTCAGCTTCTTTAAAAAAATATAACCATTGATCTTCTGTTTTCAAGGTCTCGGAATACCGCCATTTTTCCAATTCCAAAACATGGACTGAGCAATGCTCCGATAATCGTTTTTGGTTCTCTTGATCCACCAGTTGGAAGTGATGATGAAATGCCGGACTCTCAGGAATCAGGTTTTCAGTCAACATCCAAATGGAGATAACCGGACGTAATTCTGAGAATGGCTCCCCGCTTTGTAACTGGGACTGATAGATATCACTCCACGTATAGAGAATCCTCTCCGGCAAATAGGAAAAAACCGCCAATTGAATTTCTATCTGATAGGCCGTCCCTTTTTCATCTTTGGCTTTCACATCGACAATCGTCAACTTGTCCGAATAAAACTCGCGTTCATTGTAGGGGTTGAGGATTTCGACATCCGAGATGGGAAACTGGGCTGCCAGGACACCGTTGAGGAAATCAATCAGTAAGTTCTCATTTTCCTCTGCCCCCAAAATGGCCTTGTAGACACAATCGACTGTCGGAGAAATGCGATGTTTCACAATGATACTCCTCAAAGAAGGGAACAAGAGAGCACTTGTTTTCAATCAGTATATCAAAGCGTTTGGGCATGACAAGCCTCAATATCCTCTACCTTCAAATTCGGAAAATCATCAATGATTTCATCAGCGTTATCGCCACTGGCTCTCTGAAGGCAACATCTTGGTAGATTTTCCCGCAATCCCTTGAAAAATCAAGGGAGTCTCCGGTCATAAAGGAACCGAACCGACAAACTCCTCGAGAAAAAGATATTGGCCTTCTTCCAAAAGAGGAAAGTTTTAAGCAGAGCAGAACTGAAAGAGTTTTCCCGGTTATCTCAGCGGACCCTCGAAACGCGTGCCGAATGGGCATCAGTCCTTGAAATGATTCGCTCTGCATCCCCTGCTTTTCGTTCCGGGAAGGGCAGGATTGCCCCTTATTTTCAAGGACTGACACAGAGAGCAGCGAGGATCAAGTCCTGGATGAGACAAGCACTCGTCACTGAGAAGTTAAGAGGAGCAAAAAAGCTGTTTTTTCTTCCGCGTCAAGTATCGTTTTTGACTCCAATCCATTCCCTCGCGTTCATCCCACCGCCAGTGACGAGACAATGAATATGAGGATGAAGCTGAAGGGTTTTGGTCCAGGTGTGAAGGGTGGCGATGATTCCCGGTTTG
This sequence comes from bacterium, assembly GCA_965205865.1. Lineage (GTDB taxonomy): Bacteria > SAR324 > SAR324 > SAR324 > NAC60-12 > CBDBHR01. The sequence goes on from CBDBHR010000030.1 coordinate 868,217, forward strand.
GCTCCCAGGTACTTGGCATCTTCCAATAGTTCAAAGAGCGTCTCACGAGCACAGTCAAAGAGAATCTTACCCATGATTTTTTGGCGCGTCGCGTAATAATAAAAGTAAATTGGTGGAGGTGGCGGGAACGGTCCGCCGCTGCGACGGTCCGTCGTTACGGTCGAACCCGCGTCAATCCCTTGATTAACAAGGTTTTGCAGGGGGTTTTAATCATTTGCTAATCCTTGGTTATTGGCTTTGGCGGCCTCATAGATGAGGGAGAGCCTCCTAAGAAAAGGGGTTGATCAGTCGGGCGAGGAATCCTCGTTTGCGTTTCATCTTCGCAGTGCCGTAACTGCCCTGACCTCCCCGCAGCCTGGGGTCAAGCAGGTCCCTCACCGCATCGCCGAACATGTTCAGACTGTAAACGGTAATAGTCAGGGCAAGGCCGGGCCAGAGCGCCAGCCAGGGGGCCATCTCCATGAACTCCCGCCCTTCCCGGCTGAGCATCCCTCCCCAGCTGGGAACCTTGAGGGGCAGCCCGAATCCGAGGAAGCTCAGCGATGCCTCGGCAATGATGACCCCGCCAATGTTGATCGAGAAGACGATGATGATCGGCGGCATAATATTGGGCAGGACATGGCGGGTCAGGATATGGCGCGTGGGGGTGCCCACAGCCCTGGTTGCCAGAAAATAGTCATTCTCTTTAATACCCACCACGGCGCCACGGATGACTCGGGAGCCGCCAATACCTCCGGCGATCCCCAGGACCACGATGATCTGGAGGAGCCCCTGTCCCACGATGGACATGATGGTTAACAACAGGAGCAGACCCGGAAAAGCCATCCAGGCATCGACAAATCTCTGCACCGCCAGGTCCAATTTGCCACCAATGAATCCTGAAGTGCCGCCGATCAGGACCGCCACCACCACATTAACAGCGGTCGCTGACAGACCGACGACTATCGAAAGACGAGCCCCGACGATCAGGCGGCTCAGGAGGTCTCTCCCCAACTGGTCGGTACCCAGGAGATACCGGGCTGAGGAGCCAGTCAGCCGGTCTGCCAGGTGCATTTCCCAATATGGATAAGGAGCCAGAACATTGGCAAAGATCGCCACCAAAATGAAGAGCAAGACGATGATTCCGCAGAACGTCCCCAGTGGCTTCTCCCTCCACAGCCTGGTAAAGAAATCAGCCAGCCCGGCACGTCTCTTTGGCTCACTTTCTGCTGATGATATCCCTGTGGCATCACTCATAGTTTAGGTATTTAGGATGAAGGCTTTTAGGTATAAGGTATTAGGTGTCAGCTTTGCGCTAATACCTGAAACCTAACACCTAATACCTTTGTCGCGCCAGCGACTATTTATACCGAACCCTGGGGTCTAAGTACGGATAAATCAGGTCGATCATAAGATTGATCAGCACCACCCCGGTGGCGAAAAACAGGTTTACTCCGGAGACTACCGGGTAGTCTCTGTCTTTGAGGGCATCCAGCATGAGCTGACCGATCCCCGGCAGGTTGAAGATGTTCTCCATGATCACGGCGCCCCCGACCAGCAGAGGCAACTGCAGGCCGATCAGGGACACTACCGGGATGAGGGCGTTCTTGAGGGTGTGCCGGATCACCACGACCCGCTCCCTGAGCCCCTTGGACCAGGCGGTGCGGATATAGTCCTGCCTGAGCACCTCAAGCATCATGGTACGCATCATCCGCATGGTGGCGGCAGAGGAGGCTGTTCCCAGGATCAGGCTAGGAATGATGAGAATCCCGAGATTCCCCAGCAGGTCTTCCGTGAAAGGAACCCACCGCATCGGTGGCGCCCAGCCCCACCAGATGGCCGGATAGATCATGACCATAATTGCCAGCCAGAAGTTGGGCGTTGCCATGCCGATGATGGCAACAGTGCGCCCCACGTAGTCGGCGGCCGTATCCTGGCGAATCGCCGAGTAGATGCCGACCGGCAGGGCTATCAAGAGCCCGATTACGATTGCCATGACGCCAAGCTCAATGGTTACTGGCAATCTACCTAATATCTTCTCCTCTACCGTCCAAGCGCCAACCAGCGACTCGCCCAGGGTGCCGTGCAGGAAGATGCCTCCTATCCAGCGTCCATACTGCACGTAGACAGGCACATCTAATCCCAGCATCCGCTCAAGAGTTTCACGGTCAATCTGACCCGTCGCGGAACCCATACTCGCCATCTTACCCAGCATGGCGTCGATGACGTCGCCCGGAATGAAGCGGACCGAGAGAAAGACCAGGATGGTTAATATAAACAAGGTGGGGATTATCAGCAATAACCGCCTGATGATATAGGCTCTCATGTGACACACCTCATTGCGATTTCACCCGTCATTGCCAACCTTCTTTTGTCATTGCGAGCCCTTCCACTGAAGGGCGTGGCAATCTGGTCGCCCTCTTTCCCCTGTCATTGCGGTGAAAACCGCAATCCACCTTCCACGTCATTGCCACCCCTCTCTCGTCATTCCCATTTCCCCCGTCATTGCGGTGAAAAACCTGCCCCGGACTGGATCCGGGGCCGGAATCCACCTTCCACGTCATTCCCACCCCTCTTTCGTCATTCCCATTTCCCCCGTCATTGCGGTGAAAAACCTGCCCCGGACTGGATCCGGGGCCGCAATCCACTTAGACAATCTCATCATACAAGTCCCGCCATGTCGGATTAACCTTCTCAATCAACTCAAGCTTCCATTCTCGCTTCCATTCCTTAATCGCCTTCTCGCGTGCGATAGCGCTCTCCATTGATTCATGACCCTCAAACCAGACGAGCGTGTGTACATCGTAACGCTTTGTGAATCCCTCCACGAAGTCGTTCTTATGCTGCCAGATCCGCTGCACGAGATTCGATGTCACCCCGAGGTACAGCGTGCCATTGCGCTTGCTCGCAAGAATGTAGACACATGGCAGCTTCATCTCTGGTTCTAATCTGCGCAGTACAATTTTCGGGTCTGCATAACCTTAACCCCAATGCAGAGCAGTCGCCTCACCGAAGGCTTGGGGAGGAAATCCCTCGTTTGGGTGACTTCGCCAACCTTCTGGATTCCGGCTTCCGCCGGAATGACGGGGAAGAAGGACGAGATTGCTTCGGCACTTTGTGCCTCGCAATGACAGTTAAGGAGGGACTCCTCACAATGACAGTGAGAAAGCGCCCCTCTCATTATTTGAGGAGTATCGGGAGCCAGGAGGTTTGAACCCCCCAGCTCCCTTCTTCCCTGAGCTAAGCCACAAGAGGTGAAAAACCCCTAATAACCCATTGCTTCCTTCAGCTCACTATCAATCCAGAGCCGTGAGAACATCGCGGTTCTGTCCATGCCTCCCATGCTTAGCTCCCCGTTATAGCCTTTGACCCACGACTGGTGGGCCATAAAGTGCGGGACCCTTCCGCCCCACAGGATCCAGTGGTTTGCCGCGACATACTGATCTGCCTCTCTGACCCACCGCTTGTATTCATCGAGGGTGGTGGCCTCTTGCGTCGCTGCCCACAAACGGTCCATCTCGGGGTCCTGCACGCCGGTGGGGTTAAACGCGTTGGTCGAGACAAACTGCAGCAGCGCGAGGGGGCCGTAGTCGAAGGCTGAGACGTAGCTGGCAATATGTTCGTACTCGTTCTCACGAATAAGATAATCCACCTGGGCCGTACCCGGAGTGAGGACCGTGACCTCCACGCCAATCTCACCGAAATGCTGTGCCGCCAGTTCGAAGAAGTTCAGATCCATCCAATCAGTCACCATGAGGTTGGTTGAGAATCGAATGCCGTCCGCCCCGCGTGGATATCCGGCTTCATCGAGCAGGCGCTCGGCCCTCTCTGGATCATAGGTGTAGTATTGCTTCACCTCCTCCGGCCACTCTTCGAATGGCGTGACATAGCCGACCAAATTGGCCCCGACGAATCCCTGCGGTGTGATGTCCACCCAGCCCTGCCAGACGGTTGCGTTGATCGTCTCCAGGTCGAGCGCCAGCTGCAGCGCATGACGCACCCTGATGTCGTTCATCGGTGGCTTTGTCTGATTGAGAGCGAACGACGTCTCCGAACGGTGCGAGTATGGCCATAGCACGATTTCGGGGTTGGTTTGCTGGAGCCTCTCTGCCTGGTCGATGGTGCGGATCTGCGAGTCGCCAAAAGAGCCGAGGAGGTCGACCTGACCCGAGCGCAGCGCCGCCAGTTGTGTTGCCGAATCGGTGATGACCAGAGCCACCACCTTGTCGACATACGGCAAGCGGTTCTGCGGGTATTTTTCGTCGTAGCCCCAGTAGTCGGGATTCTTGCTCCACGTAATAGAGCTGCCCTCGACCCAGTCGGTCAGCATCAGCGGTCCGGTGCCGACCAGGTTGCGCCAGTCCGTCACGTCGCCGTGAGCCTCGATTACCTCGGGCGGATATACGTAGACGGAGTGGTCGGTAAGCATAGTCCTGAGGGCATCGAAGTTCACCTTGCTCAGTCGAAAGACAACGGTTGATCCTTCGGCGGTTACCGATTCGATGCCAATATCGTCGATGAAACTCCAGGCGGCTCCTTCGGGCTTCTCGGTGAAACCGCTGCCCAGACCCAACATACGGTGAAAGTTGTATTCGACATCCTTGGCAGTTAGCTTGCGACCGTTCATCGGCGCCTTATTGTGCCAGCGAACACCGTCACGGATGTGGAAGGTATAGGTGAGGCCGTCCGGGGAAATATCCCAGCTTTCAGCTAGGTGCCCTCTTAGGGCAAATTCAGGCTTCCACGATGTTCTCAAGTCAAATACGTCCCTATCTATTGCCCAGTCCAGGATGCCGAGCTTCTCTACCACACCGGAGCTGGCGGCCGCATTGAAGTGTTTTAACCCGGTGTCGGGGTTCGCCGGCTCAACTTGCATCGCGTAGGTGATTGTCCCGCCATACTCTGGCGCGCTCACTACTTTTCCAGTGGTGGGATCCGTCACATACTTCTTCTCAGCAGCAGCCGCCGGGCTGACCCAGAGGGTCGCGCCCAGAATGAAAGCCAGCAGCACCGAGAGGAGTTTCATGGCAGACCTGGGGCCTGCCGGGTTCAGCCCCACGAAGGAGGCGACAAGTTTTTTTATAATACTCATAATAACCTCTTTTATTTGAGGGTTTTGAGAATGATTCACCCGCTGTGGAGCGAATCGGAGTTTCGTGGCGGGCACGGCGTCTGCCACAGGGAACTCTCTGCAGAGGGCGAAAAGTTTCTTCGCGAGCATCTTCATCCGGACTATTTTTTTGACCAGAATGGGTCTTTTTTGAGGAAAATGAGCGTTTGGAAACCGAGCCCTTCTATTTATATAACGTACCAAGAGCCAGAATCTGACAAAAAAAATCAAATTTTCTCAAAAATCTCCTGAAATCGCTCTCTGTCATCCGGACTATTTTTTTGACCAGAATGGGTCTTTTTTGAGGAAAATGAGCGTTTGGAAACCGAGCCCTTCTATTTATATAACGTACCAAGAGCCAGAATCTGACAAAAAAAATCAAATTTTCTCAAAAATTCCCCGAAATCGCTCTCTGGCGCGGTGCAACTGTTGGGAGATCATATCCTTTTCGGTCTTGGTCAGTTCCTTTCTAGGAAGCGCCAACTCCTCGGCGGCAAGGGCTTGCAGGGACAGCCTGTCCCAATAGCAGCGGCGCAGCAGCCGAGCGGTCTGGGGATGCTCGTCTTCCAGTTGTCTCAGGGCCCCTCCTACCCGCTCAATCTTCTCTTCCTGCAATTCCGCCGACTGGGCCTCCCACCAGGCCTGCATAGAGCGCAGCTCATCCACCTCTTCCGGGGCAGCGACTTCCGGCTGCCGTTTGTCACGTCTGATTTGGTCCAGCAGATGATTCTGAACGACTCTGTACAGCCAACCCAGGAAGGCTTTATCGGCCTCGCCTTGGAATTTCTCCAGCTTGCTCTCCCACAAATCCTTCCAGATTTCCTGAACCACCTCATCCGCCTGATGGAGGCTCCGATACTTGCCAATCAGCGATTGGGCAGTGTGGAAGGTAAAGGTGAGGCCGTCCGGGGAAATATCCCAGCTTTCCACCAGACCCCCTGTTCTGGCAGAGTCAGGTATGTAAAAGGCTGTAAGGTCATATTCGTCCCTATCTACTGCCCAGTTAAGATTGCCTAGCATCTCGCCAACTTGCTCGTTCAACTTCATCGTTGGATGCCCGAACCAGGCGTCAGAACCCGCAGGCTCGTTTCCTAAGCCCACGGTCAGTGTCCCACCATACTCTGGCGCGCTCACCACCTTACCCGTGGTTGGGTCGGTCACGTACTTCTTCTCCGCAGCGGCTGTCGGGCCGACCCAGAGGGCGGTCACGCCCAGGGTGAGGGCCAACAGCACCGAGAAGAGTTTCATCGAAGGCCTGGGGCCTGCCGGGTTCAGCCCCACTACAGAGGCAAACATTTACTGGTTTCAGCTTTTAATCTAAGAGTTTGATTAAATTCATGGATTACTCTAAAATTGAAAGGGTAGAGTCGAAAAAATCAGTTCTAGAATCTGTCATTCATGCAGAGTCACTCTCCCCCTAATGAAAGGAACCAAGATGCAATATACAGTAGATACTCAAATCAACGAAGGTCATTTAGAATTAAGTAATCTTCCATTTGAAGATGGTTCAGCAGTGAAAGTGGTATTAATCCCGAAAGCATCTTTATCGAAGATGTTATTTCAAAAAGCTCAGGAACTCACCAAAAATATTGAAGGAAATCTTTCAGATGATATCACTGATGAAAGAGCAGAGAAATGAATCTATTCTTAGACACTAGTGCCGTTATTAAACTTTATCATAAAGAGAATGGGTCTGAGGAACTTGTTGATATACTTCTTCAATATGAAGAGGATTTGGTTCTTACGATTTCTGATATATGTAAAATCGAATTTCATTCAGCCTTTTTAAGAAGAGTCAGAACAAAAGAAATAGATCGGGAAATTATTGAGCAGGTTTTCCAATATTTTGAGCAAGATTTGGCATTTTATCATATTGTGGAAGTCAACGACAAAGTAAAACAATCTGCGCTCAGCTTACTTGACGAAGTAGCTTGGGAAAAAGGTTTAAGAACATTGGATGCAATTCAATTAGCCTCAGCTCTGACTGCCCAAAATTGGTTACCAATAGCCTATTTCATCAGCGCAGATCAAAAACTTCTCAAGATTGCTAAAGAACATTTTACAGTATTCGATCCAGAAACAAGAAAAACAGAACAAGACGCTGGAGCTTAGTGGGGGGACTGCCCAGGGCTTTTGCCGCCAGAAAGTAATCATTCTCTTTAATGACGATCACGGCGCCCCGGACGACGCGGGAGCCTTCCACCCCACCAGCGATCCCCAGCACCAGGATGATCTGGAGCAACCCCTGTCCCACAATGGACATGATGGTCAACAACAACAGCAGCCCCGGGAAGGCCATCCAGGCATCGACAAAGCGTTGCGCAGCCAGGTCCAATTTCTCGCCAAAGTAGCCTGCAGTGCCGCCGATCAGCACAGCGACCAAGACATGGAGCGTGGTCGCTGCCAGGCCGACAAATATCGAAATTCGAGCCCCATGGATCAGGCGGCTCATGAGGTCCCGCCCCAGATGATCGGTGCCCAGGAGATATCGGCCCGATGGGCTGGTCAGCCTGTCTGCCAAGTGGATTTCACCCGGCTTATATGGAGCCACCACACCGGCAAAAATGCTGACTAAAACCAGTAACAGGACGACCACTCCCCCGAGAGTACCCAGCGGCTGCTCCTTGAGCAGCCTTCGCAGCAACACGCCCGGGAAGTGGCAACAACAGAAAGCAGATCTGCAGGAACAGATCGAGCAGTGGGAGAAGGAAGGGTGAAGCCTTCAAAGTGGATATATGATATTGGCCAATTTAAACCTATTTTAGTGCGTCGCTCATCTCTTTGACAGCCTCGTCGTCAAGTTTGATGTACTCTAAACCCGCTATTACCGGGGTGAGATAACCCTGCTCACTCACCTCATCAACCGCGCCAAGCTGCGATCTCATCGACCGCCTTTCGCGCTTCACGCTCCAGAAACCATAAATCCATTCCGTAGCCTATCCAACGAATGCCACTCTCCAACAATGATTTGACCGTGCTTGCCGTGGGCGGTATCGCCCACTGACAGAACGCGATCCCTTTCCTCTGGCACATGGCACGGACGTGGTCTCTGGCTTCAGTTATCTGGGGATGGTCAAACTGGCCGGCGATACCCAGCAGTTGTGAGAGATCGGCATGGCCTACCCAGACCACGTCTATCCCGGGGATGAGAATCTCCTCCAAGTTCTCGAGTGCCTCCGGAGTCTCAAGAATAAGGCCGAGCAACGTGTTGGCGTTAGCGTGAGCGCACGCTGCGGATAATTAATAATTCCCCGACTCTAACTCCCTTGCGACCCGATTGGAGAGAGTGTTTGCTGCTAAGCGAAGGGGTTGAGCAGTCTGGCGAGGAATCCTCGTTTGCGTTTCACCATCGCAGATGCCGTAACTGCCCTCACCTCCCCGCAGCCGGGGATCCAGCAGGTCCCTCACCGCGTCGCCGAACATGTTGAGGGAGTAGACGACAATCGTCAGGCAAAGCCCCGGCCAGAGAGCCAGCCATGGCGCCTGCTCCATGTATCTGCGCCCTTCCCAGCTGAGCATACCTCCCCACTCAGGAATCGAGGCTGGCAGACCGTATCCGAGGAAGCTCAGAGCGGCCACACTCAGGATCACCCCCCCGATGTTGATGCTAAATATGATGATTACGACAGGCATAATATTGGGCAGGACGTGCCGGATAAGCGATCTCATTTTGGTACTGCCAATTGCCCGCGCCGCCAGAAAGTAGTCATTCTCTTTAATGCCGATAACGGCGCCTCTGACTACTCTTGAGCCGCCGATGCCTCCGGCTATCCCCAGGACCAGTATTATCTGTGGCACACCCCTCCCCGCTATGGACATTATGGTTAACAAAATTAGCAGTCCCGGGAAAGCCATCCAGGCATCGACAAAGCGCTGCACCACCAGGTCCAATTTACCACCAAGGAATCCTGAAATGCCGCCTATCAGGACAGCGACGACAACATTGAGAGCGGTCGCGGCTAGACCGACAATTAACGAAATACGAGCCCCGTAGATAATGCGGCTCAAGAAGTCTCGCCCAAACTGGTCGGTACCCAGCAGATACTGGGCTGATGCGCCCTGAAACCTGTCTGCCAGGTGCATTTCACGATATCCATAAGGGGCCAGAACATCGGCGAAGATAGCGACAAAAATCAATATCAATATAATAATCCCGCTGATAGTACCTAGTGGCTTCTCCCCCCACAGCCTGATAAAGAAATCAGCCAAGGCGTTGCGTCTCTTCGTTTCCGCTTCTTGTACCGGGATATCTCTAACCTGACTCATCCAACTACCTGTACCGGACCCTGGGGTCAAAATAGGGATAAATCAGGTCGATAAACAGATTGACCCCCACAACCGCGGTGGCGAAAACCAGGTTTACTCCGGAGACCATCGGGTAGTCTCGTTCCTCGAGTGCATTCACCATCAAACGACCGAGCCCCGGCAGGTTGAAGACGTTCTCCATGATCACGGAGCCGCCGATCAGGATAGGCAACTGCATGCCGATCAGGGTAACTACCGGGATGAGGGCATTTTTGATGGCGTGCCGCACGACAACCACCCGCTCCTTCATTTCAATCGAGAAAATAAAAGACAAATTAATATTTGATCGCGCCAAGGTAAATCCGAAGCGTTGGGATCGGGAGAAATCCCGTGAAATTTGTTAGTGTTACCCAGTGGGTGCTCACAGGAACATATGTGAAATTCCCATCAGACCAAAGTTTAGCCAACAGGTCAGTAGCGAAATCCGCGTGCGTCACAGTAATGTGGGGTATGAAGCCGGATAGAGCAAGAGTGTAGGCCGCGTGATTGAGCCTCGAAATAGAAATTGTTGTGGTTTGTATAACTCCCTCAGAGGACTATGATGGAGGAAAGCCGACGGCGTTCAAGTGTCGGAAGGCAGCAGTCCGAGTGTGCATTAGGGCTAGCACGAGGACACCACCGGGGTCGAAGAGCGGGGCATGCGCTTACAGGGGTAGCTCGGGAACTTGGGAGAACCTGTTGTCTCCATGCCTAAAATCGCCGGAAGCAAGGTGTACCGGCTTACCAAGAGACCTGGCGTTAGGGGGCGGCTTCCAGCCTCCTGACGAGTCCCAGTGGGAAACACAAAGAAGAGAAAGCGGGCAGGGTATCGGAAAGCAAGTCTAAACAACGAGCGATTTGAGAGGGGCAATGAGGTAGTCTTAGCGGAACATAGTACCGATGATTAGAGCCTTAAGGCTGTGATTGAGAAAGTGGGGAACGGAGACCCAAGGGACCCATCGTAGGGAAGGTGAAGCCGGGCATAACGTTCAGTCGAACAGAACTATAGGAGAAACTTTGAGTTCACTAACTATCTCAACAAAACTTCGACAGATTGCAGAGCAAGCCAAAGGCAATCCTGGAATGATTTTTACCAACTTAGCCCACCACATGGACGTTGACTTTCTGCGAGAGGCGTATCGCCGGACCCGTAAATCGGGAGCACCGGGGGTGGACAAGGTGACTGCGAAAGACTATGAGCAGAACCTTGAAGCAAACCTTCTCGACTTGCATGAACGCTTGCGTAGTGGACGGTACGTAGCGCCGCCGGTTAAACGTGAGTGGATTGACAAGGAAGATGGTTCAAAAAGGCCGTTGGGGTTGCTAACGTTTGAAGACAAAATCGTTCAAAGGGCCGTTCTGATGCTGTTGGAAGCGATCTATGAGCAAGATTTCCATGACGTTTCCTATGGTTTTCGGATCAAACGTGGACCCCAGAAAGCACTCAAGGAGCTACGGGAAGAGTGCATGAGGGGGAACGTGGGATGGATACTGGATGCCGATATCAGTGGATTTTTCGACAATTTGGACAAAGGCCAGTTGCGAGAATTTATCAAGCAACGGGTCAACGACGGCGCGATATTGCGGTTGATAGGAAAATGGTTGAATGCGGGGGTCCTGGACGGAATCACCCTGACTCATCCCGAGACGGGGACTCCACAAGGGGCGGTCATTTCACCAATCCTGGCCAATATCTACCTGCATTATGTCCTGGATGAATGGTACCTAAAAGAGGTCAGACCTCGTCTAAGAGGCAGAAGCAACCTGGTTCGTTTTGCTGATGACTTTGTCATCAGTTTTGAACAGGAAGCCGACGCCCAAAGAGTGATGGCCGTCTTGCCTAAACGATTTGCTCGCTTTGGCTTGATGATACATCCTGAGAAAACGAAGCTGATTGCATTCAGAAAACCGGTAGCCAATACGATTGCCGGCAAAGGAAAGGGGACCTTCGACTTCTTAGGATTCACCCATTACTGGGCCAGATCACGCTTTAGTTATTGGGTGATCAAGAGGAAGACAGCTTCCAAACGAATGAGACGAGCAATGAAGCGACACTGGCAATGGTGCCGGGGCAACCGGCATTTGCCACTGGAGGAACAGTACAAAGCTCTCTGCCAGAAACTACGCGGATACTACCAATATTTTGGGGTTCGTTGCAATATGCAACAGCTCAAGGTGGTGTACAAACATGTGGAAGAGGCATGGAAGTATTGGCTGAGCCGACGCAGTCGCAAAGGAACGGTCTCTTATGAAAAGTTGGAAAAGCTGAGACTCATTTTTCCGCTCCCGAAACCCAGGATCGTCCACGACATCTAAACAGGCTTGCAGGGTAGTAAAGTTATGCGTTAGAGGGGTACCAATCCCTCTAATTACCGAGGAACCGTATGAGCGAATTGTTCACGTACGGATCTGCGGGGGGGCTGGTTGGGTAACCACTGGCTCTACCCGGACCCCTTTCTTAATATTTGATCCCTTTCCATTTCTTTCTTCAGCTCCTGGTCAAACCATAGGCGGGCGAAGATGAGCAAGCGGTCCTGCATTGAAAGCCAGACTTCCCCGTTATTCGAAATTATTTCTTTTTAAGAGCCTCTTCAATCTCGTGATCCGTGAACCCGAATTGTCGAAAGATACGTAAGACATAGACCGATGAGAACTCATGTAATCCCGTATCAATGGGAACCACTTTTTTATTTTTGTTCCATTTTCTCACGTATAAAGTATGATCTCCTTTGCCTTGTCTATAAAACTCAATCCCAGCAGTCTGCAGTAGTTTGATCAGTTGTCGTGGCTTCAGGGAGGGGATATTGCTAGGCATGAACAGCGTGTAATTCTAAAACCTCTGTCAGGGATTCGTTGCCAGCGGTTATAAACTCATGGAGTTCATCGATAGAAATGGGAGATGTGCCAATTTCGGGATCGTCAGCGATGGCTTCCTTTAAGCTTGTCAGGGCATCATTCAATTTTTCAAGCGCTTCTTCTTTGGTGATCCCTTGGGCGGTCACACCATTTTCAAGGCAAAGCGCCAGGACATATTTACCAATTCTCCGTGTGGTGTATGTGTAAAAATCCATACCATTTCCTGAAAGAGATACACCTGCTATTTTAAGAATTTATTCAATTGATTAAGACTATCTTACAAAAGAAGGAGTGAGTCAATCTCTTTTTTAATAGTCTCCTGGGCAACCTTCTACTTATTTGGCGAATCTTCATCAAGGGAGTAGAGGAAAATATTCGAATCGACTCAGAATACTAAAGGGTTGAGCTGCAATTTTTCTTTTCGAGTTGGAAGAAACCCTCCTCTCCGACGGAGGGGAGGGTTCGAATGCGGATAGTTGGATTCTTACCTAAAACCCCATTTCTTTCTTCAGCTCCTGGTCAATCCAGAGGCGGGAGAAGATGACCAGACGATCCATACTGCCCAGCTGGACTTCCCCGTTATACCCTTTGACCCACGGCTGGTTCGAGTTGAACTTGGCAGGGTGAGGCCCCCAGACATACCCCTGCTGCTCGATCAGGACCATATCTGCCTGCCTGGCGTGCCTGATCTGCTCCTCAATGGTGGTCGCGGCTTCGACCGCTTCAATGATGGCGTCCAACTCAGGGTCCTTGATTCCGGAGACGTTCCACACGGAGGTCGAGTGACCCCGCCAGCGTACCAAAAAAGCAGCATCCATATTCCAGCCACCAATCGTACCGAACAGACCTTCCCAAGTCCGTTCGTTTACCAGAGGCATCATAGTAGCTCGGTCGAAGGGTTTAATCTCTGCATCAACGCCAATGGCCTTCCAGTATTCGACCGCTAATTCGGTATAGTTTAAATCAAACTCAGCGAAGTGGTTCACCACAGTCTTGAAACCATTGGGATAGCCCGCTTCCTTCAAAAGCTTTTTGGCCTCTTCCGGGTCATACCGATAGCCTTTCTTGACCGCTTCAGGCCACTGCTCAAATGGGATGTAATACCCGCTGATTTGATCCCCGACCATCCCCTGAGGTGTCGCATTGGCAGTCCCCTTAAAGTAGGTATTGTTGATGGTCTCCAGGTCCAGTGCCATCTGCATTGCCTGGCGCACCCGGATGTCGTCAAAGGGCGGCTTGGTCGCGTCCAGGGCAAAAACCGTCTCCGCACGATCCCACCATGGGTTCAACACGATTTCGGGGTTGGTCCGCCGGAAGCTCTCTATCTGGTCAAGAGACGTTATATGAGAGTCGCCGGCAGGGAAACCCAGGTAATCAATCTTACCCGAGCGCATTCCCGCCAGGCGTGTCGCTTCCTCTTTAATAATCTGGCCCTTCAACTCGTCCACATAGGGCAAGCGGTTCTGGGGGTATTTTTCGTCGGTGTCCCAGTAGTCCGGATTCTTCGTCCAGGTCATCGAGCTGCCGTCGACCCAGTCGGTCAGCCTATAGGGCCCGGTGCCGACGAATCTCCGCCAGTCCTTCGCGTCGCCGTATTGCTGGATCACCTCGGGGGGTAACATAAAAGTAGCGGCGTCCAGGATTAACTTCAGCGCCTTGAGGTTTGGCTCCTTCAGCCTCATCACAACCGTCGCATCGTCAGTGGCCGTTATCGATTCCCATGGCAAAGGCTTGATAAATGATGCGGAACCACCGGGGCTCACTTCGGTGAAGCCGCTGCCCAGAGCCAAATACCGGTGATAGTTATATTCGATATCCTTGGCCGTCAATGCTCTCCCATTCATCGGCGCCTTGTCGTGCCAGTGAACGCCCTGGCGGATTTTGAAGACATAAGTCAGCGGGTCAGGTTGCTCCCAGCTTTCCGCCAGTGCCCCTGTAAAGGCAGAGAGAGCAATGTACTGACTTGAGAAGCTAAATTCGTCCCGATCGATTCCCCAGTTTCCGATGCCCAGCTTCTCTGCAACGCCACTGATGGCTGCTCCCGGCGAGTGCGTGAACCAGGGGTCCGTGTGCGGAGGTTCGAGTTTCATGGCAAAGGTCAATCTCCCGCCGTACGATGGTGCAGTCACGACCTTACCTGTGCTGGGATCCGTCACATACTTCTTCTCCGCAGCGGCTGTCGGGCCGACCCAGAGGGTTGCGCCCAGAATGAAAGCCAGCAGCACCGAGAGGAGTTTCATGGCAGACCTGGGGCCTGCCGGGTTCAGCCCCACGAAGGAGGCGACAAGTTTTTTTATAATACTCATAATAACCTCTTTTATTTGAGGGTTTTGAGAATGATTCACCCGCTGTGGGGCGAATCGGAGTTTCGCGGCGGACACGACGTCTGCCACAGGGAACTCTCTGCAGAGGGCGAAAAGTTTCTTCGCGAGCATCTTCATCCGGACTATTTTTTTGACCAGAATGGGTCTTTTTTGAGGAAAATGAGCGTTTGGAAACCGAGCCCTTCTATTTATATAACAGAAAAATACTCAAATTGCTGATATTAAATGACATTTCTTCAATTTCACAGGATGAAATTTGTTTGATACAGTGTTCAGATGGCCAAAATCAGCAAAAAATATTTTTGATGAGTTTTCCCAAAATATTCGTTTCTTGAAAATAGGTGAATACCATTAAATATCATGTGGTTATCTAATTTTCGGCCAAGCACTATTTATATAACGTACCAAGAGCCAGAATCTGACAAAAAAAATCAAATTTTCTCAAAAATCTCCTGAAATCGCTCTCTGTCATCCGGACTATTTTTTTGACCAGAATGGGTCTTTTTTGAGGAAAATGAGCGTTTGGAAACCGAGCCCTTCTATTTATATAACGTACCAAGAGCCAGAATCTGACAAAAAAAATCAAATTTTCTCAAAAATTCCCCGAAATCGCTCTCTGGCGCGGTGCAACTGTTGGGCGATCCGGTGCTTTTCCGTTTGGCTCAGTTCCTCTCTAGGAAGCTCCAACTCCTCGGCGGCAAGGGCTTCAAGGGACAGCCCGTCCCAATAGCAGCGGCGCAGCAGCCGAGCGGTCTGGGGATGCTCGTCTTCCAGTTGTGTCAGGGCCCCTCCTACCCGGTCAATCTTCTCTTCCTGCAATTCCGCCGACTGGGCCTCCCACCAGGCCTGCATAGAGCGCAGCTCATCCACCTCTTCCGGGGCAGCGACTTCCGGCTGCCGTTTGTCACGTCTGATTTGGTCCAGCAGATGATTCTGAACGACTCTGTACAGCCAACCCAGGAAGGCTTTATCGGCCTCGCCTTGGAATTTCTCCAGCTTGCTCTCCCACAAATCCTTCCAGATTTCCTGAACCACCTCATCCGCCTGATGGAGGCTCCGATACTTGCCAATCAGCGATTGGGCAGTGTGGACGATATATGCCCTGTAGTGTTGGTACAACTCCTCAAAAGCGTCTTCCTTCCCTTGAACGGACCCCTCCAGCAGTTCCCGCAATGTTTTCCGGTTCATCGTTGGACTCGGTTTTGATTTTCAGCCAAGAACGCCCAAGAACAGCCTCAATATAGGAAAAGCAAGAGGGAAACGCAAGGTGGGGAAAACCGGCCTTGCCATGGAAACCGTTTGCAACTGATTTGGAGTCCTTTTTGTTCTAATTGTTCGGCGACTGTCATAAGAACCTCGTGAGCCTCTTCTATCATCGTAAATCCGGGGACAGTTACTAATTAATTGCAATGGATTCCTTCATTTGATAATGGTTGTAAATAATTATCGAGCATTGAATTTTCACTTCAGCAATGGGAGGTAAGCTAGCCAGGTTAGCGAGAGTGGTACTTCCAGGGGTCCCCCATCATGTCACCCAAGGAGGGGTTCGCTCCATAAAAATCTTTTCAAGTGACGAGGATCGCAGAGAGTATCTCTCTCTGCTCAACGCGCATGGAGAAAAAGAAAGATAAAAATTAGTAACTGTCCCCGGATTTTTCTAAACAAAATAGAACCTCTGGGCGGCACTCCCCCTCCTCCAAAAAGACCCATTACGAGGTCTTTGAGTTCATGGCTCTTTTGGCAGGGCATATTCCTTCCCCATACGAAACCATCACTTATTATTATGGAATCTACAGTAGTTCGTACCGAGGGAAGGAAAGAAAAGAAAAAGAGGGGGCGGCGTGCAACGAGAGCCCGATGGAAATGGAAAAGATTAAAGGGAAGGCTAAAACCAGCGTAAGTTGGGCACGCCTGATCCATAAAATCTTCGAAGTGGATCCTCTCTTGTGTCCCAATTGTGGCAAAGCAATGAAAATCATCGCTTTTATTACCAATCATCAAGAAGTCAAAAAAATTTTAAAGCACATCGAAGAAGAAACCGAAAGAGCCCCTCCCCTCCTTCCCTCTATCACGAGCTATCAGTCGGAAGATTCCTATGACTGGGGAGACTTCCCACCGGATGAAGCTTATTTTTGTGATGCGAAATGGGGCCTTTAAACCTCAGGGATCACCTTGTCTCAAATCCGGCATTTTCCGACCAGCACAGAAGAAAAACGCTAAAAAAAATTCAATAGCTCCCTCCCCTCAAGAAACCTGCCAAAAAATCAACAAAATCCTTCCTAAATTTCCCTTTACACACCTATTTACAGATGCTATCGTTTTGTGAAATTTTGATTTTCCTATTTGGCATTGCACTCGCCCTCGAACATCACCCTCAATTGGTTTTAATGGAGGAACTGAAAGGCCGAAATGTTGCCCGCTCTTTAAATATTAATATCTCAGGATCAGTGGGAATTCTGATTCAAGCGAAACAACAAAATAAGATTGCTGCTGTTCGTCCGTTTTTAGAACAAATGCTTCCACAGGGAGTCTATTATAGTTCTACGTTTGTACGAGCAGTACTGGAACAAATGGGGGAAGAGTGATTTGAAGGCTTGAACACTAGCCTGGGGAGTTTCTGAGTTCCCACTCAATCTGTGTGCCTTGGCAGGTCGCACTAATTTGCCTGTCCCCTTTTGTCCCCTTTTCTGAGCATCCCTCCCCAGCTGGGAACCTTGGGGGGCAGACCGAAGCCGAGAAAGCTCAGCGAAGCACTCCGCCGCCGTACGTCGTTCGGCTGCCAAGAAAAACCCTCCCGTCCGCGATGCGGATGGGAGGGTCCGAAAACGGTTAGCTGCTTCTTGGCTACTAAAACCCCATTTCCTTCTTCAGCTCCTGGTCAATCCAGAGGCGGGCGAAAACGATCATGCGGTTAGCACCATCCAGAGTGGTTTCACCGTTATAACCTTTGACCCACGGCCAAGACGCATTGAACTCCGGTACTTTCGTACCCCACAGCAGCAAGTGGTTCTCTACAATGTACATATTTGCCTCTTTAACCGCCCGCTGCTGCTCCTCAATAGTCTGCGCCGCTACGACGGCTTCATACAAGGCCTCATACGCCGGGTTCATGCCTCCGGGCAAGTTCATCCCTTGTACCGAAAAGGGCCGTATTGACCCGAGCACATTAGGATAATCTAAGCCCGAAACCGTCCAGGCCAGACCTTTAAAATCATGTCCTGAGGAAACACGAGCGGCATAAGTAGGGGCGTCCACGACATCAATCGCTACCTCAACGCCAATCTTCGCCCAGTAGGCGACCACTAATTCGGTATAGTCCACGTTCTGGTGGACAACGCTGTGGACGACATCGGTCTTGAACCTCACGCCGTCCGGGCCACGTGGATATCCAGCCTCATCCAGGAGCTCCTCGGCCCTTTTCGGGTTATAGGTATATTCTTGCTGAAGCGCTTCGGGCCACTCTTCAAAGGGGGTGTTGTACCCAACGACGCCATCCCCAATGCGGCCCTGAGGTTTCCACAATCCGTAGCCGTTATAGAAGGTGTTGTTAATGGTCTCGTGGTCCAGCGCCATCTGCATGGCCTTGCGAACCCTGATGTCGCTAAATGGTGACTTGGTCGTTTCCACAGCATAAGCCGTATTAGACCGGTAGGCAAACGGCCAAAGCTCGATTTCGGGGTTGGTCCGGTGGAGGCTCTCTACCTGGTCGGTAGACTGGATAACAGTACCGCCGGGGTAACCTATGATATCAACCCTACCCGAGCGGAGTGCCGCAATATATGTTGCCTCTTCTTTCATAATCAGCGTACTTATCTCGTCAATATAGGGCAAGCGGTTCTGGGGGTATTTTTCGTCGGTGCCCCAGTAGTCAGGATTCTTGGTCCAGGTCATCGAGCTGCCCTCGAGATAGTCCGTCAGCTCATAGGGACCGGTGCCGACTACGTTCCGCCAATCCTTCATGTCACCGTATTGCTCGATGACCTCGGGGGGCAGTACATATTGAGTAAAGTGGTCTAGGAACTGCAACAGCAGACCGAGTCTTGGTTCTTTCAGTTTGATCACAACCGTCCATTTGTCGGTGGCCGTTATCGATTCGACCGGTTCGCCAGCCCACGGCCAATAGAGTACCGGTGGCTTGTTTTCCGCTGTGAAACCGCTGCCCAGACCGAATGCTCGGTGCAAGTTGTATTCGACATCCTTGGCAGTCAGCTCCCGACCGTTCATCGGTGCCTTGTTATGCCAGTGAACGCCCTGGCGGATGTTGAGGATGATAGTTAGTGGGTCGGGTTGCGACCAGCTTTCCGCCAACTGCCCTTTCATGGCAAACAGAGGACGAAACACGGGTGATCTAATGTCAAGTTCGTTCCGATCAATTCCCCAGTTCACGATGGCGAGCGTCTCTACCACACCACCGATGCCAAACATCGCCCAAGGATGGAACAAGGAGTCAAAATTCGGAGGCGGGATCTTCGAAGCATAGGTCAATCTCCCGCCATACTCTGGCGCGGTCACCACCTTGCCGGTGGAGGGGTCGGTCACGTACTTCTTCTCCGCAGCGGCTGTCGGGCCGACCCAGAGGGTTGCGCCCAGAATGAAAGCCAGCAGCACCGAGAGGAGTTTCATGGCAGACCTGGGGCCTGCCGGGTTCAGCCCCACGAAGGAGGCGACAAGTTTTTTTATAATACTCATAATAACCTCTTTTATTTGAGGGTTTTGAGAATGATTCACCCGCTGTGGGGCGAATCGGAGTTTCGCGGCGGACACGACGTCTGCCACAGGAAGCTCTCCAAGAGGGCGAAAAGTTTCTTCGCGAGCATCTTCATCCGGACTATTTTTTTGACCAGAATGGGTCTTTTTTGAGGAAAATGAGCGTTTGGAAACCGAGCCCTTCTATTTAACGTACCAAGAGCCAGAATCTGACAAAAAAAATCAAATTTTCTCAAAAATTTCCTGAAATTGCTTTCTTTTTTTGATCAGAATGGGTCTTTTTTGAGGAAAATGAGCGTTTGAAAACCGAGCCCTCCTATTTATATAACGTACCAAGAGCCAGAATATCACCAAAAAAATCAAATTTTCTCAAAAATTCCCCGAAATCGCTCTCTGGCGCGGTACAACTGTTGGGCGATCCGGTGCTTTTCCGTTTGGCTCAGTTCCTCTATGGGAAGCGCCAACTCCTCGGCGGCAAGGGCTTGCAGGGACAGCCTGTCCCAATAGCAGCGGCGCAGCAGCCGAGCGGTCTGGGGATGCTCGTCTTCCAGTTGTCTCAGGGCCCCTCCTACCCGGTCAATCTTCTCTTCCTGCAATTCCGCCGACTGGGCCTCCCACCAGGCCTGCATAGAGCGCAGCTCATCCACCTCTTCCGGGGCAGCGACTTCCGGCTGCCGTTTGGCACGTCTGATTTGGTCCAGCAGATGATTCTGAACGACTCTGTACAGCCAACCCTGGAAGGCTTTATCGGCCTCGCCTTGGAATTTCTCCAGCTTGCTCTCCCACAAATTCTTCCAGATTTCCTGAACCACCTCATCCGTCTGATGGAGGCTCCGATACTTGCCAATCAGCGATTGGGCAGTGTGGACGATATATGCCCTGTAGTGTTGGTACAACTCCTCAAAAGCGTCTTCCTTCCCTTGAACGGACCCCTCCAGCAGTTCCCGCAATGTTTTCCGGTTCATCGTTGGACTCGGTTTTGAGTTTCAGCCAAGAACGCACAAGAACAGCCTCAATATAGGAAAAGCAAGAGGGAAACGCAAGGTGGGGAAAACCGGCCTTGCCGTGGAAACCGTTTGCAACTGATTTGGAGTCCTTTTTGTTCTAATTGTTCGGCGACTGTCATAAGAACCTCGTGAGCCTCTTCATAGCTGAGCAGGTTTTTCACTTGCTGAACCACTTCCTCTTCTTTGAGGTGGGAACTGGCTTTGAATAAATAGTAGAGTACCTCCTCAAGATACCGCAAACCACTGCCTTCTTCAAATAGTTTTTCAAACAAAGGCCAGATGACCGTGGCTAATTGAATGAAAGGTGGCTACGCGCCATGGGCCTTCACCAGTCCCGTTCTTGAGAAGCTGGTCATCGGGAACTGGGCAATAGATAGAGAAGAACATGGCTGGAATACAACGTACGTACCTCTCTCCACCCTAAAAGGGGCACTGGCTGAAAGCTGGGAAATGCCCGACGCCACAACGATAGTCTACCACATCCGCCAGGGCGTTCACTGGCACAATAAGCCCCCAATGTCCAGTCGGGAGCTAACTGCCGATGATATCGTATTTAACTATCATCGTTATTTTGGTCTGAAATCCGGGGACAGTTACTAATTAATTGCAATGGATTCCTTCATTTGATAATGGTTGTAAATAATTATCGAGCATTGAATTTTCACTTCAGCAATGGGAGGTAAGCTAGCCAGGTTAGCGAGAGTGGTACTTCCAGGGGTCCCCCATCATGTCACCCAAGGAGGGGTTCGCTCCATAAAAATCTTTTCAAGTGACGAGGATCGCAGAGAGTATCTCTCTCTGCTCAACGCGCATGGAGAAAAAGAAAGATAAAAATTAGTAACTGTCCCCGGATTTTTTGATTTTTTGGCGCGTCGCGTAATAATAAAAGTAAATTGGTGGAGGTGGCGGGAACGGTCCGCCGCTGCGACGGTCCGTCGTTACGGTCGAACCCGCGTCAATCCCTTGATTAACAAGGTTTTGCAGGGGGTTTGCTAATCATTTGCTAATCCTTGGTTATTGGCTTTGTCGGCCTCATAGATGAGGGGGAGCCTCCTAAGAGAAAGGGTTGATCAGTCTGGAGAGGAATCCTCGTTTGCGTTTCATCTTCACAGTGCCGTAACTGCCCTCACCTCCCCGCAGCCTGGGGTCGAGGAGGTCCCTGAGGGCGTCGCCGAACATATTGAGACTGAAAACGACCAGCGTCAGGCACAGCCCCGGCCAGAGCGCCAGCCGGGGCGCCTGCTCCATGTAGCGACGCCCTTCACTGCTGAGCATAGCCCCCCAGCTGGGAACCTTGGGCGGCAGACCGAATCCGAGAAAGCTCAGTGACGCTTCGGCAATGATGACCCCGCCGATGTTGATGCTGAAGATGATGATGAGGGGCGCAATGATATTGGGCAGGACATGGCGGATCAGGATTTGGCGCGTGGGGATGCCCACGGCCCTGGCTGCCAGAAAGTAATCATTCTCTTTAATACCGATCACGGCACCTCTTACTGTTCTTGAGCCGACGATGCCTCCGGTGATCCCCAGGACCACGATGATCTGGGGCAAACCCCGCCCCACGAGGGACATGATGGTCAACAAAAGCAGCAGCCCCGGGAAGGCCATCCAGGCATCAACAAATCTTTGCACCACCAGGTCCACTTTCCCTCCCAGGAATCCGGAGAGACTGCCGATCAGGACCGCGATGATCACATTGAGCGCCGTCGCGGACAGTCCAACGGTTAAGGAGATTTGAGCCCCAAAGAGCAGGCGGCTCAGCAAATCCCGCCCCAACTGGTCGGTTCCCAGCAGGTACTGCTCGGAGGGCTGCTGCATTCTGTCAAGAATGTTGACTTCATCATGGGGAAAAGGCGCCAGCACCTCGGCAAAGACCGCCACCAAAATGAAGAGCAGGACGATGATTCCGCAGAACGTCCCCAGCGGTTTCTCCTTGAGAAGCCTGACGAAGAAATCCACCAGCCCGGCACGCCGATTGGGCGCACTGACGGCGGAGGGTGCCTCTGTGGCATTGCTCATATTAAGGCTTTTCGCGCCAGCGACTATTCATAGCGCACCCGCGGGTCCAAGAAGGCATAGAACAGGTCGATAAATAGATTGATCCCCACCACGCCCGTGGCGAAGAACAGGTTGATTCCGGAAACCATCGGGTAGTCTCGGTCATTGAGGGCATTCAGCAAGAGACGCCCGAGCCCCGGCAGGTTGAAGATGTTCTCCATGATCACGGAGCCCCCCACCAGAATCGGCAACTGCAAGCCGATCAGGGTGATAACCGGGATGAGGGCATTCTTGAGGGCGTGTCTGATCACCACAACCCGCTCCCTAAGCCCCTTGGACCAGGCGGTGCGGATATAGTCCTGCCTCAGCACCTCCAGCATCATCGTGCGCATCATCCGCATGGTCGCAGCCGCCGAGGCCGTTCCCAGAATCAGGCTGGGGATGAAGAACCCCCAGAGATTCCCCAGCGGGTCCTCTGTGAAAGGAATCAGCTCCAGCGGCGGCGACCAGCCCCACCAGATGGCCGGGTAGATCATCACCATAATGCCCAGCCAGAAGTTCGGCGTAGCCAAGCCGATGATGGCGGCAGAGCGCCCCAGGTAGTCGGCGGCCGTATCCTGGCGCATCGCCGAGTAGATGCCCACCGGCAGCGCGATCACGAGCCCGATGAGGATGGCCAGGACACCCAGCTCAAGGGTGACCGGCAGTCTCTCTAAGATTGCCTCCTCTACCGCATAACTGGTCAGCAGGGACTCGCCTAGAGAGCCGTTCAGGAGAATATCGCCGATCCAGCGTCCATACTGCACCCAGGCAGGCACATCCAATCCCAGCCGACGCTCCAACGCTTCCCGGTCAATCCCCCCCGATTCTGCGTATTGCATTCTCCCTTCCAAGACGTCGATGACATCGCCGGGGATGAAGCGGACCGAGAGAAAGACCAGGATGGTCAATATAAACAGGGTGGGGATTATGAGCAATAACCGCCTGATGATATAAGCTCTCATGTGACACTCCTCATCGCGATTTCCCTGTCATTGCCAACCCTCTTTTGTCATTGCGAGCCCCGATTCTATTGTCCCGACTCGGAAGTTCGTTGCATAAATCGCATCGTGTTCTGGAGGGGGCCTGTGGTTCGACAGGCTCACCACGAACGGGAAAATCCAACACCCCGTGAACGGGAAAATCCAACACTCCGTTCGCCCTGAGCCCGTCGAAGGGCAGCCGAAGGCTTTCTCTTTGTTAAGCGCACTTCTGAGACAGTAGACTATCGGGGCTTCGTCAAGTTCCTTCACTGCCTCTTCGCTGCACTCAGAGCTTCGGTTCAGGACAAGCCTCGCAATGACAGTAAGAAAGGCCCCCTCTCATTATTCAATGAGTAAGGGAGCTGGGAAGCCTGAGCCTCCCAGCTCCCTTTTGCCCTATGGTCAGCAGCCACAAGGGGTGAAACCCCTAATGACCCATTGCTTCCTTTAGCTCACTATCAATCCAGAGGCGGGAGAAGATGGTGGTATATTGACCGGCTGCCAACCTCTTTTCACCGTTATAACCTATGACCCACGGCTGCACCGCAGCATACTGTGGGGCCATAGGACCCCATATCGTCCAGAACTTCTCTATCCCATACTGATCCAGCTCTTTAACTATCCTGTTCTGCTCCTCGAGGGTGGTAGCGGCTGCGGCGGCCTTATGCATGGCGTCATAATCCGGGTCTTGTGGGTTGGAGGTGTTCCATGATAGGCCCATCGTATATTTCATCTGCACTACCAATGGGAACCACGTATTGGCCGCTTCCGCACTAATCATTTCGAAATCCCTCTCAGTTCTTCTAGAGGCAAAGACAGCTGATGGCACTACATCAATCTCCACATCAACGCCAATCTTATTCCAGTATGAAGCGACTAATTCTACATAGTTCAAATCGTACCGCTCGAGGTGCATCAACCCGGTCTTAAATCTAATGCCGTCGGCGCCGCGAGGATACCCGGCCTCATCAAGCAACGCTTCGGCACCTTCCGGGTCGTAGTCAAAGACCTTCTTGACATCTTCGGGCCAATCTTCAAATTGGGTGACAACCGCTGAAAAAGAACGGTTTTGCTGCCCCTGAGGTATTATATCTGCATAACCCTTATAGTAGGCGTTGTTGATTGTCTCGAGGTCAATTGCCATCTGCATTGCCTTGCGCACCCTGATGTCGTCAAAGGGCGGCAACTGAACGTTCATGCCAAAAGAATTTTCCGACCGTTCTGACGACGTGTGGATTACGAGTTCGGGGTTGGTCCGCTGGAGGCTCTCTAGCTGGTCGAGACTCCTCATTTGAGCCGCCCCGATCACACCTATGTAATCAACCTTACCCGTGCGCAGTGCCGCCATATATGTTGCCACTTCGGGCATAATCAGGGCCCTTAACCGGTCAATATAGGGCAAGCGGTTCTCCGGGTACTTTTCGTCGTAGCCCCAGTAGTCAGGATTCTTGTCCCAGGTGACAGAGCTGCCCTTGACCCAGTCAGTCAGCATAAAGGGACCGGTGCCGACCAGGTTCCTCCAATCCGTAACGTCCCCGTGTTCCTTGATTACCTCGGGGGGATATATCCAGGCAAGCCTGCCGTCGAGGATATGAGTCAGCGCACCGAGGTTTAGCTCCTTCAGCTTAAAAACAACCGTCCATTTGTCGGTGGCCGTTATCGATTCCACTTGCACACCCTTCCACTCAGCATGTTCGCTACCTTCGGTGAAACCGCTGCCGAGTCCCAAGATACGGTGATAGTTGTACTCGATATCGTCGGCAGTCAGCTCCCTACCGTTCATCGGTGGCTTATCGTGCCAGTGAACGCCCTGGCGGATGTGGATGGTATAGGTGAGGCCGTCCTCGGAAATATCCCAGCTTTCCGCCAGAGACCCTATCGTGTTAGTTGGAACGTTGAGAAACATGAAATCATATTTGTCCCTGGGCGTTGCCCAGTCCCCAATGGCCAGCTTCTCTAAAACGCCAGAGACGTAGGCCATCGCCCACATACCACTGACCACGGTGTCAGGACCTGCCGCCTCTTCTTTTCGGGCGAAGGTCAATGTCCCGCCATACTCAGGTGCGGTCACGACCTTACCTGTGCTGGGGTCCGTCACATACTTCTTCTCCGCAGCGGCTGTCGGGTCGACCCAGAGGGTTGCGCCCAGAATGAAAGCCAGCAGCACCGAGAGGAGTTTCATGGCAGACCTGGGGCCTGCCGGGTTCAGCCCCGCGGTGGAGGCGACAAGTTTTTTTATAATACTCATAATAACCTCTTTTATTTGAGGGTTTTGAGAATGATTCACCCGCTGTGGGGCGAATCGGAGTTTCGCGGCGGGCACGGCGCCTGCCACGGGGAACTCTCTGCAGAGGGCGAAAAGTTTCTTCGCGAGCATCTTCATCCGGACTATTTTTTTGACCAGAATGGGTCTTTTTTGAGGAAAATGAGCGTTTGGAAACCGAGCCCTTCTTTATATAACGTACCAAGAGCCAGAATATCACCAAAAAAATCAAATTTTCTCAAAAATTTCCTGAAATTGCTCTCTGTCATCCGGACTATTTTTTTGACCAGAATGGGTCTTTTTTGAGGAAAATGAGCGTTTGGAAACCGAGCCCTTCTATTTATATAACGTACCAAGAGCCAGAATATCACCAAAAAAATCAAATTTTCTCAAAAATTTCCTGAAATTGCTTTCTTTTTTTGACCAGAATGGGTCTTTTTTGAGGAAAATGAGCGTTTGGAAACCGAGCCCTCCTATTTACATAACGTACCAAGAGCCAGAATATGACAAAAAAATCAAATTTTCTCAAAAATTCCCCGAAATCGCTCTCTGGCGCGGTGCAACTGTTGGGCGATCCGGTGCTTTTCCGTTTGGCTCAGTTCCTCTATGGGAAGCGCCAACTTCTCGGCGGCAAGGGCTTCAAGGGACAGCCCGTCCCAATAGCAGCGGCGCAGCAGCCGAGCGGTCTGGGGATGCTCGTCTTCCAGTTGTGTCATAGCCTCTCCTGCCCGCTCAATCTTCTCTTCCTGCAATTCCGCCGACTGGGCCTGCCACCAGGCCTGCATAGAGCGCAGGTCATCCACCTCTTCCGGGGCAGCGAGTTCCGGCTGCCGTTTGTCACGTCTGATTTGGTCCAGCAGATGATTCTGAACGACTCTGTACAGCCAACCCAGGAAGGCTTTATCGGCCTCGCCTTGGAATTTCTCCAGCTTGCTCTCCCACAAATCCTTCCAGATTTCCTGAACCACCTCATCCGCCTGATGGAGGCTCCGATAATTGCCAATCAGCGATTGGGCAGTGTAGACGATATATTCCCTGTAGTGTTGGTACAACTCCTCAAAAGCGTCTTCCTTCCCTTGAACGGACGCCTCCAGCAGTACCCGCAATGGTTTCCGGTTCATCGTTGGACTCGGTTTTGATTTTCAGCCAAGAACGCACAAGAACAGCGCTTGCTAGCTCTAAAACCGACTCTGCGATTATGAGAAAAATGCGAAATAGACTGAGACTGGATAACTGGGGAAAAAACCAACTGACTCGCTACGCTCGCAGGTGAACTTTATCTCGTTAGCTTTCTAAAATCCGCAAAATAAAGATGGTTCATCTTCATCAAAAGTAAAAGTAAGAGAGAATCATTGACAAATGTCCATATTTTGTACATACTTTTTATGTAATATTGATGAACTATTGAGACAAAGAGGAGATATGACAGTTAAAGTAACGATGAACTTGACAGAACGCGATGTTGAAAATACGGAAAAATTGACAACTCTCCTTCATTCTCGCAGTAAAGCCGCCACCGTCAGTACGGCCTTATCGGTTACAGCAACCATTGCCGATATTATCGAGAAGGGGGGATCTGTGATGATACGCAATAAAGATGGAAGTATGGATCGTCTCATCATCACAGGACTCGCCCATGAATAATCAGAAAAAATGGCACCGTTCATTTTCCAGTTTACAGTTCCTCTGTCATCCTCGCGAAGGCGGGGATCCATCTTCGCGACTACCACTGGATTCCTGCCTGCGCAGGAATGACAACAAAGGCGGCAAACTGTAAACTACTTTTTACTATTTTTGTAGGGTCCCGAAAAAATCCGTGGATGTTCAAGATTGAGCAGATGATTCCCAAAAAGTCGAAACAAGACCGGCTTATGAATCCGATGTTCATTTTTATCGGGTCGTTGTCTGGGCATTGAGTATCGTTGTCATTTTATCCATAAATCGCTGCACCGCCAGGTCCACTTTCTCTCCCATGAATCCGCACGTGCCGCCGACCAGAATCGGCAACTGCAGGCCGATCAGGGAGACGACCGGGATGAGGGCATTTTTGATGGTGTGTCTCAAGACAACCACCCGCTCCTTGAGTCCCTTGGACCAGGCGGTGCGGATATAGTCCTGCCTTAAGACCTCCAGCATCATGGTGCGTGTCATCCGCTGCGGCACGGATGCACTCCTTGAGATTAACCGTCGTGCGCCGCTCTTCGTCCATGATGCCGATTTTATGGGAAGGAGTCCCATGATTTAGAAAGATTTCGAGCGCATTTTCGGACGAGTCGCCCCTGAGGAGATGACCGTTTTTTAAAAAAGGCGGAAGCCATGACCAAACGAGAATGGAGTCCCAAGAAACCAGGGAGACCTAAAAAAGATAAAAATTAGTAACTGTCCCCGGATTTGAGGAGGGTTGCTCGTGAGAGGAACAAAAGATTCAAAGCAAAATGCCGGAAAAAACGCGGGGGTGGGCGTCCGATGCAACGGCTTGTTGTGCCGGATTTGACCGGGCCCGTTGTTGTCACCAAAGGCCTTGGCATGAAAACGGTAGCACTGGTGGTACGGCATTCCGACTCCGCTCCAGTGACACCCTGCTGAGAGCTCCTTTTCACCGGAATGGAATCCGGTGCCACCATTCCCTCTCAAGACCCCCAAGACCCTGTTTATAGACACCCGCGATTTACGCCCCTCCCAAAATTCGTCCCGCCTGAGTCCCGTCACGGAACGAGAGGCACGTTAAGTTCAGCGGTGGCGGGCTCACGCTACTGAAGGTTGTAAAAGCAAGAAATGACGCCTGAGAACAAACCTTTGAACATGCGCCAAATCCCGCCATCCGTTGCAACACTTTGTTGAAAGCATTGTTGTGCAATTTTTATAGTCGATCATACTCTTCCGGTGCTCCATCTGGCACTTTAGATAAGGCATTTTCAAACTTGTGACGGTCTCCTCTTTGCGCTCTTTCTTCCAGGTAATCTACTGTCATCAAAGCCGACATTTTCTCTGCTAGAGCAGTAGTAATGAATTGGTTTATCGAAACTCCATCTTGCTTGGCTAATTCCTTTACTTTTTTGTGGATAGACTCAGGAAGTCTCAGACTAATTGCTCCCATTATCACTCTCCTATATGTTCTAAAAATTCTTTCGGCGTTATGGCTTGGATTCCAAATTGATCGATTCCATTAAAATCTTTAAGGTTGTAGGTAAGAATAAACTTCCCCCTTGCCTTAACCGCTAACTCAAGCACAAGATCATTTTTTGGGTCTTTAAGAAATGGTCGCCATAGAAAAAAGATGTCATGTCGGTTAGCTACCTGACATAAATAGTCAAGAATATCGTCAATATATTTTTCAGAACTTGATCAATCTGAGCGAGAGCCGGAGATAGACAAAATTGAGGATTTGATCTATAGAGAGTTGAAGTTCACTGCGTTTTGCTACATCTTCATACTCAAGCACAAGAGGAACAGAAAGATTAATTTCAAAGCTACCTCCTCCAATAAGGGACAACAGCTTAAATGAAGCTCCTTTTTTTGATTTCAGTGCTGATATGAAAACATTTGTATCAATCACAATTTGAGTAGCCATATTGATGGTATCGCATTTAATACCAAATATGTCAATGTTTTATTTGAGATATTAGAGAAATGCTTTAGGATTTGAAGCTTCCAACCATTTAGATAAGCGGATTTCCACACACTTCATTAATGGCAAGGAATGATCGTATTGGCAAGGATTTTTGAAACGGCGAGGATGGAAATTCCGCTTCATCTTTTTGTTGGACAGAGCCGCGGATTCATGGCAACTACTTTTCTCATGCCTCTGCCCCTATGGAGAACCAATCTTCTTCTTTGGGCGAAAAGTGAAGGCAAGAGCTCCATTTTTCTTTCTTTACCCACATCTTCTTCTACCCACATTGAAAATCACCTCCCGTGCTAATCCTTGGTTATTGGCTTTGGCGGCCTCATAGATGAGGGAGAGCCTCCTAAGCGAAGGGGTTGAGCAGTCTGGAGAAGAATCCTCGTTTGCGTTTCACCATCGCGGTGCCGTAACTGCCCTCTCCGCCCCTGAGCCTGGGATCGAGCAGATCGCGCATGGCATCGCCGAACATGTTGAAGGAGTAGACGACAATCGTCAGGCAAAGCCCCGGCCACAGGGCTAGATGGGGCACTATCTCCATGTACTGACGTCCTTCCCGGCTGAGCAGACCGCCCCAACTGGGAACCTTGAGGGGCAGACCGAATCCCAGGAAGCTCAAAGAAGCCTCAGAGATAATCACCCCGCCGATGTTGATGCTGAAGATGATGATGAGGGGGGCCACAATATTGGGCAGGACATGCTGGATAAATATTCTCCCCTGGGTGCAGCCAATCGCCTTGGCTGCCTGAAAATACACATTCTCTTTGATACCAATCACAGCGCTGCGGACAATTCTTGAGGCGCTGATGCCCCCGACGACCCCCAGGACCACGATGATCTGCAGAACCCCCCGTCCCACGATGGACATGATGGTCAACAGCAAGAGCAGTCCCGGAAAAGACATCCAGGCGTCGACAAAGCGCTGCACCGCCAGGTCCAGTTTGCCGCCAAGGAATCCGGAAATGCCGCCGATCAGGACAGCGACGACAATATTAAGAGTGGTCGCTGCCAGACCGACCGTTAACGAAAGACGAGCCCCGTGGATCAGGCGGCTGAAGAGGTCTCGCCCTATATGGTCGGTCCCCAGAAAATACTGGGCTGACGGGCCCTGCAGCATGTCTGACATGTGTATTTCCATATAACCTAAGGGGCCAAAACATCGGCAAAGAGCGCCACCACCATAAAGAGCAAGACGATCATCCCACAGAACGTCCCCAGCGGCTTCTCCTTGAGAAGCCTGCTGAAGAAATCCACAAACCGGCCCCGTCGCTTGGGCTCACGGATGGGGAAGGATTTCTCACTCATACCGCACCCTCGGGTCCAGATAGGGATAAATCAGGTCGATCATTAGATTGACCCCTACAACCAAAGTGGCGAAAACCAGGTTGACTCCGGAGACCACCGGGTAGTCTCGGTCATTGAGGGCATTTACCAAGAGACGCCCGATCCCTGGCAGGTTGAAGATGTTCTCCATGATCACCGCGCCGCCGACCAGGATCGGCAACTGCAGGCCGATCAGGGTGATAACCGGGATGAGGGCATTTTTGATGGTGTGCCGGATAATCACGACCCGCTCCCTGAGCCCCTTGGACCAGGCGGTGCGGATATAGTCCTGCCGGAGCACCTCGAGCATCATGGTACGCATCATGCGCATGGTGGCGGCCGCTGAAGCCGTTCCCAGGATCAGGCTAGGAATAAAGAACCCCCAGAGATTCCCTAGCGGGTCCTCTGTGAAAGAAACAAGTTCCAGCGGCGGCGCCCAGCCCCACCAGATTGCTGGGAAAATCATGACCATAATTCCCAGCCAGAAGTTAGGGGTTGCCAGGCCGATGATGGCGATGCTACGCCCTACGTAGTCGGCGGCCGTATCCTGGCGAATCGCCGAGTAGATGCCGACGGGCAGCGCTATCAAGATTCCGATTACGATTGCCATGACGCCGAGCTCAATGGTTACCGGCAGTCTATCTATTATCTTCTCCTCCACCGCCCCACGGCCCATCAGTGATTCGCCAAGGGTGCCGTGCAGGAAAATACCTCCTATCCAGCGTGCATACTGCACGTAGACAGGCACGTCTAATCCCAGCCGACGCTCAAGAGCTTCACGGTCAATTTCCCCAAAGCCACCCGCGTAATCCATCCTACCCACTATTACGTCTATTACATCGCCCGGGATGAAGCGGACGGAGAGAAAGACCAGGATGGTCAATATAAACAAGGTGGGGATTATCAGCAATAACCTCCTGATTATATAGGCTCTCATGTCACACACCTCATTACGATTTCCCCCGTCATTCCCGCGAAAAGCCTGCCCCGGACTGGATCCGGGGCCGGAATCCACCTTCCACGTCTTTCCGGCCCCTTCCACTGAAGGGCGCGGCACTCTCTAAGGTGCGAATGACCCCTGCCAAGAAACTGGCCTCTCACCGTTTTGGGGAGTCCAGAGGGGTGAAACCCCTTTGAAACGGGGGTTCAAGGGGGTGTCCCCCTTGATTCCCCCCATCATTCCGCCGAAAGGCGGAATCCACCTCCCCCGTCATTGCGGTGAAAACCGCAATCCACTTAGACGATCCCCTTGCCCGGCTCACACGGCACTCCCTAAGGTGCGCATGACCCTTGCCAAAAAAACCTGGCCTCTCACCGTTTTGGGGAGTCCAGAGGGGTGAAACCCCTTTGGAACGGGGGTTCAAGGGGGTGTCCCCCTTGATTCTCCCCGTCATTCCGCCGAAAGGCGGAATCCAGAGTAATTTCAAATGGTTGCGTTTTCTGGATTCCGGGTCTCCGCCCGGAATGACAGTGAGAAAGCGCTGCTCGCAATGACATTCCACTCAACCCCGTCATTGCGAGCCCCGATTTATCGGGGCGTGGCAATCTCGTCGCCCTCTCCAGGGGTATGGGAGCTGGGAAGCCTGAACCTCCCAGCTCCCTTTTTCCCTAAGGTCACAAGCCACAAGGGGTGAAACCCCTAATGACCCATTGCTTTCTTCAGCTCACTATCAATCCAGAGGCGGGCGTAGACGGTGTTATACTGACCGCTTCCCAGGAAGTATTCATTGTTGTAGCCTATGACCCACGGCTGGACTGGCAAGAAAATTGGGGGCATAGGACCAAATATCGCCCAGAACTTCTCTATCGCATACTGGTGCATCTCTCCAAGAATCCTGTTCTGCTCCTCGATGGTGGTAGCGGCTCCGGCGTCTTCAAACTTGGCGTTATACCACGAGTCGTTGACATTGGAGGTGTTCCATGGTGCGTCCTTCTGATAGCGCTGTAGGATTACCGATAGGATCCACCTCCCGGCCGCTTCCGCACTGATCATTTCGAAATCGTCCTCACTTCTTCTAGCGACAAAGTCCGCTGTTGTCACTACCTGAATCTCGACATCAACGCCAATCTTATTCCAGTATGAAGCGACTAATTCTACATAGTTCAAATCATAGACATCGCGGTGGTAATGGGTGACCTTGAATCGAACGCCGTCCGCGCCGCGCTTGTATCCGGCCTCATCAAGCAACGCTTCGGCACCTTCCGGGTCGTAGTCAAAGACCTTCTTGACATCTTCGGGCCACTCTTCAAAATTCGGGATAGCCTCTGTCATATTACGGTTTACCAGCCCCTGGGGTGTCACATCTGCATAACCCTTATAGTAGGCGTTGTTAATTGTCTCGAGGTCAATGGCCATCTGCATTGCCTTGCGCACCCTGATGTCGTCAAAGGGCGGCAACTTAACGTTCATACCAAAACCATTCACCGAGTCTCGAGAATACGAATCTATCACGAGTTCGGGGTTAGTCCGCTGCAGGCTCTCTACCTGGTCGAGAGTCCTGAATGTGTATCCAATATCAACCTTACCTGTGCGCAGTGCCGCCAGTTGTGTTGCCACTTCTGGCATAAACAGGGCCCTTAACTGGTCAATATACGGCAGGCGGTACTCCGGGTATTTTTCGTCGTAGCCCCAGTAGTCAGGATTCTTGTCCCAGGTGACAGAACTGCCCTCGACATACTCGGTCAGCATCATGGGTCCGGTGCCGACCAGGTTCCTCCAGTCCGTAACGTCCCCGTGTTCCTTGATGACCTCGGGGGGGTATATCCAAGCAGCGTTCTCGTCGAGGATAGCAGCCAGCGCTTGGAGGTTTAGCTGCTTCAGCTTAAAAACAACCGTCCACTTGTCGGTGGCTTCTATCGATTCAAATTCCATACCGGCAAAGCCTACAGCATGTTCGCTACGTTCGGTGAAACCGCTGCCCATACCCAACAGACGGTGATAGTTGTATTCGACGTCGTATGCATCTAGCTCCCGACCGTTCATCGGTGGTTTATCATGCCAGTGAACGCCCTGTCGGACTTTGATGACATACGTCAGTGGGTCGGGCTGCGACCAGCTTTCCGCCAGTTGACCTCTCGTGTTAGTTGGAACGTTGTGATACT
Organism: bacterium; assembly: GCA_965205865.1. GTDB lineage: Bacteria > SAR324 > SAR324 > SAR324 > NAC60-12 > CBDBHR01. The sequence continues at coordinate 901,817 of CBDBHR010000030.1, forward strand.
GGAAGTCTTCTATGTCCCTGGGCGTTGCCCAGTCCATCATGACCAGTTTCTCGTTGACGCCACCGCAGTAGCTTTGTGACCATACACCAGAGATCACGGCGTCAGGACCCGCCGGCTCATCTGCTAGGGCGAAGGTGAATGTCCCGCCGTATTCAGGAGCAGTCACGACCTTACCTGTGCTGGGGTCGGTGACATACTTCTTCTCAGCCGCGGCTGTCGGGCCGACCCAGAGGGTTGCGCCCAGAATGAAAGCCAGCAGCACCGAGAGGAGTTTCATGGCAGACCTGGGGCCTGCCGGGTTCAGCCCCACGAAGGAGGCGACAAGTTTTTTACTCATAATAACCTCTTTTATTTGAGGGTTTTGAGAATGATTCACCCGCTGTGGGGCGAATCGGAGTTTCGCGGCGGGCACGGCGCCTGCCACGGGGAACTCTCTGCAGAGGGCGAAAAGTTTCTTCGCGAGCATCTTCATCCGGACTATTTTTTTGACCAGAATGGGTCTTTTTTGAGGAAAATGAGCGTTTGGAAACCGAGCCCTTCTATTTATATAACGTACCAAGAGCCAGAATATCACCAAAAAAATCAAATTTTCTCAAAAATTTCCTGAAATTGCTTTCTTTTTTTGACCAGAATGGGTCTTTTTTGAGGAAAATGAGCGTTTGGAAACCGAGCCCTTCTATTTATAGAACGTACCAAGAGCCAGAATATCACCAAAAAAATCAAATTTTCTCAAAAATTTCCTGAAATTGCTTTCTTTTTTTGACCAGAATGGGTCTTTTTTGAGGAAAATGAGCGTTTGGAAACCGAGCCCTTCTATTTATAGAACGTACCAAGAGCCAGAATATCACCAAAAAAATCAAATTTTCTCAAAAATTTCCTGAAATTGCTTTCTGGCGCGGTACAACTGTTGGGCGATCCGGTGCTTTTCCGTTTGGCTCAGTTCCTTTCTAGGAAGCGCCAACTCCTCGGCGGCAAGGGCTTCCAGGGACAGCCCGTCCCAATAGCAGCGGCGCAGCAGCCGAGCGGTCTGGGGATGCTCGTCTTCCAGTTGTGTCATAGCCTCTCCTGCCCGCTCAATCTTCTCTTCCTGCAATTCCGCCGACTGGGCCTGCCACCAGGCCTGCATAGAGCGCAGGTCATCCACCTCTTCCGGGGCAGCGAGTTCCGGCTGCCGTTTGTCACGTCTGATTTGGTCCAGCAGATGATTCTGAACGACTCTGTACAGCCAACCCAGGAAGGCTTTATCGGCCTCGCCTTGGAATTTCTCCAGCTTGCTCTCCCACAAATCCTTCCAGATTTCCTGAACCACCTCATCGGCCTGATGGAGGCTCCGAAACTTGCCAATCAGCGATTGGGCAGTGTGGAGGATATATGCCCTGTAGTGTTGGTACAACTCCTCAAAAGCCTCTTCCTTCCCTTGAACGGACCCCTCCAGCAGTACCCGCAATGGTTTCCGGTTCATCGTTGGACTCGGTTTTGATTTTCAGCCAAGAACGCCCAAGAACAGCCTCAATATAGGAAAAGCAAGAGGGAAACGCAAGGTGGGGAAAACCGGCCTTGCCATGGAAACCGTTTGCAACTGATTTGGAGTCCTTTTTGTTCTAATTGTTCGGCGACTGTCATAAGAACCTCGTGAGCCTCTTCTATCATCGTAAATCCGGGGACAGTTACTAATTAATTGCAATGGATTCCTTCATTTGATAATGGTTGTAAATAATTATCGAGCATTGAATTTTCACTTCAGCAATGGGAGGTAAGCTAGCCAGGTTAGCGAGAGTGGTACTTCCAGGGGTCCCCCATCATGTCACCCAAGGAGGGGTTCGCTCCATAAAAATCTTTTCAAGTGACGAGGATCGCAGAGAGTATCTCTCTCTGCTCAACGCGCATGGAGAAAAAGAAAGATAAAAATTAGTAACTGTCCCCGGATTTTCGAGACTAAATACTCTAAGATTTCTCCGGCGATGGCTGAAGGACTGGCTCAGAAAATCTACTCCATAGAAGAATTATTGATGATCAGAAGACCATCATAACTTTGTCATACAGTACCCAGACGGCAATATGCTCGTCCTGTTTCCCTCTTTCGTGTATGAGAATTACAAGAAATTTAACGAAGAATCGAAGTAGGATTCGACCCGTCGCTCATTAGCCGAGGGGTCATAGCCGCTCATTCTAATCTATCTCAATTCCTGTTCAACGAGCCTGGACCAATAGCTCACGCCAAGCGGCAGGATCTCGTCGTTGAAATCGTAGTTTGGATTGTGGACATAACAGCCGCCTGGACCCCCTTCAACCCCGTTTCCGATAAAAATATAACAACCGGGACGCTGGTTCAGCATCCAGGAAAAATCTTCGGCTCCCATCGTGGGCGGTTCATCACGAAGAATGTTTTCAGCCCCAACGATTGCGGCTGCCGCTGCGGCCGCCTTTTCTGTTTCAATCTCTGTATTGATCGTCGGCAGATAACGCCGATCGTAGCTGAATTCGATTCCTACCCCATAGGTGACCCCAACGCCTTCAGCGATTTGCCGTAATTCACGCTCGATCATGTCCTGAGTTTTGGGTTTCAACGCGCGAGTGGTGCCTGACAGGACAGCCTCTTCCGCAATCACATTCGAAGTATGCCCCGCATGAACCTGGGTAATACTGACGACGGTGGAATCCAGGGGATTGGTCCGGCGAGCCGCAACTGTCTGGAAAGCATTGATAATCGCCCCAGCGGCAACCACCGGGTCGTTTCCGTGATGGGGGAAGGCGCCGTGGGCGCCAACACCGGTGATCTTGACCTCAAAGAAATCGGCCGAAGCCATCACCGGACCAGGTTTGACTGCAAACTTGCTAACGGGCAGCCCTGGCGCGTTGTGCATGCCATAGACAGCCTTGCAGGGGAATTTGTCGAAAAGCCCATCATCCACCATCACCCGCCCGCCGGCGAGGTTTTCCTCTGCTGGCTGAAAAATAAAATGGACGGTGCCATCGAAATGCTTCGTTTCTGCTAAATAACGTGCCGCACCCAACAACATCGTGGTGTGGCCGTCATGCCCACAACCATGCATTTTGCCCTCGTGGACAGATTTGTGATCGAACTCGTTTAGTTCATGAATGTCGAGAGCGTCCATGTCGGCGCGTAAGCCGATCGACTTCGTGCCATTCCCGACTTTCAACGTCCCGACCACACCGGTTTTGGCAAGACCTCGATGGACTTCGATGCGATAGGATTCAAGCAATTTCGCAACAATTCCCGCAGTACGCTCTTCCTCGAAGGCGGTTTCGGGATGAGCGTGGATGTCTCTGCGGATGCGGGTGAGTTCGTCGTGTGATGCTGCAATGCGGTTGTCAATAATCATGTATGTCTCCTCTTTTGATTTAAGTCCCAATGGTACGTCGTTAGTTTCCGGGCTTATGAAATTATTAGCGCAAATTTTTATTCTCTTTCCAAAAAAAAGTCAATGCGATCCAGCAGTGACTCGCCGGTCGGGAGTTCTACTAAATAACACTGATTAACTCGGATGGGTCGGCGCATGCTCGTCCCAAATGCGCCACCAGAGCAAACGCAGTTGTTTGGCTTGGTTTCCGGTTTCTTGTGGTAGTTGTTCCGCATTGATCGGTTGCACCCCATCGTTATTGATTATGCCCACGGCAAATCGGAATGCATAGTAAGGGACGATTCCCATCCGCAAATCCGTGATGACGACCTTATCTTCTTCTTTGCTGACCCTGTAAAACCCTTTACTGAACCATGTTAGTCGCTGCACGGCCCATTGGTTAGAAATTGGTTGCAACAAGGCAGGTTGGCTTTCAAATCGTCTCCATTGCACTTTTGTTGATTGGTCTAATAATGAATATAATCCATCATAGTAACCATTGTTCTCCATCACAATGATTCGCCACAAAAGTGAATTGAAAGGAGTCGGAGTGGAGAGAAGACGTTCATAGGAGATGTTTTGCCGTCGCAACGATTTTTCCGCCAAATCATCAATGTAAAATTTCGCTCCGACGGTCCAGGTCAAGTAAATACAAGCAAAGGCCAAACCAATCGAATTTAAATGATTTCCGAGGGACGAGGAACGCCGCATCCACAAGGCACACAACAAACCGGTCAATAAGGGTATGGTAATTGCGGGGTCAATGATAAACACGGTGGACCAAGTGACCGGATGACTGGAAAAGGGTAACCAGATTTGCGTACCATACACAGTGAAGCAATCCAACAAGGTATGAGTGTAGAAAGCTAAAATGACTAATAAACCCCAGGTCACACGATGGGAGCGAGTGTTTGGATGAATGCGAAGGATGAACCATACCAGCAATGGCATGGCAAGCGTCATGAAAAAGAAAGAGTGGCTCACACCACGGTGGTAAGTGAAATCGCTCACCGGATCTCCCATTGAGAAGAAAACGTCCAGATCGGGAAGCGTACCACACAGCGCACCCCAAAAGGCCGCGCGTCGACCCACTTTCCGCCCTAATACTGCTTCTCCAACAGCAGCTCCGAGGGTCAATTGCGTGAATGAATCCATAGCGCATGAATTTTTGTTGTTTCTTTTTTGGATAAAAACCTGTTTCGTCCTATTGCAAAAAAGAACTTTGCCCAACCTCGAGTTTCAGGTGGGAACATCCTGCCAATACTGCCGTGAAGTTGAAAAGTGATGCAAAAGGTAGATTTGCGAATTCCCAAGTAAAAAATGGAAACGGTTTATGAATCCCGCTAATTTTTAGGTAACCTATTGAATTTATTGCAATAGATGTGTGAAAGTTTTGTTGACAAAGGGGATGGAACTACTATAAATTCAATTGGCGGTAGGTGAAGTACTCCAAATATTTAATTGATAGAGGAACCGTTTCAGCCCACCATTTGTGAAGCAGTGTTCCCTTTAATTGGTAAAAAATTTAAAATCTCATACTAACATGCTTGCCATTCCCAACCAAGCGTTGATCCTCCATAGCATCTACTTAGGCGTGATTGTCGCCCTGATGCTCTCCAACAGCATGTTCGCATTCACTCTGAGAGAGACGAGCTACTGTTATTATGTAGGATTTATCGCATTTTTAGGAGGGGCGCAGACGCTGGAAAATAAGTTTTTTTATGAGTTTTTTGGGCCAATATTATCCCCGTGGAGCCTGAAAGCCTGGCCCATCTTGATGGGTATCAGTCTCTCTTTCGCATATTTGTTTGTGCGTCGTTTTTTACGCACAAAAGAAAACCTGCCAATTTTCAATTCCTTGCTTGTCGTCCTTTTGGTGATCAGCCTGTTGACCTCTGTGATTGCTGCCATTTTTCCCCAATGGTTCTTGTTACAGTTGATGAAAATTTTACTTCTCGTTTGGGCAGTCTTGGCAATTTATGCAGGTGTTCGACGATGGCGGCAAAACTTTCGACCTGCTCGATTTTACCTTTTAGCCTGGATTTGCCTGGCAGTCGCGAGCTTTGAGGGATTGTCTTCAGACTCAACGGAAGCGCTAAACGTGGAAGGGATCACATGGAGCATTTATTTGAGTTCTTTATTGGCCGTAGTTCTCTTAGCTCTTGCGTTGATAGACTGTCTCAATGCGTCCCGTCAAAAAAGCGAATCCACCTTGAGAGAAAGATTGGCTGAAGCTGAAAAAGTAATGCGTTTGACCGATATATTCAATCGTTTTGTGCCACATTCAATGATCCAATGTTTACCAAAAAAGCACATCATCGATGTTCAGACTGGGAGACTACGTTCAGCAAGAAATGAGTGTGCTGTCAATGGAAATTCAAAATTATCCGGTGCTATCCGCAGGACTATCGCCCCCCGACAACCTTGATTTTGTCAACCAGTTTTTAAATGAAATGGGGCCCGTTGTGCGAAACCACAATGGTTTCGTGGGGAAATATAAGGCGACTGGGATAACAGCATTTTTCCCCGATAAACCTGAAGACGCTGTTGCTGCCGGAAGGAAAATGCTGAAAAGAGTGAAACAACTCAATCAGGATAAAAAAGCAAATGATACGACTATCGAAATCGGAATCGGCGTTAATTGTGAAGTCCTCCTTCTGGGAATTGTTGGAGAAGTGGGACGCATGGAAGGGGCTGTCATCTCCGATGCGGAAATTGTAGCGGTCCATTTGCAAGCGCTGACGAAATCGTATCAACGGCCCTTTCTGATTACTGAATACACTCTTGCGGCACTGGTGGAGTCAAACAATCCGTTAATCGAATTTGTCGACCGTGTCCGGGTGCCGGGAAAATCGAATTTGATTGATATTTTTGAAGTAAAAAAGAAACCATGGGATTAGACTCTGGTACTTCGTTAGAATCACACTCCTAAATAACGGTGCCGAGCATCCAAATCTTCTGCGAGCAATGCCGAATCTCCCGACCATACGATGCGACCCCTCTCTAAAATATAATGATGATCGGCAAAGCGAAGGAGGGATTCGATGTGTTTGTCGATGACAAGGATTGATTGTCCGGTCTTCTTCAAGACTTCAAGACAGCGCCAGATTTCCTTGCGAATCAGAGGGGCTAAGCCTTCTGTCGCTTCGTCAAGAATGAGTAAACGGGGATTGGTCATCAAGGCGCGACCGATGGAGAGCATTTGCTGCTCCCCTCCGGAAAGTTGGTTCCCGCGATATTTTTGGCGCTGTGCCAGGATGGGAAAAATTTGCAAGACCCGTTCGAGGGTCCAGGGAGCAAGGGATCTTGTTTGAACGGAATCTCAGCGGATTCCTTGCTGTTGCCAGTAGATTTTCCTTGACTGACAAATTGGGGAAAATCTGACGTCCTTCCGGCACCAATCCCACGCCAAGTCGGGCAATCCGGTAGGAGGGAAGGTGCTGGATTTCTCTCCCTTCCAGCAGAATTTTTCCTCGATGCGTCGGTGTCAATCCGATGATGGAGCGCACGGTTGTGGTTTTTCCCATGCCATTGCGTCCCAAAAGAGTGACAGCTTGCCCTTCTTAATTTTGAGATCGATGCCAAATAAAACCTGGCTGCTGCCATAAAACGTTTCGATTTTTTGCACTTCCAACATCAGAGGACCTCATCGCCCAGATACGCGGTTCGCACGTTTTCGTTGTTACGGATTATTTCCGGGAGTCCGCTGGCAATTACTTTACCGTAGACCAGCACGGTCAGACGGTCGGAAAGGGTAAAGACCGCATCCATATCATGCTCGACCAGCAAAATGGTATAGTCGTTTTTCAATGTCCGTAATAGTTGGATCATCCGGAGCGATTCTTCGGCTCCCATTCCGGCCAAAGGTTCATCCAGGAGCAATAAAACCGGCTCAGAGGCGAGGGTCATGGCGATTTCCAGTTGACGTTTTTCGCCATGCGCCAGATGACCTGCCAAGGTAGGCGCACGATCGGCCAATCCCACCTGATCGAGAATACGCAAAGCCGGTTCTCGCAGAGTGCGGTCCGTTTTTGCGGATTTCCAGAAATGAAAGCTGTGCCCTTGTCGAGCCTGCACTGCCAATGCCACATTGTCTTCTGCAGTCAGCGCTTCAAAAATAGACGTGATTTGATAAGAACGAGAAATTCCCTGGCGCACCCTTTTGTGGATAGGCCAGTGGGTGATTGACTCTCCTTGAAACAACAGGCTCCCTCCATCGGGGATCAATTCACCGGAGAGTTGGGCAATTAAAGTAGTTTTTCCGGCGCCATTGGGACCAATCACGGCGTGCAGTTTGCCTTTCTCCAGTTCCAGGGAAAGCCCGTCAATTGCTTTGAGCGCGCCAAAATTTTTACGCAACTGGCGGATTTCCAAAATGTTGTCAGCCATGCTCCCTTTCCTCTTCTCCGATAAATAAGCCATAAAGGCCGCGCTTACTGAACAAGACCACAAGGATCAGAAATGGTCCGAAATACAACATCCAATGTTCGGTATAAGCGGATAGGATTTCTTCTATGGACAAAAACGCAATTGCTCCAAACACGGCTCCAAACAGGGTGCCCATTCCCCCCAAAACAACCATGATCAATATTTCTCCGGATTGTGTCCAATGCAGGAGGTCCGGGCTGACGTATTCCAAATGGTTACTCATCAGGATCCCTGCTAAACCGGCGCCGGCCCCCGAGATTGTGAATGCCGTCAGTTTATATATGTAGGTGGGAAACCCCAGGGTTTTCATACGCTGCTCGTTTTGTTCGCACCCTTGGAGCACCATGCCAAAGCGCGCATGAATCAATCGATGGGAGAAGAGGACAAATAGCAACAAGAAGGCAAAGCAAATATAGTAGAAGGTCGTGTCGTTGTTGAGGTCCAAGTCGAAAAGCGTGTTACGTTCGTACATGCTCATACCATCATCGCCTCCGTAAGTTTCCAAAGAAATGAAGAAAAAGAAGAGCATTTGGGCAAAGGCCAGCGTAATCATCAAAAAGTAGACCCCGCTGGTGCGCAGGCTTAAGGCGCCAATCACCAAGGCGAACAAAGCGGTCACCACTATGCTGACAGGCCAAGCCAGCAGCGCATCATTGCTACCTGGGATTTCGACAGGCCAACTGAGGAAGGGCGTTCCCTCCGCATAATGAAAAGCCAGAATGCCCACGCCATAAGTCCCCATTCCGAAAAAAGCAGCATGTCCCAAACTGACCATCCCTCCATATCCCAGAATCAAGTCGAGACTGACCGCGGCAATTCCATAAATAAGACAACGTCTGAAAAAGGGAATCAGATAGTTTTGATCCAGGATTTCTGCAAGCGGTGGTAAGCAGAAGAGAAAGGCGAATAAAAAGAAAAGAACAAATTTTTTACGGGTCAGTTTAAGCATTGGCATGAAACAATCCGGTGGGACGCCACATCAGGACTATGGCCATGAGAAGGTAAATAGAAACGGAAGCCAGAGCGCTACCCACGCCGTCTGCATAAGCATTGGACATGAAGAGGCGAAAGAAGGCAGGAAGAAAGGCCCGTCCCAAGGTATCCACAACTCCCACAATGAGGGCGCCCACAAAAGCGCCGCGAATCGAGCCAATACCGCCAATGACGACAACCACAAAAACCGGAATAAGGATATTTTCTCCCATGCCTGCTTCCACCGACATGATTGGTCCGGCCATCACGCCTGCCAATCCTGCCAACATGGCACCCAAGCCAAAAACCAGAGTGTAAAGCAATTTGATGTCGACCCCCAGGGCGCCAATCATTTCACGGTTGCTTGCGCCGGCCCGAATCAGCATTCCTGAACGAGTATGGTTGATCAAAATATAGAGAAAAACAGCCACTGCAATGCCCACTGCAATGATCGCCAAACGATAGGAAGGATAAGGCGCATCCGGCAGGAACTCGATTGCCTGAGAAAAGAGGGGGGGCGCATCAAAGAACAAAGCGCTCCGCCCCCAAATCACCTGGACCGCCTCGTTGAAGAAGAAAATCAATCCAAACGTCACCAGCACCTGATCCAGGTGATTGCGTTCATAGAGCGCACGCGAAGTGAGGATTTCCACCAGTATGCCAACCAGGCCTGTTGCCAGTAGGGCCGCCAGTAAACCCAGCAGGAAATTACCGCTGAGATTGCTCACCGTAGCGGCTACAAAAGCCCCAATCATATAAAAAGAACCATGAGCCAGATTGATCAGATTCATGATTCCAAAAACCAGGGTTAAGCCGGCAGCCATTAAAAACAGCATCACTCCCAGTTGCGCGCCGTTCAGAATTTGTTCAAGCAACAACCACATGTGAATTATAACTCACAATCTCTGGCATAGGCATCCACATGGTTGGTAAAAACTTTTTCAATCGTTTTGTTTGTCAGGCTACCGTCCGCTTTTTTGAAAACTTGACGGAGGTAGAAATCCTGGACAGGATGCTGATTTTTGCCAAACATGAAATTGCCGCGAACTGATTCGAAATCCGCATTTCTCAGTGCTTCCCGCAGACTGTCCGTGTCCGATACATCGCCATTGAGCGCTTTGAGAGCGCTGGCGATCAGCAGAGCCGCGTCGTAACCCTGGCTGGCATAGACGGTCGGATACTTGCCGTGTTTTTTACGATAGGCATGCACGAATTGGCGACTGCTGGGGTTATCAAAGTCGTGATTCCAATGAGTCGTATTATAGAATCCTACCGTCACTTCTCCAATCGCTTTGAGGATGCGTTCATCAAACGACCAGGCGGGACCGTAGACATTTATTTCTTTATGCAATCCTGCTTGTATGAATTGCTTCATGAAGTTGATACCCATGCCGCCAGGCAGAAAGAAAAAAATGCCTTTGGGCTTCGCGGCGCGCAAGTTGGAGATTTCTGCGGCATAATCGGATTGTCCCAATTTGACATAGACCTCTCCGCTAACCGACCCTTTGTAAAAACGCTTGAATCCGGCAATCATATCCTTTCCTGCCTGGTAATTGACCGAAAGCAGGTAGGTGTCTTCTTTGCCCTTCGTCGTTAAATAATTCCCCATCGCCTCAGGTATGCCATCGTTCTGCCAGGAGACGTTGAAATAATTTTTATCACAACCTTTGCCGGCAAACTTGGAAGAGCCTGCATTGGGGCTGATAAAGATTTTTCCCTTGCGGGTTACTTTTGGAACTACGGCATTGAGGACGTTGCTGAAAATGATGCCCGTAACGATATCGACTTTATCACGATTTATGAAGCGCTCGGCAATTTCGATGCCTTTTTGCGGTTTTCGGTTGTCATCCTCCACCAATAGTTTGATTTCGATGCCACCGAGGGCGCCTCCTTCTTTCTCCATCGCCAGTATGAAGCCATCTCGCACTTCCTCGCCCAAATATCCGGATCCCGTGGAGAGCGTTGTGATCATTCCGATTTTAACGGGGGCGGCCGTCAACAGGCTGGAACTGAAAAAGATTCCACAGACTGCAACCATAAATGATAAATAAATTTTTATTTTTTTCATGAAAACTCCCGGGAAAATGTCTCCGCGGCAACCCTTTGCAACCGCAACTGCGTGGTCGGATAAAATAATTTTCCCTGTCCTTCCTATACCAGGGTCGCAAGTTTCGAAACAACGAGGCCACGTAAATTTCATGATATTGGTTTCTGTGGTTGAGAAACAAGCTTTTTTTCTCGTAGCTGGCCGGTGATATTTTCAGCCTCATCGGAGAGGAGGAAGGCCAACATTTTGTTCCGACGCAGGATTGGGGACTGCCACGTCTGCAGACGTACATTTCCGCGGCAATTGCTGTATCACTCTTGTCGCCACCCTCAGTCACTCGGATCCTGCAGGTATTGTCCTCAGTTGGATGCAAGAAAATATTCCATGTTGCTGCAGCCAGCTTTGAAAAATATCGCTACGTAATCTGAGTTCGATATAAATCTTCAATAATATGAGTATCCTAGCGTATATTTCATCCTCAGATCGATGAACAACTCTTGCGCTTAAAACAATTTCTTATTACCAATACGCAAGTCCGACCCCATTTCTATAAATCTTTTGTTTTGAATAAAAAATATTTGAAAATTTTTGTAATTTGCTTGCTTTTATAAATATATACTTTATGATGTAGGTGCTCTAATCAAAATAGAGCAAGAGGCCAGGACGGGAATCAAACCCGTATGTCAGATATTGCTAGTATCTGATCCTACCTTTGGATACCTGGCCATGTAGAAGTGTTTTGGCGCTGTTACTCTCACGGCCTCTAGAGTCAAGCTAGAGAAGGCAAACGGAATTGGGACTCCGTCTTGTCTGCCAATTATTTCACTTCTACGGCAGTTTGTCTCTGAGCGTATGCTTATTTCGCCACAGAGACAATTAGTATAGAGCGGAGTAAGGGATAAAATTCTATCCCTCTCCGCCTATCTCATTTTAATCTAATTGGTTTGGGGTCACTCATTAGAGGAATAGCCAAGAAAAAAAACACTTTTCCGTCCATAAATCAGGGTGACCGATTTGCGTGTAGTCCTCAGCATTTGGCACTACAATTTTTGATAAACGCACCATTTATTTCAAGAGTTTGAGTCATTCCTTCAAAATGGATCAAAGGAACGCTCCAGTCACTCATCAGGATCAAGGAGTGGGCCGATCTTCAGGTCCGACTCCCCTGGCAAAATAATTTGCCCTGGAAAAACATATGTACCTTGTTGTGTCCAATGGTTTGTACAGGCTTTTGGCTCACGGTTCCGTCCGCGTCCATCCCCTTGATGGCTCACCGCAAGGGCGTTCGAAAATTGTATTGCTTTCATCTGAGGGGTTGGAGACCGCTTTCCAATCAGGCTAATGGCTCGTTGGAAGGTGGTCAGGCCTTTAATTAAATAAAAAGGAAGCAAAAAAACAAGACTCGTTCCTAATCAAATAATCAAAGGCCTGACCCCCTCTTAAGAACACATTAGAGGATTCCTCCATTTGTCAAGGGACCGTATTTGAACCGATACTTGCACTGGGGAGCACAACTCGTTTTGATACAAATGGCAAAAAAATCGAAGCAACACAAGAACGTCCATTATCTGGCACATGTTCGTCAAGAGGATGACCACTTCATTCCACACGACCTGGACGAACACTTACGTGGAGTAAGTAAACGAGCAGAAGAGTACGCTCGTGTCTTTGGCAGCGGAGATTGGGCACAGGTAGCAGGATTGTGGCATGACCTGGGAAAATACAGTGCGGAATTTCAGCAGCGTATCAAGTCAGTGTCTGGTTATGAACCCGAAGCACATCTTGAAGGTCAGAGTGGTCGAGTTGATCATTCGACCGCTGGGGCACAGTACGCGATTGCGCAATTCGGGTTGCATGGACGGATCTTGGCTTACCTCATTGCTGGTCATCATACGGGATTGCCGGATTGGCAGTCCAGCGATACTGCCGGTGCGGCGTTAAAAGCAAGACTAGATGATGGCAGACACTTAGAACGAGCACTAAATCAACCGATTCCTCCTGAGATTCTTTTGCAGCCTAAACCTGATAGCATCCTGCTGGGCAAAGCCAAAGGCTTCACCTTGTGGATACGCATGTTGTTTTCATGTTTAGTTGACGCAGATTTTTTAGATACCAAAGCGTTCATGGACGCGGACAAGACTGCGCAACGTATAGATACTCTGAGGGTCCAAGAGTTGTTATCATGTTTCAATACCTACATGGAGAGAAATTTTTCAGAGGTTCCGCAGACGTGCGTGAACTGTACCCGCACCAACGTGCTTCGTCAGTGTCGGGACAAATCGCACGAATCACCAGGACTGTTTTCGTTGACAGTTCCTACTGGTGGTGGCAAAACGTTGTCGAGTCTCGCCTTTGCTTTAGAGCATGCTAAACACCATGGTAAACGGCGGGTGATTTATGCCATTCCGTATACCAGCATTATCGAACAGACTGCAAACTTTTTCCGCGAAATATTTTCTAATGCTGTCGTTGAACACCATAGTAACCTCGATCCCGAAAAGGAAATGGTGAAAAGCCGCTTGGCAGCAGAGAATTGGGATGCGCCATTGATCGTCACCACCAACGTTCAGTTCTTCGAGTCGCTTTTTGCCTCTAAAACCAGCCGTTGCCGCAAGTTGCATAACATCGCTGATAGTGTGGTGGTCCTGGACGAGGCTCAACTTCTACCGCCTGAGTTTTTACAGCCAATTCTCGACGTGATGAATCTACTAGTGCACTATTACGGTGTTACCTTTGTATTATCAACTGCAACCCAACCTGCGTTGAGCACGCTTCAAACTTTCCAACGTACACTTCGAGGTCTTGAGCAAGTGCGCGAAATCATTGACAACCTGGATACTCTGGATCATGACCTGGAACGCGTTACCGTTTCAATGCCGAAAAACTTCCGAAAAACGCAGGAGTGGAACGATATTGCACAGCAGATTCAGCAGCACCCTTCTGTATTGGCAGTGGTTAACTCTCGTTCCGATGCACGTGAATTGCACCGGCGGATGCCTGAGGATACGGTGCACTTGTCAGCCCTCATGTGTGGAGAGCATCGCTCACGCATTATCGCCGATGTGAAACAGAGGTTGTGTGTAGGAAAGGTGCGTGTGGTTAGTACGCAATTGGTAGAAGCCGGCGTGGACTTGGATTTTCCCGTGGTATACCGAGCCCTTGCCGGCCTGGACTCAATTGCCCAAGCGGCTGGAAGGTGTAATCGCGAAGGTAATCTGAAAGATCGCGAAGGTAATCTGAAAAGGGGTCAAGTTTTTGTATTTATACCGCCTAAACCCCCCCCACCCGGAATTTTTCGGCATGCGGCAGACACGACCGTTTCGTTGTTGACAATGAATCCCGACAATCCACTAGAACGGGGTTTATTTCGAAGTTACTTCCAGCATTTCTACAAGGGTACTGCATCTCTCGATAAACATGATATAACCAGATTGCTGACACCACAGGGAGACAACGACGATCCATTGAAAGTCCAGTTTCGCACTGCTGCTTATCGTTTTCAATTAATCGACGACTCGGGCTATCGCAGTATAATTGTGCAATATGGCAGCAGTCCTGCATTAATCTGTCGCTTGCAGAAAGAAGGTCCGGAACGTTGGCTCATGCGCAAGCTCCAGCGCTACACCGTATCGCTGCCAGAATATCAGTTTCGGAAATTGCTGAGCAACAGCGATGTGGATGAAATCTATCCCGGCATGTTCGCACAAACTTCGGATGTTCTGTATCACCCAGTAATAGGGGTTTTGGTCGATGACACGAACCTTGATCCAAACGTTTTGATCAGTTAGGAAAGGGTAATGAAAATCTACTATCTTGAAGTCAGTGGCGACTTTGCTTGTTTCACGCGACCGGAGATGAAGGTCGAGCGTGTCAGTTATGACGTGATAACGCCTTCGGCTGCGCGTGCCATATTTGAAGCAATTCTTTGGGAACCGGCTATACGCTGGCAGGTGAGAAAGATTGAAGTACTTAAACCTATCAAGTGGATCAATCTGCGTCGTAACGAAGTCGGCAGCATTGCTTCGACACACAATATCGAAAGCACGATGAAATCCGGAACCGGTCAGTTAGGGATATATATTGAAGATGAACGCCAACAGCGTGCAGGCTTGTTCCTTCGTGACGTCCAATACCTCATTCATGCGTCGTTCAAGATGCGTGATCCCAGTTCGCACAAGCCGAACTTTCCACAGCTGAGTATACGAACGGCGAATGGAGGCGAGTTTGATATGTACAACGAACCGAACCAAGCGGTGAAATTTATGACGATGTTCGAACGTCGCGCTGCCAAGGGGCAGTGTATTAATCAACCCTATCTAGGCTGTCGTGAATTCGCAGCAGAATTCCGGTTAGTGGAGCCAGGGGACTCACGATCACAACCGATTGCTGAGACGCGTGAGTTGGGCTACATGCTGTACGATCTGGACTATCGTAATCTCGCCGATCCCAAGCCACTTTTTTTTCAAGCAAACTTGGTGAACGGCGTGGTGGACGTTCCAGACTGGGACAGCGAGGAGGTGCGAGGATGATTCTGCAAGCGCTCCACGGCTATTACGAAAGGAAAACCAAATCGGTAGACAACTCAATACCTCCGGAAGGATGGACTCGGCGAGAAATCGACTACGTTTTAGTTCTCAACAATTCGGGTGAATGCGTTAACATTGAAACGGTTTTTACAAAGCAAAAAACAAAGATCATAGGCCGGAACGTAATGCTCCCGGCTATAGGTAAACAAGCCCTAAAACATACAAATAGCGGGAAAGATGCAAACCTTCTCTGGGACAACACGAGTTTTGTTTTTGGAAGGGGAAACAAAGGCAGCTTAAAAATTAAAAGCTTTATATCAACGATTGATGAATGGTTACAGGATTGTCACGATGATGAGGGAATCAACTCTGTAAAAATATTCTGTGGAAGGCTAGCAAACAAGCCGGACTGCACTGACCGTCTTTTAGCTAAATTTGATTTGACTGAAGACTTTGAGAGACGTGATCCTATTGTTGTATTTCGCTTGGTTAGCGATGGTCCGATTTACATACCGGATCGTTCTGCGGTTAGAGCAGCATACGACAAAGCGCGATTGTTATCTGCTTCTACCAATAAACATGGAACTTGTTTAGTCACTGGTGGAGAGAAAGAGCCAATTACAAGAAACGAAATGGTCATAAAAGGAGTTTGGGGTGCCCAGACGTCGGGAGCAAACGTCGTTTCATTCAACGAGCGTGCTTTTGAGTCGTACGGAAAGCGAAAACGTCAAGGAGAAAATGCCCCAATCAGTCAGTCCGTATCTTTCGCTTACACCACGGCGCTCAACCACTTGCTTCACAGAGATTCGCCGCAGCGTCTCCAAATCGGAGATGCGAGTTCGGTGTTCTGGGCCGACAAACCTACAGAATTGGAAATGGGAATAGTGGACATATTTAGCGAGCCGCCTCAGGATGATCCGGACCGCAACATTAATGCGGTAAGAAGTCTCTACACTGCCATCGATTCAGGCTTGTTGGAGAAAGACCAAGGCAAAGCAAAATTCTTTGTTCTGGGTCTTGCTCCCAATGCAGCACGTATCGCCATCCGTTTTTGGTACCACGGCACGGTAGCAGAAATAGCTGGACGGATTAAACAGCACTTCGATGATATGGCTATTGAGCGCTCACCCCGTGATCCGCTCTATCTTTCGTTGTTTCGCTTGCTGGTATCAGTGGCAACGCAAGGCAAAGCGGACAATATTCCACCGAATCTTGGTGGTGAGTTGATGCGAAGCATTCTCGTAGGTCTGCCCTATCCATACACACTGCTCTCGGCTGCCGTGCGCCGGATTCGTGCCGAGCAATCGAAAAAACACCCTAAGGGCCGATTTGTTCAGAATGTTACATATTCCCGTGCTGCGTTAATCAAAGCTTGCATCAATCGTGCAACCCGTTATTCAAACCCTGTTATGAAGGAGGAACTAAGCATGTCTCTAGACGAATCCAATACAAACGTTGGCTACCGGCTGGGTCGACTGTTTGCGGTGTTGGAGAAGATCCAGGAAGAAGCCAATCCTGGAATCAATGCTACCATACGCGATCGTTACTACGGTGCAGCGTCGAGTACGCCGGTGATTGTATTCTCGATTCTGCTGAAGCTTAAAAACCATCATCTTTCTAAATTGGAGAAACCCGGCCGTGTAGTGAATATGGAAAAGCGCATCGGTGAAATCATGGAGAATCTCAGCGATTTCCCAGCGCGATTGTCCTTGGAAGACCAGGGTCGCTTCGCTATCGGCTATTATCACCAACGGCAGAATTTTTTCAAGAAAACTAAATCAACCTTAATGGAAGGAGACTAAACATGGCAATCGAGAACCGCTACGACTTTGTTTTATTATTTGACGTGAAAGACGGCAACCCTAATGGTGATCCGGACGCGGGTAATTTGCCACGTGTTGATGCTGAGACCGGGCGTGGGCTTGTGACTGACGTGAGTTTGAAACGCAAGGTCCGTAACTACGTTGGTATTGTGAAAGAAGAAAAGCCGCCATTTGAAATTTACGTAAAGGAAAAAGCAATCCTCAATAAGCAGCACGAACGCGCCTATGAAGCCATTGGCGCTGGTGAATCTCTCAAGGGAGAAGATAAGAAGCGTAAAGGTGGGGACAAAGTAGACGAGGCGCGTGCTTGGATGTGCAAAAATTTTTATGACGTGCGTACTTTCGGCGCAGTAATGTCTACTGGTGTGAACTGCGGTCAGGTGCGAGGTCCCGTACAACTCACTTTCGCACGTTCGGTGGATCCTATCGTTGCCCAGGAACATTCAATTACTCGTATGGCGGTGGCGACGGTGGCGGAATCCGCTAAACAAGAAGGTGACAATCGAACTATGGGCCGCAAACACACTGTGCCTTATGGCCTTTACGTAGCGCATGGTTTTGTCTCGGCGCATCTCGCAGATCAAACAAAATTTTCCGATGACGACCTCAATTTATTGTGGAATTCGCTCGCCGACATGTTTGAACATGATCGTTCAGCCGCACGCGGAGAGATGACAACTCGTGGACTGTATATATTCAAGCACAATTCGCGGCTGGGAAATGCACACGCGCATCGTCTTTTCACATGTATTCAACCCAAGCGGAAAGAAAGTGTCATCGTACCACGAGATTTTGAAGATTATAATATCTCGATTAATAAAAAGAACCTGCCCAGTGATGTGAATTTGATTCCTCAAGTAGGTTGAAGGTATGGGTATTCCAACCTTAACTGCATGGTCCGATGATGATCCCATCATGATCTCCGCCCTGGAGCATTTCAGCTATTGTCCGCGCCAGTGTGCATTGATTCACCAGGAACAGACGTTTGATGAAAATCTGTACACTCTGCGAGGGCGAGCAGTTCACGAGCAGGTTGATGAAAAGGAAGTGATTGTTGTTTACCAGAAACGTAAACAGGAAGAAATCCAGCATCCCATCATCGAACGAAAAGTTCCTATTGGACTGATTCCTCATGTCCAAGCCCGTTTACTGGCTCGGGTGTTGCGGGGGGATATGGAAGACTATCTGCCCTTTTTGTATCGCTAAAAGGTTAGACGGAGGTTGAAACAAACAACATAATGCAAGTCTTGATTACGTATGATGTAGCTACAGAACAGAAAGTCGGAAAACGGCGGCTGCGGAGAGTTGCTCAACTGTGCAAGAACTTCGGCCAGCGGGTGCAAAAGTCTGTCTTCGAGTGTTTGGTCGATCAAGCGCAGTACGAGCAACTGGTTCGATCTCTTGTCAAATGTATTGACGAGAAGGAGGACAATTTGAGGATTTATCGTTTAAGAGAGCCCAAAGAGCAGTATTGTCAGCACTTTGGAGTAGCTCCTTCGATTAACTTTGATGACCCGCTTTTAGTCTAATTAAATGTATCTAAGCTTCGGATCTTGTGAAAAGAGCGAACCTGAAGCGAGGGCATAGAAACGGGCAGGATCGCGATGGCTGTAAGTCCCGGAATTTTATAGATTTTCTCGTTCCCTGCGTTGTTTCGTTATCAGACTTTCAGGACAGTTCAAGGAGGATCGCGGAAACGAGGGGAAAATCCTAAGCAAATCAACTGCTTGGGAGGTTAAAGTAGCGCTCAACCTCCGGGTTGGGTGAGGATTGAAACTAGCATAATAATATTGAGTTTTTTCATCAAAAAAAGCGTAGCACTCAACCTCCGGGTTGGGTGAGGATTGAAACTAGTGTAAGAGGATTGAAACTTGATGAAGTGAGATCAATGAGAGGAGTTCCGAAGTAGCACTCAACCTCCGGGTTGGGTGAGGATTGAAACATATTCAGATGGTGGATTTGGATGAAAAAATACAGTAGCACTCAACCTCCGGGTTGGGTGAGGATTGAAACTAGTGTAAGAGGATTGAAACTTGATGAAGTGAGATCAATGTGTATTGGGGTCAGGCTTGCATACTTGTATTTCTTCTGAATACAAGTATGCAAGCCTGACCCCATCTCAACACTCTACGGTCGAATCCGCCATCAACGCTCTGGATGCGCACAGACTCGACCGATGTCCGGATCATGGAATCAAGGGGTTCGAACGTTATGTCGCTCTGGCTGTGCTTGCAAAAAACATCCACCGTCTCGGCACCGTCCTGCGTGAACAACAAAAAGAACGGCAGCGTCGTAAACGAGGACCCTACAAATAAGCGGCCTGAACCCAAGAGTGACTCCCCATTCTGAAACAAGAGGGGAGGCCGGGAGGGGGGGCGAGTGTCCAAAAATAGGGAGGTAACAAAAAATTAGGGATCCCAAAGAAAAACAGCTTCAATTCTCTAAAATATGGCTTGTTCAAAAACAGATGTTCTCGCGGGTTCTACACCTCCTATTAGTAAAATTGTATTTTTCTGTCAGGCACTAAATAAGGAATGATGATGAACCCAAGAGTTAAAGACGTATCAGCAAATCCAGATTTCACGATCAATCTTACATTTGATAATGGCGAAAAGAAGGTTTTTGATATACGACCTTATTTGGATAAAGGAATTTTTAAAGACCTTAAAGATCTTAAGAAATTCAATTCAGTAAAACCTTTTTTGGGAAGTATTCAATGGGATGGTGGACAAGATTTTTGTCCAGATACCCTGTATTTAGAGAGCTTTGCCCAACAAGACGGTCAAGCCGACGCCCACCACGCCCCTTCGGTCGAAATTTAGAGTAAATTTTTAAAATTTACCTCAAGAGCAACCCAAATGGGCGCTGCTCACCTCAGCGTTCCACCTAACTCGCTACGCTCGCACGTGAACCTTATCGTTCGCTAGTACAAAATTGGCAGTTGCATTGCTTTTCTTCAGTAGAATACGTTTCTGATTAATCAAATGTTTTTCAAAATTGAAAAATAAATAAAGCGCCGATTTTGTTAGTTCTGGAAGCACTTTTTCATTGCAACCACTTTCCAGCGCCAGCCGGTGGTTGACCTCGTATTCGTCAAAGGTACCCTCGGCAATGCCCAGCAGCGATGGCAACGTCCCCAACCTGTACAGCAGCTTGGGTGCGCATTGACCAAACATTGGAGTTGGAAGAAATTATTCAGGCAGTTTGTCAATTGTATCGCATCACTGAAAAACAACTCATTGCCAAGGGGAAAGAAAGGAAACTCTCTGAAGCAAGGTCGGTTATTGCCTGGATAGTGCGAGGATCAGAAAATCCAACATTGGAAGTCTGGGAAGAGCGTTGTGGTCGAGATGGCGTCACCTTAAGCAATGCCATTCGAATTTTGCCAGAACGCGCCAAAACAGGCAAAGATTTGCTAAACAAGATGAAAGAGATTGAGGAAAAACGATTAATCTCGTTCGGGTCAATTCCCCGCAACCGCTCGGCGTACCGTTGCTGCGTTGAAAAAAAGATAATCCGACAAAATACTCCGCTTGAGCGAAGCGAAAGTCGAACCTCAACGAGAGAGCTTGATCCGGTCCAAGATAATGTTTTATTCAAGACGGTCTATGTCGATCACAGAGGATATGGAATTATCTGGAATGATGATCTTGATCTAGCAGAATCAGAACTTTGGATTAATGGCGAAACAGCCGAACAAGTTGATGGAGCAGACTTGTGACCCTGCGTTTTTTTCGAGGGATCGTGCCTGTTTTCTACATTATCGTTTTTCCAAAATTCAGTGATAGGCCACAAGAATGCTCATCATAACGTTGAGACACGGACTAGCATGGGGCGAAGGTGAATAGACGGGAGAATGGATGAGAGAAGCACAAAAGATTGATAGCATCACACATGAAGCGTCCTGTAAGGATGACATAGGACTTGACATCTTCCGGGGGAGGCGATAGAGATGGTGGACTTTCTTTAGAAGCATCGGTTTAAAAGAATGTGAAAAGGGGACCTAATGGCAAATATCAGCATGGAAAAAGAAGGATGGATCGAAGGCATGCCTCGGGATGAGCGGGGATACTGGCACCCTGAAAAAGGGACAGGCCCCCCCAGTCCTTTGTTTGCCTGGCCACCCAAGCCCCTCGCGGCTTTCAAATACCTGTTTGGCTTCCCGGGTTACCTGTATCCGTGGAATATGATCTATTTTGGCATCGCCATAGTCACGTGGCTCTACTTCCAGCCGGCCTTGTCTCGCTGTGTCACTTTCCAACTCGACTGGATCCTGGAGATGTTTGTCCGCAACCTCGTGCTGCTGGTCGTCATCTATAGTGCCTGGCACTACTGGCTCTGGACGCGCAAGTCCCAGGGGTTGCAGTACAAATACAACGCCGAGTGGATGGCAACGGGAAAGCGGAGATTTCTCTGGGGGGACCAACTGCGCGACAACATCTTCTGGTGTTGTTTTAGCGCCGTTCCGATCTGGACGGCGTATGAAGCGCTGATGATGTGGGCCTACGCCAACGAGCTGCTGCCCTACATCGATCCGCGAGAACAGCCGATCTACTTTATCGTGCTGCTGATCTGCATGCCCATGATTCGGATCTTCCACTTATATTGGGTCCATCGTCTCATGCACTGGCCTCCGCTCTTCAAGCGGGTGCACTACCTCCATCACAAAAACATCAATATCGGGCCCTGGTCCGGTGTGGCCATGCATCCGATTGAGCACCTGATTGTTTTCAGCAGTGTACTGATTCACTGGATCTTGCCCTCGCATCCCATCCACATGCTGATGAACACCCAACACAATGCGCTCCCGCCGGCTCAGGGGCATTCCGGGTTCCAGCAGTTGGTTCTCAAGGGGAACCTCCAGGTTCCCATCAATAACGGTTTCCATCATCTGCATCACCGTCACTTTGAGTGCAACTACGGAGAACCCTATATGCCTTTGGATTATTGGTTCGGCACCTATCACGATGGCTCTCCCGAGGCCCAGGAAGCGATCCTGAAGAAGCAAGCCCGGAAAAACATGAGGTACAGCGCCTAGAATGCAATAGCTGACTGAAATGGATGTTTGACTACGGGCTCCTTTGGTGCGCTTACCAGTTGAAAGGGGAGAGGAGCCGGGCCAGGAAGCCGCGTTTGCGTTTTCCTGCAGCACCGTAACTGCCCTGCCCGCCCCGCAGCCGCGGATCGAGCAGGTCCCTGAGGGCATCTCCGAACATGTTGAAGGAGTAGACGACAATCGTCAAGAAAAGCCCCGGCCAGAGCGCCAGCCAGGGGGCCTGCTCCATGTACTTGCGCCCTTCCCGGCTGAGCAGACCTCCCCAGCTGGGAACGTCCGGTGGCAGACCGAATCCGAGAAAGCTCAGCGACGCTTCAGACAGGATGACCGCCCCGATGTTGATCGAGAAGATGATGATGACAGGCGCCATGATATTGGGCAGCACATGGCGGATCAGGATTTGGCTCGTGGGGGTGCCCACGGCCCGGGCTGCCAGAAAATAATCATTCTCTTTGATGCCGATCACGGCACTCCGGACGACTCTTGAGCTACCGATGCCCCCTGTTACCCCCAGGACCACGATGATCTGAGGCAGACCCCGCCCCACGATAGACATGATGGTCAGCAGGAGCAGCAGTCCCGGGAAGGCCATCCAGGCATCAACAAAGCGCTGCGCAGCCAAGTCCAATTTACCACCAAGGAATCCTGAAATGCCGCCGATCAGCACAGCGACGACAACATTTAGAGCGGTCGCCGCCAGACCGACCACTATGGAAATACGAGCCCCGATGATCAGGCGGCTGAGTAAGTCTCGTCCCATCTGGTCGGTCCCCAGCAGATACCGGACGGATGAGCCCGTCATCCGGTCTCTCAGGTGCATTTCCTTAAAGGGATAAGGCGCCAGCGCATCGGCAAAGAGCGCCACCAGAATCAAGAGCAAGACGATCATCCCGCAGGCCGTCCCCAGGGGCTGCTCCTTGAGCAGCCTGATCAAGAATGCAGCCAGCCGGCCCCGTCGCTTGGGTTCATTCATACCGCACCCTCGGGTCCAGGAAAGCATATAACAGGTCGATGATGAGATTGATCACCAAAACCGCAGTAGCAAAAATCAGGTTTATTGCGGAGACTACCGGATAGTCTCTGCTTTCGAGGGCATCCACCATGAGACGCCCGAGCCCCGGCAGGTTAAAGATGTTCTCCATGATCACGGCGCCCCCGATCAGGAGGGGGAGCTGCAGGCCGATCAAGGTCACGACTGGGATGAGCGCATTCTTGACGGTGTGCCGCACGACAACCACCCGCTCCCTGAGACCCTTCGACCACGCCGTCCTGATGTAGTCCTGCCGGAGCACCTCCAGCATCATGGTGCGCGTCATCCGCATGGTAGCGGCAGACATGGCTGTCCCCAGAATCACGGCCGGAATGAGGAACATCCCAAGATTCCCCAGCGGGTCTTCCTTGAAGGGAATCAGCTCCATCGATGGCGACCAGCCCCACCAGATTGCCGGGTAGAGCATGACCATAAGTGCCAGCCAGAAGTTGGGCGCTGCCAGGCCGATGACGGCGACGGTGCGTCCCACATAGTCGGTGGCGGTATTGCGGCGAATCGCCGAGTAGATGCCGACGGGCAGGGCTATCAAGAACCCGATTACGATCGCCAGGAAACCAAGCTCAATGGTTATTGGCAATCTACCTATTATCATCTCGTCTATCGTAGAAAAACCGCCAATCAGTGGTTTGCCAAGGGTGCCCTGGAGGAGACCTTTAAAGTGGGACTCACCGGTAATCCAGTCAGGGGTAGGCAACACTCCTATCCAGCGTCCATACTGCACGTAGACCGGCACGTCCAGTCCCAGCATACGCTCGAGCCTTTCGCGGTTTATACCCTCACCCACGGCATGCCATGCTGACATCTCAACCATCAATACGTCTATGACATCGCCCGGGATGAAGCGTACCGAGAGAAAGACGATGATGGTCAATAGTAAGAGGGTGGGGATGATCAGCAATAACCGCCTGATGAGATAGGCTCTCATCTCACACTCCTTATCAGTCGCAAGTTTAGCCCTATTCTCGTGTGTTCCCGCTTCCCGAATGCGGAACACGCGGACGGCCCCTTTCGCAAAGGGAGGCCACGGGGGATTTCAAAGGCTGTAAAATCCCCCCTTCCCGAATGCGGATCACGCGGACGGCCCCTTTCGCAAAGGGAGGCCACGGGGGATTTCAAAGGCTGTAAAATCCCCCCTTCCCGAATGCGGATCACGCGGACGACCCTTTTTCCAAGGGTGATGCCCGTCAAGCACTAATGCCCCATTGATTTCTTCAACTCCTGATCAATCCAGAGGCGGGCAAAGTGTGTATTACGTTCAGAGTATCCCAGACTCCATTCACCGGCATAACCCTCGACCCACGGCTGGCTCACGCTAAAATGAGGGGATTGGGCTCTAACCAGGCCCCAGTGCTCCCTTACAGTTTTCTCATCGACCTGTCGATGATAGCTCATCCACTCCTCCGCTGTGGTAGCATTCGCCATGCCGGCCATCAGGGCGTCCATTTCCGGGTCTTTCGCTTTGCTCCAGCTCCAATTATACTTGGAGGGGGTAAGTACTATCGCATATACATACGTGCCGGGGACAGCTAGCGGATATGCCGCCCAATTACTCGTCACGAACTCCATCGTCTCCGCCTCGACGATAGGTAGCAACTCAGGGTCAGTAATCACAACCATCTCGCTATTAATGCCAATGGCGTCGAAGTACGCCAAGATGATTTCTGAATAGTCCTCGTCGTACCTCGCGAAATGGCCAAACTTGACCGTCATTCTATAGCCGTCGGCGCCACGTGGATATCCAGCCGCATCAAGGAGTTCCTCGGCCCTTTCCGGATTATAGGTATATTCTGCCTTAATCTCGTCGGGCCAGTCTTCATATGGCCAGGCAAACCCTGTAGAAGATTGAGCTAAAAACCCATGAGGGCCTGCAATTCCCCAACCCTTAAAGAAGGTATCGGCAATTGTCTCGTGGTCCAGTGACATCTGCAGTGCCTTGCGCACATTGACGTCGTCAAAGGGCGGCAGAGACTGGTTAAAAACATCACCTCCAAATGCACGATAAATGGGCCAGAACTCGATTTCAGGGTTGGTCTTCTGGAGGCTGGTTATATGGTCGATATTGGATATTTGAGCGTCGCCGGTATTACTTATCATATCAATCCTACCCGTGCGCATTGCCGCCAGACGTGCTGAATCGTCTGGTATAAGGAGGGACCTTAACACGTCAATATAGGGCAGGCGGTTCTCCGGGAATTTTTCGTCGTAACCCCAGTAGTTGGGATTCTTCTCCCAGGTTGCCGAGCTGCCCTCGACGTGATCAGTCAGTCGATAGGGCCCGGTGCCGACCACGTTTCGCCAATCCGCATAGTCTCCGTATTTCTCGATTACCTCGGGGGCTAATATGTAATTAGCGTTGTGGGTCATAGCAAACAACAAATCGGGTTTAGGCTTCGCCAGCTTAAACTCAACCGTCCATTCGTCGGTGGCCGTTACCGATGATTCCTCTAGACCCTGAGTCATATATCCCAGGGGGCTGGGTCCGTCTTCGGTGAAATCGCCCTGACCCAAATAACGGTGATAGTTAAATACCACATCATCGGCAGTCAGCTCCCGACCGTTCATCGGCGCCTTATCATGCCAGTAAACGCCCTGGCGGATGTGGAAGATGAACGTTGTGGCGTCGGGCATTTCCCAGCTTTCAGCCAGAGCCCCTCTGTACATCTCCGGGCCCGTATAAGTCCAGGCCAGGTCAACCACCTTTTCCCTGGATACTGCCCAGTCGCCGAAGGCTAGCTTCTCATTAACGCCACTGATGAAGTGAGGCCCCCAGCCACCAACCGAATACGGGTCAGTACTCTTAGGGAACTGCTTATGGGCCCAGGTGAGTGTCCCGCCATACTGTGGCGCAGTCCATGTCATGCCGGTGGCGGGGTCCGTCACATACTCCTGGGCTGCGGCCGGACTGACCCAAAAGGCGGCCACCATCAGGGTGAAGGTGAGCAACAAGGATTGCAATTTTGCAGCAGACCAAACGCCTGCCGGGTTCAGCCCCACGAGGGAGGCAACAAATTTCATTTTTTTCGTTTGCATAACATTACTCCATATTACAAATTAATCATTCCCCACCTGCTTCACTCACTCGAGCGGGAAGCCTTCTCGGAGGACCCTTTCGAACTTTCCACTCCCGAGTCATTCAGATGGGATGAGCACAAGATTGCTCAGGAAGGTGATTTTTTTCATGTGATCGCTTTCCCAAACCATCTTACTAAAATACAGTATGCAGGAGGAGGAGGAAGATGTCAACTCCCTGAGTTAACTTTTTTTCAAAAAGCGTTGGCTTGCCGGGTGCGTGTTACCATCAAGATACTGATATTCTTGATTATATTTAGAATCTCCTCCCTTTCTTTTTTTTGCCCCCTTCTTGATCTCCTTATACAAATGCCAGATTTTTCTTGATCTCTCAATAAAAAACACACTAATGTGTAATTATGAGAGTAATATGGCAAATCATAAAATTGAGAAATGAATGACAAAAAGAGAACTGGAAAAACGATTAAAGGAGGCTGGATTCGTCAAAAGAGGGGGTGGGAGACATGATATATGGATCAAACCTGGATTTCCTCCTATTCCAGGATATAGACATTAAGGGGATATTCCTCCGGGACTCAATACTATTTTTAAAAACGCGGGACTGAAGGGGGATCAATGAAATATTACTATATTTTGTGGTTCCTCTTCCAATTTCATCGTCGCTCAAGGCCCCTGATTTGAGTGACGGAGTGTGGGTGAGGATGGGGTCACCCTTCATGTTCCTGAAAACGAAGCTGAAAAAGCAGTGACCGAGGCAGAAGAATTGTTAGGGGCTCTCCAAAAAATTCTAGAAAACAGCGAGCCATAAAAAAGTCTGACAAGAGGTTCCAGGCGATGTGAGGGGTGCGCTCTTTTCCAAAGTTTGTGCCAGCTTGTCAAGTGGTGTCTTTTCCATCGTTTTCCTTCCCCCTCACAAGCCCGAACTTTGCGTTCTAAATCCTCAGCACTTTGAATGATCGGATAGAATTGACAGTTAAAAAGTTATATAGTCCATAAAAGAATACAAAGAAATTGATAAATATTCCCACCTTTATAAAAGATTTAAGGTAAGATAGAAGCGAATCTATAAAATTCTTTGTGCTCAACCTTTGAAACCTGTGAAACCTAAATGAAAAGAGGTGGAAATGAACTGGGAAACCATATGCGCAGATCCTAATTTAAAGGATTTGCCTTACAAAGTAGAACTTAATGCAAAAGGTCAGATTATTATGAGTCCGGCAAAGCTGTATCATGGAAGATTTCAAAGTGAAATAGTTCATATTTTAAAGACTTTACTAACTGAGGGAGAAGTAGTTACCGAGTGCGCAATTAAGACAAGTGATAGCACGAAGGTAGCCGATGTAGCTTGGTTCTCTAAAGAAAGATGGGAACGAGTAAAAGATGAGTTCGATGCTTCTATTGCCCCTGAAATATGTATCGAAATTATGTCTCACAGCAATACTCAAGAAGAATTAGAAAATAAAAAACGTCTCTATTTAGAAGCTGGAGCAAAGGAATTTTGGGTATGCAGTGAAGAAGGTAACATGCGATTTTATGATAAACAACGGGAATTAACCTTGTCTGATCTTGTCGCTCAATTTCCTCAGAATGTTGATCAATGAGGGTTGAGTTTATTTTCAAAACTGTTGAATTAGGGTAGAATGAAAAACAGTTTTAGAACAAGCTGCTCCAGTTGACCGCCAGCAAATCTCTCCTTGAATACTTTGTTTGTTCTCTTTTATACTTTTAGCGCAACCATGACAACTCCTGCAAACTGCATATCCCACCCCCCGGCTTTATTTCAGGGCGTTATTGGGGGCTTTATTCCAACAGCGCCCAAAAACGAGATTATGCGAAATGCCGGAGTGCTTTGGGACAGAAAGAAGGGGAGGAACAAAAAAAAGATGGGGATTGGCAAAAGGTGTTGGTGGCGTGTTTGCCGCAAGATCAAACACCTGCCTGGTTGTGTCCGGTTTGCCAAAAGTTTTTAATCCACAAGCCCCTGGACGAATCTTCCCCTCTTGCCCACTCAGGAGATGCTCCTTTAAAAGTGACTCTCATTATCTAAGAAAAGAGAACTCCTCGTTGAGGGAAGAGGGAGACGTCTGCCCAAAAAACGCTGAAACGCCTGGAAGAGCCTTCTTGAAGGAAGAAAATGCCCAATGGAACAGAAATTTGCTTTAAAACACCGGTTCCCTCGAGGAAATAGGAGGTAATTTCCTTGCGATTTCAGCCAAAGGGAGTGACTGAATCTCCATAGCAAAGGAGAGGAAGAATCAACCCCTTCCCTTCGGACCCGCGGCTCCGTCCAACAAAAAGATGAAGCGGACTTTCCATCCTTGCTATTAGTGAAGGGAGTGGAAAGCCGCTTATCTAAACGTTAGCACTATGAATAATCCAGGTCTAAAAAAAGGAATAGAAGCTCTGGGCTTGATTCTTTCCAATGATCCAATCTTGACGCAGCAGAAAAAACAGCGATTCTCAGGAAGGAAAAAGGGAGGGGCTCCTTTGGTGCGCTTACCAATTGAAAGGGTGGAGCAGTCGGGCCAGGAGGCCTCGTTTGCGTTTCCTCTTTGCAGCGCCATAACTGCCCTGGCCTCCGCGCATCCGGGGGTCGAGCAGATCCCTGAGGGCGTCACCGAACATGTTGAGGGAATAGACGGTAATCGTCAGGCAAAGCCCGGGCCAGAGCGCCAGCCAGGGCGCCTGCTCCATGTACTTGCGCCCTTCCCGGCTGAGCAGACTCCCCCAGCTGGGAATCCCGACGGGCAGCCCGTATCCGAGAAAGCTCAGCGAGGCCTCGGCAATGATGACACCGCCAATGTTGATTGAGAAGATGATGAGGATCGGCGCCATGATATTGGGCAGGACATGCCGTATGAGGATTTGGCTCGTGGAGGTGCCCACGGCCCGGGCTGCCAGAAAATAGTCATTCTCCTTGACACCAATCACAGCCCCTCGGACGACTCGGGAACCCCCGATGCCTCCGGTGATGCCCAGCACCACGATGATCTGGAGGAGCCCCTCTCCCACGATGGACATGATGGTCAACAAGATCAGCAGCCCCGGGAAGGCCATCCAGGCATCGACAAAGCGTTGCGCAGCCAGGTCCACTTTCCCTCCCAGGAATCCGGAAGTGACGCCGATCAGGACAGCGACGAGCACATTGAGCGTGGTCGCAGCCAGACCGACCAGCATGGAAACCCGAGCCCCGAAAATCAGACGGCTCAACAAGTCTCGCCCTATATGGTCGGTCCCCAGCGGATACTGGGCGGATGAGCCCGTCATCCGGTCTCTCAGGTGCATTTCATCAAAGGGATAAGGCGCCAGCGCATCGGCAAAGATCGCCACCAGAATCAAGAGCAAGACGATCATCCCGCAGGCCGTCCCCAGGGGCTGCTCCTCGAGCAGCCTGATAAAGAATGCAGCCAGCCGTCCCCGTCGCTTGGGCTCATTATTCATACCGCACCCTCGGGTCCAAGTAAGCATAAATCAGGTCGATCATGAGATTGATTCCCACCACTGTAGTGGCGAAGAGCAGGTTGATTCCGGAGACCAGCGGGTAGTCTCGGATTTCGAGGGCATCCAGCATGAGCCTCCCTAACCCTGGCAGGACAAATATGTTCTCCATGATCACGGCGCCGCCGATCAGGATCGGCAACTGCAGACCGATCAGGGACACCACCGGGATGAGGGCATTTTTGATGGCGTGCCGGATTACCACGATCCGCTCCTTGAGCCCCTTGGACCAGGCGGTGCGGATATAGTCCTGCCGGAGCACCTCGAGCATCATGGTGCGGGTCATCCGCATGGTGGCGGCCGCTGAGGCCGTCCCCAGAATCAGGCTGGGAATGAGGAACATGCCGAGATTGCCCAGCGGGTCTTCGGAGAAAGGAATCAGCTGCATCGGTGGCGACCAGGACCACCAGAGGGCCGGGTAGATCATGACCATCAAGCCCAGCCAGAAGTTCGGCGTGGCCAGGCCGATGATGGCGAAGGAGCGCCCCAGGTAGTCGGCGGCCGTATTCTGGCGAATCGCCGAGTAGATGCCCACCGGCAGCGCAATCAGGAATCCAATGACGAGGGCCAGGACGCCAAGCTCCAGGGTGACGGGCAATCTGGCCAGGATCTGTTTCTCGATGGTGAAACCACCGAGCAGTGAGTCGCCCAGGGTGCCGTGCAGCAAAATACCGCCCACCCAGCGGCCATACTGCACGTAGACCGGCACGTCCAAGCCTAACCTACGCTCAAGCGTTTCACGGTCGATGGGCCCACTCCCCATGTATGCCAAATCGCCCATCATGATGTCGATGATGTCGCCCGGGATGAAGCGTACGGAGAGAAAGACAAGAATCGTCACGATGAACAGCGTGGGGATCATGAGCAGTATCCTCCTGGTGATATACGCGCTCATTCCCCACACCTCATCGTTGTTCGGTTTAGATGGGACGGCGGCCCTCCGCCACCGTCCCACCATTCACTGTCTTGTTACTGCGTCTGAAGGCGGATACTAGAAGCCCATCTCCTTCTTCAGATCTTGATCGATCCAGAGGCGGGCGAAGATGGGAAGTCGGTGCTGGCCCCCAAAGTGAACTTCTCCGTTATAACCTGTGACCCACGGCTGGAGCGCCATGTACTTTCCAGCTTTAGGACCCCATACATATGAATGCTTCTCTATCATGTACATATCTGCCTCTCTCGACAGCCTCTGCCGCTCTGCAATCGAGGTAGCGGATTCAGCGGCTTCAATCATGGCGTCCAACTCAGCGACCTTGAATCCGGGAACGTTCCAAATGGACGTCGAGTGACCTCCATGGCGTAGAACGTTTGCAGCACCAAAAGGAGCATTCCAGCCGGTAACCACCATAGCCATACCTCCATAGTCCCTTTCTGTAACCAGAGGGATAAACTGAGGTCGGTCCATCGCCCTAATCTCTACATCAACGCCAATTGCCTTCAAGTATCCTGCGACTATCTCAGCGTACCCCAAATCTGCTTCACTGCTTTGGTTCAAGACTGTCTTGAATCTAACGCCGTCGGCGCCGCGTTTATATCCGGCCTCATCAAGCAACGCTTCTGCCCCTTCCGGGTCATACATATAGCCCTTCTTGACCTCGTCGGGCCACTCGTCAAACGGCGTGTAGTACCCTTTGAGAGCTTCCCCCACCATCCCCTGAGGTTGCCACTTTGCAGTGCCCTTGTAGTAGGTATCGTTAATGGCCTTCAGGTTCAATGCCATCTGCGTCGCCTTGCGCACCCTGATGTCGTCAAAAGGCGGCTTGGTCGTGTTAAGGGCGAAAGAGTTTTCCGAACGATCCCACCACGGGATCAGCTCGATTTCAGGGTTGTTCTTCCGGAGGCTATCAAGCACGTCGGCCGACACGATATCAGAGACCCCAGCAGGGAAACCCAGGAAATCAATCTTACCCGAGCGCAGCCCCGCTATGCGTGTGGCTTCCTCCATGATGAAAAGGCCCACTAACTCGTCAGTGTAAGGTAAGCGGTTTTGCGGGTACTTTTCGTCGTAGCCCCAGTAGTCGGGATTCTTGGTGTGGGTGATAGACGTGCCTTGGACCCAGTCAGTCAGCTCATAGGGCCCAGTGCCGACGAAGTTCCTCCAATCCGAAATGTCGCCATGTTGCTTGATTACCTCGGGGGGCAATATAAACGACATATAGCCAAAGAAGATAATAGTCGGTGCAGCGAAGTTTGGCTCCTTCAGCTTAATAACAACCGTCCATTTGTCGGTGGCCGTTACCGATTCGATTCCTATACCCAGCAGTTGGGAAACGGGGCTAGGTTCGGTGAAGCCGCTGCCCAGGCCCAAGATTCGGTGATAGTTGTACTCGATATCTTGGGCAGTCAGCTCCCGACCGTTCATCGGTGCCTTATTATGCCAGCGAACGCCCTTGCGGATGTGGAAGATGAACGTTGTGTCGTCGGGCATTTCCCAGCTTTCAGCCAGTTGCCCTGCCGCGAACTCTAACGGGATGTACTGGCTCGAGAAGTCATATTCGTCCCTATCTACTGCCCAATTGACAATAACTAGCTGGTCTGCAACGCCAGCCATGGCCAGTCCTGCGCTGCCGTACACAAGGGTATCAGCACTCGGTGGCTCCAGCATAGTGGCAAAGGTCAAAGTCCCGCCATACTCAGGTGCAGTCACCATTTTGCCAGTACTGGGGTCTTTAACCATTTTCTTCTCAGCCGCGACGGCTGAACTGACCCCGAGGGTGGCCACCATCAGGGTGAGGGTGAGCAACAAAGATTGCAGTTTTGCAGCAGACCAAACGCCTGCCGGGTTCAGCCCCACGAGGGAGGCAACAAGTTGCTTTATACTACGCATAGTGACCTCGTTTAATTGAGGGTGGAAAGAACGATTCACCCATGGGGCGAATCGGATTTTCGCAGCAGACACCGCGCCTGCCACGATCAGCCCCACGAGGGGGGCGAAAAGGTTCTTCAAAGCCATAGACACTCCTTTATAAGAGATTGAAAATAATTCACCCAACCATTGAACGAATCGGATTTTTGCAGCAGACACGACGTCTGCCACGATCAACCCCACCAAAAGGGTGAGGCATAACGAAAACAATTTATTCGGTTTCATCATATTACTCCTATTACGGATTAATCATTCCCCACCTGCTTCCCTCACTCGAGCGGGAAGCCTTCTCGGAGGACCCTTTCGAACTTTCCACTGACGAGTCATTCAGATGGGATGAGCACAAGATTGCTCAGGAAGGTGATTTTTTTCATGTGATCGCGTTCCCAAACCATCCTACTAAAATACAGTATGCAGGAGGAGGAGGAAGATGTCAATTCCCTGAGTTAACTTTTTTTCAAAAAGCGTTGGCTTGCCGGGTGCGTGTTACCATCAAGATACTGATATTAATGATTATTTTTAGAATCTCCTCCCTTTCTTTTTTTTGCCCCCTTCTTGATCTCCTTATACAAATGCCAGATTTTTCTTGATCTCTCAATAAAACACACACTAATGTGTAATTATGAGAGTAATATGGCAAATCATAAAATTGAGGTAACTATTTAGGTCTCTGAAAAACCCGTTTATTAAATATCGTTAAAAAAGATTCCCGGAGAGGATCGATCGTTTTCAAGTCCTCCCACGATATTGTTCAATCGATCGGAAACCCTCTTCTTTCATAAACACAACTTAACGAAGACGTGATTATAACACAATAAAATGTAATGTCAACCCCCCAAGGCAAAATAAATGCGGGATTCAAAAAAAAAGTAACTATACTCTGAACGGGTTTAAATTTCACTTTTCAAAATTCCTGTTATTCCGAGCTAAAGGGGCTGCCTAAGCAAGAATCTCATGGGAATCAAGAAGATCCTTCGGTTCCCTCAGGATGACAAAAAAATGAAGAAATCATATGTTCACAGTATATTTAGGTCCTTTATGGGGACCTTAATTATAAAGGAGTTGCCAGAGGATGCAAAGCCTGAGTGAGCAAATCGAGGATGGATTTTCCCTGTTTTCTGGTAGTGGAAATGGCTCCCCGGATGATACAAAAAGCCTGAGATCCTTCAGCCGTTCGAAAGCCGCCGGAGATTTTTTGTTTCAGTTTAACCATGCGCACATCTCGCTCGGCTTGGTTGTTGTCAAAAGGAACCCGGAAGTCATCCATGAATAACAAGTTTTCCTTTTCATAGAGGATCAAGCGATCGAGTAAATTTTTGGCTTTGCTCTGTTTGGGGCGTCCTCGTTTCTTTGTTTGAGGAGGGGGAGGATAGAGCTCAAGGGCTTCTTGGGTGATATCACGATAGCGTTGCCGGAAGTGATCTAGTTGGACTGGACTCAAAGCAGATTGTTCTTTGAACTTGGCTTGGTCTACTTGCTTTTTGATCTCTACCAGTAAGTCGCTCATCTCCTGAGCCCACAAGGCCTTTTCTTGTTGATAGGCCCGAGAGAGTTCACGTAAATGATGCGCATTGCAAAAGCCATGATCACACTCATAATGCTGGTAGCTCTCCCAGTGATCATGAATGGCTGTCTTTTCAAACTGAGGCAGGATACCGGCGGCATCCATTCCGGCTTGACCCCGTTTGTCGTGGATAAAATAAAAGGTCAGCTCTTCGGTAGAGGCTGAATGAAGCCAGCGACGTTGTTTGTTTTCAAACAGAGAGGTTTCATCAAAATGAACCACCTCCGATTGAATCAGAGCTTCAGCCACTTGTTGTTGGAAGGGATAAAGCCTATGGGCGGCTTGCTGGAGGCTAGCATAAATCGTGGCCGCATTGAGCGGCTGGCCGAACAGATCCTCAAAAAATTGCTGGCATCGATCAAAGGGCAGAAACTGATATTGATTGAGATAAACCGCTAAGCCTTTGATCCGGGGACCATATTGAGTGGGTGCCTTTATCCCTGCTGGAAAGCTCGAGTGATTCAGATGCCGGCAGCAGGGACAAATTTTTTGTTCCACCTGGTGCTCGGTGACCTCTAATTGGAGCGGGGGAAGATCAAACACTTGGCGTTTATGCCTCGCCTCAACCACAACCTGGGATAAATCTTCTCCACAGGTTTCACAGGTGCTGGGAGAATGGGACTCCACCTGATCCGGTGATTCACTGAAAGCCAAATGATGGCCTCTATGACCGGGTTGACCTCCGCGAGAGCGACCCCTGCTTTTACGTAAGCTTTTGTTCTTTCGACTTTGATCGGTGGAAGGAGGTTTACTTGAGTTTTGGCTGTTGAGAGCCAACTGATCCCGAAGTTGCTTATTTTCTGTTTCGAGAGCTTCAATACGCTTATTTTCTATTTCGAGACGTTCGAGGAGTTTTAATCGCTCTTTCTTCCATTGATCCCGTTCTTCTTCAAAGAGTTGACAGGCTTCTTGAAGAGCCTCAAGGAGGGAAGTCGATGAAATGGAATTAATATATTTTTTTTGAAATTTCGAGAGCATAAAATCCTTCCTGAATTTTATGCTATGCAAATTCCGTGCTTAAATCGAAGGGGTCTCTAAAGAAACCTAAATAGTTACAAATTGAGAAATGAATGACAAAAAGAGAACTGGAAAAACTATTAAAGGAGGCTGGATTCGTCCGTTCACCCTCTGCCCCCAAACCAATCGCTTCCAAATGCTGCTTTGGCACCAAGCAGTCAAGCTCGCCAGTATCGACTAAGAACAATCCTTCCCAAGTCCTGTCCGGATCCGCAGGATTGCGAAAGGTTGCGGTTACATGAGTCAATCCCATTAAACATACCTTTCTAACTCGAAGAGCGATCTACATAATTTTCAACTTTCTCACTGAGCATCCTGAGAGTCCAACGCTCATGACCTTCCGGACTTTCATAACAGGCAGAGGTATCGAATTCTTATCCGGACTCACTGCCGTCGAACCGTGCTTTTCGTTCCCACGGCCTTCAGCAGAACGGCCGGCAACTTCTTCAGTTCTTCGTTGCGCGGGTTCACCTCGAATCCGCCGGATTCCAAAGCGGTAACGCCGAGCAATGGCTCCGCCCCTTCATCCCCGTACGCGACAGTCCCGCCAACGATTTCTCTCTAAATTCAGGCAATCGCCGAATTCACCGACATTGCCTGAACTTTCCTTGATGCCAATGATGTTCGCTTGTCGTGAGAGTGCTTCGACATTTCCCTGTCCGGATTGATGAACAAATCCTGTCTGCTACTCTACCCTTTGGTTGTCAGACGACCGATTTTCGTACGAGATTGAGAGGTTGCGCTTTTTCGGCAATTGGAAGCGCTACAAGACTGTTTGTCCGGGAGATTGGAATGAAATAAGGAAGGAGAGGGTTCCCGCTTGATCGATTGAACAATACCCTGGGAGGAAGTGAAGTGATGGATCCTCCCCGGGAATCTTTTTTCACCGATATTGAAATAAACGGGTTTTTCAGAAACCTGAATAGTTACGTTCAAATTATGATAAACTTCATTACTATCACAACCCTCGGAGACTGTCTGTTTTACATAGTAACTATCTGGACTTTGGACATTCGATTTGTTCTTTTAATTTTTATTATACAATAATATCAGTTGGTTGAAATTCTGTAAAAAATTAATACAGGTTGCTGTTTTCCGTTTTTGATGATACGACCTGTATTAATTCCAATACAGATTCGTAAGACATTGATTTTATTAAACCCAAAAGTTGGATAAAATGTTCAAAGTCGAGTAACTATGTGGATGGCGAAAATAAGTTTAAAGCTATTCACATCCGACAATATGCGCATGTGTCGTTCCGGGCTCGACCCGGAATCCGGGTGGCTTTTAGTGAACCCTGGATGCCGGATCAAGTCCGGCATGACACTGAAGCTGTAAACAAATTTTTGCCACAGTCTACTAGCGAATAATTTATAATAATTTTAGTTAGTTACAAAAAAGAATACGATGCGGAATATAACAGGGTTTTGAAGGGGCCTGCTATCCCCATCAATATGGGTACTATTCCCCCTTTACCTACACCTGGATAGACAAAGAATAAGTTCAAAAAGGACCGAGAGTCTGAAGGCAGTGCTGCCGTCTGAGGCGGTGGCACGGCCGATTTTATGAATGTTTGTTCGTGTACAGCTGTACACACTCATGCTTTAACAGGATTAAAACAATGAATACGCATCAAACTCCCCCAGAATTCCTGCCTGAGAATGTACAGGCGAACAGCCCCGAAGACGAACAGCTTTATACCCACCTGCTCAAGGCAAATGAACCGCGCCAAAGTTTTGCCGGGCAAGGCTTTGTTTTTACGCCCAGCACCTCTGGCAATGAGAACGGCGTGGACCTGAATGACGACTCGCTGTATTACAACACGCAAGGGAGCGCCAAGGAGTACTGGGCCGCTCACGGGCCACTTCCTGCTCCGACTAAAGATCTGCGTCAGCTTCGCAACGACTTCCGCGAGTTTGGTTATTGTTTGATTGAAGAGGCCCTCAGCAAAGAGCAGTTGAGCACCATACGCACCAGGGTAGTGGAGCAGGCGGCAGGAGAATGCCTGGCCGGGGTCGGGTTCCATTATGCAGGGGGGGCCGGGACCGGAAAGACGACACATGCTACGCAGTTTGTTACCTGCCTGGTCAACAAAGGCGACTGCTTCCGGGGATTCATGGAGCACGACCCTGCAGTGGTTCAGGCCGGCCCTTTGATTGAGCAACTGCTCAACGAGACGGTTGGGCATGACTTCATCATTACATCATTTATCTCCATCATCGCTTCTCGAGGCGGGCACCCGCAATCGTTGCACCAAGACAGCGGCCAACTGCAAACCGAAGCCCCGCTGCTGTGCAACCACCTTGTGTTTTTGGACGACGTGAACTATTTCAACGGAGGCACCATGATTGTACCCCGCAGCCACAAAATTCTATATCAAAGTGGCAATCACAGGCCCGTTAAGCAACTCCCACCGGCCATCAGTCTCGAGGCCAGGGCCGGGACCATCATGATGATGGACGGTCACACCCTTCATGGAACCGGCATCAACCAAACTGAAAAACCGCGGCACGTCCTGGTCATGGCCTGCATGAAACCATGGATGAGGACCCAGGAAATCTTTCCATTCAGTCTGGACCCCGAAGTGTTGGCCAACGCCTCCTTAAAGCTGTTACAACGACTTTGTTTCGTGGGTAATGGTATCGGTGGGATTGAAGGCCATGGTCAGGAGCCAG
Organism: bacterium; assembly: GCA_965205865.1. Lineage (GTDB taxonomy): Bacteria > SAR324 > SAR324 > SAR324 > NAC60-12 > CBDBHR01. The sequence continues at coordinate 939,732 of CBDBHR010000030.1, forward strand.
GGGTTCTTCGTGGTATGCGGCAGGCCATGGATGCGGGAAACTACGTGCGTATCGGCGAACTCAGCCCTTCCTCCGGCAAAGAAGAACTCACCCGAGATTATACGTGGCGGTCAACGACGACGGGGTGGAGAGCCGCGCTGAATCAGCCGGAAAGGCGATATCCCGCGGAAAAGCTCTGGGAAAGCAATGACCCGCTGGAACAGACTCCGGTGGATGAGCGACACAAGGTCTTACAGGAGGCAACACAAAGCAAGATGGAAAGTCATTGAAAAACTCTAATATTGAAATTCTAACAATGCTATCTTTAGATTAAACGAATGGAAAAGGGAGGGTAACCCCCCCCCCAATACATTACCGCGGAGATCATCGACCTGCATGGAGGCTACGGGGCCAAGGTATGATCTCGCTATTCCTAGACGGAGGTTTTATGGGAAAAGTTCAACAAAACCCGATACCCAAACAAGAGATACCGACCGAATTCCTCATTGCCCACGCGCGGACTGCCATACGTGTAGCAGGCGGCTAGCGAATCACGTTCCAATTCTTCGCATGCGACTACTGCAAGAGCGCCACCTTCCTCTTTTTATTCAGAATTGCTCAACTCGAATAAGAGTTAAAGCAGGGACGCCAGGCTCGGTAATTTTTGAGCAATATTGACTGCTGTTTTTCCGAGAGCTTTCACTTGTTTCACCAAGGCGGCCTGGTCGAGATTTTGTTGCGTCGCTTCCTGCACGAGCGCAATCATGCGTTCATACTCTTTCTGGTCAGTGACACCGGGCGTAATAGCGTCGATTGCTTCGGGAGACAGGGCGCGCAATTCTTTGTAAGTCTGCGCATGAGATCCTTGCAGCGTCGCTTCAGCGCGGTCCGCAGCACGTTCCATCTCCGCAAACATGGATTTTAAATCTATTGAGGGCATTGTCACCTACTCCTTGATATTTTGTTCCAATTCAGAATTTCAAATCGTAATTTCAGTGAAGCAATTCAGCTTTTAGCGCCTCGATTTTTTCATCGATTTCCTTCACTTTTTCCGCGGCGTCTTGCAAAGTCGTATTGATCTCACGTCCCTTGGCGACGAATTCGGCTATCCGGTTTGATATGTTGGCGGTCGTCACTATGATTTTTTCACGCACATTCTCGAGCCCGACTTGCGCGAGAATTTCGTTCTGCGTATCACGAACATTTCGCACAGACGCCAAATGCCCGACAACGACAGCATGCGCTGCCTGTATCTGGTGATGCGCCGCGTCGATTTCGGCAATTACGCGACGTTGCTGTTCCGCAACCGGCGTAAGAATCTCTTTCCTTTTCTTTTCAATGCGCTCCGTTGCGACCTGTACGAATTGTGTCATCACGGGTAGAAGTGAATCAGGATCGGATTTGATGATTTTGCGTATTTTCGAGGCGAGTTTGAATTCTTTTGCGAAGGCCTTTATAAATTCTCGCCGGTAAGTCTCGTCGATAAAGTGATTGATGTCTGTTTCAATCTTAGCGAAATGTAACTGCGCCAACTCCCTGTGAGCCCTGTGAACCTCTTCGAGGTCCCTACCGACGGTGTTCGACAACTCGAGCATCTCTCGCGTTGAGGTGTCACATGCCGTAAATGCGACAGCGACGACAATGCATACCAAATACAACAACACTTCAAAGTCGATGCTATTTTTCTGATCAATCAACATTCGAGAACACCCAAATTCCTTGCTTCGCTTTTTCAGTAAAATTTCAGCTTTCACCAAGTACGTCATGCTGACCTCGATTCGTCTCAGTTCCAACATCATTTTATTCTTTGTACTTAAAAAACTCACGCCTGAATCCTGTAATCAGATGACAATCAAACATGAAATGGTAATATACTCAAATAGTTAACACAGGAATCAACATTTTGAAAGATCACATTTTCATGAAGAACAAAGGTAGCACAAGATCGGCAAGAACATCAGTAAAAAATATCAATATCAGCCAGGGAGGCAGAGACCTCCCCTAGCCCCAAATACGCAATTATTTTACCCAACAGCTTCTTGTGGAACACCAGCCTATGAGCCCTTTGCAGGATTCTTTTTATGACCGGGATGCGCGAGTCGTTGCCCGTGAATTGCTGGGGAAGGTTATCCGGCACCACTGCCAGGGTATCTGGTTGTCTGCCATGATTGTAGAAACAGAAGCATATTATCAGAGAGAAAGAGGCAGTCATGCGTCATTGGGATTCACTGAAAAACGCAAAGCCCTTTTTATGGCGCCAGGTACCATCTACATGTACTATGCCCGTGGTGGAGATTCGTTGAACGTGAGCTGTCGAGGAGCCGGAAATGCCGTATTGATCAAGGCATGTTCTCTCTATTGTGATAAAAAGACGCCGCCTCAAATGATCCACGTGATGCAGCAGCGCAATCCCCCCAATAATAGTCTGCGACCTCGAGCCCTCCATCGTATCTGTTCCGGACAAACTCTGCTCTGTCGATCGTTGGGGCTGAAGGTCCCTGAATGGGATCAAAAACCTTTCGACCCCACCTGTTTTCTGGTGGATGACGTCGGATATCGTCCTCAAAAACTTATTCAATCCCGCCGTTTGGGAATTCCCAAAGGACGTGATGAGCATTTGCTTTACCGATGGATCGATTTCGATAAAGCCGCTTCTGCCACGAGCAACCCCTTACGCAAACGAAGCTACCAAGAAGGGAGAGACTACAAAATTGTGAGGGTCGCCTATTGAGGAGATGTATGTTTTTGACATACTTAAGGAGGCGTTGGAATGCTCCCACAACTTGATCCGCAACCCCTTACCCCTTCATGCGAATTTGCTGAGATGCCGCTTAAAATCCCCCTGCAATGGAAGGAACGATTTGGATGTTGTCTCCCGATTCGATTTTGGTATCCAAATTTTCCGCATAGCGAATGTCTTCATCATTGAGATACACATTGATGAAACTGCGCACTTTTCCATTTTCTTCATATAGATGCTGTTTCAGCTCCTGATATTGTTCACACAACCCCTGAAATGCTTCGCCCACTGTGGCGCCTTCCACGAGAATCTCGTTCTGATTGTTCGCATATTTTTGCAATGCAGAGGGAATTTCGATGATTGCAGACATAAACCTCCTTGAGTGAATCAGTTAACAATACTTCTGGTTAGTCATCCCAAAAGCGTTCTTCAAGATATTTGTCCCCATTGTCGGGAATAATCGTGACCACTATGTCTTCGGGATGCTCCTCCGCGACCTGCAGTGCGGCTACCACGGCCGCTCCGCCGGAAATTCCAATCAGGATTCCTTCCTGCAATGCCAGCGCTTTTAGCATTTGGTAGGCATCCTCGGTTCGGCATACCATTTTTCGGTCTGCAAAGTGGGGGTCATAAAATTCGGGAACAATGGCCGTTTCCATGTGCTTTAAACCTTCCAACCCGTGAAACGGCGAATCGGGTTGCACTTCAATCGCCCGGATCCGGGAATTGATTGATTTCAAATATCGTCCCACACCCATAAATGTCCCGGACGTACCCAAGGTGGCGACAAAATGGCTGACCCGGCTCCGGGTTTGCTTATAAATTTCAGGGCCGGTCGTCTCAAAATGCGCTTTCCAGTTATTTTCATTGCTGTATTGATCGGGATAGTAATAGTGTTCCGGATGATCGGCATAGAGTTGTCGAACCGTTTCGATGGCGCCATCCGATCCTCTCAATGGATCGCTAAAAACGAGTTCCGCTCCATAAACCCGCAAGATGCGGATTCGAGAGGCGGTGACGTTGCCGGGAATACACAATTTGACTTTGTAGCCCAGCAATGCGCCAATCATGGCATATGCAATCCCCGTGTTCCCGGACGTTGCGTCGAGAATGATCTTTTCCGCAGTCAATTCTCCCGAATCGATGGCACTCTTCACCATATGAAAGGCAGCACGGTCTTTCACGGAACGCCCCGGATTGTACCACTCTGCTTTGGCGTACAAATTTCCCCGGGGGCAGATTTTTGCCAAATGCAAAAGAGGCGTATTCCCGATTGATTTTAGATAATTGACACCAATGCCATTGTTGTTTAAAGTCATTTCAGAAATAATTTACCCGGAAAGCGGAGATTGACACATCATAGTTGGAGCTGACTTCTTTTATTTCAAGGGACTATCTACTGCCGCCTTTGCGGTATTCGGGATATTCGAATTCTGGCTCAAAAAGCAGATCATATTGAAGCAAAATTGATTTTATTGCAATAATGATTGAATTTTATTTTATTTAAAATCGTCAACAACGAAGAAGGCTATGAAGGATTTTGAATTCTTTGAGCAACTGTATCAATATTTGTCGAATCTCCCACAATTCTCGCAACTGCAAAGATACAAGGACTCTTCCCTTATCGTCTCTGAAATCCCGAAACCGACGGTGCTCTATGACATTTATTTGGACAGGCTCCTGAGCCTCCTGGAAATTCCCCGAAACTCCGTCTCGCGCCATAAAGAGTTGTATTTTCTTTACCAATTGATTCGTACGGTCGATCCTCACTACTTCACAAAGGAGTTGCTATCAGATGCTCTTTTCCGGTGTTATTCCCTGACGCCCCATCAAAAAAAACTCTTGCTCAAATTCCTCTTTGCGTTTTTTGAGGTGCTGGTGCAATCCGAATTTTTCAAAACCGGCGACACTCACGTCACGGAGGAAGAGTTGGAAAAATGGCAACGCGCCCTTCCCGAGGGAAATGCCTGGAAAGTTGCTGAAATGTTTCGGGATTGGGGTGCCGGACTTGCTGTCAGTTGGTCCGGGTATCGCGTCTGGCACCGCTATAAACATGGCACTCTGCCTGCCGCTACCGATGACCCTTGGCGGTGGCGGCAGCTTTGCGCCGCTTGGGCTGATAAACAGAATGAATCCCAAATCTATCCGGACCTGCTGGCCCAGGCATTTTCCGGAGAGTTTTCCCATCTGGGAATCCGGGGATATTGTGGAGAAACGCCTGATTGTCTCCATTGCCCCTTGCAAACCTCCTGTGATTGGAACAACAAGGCTTATTCGCTTGTAGAAAAGGAGGCGGTACCCGTAGTCATTCAGAAGCAAAAGATCGATGAGTTGTCAACTGCAACATTGGCTGCCTGGTTGTTTGCCGTAGAACAGCAGGATTACGAAAAATTGGAGAGCCAACTCTCCGAGAAACAAAACTCTTCACAAAATCCATTGCGCGCTCTGGATCAAAAAACGGTCTATGAATTGGGAGAGACCCTGCCTCGGGTGGAATTGTTTGGCGAGAAAATGAAAGCGCTGCTGGAATTGTGCAAGCGTTACAACGAAGAAAAATTGATTCCCGGCGATCCATTCAGTTGCAGCGCGGATATTTTTCAGCATTTCCGATTTCAACTGCGTGATCTCAAGCAGGAAGTCTTCATTTTAGTCCTGCTCGATAACAAACACCAGTACCTCATCGAAAAAATAATTACCAAAGGGACCCTCAACAAAAGCCTGGTCCATCCACGAGAAGTGTTCAGTGCGGCTATAGAAAACCGGGCAGCGGCAATTATCTGCGTCCACAATCACCCCTCGGGAGATCCCAAAGCCTCGGAGGATGATATTCAAATCACTCGACGCCTGCAAGAGGTCGGAAAAATCGTCGGAATTCCTTTGTTGGATCATATCATTGTCGGCAACGACCGCCATTTCAGCTTTGCCGACGAAGGGTTGTTGTGAAAAACGTGCAGGATCACTATTTCCACAGAGCGAAGAAAGAAGGGTACGTGGCCCGCTCTGTCTATAAATTGCAGGAAATCGATCAAAAACACCGCCTGTTGAAAAAACGGGACCGGGTTCTGGATTTGGGATGCGCGCCGGGGTCATGGTTACAATACGCTGCCCGCAAAGTTGGTTCCCAGGGTGATGTGCTGGGTTTGGACGTCATGCCGGTGACAATTGCGCTTCCTCCTCACGTCAACCTGCTGCAGTCCGACATATTCGAATACCAGACCGCTGAAACCCATTGGCGCTATTTTGATATCATTCTCAGTGATATGGCTCCTCGCACCACCGGCATCTCCTCTGTCGATTGCCAACGTTCTTACAATCTATGTGAACAAGCCCTCCATCTGTCGGGACAAGTTCTCAGACCGAACGGTTCCTTGCTCGTGAAAATGCTGCAGGGAGACTTGTTATCGCAGCTACGCCAGCAGTTTCAGAAACAATTTCAAACCGTCAAAATTTGCAAGCCTCCCAGTTCCCGGCAGGAAAGCGTGGAAATTTTTCTCCTCGGAAAAGAATATCGTTGTCCTCAATGAAATATTGTATTCCGCGTTTGCATCTTCTATCTCGACAAAGTAAAAGACTCGAGGAACGAGTCGGAGACCAAACACTTTAAAGAAAATCTCTTCATGGCAAACAAAGAGACATGATCGCGAGATCAAAAAATAGATCACAAATCCAAAAGAAAATGTCCCTCATTCATCCACCTGTAAAGCAAATATACTTCATAGGTATCTGTGGAACAGCCATGGCGCCTCTGGCAGTACTGCTCAAAAAACGCGGCTACCGGGTGAGGGGCTCTGATCAGAATATTTACCCTCCGATGAGCACTTTCCTGGAGCAGCATAACATCTCCATTCTCAACGGATTCCATGAAGACCATTTGCAAGATTCGCCGGATTTAGTGGTCATTGGCAATACGATGTTCCGTGGGAATCCGGAAGTGGAAAAGGTGTTGGATGCCGGGATGCTTTATTTTTCGATGCCAGAATTGCTGCGTGAATTTTTTATCCGGGGGAAGACATCCCTGGTGGTGACAGGAACCCACGGAAAGACAACCACCACGTCGATGTTGGCTTGGATCTTTGAATGCGCGGGAAAAAATCCGGGGTTTCTCATTGGAGGGATTCCTGAAAATTTTGGCAGCAGTTGCCGGGAAAGTGGAGGAGAGTATTTTATTACCGAGGGCGACGAGTACGATACGGTTTTTTATGACAAACGCTCCAAATTCTTTCATTATCAGCCCCACCAACTTCTCATCAACAATATTGAATTCGATCATGCGGATATCTTCGCGTCGCTGGAGGAAATTCTAAACGCGTTCCGGCTTTTACTACGGCTCGTTCCCCGCAACGGACTGATTGTCGTCAATGGGGATGATGAGAATGCGATGGCGGTGATTGAATCCCGGCACTCACCCTGCATTTCCTTTGGTTTGGGTTGCCATTGTGACGCGCAAGCGCAAAATCTACATGTCACTCCCAAAGGCACTGCCTTTTCCTTGAAATGGCCGGGACGTTGTGAATATGATTTCCACGTTCCCCTATTTGGTGAATTCAATGTCCGAAATGCAACGGGCGCCCTGGTCTTGGCCCTCTACAATGGCATTGCATTGGAAGTGATTCAAAAGGCCTTCGATCGATTCTCCAACGTCAAGCGTCGTCAGGAATTGAGGGGTATTCGCCAGGGAGTGCACGTTTACGATGATTTCGCGCATCATCCCACGGCAGTGAGAGAAACTCTGCAGGCACTCCGGCAAAAGCACCCGCATCAGCGTCTGATTGCTGTTTTTGAACCCCGCAGCAATACCAGTGTTTTGAAAATCCATCAAACTCACTTGATTGCCTCCTTCGAGCAAGCGGATGAAGTTTTGCTGGCCTATCCTCACCGAATGGAGCAAATTCCTTGCAGCGAACGTCTGGACGTGGAAATGATTGTTTCCAGCATCCAACAACAGGGTAAAAATGCGGCCGCATTTCATAAACCCTCTGAAATCATTCAACACTTGACGCAATACAGTCAGAACGGAGATGTCGTTTTGGTCATGAGTAATGGAAAATTTGGCAATATTCATCAATTACTATTAGAATCCCTGTGACTACGCGGAGCCTCTCTAACCTGGAAGACCGGATGTCCCGAGAAAAAAAAAATGCATCCGCATTGGCGCGCGGGAAGCAAGAATTTTATTCGCCTGAAGAACTGGAAGCGCTTGAAAAGCGGGGGGTGTCACTCCCTTCCCCTTTCCATGTCTGCCTGGGCCGTGAGGTGCCATTGCAGCATGTTGGCAAAGGAACGGTGCTTTATCCTTTCAGCCGGATCACGGGCAGTCGAACCTGCATCCATCCCAAAGCTCAAATCGGACCTCGAGGGGCGGTGGTGCTGGAAAACAGTACAGTGGGCACGGAGTCGGTGATCGGCAATCAGGGACCTGTCAGTTTAATTGACAGCCACACCGGTCCCCAAACCGTTTTGGGAAGCGGAACAGCCGAACAGACAGTTTTTTTGGGAAAAGAGACGCGAACCAATGATTTCACCACCGGTGTTGGTTTCCGAGCGCGCAAAGGAACACTCTATGAAGAAGACGCGTCTTCCGCGCAGCATACCGATACCAAAATGACTATTTTATCCCCTTGGGTCACCTTGGGAAGCAATCTCAATCTTTGCGATTTGATACTGACAGGCGGCATGGGTCCGGAAATAGGTAAATTTACGGAAGTAGGAAGCGGAACGGTTCACTTCAACTTTACTATCCGGGGGGACAAAGCGACGGCGTCTTTATTCGGCAATGTGCCGGCCGGCGTATTTTTACGGGAAAAACGTTTATTCGTTGGAGGCAACAATAGTCTGCTCGGGCCACTGCAAGCGGAGTTTGGCGCCTTGACCGCAGCGGGCGCGCGCATTGCAGGCGATTTAAAAAAAGGCTTGAATTTGGGACAAGCGCTGCCCGTGGGGGAGCGGGAATACGATCCCCGGGTATTCTTCAAAAGCAAGGAAATCGTGGAACGGCAGGTGCACTTCGTTGCGCAATTGGTCGCCTTGTTTCACTGGTATGAAGCAGTGCGTTTTCGTCTCGCGCAATCGGACCCGGAACGATTGACTCTCTATCAAGCGGCACAGCAAATCCTCGTTTTGAATATTCACGAGCGTATCACCCAAATTGGATCTTTTATAGAAGCCCTGGAAACCTCCATTCATCTTCTCCGGCAACAACCCCTTCCCCTTCGCGAAACCATCAAAGAACAAAAAATCCTGCTGCAGCACTGGCCCCGATTGAAACGGCATTTACAAGGTTTTGAAGAACATTTCCGGGAAATTCCTTCCCTGCTGGCCAATGCCTTGCAGGAGAGCGCCTGCCGTCACGGTCCTCACTATACCCGGATCATCCGAAATTTGCCCCGAAACTGCAAAGATTCAGGAAAATCCTGGCTCGAATCCATCGTTCACCGCAGTGAGTATTTTTTCAAAAGTGAACTGAAGTTTTAGATTTAAAGAAATTTTCAAGCTATAATGTCGCAGTTGAAAGTCATGCTTGAAGATGAACAAGGTCTCAAAGTGGTCCAAACAGAATTCCATCTCCGGGAGCCATTGCGGGTATGACGCTCAAGGGTAAAACAATTGAGTTTGAGACCGAAAAACTGGTTTTTGGGGGGACTGCGCTTGGCCGTTACCAGAACAAAGTCGTTTTTGTTTACAATGCCTTGCCAGGAGAGCGGGTCAAAGCCTGGGTCAACCAGGACAAACGGGATTATGCTCATGCCATTGTCACCGACGTTCTTGTCGCCTCTCCTTTTCGCCAGAATCCGCCGGAAGCCCATTTTTTATCCTGCAGTCCCTGGCAGATCATGGACCTTGTCCGGGAGAACTTCTGGAAGCAGGAAATTATCCTGGAAGTGTTTCGGTCGATTGCAGGACTGGAATGGGAAGACATTAAGTTAAACGCGGAGGAGCAGCGATTTCATTATCGCAATAAAATGGAGTTCAGTTTCCAGGAGGAATCGGGAAAAGTCTCGCTTGCCTTTTTCAAACGGGGACAAAAGCGAAAAGAAGCAATTCCTCAATGCATCCTCGCGCATTCCGCCATCAATGAAGTGGCGCTGGAGGTGGTGGAAACATCGAATCGTTTCCGGGTTCCGGCGTCTTCTCTGAAAACCATGATCCTGCGCGGCAATCAGGCCGGAGAGATCATTGCGGCTTTATTTTGCAAAGATCCGCAAATCTCCCTAATGCCGGAAATCTCTGCGGACAGCGCCCTGAAAGGCTTCAGTCTTCATTATTCCGATCCTCGAAGTCCTGCTTCGGTTTCCACGGAGCTCTTATCCGGGCAGGGGGCTACCTATTTAACAGAGCGCGTGTTGGGGAAACCGATGAGATTTGGAGTGATGAGCTTCTTTCAAGTGAATGTGACTTTATTCGAAAAAGTGCTGGAATCCATAAAAACTTTTGTGTCGGGTGAAGATGTCTTGGACTATTATTGCGGGGTTGGCGCCATTGGGATTGCGCTTTGTGAGGTGTTGAAGAGCTGCGTCATGGTGGACAGCAGTGAAGACTCCATTTTGAATGCTCAGGCAAATATTCAACTCAACGAACTGGCGCATTTTTCTGCTTATTGTGGCAAAGCGGAAAAACTCCTCGAGCACATTGTTCCTCATAAGGTGATCATCATCGATCCTCCACGGAGCGGGATGCACCCCAAAGTGCTCAGGGTTTTACGGGAAAATCCACCCAAGCGCATTGTTTACCTTTCCTGTAACATTTCCACCTGCGCCAGAGATCTGAAGCAATTGGACAGAGAGTACCACCTGGTTCATAAGGAAGCTTACAATTTCTTTCCGGCAACCCCTCATATCGAATTTCTCGCAGTTCTCGATCGTAAAAAACCAGCATGAGGACTATTGATGGAGGGATCAAGACTTGAGGCGTTTGATCAAATCATGAAGATAAGTCTGCGATTGCAGGGGAGTCATGTTGTTGAGTTCAAGCTCTTGTAATTCCCGAAGAAAGGGTGACTCATCGACAAACAGGTTCAGTTGCTCCGGGACTGGAGTCTGGTAGACCGGGGCGGGTTCTTTGACCTGCTTTTTGGGAGCAAGTGGGGAGGGTTGCTTTGCGCGACTGATGGGTTGGGGGAGGTGCGCTTCCAGGGAGGCCGATTCGAGTTTTGCCATCACCTCTATTGCCCGTTCGATAACAGAAGCCGGTAAGCCGGCCAACTTAGCCACCTGCACGCCATAGCTTTTATCCGCTTCACCCGGAACCACTTTGCGCATAAAAATAATCTGATCAGCTTCTTCTTTGATCAAGATATTGAAATTTTTCACCTTTTTCAATTGTTGCGCAATCGCGGTCATTTCGTGATAGTGGGTGGCGCAAAGGGTCAACGCTCCCTGGTTGTGCAGGTATTCCACAATCGACCAGGCGAGGCTGATGCCATCAAAGGTACTGGTTCCCCGGCCAATTTCATCGAGTATGATCAAACTGCGATCTGTCGCGTTGTTCAAAATAGCGGCGGCTTCGTTCATCTCGACCATGAAGGTGCTTTCTCCTTGACTGAGCTTGTCTGTGGCGCCGACTCGGGTAAAAACGCGGTCAACAATGGAAAATTCTGCGCAATCCGCAGGAATATAACTACCACATTGAGCCATCAGTACGATGAGGGCCACCTGGCGCATCAGGGTGGATTTGCCCGCCATGTTGGGACCGGTGATCAACATGATTTGCTGGTTGCTTTCATTCAGTTCCACGTCATTGGGAATGAAAGGTTCCTCAAAATCAATTTGTTCGATCACCGGGTGGCGACTCCCTTGTAAGCGCAATTGCCGCGCGGCATGCAATGAATGGAGTTGTGGACGAACATAATTATTGTTCTCTGCCACATAAGTCAAACTGGCCAACGCATCGAGCGTTGCAATATCGAGCGACGTTTTTTGAATGCGGGCCATGCGAGTCACCAGGATTTGTTTCAATTGCCGGAACAACTCATACTCCAATTCACAAATTCGTTCTTCCGCGCCAAGAATTTTTTCTTCCAGTTCTTTCAATTCGGGAGTGACGTAACGCTCCGCATTGACCAGCGTTTGTTTGCGAATGTATCGTTCAGGGACGTCTCCTCGACGCGTATTGCTCACTTCCAGATAATATCCGAACACTTTGTTGTATCCGATTTTCAGGGAAGAGAGACCTGTTAGTTCACGCTCTTTCTCCACCAACGCATTGAGGATTTGCCTGGTATTGCGGGAAAGGGCGCGGAGTCCATCCAACTCCTCCGAGAGACCATCCGCCATGAAATTGCCTTCCCGAAGTTTGCTGGCCGGTTCTGGCAATAATTGTGTCTCGAGCAGTTGCAACACGTCTTGCAAAGGATCGAACTGTTGTTGAATCTCTTGAAGTAATGGAGATTGGAGGTATTGGAGGAAGTCGGGCAATTCAGTGACGGGAAACAAAGATTCTCTCAGTCCCACCAAATCGTTGATGCCGGCAACAGGCAGGCTGATACGTCCGGCAATTCGTGGCAGGTCTTGGATCCGCTTCAATTGGGTACGCAGTTCTACGCAGAGAATAAACTGGTTGCGCAATTCTTCAATGCTCTCAAAACGCCTCTCGATTTGCTCCTTGTCCAACAAAGGTTGACGCAGCCACTGCCTCAAAAGTCGGGCCCCCATGGCGGTGCAGGTCTGGTTGAGCACTCCAAACAGGGTATGCCGGTCATTCCCGCCGTGGCTTTCGTATATTTCCAAATTGGATATGGTGGTCTCGTCCAGCAGCATGAAATTTTCAAAGGAGTGCTGCTTGATGTGGGTTATATGGTGAAGGTCACTTTTTTGAGTTTCAGCGAGATAGCGTAAAAGCGCTCCTGCTGCTGCAATTCCGGAAACTCGAGAAGCGATACCGAAGCCTGACAGGTTGAGAGTCTTGAAATGCGATTTGAGCAATTTTTCTGCAGCATCCTGGTCGAAATAATAAGGATCCAGAAAACTCATAGCGGGCGGAGGTTGCGACGCTTTTTGAAGCAACCTTTCCATTTGTCGGGTGAAATCTTCTAAAAATTCGCTTTCTGCGGGAGAACGGCTTTGGGAAAATAAGATTTCCTGAGGCGCCACTTGAAAGAGAAAATCGTAAATACGGGTCATTTCGCTGAGAGAGAACTCCAGTAATTCAAATTCTCCGGTGGATACGTCCACTAAGGCCAATCCCATACAATGACGCTGTATCACGAGACAGACGGCTACCAGGTAATGGTTGCGGTCCGCATGGATCAACTGGGGAGAAACCGTCGTACCGGGCGTGACAATGCGGACAATATCCCGTTTGACGAGTCCTTTTGCCTGAGCCGGATCTTGCATTTGTTCACAGATGGCAACCTTGAACCCGGCTGCCGTCAGTTTATTCAAATACTGTTCATAAGCGTGAAAAGGAACCCCGCACATCGGTATGGCGTTTTTCCTGTTTTTATCCCGCGAAGTCAATGCTATCTGAAGGACTTTGGCGGCACGCACGGCATCTTCACCAAACATTTCGTAAAAATCCCCCATGCGGAAAAATAAAATTTTGTCGGGATGTTCATTTTTCAGAGCATTGAATTGCCGCATCATCGGCGTTTCTGCTTCAGGAATCCTCATTGTTTCCTGTTTCCATGGTCATTTGAAGTTCTTGGCTCGTTTCCCACTCAATGGATGCGCGGGCATTAGCAATCTCAGGTTTATAGAACCTCTCCTTGTTTGTCAAATTGGATTATGTTGAATAAATCCCTTGCTTTGTATAAGCTCGATTTTTAATCCCAATGGCATTTTGTTCCGTCCCTTTCCACTCGAGAGTATTTCCGGGGAGTGATTATGCTTTCTTTCAAAGCATTGCATATTATTGCAGTCGTGGTTTGGTTCAGTGGTCTGTTTTATATCGGGCGCTTGTTTGTTTACCATCAGGAAGCCAACCAGCGTGCCGAAGCGGAACGCCGGGTTTTGAAACCACAATTTGCCCTGATGGAAAAGCGGCTCTGGTATGCAATCACCTGGCCCGGAATGATAGGCACCGTCATCACGGGGTTAATGCTTCTTTATTATTGGGGAATCCCGGGATGGATCCATGCCAAACTAATCCTGGTTGCCATCTTACTCGGCTATCATGGAGCCTGTGGCAGCGTGAGACGGCAGCTTTTGAGCGATCGCTGTTCCTGGAGTAGCCGAAAATTGAGGATGTTCAATGAAATCCCTTCATTGCTCTTGGTGACAATTGTGTTTGCGGTGGTATTGAAGGAGCAACTATCGTGGCCGATTTTATTGTTGGGAATTGCCGGATTGGCAATGGTCATTATGGGTGCGGCGCAATTGTATGCCAAAGTGAGAAAACGCCGGATTGACACCACGTCATCGTAACTTCAAGTCCTTATCTGCTGAATGCCCAAGCTCCCTATTGGAAAATAATAGATGGAGAGTGCTCACTCCCACACAACGGCTTTGTAGTGAGCGGCATCCGGCAGCTTTTGATTGAAATCCGGGCTTTAAATTGAGCGAAAATGTATTGAGATGTCAACCCATATAAGGCCCCTAAAGGGTCTTGATATGAATTGAAACGGCTGAGCCACTGAAATTATTGGTGGCGGGGGTTGGATTTGAACCAACGACCTTCGGGTTATGAGCCCGACGAGCTACCAGACTGCTCCACCCCGCAATGTTGAGGGATTTTGGAGCGGGAGACGAGCTTCGAACTCGCGACCCTCAGCTTGGAAGGCTGACGCTCTGGCCAACTGAGCTACTCCCGCTCTGCAAAAAAAAAGATTAGATAGTTTTTATAAAGATGTCAAGATTTTTTTGTGATTATCCGCAAAAGTCCGTGCCCTCTGAAAAGGGCAAGCGCAAGGGTTGCCCCTACCATGGAAAAACAATGCGCCCCTATCCCCACGAAAATCCGAAGTTCAGATACACCCTCTCCAAGGAATTCGTGGTCCCCAAAATTACCATCTGAGGACTAGTTGGTAGAGTCTGGCTCTCAGAAGCGGACGATCGCTCTGTTTTGATAACGGAGATCAATAGAGCTCAGCGGTTTTCCGGATTGTTGGAGTTGGGAATATATTTTTTCAAAAGTCCTTATTTTTTCCAGATAATTCTTATGGCCCAATTGAACGAGCAGGGGAGGATCTCGTAGTTTTAGTTTCAAATTGAGTGGGTCGGCGACATCCAGTTCGGCAAATTGATCCCAGGGAAGTGCTGATTCCCGCATCAAATTGAGCAGTTCCCTTCCTTGTTCGAGACCGGCAGAGACGATTGGTTGTCCCGGATGGATCGCATCTTTTTTGATTCCGGTGAGGGCGAAAGACGGTTGAGGCAGGGAGGTGGATACAGTTTGTATGGGATGCAATTGTTCGTCGATGAGATAGTAGGCGTCCTCAGCTTTTAAATAGGCATAAGGGCGGCGTTCTTTTATAAAAATGAAAATGGTATCAGGGAACAATTTGCGAACCAGAGCCTGTTTTATCAAGGGGTGTTGATTGAGTTGGCTGAGCATTTGATAAGCATCGATTTGATGGAATTCGAGGTGGGAGTCGATGCCTGCGATTTGATAAACATTGGCAGGCGTGAGGGTTGTGTGGCCTTGCAAATGGATTTGAATTGATGACTGCCGCAAAAATGGCGGGTACAGCCAGATTATTCCACTCAGCATCCAAAGCAAGAAAACAAAAGTGGCAAATCCAATGATTTTTTTGTGCCAGGATCGTATCAGGTTAATTGGCAGGGTATACAAGTGTCCCGGAATGATGATTTTTTGCAAAAGCAGGGGCCGCGTCCTGTAGTGTCGGGACTTTTCTTTGGGAGTGATTCCCAGCTTCTTTCCGTAGCGGATATTATATTTCAGGTGACGAGGTCGAATTGTGGCGCGGCGTTTCCTGACGTGGTCCTTGAGATCTTCCATAAATCTCTACCGGCTTCGGGTGACGATTTGCACTTCCGGCTCCAGTTCGATCTGGTATGCCTTCCAGACCTTTTCCCGGGCTAAACGCATCAAGGCTAATACGTCCTTTGTTTTGGCATTGCCGAGATTGACGATGAAATTGCTATGCAGTTCGCTGATTTGCGCATCCCCCCTGCAATGTCCCTTCAGTCCTACGGATTCAATCAATTCGGCAGCATAGGCTTCCGTAGGGTTCTTAAAAACAGAACCACAGTTAGGAATCCGTCTCGGTTGTTTTTCTTCACGAAAAGTTTGATACTCCTCGATTCTTCGACTGACCGTTTCAGAATCAGAAGCATCCATTTGAAAGAGAGCAGAAGTAATAACGGCGCCCAATTTCCCATTCAAGGGAGAATATCGATAGTCAAAATCAATCAAAGCCCCTTCTGTTTGATGCGAACGGCCTTCCATGTCGATCCACCAGACTTTTTTCAGGTGATCGCGAATTTCTTTGCCATGGGCCCCTGCGTTCATGGCAATTGCGCCTCCGATACATCCGGGGACTCCAATCAAAAATTCGAGACCACTCCATCCCGGAGCAATGCAGCGTTGAGCCAATGTCACATCAGCCAGGGCGGCACCCGCATAAATTTCCCGTTGCTGCGGAAACGTCTCCCAATGTTTGAAAGAGGCGGACAGGCGCAGAACAATCCCAGGCCATCTTTCATCCGGAAGGATCAAATTAGAACCTTTGCCCAGGATAAACCAAGGAATCTCATTCTGCTGCGCAAAAGGCAACAGTCGAGACAAATCCTGCTGATTCGCCACGTCAATGAAACAGGCCGCGTCTCCCCCCACTCGCAAAGTATTGAAGCGTTTTAAAGAGTGAGACCAGTGTAATTTGGACTGCAAGGGCAAATCGAGCAGTTTTGATTTCCATCTTTCCGCCACCTTCTGCTGAATTCTTTCTTCATGCATACGCGCCCCATGGGTTCAAAAGGTCTCGAGAGGAACGTTTTTGAGCAATTCTTCCAAATTGTAGTAGGCTCGAGTTGCCGGGTGAAAAATATGGACAACGACGTCCTCATAGTCCATTAAAATCCAGCTCCCTTCCGCGTATCCTTCAATACAGAGTGGCTTGATGCTGATTTTGCTCAATTCTTCTTTAATACGATCGGCGATCCCTTTGACATGTCCCTGAGAGCGTCCCTGACAAATGAGAACATAATCCGTGATGGAAGATTGTCCTTTGACGTTCAACAAAACGATTTTTTCCGCTTTGACCCCTTGAGCAGCCTTCACGAGTGCTTTTGCTCGTTCTTCTCCGGTCAATCATGCCTCCAATGAGTGTTTTCTTGAAAACTAGTATAATTTTTCATAATACTGCCATTTGTCCCTGCCAGACGTCATGGGTCAGCATGTAATCTTCAATGAATTGGGTGGGGCGCATTTTTTCTTTGGTCCATGCGGGCGCGATCAATTCGTCCCATCTCGAGGCAACCGCAACCAAGCGATGGACTGCAATTCGAGGTGATAAGTGTTTCAAAAACACAGACACTTTACGACTGTAATCGTCCAGCCCCACCGGGTGGAATAAACCTTGGTCGTACAAATCAGCCAAAGGCGTATTTTTCAAAACGTGAAGGTTGTGCAATTTTACGCCGTGAATGCCCAAGTCTGAAAGCACGCCAGCGGTTTCACCGAGTTGTTGGTCCGTTTCACCAGGGAGTCCGAACATCAGATGGCAACAAATATCGACTTTTGGCAATGATTTTAATTTTTGAATGGCTTGGATAGAGCATTTACTGTCGTGTCCTCTTGATAAAAAGAGTAACTGTTGATCATCCAGAGTCTGCACGCCTAACTCCACCGAGACAAAATGGCTTTCGGAAATATCATCGAGAATTCGTAAAATTCCAGGTGGCAGACAATCGGGACGAGTGCCGACCACAATCCCGATAACGTCGTTCTCCCGCAAAACGGAGCGGAACATGGCGGCCAACTCTTTGACCCTCCCGAAGGTATTGGTGTACGATTGAAAATAGACGAGGAATTTTTTTGCCTTGTACCGCTCACGAATCGCGTTCTGATGCAAAGCGATTTGTTCTTTCAAGGATTTACCGGCATCGGCATGATAGGCTGCCGCCCCCCATTCATCGCAGAACGTACAAATTTTCATCCCCTTGATTCCCTGACGGTTGGGGCAGGTTCGCGCTATTGAAACACTGATCTTGTAAACGCGTTGATTGAATAAATGGCGGTAACGTTGGCTTAAAGGATAGTATCGTTTATTGTGATCAAACGAAGGCATCGGATACGCTTGTCTTTCTGGTTCATGACGATTATTTTATGGCAACTGCCGGAAATTTGCTTTCAGTGCCATGACATCCGCCCCTGGAGTGAAGCAAAAAAAAGAATAGCTCAAAGAGCAACCACTGGCAAGTTGGGATTCGCCAGGAAACAGCAAGACCACTATTTTCGAGAGGGGACATGTCCTACCAATTGCCTGAAGATTCTGAAAAAGCAAAATACGTTCAACAAAAATTCAGTGAAATTGCACCCAAATACGATCTTTTCAATGATTTGATTACCTGCGGATTGCATCGTTATTGGAAACAATTCGTAGTTCGGCAAGTAGGGGTCATCGCGGGAGGAAGATACCTGGATTTATGCTGCGGTACGGCCGACATTGCTCGTCGTCTTCAACATATGATCCCCCAGGGGTCGGTCTTTGCTTTGGATTTTTCCCGAGCCATGCTGGAAATTGCCCGGCAGTCTCGTTATGCCAGGGGAAGATCAATGATTTTTCTGCAAGCGGATGCCACCCGGATGCCATTCGTAAGCGGATCGATAGATGCAGTGACAATTGGTTATGGATTGCGCAATGTCAGTGATCTTTCGACTTGCCTTGCCCAAATTCTCAGGGTTCTCAAGCCGGGAGGGGCGTTGGTCAGTCTGGACGTGGGGAAAGTACGAGTGCCGGTACTTTTCGAGTTGAGCCAGTTTTATCTATTTCAAGTCATTCCCCGTTTGGGAAAGCTCTTGTATCGCCAGCAGGACATGTTTGATTATCTGCCACATTCCACGAGCAATTACCCCAATCAGGAAACCCTCAAACAGCTCATGCTAGTCAGTGGGTTCAAACAAGTCGACGTTTTTGATTTTCTTTGGGGCGCTTCCACGGTCCACGTGGCCTACAAACCCTGATTGGTATATCAAAAATTGCTCAATTATGGATTTCCGGGGCTTTTACAATACCGGATCAGCTCATCCAGTCGGGATTGTTGGGATTGACCCATTTGGTGGTCACCTTTTTGTTTTTGGTCCAAAAAATCATGCCATCTTCTCCAGTGATATCACCCGTACCAAATTTTGAATCATTCCATCCCCCAAAGGAAAAAGGTTCACGAGGAACCGGCACTCCGATATTCACTCCAATCATTCCCGAACTGGCATGTTGGGCCAGGTATTCCGCAGGCGCGCCGGAACAGGTAAAGATGGATGCCGCATTGCCATAGGGACTTTTGTTTTCGATTTCAACCGCCTCTTGTAAGGTATCTACATGGACAATGGAGAGCACAGGACCGAATATTTCATCGTGAGCGGCCGGCATTTCCGTGGTTACATTGTCGATGATGGTGGGGCCGACCCAATAGCCATCTTCGCTGCCTTCGATATAATTTTCCGGCTTGGCCCGGCGTCCATCCACTGAGATCGTAGCCCCCATTTCTTCCGCCTGACTGATATAAGAATTGATGCGCTCAACACCAGCTTTGTTGATGATGGCTCCTTGCTCATGTCCGACCTTGACCGATTCGGCATACTCAACCATTTTGTTGATAATGCTATCACAATTCCCCACGGCGACCATCAGACTGGCAGCCATGCAACGTTGACCTGCGCAACCGATTGCAGAATTGACGATTTGTGAGGGCGCGTAGTTCAAATTGGCATCCGGCATACAAATCAAATGATTTTTAGCGCCACCCAGGGCCAGCACCGCTTTGCCCGCCGCAGTCCCTCGTTGATAGACAATTCTTGCCACTTTGGAGGAACCAACGAAACTGATCGCTTCGATATCAGCATGATCGCAGATCCCCTCAACCACATCCGCCGATCCACAGACAACATTGAAAACCCCATCGGGTAACCCGGCTTCCCGGAACAATTCACCCATCCGTAAAGCCGAAAGCGGCACTTGCTCGGAAGGCTTCAGAATCATCGTATTGCCCACCGTCAAAGCAATAGGCACCGTCCACATCGGTACCATAAATGGAAAATTGAAAGGCGTGATTGAAGCGACCACTCCCAGAGCTTCACGAACCATGCGGCATGTCACGCCATTGCTCACTTCCTGGAAGTCCCCCGCAATTT
Source organism: bacterium (assembly GCA_965205865.1). Lineage (GTDB taxonomy): Bacteria > SAR324 > SAR324 > SAR324 > NAC60-12 > CBDBHR01. The sequence continues at coordinate 959,695 of CBDBHR010000030.1, forward strand.
TATTGGGAAGTGAAAGGCCGTATTCCAACACTTCCACTCCTTTCATAATTCCAGCTTCGGATTCGCTCAACAGTTTGCCATTTTCCGTTGAAACCAAATGGCTCAACTCTTCTATGTTTTGCTCAATCAATTGTTTGAAACGAAACATGACCTGCACCCGTGCCTTGATATTGGTATCTCTCCAGCCAGGGAATGCCTTTTTCGCGACTGCGACCGCCTGGTCCACATCACCCGGAGTGCCGATGGGATATTCGCCAATCACCTCTCCCGTGTAAGGAGTGTAGATCTTTCCATATTGATTGGCGCCGGATGTTTGATTTTGGCCACCAATCCAGTTTTGAATTCTGCCGAAATCCTTCTTGATTATCACTTCGTTTTTCATGTATCTACCTCATCAGAAAAAGTGGATTGCTATTTTGTCACCGCTCTTGATTATCGTTTCCTACCACAGGATCGTCTCTTGAAAAAAAACGTATGCCAATGACAGGGAGCAGGAAATTTCGTCTACTATTAACCAAATTTCTTGATTTGCCAAGTCATTTTATGGGAAAACAGGCGCTATTGGATGGGCAGTCTATCGAATGGAGGGTCCTTGACCAAGACAAGTGGATTTTATTATTTCCCTTGATTATTGACTGGCTTTCGGTTTTGATTCAAAGAATGTATTTGAGTTTTGTTAAAGATTTAAGATAAGGAGATGCTGCATGAAAGCGGATCGCATTGTCAAATCAACTTGCCCGTATTGTGGAGTCGGGTGTCAGGTCTTATTGAACGTCAAGGACAATCACATCTTCCGGGTGGATGCCCCCTTTGAGGTGGCGCCCAATTATGGACGCTTGTGCGTGAAGGGACGATTTGGCACGGATTACGTCCACCATGCCGGTCGATTGAGCAAACCGTTGATCCGCAAAAACCAGCAAACACCCGGCAAGCGAACTCCTGCGAAATTTCCGCAGGATTGGCGCGCAGCGACTTGGGAGGAAGCTCTGGATCTGGTAGTAAATCGGCTGCTCGGGCTTCGCTGGCGCCATGGTCCGGACAGCATTACCACCAATGCCTGCGCAAAGGCTACCAATGAAGACAATTATCTCTTGATGAAATATTTCCGTAGTATCATTGGTACCAACAATATCGACCATTGTACGCGTTTGTGCCATGCCGGCAGCGTGGCCGCTCTTCAAATGGCGATCAATTCCAGCGCAATGAGCAATTCCATTGCTGAAATGAAAGATTTGGAATGTTTCATCGTGACTGGCGCCAATCCTGCGGAAAACCACCCGGTGATCGCTACCTTTCTCAAACAGGCAGTGACCCAAAATGACGCCAAATTGATAGTGATCGATCCCCGCCGTACCGAAATGGTGGAATTTGCGCAATTATGGTTGCAGCAAAATCCGGAAACCGATACCGCTTTGTTCAATGCCATGGCCCATGTCGTGGTTCATGAGAATTTGTATGACAAAGATTTTGTTGCCAAACGGACAGAAGGGTTTGAGGAATATCTCCTGAGTCTGCAGGAAAAAACTCCCGAATGGGCTGAATCCATCACAGGGGTAGCAGCCGGAGACATTCGACAGGCAGCTCGTATTTATGCTAAGGCGAAGGCGGCTTCAATTTACTGGGGAATGGGGATCAGTCAAAGTGTTCATGGAACCGACAATGCCTTAACCCTCATCAATCTGGCCTTATTATGTGGCCATATCGGGCGTCCTGGAACCGGGTTGAATCCTCTGCGGGGCCAGAACAACGTGCAAGGTTGCTCCGATTCCGGTGGCATGCCGACGGTTTACACGGCTTATCAAGAAGTCGCCGATGCGGCAGTGCGAGAAAAGTTCGAACAGGTCTGGCACGCTCTCCTGCCTGCTGAGCCCGGACTTACGACCACCGAAATGGTGGATGGAGCGCTTGCCGGGACAGTCAAAGCATGGTACGTGATGGGGGAAAATCCCCTCATGAGCGAACCCGACCTCAATCATGCGCGCAAAGCCGTGGAACAACTGGACTTCTTTGTGGCGCAGGATATTTTTTTCAATGAAACCAATGTCTATGCCGACGTCCTGCTCCCCGCTGCCGCCTTTGCTGAAAAGGATGGCACCTTCACCAACTCGGACCGCCGCGTTCAGCGAGTTCGTCAGGCAGTGACACCTCCCGGAGAGGCGCGGGCGGACTGGCAAATCATCAGTGAGGTTGCTCGACGGACGATTGATAAGATTATCCGGCAAGCCAACGATCACCCGGACGCATCCTGTCGAAAATTAGACAGGACCATTTACCAGAATGCCAATAAAATGCTGGCGGACTGGGAATACGGCGACCCAGGCGCTATTTGGGAAGAAATGCGGGAAGTCACTGAACCTTTTTATGGCATCACTTATCAGCGACTGGAGCAGGAAGGGGGCATCCATTGGCCCTGTCCAACTCTTGACCATCCCGGATCACCTTTTCTCTTTGAAGAAGAATTCCCCCGTGGACGGGGCAAGTTCTTTGCGGTGGAATACAGCAATGAAAGTGAAGTCGTGGATGAAGATTATCCAATGCTCCTGAGCACCGGTCGTTTATTGTACCACTGGCATGGTACCATGTCACGTTCATCCTCCCTGGACAAAATCTGGCCGGAATGCACGGTGGAAATGAACCCCAACGACGCCGCAAAGTATGGCTTTGAAATGGGAGAGTGGGTGGATGTTTCCAGTAGACGGGGAGCGATCACTGCGCGGCTTCTGGTTACAAAGCGTTCTCCGCAAGGAGCGATTTTCATTCCATTCCATTTTGTAGAAGCAGCCGCCAACACATTGACCAATAATTTGATCGATAAAATTGCCAAGATTCCTGATTATAAGATTTGTGCCGTGAAAGTGGAGCGCGCAAAAAAAATTCCAATCGACCGGGACGGTGCGGATATTCCCTTGCAAAAGCGGGGAGCCATTAAAGACTTAGTACCAGACTGAGAAAAGAATCCCCCTCCCCTTGAGGGAGGGGCTAGGGGAGGGGTAATTTGTAGGATGAGAGATGAATGAATTGGAAAAATTCGCGGCAGACCTCCGTGAAAATCGCATCAGTCGCGCCAGTCTTTTTTGGCTGCGTGTTTTTGCGCAAAATGCTCGAGATGGCATCATGCGTTCCGATGCCTGGGTGGCAGCAGGTTTGCGGCAGGGTTCCGTCATTTCTGGCCTGGATGCTGCCAGTAGCAGCCCCCGCTTGGCTTTATTGACGAACTACGATCTTTTCCAGGCAGTCCGCATGAAAGACCAAAAGCTGTTCTCCGGCAAAGAGTTGAATTCCCTGGATTGGAATCGGAAATACGAGTTGAGTCTCCTGCCCGGAGTCCGGGAGGTTGATGAGACCTTGGAGAAATGGATTGAAAAGCTGTGGGACGAAGTTGGACCGGTTTCTCCCCGGGACCGGGCTTTGGAAAAATTGTTACGGGCGCCGGCATCCATCTGGGGAAAAAACATTCCGAAACGCTCGCTTCTTCCGGAGATCTTGCATGAAGCCCAAGCTATTTATGAGGGCTGGCTATCCCGTGCGGTGCTCACACGGATTGCCAGGGCACTCAAACTGCCGCTCTCGGACGTCTACGGAGTGACCGAATTTTTCACCATGTTTTATACCAAGCCTGTTGGCAGAAAAGTGTTACGGATATGCGAAGATGCAGCTTGCAATCTGAAGGGGTCTGCAGCCATCCAAAAGGCGCTTTGCCATCGCTTAAACATTCAGCCTGGTGAAACGACGGCAGATGGCGAATTTACGATTGAACCCATACGCTGTTTGGGACTTTGCGATCATGCCCCGGCAGCCTTGGTGAACCATACCCGCCATTTTGGACTGTCCGCAGAGACCATCGATGTTTTGCTGACCAACAAACCTGCCCATGATCAGCAACTGAACAAAGGGGGAGGCCTGGTTAAAATTGCGCTGGCCAATATCAATGTGATCGACCCGGGAAGTTTGAAAGACTATCAAGCCCAGGGAGGATTGGCTGCCTTGCGGAAAGTACTGCAGACACTCAGCCCGGAGCAGGTGATTGAAACGGTCAAAGCCAGTAAACTGGTGGGACGCGGAGGGGCGGCTTTTCCCACCGGTTTGAAGTGGCAATTCACTGCCAACAACCCACCGGGTCCTCGCTACGTGATTTGCAACGCCGATGAAAGCGAGGTTGGGGCATTCAAAGACCGGGTTCTGTTGGATGGCGACCCTTTCCGTATCATCGAAGGGCTGCTCATTGCCTGCTATGCGGTGGGGGCCAGCGAGGGGTACATTTATATTCGGGGCGAGCACCGTTTGAGTTACGAACGATTCGTTCATGCAGTAGCGGTGCTGGAACAGGAAGGATGGTTGGGTGAGCGAATTGCGGGCAGTGAATTCAATTGTAACGTGGCTGTGCGGCGCGGTGCCGGTGCTTACATTTGTGGAGAAGAAACGGCTTTGATGGAAGCCTTGGAGGGAAAACGGGGGTTTCCTCGCCTACGTCCTCCTTTTCCCACTACTCATGGTTTATGGGGCAAACCCACGGTGATTAATAATGTGGAAACCTTGTCGAAAATCCCTGCTATCATCATGCATGGCGGTCAATGGTACAGCACGCTGGGCACTGCTGAATCGGTAGGAACCAAGCTTTTTTCCGTCAGTGGTTCCGTCGAAAGGCCGGGTGTTTATGAAGTGCCCTTTGGAGTTCCGTTGCGACATTTGATTTACGATCTGGCAGGAGGTCCTCCCGCAGACCGAGAATTATTGGCCATTCTGACAGGTGGGGCTGCCGGTACTTTTTTGAAACCGGAACACCTGGAGACGCCTATTTCCTATGAAGATTTCAAACTGGTCGATGGGACTATTGGGGCTGGAACGATAATTGTTTTTGATGAAACGGTAGATTTGAGACATGTGTTGAGTAGCATCAGTGATTTCTTTGCCCATGAAAGCTGTGGCAAATGTTATCCCTGTCAAATCGGAAGTCAGCGACAAGCCGAGATTCTGCAACGCATCGAACAGGGGCGGGGTGACAATGCGGATACGGACACTTTACTCGAGCTGGCCCAAGTGATGGCGGATACCAGTATCTGCGGTTTGGGTCAATCTGCCGGATGGGCCACTGTCGACGCTATCAAACGCTGGCCGGATTTGTTGTCACGATAAAAGAATCCCCCTCCCCTTGAGGGAGGGGCTAGGGTAGGGGTAATTTGAGGGAAAAACATGGAAACTACTATAACTCTGACTATTGACGGTCAAACGGTCACTGTCCCGGAAGGCAGTACAATTCTGAAGGCTGCCAACTCCTTGAATATCAATATTCCCACCATCTGCTTCCATCCTTCCCTGACCCCCCCTGCGATTTGCCGGGTCTGTACCGTTGAAGTAGAAAAACAGCGCGTGCTACAACCTGCTTGCGTGGTTCCTGTAAGCCAAGGGATGGTCGTCAGGACCGATACGGAACGGGTTCAATCGGGTCATAAAGTGATTTTGGAATTGCTCGCATCTGCGGTTGATCTGAAGGAAGCTCCGGAAATACAGGAGCAAATCCAGCGATTTCAAGCCGATAGTCAACGTTTCAGTGGAGGGGTGAAGCGTGAATTTGAAGTGATGGAAGACAATCCTTTCTACATTCGCGACTATTCTCAGTGCATCATGTGCTGGCGATGTATTCAAGTGTGTGCTGAGGACGTGCAAAATACCTTTGCCTTGACATGGGGCAAACGCGGCATCGAAAGCCATGTCTCAACTTTCCTGGAAGAAGAGATGCCGAGCACGACTTGTGTTTTTTGTGGAAATTGCGTGGGTGTCTGTCCCACCGGCGCGCTCAAAGGATTGATTGAGTATAGGGCAGATCAGAAAAAAAAAGAGTGAAGGGAGGTCCCGCCGCATAAAGCGGGTGAGATACCCATTCTACGGTCAGGTTATGGAATCTTATATCAATGTTGAAGAATCTGACTGAGAAAGAGTTTGGTACGGTCGTGTTGCGGGTTTTCAAAAAATTCGTGGGGTTCATTCTCTTCGATAATCTCTCCTCCATCCATGAAAATCACCCGGTTTGCCACGGTTTTGGCAAAACCCATCTCGTGGGTGACCGCAATCATGGTCATGCCGGTATCAGCCAATTCTACCATCACCTCCAGCACTTCCTTGATCATTTCCGGGTCCAACGCCGACGTCGGTTCGTCGAACAGCATGATATTGGGATTCATGCAGAGACTGCGGGCAATGGCTACACGCTGTTGCTGACCTCCTGAAATCTGACCGGGATATTTTTGGGCCTGTTCCGGAATCCTGACGCGCTCCAGATATTGCATAGCGATTTCTTCGGCTTCCGTTTTGGGAAGGTTGCGTACCCAGATGGGCGCGAGGGTGCAGTTTTCCAGGTTCGTGAGATGGGGAAAGAGATTGAAGCTCTGGAAAACCATACCCACTTCCCTGCGGATTTTTTCAATATTCTTCAAATTACCGGTCAACTCGATACCATCGACGATAATCTGCCCTTTTTGATGCTCTTCCAGACGGTTGATGCAACGAATCAAAGTAGATTTCCCGGATCCGGAAGGACCACAAATCACGATACGTTCCTGTCTTTTGATATTCAAACTGATATTTTTCAAGACGTGGAACTCGCCATACCATTTGTGCATTCCGATGATTTGAATGATATTATCCGCTACCGTAGCCATGTGATCCTTTTTTCCGTTGTGTAAGTCAGTTTGACCCTGCCCACCTCAGGCTGAATACTTTTTGGTGAGTGGAGTCGAATCATCTCCGGGCTTCTGATTGCTATAAGCCCGTATTCAGTTTTTTCTCCAAATAAAGGGAGTATCTTGACATGCTGAAACAACATATCCAGAAAAAGAAGGCGACAAACAGATACACTTCATTTGCCAGTCCCGCCCAATCGGCATCGGAGAGAGAAGTACGTCCCAGACCCAGAATATCCAGCATGCCGATGATCAATACCAGCGTAGTATCTTTGAACAGCGCAATGAAGGTATTGACGATTCCCGGGATTGAAATTTTCAATGCTTGGGGCAGAATGATCAACCACATGGCCTGCCAATACTTCAACCCTAAAGAATCGGCTGCTTCGAATTGCCCCTTTGGAATCCCTTGGAGCGCTCCACGAATCACTTCAGCAATATAGCTGGATGAAAAGAGCGTCACCATAATCAGGACGCGCATGAGCAAATCAAAATGAGTGCCTGGGGGGAGAAAATAATTGAGCATGGTCGAGGCAATGAACAAAAGCGTAATCAATGGAACGCCTCGAATGAATTCAATGAAGATCACGCAGATCATCTTCAAAACAGGGAAATGAGAGGTTCGCCCAAGTGCCAGCACGATACCAATGGGCAGAGAGAACGAAATTCCCGTGACTCCCAGGACAATCGTCAACATGATGCCTCCAAATTGATCGCTATCAACGATCGGTAATTCGAAGCCGCTTAAAAGGGAAAAAACAAAATCTATGAGAAACCAGAAAATGCCATAATATACGAAATACCACCACCATCTGAATTTTCTCCCTTGCAGTCCTGCAACCGGGGGAACAAGGAATAATATGAGGAGCACGAAGAATGAAAATATCGAAGAATCACCTTTGAGGAGCCAAGCCGCGATAAAGGGAAAAGCAGCCGCGTAGATGAGTCCATATTTCCTCCCCGGGGTCTTATCGAAAAGGATGGGGATCACCGCTACAATCAGGAGAATGAACGAAAGATTGACACGCCAACGCTCCGCTTCCGGAAAAAAACCATAAATGAAAAGATTGATCCGATTTTGAATGAAGGCCCAACACGCCCCTTGTCCGGGAGAAGCCATTTTTTCCCAACATTCCTTGCGAGAGTCGGCTGTCCAGATGGAGTCAAACACCACCCACTCCAGGATAGGAGGAATAGTGAACCAGATCAACGCAATCCCCAGAATAGTGAGCAGGATATTGGAAGGGGAGGAAAAGAGGTTTTTTCGTATCCAACCTATGGCACCGGTTGTTTTCACCGGTGGTGGTAAATCCGGATGCGTTCCGGGAGCATACTCCTGGTTTGTTGATGGGTCATCCCGCAGCATCTATCTTGCCCTGTATTGTATTTTTTTGTTGAGCACATTCATAATGGCTGAAATCACCAAGGAAAAGAAAAGATAGACGAGAAGGACAATGATCATGGCTTCCATTTCTTTGCCTGTCTGCATGAGGGAAATTCCTCCTATGGTTGCCACAACGTCCATATATCCGATGGCAATGGCCAGCGAGGAGTTTTTGGTGAGGTTGAGATATTGACTGGTCAGCGGCGGTATGATGATGCGTAGTGTTTGAGGAATTAAAACAAGCTGTAAAGTTCGCTTGGGAGGTAATCCCAGGGAATAAGCGGCTTCTGTTTGACCATAATTGATGGCGAGGATTCCACCCCTGACAATCTCAGCAATAAAACAACTCGTGTAATATGACAATGCCAGCCAGAGCGCCACGAATTCGGGACGCAACACGATTCCTCCCTGGAAATTGAAACCCTTCAATGCCGGAATATTCCATGAGAGAGGAATTCCTGAAGCAAAAAAAGTGATCCCGCTCAGACCCACCAAAACACCCAGGGATATCCGGAACACGGGATAGATTTTTCCCGTTTCGTCCTGAACTTTTTTTGCCCATCGCTTAAAAAAAACGATAAAAATAATTGCTGCAACCAAGGCAATCACCACGAACCAGATGGCAGGTTCAAAAACGGGTTTGGGGACAATGACCCCCCGATTGGTCAGAAAAAAAGAATCCAGCAGATTCATGGCCCGGCTGGGTACTGGCAAAGAATGGACGATGATGGCATGGACCAGAAGAATATGTAAAAGGACAGGAATGTTTCGGGTGATTTCTAAAAAAACATAAACGATACGGTTGACGAGCCAATTGCTGGAAAGGCGTAGTACCCCCATAATGAAACCCAACACGGTGGCTGAAACGATGCCAAAAAAGGCAACCAGAATAGTATTGATGATGCCGATGATGGCGGCACGGAGATGAGTATCATTGGGGGCATAGGAAAGGATCGGTTGGAAGGCGATGTCGTAGCCTGCCTGGATAAAAAGAAAATTAAAATTGAATTCTTTCCCAATGGCCTTCAGGTTGATGGCAATATTCCTGAAAATCAAAGCCACCAAGCTCAGAATGACAATCAAAGTGACAATTTGGATGATGACCGCACGGGATTCCTTATTGCGCCAAAGACGTAAAATTTTGCTCTCTTCGGCATGCTGCAATTTCACTTCCGACATTGGAACCTCACCATCAATAAGATTCGTAGGGATTCTTTGAGTTAGAAAATATGTTTTTGAGCCCCCGATACTTTGAGGTTCAACCTGTCATTCCCGGCAAAGCGGAACAGCGAATGTTTCATTTCGTCAAGAGTTGCCCTTTCCCTGATACCCGGCATGGCATGCGCAGGCGCCGGCAACGACGGTTCGTTGCTCAAGCGCCCGCGCATTCAAAACTGCAATTGGAGAGTTTTAGCGGAAGGGCGGTGAATATTGCAGTCCCCCATTTGTCCAAAGCGCATTGATACCGCGCTCCAGGCCGATCATGGTATTGGTTCCGAGATTACGCTCGAAGATTTCTCCATAATTGCCAACGGATTTGATGATATTATATGCCCAGTCCGCACTCAGTCCGAGTTCCTGACCCTGGCTGCCCTCCGTGCCAAGCAAGCGCTTGATTTCAGGATCTGTGGCATTTTTCATCTCATCGACATTGGCTGATGTCACCCCTTTTTCTTCTGCGGTGACAACGGCATTATATACCCATCGCACGATGTCAGCCCATTGATCGTCCCCTTGGCGCACCGCGGGACCCAGTGGCTCTTTGGAAATGATTTCCGGCAGAATGGCATGATTTTCCGGATCCGTGAAGGTCGAACGAGTTGCTGCCAGACCTGAAGCATCGGTTGTGTATATGTCACAACGACCAGCCAGATAGTTGACCCGGGCCTCTTCATTGCTTTCGATGGTTACGGCTTCGTACTGCATGTTGTTAGCGCGGAAATAGTCCGCCAGGTTCAACTCGGTCGTTGTCCCTGTTTGGATGCAGATCGATGCGCCGTCGAGTTCGGAGGCACTCATGACGCCGAGACTCTTGTTCACCATGAAGCCTTGTCCGTCATAATAGTTGACACCCACGAACGTCAGCTTGACGTTCACGTCCCGGGAAAATGTGATGGTGGTATTCCGCCAGAGAACATCTCCTTCGTCGGCGTTCAATTTGGTGAAACGGGTTTTTCCGGTGGCAGTGACAAACTTGACTTTATTGGCATCGCCAAACACTGCGGCTGCCACGGCACGGCAGAAATCGACATCGAAGCCTTTCCAATTGCCGTCCGCATCCGTATAAGCAAAACCAGCTAGCCCGACATTGATAATGCAACGCAATTCGCCTCTACTTTGAATCTCTTCGAGCGTGGCAGCGGACACACTGACTACAAAAGCGCTACAAGCTATGAACGCCATTACTAATTTTACAATTACTTTCATAATACTTCTCCTTAGAGAATGGAAAAAATTGTCCAATGACCATTGGACATGACAAACATGACGAATATTAATAATAAAAAAAACTCTTAAAGTAAAGCAAAAATTATTTTTTTTATTCTTGAATGAATAACTGATGTTAGGTGCACGATTTTTGCAGTTATGCGTCTCATCGAGTTGTCATTCCTGGCGAAGACCAGGAATCCACTTTGCTAGCGATCCAGGGTGACTAAAACGTTTCATATAAATCTATCCATTGAGGATTACATATACACTAGAATACTCATATTATTGAAGATTTATGTCGAACTCGGGTTTCTTAAGTTGTTTTTCTCTCCGGAGAGCGGCTGTTACCTCTGAAGTGGTCTCATAGTATACCAATTGATGTACTTGGTATTTACTGGTAATTCCTTCTATGAGATTGTTTTTATGTTCATAAACTCTTTTCTTAGAAGATCATTGGTCACTCCAATATATAAAGTGCCATTTCTTTTACTTGCTAAGATATAAACGTAGTAGGTTTTCATGATGGCGACTCCTGGATTCCTGATCTTCGCCAGGAATGACACACTTGTGGGGAAGCGTATTCATGGAAACCGCTGAATGCAAAAAATATACAGGTAACATGACTGAATAAAACAGAATTGCAATTTTAAAGATTGATCTATATTCTGTTTTCCTTTCAGGTGTCAGGCAGGATTTTGAATTGCGCCTGAAAATCCGAGAGAAAAATTAAGTGATCCACGGAAGTGGATTATCCACAATATATATTGGTATATCTGGGAAGTGAGATTATGATTGTTGCGATTCCGAAAGAAATTATTCCGGGTGAAACCCGAGTTGCCATCATTCCGGCTACGGTTTCCCTATTAAAAAAGGCTGAACTGGAAGTGATGATCGAGCAAGAGGCCGGCACGAATTCCTTCCATTCGGACGATGAGTATGCGGAGGCGGGGGCGGTTATTGAAAAAGATACTGAAACGCTTTTTAAGAAAGCGGATTTGATTTTGAAGGTCCGTCCTCTCAGTGAAAACAAGCGATTGCGGAAACATGAAGCCGATTTGATAGGCGAGGGAAAGGCTCTGATTTGTTTAATGGACGCCTATTTTAATCCGGATGTTATCGAAAAACTTGTAACGCGCAAAATCACCAGTTTTGCGATGGAGTTCATGCCGAGGGTGACTCGCGCTCAGAGCATGGACGCCTTGAGTTCGATGGCGGCCATTTCCGGTTACCGCGCCGTGGTCATGGCAGCCGCTGAGCTCCCCAAATATTTTCCCATGCTGATGACCGCCGCTGGAACGATTCCTCCGGCGAAAGTATTTGTCATCGGCGCAGGAGTGGCCGGATTGATGGCAATTGCGACCGCCAAAAAACTGGGGGCGGTGGTGGAAGCTTATGACACTCGCACGGCTGTCAGGGAACAAGTGGAGAGTGTGGGTGCCAAATTTGTGGAGTTGGATTTGCAAGCTGGGAATGCCGAGGGTGCCGGAGGCTATGCTAAAGCGCAATCGGAAGATTTTTATCAAAGGCAGCAGGAGCAGATGGCCAAACACATCAAAGCCGCCGATATCGTGATCACCACCGCAGCGATTCCTGGAAAGCAATCCCCTTTGCTGGTGACCGAAGACATGGTTCAACAAATGCAACCGGGTTCTGTGATTGTGGATCTTGCCGCAGAACGTGGTGGCAATGTCGAAGGGACGTTGAAGGATGAAAAAGTTATCAAACACGGTGTCAAGATCATCGGATATTTTGATCACCCAGCCCGGATTTCCAAGCATGCTTCCCAATTGTATGCAAAAAATATCAGCACATTCCTGCTCAGTATGATCAAGGATGGAACACTGGAAATCAATCAGGAGGATGAACTGGTTGCAGGTACAATGGTCACGTATCGAGGAAATATCGTGCATAATGGCGTTCATTCAACCATAACAAAAGCATCAGAAGGAGAATAACGTGGAAATATTTATTATTTCGTTCACTATTTTTGCTTTAGCAATTTTCGTGGGTTATGAAATCATCACCAAGGTCCCTCCCACCTTACACACGCCTTTGATGAGCGGATCAAACGCGATTTCCGGTATCACCATCATCGGGGCGATCTTGAGCGCGGGTGGTGGTGAAAACACAACTGGGCTCTCTACGATTTTAGGAATAATCGCGATTATATTAGCAATGATCAATATTGTCGGCGGCTTCATGGTGACAGACAGGATGCTGCGTATGTTCAAGAAGAAATAAGACGAAAGGACGTCATGGCACATCTTATTAATTTTTCCTATCTGCTCGCCGCAGTTTTATTTATCCTCGGATTGAAAAATCTCAGTTCTCCCCGCACCGCCCCTCGTGGCAATTTGTTGGGGGCGATTGGGATGTTGATTGCTTTGATCGTCACGCTTTTGGACCGGGGCGTAGTCAGTTATCTCTGGATTTTCATCGCCATCCTGATTGGCTCCGCAATCGGCGCCTATCTTGCTCGCGTGGTGGAAATGACTGCCATGCCACAAATGGTGGCGATTTTTAATGGCTTCGGAGGGGGCGCTTCTCTCTTAGTTGCCTCATCAGCCTACCTGGAAGCAGCTCAAATTGCGCAAAGTGGAGGGAACGCGCATGGATTGCAATGGAACATTGCCCTCATTTTGAGTTCCTTGATAGGAGCAGTGACCCTGACCGGGAGCTTCATCGCATTCGGCAAGCTTCAGGGAATAGTCTATGAACAGGCGGTTGCCATTCCTAAGATCTTTATGAAAGGAATGGCGATTTTACTGGTTGTGTGCGCCATTTTCGTATCGACCAATCCCTTTGAGATGCAATGGATCTTTTTACTGGTTATTCTCGGATCTTTGATATTAGGCGTCTTGCTGGTGTTGCCGATTGGAGGGGCGGACATGCCGGTGGTGATTTCGTTGTTGAATTCTTATTCCGGTTTGGCGGCTGCGGCAACCGGATTTGTGCTGAGTAACAATGGATTGATCATTGGCGGTTCCCTGGTGGGAGCGTCCGGTTTGATTTTGACAAATATCATGTGCAAGGCTATGAATCGTTCCTTGGTCAACGTCTTGTTCGGCGGCGCAATCGTCAATGAGGGTGAAAAAGCAGCAATTCCGGGCAAAGAATTTTATGATGGTAAAGTCAAACAAGCAGATCCTGAAGAAGTGGCCATGATGCTCGAATCCGTTCAAAGTGTGATTTTCGTACCAGGATACGGTTTGGCTGTGGCCCAGGCGCAACATGCCACCAAAGAACTGGGAGACCTGCTTCAGAAACGCCAAATCAAAGTCACTTATGCAATCCATCCGGTTGCCGGACGGATGCCTGGCCACATGAATGTCTTACTTGCAGAAGCCGAAGTTCCCTACGATTCGATGTTGGAGATGGATCGCATCAACCCGGATTTTGCCCGTACCGACGTGGTGATTATTCTTGGCGCAAATGACGTCGTCAACCCGGCAGCCCGCGATGAAGCAAACAGTCCTATTTATGGCATGCCGATTTTAGAAGTCGACCAGGCAAGAACCGTATTCATCGTCAAGCGTAGTTTGAGTCCTGGTTTTGCCGGCATCCCCAATCAGCTGTTCATCAACGACAATTCGCTGATGGTTTTTGGCGATGCCAAAGACGTACTCCGGAATATGATTCAGGCTGTCAAAGAACTGTAAAAAGGAGCCCCCAATCGACGTCAGCATCATCTTTTTTACCATTCGCCTCATCACGGGGATGTTGACGTCGGGATTCACCATGCGTTTCACCCGCAGCATGATCCTGGAGGTGTTGCGGCAGGACTGCGTGCGCATCACCTGGACCAAGGGCCTCCGCGAACGGGTGGTGACAGAGTTGATTATAGCTCTCTCATGAACTGGAAGACGGCATCATCTCTCCCTGGCAGGGTTTCATGCCCAAAGTCCGGGTAGAGGGCAAGCTGCTTGTCAGCCTGTATCTTGTTGTAGGCGGCAAATTGGCTCGATGGCGGACAAACGGTATCCATCAAGCCCACAGCCATGAAGACTTTAGCCTTGATTCGGTGGGCAAGATGCTGAACATCAATGTGGCCTAGCTTGGAAAATACTTGCTCTTCCTGCTCGTGCAGAGGATCGAATAGTCTGAAATACTGTTGAAGCTCAAAATATGCGTCTTTGGCAAGATCTATTTCCCAGACACGTTTATAGTCACACAAGAACGGGTAGTCTGGGGCGGCCAGTTTGATTCCGGGTTCCAATGCGGCGCAAGCGAGCGTCAGTCCCCCACCTTGGCTGGCACCCATGGCACCGACACGCGAAGCGTCAACCTTGGGTAATTCCATTACGATTGAGGCTAACTGAGCCGCATCCAGGAAAATCTGTCGAAATAACAGATGCTCAGCCGGACCTTCGAGTCCCCGAATAATATGACCACGCAAGGTATTGCCTTCCACTCCTCCCTTGTCCTCGGAAAGTCCCCCTTGTCCCCTGCAATCAAATGCTGCCACGGTATAACCCATAGCAACGTATTGAAGTTTCTGGCTCCAGGATCCACTGTGCCCACCATACCCATGAAACATGACAATTGCCGGATGTGAACTGCCTTCTTCTTTGGGCCTCAATAGTTTTGCATGTAAACGAGCTCCTCCCACTCCAGTAAAGTATATGTCCTCACAAATACAAAATGGACATTCAAAAGGAGCAGTCACGAATTCAAGCTCCGGGTCCACGGCTCTCATTTCCTTTAATGCCGCATCCCAATAATCGTCAAATTCCACAGGGCGTGGATTGATCCCTCTATATGTTTTTAGTGATTCAATTGGTAAATCAAATGACAGAGGCATAAGGTAGTCCTATATTTCTGGGGCTCATTGCTGAATTGCTGAATTGATGAAGATTTATCATAAGTGGGAAAATAACAAAGCTTTTTTTTCCAGACTTCGCGCATTTAACCAAACAACTTCTGACTGTCCCCGGATTTGAGCAGATTTATTGATTTTTTATTTTTTTTTTGCGAATCCCGCATTTGTTTTACATTAGGGGCTAGACATTGTGTAGTAGTGTTAAAATCATGCCTTTACTAAGTTGTTTTAGTGAAGGAGAGGGTTCCCGCTCGATCGATTGAACAAAATCTTGGGAGGGTTCCCGCCCGTTCGATTCAAAATAGGTGCGGGAGGAAGTGAAGTGATGGATCCTCCTCGGGAATCTTTTTTCACCGATATTGAACTAAACGGGTTTTTCAGAGACCTGAATAGTTACCTTTAATTTTTTTAAGAAAAATGTTTGACTTTCCATTTTTATCTCTGTATTTTTGCATCTGAAAATAGCTTTTAGCCGTCTGCTGTCAGCTATCAGTTTTTGAATCATATTGATATACAGGTTATTTTTGTAAGTGAAAACCCTACGCGGGCCGCTGTAGCTGAGAACAGATAGCCTTAAATGCTTGACAACCATTTGCAGAGCGATTATACAATATTTTATTCCAAGGACGAAAAGGCAATGAGTCGCCGTATTAAAAAAAAGATTGAGAAACATTTGCAAGGCATGTAAACATTTTATTTCCAAGGACAAAAGGGCAATAATGCGATCCTTCGTATTGCTCAGGTTGACATGAAAGTCTGAAATTAACCCGTTTCAAGTATAAATAAAGATATTGCCAATAAGGTATACTCTAAACGGGTTTAAATTTCACTTTTCAAAAGAACTGTCATTCCGAGCTAAGAGGGCTGCCTAAGCAAGAATCTCATGGGAATCAAGAAGATTCTTCGGTTCCCTCAGGATGACAAATAATGAAGAAATCATCCGTTCACAGTATAGCTAGACCCTAGCCGAAAAGGGTTTCGAAAATAGTAAATGTAACCAATTTGATTCTATTGGATTCTCTATTTGATTCAATATGACGAGAAAACGATTTATTTTTGTTTTTTATTCGCCCACGGCACAGTTTTTATAGGGAAAAATCTTTTTTGGACATACTTTCCTCGCCCCTGCTCATATTTCACACTCCCCCATTGAATATTCAGGCCGCTTGTTTGAGTTGTCTTTTTTTCAACTCAATCATTTTGCAAAAATTATGCCAGGCCGCGGATCATCATTGAGACCTGTTATTCCTTTTTACCTAAATCCTGCAATTAGATGACAATCAAACATGGAAATGGTAATATACTCAAATAGTTAACACCAGAATCAACATTTTAAGAGATCACCATTACCATGAAAAACAAACGTAGCGCAAGATCGGCAAGAACGACAGCAAAAAACATCCATATCAGCCAGGGAGGCAGAGACCTGACCGCGCAAGCAGGCTTGATTCCGGTTGTCAAATTTTTTCACAAAGAAGGGATTGTTTCAAAGACAGAGCAGACCGTAGATCATCGGCGTGGCGCCACGGGTCTTTATGACGCGGTGGACATGGTCATTTTGTCGGTGGTCGGCATTGTTGGTGGCGCCCGTTCGATTCGTTCGATTGTGACAGTTTGGAACGACCGTGTTTTGAGTCGTGTGGCCGGTTGGCTGAGGATTCCGGATGAAACCACATTCGGCCGGATACTGCGTACTTTCACACAGAAAAACATCAATGAGATGGAGAGCTTGAACCATCGGATTCGAGCCGGTATCTGGCGTAAGGCGCTTCGAAGTGGGACAAGCATCGTTGGGGTGTTACACTGTCTTGTGATTGACGTGGACTCCACTGTGAAAACGGCCTACGGCAAGCAGCAAGGAGTGTCTGTCGGATATAATCCCCACAAACGCGGTGCAGCTTCGTATCATCCTCTGCTGGCATTTTGCACAGAGACAAAGGAGATTCTTCAGGGTTGGCTTCGTGATGGGAGTGCCTATACCAGCAATGGAGTCGTTGAATTCATGCGGCAACTTCTCGCTCACCTTCCAAATCGGACTCGCACTCTGTTTCGTGGAGACAGTGGTTTTTTTGTGGGGGATTTGCTGGATTTCCTCGAAGAACGAGGCCATGGCTATCTGATCAAGGTCAAACTCAAGGGGCTTGTCTCGTTGTTGGAAACCCAAAAATGGCAAAAAGTGAAGGGGCAGCCCGCTTGGGAAGGGTGTGAGTTTTCCCACCAATGTGAAACTTGGAGGAGGTCAAGAAAATTCATGGCCGTACGCAGGGAGAAAGAGGAGGAACTCAAAGGGATGGCCACCCTCTTTGAGATGAAGGAGTACGATTATTTTTGTTATGTTCTCACTGACGCGCTCACTCCCTGGCAGGCTCACAAAGAGTATGGCCAAAGGGCGGTCGCTGAGACATGGATTGAGGAAGCAAAAAATCAAACTGCGCTGGCTCAGATTAAAACCGACGATTTTTGGGCCAACAGTGCCTTGTTCCAATGCGCGATACTCGCTTACAACACGCTGCGCTGGATGGCCCTTTGTAGTGGTAACGCAATACTGCGCCGTTGGGAACCGGCCACCATGCGCACCTATCTTGTCCGAATGGCAGGAAAATGGACGAGTGGCGCTCGTCAACAAAAACTGAGAGTTCCGGAAAGAACACTTTACAATGCTCAATGGGATGCATGGGTCGCTGTTGGAGAGACCTAGAACCTTTGTTTCACTCCAGTGGATACATTTTGCTGAGATGTAGATTCCCAAATCCAGGGAGAAGTACGTCTTGAATCTTGTGCCCGCGAAAGCGGGTATCAGATCATCACAAAATATGACGATCTAATGGAGGGCGGAAAAACCTTTATGAGCAAGGACTGATGGAAATTCAACTCTCAAATCCTTTTTTTTAAAAAAACCTCTCAAAGAGTGGGGGGAAACTCAATCAAAATATTCAATTGCAGGATTTAGGGGTTAATGCTTTTTCCAGCAACTCTGCCCGAACGTTTTCAATCCCTCTGCGCATAACTTGTCCGAAATGGAAACGATGCTTAAGATGAAACATCAACGACTCTGCAGCAGATCTTCCATTTCGTGATTCCAAATAGATTTCACTTTCCCATTCTTCAATCGGGGTCATCTTTTTTCCCTTTGCCCCACTAATACTAAAAACCTTAACGCCTTTGCCCATCCACTTTTCTCTGATCGCCTGATTGGCATATCCATCATCAAGGCTCACTTCAGAGGGAATGCTGATGGTGCATCGCAAATGTTCAACAAGGGCAGGGTCGAGTTGCCCTGAATCAGCAGCATTGCCCTCCGGAGTAATTAACACGGAAATAAAACCATTTCCGCTCCTTCCTAATTGAGGCTTATATCCGATAAGCGCTTCTCGATCTCCCTTTTGAATATAAGCCGAGCTCTGATCGGAAAGACTCAATACTTTCTCAGTGGAAGGAACCTTCTTTTCTTCAAAAACTCTTTGATGACAGTAGATGATTACCCGTTGCAAATTAGAAATATCTTCATTCATCATTTCAATGAGGCGAATCAAACGCGTTTTCCGAGAAGGGGGGAGAAGAGCTTTTTGGGCACGGATATCCACCTTTGCCATTTCTTTTAAAAATTTCCCATGAGCGCTTTGAGCTTTCTTCAATAGGGTTTTGTAATGTTTTTTTCGCTTCGTTTTACTGTCCTTTTTACCTGTCTCAAAAGCAATCATCTTAGAGAGCTTATTCATCTCCTTGATGAGGAAATCAAAATTTCTTTCACTGATCTCAGCGATTCCAAATGTATCAAGGGAACGCCCTCGATGGTAGCTTCGCTCCACGAGACGAGTCAATATCGACGAATCAGTAGGCCAAGCTGTATTTCCTTTTACAGAGGTGCTATCCAGTTTTAAAATATCAAAATCGTCCAACTCTTCATCGAGAACCATTCGAATTTGAGCATCGAAAATAAACTGTCTGCTCTCGTTGCTGACAGCATTGACATTATCAAGGATTGTACTCGCTCCCGGCATTTTCAATCCACGGTTGAGCAGAAGCAGATGCAGTGTGATTGACTCTGAAAGAAATATTTGGGCCGTTTGGGATTTGATACTTCCTAAATATCCCCGAATCATCATAAAAAGGTAGACTAAAAAAGCCGACATCCGAGGACACCCTATTTCCAGCCTCAGTTCTTCCGGCTTCAATTCCTCATCTTCTACGGGAAGATGAGGAAGCCATGGATTCCGGGCTTCCTGCCATCGTTTATCCTCTAAACGCTCTTTCTTTTTATTTCTTGCGTATTTCTCCAAATCCTGTTCAATTTTGTCCAATATCTCCGGCTCTCGCTCAGACAATTGATCAAGTTCTGATAAGAAATTTTCAAATTCTGTATCAGGAGCGCTTAAAAAAAGATGTTTTTCTGCTCGAATGAATGGTTTCATTTTGGGTGCCATAATTCTTAATATTGAAGTTATTCACAGTTATTTCAATGAATTATGGCACTTTTTAACCTCAAGTTTAAAGATATAATTCTAAAAAATACCTTTTCGGCTAGGATCTAGTTATGAGAGTTGGGACCTCTATATCAACAGCGTATCTGTATGGCCCAACTCTTTTGTCCACGATCATCTGGCGATAGGAGATTGGACAGCAGATCGCAACAAGTTTCCATTTAACTATACTTGGACCAACCCGGCTACCCTGCGGGGCCATGTGGCAGAGAGTTGGGAGCAGCTGGTCCGTCGTCCTGGAGCATCACCCTGCGCCAAGGGGTTCGTTGGCATAACAAGGCCCCTATGAATGGAAGAGAACTGACCGCTGAGGACGTTGTATGGAGCTTGCACCGCTTCTGTGGATGCGGCAGTGGTTTCACTGAAGTCCCCCCTTCAGCCATCAGCTTTCAACTTTTTAAATGGAAGTCTATCACGGCCACCGATAGATATACTCTGAAGGTGGAACTAGAAGAACCTCACCTGGATGCTTTCGATTCATTTATGCTAGGAAGCTGGGAAGCTGGTTGGGTCATTCCTCCCGAGGTCATCAAAGCGAGGGGTGACTATAATGATGGCTCTGTTTGCGTTTAGCATTGGTCACCCCAAAGCACAGTTGAGATAGGTCACCGGTGCGATTGAATTTCCCTGTTTTTCAAGGCATCGCCTCCATCCCAAGTAATTCGGGAGGTATTTTGTTGCAACCCCATTGAATCGACGCATCCAGCCTTTTAAACGGCTGTCATATGCGTTGACATTTTGAATGTGATAGACCTTGTTAATGACCCTGCTCTCATTGGAGGCGATCAGCCGGACATGCGCGATGTTCTCAGTGTCCGCGAATGCCCAATAAGATTTGTTCCCGTCCGTGCAAAGGACCGCATCCTGTGCCAAGACAGGCTTGAGCACTTTGGTGATCGAGACTTCGCTGAGGTCTTTCAGCACTTCGTCTGTCATCTCTCTGTGGCGGTCCCTTACGATCAGAACCGGGATTTGCTCCGCAGACAACCCCCGCTTCGTGGCTTTGCTGCCTCTTTTGCGAGCTGTGCGCCCCAGGTTCCGCGAACCTTTGAACGACTCCAGGAAGAAGGTCTCGTCGGCCTCGACTATCCCCTTGAGGCTGCTGTCCTTCTTGTCCCTCAACCCATGCAGGAAACGGTGACGCCACCGGAAACTGGTGGTGTTGTCGATCCCGCATTTTCTGGCCGCCTTGCGGACACTCAGGCCGTCAATCATCGCCTTGGAATACTCCAGCCACTTCTCCTTTTTCCGCAGGCGCGCCAAGGGAGTCCCAGTGGCTGCGTTGAAGGTCTTCAGGCAGCTTTTACAACGGTAGCGTTGCATCCCATTTGATATTCCCCACCTTTGAAATTGAACATGCTTGCAATGAGGACAGTGCCCGCCACCGCTGATGCGCTTCTCAAGTGTCTCTGCGACTGCCTCGCCTTCATCCTTGACTCGCAAAACATCGGACAGCTTCCTTTTTTGTGCCGGACTCAACCCCTCAAGACGTGAAAGATATTGTTTGAATTCTGTATGATCCATCTCCTTCTCCTATAAAAAATTTAGCGGTTCAGGAGACAGTATGACAGATGCAAAAAATTTATCAATATTTATCACAAACAGAGCCATAATGATTGGAAAGCCTGGGTAGGGACCGGACCCTTCATGATGGTCGAGCATGTCCCGGACAGCCGCTTGGTCTACCAAAAGAATCCGGACTATTTCGCCTTTGATGAAAAGTATCCGGAGAACAAACTTCCCTATGTGGATGAAGTCGTTCAGGTAATCATACCGGACTCTGCCACCCAAAAAGCAGCGCTCCGCTCTGGGCAGTTGGACGTGCAAGCTGACGGTGTCTCCGGTACCGACCAGTAAAGTCTGCGTCAATCGAATCCTGAACTAAGTATCTATTCAGGCACCAATTTATGCGAGTGTTTCGGTCTGCGATTGGATTTCGAGTGGCAAGGACGCTTCCCCTTCCAAGACAAACGGGTGCGCCATGCCATGCAAGCAGCCGTTGACCCAGAGGCGATCAATGACGCCGTTTACGGTGGCCTTGGAGACACGACACCCCACGGCCAACTCAACCGCAACATGACCGGGTACAATTACCCCTACGATGAGTGGCCCCAAGAGCTGAAGGACCAGTATGCCTATAACCCGGAGCGGGCCAAGCGCCTGCTGCAGGAAGCCGGCTACCCCGATGGTTTTGAGGTGACGCTGGATATGACGTCTTCGGACGTCAGCACAATCGGCAATGCGGAGCTGGCTCAGGTCGTCAAAGCCTACTTGAGTGAGATTGGGATTGACATGAAGCTCAATCCGCTGGATATAGCTGCTTTTGTTGCTCGCAGGACCAGTCAGACGATGAGCCCGATGACCTTTCAAGGGTATAGCTACACCTGGGCACCTTTATCGCTCATCGGTAATCAGCACTATGAAGGCATTAGTGATTGGCGAGTTACTTTTGCGGGTGCGCCTCAAAATTGGAGCGGAAGGGACCTGTACCCGGATTATCATGACCTTGTTGATAAAGTCGCAGCGTCCACGACATTAGAAGAGGCAAAAACAGGGAGCAGGATGGCAGATGAGTATGGCATTAGAGAGAACTGGTATCTCTGGCTTCCCCTGGCTCCGGAATTTGTCATTGCTCAGCCCTGGGTCAAAGGCTATAACGGAGAGACCAACCTCGGTGGGGGAACCTTCGGTCACGTTTTCACTCGACTTTGGATCGACAAGAACTGACTCAATGATGTTTTAGGCTGCAGGCGGCTCTTCTGGGTGATCATCCGGAAGCGCCGCTTCCTGACCCGCCTGCTCTCCCTCCGGAGGGGACGGCATTGCACCCCTTGGAAATATAATGCGTACCTATATCATCCGACGAATATTGCTCACGATCCCCACCTTGTTGATGGTGACAATGCTCGTCTTTTCCAGCATCCATTTCATTCCCGGCGATATCCTCGAGCTGTTGATGAGTTCGTCAGTTTCACAGGCCAGCGGCGCTGAAAGTTCTACGGGCGGAGTGACACGGGAGTGGCTGAAAAAGAAGATCGGGTTGGATGTCCCCATCCATATTCAGTATGGCCGATGGTTGGGGAACATTCTGCTGCATGGCGACATGGGCACCACCCTGACAACGGATGAGCCGGTGTGGGAAACCTTCGTCCGTCCGAGAATTCCGGTATCCCTGGAACTGGGCCTCATGGCCCTGTTGATCCTCTTGCTCCTGGCGATCCCTATCGGCACCTATTCCGCGATACGGCAGAACACGCTGGGGGACTATGTGGGGCGCGGTCTGTCCATTCTCATGCTCTCCATCCCTGAATTCTGGATAGCGACTATCGTCCTGGTCTTTCCATCCATCTATTTTGGCTGGTCGCCCCCCATCAAATATGTTTCCTTGATGGAAAACCCACGGGAAAACCTGATCATGGTCCTCATCCCTGCTGCCATTCTCGGGACAGTGCATTCCGGTCCCCTGATGCGCCTGGTACGTACTCAAATGCTGGAGGTGCTCCGGCAGGACTATGTGCGGACAGCCTGGTCGAAGGGCTTGAAAGAGCGGGTCGTGATTCTGAGGCATGTCTTGAAGAATGCGATGATTCCGATCATCACTCTCATCGGGCTGCAAATTCCTTTGTTAATCGGGGGGGCTGTCATTTTGGAACAGATGTTCTTGCTCCCGGGACTGGGCCGTCTCATCGTACAATCGCTCCTGGGACGAGATTATGCCATTGTCGCCGGCGCCGGCCTGGTGGTGGCGACGCTGGTCGTGTTTATCAACCTGGCGGTCGATCTGGCCTATGGCTTTCTCGATCCTAGAATCCGGTATGGGTGACAAATGACAGAACCAAAAACAGGGATGCCGCGTCGGCGGACCGCTGCCAGACGATCTCCCCTGGCAAATTTCTTTTATCGGCTGGTCAAGGAGCAGCCCCTGGGATTGATCGGGGGATTGATTGTGCTGGTCCTGCTCTTGGTGGGGATCTTTGCCGATCAATTGGCGCAGTATGGAGAAAATGAAATCAATCTGCGTGCCCGTTTGCAGCTGCCCCATGCCGAGCATTGGCTGGGGACCGATAATTTAGGACGAGACCTCTACACTCGCATTGTCTATGGGGCGCGCGTCTCGCTGGTAATCGGGTTATCGGCCACGGCAGTTTCCCTGTTGGTCACCTTAGTGATCGGCGGACTGAGCGGCTATATCGGAGGGAAAACGGACTTGATCGTGCAGCGCTTTGTGGACGCCTGGGTGGCTTTCCCGGGGTTGCTCATTCTGTTGACGGCGATGTCCATGCTCGGCAACGGGCAGTTGCAGATCATTATTGTCGTGGGGATCACTTTTGGCATCGGGGGCTCCCGCATTGTGCGCAGTACGGTGATTGGTTTGAAGGAGAACACCTACCTCGAGGCCGCCCGGGCCATCGGCACGCCGCTCCCCCGCATCTTACTCCGGCACATCTTGCCCAATATTCTGCCCCCCTTGATTGTCATATACACCTTGACGCTCGGCGGGGTGATCCTGACCGAAGCGGCGCTCAGTTTTCTCGGATTCGGACTGCCTCCCGATCAAGCCAGCTGGGGCGGGATGCTCAGCAACGAAGGGCGGCAGTATATGGAATTGGCCCCGCACTTGGCCCTCTGGCCCGGCCTCAGCCTGGTCATTGTCGTTTTCGGAGTCAACCTGTTCGGCGATGCCTTGCGCGACCTGCTCGACCCCCGCCTGCGAGGCGGCGCGGGTCGTTACGGAGGCGGGTCGAAAGTCATCCGGAAACGCAGTCTCTTGACTCGCCTCATTTTTCCGTATAAGAAATAAGGGTCCGCTGTTAAGGTGTATACGACCTGAAGCACTTAATAGGGGCAGGTCAGTACCACTGGCTATCAGTCCAAATAAAAGGTGTACAATTCTCTGATGGAATCGAGGTGATTCCTGAAATCCGGATTGCCGCTTGATTTTTAACTCAAACACCACTTTTGACAATAACTCCCGGTTTTTGCTCTTTCCAAATTGCTTTTAGCCCGTTTTAACCATTGCTTAACGACTGTGGCTTCTGTCATAGATTGCTAATCCGTGTTGGGCGATTTGTGAATAAATTAGTGCTTGGCAGAAAAATACTCAAATTGCTGATATTAAATGACATTTCTTCAATTTCATAGGATGAAGATTTGTTTGATACAGTGTTCAGATGGCCAAAATCAGCAAAAAATGAGATATTTGATGAGTTTCCCAAAATCTTCGTTTCTTGAAAATAGGTGAATACCATTAAATATCATGTAGTTATCTAGTTTTCGGCCAAGCACTAAATTAGATGAGGATTTTCCTTCAAATCATCAAAATTGGATGAAGTTTCTACAATTACATCAACAGAAACCCCACAGCCATATAATGCTTTATAAATGGTTTGGCTCAACCTACGCCTATTCTCAACATTCTGTTTGAGTACGCATAAGTCATAATCACTATCAGGCGAGGTCTTTCCATTCACCTGCGAACCAAATAGAATAATTTGTTCTGGCTCTGTAATTGTTCGGATTCTTTCAACCAGGTCGGATAATATTTTTTCCTTTGTAGTTTTCATAGTAGACACCGCTTTAATGAGAATCAAATCTTATGTTTCCTCTATTATTGCACATAGTTCGGACTATCTGAAACTATAAATTTCGTAAGCGTTCAGGGGGGAGAATGAACTTTAGTGAACTGATATTTAAGACTATTTCAACATAACGTTTTATTATATGAACAATCACCGTAGAGCGTTGAATAATCGTACGATTCAATAACTCTGAGACAAACCGACTATAGGCAGGCAGAGACTGGAGCAAATCTGAATAATACCTTACAATTGTAATCATTCAGCGTATCCACAATGTCAGGATCATCAAAATCTCTAGAATTTTTGTTGAGAAAGCAGGATATTTCTTTTGATTTTGAAACAGTCAGATGCTGAAAAACAGAAGCATAAATGATGGAATCTTGTGGAGCAAGCTTGAGGGTTTCCCGGAATTTGGCTGAGAATGTGAGTATCTCTGCTTCTAAAGGAATAATTTCAGCTACTTTTAGAATTCTGTTAAGAGTCTGTTGTAATTTCTGTTCTTCTTCCTCACCACTTCGAACCAAAAGCCCCGTGACATTTTGCAAAGCATTAATTTCCTCACTATCCTTATACGGCGTTGAGCGTGATAGTTGCTTAAGTTCATCTGCTACATCTTTAGCTAATTTCGACCTATGTTTTGCTCGCCTCACTAATGTCTCATAAGGCTCTGCGACACAAAAAGCAGGTAATACCAAATTGATTGTACCCGTTTCACAGAGTGAGAGGATTTTTTCACAACTCTCATGCTGCTCTTGCATAAGAGCTAATTCCAATACAAAATTGGATTCAATATACACTTTCATGCTGGAATCCCAAGATCTATATATCCTCTCTGAATCACATCAAATAATCCTGATTCAAACAACCATTTTTGATTTGCTTGTAAGGGTTTTGCCTGCTCATGGGTTCCTAAAATCTCACTCAGCCAGGACGTAATAATTAGCTCAAGACTTTTTTCACTTACAGTCTCTGGCGATAGACCCGATTTCTCATAGTACGGCTGCAAGAATGATCTTGGATCAATATCATAGCTTGGCTCTATAACTTCTGGCTTGATTCCGGCTTCATTCCACAGGTAAAAATGATCAGGGAGAGCTAACAGAAAGAAGGGAGCACTCGAAAGTAGTCCATGCGCAAGAATATTTCGGCGCATTCTTCCTGCCCATTGAGGAGAAGTACCTAATTTCCTCTTAAGCTCTACGACAAGTGCTACCTGTCCATTTGCGTCGTGAACTACAATATCCGATATATTATTCATAATTATTATAAATTATTAGAAGTTTCGAACAGGTTTATTTAGTGACTCCTCAACTCAAAAAGTCCTTTATTATAGTTTCAAATCATAGCGTTTAATTGGGAGAATAACCAGATGTTTTCTCTTGCTATCTTAGTGAAATGCCGACGCGGTAGGAATGTCAGTTACCCGGCACCCCCCGCACAGATCCCCGCATGAAGTTTTCCCTCACGGGGCTCCTCGGTTGTACTCGCTTCCGCTCAGCGTCTTTCTAAAACAACAGTATGCGGATGTTTCTTTTCCGTGATCCTCGGCATTACCATGTTCATATAACGGATGCTCTTTTGTTGACTTCGGCATTCGTTAACACCCTCGCCGGCCACGACTACTTGTTTCAAGGCTGTATCAACTTTCAGGAGGCGACTCTCCCTACGGCCTGCAAGATTCTCTGTGTACGCTTCGTGTATCTTGTTCGGATATCCGGTGCCTCTTATGGTGGATTGTCGATTGAGCCGACTCCCAATGTCCTTTGAGTATCCGGGTGATACCCACAAGATTTCCCGGTAGAGCCTCCACCATACACGCAACAATCGATATGGGTGACTGGCTAGGTCTTACCCGATGGGGACTTGCACCCCGCAAGATGCGCCAAGCTTAGCTGGATCCTAGCCGAAAAGGTATTTTTTAGAATTATATCTTTAACTTGAGGTTAAAAAGTGCCATAATTCATTGAAATAACTGTGAATAACTTCAATATTAAGAATTATGGCACCCAAAATGAAACCATTCATTCGAGCAGAAAAACATCTTTTTTTAAGCGCTCCTGATACAGAATTTGAAAATTTCTTATCAGAACTTGATCAATTGTCTGAGCGAGAGCCGGAGATATTGGACAAAATTGAACAGGATTTGGAGAAATACGCAAGAAATAAAAAGAAAGAGCGTTTAGAGGATAAACGATGGCAGGAAGCCCGGAATCCATGGCTTCCTCATCTTCCCGTAGAAGATGAGGAATTGAAGCCGGAAGAACTGAGGCTGGAAATAGGGTGTCCTCGGATGTCGGCTTTTTTAGTCTACCTTTTTATGATGATTCGGGGATACTTAGGAAGTATCAAATCCCAAACGGCCCAAATATTTCTTTCAGAGTCAATCACACTGCATCTGCTTCTGCTCAACCGTGGATTGAAAATGCCGGGAGCGAGTACAATCCTTGATAATGTCAATGCTGTCAGCAACGAGACCAGACAGTTTATTTTCGATGCTCAAATTCGAATGGTTCTCAATGAAGAGTTGGACGATTTTGATATTTTAAAACTGGATAGCACCTCTGTAAAAGGAAATACAGCTTGGCCTACTGATTCGTCGATATTGACTCGTCTCGTGGAGCGAAGCTACCATCGAGGGCGTTCCCTTGATACATTTGGAATCGCTAAGATCAGTGAAAGAAATTTTGATTTCCTCATCAAGGAGATGAATAAGCTCTCTAAGATGATTGCTTTTGAGACAGGTAAAAAGGACAGTAAAACGAAGCGAAAAAAACATTACAAAACCCTATTGAAGAAAGCTCAAAGCGCTCATGGGAAATTTTTAAAAGAAATGGCAAAGGTGGATATCCGTGCCCAAAAAGCTCTTCTCCCCCCTTCTCGGAAAACGCGTTTGATTCGCCTCATTGAAATGATGAATGAAGATATTTCTAATTTGCAACGGGTAATCATCTACTGTCATCAAAGAGTTTTTGAAGAAAAGAAGGTTCCTTCTACTGAGAAAGTATTGAGTCTTTCCGATCAGAGTTCGGCTTATATTCAAAAGGGAGATCGAGAAGCGCTTATCGGATATAAGCCTCAATTAGGAAGGAGCGGAAATGGTTTTATTTCCGTGTTAATTACTCCGGAGGGCAATGCTGCTGATTCAGGGCAACTCGACCCTGCCCTTGTTGAACATTTGAGATGCACCATCACCATTCCCTCTGAAGTGAGCCTTGATGATGGATATGCCAATCAGGCGATCAGAGAAAAGTGGATGGGCAAAGGCGTTAAGGTTTTTAGTATTAGTGGGGCAAAGGGAAAAAAGATGACCCCGATTGAAGAATGGGAAAGTGAAATCTATTTGGAATCACGAAATGGAAGATCTGCTGCAGAGTCGTTGATGTTTCATCTTAAGCATCGTTTCCATTTCGGACAAGTTATGCGCAGAGGGATTGAAAACGTTCGGGCAGAGTTGCTGGAAAAAGCATTAACCTATAATTTTTGCAAAATGATTGAGTTGAAAAAAAGACAACTCAAACAAGCGGCCTGAATATTCAATGGGGGAGTGTGAAATATGAGCAGGGGCGAGGAAAGTATGTCCAAAAAAGATTTTTTCCCTATAAAAACTGTGCTGTGGGCGAATAAAAAACAAAAATAAATCGTTTTCTCGTCATATTGAATCAAATAGAGAATCAAATAGAATCCAATCGGTTATATTTACTATTTTCGAAACCCTTTTCGGCTAGGGTCTAGCTTGGCGAGCTAACGCAAAGGTCACTTGCACCCACCCGATAATGACCACTGGAACAGAGATGAACTGACAGTCTGCCACAAAACTTCAAATCGGGGTCAGGCCGTGCGCCAGGAAAGCTGGCAAGAAATAGAGAGTGAAAGTCTCTTACTCGGTAAGGCAGTAACGAGCCGCCGAGTCCCCGAGTCATGAGTGGTTATTCGCAAGGATAGGCGCTAAGCGTTGACAGGGGAGAACATAGGCTCGGTATTGAGCTCCGAAATCATAGTCTCAGGCGCTGACCTTGTGGTCTGGTGGGGAAGGCAATATCAACCGAAGGCCTTAGCGTGAGTCTCGGCTGAGCCTGGCGGAGTCAAAGACCCGGTGCATGTGTGGAAGTTTCTTGATCGGAACCTGGGAGATCCTGAAGACGACTGTCAACATTCTATTGGTAGTCGGATCGGGAAAATTAATAAATAACCCCGATATCTACGTCTTCAGGAAGTCGGACAAGTTCGTAGTAGCGATGAAGCGGCGAACAATGAGATCATTTGTAGAGAGTAACAATGCAAAGGAAATCAACGGAGCCTGTGGAGCAAAGGGACTTGGCTGAGAGGAATTCTGCTTGTCCTCCTGTGTTCGGAACTCAGAGGCCGGTAAAATCAGAGAGCGGTTTAAGCAGGGTGCGCCAAACGGCATTGATCCAAGTCCATTTAGCCGACAGTCTTAAAAAGCAGGACGTCATCACAAAGCGCTGATGGTTTTGGAAACTTTGGTCTTGGAGAGCCGGGAAGAATTGGCAGAAAAAATTCCTCAATGGAAAGACACTCCGGAGAGTTTGGATTCTCCGGAGTCCGAAAAGAGGCATTTGAGAGAAAGGTTTGCAAGAAGGTCGAGAAGAAGGTCTGGAGAAAGGTCTGGAAAAATGAAAACTGATTGGTTAAATCCACATGACTCAAAACCCTCTCAAACAAGAGAGGACTCCTCGAGAAGAGTTGATTCGAAAAAGTAAAGAAGAGTTACAAAGCCTGCTTCAACAGCTTCAATCTCAACTCAATCGCTCCTAAGCAAGCTCAAGCAACTTTTTGCGAAAGCTGCTTATTTTGAGTGCGCATCACTCCTTGAAATGATGCGCTCTGCATCCCATGCTTTTCGTTCCGTAAAGGGTAAGATTGCCCCATATTTTCAAGGACTGACACAGAGAGCAGCGAGGATCAAGTCCTGGATGAGACAAGCACTCGCCACTGAGGAGTTAAGAGGAGCAAAAAAAATCGATTGACCTCCTCTGAATATTGTTATACAGAGAGGATACTGAAGGGGATAATGAAATCTACCAGAATTCTAGTATCATAGTTCTTTTGTGATAGTTTTCAAGAAATCGCCTTTGCTGAAGGTTTTTAAGAATTTCTGCTTGTTTTTTTCTTTTTTGATAGATTTTAAAAAAAATGATTGCTGCTACACGTTAGATTGAATGAGCTTCACTGAACACCCACTAAGATTCACTCAGGGAAGAGGAAGAAAATAGAAAGAAGAAGAGCAGGATCAAAGGAGGATAAAAGTGAGAAAGAAAATGGAAGAATCAAAATCAAGAATATTGAAAAAGAAAAACGATTGCTGTTGCACTTCAGACTAATGGAGAGTATTGTACGTTGATACTAACGTTTTTGCTGCACTTTGTCAGTGCTATTAACAAATAATCAAATTTTACTTTTATTTTATAATTGGGTATGATATTTAAAGGGATGAGTGAATAATCAAATTATTCTTATCTTCCCAAATGTCCGTAAACTCTTTAAATAACCATAAGAAAATACTCAATTATTAATGAATCATCTTTTTAAAAAATCCCTTGATAATAAGGTGGATATGAGAGTAATCTTAAACACCCAGTTCCAAGCAACAAGTCACAAGTCCCCAATCCCAAGTTCTACCCCCTTATATTATCTCGACATCAGGGAGAGATCCTTAAGATCCCTCGTTCCCCGTTCCGGAAACGGAAGGGCAATGGGGAATTTTGAAAATCATCGGCGCCTGAGTGCATCGGTTTATGGTTCATTGCCCAATCTTGGAGGCAATGAATCGGTTTTTTGATCACTTGAAAATGAATGAGAGCCAATGTGTAGAGGAATCGTCGGGAACTTGCTTTGGGGAATCAAAGCAGGTTTTAAAGCAACCCGCAATCTTGTTTTTAATCAAAAAGCAGAAAGGAGCACCATGAACCGTCAAAAAAGTAGAGCAATCGTCGAGAACGTGCTTTCGGGGACGAAAGCAGGTTTCAAAGCAATCCTTTAATTTTGAACATTCAATCGAAAGGAAAAAGATGAATCATCAAAAAAGCAAATCAACCTTCAGTGCAATCCTGCTCACCCTCACCCTGATGGTGACCGTACTCTGGGTCGGTCCGGCTGCAGCCCAGAAGTATGTGACGGACCCCAGTACTGGAAAGGTAGTGACCGCACCGGAATACGGCGGCACATTGACCTATCCCCACAAACTTGTTGGGGAGACTACTGACCCGTTCCGATCGGGCGGCTCGGCTGCGCACCAAATCGGCTCGGTTAATCAGCATCTCGGCACCGGGGACTGGGGAATAAATAGGGAGGTCTATGACTATAGAGACACTTTCCCCCCTGATTTTACAATAACTGGGCAGTTGGCGGAAAGCTGGGAAACTCCCGACCCACTGACTTACATCTTCCACATCCGTCAGGAAGTTCATTACGCCCTTGATCAAAACAGTGAGGCCAGTCGCTTAGTAAACGGGCGGGAACTCACAGCCGATGATGTCGTATATACCTATCAGCGTAATAACGTCCTGGGCGACTTCACCGAACAACCTGGCTTCTCTTACGGGGCGATCAAGCTGCCATGGGAATCGATAGAGGCCACCGACAAATATACGGTTGTTATGAAGCTGAAGGAGCCATCCCTCATTGCGCTAAGGCTTATGCTCGGCGAAGGTATGCAGTTTATATTACCCCCCGAGGTAATCGAGAAATACGGTAACTATGAGGATTGGAAGAACGTGGTCGGCACCGGGCCCATTATGCTGACTGACTATGTTGAAGGCATCTCTATCACCTGGGACAAGAATCCGGACTATTGGGGCAACGACCCAAAATACCTGCGGAACCGCTTGCCCTATATTGACAAGCTGAGAGCCCTGCTTATACCCGAAGAAGCATCACGTCTGGCGGCACTACGCACGGGTAAGGTTGACATAATATCTCAAGCCGGCGGAGGCAGTGATCTGAATTCCCTCGACGTGGTAAGGAGCCTCCAGCGGACCAACCCCGAAATCGAGATATGGCCATATTACCAGCGGGCGTTTACGGTCTATACTCTGAACATTCGCAATCCGCCCTTGGACGACGTCAAGGTGCGCCACGCACTGCAGATGGCACTGGATCTCGAGACAATTAACGATACCTACCATGGCGGTTATGCAAGGTGGGAACCTATGGGGGGACTTGCCGTCGAGCCGTATCTCTTCCCATTTGAAGAGTGGCCCGAAGAGCTCAAGCAATACTACCGGTATGACCCGCAAGGTGCCGAGAAGCTCCTTGATGAGGCTGGATATCCGCGCGGCGCGGACGGCGTTCGATTCAAGCTCACCCATGACCACCGCGACATCATGGATTTGGGCTATGCGGAAATAGCTGCCGGCTACTGGGCTGAGATTGGCATTGAGGTACAGATTAATGTAGTACCCGGGTTGACTTGGTGGGGTAACAGAGGAGGGTCTGGTGGAGATGAGGGAGACATTAATTATGAGATGAGCACAGGCGACAGTGGCTTTTATAGCTCCCCTACCGTGTGGATAGGCTTTTATACCACGACCTTAACGTCACTACGCGAATACCAGGGCGGAAACAACACGGGCGGAAAGAAGACCCCTGAGTTGACCGCCGCCTATGATGCCTTTATCGCCGCTACCACCCA
Source organism: bacterium (assembly GCA_965205865.1). Classification (GTDB taxonomy): domain Bacteria; phylum SAR324; class SAR324; order SAR324; family NAC60-12; genus CBDBHR01. Next base: position 992,716 of record CBDBHR010000030.1, read on the forward strand.
TGAGGAGCAGATGAGGGCATTCAGAGAGTATGATTTGATCCTCTTAAAGCAGCACAATCAGATATGGGGTCCCATGGCTCCAAGGTATCAGGCGAACCAGCCGTGGGTCAAAGGTTTTAACGGTGAAATGATGCTGGAAGAATCGGGCGTAAATGACGTCCTCGTCCACCTTTGGATTGACCAGGAATTGAAGGACAGGAGCCAGTAATAGGCCGACTGGAAGCACTTGTGGAGCGGGCAGTACTGCCCGCTCCACTCCAGGATACCCCGCGTTTCCCTGCCAATTTTAAAAATGATGAGATCTCCCATGAGTCCCTATCTCACCAGGCGGTTGTTGCTGATCCTCCCCACGCTGTTCATTTTGAGCATCCTGGTCTTTCTCTCGGTCCGCTTCATCCCAGGCGACGTCATCGACATCATGGCCAGCCGTATGGGGTCTGCCGGCGGCGAAGTTGACCGTGAAGCTCTTGAGCGTATGCTGGGATTAGACGTGCCTGTCTACCTGCAGTATGGACGCTGGATCGGCGGCATCCTCCTGCGCGGCACCCTGGGCGAGTCCCTGATGGGGGGTTGGCGGATCGAGGAGCGGCTCTTCGATCGTTTGCCCGTCACCCTGGAGCTGGGCGTCCTGGCCATCCTCATTGGGCTGGTGATCGCGCTGCCCGTCGGCATTTACTCGGCGATTCGCCAGGATACGGCCGCCGACTACGCGGGGCGCTCTATTGCCATCATCGGCCTGGCAACGCCCAACTTCTGGCTCGCCCTCATGGTCATGATCTACCCGGCCATCTGGTGGGGTTGGTCGCCACCGATGGAGCTGATTCCTTTCACCGAAGACCCGCTGGGGAATCTCGGCATGTTCCTCATTCCCAGCCTGATTCTGGGGACGGCCTCGGCGGCTGCGACCATGCGGATGACGCGCACCATGATGCTGGAGGTGCTCCGGCAGGACTATATCCGCACCGCCTGGTCCAAGGGACTCAAGGAGCGGGTCGTGATTATCCGACATACCATCAAAAATGCCCTCATCCCGGTGGTGTCCCTGATCGGCCTGCAGTTGCCCCTGCTGGTTGGCGGCGCCGTGATCATGGAGAACATCTTTAACCTACCGGGGATCGGTCGCCTCTTGCTTAAGGCACTCGAAGTCAGAGACTACCCGGTGGTCTCCGGAGTCAACCTGTTTTTCGCCACCGGGGTGGTGCTGTTCAATCTCCTGATCGACTTGATTTATCCCTATTTGGACCCGAGGGTGAGGTATGAGTGAGGGGATTAGCTGAAACGATCTGCCGCCCTGTTAGGTAGGGCCGGTGGTCGGAATGCCGCACCACCGTCATTCCGGCTACGCACCTGCCAAGACGGATCGTGCGTTTCTGGTAAATGTGGGTTTGAGATTCGTCTGTAAGAAGAAGTCCCGGAGGGACTGTATTATAGAACAATCCGCAAAATGAATAACACCCAAGAAACACCATCCACAGTCAGTGAACCCAAGCGACGGGGCCGGCTGGCTGCATTCTTTATCAGGCTGTGGCGGGAGAAACCCCTGGGGACTGCCTGCGGGATGATCCTGTTGATCTTGATTCTGGTGGCGATCTTCGCCGATGCTCTGGCTCCTTATGGCTATATGGAAATACACCTGGTAGACAGGATGCAGGGCTCATCAGCCCGGTATCTGCTGGGGACCGACTACGTGGGGCGAGACTTATTGAGCCGCCTGATCCACGGGGCTCGTCTTTCGTTAACGGTCGGTCTGGCAGCGACCACGCTTAATGGGGTGGTCGCTGTCCTGATCGGTGGCATTTCCGGATTTCTGGGAGGGAAATGGGACCTGGTGGTGCAGCGCTTTGTCGATGCCTGGATGGCTTTTCCGGGACTGCTGCTCTTGTTAACGATCATGTCCATCGTGGGACGGGGTGTCTTCCAGATCATCGTGGTCCTGGGGATTGCCGGCGGCATCGTCAGCTCAAGAGTCGTCAGAGGCGCCGTGATTGACATCAAAGAGAATGACTATTTTCTGGCAGCCAAAGCTATAGGCACCCCCACAAGCCAAATCCTGGTCCGCCATGTGCTGCCCAATATTATGGCGCCCCTCCTCATCATCTTCTCCATCAACATCGGGGGGGTGATTATGTCTGAGGCGTCGCTGAGCTTCCTGGGATTCGGTCTGCCCGTCGACTTTCCCAGCTGGGGAGGGATGCTCAGCCGGGAAGGGCGCAGATACATGGAGGCGGCGCCTTGGTTGGCGCTCTGGCCGGGGATTTGCTTGACGATTGTCGTCTACTCCTTCAACATGTTCGGCGATGCCATGCGGGACCTGCTCGATCCCAGGCTCAGGGGCGGAGAGGGCCGTTACGGCACTGCGATGGTGAAACGCAAACGAGGATTCCTCTCCAGACTGATCAACCCTTTCAAATGGTAAGCGCACCAAAGGAACTCGTCCCTTTTTCCTTCCTGAGAATCGCTGTTCATTCTTCCTTACCTGATCGGTCAACTTTTTCGATTTTCCAGTGTGCTTCAATAGTATCCACAGACAAATCAGCACCACAACTCCATTCAATAAAATAGCCACCATTGGAAATCCGCATGAATTCTTTTGGATTTTTCAAATCACGAAACACTTCATATTCCAAGTAGGGGCTAACGTCAAAAGTGCCAACACGACCGTCCTCAGCTACAATATGTAGAATCAAATTATCTTGTATGTCAACTTCAGCTATTTTCATTGGTCAAGTCCTCTAATCGGGAATGGTTTCTTACCATTTATTGCCAACTCCCAATCGGCAAGCAAATCTTATTGGTGAATCTCAATCCATGCGACTACCAACTTGTGCTTTTTGGAAGGAAGTTTCCCAGTCAGCAGAGTCCTATCAGGAATTGAGTAGACGGCCACTTGCCCCTGGTAATCGGCATGTATATGTGGTTTATGATGTTTTTCTATATCACGAAAAAACATCCGAACAAGAATTCCATAGAACATCGATATTGTTGGCATTCTTTTTCCTCTTTATAGGGGGCTAGTAGTATTTCATCCTGATATTATATTCGCTTTACAGAAGCGCACAACAAGTCGTTAACTCGTTTCCGTATAATTTGATATTCTGAAAACCGTTTGACAAGCCATAGGGCGATGCAGTCCAATTTTCCAACTGGATAATATCACGGAATGATTAGTTATACAGAAAAATGAATCGTGTTCATGATAAAGGTCCCTTCTCAAATGACACGCTTATTTGAAACGGTTTCAGAGCAGCATACTATTCCTCTGGCGGAGCATTCTTCGTATTGAAATAGGGGCAAATCGTACTCCCTTTTGATTAAACTTCTTGTAATTCAAGGTTCTCTTTTCGTGAGGAATCAAGATAAGCCAAAATCGTTTGCTCCGCTAATTCTGTCAGATGAACTGGCTCAAAATAACCGCGCGGATATAAATAATCTACCCCGCCCGAAGGGTCGAGCTTGCTCGACAGCTTGCTGCGGGGATTTTTATTGAAAATTTTTGGAAAAATCGCTGTGGTCAAGGTCTGTTGAATGCTATGTTTCATTCGTTAGCATTTTAATGATGTATTTTACCAAATGATCTTTGATCTCTCGGTGACGTGGGACTGGTTGAGATACTTTTGTTTGCGGATTTTGATACCAATCATGATTCCCTCCATGCCGTATCAAAACGCAACCCATATTTTCCAGTTTTTTGAGGAGATCTCTTCGTTTCATGCAACGTCCAATTCGGCGATCCTGCGAACACAGGGAATTTGACCGCTAATGAGTTCTTGAAAAATATCTTTTAGGTTTTCCTGTAATTCTTCTAACGTCTCTCCTTGAGTCATGTAATCCGGAAATTCCTCCAAATAGCCTAACCACATCTCTTCATCTCGCCAATAAACATACTTTTTCTTTTCCATTGTTTTCCTCCTGAATATCCAGAGTGATATCCTTATGATTTTAGACCAATATTTTTTGAGTTCGCATACTGAGCAGCGCTATATTATACCTTTAATATCTCCCGCCAGAAAGTTAATTATTTTCATAGGGAAAAACATTTCGGTGCTCACCCGCTAGTGTATTGCTCGATTAATACATTAGCGACGGTTGTCTTGCCTACGCCAACTGCCTTGGCCATCGAACGCGTGCTCCAAATTTCGCCCCTACAGAGAAATCTCAGAGGAGTGAGATGCTCTTTGAGAACCCGCATCTGCTTACTTTTCGTCGCTTGTTGGCTTATGCCAATGGCGACGCTGATGTTTATTTGCCTTTTGTTGGGCCCATGTTTGGATGGACTCTCGAATGATTTCTCCCAAATCCTGAATCTCAAAAGCTCCTTTACGCCAGAAATCCCGGAAGGCTTTGGGGTCAAAACCTGCATCACAGAGGCCTTGCCAATCAGCAGGCTGCTCCACTTCGTCCCGATAATAAGCTGCCAATTGGCGGCAGGCGATGGCTGCCACTTTCAACGAGCTGTCCTCGGGTAGTTTCTCAAAAACCGTGGAAACAGTTGCATCCAGTTCATTCAATCTTGTCAGAATGCGGTTGTACTGCGCCACGCAATACTCAGCTGCTTCTTCATCTCTTCCCGCCCAGTCAGGCTGCAAAACCACTCGAGCTGTTTGACGAAGGACGTTCACCAGTTTGGTCAACTCTTGCTCTTTTTCCATGGATATCTTCCTTTCTAAAATTTTTCAGTTGTTTACGGAATAATTGCTTTTCGTGAAAGAGGGAAAAAATCGATTTTGGCTCCCAAGCTATCGTTTGACCGGTCGGGTGGGAAGCCTGCTTTTAACTTTATCGGAGTACGAATCTATTGCGGTTGGGGGCTTTGCGCTAAGCGGACTTTCACGGTTCTTTCCTGTTTTTCACGAATGAATCGGATTTCAACCTGCTCATCAAGCTGATACGATTCGATGGTATCGGCCAAATCTTCAAGAGTCTGCACCGGTTTGTTGTCAATGGCAACAATAATGTCTCCACCCCAGGGAATCACATAATTTCTGATACGAACCCGACGGGTCGCACCTCTCAAACCGGCATGCTGCGCAGGAGAATTGGGGATTGTATTAACGATCAACATCCCTTTCTCAATATTCACTCCCAAGGAAAGCAGACGGCGGGTTTCCAGGGTTTCCACTCCCAACCAGGTTCGCCGCACATATCCATGAGCAATCAAATCGGGTACTACCTTTTTGATCGTATTGCTGGGAACCGCGAAGCCAATGCCGACACTGCCCGTTGATCCGATAATAGCAGTATTGATTCCAATCACTTTACCCGCCGAGTTCAATAATGGACCTCCTGAATTTCCGGGATTGATAGCCGCATCGGATTGAATCACCCGGTCGATTTTCCTGCCGTTGCGGGCTTGTATTGTTCTGCCCAATGCACTGATAATTCCAGTGGTCAAAGTCTGAGTAAGGCCAAAAGGATTGCCCAGAGCAAGGACTTTCTGTCCCACAAGCAGTTGGGAAGAATCCCCCAATTCCAAAATGGATAAATCGTTTGGGGGGTTGTTGATTTTAATCACCGCTAAGTCATTATTTGGGTCCACTCCTACCATTTCTGCCTCCAATTGGGTGTTGTCTGCAAGAGTGACGGTCAATTCCTGGGCATTTTCGATAACATGGTAATTGGTCAAGATGAAGCCGCGCGGGTCGATAATAAAACCGGAACCTGCGCCGGAAGCAGGTTGGGTTCCGTAGAAAAAATCATATTGGACTATAATGCTGGTGATGTTGACGACGGCGGAGCCTTTTGATTTGTAAATATCGATGTTCTGCTGCTCGTCTGATTTATAGATAACGATCTTTTGCGGCTCCGTTTCCTTGACTTCGTTGGCGCCGTAGGGAAAAATCCGGAGCAACGCCAAGACGATCAAACCCAGCAACATGCTCCAGAAAGCATAACGTGTAAATTCGTTCAATCGCATACCAAGACTTTCTCCAATGAATGAATTTTCTTGAAATAAAAAATTGTCATTTTATTTTTCCAATGGTTCTGACATTTTTTTAATTCTTAATAAATTGAAAATAAATCATTTCAAATACTTAGAAAAAGTATCTGAATTATTTACAACTCTGAGTCAGTTTCTCAGTTTGAAATAATTCAAGCAATCCCGATGACTGTGTCATGCCTGACTTGATCAGGCATCCAGAAGTTCATCAGCAAATACTCTGGATTCCTGGTCAAGCCAGGAATGACATTAGAAACACTGAGAAAGCCTCTATTAGTTTTTTCCGTTTCTAAAACTGTAGGGAGTATTGTTTATCAATAATTTCAGTGTATTAAATTTTTCCAACAAATGATTTGTTTTTAGCTATAGTATATGAGATAAGAATAATCTTATAGTGGCATGTGATTTTCTTTTTTTGCCATTCCTGGCTTGACCGGGAACCCGGGGGTAAACCATGCTATGCGCTACCCGGCCCGGATCTGGTCCGAGATGATAAGTCATTGAATTATTGATCATTCAAAAAAGACAGAGAAAATCACGCCCAAGTACATATTCAAGCTAACCGACTGATAGAAACTCAAAAATGATCTTTCCTCCCCGCATAATGAAATCATGCTATCGGTTCAATGGCATTGCAAACAAGTGGAATGCGTGTTCAGCGGGGGGCTGAGCACGTGATTCATGAAAACTTCCAGTTCACTCTTCCAGACATTCGTTTCTCATTTTCAAATATTGAAAACAAACAACACCTCTGAAGGAGAGCAAGATGGCTAAGGGGTCAGGATATCCTCCATTTTACCGGTCATTGAAGAACGAGAATTTGTATCCTGAGGCAACCAGGAAAATCAAATTTTCAGAAACCCGCACCTCTTATTTTTTTATCACGGGGAGCACTTATTACAAGATCAAAAAAAATGATCACGATTACTCCAGCCCTGCTGTTACTGAAGCATTTTTGAATGAGGAACTGAAGCTGGGTCGAATATATGCGGGTAATGTCTATCAGGAAGTCGTTCCCGTGGTTGAGCAAGACGGGGATTATTTTTTTAGAGCGGCAGGTAAAGTCGCGACTTATGCATTGAAAATGGAGCAACTGAGTGAACGATATTTCCTCTCCTCTTTGCTTGAGCGAGATAAAACGTCTTCCGGCGACGTCGTATGCATTGCCGAGCAACTGGCGCTTGTTCATAGTGAGCATCCCGTGGAGGGACGAGGGGAAGCAGGACGCCCGGAAAATTTATATGATTTATGTGAGGATATGCTCTATCAAAGCCAAAAATACCTCAATACAACCGTCACGCAACCCATGTTGGACATCATCAGGAGACCCCTGGAAAAATTTGTAGAAGAACAACGAAAATTGTTTTCACGCCGTTTGAAGAAAAAAAGGATAGTGCAAGGCCATGGTGCCGTCCTGCCCGAACATATTCACATTAAAGACACAGAAGTATATTTCATCAGCCCTCGAGAATTGCATCGTAAGTTTTGTCTTTTGGATGCGGCCAATGATGTCGCGTATTTGGCAGTGGAGTTTGCCAGGCTCCAGCAGGTGGAATGGATGGATCTATTCATAAAACGCTACGTTGCAGCCGCAAAAGATCGGGAATTGCCGACAATCTTACCCACCTATCAAACTTTCGTGGCCCTCAAACAGGGGGTCACTCATTCAGAATGGATGACCGAAACTGAAGGGAAAAAACAAGCTGAACAAGCGCGGATAGCATCCGATTACTTCAATCTGGCAGTGCGGTTTTCTCGTGAAATTCCCAAATTGTAATGATTCTGAAACCCTCAATAACTTCTCCCTGACATTTCCCAACTCCTGAAAACAATGACGATTGGCCTTTGAATGGAACACATGCGAGAATGAGCTCATTGAAAATCACATTAAAAGCGGCAGCAACCCTGGATGGAAAAATCGCCACAAAAACCGGACGGTCCAAATGGATCACCGGAGAGGAAGCAAGAAAGGTGTCACACATGCTGCGAAGCGAGCATGACGCCATCGTGGTGGGAATCAATACCGTGCTCGCCGATAATCCTCAACTGACAACTCGTGACGTCCCTGGCGGGCAATCTCCAATGAGGATCATCCTGGATTCACAATGCCGGATTCCTCTTGATAGCGCCTGCCTGGTGGACGATGGTGTCCTTTGTCTGGTTGTGGTGGGCTCCAAGAGTTCGCAATCCAAAAGAAAAGGATTGCAAAAACAGAGTGCCGCCCGAAAACACATCCGTCTCCTGCTAGCCCCAACCCCGCAGCCACAAATCAAATGGTTGCTTCCGCAACTTGCGCAGTATAAAATAACTCGTCTTTTGGTTGAGGGAGGAAGCCGGGTACACGCTGGTTTCATTCGGGAAAATTGCGCAGATCATCTGGTCCTCTTTCTTTCCGGTAAGCTGATAGGAGGAAATGAAGCGCTTTCCTGGTGTGGTGATATGAACGGCATGGAACTGGAGAAAGCACCCCGGTTAAAAATTCAATCCATACGCATGGTTGGAAAGGATTTAATGATTCATGCCGATTTTATGAGGGAATTATATGAGTAAAGAGGAGAATCTCCCCCTGCGCTTTGATACTATTGAAGAAGCAATCGCCGACGTCCACAAAGGGAAATTGTTCATATTAATGGATGATCCGGATAGGGAAAATGAAGGCGACTTGGTTTGCGCCGCCGAGAAAGTGACAGCTGAGATTATCAATTTCATGGCCAAATATGGGCGCGGTCTGATTTGCCTGGCTCTGGATTCAGCAAGGGTCAATCAGTTGAAACTGCCACTGATGGTTCAGCACAATGAAGCGGAATTTGGTACCAATTTCACCGTCAGTATTGAAGCGGCATCGGGAGTGACGACCGGTATTTCAGCGGCAGACCGCGCTCGCACGATTCAAGTGGCAATGGCTCCCAATGCAGTTGCGCAAGACTTGCACCGTCCAGGGCATATTTTCCCTTTACTCGCGCAAGATGGTGGTGTGTTGAAACGTGCGGGCCAAACAGAAGGTTCTGTTGATATCACCCGGATGGCGGGATTGTCTCCAGGTGGGGTGGTTTGTGAAATTCTCAATGAAGATGGCACCATGGCCCGCTATCCTCAATTGAGGAAGTTTGCGGACAAACACGATTTTAAACTGATCACCATTGCAGATTTGATTCGCTACCGCAAAAGAACCGAGGTTCTTGTCAAACGACAAGCAGAGGCAAATTTACCGACTGTTTTTGGCGAATTCAGAATTGTTGCCTTCCAAAACATCCTGGACGATAGCGATTATGTGGCCTTGGTGAAAGGCCATTGGCAGGAAAATGAACCTGTTTTGGTCCGGGTACACTCCCAGTGCTTGACCGGCGATGTTTTCGGTTCCTTTCGCTGTGATTGCGGAATGCAGCTGTATGCAGCCATGAAGAAAGTGGGTCAGGAAGGAAAAGGCATCGTCCTTTATTTGCCCCAAGAAGGACGGGGAATTGGATTGATTAATAAAATCAGAGCATATGGCCTGCAAGAGCAAGGAAACGACACCGTGGAGGCCAATCATAAACTCGGCTTCAGTGAGGACCTGAGAGATTATGGAATCGGGGCTCAGATCTTATCCATTCTGGGTGTGAGAAAAATGCGGCTGATGACCAATAATCCCAAAAAAATCGTAGGCGTGCAAGGCCATGATCTGGAAGTCGTAGAGCGGGTGCCCCTGGAAATCAAGGCCCATCCTCAAAATGAAGACTATCTTTTGACGAAGAAATTGAAAATGGGGCACATGCTGAAAAGAATTTAGGAAATGCAAACGGCAATGGAACCCACATTCCTTATGCGGTGATTCCCGGACAATCGTGAAATCTCGAGAAACAACCAAACGATTCCATCGAATCGTCAGAAACCCGGCGCTGCAAACGGCTCCGACGTCGGCCTCCTCCGAATTACTTTATGGAATTTTGCCTGTCCGGCAAGCTCTCTTGCATCGCAAGCGCGCCTTGATTTCCCTTGCCATCAAAGAGCGCTTTGCTTCAAAGCGTTTGAAGGAACTGCGGGACATGGCGGAAAAAATCGGCGTGCCTGTCCATTTTTTGAATCAGTCCCGGTTGGATGCGCTTTGCCCCGCGATTCCTCATCAAGGAGCGGTTTTGACTTGTGGCATGTTGCCTTATGCCGACCACGACCTGCCGGATGCACCACTTCAGTTGCCCGGGGCAAGTCAATTCCCCATTTATGTGGCTCTGGATCAGATTGAAGATCCACACAACTTAGGAGCCATTGTGCGTTCATGCGCTTTTTTTGATGTTTCCGGAGTGATTGTCCCCCGCCAACGTTCCTCTCCTTTGAACCCTGTCGTTTCCAAAAGCTCCGCCGGTGTTGTGGAGTCTTTTCCCGTAATTGCGGTTGCCAACCTTTCTCGGTTCTTGAAAACGCAAAAAAAGAAAGGCTATTGGATAGTTGGCTTGGACACGGAAGCGGAGATGCCCATGACGACTCTGTTCCATGACCGTCCCTATATCCTGGTTGTGGGCAATGAGGGTCGGGGAATGCGCCAGCTGGTCAAATCGATCTGTGATTGGCAGGTCACGATTCAAGGAAACATGAAAGGGGCGGCCCTCAACGTGAGCAATGCCACCGCCATTGCCCTCTATCAACTGACACATCGACGGTCCGCCAATACGGCTTCCTTTTCTCTTTGACTCAGCCGTCCACCTGAAAGCGCCGCATTCGGATATTGAGCAGTAAACCGATTCCAAACATCATGGACAGCATTGAAGAACCGCCATAGCTGAAAAAAGGAAGCGGCACTCCGACAACCGGCATCAACCCCAAAACCATCCCGATGTTGATCAGCACGTGGGAGGTGATGACGGAAACAATGCCAACCACCAGAATCGCACTGGAGCGGTCCTTGGTTTTCAAAATCCCGGTCAACGCCCAGAGAATGAGAAAAAGGAAGAGGGTCAAGACCGCTAAGCCTCCACTGAATCCCCATTCTTCGGTAAAAACGGAGAATATAAAATCGGTATGATGGGCGGGAAGAAAGTTCAGTTTTCCTTGGGTTCCCTGCTCGAATCCTTTCCCCCAGATACGACCGCTGCCAATAGCAATCATGGATTGGATCACCTGGTATCCGGCACCGAGCGCATCCCGTTCCGGGTTGATGAACGTCAAGATGCGGTCCTGCTGATAAGGTTTAAGAATGGGATTCAAAAGATAAGGAATGCCGAACCAGGCCACAATTGAAGAGAGCATCAAAAGGAATCCGATGGCCAGCATTGTCAACTTGCGAATACCAACTAAAAAAATGACGAAACTATAGGTAATCAGGAGCAACAACGCCGTTCCCAAATCAGGCTGCCTCAAAATCAGGACGAAGTGGATCATGACCAGGACGGTGGGCCAGATCAGTTCGATGAAACCTATATTTCCAATTCGACGCGCATCTCGAAAATGATGGGCCAACACCAAGACCAGGGTGAATTTTGAAAATTCGGACGGTTGTACAAAAACCCCCCCCAAATCAAGCCACCGTTTGACCGGTGTTCCAGGACCTCCTACTCCAATCAGCAAAACCAGAACCAGCAAGAGTAAAATCCCGGTATGGAGCAAAATTCCCCATTTGATGAGAATCCGATAGTGAATCAACGTGGTGCAAAAAGCGACTCCCACTCCCAGGAATATCCAGTACAGTTGACGAAATTTGTAGTTCGCCATTTCAGGTGTTCCGATGGTAGCCGAATGAATGGCAGCGAGGCCAATGGTACAAATCACCAGCACTATGCCACACAAAATCCAATCAAAATTGGACAACAATCGCCTATCAAACATTATTCCAACCCTGCACCATCCATTTCAAACAACCACTGCGCCAACCTATCCCGTCCTTAAACCATTTATTGCATTTGATAGAGTTCCCTCCAATTGCTCTTTAAAATTGGTTTCGCTCCGGGAACAACCGGGAATACTCAGAGGGAATCAGAAAAAGGTAGCAGAGGTCAATGGAAAAGTCATCATCCCCTTATGGCTATATGGGAAAATTGATGGACAAAATATAATTTCATTGATATAAACATTAGATACCGGTTGCTGTTGATGCGAGTATTTTCAGAGCAGGAATCGGCTTGTGAACCAGTATTTTAATCTTCTAAAAAATCTTTTTTATGATTACGCTTACAACGGCAGCTGCAAAAGAAATCAAGAAAATCATGGCAGAACAACATCTTCCCCACGAGGTCAAGATCCGTGTTGGGGTTAAAGGAGGAGGATGTTCCGGTTTTACTTATACCTTTGAATTCGATTCGAAAAAACGCAAGTTTGACCTAGAATTTGAATCTCGGGATTTGCGGATTTTGGTGGACAAGAAGAGTAATTTGTATATCAAGGACACTGAAATCGACTGGAGTTATGGCTTGATGGATCGTGGATTGAGATTCAACAATCCAGGTGCAAAAAGCTCCTGCGGCTGCAAAACATCCTTCATGTTCGAACCCCCGGAAGAGATGGCAAGGCTGCCCACTCCCTGGAATTGATTCCCATTATCTCTTGAAAGTAATATGAACGGACCCTTTGGTCAATCCATTGAAGAACAGGTAAAAACCTGCATAGAAACTGCGATTCCTCAGTCACGGGCGCAAGTGCGCAGCAACGGTAATCATTTTGAGATTACGGTGGTTTCTCCCGCGTTTGAAGGCAAGGGATTGTTGGACAAACAGCGCATGGTCTATTCGGCAATTGCATCCTTCATGTCCGGCCCCAATGCACCCATTCATGCCGTGGACCGTTTACGAACTCTCTGTTCTGAGACATGACAAACCGGCTTATTCCTTGCCAATGCAGCGACTTTTTTCCCCTCTGATTCGATACTTTTCTTCAATAGGAAGCAAAAAGCGAAGCACTATGCGATCATTTTTAATATGGAAAATTCATGAAAATTGAAGGCAAGCGAGTTACCTTCTCAAAAAAACCGGATGTGAAATATTCGGGTAACCTCATTCAAACAACCGAAGACCAAATCACCTTGGAAGGTGTGGACGAGGATTCATACATAAAAATTTATTCTCCATTTCGTGGAATTGCCCAATTGCTGCTCTTTGAGAACGGAAAATGGATTGATGCCCAAAGTGGTTCTTCCCAATTTGATTTTTCTTCGCTGGGACTTGGCGATCTTCCGGATTCGGACAATTTGGAGGAGAGTGCGGAGCAAGCGGAAGACCTGAAGAAAAAAGAGGATTTGCTTTAATCGTGAATTGACGATGACTGAGAAAATCATTGAGACGGATATCTCCCGGGAGATGCGCGATTCTTATTTGGAATACGCCATGAGCGTCATTATCGGACGCGCATTACCGGACGTCCGCGATGGTCTTAAACCCGTACATCGCCGAACTTTGTTTTCTATGACCGAGCAAGGCAATGACTACAATAAACCTTACCGAAAATCGGCGAGGGTGGTGGGGGACGTGATAGGTAAATACCATCCTCATGGGGAGACTGCCGTTTACGATACCATCGTCCGCATGGCGCAACATTTTTCCATGCGTTATCCCTTGGTAGATGGTCAGGGAAATTTTGGTTCAGTCGATGGAGATTCTGCCGCTGCCATGCGTTACACGGAAATACGCATGGAACGTATCACCCACGAAATGATGACGGATCTGGAAAAAGATACGGTGGAGTTTGTCCCCAATTATGACGAGTCCTTCGAGGAGCCCAGCGTTCTGCCTACTAAAATACCCAATTTGCTGGTCAACGGTTCCTCGGGAATTGCCGTAGGAATGGCAAGCAATATTCCTCCTCACAATCTCAGCGAAGTGATGAATGGTCTGCTTTATTATATGGACAACCAGAACAATGCGTCACTGCCTGAATTGATGGCGCATTTGCCCGGACCGGATTTTCCCACCGGAGGGCGAATCATGGGAAGATCCGGTATTTATGGCGCATACCAAAGCGGAAGAGGGATCATCGTGGTGCGGGCGCAAACCCACTTTGAGAAGGGACATGGAGATACGGAAAATATTATTGTGACGGAGTTGCCCTATATGGTCAACAAAGCCAATCTGATTGAAAAAATTGCCGGACTCGTACGCGACAAAAAAATCGAAGGTATTTCGGATTTACGGGATGAATCGGACCGCAAAGGGATGCGCATTTACATCCAGGTCAAACGTAATGATAATCCGGAAGTCGTTTTGAGCAGTCTTTATAAACATACCGCCATGCAGTCTTCGTTTGGCATTATCATGCTCGCTATCGTCGATCAGCAGCCCAAAGTATTGCCCTTGCCGCAAATCCTTCGTTTGTTCTTGGAACATCGCATGTTGATTGTCGGGCGAAGGATCCGGTATGAATTGAATCAGGCAGAAGCCAAAGCTCATATTCTGTTAGGATTGACCATCGCTCTTTCTCACCTGGATGCAGTGATCGAACAGATACGCAATGCGGAGAATGGGGCGGTTGCCAAAGAGGAGTTGGTCGAAAATTTCAACCTTTCAGACAAGCAGGCTCAGGCCATTCTGGATATGAGGTTGCAACGTCTGACAGGATTGGAACGAGAAAAAGTTTTTCAGGATTTCGAGAAACTGAAAAAAGAGATTCAAACATTTCAGGAGATCCTTGCCGACGACCGACGTATTTTGGACATTATCCGGCAAGAATGCCTGGAAATCCGAGATAGATACGGAGATCCCCGCCGTACCGAGATTTCTGAAGAAGACAGTTCCATTGCAATCGAGGAATTGATTACCCGTGAAGACATGGTGGTCACCATTTCCCACAGTGGCTACATCAAGCGCAGTTCTGTCAGTGAATACCGCGTGCAACGCCGTGGCGGAAAAGGGCGGATAGGCATGAGCATAAAAGATGAAGATTTTGTGGAAAAAATGTTCGTGGCATCCACGCATGATCACTTACTGATATTCACGACGTTTGGGCAAGTTTTCGCCATGAAGGTCTATGAATTGCCCCAGGCGGGTCCTGCCAGCAAAGGAAAAGCCATCGTCAATCTTTTGCCATTGAGGGCAGAAGAAAAAGTTTGCGCCTACCTCAATGCCCCTGAATTTACGGAGGATCGCCATGTGTTGATGTGCACAGTCAATGGTCTCTGTAAAAAAACCAATCTCTATGCATTTCGTAAAGTGCGCGCCACCGGGATTCGGGCTATCACACTCTCTGAGAAAGACACCATGCTCTCAGCCCAACTGACAGACGGGAATCAGGAAGTTCTGTTTGCCACGCGGCTGGGGATGAGTTTAAGGATTCATGAAAGCCAGATCCGTGCGATGGGCCGGGAAGCTCGTGGGGTGATTGGGATACGAATGAAAGAGCAAGATCAGTTGGTCACCATGGAAGTTTTGCAGAAAACAGGAGCTATTCTGACAGTGACCGAGAACGGTTATGGCAAAAAGACGCTGCTTGAAGACTACCCGCTTTCTAAAAATCGAGGCAACCAGGGAGTTCGTACCATCAAAACCTCCGAGCGGAATGGTCACGTTATTGGCGCCCTGGAAATCGGAGAAGATTATCAGGTCTTGCTCGTCACTCAATTTGGAAAAGTGATCCGTATCAAAACCGATCAAATCCCGGTCATTGGTCGCATTACCCAAGGGGTGCGGCTTTTCAATCTGGAAGAGCAAGAGAAGGTCATTGATCTTGCCCGGTTATTGGAAGAATCGGATGAAGAAGAGGAGAAGGAGCCCCTCTGAGGAGCAGCATTCCTCATTGCCCCGCGAAATGCTTTTCAAACCACGCATTTTGGGATTCCGGTAGTTTTTTTTGGCTTTGCCCGTGGATTTCTTCTTCCATTTTTTACGTCGATTAGCTGCCAGCTTGAATGCTTTTTCTTCTCCGTGTTTATTGATTGAAAACACGCGACATCGATGGATTCCGTATTCAGCGCTCCAAGATACCGAAGAAATACGCTGAAAATATCACCGCGATTCTTTTTCCTCGTCAGTGAACCCCAATCACTCGGATCTTGTTGCATTCGTCCCGTCTGACAATACGACGGACAGGATAGGACTATCCGATTTCCTAAATCAAGTCATCAAGGAACTCGATGGCTTGTTCCGGCACTATTTTACTCCCATTGCATTTGAGATCATCGAACAACTCGGAATGATTGACGAAAGCAATTTCAGAGTGGAAAATACCAACGGAAAATCATAATTTTGCTGGCAAACAGGGAATCAGCAGATGTTCATGGCGCATCCGATAGTCCGGCCAATTTAAGAAAAAAATTCATTCGTGGGCACTATTTTTTTTCTAATGAAATCATAACGATAGTTATAAAAATATGATTTTTTTAGCAATTTTTTTTAGGGTTTTTAATCAAATATTTGGGGCTAACAATCTGATATTTAAGGGTATCTTTTTCGTTGCTTTCCCATTCAGGATTCTCTATTGTGTGGGTACTTCACAAAAAAAGAGGGATATCGACTGAATCAGTATCGACCACAAGGAGGTGGCACTCAATCGACCACAAGGAGGTGGTACTAATAGCAAAAGGTAATTTCAAGTCAAGCGAGATCGAGTAATCCAAATGGAAGTGGATTTGGGGAAGAGGATGGATCTGAATAAAAGATGGTCGCTGCTTAAAGAACAACTTTGCAAAGAGTTGAAACCCGAACAGTATGAAGGGTGGATCGATCAAATTGTCTTGGCAGAAGCTTCTATCAGGAAAATCATTATTGCAGGCATTCCCCATCCTCTCTTTAGAGATGATATTGCAAGCAACTATGATCGCTTGTTTCGCAGGCTCCTCAACGAAATCTTTCCGGAAATCGCCCCTGTTTATAAGAAAAGAATCAAATACTGCGTGGGGACGTGCGATGTTGATCAAAAAGATCCTGTCCAAACGGAATTTGTTTTTGAAGAATCCAGTGATGATATTTCTTCGGAAGAATTGCTGATCAGCGGCTCCAATCCTTCAGGGAAAAAAGCAAGAGCCATACTTGCCGGCAAGAAAGTCATTCCTCTACAGACGTCGGATTTCGCCGCATTATTCAATCCCAAACACTCTCTGGATTCTTTAATTGTCAGTGAACACAACAAACTGGCTTATGAAGCGGCCCGGCACATTATTCATGCTCCTGGCGCTTCATACAATCCATTTTATATTTACGGAGAATTAGGGTTGGGCAAGACGCATCTACTGGAAGCCATCGGGCGGGCTTTTTTCCAGTTGCATCCGGGTTCCACCGTGATCTATCTCACTGCAGAATCTTTTTTGAATGATTATGTAGAACATATCCAGCAAAAGAAAATGAGCAATTTTCGACAGCGGTACCGTAAAATGGATATGGTTTTGATTGATCGCGTGCAATTCATTTCAGGCGCCAAATATTTTCAGGAAGAGTTGTATCATACCATTGAATCCCTACAAAAAGCGGGGAAACAGGTTGTGGTGACCTGCAATCAGCTCAGTCGAAATATAAAAGAAATGAATCCCTCCCTCAGTTCCCTGTTGGAATCGGGATTGATGGTGGAGATCACTAATCCGGACCTGGAAACCCGAATGGCGATTCTACG
Source organism: bacterium (assembly GCA_965205865.1). Taxonomy (GTDB): domain Bacteria; phylum SAR324; class SAR324; order SAR324; family NAC60-12; genus CBDBHR01. Next base: position 1,010,153 of record CBDBHR010000030.1, read on the forward strand.
GAACCGGGCACGGAGGGATCATGTGAAACTCCCTCCGGAAGTTTGTTATTTCATTGCCCAGCATATCACCACGAATGTTCGGAAAATGGAAAGTGCCCTGATCCGCTTGGGAGCGCATGCTTCCCTCCTTGGTCAAAAGATCACACTGGAATTTGCAAAAAGGAATTTGTCCGATCTGCTGGAAACTCCCTTTCATGAAGACCAAGTTGATCTGATTCTTCAAAAAATCTGTACCATGTCTCAGGTATCTCGCTCTGATCTCAAATCAGGAGTGCGTGCCAGTCACGTGGTTTGCGCAAGACTGATGGGCATGTATTTGCTGAAAGAGTTGACGGATTTGTCCCTCACTGAAATTGGCGCTCAATTTGGCAATCGGACCCATTCTGCCATTCATGACTCTATTAAACGGATTCGTAAAAGAATGGAAACGGACGACGTGTTGTGTCAACAGCTTCAATTGCTGAAAGAGGATCTATCCCGGACCTGCGCAAAGCCAATGAAGATCCCTCGAAAGACCTGCGAAATGAAGCAACTCCCATGAAAATCAGATGCTCTTCATTTCTCTGTTGTAATCATTCCTTTGAAAAACAAACCAAATTCTCCGGGAAGATAATCCTGGATCATGCCAAAATAGCGATTCCACGGAGCAACGGGCAGACGTTCGCGGCTTTGATAATACAGGGAGGTTTCACTGTGCTTCCAGCGTTCCTGTAAGAATGTTTTTAAAGGAGACTCCTCGCTCAAGCCTTCCAATACGATCACGCGCGAGCCTGAACCCGTAGCGTATTTTTCAAAATGCGCCACAATTTCTGCGCCTTTGTCTGCAGCCAGGTAACGTTCTAAAAGGAGGGTCGCCTGGTAATCAATTTTGATCCAATTGGTCAAATCCAACAACTCCAAATGTACTTCTGCATCCATTTTATTGGAATCATCCAGCACGAAGCCGATTTCCAGGTCCTGGGCCAGGGTACGAATCGTCTTCAAATAATCTTTGGTGACATGTTCGCTCAGCTCCAGGTAAAAAAGGCGTTTATATTCGGGAAACAGTTGGAGGAGCAGTTTCAAGGCCATCGGGTAGTTCAAATAGTCCGCGTCCACATTTTGGGTGAACCGCAGCGTGCCCAGGTTTTCATGGGAAAGGTCGGTTTGCTGCTTCAAGAGACGCAAAGTGACCAAGGCTGCAATCAGGGACGCAAAACGCACCAGGACAGAAGAAATTCGTAATGCTTGGCATTGTTGCAGAATTCCACCAAAACTGCGGCCTTCCCGGTCGATGGACAGCATTTCAAATCCCTTCGTTAAAGGATAGACGTCGTGGGCGGTAAGGACATCTACCGATTCGGCCTTCACCGAAAACCATTTGAGATAATTTTTTGCGCGTTCACTCAGTTTTTGCCATTCTCTTGTCATCAGAATGGAGAGTAATTTTTCTATAATGGAAGGGAAGCAGGTCAGGGGGATGTTGGGTGGGACTAACAGTACAGCGGATTCGGCAAGCTTGTCATCATCCAGCATGTCTCCTATTTCAGCAGCTAAATCCAGGGAAGATAAACTCATAGAATGGTCTTTATGGGAACTGCAACATTTTTTTGCGCAGAGACAAACGATATCCAGGAAATCAGACGTTCTCTCGAAGAGTCAAATTGGCGAATTTGGTGTATTTTCCAATGAAAGCCAGTCGTTTGGTTCCGGTTTCCCCATTGCGATGCTTGGCCACCATAATTTCTGCAATTCCCTGGTCTTCGGTCTCTTCGTTATAAACTTCATCGCGATAAATGAAGATGATAATATCCGCATCCTGCTCGATGGCGCCAGATTCGCGTAAATCCGCCATCGAGGGATGTTTATCCGTTCGCCGCTCCAAATCCCGATTCAGTTGGGAAACAGCAAGCAGGGGGACATTGAATTCTTTGGCAATGGCTTTGAGGTTCCTTGAAATTTCTGCAATTTCCTGTTCCCGGGAATTGAGACGGATAGTGCTATGCATGAGTTGCAAGTAATCCACGAGTACCAGCCCGATTTCTCCATATTCATTTTGCGCCTGCCGGATGACTTTGCGTATATGCATGGGGGAAATGGTTCCTTGGTCATCAATCAATAAAGGAGCCTTCATTATTTTTGCGGCTGCCGTGGATAAACTGTCCCAATCTGTTTGAGCCAAACGTCCCGTCTGCAATTTATGGGAATCCACTCTCCCCTCACTGCACAAAAGCCGCATTGCAATATGTTCTTTGGGCATTTCCAGACTGAATATAAGCACCGGACGATTTCCTTCGCCATGAACGGAGGCATAAAAACCAATATTCATAGCAAATGCCGTCTTTCCCATAGAAGGACGAGCCGCGAGGACGATCAAATCCCCTTTTTGCAGTCCATGGGTCAATTCATCTAATTCTGTGAATCCTGTTGGAATACCGGTGATGGTTTGCGGCGATTGGGAGCGTTTTTCCAGGAGATCAATATAATCATGAAGCACGGCGCTCAGGTGATCATAACTCTTTTGAAAGTCAATTTTAGATTCAAGCTGATGGAGGGTTGCTGTTGCCTGCTCGATGAGGAATTCGACATTTTCCGGAGATTCCGTCCCCTGTTTGGCAATTTCATTGGCAGCTATGATCAATTCACGCAATCGCCCTTTTTCACGGACAATTTGCGCATAATGCTCAACGTTCTCTACAACCGGCGTGGCTTGAGTCAACTCAACGAGATAATTCACGCCTCCTGTTTGCTCGAGCAAATTTCGGTCTTTTAAAAAAGTACCCAGGGTGACTTCATCAACAGGTTCATCTCTGTCTCTTAAATCTAAAGCTGCCTGGTATATTTTTTGATGGGCAGGAGAAAAAAAATCCGAGGAAACCAGCGTATCTGCGACTTGATAAAGGACTTCGTTCTTGATGATTATTGCCCCCAAAATCGCTTGTTCCGCCATTTTATCATGGGGTAATAATTTCGACGGAAAGTCTTGTGAAGCCATAAATACTCCTGCAAAAGAGCATTGGATACAAATGCGTCAAATCACACCCGATGCATTGCTTACAATACGTCAAGAGAGAGTTTCCACGCTTGAAGACGCCTCGTCAGCTTCTTCGGACTCGCTCGCTTCTCCATGTTCAGGGGCTAAGGGCGGGGCTACTTGTGAATCAGAAGGAAGATTCTCGAATTCAGCAATCACTTTGATATCGATGTCCACCTTCACTTCCGTATGCAACTTGATACCGACTTTATGGATGCCAATTGCTTTGATGGGCTCATGTGGCACAATATTTCGGCGTGACACATCAAAACCTTGTTCCTGCAGCAGGTCCATAATCTCTTTGTTTGTCACCGAACCGAATAATCGCCCTTCCGGCCCTGCTTTTTTGGGGATCTCCAATTTCAAGACGACCAGTTTGGCTGCTTCTCCATTGGCATTTTCAATAGCAGCTTGTCTTAATTTTTTAAAAAATTGCATGCGATGCTGCAATTCCTTGGATTTCTTACCGGAAGCCAGGATGGCTTTGCCTTGGGGAAGCAGATAATTGCGCGCATAACCAGGCTTGACTTGAACCAGATCACCCAACACTCCCAAGTTGGGGTCGTCTTCTACTAAAATGATTTTCACGATTGAATCTCTCGTGTGAAATGGAAAATTCAGACCTCCCGACCTTCTCTTTGGAAAAGTCGAGGTGATCTTTTACGAACCTTGAGCGATATAGCCTTCCGTATAGGAGAGGAGCGCCAGATTACGCGCCCGTTTTACCTCGACCTTCAACATCCGCTGATAAGGTGCTGAAACTCCTGAAATACGGCTTGGCACGATTTTGCCGGCATCAGTAACATAATCTTTCAACAAGTCGACGTCTTTGTAATTGATAGTCCGGATTCCTGCTTCTTTGAAGGGACAGAATTTTCGTTTACGAGGGATGACTTTTCGTCTTCTTCTATGAACCATTTTGTTCTTCCTCAGTTACAGGGGTTTTTTCAGAGTCATTGCTGATTGCTTCGACGGTTTTTTCTTCAGAAGCGTCTGTTTCCGGCTCCTCTGTCTTTGCATCACTCGTGACTTTGTTGCTTTCTGGTTTGGCTTCCTTGTCAGGGGGCTTTTTTTCGTAGGCAACTTCCTGATGGCGCAATTCTAAAAATCGTTGATATTCTAACTGGATGTCTTCTATTCTAATCGTCTGGAATCGCATGATTTCTTCAATGAAGCGGTATTGCTGATTCAATTCCTTCAGCATCTCTTCGTCTCCCGTGATGTAGAGCAGATGATAGACACCGTGGTTTTTTTTGTTGATCGGATAAGCCAGCCGTCGACGTCCCCAATGGTGATACTGCTGGATTGCGCCGCCTTGATGCGTGACCGTGTTTTTTACTTTATCCAGAATTCCGGACAATGCCTCTTCTGATAAATCGGGATCGGTTATAAAAACAGATTCATATCCTTGCATAAATTTCATTCCCTTTCAAGTTCAGCCTGCTTTGAGCAAGCCAGTAAAATTGATATCCGGTTCGATGACCTCCAAAGGCCAATGTTTCTCTGACTCGGCAAGACTTTTTATTGTTCTTCACTTGGCAAACTGAACGAGGTGTTTTCAAAAATAGAGTCGTTGATGAATCGCATCAGAAAGTGGATGACGGAGTCCTGGGTTTTTTGAAATTTCTGCCTGTCTCCACTCCGCCAGCTGCTTAAAACATAATCACGGGGCGTCACTCCTTCAGGGGGACGGTCAATTCCCAAACGTATCCGTTTGAAGCTCTCGGTTCCGAGTTGTTCGATGATGGAGCGCACGCCATTGTGTCCCCCATGCCCCCCCTCGAGGCGCAAACGCGCTTTCCCCAAAGGGAGATCCAGATCGTCATGAATGACCACCATTTCTTCTTCCACCGGAATTTTGAAAAACCGGGAACAGGCATAAACCGTCTGGCCGCTGTTGTTCATAAAGGTCATCGGTTTCATCAAGATATATCGTGTCCCCTGCCAGGCGGATTTTGTGATTGCCGCTTGGAATTTTTTATTAAATGATGGCGCCTCCAAGCGTCGGGCCAGTTGGTCAATCACCATGAATCCGGCATTGTGTAACTGACCTTGATAGGCAATACCCGGATTCCCCAATCCGACAATCAGTTTCATTCATCTTCTTCTGTTGTGTTGCGACCAATGATTGTCGCAATGCTATAATTTTCTTTGGCGTTAATGGATACGGAGTCAGGGCAATTCACGTTTTGTACGCGGACGGTTTGATGAAAGTCTAAATTTGAAACGTCCACCTCGAGCACTCTGGGAATATAGGAAGGTAAACAGGTGATAGGAATTTCGCGAACAACCATTTGTATGATCCCTCCCTTTTCCTCTCCAGGCGAAGATCCGATGGTTTTGAGGGGAACTTTCAAGTTGATGGGTTTTTCAGCATCCAACTTGCGGAAATCCAAATGGAACAATTCCCGTCGATACGGGTGTTTTTGTATCTCTTGAATCAAAACCCGGTGTTCCGTGGTTTTGCCCTCTTCATCAGTAATCCGCAAAGGAATCAATTGATGCAATCCATCCAGTCCTGAAATGAATCGCCGAGTGGTCTCCTCTTCCATTTCCAAGGCAATCATTTCCCCCACTCCATAAAGAATAGCCGGGATTTTATTCTGGTATCTCAAACGGCGACTGGCCTTTTTTCCCCTGGAGTGACGCACATTTGCCATCAATGATTCTACTGACATCCAAAGCTCCTCTTTTCATGGATTTTAAAAAACAAACTTCCCTTATACCTCATTTTGAAGGTTATCGTCAACAAATATTTAATTCCCAAGTAGAGCGATTATTGATGAAAAAATCCCTAGACCGTGGAAAAAAGTTTGTATTTCAGTGGCTGACGCAAAAATTACTCAGGAATGAAATTTAAATAAGTTAGAAGTATGGATACGCAAAATTAGGGTACACGTAACAGCAGGCATAAAACAGTAAAGTTGGGATGCGCAGCGGTGTACATGTCCCCTAATTTTGCTCACACCATTGGAAGAATTACAGGTTATTTAAGGTTTGTTTCTCAGAGCTTCAATACAACCCGACAGGTAAGGAGCTTCATGGAAAAATATACAAGAATTCAGAGTAATAACAAGCAGATAATCGATGTGATTCAGTCAAGCGATGAACAATTGACAAGTAATGCCGGATTGGCCTTGTTTGCCCAGAATCCGCAAAGCATTCAACTGATGCCGATCATCGATGGGATATTTGGCTGGATGCGTAAAAAAATGGATCAGCAAGGAAGGAAGACAGAGGGCGCTGAAGACCCCCCACAAGCTCACCTCAGCGTTGACAAGCCTGTCGAATCTCCTAAACGAAAGATCTCTTGAATTGAAGTAATATTTCGATATGGTATGATTTTTTGTATTTCCATATGGATTAATTTTTTTCACCCCTTGTACAGAGTTGAGTTATCACAAGCGTGAGAACAGCAATTTCACTGGAGCAAGGGTTTTTAAAGCGTATCAACGACCTTGCTCGAGAAATGGAGTTCTCCCCAAGTCGTTTATTTGCGCTTGCAGTAGAAGAATTTCTTCACAAAATTAAAAATTATTGCGACAAATAAATGCGGAAACGAGAATCAAGGATTTTATTGAAGAAGAAAATAGCGCAGCAAAGAGTGCCTGAAATCATAGAGAAAACCGACATGAGCAGCATTGAAAACAAATCCCTGAACCAGTGGCTGGAGCAAGAGACTCCGGAAACCGTGCTTGAACCCGAATTGCCCATCATTGATTCCCATCATCATCTATGGGATCTTCGCAAATCCACCACAAACCCCCCTTCCCAATTTATGCAGAAGCTGTATCTCTGCGAAGAGTTTTCCAAGGATATCCGGGAAGGGGGGCACCATATCGTACAGACCGTCTTTGCGCAGTGCCACGCCTTCTTTCGGGCTGATGGCCCTGAGGCCATGAAATGCGTCGGCGAGACAGAAGTGGTCCATGGGATTGCCTCCATGAGCCGCTCCGGTTTGTATGGAAAACCTCGCCTGTGTACAGGCATTTTCGGAACGGCCGATCTCACTTCAGGGAAAGCGGTGGAAGCGGTACTTCAGGCGCATTTGGCAGCCTCCCCCAACTTTCGTGGAATCCGCATGCCCTTCTCCAAAGACCTCAATGCCCAATTTCTTGAAGGATATCGGCTGCTGGGAAAGTATAACCTGAGCTACGACAACTACTCTCCGGATTATGAACGGCTCCCTCTGCTGGCAAAACTAGCCAGGCAAGTCCCCGAAGTCCCCATCATCGTCAATCACCTGGGGGGCAAGGTTGTTCCGGATGATGAGCAAAAGTGGCGTGAGTGTGTCAAAGCCATTGCTGAGTGCCCCAATGCTTACATGAAAACGGGGGGGGCTCAGCAACGGGTCGATCACTGGGAGCCGCCTTTCCACAGGCATCAACGGAAAACTCCGATCGGCTCTGAAGAATTATGTGAATTGCTGTATCCCTATTATTTATATGCAATCGAAACGTTTGGCCCGGAACGTTGTATGTTTGAGAGCAATTTCCCGGTTGATAAAGAGTGTGTTTCCTATCGCACCTTATGGAATGCGTTTAAACTGATTGCCGCAAAAGCGGGCTTGAGTGAATCGGAGAAAACCCAAATGTTTAGCGGTACCGCCGTACGGGCTTACCGTTTGCCACCGATATGAAAGAGACAAAGATAACCTTGAGTTGCCAATAATGGCAGGTGTTATGAAGGCGCCGCCCGCTGGCCCGGACGAAATCCTGAAGGGCTGAGCTGTCTTGATGCGGATCACCCTGGAGGCTATCCGGAAAAACCCTCCCCCACGACTCGGAGGGGAGGATCTCAAACAAGAAACAAAAAAATTGTCGGAGGGCAAGCGGCCGTTGCCCTCCTGGAGTTGCTTGGCAATCAACCCAATGCTAATGCCCCATCTCCTTCTTCAGCTCCTGGTCGATCCAGAGGCGGGCGAAGATGGTGAAATTTTGCATGCCGCCCAAGCCGGCTTCGCCGCCAAACCCTTTGACCCACGGCTGGTGCACCTGCCAGAAGGGAAAAAACGGTCCCCAGATGGCATAGAAATTGTTGACCACGATCTGGTCCACCTCTTTGAGATACTTCCGCTGCTCCTCATAATTGGACGCTGCTTGGGCGGCGTCTATGGCGGCGTCCAGCTCCGGGTCCTTGACATTGGAAAAGTTCCACAATTGTGTCGAGTGAAAGCGACCTACTTGAGTCATCGGATCCGCCCTCGTGCCCATTATGGTACCGATGATTCCAAAATTTCTATCCTTTATCGCAGCGCCAAAAGCGGCACCTACCTTGACATCAATCCTGGCATCAATGCCAATCTGACGAAAATATTCGGCGACCAATTCTGCCCAGCTGGGGTCGCTGCGCGCAAAGGAGACATAATCGGTCTTGAAGCCATCGGGGTAGCCTGCCTCCGCCAGCAGCTTTTTCGCACCTTCCGGGTCATAGGTATGGTATTGCCTGACCTCTTCGGGCCACTCTTCAAAGGGGACATAATACCCTTTGAATTCAAGTCCATACAATCCCCGGGGCGTGATGTCTCCAATCCCCTTATAGTAGGTATTTTTAATGGTCTCCAGGTCCAGGGCCATCTGCATGGCCTGGCGCACCCGGATGTCGTCAAAGGGTTTGATCTGAGTGTTGACCCCGAAAGAATAGTTCGACCGTTCGACGTACTCATGAAACACGAGTTCGGGGTTGGTCCGCTTGAGGCTTTCAAACTGGTCGACATTTTGGATATAGGATTGGCCCTGCCAGCCGAGGTGATCCACCTTGCCCGAGCGTAGGGCTGCTATATAGCTTGCCGATTCCGCCATCAACAGAACCCTGAACCCGTCCATATAGGGCAAGCGGTTCTGCGGGAACTTCTCGTCATTGCTCCAGTAGTTCGGATTCTTTGTAAAGGACATCGAGACCCCCTCGTGCCGCCCGGTCATCTCAAAAGGCCCGGTGCCGGCCAGGTGCCTCCAGTTTTTCAGCACCTTATTTTCCCCTTCGCCATGTTGCTGGATGGTTTCGGGGGGAAAAATAAAGAGATTGGACCCGTCCATGATAACGTTCGGGGCATTGAGGCGGGGCTCCGTCAGTTTAAAAACGATCGTATATTTGTCAGTGGCCGTGATCGACTCCAGCGGTAACTCCCCGAATACCCCTGCTTGTGGACTCGGTTTGCTGAAGCCACTGCCGCGTCCCAAATAACGGTGATAGTTCCATTCGATATCCTTGGCCGTCAATTCTCTCCCATTGGCCGGGGGCTTATCATGGAAGCGCACGCCCTTGCGGATGTAAAAGACGTACGTGAGCGGGTCGCTCTGCTCCCAGCCTTCCGCCAGGGCTCCCCGAATGGCGAAGAGCGGCAGCATATAGCCGCTCACCAAAGCATAGGAATCCCTCGGTTGGGCCCAGTCCGAGATGCCCAGTTTCTCGACAATACCACTGATTTCACCTGCTGCTCCTCCGCTCACCCAGGTATCAAAGACTTGACCCGGATCCTTCTTGGCCAAGGTCAAGCTCCCCCCATACTGGGGCGCATCCACCATCTTTTTGATGGAGGGGTCCCAGGCCATCTTTTTGGCCATCCCTGCCGATGGGAAGACCCCGAATGCGGCCACCATCAAGGTGAGAGTGAGCAACCAGGATTGCGTTTTTGCGGCAGACCGGGAGCCTGCCGGGTTCAGCCCCGCGATGGAGGCGACAAGTTTCTTTAACATACTCATATTTACCTCTTTTGATTGAGAGTGACAAGAACGATTCACCCCCCATGAGGTGAATCGGCTCCCCGCTCCCCGCTTTCGCGGGGACAAGTTTGCGGGGACAAGCTTTTTTGCAGCAGACACAACGTCTGCCGCGGGCAGCCCTACCAAGAGGGTCAATAATTTGCTTACAACCATAACTCCTCCGATCGGGAACCCTCTCCTTCACCAACACAACTTGCTGAAGGCACGATACTAGCACTACTACGCAATGTCAACCCCCTGACATAAAATAAATGCGGGATTCGCAAAAAAAATCAATAAATCTGCTCAAATCCGGGGACAGTCAGAAGCCGTTCAGTTCAATAACGATGAAAAAGATTCCCAAGGAGGATCAATCGTTTTCACGTCCTCCCACGATATTGTTCAATCGATTGGGCGGGAACCCTCCCACGATATTGTTCAATCGATTGGGCGGGAACCCTCCCACGATATTGTTCAATCGATTGGGCGGGAACCCTCCCACGCTTATTTTGAATCGATCGAGCGGGAACCTTCTCCTTCCTTTAAACAACAAGGCATAATTTTATCAATTCAACTACGCAACCTTAAGGAACAAACCTTAAATAACCTGTAATTTTTCCAATGGTGTGAGCAAAATTGGGGGACATGTACACCGCTGCGCATCCCAACTCTACTGTTTTATGCCTGCTGTTACGTGTCCCCTAATTTTGCGTATCCATACTTCTAACTTATTTGAATTTCATTCCTAAGTCCCAAATGAAAAAAGTGCGGGATTCGCAAAAAAATTTAAAAACAACCAAATCAATGAAGGAGAGGATTGATTTTTTTTGAAAATGTAGGATGGTAAATGGCTGGGTTGGGGAGATTCTCGTAAAATAGAGGCATTTTCCGGAAAATACGCTTGGAATCCTTTACTTCAACCCGAGTTGCAGCGATTCTGGAAAAGCAGCAGCTTTTTAAGATGATTTTCGTGCCCGGGGAATCCAATCATTTGAAATTGAGCGGGTTATTTCCGCATTGTTTATTGCTGCGCTGAAGAAACCATCCACCGCACCCTCCCCCATTTTGAAAGACTGGCACGGAAATTCGGGCTTTGCTGACATCACCCGCGATTGCTTTGCTTCTTAATTTAATTGTTCCACTTTCCCCGCTTCGTCTCGAGAGCATGGTCAAAGTTCAAGCGATTCTAAAGCACCGCTTTTCCATCGACCCAATGTCCCCGGAGACACTAACGGAGTCGCCTCGTCCCGTGCCGTAGCGGTGTCTCGGCGCGGGTCGGATATGACTGGCGCCCTTGCAACGAAGCGGTGGAGTGTCGGACGGCGGCAGCCGTCACCTCAAATGAGGTAGGGACGGTACTGAAAGGGGACGGTCTGCACCGTTTTGTTGGGCATTTTGATTAGTATGGAGGCTCAGCCGGGCCTTCATAACCACACATACCAAGTCTGGGAGAATTGACCAGTGGTGACGGTTCACCATATTCCTTGTGTGAATGTCCATCAGCATGATTGTCACATAAGTAACCAGCCTCGTCATGTTCATAGAGACATTCCATACACAGCCATGAAGCAGGTTGGTCACATTCGATACAACCAGCATCTGGTAATTCATTACGACTCATTAAAAATACGGGATTTTTTGAAAGAGCTTTACCTGTGCGTTGCCCTATTACCCTGACCAGAGTTTCAGAAGAAGTCCCAAAATCGTAAATATGAGTGAATTCCGCTCCTTTCTGAAAAAGCCGACTCACTGGAGTCTCCATGGAGATCTCGTCACCTTTCCACCCACCTATGGAAAATTGACTCAGATGCCCACAACATTCTAACCAAATACGACGCAAATAATTATCTAAATCCAATAATTTAGACAAGCTTTTCATTTCCAAATGCAGCCAAAACTCTTTTTGCCATGAATCTTGAATTTGTAAATGATAAATTTCCTGTGCTTTTCCTGATTTTTTATTAACAATTTCAATTATTTTTTTATATTCCGGGCAACTTGAAAAGTGCTTTGTAATTCCTCCTCTTGTCATTGTTTTACCACAAAATTGACACACTCCTCGTGAGGGATTTTCTGATGGCATTTGACCTCCTGCATATGATTATTTTAACCCAGGTTGAGCGATTCACAATAAAAATGCTCTCGAGCATAGGGAGAAAGTGTTGTATTGCGGTGAGTAACATAAAAATATCCACAAAATCCAACACAATCCGACAGGCAGAGAACCTTATGGAAGACAATAAAACAGTTCAGCGCAAAAAGAAACAGAAAGATGTCCTCTTCTAAAACTGTAGGGAGTATCGAGTCAGTTTCTCAGTTTGAAATAATTCAAGCAATCCCGATGACTGTGTCATGCCTGACTTGATCAGGCATCCGGAAGTTCATCAGCAAATACTCCGGATTCCTGGTCAAGCCAGGAATGACGTTGGAAAGACTGAGAAAGCCTCTATTGGTTTTTCCGTTTCTAAAACTGTAGGGAGTATCGAGTCAGTTTCTCAGTTTGAAATAATTCAAGCAATCCCGATGACTGTGTCATGCCTGACTTGATCAGGCATCCGGAAGTTCATCAGCAAATACTCCGGATTCCTGGTCAAGCCAGGAATGACGTTGGAAAGACTGAGAAAGCCTCTATTGGTTTTTCCGTTTCTAAAACTGTAGGGAGTATCGAGTCAGTTTCTCAGTTTGAAATAATTCAAGCAATCCCGATGACTGTGTCATGCCTGACTTGATCAGGCATCCGGAAGTACATCAGCAAATACTCCGGATTCCTGGTCAAGCCAGGAATGACGTTAGAAAGACTGAGAAAGCCTCTATTGGTTTTTCCGTTTCTAAAACTGTAGGGAGTATTGAGTCAGTTTCTCAGTTTGAAATAATTCAAGCAATCCCGATGACTGTGTCATGCCTGACTTGATCAGGCATCCGGAAGTTCATCAGCAAATACTCTGGATTCCTGGTCAAGCCAGGAATGACGTTGGAAAGACTGAGAAAGCCTCTATTGGTTTTTTCCGTTTCTAAAACTGTAGGGAGTATTGGTTAAGTCATTTAACCAATTGCGAACTTGAGAGACCTGAATAGTTACTAAAAAATATAAAATTCGGCATTTTTATAAAAAAAGTTTGACATCTTGTTAGCACTCCTCTATTATGAGTGCTAACAAGTTAAATAAATCAATTTTTTCAACAATCATATCATAAAGAAGGAGGACCTATGTGGTTAGTTCCGATTCATTCCGGAAGAGTTACGCCGGGAATTCATTCAATGTTGGATGAATTTTTCCGGGGTTATAAGGCGGCGGAGTCGTCGTCGTTTTCTCCTCAACTGGATATCAAGGAAGATGAGAAGGCCTACCATATTTTAGTAGAAGTTCCTGGCATCGACAAAGAAGACCTGGATGTTTCCTTGAAGGACAATGTTTTGACCGTCAAGGGAGAGAAGAAGCAAGAAACGAAAGAGGATAAGGACGGATACTGCAGGGTAGAGCGCACTTATGGTTCTTTCCTGCGTACGATCCGTTTGCCCGAAAATACCAAATGGGATCAGGTGGAAGCCCGTTTGGACAAGGGGATTTTGCAAATCATCCTTCCGAAGGCCGAGCAAGTAGAGAGGAAGCGGATCACGGTCAATTAATGACCTGATGCGACTGATTTTCCGGAAAAAGCCGGTGGGGCCCCGAGCCTCACCGGCTTTTCTATTTTGAGGCAAAGAACATTATAACATACCCTCCAACATTAAAGAGGTCCCCATGAGGATGATTGTGGCAACCGCAGTGAGAAAATTCTCAAAGGGATTTTAACAATTTTTTTCCGCTTACCCGTTGAAAGGGTTGATCAGCCGGGACAGGAGACCTCGTTTGCGTTTCACCTTCGTGGTGCCGTAACTTCCCTGGCCACCTCGTAATCGGGGATCGAGCAGATCGCGCATGGCATCGCCGAACATGTTGAGAGAGTAGACGACAATCGTCAGGCAAAGCCCTGGCCAGATCGCCAGCCGTGGCGCCACCTCCATGTACTGACGCCCTTCCCGGCTGAGCAGACCACCCCAGCTGGGAATGTTCGGTGGCAGACCGAATCCGAGGAAGCTTAAGGAAGCCTCCGCCATAATCACCCCCCCGATGTTGATGCTGAAGATGATGATGAGGGGCGCGATAATATTGGGCAGGACATGGCGAATGAGGATTAGGCTTGTGGGGGTACCCACGGCCTGAGCTGCCAGAAAATAGTCATTCTCTTTGATAGCGATCACGGCGCTTCTGATCACTCGGGAGCCGCTGATGCCTCCGGCGATCCCCAGCACCAGTATCATCTGTGGCAAACCCCGCCCCGCTATGGACATTATCGTCAACAAGACGAGCAGTCCCGGGAACGCCATCCAGGCATCGACAAATCGTTGCGCAGTCAGGTCCAATTTACCCCCAACGAATCCGGAAATGCCGCCTATCAGGAGAGCGACGACCACATTAACCGTGGTCGCGGCCAGACCGACCAGTATGGAAAGACGAGCCCCGACGATCAGGCGGCTCAAGAAGTCTCGCCCCAACTGGTCGGTCCCCAGCAGATACTGGGTTGATGGGCCCTGCAGCCGGTCTTCCAGGTGCATTTTATCATAACGATAAGGAGCCAGAACATCGGCGAAGATCGCTACAAAAATCAAGATCAAGATGATAATCCCGCCGAAGGTGCCCAGGGGTTTTTCCTTGAGAAGCCTGATGAAGAGATCCACAAACCAACCCCGTCGTTTGGGCTCACTTACTGCCGAGGGTATCTCTTGCGTGTTGTTCATATCCTTGATTTTTCTATAATTCAGTCCTGGAGGGACGAAAGGAAGTAGCCCAGCGATTCATCGCTGGGAAAGGTAACCCCCCCCCCTCCTCAGCTAGTCCCAGAGGGACGACACTTCTTCGATCTAGCGAGTTACTGCCAAATATAACGCTCATCAAATTCAAGATTATGCTTGCATGGGACATGAAACCTCATTGTTGTGTCGTCCCTCCGGGACTTTGAAGGAGACTGTCTTTTGTTCCCAGCGATGAATCGCTGGGCTACTTCCTTTCGTCCCTCCGGGACTTCTTCTGACAGACGAATCTCAAACCTACATTTACCAGAAACGCACGATCCGTCTTGGCTGGGGCGTAACCGGAATGCCGATGGTGCCCATGCGTCGGACCGGGCATCCCGACCACCGGCCCTACCTAACAGGGCGGCGTTCCGCTTCAATCTAATCCCCTTTATTTATACCGGATCCTGGGGTCCAAATAGGGATAAATCAGGTCGATCATCAGATTGACCGCGATCACCACGGTGGCGAAAAACAGGTTGACTCCGGAGACCACCGGGTAATCTCTGTTGGTGAGCGCAGTCAGCAGAAGACGACCGAGCCCCGGCAGGTTAAAGATGTACTCCATGATCACGGAGCCCCCGACCAGGAGAGGCAACTGCAGGCCGACCAGGGTCACGATCGGGATGAGGGCATTTTTGATGGTGTGCCGGATCACTACGACCCGCTCCCGGAGCCCCTTGGACCAGGCCGTTCGGATGTAATCCTGCCGCAACACCTCCAGCATCATCGTGCGCGTCATGCGCATGGTGGCCGCCGACATGGCCGTCCCCAGAATCAGGCTGGGAATGAAGAACACCGCGAGATTGCCCAGCGGGTCTTCGGAGAAAGGAATCAGCTCCGTCGGGGGCGACCAGCCCCACCAGATGGCCGGGAAGATAATGACCATCAGGGCCAGCCAGAAGTTGGGCGTGGCCAGGCCGATGATGGCGATGGTGCGCCCCGCGTAGTCGGCGGCCGTATCCTGGCGTATCGCCGAGTAGATGCCGACGGGCAGGGCTATCAAGAGCGAGATTACGATTGCCAGGAGGCCCAGCTCAATGGTGACTGGCAATCTATCTAATATCTTCTTCTCGATCGCATAACCGCCCAGCAGTGATTCGCCAAGGCTGCCGTGCAGGAGAATATCTCTGATCCAGCGTCCATACTGGACGTAGACAGGCACGTCCAATCCCAGCATACGCTCAACCGCTTCACGGTCAATGTCCTCGC
This sequence comes from bacterium, assembly GCA_965205865.1. GTDB lineage: Bacteria > SAR324 > SAR324 > SAR324 > NAC60-12 > CBDBHR01. The sequence goes on from CBDBHR010000030.1 coordinate 1,025,912, forward strand.
CGCCAGTGCCATACCATTCCATCCTACCCACTATTAAATCCACGACGTCGCCCGGGATGAAGCGCACCGAGAGAAAGACCAGGATAGTCAGGATGAACAGGGTGGGGATGAGGAGCAATACTCTTCTGATGATATAGGCTCTCATGGGAAACCCCCTCCCCTAACCCCTCCCGCCAGGGGAGGGGAAACAAGGTTTTAACATGGCTTTCTAATGCCCCATTTCTTTCTTCAGGTCCTGGTCAATCCAGAGACGGGTGAAGGGGGTATTATGTTGACCGACTCCCAACCAGAGTTCACCGTTATAACCTTTGACCCACGGCTGGTGCGCGTTAAACTGTGGGGTTTCGGGACCCCATATTGTCCAGTGCCTCTCTATCCCGTACATATTCAACTCCCTGACCATCCTCTGCTGCTCCTCAACGTCGGCAGTAGCCAGGGCGGCTTCAAACAAGGCGTCATATTCCGGTTCAGCTATTCCCCGCCAATTGCCTGGAGATTTCGAGTAATACTGGCGCATTGTCTCGACAGGTATCCACCTGCCGCCCGTTGCCCAAGCCCATAAACCTTCATAAGTCCCATCGTTTCTCATCGGGATGGCCGCTTGTGAATCCATGAGATTAATCTCTGCCTCGATGCCAATCTCACGCCAGTATGCGACGGCTAATTCCAGGTAGTTCAGGTCGAACCGATACGTGCCGTTCAGGACGGTCTTGAATCGAATGCCGTCCGAACCGAGCGGAAACCCAGCCTCATCAAGCAGCTTCCCGGCCCCTTCCGGGTCATAGGTATAGCCTTTCCTGACCTCTTCGGGCCACTCTGCAAATGGGGTGGTATACCCTTTGATGTCTGCCGCCAGCAGCCCGGCAGGTTCCCAGTTTCCATAACCCTTAAAGAAGGTACGGTTAATAGTCTCGAGGTCCAGTGCCATCTGCATGGCCTTGCGCACCCTGATGTCGTCAAGGGGCGGCTTATCCACCACGTTAAAAGTGAAAGCATTATCCGAGCGATACCAATACGAGTGAAACACGAGTTCGGGATTGGTCTTCTTGAGGCTCTCTACCTGGTCGATAGACCTGAGTTGAGAGTCGCCGGGGGTCCCTGCGTAATCAACCTTAGCCGAGCGTAGTGCCGCTACGAATACGGCTGGTTCCGGCATAACCGCGCCCCTCAACTGGTCAATATAGGGCAGGCGATTCTCCGGGTATTTTTCGTCAAAGCCCCAGTAGTTGGGATTCTTGTCCCAGGTGATAGAGCTGTCCTCGACGAAGTCCGTCAGCATAAAAGGCCCGGTGCCGACCAGGTTCCTCCAATCCTTAACGTCGCCGTATTGCTCGAATACCTCGGGAGGGTACATAAAAGCATTGTAGTGGTCGACAATAAAGAACAGCGCAAGGGGCTGTGGCTCTTTCAGCTTCATCACAACCGTCGAATCATCGGTGGCCGTTATCGATTCCCACTGATAAGTGTGCAGTGGTCCAAACATGGTGCTATGTTCGGTGAAGCCGCTGCCCAGACCCATCATGCGGTGAAAGTTATATTCGACGTCCTTGGCCGTAAATGCTCTGCCATTCATGGGGGCCTTGTCATGCCAGTGAACGCCCTGGCGGATTTTGAAGACATAGGTCAGCGGGTCGGGTTGCGACCAGCTTTCCGCCAGCGCCCCTTTTAAACCACTGAGAGGGACGTAGGTGGTTTTCCAGTCAACCACGTCCCGATCTATTCCCCAGTCCGCGATGCTGAGCTTCTCCAGCACGCCACTGATGAAGTGGCTCGCCCAGCCACTAATCAAATAGACGTCCGTATGCTCACCAACCTGCTTGCGCACATAGGTCAATGTCCCGCCATACTCCGGCGCAGTCACCATATCACCGGTGGTGGGGTCTTTGACCATTTTCTTCTCAGCCGCGACGGCTGAACTGACCCCGAGGACGGCCACCATCAGGGTCAGGATTAAAATAATCAATAATGATTGGATTGTTCTGATTTTTCTTTTTTCCATGATTCCTCCGCTTTCGTTTTGATTTGGGTTATGATTTTTTGGACGTTCCATTACTCCTCCTTTATTAGATGCGAATTGATTTTTATTGATTTTATCTTTCATCATTTCTCCTTTTTCAGAAGTGATTTTTTTTTGATTTTACGTCTCATCCTGTCTCCTTTCATAAGAAATGACCGGTAAACCGGTGCGGTTAAAAAAATATTTTGGAGAGGATCCATCGTTTTCACATCTCCTTCCCTAAAACAACAAAGCATGATCTTAGCGCAAATATTATGAAGCCTCAAGCCCCAAATGAAAAAAAATGCGGAATTCGCAAAAAAAATTAAAAATCAATAAATCTCCTTTTTCAGAAGTGATTTTTTTTTGATTTTACGTCTCATCCTGTCTCCTTTCATAATAAATGACCGGTAAACCGGTGCGGTTAAAAAAATATTTTGGAGAGGATCCATCGTTTTCACATCATCTCCTTCCCTAAAATAACAAAGCATGATCTTAGCACTACTATATTATTATGAAGCCTCAAGCTCCAAATGAAAAAAAATGCGGGATTCGCAAAAAAAATAAAAAATCAATAAATCTGCTCAAATCCGGGGACAGTCAGAAGCCGTTCAGTTCAATAACGTTGAAAAAGATTCCCAAGGAGGATCAATCGCTTTAACGTCCTCCCACGCCTATTTTGAATCGATCGAGCGGGAACCTTCTCCTTCCTTTAAACAACAAGGCATAATTTTATCAATTCAACTACGCAACCTCAAGTCCCAAATGAAAAAAAATGCGGGATTCGCAAAAAAATTTAAAAACAACCAAATCTCAATGAAGGAGAGGATTGATTTTTTTTGAAAATGTAGGATGGTAAATGGCTGGGTTGGGGGGGATTCTCGTAAAATAGAGGCATTTTCCGGAAAATACGTCTGGAATCCTTATACTTCAACCCGAGTTGAAGCGATTCTGGAAAAGCAGCAGCTTTTTAAGATGATTTTCGCGCCCGGGGAATCCAATCATTTGAATTTGAGTGGTATTTTGATATCGGATCTCATAAAAGTCTTGTCTCCTTGACAGATGCGTCCAAGATCAAACTTGATGTTTCGGGCCAAAATCGGCATTTTGTAATCTTTGTTCAAAAGAAAATCCATTGTCATGAGGAGAAGGCAATGGCATATGCATGCGGAAAATACCGCATGGGATGCGGGTTGCATATTTCGTTCTTGTCTCTTTTCAAAATCATATCTGAAATGTCGACTATTAATAAATTTCTCAGCTTCTCCAGACGTCCCACACGGGTTGTTTCGCTGGGGTCACTGAAAATTGGAGGCGCAGAGTCCATTTGCATTCAATCCATGCTCACTTCCAACACCAGCGATCTCCCTCGGGTTCTCGAGGAGATTACGACTCTTGCTGCTGCCCGTTGCAGGTTGATTCGTATCACGGTACCCAATCAGCGCGCCGTGGAGAGTTTACCAGCCATCCGCCAGGGTATGGAAGAACGAGGAATTGAGATTCCGTTGGTAGCCGACATTCACTTCAACCCCAAACTGGCAATCGACAGCTGTGAATTTGTCGAGAAAGTTCGCATCAATCCGGGCAATTATGCGGACCGCAAGCGCTTTGAAATCCGCGAATACAGCGAGGCTCAGTATCAAGAGGAGCTGGAGCGGATTGAAGCAAGTCTGCTACCCTTGATCGCCAATCTGAAAAAATATAGCCGCGCCGTACGGATCGGCACCAATCATGGTTCCTTGTCCGACCGGTTACTCAATCGCTATGGAGACACGCCACAGGGGATGGCTGAATCCGCTTTGGAATTTGTCCGCATCTTCCGCAAACACCATTTCAACGACATCATCCTCTCCATGAAATCCTCCATCCCCTCGGTGATGATACAGGCATACCGACTTCTGGTGGTTCGGATGGAACAAGAAGGGATGGACTATCCCCTGCACCTTGGCGTGACCGAAGCGGGCAATGGATTGGATGCCCGCATCAAAAGTGCCATCGGTATTGGCAGCCTGCTGATGGATGGGATAGGGGACACGATCCGGGTATCCTTGACGGAACCTGCAGAAAATGAAATTCCTGCTGCTCAATCAATTTTGCAAGGGCTGACTTGTTTCCGCAAGGAATCACCGGCCTGGCAAAATATAGTTTATGAGACCCCAATTTCGATTTCAAAACGCGCCACGCAGCCTGTCGTATTTAAACAAAAAAATGATGAATGTTTCACATCCTTACAATCCTTTCAAGCAGTCACGGTGGGGGGAGAAGCGCCTTTTGCATTCCTGGGAATCAGCAGCGGCGCGATCAAGAATCAAGAGTCCGCTTTTTTTGACAAGGTTTTAAGCATGCCACCCGGCGGAAGGACCGCAACATCCGATATTCTGCTATTTGAAGCATTGCCCTCATCTTGGCGGGAGAAAAACAGCATCGTCGAGAGGGAGATCCCGCCGGTCATTCTTATGGAAGATCAGCAAATCGGAGAAAATGATTTTTCCGGAAAACTGGGCCTGTTGAGACGACAAAACGAAGCCAAACTTCTGCTGGTGCAAGGTTTCCAGCCACTTTTAGCGGTAAGATTTTTAGTGCAGTTGTTGCAAAATTGGAGATTGGACTGGCCTGTGGGGATCATTGCGTCGGATGGGGATGATTCCCGGCGTTGGTCTGGTTTGGCGGCGCAAGTGGGAAGTTTGATCGTAGACGGGCTGGTCGATTGTCTGGTTTGTCCCACGATCAAAACCGGAAAACCCATTTTCCGGTTTTGCCAGACGTTGCTACAAGCAACCCGTGCCCGGCTTTTCAAAGCGGATTTTATTTCCTGTCCTTCTTGTGGCCGCACTTTTTTTGATTTACAAACCACGACGGATGCTATCAGAGCATGCACGCAACATCTCAAAGGGATTAAAATAGGCGTCATGGGATGCGTCGTCAATGGTCCGGGAGAAATGGCGGATGCGGATTTCGGCTACATCGGTGCGGGAGAAGGAAAAATCAACCTCTATCGGAAACAGGAATGTGTGGCGCGTAACATTCCGCAAAACCAAGCTGTTGAGCATCTGATTGAATTGATCAAAGCAGATGGGAGATGGGTCGCGCCTCCCGGGGAATTATTGAATGAGCAATGATCAGGTGTCGAGTATGAAAATCCTGTTTAAAACCTGCGCCCAAAAGGAAAAATGTCTATTGCCGAGAATGTGAAAGCCATGATGGAGACGGCATCATGGGTTCGTGAAATGTTTGAAAAAGGCCGACGCTTGAAAGAAATTCATGGTGAAGAGCAGGTCTTTGATTTTTCCCTGGGTAATCCTGTCATCGAACCCCCTGAACGGGTTTATCAGGTCTTGAAACAATTATTGCAAGCACGCCAACCCGGAGGCCACCGTTACATGCCCAATGCGGGACTCCCGGAGACCCGCGCCTTCATCGCGCAAACCCTTTCGCAGGAGACGGGATTCCCCTTTGAAACCGGAGATATCGTCATGTGCGTCGGTGCGGGAGGGGGTTTGAACTCATTGCTGAAAGCTCTGCTCGATCCGGGAGAAGAAGTGCTGACCTTGGCACCCTATTTCGTGGAATATGGCGTCTACGCTCAAAATCATGGCGGAGTTCTGCGGGTTGCTGAAACCAATGAAATCTTTCAGATCGATTTTCAGCAAGTCCGTGAAACCCTCACTCCGCAAACCAAAATCATGCTGGTCAATTCCCCCAACAACCCCACTGGAGCTGTTTATTCTCAGGAGCATATGAATCAGTTGGGAAAATTGCTGGCAGAAAAGGAGCAGGAATATGGTCACGCCATTTATCTGGTTTCTGACGACCCCTACCGGCATCTCCTTTTCGACGGTTTGAAACCCTGCGACATTTTTCAAAGTCATACCAATGCAGTACTGGTCACCTCCCATTCCAAAGATCTGGGCCTGCCGGGAGAACGCATTGGATTCGTAGCGTTACATCCGGAAATCGAGGAACGCGCCAACCTGCAAAACGCCCTGACCCTCACCACTCGTATTCTCGGATTTGTCAACGCCCCCGCCCTCATGCAGAGAATCCTGCCCCACCTCCAAGGCGCAAAAGTTTCCGCGGATGCCTATCAGCGTTTGAGGGATGTCTTCTGTGATGGTTTGTTGAAGATGGGATTTGACCTGACCGTTCCACAGGGTACGTTCTACGTCTTTCCCAAATCTCCGATTCCCGATGACGTTGTATTTGTCAAAGAAGCCTTGACTGAAAATATTCTACTGGTACCTGGTTCCGGCTTTGGCAGAGCGGGTTATTTCCGCATTGCTTATTGCTGCGCTGAAGAAACCATCCACCGCGCCCTCCCCCATTTTGAAAGACTGGCACGGAAATTCGGGCTTTGCTGACATCACCCGCGATTGCTTTGCTTCTTAATTTAATTGTTCCACTTTCCCCGCTTCGTCTCAAGAGCATGGTCAAAGTTCAAGCGATTCTAAAGCACCGCTTTTCCATTGACCCAATGTCACCGGAGACACTAACGGCGTCGCCTCGTCCCTTGCCGTAGCGGTGTCGCGGCGCGGGTCGGATATGACTGGCGCCCTTGCAACGAACCGGTGGAGTGTCGGACGGCGGCAGCCGTCACCTCAAATGAGGTACGGACGGTACTGAAAGAGGACGGTCTGCACCGTTTTGTTGGGCATTTTGATTAATATGGAGGCTCAGCCGGGCCTTGATAACCACACATACCAAGTCTGGGAGAATTGACCAGTGGTAACGGTTCACCATATTCCTGGTGTGGATGTCCATCAGCATGATTGTCACATAAGAAACCAGCCTCGTCATGTTCTTAGAGACATTCCATACACAGCCATGAAGCAGGTTGGTCACATTCGATACAACCAGCATCTGGTAATTCATTACGAGTCATTAAAAATACGGGTAGTCACCCTCTTAAGTGTTGTTTCGGTACAACAGCGAAGAGGAGCGACCTGATCGTGTGTGCCTGCCGTGCCAAGTTGGCGGCCATCGCCGGAGTTTGTTGAATCCACTGGGTTTTTCCAGCTTGCCGGCTGGGTTTTCTCAGGGACTTGTGCAAGCGCACAAAGTTGTAGTAGAGGTCTTCTCATGCGGTTGAAACTGCCAGCATCCGGACTTTTTTTGAGAAAGCGAGCGATTTTCTCACAAGCCGTCCGTTAAAATGCCTCATGGTGAGGTGCTTTCTCTCGCCATAAGCGGTGTTTTCTCCGAGCAACTGCCGGACGGCCTGCTCGGCGCCAAAGACGACTTTGGCCTCAATCTCCATCAAGCGGCCCCGCTTGTCACGATGCTTGATCATTCTACAATCGCGATTTCTTCCGGGCTCAGCCTATATAGATCGTTGGCTGTCTGCTTCTCTTTGGGAAACCCCTGCTCGTTGACCAGGCATTCAGGGCTGATAAAACTGAAGCGACAGCGATCCTTACCATTATCATGGTAATAAACAGCGAGTGCGCCATCAAGCCCGTTTTGCCAGCAATGCGTTGACAACCAGACACCTGACGATGCGTGTTTTCCCCGTCAAATCTTTCCGCAATCAGCTTAAGCTTGATTAGCCCGTGATGTTAGAGCATAATTTATTACTAAAGTTGCCAATTGCGTGAACCACCTCGCAAACTCTGTTATTTTACGGACTGAAATCGAACCAATTGGAATTTGAAATGGAAATAACCACGGATATATATCTTGGCGACAGCAAAGAGCAATTAAAACTGCTCAAAGATAATTCAGTTGATCTGATAGTCACTTCCCCACCCTATGCCGATCAACGTAGAGGTACATACGGTGGTATTCATGCTGATGATTACGTTGAATGGTTTTTACCCATCTCCGAGCAACTATTACGCGTTTTGAAGTCTTCAGGAACCTTCATACTGAATATCAAAGAAAAAGCGATGAAAGGAGAACGTTGTACTTATGTGATCGAACTGATTTTGGAAATGCGAAAACAAGGCTGGTTTTGGACGGAAGAATTTATATGGCATAAGAAAAATTGTTACCCTGGAAAGTGGCCTAATCGCTTTCGTGACGCATGGGAAAGACTGCTTCAATTCAACAAAAATCGCAAATTTTACATGTACCAGGAAGAAGTTATGGTTCCGGTAGGTGAATGGGCAACCACACGATTAAGGAACCTTTCCGAAACCGATAAAACCCGTGATGATTCAAAAGTTGGAAGTGGATTTGGTAAAAATGTTTCAAACTGGCTGCACCGGGATAAAACTTATCCAACGAATGTTTTGCACCTGGCCACTGAATGCAATAACAAAAATCACAGCGCCGCCTTTCCTGAAGCCTTACCGGAGTGGTTTATCAAATTATTTACGAAAGAAAGAGATCTGGTACTCGATCCCTTTATGGGGTCTGGAACTACTTTGTTTGTGGCAAACCGAATGAAACGGAACTCCGTCGGTATCGACGTGGTTCCTGAGTACTGTGAGATGGTTAGAAAAAGATTAAGACCCGTAGAATTATATCTATTGGAACCAACAGCAGAATATGAAAAAGCTCAACCTTGAAGATGTATTAAAATACGTTGAGGAAAATATTGTTTTTTTTCATACAAAACGAATTCAAAACCTTGACAAATTAAAGCTGTCAAAAGTTCTCAATCGAAAGAATCCTTATCTTTTCAAAGCGAAAAATGTGTTGACTGCCGAACAGATTGTAAGAGGATTGACGGACGCGCATATCTCATCGAATGAAGAAACTATTTTTGGTGATTGGCTGGAAGGGCTCGCCATTTTCATCAATAGAAAGGTTTACAATGGGTATAAGTCGGGTATCAGAGGTATTGATCTTGAATTCGACAGCAACAATACCAGATATATCGTTACCATTAAATCAGGACCAAATTGGGGTAACAGCTCGCAACTGGCCAAAATGGTCTCGGATTTCAGAACTGCGAAAAAAGTCCTGAGAACCAGTAATTCAAACTTGAATATAATTGCTATAAACGGTTGTTGCTATGGGAGGGACAACAAACCGGATAAAGGAGATTATTTCAAATATTGTGGTCAACGATTCTGGGAGTTTATCTCCGGAGATAGTGAACTGTTCAAGGGAATCATTCAATCACTTGGACACAAAGCCAAGGAAAAAAATGATGTTTTTATAGAAGCATATTCAAATATGCTCAATAAATTCACAAGAGAATTTGCAGAGACGTTTTGTAAAGATGATGGAAAGATTGATTGGGATAAATTAGTCCGCTACAACTCCGCAAAGCACTATTTTGACACTCTTATCTCCCTCCGACGACCTGATTTCTTAGGCGTATTGTCCAAGTATTCCGTACAGACGTATCCGGTTTTCCTTTCATAAGATAATTCTGCCGTTCTTGTCGTGGTAGCCGTCGCAGGCGAAGGAAGAGGGCTACGAAGTAGTCGGTCGTAAAGTCGATCAGGTTGGTTTAACCGCCAAAGTGCTGGAGTTGGGTCAGGATTTCAAATTCGTCGGTTTCGTGAGTATACTTTTTAGCCTCGTTTAAAATTTCTTCTTGGACAACCTCTATATCAAAATACTCCGACTCAACGCCATATTCACGGTAGAGGCTCGAGGATACTTTCTCATAGCATTCAGGTTCGCCACGGTAGATGTAATCGATGTCGTTGAATAAATAAATGTCGATATAACCTGATACAATCCAAGAATACGGGAAAAGTCACTCCAGGGTTCTCAAAACCAAAGTAGATTCTGCGGCCAGTTCTTGAGCAATCAGTTTTTGCGCGTCTTTTTCCTTGGGCCAGCCGAGAATATCAGCATGTCGGGGAGGGGATTCGTTATTTCTTGTTTGCCAGTCCTGCAATCCGAAAAACAGAGAGGTCGCAGGAGGAGGAATGAATGCATTGAACTTCACGCATTTGTTTTCCAGGCTGAATGGATTGCTTTGCAGGAGATAGCGGGCCAATGTTTCAAGCGGTGGTTTATCCGGGGGGTGGCATGCTGAAAATTCCGGGAACAAACTCTACGAATATTCTTTAAAATGGTTTGGGGCAGTGCTTTGCCAAAATGTTTCGTACCGTGTATTTTATTGCTTCCAAACAGCCCGGCATAAACCATGGTTTTGTTTCTCGAGATGGATATCATCCCATCAGTTTTTGTGCGGTAAAACTGATCGCAATGGCAATACCAATATTGCTGGTGACCAGTCCGACTCCCCATTTCAACATACCATTTTCTAAGCGTCCCATTTCACGCATTATTTCCGTTCTGAGATTAGCAATATCTTCCTTGGTTGCCATCTGTTCTATAATTGTTTCCAACCGGATTAAGCGATTTTCCATGTATCCACCTCCATAATCTCTCTTAATATCAGTCATCACATTCTTTTTTGCTACCTCTGTAATGCTCTTTTAATTTTATTTATTAGATCACATTCTTTACTTGACAAATTTTCTGAAACAGAAATTCCACCTGATGATGTAATGAGTCACCAAATTATACACCAACATGAAGCATAATTGGAATAGTTTTTATTAAAGATATCAAAAGGAATTTTTCTATTCAGTCCCTGACGAGTTCGTATGAATCAATCCAAATCACTTTCCAAAACTCATGGAATAACTATCCAAAGGGTGACATGCTGAGAATTGTGGGAATAAACTCTGTGAATATTTTCTAAAATGATTTGGGGCAGTTCTTCGCCAAAGCATTCGGTACCATGTGTTTTTTGGTTTCCAAAAAGACCGGCATAGACCATTGTTCCGTCTGTCTCAAAACTCACGGAAAATACCCGGCGAGGTTGTTAGTACCATTCAAATGCGACCATGCCATCAGGTTCCACGGCAACTTCCGGTGCCGGAACCGTACTGGGTAGCATATCAAGAAATCTCAGCGATTCGTCACAAGATTTCCTATCTATTCTTGTAGCGCCATAACCATCCCAATCGTCCTCACCGCATTCTGCGATGGCATTCCTTAAAGCCCTGAGTGTTTCCCTGTTCATCACTTCTATCCCCCCAATATGGTTGCGAGGTCTGGTGGCAGTTTGATCCCGTTTTTCTGCTCGAAGTCTTTCACGCTTTCGTAGTCGTTATGAAAGGCGGTGATGATGTCCAACCCTCTCTCGCTGGCAGCAGTCAGATCGGACCTTGCTTTTTCCCATTCTTTCAGATGTAAGCAGGCCTTGCCACGATTGTTATAAACCATGGTATAGTTTGGGTTCAGTGCTATAGCCTTTCAAGATGGCATGGTCATACTCTCCCTAATGGAGGTAAGCATACAAGACACCATTGAACTTACTTACAGCATGAGATACCACAATGCTATGCATTTCATTTTGAAAAAAATCCCGTTTGTGGAGTGGACATTCGCTTTTTGAGGAAACGGTCAATTCCGACTTGTCACAAATTTGCTACTTGCGCGATTTTTTCAGCCAGAACCTTGAAATCCTTATACGAGTCGCGGGCAGCTGCAGCGTGGGCGCCTATGGCTCCGTCGGCAGTAGTGAGTTGAAAAACGGGCTTGTGCGCTTCCTGGGCCATTGGCACCAGACTCCGGTAGCGCTTGACGGTGGCGAGGGCAAAATTTTCATCTTCCGCCGGTGTCTGGGGATAGGGTCCTTCGTTGTTGCCCATCAGGTTCCGGGAATATTCTTCCGGCATTCGATTCACCCACTTGTCATAAGCCCTGACAGGGCGGTCCAGGCGCAAGCCATGTTGTTGTACTACGTAACCGACGGGTCGCATGCCTCCGTTTGGCAGTGAAAACCCGGGTTGTGCCCAATTGTCCTTCCGTTGATTCCACTCCTTTCTCCATCGAACCAGAGTCGGGCCAAGATTGCGCAGCCCCTGCAGTGAAAACAGGTCTGCCCCCAGCGGAACGATAATGTAATCGGTCGCAATCAACGCTGAACGGTTGATAGCCCCCAAATTCGGGCCCACGTCGACCAGGATGACGGAGGCATTCATGCGACGCGCTCCTTCTTGCATGATGGTCGAAAACGCTGTCAAAATACGGAAAGGACGGTACAGGTGACTGGAACCCAATGCGTTGGGCCATTCCGACGACAAGGCATCTTCAAATCCGGCCAGCGTCAGGTCTCCCGGTATCAGGTTCAGTGTGGGCGTGATTTTCACCAGCGTTGGGTCTTTGATGTCACCAACTGCCAGCAACGGTTGAATACACTGCATGATGGTTTTAGTAGACGTTCGCGCAGCCCTGCCTTCATCCCACAACTGTTCCAACTGCCCTTCGTCAAGAAATGCGGCGGTGAGATTCGCCTGCGGGTCAAGGTCACAGGCAAGCACCCGATAATCGATTTCCGAAAACATCCACGCCAGATGGTAGACCAGCGACGTTTTGCCAACACCGCTTTTGTTGTTGAAAAAAGTTAAAACGGGGATCGTCATGGTCTTCCTCTTCCGGTTTTCACGCCGATTTTATCGTTACCTGTACGTGATTGTCGTGAACTTTAAATTCCGGTTCCGGATGACCTGCCGCATTCAACTGCTTTCTGGCTATTGGTATCCCCATGCCATAATGCTGTACATAACCGAGGGTTCTCATCGCTTCAGCCAGATTAGGGTTGCGATAATCGGTAAATCCGGGCTGGCCGAAATTCTCAGCCGTTACCGTCCCGAAGGCGCTGCCGGGACTTAAAACTTCGATGCGGTCGTTGAACCAGGACAGATGAACCGGCGCATTGGTTGCTTCGTAGGTTCTATGCATAATAGCATTCCGGATGATCTGTTGCAACGCCGGGATGGGATAGAGTACTGTTCGCTGTTCGACTGCGCTGGCAGTAAAATTGACTGCGATTCGATTGTGGGCCCTCAGTTTATCGTCCGGACGGCGAAGCAGGTCCGGAATGGCACCGCCAATATCCTCGCTGTCCGGAATATCATCCGTTAGCTCGCTGCCATCAATTCTGAGGAATTGCAGATAGGCGCCGGGTACAAAATCCTGTGGGTTCTTTCCAATAGTGAGGATGCCCAGGATGGTGGCAACAGGCTGGTCGGCGGCAACGATCATTTTCGTTGTGGCCAACTGCTCCTCCCGGTTGCGGTCGTTTGCGATCCGTACCTCTTCAGAAAATGCCTGCGCCAGGTATTCGTTCTCAAACTGAGTCAGGTTCAGGTCTGGCACGCCAGCAGTAGGGACCGGCTGGACATCGAAGGGGCGGTCGCCGTGCCGACGTTTTTCGTTGAGAATCCTTTCATCCTGTGCCGTAGCGATGGAGCGGCGCGGGCCGGTACGGATATGAATAGCGCCTTTGCAGCGAACCGGCGGAGAGTTGGATGGCTGCACGGTAACCACCGCCACCTCCTTACCGCTCAGTGTGTATTTTTCTACCGTCAGCGATGGCGGCGGCACGATATTGCCGTCAGTTTTCATATCGGCCAACTGCTGGAGCAATTGGTTCGTGACCAAAAGGTTGCCGATCGTTCTATCATCCTTCACCCCCACAAAAACCAGACCGGGCTTTTCATGGTTGGGCAAATCGTTGGCAAAGGCGCAGATGGCCTCCCTGATTCTTGTGGGAGCGTCACCGGACAATGACTCCTTGAACTCGACGCAGTCGGATTCACCGTCTCTGATTATTTGTAACAGTTCCTTATTCGTAAAATCTGGCATGGCGATTATCCGTCGACCAGGAGAGGCAACTGCAGGCCGACCAGGGTCACGATCGGGATGAGGGCATTTTTGATGGTGTGCCGGATCACTACGACCCGCTCCCGGAGCCCCTTGGACCAGGCCGTTCGGATGTAATCCTGCCGCAACACCTCCAGCATCATCGTGCGCGTCATGCGCATGGTGGCCGCCGACATGGCCGTCCCCAGAATCAGGCTGGGAATGAAGAACACCGCGAGATTGCCCAGCGGGTCTTCGGAGAAAGGAATCAGCTCCGTCGGGGGCGACCAGCCCCACCAGATGGCCGGGAAGATAATGACCATCAGGGCCAGCCAGAAGTTAGGCGTGGCCAAGCCGATGATGGCCAGGGTGCGCCCCGCGTAGTCGGCGGCCGTATCCTGGCGTATCGCCGAGTAGATGCCGACGGGCAGGGCTATCAAGAGCGAGATTACGATTGCCAGGACGCCCAGCTCAATGGTGACCGGCAATCTATCTAATATCTTCTCCTCGATCGCATAACTGCCCAGCAGTGATTCGCCAAGGGTGCCGTGCAGGAGAATATCTCTGATCCAGCGTCCATACTGGACGTAGACAGGCACGTCCAATCCCAGCATACGCTCAACCGCTTCACGGTCAATCTCCTCGCCGCCAGTGCCATACCATTCCATCCTACCCACTATTAAATCCACGACGTCGCCCGGGATGAAGCGCACCGAGAGAAAGACCAGGATAGTCAGGATGAACAGGGTGGGGATAAGGAGCAATACCCTTCTGATGATATAGGCTCTCATGGGAAACCCCCTCCCCTAACCCCTCCCGCCAGGGGAGGGGAAACAAGGTTTTAACATGGCTTTCTAATGCCCCATTTCTTTCTTCAGGTCCTTGTCAATCCAGAGGCGGGTGAAGATGGTGTTAAATTGACCGATTCCCAAGAAGAGTTCACCGTTATAACCTTTGACCCACGGCTGGTGCACGTTAAACTGTGGGGTTTCGGGACCCCATATTACCCAGTGCCTCTCTATCCCGTACATATCCAACTCCCTGACCATCCTCTGCTGCTCCTCAACGTCGGCAGTGGCCAGGGCGGTTTCAAACAAGGCGTCATATTCCGGGGCAACGATGCCCCGCCAGTTGCGTGGAGCTTTCGAGTAATACATGCGCATTCTCTCGACAGGTATATACCTGACGCCCGTTGACCAAGCCCAGAAACCTTTATAAGTCCCATCGTTTCTCATCGGGTTGGCCGCTTGTGAATCCATGAGATTAATCTCTGCCTCGATGCCAATCTCACGCCAGTATGCGGCGGCTAATTCCAGATAGTTCAGGTCGTACCGATACGTACTGTTGAGGACGGTTTTGAATCGAATGCCGTCCGAGCCGAGCGGAAACCCAGCCTCATCAAGCAGCTTCCCGGCCCCTTCCGGGTCATAGGTATAGCCTTTCCTGACCTCCTCGGGCCACTCTGCAAATGGGGTGGTATACCCTTTGATGTCTGCCGCTACCAGCCCGGCAGGTTCCCAGTTTCCATAACCCTTAAAGAAGGTACGGTTAATGGTCTCGAGGTCCAGTGCCATCTGCATGGCCTTGCGCACCCTGACGTCGTCAAAGGGCGGCTTATCCACCACGTTAAAAGTGAAAGCATTATCCGAGCGATACCAATACGGGTGAATCACGAGTTCGGGGTTGGTCTTCTTGAGGCTCTCTATCTGGTCGATAGTCCTGAGTTGAGAGTCGCCGGGAGTCCCTGCGTAATCAACCTTAGCCGAGCGTAGGGCCGCCACGAATACGGCTGGTTCCGGCATAACCGCGCCCCGCAACTGGTCAATATAGGGCAGGCGGTTCTCCGGGTATTTTTCGTCAAAGCCCCAGTAGTTGGGATTCTTGTCCCAGGTGATAGAGCTGTCCTCGACGAAGTCAGTCAGCATAAAGGGCCCGGTGCCGACCAGGTTCCTCCA
This sequence comes from bacterium, assembly GCA_965205865.1. Taxonomy (GTDB): domain Bacteria; phylum SAR324; class SAR324; order SAR324; family NAC60-12; genus CBDBHR01. Next base: position 1,041,425 of record CBDBHR010000030.1, read on the forward strand.
ATCCTTAACGTCGCCGTATTGCTCGAATACCTCGGGGGGGTACATAAAAACATTGAAGTGGTCGACAATAAAGTACAGCGCCAGGGGCTGCGGCTCCTTCAGCTTCATCACAACCGTCGAATCGTCGGTAGCCGTGACCGAATCCCACTGATACGTGTGCAGTGGTCCAAACATGGTGCTATGTTCAGTGTAGCCGCTGCCCAGACCCATCGCGCGGTGAAAGTTATATTCGACGTCCTTAGCCGTAAATGCTCTGCCATTCATGGGGGCCTTATCATGCCAGTGAACGCCCTGGCGGATTTTGAAGACATAGGTCAGCGGGTCGGGTTGCGACCAGCTTTCCGCCAGCGCCCCTTTTAAGCCATGGAGAGGAATGTACGTTGTTTTCCAGTCCACCACGTCCCGATCTATTCCCCAGTCCGCGATGCTGAGCTTCTCCAGCACGCCACTGATGAAGTGGGACGCCCAGCCACCAATGAAATAGACGTCCGTATGCTCACCCACCTGCTTGCGCACATAGGTCAATGTCCCGCCATACTCCGGAGCGGTTACCATCTCCCCGGTGGTGGGATCTGTGACCATCTTTTTCTCAGCCGCCATGGCTGGACTGACCCCGAGGACGGCCACCATCAGGGTCAGGATTAAAATAATCAATAATGATTGGATTGTTCTGATTTTTCTTTTTTCCATGATTCCTCCGCTTTCGTTTTGATTTGGGTTATGATTCTTTGGACGTTCCATTACTCCTCCTTTATTAGATGCGAATTGATTTTTATTGATTTTATCTTTCATCATTTCTCCTTTTTCAGAAGTGAATTTTTTATTGATTCTACGTCTCGTCTGTCTCCTTTCATAAGAAATGACCGGTAAACCGGTGCGGTTAAAAAATATTTTGGAGAGAATCCATCGTTTTCACATCATCTCCTTCCCTAAAACAACTAGGCATGATCTTAGCGCAAATATTATGAAGCCTCAAGCCTCAAATGAAAAAAATGTGGAATTCGCAAAAAAATTTAAAAAATCAATAAATCTGCTCAAATCCGGGGACAGTCAGAAGCCGCTCAGTTCAATAACGTTGAAAAAAGATTCCCGGGGAGGATCCATCGTTTTAACGTCCTTCCACGATATTGTTTAATCGATCGAGAACCCTCCCACGGTATTGTTTAATCGATCGAGCGGCAAACCTTTCTTTCACTAAAATAACTTAATGATGGCATGGTTGTAGCAAACTGTACGACGCAATGTCAACCCCCTGATGAAAAATGAATGCGGAATTCGTAAAAAAAAATAAAAAATCAATAAATCCGCTCAATTCGGGAAATCCGTTCCTTGATGATATGGATAAAGCAAAAGGAGCTATTGGGGAACAAATACGGAAGATTAAAAAAATTCTTTTAGGAACAAACCTTAAATAACCTGTAATTCTTCCAATGGTGTGAGCAAAATTTGGGGACATGTACACCGCTGCGCATCCCAACTCTACTGTTATATGCCTGCTGTTACGTGTCCCCTGATTTTGCGTATCCATACTTCTAACTTATTTAAATTTCATTCCTTAGCGGTCCATTTTCGGCATGAACGAAAAGAGGAGTTCTAAGCTTTTTCCTGGGTTCTGTCATGATGGGGCATGAATGCATTGGACTTTCTACGATCGTTTTCCCTGGCGAATTGATCGTTTTGAAAAAACTCCGGATTGTTTTTGGGGTCAAGCTTGAAAGTTTGGAAAAGAGGGATTCATTTCTCAACAACTCTTATTTTTCCCTTCAAAATCGGAAAATTCACTGGAATCGGCAAGACAAGAGTTCAGTCAGTAGTTGGTCCGTCAAATGATTTCCACCTTAATGAGAAGCAACGGGTTTTAACCAATTTTCGGTTTTTAGCTCAGGATTGAATTTCTGGAATGTGGGATAGAGTTGGTCGGCACTCACTAAAATACACGATTTTGTGATAGCCGTACTGGCCAGCATGAGGTCGATATTGTGCTTTTTAAGGAAATTCAAAATCTTGACAAATTAAAGCTGTCAAAAGTCCTCGAACGAAAGAATCCTTATCTTTTCAAAGCGAAATATGTGTCGACTGCCGAACAGATTGTAAGAGGATTGACGGACGCGCATATTTCATCGAATTTAGTCTAATTTGCAGAGATGGGCTTAGGAGTGCATGATTGAAAAAGATAAATATGGAGTTTTTATCTCCCATGGGAGTGCAGACACATGGATTGCAAGACAGATGGCACGTTGTATTTAAGATTGTGATGCCGCTACATTTTTAGATGAAGCGGATATCTCCAAAGGGGATAACTTCAAGGAAGTCATTCATAAAGAATTTTGTAAAAGTAAGGAATTAGTCGCCCTGTTTACTCCTTGGTCAGTGAAAAGATTCTGGGTATGGGTTGAAATTGGCGCAGCATGGGGACAAGGAAAACGTATTATAGTGGTACTTCATGGACTGACCCAATCCGAATTGGAAGAATTGGGAGGAAGTAAAGCAATCTTAGAAGATATTAATATCCTCGAACTCAATAATTTTGACAGGTACATTGATGAATTGAAGGAAAGAGTGAAAAAGGAGCAAAATGCATAAAGTATTTCTATCCTACAGTTATAATGATGCCGGTTTTGCCGTTCAACTTCAGAAAGCCTTAGGAGAAAGGATGGTAAAGGGATTTTTAGACAAGAATGATCTCGCCATCGGATCAGAACTGAGCAATACGATACGTGAAGAGATTAAAAAAGCGAGTGCGGTTGTTGTACTTTTATCAGAGGCTTCGAGCAATAATGCTCATGTTCTTTTTGAGGTTGGAGCAGCGGAAGGACTAGGGAAAAAGATCATTTCTATCATTCTGCCCGAGATGGAAATGCAGGCATTGCCTGAGGTATTGCATGATATCCAGGTACTGGATGCGCGAGAAAAATCGATTCAGGAGATTGTTCGAGAACTTGGAACTACTTTGTCGCACCCCATCAATTAATCTGCTTAATTTTAAAACCACATCTCGATGCTCATTCTCACTCAAATATCCATGGATTCGATGATCAAAATCTGATTTCAGAATGATTGGATGCCATGGGTACAAAAATCATCTTACAATAACCTGAGTTCGAGATAAGAATTTTGCAGTACCTTCGCGGGACTCGTCGCTCGGGGCAAGACGAGCATGGTGTGATTTTACGGGTTCAAACTGCATCTGGTGGCCAATGATTCCGGGGAGCTTTTAGCTTTTTTCCTCAACACGGGCATGAGAAAACGCTTCATTATTGAAACCATCAACGACCAACTGAAAAATATTTCACAAATTGAGCATTCCAGACATCGTAGTGTCAAAAACTTTATGGCTGATTTACTCGCCGGCTTAATTGCTTATACTTGGCAACCGAAAACCTGCCAACCGACGCTCAATATAGGATTGAAAGAGGCGACGCAGCTTCAAATCATTTAGCTCGTTATCTCGAACTCGGGTTAAAAACGTCAAAAAGTATTTTTCCATTCAGTCCCTGACGAGATCGTATGAATCCATCCAAAACACCTTGCAAAATTCATGGAAAAACTATCCAAAGAGAGGCAAGCTAAGAATTGCGGGAATCGATTCTATGAATATTTTCTAAAATGATTTGGGGCAGTTGCTCGCCAAAGTACTCCGTACCATGTGTTTTACTGTTTCCAAACAGACCGGCATAGACAATTGTTCCGTCTGTGAAAGAGGCGACGCAGCTTCAAAACTCGAACGGAAAACACATTCCGTCGAGGTTGTTTGTACCATTCAAATGCGACCATGCCATCAGGTTCCACGGCAACTTCCGGTGCCGGAATTGTGCAACTTCCGGTGCCGGGTAACATATCAAGAAATCTCAGCGATTCTTCACAAGATTTCCTATCTATTCTTTTAGCGCCATAACCATCCCAATCGTCCTCACTGCATTCCGCGATGGCGTTCCACAAAGCCCTGAGTGTTTCCCTGTTCATCACTTCTATCCCCCCAACATGGCTGCGATGTCTGGTGGCAGTTTGACCCCGTTTTTCTGCTCGAAGTCTGCCACGCTTTTGTAGTCGTTATGAAATGCGGCGACGATATCCACCCCCTTGCCTTTACAGTAGTTAGATCTGAATGGTTTGTGACGGACCACTTGAGAAATATTACAAAGTTTCAAAGAAATGCTGAATGTATTGTATGATAACAGGATTGCGTAACCAAGGATTTTGTAACTCAAAAATTCTCCGGTTCGTCCAACTTTCCCACGATGTTTCCATTTGTCCGCGTGTGACATTTAAGCTGGTCCATAGTTCTTCGATCTCTGTCTGATCTCGAAGCATTGAGATTGCACGCATGCTTATGTCTTCTCCTTCGTAAATAAAAACTAATGGGACATTAGGAAACCAATGGGCGTTTGTACTCAACATTTCTTGCTTACCAGAAGCAATTATCGCCGCTAATTCGTGAATGTGAAGCGCTACATAATATGCAACCAGTGAAGATCGGTATTCCAAGTCATCCGTAAATATTTCAGATAACCATTCCCATCTTTCATAAGCGGAAATTATATATTTCCAACTTTCACCAGAATTTTCACCGAGTGATTTACATACGCCCATCAGTCTATACTCTTCCCATATATCACAGAATACAGCATCGTTATAGGGTGAAGGAACTTTCACTTTCGCAAGTGCCAGGGCCAGGTTTATTTGCTTCGTACTGAGACTCAAAGCACCGTGCAGACTATGGTACACGTATCCAAGAGCGTTGGGAATATCAATCCAGACAATGTAACCACTGCGATTCCATTCAGCAATGTTGAGCAGGTCATCAAGCAAAGACTTTTGATCTTTGAATTGGTCTCTGCCGGATTCGACCCCCGCTAGTGCCACGGCAATCAGGGGCGAGACAATATCAACCGCTTTATCCACTACCTGAACCAAATCTTTTTTTTCTGGGAGTTGTTCCTCTAATTCATTTTGCCGCCATTGTACAAAAGATTTGAAGATACCTGGCCGAATGCGTTTGAGGAGTTGTCGCCACCCAAGTACATCTGCGGCACGGGCTAAATCAATTGCTGTTGAGTATGCTTGCGTCACGGATTCGACCCGATCCGGGATTTCAGGGGGTTGAGTTTCTGATCTCGTAAAAGGCGGTGCTTCTTCCCCGGAAGGAAGTCTGGCAAATGGACTTTTGCCCAGATTCGGTTTCTGTACCATTGGCACTTGGTGGAGTTCATGGAGCAATACTTTGAATTTTTCATCGAATTGACTCTCATCTGTAAAGTCGATATAAATTCGTGTTCCGAAAAATACTGGCACTTTTTCTTTTCCTGAAGCCTGACGAACTATAGGAATAAACTTGTTGGTTCCCAAGTCCTGAACAAGCTGCGCCGTCACAATGAGCCTTTCATATCCGACTCCACCTTCGCCGGCGCTCGCCTTTCTCACGTAACTGTCCGTACAGATGACCAAAACCCTGCCGGAATCCTTGACGCCAGCGTCGATGAATCGAGTCATATCATCTCCCGGGTGGAGGTCCCACTGGTCAAGTATAACGTCAATGCCGTTGTTACGCAGTTTTGCGCCAAGTTCTGATACCCATTGTTTATGCGTTGGTGAGTCGTGAGAATATGAAATAAACACTTTGGGATATTCTGTCACTTTTTATCTCCGGTTTCGAAAGGAACGAGTCATAACACCAGTCTCTTCATGGTATGTTGCAGATAGATATTTCTCTCTTGGATTTTAACCGATCGAGGGTAGATCCTCAAGGGAATGTCCCAATCGATATAAAGAGAACAACAGTCGGCTATCTATGAGATTGACACTCTGAATGTTGATTGCTATATTTTGGATTGTTACTCACTATAGTGGTCGGGCGATAATTTTTGGAACAGTTTGACATCAGGAGACCTAAAATGGCTGAAAAGGAAAAAAACAAAGAGAGTCGTTCTTTTAAGCTCAAAGTGAATGGCATTGAAATCGACGTTTCGTGTCAGAAACTCATTGCGAAAGACATTTTGAAACTCGCAGAAGAAAAAGGAGCTATCCCCGGTAAAGCGGAAGATTATATCTTGCAGGGAGACAAAGGACAGTATAAAGACGATGACTTGGTCGATCTGGAGGAAGACAACCTATTCATTACGATTCCCGACAAACCCACCCCGATAGCGTAGCCTTTTCTTAAGATGTCCAACAGTATCGAACAGGTAATAGCCGAATTGGAAGCCTTGGGGCATGAGACCTCGCTGTTTGATAGCCCACAAGGAAAAGCGGTTTCCTTCGACTACACCGTCGAGACAGGTCCCTACAAAGGTAAACAAGTCAGGCTGGGCATCAGCTTCCAGGGAAGCGAACGTTATCCCGAATATCCCCCCCACTGGATTCATGTATCTCCGCCAATTGACGATGGCAGAGGCGGCGTGGTCGAAAAATACGACGTAAACGGGCGCGAATGGCTCGCAATGAGCAGACCTCCTGGGGAAATATGGGACCGGCTACCGACAAAGCACATGGCTGCTTACCTGAACGAACATTTACGACGAATCTGGAAAAACGTATGAGGTTCGAGACGGTTCTCACCGCCGAGGCGGATTCAACCTCCAGCGAGCACTTGTTGCAGCATTACCGGGGCAACAAAATTCAGGAAGATCTTTGCTTCGCCCTATGGCGTCCTTCTACAGGACGGTTGCGCCGCACCGCGTTGATTGACGAAATCATACTTCCCCAAGAAAGTGAGCGTATCCTGCATGGTAATGCCAGCTTCGAACCACACTACCTCGCGCGGGCGATGAAAATAGCGCGTAAAAAAAAAGTGGGTCTGGCTTTTATGCATAGCCACCCGAATCCTGGATGGCAGGGGATGAGTTGTGCTGATATCGAAGCAGAGCGGGATGTTCTGGCGTACCCGGCGGGGGCGACGGGCTTACCGTTGGTGGGATTGACAATCGGTACCGATGGTTATTGGAGCGCGCGCTTCTGGGAGAGAGACGCCAGCAAGTCGGGTGAGCAGGTTGGACAAATGCGCCGTCATTGGTGCGAGAAAGTTCGCGTCGTCGGACCCCAGTTCTACAAGAATTACTTCAATGACAATATCGCGCCTTCCCCGCTGCGGAGAAATATTCTCAGGCGTACTTTCGACACATGGGGACGCGAATCGCAAAACACGATTGCACGTTTGAAAGTTGGTATTGTCGGACTTGGCAGCGTCGGTTGCATCGTCGCGGAAGCCATCGCTCGAATCGGAATCGCGCATATTACGCTGATCGATCCTGATAAAGTCGAAGAGCACAACCTCGACCGTCTGCTTTACGGAACTATAAAGGATATCGGTAAATTAAAGGTTGATTTAGCGGCGCAAGCGATGCGGCGAAATACTACCGCAGAAAGCATCCAAATAACTACTTTGCCGGTTTCAGTTCACAACGAATCGGCTTATAAAGCCGCCCTGGATTGCGACGTACTTTTCAGTTGCGTCGACCGGCCGGTTGCCCGAGACGTTTTGAATTATATCGCGATTGCTCATTTGATTCCGGTCATTGATGGCGGAATTGCCGTAGAAACCGACAGACGACAAGACCGCTTGTTTTCGGCGCATTGGCGTGCGCACGTCGTCACGCCGTATCATCAATGCCTGCGTTGCAACGGGCAATACAATTCCAGCATGGTGGTAATGGAATTGGACGGGTCGCTCGACGATCCGTCTTATATCAGCAATTTGCCTCCTGAAGAGCGGGGCGGTAACCAGAATGTTTTTCCATTCAGCTTGGGCGTTGCCGGGATGGAAGTGAATTTGATGCTACGCTACCTGCTCGCCTGCGAGTGGTGGCCATTGGTGGGACAACAGGACTACCAATTCGTGGCCGCTGGAACACGCATCATCAATGGTGAATGTCACCCCAACTGCTCAATCCATCAACGTCGTGCGCAAGGGGATGCGGAAAACCCACACTACTTAATCGCAGAACGCACGGAATCGCCAAAATCCGGATAGCGTACAATTTGGCGACACTTCGTCAAGATTTTCTATAAGGTATCGAGGACATCTTGATTTCTGGACCAAGCAATCCTGCCTTTTGAAGCAAGATTTTGAGGCAATTGCGAACATTATTGGGATCAGGCACACGTGGACCTAGTGTGATCAAGCTATCTGAGTCTAATATCTCTTTAACTCGGAGAGCCTCGTCCTCGTAGTAGTGTCTTATGCGAGTAGGTATATTGCTTTGGCCCTTGTAGTCAATAAAGATCCTGTCTTTATCAGTATCTGATTCTGGAATAACAAAACGGCATTCGTTTTCATACTGGTACGCTTTATCCTTAAACAAATATCGGATCTTTTCCAAGTATCCTACAATTCTCCCTACCAATTTTTCTTGAACATCTATAATTGGTTGTCCGCTAATGCTTACCAACGGATTCAAAGTTTCATATAAAGTATCCAAGACAGACTTCGATGGCTAAAAAAGTAGTGTCTTATGCGAGTAGGTATATTGCTTTGGCCCTTGTAGTCAATAAAGATCCTGTCTTTATCAGTATCTGATTCTGGAATAACAAAACGGCATTCGTTTTCATACTGGTACGCTTTATAGCCTTAAACAAATATCGGATCTTTTCCAAGTATCCTACAATTCTCCCTACCAATTTTTCTTGAACATCTATAATTGGTTGTCCGCTAATGCTTACCAACGGATTCAAAGTTTCATATAAAGTATCCAAGACAGACTTAAGAAGCTGATCAGTACGCTTCACCTCATCAGTGCCATATAGGACTCTCAGCAATCGATTACCCGGGACGCTTAGCTTTAAAGAGCAACCTTCGCCATCTTTTCCGTAGGCACACCAATACACGAGGTCGTCGCTCACATCCCTTTCAATATCGGGACATGGAGCAATGAATGAGGTGATATAAGCATGAGGCGCGTTTCTTGCTTTCAACAATTCATGTTCTTTCACGAGGTTCAGATTCCGGTTAAAATATATACCTTCATCCGGGTCGTTGAAATGGACGGAATCATACAATCTTAAAGAAGCGCTTCGTCCTTCCACAGAATCTACCAAGTTCATTAAGAGAGAGTTCAACTCGTCATAGAATCCCAATTTAGCAGTCCGTCTTTCCATCAAAGCGTTTCTATGTACTGGTTCATCATAGTACTCTTCGAATAATTTTCGCAACGATTCGATCCGTCTTTCCACTGAAGCATTCTGAAGCATGGATATGAGTGTATCGAGACTCGTATAGTGAATGACAGAAACCTTTTTCCTGCTTTCATGTTCCTCGAACCTGTGACGATTTTCGATTTTGTAGAGCAAGTTTTTCAACACCTCATCCAGCGCTGGAAAAACAATTTCGGTTACATACAACATACCTTGTTCAGGATTTCTTTCTAAGTATTCAGGATTTTTCTTAAAGTGTTGCAGACCTGCTGTTACTTGCGCTTTTAACTTTTCCATTTTCTCATCTGTATTGCTCACTCAGTTACTCCTTATGGCTGGGCGAAGTTGCTGTCTTGGTATAAAACCAATTCGCCAGTGTAAACATAATTATGTGTCAATGCTGTCCTTTAAGTATACGAAACTACAAGGGATCTTAACGGATATAATCTTCCAGGTGATTCGTAGAAATTCATACCTGCTGTCTCGTCAACATGGCCGCAAGGTCTGGCGGCAGTGTGATCCCATTTTTCTGTTCGAAGTCTTTCACGCTTTCGTAGTCGTTTTGAAATGAAGCGATGATGTCCACCCCCCTTTCTCTGGCAGCAGTCAGATCGGATCTGGCTTTTTCCCATTCTTGCAGATGTAACCAGGCCTCGCCACGATTGTGATAAGCCTTGCCATCATCCGGTTTCAGTTCTATGGCATTGTCAAAGTCCAAGATGGCATGCTCATAATCACCTTTTCGGTAGTAAGTAACTCCGCGATTGTAATAAGCTTCAGTATCATCTGGATTTAGTTCTATGGCCTTGTCACAGTCTGCGATGGCACGGTCAAACTCTCCTTTATGGCCGTAAGCAGTGCCACGATATTTATAAGCTTCAGCATCACCCGGATTTAGTTCTATGGCCTTGTCACAGTCTGCGATGGCACGGTCATGCTTTCCTTTACAAATATAAGCAGTGCCACGATATTTATAAGCTTCAGCATAGTCTGGTTTCAGTTCTATGGCCTTGTCAAAGTCCAAAATGGCACAGTAATGCTCGCCTTTATGGCCGTAAGCAAGGCCACGCTAATATCCTTAACTCTCTGTTGTAATAAGCTATAGCATCATCGGGGTTCAGTTCTGTGACCTTGTTATAGTCTGCAATGGCACGGGCAGATTCACCTGTTTTGCTGTAAGCATTTCCACGATTCTTATAAGCATTGTCAAAGTTTGGATTTAGTGCTATGGCCTTGTCAAAATCCACAATGGCACAGTCATGCTCGCCATTACGATTGTAAGTGATACCGCGGCTGTAATAAGCTTCAGAATCATCTGGTTTCAGTTCTATGGCTTTGTTAAAGTTTGCGATTGCATGGGTATACTCTCCTTTATAGTCGTAAGCATATCCACGATTCTTATAAGCTTCAGAATCATCTGGTTTCAGTGTTATGGCCTTGTCAAAGTCAACAATGGCACAGCCATGCTCTCTTTTATGGCCGAAAGCAAGGCCACGGTTGTAGTAAGCCTTGGCAAAGTTTGGTCTCCGCGCAACTGCCTTATAATAATCCTGAATTGCATTGTCATACTCGCCTATATTGCTATAAGCATTGCCACGATTGTTATAAGCCTCGGCAAAGTCTGGTTTTAGTTCTATGGCCTTGTTAAAGTCTGCAATAGCAGGGGCAGACTTCCCTGTCTTGTTGTAAGCACTGCCTCGGTTGTTATAAGCTTCGGCATAGTCTGGTTTCAGTTCTATCGTCTTGTTAAAGTCTAGAATTGCACGGTCATGCTCGCCTTTACGGTCGTAAACAAGACCACGATTGAAATAAGCCACGGTATATTCTGGGTTCAGTGCTATGGCCTTGTTATAGTCTACGATGGCACGGTCGTGCTCGCCTTTACGGCCGTAAGCAAGACCACGGCTGTAGTAGCCGGCTGCATCATTCGGGTTTAGTGCTATAGCCTTGTTATAGTCTGCGATTGCACGGTCATACTCGCCTTTATCGAAGTAAGTAGCACCACGATTTATATAGGCTTCGGCAAAATTCGGGTTCAATTCTATGGTCTTGCTATAGTCTGCGATAGCACGGGCAGACTCGTCTGTATTCTTGTAAGCAAGACCACGGTTGTAGTAGCCGGCCGCATCATTTGGGTTTAGTGCTATAGCCTTGTTATAGTCTGCGATAGCACGGTCATACTCCCATTTATCAAAGTAAGCATTGCCACGGCTATAGTAACAGGCTGCATCATTTGAGTCCAGTTCTATAGCTTTGTTCAAGTCCTTGATGGCACGGGCAGACTCACCAGTATTGTTGTAAGCAACACCACGATTCATATAAGGTAAGGCAAAGTCTGGTCGCATTGCTATGGCCTTGGTACAGTCTTGAATGCTATGGTCATACTCGCCTGTTTTGCCATAAACACCACCACGATTCGTATAAGCCTCGACAAAATCTGGTTTCAGAGTTATGGCCTCAGTGTAATGACATATAGCTTTGTCGTGATCTCCTTTGTCTTGGCAGGTCAACCCTTTATAAAACTCCATATTGGCACTCCGGTGTATGTCGCGATGTTTGATGAATCCCTGAAGGTCGTTGTAGATGGTTGCGGTAGACAAACCATGGTACTTTTGCAGGTGCTCCAAGATAGGTTGTTTGAGGTCTTTCGGGATAGAGATTACATCGTCTGGTTCAAGAAAACCCTGCGGTGGTCGCACGAAGAGGCTCTTTTGGGCGATTACGCGATTTCTGGGATTCAGAGGATGATTGATGTGTTTTTCTACCGGTTCCCTTTTTTGCAAGATAATCCTTCCGTCTCTGTCCTGGGAGCCGTCGCAGGCGAAGAAAAGGGCTATGAGGTAGTCGGTCGTAAAGTCGATCAGGTTGGTTTTTCCGCCAAAGTGTTGCAGTTCGGTCAGGATTTCAAATTCGTCGTTTTCGTGAGTATACTTTTTAGCCTCTTTCAGAATTTCCCTTTGGACAGCCTCTATATCAAAATGCTCTGACTCAACGCCATATTCACGGTAGAGGCTCGAGGAGACTTTCTCGTAGCATTCTGGTTCGCCGCGGTAAATGCAGTCACCGTCGGCTGATTTTTCCGCAATCTCGTGGATTATTTCCAAAACCTCGCTGAGTGAGTCGCTTTGAGTATTGGATGTGTCTGGTGCGTTCATGATTTGTCCTCCATCTTGGTAAGTCCTTGACTGTCTGAGTTGTGGGTTGTCACAGACAAATTATACAGAAATCAAACATCATTGAACATCATTCCTTGTCGGTTCTTTTGACATAGCTTTTTTGTATTCGACAATCCATTTTTCGGCTTCCTCCCTGGTATATGCCCCGGTATTATCGTGGTTATTTTCTGGTAGATTATTGCTTATCGGCTTGCCAATATGTGGTTCCAACTTCTTTCGCAATTCCCTCGCTTTTTCATCGGACAATTCTTCGACGATGGAGTCGAGTTCTTTATTCGTTAATCCACCCGCGAAAATTACTGTGGATAGGTCACTCTGCTGGTCGATTGATTGTCTCATAATTTTTTCAAACTCAACGTATTGATACAATTGACATCTAACCCCTTGCAATTGGGTCCCAATTAGATTAGCTTCTTGTAACTGTGCCACGCTAAGAATAGCCCCTTGTAACTTTGCCAGAGTGAGATCAACCCCTTGTAATTGTGTCCCCATCATTTCTGCCCCGTACAATATTGCACCGTAAAGGGAAGCCCCGTGCAACTTTGCACTGTTAAGTGTAGCCCCATGCAATTGTGCCTTGTAAAGAATAGCCCCTTGCAGGTGAGTGTTAGTCAAATTAACCTCATGAAGGTGCGCACCGAACAAAATAACCTCTTGTAACTGCGCTTCTATAAGAACAGTCTTTTGTAAGCTCGCTCGGGTCAGATTGGCCTTTCTCAATCGAGCTCCTCTGAGATTGGCTCCGTTGAGCCAGCTTTCCTGCAAGTTGATAGGAAGACCTTCGAAAACGTCATGATCCTGCACGAAAAGGAGGGTCAACAGGCTTTGCATTTCTTGGGAGGGTTTCGACTGGTGGGTATTGCGATACTTGTCATCGCCCGTCGTGCGGCGAATATGGGCGCATAAAATGTCCAAGACGGTTTGACGCAAATCCGGGGTGTCCTGTGCCAGATGAAAGCGCTCGTCGGCGCCGTCCGAACTGCGCATCCTTTGGAGAGCTTCCTTCTTAGTGTCTTGCGCCAGATGAAAGAGTTCATAGGCACCCCCCAGGCGCACGGAATCCGAGTCGTTTCCCAGGTGCTCGATGGCATTTTTAAGGCGTTCCTGTCGCAGCCCCTTTTCGGTGTTCTGAACTGTGCCTTCCATCGCATTGGCTCGTCTGTAGGACATCAAGGCTTGCAGAGCGACCAACACGCCACCCATACCGATTCCGAGAAATGTGAGGATTTCGTTTTTTTGCTTTCGCTCGGTTAAGCCTAAAAGCGTACCAATATACTCTTCAACAGTCTTGGAAAACATGACGGACACGAAACCCACCAGCAGCAAAACAAGGAGACCGATAATACTGACCATCAAGGTTGAAGAAGAAAAAAAGCGCCGAAAGATCAAAGAGAGATTCCTCGAAAATTTCCGGACAGTGTGACGAAACCAATGGTAACTACGACGAATCCGAGATTGGGTTTCAAAGACACCGATAAGAAAAATTTTAGAAAATTTCATCACATATTTCCGGATAGTGTGATGAAATCGATGGTAAACACGGTGCATCCAAGATCGGATTTTAAGGTATGAAGGTATCTTGCTTTTGGAATTCTCTGTCATCTTTTATTTTCCGTTTTGATAGGATGGTGCGCCTCGTTTACTTTGAAATATTCTTCGACAATTTATCTTAGATCCTACAGTAACGAGCAATCACTCAGTGAGGTGACAGATTCCATCGAATTGGATGATATAGGGCTCAACATTTGAATATTGCTTACGACGCTGTCCTTTGAATTTGACCCGCAACTTCTTTGATTTCAGAAGTATCAAATCTAATTTGAGTATATCTTCACACGTATTTGAAAGTTGCAAATAGAGCACGGATACCAATCGGACGAATTTTTGGAATCTTTCCGTCTCTCTTCCATAGGATCGATAGAGATCCGGGATTGGAGATTCGGAAAATTGGAGGATATTTTCATATTGTGATGAAGTACGACCAAGAATTTGATTCTCTAGCAGTTGATTGTATACATTGATTGTATAAGGATTAGTGGTTTCCGGCTTTTCATTAAGAAGAATCCTTTTTGCACGTATTTCAGCAATCTCATCTGGTGAAATGCCGGCTAACCCTATCTCCTTGGATAGACCGAAGTTTTGCCTTCCACTATCTTCCTTCAGAACGACTTCCCAAACGGTTTGAGAACCGGACATGGTTTGAGTCACCTCCTGTGGACTGACCCACGCTGCATCTTCCTCTAATGCAAAAGCAAAATTAGGACGAGCAAACCTGTTAATATTATCAATCCTCAATGAACGAAGAAAGGCAGTCTGTTCGCCCGATTCAGGAAGAAGTTCCAAAAAAATTTCCTTTGGACCCCAATTTGCACTTTGCATGGGGACAAAATACTGCGCCCCATCTTTTGGCCATAGCAACACAAATTCGCCGGGGTCTTTCTCAACTTTGGCAGAAGTCAATGTATCAGTTGTTTTTATCTGCGATGTCGGCTCTGGTTTGGAAAATGGATTTTTGCCCAACGGAGGTTTCTGTACCTTGGGTACCCGGTGGAGTTCATGGAGCAGATCTGTAAATTTTTCATCGAATTGAGTATCATCCGTAAAGTCGATATGCACTCGTGTTCCTAGAAATGTGGGCACTTTTTCTTTTCCTGAAGCCTGACGAATTATGGGAATGAACTTGTTGGTTCCCAAGTTCTGAACAAGCTGCGCCGTCACAATGAGCCTTTCGTAACCGACTCCACCTTCGCCGGCGTTTGCCTTTCTCACGTAACTGTCCGTACAGATGACCAATACCCTGTCGGAACTCTTGACGCCAGCTTCCATGAATCGTGTCATATCATCACCCAGGCTGAGGTCCCACTGGTCGAGTATAACGTCAATGCCTTTGTGACGCAGTTTTGTGCCAAGTTCCGATACCCATTGTTTATGCTCTGGAGAATCGTGAGAATATGAAATAAATACCTTGGGATGTTCCGTCATAATTCATCACCTGTTTTGATAGGAACGAGCCAGAATATCAATATCTTCATAACGTGTTGCAGACAAGATTTTTCTCCTGGATATTAACCGATTGAGGATAGACCCTCAAGGGGATGAACTAATATTGAATCATCAAATCATAGAGGAATTACGCTGCAACGGGGATTCAATCGATTAGCAGGTTATCACTCGGGTTGCTCTTTGGATGACGGTTCAGTGCTGCCTGGAGATTCGTAGCAATTCATGCCTGCTGTGGGGTTAGCATGCCTGCGAGGTCTTGCGGCAGAGTGATGCCATTTTTCTGCTCGAAGTCCGCCACGCTTTCGTAGTCGTTATGAAATGAAGCGATAATGTCCACCCCCCTTTCTTTGGCAGCAGTCAAATCGGACCGGGCTTTTTCCCATTCTTTCAAATGTAACCAAGCCTCGCCACGCCCGCAGTATGCCGGTGTATCATATTGGCTAAGAACTATGGCCTTATTATAGTCTTGAATAGCGTTATCAAAATCGCCTTTACGGAGGTATGCAGTGCCACGATTGTTATAGCAGACTGCAACATTCGGGTTCAGTTCTATGGACTGTGAGTAATGGCATATAGCTTTATCGTGAATTCCTTTGTTTTGATGGGTCAACCCTTTGTAAAACTCCATAGAGGCACTCTGGTGGATACATTGTATGACTTTGGAGTAAGCTTCAATCGCCTTATCTATTTGCCCTATCATTACCAGGAAGTCACCCTGTTGTTGCATCAAATCAGCCTGTGGTCCTGGTTGGTATGGAGGCGGAGGAGAAAGTTGTTGCGGTGTATCCGGCAAGGTCGAGGGGAGAGTTTGAGATTGCATCATGTCAACCTCTCTTCGGATACCTAAAACCACGTTTTGCCATCCTCTGCTCCGGGGTTGCCACTCGTTGATGGGCTTGCCTTTTTCCGGCAAAACCTCGAAGTCCTTGAGTTTATGAATTTTCCAATCGCAATCTTCAAGGATGATGGGAATGATTCTTTTATGGAAATCCAGTGCGTCAGCCAGTTCCTTATTGCAGTTCTTAGAAGCAAGACTCTGAGCGGAGACGAGGTAAAGAAGAATATCCGAATCGGCAAGGTTTGTGGAAATTGCTTCACGCCATTCATCGCTGGGCAGGATTTCGTTATCGTGCCAAATCTTTATCATTTTATTGCGCTCCATTACAACAAGGCACTCTCGCAATTTGTCCTTTGCCTTTTTATTCTCATGTGAATAGGTAATGAATATTTTTAATGGTTTGCTCATTCTTTTTCCTCAACAATAATAATTTCTTCTTCAAGCAAGGACTCTTACCCCCCAACGCTTACGGCTCATCCCAGGAGATGCAATGGTCTTCGTTTCGTGTCAGGTGGTGCGGGGTCGACATGGCTTCATTATCCGTAAGAGGTTGGGACCTCTGACATGACTTCTTCGTATTCGGCAATCCATTCTTCAGCTTCTTTCTTGGTGTAGGCTCCGGTAATAGCGCCGCTGTTTGCTGGCAGTCCACGGCAGAACGGCTTGTCTATATGCGGTCTCAGACTCTCTCGCAGTATCTTTGCTTTTTCATCGGACAAACCTTCTTCGAGGGCATCTGCAGCTCGCTGGCATATACCTCTAGACGATACTGTCGATAGATCACTTTTTTTATCGATTGAATTTTCGATACGCTCTGCGAAAGGGGTTGAAGATGACCAATCTTGATTTCCTGCCCCTTTCAGGTTCGCTTTACTAAGAACAGCACCTTGCATTTGCGTATAAGAAAGTTTTGCTCCCTGCAATCGTGCCTCCGAAAGAAACACCGCTTGCATACGAACACTATCGAGAACGGTACCTTGCAGATGTGCGTCGTGAAGATACGCTGCTTGCAAATGCGCTCCCCTGAGATTCGCTCCTTGTAGTCGTGCGTGAGGAAGATACGCCTCTTGCATGTGCGCCGAGATGAGTTTAGCACCTTGCAGGTTTGCCTGTTCAAGAACAGTTTCTTCCAAGTGTGCCTCGACAAGATTTGCTTCTTGCAGGTGCGCCCTGTCAAGTCTAGCCCCTCGCAAGTTTGCTTGTTTCAAAATGGCCTTCTGCAAACGCGCATTCTGGAGATCAGCTCCGTTCAGCCAGCTATTCTGCAAGTTGATAGGGAGACCTTTGAAAACGTCATGATCCTGCACGAAAAGCAGGGTCAGCAGGCTTTGCACTTCTTCGGAGGGATTCCACTGGTGGGTTTTGCGATATTCGTCTTCGCCCGTCGTGCGGCGAATATGGGCGCATAAAATGTCCAATACGGTTTGGCGCAAATCCGGGGTGTCCTGCGCAAGATGAAAGCGCTCGTCGGCGCCACCCGAACTGCGCATCCATTGGAGAGCTTCCTTCTTGGTGTCATGTGCCAGATGAAAGAGTTCATAGGCACCCCCCAGGCGCACGGAATCCGAGTCGTTTCCCAGGTGCTCGATGGCATTTTTCAGGCGTTCCTGTCGCAGCCCCTTTTCGGTGTTCTGGTTCGCTATTACCTGCTGCTTTGCTGTGTCTTCCATCGCCTTGGCGCGAATGTAGGACATCAAGGCTTGCAGCGTAACCAGCACGCCACCCATACCGATTCCGAGAAATGTCAGGATTTCGTTTTTTTCGGACAAGCCTAAAAACGTACCAACCCACTTTTCAACGGTCTCTGATGGCATGACTGACACGAAACATAACAACAACAAACCAAGGACGCAGATAAGAAATATTGTAAAAAATTTCATCGCAGATTTCCGTTTGTGTGACGAAACCGTTGGCGGGCAGAAAGATTTCCAGCACTTCCTGCCTGTCGTTGCGCTGTTAAGAGTGAGAGAACATTTCTTGCAGTAAAGATTGACGGATCTCTGACCGTTTCTCCGATCCCTCGCCAAAAATCGGGTCAATTGGATAACAGCATTATTGTCAGGACATCGGTATTTGCTTTGTATTTTCTTCCATGCTTCACCAAAAGATCCAAGGAAACTAATTCTCTTAAATCTCGTAATAGAGTCACCTTTCTCAAAGTTGCGTAATTTCTGGCAATTACTGGAGTGAGTAAAGGTATTTCATCAACAGAAAATTCCCTGTTTAAAGGAAATTCCAAGATCAGGTCTCGTTTTCTTGTAAAAGCCGATCGTTTTGTAAATTGGATGCCCGCAAATTTTTCGTAGATGAAGTTACTCCAGAAAACCTGAATCTGTTTTTCTTGGATCGATTTCAGATTTTCCATCAGTCCATCGTAAAAGCCATCAACCGCATAATTGATAAAATCACTCAAATCGTTTTTCTTGCGAGCATTTTCCAACTGCCGGTAGTATTCAGATCTGGTATTGTTATAAAAATTAGAGAGAACGTGCGAAGCAATACCGGGAACTCCTGCACGCAACAAAATATAAAACTCCAGCAAACGACCCGTTCTGCCATTGCCATCATCAAAGGGATGAATCCACTCTATATAGACGTGAGTGACGATGGCTTGAATGAATGCGTCACTGAATGTCTGCCCTTTCTCATGATGAAATTCTATTCTGATCCAATCACAAAGCTTTTCAACCAACTCGGCAACATGTTGATGCTGCGGAGGTAAATAGCCCCCCACAACACGTAAATCTTCTCTGAATCTTCGAGGAATGGCATCAAAATGTTTTCCCAAATTTCTGCCAACCATTTCATGAAAATCCATAATCAGGCGGGGAGTAATGAGCGGCGATTTCTTTTGCGTAACAACTTCATAAAGCAACCTGTTGAATGCATCGAGGATATTTTTGACTTCAACAGCCAAATACTTTCTACTTTCAGGGACTTCCCATCCCTCGTTCAATTGCGCAATCTCTTGCTCACTCAAAGTGTTGCCTTCAATCGCTGTCGTTGCCTGCGCCCCCTTGATGAGCGAAACAGTCAGTAGTTGTCTACGATCTTCCGGCAGAAGTGGAAGCTTCGTAAATACTGTGGAAAGTGCTGAACACTGTCCCAACTTATGAGCGCATGCGACTGTAATTTCCCATCTTTTTTGAAATGATATATGTTTGTAATCATCCATAATTGTCTCCTTTTTATTGTCCTTCATTACAAATGAATGTACTTAATTGTACACTAAATGTAAAAAAAAATGACAAAATATTTGACAAATGGAGGAGTAATTAGTGAAAGAAACTTCGTTGTGGGTGCAATTGCTGGTGGCGTTCTCCTCAATTTCAGGAACGAGCCACCATGCAGATCTCCTCCGGGGTGAGCTCGTACAATTGATAGACGAGTTGGTCAATCTCTGCTTCAAGGGCGGATATATTGGCCTTCGGGTTCGCAGTTTTGACGACACTGATTTGATCGACCCTTTGCTCTATCTGAGTGGTAAGATATTGGTTAGCTGTCGTTACCGGTGGAATTGGAATGTGCTCAAAGTATACTTTGCTCAATTCTCTCGTTCCGCCTTGCAATTCCGGACAGTTTTCACGAATCCATTTAGCTGAGATCGCAGAGTTAAAATATCCTACAAGATATTTTATATGAGTTTCACCTGTGATAATAAAGCATTTCTGATTTGTATAAAATCCCTCCTGATCATAAACAAATGGCAAAAATTTAGTCATATTGGGATAGATGATCTTTTCTTTTTCAAACTCAGGATAATAAGCAATTTGATCCTGAGTCTCGAACCATGTGTTGCCTGTCTTCTTACGAGATTTAGAGCCATCCGCGAGTGTTTTGCCAGCTTGTTCCAATCTTTCCCTGTCGAATGAAAGCAGGTGTCGTTTTATTGCTGGGTAGTCGTCTATATCGATTCCCAATGCCGGGAAAGTTGCAATCAACCATAGTCCCGCCCAGTTGACTTGATAGCGTCCAATATCCCGCCCGCGTAAAACGGGTTTGATCAGTTCCGCCGACTTGGGATCTTCAAGAATTAGTCGTTCCTTCGTCTGATTGTCAATAATGAAAGCGTCAGAGAGAGTTATAACCGGTTACTATCCCCCGATTGATTGATATATCCCATTCTTTCAGTGGCTTACCGACACATTCAATTTTTTGCTTGAGGGCCAGTTCGGCAGGTGAGAGTATCGTCCATGGTTCGCCTTTACCGGGCAGGGTCATGGTTACGCCGTGTTTGCTCAGATAACGGGCCATATCGCCGTTCGTCTTGTTCAAGTCACCGCGTACCGTAACGCCTCTGAAAGGCGCACCGGCGGGTTTGACGTTACGCAAAAGCAGGATGCTGGTGTCCACGGTGGCTTCAAACACGTCCGGTCCCATGTCGAGCAATTGCACGGGTTGAGTGCGCACAGTAAAATAATCTCTCAAATTCTTGCCATAGGCGGCACGCATCCATTTGTTGGAGGTGATAAAACAAACGTGTCCGCCTTCTTTCAACAGTTTCAACGCTCTTTCGTAGAACAAACAATATATGTCCCCCGTCCTGGTGAAGCTGTCAAATTGGCAGGCTTGATACAATCGTCCCAACCTCCCGCCGTCTTTTTGCAATTGCACGTACGGCGGATTGCCGACTACCCCGTCAAAACCGTCCGAGATGCCAAACATATACCCGGCTTCAAACCAGTCGGCTTTCTCGTTTGGATCGTAAGGGTCCCATTGCGCGATTGCGCCGGCATCGTCGTCGGAAAGGACGACGGTTCTCAATTTTTCCGCTAATGTTTTACGAATCTTTTTATCCTGGTCCCGGCATGCCAGCTTTTTCTGGCGAGTGGTCGCGTGAAAATGCCGTTCGCGGTTCTCCGCCAATTTCGCTTTCAGCATCTCAATTTCTTTACTGAAATAGTAGGGTGATTCCGTCGCCTTGAGACTGATCAGCGTGTCCGCCGCCACAAAACGCGTCTCCAGATTGGGTAGGGGTTTGATACCAAAATTGCTGGAGACGTCCCCGGTCGGCGTCTGCTCAATGGCCAGCGAGATGAAAAAGCGCAGTTTGGCGATCTGGCAGGCGATGGGTTGGATGTCCACGCCGAAGATGCTGTTTTGAATGAGGTACAACTTGCGGCCGAAGTCCCCCGAATAATTTTCAAAGGTTTCGCTGATTCCCAGCAGTTCCGCATCGCGTTCCTGCTGGTCTTTCGTACCGAATGCCGTTTCCGTCTTCTGCATGGCCTTTTCTTTTTGCAATTTTTTCCAGCGTTCGTTGTTTCCGTCGAGCCTCTGCAAGGCAAGGGTCAGTTTGTGCAGCACGCCCATGGGGAAGGCGCCGGAACCGACTGCCGGGTCCAACACCTTCAGTCTGGCAATGGCGCGGACAATGTTTTCGGTTTCGTTTTCGTCGAACCATTCTCCTGCATCATCGAAATCCCTGGCATAATCCAGCAGGTAACGCAATCTTTCCTTCCAGAATTCATGATCGCCGTCCGTTGGATAGAATTGTTTCACAAGCGCCGCCACCAGAGTCTCCTCCACCATGTAATTGACGATTTCGCGGGGCGTATAGAAGGACCCGGTCTGCTTGCGGGCCGTTTCACCGGTTTCGGGGTTGTAGGAGGCAAGCAGATTCTCGAATACCTGTCCCAGCAATTCGGGGTCCAGCGCCACTTCCTGGTCCACAGGGCGTGCTTTCCTCAACGCAGTAAACTGGTACTGTTGAAACAGGTCGATCAACCCCGTTTCGTCTTCACTCTTTGCGGAAGAACATGTCGTTGGGCACGCGCAACATGTTGTCCGCCCGGTCGGAAAAGCCGTCGATGCGGATGGCTTTGTTTTCATTACGTTGGTGAGCTTGTTCCTGTTCTTCCGAGGTAGCCTCCCGGTCCAGGCATTCAAACAAGCCACCGTTCAGAAAGGGAATCCTCGCAAACAAGTCAATGATTGACTGCTCTTCACTCGCCTTGAAATGATCTCGATAGCGATACCTGTTGGTGACCAGGTAGTTGTTGCTGTAGGGGCTGCTCCTGCTTACGGTACGGAAACCGCGGTCTTCGATTTCCTGGTTGAGGGTGGCGAGAAGAGGTTTTGCAGAATGGCCTTGTAGTAGCTGCCGTCCTTATCCCAGTGAATCAACGTCCTTACTTTTTCTTCATCAAACAGGTCGGCATTGACCAGCTGTTTTTCCTTGATGAACCAGACGAAGAGCAGGCGGGTGAGCATGCGGATCAGGCTGGTGGATTTGTGATCGTCTTCCTCGACTTGTAAATCGTTGGGGAAGACCACCCTTGTTTTTGCGTCTTCGTACCATTCAAACAGTTTTTGATAAAATTCCTTGTTGAGTTGGGCAACGGCGAAAGCATCGATGAGGTCTTGCAGTTTTGCCGACCGGCCGAGTTTGCTGAATCGCTCCACGGCGGTACGGATCTGGGCGTTTTCTCCGAGGAGATAGGTGTAACGTTTGGGAGCGCTTTCACTTCTATCCAATTGTCCCTGCTCGTCGAGCTTGTATTCCATGCTGATGAAACTGAAGCGCCAACGTTTCCTGTCGTCGTAATAAACGGCAAGTGCGCCATCATAGATGCGGCTGCTACATTCTTTCGCCACCAGTTGACGCATCTGTACGCGGTTGCGCTGCAATTGCGTTTCAGGTTGGGTTTTTATTTCGTAGACTCCCAACTCTTTTCCGTCGGCGAGGTCGATACTGCCCAGTTGGTAGAAATGCGCCACGGTGGAATTTTCACGAAAAAACGGTGTGGCAAATTGCTTGGTGGGCAAAAGGGTTCCCAGCATCTCCAGCCAGGCGCTGCGCTGGTAGGGAGAACCGAACAGGGTTTGTAGCGTGGTTGTTGTGATACTCATATTCACTTTTCTGCTTTAGACGTACGATTGTGAAATGATGATTTTCGGGGCGGTATATTCTCGATTGGTTCCCCCCCACCGGTAATGCTGCGAGCTCCGCTCTTGCCTTACCGACTCCCCCTCGAGGGGGGAGTGATTGGCGCTGGTATGCTGCGAGCTCCGCTCTTGCCTTACCGACTCCCCCTCGAGGGGGGAGTGATTGGCGCTGGTATGCTGCGAGCTCCGCTCTTGCCTTACCGACTCCCCCTCGAGGGGGGAGTGATTGGCGCTGGTATGCTGCGAGCTCCGCTCTTGCCTTACCGACTCCCCCTCGAGGGGGGAGTGATTGGCGCTGGTATGCTGCGAGCTCCGCTCTTGCCTTACCGACTCCCCCTCGAGGGGGGAGTGATTGGCGCTGGTATGCTGCGAGCTCCGCTCTTGCCTTACCGACTCCCCCTCGAGGGGGGAGTGATTGGCGCTGGTATGCTGCGAGCTCCGCTCTTGCCTTACCGACTCCCCCTCGAGGGGGGAGTGATTGGCGCTGGTATGCTGCGAGCTTCGCTCTTGACTTGCCGACTCCCCCTCGAGGGGAGGAGTGATTGGCGCTGAGTATGCTTGCGAGTAGTCCGAGTCGGTGCCTTACCGACTCCCCCTCGAGGGGGGAGTGATTGGCGCTGGTAATGCTGCGAGCTCCGCTCTCGCCTTACCGACTCCCCCTCGAGGGGAGGAGTGATTTTTTTGGCGCTGGTATGCTGCGAGCTTCGCTCTCTTGCCTTACCGACTCCCCCTCGAGGGGGGAGTGAGATTCGTTACTTTGCTGCGACGTTGATTTGTCCCGGTTGAAATCGTTTTTGCTATCCGAGAGGGGGGAGTGATGCGCACTGGTATGCTGCGGACTTTGCGTTTGACTTGCCGACTCCCCCTCGAGGGGGGAGTGAGATTCGTCGATTGGCTGAGACGTTGA
Source organism: bacterium (assembly GCA_965205865.1). GTDB lineage: Bacteria > SAR324 > SAR324 > SAR324 > NAC60-12 > CBDBHR01. The sequence goes on from CBDBHR010000030.1 coordinate 1,065,363, forward strand.
CTTGCCCCGGGAGAAATCGCTATTGCTAGTTGCGAGGGGGGAGTGGGTTTCGTGGGTTAGTTGGGTGTATTCCGGGGACAGGTATTTATTGATGATCTGCAACAGCGTGTCCAATTGTTGGGCGGGCACTATGGGGGTTTTCCTGATCTTGCGATGCAATTTGTTGATGTCTTTGGGCAGACTTTGGAAGCGTCCCCGTCTGACCAGTTCGATAGCTTGGTCGAACGCGTCTCGTTCGGCAGCAAGGGTCATCCCGGTGTTGCGGAAAGCCTTGAGATAGGCAATGGCCCGCGTCTGTTGCGGGTTCAGCTGTGGACTTTGTTGCTCCCTGATGATTTCTTGTTGCACCTGCGTACGGAAATGACGGAGCGCGCGCCGAACCTGTTCATGGTGCGTGCCAGGCAAAGGTCGGGCTGCAAGGTGGCGGTCGCATTTGAAGATGGGAGCGGCTTCCAAAAAGGCGTATTCTCTGGGAGTATCGTCTGCGCCCACGTAGTAAAAGGCGTTGTGGCTGTCGCTGCGTAAAAAGGTGAGGGTGCCATTTCGCAAGGTGGCATTGGCCACCGCATTGCGCATATTCAGGGGCATGTTTGCGATTTGCCTGAATTCTTCGGGCGATTCTTCGCGGAATCTGCGGATCTCCATCAGGTATTGCAGGCGTTCGTTGGCCTCGCTCTTTTCCCGGACGCGCCCGTCGAACAGTCCGAACGTACCGACTTCTTCATCCGGGCTATAGATCTGCGAGTCTTCTCCCAGGGCGGTGTGGAAGGCATGCAGTTTGGTGGAGGCTCGTTGGCGTAATCCGATATCATCTTCCACCTGTTCGGTGGGAAAGAAATTGTAAACGTGAATTTTTTGCGCCGTTGCGCCGATACGGTTCAGGCGCCCGATGCGTTGCATCAAGCGGGTGGCGTTCCAGGGGATGTCGTAGTTGAGGATGGTATTGGCGCGGTGCAGGTTCACGCCTTCGCTCAACACTTCGGTGGTGACCAGGACATCGTAATCCGAGCGCTGCCGGTCGAGCGTGACACTGGCATCGAAATTGTCCCGGATGGCGTCTTGCAGACGTTTGCGGTTGTGGGCGTTCACTGCCAGCGTTTTGTCATAGCCACTGTTGTGAAATCGTGCGGTTAGGTAATCCGTGGTCTCCAATGATTCGGAAAAGACGACCAGTTTTCGTTCCGGGTTGCGCCTCTTGTCGAAAAGGTCGCTTTCCAGCACGGAGAGGAGCTTGTCCCATTTGGGGTCTTGCCCGTTCTCGATGACGCGCTGCCATTTCTCTTGCATGTCAGTGAGAAGGGCATGATCCTTCTCCAAGTCTGCGACAAAACCTGCTTCAAAGTCGTTTCTGCTTACGATTTTGATGCCCGGGTCGGTACTTTGTTCGTACTGCAGCATTTCCAGCAGTTCGTCTTCCCTGTCTTCCAGAACGTACTCGCTGACCTGGCGTTCAGGGGCAATGATGATACGATCGTCGGCAATCATTTTCAGCATGGCTCCGGCGGCGGCGGTGAAGCGAGTGAGTGAACGATGGAAGGCGTGAAAGCTACTGTCCAGGCGCTTGATCAAAAGTGTTTTCATGATCGCCGCCAGCTGTTGGGTAAAAAATTCGGGACGCATGTAATCCCGCTTGTGTTCCGGTTTGAGATATTCGATGGCCCGGTAGCGCGCGTAGCTCAAACCACGCTTACCGGTATTGGCGAGCAGAGAAACCGTTTCATCGTAGAGTTGGTTGATCTTCGCTTGCAGCGGGTAGAGCAAGATCTCAGGTTTGCTCACCTCGGGGAAAACGATGCCCTGCTTTCCGAGATCCCCGGCGTACATGGGATGTTCGAGCAGGTCGCTGCGGGTGCGGCGCACCGTGAGCGGCTCGATGATTTTATCCCTCACCTCAGCGTAAAGTCTGGCAATATCATCTTTGGACTCATCCAATTCCTCACGTATCGGCTTTTCGTTTTCCTTGCTCACGTCTGGCCGTCTCCGGACCATGGCCGTAGTCCTCTTGTCCTTACGTATCAGCTTTTCGTATTCTTTATTGACACGCGCGAAGAAGCGGCCGACGTTCACCTCCAGCGTGCTGTCGTTGGCGTCCTGAAAGAGCAACAACTGGTTTTTTATATCATCGGGTCGATTGTTCAAAGGGGTGGCGGAGACCAGGATGACTTTTTTCTCCTTCCCGTTGCGACATGGCGTTTTGCAGATACGCTGCAGATTGACGTAGGCTTCGGAGCTGTCGTTTCTGAATTGGTGCGCTTCATCGACGATCACCAGGTCAATTTCGACCGGGTTTTCGATCTTATGCAAACTGCCGTTGGTGAAAAAGGACACGTTGTCCAGTTGGAATTTGCCCGTCGTTTCCTGCCAGTTGCTCTTCAACGCCGGTGGCATGACGATGAGGGTGCGGGAAAGGTAGTCGGGAAAACCGTTGTGATGGAAATACTGCCTGGCAATGAGGGTGGCGACCACGGTTTTGCCCAACCCCACTACGTCGGCGAGAAAGAAACCGTTGTGTTTTTTGAGGATCTCATAGCCCTGGTTGACGGCGTCCAATTGGTAGGTCAGCCGTTTGAACCCCTGGGGCAAGTCTTTGATGTCGTTGGGGTCGAATTCGATCTCCTTGCCGAAGTATTCGATCAGTAACTTGACATAGAGCTCGAAGGGAGTGAAATCATCTTGCAGGTAGGATTTTTTGATGACTGCCTCCATCTCCGCCGGCAGGATTTCTACCGCTTCCTCCCACAGTTTTTCGAATTCAGCGGTTGCGAACTCGACGTCATCGTAGTCTCTCAGCGAGACGTTGAATTCGTAGTTGGCAGCGTGCTCCCCGGAGTCGTCATCAACGCCCAGTCCGGCTTCAGTGAGGTTTGACGATCCGCTGATGACTTCGCAGGCGCTGTGCGGGTTGAAGTCGCGCGGACGAAAGATATAGAGCTTGGCGTGCAGTTTTCGCCTGGGATGGGCCTTGATCTTTATTTTTCCACAAGCAATGTCCGCTACGAACTGGAGAATACTTTTTTCCAATTCTGCGGAATAGTCGACCCTTTCGACTTCATGCTTCAGTTGCCCGCAATAGTCTTCTTTCGTCGCCTCCCTGTCGCCGATGGTTTGCAGTAGAAGTCCCTGACCATGGTATTTTTCGACGATGGTATCGACGTCGATACCGACAAGCACGCGGATTTGCGGGACGTTCTCCAGACTGGGACGGATGCGGAAATATCCACTGGAGCGAAAATAGCCCACCAGCGCGTCGAAGTGCGCGATATGCGGGTTGTGCTCGAATATGCCTTTGAATTTTTCGAGTAGCGTGTTTTGCCTGGCGTTGGTAAAGAATTTAGTGGCCATGATTGTTTTTTAACTCCTTGCAAACCTCATCTTCGGGACAATTCACGAAAAAGCGCCTGCGCGGGATGCAGGGGTTTGAAATCGTCGAAGCGTTTCACTTGAGTTCGGCAGGAATAACCCGTTGCCAGCAAAGAACGCCTGGTTTCTTCATCAGCAGGGATATACTCTCCCCAACTCATCAGGTAAATTCCTTTCGATTCGGCATAGTGTTCAATCTCGTGGCCATAGGTTCCGCACATGCCGCAACAGCCCAGCGCGGGGAGGTCCAATTCCAAACCGAATGCCTGGTAAATACGCTGCCATTGTTTCTGAGAATCGAATACCGCCGTTTTCTCATGGCAATGACCCAAAAGCCGGTAGTTGAGGCGAGTCGATGGCCCTTGGGGATGAAGCTTCCGAAGACGGGGCAATTGGGAAGTCAACCACTCTTGCAGCAGTTGCACCCGGAACGCGAGGTTTTCCTGATCGAGGATTTTGGGATATTCATCGCGATAAGTGAGCACCATGCTCGGTTCGATTCCAATAATCGCAATCTCCAGTTGCGCCAGTTTTTCCAGATAGGCAGTATTTTTTTCAGCCAGCGTCCGGAAGGCTGACAGAAAGCCCTTGACGTGCAAGGGTTTGCCGTTGGCACGGAAAGGCGGTACGTACACCACGTAGCCCAGCATGCGCAACAAATCGTAAATCTCCAGCACCAGAGATGCTTCATAGTACGTGGTGAACAGATCCTGCAGTAAAATCACGGAGCGCTCCTTCTCCCCGGCAGTCAAACCGGCCAGCTTCGTATGATCAAAGGCGGGCGCATGCCGCTGGCGCAGCCCTTCTTTCAGCGGAGCGGGACTGATTCGTGGGACGTCGCACAACCCGATAATCTTCTCGAGAACGATCCGTACCGGATAAAATTGCATGAGTTCGTTGTTCAAGCGGATTGCACGCGCCTGGAGTGGGGTTATCCATTCAATGCCTGCCACCAGGTAATCCCGCAATGGTCTCAGGTAACGCGTATGATACAACTCCAGAAATCGGGAGCGGAACTGCGGAACGTCGACATGAATCGGGCATTGAACCGCGCAGGCTTTGCAAGCCAGACAGCCGGCCATCGCCTCGTAAACTTCATGAGAAAAATCATACTCCCCCCGCCTGCGCGCACGGGTATTGCGAAATTTCCGCAGAAAATGAGTCGCCTCATCGAGCTTGTTTCCGCTATCCCCGCTTTTCGAGGGCTCGCGGGAGGGCTCGGCATTTTGCCGCATAAGACCCAACTGGCGCAGCCACTCCCGCATCATACCCGCTCTTCCTTTGGGAGAATGAATGCGGTCTCTGGTGACTTTCGAAGAAGGGCACATCACGTGGTGCGGATCATAGTTGAAACAAATGCCATTGCCATTGCAGTTGAGGGCGGCATCATACCCGGTACGGAGGGAAGGCGGAATCTGCCGGTCGAAATGCCCTCTGAGGGGAGATTCCAGAGGAAGAACCTCGTCCTCGAGGGAATAAGGGGTCACGATTTTTCCGGGATTCAATTTATTGTCGGGATCAAAAGCTTCCTTGATTTTTCGGAGATCCTGGTACAGTTCTCTTCCGAAGAAAAGCGGCGAGTATTCACTGCGGAATCCCTGGCCATGCTCGGCCCACATGGTACCCCCGTATTTACGTACCAGTTCGACCACCTGGTCGGACAAGCGGCGGATCAATGCTTCATCTTCCGGTTCTTTCATATCCAATGCGGGCCGCACGTGGAGACATCCCACGTCCACGTGGCCGTACATCCCGTATTCCAGCCCCTGCGCATCCAGAAGTGCCGTGAATTCGGCAATATAGGCAGCCAGATTTTCCGGTGGCACGGCCGTATCTTCCACAAAAGGCAGGGGCTTGCGATTGCCTTGCGTGTTTCCTAAAAGACCCGCTCCTTTTTTTCTCAGATCCCAAAGATGGTTCATTTCCTCCGCATCTTGCGTGGCATAAAAACCGCTGGCCTGCCCGCAAGAAGTCCCGCGCCGAGGAACCCCCGACCCCTTGAGGGAGGGGTCAGTGGAGGGGGGAGTGGCGTTATTACCAGCAGCCCGCTCGGAAGGAATCCCGCGCCAAGGAACCCCCGACCCCTCGAGGGCTGGATCAGGGGAGCGCGTGTCATAATAGCCGCTGGCCTGCCCCGAAGGAATCCCGCGCCGAGGAATCCCCCTCCCCTTGAGGGAGGGGTCAGGGGAGGGGGGAGTGGCGTTATTACCAGCAGCCCGCTCGGAAGGAATCCCGCGCCGAGGAACCCCTGACCCCTCGAGGGCAGGATCAGGGGAGCGCGTGTCATAATAGCCGCTGGCCTGCCCCGAAGGAATCCCCCTCCCCTCGAGGGAGGGGTCAGGGGAGGGGGAGATCGCCCGGCACAAGTCGCGAACGTGTTGCTCGAGCTTGCCGGCATCGTTTCCGCTGAATTCGACCAGATTGATCGCACGTGTTGGCGCCCATTCTTCATCGGCAATGAAATCCCGCACATGGTGATAAATTGCGTCGCCCCTGGCCAATTCCAGTATTTTTTCGTCAATCGTTTCAATGGCTGCCGGTTCGTAATCCAGCAGCAAGCGAGCCTGCTGCAGAGCGTCATTGAAGGATTGATACTTGATCACCAGCAAGTGTTTGTATTTCGGAATCGGGGTGAGCCTGAGCTTCGCTTCGCAGAGAGTGACCAGGGTTCCTTCCGAACCGGCCAGTAAATTATTCAAATTGAAACGGTCTCTTTTTGCGGAATAAACTCTGGCCAGATTATAGCCGGTCAGAAATCGGCTCATTTTCGGAAACTGTTTCTCGATCAGCTTTGCTTTACCGGTCACAATGGCATCCACCACCCGGTGGACTCGTCCCACGATATTATCCTGCTTCTTCAGCTCCAAGAGTTGCTCGAGACTGATTTCCCTCGATTGCCAGATGGTTCCTTCCTGAAAGACAAAAGAGAGTTCCAGAATATGATTGCTGGTTCTGCCATAAATGCGGGATCCCTTGCCACAGGCGTCGGTGCTGATCATTCCTCCCAGGGTGGCCCGGCTGCTGGGAGAAAGATTCGGCGCGAAAAAGACGCCGAATGGCTTCAGATGATCGTTCAACTGGTCCAGAACGACTCCTGGCTGCACGCGAACCCATTTCTCCTGCAGATCGACTTGCAGAATACGATTCATGTGCTTGGAACAATCGATGATGATTCCCGGTGAAAGCGATTGTCCGTTGGTGCCGGTTCCTCCTCCCCGGGCAGTGAAGTCCAGACCCTGAAAACGCTCTTCCCGCGCCAATTTGAACAATTCCGAGATATCTTCTGCAGAACACGGAAAGAGCACCGCCCGGGGAAGAATTTGATAAATGCTGTTGTCGGTCGCCGTGACCAGGCGCGCGCCATAATCGGTACGGATTTCACCGGAAAACGAGGTTTTTCTCAGTTCCCGCAAATAATCCGCACAGACTCTGCTCTGCGCATCGTCTTGCGGAGTTTCATGAGGGCTCCCGCCCGGTCTGCCGGACGACAACGTGGAAAGATGCAATCGTGGGATCATGAGCGCCCTTTCTCCAAATGCGATTCAAAGTCTCGCCATCTATATTTTTTTGAATTTTTTATCACAACCCGACCTCAACGTCGCAGATCGTGATATTTTTTCACCCACTTGAGCAGGGAGGTGGGAACGTGGGCTTTTTTCCATTCACTAGCCGCGTATTTCGCCGCCTCGGAGAAGGTGGGATAAGGATGGATTGTTGCCAGAATCTTATTCAACCCCAATCCATGTTTCATGGCCAGGATGAATTCCACCAGCAAATCACCCGCGTGCGCACCACAGATCGTGGCCCCCAGAATACGATCTTTTCCGGGAGGAGTGATCACCTTGACCATTCCGCGGTCTGCCCGGTCCGTGATGGCCCTGTCCAGATCGTCCAGACCGTAGCGAGTCACTTCATGCGGGATGTTCCGTTGCCGCGCTTCGCATTCACTCAATCCGACCCGCGCCACTTCCGGATCCGTGTACGTACACCAGGGCACAACCGAATAATCCACCTTGAATTTCTTGAATGGATGAAGCAGGGCGTTGATCGCGCAATACCATGCTTGATGACCTGCCATGTGGGTGAACTGGTAAGGCCCCGCCACGTCGCCACAGGCATAAATATTGGGAATGTTGCTACGCAAGTACGAATCCACGTGAATGGTCCCATTCGGGTTCAGCTTCACGCCCAACTCTTGCAGACCAAAACCCGCCGTATTGGCCTTACGCCCCGTGGCTATAATCACTCGATCGAAGGGCAAGATGGCTTCCTTGCCATCTCTCTCATAGACCGCCCGGCAGTCCTCCCCCCCTTTCTCGAAGCGGATCAATTTCACTTTCGTCAAGACCTCGACTCCATCTTGTTTGAAAGCATCCTGCACGAAACGGACAACGTCGGGATCCTCTCTGGGCAAGATGGTGGGCTGCGTCTGCATGACCGTAACCCGCGATCCCAAGCGGCTGAAAGCCTGGGCCAATTCGCAGCCGATGGGCCCTCCTCCCACCACCAGCAGGCGTTTGGGCTGTTCTCGGATTTCCCACAGATTATCGGAGTGCAAATAATCCAGATTTTCGATACCGGGAATCGGAGGAACAAAAGGCCGGGCGCCGGTGGCCACCACGATATTCCGGGTTGTCAATCTCCGATCGGGAAGCTGCACTTCACAGGGAGAAAGTATTTTCGCCTCCCCCTGAAAACAATCCACTCCCAGTGAGGCGTAGCGCTCCACGCTGTCATGGGGTTCGATTTTGCGGATAATGGCCTGGATCCGTTCCATCACCTGCGCAAAATCGACCTTGTATTGTACGCCTTCCAGACCATATTCCGCGTGCTGCTTCAAGGTTTTGGCGACCCGGGCGCTGCTGATCAACGACTTGCTGGGAACGCATCCGGTGTTCAGGCAATCTCCTCCCATCTTGCGCTTCTCGATCAAAGCCACTTTCGCTTTGGTCACCGCGCCGATCAATGAAGTGACCAGTCCTGCCGATCCTGCTCCAATGACAATCATGTTGTAATCATATTTTCCCACTTTGACCTTTCTGACGTTAAAATTGGGACCCTTCAATAATAGAAAAAAGTAGTTTACAGTTTGCCGCCTTTTTTGTCATTCCTGCGCAGGCAGGAATCCAGTGGTAGTCACTAAGATGGATCCCCACATTCGCGAGGATGACAGAAGAACTGTAAACTGGAAAATGAAAGATGCTTTAAAATTGGATTGAAACTATCAATCAATGTGTTATAAAGTCGGGTTTTCAAACTCAATGATAACCTGTTTTCTAGAAAACTTATGGCCATTGTCGTCCATGTCAGAGATGGAAATATCGGAAAGTCGCTGATGCAGCTCAAGCGAACCCTGATCAAGGAAGGATTGTTCAGAGAACTCAAAAAACGCAAGTTCTATGCCAAGCCATCCTTAGCCAGAAAATTGAAGCGTGACGCAGCAGAAAAGCAACGTAACAAGGATTTGAAACGAGAAATACGTGCTGCGTTGAAGGCGGACTTTTAATAAAAACACCCTGTTTTTCGTTGAAAGGGACTATCCTTTGGGGAATCGCAAAGCGCCGGCTTCCCGAAGGAAGTCATGCGTGAAAAATAAGAGCGTGGGTGAATTGGAACAATGCCCCTTTTCTCTACTCGGCCATTTCTCTTCGGTGGTCCGGAAGATCAGGAATCCCGTTGCGTCGATCTAGAGGGCGTTGATTTTATCCGGCACTTCATGGTCTTCGGGAAAGCGTCCCGATTGTTTTTTGGAAAAAACCAGATTTTCGTCCACTTTTACTTCAAAAACGCCTCCATCGGAACTCACGAGGATTGCTTCCACTCCGTATTTTTCTTTCAATTCTGCAGCCAAACTGGTTGCGCGGGGTAAATAGTTTCAAGTGTTGCAATATTCAATTTCAATCTGCATACCTTCTCCGTAGTACAAGGTTGTTTTCGCATAAGGGATGGGGTTTTCCCTGAAAAGCCCGATTCACGAATCTCGTAAGCCAGGATTTCCGTCAGTCATCAGGTTCTTTACTATATTGAATTCAAAAAAATGTCGAATTCTTTTCCCATCTATGAATCCCACTGTCCCATACATGGGATTATCGGTTTCAACGAAAAAGAACGGCGGGTCATCGATCATCCCTTTTTCCAGCGTCTGCGTCACATTTCGCAATTGGGTTTTGCCAATTATGTTTATACGGGAGCCACGCATTCCCGCTTCGCGCATTCTCTGGGAGTGATGCATCTGGCAGGGAGAATTTTTGATCAGATCGTGGCTGCGGAGCGTGGCTGGCTTACCGGATTATTCAGCAAGCGGGATTGGTCCTATTTACGCCAGATGGTCCGGCTGGCGGCATTGTTACATGACGTAGGACACGCCCCTTTTTCCCATTCTTGCGAAGCGGCGCTGCCTCTTAAAAGCAACCTCGATTTACCGGTTGATTGGTATAAATCGAATTTCAGGGAAAACCAGGCTACCCACGAGGATTTTTCGGTTGCCATCATTTGTGCCATGGCCCGGGAGACAAGGCCTCTCTTGTCTCCCGAGGAAGCTCAGGATATCTGCTCCTTGATCGACAGTAATATTTTGGTTTCCACTGCGTTTGAGGGACGCGGCAAAATCACTGAGGACTCCTCGCAAGATCGACAAGCCAGCAACATTCACCCGCTGCTCAAGCAGATCATCAGCGGGGAAGTCGATGCGGACCGCATGGATTACCTGCTACGTGATTCGTATTATACGGGTGTCAGCTATGGCAAGTTCGATCTGGACCATCTGGTGCGTTCATTGTCCTGCGCGCGATCCGAAGAAGGTATCGTCTTGGTTTTGAATTACAATGCCCTGCATACCTTCGAAGATTTCCTCATGGCCCGCCTGCACATGTTCATGCAGGTCTATCTTCACAAAACCCTCCTGCCTTTTGATTATTACCTGGCACAAGCACTGCTGGAAGAGGAAATCGATTTCAAGATCACCGGCGCCTTGGACAATTTCCTGGTGGCGCGCGATGACCGTATTCTTTCTGCTCTGCACCAGGCGCAACACAAGAAATGGTCTTCCCGCATCGTGTTTCGAAAACCGGCAAAACGATTGTTTCAATTCGAACATTACCATCCACCCGAATTGAAGCGGCAAGTCCTGGAACGCTTGCGGCAGGAAAGAATCGAACCCTTGTTTCTCCAATCCTCGCCTTATCTTTCCATGCTCTCCCCTCGAGAGCAGTCGACACGGCATTCCTTGTTGTTGAAAAGCAATGTGCTGGGAAAACCCCAGTATCTCCCTGTTCAAAAGGCTTCGCTCCTGCTGGAGCAATACCATCGCACGGCCGATCTCCAATATCTCTATTGCGAAGCGGAAGACTATCCGAGAGCTTGTGAAGCGCTGGTGCCCCTGCTGCTGGAAAAAGAATTCATTTGACGCCTATGATGGAGATTCAAACTCCTGCAAAAATCAACACGCAACTCTACATTTTAAGAAAACGTGAGGACGGCTACCACGAATTGCTCAGCCACCTGGTGCCGATCGCCTTGTTCGACGCCATCACCCTGATTGGAAACATGGATCGTGGCATCCGGCTCCAACTCGACGGGCTGCCCTGTGGGGATGAAAAAGACAACCTGATCATCAAGGCGGCCCGCGCATTCGAGCAGCAAACCGGCATTGAAATTCATGCGGATTTTCATCTTTTCAAACGAATTCCCGTAAGCGCGGGATTGGGAGGAGGCAGCGGAAACGCGGCGGGTGTCTTGCAGGCATTGAACACCACCTGCAGTCATCCTCTGAAAACGCCGGAATTGAAAAAGATCGCGGCTACTCTGGGCTCGGATGTTCCTTTTTTCATCGACCCCCGCCCCTCTGAAGCAAAAGGGAGAGGTGAGCAATTGCGTCCTTTACCGGGATATCCTTCTTTTTTTCTGCTTCTCATCAAACCACCCTTTGCCATTTCAAGCGCGGAGGCTTACCGTCGCTGCCACCCTTCTCCGCTGCCGGATACGATGCGGTCAAACCGGAGCAATACCATTGAAACTCTGGAACAGCTGACGAGCTCTTTGTACAACCACTTCGAAAAAACGTTGCTTGTCGATTTTCCCGAGTTGACAGTCATCAAACAGAAGCTTTTGCAGTATGGCGCAGTTGCTGCATTGGTGAGTGGAAGTGGTTCTTCCGTTTTTGGGGTTTTTGCAGGAGAAGCCCACCAGAAACGTGCTTGTCGGCAGATTTCCAGGGAAGGATTGGGTGAAGTGTTTTGTTCTCACGCCCTGAAGAGCCACCAATATTTTTCAGTTTGAATCCATTATTTCTCTTCACGCAACAGCAAAAAAAATTATGTATCAGCAGCAGAAACGATCAATCGGCGTTCCGCTTTCGAAAGTCCTTTGGATTGCATTTTTTGTTATTGCTTCTCTGGGACTGGAAGCATGTCGCTCCGCAAGCTCCCGGACTAGCTATCGTCCCCAGGAGACCCCACAAAACGTTTGGACTCAAAAAAATTCGCGAATTAATAAATTTTTGAAAATCTATACTGATAAATCAAACAAGACGGTCATGATGTCTCTGAAACGTGCTCAGCCTTACTTGCCCTACATTCGCAAGGAATTGAAAAAACGGAATCTCCCGCCCGAGTTGGCATTTTTGCCCATGTTGGAATCCTCTTTCAATCCAAAAGCGAAATCGCGGACGGGAGCCTTGGGGATGTGGCAATTCACAAAGGGCACGGCCAGGGATTATGGATTGCGTGTGGGCTGGGTCCGGGATGAGCGATTGAATTGGCAAAAATCAACCATGGCAGCCCTCGATTATCTGGACAGATTGGGTAAGAAATTCAAAAACAACTGGGAATTGGCGCTGGCCGCCTACAATGGAGGACCAGGCTATATCGAACGTTCCATGAAAAAACAGCGGACTGGAAATTTCTGGAAACTCAAACTGCGCAAGGAATCCCACGAGTACGTCCCCAAATTCATCGCCATGCTTCAAGTAGCCCGCAAGAAATACCCCCACCTTTATCAACTTGTGCTTGGCCGAAAATTAGATAACCACATGATATTTAATGGTATTCACCTATTTTCAAGAAACAAAGATTTTGGGAAAACTCATCAAAAATCCTATTTTTTGCTGATTTTGGCCATCTGAACACTGTATCAAACAAATCTTCATCCTGTGAAATTGAAGAAATGTCATTTAATATCAGCAATTTGAGTATTTTTCTGCCAAGCACTAAACTAACCTGAGTTCGAGATAAGAATTTAATAAATTCAATATGTTATGGAATCTTCATATCTCAGAGAAACCTTGTCATTCCTGCGAAAGCAGGAATCCAGGGGTATGCAGCCAGACTGAAATCCGGATCCCCGCTCCCCGCTCCCCGCTTTCGCGAGGACAGGTTTCGCGGGGACAAGTTTCGCGAGGATGACATATAGACTAGGATATTCATATTATTGAAGATTTATGTCGAATTCAGGTTAAATACCAATACGCAAGCCTGACCCCATTTGTTTGTTCGTCCGTTTTTTCGCATAGGACTCGAGTTTACATTGATATTCGCTGATTCGGTGGTCCATTCCCGCAATAGATGGCTCATTGGCAATCACCCTCCTGGCCAACCGAAAGACGCGAAATGGCATGCCGGGGTTTGGAATGACCTTGAGCTTGAAGACATTCCTCTCACAAGCCGTCAGGTAGCGCATATCACCTTGATGCATGTAACCGCAGAAATTTCTTTCCAAACAGTCCGCTAGTTCGCGATTTATAAAGGAGACAAAGAAGACAATACAATGAGACCCCCAAGAGGGCGGTACACGGGGAACACCATCTGCCGCGTTGACGATACGGTATATTGGCGCGCGAATCTCTTCACCGAATTCCTTGCGTCGATTTGTTTGTCCTGAATGGGGAGATTTCTGATAAAAAAAGTTCTCACCAGTGTTACCTCTTGTTATCAGTCCTGGAATACTTTCTTGGCGCAGAAGTAGCCTTTGGTACCGGATTTGAGTGTGGCGCTTCGCCAACTGCCGGCGAAACCATTGACGGAGATTTCATGTACATCCAGCACCGTGTAGGCCCCATCGTATCGTCTTAGGTCGCGCTGATTTGTGGTCGAACCAAGTCTTAGCAGGATGTTACGTTCACCGGTGTAGTTCCCCTCGAGCACGAGTACGCCAGGAGACTGAGGGTCTTCACTGAGGAGACTGCCGACGCGGTGCGCTCCGACCGCTTTGATATTCACGTCCGTGAATCCGTACAAAGGCGTCGATGCGCTGCCCAACGAGTCGAGTCCTTCCGGCGATTCGCGCAGGGTGAGCGTACCCCGTACGGACCGTCCATCGCTGCCAAAGGCAGGCTCTACGAGCGTTAACCGGTAATTGCCGGTCCTGTTCGCCATGGTCGCCTCCATGCTCAGACGACCGGAAACAGGTTCGCAACTGTCTTTCCGTACAATCCCGCTCTTGGAATCGTCTCCCACCATGTTTTTCCCGGACGTCTTGCAACCTGCCAGTACGGTGAGGGCAATCATTGCCAGGAATGCGTTCTTGCGCGCCACGGAGCCCGGGGGTGGCAAGCCCCGTTTTCGAATAGGCGTTGCTCCCAAACCACGAGCCCGCCGGTCCCAGTAAAAACCGGGACTGAGATCGCTGTGTTCGGGAATCCGCGTTGTCATCTCGTGATAGGCCATCACGGAAACACGCACCCTGTTTTTCGCCATCGCCCGTAGTACCTCCGGGCGATGTCCGATCATGCGCCGGATCAGCCAGGCGGTTTCTTTTAAGGCGTAAGGATTCACCTTCTCCGATGCCACAACGGGCAATCCTTCCACATCAACCCACTGCCGGTAAAACGGAGCCAACCGGAAGTGCTTTCGGACAGTCAGTGAAGGCGGCTCGACCGTTTGTGCTGTTGCGGGTAGCAAAATCGAGATAAGCGACGCGCATACCGTGAGCATGGCGAAAATAACCGGTGGCAGCCTTATCGGGGGTCCAAGCAATGCCGTTCTTTTGAAAAATTGCATCATGTTCTCCGGAGAATGAATTTACATGGGAAAATCAAAAAATCACAAATGGGGTCAGTTTTGCTTATTTGTATTTAATTTGTGAAAAGCCACTCAGACAAAGGATTGAGGTATGGTTCCTTTCTGAGACCTTCCTTGCTGAACAGACAACGCATTGCCTTTTAAACCCCAGATGAGAGTCAATCCTCTGATGGGTGAAAAACTCCTGCGCATAAGACAATTTCTTAATACCCTGACCCCTTTTCAATACCAATATGCAAGCCTGACACCCATTCGCGTTCTTGCGCAGTGGCTAGCTGAGCCGGCGTCATCTTCCCGGTAATCGCCTCTCTCGGCAAAGGCCTCCTCCACGCCTCTGCTTGCGGCCAAGTTGAACCACTTGTGCGCTTCTATGTAATCCTGCTGCGGTCCCGGACCTTGGACAAACAACCGTCCGAGGGCCATCATGGAGCAGGCGTCACCCTCCATTGCGGTTTCCTGCCATTCGACCAGCGCTTCGCCGTGACTTCCGGCTTCCCAATGCCGCAACCCGTCATAATAATCCGCCAGCACCGGCCATGCAAAGACCAACGCCACAAGCAATAGCAACGTCCGTCTGACATGGGGCATCCTCGGAATCATTGGCTCACCCAAGCGAAAAGGTAGCTTACGGCCGCTGTGCCCAACTGCCGGACAGCGATCAGTCTTGCCGCTATTCGTCAGCCTGATGGGTGTTTTTTCATTCATTTTATCCTTACTCGCGTAGTGTTTCATTGTTTCGCAATAATGGCTGTACTATGGAACGCTTCTAATGGAAAGCGTTACTTGTTTCAAACAGGTTCTCAGAAAAAGTGGTTGTCTGCTTGGACACAGTGATATTGGCTTTATATTGGGATCAAATTTTTCCTCAAATTGAGAAAAAAAGTCAAAAGCTCGAGAATGTAGCCAGCCAGATCAAAATACAGTGGACAAAAGATATAACGAGCGCGCTGAAGACTGTAAGAGAGGGCGCTGAAACGACCCATCCCCGTCTCTCATGCGGTTCTCAGGAAGGACAAGTATTGCTCAACCGCAGGAAGAACCATTTGGGCGGAGATGGTTGGCAATGCGTCAAAGCCATGTCCCACCCACGGCAATTTCAATAAAACGAGGTGAGGCGTTTCTGCTTTTTGAAGAGCATTGTGAAATCGAATGGTTTCTGCAGGGGGAATCATGGAGTCCGTCTCGCCTTGAATGAGCATGAAGGGTGGAGGGTTTTTTATTCTATGGATGGGAGATGCTTGCCGGAATTTTGCAGGATTTATTTGAGGCGTACTGCGCATGACCTGTTCTAAAACACTTTGCAGCGTGAGATTTGAATTGTTTTCAAATTGCGCTTCAAAATCATAAATTCCGTAAAAAGCAACACACCCTTGAACTCCGGTATCCACTTCTGAAAATCCGGATTGAAATTCCGGGTCACCGGGAGTCAACGCCGTCAGAGCAGCAAGATGCGCTCCTGCCGACCCTCCCGTAACAACAATAAAATCGGGATCGGCTCCATAAGACGCTCCATTTACCTTGATCCAATGGATTGCGCGCTTACAGTCAATCAGATGATCCGGAAATACTGCTTGCGGACTCAAGCGATAAGATATTGAAAAACAAATCCATCCCTCTGCCGCCATTCTCACCATCAGGGGGATTCCATGATTTTTTAAACCCATGGTCCAGGCGCCTCCATGGATTTGAAGAAGCACCGGACAATTCCCGGCATGATGGCGTGGACGGTAAATATCCAAGGTGAGGGAAAAGCCCTGATCTCGATAAAATGGAATATCTGAAATGATTTCAACCCGCGAGTCCTTCAGTAAAAGGAAGGGGTTCCAATAAATATTCCAATCGACAAAAGAAGGGGAAGTGGTTTGCTGATAATGCGCAAATCGATGCTGTTCATATTCGCTGCCGAGCGCAGCGCTCATTTGCTGCTCTACCAATGGCTTCAGGCGAAAGAGGAATCGTGTCCGCCATCCCAGAGCAATCAAACTGAAGAGGAGGAGAATGAAAGCAAATTGTCCAAGATTGCTTTCAAGCGCGCCCGCAAAAAAGAAAAAAATCGTAATTCCCAGATTGAGGACGATCCAATGCAGGGCCAAGTCCCCAATCAACCAACTACTAACAAAAATCGACAAAACGATCAGCCTGTTTTCACTCTGGCGAAAAGGCTGAAAGACGTTCACGGTGAGCAGTGCGCAGAGCAGACTCCAAAGCAAAAACAAAAACGCCATGCGGCTCTCTTCAGAGACTCATGAGAGGAACAAACAAACTATCGTTTCGAGAATTGATACTGTTTGCGCGCACCGGGTTGACCATACTTTTTCCGTTCAACCTGCCTGGCGTCACGCGTCAACATCTTTGCTTTTTTCAAAATCGGACGCAGCTCCTCGTCCATTTCCTGCAATGCCTTGGCAATCCCATGCCGTATGGCACCAGCCTGACCGGATAATCCACCTCCATGGACATTGACCAGAATATCAAAGCGTCCGACGGTTTCCGTCACTTCCAGTGGTTGATAAATGATCATTTTCAAGGTCGTCCTTCTAAAATAGTCATCGACACTTTTCTTGTTGACCGTCATTTGTCCCTCACCCGGGCGTAAATAGACACGTGCTACCGAACTCTTGCGACGTCCTGTTCCATAATACTGTTCCACTGCCATCTTCGCTTATCCCTTCAACTGCAGAGGTTGCGGTTTCTGCGCTTCATGCGGATGATGCGAGCCTGCATAAATCTTCAATTTATGCAGGGCCGTTCGATTGAGCGCATTCTTGGCCATCATCCCTTTGACTGCATTATAAACTAAATTTGTTGGCTTTTTTTGCAGAATCTCTTGTGCTCTGGCTTGTTTCAAACCACCGGGGTACCCTGTATGGTGGTAATATATCTTGTCTTTCATCTTCTTTCCGGTCAATACCACTTTTTCCGCATTGATAACCACCACGTAATCTCCCGTATCGACGTGCGGAGTATAAATAGGCTTATGCTTTCCTCGTAAAAGAACAGCAATCCGAGTGGCCAAACGCCCCAGAGTCATTCCCTCTCCATCCACTAACCACCATTGACGAGGATGGGTGCCATTTTGCAGATCCTCTTTCCTGATCGATCTTGTTTTCATCTTTCTTGCTTGTTGATATGCAAAATTCGCTTTTTTAAAAAATAAACTTACAGTATTACAGAAGATCGAAAGGGATTACAAGTTTTTTCTTGCCGGAAGCGAGTGTCCGATAACGGTATTCACCTGATGGGTCCATGCTCATCCACATAAACGCGAGGGACCCGGTTGTTGAAGCGGGTGAGGATTTCATAAGGAATCGTATCTGCCTTTTCCGCCATCTCCTCGACACTGAGTCGCTCCCCGCCCTGGGAACCGATCAAGATCACTTCGTCACCATTGTAGGCGGTGCCATCTTCGATATTGACCATAAACTGGTCCATGCACACCCTTCCCACAATAGGATAGCGTTTTCCTCGAACGAGAACTTCTCCCCGATTGGAAAGGGAACGGCAATAGCCATCTCCATATCCTATGGGAATTGTTACGACGCGAACGTTATGATCGGAGCGCCAGGTGGCTCCATAGCCGATGGCATTGTTTGCCAGGACTACCTTGAAATAGACAACCGTGGAACTCAAGGAAAGCACTGGTTCAATAGCAAGCACTCTTCGACAAGCGGGAGCGGGGTAAATGCCATAAAGGATGATGCCGGGCCGCACCATGTCCAAATGGGTTTGGGGAAAATGCAAGATTCCTGCGGAATTGGCCAGATGTCTTGTGGGGAGGGGAACCTGCAATTGCTCAAACTTGTGAAGGGCTTCCTCAAAGCGGTTCAATTGTTCCCGGGTCATTGGGGAATCGGGATCATCCGCGCAGGCCAAATGGGAATAGACACCTTTGAGGCGACAATGTTTGGTGCGCACGGCGGCTTCAATAAAAGCTCCTGCCGAATAACTATGAACTCCGATTCTCTCCATGCCCGTATCGATTTTCAGGTGGATGACAGCCTTTTTTCGCTTGCGGACGGCCACTTCTTCCACCTGTCGCAGTTTGTCCGCAGAGGAAACTGTCAGCTCTAAATCAAAATCCAGAAAATGCTCAATTTGAGTATTCAAAGTGCCGCCCATAACCAGAATGGGAAGCTGGATTCCTCCTTGACGCAGAGCAATTCCCTCCTCTAAGAAAGCTACGCCAATTTGCTCCACTCCCCCTTGAGCAAGATGTTTGGTGACAGGAAGCAAGCCGTGACCATAGGCATTTGCTTTGACAATTGCCATGATTTTGCTACCGTTGATATGCTTTCGGATTGTCTGTAAATTATGAGTGAGGCGATGGAGGTGAATAGTGGCTACGGTAGGGCGCATTGCCACTCCATCGTGATCAACAGGCGACTCGATTCCGGCAGCGTGTTTTTCTACGTTCATTCTCTCTTCCTTGCAAGGCTGCGCGAATATCTGATGGCACTCTTAAAATCTTCCGGCAAAAGCGTCGAAATCACTCATAGTCTTTTGATGGGCGCTTTTCTGATTGGGATGGCGGTTTTTCTGTTTTCAGGAATGTTTCCGTTGCAAGCCCAAGAACAGAAGGCTTCTGCTGTCAAACCTCCCTGGAAACGGATCATAAGCCTCTACAAACAGCGCGCCTTCAAACACGTGGTCCTTGAATTGACACCTGTTGTGACGGCTTCTGTCGTCGATACGGATTATTTGAGACGAGCCTGGTTTCTTTTGGGACAATGCTATATCGAACTGGAAGAACATGACCTGGCCCTGCAAAGTTTTCAAACAGGACAAAAACTGGATGACGAATATCCGGATTTGTGGACATACCACAAGATGCGCGCGTATTTGCGGAGCAATCAACAAGCAGAAGCCATTCCCTTGATCAAAAAATTGCTCCAGCCTCCAGTCAATCCGTTCTACCTGAAAAAAATAAAAGCCAACATCAAAAATTACTATCAAACCCCTGAAACCGCGCCTTTGATACATCCTATCCTGTCCGACGTCGCCAGGCAAGAATCTCCTTTACTGCACGATCATCATATCATTGATATTTATGCCAGAAGCGCATCTATCCTGAAAGAGCCTTTTCCACCACGATTTTATGTGACCCAATGGCTTTATCCGGAAGACCTGGCAACGGCAAAGCAATCCGATGCCATCATTGCAAGGCTCAAAATAAAGAAACAGGCGCAGCTCACCGCAAGGGATTATTTGAAACGTATTCAAAGATTGAGAGAATTGAAACTCTTTGATTATATGATAAAAATTATTCCCCAACAGATCGATGACGTTCACGATCCCAAAATCCGCACTCGACTGGCAAACATATACTTGCGGGCCCTGTTCCAGGAAAAACAATACCATACCATCCTCAATCTGAGAAAAGAGAGCGTTTTAACGAAAAAATACAATGCCTATCAAACTTCCCAGCTTTTTTGGAGCATGCGCTCCTTTCAGAGGTTGAAGCATTTGGAATCCGCCAAACAGACACTCACTCAATTGGAAGAAGTAAACCCCGTATCCACGTGGCTGCCCGAGGCTTATCAAAAAATGGCAGAAACTCATGAAGTACTCGACGATGAAAAAAGCGCGGATTTTTGGTGGCAAAAACTGGCCGGAAAGTTCCCAAGATCAAAAGAGGCTGAGATCGCTTTTTGGAAACTCGCATGGTATCGCTACCGGAATCAACACTATCGGGATGCCCTGCATTATATTCATCAGGAATTCGAATATCAGAATCCTTCCCCGGAAGTCTCTGCCAAGTTTCTCTATTGGCAGGGGAAATTGCAGTACTTTGCGGGGCAAAGTGATCAAGCGGATCAAACGTTTAAAAAATTGCGGCAAGAGTGGCCGAATACGTATTACAATCTTCGTTTTTTAAACCAGCCTGGTGAATGGACCAGCCAAATCAGGAGCTTGGGGATTTCAGCGCCTCAGCGAAAATTCTGGCACCAGACTCCGGTTCCGCTAACAGGAAAAATTAAAAAGCTCGTCAAATGGTATGAATTCTTATTCGCAATAGGCCAAAATGAACAGGCCGTCTTCGAAATCCTCCATGATGTTCCCCGGTACAACAAACGTTCCATTATCTGGAAAGGAAGTGAGCTGCTGTATCGACATGAAAAATTCTATCCTTTGCAAAATTTCGTTACCAACTACTTTCTCTATGATTTAAAAAAACTCTCATTGAGAGAACCTTCGTCCGAGGATCAAACGCTGTGGCAATTTGCCTACCCCAGGCCTTATTGGTCTTTTATAGAGGAGCGAAGTCAAAAGGCAGGGATCGATCCTTACTGGGTGCTGGCCACTATTCGGGAAGAAAGCCTGTATGATCCCCATGCGCTTTCCGTTGCAGACGCCCATGGTCTCATGCAACTGATCCATCGAACGGCTTACAAAATGGCCAGGCAGCAAAAGGTGAACCTGACCAACATCAACAATCTCTACGATCCCTATATCAATATCCGATTGGGCACTCATTATTTAGGAAATCTGGCACGGGAATTTCACGATCGACTCGTCTATGTCTCAGGAGGATACAATGCGGGAGAACACCGGGTGAGAGAATGGTTGAAAAAGTATGGGGAACTGCCAATGGATGAGTATGTCGAATCGATTCCTTTTCGGGAAACCCGAAACTATGTCAAACGAGTTTTCAGGTCCTATTACCTCTACAAGAAAATCTATCAGGATTAGAATCAGTCTCTTCGTTCCACCTGTTTGCTTCTCCCGGAAGGCCGAATCCCCGGGTGAGGTCGCTCAGCTGTCTCGAGTTTTTTCGATTCTCAATATTTTATTTCAAATCCACGATACCCTTGCCAATCACTCTCATTAGTCAAGACTTTGGTAACTCTGGCATGAGGAGGACCTTGGTGACACCAGGCGACAAAACTCCGCAGGTTTATTTCTTCTCCCTCCGCTTCGATACGGACAGTGCCATCCGCTTGGTTTCTGACGAAGCCTTTGATATCTGAATGCCGTGCTTTTTCGATGGCGTGATATCGAAAGGCCACTCCCTGCACCAAGCCATGGACCGTTATATCCACATGCTTCATCATTCCTGATTGTGCTCTGAACCTTCGGGCGGCTCCAGCGCTTCCGGCCAATCGGTAAAGGGGAAAGGACGTTGATGTTCGTTCATTGTTAAATAGCGGAGCACTTTATAGGCATAAGTCGACAGTTTGTTGGTGGCAACGCGGACTGCGCCATTTTCCCGGCGTATGAAAAAGAGGTGGATGAATTGGAACAACACCGTGATCTGTACGATGGTTTCAACAATCGCAAATATGATTAGAAATAAGAGCGAATAGAGCAAACGAATACCAATCTCTCGCAGAGAAAGTTTTTCAGATGTTCCCGACTCATTGGATGGGTGGTCTTGAACAGTTTCTTTTTGATTTTCTTCTTGCCCGTTATTTTCCGTACTTTGCGCCATAAGATCTCTCCTTGAATTAATGAATGATTACTTTTGCTACTTTTGTATGCAAATGCAAAACCAACTTGGAATGGTTGGTTTAATTTTTAAGGATACCAGTATTTGCCGATGAAATCATTTTTTCCAGCTCGGGAAAGGTCTGGAAATCACCATGATAACGATTTTTCGTGCAGCTGCCGGAAGATGTCCACGGCCTTTCGGATATTATTTTCATTTTTTATGGAAAGACGGATAAAAGATTGGTCCAGACCCGTAAAATTGCTGCAATCCCGAATCAGTATTTTATGGAGGCCGAAATAATCAAAAAGCATTGCGGAAGAATAACGATGAGATTTGATCAGAACAAAGTTGGCGTGACTGGGATAGGGATGCAGCCAGGAAAACGGAGCAATCTGTTCAATCAATCTTTTTTTTGTATTTTGTATTTGGTCAATAAAAGATGGATCTTCAAACCCGATTAATTTTTCTGCCACGATTTGGGCTAGCGAGTTCAAAGACCAGGGAGACAAAAAGCCCCGCAATCTGCTGATCAACTCCTCATTCGGCGTATATAACCATCCCATTCTCAAACCGGGCACGGCAAAAATTTTAGAGAAAGAACGCAGGACTACCAGATTGCCTTGCTCCACGCCCAGCAACGATTGGGTCGTTTCAAAGGAAGTGAAGGGCATGTAGGACTCATCCAACACGAATATCACTTTGGGAAAGCGCTGCAGAAGTGAAAGAATCGCCTGCCGGTCGATCAAAGTTCCTGTCGGGTTGTTGGGATTGCAAATGAAGACGATTTGAACGTTGGCAACCAGTTCCTCGAATTTTTCGATGTTGAAGTAAAAATCGTCGTTCTCTTCCAATATTTGCTCAATGATCCGGCAACCATAGAGCACCGCGTATTTTTCATAATCCGCATAGGTGGGTTGCACAATCAAAACGTTTCGGTTCGCATGACAATAGCTCAAACCATGGATCAACTCCGTTGTTCCCGCACCACAAATCATGAAGGATTTCGGAATTTGGTAATAACGCGACAATTGTGACAGGACACTCTCAGAATAGGGTTCCGGCAAGCGCTGGATTGTTGCCAGCTTCTCTTCAAGAAGCCTCAAGGCCGATCCTGAAACGTTTTCGGCAATATTGCTGCTGAGATCGATAATTTCCTCGATATCGATATCATGTTGTTGCGCCAGCCTGAAAATATTGCCGCCATGCTCATTGTTTCGCTTCAACATATATATTTTTTCAAAAGAGCTAAGAATGCCGGATCTGACAGTTACCAACATACTATTTTATAAGCATTCCCGATTCACGCGGAATGGCTCGGAAATAAATTTTTGAGAACATTTCTCCTCTTCGCGTTACTATTGTAAAAGAGTCAACGCATATTATCCATCGAGCGTCTTGAACAAGGAGGAAACATGCGAAACGATACATTGGAAAAATTCCCCGATCGGAATTTTATCAACTTTGAAACAAAACTATTTCTGAAAAAAGGAGGACAAATCAAAATCCTTCCTCCTCAAAAAGCTGTCAGCAGAGCTGTTATTTTCCCTTCTGAGTTGGCCGCTTATGAATCCCTTGATGATTTTACAATGTATTGACCCGGGAACTGCCAATGTCCGTCTAGAGGGCATTGCCGGTTTTCCGGTCCACTCACTCATCTCCAAACATGATCATGACAATTGCCCGTATTGAATAAAGGATTGTCCAATCTTGGGGAGTTGTTCGTAAATTTTTAACAGATTATATAATTTTTCATCAAAAGAGGAAAACATGAAAATTCGATTTTTTTTGATAGCGGCACTAATAGGATTTGCAGTCGTTTTGGGAGGATTGGCCGCGACGGCTCCTCCTCTCCAATCTCTTATTCAACATTCCAAGACACGGGCAGACATTGTGGAAAAAGCTCAAAGAGCAGTTGTCCATATAGAGGTAGAAAAAACCGTTCCCGCCATGCGGAGGGGCGGAAATCGGGTACCTTTCGATTCCATGCCTGATGAATTCAAAAAATTCTTTTTTCCGGATACTGCTCCACAATCCCGGTCTTACCCTTTTGGATCTCAAGCACCCCGTGAATTCAGGCAATTTGGTCAGGGAAGTGGCACGATCGTCAGTCAGGTGGGACATGTTCTTACCAGTAGTCACGTGGTAAGCAATTCGAGTAAAATAGCAGTGACCCTCAGTGATGGTCGCGAATTTTCGGCTGAGATAGTAGGCGCTGATCCTCAATCCGACATTGCCGTGATCAAGATCGATGGTGAGGATCTTCCTGTCATGCCAACGGGAAATTCCGATGAGATTCGTATTGGAGAAACCGTCATTGCCATTGGGAATCCCTATAGACTTTCCAATACCGTCACTATGGGAATCGTCAGTGCCAAAGGGCGTTCCAATGTCGGATTGATTGATTATGAAAATTTTATCCAGACCGATGCCGCGATCAACCCGGGCAACAGTGGTGGTCCACTGATTGATCTCGAAGGAAAAATCATTGGCGTCAATGCCGCAATTTTTTCTCGAAGCGCAGGTTATCAGGGAATCGGTTTCAGCGTGCCGATCAACATGGCACAGCATATCATGGAAGCATTGATTGCCGATGGCAAAGTGAAGAGAGGCTGGCTTGGAGTGAGCATCCAGGATTTGACTCCTCAACTGGCCCAGGCATTCGGAGTGGAAAATCAGCAAGGCGCGCTGGTTGCCAAAGTTTTGGAAGACTCTCCGGCATCGCAAGCGGGTCTGAATCAAGGCGACATCATTGTGAGTTTCAACCAACTCCCTGTCGCGGACAGCAACGATCTGCAAAACAAAGTAGGTTTGGCAGCGCCGCAAACCATGGCAGCACTCAAAGTGATCCGAAATGGAGCGGAAATCGACATCAATTTGAAGTTGGGAGAGCGCTCTTCGCCAGGAATAACCAGTCCGCACCCCGTGGAAAAAGTAAATTCCCTTGGCATTTCAGTGCAGGATTTGAACCCTGAACTGGCAGAGAAATTCGGCTACCAGACAGATTCCGGTGTCGTCGTTACTGAGGTGGCTCCTGATTCCGTGGCATTTCAAGCAGGCTTGAGAGCCGGGAACATGATTCAGGAAATAAATCAGGAAAAAATCGAGGATGCGCAGTCCTTTCAGGAGGCCATCGAAAAGGCTGATCCGGAAGAAGGGATTCTTCTTTTAGTGACCACTCCGGACGGGTCGAGATATCTTGTTTTGAAATCCGCTTAAAACCACTTTCCTACGGAGAGGGGCTCTTGACTCCTCTCCGATGGCCACCGGGCGGCACAGTCACGCTCAAGGTATCGCCACGAATCCATAGCGTTCATAAATCCTCGAGACCCGAGGGCTTCTCAGAAAATCGATGAACGCCTGGCCTGCCGGATGTTCATTTTCGGAAACCAGGGCAATCGGATATACGATAGGAGAATGACTTTCTTGCGGAAAAAAACCTGCTATTCGCACACTTTTTTGCGCAATCAAAGCGTCCGTTAAATAAACGATCCCCATCTCCACTTCCCCCCGCTCCACGTAAACCAATGCCGTTCGTACGTCTCGGGCAGCCACCATCCGGAATTGCAACGCAGGCCACCAATTGAAATAATCCAATCCTTCTTTTGTATAAATACCGGCCGGGACGTGGTTGGGATCTCCCATGCTGAATCGTCCCCGAAAAATGCTTGCCAGGTCGAAGTCGCGGTGCCATTGGATGGACTCGGACAGCATTTGACCCTTGGGTGTGATGATGACCAGGCGATTACCAAAGAGATTGAAACGGGACTGCGGAACCAACCGTTGTTTCTGCTCCAGAAAATCCATCCACAGAGTGTTTGCAGATAAAATAATGTGCGCAGGCGCGCCTTGATCGATTTGTTTTGCCAACGTGGATGAGGATGCGAAAGACGTTCGGATCTCGACAGGATGTTGCTGCTGGTACGCTCGGGCGGCCTCCTGGACGACGTTGATGGTACTGGCGGCAGCGAAAATGATCAAAGGACCGGCTTCTACGGTGGCAATCAGTCCCCAATAAAAAATCATCAACCACAAATATCTTTTCATGAAATTTTCCTTGTGCTCGAATGGCTGTACGCTCTTTGGAAAAAAGGTCGTTGGATATCTGTTACTTAAAAAAGAGCCATTTTTCAAACTAGCACACAGAACTGAAAGAAGCAGAAGAAAAACTCAAAAAAATCATGTAAAGTAACGCTTTCTGGCCGCTTTCCAAACAACCATCAGATTCATGGTCTCATCTGAAGTTTCTGAATGATTGGAAATAATATATTAACCTTACTGACCCGACAGTCGTAAGTTTTCGTAATTCATTGAAATTATTAAGCCTGCGTTGAACGGTTCGTCACTTTCGCGAAGCTTGTCCCTGCGAAAGCAGGGAGCGGGAATCCGGAGTATTTTCAAGGGCTTACGCAAACCGTATCCCGGATCTAGTCCGGGATGAGATAAGAACTTACAACTCTTGAGTTACTGAATTGATTGTCCTTTCAATCGGAAAATGTTCCGCAGGCAGGTCAGTTCAAGAAACGGAAATCTTATGAAACATTACGATATAGTCGTCATCGGTTCCGGAGGAGGAGCAAAAATTTCAACGCCTTCTTCCAAATTAGGCTACAAAGTGGCGCTGATTGAAAAAGGGCCCATGGGAGGGACTTGCCTCAATCGCGGCTGTATTCCGTCGAAAATGTTGATTCATGCAGCCGAAGTTGCTCAAGTCATTCAGGAAGCCCATCGCTTTCAAGTGATACCCAAAGGTTTTGAAGTGGATTTTTCAGCCCTCGTCCATCGGGTCAGTGACAGTATCGATTCGGAATCCTTGAGCATCAATCCCGGGATCGAAGCCAATCCCAACATCGACTGGTACGCGCAACACGCCCGATTTACGGGTGAGAGGCGATTGCAAGTGGGAGATGAAGAAATAACGGCAGAGCGGATTTTTATCGCCGCGGGCGCCCGTCCATCTATTCCGAATATTCCGGGTCTCGCGGAAGTTCCTTTCATAACCAGTACGGAAGCGCTGCGACTCGATCGATTCCCTCGGAAGATGGTAGTGATCGGCGCCGGTTACATTGCCACCGAACTGGCATTCTATTTTGGAAGCCTGGGCACTGAGATTCACATGTTCGCTCGCAGCCGGATGCTCAAAGTGGAGGATTTTGAAATAAGAGAGGAATTCGAAAAAGTATTCAGTGAGCAACACCAGGTCTATTTCAATACGCTGCCCGGCAGAATACGGCATCGGGACGGTCGATTCGAAGTCTTTTATGAGGACTGGCAAAGACAATCCCGCATGATCGAATGCGACCAGGTTTTGGTAGCAACGGGAGTCGTGCCCAATAGTGATCTGCTGGACCTGGAAAAAACCGGAGTGGAAGTGCGAAGAAATGGATTCATCAAGGTGAATGAATACCTGCGCACCACGGCGGACAATATTTGGGCATTCGGTGATATTGCGGGCAATTATCTCTTTAGACACAGCACCAATTTCGAAGGACAATATCTATTCGCCTCCGTCATTCACCAGGCAACGCGGGACCCCATCGATTACACCGGCATGCCCCATGCCGTTTTCACCCATCCTCAAATCGCCGCGGTGGGTGAACGGGAAGAAGAACTGAAAGAACGTGGCGCACAGTACGTGAAAGGCGTCCATCCTTATTCCGGCAGCGCCATGGGAATGGCCCTGCGCTCCAATCACGGGTTCGTCAAACTGTTGATTGAAAAACAAACCCACCGCATTTTAGGATGTCACATCATTGGACCCGAAGCCAGCGTGCTGGTCCACCAGATCATCCCTTTGATGCGCTTGCAGGGAAAGCTGGAAGATTTGCTCTACATGATTCACATTCACCCGGCCCTTTCCGAGATAGTGCGCAATGCGGCCCGCAAAGCGCGCGACCAGCTGATGGACGCCGGTGAAGAATTGCCCGTTCCTCTTAAAATCGCATGAGTTTCAAAGCCTCCCGTGGAATCGCTTACTGAAAAATGCCGGCACTGACCCTCAAACCCAACCACAAGCCCGTCAAAGCATATTATGACTCGCTCCAGCAATTCGAGCGGCTCGGAGTGACCCATGAAAGCGCTGTCCGCTCGGCGTTCCAAACGTTGCTGGAAGGGTGTGGAAAACAGTTCGGCTGGACGCTCGTTCCCGAATATTCCATCAGCCTTGCTCGAAACAGACGGATTGTCGTTGATGGCGCCTTGATCGACGATTTCCAATTGCCGCAGGGCTACTGGGAGGCCAAAGACATTCATGACGATTTGCCGGGAGAAGTGCTTCGCAAGTTTGCGGCAGGCTATCCGCGTAGCAACATCCTTTTCCAAACGCCCAAACGGGCCATCCTCTGGCAAAACGAGCAGCGGGTGCTCGATAACGACCTGAGCGACCCGGAACAACTGATCGAGACGCTGCAGACCTTTTTTTCATACCGTCCGCAACAATACGTCGAATGGCAAGATGCGGTAGCGCAGTTCAAAGACAAAGTTCCTCACATCGGAAGGGGAGTGGCTCGCTTGATCCACCAAGAACGACGTAGCAACCCGCGATTTACCAGTGCCTTTGCGGACTTCCTGGAAAAATGTCGTTCCTCGATCAACCCCGACCTTTCCGAAGACGCCGTCGAGGAGATGCTCATTCAACATTTACTCACGGTGCGGATTTTCCGCACCGTCTTCAACAACCCCGACTTCACCCGCCGCAACGTCATCGCCAATGAGATCGAGACCGTCATCGATGCGCTCACTTCACAATCCTTCAGTCGACTTGATTTCCTTCAAAGCCTGGACCACTTCTATGTGGCAATCGAGCGAACGGCGGCAACCATCAGCAATTTTTCACAAAAACAGCATTTCCTCAACACGGTCTACGAGCAGTTTTTCCAGGGCTTTTCAGTCAAGGTCGCCGATACGCACGGCATCGTCTACACGCCGCAATCCATTGTAGAATTCATGGTAAAAAGCGTGGAACGGATTCTACGGAGCGAATTTGATACTTCCCTTTCAGACGGCGGGGTGCACGTCATTGATCCGTTCGTGGGCACCGGCAATTTCATCGTCCGCATCATGCGCGAGATCCGCAAGACCGCGCTGCCGGACAAGTATGCGCGCGAGCTTCACTGCAATGAGGTCATGCTGCTGCCTTACTACGTCGCCTCCATGAACGTCGAACACGAGTTCTACCAGGCAACGGGCGCTTACCAGCCCTTCGAGGGCATCTGTCTGGTAGATACTTTCGACCTCGCGGAAGAGCGCCAGTTATCACTTTTTGTCCCCAGGAACACCCAGCGCGTTGAAAAGCAGAAGGATACCCCGATGTTCGTGGTCATCGGCAATCCACCTTACAACGTCGGTCAGGTCAACGAGAACGACAACAACAAGAATCGCCAGTATGCCACCCTGGACAAGCGGGTTGCGCAAACCTATTCCGGAGACTCGCGCGCGACCTTGAAAGCTCAATTGGCTGATCCATACGTGAAAGCCATTCGCTGGGCATGCGACCGGATCGGAGAGCAGGGGATCGTCGCTTTCGTCACCAACAACAGCTTCCTTGATGGTATCGCTTTTGATGGCATGCGGAAACATCTCGCAGACGATTTCGACGCGATATATATGCTCGATTTGGGAGGAAACGTGCGTAAGAATCCGAAGCTTTCAGGGACGACACACAACGTCTTTGGCATTCAGGTGGGGGTCTGCATCAATTTTTTCGTCAAAAAAAAAGACAACTCCAATTTCCCAGTAAAAATATTCTATGCTCGTGTCGATGAATCCTGGCGTAAGGAAAACAAGTATCACTATCTTGATGCCATGGAACAATACCAAAACATCGAATGGCAGCCGGTAACGCCGGATAAAAACCATACATGGCTCACGGAGGGACTACGCAGCGAGTTTGAGACCTTTATCCCTGTGGGAAGTAAGGTCGCAAAGGCAGGAAAAGACGACGGAATGGAGGTGATTTTCAAACACTATTGTAATGGGGTCAAAACCAACCGTGATGCCTGGACGTACAATTTCAAACGGGACGCGCTCGCTAAAAACATGCGGCAGACGATCGAGTATTACAATGAACAGGTGCTCAAGTGGGAACGACGCGCAGACGAGGAGGCCAACATTGATGATTTCGTGGTTTATGACGACGCGAAAATCAGTTGGAGTAGTACTTTAAAATTGCACTTGAAGCGAAACAGAAGCGCAGTATATGCTGAACGCAAGGTGAGAAATTCACTCTATCGTCCCTTCACCAAATCGATCCTCTTCTTTGATCACGTTATGGTCGATAGAAATGGAAGTTTCCCATCCATCTTCCCCACACCAGAAACGGAAACCGAGAATCGGGTGATTTGTCTCACTGCCGTGGGGAATAAAAAGCCATTTCACTGCCTGATGACAAAGCAGCTAACGGATTTGCATCTTACTGGAGATTCCCAATGCTTCCCCTTTTACACCTATGACGAAGACGGGACGAATCGACGGGAGAACATCACCGGTGGGGTCTTGCGCAAATTCCGTTCTCAGTACCAGGACGAGAGCATCAGTAAGTTGGACATTTTTCATTACGTTTACGCAGTGTTGCATCACCCCAATTACCGTGAACACTATCAAGCGAACCTCAAACGGGAATTACCCCGCCTGCCCTTCGTATCGGATTTTTGGAGCTATGTCAAAATAGGAAGACGGTTGGGGGAGATCCATGTTTCCTACGAAGACCAACCCGAATATCACCTCGACTTCATCGAGACCCCCGGTGAACCACTCGATTGGCGCGTCGAGAAGATGAAGCTCTCCAAAGACAAGTCTCAGATCCGCTACAATGATTTCCTCACCCTGCCCGGTATCCCACCCGAAGCCTTCGACTACCGCTTGGGCAATCGCTCGGCTTTGGATTGGATTATCGACCAGTACCGAGTCAAGACCGACAAACGAAGCGGCATCACCAACGACCCCAACCGCCCGGACGACCCGCAGTACATCGTCAAACTGATCGGCAAGGTCATCACCATCAGTCTGGAAACCGTCAAACTCGTCAAGGAGTCACCAGAATGGCCCGCTGATCTTAAGTAAACAACAATAGTTCTTTTCGAAAGAGGTAACTGCTGTTGGAACAATGGGGCCTATTGGAGAACAAGCTATATCCTAACCGTTCATGAATTTTTTTTTTCACGCCCGATCATGAAAATACTGTATACTTCTATTGATCGGTGTTGAGGTCGTCGCAACTTTGGAGGCACATCAGTGACCCCGTAACCTAAGCTGATCCAAGCAGCTTCGTTTGAACCCCCGATTGCACATGCGTTTTTGAGCATAGTGCGCATAGTAAGATAACCAACTTTCATGAGGTTATCGAACTGCTGTACCGATCATTCTTGTCCCTTTTTGAAGAGGACGTTACCTTTACGAATCGGGAACGCAAAGAGTATTAGTGTCAAACGACACATTTAAATGTTTGAATGATCTTTAAATTGCTATCATTGTCCCGCTGACAACGCTGTTTATTTCATCACGGGTGGAGTGCGCTCTCAAACAACCATTATTTTCATAGTAAGATGGAAATTTTCCTTTTCATACAGCAATTCACCAGATACTAGTAAAGTTTTGTAGAGATTTCGGAGAAAAAACCATGATTTCTTCATATTACTTCAGGGACACTTCGTCTGACAAGTGGGAGTTTCAAGAAACTAAGTTAAATAACGTAAACTTGATTGTTGGTGCCTCGGCGTCTGGTAAAACCAGATACCTGAATACGATTTTTAACGTTTCTAAAGCTATCGTACAGAATCAAACATTTATACCAGGATGTTGGAGACTAACTATAAAAACGGAAAAATATGAATATCTGTGGGAATGTGAGAGTATAGTATTTGACGGTGGCAGTCAAATTGAAAAGGAAATTGTAAAGCGTAAGCGCAGGGATTCTCAAGACCGATTTGAGAATCTGATTGAAAGAACATCGGATAACTTTATTTTCTGTGAAAATGTATTGCCAAAACTACAGCGTGATAGGCCTGGAATCACACTTCTCAAAGAAGAGGAAAAAATAGGTCCTCTTTTTGAAACTTTCTCAAAAGTCCAGATAAGAAAATTCCATGATGAGGGCTTAAGAGATGCATTTAGTTTACAAGATGTGTCGAATCAATTGATCGCTCTTACTGAATCGAAAGATAAGATTTTTACTTTATGGATGCAACAACCCACCCTGAGTGCCAAAATGTATCTTCTTAGTAAAACGTTCCCTGAATGTTATGATTTGGCAGTAAAGACCTTTGTACAAATCTTTCCTTCTATTAAAAAATGTTACGTGAATATTCAGACTCCAGGAGTGGTCCCCATATTCTTAATAGAAGAAGAGAAAATAAACAGAACAATTCCATTGCTTGAACTCTCATCAGGAATGCAAAAAGTTTTATTGATTATTACCGATATAATTACCTTACCAAAAGGTTCAATCTATATAATTGATGAATATGAAAACTCACTAGGAATTAATGCTATTGATTTTCTCCCAGAATTTCTGATCGAACATGGTACAAACATTCAAATATTTATTACGACTCACCACCCCTATCTGATTAACAGCATGCCCATGAAAACATGGAGAGTATTTAACAGGATTGGTTCAAAAGTATTTATCAAAAGAGGTACAGAGTTTGAAAAGAGGTATGGTAAGTCTAAACAAAAAGCCTTTATTCAACTCATTAACGATCCATTCTATTCTGGTAATCAACTGTAATGAATGTGTATTTGATCGTTGAAGGTGAGGGAGAGAAAAAAGTATACGCGCATTGGGTTCGGCTAATTAATCCAAGTCTAAATATTGTAAATAGTCTTGATGAAGTTCAACATAATAACCTGATAATTTATTCTGGAGGAGGATATCCTAATTATTTTGAGGTAATTGAAGCTGAAGTTGAAGATGTTTCGGCAAATGAGAAATTAGATAGGCTTATTATCGCTATTGATTCAGAAGAAATGTCGTTTGAAGAAAAATGGCGGGAAATTGATGAATTTGTGATTGAACTTGGGAAAAATCTTGATTATAAAATTATCGTCCAACATTTCTGTCTGGAAACTTGGGCACTTGGCAATGAAGTCATAGTTTCAAGAAACCCAAAGGATCCTAAGATTCTTGAATTGAGAAAGTATTTCGATGTTTTGAATAACGACCCAGAATTCCTGCCTGATTATCCAGAAAATAACTTAAACCGTTCTCAATTTGCAGAGTATTACTTAAGAAAACTATTGAATGAGAAATACAGGAATCTTACTTATAAAAAAAATAATCCTAAGGCTCTTTTGCACGAAACGTATTTCCATCGTGTAAAAAAGAGGTGGAAAACAACAAGACACATCAAAAGTTTTAAATTTTTTTTAGACGCTTTTGTTTAAATCTGAGAAACAAAAAAGGATCAAGCTTGAAAGATTGGAAATTTCAGACAGGTTTTATTAATTCAGGACCAAATCCGGCTTTGGATATATTTGACCCTGATGCCTTTCTTGACTTATGTCTGTTTATATTTGAAAGAAGAAAAAATTCATCATTTCCCAATCTTTCAGACCTGATTATTTTCCCAGACAGACAGATCCACAGGAGCGAAAGAAGCATGAAATTCTCTGTTGGAAAAACATGTTATGTTGCTCAGCTAAAGCAAGACAGCAGGAATGACCCGACAGACGCAATGTTTCCTACAGTTGGAAGTCCTTGGACAAGGGTGCGAACAACAGCTAGCTTGGGTGAGCCGGATTTGAACTGATTTTCGATGGCGTTTTCTACTTCGTGGGCTTCTGATTGCTGAGATTTATCCTTTATGTGTTGGTTGATCTCTTGCCTCAAGTCCTTGATGTTTTTGGTGACATCAGAACTGAGACGAACTAGGTTCACTGATTGATCAAGTGAGTTTTGGTTGATTCGAGCATTATTCCCGGTGACATTGTAAGTGATGCTGGGTTTTGCGCTCTTTGCTTTCGGGACGCCCAATTTGCGTACTTCCATTTGATATCCGGCCTTGTTTCTGTGGGATTTCTCATAAAACTCCGGGTCGACCACCTCATACATCTCCTCGCCACCATTGGACATTTTTCTCTGAATGTAGTCCCCTGATTCGATCAATGGTTCGTTTCACTGAATGTAGATTTTTTCTTTTCAACGATTGCTTTGATACCTTCGACGGTCGTTCCGTCTTGCTTGATCAAAGTCACTGTGTCTGTGTAGAATCTCGCAGAGTGCATGAGGCATCTCATCTATGAGAATTTTAACTAAAATGTGTCATAAGTTTCAGAATATATCTTGCTGAGCAATCGTCCGTTGAATGTCCAATGTGGGCAAGGAGCGCTTAAGTACCCTCTAAGCTGTCCGGTTAGCTTCGTAAGAGAGTAATCGTTTCCTTCAAAAGAGACCTGCTTTTCCGAAATTACGGTAGCTGCCTTTTCGGTACCGACGAACTCAATAGTCGATCCGATCGGAATTCCCATTTCGACGAAATTCAAGTTTGGACGTCGTGACTTCAATTTTTTCGTCGCCTCTTCGGCACCTTGATCAACTTTGTTGGCTACCTCTCGTATGGATGGCGTTACGTCTTCTACCGCCATAAATTTCAATAACGCTATGGCTTGCTCCGGCTCTATCTCAAAGAATTCGCGTTTGGGGTTAATTCGATACGGACCAAAAGCGAGGTGAAACGCCTTTTCTACTTCCGAAACGTCGTTCACCTTCGCGGCGTATGCGCATTCAAAAAGGTACGGGTACCCCAGTAGTATAGAGTTCATCCAACCTAATTCGGATGTCATCCCGTGTTGTTTTACCAATCTTTACAAGCCCATTCATGGCGGCGTTGGTTAGTACGTAAACAGTGCCAATATTATCAGGATTCATAATATGTAATTCCTTTGCGCTATCGCTTCTCATAGTGCTAAGAATCAACTGACCGTAAGTAAGTAGCGATTTTCAGGTCGGCTGGATTTAATTGCTATAGGATTTATTTCCTCGATCACCCATTATATGCTCAGCAAGCTTGGAAAAAGATGATTGACCCCCGGTATTTGTATCAGCAGTAAAACTCATCAATTCTTCCTGCGAGCAGCGACTCAGAGATTCAAAAACTGCCCGAGTAGCGTCGTTTCTACTCTTGACATTTTTAATGACATTGAAACGACCGAGAAATCGCTTTACATCCTTCAGTTGAGGAAGAAACTGCCTGTTTTGATACAGGATGGCCAAACTCATTAACTGATCTTCGTTGGTAGACCCTGCTATTATTTCCTTGGCAACATCGAGTGGTTGTTTTTTTGCTCTCGTGTTTTTCGTTGTTTGTGCTTTTTTCTCTTTCAACGCACATATTTTTCCACGTAACGCACATATTTTTCCACGTAAATCCTCCTCGTTAGAGGCGATTGCAGCGGAGAGAGCTTTTAAGACAGAAGTCTCACCATATTTCAGTAGCAAAATCTCAACCTCGATTTGTAGTAGTTCTATTTCCATTCACTCTTCCTCAGATTGATTGCAGAAAAAAATTCCGAGCTAAATTTAGTGAACTCTTCTGTTACCTCCCACCGCACATAGCTTGTATTACCAATTGGCGCAGCCTCTCGTGCAGATTTTGGATATGAGGCCGAATAATGGACATGGGTACCAAACACGTGCCAATAGTATTTTTTCGCCTCTGCCTTCACATCTTTAATTGATTGTCTGCCTTCCGGGCCTTCCGAGTAACTGGATGAATGGTTGAAGACTATTCCGCTAATATCTAACTGGTGATCTTCGTTCTCCATTTTAAATTCTTCTATGGAGCGCGCAAGCAGGGGCAAACCGACTGTGGCCATAAACTCAGGTTTAACGGGAACTAACACATACCGACTAGCAAAGTACGCGGCTTCAGTAAGAATTGATTCAGTGGGAGCGCAATCAATGATGATTAAATCATATTCATCCGACACTATTGCAAGAGCTTTCGCTAAACGGCGCTCCTTACCTGTTGGGTTTTTCAAGGAATGTGAAAGTTCCAGTCGGCTTGGAATGAGATCCAGCGAACTGTCGTATCAATAACCTGCTTTCTTAATGATTACATCATGAATGTCCACTTGTTTTGGCGCTTTGTACTCATCTGTGGCAGGAATATAGCGATTAAAAATCTGGACGATAGTTGGCTTACGTTTCTCAAGATGCCTTACATATTTTTCTGGTGTAAGAAGGGACTGGCTTAGGTTAGATTGGGGATCAAGATCTACGACAAGGGTTTTATACCCAACTTTATCGGCAGCATGAGCAACTTGAGCAGCAAGTGTGGTTTTTCCCACGCCACCCTTCATGTTGATAAAACTTACCGAGATTGCCATTTTTCTGTCCTCGTTTATTATTAGCGCTACAATCGATGTACAACCAGAGCAGAGAAAAGCGGTTCTTTCAGTTGCCCGTCGGTAGTTTTGTTGCGCAATACCAGCGCATATTCGTTTTGGTGCGAAGGAGGGGAATCGAACCCCTCGGCGTTCCTATTGACCAGCGAATACTTTGGAAAATGCTTAATCTCTCGTAAGGGTTGGAATGTCCCACCATGGCCTCGCAAGAACGCCATCCCGTACCATACGCATGAATTATAGTTTCTGATCTTCATAACAATCTCCTTCGATTTGTTTACACAAGATTTTATGATTTCAACTAACTCAGTCACTTGGGAATCTAACCCAAACGAGATTCCAACATTTACTTCCATATTCACTTTTACGGCCAATTCTTACAGGTTGCAGAATCCTTTCAGGGACCATGCAAAGCGACAATTTTGAGATATATGGAATGCTCTTGGGTCGACATGCCCGCTGTTACAGTTGATACGAATTGACAACAGGTATGTGGAAGCCAAGAGCGCTTTTTTAATTTTATAATATTCCTTGATATATATTCTGTCAAGTTATTAGAAATCTTCTGATGAGATGAGAATGCGCAACCGGGACGCTGACCGGAGCCAGAAAGCGCTCCAATGACTGTGAGCCGTGGCGCGATGAATGCGGGATAGTGAGGTGGCGAAAAAAATCAGTTACTCACGCGATCGGACGATACAACACTTTTCGTAAACGAACTCAGGATCAAGATCGGCGCCGGATTCCCATGTAATCGTGTCAAAAGAGATATGAACG
The DNA here is from genome assembly GCA_965205865.1 of bacterium. Lineage (GTDB taxonomy): Bacteria > SAR324 > SAR324 > SAR324 > NAC60-12 > CBDBHR01. The sequence continues at coordinate 1,102,284 of CBDBHR010000030.1, forward strand.
GTTTCGAAGATACTTGGATCTTGCAATTTATTAAAAATCCCAAAATTCAAGTAAAGTTTCATATCGAGTAATCCATTCTCTCCATTATCAAAAGCTACGGATAGGGTACAATTCCCTTCACATTCAACAGATATCACGGCAGGGCGCATCAAATTGTCCCCATCTATAATCCTTGCTGAGCGCTCAGTAAGAAGCGATTTGGAAGGAATTTCCCAAAGGCTGGAACTCTTGTGTTTTATTTTGTTCAAGTTTCAGTTCAATTTTTTCGAAGTGTTCAATTGTTTCGGGTAAATAAAATCTTTCACCACAGTGTAAACATACCTCTGCGCTGAGTTTGCAGGAAGCCATGTTGCTTCCTCCCTTTAATAATTTTTCAACTTTTTTTTCAATCAATTGTCCCCCACAGATAGCACACTGCTCGTCAAGTTTTCTCATCTGAGCCTCCTTTCTTTCCAACCAACCCACCTCATGGGATCTGGGTGATAGACCGTAATAAGCACTGCTTTTTTCTTTTTCCCATTGAATGCCCACACACTATGCAATGGTTCTTTTCTATCTATTTTACCATAAATCAAACATAATTTGTGTATTAATGTATCAGAATCCCGACTTTTCACAATTACACGAAAATTGGGAAATCCTTAAAAAAAACCTTACGGGGTTTAGAAGTCGAATCATCGAATCCAGTATCCAATGGTTTCGCTATGACAGCCTGATTACTGGTTCACTTCATAATACCAGTGTTTACAATGATATTCTTTACAACGACTCGATTCGACTAAAGGAAGACCAACAATGGAACAATTACGCTTCCCAATAGACCAACAAACACCTCGACCACAACCTCTTTCAAGGAACCGGGAAGCAATAAATTCAATCAAGGGGTTCCGATATAAAGAAGACTACATAGATGAAGGAGAGCAGGATCAGTTGTTACGTCAAATTGACGAACAGCAGTGGCTCAGTGATCTCAAGCGTCGTGTTCAACATTACGGTTTTAAGTACGACTACAAGGCGAGGCAGGTGAACCTTGATATGCGCATTGATCATTTGCCGGAGTGGCTGCAAACACTTGGTCGAAAACTAAAAGAAGAGGGCTACATACCAACAGAACCAGATCAGGTTATTGTCAATGAATATAAACCCGGACAAGGGATTGCAAATCACATTGATTGTGAACCATGTTTTGAAGGTACGATTGTCTCTTTGAGTTTGATTTCAGCTTGTGTGATGGATTTTACAAACAAATCTGACACAACGAAAAAGATTCCTGTCTGGCTTGCGCCTAGGAGTATTATCGTTTTGAAGGATGAAGCCAGATTTGAATGGTTTCACGGTATTGCCCCCCGAAGATCAGATATATGGGCTGGTCAAAAGTATGAGAGGAAGCGTAGGATATCGCTCACATTCAGAAAGGTGATTCTCAAATAATTGAAGTGAATCAATCCGTTTTACTCAATCTTCTTTCAATTGCTCGACTAAAATAGCCTTCATCTCCGCTTCAGACGGGACTTTTGTCAGGTCGACGTTACTTAATTCCAGAGCATCGATCAGTGCGCGGATAATCTCGGCCCGGCTGATGGAGTTCCCCGTCGCAGTTCGGATGTCAAATGCCAGCTGATCCAGGTACAGGATCTGCCGTTTGAACAAAACGACCGTCGCTTTCGTCCGTGCTTCGTCATGCGCAGGTGGCCGTCCCATTTTATTGTCAATCGGCTTCTCCACTGCTTGCTTAGCCGTCGCGGTCGTCCGCGTAAAGATATCATCGGCAGTCTTTCCTGTCTTTTTCATCAGCATATTGTCATTACTTCCTTACTGGACTTTGGACATTTGAGTAAATTTTCAGGAAGAGATTCAGACAAACATTCTGTATGGTGGAGTTTCCAAAACAACCATGCATACAGGAGTTTGCCATGTTGTCTCTTCCCAATGAATTTATAATCTTTTTAGAATCATATAGACAGCTTTTTTCTCCATCGGTTTGGGGATGCTCAAACCCTGGTCACGGGAGCGATTCTTTTCCAAGCCAAGCGCACCGTTTCCTCGGCCATGCGAGCCGTTGGTTTAGAAGAAATATTAATATTTCCATAATCCGGGACGATGTCTCACCTCCTGTTAGATGTTTATCAGGCTTGAGAATTTGGAAAAAGCAGTTTTTGAGAGGGATGATCGATGATAGTGGATTAATAGGGTTCATCCATCGAGGAAACGAATCAATCCCGGAACTGCCAAGATTACTTGGGAACCCTTCTGACTCAAATCTTTGCTTAAAATTCCAAACTCCAAGCTTGACTCCCTTTCAACAAAACCCTTCCTGAATTTCTCTTTACACACCTATTTCCTAATGCTATGGTCATCCGTAAATTTTTGATTTTCATACTATGATTTAGTGGACAGGACTTGAATATTCATTCTATCCATTGAATTACCCGATGAATAAAAAATGCAAGATCCTGGCTTGCAACATCCCGGCTGAATATGATGATGGGCTCTCCATAGATATCCCGATTTATCCGGAATTTGACAGTCCGCGGGTTGCACGCATACAAGCGGAAAAATTTGCTGACACGATTGGGAGGATTTCAAATGTCAGGTAGTCAGAAAAAAAATTTACCTAAATCCTGCAATTGCATATTTTGATTGAGTTTTCCCCTTACTCTTTGACAGGTTTTATTAAAAAAAAAGAATTGAGAGTTGAATTTCCATCACTCCTCGCTCATAAAGGTTTTTCCGCCCCCTATGAGATCGCATATTTTGTGATGATCTGGTACCCGCTTTCGCGGGCACAAGATTCAAGACGTACTTCTCCCTGGATTTGGTGATCGACATCTCAGTAAAACGTTTCCTCCGGAGTGAAACAAAGGATCCAGGTCTCTCCTACAGCGACCCATGCATTCCATTGAGCATTGTAAAGTGTTCTTTCCGGAACTCTCAGTTTTTGTTGACGAGTGCCACTCGTCCATTTTCCTGCCATTCGGACAAGATAGGTGCGCATGGTGGCCGGTTCCCAACGGCGCAGTATTGCATTACCACTACAAAGGGCCATCCAGCGCAGCGTGTTGTAAGCGAGTATCGCGCATTACTTTCGTGAGGACAAGACTCTTTGTGAGCCTGCCAGGGAGTGAGCGCGTCGGTGAGGACATAACAAAAATAATCTTTACTTCCAGAATTCCTTATGTGAACATTTACAATGATTTTCAAAATTCCCACGGTTCATGAATGCCGGCACTAAGCTGTCGCTTTAAAGTTGACGACTCCCTTTTATTTGAGGCTCAACTTCCAAGGTGAACAAGGACCACGCGCAAAACTCGAAGAAAAAGGACCTGCAATGAAGCCATTCACCCTTTTAACGTTGATAATTTCCATGATTTTGATTGGTTGCGCCGTCGACACCGGGGAGTCAGTTCTAGAGGGGTACACGATTAGCACCTTCGCCGGGACGGACTCGGATATCCGAGACGGTGGACCTGCCACGAGCGCGCAACTCACCTTCCCTTACGGAGTGACTAAAGATTCGCGGGGTAACGTCTATATCGCGGACTCGTTCAACCACCGCGTTCGCAAAGTGGATACAAATGGCATCATCACCACCTTCGCCGGCACGGGTGAGGAGGGTTACGGTGGTGACGGCGGGCCCGCCAGCGAGGCGCAACTCAAATGGCCCACCGGAGTGGCAGTAGATGAAGATGGCGCCGTCTACATCGCCGACAGGAACAACGAACGGGTTCGCAAAGTGGATACCAATGGCATCATCACCACCTATGCCGGCAACGGTGAGTGGGGATACGATACGGACCATGAAGGTAAACCCGCCAACGAGGCGACACTCAATTGGCCTACCGGAATAACCTTGGATGAAGATGGCAATCTCTACATCGCGGACACCTACAACCACCGCATTCGCAAAGTGGATACCAATGGCATCATCACCACCATCGCCGGCAGGAGTCATACCGATGAGGACAAGGACGAAGACAGCAAAGACTCCATCAAAATCGGTGACGGCGGACCTGCCATCGAAGCGAAACTCAACTGGCCTAACGGAGTGGCCGTAGATGACGCCGGCAACCTCTACATCGCGGATTGGGACAACCACCGTATTCGCAAGGTAAACAACATCAATAGCGGTAACCCGGATCAGATGATAATCTCCACAATTGCCGGCACCGGAGAAGAAGGTTACAGTGGAGACGGTCAACCCGCCACCGGCGCGCAACTCAACCGGCCTAACGGATTGGATTTGGATGGAAATGGCAACCTCTATATCGCGGATCAAAAAAACGACCGGATTCGAAAGATCAGCAACGTCGATGACCCTGATGGCGCCAATCGGATAATCACCTCCATTGCCGGTGGTGACGACGGGTCCGACAGCGGCGTGACCCTCTCCGGCATCAGAGGGGTTGCCGTAGATGCGGAAGGGAACGTTTACATCGCGAACACGCCCAATCACCAGATTCTCGAGCTGGATACCAATACCGCGGAAATTATCGTTTTTGCCGGGACAGGAAATATCGGAGATGGCGGGCCTGCCACCAATGCCCGGCTCCTCCATCCCACCGGTTTGACCCTGGATTCGGACGGTAACGTCTACATCACGGATACCTTGAACAACCGGGTTCGCAAGGTGGATATCCATGGCATCATCACCACCATCGCCGGCACGGGGGAAGAAGGCGACGGCGGGGACGGAGGACCTGCCACGAGCGCCCAATTACATGCGCCTGGTGGCATTGCCGTGGATACGCATGGCAACCTTTATATCTCGGACAGAGGCAACCACAAGATTCGCAAGATCGATACTTCAGGGATCATCACCACCTTTGCCGGCACGGGTGACAGGGGTGACGTCGACAAAGACGGCGACGTCGGAGACGGAGGTCCTGCCACGAGTGCTCAATTATTCTTTCCCGACGGGATAGCAGTCCATCCTGATGGCAGCCTCTATATTGCAGACAGTTACAACAATAGGATTCGTAAAGTGGATCGTGCTGGAATCATCACCACCATCGCCGGTTTGGGAGTCCGCAGTTTCAGCGGAGATGACGGTCCGGCCACAGAGGCTCATTTGGGTCGCCCCTCAGGGTTGGAAATAGATGGGGAGGGCAACATTTACATTTCTGACTTATACGACCGGAACCGGATTCGCAAGATCGATACTGCGGGAATCATCACAACCATTGCTCAGACTGCCTCGGCCGGACTTTTGACAGTGGGGATGGACGGCAGCGTTTATATCACGGAATCACCCGTCGGACGGGTTCTCAAGTTGGACCCGTCGGGAGTGCTCAGCATCATCGCAGGCACGGCTGAGCCCGGCTACGGCGGGGATGACGGACCAGCCACCAGTGCGCAACTCGACGGGCCCAGTGGGATAGAGGTCGATGCGGACGGCAACATCTATGTCGCAGATACGAAAAACAACCGGGTGCGTAAGTTGACACTCACGGGGACCGACTGACCTGTGGGACCAAGACGAGCATAACGGTCACTATTGGAAGAATTCATAAGATTGAGAATCGGTAATTGCTCTTCACTATTCATTACGGACTGCATTCTTACTTCACTTTCTCACTATGATGGGGAAGTCCAAGTCCCTGAACAACCGGGAGTTGCTACCACGTCATTCTGTAAATCAGGGTCTGCTGAAAAGATTGACAAAGGATCAAACCGCACCATCCCAGTCACCGTCACGCATGTAGCGATAAACCGGGTGAGAGCGCTGTACCGGCGCGATACCTGGCAACGGGCCTCTGCGCCAGTAAGCTTTCCGTCGCGATTGTCGTCCCAAAGACGCAGTGCATCGATATTGCTTGTTGATTTTTGGTTTGATGGCGTAGTTGCCACAGCAGACCTTGTCCGAGCAGACCCACAGGGACGGATAACTACCTTGGTTGAGGAACAAGATGAAAGCAGCACGTTTTCCAGATATTCTGCTTCGCGACGGTCACTAGTTACGACGCGATCATGGAAAAAGCGGGACGGCCCTACCGCTATGGTCAATGACGAATTTTCCGGAGCATCACGCACCGGCATCCGGAGGATTACTCGAAGACTTCGAATCGGCCATTTTCGACAATCAAGATCTTCGGGGCGTAAACCGCGTCCCCGTTTTCGTCAAAAGAGAACTTGCCGAAAATTGTGTCGAAATCTCTGATATTCGACAGCGCGTCTCGAATGGCGATTGAATCGGTCGATTGGGCATTGGCTATCGCCTCCGCCAGGACATGGAGGGTGACATAGGACAGGGCGGCGTAGTTGTTCGGCTCCACGCCGTATTTCTCGCGATAATTGCGCACGAAGGCTTGATTTCCCGGCGTGTCGGCGGTGCTGAGCCAGACCGTGAAAGTAATCGCGCCTTCGATCGCGGCACCCGTAGCTTCCACGTCCACTCGGGTCAACGTGCGAACTCGCGAAAATTTCCCGGCGTGTCGGCGGTGCTGAGCCAGACCGTGAAAGTAAATCGCGGGGAACGTGCGAACAAAAAAGGGAACGGATATACCGTGTTGGCGCCCTTGAATGAGCATGCCCGGTTTGTCCGGAGGTAAAGCGGAGACAAAGACGGCGTCCGGATTCAGGGCTTTTATGCGAGTCAATTGCGCGGAAAAGTCGGTATCACCACCCCGGAAGGTTTCCGTGGTCAGCACCTCGACGCCGTTTGCCACCAGCGCTTCTCTCAGCGCCTCGTCGCTATCCGTGGAAAAGTGATCGCTTTCATCGTATATGGTGGCCACCCGTTGATAAGCGAGCTTCGCAAGAGTGGCTTCGATGCCGCTCGGAATGAGCACGTCCGTGGTGAGAGCGACGCGAAAAACGAAATCACCGATCGCGCTGAGGCCGCGGGCCGCAGAGGTCGGGCTGACAGCGACGATCTGATTTTCTTGCGCGATCGGAAAAGTTTCTCTGGTTTCACTCGAGGTCGCGGGACCGAGGATGACGGATACGCCTTCTTTATGGGTAAGTTTATCGAAGGCTTTCACGGCACCCTCTACCGTGCTCCGGTCATCCTCGGTGATGAACTCGATTTTTGCATCCCCGGACCATGAGTCGTTGATCTCCTGCCGAGCCAGTTCCAGACCATGTGTCATGGGCCTGCCGAAGGAGGAGGCGAGTCGCCCTGTCAAAGGCAGGACGACACCGACGGAAATCTCTCCACTCAGGCTTTCCATGCGGGGTTCGTGGGGTTGGAATATTTGCGAAATTCGCGCGCAGGCGGGAAGCAACGCGAGCAGTGCGACGATCGCCAATACAAAGATGATAGTTTTGATTCTTCTGATGTTCAAGTTGAAACTCCTTGTTTTTGACCAGCAAATGAATTTCTTTCGTCTTCGAAAGACTTTATATCAAAGCAATTTTATTATCAATCATTTTTTAAAAAATTAAAAATTTCATCATTTGCTGCGCTATTTCCAGTTGTTATCATCGTGTTGCCCGTTTTGCGCGTTGTAACCCTCGCCTCCCAGTGATCCTCAAAACAAACATCCCTCGTAAATTTTCCTTTACACCCATATTTTCAGATGTTATTCTCCAGTGATATTTAATTCTCTGATGTTGCCGACACCTTCAAGGGAACGGATGTTGAAGTTCTGGATCGCCATTTCGTTGTTGTTATCGACTGCCTGTCAAACCAACAGCCGCAGCGGTGATGGAATGCCTGCCGATGGACAGCGCAGGCCAGTGGCGGTCCGCCACGTGGAGACCTTCGAGCGCCTGCAAGGGGAATATCGTGGCACGCGCAAGGGAGATTCTTTCGTCGTATGGTTCTATAATGCATCCACGGTCGAAGAGGGCCAACAGGCGGCTTTGCTGATTTTTCACGAGCAGGACCGGTCGCGTTTGGAGAACTTCCTCAAAAAAATCATCGACAACCCGGCTGAATATTACCGCGAGGTTTGCGCAAAGGCGGATCATATCGAAGACGGTTATCACTTCCCGGACTTTTACAGGGTTTGGAATACGCAGGGAGGGCTGATTTTATTGCAAGACGGTTTGCATGGCAGTCGCTTACCTGCGGATTGGGAAGAGATAAAAGGTCGGGCTCATTCCAGTCACCTGTACAATGAGGAGTATATTTTTGTACGTCAACGGGAATACGCGATCAAGAAAATCCGTCGTTCCGCCAAAACCGGGGCATTGGAAAGCGTTCAATTGACCCGTACCGGCTTTATCCAGAATTTTTTCGATAATCCGGTGATCCGCTTGCAGCGAGTGGATGACCCACCGTCGACGTTCAGGTTGCTGGGACCTTATCTGGACAGTAAATACAATGCCCAGCAGCAACTGGGGCGGGAGGGTTCTACCTTACCCACTGAGCTTCCGGAGGTTTGCAAAACGGGTTCACGTTAGAGTGAATGCCCACCCTGACGACCCTTGCAATCGGATGAATCAACGGTTACGAAGCCGCGGGTCCAAAGCGTCACGAAGCCCGTCACCGATGAAGTTCACGCTGAGCACGGTGAGTGAAATGGCCAGTCCCGGCCACAGTACCCGGGAGGGAGATATGGTGAGAAAGTTGATACCGTTGTACAACAATCGCCTCCAGGTGGGGAAGTCCGAGGGGAAGCCGAGTCCCAGGAAACTGAGAGCCGATTCGGTAATGATGGCGCTTGCCATTCCGAGGGTTGCCGAGACGATGACCGGGCTCAAGACATTGGGAAAAACGTGGTGAGTGATGACCCGGTGGCGGGGATTGCCGATGCCGTGCGCGGCCAGGATGAAATCCTGTTCCTTGAGCGCCAGAACGTCTCCCCGGACAATACGCGCGGTTTGCATCCAACTGGTGATGCCGATGACGAACACCACCAAGAGGAAGATCCCCGTTTCCGGGCCGAATGCGTTACGCAGCGTCTCGCGAAAGAGCATGATGATGACCAACAACAAGGGCAGCAGGGGTAAGGCGAGAAACAAATCGGTGAATCGTATCAAAGGTCCATCCAGCAACCGGAAGTAGCCTGCCAGCACGCCAATGAATGCGCCTAAAAACAAGGATAACAACATCGCGGTGAATCCTACCGCCAGGGAAATGCGCCCCCCTGTTTCCAACGGAATTGCCGCTGGTTCCAAGCGTTTTGGCAATCTCTTGATTCTTAAGGCCATCAGCAGCCAACAGAATGATGCGCGCACGAAGAGTGTCTCGCATCGCTCCGGTATGACGGCGTGCGGTTTTGCTCAATTCATCCCGTTCTTCCTGGGTCAGTTTTATACTTGGTGCTTTCCTCATGCTGTCTCCATATATGCAAAAAAAAAAGGACAGCTCGTAGTATAGCAAACCAAGGAATTATTTACACATTAATAAAAGGGCGACACACTAGCGGACGCGATGCCAGATTGCAGTAGCGCGGGACGTTGCCGCCTTGCCATTGATTGCCGGGATTGGGAATCTGGCTGCATATCCAAGCGCCCATGTAGGGCTCCGGGTCGATGTTAAGGAAGAGATTGGTGTACATCTGGATGTCGGCATGGAATTTCTGGCAGGTATCGGGGTTTGCCGGATCGCTGCCGAAGAAAACCGAGCCACTGATGTTTTTCAGTTCCGTCTCCACGCCGATTTGTTGCCACATTTGCTTGATGAGCGCTTGCGTGTCCTGCCGCACGTTATTGGTCGAGGTCTGGTAGAGGATGGAGATTCGTACGCCGTCTTTTTCCCGCACGCCATCCGCACCACGCTTCCAGCCCGCCTCGTCCAAGAGCATGTTCGCCTTTTCGACGTCCTGCGTCTTGCACCAGTCATTTGCGGTGGAGACATAGATGGCAGGAGCCGGTACGACGTTGCAGGTGACCTGCCCGGTACGACCGTAACCCGTATCGACCAGGACCTGACGATCGATGGCAAGCGAAAGGGCTCGTCGCACGGCGGGGTCACTCAAAAAAGGATGCTTGCCACCTTCCAGGGTGGAACGCATATCACCCAGCTCCGCATGCGGGTTGGAAAGATTCACCACCAACTGTTCGACAGCGGTGCCGAATCCGGCGACGATCTTGCCTTTGCTTTGCCTTCCGCTTCCATTTGGGCCATCACTTCGGGTTCGATCTGCAGGTTCCAGGCGAAATCGAACTCCCCGGTCTCCTGCACCGAGCGGGCCACAGAAGCCGCGTCTCCTCCTCCTTTCAGCACCACGGTGGCAAAATGAGGTTTGCCCGCTTCACGGTAATGCTCATTGGCGGCATAGACAGCGACGTCGTTGGCGCGAAATTCCGTCACTTTGAAAGGGCCGGTACCGATGGGGCCGAAGTTTTGCTGCGTATACTCCTGGGCTTTCTCGTCACCCAGACAGTTTTGAAACTGCGCTTTTTGCAGGATGGGTTCACCCGAGCTGACAAAGAGTTGGTAGGGAAAGGGCTTGGGGACCGAAAAATTCACTTTGACAGTGAGATCATCGAGCTTCTCTACGGATGAGACGTCGCGGTAACTGGCAGTGGCGCAACTCTCCATTTGCCTGCAGTATTCCGAGGTGAATACCACGTCATCCGCGCTGAAAGGCGTACCGTCGGACCAGACGATGCCCGCTTTCAACTTCCAGGTGATCGATTTCAAATCCCCGGCGGGCTCTGGAATCGCTTCTGCCAGCGCCGGAACCATGTTGCCGTTTTCATCAATATTGGCGAGGGGTTCCAGAACCAGGGAGGAAGCTTCCGTATCTTTCGACCCGCCGGAAAGATAGGGGTTCAGAATGGAAGGCGCCTGCCAGTAGATGAGTTTGAGTTGACCGTCCGAGCCACGTCCTGCGTGAGCGACGGTCGCAAACATCGCGATACCCGCCAGGATTGCGACAAAAGTCTTTTTCATATAATTCGTATACATTGTTTTCTCCTGTCAAGAGGTTATGGAAAACTAGGGCCGGCATACCCGGCCCCAGACAAGTTTTTCAAGAAAACAGCCTCGATTTCCGTGGAAGAGAAAAAGTTAACCATCGGCATTTTTGTGTGAGACAGTGAGGGCTTGCTGAAAATTTTTTTGAACAGGTTTAGTCAGAGAATTTACAGTATCCTAAATTGAGCGATCCTAAAAAAGGATCAGATTTTCAAGATGATTTTTTTGCCTGAGAAAGGCAATCATTCTGAAATCAGATTTTGATCATCAAATCCATGGATGTTTGAGTGAGAATGAGCATCAAAATGCTGTTTTCAGATGAAGGGGCCAAAAAGCTTTTGGAGGAGGCGGGCTATCCCAATGGATTCAAGACCATCTTGTACCTCTGGGTTGGGACGGATTTAAACTATCCCGAAATAGCTGCCGAATACTGGAAGGCTATTGGCGTTGATGCGGAGTTTAGAATCAATGACCGACCTACTATGATGACTCTGGTAACCGAACGGACTTGGGAAGGTATGCAAGGTACGGTGGGTGGCTGGAATAGGGATGCTACTTGGTCAATACGCTGGCGGGGTCACTCGAGCTCCATGTGGAACCTCTCCGGGATCAAGGACCCTGAGTTGGACGCTCTCATTGAAGCGGCCGAAGCCGCGACCACCCTTGAGGAACAGATGAAGCACGCCAGGCAAGCCGATATGGTCCTGATCGAACAGCAGGGGTATGTCTGGGGGCCTCACGCTGCCAAGTTCAACGTGGCCCAGCCGTGGGTCAAAGGGTATAACGGGGAAGTCCAGCTGGGCAGCATGGATCGTCTGGTCATCTTCTCCCGCCTCTGGATTGACCAAACGCTGAAGAAAGAGATGGGGTTTTAGACTCCTCTTCTCAACGGACCCGCTCCCTCCCTCCCTCCGGTCCAGCGGGTGGGAGGGAAACAGTCATTCTTATCCCAATGTGCGCCTTTGCAGCTCCAATGTCGACGACCCGTTTTATACAGCCAAGTTTGAAGCCGCCGAAACCGCTGCCACTCTTGAGGAGCAGTACCGGTTAGTTCGGGAGTTGAATCAGTATGGGATTGAGAAGTTCTGGTCGATATACACTCCTGGCGCTCCACAGTATACCGCGGTCCAACCGTGGATCATCGGCTTTAACGGTGAAAGCTGGATGGGAAACGGTCAAATAATGTCCATCTTTACCCACCCTGTTTATCTTGAGCATCCTGGTCTTCCTCTCGGTGCGCTTCATCCCCGGCGACGTCGTAGACGTCATAGAGGGCAGGATGGAATACTCCATTGCGGGTGTGGACCGTGAAGCCGTCGAGCGTAGGCTGGGACTGGACGTGCCCGTCTACGTGCAGTATGGACGGTGGCTCGGAGGGATTTTCCTGCAGGGGAGCCTCGGGGAATCACTGATGGGTCAAGAGGTGGTGGAGGAGAGGATAATCGAGAGACTGCCGGTTACCATTGAGCTCGGTGTCCTGGCAATCGCCATCGGGATCCTCATCGCCCTTCAGGTGGGCGTCTACTCGGCGATTCGCCAGGATACGGCTGCCGATTACGTGGGGTGATCCGTTGCCATCATCGGCTTGTCCACGCCGAACTTCTGGCTGGGAATCATGGTCATGATCTACCCGGCATCTGGTGGGGGTGGTCGCCACCGCTGGAGCTGGTCTCTTTCGCGGAAGACCCGCTGGGGAATCTGGCGGTGTTTTTCATCCCCAGCCTGATTCTGGGGACCTACCTCTCGGCAACCACCATGCGTCTGACCCGCGCGATGATGCTGGAGGTCTTAAGGCAGGACTATATCCGCACCGCCTGGTCCAAGGGTCTGAAGGAGCGGGTGGTTATTGTCCGACACGCGATCAAGAATGCCCACATTCCGATAGTGACGCGTTCAGCTGGGCTTATTGGCCGCGCTGCGGCCGCCCAGCCTCTCTGCGGCATGCAGTTGCCGATCGTGGTGGTGGGCGCCGTGATCATGGAGAACATCTTCAACCTGCCGGGGCTCGGGCGTCTCTTGCTGAGTGCCCTCAATGACCGAGACTACCCATGGTCTCCGGGGTCAACCTCTTTTTCGCCAGCGGGGTGGTGCTGCTCAATCTCCTCATCGACCTGATTTATGCCTTCTTAGACCCCAGAGTGCGGTATGAATAGTCGTTATGCTTCCGGTAAATATAGCTTTGAGATTCGTCTGTCAGAAGAAGTCCCTGGGGACGGCCTGCGGGATGATCGTCTTGCTCTTGATTCTGGTGGCGATCTTTGCCGATGTGCTGGCTCCCTATGGCTATACGGAAATGCACCTGAGAGACCGGCTGCAGGGTGCATCAGCCCGGTATCTGCTCGGTACCGACCAGTTGGGGCGAAACTTCTTGAGCCGCCTGATCTACGGGGCTCGTCTTTCGTTAATTGTCGGTTTGGCCGCAACCACGCTCAATGTTCTCGTCGCGCTCCTGATCGGCCGCACGTCCGGATTCCTTGGGGGAAAGTGGACCTGGCGGTGCAGCGCTTTGTGGATGCCTGCATGGCTTTCCCGGGACTGCTGATCTTGTTAACTGTCATGTCCATCGTGGGCTAAGGTCTCCTCCAGATCATTGTGGTCCCGGGCGTATCCGGAGGCATCGGTGGCTCCCGAGTCGTCCGCGGCGCCGTGATCGGTGTCAAAGAGAATGACTATTTTCTGGCAGCCCAGGCCGTGGGCACTCCGACCAGCCGAATCCTGATCCGCCATGTGCTGCCCAATATCATGGCGCCGATCATCATCATCTTCAGCATCAACATCGGAGGCGTCATCATTGCCGAGGCCTCGTTGAGCTTCCTCGGATTCGGACTGCCCATCAAGATTCCCAGTTGGGGAGGGATGCTCAGCCGGGAAGGGCTTCAGTACATGGAGATGGCCCCACGGCTGGCGCTCTGGCCTGGCCTCTGCCTGACGATTGTCGTTTACGCTCTCAACATGTTCGGGGACGCCATGCGGGATCTGCTCGATCCGAGGCTGCGAGGCGGTGAGGGCAGTTACGGCATTGCGGGGAAACCCAAACGAGGCCTCCTGGCCCGACTGCTCTCCCCTTTCGACCGGTAAATGCGCAATCTGAAATAATTTTTGTGAATGGAGAATAACCTCAAGCAACGGCTTCGACCGCCCTCACCTCAGGGCCGACAAAGACAATCACATAGGCTTTCAGGTTGTCCAACCGTTGCAAAGCCTCACTTTGTAAATAGCCCTGTAACTGAATCGTGGCTGCTTGGACGGTGGTTTCCAATTGAGCGCTTTCGCTTTTTTTGAGATACTTCAACTCAAAGGCAAACTGGTAGTTGGGGAAATAGGGAGGACGGTGAAGAAAGAGGACATCGACATACTTCTGTTCAGTCTCTTGTTCACTCCGGATGTAATAGAGATTGGCCAGACTGGCAAAGGCAACAAACAAGACTTTGACATATTTTTCGTCGAATTGGATAAAGTAAAGAATTCTTTAAGCGCATCAGACGGATTCTCATAACCTGTGTAATCTTGACTCATCCCATCATAGCGCTTTTCAAAATCTTTGACTCCTATCAGTACATTTTGCTGAAAACCGCTTTGGGTCGTTTCCGGAGTACTGGTCCCGATGCGGCTGAAATCGAATTTGAGGACATGATAACTATGAGCACGTGAAGTGGGGTGCGCTCCAATATAGTACTTCCCAAAAAGAGAATCAAACTGTTCCTGGTGCTCCAGGCCATAGTAATAGCGGAGCATGGAGACAAACAACGTCTTGCCAAAACGCCGGGGACGCAGAAAGAAAATGTAGGGCGCCGGTTCGTTTTCCAATTGTTCAATATAGCGCGTCTTATCCACATAAAAATACCCATCTTCAATGAGACGGGCAAAGTTGCTGATGCCATAGGGAAGTTTCATCCGATTTCTCCAAAAAGCGCCTGAATATCTCCCAGTTTATCACTGTTTGCCTTTTCTCACAATCATACCCCTGTGAAATGAGTAATGCTCAATTTGATTTTTTGACTGTTCCGGTAATTTGATTACAAATGGGTGATATTGTCCTCACACCGCTTTCTTTGCTTCCACTTCCATTCTCACCATGGCGACATGGACTTTCCCTTCAGCATCTATTGGAATCCTTTCAATATATTTAGCAGAGATGGATTCAATAATCTGATTTTATCTTTTTTTCGTGCTGCTTGCCCTCCCTCCTCAGACCCTTGAGGTCCCCTCCAGGCACCGGAAATCCTGCCCAAAACAAGAGAGTGTCGCAGCGCCATTTAATGAAATCACGGTTCTGTCCTTATGGCGTCAAGGCAACTCGCATCAAAAACAATGACATTAAACAGGTTGAAAAGTTGATGAGTGCGATTTTTTTTGCGAATCCCACATTTATTTTACACCAGGGGCTTGACATTGCGTTGTTGTTTGCTACAACCATACCAATACTAAGTTGTTTGTAACTATTTAGGTTTCTTTAGAGCCCCCCTTCGATTTAAGCACGGAATTTGCATAGCATAAAATTCAGGATTTAGGATTTTATGCTCTCGAAATTTCAAAAGTATATTAATTCCATTTCATCGACTTCCCTCCTTGAGGCTCTTCAAGAAGCCTGTCAACTCTTTGAAGAAGAACGGGACCAATGGAAGAAAGAGCGATTAAAACTCCTCGAACGTCTCGAAATAGAAAATAAGCGTATTGAAGCTCTCGAAACAGAAAATAAGCAACTTCTGGATCAGCTGGCTCTCAACAGCCAAAACTCAAGTAAACCTCCTTCCACCGATCAAAGTCGAAAGAACAAAAGCTTACGTAAAAGCAGGGGTCGCTCTCGCGGAGGTCAACCCGGTCATCAAGGCCATCATTTGGCTTTCAGTGAATCACCAGATCATGTGGAGCCTCATTTTGTCAACACCTGTGAAACCTGTGGAGAAGATTTATCCAAGGTGGCGGTTGAGGCCACGCATAAACGTCAGGTGTTCGATCTCCCCTCTCTGCAATTAGAGGTTACTGAACACCAGGTGGAACAAAAAATTTGTCCCTGCTGCCGGCATCTGAATCACTCGAGCTTTCCAGCAGGGATAGAGGCGCCCACTCAATATGGTCCCCGGATCAAAGGCTTAGCGGTTTATCTCAATCAATATCAGTTTCTGCCCTTTGATCGATGCCAGCAATTCTTTGAGGATCTGTTCGGCCAGCCGCTCAATGCGGCCACGATTTATGCCAGCCTCCGGCAAGCCGCCCATAGGCTTTATCCCTTCCAACAACAAGTGGCTGAAGCTCTGATTCAAGCGGAGGTGGTTCATTTTGATGAAACCTCCCTCTTTGAAAACAAACAACGTCGCTGGCTTCATTCAGCCTCTACCGAAGAGCTGACCTTTTATTTTATCCACGACAAACGGGGTCAAGCCGGAATGGATGCTGCCGGTATCCTGCCTCAGTTTGAAAAGACAGCCATTCATGATCACTGGGAGAGCTACCAGCATTATGAGTGTGATCATGGCTTTTGCAATGCGCATCATTTACGTGAACTCACTCGGGCCTATCAACAAGAAAAGGCCTTGTGGGCTCAGGAGATGAGCGACTTACTGGTAGAGATCAAAGAGCAAGTAGACCAAGCCAAGTTCAAAGAACAATCTGCTTTGAGTCCAATCCAACTCGATCACTTCCGGCAACGCTATCGTGATATCACCCAAGAAGCCCTTAAGCTCTATCCTCCCCCTCCTCAAACAAAGAAACGAGGACGCCCCAAACAGAGCAAAGCCAAAAATTTACTCGATCGCTTGATCCTCTATGAAAAGGAAACCTTGTTATTCATGGATGACTTCCGGGTTCCTTTTGACAACAACCAAGCCGAGCGAGATGTGCGCATGGTTAAACTGAAACAAAAAATCTCCGGCGGCTTTCGAACGGCTGAAGGATCTCAGGCTTTTTGTATCATCCGGGGAGCCATTTCCACTACCAGAAAACAGGGGAAATCCATCCTCGAGTTGCTCACTCAGGCTTTGCATCCTTCACATGCTCCTCCTTGTTACTGAAACTCTCCTTTTTTTAAACGTTCCGCCCCCTGCGTGGCCAAAAGTATTCATAGCAAACATAGCATCGTCAATGCGATTTTGTATGTCGTGAAAACAAGTTGTCAGTGGAGCATGCTTGCCCATGATTTACCTCCCTGGCAAAGCGTTTACGATCATTATCGCCGTTGGAAAAAACGATGGATTGTGGAGCGAACATTCGCTTTTTGGCTCATGCCGAAGATGGACCGCAATATATCTTTTTATAGCTG
This sequence comes from bacterium, assembly GCA_965205865.1. Taxonomy (GTDB): domain Bacteria; phylum SAR324; class SAR324; order SAR324; family NAC60-12; genus CBDBHR01. The sequence continues at coordinate 1,119,353 of CBDBHR010000030.1, forward strand.
ACCTCCATTGTTGCGCAATTCTCCTGATCCAAACTTGCTATAGGCTTTGCGCCGCGTAGTAGTGCTGAAATCATGCCTTGTTGTTTCAGGGAAGGAGAGGATTTCCGCTCGTTTGATTCAAAATTAGCTGTGGGAGGGTTCCCGCTTGATCGATTGAACAATACCCCGGGAGGATGTGAAAACGATGGATCCTTCCCGGGAATCTTTTTTCAATGTTATTGAACTGAACGGCTTCTGACTGTCCCCGGATTTGAGCAGATTTATTGATTTTTTATTTTTTTTTGCGAATCCCGCATTTATTTTATGTCAGGGGGTTGACATTGTGTTGTTTTGTGTTATAATCCTGCCATCGCTGAGTTGCTTTGGTGAAAGAGGGTTCCCGATCGATTGAACAAAATCTTGGGAGGGTTCCCGCCCGTTCGATTCAAAATAGGTGCGGGAGGAAGTGAAGTGATGGATCCTCTTCGGGAATCTTTTTTTACCGATATTGAACTAAACGGCTTCTGACTGTTCCCGGATTTGAGCAGATTTATTGTTTTTTTAAATTTTTTTGCGAATCCCGAATTTATTTTACATCAGGGGGTTGACATTACTTTATTGTGTTATAATCACGTCTTCGTTAAGTTGTGTTTATGAAAGAAGAGGGTTTCCGATCGATTGAACAATATCGTGGGAGGACTTGAAAACGATCGATCCTCTCCGGGAATCTTTTTTAACGATATTTAATAAACGGGTTTTTCAGAGACCTAAATAGTTACGAATCAATAATATGAAATTAATTTTGATAAAGGAGAAATTATGAGACGTCGAATGAATCAAAACCAAAATCTAAACGAAAGAAGAGGAAATATGAAAAAAAGAAAATCCAAAAATATCCAATCATTATTCATTATGCTCACCCTCCCTTTGATGGTGGCCGCCCTCGGGGTCAGTTCGGCCCTGGCGGCCGAGATGGTCAAAGATCCTACAACCGGTAAAATGGTGAGCGCGCCGGAGTTTGGTGGGACCTTAACCTTCGCCGTCAAGCTGGAACCGCCAAGTGCTGATCCCCTGTTCGGCAGTGGGGCGTCGCGGGGGCCCGATGGCGTTACCGAGAAATTGGGCATGGTCAATTGGGGAATCGACAGGAGCGTGAATGACCTCACCAGTGCGTCCTTCTACTTGCCTCTGTCTATCCTGACAGGACGCCTGGCGGAAAGCTGGGAAACGCCGGACGCCACCACGATGGTCTTCAACATCCGCCAGGGTGTTCGCTGGCATGATAAGGCGCCCATGAATGGGAGAGAATTAACCGCGGATGATGTCGTCTATAACTTTCACCGGATGTCAGGAAACGGAAGCGGCTTCACCGAACCTCCTGGAGGCTATTCCGGCACAATGGCCACGCTGCCCTTCGCATCGATAACAGCCACCGACAAATACACGGTTGTGATGAAACTAAAACAACCAACCGTCGGGGCGCTGTCGTCGATTCTCACCGACTGGGCGGTCCATATCATGCCCCCCGAGGTCATCAAGCAACACGGCGACGTGAAGGATTGGCGGAACCTGGTTGGCACCGGGCCCTTCATGCTGACGGACTGGGTCGACGGCAGCTCGCAGACCTGGATCAGGAATCCGGACTACTGGGGCTTCGACGAGAAATTCCCGCAGAACCGCCTGCCCTATTTTGACGGGTTAACCGGTCTGATCATGAAAGAAGACGCCACTATTCTGGCGGCGCTGCGCTCGGGTCAGTTGGATTACGTCGGTTTGGTTGGCGCCGCCGAAATGATCTATACCGCCCAAAAAGAGAGTCTCGAGCGGACCAACCCCGACATGGCATTCTACCCGTATGGGCTTCGCTCGGAAAATGCTTTCGCTTTCAACATGGGCGCGGACAATCCGCTCACCAAAGACCTCAGGGTGCGCCAGGCCATGCAGATGGCCCTGGACCTCGAGACAATGAACAAGACCTACTTCAAGGGAGTATCCAAGTGGGTACCCATGGGCTTGGTGGGCCCTGCCGTCGGGGGGACGCCCTTTGAAGAGTGGCCCGACGAGGTCAGGAAAACCTATATGTATGACCCCGAAGGGGCCGAAGCGTTGCTCGACGCGGCTGGATATCCGCGCGGCGCCGACGGCATGAGATTCGAGGTCGCGCTGGAACACTACCAGGTCTTCGACGTCGACTATACGCAATTAGCTGTCGCCTACTGGAAGGAGATCGGCGTTGACGTGGAGGTTACCGTAGCGGAACGAAGTGTACACATGGCTCATGTACGCGAACATTCGTACGGAGATATGGCCTCCTGGATTGCTGGCATCGAGTATCTTTCTCCCGTCATCCCGATATCCTGGGGTCACTCGGAGTCAGCATGGAACCCTCCGAACCTCAACGACCCGGAATTCGACCGCCTGTATGAAGCCGCCCGAGACGCTGCAACCGAGGAGGAGCAGGTGCGGTTGGCTGCCCTGGCGGACATGTACATGATCGAGAACCACGTGTATGTGTGGGGTCCCACAGACCCCAAGTTCAACGCGGTCCAGCCCTGGCTCAAGGGGTATAACGGAGAGGCGATGTTGGGAGGCGATGACCGGGTGGCCCTGTTCTCCCGCCTCTGGTTTGATAATAAGATGAAGCAAGAAATGGGGCAGTAGGGGTTGCATATAAGTCCCCCTTGAAAAAGGGGGATTTAGGGGGATTTTACAGTCTTTGAAATCCCCCCTGACCCGCTTTCGCGTACGGCCCCTTTTTCAAAGGGGAAAGGAGGAGCACCATATGAGAGCATATGTCATCCGGCGGGTATTGCTGATCATCCCCACCCTGTTTATTTTGAGCATCATCGTTTTTCTCTCGGTGCGCTTCATCCCGGGAGATGTTATCGACACCATGATGGCCTCTGACCAAAATACCATGGTGGGCATAGACCGGGAAGCGCTTCTGCGTCAGCTGGGTTTAGACGTGCCGGTCTACGTGCAGTATGGCCGCTGGTTGCGGGGGATTTTCCTGCACGGCACCCTGGGCAATTCCCTGCTGGGCAAGTGGACGGTCGAGGAGAAGATCATAGGACGAATGCCGGTCACCATAGAGCTGGGTTTCCTGGCCATCCTCATCGCGCTGTTGATCGCCCTGCCCGTCGGTATCTACTCGGCGATTCGCCAGGATACCGCCGCTGACTACCTGGGTCGCTCGGTCGCCATCATCGGCTTGGCCACGCCCAACTTCTGGCTGGGCATTATGGTGATGATCTACCCGGTCATCTGGTGGGGCTGGGCGCCGCCGATGCGGCTGATTCCTTTCAGCGAAGACCCGCTGGGGAATCTGGAGGTGTTTCTCATCCCCAGCCTGATTCTGGGGACGGCCATGGCTGCTGCCACCATGCGCATGACCCGTACGATGATGCTGGAGGTGCTCCGGCAGGACTATATTCGCACCGCCTGGTCCAAGGGGCTCAGGGAGCGAATCGTGGTCATCCGGCATGCCATCAAGAATGCCCTCATCCCGGTGGTCTCCCTGATCGGCCTGCAGTTGCCCATCCTGGTCGGGGGCGCGGTGATCATGGAGAACATCTTCAACCTGCCGGGGTTGGGTCGTCTGATGCTCACGGCCCTCACAGACCGGGACTACCCGGTGATCTCCGGCATCAACATGTTTTTCGCCACCGCGGTGGTGGGGATCAATCTCCTCATCGACCTGCTTTATGCTTATTTGGATCCCAGGGTGCGGTATGAATAGTGAACCCAGGCGACAGGGCCGGCTGGCGGATTTTTTCATAAGACTATGGCAGGAGAAACCCCTGGGGACGGTTTGCGGGATCATCGTCTTGCTCTTTATTCTGGTGGCGCTTTTCGCCGAGACGCTGGCGCCTTACCCCTTTGATGAAGTGCACCTGCCCGCCATACTGAAAGCCCCATCCGCCCAGTTTCTGCTGGGGGCTGACCAGTTGGGACGGGACTTGTTGAGCCGCCTGATCTTTGGGGCGCGGGTTTCCATGCTGGTTGGTCTGGCCGCGACCCTGCTCAATGTGGTCGTAGCCACCCTGATCGGTATCACTTCAGGATTCATTGGGGGAAAATTGGACCTGGCGGTACAGCGCTTTGTGGATGCCTGGATGGCCTTTCCGGGACTGCTGCTCTTGTTGACCATCATGTCCATTGTGGGGCAGGGGTTATTCCAACTGATCCTGGTACTGGGGATATCCGGCGGCATCGTCGGTTCCCGAGTGGTCCGCGGCGCGGTGATTGGGGTCAAAGAGAATGACTTTTTTCTGGCAGCCAGGGCCGTGGGCACTCCGATCAGCCGAATCCTGATCCGCCATGTCCTGCCCAATATCATGGCGCCCCTCATCATCGTCTTCTCCATCAACATCGGTGGGGTCATCATTGCCGAGGCCTCGCTGAGTTTCCTCGGATTCGGACTGCCCCCCGATATTCCCAGTTGGGGCAGCATGCTCAGCGGGGAAGGGCGCAAGTACATGGAACAGGCCCCCTGGCTGGCGCTCTGGCCGGGCCTCTGCCTGACGATTGTCGTCTACGCGCTCAACATGTTCGGCGATGCCATGCGGGATCTGCTCGACCCAAGACTGCGGGGTGGTCAGGGCAGTTATGGCACTGCGAAGGTGAAACGCAAACGAGGCTTGCTGGCCCGGATACTCTCCCCTTTCAATGGATAAGCGCACCAAAGGAGCCCCTCCCTTTTTCCTTCCTGAGAATCGTTGTTTTTTCTTCGAAAGAAGAACAGGGCTATAAATCTAATTGAAAACGTAGTGCCTTGTGAATCGCTTGTATCAATTGTTTATCTGTCACGACTCCCAAATCCTGACGAAGGCGAGTTTTATCCAATGTTCGAACCTGATAACAGAGAGCAACGGAATCAGCCTTTAATCCAGCGGTAGAGGCGGGGAGTAAGACTTCATTCGGATAAATGGTTCGGTGAGAAGATTTAACAGAAGTCAAAGGAATAACATTGACAACCGGCAATAATTGATTGAGTCGTTCTTGGCTGATAACGAGAACGGGTCTTTTCCCTGATTGTTCTGACCCTTGGATGGGGTCCAGAGAGGCAATGAAAATATGCCATTGGTAGCTCATGCTTTTGGCTCCCACCATTCAGAATCGACAATGGTAAAATCTTCCATGGTTTCTTGGAGGTCCGCCAGGAACAGGGGGTCATTTGCTGCTTTTTCCATCTGGGCTAAATTTTGAGCCGCTTCTTGTTCTTTCTCTTGGGTAGCTTTCTCCAATCGATGGAGTTCCTCAATAGGTAAAATGACCCCAATTTTTTTTCCTTCTTCATCGGTAATATACTGCTTTTGCAAACGGAGTGTCGCCATTTTTCCTCATTTTTTTGAGTGGTAGAGTGGGTCTATCAGGCTCTGTTGACATTTCGCTCTAATACTTGAGAGTAGTGCTTTTGAAAGGAGAAATCTTAATTATTCTCCTAAAACCTTTTTTACTTCAGGAAAAGTTGCTTTGTGTACTCCTTTGGGTAAATTCCCATTTTCTTCAAAATTCGGGATCATTCTTTAGCTTCCCTGAAATTGCTTTGCGAAGGAAGCTCAACGGTCGCCGTGCCAAAAGCGGTCACTAACTCGGATTGATTGCGATTGTGAACGTGAACTTCCACCAAGTGCTTCCCCGCCTCGACATACTTTTTTGTCACCTCGCCATAGACCGTGTTGGTATCCCCCACCACATTAGGATGCCGGATCGAGGCCTTCAGCTTCTTTAGCGTGCCGGCATCCCCCATCCAGTCGGTCACGATTTGACTTAACCAGCACATCCGTTGTGGACCGAAGTCAAACTGTCCGGGCATGTTGCGGCGTTGACGAGCATGTTCCTCATCAAAACGCCCACCGGCGCCGAGATCGGCGGAACCCTCTGCTTCAAGGGACGCCCTCGGGCTTCGACGTGTCCCGATGACTCCATGAGCAAAGAGGAACAATTCGGTGACCGTATAAGTCCCTTTTTTCAGGGCGGGTAGCTGCTCACCTTCGGCAACCTCTTCCCAATATCGTATCTGGGCGCCGCGCCTGTTTCTCTCCCACACCAGGGGATCAGCAGCCTGATGAATGGCTGCACCTTCCTTTGGCTCTCTGGCGTATTCCAGGGTTCCCCCGCTGTTTTGGTAGCGAGCCATCAAGGTCTTGACGGTCACGACGACTTCTTGCCGTTGATTCGTGTAGGTCACCCATCCCGTATTGAACGCGATGGGACCCATTCGTTTACTCTCTTTCCTGACCGTCGGCCCCACCTGCTCCTTAGCGGCAATCCTGTCCCCCAACCAGACGGGGCGATGGAACTCGATTTCGGCACCGGCATAGTTCACGGGTAAATAGTTAGTGGACACGCGAGCCCGATCGATGGCACCCGTTTCCCCAGCGATAACGCCGAGACTCACGCTATAGAAGAAAAGAGGAGGCGCGGTGATCATGCCAAATCGGCTCTTTTTGGCATGATCCTCCTCTCGCCACAGGGGGTTGTAGTCGCCAACGCCATCCCCAAAACGACGGATATTATCCAGGTTCGCTTCTTTCATAGCTCGAGCAGGCAACACCTCGCCGATGCCTTTCCTGTATTCTGTTTCAAATTCTTCCAGAGTTGTTATCAGCTTCTTCTCTGCCATGAAGTACCTCCCACTGTAGATCTATTTATGCAATTTTAACAAACTTGATGGCTCACATTGAAAACTCATCCTCCGATTATGGCTGGCAGTTGTTTTCTCAATTCGTTTTTGGCAATTCTCTCGAGGGTCGACCGTGGCAATGTTTCAACCACGCGCACTTCTCGCGGCACCTTGAAATCCGCCAGGTTTTCTTCGCAATACCGAATGATCGCTTTTTTCAAATCCTCTGGTGGATTCGGATGAGGGATGACAAAGACTACCGGTACCTCATCGAGCATATCGTGTTTTTGCGCAACGACCGCGCACTCATTGACCCATCCGGTTTGCAGGATCACGCTTTCGATTTCCGATGCGGCGACGTTCTCACCGCCCACTTTGAGCATATCTTTGGCTCTATCACTGAAAAAGAGGTTCCCTTTCTCATCGAGGCGAATGAGATCACCGGTATCAAACCAACCCTGTGCATCAAATGCCGCATCATTCGCCTCATGGTTACGGTAATATTCCTTAAACAGAGAAATCCCGCGTACCCCACCAATAAAAAGTAAACCTCGCTCACCCGCTCCTGCCGGTTCTCCATTTTTTTTGCGTATTTGAATCTCGTACTCAGGTGCCACTCTGCCGATTGTCCCCGCTGGTCCCGGATGATCGACATCGGTGACAATCCCTTGAGTGATGATTTCTGTCATACCCCACCAACCCATGGTCTTTACCTTGAATTGTTCTTCCCATTCCGGAAGGTGGGCCCGCGTCCCCCAAAATCGGTAATGGTGAGGGGGGACCGGCAGATGAGCAAGCGCTTTGAGCGCAAAGGGAATCGTTGAGAGCCAGGTCAGTTGGTACTTGAGCGACAATGGCCAAAAGCGTGAGGCAGAAAACTTGGGCTGCAAGACGAACGTCCCTCCGACCCACAAGGTCGTGAGCATCGAATATCCTTGGGCATTGGCGTGAAACATCGGCATAAAGACAAGGGTCCTGTCTTCATGCAACAAACGCATATGACTCGCACTGATTTTCGCGCACCAAATACCATTGGCGTGTGTCCATAAAACAGCTTTTGGCCGCGCAGTGGTCCCACTGGTGAACTGGACGGAAAGATTGGCCATCGCTTCTGTGGGTCGTCGTGGCAAACGGTTCATCTCGGCTGCTAACAACTCGGCAAAAAAGACAGCATCCCTTTCAGACGGAACCGTGGCCGCTTCACCAGCATTGTTGTCAGTGACGACGAGAAATCCAATATCAGGACAGGCCTCGTGAACCATGTTGGCAAATGCAGGCTGCGTAATCACGCAGACCGCGTTTGTCTGCTCAACATAATACCTCATATCCCGTGCGACCGAGCGCGTATTGGTGGATACGGCAACCGCACCCAATTCGGCGCAAGCAAACCAGGAGAGTACAAACTCCGGACTATTCTCCAGATGAATGATGACAAAATCACCCGTCTTGATACCACGATGCGACAAAGCGCTCGCTATCTGCCGCGCTTCCTTTTGCAAGCGTTTGAATGACCAGGATTCCACCTCCCCCCTGAACGGTTCCCAAATCATAAATTGCTTATCCGGAGTCCGCCTGCTCCATTCATTGAGCAACCAGGGAATATCGAGGCCATCCACTATCCGACCTTGAATAGGATCACTTGGTTCTTTTCCAAAATCAAAATGGTCCATTTTCCTCTCTTTGGTTTATTTTCATTGGAAAGCGATGCGGTATCGAAGAAGTGGAAAAGAAGAATCCCCTGGCCTGGTTTTGCCACGGACGCGGATGACCAGGGCTTACCGCCCACTATCATTAGTGTCAATGAATGCGATCCGTTACGAGATGAAGGTATCAATTTTTACCGATTGTTGATGCGCAACCGAATGCAGGCCCGCTGTGGTCAGCTAATGGGCACGATTCATGCTACCGAACTGTTCCCTGTCTGTTGTCCTGAAATCAGTCAGGAGGCTACCAAGAGTATTGCTGATTTCTGCAGCGGTAAGATATAAGGTAACCTGAGTTCGAGATAAGAATTTAATAAATTCAATATGTTATGGAATCTTCATATCGTAGAGAAACCTTGTCATTCCTGCGAAAGCAGAAATCCGGAGGTATGCAGCCAGACTGAAATCCGGATCCCCGCTCCCCGCTTTCGCGGGGACAAGTTTCGCGAGGATGACATATACACTAGGATACTCATATTATTGAAGATTTATGTCGAACTCGGGTTAAGTAGGTCGACCGCACCCATAAAGGCGCCATTAGAGAGAATTTCAAGCGCCATTTCGGGTAGCATAGATATCTACTATTTTTCGAATAATTTATTGATAAGGAACCCCAGCCTCTAGTGCTTTTGCCTTAAAGAATTCTATACTGGATTTGTTAAAGTCAATGGTGACCTTGACGGTCTCCTCTTTGAACACCAGGTCTTTAGGGGGTGGTAGAAAATCCCCGACAATCTCAAACTCCATCGGTTCATCAGTGTATTTTATTTTTTTGCTCATAAGCTTTTTTTCCTTTTCTCCAGTATCCGGCTCCAAAAATTCTTATTTTATGACCCCGATAAGTAAATCGAACCGTTAAAATTTCTTCATGCGCCTTCCCAAAACAATAATACCGCTTTTCATCTTGGCTATGTTTGAGATCTTTAGCCACGATACGGTTGGAATCAGCAAATACATACTGGGCATTGTAAAACGAGACTCCATTTTTTTTCTGATTGCTTTTGTTTTATCCTCACTCCACTCGAATTCCATTTTTTATGAATCCATCGTTTGATTGAATAACCATATTTTTATATGTACCACAAACCATATTTTAAACAAGCAATTAATGTCTTTACATTTTCTGTTCAGGGATGCATTTCAAAGATCTCAATCTATTGATTTCAACAATTTCAAAAGTCGGCCAATTGCTATCCACTTGTGGAAAGTCATTGTAAGTCAGGGATTGAGACCGCTCTTTTTTATTTCTAACTGATGTTACGCGTATATTTTTTGCATTCACAGGAGTCGCCATCATGAAAACCTACTACGTTTATATCTTAGCAAGTAAAAGAAATGGCACTCTATATATTGGAGTGACAAATGATCCTCTTAAAAGAGTTTATGAACATAAAAAAAATCTCATAGAAGGATTTACCAGAAATACCAAGTACGTCAATTGGTATACTATGAGACCGCTTCAGAGCTAACAGCTGTTCTCCGGAGAGAAAAACAACTCGAGAAATGGAAACGAGCTTGGAAAATCGAACTCATTGAGAAAAATAATCCTCAATGGAAAGATTTATATGAAACGTTTTAGTCACCCTGAATCGCCAGCCCTGTGGATTCCTGGTCTTCGCCAGGAATGACGACTCGATGAGACGCATAACTGCAAAATCCGTGCACGTAACATCAGTTTCTAATGATCAATAAATCAAGAAATAAATCAAACCAGTATTATTTAATTTTTTTTTGCAGTGAAAGAGGCTTGACCTCCTCCTCGAACTCGAGTATTTCCTGAAGGGATACATAATTTCCCTGACGACTGGATTGATAATTTCTACCAGCGAAGAAAAATTTGTATCTTTCAAAAAAACGGATCGAAGGTCTATTCAATGAGGGTTGATTCAAGGTGGAATGCAACGATCTTAAGCAATTCACTGAAAATCCATTTATTGAAGATTGTTCCTTCATCGACCTTGATTCTCAGCAGACGTGGAATTAGAAAAATAGGAGGACTCGATAATGAAAGTCAAATCACATTTGGTTTCCCGAATATTGACGGGAATGGCAATTACAATATTCGTTTTGATCGCCGGCAATAGCTTTGCCGAGCCAGTCGAAATGACTATCGTTCACTTTAACGACCTGGACCGCATGGAAGAACGCGGAGGACAAGGTGGAGTCGCTCGCCTTGCTGCGGTCATCAAATCCGAACGAGCAAACAACGACAATGTTTTGGTCACATTTGCCGGTGATACGATCTCGCCATCCTTGATGTCCGGTATCGACAAAGGCGCCCACATGATCGAGCTTTTGAACAGACTCGATCTGACTGCGATGGCGATCGGCAATCATGAGTACGATTTTGGACCGGAGGTCGCAAAACAACGTTTCGCAGAAGCGAACTTCCCGATTCTCGGCGCCAACAGTATCGACACCGACGGCGAGATCATTGACGGCGCTCAGGCATCCATCCTGGTCGACGTCGGGCCATTCAAGGTTGGCATCTTTGGCCTGACCACGCTCGGTACAACCGCCAAATCCAGTCCGGGAGGGGTCACTTTCCGTGCAATCGAGGAGGTTGCTGCCGAACAAGCCGCCATCCTGCGTGAAGCAGGAGCCGACTTGGTCATCGCGCTGGCCCACACCGACGCCTCCGAAGATGAAGCCTTGCTGGAGCAGGGTGCGGTAGACATGCTGCTCAGTGGCGACGATCACATGTTGCGGGTGGACTTCGACGGCGACGCGCTGTTTGCCGAATCCGGCGAACAGGGGAACTGGGTCACGTTGATCGACGTTACTCTGGATGAGGTGGAACAAAGGGGAAACATGCGCTTCAGCTGGAGTCCATCATTCCGAATCATCAACACTGCTCGCGTGCAACCGGATGCGGAGTTGGAAGCGGCGGCACAGGTCTATCTCGACAATCTTTCGGATGAACTCAATGTGGAAATCGGTACGACGTCCACTGAGCTCGACAGCCGTCGCGCGACAATCCGCAGGAAAGAAGCCGCGATCGGCAACCTGATCGCCGATGCCGTACGTATGGCAACTGGCGCGGATGTGTCAATCGCCAATGGTGGTAACATTCGCGCCAACAAGATTTACCCGCCCGGTACCATGCTGACGAGACGTGACATCCTGAGCGAACTGCCATTCGGTAATAAAACGATCATGATAGAACTGACGGGCCGTGAAATTGTCTCGGCACTCGAAAACGGGCTCAGTATGATCGAAGAGGGAGCCGGCCGGTTTCCTCATGTTTCCGGTCTCAACGTGGTTTACGATCCCGGCAAGCCGGCCGGTGAACGTGTCGTCGAAATCGAATATGCCGGTATGGCGCTCGACCTCGAGGCGACCTTCACCCTGGCAACCAACAACTACATCGGTAGCGGCGGTGATGGTTATGACGTCTTCGTAGACAAGAAACGATTGATCGACGCAAACGCCGGAACGTTGACGGCGTCACAAGTGATCGAATACATTGCTTCGCAAGGTTCGGTTGCCCCCGTTGTGGAAGGCCGTTTGCGAACGGTCCAATAGAATGCGTGGCTCTCGATTGCGTCAAAGCAGTCGTGATCGAAAATGAGGGCGGGGATGACTTCGGTGATGTTCGCTATTTCGACGCCATGTCCTATAAGTCGATGTCCACTCCGATGGGGCAGTGGTCGGAACCACGTTCGTGCGGCCAGATAAATGCTTGCTTCACCCGCTTCATCGCGGCAGGTGAGGCGAGCACGTAATCGACTCGCCAACCGACGTTCCGTTCGCGCGCTCCGCCCCTCTGACTCCACCAGGTATAATGCTCAGGCTCGTCGGCATGAAAGGTACGGAAAGTGTCGACCCAACCTGCTTCGAGCCAGCGGTCGATTTCAGCCCGCTCCTCGGGCAGAAACCCGCTGCTTCTGACATTCGATTTTGGGCGGGCCAAATCGATTTCGCAGTGGGCGGTGTTGTAGTCTCCCATCACGAGTACGGGACACTGACGACGAAGACGCTGTATTTTTTCGAATACGAGCTCGTAGAATTCGAGCTTGTAAGGAACCCGGCTGTTATCGCGATCTTTGCCATTCCCCTTCGGAAAATAACTGTTGACCACTGCGAATCGACCACGGTCGGATTGAAAGTGGGCAGCAATGAAGCGGCCTTCGACGTCGAACTGCGGTTCACCAAGCATGGTCTCCACACGTTCCGGCGCAAGCTTGGAGTAGAGTCCGACGCCGCTGTAGCCTCGCCGTTCGGCTGCAGAAAAAATGGCCTGCCAACCCGGCGGAGTTCGTGCGGCGGACGGAATCTCTTCTGTCAACGCGCGTACTTCCTGCACTCCAATTATGTCGGCCTCGCACCGCTCGAAAAATTCCGCGAATCCCTGCTTCACGCAGGCGCGGATGCCATTCACATTCCAACTGATGATTCTCATGGATTATGCCTCCTCGGAAGAATAAAATTATTTTTACTCATTGCAATACCCGAACTTGAATAAAACTTCAACCATTACCACTGCAACCGGTAAAATTGTTTCACTTCAAAAAAATGACTGGCAGCAAAACCGGTGTACGGTTTTTTCTTCCACTAACAAAGCTGAGTTCGAGATAAGAATTTAATAAATTCAATATGTTATGGAATCTTCATATCTTAGAGAAACCTTGTCATTCCTGCGAAGTTTGTCCCCGCGAAAGCAGGAAGCAGGAATCCGGAGGTATGCAGCCAGACTGAAATCCGGATCCCCGCTGTTTGCAATCAGATTTTGAATACGCATATTTCGTAATTCTCCTCACTTTAAATGATCAATCCCCTGCCTTGTCAGAGGCATAGGGTTGTCAGCCGATACCGGCACGGTGCCGAGTTTGAAGAGATGAGCATTGTCCGGGGAGTCGAAGGCGAATACCGGTTTTCCTTGGGCCAGTGCGTCTTTGCAGAGCATCTCGGTCTTGCCGCCTTTTTCGGCGTGGGCGATGAGGAGACGGTTGGCGAGGGCGGCGACATGGGTGTTGCGCTTGGCGGCGATATCTGCGGTCGGTCGACGGATGCTGTCGTCGAAAAAGGAGAGCAGCAGGAGACGTCCTTTGGCCAGTGGGTTCTTCCAGCCTTTTGGAATCCGCATGGTGCCAAGCCCTCGTGCCGGGCAGACGACGACGGATGCCGAGCCCCGTAACAGCAGGTCCATGCATTCCTTCTCCATCGGCGATTGAAAACCGCCGACAATCGTCACGTCCGCATTTCGAAGCGCCCGAGCAAGATCGTAGGTCTTGAGGATCACGTCGCCAGGGGAGTGAACGGAACAGAAAAAACCAATCAACGTTTTATCAAGCACACCGAGGTTGCCCTTCGATGTAACAATGGGTAGGTGTCTGTTATCAGAACAGCGTCGCAATGATGATGGATAATCGGTGGTATCCGGCAGCAGGTAACAGAGATTATGATTGCCGTCGTAGGGAGGACTATGCATCGCTTTTTAGAAGCCGTTTGGTTAACAAACACGCTTGGCTAAGGTAACTTTGATCATGGCAATACGAATCATATTTTCAGCAGTGTTTGTGAGGGTTCCCACCCGATCGATTGGACAATACCGTGGGAGGATTTCAAAAATTGTTTCTTCCATTCTCAGTATTCCCTCTCATACATTTGTGGATCTCTCTAAAACAAATTTTAACATGCGTTGATTATACCTTGAATCCATAAGAACGAGCAACCAATTTTCTCTCATTTGGCAGGCCACGAACATGGCATGCTTTCCCCTCTCTATGATAACCGCCTGTCGGGCCCGGGCCTGCCCTTCTTGGCTTGTTTGAGGCGAGCCCGGACATTCTGGGAATCCAAAACTTGTTGCCAAATCCCTCTTTGACTCCATCGGCGGTAATGGTCGTAAACGTTTTGCCAGGGAGGAAAATCATGAGGAAGCATTCTCCACTGACAACCCGTTTTCACAACATACAAAATTGCATTGACGATGGTATGTTTGTCATAAATACTTTTAGCCCCGCGGGGGTCGGAACGTTTAAAAAAATGTTCAATCTCAGACCATTCTTGATCGCTTAAGTCGCTTGAATACATCGGTCTCCTTTTGAAAAAATGGAAAATTGACAGACAAGCAATTTATTTACCAAACGGATTCTAAGTCTTTTGCTGCTGCGTTTTTATAATTTTTCCAGCCTCTCTTATCGCAAATCGCCTTCATTATGCTCTCGAACGCTTTGAGACACTCATTGAGAGCTTCTTTCGCGTTCCCCTTTCGGTAGTGTTCGTGCGCTTTTAAGAACTCCTGTTGTGCTCCGGCATAGTTGCGTTGGTTGAGCAGCTCGAGGGCAGGTTTAACAATTTCAGTATGATTCAACTCGGAATCCGTGCGAATAATTCCTCCGTTTGTGAATTGATAGCCAATGCCATGTTCCCTGAACCTGTAATTTAATTCTTCTATTGCATCATCGGATTTTTCAGAAGCGCCACGTCGATTTAGGTATTGCCCTTCTCTCGCAAGTCTGTCTATTAAAGAAAATGACAACTCTACTGCATCAAGAGCCTTTTCGATATCATTCTCTTGGAGGAAAAAATTTACAAACTCTTGACAAGCGTTCTGAGGAGGCATAACTGATTCTGGCAGTTGAAAAACACCATATCCATGCCTTAGGATACCGACTATCGGTTCGTAAGCATTTTTTTCATACAATGCTTGTTGTTCATTGCCAAGAGTCTTCAACCAGATGTGAACAATCTGTACCCTGAGAGGCTTAGGCAAATCGTCATAAATATAGACGTCGGGGGTCTCCCCTCGAAGTTTCTTTAGGCGTTTCGAGAATAGGTCAAATACCGGCAAGGTGATTTATTGGTAGTAATGAGCCCCACGGATATTTTCATGTTCCAGTTGCGGGGTGGGTTCTGGCTTGGAAAGGGGATGCCGATCCAAACCTTTCTTTAAGATAGAATGAACACTGCTATAGCGGAAAGCCCCAATGAGAATAGCCCTCTGAGAAGCCGCTTCCACTCGATTGGCTGCGCAGAGTTTAGAAAGGCGCATAATCCCTGAGCAGGAACGGTATCCCTGCTCAGGATAGCTTCTTTGATCCATGATTCCTGCTACCAGATTAGCGGTGGCTGGTCCGGTGGTGGCAGCCCAGTCAATCAAGCGACTGGGCGTCCAGTAAAGATGCTCCCGATGTCCTTCAGTCCAACTCGCTTCGCAATAAGTATAGTTGCTCGCTCCCAGAACCGCGACAAAAATTCGAGCCCGCTGAAACTTGACGCTTTTTCGATTGTGGATCTTGACGCTTTCTCCTGCATAATCCACAAACAGCTTCTCACCGGCCTTGTGAGAAGGAACGGCTTGCTTCGCTGTTGCAACGATCATCCATGATGATCGAGGTGCCCGGAATCAGTGATCGAGGTGGGCCGGAATATGCAATCAACAGCACGATAAAGCAGACCGGCTCTTCTCGCGGATCAATGTAGGGCAGCAGCTCGTTTGCGTAAGCCCACATCATCAGCACTTCATAAGCCGTCCAGATCGGAACGGCGCTGAGACAACACCAGAAGATGTTGTCGCGCAGCTGGTCCCCCCGGAGGAACTTCCGATTTCCGGTCTCCAGCCACTCCGCGTTGTATTTGTTCTGGAGCCCCTGGGACTTACGCGACCAGAGCCAGTAGTGCCAGGCACCATAGATGAGGACCAGCAGCACGAGGTTGCGGACAAACATCTCCAGGATCCAGTCGAGTTGGAATGTGACACAACGGGACAAGGCCGGCTGGAAGTAGAGCCACGTGCGCGTGGCGATGCCAAAATAGATCATATTCCACGGATACAGCTAACCTGGGAAACGAAACAGGTATTTGAAAGCCTCGACCGACTTGGGTGGCCAGGCAAACAAAGGACTGGGTGGGCCTGTCCCTCTTTCAGGGCGCCAAAATCCCCGTTCATCCCGAGGCATGCCATCGATCAATCCCTCTTTTTCCATGCTGATATTTGCAATTAGGTCCTCCTTATCACGCTGTTTTAAACCGATTCTTCTAAAGAATATATTCTATCTCTATCGCCTCCACCAAAAGATGTCAGGTCCTATGCCATCCTTACAGGGCGCTTCATGTGTGATGCTATCAATCTTTTGTGCTTCACTCATCCATTCTCCCGTCTATTCACCTTTGCCCCGTGCTAGTCCATGTCTCAATGCATAACGTAGTGCATCAGCAGCGAGATACGAGTCCGTTAAATGCTGTTGTTAGCTCGTCCCTTTATATCCAGAAAGCCTCCACTTCATATTTTTGAATAGTTTGATCTTTCGTGACTAGCAGGAAATGGTTTTGGTTCGCTTGAGCAATCAGAAGTCTGTCAAAGGGATCTTTATGAATGTCCGGAAGCAGGACGGAGTCAATCATGGCTGAAGCGGAGGGATCCACCAAATGAATATGAGTATTTTCTAAAATCTCATTTTTCCAGACATGGACATCGGCTATAGCGACCCTCCCCCGCTTCACCAATAGAGCGACTTCCCAAAAAGAAAGGGTGGAAATGAAAAGACAACCTTGTTGGGCTTGTTTATCAAAAAAGCTAATAAAATCCTCTGATACCATTTCCTGATTATGCCAAAGGATCAAAGCATGCGTATCAAAAAGGTAGGTCAATTTTTTCACTCGTATTCCTCCCAGATCTCTTCTATGGGTTGAATCAATTCTTCCGGAGAAACCAATAACTCCGGTTTGATACTCATTTTATCTCTCCAGTCTATTGGATGGGTGGGAACAAGACGAGCCACCTCTTGCTTATTTCGTTGGATCACGATGGTCTCTCCAGCCGATGCTTTATCTAAATAATCAAAAAAGTTATTCCTTAATTTTGTTGCCGATATCTTCATCATTTCCACCTCCTCAATAAAAGTGTACAGGAATCTTTTTATTATGTACAGGATCATACTCCTATCGTAGTAATTTTTCAAGGGAACTTCTCGCATCATTTGTGATTTGATTCGTTTATCAGAGAGATCACAAAACGCTAACGAGGCGCAGAAGGCGCTCCGAGATTTATCTTTTTTTCGTGCGGCTTGCCATCCGTCCTCAGCAACCTTTGGCCCCTCCCGGACTGCGCACTCCTTCCCAAAGCCGGAGAGCGTCGCAGTGCCTAGACTGAAACGGCTCAGAAAAAGGGGGACAAACAGAAAGATATTAATTTTAAATAATAAATAATATCAATAAGTTAAATACAAATAAAAAATATAATTAAAAAACTATTGATAAATTTTTTTTCATACAATATACCTTGGATTGCTTTGGGGAAGAGTGAGTTGAAGTGCAAAGAATTCTGAAACGGACAGGTTTGTTGTCTCAATCCGCTCAACCCACTTGACGATGGATGCAATTCTCTCTGTGTCGTTCATGTACCAGTAAAATCTACGAGTTAGTTGGTAATCTCACTGGTATTCTACACCTATTAATTTAAACGCAAATTATTTTATGAATATCCGAAAGTCATGTATTAAGAAATTTTTATGGAATTAAGCTTGGTCGATGCTGTCTACGAGGAGCAGGTCCTTGGTGCAGGCTTTTTGGAATTTGCGGGCTTTTTGAAAGAAAACAAGAATCAACAACACACCCGGCAAAAGGAGCGATGCCAGCCAGGGAGGGGATTGGCGTTGGAAGGCATTCAAGGCAATCAAGCACAGAGCAGTACCGATAGCAAACAGAAAAAAATAGGCACAGAGACGCATTTCCCAAAAGCGAAACGGAGCCAGCTGAATTCGGCGGGTTTTGAAATACAGCAATTGTTCGGGGACTCGTAACACTGCAAAATAAAGCCAGTGCATCAATCCCACAACCAGCGCGAATGATCCCAACCCGTCGCTGATCCAATGTGATATGGCCATGCAACGCGCAATGATCATGGCCACTGTATATGCCAGGACGCCCACTGTCCAAATCCAACCCACCACCTGCCATTTTTTTGAAATGAGTGGATTCGCAATGAGTACGTAGGAGAGGGTGAACAAGAGGGCAACAGAGGCGACATGACCGCTGGGGAAACTTCCATAGAATATCCCGTCTGTTACATAATGGGCGCCGAATTCATACCAATGGGAATATTCAAGTTGCTGCGCGAGTACAATGTGGGGTCGTACTCTTCCCAAAGACCATTTGAGGGTGTGTACAAATCCCAACCCTGCTGTGAGGGAGGCAAAGACAATAAATCCCAGAATGGGCTGAAGTGAGTACAACCAGGCAGGCACTTTGGCAGAATAGGACCAAAAATAGAGAATCACCGCAAGCAATGACAATATAACGGCAGGATCACTCCCTCCCAACTTCCCGTCTTCGAACACGGTGCGTCTCATGATTTCTGCAAACCCTTTCCAACGGATGTCTATCAGGTATAGAGTCCATACGTAGTCCACAAAAACGACTCCCACCATCAAGGTCAAAAAGCATGCCAACAAAATCAGGAGGGAGGTGGATGACTTTTTCCTGAAAGTCATTGATTTTCCTTAGAAATCCTGGGTAAGTGAGGCCAATATTTCCCGTCCTCCCTCTTCCAAAATCCGTAGAGCAACGTTTTGTCCCAGTTTGGTTGCCTGGATACGGGGAGCGGTGGCTTGATGGCGGATGATGCGGGAACCATCCGGGGTTGCCAGCAATGCCGTGAGATTCAATTGTTGCTGATGGATTGCGCAATACCCGGCAATCGGCGTGTGACAGTCACCACCGAGCGCCGTTAAAACAGCCCGTTCCGCACGCACGCAATGGGCCGTATCCGCATCATGCAAATGACGGAGGAAAGACAGGGTCTGTTCATCTCCCTTGCGGGTTTCGATGCCGAGGGCCCCCTGGGCGATGGCAGGCAACATGATGGAGAAAGGCAAAGACTGCATGATATGTTTCTCCAAACCCAGTCTTTTGAAGCCAGCAACTGCCATGACGGCCGCTTCAAATTCCCCCTCTTTCACTTTTCTAAGTCTCGTGTCTATATTGCCGCGAAGATTCCTGATCCTTAAGTCCGACCGATATGCCCGGAGTTGGGAGGCACGTCGCAGAGAACTGGTTCCTACCACCGCATTTTCCGGCAGCGTGTCCAGATTGATTCCCTGTTGAGCGATCAATCCGTCGTCAGCAACTTCTCTGGATGGGAACGTCGAAATTTCCAACTCCTCCGGTAAAACAGCAGGCATGTCTTTCATGCTATGGACCGCCAAATCGACCTGATGCCGGATTACGGCGCTTTCCAATTCTTTAACAAATAGCCCCTTGCCGCCGAATTTTGCAAGAGAATGATTGAGGATACGATCTCCTTCAGTTTTAATTATGACCAACTCGACAGCCTGAGCAGGATAGCGAACCAAGATTTGGTCACGCACCCAATTTGCCTGCCAGAGCGCCAGTCGACTGCCTCTCGTACCGATACGCAATGGTTGCTGCATGGCCTTTATTTACTGAAAAGAACGGGATTTAGGACGGCGAAGGAGTTTGAGTGTCGGAGAGTTTGCTGGTTCTTCCGTAGAGAGGGAGGGAGGCTCCAATTCGAACAAGTCAATCAGAGATTCCAGATAAAGGCGCCCGTCTTCGCGATTGTTTAAATTGCGGAGATTGTGGGAGGGTTTGTGCAAGATTTTATTGATCAACGTATAAATCATTTGCTCCACTTGCCGCTCTTGTTTGGGAGAAAGACTGCCCAGCTTTTGCAAGGTTTTTTCCAGTTCGGCAACACCCATTTCGTGAAAGGATTTCCGCAGTGCGCGGATAGCCGGGACGACAGAGAGATTTTTGAACCATGAATGGAGCTTTTCCACTTCCTCTGCGATGATTTGTTCAGCAATTCGGGCTTGCTGCTCACGTTCTTTGCGGTTGTCGTCTACCACGCTCTGCAGATCGTCGATGTCATAGACATAGATGTTGGCCAGATTGTTCAAACGAGGGTCAATGTCTCGGGGGACGGCAATATCAATAAAGAACATGGGCGCTCCTTTTCTGCGCTTGATGCATCGTTTGACCATGGATTCGGTAACAATGAAGTCCTGCGCTCCGGTGGAACCAATGACGATATCCGCATTTCCCAGGTAGTCGGAGAGTTGCTCGATCCGAATGGCAGAGCCCCAATTTGCTTCAGCCAGAGCCATTGCATGGGCAAAGGTGCGATTCGTAATAAGCAGTTTGGAAACTCCGTTTTTGATAAAATATTTTGCCGCCATCTCCGCCATCTCGCCTGCCCCTATAATCAATACCGTTTGCTGAGAAAGGTCGCTGAAAATGTGTTTTGCCAGTTCGACTGCAGCAAAACTGATCGAAACCGCATTGTGGGCAATTTGCGTTTCGGTCCGTATTCTTTTAGCAGCAGAAAATGCGCGGGGAAAGAGCCCTTTGAAGAAAGAACCCACATAATCATAGTCCAGAAATTGCTGATAGGCTTCTTTGACCTGCCCCAGTATTTGCGGTTCTCCCACAATCATGGAATCCAGGCTTGCGGTCACTCGAAATAAGTGCTGAACCGCATCGATGTCGTAGGACTCATAAGACAATCCGGGCAAGCCCGGAAGGTTGAAATGCCATGCCAACCTGTCCTTGACGTGTTGGCAAGTCAGACGAGGTTGTTCGGCCACAAAATGGAATTCAACCCGGTTGCAGGTCGAGAGGACAACCAACTCCTGAAAGTGGCACTCCTGTAAAGTCCTGCGGATCAGAGCCAGCTGCTGCTCATAAGACAAAGCCAATCGCTCCCTGATCTCAAGGTGTGTTTTTCTGAAATTCCATCCCAATACGGCAAATTTCATAGATTTGGATGTCTCTTGTCGAATAATTGTGTAAGTGGCCCTTATGCCGGCAAGTTGAACAATAGCCATTGTCTAATCTTCTCTATTCAGATAAGATCGTAGCGTTTTTGTAATTTTAAATCAAATTTTAATTCAACAGGTTCATGCCGAATCTATTCCCTAACTGGATCACTCCCAATCGATTGACCCTCATCCGGATCCTTCTGATTCCGGTGATTTATATCCTCGTTTATCCGGACAGCGGACTGTTGCTGATCATTGCCTGTTTTCTCTTTTTCATTGCCTGCCTGACGGATTACTGGGATGGTTTACTGGCTCGTCAGACAGGCATTATGACTGATTTCGGTAAGTTGATGGATCCCATTGCAGACAAAATCCTTATCACTTCCTTACTGGTACTTTTAGTGGCAATGGAGAGAGCGCCCGCACATCTGACCACTTTGATCATTGTAAGAGAATTCGCGGTGTCAGGACTAAGATCGGTCGCGGCCGTCCAAGGGATTGTGATTGCTGCGAACAAGGAAAGCAAATACAAAACTATTTTACAAATGTTTGCGGTGGGATTCCTGATCCTGCACTACCCTATTTTGGGGATTCCCTGTCATGAAGTTGGTATTGTCCTGCTCTGGCTGGCCACCCTATTTACGATATGGACAGGAGCCCGTTATTTTCATTCCTATTACCAGATTGTTTCCTCCGACAGTAGTTCATGAGCGAGGAAAAGCGAACTGCAATTCTAAATATTGTGAAATACGCTTTTCCAGCCATCCGTCTGATTTCCAGGGCCAAGTGCCACTGATGAAACCGACATGCCCCCCATGAGGCAGAAGCTCCAGTTTTATCTGAGAGGACAGTTCTTCAGCTCGAGGAATTGCATCAGGCGTCATGAAAGCGTCATCCTTTGCGTGGATTATCAAGGTGGGGGTTTGAATTGTTTTCAAATAAGGTCGGCAACTCGCTTCCGCATAATAATGGTCTACACCTCGAAAACCATGGAGTGGGGCGGTGATACGGTCATCAAATTCCCGGATAGTTGGAATCGCTTTAATTAAATTCTCAGTAAAGGGAAGAGGCAACACCGCGGATTTACGCAATGCCGAGCGGCGCAAGAGTCTTAGAAAGTACCAATGATAAAGACGAGAAAACCCTTTTTCCAGACGACGCATTGCTTTCTCCAGTTCAAACGGCACGGAAACGGCAACCGCGGCTTGAATGGGAATGTGGGACCCGCATTCTCCCAAGCATTTCAATAAAACATTTCCCCCCAGTGAATAGCCAATGACCGCAAGAGGAGTTTGCGATTCCCTCTTGGCAAGCAGATCGACAAGGTACGCCAAATCATGGGTCTGACCGGCATGATAACTTTGTGGCAAACGATTCGGGTGATATCCGCAATTGCGAAAGTGCATCAAGACCCCCCGCCATCCTTTTTGATGCAAAGCGGCCAAGATCCCTTGAATGTAATTCGACTCGATGCATCCTTCCAAGCCATGCAAAAGAATGACGATCGGGCCCCGATTGCCCAACGTCCATCTCAAATCCAGGAAATCTCCATCATCCAGTTCAAGAAACTCTGTTTTTGTTTCAATCCGTGGAGGTTTACGCACCCATGACGCCCAAATTGTCTGCGCATGAGCATGGGGCAGCCACCATGCCGGTCGATATGACTGCATTGAATTCTTTTTCAATCAAACACGAATGAAAATTATCACTCCCTGGAAAAGGGGAAATGAGATCCAAGGAAACGAAAACTTGATTTACTAAAGGGAATTGGCGTATATTGTTGCCGGTGAGTATCTCCCACTATCTATTCCATCTTGCTCTTCCTATTTTTGTGATCTCGCTTTTCAGACAAATTATCGTTAATATTTCAATGAATCAAGATCTGTGAAGCGCTTTCACATTCAACCCAATGGATCCTATGGCCCGTATTGCCAAGAAAAATCGTTCCACTGCCGAAACCACTATTGATGTGCGACTCGACCTTGATGGGACTGGCAAATTCGAGATTGATTCCGGGATTGGTTATCTTGATCATATGCTGCAACAGTTTGCGTTTCACAGTCTGTTTGATCTGGTTCTTAATTGCAAAGGCGATCTTCACATTGATGGCCATCATACTACTGAAGACGTTGCCATTACATTGGCGGAAGCCTTTCAAGATGCATTGGGGGATAAAAAAGGGATACGCCGTTATGCCCATGCTTATATCCCAATGGATGAAGCGCTTTTGCGCACCGCGGTCGATGTTTCAGGTCGTCCCGAGTTTCATTTTCAGGGAGAATTCACCCATCCTGCCCTGGGAGAATTGGATACGCAATTGATTCCTCATTTTTTCAAATCGTTTGCGATGGTCGCGCGGGTTACCCTTCATATGGCCATCCTGTATGGAGAAAACGACCACCACAAATGCGAAGGATTGTTCAAAAGCCTTGCTCGCGCCTTGCATGATGCGGTACGAATCGATCCTCGCAGGGAGCGGATTGCATCCACCAAAGGAACATTGAAATGAACGTCATTGTGGATTATCAGGCCGGAAACCTGGCCAATCTCAAAAACGCTTTGAATTATCTGGGGTTGGACAATCAAATTGCTACCAATGCAAAAGCCATTGAAAAAGCCAGCCGCATCCTCATGCCGGGGGTTGGCGCTTTTCAACCGGCAATGGAAAGCCTTCGGCAATCAGGGATGGTGGAAGCCATCTTGGAACAAATTGATGCGGGAGTGCCTTTTTTGGGAATTTGCCTCGGCTTGCAACTTTTGTTTACGGAAGGTCGGGAAGGTGGCAGACATCAGGGACTGGGGATCATAGAAGGGGTGGTAGTCCGCTTCGAACATGAGTTGAAAATTCCTCAGATGGGATGGAATCAAGTCGTCTATTGCCGAAAGGATCCTCTTTTCCGAAATATCCCGGATAACAGCCACTTTTACTTTGTTCACTCTTATCATGGCATTCCTCAAAATTCGGAGATAACGCTGGCCCGTACGGACTATGGTGTCCCGTTCACTTCCGTGTTGCATTCAGGAAATGTCTGGGGTGTCCAGTTTCACCCTGAAAAAAGCCAAGCAGTGGGATTGGAGTTGTTGAATAATTTTTGTCATTTCTAACCAATGCATGAACAAAACCCCGGCCCCCTTTTGCAAACCAGATTTTGGACACGTTTATATCAATAGGCTGTAAAAAGATGTTAAATCGATCCTACGTTTTTAAGTGGGAACGCGTAAATGGACGTTTTGCGTCCTATAAAAACCGCAAAGCGGTCATAAGCAGGCAAATTTAAGCAAGTAATTTGAAAGATGAAGTCATGGCCAAAGAGCAAACTTTATCCATTATTAAGCCTGATGGCGTTTCCCGAAATATAATAGGGAAACTCCTCAGTCGTTTCGAAAGCAGCGGACTCCGGGTGGTTGCCATGAAAATGATTCATCTCTCTAAAAAGGAAGCGGAAGGTTTTTATGCAGTGCATCAGCGACATCCTTTTTTTGGCAGCTTGACCGATTATATGAGTTCGGGACCTGTCATTGCGCAGGTACTTGAAGGCGAAAATGCGATTGCCAAAAACCGGGAAGTCATAGGAGCCACCAATCCTGCGGAAGCAGCGGAAGGGACCATTCGCAAAGACTATGCCCTCAATATCGAGCAAAACACCGTGCATGGATCCGATGCTCCCGAATCAGCTGCCAGCGAAATCGCCTATTTCTTTTCAGATATGGAATTGGTCAATCCTTCCTGATCTCCAGTCGGAATGGCGCTTCATCGATACGCCACCCCAACTCATCACGTCGAGAGCGAGCAGGCAGCCATTTATTTCTCCAATGAGTCCAAGATAGAGCGGTAACTTTGATAACGGATTAGAGAAATCTTTTTTTCGGCAACTGCTTGCTGCACCCCGCAGTCTGGTTCGTACCGATGGGTGCATCCTTTGAATCTGCAGTGCAGCCGGGCTTGTTCGAATTCTACGAAAAAACGATCCAATTCTTGGGGAGTCAACTGGGAGATGCCCAGTTCTCGAATGCCAGGCGTATCAGCCACGTACCCCCCACCCGGCAATCGATGCATTTCCGGAACGGAGGTGGTGTGCCTCCCTTTTTGAGTAATATGGCTCAGCTGACCAATTTTAATTTTCCATTCAGGAAACAAGGCTTTCAATAACGATGATTTTCCAACACCTGAATGGCCGGACAAAACGCATGTTTGATTTTTCAGTATTTCATGGAAGCTATCAAGTCCAACACCGGAAATGGCACTGGTCAATAACACCGGATAACCCAAAGTCTGGTAGGTTTCCTGGATGGAATGAATGGCTTGCGGTTCTCCCAAATCCACTTTATTGAGGACGAGGGTGGGACGGAGTCCACCTTGCTGAGCGGAGATCAGGAAACGGTCCACCATTCCGGAGCGAAATGAAGGGTTTTTAATGGAGCTCACAATCAGTAGATGGTCTACGTTGCTGATCAACACCTGCTCGATTTTCCCTTCTTTGGCGGGCCGGGAAAGTTGGTTACGGCGTGGCAGGATTTTGTATATCAATCCTGCATCTTCTGCCGCATCGAGATCAGTTTCCACTCGATCTCCAACCGCAACCGTGAAATTTTTAATTTTTCCCTGAAAAAGATTCCCTTTGATCCGGCATAAATGCACGGAATCGGCGACATTGACATAATAAAATCCCTTGACCCGTTTCAAGACTGTCCCGATCTGTCGATTTTTCTGATTCGGCATCTGGTCAGGAAAGCGGAGTAGGGAAGGCAATCAGGTCAATCTCTCGATCTGCTCCCAGGGCGCGACTTACTGGGAAAAATCGCAAAATCCCTGTTTGGCAGGTGAGTCCTTTGAGAGCTGGGACAAGTTCAATATTTGCAAAACTCATGTTAAAATACCAAAGATTTGAATGCGACGGTACGGATTTTGAAAAACAAATAATAGCATAAAATCAACCGAATGTTCCATCAGAAGAATACGTGGATGAACATCAATTTTAATTTTTTTCAAATCATCAAAAACATGGATGGATAAAATGAATAGAAACTATGAATCTTATCACATTTGGAAATACAACGAATGGATTTATGCAAAGGTTGGCGTTTTGTTATTGTTTGCTTTGGTTTTTAGCGTTACTACGGAAGCCTGGGCCCTTTGTGTTCAAGTAAAAAAGGCAAACCTCCGTCAAGGACCCGGTACCAAGCATGAAAAGCTCTGGGAAGTGTATCAGTATATGCCTTTCAGGAAGCTGGATGCAAAAGGGAGTTGGCTAAAGGTTTCAGACGTCGATGGCGACATCTATTGGATTTATAAAAAACTCACTACCGAAGACTATCATTGCGCAGTGATCAAGATAGACAAAGCGAACCTGCGGGAAGGTCCTGGAACAAATTTTTCCCAGGTTTCGTGGAGCCCCAGGGATAAATATTATTCAATGAAAGTGCTCAATATTGAAGGGAAATGGGTTCGCATTGAAGATTATGAAGGGGATGTCGCATGGATCCATCGCTCATTGGTTTGGATTCAGTAATTCTCGGAATTTCAAGGAAGAACGCGAAACAATCCCTCACTTGTATCCAGAGAAACGAATGAACCCAGAGGAAGGGTAACACTGACGGGACCATGTCCTGACGGAAGTTTACAGGCAACCGGGAAAAGGGCATCCTGAAAATAATCGGTCAGTATCTCCCATAATATCGAAGCCTTTCCTTCACACCCTACCATCTCTCCAAAAACCAGCCCCTGCAAATAATCCAATTTTCCCGCATTTTTTAAATGGGTGAGCATGCGGTCCACACGGTAAGGGGTCTCTGCAGTGTCTTCCAAAAACAAGATTTTGTCCCTTGTTTCGATTTCATAAAAGGTTCCCAGTGAAGCCACCACCAGAGAGAGACATCCTCCGGTAAGTGGGCCAGTAGCACTTCCGGGACGGAGAGTTTGCACGGGTAGGAGAGGAAAATATTTTGTGGAAAACAGCGTGTCATGCAATGATTGTTGAGTTTCCTGCCTGCCTGAAGATTCCAGAAATTGGCTTGTGGCCAGGTTGGGACCATGGAAGACCACCATTTGACAGACTTTTTGCAAATAGAGCAGTAAACTGGAAGCATCGCTCAAGCCAACAACCATTTTCCGGTGATCCGCAATTACGGAGGAATTCAAATACCTTAAAATCCGGGAAGCTCCGTATCCTCCTCTGGTGATAAACAAGGCCTTCAGTTGGCAATCCGTGTAAAAATCCTGAAATTGCCGGGCGCGATGCTGGTCATCTCCTGCCAGATAAAAATGACGATGGTGCCAACCTGGCTGCAGCTTGACTTGCAGTCCCCAACTCTCCAGAATAGAAATCGCTTTCGCAACCAAGTGCTCCTGCCCCCGGGATTGATGGCTACCGGGCGCAACCAGTCCCACTTTGTCGCCACGTTCGAGTTTTCGAGGGAGTATCACGAGTTGTCTTATATTTTGGAAGACTGCTATTTTTGAATTCGATTATACCACAACCCTGCACCTCTTGTAGACGGTCATGTCGGAATCAACAGAACTGTTGATCATGTTTGCGCGCTTTCCTCGATCAGGCACAGTAAAAACCAGAATGACCAAACGGGAACATTCTTCACGTCCCTTATCTCCCGAAGCAACCCTGGCCCTCTACAGGGCGTTTTTAGCGGATTGGATTCCCCGCCTGAAAAGGGGTGGGGGTTTTGATTTACGGATAATGTTGGGGGGAGCGAGTGGAGAGGAATTGGAAGAATTTCGGCAGCATTTTTCCTTGCATCCCTCTCAACTGAAACAGATGCCCGAAACGCCAGGCGATTTGGGCGCATTGATGGAACATTGCTTTGAGCAAAGTTTCCGTGAAGGTTATGCCCGAATTGCCTTGATTGGCAGTGATGCTCCCCAAATTCCACTGGCGCGGATCCGGCAGGTTTTCGAATTTTTGAAAAAAGCGCCGATAGTGATTGGCCCGGACAATGGTGGTGGCATGTATTTAATCGCATATTCCCGTCCTCTGGGAATCATGAAAGAAGGGATCGTCTGGGGACGTGGGTTGGATCTGCAAGCAATAATCCAAAGGTGTGAAAGACAGGCGCTTGCCTGCCGGCTTCTCCCCGTAGAGATAGACCTTGATACGAGCGATGATTTAATTGCCTGGTACAACAAGCGGGATTCAGTCAATCCGGAAGCCTCGACTTATAAAGAGGATTGTCCCCACACGCTTAAATTTGTTCGGCAATGGATCCTCTCCTCTTGTCAAAGTCGACGGGAATAGTAGAGTTGGTAGATCTTTTTGCTGCTGATTCCCAACAGGTTGAGCAAGAGAACTTTATTCATCAGCAACAAATAACGATAGAATCCCAATTGATGGAATTTCCGGGATGAAGGAAAAATAGGCGTGTTGATGAAACGAAAGTCGTATGGTTTCAGATAGCGATTGATTTTCAGATCTTCCAGTATGTATTCATGGGGAAAGCCACCAATAGCTTCGAATACCTGCTTGCGTACGCATAAGCCTTGATCACCATAGATAATCTGCAGATACCGGCTTCTGGCATTGGAAATTTTTTCCAAGGCCCGGAATTTCCAGGAGTCTTCTTGAAAACGGATGCTGAAACAGGAATAATCACAATTGTCCTCACGCCACAGTGTTCTCAATGCCTCCACGGCCTGAGCTGAAATCAAAGTATCCGCATGCAAAAAGAGAATTGTTTCGGCCTGGATATGCGCGGCTCCGGTATTCCAACATTGTCCGCGGGAAAGGAAGACGTCGGCAGGCGCTTCGATTCGTTTGACCGAAAATTGCTGGCAAATCCGCCTGCATTCATCGCTGCTATGGTTGTCCACAATAATAATCTCTTCAAAAAAAGCAGTCAGTTCCGCAAGCGCCCGAGTCAAGGCTTTGGCATCATTGCGCACCGAAATGACGATTCCTGGAAGAGGACGAGGCATAGCTTGAATGAGAATACAAAAATGCGCGCTTCGAGAAAATGTTGATTCTATGTGTTTCAGTCGTCCATGCCCGCTTCCGGGTCTCGGGGAGGCCGGTATTTCCCACCGCACAGGAGATAAGGTATCACACCCAACAGATAAACTGCCAATTGAATGATGATGAACAAATTGAAGATATCCGCCCCTTCAGAGATCCCCACATACCGGTAAAGCTCCCCAAACGCCAAATGTCCGACACCCACTCCTCCCGGAGCGATGGGAAGCGCGACGACAATCAAACCAATAGGCATGATGAAAAACTGAGTGGCCAGGCTCAATTCTTTCACCCCGAGCATTTGGGCAATTTGAAAAAATAAAAACGCGATACTGCTATGAATCGCTATGGACATCAACAAGGTAACTATCAAAGTCAGTTTTTGGTGTTGGTAGGTCTTGAAAGCCCGGTACACTTTGACGCTCAATTTCTGTCCTGGCAAATTCTTCAGCAAGCGGATAAACGGATCTTTTCCTTCTTTGAAAGGAAACACTACAATGGCGTAAAATAAAATGGTGCCCGCAAACAGCCCGCTGATTATCCATACCAGAGGGAACAGCGCCGATTGACCGGCAATGAAATTCAAGTTGAAAATCAGAGCAAAAAAAGCCATCACGATCAATCCGAATAAACCAACAAAACGGTCGATCAAAACGGTCGTGAAAGCAGGAGTTTTTCCTTCCTTCCGCTGCGAACGAATGATGTAGTATCCTTTGACCACATCACCGCTGACCGCACCCGGCAGGGCGGTATTGAAAAAATTGCCGATCCACGTCAATAAATTGGCCCGGCAAAAAAGAACCTCCAAACCGATGGCTCGGAGCAGCAACCACCAGCGCAAAGCGGTCAATGGAACAATCCAGAAGACCAAAACAGCGAGTAACGTGAAGAGCATCTTCGGGTGCTCCCCAAATAACAAAAGACGCTCAAAATTCAAACGCTCACTGACAATCAAGTAATACAAAATCCCGGCAATCAAGGCAAATTTCAGCAAATTGACAATAACTCTATTCCTCATTTCATGCTCCGCAAATTGCAGTCTTGATTATGCGGGGAGCAGTAATCTTACCAAAATCATTATCATACTAAATATCGCTGCAATCCTTGTTACCCGCCTCACTCCCGGTAAAATCCGTCCCTCTTCTTTCAGAATCCCAGCATAAACCATGCTCGTTGAAGCAGTCAATGCCAGAGAGACACTGAGTGGAGAAATCCCCAATGCGCAGGTTAGCATCCCATAAACCATGCCATTGAGCAGTTCGATCCAAAAAGAGCGTGATCCATATTTATAATCACAATGACGACATCGCCCCCGCCCCCATAAATAGGAGACTACCGGGATGTTTTCAAACCACCTCAATCGATGTCCACAGGCAAAACAGACGGAGCGGGCAGGGACTGCAATGCTGATTTGGTTAGAAACGATGTACTGCTTGAGAATGCCGGATATTAGCGGATCCGATAGTATTTGCTCTTTGCGGTTTGGCGAGAGGGACTGTAAAGGGAGACGGTCAATGCACACATTCAAAAAACTGCCGATCACCAATCCGATCAACACCGAAAAGAACAGCACCCCATACCATAAAATTCCCTCGGGAATCCAGCTTATGACCAATATTGCTGGCATGGCAATCCATCACTGTCCTGGTACGCTTTGGTAAAATTTCGTTTACAATTTCAGTGTCATGCCGGACTTGATCCGGCATCCGGGATTCACGGAAAGCCACCTGGATTCCAGCTCTTCGCCCGGAATGACAACACTTTCGATTGTCGGATGTAAATTACTGTAAACGTATTTCGCCGTGCTGTACTAGTCAAGGTTTGTGAAAATAATTGAAGGATGGGGAAGGAGTCCTCGTCTCGCGATTCTTGTTGAGCATTTCGTCCTGTTTTGAAGAACTGAAATTAAAAATAAAGACTGACAATCCGCTTTTGATTTTGCTCAAAGACGGAAGTCCCTTTGAGCGCCAGGGGTGAGCTCACTACCTTGCTGACTCGTATATTTCGGGCAATGTCCGCCAACTCATGACGGAGGTCGCCTCCCTTGTAGGCATGGAGCACCGCACCGGTGGCACGCAGACCACGCGTCCATTTTTCAAGGGATTTCAAGGGAGCCACCGTTCGTGCCGTCAAGACGGAAAAACGATTCTGATAAGAGGATTGTTCCGCCAGCTGTTCTGCTCTGCTTGTTAGGGCTCCTGCGTTGGGAATTGCCAATTTCGCAAGCATGGATTGCACTGCTCGGATTTTTTTCTCAATTCCGTCAATCAGCGTAAAACGAGCATGGGGACAGGCAATTGCCAGAACAATTCCCGGCAACCCTCCCCCGGTTCCAATATCACAAACTTCCGCGTTTTCAGGAATCTCGATGACAGCAAGGAGAGCCAAGCTGTGCAAGACGTGGTATTCCCAGATTCGCGCCGTATCATTCCTTGAAATCAAGTTGATTTTTTGATTGGCCTCCAGCAGCATGGTCACCCACTTTTGCAGCAACATCCATTGTCGACCATCAAGCCGAATCTGATTGGCCTGCAATATGGATTGTACAAAGAATTGGGATTCTTCGGAAACCAGAGTTGTCCTGTTTTCAGTTTTCATAACATTTTTGTAACTCAGGGTGACGAGGCCAGTCTTCTTCCAAGCTCTTCAGCTTTTTTATGGTACCGATATCTTTCCAATAAACATCGCCAATGTCGAAAGAGCGGATGGGGTATTTTTTTTCACTCAAATGCAGGTAAACGTCAATGATTGAAAAGTGCCCTGTTTGTTCAATCAGAGGAAAAATTTGGGGTTGGATGACGTGAATACCGCTGAAAGCGAGTTCTTTGAGACTGCTCCGTGGATTGCGCAACAGACGATATTCTCGAGTTTCATGATAACGAATGCCGCAAACATAATTTCCCTCATCCACCAGAAATTTTGTTTGGCTTTCACGGTCCTGGGTGAGAAGCGTTACCAGATTTTGTTGAGCTTGGTGTTGATGGTAGACTCGCAAGAGATCGACAGAGGAAAAAACGTCCACGTTGTGTAAAAAAAAAGACTGCTTTCGCCAATAATCTCTCGTATTGAGCAGTCCGCCACCGGTGCCGAGAATTTGAGATTCAGGAAACAACGTGATGGCGGGAAAAGTACGATACTGCTGGACAAATTCCACGATTTGCCTGGCATGGCAATGGACGTTGATGGCAAGCGAATCCACCCCGATTTTTTGCATCCGTCGGATCTGCCACTCCAATGCCGGTTTCTTCAGAACGGGAACGAGCGCTTTGGGCAGCGTATGGGTCAAAGGCTGCAAGCGAGTTCCCAATCCTGCCGCTAAGATCATTGCTTGCATGAATTCCTGCTTGTCGGAAAAATGAATGCCATCCAATTACCCCTCCCCTGGCCCCTCCCTCAAGGGGAGGGGGATTCAACGCATGGCCATGGCTTTCTTCAGGTGGCTTCACGTGATGCCGGCCAGCAAGTCATCCACAGAGTTCTCAATACGGTACTGCGCCGGCGCTTCACCCACCTCGAGCGCGCTGAAGTGCGCCTTGCCACATTCGATCTTGGCGTTTTCAGCGCCGCGAAGATCGCTGCCTGACAGGCTGCCCTTCGTTTCCACCACGAAGTAGAGCCGCTCGCACTCGTCTTGCTTGATCAGCAAGGCCCAGTCCGGGTTGTAGCTTCCAAGAGGCGTTGGCACCCGAAACCATCCGGGAAGCTTGGCATACACCCTGACGGCATCGTTCTTTTCGAGTTGGTCCGCAAAACCGGCTTCGATGCCTGATTCGTAAACGACCTGCTCGTAGACCGATTTTGTCGCGTTTCCCAACATATTCTTCAGATAGCCGGTCAATTCTTCCTTCTCGAAGAGTTCCTGCGCGTAGTAGTGCTCATCTCCGATCCGCCGGTATTTGATGCCGTCTACCAAGACCTGCTGCTTGCAGCGGTTGACAACCTGCGCGGCAAACTCGATGAAGTGTTGCGGATTGCGCTTGAATTCGTCGAGGCGTCCACTTTCGCAAAGAATACGCTGTATGCTGCGTCGCGTGAGTTGCGTGCGGTCCTGAAGCTCAGTCAGCAGGTCCGGCAGTTCGATATCGATATCGTCCAGCACCACGGTTGCCGCTCCACTCGTCTCGGTCGCTTCCACGCCGGACTGACCGATAGCGATGTCGGCCTTACGCCATTGAAGGCGGGATTTGGGGATCACCGGCGCATTCTTTAATTCACGTGCGCACTTTGCGAGCAGGTCTTCGTTATCGAACGCCACGCGGTAGGTGGTTTTGTGCTTGATACGATCCCAGAGCGCTTTGAATTCAGCGCTGTGTAGAATCGCCTGACGCGGACGTACCGTGCGGCGCTCGTCGGCGTTCCTGATTTCCAGACCTCCGGCGAGCTTACGCAGCAGTTCGGTGATAGCAGCCTGTTGCCCGCTGAATTCAGCGGGCACGTTGAAGGTCTCGTCCTTGAGCGCCTTACGGAGGGAATCTTGTATCCGCCCCTGCGCATCGATATATCCTTCTGTCTTCAGGTACTTGCAAAGGAACTGTGACGCTTCGAGGCCAAGAGTCGATGTTTGTCCGTCTTGCCCGACGACCGGAAAAGCCGCAAACTGATGTAACTCCACAACGCCAAAGCGAATCCCCGTTTCGTTTTCGATCTCCTGTTGCAATTTCCCGGCAAATTCCTCGTAGCTCTCGGTGGCGACCACCGTGAGCGTGTTGACGTCGAAACCACGCAGGCGTTCTCCTTCCTGGTTGACGCAAAGTCGGAGACCGCGCCCGATCGTCTGTCTGCGCTCCCGTTCGCTGCTCATGTCGCGAAGCGCGCAAATCTGGAAGACGTTGGGGTTATCCCAGCCTTCGCGCAGCGCTGAATGAGAAAAGATGAACTTGAGCGGAGTCTCCATACTCAAGAGTTTTTCCTTCTCTTTCATGATCAGGTTGTAGGCCCGTTCCGCGTTGTCTCGATTGTTCTGGTTGTTCTCCGCGGTATCCGTCCAACCGCCCTTCTTGTCGATGGAGAAGTAACCATTGTGGACTTCCCCGGCAGCTGTGGCGATATCCACTTCCTGAAAAAGCGTGCAGTAGTCCGGAAGATTGGCGAGACGGCGGTACTCTTCCTCGAACATCCTGGCAAAAATTCCCTTGATGGCGTTTCCGTCTTCGTCATACTGCCGGTAACGATTGACGGCATCGATGAAGAAGAGACTGAGCACCTTGATCCCCTGCGAGCGCAAGCGCTTCTCCTTGTCGAAATGTTCCCGGATGGTGCGACGAATCATTTGTCGTTGGACAGCGAGCACATCCACGTCACCCCAGGTTTCACGCAACCGCAGGAATTGCTCGCCACCGGGAACGCGGAGTTCGATGAATTCGTTACTTTTTTCCACCCGGATTTCGCCGATGCGACAATCATGGTAGAGGGCGCGTTTCGTTATCTGAGCAAGATCGTCGCCATCCTGGACGGTCATCTCCCGGCGTCGCACTTTTCCAGCTACCTCGACGTCGAGTTCAACCCTGGCGCTGATGACGCCGCGCCGGTTGCTCGTCGCAAGCAGGCGAACGTATGGTTTGTTATAGGCCCCTTCGACCGTAGCCGACGCCACCTCGATTTGTTTCACCAGCTTGCGTTCGTAGGCATCGACGGCGTCGAGCCGGTAGACCATGTGATGCCGGTCGGCATGCGTCGCCGAATAACGCAGCGCGCAGAGTGGATTCATTTTTTTCAGGGCCTCTCTGCCACGCCCTTGCAAACCACCGTCCACGCTTTGCGGTTCATCGACGATAAGAATGGGTCGCGTGGCCCGGATCAAGTCGATAGGCTTCTCGCCACCGGTCTTCTCGCTGTCCTTGTAGAGGTTGTTGACGTCTTTCTTGTTAATCGCGCCAACCGTTACCACCATGATCTGCACCAACTGGCTGCTGGCGAAATTCCGCACCTGCCCCAGTTTCGCGGAATCGTAGAGGAAATATTCGAAAGGCGTACCCGAGTACAGCGCCCGCAAATGATCGTCCGTGATCTGCAGCGCTTTGTAGACGCCCTCCTTGATGGCAACCGACGGCACGACGATGACGAACTTGGTGAACCCGTAGCGTTTGTTCAGTTCGAAAATCGTGCGCAGGTAGACGTAGGTTTTACCGGTTCCGGTCTCCATCTCCACGCTGAAGTCCCCGGAATCCAGGGTACCGGAGGGGGGTAAACCGTGGCGGAGTTGAATAGCATTCAGGTTTTCCAGGATTTTCTCGTCGGGCAGAGCGAGCCGGTTACCGATGCCAAGCTCGTATTCGGCATAAGTCGACCCCACGTGGGGTTGTGTAGGGTCAGGCGTGACAGTGAACTCGGAGCGACAAACCTCCTGACCACGGAACAGCTCGCAGACAGCTTCAATCGCCTGAATTTGAAAATCGAGGTTCGGTTCAAAATGGAGTTTCATCGCATGCTTCTTTGGATGATTGCATTTATTAAAATGTGTTTACCGATTTGCTCCGCAAGCCTGACGGGAATCGCATTGCCTATCTGCATTGCGATGTGTTTGTTGGACCCGAAGAATTCGTATCCGTCGGGAAAAGACTGTATGGTAGCTGCTTCTCGCAGGGATATTGCTCTGTCCTGCTCGGGGTGCCCGTATCTACCGTTGGATATGCTGTGACAACGCCCTGTGAGCGCCGGAGCGGGGTAATCCCAGCGCATTCTTCCGTAAACGTCGGTGTGGCCTTTGTAGTCCCCCGCGTGACATTCGAGTCTCAGGTTTTTCGGCCATGACTTCCGGTCTCCGCCGTCATGGGGGGTTAAACGCAGACGTTCGAGATTCAAGTCAGTGATGGATGCCGCGACATGATTCGGAATTCTCGAATGGCGCTCTCCTGCAGAAATGGAGGGAAAGTGGGAGATGGCCTGCCGCACCGTCCTGAACGGTCGAAGTTTATTTCCATATTTTGGCTCGGGCAACGATGATGGTCGATATCGCATCGCCAACAATACAAGGCGTCGTCTATTTTGAGGTACCCCATAGTGTTTCACATCAAGAACGCGACAATCGTATTTGTATTCGTTCGCCTTCAGCATCCGGAGAAACCGACGAAAAGTACTGAATCCACGTACCCTGGAAATACCGGGAACATTTTCAATCAACACGTAACCGGGCAACATGGCTTCAACAAGACGACCGAACTCACCCAACAGTGTTGTGTCACACCGCTGTCTACTCCGCTTAAATTGAGAGCTGAAAGGTTGACACGGAGCGCATCCGGCGAAGAGAAAGTCATCATATCGCCCGGACTGATATTTCAGAACCGGATGATCCGCTCCGACCTGCCTGATGTCTGCCTGAACGAATCGGACTCCCGGATTATTGTATTCATAGGTGAGTTGGCAGCGATCATCACAATCGAATCCGGCAATGACTTCAATACCTGCATCAAGCAAACCGCGAGTAAGCCCTCCGGCTCCACAAAAGAAATCATAGGCTTTCATGTTTCTCACTCACTGTCTTCACTTTGCAGATTCTTGATGATTTCCTGACACCACTCAGCAAAATTCCGATCCGGCAGACCCGGCCGACAAGCGGTTTGCAAATATGCCCATGCAATCAACTCTCGAAAGGGACTGTCTACAGAGGCAACTCGTAGAAAGGGCTTGTGCGAATCTAAGTTGCCTATATCTTCGATACCAATAAGCTCCAAATCTCGCAGGTTGGCTGTCATTGTCGGAATTTTCCCCTTCAAGCGGGGAAAAGGAATAAGGGTCTCGAAGTAACCCTGTGTAAGCATTACGCTACGCAGACGATCCTCCAGATTCTGAATCTTGGTTTTCCCCATATTCTGAATCTCGATTTTTCCCAGACTTGTCCGATCAAGACCGTTTTTCATTGAGCAACATTTTGCAACCAGAACCTGTGATACCTTCGGTTTGCGACCATCGGTTCGTACAAGATCACATGAAGGAGTGAGAATCACACGAAACAAAGTGGGGTCGTCATCCTTACCTTCTGCAACTTTCAGGACATCGCCAAGCTGGGTATCATCACTTACCGGCGGGAACAGGTATTGCTCCCAACCGGCAAGCACCTTTCCATCCGGTAAAGGCTCATCCATCAGGGCAGCAAGACGGCGTCTGCCCGAACGCTTGATCGTCTCAATGCGTTGTTTATCATCAGGGAAGGCGTCGAAGGCATAAGGCGCAACTTCGCGCATGGCGCACGAAAAATGATGCTTAATGTGGTTTTCACCTTCCCTCAGCGCCTGGACTTGGGGATACAGCTCATTTAAGACCTTCATTACTTTCTGGGGACTATCCGATCCTTTCTGAATACTTTTCACGAATGGGTGCGGATCACATTTTTCATCATGAATATCGGGTCGGGCAGAGTACACTACTATCGGACAGAAATGTTGATTCCAGATGAAATTACGGGTATTCAAGCCTTCGACTTCTGGTTCTGGAGAAGCACCTCCGACCAGGAGATCGAGTATCACAATGTTGGGATGGAGCGATACGATTCGGTCCTCCGCGTCTTCGAATCCACACACTTCATACCGCATGTCCTCTTGGTCTTCGATCAGCTTCAGAATGGGCTCAATGGTGTCCTGCTCGTCCTCGATAAATAGTAGTTTCAGCATGTACTCCTCTCCTACATTCGGCGTTGTTTCCATAATGGTAAATCGAAGGTGAATGATGCTCCCCCCTTCGTACCGGGATATTCGGTCGACATACGACCTCCGTATGCAGCAACCAATTCGGAAGCCACGGTGAGTCCCATTCCGATTCCTCCCGGCTTTCTGGTCACACCGGGCCAGAACACCTTCTCCTTGTCATCTTCGCCGATGCCCGGTCCCGAATCGTGAACTTCGATGCGGATGCGCTCACCATTGTTGATGGGAGTGAGCCGGAACTCCAGTTCCCTGCTTTCTTTCGGAACATCTCCTATCCAGTAAACGGCATTCGTCACGAGGTTCAGAAGGATCGCATCAAGTTCGCCGGGGTCCACGGCTACCGTAGTTTTAGAGTCGGGTACACGGTATCGAACGTGTTTCCTCCTGATTTCACCATGATGGAGCTTCAGACACTCTCTGATCTGCTCCTCCAACACCGAATGGTGCTTCCGACGCCGGAAATTTCGGCTGGCCAAAGGGGCAAAGGTATCTGCAAGGCGTTCCAGCGCATCTACCGCCCTACCCGCAAAACGAACCTCTCCCTCAATATCCTTGTCCCGGAAGGGACCGAACCTGTTTTTGATGAAATCCAGGAAATCACCGAATACGGTCGTTCGGTTGCGAATCTCGTGTACCAGCATTTGAGCGATCGTCCCCACGGTCGCAAGGCGGCTGTAGTACACGAACCGCTCCTGAATCGTTTTGCATGCCGAGTCCAGGGAACTGCTGAAGTCACGGAGCAGAGAAAACGCCTTCGATGTTTCGACTCCTTCCTCTGTCAGGGCAATGAAATCCTCAAGAAGTTTTTCCGCGGACATCATTTCGAACAGATCATTCATCGGTTTTTCAAGATGTGGCTTGACCCGATCTTCGTCCCTTTCGTTCTCCAGAAGAGCCACGAGAAACTTCAGGATTTCCTCGAACTCCGCAACTTCGATACATGAGGCAAGACGCTCGCGGTCGCTGGTGTCCTCTATCCGTGGGTTTCCTTCGGCCGTTATGGAAACGTAACCGACCATTTGGTTCGTGCTCAGCCGTGTTCCGACCTTGCTGACACGCCGGAGGTCGAGTCCGAGCCAGTCACGGGCGCTATCGGATTTCGGCAGCACCAGAACACCGTCCCTATACACGGAGATACCCTTATGCGCACGAATGGCTTTTCGGACCTGACTTTTCTGGAACTCGAACCGTTCTGCGATTTCTTGCGTGTCTTCGGGAGCGATGTCCCATGCCCGCAGTTCAAAGGAAAATGGTCCACAATGTGTTTTGTCGGAAGAGTACTGAAATCGTGAGCGATCTTGAATGGCATCATGAATCCTTCCCCAAGGATGCGTCAGGTCCTTTTCTCTGGGTTCACCTTCAGCGATGGGAGAAAACCGGTATGTTCCGTTTACGTTACCACTATAGTCGACACTTCCCCGGACGCTGTACTTCGGCCTCGATAGAAAGCCTGTAGACTCTATCTCGACTCCCTCGGCTTCAGCGTCATCGAAACCGGACAGAAAGATATTGAAATCATCAAGGGCGGAAAATGGGGAGATCAAACGCCCGAGATTTTCTTCGAGATCCGATATTCGATTCACATCCCATTGTCCTGACAGACTATCAATACGAATGCGAGTCCCGGAGCGGAACGGGGTGTTGTCAGGATATCTTCTACATGTGACAAAACTCTCTGACAGGTCGTTTCCTCCCCCAATGTCAGACCAATCGACCCCGACTTCCCAACAGGGAGCTTCAGGTGCCTTTGTCAACATATGAAGGCGCCGCCCGAGCCGCGCGACGGAAAGACGTCCAAGTCCTTTTTCGCCGGCAACTCGACGTTCCTTTTTACCGCTCCTCGCAACAGGA
The DNA here is from genome assembly GCA_965205865.1 of bacterium. Classification (GTDB taxonomy): domain Bacteria; phylum SAR324; class SAR324; order SAR324; family NAC60-12; genus CBDBHR01. The sequence goes on from CBDBHR010000030.1 coordinate 1,158,836, forward strand.
TTCAGTTGCTTGTAGGGAGTCGCAACGAGGCACCAGACGTCATCAATGATCTCCCTGGTCATACCGTTGCCGTCGTCCTCGATTTCCAAATATGCACCTTCAGTCGGATCATTCCGAAATCGAAGCCAGACATTTTGTGCGAACGCATCATAGGAGTTCTTGACCAACTCTATAACGGCTACGACGTCATTGGTCACGAGATCTGCGCCCAAGGCGGCAAATACCCTGGGATGCATACGAAACGGTATCTGTTCAAGTCCATCTTTTTCTTCAGACAATCTATTCTCCATGAAAGTTCCCCTGGTTTCTGAAGTTCTTCAATCATGACACGATCGAGGAATTTCCAACAGTCTTTGATTCGAGTTCAGGAAATCAGCCGCTTGCCTGGAAATGACATCCAATGCCTCCAGGCGACTCTTGCCCGGCTTTCGGAATCCGCATTCCCAGATTGTCAGGATTCTCCAGCCCAGATTCTGCAATTCGGACACGGACGCCGAATCACGTCGTGCGTTTGCCTCGAGTTTTGTTTTCCACCATGATCGACGGGTCTTTGGTATCGAGGAAAGATGACAGCCATGGTAATGCCAGAAGCACCCGTGAATAAACACTACCGATTCATATCTTGAAAAGACCATATCAGGTGTTCCGAATAGGTCCTTCCGGTGCAGGCGATAACGAAATCCCATAGCAAACAGACGACGACGTATCTCCATTTCAAGCTTGGTATTTTTGGCACGGACCGAGGACATCAATCGACTTCTGGTCTCTTTGTTTACGATGTCTGCCATGGATATGGACTAGGTCGATTGTCAATACTTCCGTCTTCATGTAGATTGTAACTTGGAAATATGAGGTAAATTATAGGCTCCGCACATTCTTCAACCCGTGCTGCTCCAGGATGGCCGCGAGGTTTGTTTTGGCAACATCGTCTTCGAAGGCGCTGTCGCGGAAGACAATGGTGGTGTCGCCCGTGGGTTCGAGTTGCTTATGCCACTCGACAATTCCCAGGGCCAGCGGCTCGACTTCCTCACAGGTGATCTTCTCGTCAAGGCAGGTGATCAATGTGCCACCTCCGATGAAGCGCACGGACTTGCCAGCGATGGTCCGGGTCTCGACGGGTACGCAGAGGTCAAGCCCCAGCTTCAGGAGCAGTTCGTAGAGGATGTCTTCCTCACTTCGGTCCGGCTTGATGTGGTCAATGCTATCGAGCAAGGTTCCTTCCAGGTCGTCGCGGTTCGGCTCCCATGCGCGAATGTTGGAGGTGTCGAGCTTGAAAACACGGAAGCCGAGGTCGCCGGCAAATAGTGGATTCTCATCCTTGATCTTGTTCGCTGCTCGTCGGAGACGTTCCTTCGTCAGCTCGGCGATGTTGCTGGGCTTACCTATTTTGTCACAGAATTTGGCACCGATTTGCTGCTCCCTGCTCTCTAGGCGGATAGGTTCCGGAAGTTGGACGAGGATGTAGCGACGATTACAAGAGTCAGCAGCATTGTACTCCATCACCGCGTGTGCAGTGGTTCCACTACCAGAAAAGAAATCAAGAATTACAGATGATTTATCATTTGCAACCATTTGCAGGATATGCCGTAGTAAACCAACGGGTTTCGGAAAACTGAAAACCTTCTCTCCATCAAACAGGGCCTTCAAATCCCTAGTCGCTTTTTTGTTTCCTTCCAATCCTTCCCAAAGGTTCGTCGGCTGCTTCAAACGTCCCTCCAAGTAGAATTTCTGGTATACTTGCCATCTCACTATTCTATTTCTTATTACCTGTTGCCATTCAATGTGACCATCAGCCACCATTTCCTCGTACCTTTCCTTTCCGCAAATCCATCGGCTTTCGTAGCCTGCGGGAGCCATAGGATAGACCGTCGTCCCATCGGGGGCAGAAATGCCATAGTACATGCTAGGTCGATCTTCGCGGCGATCCTCCGCACCAGTACGACGCAGCGAACGGATTAGATATTTACCACCCTCATCCTCCTTGTCATAGATGGTGGCATCCTCCTTGGTGAATGTAACCCCCGATATCTCGACATCTGGGAGCTTCAGGTAAATCAAGACATTGTCGGTCTCATTTACTAATGAACGGAACCCGCCGCCAGTTGGAGTTCCCGTCACTCGCGCGACACATCCAGCGAAGCATTCTGCACCGAACACCTCATTGCAAATCATCTTGAGATTTGCCAACTCATTGTCATCAATTGAGATAAAAATCGCACCCAGTGTCGAGAGAAGAGTTCTTGCTATTTTCAACCTCGGATACATCATGTTCAGCCAATAGGTGTGAAACCGACCCGAAGTTTCCGTGTTGGAAGAAAGTTTCCCGGCATCGCCATCAATCTGTCCAGTCAACACAAGGTAGTTCTTGATGTTGTCTCGGTAGTCGTCACGATAGACGAAGTCCTTCCCTGTGTTATATGGCGGGTCGATGTAAATGAGCTTCACTTTGCCGGAGTAGCTCTTCTGTAACAACTTGAGCACTTCCAGGTTGTCGCCTTCGATCATCAGGTTTTGGGTCGTTTCCCAGTCGACGCTTTCTTCCGGGCAGGGGCGCAGGGTTCCCGTGCTCGGCGTCAGCGCGAGCTGCCGGGCCTGCCGTTTGCCGTGCCAGTTGAGACCGTACTTTTCCTCATGCTCGTCCACTTCGCCACCAAGCAATTGCTTGAGCACCTCGAAGTCGATCTTCCCTTCGCTGAAAGCCTCGGGGAACAGGGATTTCAAATAATCGAGGTTTTCGGCAACAATATCTTTTGAACTTGTCTCTGGGGCATTGGCGGTGATCTTATTCATTTGATCTATTGAAAATTTCATGTCTTACTTGGTTCCAGTCGAGTACCGGATCGGTCGGGTCGCGAAGTCGTTCCCGGGTTACATTGATGTCTTCAAAATCCTCCAAATAGCGTTCCAACGCATGGCGAACGATTTCGGCACGGCTGCGATTGAGTTCCGCCGCCGCCGTATCCAACGCTTGCAACAGCTTATCGGGAACTTGCGCAGTGATTTGACTGATGATGAACTCCTTTTGGACGGGTTCGATTCAGATTATACTTCCGATTGCCTCGTAATTTATCACGTTTGACTGGCCCGGTGCAACTTTGTCAGGATAGTGGAAACGCTTCTTCTTTCAAGGGTTCATTTTGACGGAACCTGCGCATGTATCGGTCCTGGCGCCTCAGCATGTTCGCTGGTAATCAGTTACCCTTAGGAATGAAATTTAAATAAGTTAGAAGTATGGATACGCAAAATTAGGGTACACGTAACAGCAGGCATAAAACAGTAGAGTTGGGATGCGCAGCGGTGTACATGTCCCCCAATTTTGCTCACACCATTGGAAGAATTACAGGTTATTTAAGGTTTGTTCCTTAGGCTCCTTGAATGTCCTGTCCTTTTGAGGATCTCATCACCACTGCCAGGAGTTTGAAGTTCCGGAAACAACGTGATTGTGGGGATAGCAGGACGCTGATCAATAAAGGTTTCGATTTGGCTGGCATGGGAGTGGATATTAATGAACCACCCATAAATACCAACGATAGCTGCTTTTGCCTTCGAGGCTTTCAAAAACCATCCAACGCGTTTCGTCAGCATGCCGGTGGGTGTCGTTTAATTGTTTTTTAACCATTACTACGCAGAGGGGTAACAGAAGAGGTAATAAACTTTTAAACCATCGGTGAGAGTTCCTTGAGAGAGAAAAAGACTTCGAGCTTCCCATTGACGAATAAAGCGATAAGTCGGTTGGTGAGACCAATATTTGCTCAGAATCTCCTCCACCCAGACCGAGATCCCCAATTTGGCTTTGGGAAGCAGTTTAGACGCGGGTGGCGCTGTGATGATCGTTGGGGTGGAAGGACAGTGACAGGTTCTCTGGTAGCGCTTACGGCGAAATTTTTTCACATGGGCGGTCACCTTCTGCTGTCTTGGGGAGAGAAAACATACAATCGGCAATAAAAACTTCAATGGGTTAACCGGGCAGAATGTCTCTTTCTTCTGCCTCGGAACTATCGGAATAAACCGCTTGTTGGATGATGCGGCTGGTGATTTCATCCAGATGGGAAACCAACGCTTCGGATAAGTCCAAAAAGGCCGGCCAGAGAGTTTGATCCACAAATGATTTCGATATTTGAGTCATCACTGTCGTGTTACGTTGCCCTCGATAACGGTAAGGACGAAACCCGTATCGTCTCAGCAGAGCAACAAACAAACGCCGCCTCCAGGAGTCGGGAAAGGTGAATTTGTATTCAACAACAGGATCCTGTTGTTGAATCTTGCGCAATCTTTCCCCGACCCGTCGCAGAGCTTCTTCGGCGGCAAGGCGTTCCCCTTTTGTGGTGGCTCCTTCATAGAGTCGCTCAATGCTTTTGAGCTTTTCAATCAGAGAAGTTTCTGAAGACATGAGGCATCTTTAAGGTAAAAAACTGACAAAAAAGAAAACACTGCAAGTACTCTAAGCAGGATGTGGAGCATTAGAAAGAAAAAAACGGGGTTAAGCGAATATTTACACGTGACACTGGTTAAAGTTAATATTTTCAAACAGTTGACAGCAAAGAAGTTTTGTGTCTCGGCGCACGGCCCAGACTTGATCTCGACATAACGATGACCTGCGCAATGCGCTTGCGATCCGGTTGTGGAATCCGCGCCAACACTCTGTCCTCGCTGCGCTTAATCCGGATCGATTAGTTCATGTCTTACTTGGTTCCAGTCGAGTACCGGGTCGGTCGGGTCGCGAAGCCGTTCCTGGCTTACAGTAAGGTCTTCAAAATCCTCCAAGTATCGTTCCAACGCATGGCGAACGATTTCGGCACGGCTGAGCTCGAGTTCCGCCGCCGCCGTATCCAACTCTTCCAACAGCGTATCGGGGACTTGCGCAGTGATTTGGCTCATGATGAACTCCTTTTGGACGGATTCGATCTTGATGATACCTTCGGTTGCCTCGTAATTTAACCAGAGTCGAGATAAGAATTTAATAAATTCAATATGTTATGAAATCTTCATATCTTAGAGAAAGCTTGTCATTCCTGCGAGATCCCTGCGTACGCAGGGAAGGAATCCAGAGATATGCAGCCAGACTGAAATCTGGATCCCCGCTTTCGCGAGGATGACATAGACACTAGGATACTCATATTATTGAAGATCTATGTCGAACTCAGGTTAATTTATCATGTTTGCCTTACCCGACGCAACTGTGCCGGAGTTTGCGGCAATGCTTCTTCTTTCAAGGGTTCATTTTGCCGGAACCTGAACAAGCGGCGGTCTCGGTACTTCAGCGGGTTCTCTGGTAATCAGTTGTCCACAGGCCCCTTGAATGTCCTGTCCTTTGGAAATTCTCAGGGTGGCGGTGACTCCGTGATTGTACAGGTAGCTCTGAAAAGTCCGGATACTTTCCCAAGAAGGGCGTTTGTATTTGCTGCCGGGAGATTCGTTGTAGGGGATAAGGTTGATTTTGAATTTCAAGCCATGCAGGAGTCGAATCAGCCGTTTGGCGTCGGCAACGTCGTCAGTGAGATTTTGGATCAGAATATATTCAAATGTGATCCGTTTTCGTGATTCGAGAGGATAGGCCAGACAACCGGCCAGCAATTTTTTCAGATCGTAGGTTTTGTTGACTGGCATCAGTTGCGTGCGCAGGGTATCATTGACCCCATTGAGCGATACTGCCAGATTGGCTTTCACCGATTCCTGACCGAAACGGATGATTTGAGGCACCAAACCCGAAGTGGACACCGTGACCCGTCTGGAAGAAAAATTGAATCCCACGTCGGCCAGCATGATTTCCAGGGACGAGATGAGGTTCTCGTAGTTATGAAAAGGTTCTCCCATGCCCATGAAGACCACGTTGCGCACCCCTTCTCCATGCGGTAAATCTTTCCATGATTCCAGAATCTGATCAATGATCTCTCCCGGAGTGAGATTGCGGATCCATCCCATTTTTGCAGTCATGCAGAAATCACAGCCCATCGCGCATCCCACCTGTGAAGAAACACAGACCGTATAGTGGTCCCGGTGCGGCATGAGCACCGATTCGATACATTGTCCATCCTGCAAGGCGAAGGAATATTTGATCGAGCCGTCTTCAGAGTGCGCCTGCTGCGCTCGAATGAGACGGCTGATGAAAAAATGGCGTTCCAGTCTCTCCCGTAAGTCCTTGGACATATTGGTCATTTCTCCAAAATCTTCCACCCGTTTTTGATAAAGCCAATGGAAGATCTGTCTGGCGCGAAATGGCTTTTCGTCATGTGAGACAAACCACTCGGTCAATGCCGGCAGCGTATAGTCTTTGATATTTTTTCGTGTGGTTTCCATAAGAGGATATTTGGTTTTTGCGATAACCGGCAATAGGGACCGGAAAGGTCAGGCGGTAGAGGGGCGGGCCTCGAATCGCCGGATCACTAAAAGCAGCAGCATGATTGCCAGGACCGGCAGCGCGAGCATATTCAACCAGTTCCACCCTGCCAGATAAATAAGAGTACCGGCAGAGAGAGAGGCCAGGGCCTGAATGCCGAAAACCGTAAATTCGTTGAATGCCTGGGCTTTGAAGCGTTCAGCCGGGCGATAATTTCGAGTCAGCAAAATGGTACCTCCCACGAATAAAAAATTCCAGCCCACTCCCAGCAAGACCAACGCCCCCCAATAGTGTAATAAGTGCGCATGCGGAAGTGCAATACCCACGCAAACGAAGAGGAGCATCACTCCGGCAATCATCACTTGAAACAGGCCGAATCGCTGTACCAGGTATCCGGTGAACAAGGAAGGGAGGTACATGGCGATCACGTGGCTTTGAATCACCCATGCCGTCTCATCGAGTGAATAACCATCCATGATATGCATGCTGATCGGCGTCGCCGTCATGATCAGACTCATGACGGCATATCCCACCACTCCTGCCAGAATGGCGGTGTAATAAAGAGGTTGTATCAAAATAACAGGCAGGGGTCGCTCTTCTCCTTCGGCATCACTTTCTTTGGGTTTGATATCTCGGAGGAAGAAAAGCAGCAATGCGGTCAGGAAATAAAGGAAAGACAAACTGATAAAAGAGCCTGCATATAGTTTGAATTCCCATAGATCTTTGGCGCGTTTTGCCACTTCGGGCCCCAAATATCCTCCCAGGATGCCTCCCACCAGGACCAATGAAATAGCCCTGCCTGCCTGAGAAGAATCCACGCTTTCCGCCGCGGCAAAACGGTATTGTTGTACAAAAGCCGTATTGCCACCTATGAAAAGAATGGCGGCGCAAAACAAAACAAAACTCTCTGTTTGAATCGCATATGCCGCTCCCAGCGAAGCAATGGCGGCAATGCCGATTGCGATCATAAAACCCAAACGGCGCCCGATACGCTTCATCAACAAAGACGCCGGAATGGTGAACAACGCCACTCCGATAATCATCAGAGCAATCGGCAAAGTCGCCCAAGAAGGATAAGGGGCCAAATCCGCTCCAATGATGCCACCTAAAAAAATCACCATGGGAGCTCCGCACATTCCCAATGCCTGACTGAAACCGAGAACGATTATATTTCGATTGAGCAAAATTTCTCTTCGAGTTTTCTATTGAATTGAATGGTTTTCCGGAGATACTACGAATCCGCTCTCTTTTTTATGAATGACCCGGGGGAACCAGTGCGCAATGGAATTGGCATAGTAAGACAAGATTTCCAAGGCGTCGGGGGCCATTTGGTAGAGATCGTCGAATTGATCGATCAAATGTCGGATATGCAGCATTTTCAATGCGTTTGCAATGGTATATTCCTCGGATTTTCTGGGAAATGAAATCTTGGCGTCCCGGACCGCCAATTCTTCGATCAATTGATAAACCAGGGCGTGGATCTCGACTATTGAGAATCGGCTGTGCGGATTCCGCACAAAGAGGGTGGAGAGCAATGAAACCGGAAGAATCGGAATGATCTGTTCGATTTCAGCAAGCAGCTGCTGCGCCAGGATTTCAACCCGGGCAAAGCGATCGGCCCGCTCGAGTCGACTGAAATCGATGCCCTGTTGCAAGCAATAGGCTTTGGCAGAAACGGGGATGCCAAAATTGACACAGGCGAATCCTAAGCGTCGCCAACGGTGTCGCGCCATCAGCATCAGGTTATGCCAAACGAAGCCCAGAATGGTTTTCATGACAAATATCTTGTTTCTCTTGACTGCATGGGAATCGAGTTGTCGCAACAGGCTGCGGTCTTCCAGGGTGCGATCATAATTGACGCCAATGGGAACAAAGACGACATCCCGATCCTGCGCAGGGTCGAATCCACGCAGCATGTAATCGAGAAACCCCAATTTTGGTGGGCAAAGTCTGCCATCCTTGCTCAGACCGCCTTCGATAAAAACAGCCTGACACACCCCTTCCCGAGTAGCCATGTGCACGTAGCGCTCCAGCACTCGCCGGTAAAGTTTGTTTCTGGAGTTGCGGCGTACAAAAAAAGCGCCGGTGGCTTTGATGAGAGTTTGCAACGCCCAGATGCGTGCCCACTCTCCCACTGCATAAGAAAGGGCGGTGCGTTCCGCCGTCAGGAAAGAGACCAGAATATAATCCATGTTGCTGCGATGATTCATCACAAAAACCACCGTACTTTGCGGATCAATGGAGGCAATCTGTTGTTCCTCGACAAAACCGACCCGCACACGATAAAACATGCGCGCCACTTTCTTGGCAACCCAGTATCCCGTTCGAAAATATATATATGCGTTGAATGCGGGGACGATTTCGTCCGCATAATTCAAAACCTTGGCTTGGGCCATCTCCCTGGGAATTTGCTGCTCGGAGGCGTGTTCTTGAATCGCCTCGATCACTTTGCCATCATAAACCAGGCGATCGATGAGCACCTGTCGTTTTGTCAGTTGAAAGGGCTTGATTTCAATGGCAAGCAAGTTATTGATTTCATCCAGCACCTGATTGACTCGTCTGCGCAAAAACCAGCGGACGCTGGGGAAGAGAATCCGGCTCAACAGCGCCCATCCCGTCACAGCCAGCAGGAGGACAAAGAGCCAGAGTGGCATGTTGATAGTGGCGTTCATCGTTGAAGTTCCTGCGCAACCCATTCCCCTTTTTTTATAGGGATCCGGGGGATTAAAAAAAATAACGCGGCGCTACCTGGTAATGATGCTAATGCAGGGGCTCATTCAGAGAGCCTGAGCGGAATCCCCCCAAGTCCAAAGTCACATATTGATAACCGCAGGCTTTGAAACGTTCTTGAATTTGTTGGTGGTGCCGAAGGGCTATTTCAAATTCTTCCGGTAAAATTTCAATCCGTGCAATGGTATCGTGATGACGGACCCGACATTGGGTGAATCCCAGTCTCTGCAAAATGATTTCTGCCCGTTCAATCTGATTTAAAAGTGCGCGGGAGACGGCTGTGCCATAAGGAACTCTGCTGGAAAGGCACGCTGCCTGAGGTTTCTTTGCGTTTTCCATTCCCAGATGGGAGGCTAACTTGCGGATTTCCGCCTTGCTGAATCGACAGTCGGCCAGAGGCGTTCTTACTCCATATTCACGGGCTGCCAACAGACCGGGGCGGTGATCTCCCAAATCGTCGAGGTTGGTCCCATTGACGACATGATGAAACTTTCCGGCTTTGGCGATTTTTTCCAAATCCTGGTAAAGCGTGGATTTGCAATAGTAACAGCGATTGACGGTATTTGCCGTATAATGGGAATTTTCCAATTCCTCGGTATGGATGATTTTATGAGGAATCTGCCATACAGTCGTCAGCTGCACTGTCAATTCCAGGTCGTCGCGCTTCAAGCTGTCGGACGCGGACGTCACCGCCAATGCTTTGTCCTTCAAGACATGGCCGGCAACGCGGGCAACCAAAGAGCTGTCCACCCCTCCGGAGAACGCGACAACGACACTCTCCAAATTCCGCATGTAGGCTTGCAATGCTTCGTATTTGAGGGATAGTTCTCGGGAGAGAACCGAATTTTCCGAATGAGCTGACATAGGAGCTCCTTTCATACGAAGGATGGTGAAGCCATCGTTTCAGTTCGCCAAAGCGGCGTGTCCATAGAGGAGAAGTCGTAGATTTCGCATCCATTCACCGCAGCGGCTACCAAACCCCCGGCATCGTCAATATTGGCTTCGGCCTGAATCAACTGGGGAAGAAATGTCCTGGTTGCCGGATTACTTGGTTGAAAAACCGTACAGCAATCCGGAAAATCCTGGATGCTGATCGGATATGTGCCGATCGAACGAGAGAGGTGGGTGATTTCGTTTTTGTCCATACCAATCAAAGGGCGCAATACCGGATATCCGGCATTTTCTGTCGTGCTGACCAAATTGCTCAAAGTCTGACTGGCAACCTGAGAAAGAGCATCTCCCGTTACAAGTGCCTGAGCATTCTCTTTTTTTGCAATTTCATTGGCAATCAAGTTCATGAATCGGCGATAGAGGATCGTTCTGAATTTTTCCGGAGTTTGCTTCCTGATGTTTTTTTGAATTTCGGCAAAAGGCGCCACGTAAAGACGACTGGCAGGTTGGTATGCGCTGAGCCATTTGACCAAATCAATCACTTTTTCCTTCGTTAGATCCCCAATTAGGGGAAAGCTGTGAAAATAGAGAAAAATGACCCGGCATCCGCGTTTCATGATCATCCAGCAGGCCACCGGGCTATCGATGCCTCCACTGATCAAAGCAATGGCCCGTTCCTGGTCATTGACTGGTAAGCCACCCGTTCCTTTGATTTTTTCCGTAAAAACCACCCCTTTATTTTCCCAAATTTCTATACCCACGTCAAGCAGAGGATCTTTCAATTTCACTTTCAAGATGGAAAATGCTTTCAAGAGTGAGGCGCCCACTCGAGATTCCAATTCCATGGAGTCAATGGGAAACTCCTTATTGGCTCGTTTTGCCGACACTCTGAAGGTGACAGGCCTTTCGGTATATGCTTCTATTTTTTCAGAAACCATCTCCCGGCAGGCGGAAAGTAGCGCTTCCTGATTCAAAGGGACGAGGACCACCGGGCTGAAATTGGCAATACCGGGGATCTTCCGCAAGGTCTCAATCAGCTTCTCGAGGTCGCCATTGCTATGAATTTCGAGACGCCCCAATCTTTTGGTAACCGTGTTTTCCCCCAAGGATTTCAAGTGTATCCGTATGTTTTCAGCCAGCCGGTTCTCGAAGTGCCGGCGATTTTTACCCTTTATCCCGATTTCAGCATAACGCACGACAATCGAATGCATAACAATCCGATATTGTTTAAAAATATGTGAACGCAATTATTGAGAACAGACCCGTCTCCGGTGGGGAAAAGCGAAATTGGACTGACGCACCGTCTTCAAGACAACGCAAGCTTCCTGATATTGGAGGGTTTGGCTGAATCCCCCTCCCCTGGCCCCTCCCTCAAGGGGAGGGGTAAAAAATGAGACGGCATGCGCAAGACACGCCTTTCACGATTCCTGCTCAATCGCTTTGATATGGTGGCCCTTTTCAGGAAGAAAATTCAGTAGTTGGGCTCCAAGCCCAATGAAGATATACGTCATCACTATTCCCGGAACAGTGGCGATCACAAAAATCCAGGGAAAAAGGAACAGGTAAAAAACAGCTTCCGGCATCATAATCGATTCTCAATAAATAATTTCATTGACATGTTGGATTGTACTTGAATAACATATCCTTTCCCTAATCTCAACCCTGATTCAAGTTGAATTACCCCTCCCCTTGAGGGAGGGGCCAGGGGAGGGGTAATTCAGTTGATGGTTCCGACATCGCCTTCCATTCCAGGTGAATAAGCCATCTGCAAAAGGGCAATCAAATCCTGCCATCGGGTCGAGATATCACGAGACTCCAGCAAGGTTTGCTTTTCCAAAAAATTGAATTCCAGGTTCATGGACAGGATGTTGACCAGGTGGTGAATGGGGATCATTTCGATCTTTTCCCAGTCAATGCGCATATTTCGTTGTTCCAAGTAATTTTGGAACGCTTCGTAAAGCGGTTTTTTGTCCAACACGGGGTCTCCTTCCTTGAAATCGTGGAGGAAACCGGAATAGACCACTTTTGCTTTGCGATAAAGGGCTTCTGTTTGAAGCTCTTCTTCGATTTGAAAACGCACTTCTCCCTGCAAACGGATCAAATAGTTGCCATTGGGGAGTTGACGGTGGTGTTCCATCTGACCCAGGCAGCCGATTTTGTAAAGTTTCTCCGTATTCATATTGACGGGTTGGATCATCCCGATATAAGGGTTTTCGTCAATACAATTTTCGACCATTTGACGGTACCTGGGCTCGAAAATGTGAAGCGGCAGGATATTACCAGGCAGTAAGATGGTGCCCATTAAGGGGAAAAGAGCAATGGTGTCAGGAAAGTCATCAGTCATCAGTCACGCGTTATGGCAATAGGGTGCTTCAGGAAATCGTTGAACAACCGGAAGAGAATTGTCCTCGAAAACGTTGCGTCAAGAGGCGGTCCAATTCTCCGTCGGTTTGCGGATGGACCGGCATGGTTTGACGCCAGATCGGTTCTTTTTCCATGCATAAATACGTGGTCACTTGCGGGGCCACTTGATGGATTTTTTTCCGTACGGTTTGAAACATCTGTTGGCGTATTTTTTTCAAATAACGCATTTTACCATCTTCTCCCTTGACGAATTCTCCGAGGAAAACATTACTCTTGGGAAAACGCTCTTCAACAACCATCTTCAATTTCGGGATATAGCGCAACGCCCCCATGCTGATCCAGGCGATGTTTTTTGGGGGAATGGTCGTCAGCAGTTGATCCACCAATTCCGGATAGTCTTTTTCCCATCCGGGATAATGGATCATCGGGTCAAGGTGAAAAGCGACTTTATAGCCTGCCTCTATTACTTGCGATGCCGCTTGCAAACGTTGATGGAGTTTTGCCGTCTTATGTTCTTCCCGCTCCACAATGGAAGCGGGATTGACGGACCAGGAAATCACCGTATTTCCCTGGTGTGCCAAGTCCAGCAAATGGCTGACATGATGGGACTTTGTTTTCAATTCGAGAATCGCATTTTTCAACTGTCCGAAAAAAGGAATGACTTGTTGGTTGATTTCCAATAGGGGGTCCAGCGCCAGACTGTCCGAGTGCTCTCCCGTTCCAACGCGGAAGAGGCGCTGAGGTTGGCGAGCAATACGCAGCCCGACCTGCTCCAGAATCTCATCGATATTGGCATGAACCGTGATCACTGGTTTGTTCAAGAATGCTTGCAAGATGCAGTAGGTGCATTCAAGGGGGCAGTTTTCTATAAAATCGATCGTCAAATATTGGCAGCAAACCGCTTCAGCCGTGGTTCCCGGACAAGGTTTGATTGGCATCCCGGCAAAGTATTTCAGATGCAGTGTCTTTTTCCCTTGCGTGAGCGGATTTATTGCAGGATCCAATGGGACTTCATCTTTATGCCATGAATAGTTGTCTACGATTGCATACGGCACCTGCGGAAATTTATTCAACGTCCTGCGGGTCAGGGATGTATTCAGAACTGCTTTGTCCACTATGATTCGTTCGGGCGCGTAGACTGTCATTTGGGTTATTGCGATTGAAAATAGGAATGAGCTTCTTTAATATCCATCTCGATTTGTTGTTTCAAGGCATCGACGCCGGGAAATTTTTTTTCTTTTCGTAATTGTTTCAGGGGCCAGATTTCCAGTTTTTCTCCGTAAATCTCCCCGGAGAAATCAAAGATAAATGTCTCCATCCTTTGTTCGTCGTGCCCAAAAGTAGGACGGAATCCGATATTGGTGATGCCATGATACATTTGCTCGCGCACTTGCGCGTGCGTGACATAGACTCCGCTCTCCAAGGGAATATAGATTTGCGGAGAGAAATTGGCGGTGGGAAATCCCAGCGTCCGCCCCCGTTGCTCTCCTTTTTCCACGGAGGCATAAATACTATAAGGCCTACCCAGGAATTGTGGGATTTCATCAAAACGATTTTCCCGAATCAGTTGCCGGATCAGCGTGCTGCTGACGGTTTGCTTACCGATCCGAATAGGAGCGATTTCTTCCAACTCGAAGCAATGCTCTTTGCTGAATCTTTCCAATAGCGCCGCGTTGCCGGTTCGCTTCTTGCCAAAATGGAAATCATGCCCGATCAGTAGCTTGACCAGATTGAAGCGATTGATCAGGAAGTCTCTGGCGAACTCCTCACCGGAAAGCCGTGAAAACCCGGGGGTGAAATGGATGATATACACCGCGTCCAATCCCATTTCTCGTAAGAGACGATTCCGCAACTCGGGCGTACAGATTTTGGCAATCGCCTTTTGAGGATGGAGCACTTCCTGAGGATGAGGATCGAATGTGATCAAGATACCGGCGCATCGACGCTGCCTGGCTTCGTCCACGACCTTGCGGATAATGAACTGGTGTCCCAAATGCATGCCATCGAAATTTCCAATGGTCACGATGACCGGGCATTGAGAAGAAAAGTCTTCTCGAAAACTAACAACTTCCATGAGTAAAATCGATTTTTCATTGGTCATCCGAGGATTGCAGGATCTTATCCCGCAATCTCAATTTCGCGTCCTCGTACCCCTTCCTGAATGGCGCCATCCAGGTAAACGGTCTGTCCATGAACCATGGTTCTCACGGGCCACCCTCGAAGCTCCATGCCATGGTAAGGAGACCAGTTGACTTTCGTAAACAATTGTCCGTCTTTCACCGTTTTTTTCATGCGCAAATCGACCAAGACCAAGTCGGCGTCCATTCCCAAAGCAATCTGTCCCTTGTTTTTCATCCGGTAGAGTCGAGCAGGGATTTCACTCATCCAGCGCGCCACTTCCAAGAGCGTGCATTTTCCTTGATGAACGCGGTCGAGCATCAGCGGCAAAGCGGTCTCCACGCCCGGCATCCCTGCAGGGGCCTGCTGATAAGGAAGACTCTTTTCCTCCAATGTATGCGGAGCGTGATCGGTTGCAATACAGTCAATCACCCCCTCCTTGAGCGCCTGCCACAACGCTCTGGCATGTCTGGAAGTCCGCAAAGGTGGGTTCATCTTGGCACGGTTCCCCAGTTTTTCATAGCAAGCAGGGGCTTCCAGCGTAAAATGTTGTGGACACACTTCGGCCGAAATCCGGTTGTCTTGTGGAAGTCGACGCAGTAAAAGGGTTTCTTCTTCGGTGGTCATGTGCAAAATATGAAGACGGCGTTTATATTTCAATGATAATTTCACGGCTGTTTCCGTGGCGCGCAGGGCAACGGCTTCATCCCGGATTTTGGGATGAATGATCACATCCCGGATGCCGGAGAGCAACTGTTGGTTTTCCTGCAGGATTGCTTCACTTTCAGCATGCACGGCAATCAGACGAGATCCTCGAGCAAAGATGGCCTCCAGATCTTTTTCATCACTGACCAGCAGATCCCCTGTCGAAGATCCCATGAACACCTTGATCCCACAGACATTTTCGACTCGATTCAATTCTTCCAGGTTGGCAGCAGTAGCGCCAATGAAAAAATTGAAATTGACGACACATTTTTCAGCGGCAATTCTTTTTTTTTCCGCCATCAAGTCACCGCTGACAATGGCAGGATCGTTATTCGGCATGTCCAGAAAGCTGGTCACGCCACCTGCGGCGGCGGCACAGGATCCGGAATGCAAATCCTCCTTATCAGTCATTCCAGGCTCCCGAAAATGCACTTGCGGATCAATAACTCCGGGAAAGAGTGTCAATCCGTCAGCATCGATTTCCTCTCCATACCCGGACAATCCTTTGCCAATGGATGCAATCTTGCCGTCGATCACCAGCACGTCGGTCTCCATCACATCATGAGGCAGAACCACCTGAGCGTGGCGAAGCGTCGTTGACTCCATCACACTTTTTCCCCAAATTCACGTCGCAGCAAAATTGCGGCATCTTTCGCAAAATAGGAGAGGATCATGTCGGCTCCCGCTCGTTTGATAGCCACCAGGACTTCCATCATCGCCCGTTCTCGGTCGACCCAGCCTTTTTCCGCTGCGGCTTCGATCATGGAATACTCTCCGGAAACATTGTATGCGGCAATTGGCATGTCGAAAACTGCTCGTGCCTGGGCAATCACATCCAAATAGGAAAGCGCCGGTTTGATCATAATCACATCCGCCCCTTCCTCGATATCCAGTGCCAGTTCTCGCATCGCTTCCCGCACATTGGCGGGGTCCATCTGGTAGGTTTTCTTGTCACCTTTCTTGGGAGCGGAATCCAACGCGCCCCGAAAGGGGCCATAAAAACAGGAAGCATATTTGGCAGAATATGCCATAATTCCCACTCGATGAAATCCGGCTTCATCCAGGGCATAGCGGATTGCTCCTACGCGCCCGTCCATCATGTCCGAGGGCGCTACCCAGTCCACTCCGGCCTCTGCGTGAGAAATTGCCATACGGCAAAGCACTTCCACGGTTTCATCATTGACTATTTCATCTCCAACAACCAAACCGTCATGACCATGATAAGTATAGGGATCCAGAGCGATATCGGTTTGCGCGCATAATTCGGGAAGACTCTCCTTGAGGGCCCGCACAGCCCGTTGAACCAAGCCATTGGAGTCATATGCCCTGCTCGCATGATCGTCCTTTTCAGTTGAATACCCAAACAAATTTACGGCTCCCACTCCAAGGTCAAACACTTGCTGACATTCCCGTACCAATTCATCGACGGAAAACCGGTATTGTCCGGGCATAGTCGAGATGGGATCACGCAGGTTCGTTCCTTCGGCAACAAACATGGGATAGATCAAATCTGCCGGCTGTAACTGGGTTTCTCGGACTAAGCCTCGGATGGCTGGAGTTTGCCGCATTCGGCGGGGTCGATGTATCAACTGCATACTGGCCTCGTTGTAAAAAAATCAAAAATATTTATGAAGAAATCGCTGCTGTTCGGCGTTGGCAATCCTCATCGTTGAATCCCTCTCCAGTTGTTGGGTCGTCAAAGGCGCCTTCCGTCGGGTTGGCAATCCTCATCGTTGAATCCCCCTCCAGTTGTTGGGTCGTCAAAGGCGCCTTCCGTCGGGTTGGCAATCCTCATCGTTGAATCCCCCTCCCCTTGAGGGAGGGGCCAGGGGAGGGGTGTGAATTTAAAATGTAACCAGTTGCACTGAAAGATACAAGAAAATCTCTCATTCCGAGGACGCGTCTTTCCATTCAATCTACAGTATGTATGGCAAAGGCGCAACTTGTCAATTATCCATGAGAAGCCTTGCGGCTTTTGCGGATTTCTATAAGATCGATTGTCCGCCTGATTCCCAATGGGGACCGGTCAGATCGTAAAAAAAACACCACGCCACGGAATTTTCTGAAGGCTCGAGAAAAAGAGAAACAAGGAGGGACATGCCACCATTGATTCTTATCAGCAATGATGATGGGATCCATTCACCCGGACTGAAGGCTGCGGCAGAAGCGGTAGGCACGCTGGGAGAGGTCTTAATCGTCGCGCCCAGCAAGCAACAATCCGGTGCCGGTGGCAGCGTACGGGGAAACAGGGAGGAATTTCTAAGACCTTTCAATTTTACCGTCAATGGCAAATCCCTGCCAGCCTATCATTGTGACTGCTCTCCGGGTCTCACCTTGAAACACGGAATGACAGTATTATGCCAGCAGCGAGTACCGGATCTGGTCGTTTCAGGTTTGAATTACGGAGTCAATCTGAGCTCGAGCATCGCCGGTTCGGGTACCGTGGGCGTAGCCATTCATGCAGCTATCGGTGGCGTACCAGCCTTGGCCATTTCCCTTGAAGTAGAGCCTGAGTTACTCTTCAATTATGGAGACGTGGACTGGAGTGCGGCAATTCACTTCACCAATTATTTTGCCAAGGCTGTTCTTGCCAGGAAAATGCCTCCGGGCGTCGACATATTAAAAATCGACGTTCCTAAAAATGCAACCGCCATGACGCCCTGGAAAGTGACGCGGCTTTCCAGAACACCCTATTTTCTCAATTCCATACCCTCGCCAACACCGCAAAGCCGAGTGGGAGACGCGCAGACGGCAACCATCGAAAAAGAGCAATTAGAAAAGAATTTGGATGTTTATAAGGATACGGATGTTTATGCCATTGCCGTGGAGCAAGTGGTTTCAGTGACACCACTCACCATCGATTGTACGGCAGGTACCGCCCGAGAAAGAGTCCGTGAATCGCTCGCAATATAGCTTGAATGGATCCTCTGCCGCTATTGGTTTCCGCTGAAAAAAGCCGGATGTCCGCAGACGCTTCATAAATTCAAGGTCAGCAAGAGCGCTACCAGAAAGGCGAGACCCGATAGTATGAGAAACCATTGAGCGTATCGACGAAATTTTTGACGAGGGGGCAACAAGAGGGCAGGATCGATGCCTTGGGCGCTCTGCTCCCAAAGCAGAGTTTGTTCACAGAAAAGCTGGATTAAACGAGGATGCGTCTCCAAGGCAGGAAGCCGATAAGGAGTGATCTCGATGGATCGCGCCAGATCAAAGTAAGTGTGGTCAATCTCAAACAGGGTTTCTAAATGGTCATTGACAAAACTCAAAGGAATAAAAAGAATCGTCCGAACTGTTCCTGCATCAAGCTGTTTGATCAATTCATCGGTATAGGGCTCCAGCCATCTTGCAGGTCCGACCCGGCTTTGAAAACAGAGTTCAAATTGCCACTGGCCAAAATTTTTTCGTAATGCTTCCACGGTGGCAATCACTTCCATCAAATAAGGGTCACCGCGGTCCACATAGGATTGCGGAATCCCATGGGCAGTGCACAAAATCCGTGTACTAAACGGGTCCGGTTGGTATTGGCTCAGCGCTTTCTTCAGAAGATCCGACAATCCCGCAATATAGTCGGCATGCTGCGCATATGATCGCAATGCGCGGATTTTTCCTGAAAAACCCAATTTTTCCAGTTCATGGCAAAACTGTTCTATTGAAGAGCCGGTAGTGGTTCGGGAATAGTGAGGGTAGAGGGGGATGAGGAAAACGTCATTGATGCGGTCCCGCGTTATTTGCTCGGCAACACGCGCCGCATTTCCTGGTATATAACGATGGACGGCATATACCTTCACCCGGGAATCTCTTTGTTGCAATGCCGCTTGCAAATGCAGCCGTTGTTGCTCCGTTGCCGCAACAATAGGCGATTTGCCACCAATAGCCGCGTATTGTTGAATAACCGCGACTGAACGCTTGTTGGCAATTCGACGAGCAAAGTGATTTTGAAGCCACAATGGAATTGGCAACTGAATCGTGTTGGGGTCCCTTAAGATCTCATACAAAAAATCAGGAACTTCCTGTAAATTTCCAGGACCTCCAAAATTCAGCAAAACCGCTGCTTTCCGGATTGAATCGGCAGCACCGTTTGTCATGATCAAGAGATTTCTCAATAATCGAGCAAGGGATGTTGAAAGGTGATCGGATTCCATTTATGAAAAATCCCCTTCACTCCTTTTCCCTTGCATCAGTTAACCCGAGTTCGACATAAATCTTCAATAATATGAGTATCCTAGCGTATATGTCATCCTCGCGAAACTTGTCCCCGCGAAAGCAGGAACGACAAGGTTTCTCTAAGATATGAAGATTCCATAACATATTGAATTTATTAAATTCTTATCTCGAACTCAGGTTCATTTATGAACAAAAGGAGTTCCCGAAATTCAAATGATTGATGCAATAAAGCCATATATGAATAAAGTTTCCATAAAATCTTGTAAAGCAATTTATCGATGGCTAGTATGTTTACCCATTAAGACTCGATTTGGTGGAATTCTTTCCATCGGTCATTCTATCAAACCAATTCAGAATAAAGAAGATGCCCATTCAACGTTACTCGGTAAATCTATATTCCGTCGAATCCTTGTTGACTTGGATCAAGACTGGTGAAATTGCCGTTCCCGAACTCCAACGCCCTTTCGTCTGGAACGCGGTGAAAGTGAGGGATTTCAACTTCCCGTCGCCCATTGTTCACAGGAAATATTGGACGTGAAACAAGCGCGTTAACCAAACGGCAAACGGACTCTTCGCTGCCCGCATCCGTGCTGGAAACGGGTTCAACCGGCGTACCGCTTTCGACAATATTCCACACGCCATCGGCGTCTTGCGTACTCTGTTCCGCTTCGTTTCACTCGATGATTTGCCCGACCCCCTGGCTTGGTGCGTGGACGACATCGCTGAGGGGTTGGCCGTGGCCGATGTCCCCGGAATTCTTGATCACTACTACCGTGAAGGCAAGGGTAATGACCCGATCGTGCATTTCTACGAGACCTTCCTGGCACAGTACGATCCCGGCGAACGCGAACGCAGAAGGGTTTATTACACGCCTGAACCGGTGGTGGGGTACATTGTTCGGTCCTTGCATGGTCTCCTCAAAACGGAATTCAAGCAGCGCGATGGTCTCGCTTCCGACGGCGTGACCCTGCTTGATCCGGCGGCAGGAACCATGACCTTTGTCGCCCGCGCCGCCCAACAGGCCGTAGCCGAGTTCGAGGCCAAATATGGTAGCGGTGGGCGGGAAGACTTTATCCGCCGACACATTCTCAGGAATTTTTACGCCCTCGAGTTGATGATGGCGCCCTATGCAGTCGGTCATCTCAAAATGAGCTTCCTTCTGGAAGAACTCGGTCACCGTCTCGCCAACGACGAGCGCGTACCGTTCTATCTCTCCAATACCCTCGACGTGGAAGAGCTGGAACAGAGCCACTTGCCCGGCCTTTCCGCCTTGGCCGAGGAATCGCGCCTGGCTGGAACGGTCAAGAAGCAGACCCCGATCCTACTCATCCTCGGCAATCCTCCCTATTCGGGTCATTCGAGTAACAGAGGCGACTGGATACGAGGGTTGATCGAAGATTACAAACAAGTGGATGGGAGTCCCCTGGGTGAGAAAAACCCGAAGTGGCTCCAGGATGACTACGTCAAATTCCTCCGTTTCGCCCAGTGGAAAATCGAGCAAGCCGGACAAGGTATCGTCGGCATGATCACCAATCACAGCTACCTCGACAACCCCACTTTTCGTGGCATGCGCCGCAGTCTGATGCGTACCTTCGACGACATCCATATCGTCGACCTGCACGGCAACTCCCTCAAGAAGGAGAGGTGCCCCGATGGCAGTCCAGACCAGAACGTCTTCGACTTGTCGGTGCTGGTGAATGGAATCTGATCTACTGCTCACAAAGAATAGAGGATTTCAACCTTTTCTACCGAGGCGGAAACGTAAATTTCCCGCTTTACCTCTATCCCTCCACCGTCCCCAAAGACCTCTTCACTCAACAACAGTCAGCCAAACGAAAACCGAACCTGAACCCCGAGTTGATGACGGCACTGGCGAAGGCGCATGGCAGAAAAACCTCTCCCGAGACGATCTTCCACTACGTCTACGCCGTTTTACATGCCCCGGCTTATCGCAATAAATATGCCCAATTCCTGCATACCGATTTCCCGCGTATCCCGTTTACTACAGACAAGGATTTGTTTGACAAGCTCGCCGATCTGGGCTCACGACTGGTCGCCTTACATCTCCTCGAGTCACCAGAACTCGATCCGCCTGCCTGCCGTTTTGATGGGGAGGGCGACGCCATGGTTGCGCGGACAAAGGCGCAGGGCTTTCGCTACGACCCCGCTGAGCAACGCTTGCATATCAACAGAACGCAATACTTCGGTCCTCTCTCTGCAGAAGTATACCAATACCGGATCGGTGGCTATCAGGTCTGTGAAAAATGGTTGAAAGATCGCAAGGATCGTCGTCTCCAACTCTACGACGTTCGCGCCTATTGCCGGATGGCGACTACTATCGAGCTCACGATCACAGTCCAGCAACAGCTTGATGACCTCTATCCCAAAAAAGGGGTCAGGCCTTTGATTAAATGAAAAGGGGGCAAAAAAACTGGACTCGCTCCTAATCAAATAATCAAAGGCCTGACCACCTTTCAATTTGTCAATGGGTATGTGGATGAGAAGATTTACCAGACTGACAATTGCTTTTATTAAGAAACTTGAAAACCAACTTCACATGCTGATTGAGTCTATACTTTGTATTTTACAACTTTGTAAAGGACGCTACGAGTTACCCTGCAATGGCTGCCGGTCTTTCTGATGAACTGAATGATGTTGAATGTATCGTAGGATTGGTTGATAACAGGCGGGAAATACCGAATCGTCCGAAGACATACGAGAAGAAAGTTGCTTAATTATCAAACTGAGACACCACCTTTTAGCCAATTTTGTTGAAATGGGGGACTACAAACGATATGGTAAATTTTATATAGCTTTTACCGTTTAAGGATAAATTTTCATGCCTTTGCTCAATCTCAAACCCAGCCACAAGGTCATCAAAGATTATTATCATTCCCTGGAACAATTTGACCAATATGGCGTCACCCATGAAATGGCGGTTCGTTCCGCATTTCAAACGTTGCTAGGGTCATGTGGAAGGCAATTTAACTGGGTACTGGTCCCTGAATATCGTTTCAATCTGAAGAGCGGCAAGCATATTGTCATCGATGGTTCATTGCTGGATAATTTCCATCTTGCCTATGGTTATTGGGAGGCAAAGGACATCCGCGACGATTTACCTATCGAAGTTTTGCGCAAGTTCGAAGCAGGTTATCCACAGACCAACATTCTCTTCCAAACGCCCAAACAGGCCATCCTCTGGCAAAACGAGCAGCGGGTGCTCGATAACGACCTGAGCGACCCGAAACAATTGATCGAGTCCCTGGAGGCCTTCTTCTCCTACCGTCCGCGACAATACGTTGAATGGCAGGATGCGGTTGCGCAGTTCAAGGATAAGGTCCCCGAGATTGGACGAGGATTGGCCAAGCGCATCCAACAAGAACGGAAGAATAACCAGGACTTTATACACGCCTTTGCAGTCTTTCTGGAAAAATGTCGCGCCTCGATCAACCCCAACCTCTCTGAGGCGGCAGTTGAGGAGATGCTGATACAACACCTTCTCACGGAGCGCATCTTCCGTACCGTCTTCAAAAACCCAGATTTCACCAACCGGAATGTCATCGCCAGAGAAATCGAAACGGTGATCCATGCTCTCACCTCGCATACCTTCAGCCGACTTGAATTTCTGGGGAGTCTGGATCGCTTCTACAAGGCGATCGAACAGACTGCGGAATCCATCAGCGATTTCTCACAGAAACAGTATTTCCTCAACACGGTCTACGAACAATTTTTCCAGGGCTTTTCCGTCAAGGTTGCTGATACTCATGGCATCGTCTATACGCCACAACCCATTGTAGACTTCATGGTGAAAAGCGTGGAGCAGATCCTGCGGAATGAATTTGATACGTCTCTTTCTGACAACGGGGTGCACGTCATCGACCCATTCGTCGGAACCGGTAATTTCATCGTCCGCGTCATGCGGCAGATCCTCAAGACAAAGCTGCAGGAAAAATATTCTCATGAGCTCCATTGTAACGAAATATTACTACTCCCTTACTACGTCGCTTCGATGAATATCGAACATGAGTATTACGAGGCAACAGGGACTTACCAGCCTTTTGAGGGGATCTGCCTTGCGGATACCTTCGACTTGGTTGAAATGAAAAACCGGGATCAACTCTTGCTTTTTACTCCTGAAAACACAAAACGCGTAGAAAAACAAAAGGAGACGCCGATGTTTGTGATTATCGGCAATCCTCCCTACAACGTCGGTCAGGTCAACGAGAACGACAACAACAAGAATCGAAAATACGAGACGTTAGATAAGCGGGTTGCGGAGACCTATGCCGGAGACTCCCATGCGACAAGTAAAAAACCATTGTCTGATCCATACGTTAAGGCTATTCGTTGGGCATCCGACCGGATTGGAGATCAGGGGATCATCGCATTCGTCACCAACAACAGTTTCCTTGATAGCATCGCCTTTGATGGCATGCGGAATCGTCTCACAGAAGATTTCGACGCGATTTATATGCTCGATTTGGGAGGCAACGTACGCAAGAATCCAAAACTCTCAGGCGCAACACACAACGTCTTTGGCATTCAAGTGGGCGTCTGCATCAATTTTTTCATAAAAAAAAAGAAGTTGGCGTCAACCCGGGCCTCAATCTTCTACGCTCGTGTTGATGAATGCTGGCGTAAGGAAAACAAGTATCATTATCTTGATGACAGGGAACAGTCCCAAAACATCGAATGGCAACCGGTAACGCCTGACAAACAATATACATGGCTCACAGAAGGCATGCGCAGCGAATTCGAGGCCTTTATCCCCATAGGGAGTAAGGCGGCAAAGGCGAGAAAAGATGAGGCGATGGATGTGATTTTCAATCACTACAGTATTGGAGTCAGTACCAACCGTGATGCTTGGGCGTACAATTTCAAGCGGAACATGCTCACTGAAAACATGCAGCAGACGATCGATTATTACAACGAACAGGTGCTCAAATGGAAACGACCTGAAAATCTGAATACCAACGTAGATGATTTCGTAGTTAATGATGACACGAAAATCAGTTGGAGTGAGTCTTTGAAATTAAATTTGAATCGCGGAAGAAATGCTGAATATAGTGAATTCAAAATACGAGATGCGCTTTATCGCCCCTTCACCAAGTCGAACCTATTCTTTGATCGCATTCTAAACGAAAGAGTTTACGGTTTCCCAGCCATTTTCCCCACACCTGAAACGGAAACCGAGAACCGCGTGATTTGCGTCAGTGGACTGGGCAGTAACAAACCTTTTCATACCTTGATGGCAGAAATGATTCCGTGTCTGGACATGTTGGAAAAAACCCAGTGCTTTCCCTTCTACACCTATGACGAGGACGGGACAAATCGGCGGGAAAACATCACGGGTTGGGCTTTGCAAGCATTCCGTTTCCAGTACCAGGACGAGACCATCAGTAAGTGGGACGTCTTCCATTACGTTTACGCAGTCTTGCATCACCCCTTCTACCGTGAAACATATCAGGCGAACCTCAAACGGGAATTGCCCCGTGTGCCCTTCCTCCTGGATTTCTGGAGTTACGTCAAAGTTGGGTGTCGGTTGGGGGAGATCCATATTTCCTATGAAGACCAACCCGAATACCAGCTCGACTTAATAGAAAAACCCGGTCTGTCACTCGATTGGCGCGTCGAGAAGATGAAGCTCTCCAAAGACAAGACTCAGATCCGCTACAATGATTTCCTCACCTTGGCCGGCATCCCACCCGAGGCATTCGATTACCGTTTGGGCAATCGCTCAGCCCTGGACTGGGTAATCGATCAGTACCGCGTCAAAACTGACAAACGAAGCGGCATCACCAATGACCCCAATCGCCCAGACGACCCGCAGTACATCGTCAAGCTGATTGGCAAGGTAATCACCATCAGTCTGGAAACCGTCAAGCTGGTCAAGGGGTTACCCGAATGGTAAATTCTTGAGAAACTGGGCGATCGGCGTAGTATAAACTGTTAACTTGCTCAAATCGGTTACACGTTTTATGGATCAAATAGTTGGTTGTTATCATCGCAATATGTCGTCTATGTTGCTCTCGTTCTTTATTATCAGAAATTCTTATCAAAAGCTGGAGTCCAGGCAAGAATGAATCTCGCATTTATAAAATGAGCAATAGTAATCCCAAAAGACATCATTCTATCCCACAAATGGTGACCAATAATTTCTGCAATGAGGATGGCAAAATCTGGGTATTTGATAAAACGACAAATAAAATCTATTTAACTAAACCAATAAATCTATTTGTTGAAAAGGATCTATACACGTATCAAAAACTTAGTCCCCCAACTGTTGAAGAACCACATATAAAAATCACTAAAGAGTATAAATATGAAAAAGAATTGAGCAGTCTTGAAAGTAAATCAGCAAGTATTTTCAAACATATCATTTCGCAAGCCAGACTTAGGAAAACGCCAAAACTTTCACTGCCGGATCGTAGTATCGTAAAACAGTTTATTATAACTTTGGCGAGGCGGACAAAAGAATCTCAGGAACGTGTGCATCCCAAAATAAATGCTGAAGATATTTTTTATAAAATTACAACAAATGGAATAAAAGATATATGTTTGGAATTGCCTGATAAGGAGACATTTTATAAAAATAAAGATATTAAAAAATTGAAAGATATTATTATTTCAAATACCAGTGCAAGGTTCGCTTTTGGTGACAGACAATATGATAAAAATCAAGAAGAAAAATTTATTCAAGATACAGGATTAATGATTGTCGCAATTCATAACCCACGGAGAAGTTTTGTTATTGGAAGTCATGGTATAACCAGAATAAGAGATTTAAATAATAATGAATCAACTGGGGTGCCAATATCGCATGATGTTATGATTGTTGTCACAAACAAGCCCGATGAAGAACAATTTTTAACAATTAGTGATAAAGTCATAAGAATGATTAACAATTGTACATTCATGCAAAGTAATATAGTGGCAAGTCGTTCAAAAGATCTTCTCGAGTCACTCAGACGTGCTGTACACTCACGTGTATCAAAAAAGAAACGATAAACAGGAAACCCTAAGGTACTCCTGTCTATTGGGGCGAAGATTGTAGCCACAATTTGTGCAGTCTTAGAGGAGATGCCGCTGTTATGACCTCGGCTGGTGAACAAACTAAAGTGGAACGGCTACTTGTTATATACCGAAGGATTGAGGAAGTGTTGTACGGGAGTGTGTACCCCTTGCGAGTAAACACCCCAGAAGCGGCGGAAAAAATTAACTTGGGGAAATGGAAGTCACCCTTTGTTGTTGCGAAGCAGTTGGGACAGCAAGAAATTGTCTTCGGCAGCGTTCTCCATCACATACATGAAGCTGTCAGACCAATTTTTAAGATGGAAGCTCTCCAAAAGAAGTTAGCGGAATCCCTTCCTTCCGAAATTCGCGCATCAATGGTCGAGTCTCGCTCCGGCAATGAGATTACTTTTTCCTCACCAGTAGGTGGGTTCCCTGCATTGTTCCTTTACCAGCAGAATGAAATAATCAAGGATGGAGTGTTGTTGTCTGCTCTTTCTGTGCGAACCCTTTTGGAAATTTTCAGTGGTAAAGGCAATCGCATCGTGCCCACCTACGATTATGAGGGCAACCCAACTAATGGGGTTTCGATGCAGCAGTTGTTCCACACGCTTTGCCACCACAGGTACTGTGTGGTTTCAGATAGGTTCATCTATGATGTTTTTTCCGGGCAGGATACGCGGGGATTGCCTGACATGTTCGGGACGAAGATAAGGGTTGAAGAGTTCTTAACAAAAGTTATTGGTTTCCTCGAAGGGATCACTGTCAATGATTTCGTGGAAATGTTATGTAGGTGTCTGAAGAAGCTGACAATCAACTCCAAAATGTTATGTAGGTGTCTGAAGAAGCTGACAATCAACTCCAAGACGAGGGACATTATTTATGCCCATCAGAACGTTTACGCGCTTACAGAGGTTATCAAGCACAGACTCGAAGATGCGGGTTTTTCACCCTTCCTGAACTACCTCTTTAGCCAATTAACGGATGATGAAAGTCGGGAAGTAAAGGCAGCGAGGGGAAAGTCCACTGTCGTGCTGAAAAAACTATTCAATCTGCCGCACTTCAAGATAGGGTCTGATCTTGATGCAAAGGTAATTGAAATGAGCATCACGATCAATGAAAAGCAGGAGAGATTCGAGTTCAGTCAACAGGAGTTCTTCGAGAAATTAACCGCTACGTGTGGAAACGAGTCAATCATCCCCATCGAAAGGCTGCGACAGCGTGTTGAGAACCTTGTCGAACCTAGCTGATGTAGCATCCAGCCCGGTGGGAGTGTTTTGCTTCCTCCATAACTTGTCGGCCCCCTTTTTCCAACCTCAAACCATAGACTGAACAGTCGAGGGTTTCGCTCAAGCCAAGATGCCTGCGGTAATAGTATGCTCCTTAAACTTGAAACGGGGTCAGGCTTGCAAGTTTGCAAAAATGGGTATTCTTTAAATTTTAACCTTTTTCAATTTGCCAAGATGTCTCGGAAAACGCGTTTGTACGACCCTGGCACGCTTTATCATGTGACACTTCGAGTCAATGGGGGGCAACGTACTTTTCGATGGCAACGACTCTCGTCGTTTTTATCAGTCTTTGATTGGAAATCTGCAACAATCCGGGAAGTGGCAAATGCTCTCAATTGAGATGATTCTACTATCAGTCGTGGCGCGCATAAGTTGAGAGAAAGATTGAAGGAATTCACAAATCTCGATAGTCGTCCGCTTGAGTGTTGTTCCTCTGAAAATCGGGAAAAATAACTGTAGACCGTGGTAACCACGCCGGAAAATGCCTTCTATTTGCTGAATCCCAACACTTCACAGGGAGAATTTTGCTGATAAGAGGCACTAACACTCAAGAGGGAGACTATCCAAATCTCCAAGAGTGGTTAAAAGAACTCAACCTAAAAATGTTTTCTTAAATTCGCAAACTTGCAAGTCTGACCCCTTCATTGTGACTTGCATCGGTGGATCGAGGCCTACTTGAGTTTTGGTTGTTGAGAGCCAGCCGATCCCGGAGTTGCATATTTTCTGTCTCAAGAGCTTTAATGCGCTTATTTTCTGTCTCAAGAGCTTCAATACGTTTAAGGAATCCTAATCGCTTTTGCTTCCATTAGTCCCATACTTTTTCAAAGAGCAGACAGGCTTCTTGAAGAGCTTCGAAGTGGGGAGTCGATGAAATGGAATCAATATATTTTTGAACTTTCGAGAGCATAAAATCCTTTCTGTATTTTTTGCAACGCAAAATCCGTGCTTAAATCGAAGGGCTCTCTGAAGATACCTGAATAATTAATTGCGAGTAATCAATTCCTTGCCGTTGCGAAACGCTTTAGCGCTTTCAACGGTAGCCTTTACGCCACCTTTGGCACCCGGAGAAATCACGGAGAGCGCACGCGGTTTTTCCAGTACGATCTCGTTGTAAGCATCCTGCAAGTCCTTGATGGTAATTGCCTTCACTACTTCGACTGCCTTCTGACGAGAATCGAAGTTGGGGTAGTCATTGCGCAGATCTTGCCAGAAGCGAGCAACTTTCTTACCCACATTCTGCGGAGGTTGGCTCAACTGAGCAATGGCCGCTTGTTTCAGCGGAGCCAGTTGTTCGTCAGTCATTGCGTCAAGAACCCCTTTGAAGACCCGCAAGAACTTGTCAGTGGCCGCTTCAACTGCACTGGCATTTGCAGTTGGAGACTGCACAACAAAAATCAGGCCCATTGTGCGGTCGGTTAATTTGCCTGCCGCTTGCACAATGTAACCCAACTGCTGCTCGGTACGCAGGCTGCCGTAGTACGGCTGGTGCATAATCCGGCTTAGCAGATACAGTGTAAAATCCTCTTCGCGGGTGCTCTCGCGGCCCTGGTAGTAACGGAATACTGCAGCATCGGTGTGAGCAATCTTGGAAATGTACACGTCGCGCTTGTCGTTTGACTCATTCAAACGAACAACGCGCATGCCTTTGGGAATGTCTCGGTTCGTCGCTTTCAGGCCCAGGGTTTTGCGAATACGCTGTGCGAAATCACGAGACTGTTGTTCCGTGATGTTACCGCTGGCCATCATTTGCATACGACCCTCACCATACAGCCATCCGGGTACTTTCAACACTTTTTCCAGAGTAATGCCCTCTACCACTTTGCGAATGTCTTCAATGGCGAAACTGTCTGCATCCAGCAACTCATCCAGGTCTCTGCCAACACCCTGGGTTGGAGTCACTTTGTCGTAGTTTTTTAAATTACGCTGTAACTGTTCCATCAAACGCCGGTACTGCTGTTCCGTAAAACGAGGCTTCAATACTTCGGACAGCACCTGATCAGACAACTGCGGCAGTTTGTCCGAGTAGCCACTGAAGGAAACGCCGTCGGCACCGAAGTTATAGGCAACGCCGGCGCGATTGGCGTTGTAGCTCAAATCCTGCAGCTGCTCTCCCATCAAGCCAAAGTAAACCTGTGACAGCAGGTCCTCTTCCAGAGTCGTACGCTCCGGACGGTCAATAGCCAATTGTATAGTTGCACGGGGGATTTTGTCTTCGATATCGGGGTAGTGCCAGATCTCCATACCTTCGGTATTGGCCAGTTTGACCGGCTGCTCGACAGTAACCACGTCCACCAGGTCAAAGTTTTCCGGGATCAGCGGGTTGCGCTCGGCCAGCTTCAGGTCACTGTACTGGGAAACGCTCCAGCTTTTGACGCGATCAGTACCGGGTTGATAAGTGCGGTAGTCAGCACCGTAGAACCTGGTTTCCAGCTCCGGTTCAACACTTGGCGCAACCAGGGTTATCACCATATTGTCCAGGCGCAGCTCCGCCAATACATTGTTGATCAGTTTGCTGTCAAATTTCTTAAAACCGGAACCCAGCAGGTCACGAGGCAGGGTTTCCTGCAATGCATTGGCAAAATCGAACGCATCCTGCTTATCGAGGGGCCTGTTCTCGGCAAAGCGGAAGCTCATCTCGGAAAGGTTTTTAATCTCGTTGTAGCGCCATTCTTTCACGCCTTCACGTTTAACCAATTCAATCTGGTCAAACAATGCGGCAATGATCTCGTCCTGATGTTCCATCCCGGTTTCAGTCAGGGTAACAGCCAGAATAAAGCTGTCGTTGGCGCCATAGCTAATGCCTCCGGAAGCCTGAAAATTCTCAATCCAGCCCTTGGCCTTCAAACGGTCGCTGAGGCTGTCATCACTCTCGGAGGTCAGCATAGCGGCAACAAAGCCAACCGGGTTTTCCTGCTTGTACTCTTTCTGAGAAGGCAGTGGGAAGGTCAACTGTAATGCACGAAACTCTTGTACCGGTTTGATTTCGATCACTTTCGGCAGTTCACCCGCGGCAAACAGTGGCGGAAAATGGGTTTCCGGAATATCTTTCAGCGTGGGTACCGCCTCAAATTTGGCGCGGGCCAGTTTTTCCAGTTCATCCGGAGACTGGTTACTTACCAACGTCAGCGCCATAATATCGGAGCTGTAGTACGTCTTGTAAAACTCGACCAGTATATCGCGGGCCTTGGCGTCCGGCTTATCAGACAGTGTTTCCAGCGTTCCGTTATTAAATTTATACGCCGGGTGCGCTTTGTCGATGGTGTTTTCGAACACTTCGATATAGCGAATGTCATCGTTTTCGATACGGGTGAAGTATTCGGAGTGCACCGCATTCTTCTCGCGATCAACATAATTCCCGGTGAACAACGGCGTAATAAAGAACTGGGCAAAACGATCCACTGTACCTTCGTAGCCACCGTTATCCACTGAGAAATAATAGTTGGTGAATTCATATTCGGTGTAGGCGTTATGAGAGCCGCCGTGAGAATTCAAGAACTCAGAGTATTCATTGGGTTCCGGGTACTTTTCGGTACCCAAAAAAAGCATGTGCTCAAGAAAGTGCGCCAGACCATCCCAGCCTTCCGGATCCTGGAAACTGCCGACTTTAACATTCAGGGAAGCAAGGGATTTGACCGCATTGGTGTCAGAGATCAGCAACACCTTCATACCGTTGTCCAACTGTATGTAACGATATTCTTTGGTATCCAGCGGGAAGCTGCTTACCACATAGGCGGATGCATCTTCGATGCGACTGGTATCAGCCTCTTTCTCGATCGCCATGGTCGAACCACTGCAAAGGACTATCAGACCAAGGGTGAGGGCCAACAAAATTGCACTGAGTTTAGAGTTGATTTTATGACGGTTCATATTTCACCTTTCGTTTGAATGATCAAAAACTTGAGTGTGGGTTGTTTTGAAAAGTTCTTTCTTTCCCAAAAGCACTACGTTATCGTCTCTAGTACATTGTATCGAAATATTTTTACAGCGATAATTTTTCTGGAATTATTCGTATAGGTGGTCACACATCCCTCGACATGATCAGTCACATTAAACGGAACCGGAACTGTACAGACACCTGTTTGTCTCTAGTTTTCACGGGTGAAACTCTTATCTTCCAAGAATTCCCGCCGATCTCCCACTCACCACTAGGGGTAAACTCCCATTGTTTGTGGCGATCTTTGAGTTTGTGGCGATCTTTGACAAAGGTCTCCAATTCGCTTAAGAATACCTGGTTGTGGATGACGTCGTCATGAATCGCCAATTTGCCTTTCGCTGTTGGCTTGATTCGGAGATAGCTGGGGTTGAACACTTCATCGGAAGGCTTATCTTGCGCAGCTAATATAGATGTCAAGCTCAAGCCCATCAAGAGGGCTACCATTCTTTTTGTTACTTTCATATCAATCTCCGGAATATTGAGAAAAGAAATTGTAACTATTCAGGTCTCTGAAAAACCCGTTTAGTTAGACCCTAGCCGAAAAGGGTTTCGAAAATAGTAAATGTAACCAATTTGATTCTATTGGATTCTCTATTTGATTCAATATGACGAGAAAACGATTTATTTTTGTTTTTTATTCGCCCACGGCACAGTTTTTATAGGGGAAAAATCTTTTTTGGACATACTTTCCTCGCCCCTGCTCATATTTCACACTCCCCCATTGAATATTCAGGCCGCTTGTTTGAGTTGTCTTTTTTTCAACTCAATCATTTTGCAAAAATTATAGGTTAATGCTTTTTCCAGCAACTCTGCCCGAACGTTTTCAATCCCTCTGCGCATAACTTGTCCGAAATGGAAACGATGCTTAAGATGAAACATCAACGACTCTGCAGCAGATCTTCCATTTCGTGATTCCAAATAGATTTCACTTTCCCATTCTTCAATCGGGGTCATCTTTTTTCCCTTTGCCCCACTAATACTAAAAACCTTAACGCCTTTGCCCATCCACTTTTCTCTGATCGCCTGATTGGCATATCCATCATCAAGGCTCACTTCAGAGGGAATGCTGATGGTGCATCGCAAATGTTCAACAAGGGCAGGGTCGAGTTGCCCTGAATCAGCAGCATTGCCCTCCGGAGTAATTAACACGGAAATAAAACCATTTCCGCTCCTTCCTAATTGAGGCTTATATCCGATAAGCGCTTCTCGATCTCCCTTTTGAATATAAGCCGAGCTCTGATCGGAAAGACTCAATACTTTCTCAGTGGAAGGAACCTTCTTTTCTTCAAAAACTCTTTGATGACAGTAGATGATTACCCGTTGCAAATTAGAAATATCTTCATTCATCATTTCAATGAGGCGAATCAAACGCGTTTTCCGAGAAGGGGGGAGAAGAGCTTTTTGGGCACGGATATCCACCTTTGCCATTTCTTTTAAAAATTTCCCATGAGCGCTTTGAGCTTTCTTCAATAGGGTTTTGTAATGTTTTTTTCGCTTCGTTTTACTGTCCTTTTTACCTGTCTCAAAAGCAATCATCTTAGAGAGCTTATTCATCTCCTTGATGAGGAAATCAAAATTTCTTTCACTGATCTCAGCGATTCCAAATGTATCAAGGGAACGCCCTCGATGGTAGCTTCGCTCCACGAGACGAGTCAATATCGACGAATCAGTAGGCCAAGCTGTATTTCCTTTTACAGAGGTGCTATCCAGTTTTAAAATATCAAAATCGTCCAACTCTTCATCGAGAACCATTCGAATTTGAGCATCGAAAATAAACTGTCTGCTCTCGTTGCTGACAGCATTGACATTATCAAGGATTGTACTCGCTCCCGGCATTTTCAATCCACGGTTGAGCAGAAGCAGATGCAGTGTGATTGACTCTGAAAGAAATATTTGGGCCGTTTGGGATTTGATACTTCCTAAATATCCCCGAATCATCATAAAAAGGTAGACTAAAAAAGCCGACATCCGAGGACACCCTATTTCCAGCCTCAGTTCTTCCGGCTTCAATTCCTCATCTTCTACGGGAAGATGAGGAAGCCATGGATTCCGGGCTTCCTGCCATCGTTTATCCTCTAAACGCTCTTTCTTTTTATTTCTTGCGTATTTCTCCAAATCCTGTTCAATTTTGTCCAATATCTCCGGCTCTCGCTCAGACAATTGATCAAGTTCTGATAAGAAATTTTCAAATTCTGTATCAGGAGCGCTTAAAAAAAGATGTTTTTCTGCTCGAATGAATGGTTTCATTTTGGGTGCCATAATTCTTAATATTGAAGTTATTCACAGTTATTTCAATGAATTATGGCACTTTTTAACCTCAAGTTTAAAGATATAATTCTAAAAAATACCTTTTCGGCTAGGATCTAGCTAATAACACAACAGCGAAAGCCTGACGCCATCCTAGTGTATTGCCTGTTTAATACATTGTATTATTGGTCATTTGGTAGACAGGTTTGAGTTTGTTGATAATTTCTTCGGCAGTTTTAGTCCAGACATAGGGTTTTGGGTTGCGATTGTGTGTCTCGATGTAACTATGGATGGCTTCGGTCAACTCGAGCACGCTTTTGAAGGCGCCTCGTCGAATCCGTTCTGCAGTGATCTTGCCAAAAAAGCGTTCCACCATGTTCAGCCATGAGGAGGAAGTAGGAATGAAATGCGGGTGAAATCGCGGGTGTTTTTTGAGCCATTCTTTCACCTTAAGATGTTTGTGGGTGGCGTAATTGTCCAGGATCAAGTGTACCTGCAGTTGCTTCGAGGTAGTCTTGTCAATAAGACGCAGGAAGCGCAGATACTCTTGGTGTCGGTGCCGTTTTTCACAGCGAGCGAGCACTTCCCCTGTCTGCGTATTCAAAGCAGTAAACAGACAGCAGGTGCCATGACGGATATAATCATGAGTTCTGGTGCCATTGCGCCCTGGTTTCAGTGGCAGACCTGGCTGGGTGCGATCGAGTGCCTGGATTTGTGATTTCTCATCGACGCTCAAGACCAGCGCTTTCTCAGGAGGATTCATGTACAAACCGATGACATCTTTCAGTTTCGCAGTGAAATGCTTATCATGCGACAACTTAAATGTTTTTTCCAGATGAGGCTTGAGGCGATGGGCCTTCCATACTTTACCGACGGTTGTCTTGCCTACGCCAACTGCCTTGGCCATCGATCGCGTGCTCCAATGGGTACGGTCCTCAGGCTTCTCTTCAATGGTTTTCTTCACAATCTCCTCGATTTTATCCGCTCCATAAATGCGTGTCCTGCCAGGCCGCGGATCATCATTGAGACCTGTTATTCCTTTTTCAACAAAGCGCCGTCGCCACTTTCCAACGGCATTACCGCTGGTTCCAAGCGTTTTGGCAATTTCTTGATTCTTAAGGCCATCAGCAGCCAACAGGATGATGCGCGCACGACGAGTGTCTCGCATCGCTCCGGTATGACGGCGTGCGGTTTTGCCCAATTCATCCCGTTCTTCCCGGGTCAGTTTTATACTTGGTGCTTTTCTCATGCTGTCTCCATATATGCAAAAAAAAGGACAGCTCGTAGTATAGCAAACCAAGGATTTTTTTACACATTAATAAAAGAGCGACACACTAGCATAGGGTGCTGCTCACCTTGAGGTTATCGCCAGGTTTCAAAGGGGTCACCTTTTTCTTCCAGGGGAAACGGGACCCGAGCTCCCTTAATGTGAGACACACGGGCCGCTATGGCCATTTCGGTGCCGATGCGGGCGGCGGGACCCAGACAAAGTTCATATTCCGGGGTTTTTCCATCAATCATGTCTATCATGGCACGGGCCATGCGGTGATGGGCATTGAGCCATTTTTCCGGGCCAGAGAGGGTATTGTCTACCAGCACCTCCCAGAGATCATCTCCGGGAAGGGTCGGGTGAGGATGAGGGTGGTAATAGATGTCCGGTCCATCCCAGATCGCGCCAGGGAGAAAGAGAGTACCTTCGGTGCCATGGATTTCGATACCATACAGGGAGGCTCTTCCCCGCTCCTGACCTTGGTTGGAACCCAGGATGGAGACAAATTCGACAATGAACCCATCAAATTGGTAGTGTGCCAAAAGTCCATTTCCTGCAGTCCTTTTTACTCCAAAGGCCCCGGTGGTGAGGTCTGCGGGAGTTGCCGGCCGGCCATCCAGGGTGATGAGTGACTGGCACCAGAGGGGGGTTCCAAAAATTTGACAGATGAAATCGTAGTGATGTGGAAAGAGATCGAACATCCACTGGTCCCCGCTAAACACATTCCAATCTCCATATTCAGGAGCCCAAGCCGGACAGGGGCCGTGAATCCGAGCCCATTGCGGGATTCCAATTTTTCCCTTCCGGATCAGCGGAATTGCCTTTTTTTGAATCTCCGGATGCCCCCGCCAGGGAAGTGCTGTCACCAGCAGAACGCCTGCGTTCTCACACGCCTCCATCATTGCATCCACAGCTCCCACGGTGGCGGCGAGTGGTTTTTCGACATAAACATGGGCGCCATGTTCGGCTGCCGCCAACACCATGGGCAGATGAATGTTCAATTCATGGGAGCGATCACCACAACGTCCGGTTTTTCGGTCTTCAACATTTCATGATAATCGGCATAGCCTGTGGCGGCTCCCGTGAGTTCCATATATTTTTGGCGCCCCGCTTCATCCGGGTCGGCCAAAGCAACGATCTCGGCGCCTGCCACGCTCACAAAGGCCTGGTCGAAATGATGCCCATAGCCTCCATTGCCTGTTTCACCAATAATTGCTACTCGTTTGCTCATGTGTCTTCTCCAGTTGAGTTTGTAAGGATTGTTTAGTCAGGAATGGGGGTGAGCAGCCAGTCCGGTTTTACTAGATACTGGTTCCATGTCCCGGAGCGGTCTTCTGAGCCAAGGGTGCCATCCTTGATAAAATCAATGTTTTTTCTATTTCTATCACCTCGCTTTCAGGGTGGTTTTTTTCACCGAGCCGTAGCCCCCGCTCTTGCCACGCAGACGTGGATCGAGCAGGTCCCTCAGGGCGTCCCCAAAGACATTGGCGCTATACACCACCGCGGTCAGGCAAAGACCGGGAAACCAGGCCAGTCTCGGGTGTCCTTCCATGAACATGCGGCCTTCCCAACTGAGCATCCGTCCCCAGGAGGGGGTTTGGGGTGGCAATCCAAAGCCGAGGAAGCTCAATGCCGCTTCTCCCAAGATCATACCTCCGATGCTGGTGGTGAAGATGATGAGGATGGGGGCGGTCACATTGGGCAGAATATAGCGCAGCAGCGTTCTCCCGGTGGAGCAACCGGCGGCCTTGGCGGATTCGACATAGGGTATCGCTTTGACCGCAATGACTGCGCTGCGCACCACCCGTGACTGGGTGATGCCGACATAGAGACCCATCAGCAGGATGATCTCCACCAACCCCCTGCCAAAAATCGAGACAAAGGTGACCAAATACAACAATCCCGGAAAGGCATACCAGGCGTCGACAAAGCGCTGGATCACCATGTCGGCTTTGCCGCCAAAATATCCGGAAAGGCCTCCAACCAGGGAGGCAATCACCACAGCGACCAGACTGCCGCCAAGGCCTACACTGAGTGAGATGCGGGCTCCGTAGATCAGACGGCTGTAGAAATCCCGGCCATAGCTGTCAGTGCCCAACAGATGTTCCACCGAGGGCCCTTTCAGTCGTTTGACCAACCGCTGTCTGTTGACATCGTGTGTGGCCAACACTGGGGCAAACAAGGCCACGATGACCATGAAAAGCAAAATCGTCAGACCGATCGTCCCCAAGAGTTTCTCCCGGAACAGCCGTCTGAAAAAATCCACAACCACCGACCGGGATTTGTGTTCAAAAGTGGCTTCAGAAGGGTTGAAATCGGTCATGTTTTGCCTTCTATTGTGTTTTCATCTATCAGCGGTCAGCGATCAGTCCCCTGAAAGCTGAAAGCTGGTAACTGATACAGCTACCTGTAATGTATTCGTGGATCGAGCCAGGCGTATGCGATGTCCACCAGAAAATTCACCAGCACCAGGAAGGTGCCGACTATCATGTTGATGCCGGACACCGCGGGATAATCCCGTGAAAAGATGGAGTCGATCATCAACGTGCCCAGCCCAGGAAGGGCGAAAACGGTCTCGATGATCACCGCCCCTCCTACCATCCAGGGTATTTGGGTGCCCACGACGGTGATGACCGGGATTAAGGCGTTTTTGAGGGCATGGCGCACGACCACCACCCGCTCCCGCAAACCTTTGGCCCAGGCGGTGCGGATGTAGTCCTGCCGGAGCACCTCCAGCATCATGGTGCGCATCATCCGCATCGTCATGCCGCTGATCAGCAACCCCAACACCGTGCCGGGTACCAGGATCATCACCAGATGCCCCAGCGGATCCTCGGACCAGCGGATCATGGTCACCGAGGGAGCCCAGCCAAACCACAGGACAGGGTAGATCATCACGAGGATGGCGATAAAGAACTCGGGTGTGGAAATGAAAAGGATGGAGATGCTGCGGGTAATATAATCGCCGGCGGTGTCCTGCCGCAAGGCGGAATAGATTCCGATGGGCAACCCAAAGAGGAGGGAAACCAGCAAGGCGACAAAACCGAGTTCCAGGGTCGGGATGCTGCGCGGGAAGATTTTTTCAGTCACCGGCCTCTGGTTATCCAGGGAGCGCCCAAAATCGGCATGAAGCAAAATGCCGCGTATCCAGCGGATATATTGTACATGGATCGGCACATCCACCCCCAGCTGACGCGCAATCTGCTCCCGATCAAACCCCGCGGTGCGATACTTGCTCAACATGATGGAAACGATATCCCCTGGGAGAAAACGCACGGCAATAAAGACGATGGTGCTGAAAAAGAAGAGGGTGGGGATGAGGAGCAGCAATCGCCTGATGATATATCCACGCATTGGGTTCCTCTTACTTGAAATGGGCGTAGGCGCCTACGTTGAGATTAAGCCGCGACATCTTTTCTTTCCGCTTTAAAAATTCCCACGCTCCATCCGCATACGGGTAGAGCGTGGGAACGAGGTCAAATGAAACAAAGAGCTAGAAGCCCATTTCCTTTTTGAGGTCTTGATCAATCCAGATGCGGGCATACACGGGGCCTTCTCGCATCAATCCCAGGAGGATTTCACCATCAAAACCGCCAATGTAAGGATGCCAGACTTGAAAATTCGCATGGGGCAGCAGCGACACTTGATAATGCTGTTCGGTCCAACGCCGGGTGACCGCCTTCATGGCTTTGACAAAGTCCTCATGAGTCTTGGCGTTGATTGCGGCGTCCATCAAAATTTCCATGGTGGGATCTTTCAATAAGTTATAGATGCAACAGGAGGTGGTTCTGGGATCGAATTGCAGCGTTGCCCACAAGAGCGGGTCAATATTCACTGCGGCCCAACCGTAGTGGAGTTCATAACCTGCACGGGTTTCGGAGATCATCGTCCAAAAATCCCCCCACTCCATCTCGATGATCTCGGCCTCAATGCCAATCTCGCGAAGATAGCCCGTAGCGATCTGGACGATGTTCCAATCCTGTTCCTGCCGCGCGGCATGGATGGTGGTCTTGAATCCGTTGGGGTAGCCCGCATCGGCCAGGAGCCGCTTGGCTCCTTCCGGGTTGTACTCATAAGCTTCCCGGATATGCTTCGGCATCTCACTCAAGGGAGTAAAAAATTCCGCAGCTGATTCTCCCAGGGCCGGATAGATGATAGGAGGCACATGCCCCTGGTAATATTCCGAGGACATCTCCTCGTAATTCATGGCCATCTGCATCGCTTTACGGACCCTTTGGTCGGCCCAGGGATGGTTCGGATCGTCAAACAAATACCCGATTGCCCAGGATTCCAAAACCCAGCTCTTCACCTGAATGTCCGGGTGGGTCTTTTTGAGCAGATTAAATTCCTCAATGTTGAGCGCAGCGATGTTGCCTTTGCCAATATGGTCGACCTGACCGGTGCGAATCGCAGCCATGCGGGTGGCTGTCTCTTTGATGATCAGCCAGCGGACTTGATCCAAAAAGGGCAGCTTGTACTGTGGATCCAATTCATAGCTTCCCCAGTAGTCCGGATTTTTCTCCCAGGTGACCGAACTGCCTTCTTGATAATCTTTGAGCATCCAGGCCCCTGTGCCGACTTGTTCTTTCCAATCGGTCAAGTCACCATGTTCTTTCGGGAAGATTTTGTCCGCATTAGACTGCGTGAGAAAAGTATTTTCGAGATGGATGCTGGGCTTATGCTTGATGACCACCGTATACTCATCTCTGGCCTCAACAGATTTGATACCATAGGGATCCCACGTTTGTCCTCCCTTGGAAGCTTCCGTAAAACCCGACCCTAGCCCCAGGAGCCGGTGAAAGGAGTAGACGACGTCCTTCGCCGTCATTTCTCTTCCATTGGTCGGGGGTCTGTTATGAAAGTGAATCCCTTTGCGCAGGTAAAACACCATGGTTTCAGGATCTTCTATTTCATAACGTTCGGCCACCCAAGTGGTACCGCACGCCTTGACCGAATAGTCTATCGTCCAGGGACACTGATCGCGGGGTTTGCTCCAGTCGCCAAAACCGAGTTGCTCATAGACATAGCTGGGTTGCGGGTTTAAATCAATGTGCGGATCCCAACTGGTGATGGTATGGCCCACCGTGGTGAACGTCCCTCCATATTGAGGAGTCTTTGTGGCCATCTTCTGGCCCAAAGTGAAAGTGGGGAAGATCAACAGGATCACCCCCAATGCAATGAAACCATAAATTCGTTTGAACATGAAATTTTTCAGTACAGACATAGCTTACTCCTTAATGTAATAAATTATTAGATACTCCTCGTCCTTCAGCAATGAAGAATTCGGCAAAATCAAGAATTAAAAATTCCCAAAAACCTTCCCCTTTTCTCTGGGGAACGGAGATAAATTACCTCAACTAAAAGGTGGGCTTCAAGAAAAAAAGAAGAATTCGGCAAAATCAAGAATTAAAAATTCCCAAAAACCTTCCCCCTTTTCTCTGGGGAACGGGGATAAAGTACCCCAACTAAAGAGAGATGTCAAAAAAAAAAAGAGGGAATTGGGATTGACTATTTTCTTTGATGATTTTATAAAAAAAATTGAATGGGACACCGCCCATCCCCCTTGAAGGAGTTGGGGGCCGTCTCACTCAAAGATTTCAACATATTCTAGTAAAAGTCAGCAGATACAACCATACAAGGAGAAAACAATGACAGAAAACACAGGGAGACTGGCCGGAAAAGTCGCAATTGTCACAGGTGGTAATAGTGGCATGGGGGCTGGTACCGTAGAATTATTTGTGAAAGAAGGCGCCCGTGTGGCAATTGCGGCCCGGGGAGAGGAAGCCGGACTATCCCTGGCGCATCGGCTTGGGGATAATGCGATATTTCATCGCACCGATGTCTCTGATGAAACGAGTGTGAAATCGCTGGTCGAAGTAACCATGGCCAAGTGGGGAAGGGTGGATGCGCTGTTCAACAATGCTGGGATTGGGCAGAAACACGTCCCGGTGGAAGAATTCACGATGGAGGATTTCGAGACGCTCTTTAAAATCAATCTAGCCTCTTGTTACCTCGGCATCAAATACGCTGCACCAATTATGAAACAGCAAGGCAGGGGCAGCATTATCAACAACGGCAGCACCGCCGGGGTTACCACCGATGGTTCGGGCCCCCTCTATAGCGGTACCAAAGCCGCAGTGATCCATATGACAAAGGTCTGGGCGGTCGAATTAGCCGAACATGGTATCCGGGTCAATTGCATTTCTCCGGGGGCGGTCGTCACCCCGATCTTTTGGGGCGGGCATCATACTCAATCTGATGAAGAAAACGCCACTCGGGCGCAACGGCTTACCAAATTTTTTGATGAGAATGTAGGGCTCAAACGAGCAGGCACCCCGGAAGACATTGCCTACGCCGCCTTGTATTTAGCCAGTGATGAGAGCCTTCACACCACAGGTCTCAATTTGCGTGTGGATTCCGGATTGACGTGCCACAATCGCCCCTGGCAAGACCTTATGGAACGTAGGCGAAGGATTGCTCAACAAATCGAAGAGGAGTAATCAGAGAAAATCTAAATGTCCCTCTTTAGCAAACTTGACAATGGACACATCTCATATTCTCTTGAATTGACAGAGATCTTTCTTCTTTGTCAAACGGGGGAGTATTTCCTTCAGACAACTTAAAAAATCATTAAAAAAGGAGAATAAATGACTAAGCGTATTGCTATTATCGGAGATACCCACAATGGAGGCTATGGTCATAATAATGATCTGGCCTTTGTCGGCGTGGAGGGCTCGGAAATCGTCGCCTTGGCCGATCCGGATGAGTCGGGGCGAAAAAAATACATGGAACGTACAGGAGCAGCTAAAGGATATGCCGATTACGCGGAGATGTTGAAGATCGAGAAACCGGATATTGCGGTGATCACACCGCATGAATTGAACAACCACCTGCCGATGGTATTGGCTGCTACGGAGAATGGGGCCCATTCCTATGTGGAAAAACCTCTCGCTGCCACCGTAGATGCGGTGGATGAGATGATCGAGGCGTGTGAAAAAGCCGGGGTTTTGCTGGTGACCGCTCTTCCCTGGCGGGGACATCCGGAGATTCAAAAAAAGGCCATTCCGCTAATCAAGGAAGGAAAAATCGGAGACCCACAATGGGCACGGATTCACGGCAACTGTCCAAGCTGGGCTCCTGAGTATGGACATTGGGATGCGTATGGCGGGGATCAGTGGATGATCGATCTCTATCCCCATCACTTCAATTTCATCTGTCAAATTTTTGGCAAACCCCTCTGGTGTCAGTCATTCCTCACCCAGGGGGGCCGGCCGGCCACTCCCACTGACCTCACTACGGGTGCATTTGGAGTCAAAAAAACTGCGGGAGATGGGATTTTAGCCCACTACCAATTTGAAAGCGCCATTGTTGAATTTATCGCTATCCTGGGCAGCAACCGTGGTCTGGAGCGAGGAAATTCTACCCTGTATGGTGTCGAAATCCACGGCACCGAAGGCACCTTCTTTCTTCCAGGCGCGATTGTTGATGGCCCCGATGTATTTTATCATCCCCATCCCCACCCCACTCTGCCTGGTGATGATCTCTGGGAAGTGTTGGTGAACAATTCCATGTCGGGTACGGAAAAATGGATCAATTCCCATCACAACATGGCCCGTGCGATGATTGACCTGATTGATGGAAAAACCCCAGAATACGAACTCTGTTTTGGGCCTTCCGCCCGCGTTGACACCGAAATGGCCATGGCCGCCCGTTTGTTTCACATCAAAGGCGCCCGAATACACTTTCCCCTGAAGGAAACTGGTGATCCTTTTGATAGTTGGTAACAGATAAGGGGTTAAGTCTTGACCCCTTCAGACCCCGTCATGATATGAAAAAAAGTGGTCTTTCTGGAAAAAGAGAATTTTACCCTGAAAGCCACTGATTCATCCTGTGCTTAATTCCAGGCGTCAATTTTTTGGATAAACAAATAATGAACCATTAAAAGGAATATATATGAAAATCGTGATTGATATAGCGTTGGAAGCAGATCTTCGTGAACTGATTCAAGAAGCCGCCGCTGACAATGACGTTCTCTTTTTAAAGGATAAGAAGGAACTGATCCCGGAAAGCAAAGCAGTAGAAATTTATTATGGATTCTGTCACGAAGAAATCTTTCCACATCTTGTCGACTTGAAGTGGATTCAGTCCCACGGCGCAGGCGTGGAGCAACAACTGTTTCCGGCATTGCGGGAGAGCCATGTCGTCATCACCAATGCGGCTGGTATGTACGGGACCCAGGTTGCGGATC
Organism: bacterium; assembly: GCA_965205865.1. Taxonomy (GTDB): domain Bacteria; phylum SAR324; class SAR324; order SAR324; family NAC60-12; genus CBDBHR01. Next base: position 1,202,144 of record CBDBHR010000030.1, read on the forward strand.
AGGGATTTGCGCTTTTACTCGCTTTGACACGTAAACTTCACTATTCCACCCGATTCCAGGACAAACGCCAATGGCAGTTGAACCTCCTCAGCAAATCGGTGATCGAAATCGGCGGGATGACCATCGGCATTATAGGCATGGGGGGTATCGGACGGCACATGGCCAGGCGAGCCAGGGGCTTCGAAATGATTGTCATCGCCGTAGACCCTTACCTTAGAGAGAAGCCGGAACATTGCGATGAATTAGTTGGAATGGATCAATTGCCTGAAATCATCAGTCGAGTTGACGTGATCATGATCGCCTGTCCGCTGACCGATGAAACGCGTGGATTGATCAATGCGGAAATGTTGGCGTTGATGAAACCAACGGCCTATCTCATCAATGTCGCGCGCGGACCGATTCATGACGAGTCCGCCTTGATCGAAGTCCTCAATCAGCATAAAATCACGGGTGCGGGTTTGGATGTGACAGCCGTCGAACCGCTCCCGCAAGATAGTCCGTTGTGGGACATGGACAATGTCATCATCAGCCCTCACGTGGGAGGATATTCCCAACACCGTCCTCGCCGCACCGTCGAGTTATTCTGCGAAAATTTGAACCGGTATCTGAAAGGGGACTCTTTAAAAAACGTCGTGAACAAAGAGTTGGGGTTTTAGAGGGGTGAAGGAGATATCCCGGGTGAAAGGGGTCCAAGTTCCCTCGGGCTGTTCAGGAGGAAGGTTGGGGGTCCAGCCCTGAGGAGATAAAAAATTTCCATGATGCGAACAATCGCAATCCATAGAAAAGGTAGATTGGGAGTTCGGCCCCGAAGAAACAATCGGTTCGTAGGTTTTTTCGGAGTGGCTCTTGTACTGGCAGGGTGCGTTAATGTACAGCCTGAAGGTTCCCACAGGCCGCAGAGGGAGTGGGAAATGCCGCAAGTTCCCATCACGGTGGAGTCGAAACCTCTCAGGGTGGATACTCGTCCCTGCACCGGTTCATTTATTCCTCGTTATTTGTCTCATGACACCCTCGCAACTTCCGGCCTGTATGGCTATGTAAAAAGCATCACCCGTGGAATGTCCGGTCGCATTGGATTTTATCTGAGCAATGGGGCAGGTGTGGCATTGGCAGACCTGGACAACGATGGTTTCATCGATATAGTCTTACCGGGGTTGCATGCGCCGACCAGCATTTACTGGAACCTGGGGGGGATGAAATTTCGATACGAGCAGCTGGACGCAAAATTCGCACGGGCGGTCAACGTGGTCGATGTGGATGGCGATGGTTTGCCAGACTTGGTATTCACTCATGTGGCAGGCCCGCCCTCGTTGTGGCGTGCTGGTGCCGGAGCATCAGGACCGGCATATACGCGTCTTTCAGATGATGAATTCCGCGGCGCCTTCAATCTCTATGCGATCGCTTGGGCGGATTTGGATGAGGATGGAGATCTCGATATGGTAGGGGCTTCCTATGATTCGGAACTCAATCAACAAGGTCGCGGTTCAGGTGGGGTGTTCCTCTACATGAATGACGGTGGTGTTCTCACGCCTTTCCGTCTTTCCACCAATGCCACTGCCCTTGCTCTGATCCTCACTGATCTCAATGGGGATAGACGTCGCGACATCCTGGTAGGCAACGACTTCCATCCGGCTGATGAAGTGCTTTTCAACACGCCCGAAGGCTGGATCAATGCGACTCCCTTCACCAGCACCACCACCAATACGATGAGCTTTGCGGAAGGAGACATCGATAACGATGGGATCCCGGAACTGCTGGCTACCGATATGAAGCCCTACCGTCAGGATGAAGCCATTGCGCATGCTTGGGCTCCGATGCTGGAAAACGAGCAAGGTTTGGAACCGGGGGACGGGGTGCAAATCGTGGCCAATGTTCTACAATCTCGTGAGCAGGGAGGCTTGGAATTTGTGGATCGTGCTGAAGAAGTCGGCGTGGACGCCACCGGTTGGAGTTGGTCGGCCCAATTTGGAGATCTGGACAACGATGGATTCCTCGACCTCTATGTCGTCAATGGCATGATTGCCATCCAACTTTTTGAGCATTTACCCGGTGACGAGTTGGTAGAAGAGAACCAAGCCCTGCGCAACGACGGAACCGGTCATTTCGTACCAGCTCTAGTTAAATATCATTTAAAAAAGATTCCCGGAGAGGATCGATCGTTTTCAAGTCCTCCCACGATATTGTTCAATCGATCGGGAACCCTCTCGTTCATTAAAACAACTTAGCAAAGGCATCATTCTATTACACAAAAACCCAATGTCAACCCCCCAAGGCAAAATAAATGCGGGATTCGCAAAAAAAATAAAAAATCAATAAATCTGCTCAAATCCGGGGACAGTCAGAAGCCGTTCAGTTCAATAACGTTGAAAAAAGATTCCCGAGGAGTATCCATCACTTCACTTCCTCCCGCACTTATTTTGAATCGAACGGGCGGGAACCCTCCCAAGATTTTGTTCAATCGATCAAGCGGGAACCCTTTTCTTCCCTAAAACAACAAGGCATGATTTTAGTACAACAACTAACAACGCAGCTTCAAGCCCCCAAAAAAAAAATAAGCGGAGTCCGCGAAAAAAATAAAAAAACCATGAAGGGATCGATTGTTTTTTTAAGTTAGTTGGTCAAGGTTTGGAAGACAACTATGAAGAGAGCGGGGGTACGTTGACCTGAGGAATGAACAGTTGCTTTCATTGGAATTGAAGAGGTGATTCGAGAGGGAGTCTATGAGATTCAGATCAAGTTCTCAAATGGATTTCTCTTGAAGAGATTCAGAGATATCTTGAAAACAAAAAAAGACTGAAACGAACCATTTTGAAGTTTCCGGAGACACTCAGAAAGGATTGGAGCGAGAAACTAGGTAAGCTCATAATTTTCCCTTCCGTTCAAAACTTATCCTTCGCAATAAGCTTACCGGCGAGAACTGTTCCCATGCGCCACGCAGATAAGGCTTCGAGTCCTCCGGCAATGACTTGCCAGGCTTCTACGCTCTTTGCACTTCGATGGCGCATGCTTCTCCGTTGATATCCCATTCGGCTCCACGTCGACCGGACATCAGGTGACCACTGGGAATAGCTTCCAGGTGATTGGCAAGAGTTTCCGTCTTGATAAACTGATCAAATCGCGTGACTGCTGTTTGCACGAATTGTGAAGTTTGATAACGAACATGAATACGCGCCATCACGTCGAACGCCTGCTCTTTTCTCATATTCTGTACTTTATTGACGAATTCCCGGGCAAATCCTTCCTGTTGCAAGTCAATTGTCAGTTCCGTATTCAGGGCAACGGTCACATTGTTTTCCGTCTGCGCCAGTAAGCCTTCTTTTTCATGACGTTGCAAAAGCACGTCTTCGGGTGCTAAGATAATAGTTTCTCCATCCAACTCCAATGTCGTCCGTTTGCCATCCCGCAGCCGAAAAATAGCGGAGGAATCGAGCTCCACAATGGTTCGGGCGACTTGTTTCATGCGAACTCCGAGCTTCGGTCCGAGCACACTGTAATTGGCCTTGGCGCTGTAAGTCACTAAATCTTCTTCATTATCAGCCACGACGACTTTCTTGATATTCAACTCTTCCGTGATCAATTCTTCCATGTCGTTCAAAATCGCTACGGCTTCCGGGTCACGGGTCACCAGAAAAATGCTGGCAAGGGGTTGTCGTATTTTCAATTGATGCTTGTTACGCAAGGCGCGTCCCATGCTGACTGCCGAGAGCACCAATTCCATTTTCTTTTCGATTGCAGGGTCCCGATATTGGGGTCAGGCTGTGCGCCAGGAAAGCTGGCAAGAAATAGAGAGTGAAAGTCTCTTACTCGGTAAGGCAGTAACGACCCGCCGAGTCCCCGAGTCATGAGTGGTTATTCGCAAGGATAGGCGCTAAGCGTTGACAGGGGAGAACATAGGCTCGGTATTGAGCTCCGAAATCATAGTCTCAGGCGCTGACCTTGTGGTCTGGTGGGGAAGGCAATATCAACCGAAGGCGTTAGCGTGAGTCTCGGCTGAGCCTGGCGGAGTCAAAGACCCGGTGCATGTGTGGAAGTTTCTTGATCGGAACCTGGGAGATCCTGAAGACGACTGTCAACATTCTATTGGTAGTCGGATCGGGAAAATTAATAAATAACCCCGATATCTACGTCTTCAGGAAGTCGGACAAGTTCGTAGTAGCGTGAGCAGCCGACAAGGCTGTGGATTTTGGAGAGTGAAAGTCTCTCTGTCGTCAGTTTCCCATTCGGGCGACTAGCATATCCGGTGCGCTTAGCAGGTAACTGCTTTGCGTTCTGCCCGGAAGTAAAAGTCACCGTCTGCTTTGGACGAGAGTCCATAGTGGGAGCCAACAGGGTGGCGAGCAAACCTGGAGGCCTGAACATTAGTGAATGATTGCAGCTCCGAAAGAGACTTCCGTCGTGAATTGGCTTGACGGTGTGTTGCCCAACCGCCGACCCGCTCGCTACTCGGGGAAGGCCGAAGTTCCAAGGGAAGTAATGGGAACAGGCACCTTGGAGGGAGCCGGAGTATGGATCCAAGCATCCAGGGAAAGATCCACAGAGATAACGTCGGGAAGGGCCAACTTCCAGCAGGGACTCGCAATAACCTGCAAGGACCTACCGTATAGGGTAACACCGAAATCGGCAGGAGGATTTTGGTCTGGCGCATGAGTCCGTATGAGCGATGAAGACCGGGTAACGCTGGTCGAGGGGATGCTTGGACATCTCCCTTTTGGAGGTAACACCTCTAAAAGGCAAAGGGGCTCTCGGTAAATGGCGGGCATTTCATGAACCACTGCCGAACTTGTGTCGGTCAAGAGTGTCACCACAAAGAATGTCGAGCTGGAGATCAAATCACTCACTCCAGGGGTGAATGCAGGCGAGTGCTTAAGCTTCGGATTGGGTGGGAAGGGTTTCTGGGGAAACGCTGTTGCTGCCAACCGGACTCGGGAAATCCGACCGTCCGGGATGAGAGGGGGGCTTGCGGAAACGTGATGCAGGGTCTGACGCCCTTTTGCCACGAAACCGGAAACGGGGGATACATTGGAAGTCGTTGACCTAAACATGCGCGCGCCGTATTTCTACCCGGCATGAAGCGGCGAACAATGAGATCATTTGCAGAGAGTAACAATGCAAAGGAAATCAACGGAGCCTGTGGAGCAAAGGGACTTGGCTGAGAGGAATTCTGCTTGCCCTCCTGTGTTCGGAACTCAGAGGCCGTAAAATCAGAGAGCGGTTTAAGCAGGGTGCGCCAAACGGCAACGTTTGAGCGTCTGACTCGAAGCAGGAGCCGGATGCGTTAGCAGCGCACGTCCGGATCTGTACCGGAGGAATGACGAAAGGTGGCTGGAAACCACTATAAGTCAGTTCTTTACGGTGACTGCATACTTGTATTTAAATCGTGAAATGCCACTCAGACAAAGGACTGAGACTTTGTTCCTTTCTGAGACCTTCCTTGCTGAACAGACAACGCATTGCTTTTCAAACCTAGATGAGAGTCAATCTTCAGATAGATGAAAAACTCATGCACTTTAGACAATTTCTTAATACAAATACCCCAGCCTGCCCCCATTTATGTGTTCGTCCTTTTTTTCGCATAGGACTTGAGTTTAGATTGATATTCGCTGATTCGGTGGTCCTTTCCAGCAATAGATGGGCCATTGGCAATCATCCTCCTGGCCAACCGAAAGACGCGAAATGGCATACCGAGGTTTGGAATGACTTTGAGCTTGGAGACATTCATCTCACAAGCCGTCAGGTAGCGCATATCACCTTGATGCATGTAACCGCAGAAATTCCGTTCCAAACAATCCGCCAGTTCGCGATTTATAAAGGAAACAAGGAAGACAATACAATGAGTCACCCAAGAGGGCGGTACGCGGGGAACACCATCTGCTGCGTTGACGATACGGTATATTGGCGCGCGAATCTCTTCACCGAATTCCTCATTGCCCACACGCGGACTGCCATACGTGTAGCAGGCGGCTAGCGAATCACGTTCCAATTCCTCGCATGCGACAACTGCAAGAGCGCCACCCAGGGAATGACCGGTAATATAGAGGGAAAAACCTTCCGGTAAATTATCGACTGCGGATTTGACTTGATCACTTACCTGATTGTACGCGGCTCGGAAACCGCTATGAATTTTAACGCCCGCTTCGCCCTTGTAAAATCGGGTATTCAAATCTGTCTTGACGTCATTCCAACTATTCGCTTCAGTACCGCGAAACGCGAGAACGGCGATTTTATCTTTTTCGCGTCCAGCAAGAAATGCCTGCGTATCGTTTATGTTGAAGGTACAAATAAGATTGAAACAGGCATCAGCAAGAGCGTCTTTTAGTTTCTGAAGACCGGGAGGCGTCTTAGCGTCGCCATCGAGTTTTTGGGCGATATAATTCTTCAGATTTTCTTCCAGTTCCGTAATTCGTCCGGCCGTTCCCTCTCCTCTATCTTTTTTCCATGCAATTTTTGCAAGCTTGGCTATTGCATCGAGTACTTCCTTGAACTGGTATTCGCCCTCGAATTGCAAATATGCAAGCGCACTCATCTCGCTCATCATCCAAGCCGTGCGATCACTGTATGCAGCCCGGTTTGTCGGCAAGACTTTCAAATTTTCCGGTACATTAAAGTAATCACTCATTTTGTGCGCTATCGTATTACAGTGTTTATCGAAGGGATGTTTGCTTAGATTGCAAGCCCAGTCTCGAAATGGTCTCCCGATGTGGTTTTCCCGGACGTCAAGCATCCCGCAAGAACATGGATTTTAAAAAAAAACATTTTCATGTTCCTCTTTTTATTCAGAATTGCTCAACTCGAGTAAGAGTTAAAGCAGGGATGACAGGCTCGGTAATTTTCGAGCAATATTCACTGCTGTTTTTCCCAGAGCTTTCACTTGTTTCACCAAGGCGGCCTGATTGAGATTTTGTTGCGTCGCTTCCTGCACTAGTGTATTGCCTGTTTAATACATTTGTATTATTGGTCATTTGGTAGACAGGTTTGAGTTTGTTGATAATTTCTTCGGCAGTTTTAGTCCAAACATATGGTTTTGGGTTGCGATTGTGCGCTTCGATGTAACTATGGATGGCTTCGGTCAACTCGAGCACGCTTTTGAAGGCGCCTCGCCGTCGCCACTTTCCAACGGAATTGCCGCTGGTTCCAAGCGTTTTGGCAATCTCTTGATTCTTAAGGCCATCAGCAGCCAACAGGATGATGCGCGCACGAAGAGCGTCTCGCATCGCTCCGGTCTGACGGCGTGCGGTTTTGCTCAATTCATCCCGTTCTTCCCGGGTCAGTTTTATACTTGGCGCTTTCCTAATGCTGTCTCCATATATGCAAATAAAAAGACAGCTCTAGTATAGCAAACCAAGGAATTATTTACACATTAATAAAAGAGCGACACACTAGGTAAGCTCATAATTATCCCTTCCGTTCAATACTTATCCTTCGCAACAAGCTTACCTGCGAGAACTGTTCCCATGCGCCACGCAGATGAGGCTTCGAGTCCTCCGGCAATGACTTGCCAGGCTTCTACGCTCTTTGCACTTCGATGGCGCATGCTTCTCCGTTGATATCCCATTCGGTTCCACGTCGACCGGACATCAGGTGACCACTGGGAATAGCTTCCAGGTGATTGGCAAGAGTTTCCGTCTTGATAAACTGATCAAATCGCGTGACTGCTGTTTGCACGGATTGTGAAGTTTGATAACGAACATGAATACGCGCCATCACGTCGAACGCCTGCTCTTTTCTCATATTCTGTACTTTATTGACGAATTCCCGGGCAAATCCTTCTTGTTGCAAGTCAATTGTCAGTTCCGTATTCAGGGCAACGGTCACATTGTTTTCCGTCTGCGCCAGTAAGCCTTCTTTTTCATGACGTTGCAAAAGCACGTCTTCGGGTGCTAAGATAATAGTTTCTCCATCCAACTCCAATGTCGTCCGTTTGCCATCCCGCAGCCGAAAAATAGCGGAGGAATCGAGCTCCGCAATGGTTCGGGCGACTTGTTTCATGCGAACTCCGAGCTTCGGTCCGAGCACCCTGTAATTGGCCTTGGCGCTGTAAGTCACTAAATCTTCTTCATTGTCAGCCACGACGACTTTCTTGATATTCAACTCTTCCGTGATCAATTCTTCCATGTCGTTCAAAATCGCTACGGCTTCCGGGTCACGGGTCACCAGAAAAATGCTGGCAAGGGGTTGTCGTATTTTCAATTGATGCTTGTTACGCAAGGCGCGTCCCATGCTGACTGCCGAGAGCACCAATTCCATTTTCTTTTCGATTGCAGGGTCCCGATAGCGTCTCCGGACTTGGGGAAAGTTCGCCAGGTGCACGCTCTCTTCATCTCGTTCGTTTCGCAGATTGCGGTAAATTCCTTCGGCAATAAAGGGCACAAAGGGTGCGATCACTTTGGAGAGCTCCACTAAGACCTGATAAAGTACCGCATAGGCTTCCTGCTTGTCTTTTCCCTGTCCCGCCTTCCAAAATCGGCGGCGGCTGCGTCTAATATACCAATTGGTCAACAAGTCGATGAAGCCCACGAAAGGAGCAACGGATTTATTCAAATCGTAGGCGTCCATGCTGGCTCTCACTGTTTCGATCAGTCCCTGCAATTTGGACAATATCCAGCGATCCAGGGGATTGGAGGGCATGCTCAGTATTTCCCCGGAGGGCTGCCAGCGGTCGATAGCGGCATAGGTGGTCAGAAAGGCCAGAGCATTCCAAAGGGGCAGCAAAATAGAACGGGTGGTGTCCACCAGTCCTTTTTCCGAAAACCTGAGATCGTCTCCGCGTACTGCCGGGGAATTGAGCATGTAGAGACGAATGGCATCCGCTCCATATTGGTCCAACATGTTGATAGGATCCGGATAGTTTTTCAGTCGTTTGCTCATTTTTTTACCATCTTCAGCCAGGACGAGTCCGTTGACGATGACATTGTGAAAGGCCGGTTTGTTGTACAATGCCGTCCCGACGACGACCAGAGAATAGAACCAGCCTCTTGTTTGATCCAACCCCTCACAAATAAAATCCGCAGGGAAATTGGCGTCAAATCTTTCTTTGTTTTCAAAAGGGTAATGTTCCTGACCATAGGGCATAGAGCCGGATTCGAACCAACAATCGAGCACTTCGGGAATCCGCTTATATATTTTGTCATTTTGAACTATCACCAGATCGTCCACCAAGTGTTTGTGCAAATCTTCCACTTTTTGTCCGCTCGCTTCTTCCAGTTCTGCCACGCTACCGAAACAGAGACAATCTCCATCCTCACTCTTCCAAATCGGCAATGGGGTTCCCCAGAAACGATTTCGACTGATGGCCCAGTCTCTCGCATTTTCCAACCATTTGCCAAAACGTCCATCCCGGATGTGCCCCGGTACCCAATGAATGGTCTGATTATTTTGCACCATCTGGTCTTTGATTGCTTCCACCTTGACGAACCAGGTCGAGATGGCTTTATAGATGAGGGGGGTGTCCGTTCGCCAGCAGAAGGGATAACTGTGTTCGATGGTTTCGTGTCTGAGAATTTTGTTCTTGTCTTTCAAATAGCGGATGATCGTTTTGTCGGCCGCCTTGATATTCAACCCTGCCAGGAATCCCATGTAGGATTGAAAATTTCCGTCATCGTCCACCGGGTCGAACAGGGGTAAACCTTCCCGCAGGCCAATCCGCAAGTCATCTTCACCAAAGGCTGGCGCTTGGTGGACAATGCCGGTTCCACTTTCATCACTGATATAATCGTCGACCAGCACCCGCCATACCCGGCTGCTGTCCACTCGTCCAATGGCAAAGTCAAACGGTGGATGATAAGTTTTGTTCCGCAAATCGCTGCCTTTCAAGGCGTCAAGCACTTCATATTCACCGGCTTGCCAATAAGCAGGTATGCGGTTGGTTGCCAGGTAATAGTTTTCTCCACTGGCCTTTTCCCTGATTTTGACGTAATCTATTTCCGCTCCGACACAGCATGCCAGATTTGCGGGGATGGTCCAGGGAGTGGTGGTCCATCCTAAATAATAAGTGTTTTCCTCATCAGTCGCCTGGCATTTGAAAGTAATCGAAGGATCCTGCGTCTCCTGATAGTTGAGGTTGGCTTCGAAATTGGAAAGAGGAGTTGAAAGCCGCCAGGAATAAGGCACCACTTTTCTGCCTTCGTAGATGAGATTCTTCTGCCATAATTGTTTCATCACCCACCAAACAGATTCCATGTAGGAGCGATCCATGGTTTTGTAATCGTTGTCAAAATCTACCCAACGGGCCATACGATCCACGGTTTCCCGCCATTCCCTGGTGTATCGTAATACGATTTTGCGACATGCTTCATTGTAATTCCCTATACCAAATTCGATGATATCCGGACGCCCTTCTAATTGGAGCGCTTGTTCCACCTCAAACTCGACCGGCAGTCCGTGGCAATCCCAACCAAAACGCCGTTCCACTCGATGGCCTCGCATGGTTTTGTAACGAGGAATGACGTCTTTGATGGTACCGGCAAGCAAATGACCATAGTGAGGCAATCCTGTCGCAAAAGGAGGTCCATCATAAAATACGAATTCACGATCTTTGGGACGTTGTTCGATCGATTTTTCAAAGATTTGTTGATGCTTCCAAAACGCCAGAATCTCGCTTTCAAGATCGGGGAAATTTATTTTATTGGAAATTTCTTTCATTCGTACTCCTGATTTCGCTGCCGAATTTTGTCATTGCGTTTCAATCTCATGCGGATGAGAGCAAGGATCAATGATGGCTGAAGCCCTACAACATTCAAGCGCAATGTCCGCTGACCGTGCTTTACAGAGCTTCCGATCCCGGAGTGTAGCTTCCAACAATCGTTTGTCATTCTTGCCTGTTCAACTATGATCACGTCGACCAGGAAGCTTGCATACGCAAATGAGAATAGGAAGCAAAAGATCGATCCGACGTCGATTTTGGATTTCTTTATTGTCTCGAGCATGGCATCCATTCCAAAGATCCGAAAAGATGGCGTGACGAAAAAAAGCCTTTCTTTCAGATGACCACTGGATTTTGAAGAATACATGCGCTAAGATCAAGCAATCACATTCAAAGTCAGGAAGAGAATTCCTCATTTTGATTTCTGACTGCCAGCATATCAGATTAGTCTTCCGCCAACCAAACCTTGACTTGGAAATTCAGAAAGGACTGTCATGTCGCAAGAAGATCGATATTCCGAGGTAAACACCCCCATCCAAATTCCCATGCTGCCCATGAGAGACATTGTGGTTTTCCCCCGCATGACCGCGCCTTTTTTCATCGGGAGAGCCCCCTCCATGGCTGCCTTGGAAAAAGCTCTGGCAACCGATCGCCGGGTTTTTGTAGTAGCGCAGCAGGATCCCATGATTGAATCACCCTCTGCGAAAGATTTGTTCCGGATGGGGACCATAGGCCAGATCCTCCAGATCATGCGTCTACACAATGGCACCATCAAAGCCCTGTTCGAGGCCAAAACTCGCGGCATGCTGATTGAAGCCAGTCTGACAGGTTCTTTTTATTCGGCACTTGTCGAACCCCTCCCGGAAGCCGTGTTTCATACTCCGGAATTGGTTGCATTGAGCAAAAATGTCCGGCATGAGTTGAAACGCTATCTCAAAGAAGTCAAAAAGCACACTGAACGTATTGAAAAGCTGGCCCTGGATAAGGAAGAACCCTGCCACCTGGCCGACCGCATTGCGCCGCTATTGAACATGGATCTGAAGAAAAAACAGGAACTCCTGGAAATTTCAGATGCTCAAAGACGACTGGAAATCGTTTACGAGCGGATGCTGGAAGAAAATGAATTGAAAAAAGTGGAGCGCAAACTCAAAGAACGCGTCCAAGGGCAAATAGGCAGAACTCAAAAGGAATACTATCTCAACGAACAAATCAAAGCTATCCAAAAAGAGCTGGGACAAGGAGAAGACGGAAAAGCGGAAATTGAAGAATACACCAAAAAAGTCGCAGACACCCCGCTTTCCAAGGAAGCCGGAGAGGTGGCTGTAAAGGAAGTAAAAAAACTGAAAATGATGCAACCGATGTCGGCAGAGGCCAATGTGGTGAGGAATTATCTGGATTGGTTGCTGGGCATGCCCTGGGGTGAAAAAACCGAAGATCATTTTGAATTAGGAGATGCCGAGAAAGTTCTCGACGTCGAGCATTATGGTTTGAGAAAAATAAAAGAGCGGATTATTGAATATTTAGCGGTTGCGCAGAAAGTAGGACAGATGAATGGTCCGATCATTTGTCTGGTGGGGCCTCCGGGTGTGGGGAAGACCTCTCTTGCCCGCTCAGTCGCCAAAGCGCTTGGCAGAAAATTCGTACGCATGAGTCTGGGAGGGGTGCGGGACGAAGCAGAAATCAGGGGGCACCGTCGTACTTACATTGGCGCTCTTCCCGGAAAAATCATTCAGTCGGTCCGTAAGGCGAAAAGCACCAACCCTCTGATGCTGCTCGACGAGTTGGACAAGATGACCTATGGAGTTATGGGCGACCCTGCTGCCGCCTTGTTGGAAGTGTTGGACCGGGAACAAAACCACTCTTTCATGGATCACTATCTGGAGATTGAATTCGATTTATCCGATGTCCTTTTCTTTTGTACCGCCAACGTCGACCAAAATATCCCTCTCACTTTGAAAGATCGGATGGAAGTCATCACTTTATCCGGATACACCGAATTGGAAAAAGAGCACATCGCCGCACGGCATTTGATTCCCAAACAGATTGAAGAAAACGGATTGAAAAAGGAGCAGATCAGGTTCCAGCGTAAAGGATTGACAGAAATCATCCAGCGCTACACGCGAGAAGCCGGGGTGCGGGATCTCGAACGCTCCATTTCCAAGGTCTGCCGCAAAGTAGCCCGCCAGATTGTACAAAAGCATGGGGCTAAAAACCCCTCCCCCGGCCCCTCCCTCAAGGGGAGGGGAGAACTGATCGATAAAACAATTGTGGTGACGGAGAAACGAATTCACGATTATCTGGGAGTTCCATGTTATAAACACAAGGAAATCGCAGAGAAAAATGAAATTGGAACCGCGTGCGGACTGGCCTGGACATCGGTAGGTGGTAAATTGCTCACCAATGAAGTGTGCCTGATGAAGGGAAAAGGCAATCTGAAATTAACGGGGCAATTGGGCGAAGTGATGAAAGAATCCGCAAAGGCCGCTTTGAGCTATGTGCGCAGCAATGCGAATATGCTCGGAATTTATTCATCGGTCTTTCAAGAAACCGACATCCATATCCATGTTCCGGAAGGTTCCGTTCCCAAAGATGGTCCATCGGCTGGAATTACCATGACCACCTCCTTGATAAGCGCCTTCACCAGCATTCCTGTGAGAAAGGAGGTTGCCATGACCGGAGAAATCACCTTACGGGGAAGAATTTTGCCCATTGGTGGACTGAAAGAGAAATTGTTGGCTGCCAAACGGGGAGGAGTTCAAACCGTCTTGATTCCTGATAAAAATGAAAAAGACTTGGTAGAGATTCCGGTTGAGATCAAAAAAGAGTTGACGATTGTCCCTGTCACTTTTGCGGAGGATGCCTTGAAAGTGGCGTTGGAACGTCTACCAGTTGCCGTGGAAGATCCTCCGAAGGAAGAAGAAAACGCCCGTGAAACTGCAACCAACGTGATTGCGGAGGAATCTTTCACTGAGCATGAAGTCCCCAGTTTTCCTCACAATTAAGAAAAACCCCCTCCCCCGGCCCCTCCCTCAAGGGGAGGGGAGAACTGGGGGATTGGTCAAAGTTCTTGTAGGGCCAGTTTAACGGCATGCGCAGTTTTCTCCAAATCCGCTTCCGAGTGTACCGTGGATATAAAGAGGGATTCGAAAGCGGAGGGGGCGAGATAGATTCCTGCCGCCAACATTTCTTTGAAAAACTTCTTAAATCCCGCTACGTCCGTTTGTAAGGCATCTTGATAATTGCGTACCGGGTTTGCGGCAAAGAAAAAACCAAACATCCCTCCCATGTGATGGGCTTGAAAAGGGAGGCCTGCTTTTTCGAACAGACTCGTCATTTCATTGACCAGCCACGAACATTTTTGGCTGAGATCCGCATAAACTCCTTCACATTTGAGCAATTGAAGGGTGGCAATGCCCGCTGCTACCGCAATGGGATTGCCCGACAAGGTGCCTGCCTGATAAACCGGGCCGACAGGGGCAACTTGCAACATGATATCCTGACGGCCGCCATACGCGCCCACAGGTAAACCTCCTCCAATCACTTTGCCAAAAGTGGTGAGATCCGGCTGAACGTTTAAAAGAGCTTGCGCCCCTCCGTAATCCACGCGGAAACCGCTCATCACTTCATCAAAATAAGCACCATCCCTTCCCGATTACACAAATTCCGCAATCCCTGCAAGAATCCATGTTCCGGTAAAATCATTCCCATGTTTCCCGCCACCGGCTCGACGATCACTGCCGCTATTTCCTGAGGATGAAGATCCAGCAGTTCGATCACCGAATCGAGATCATTGTAACGCGCCAACAGAGTCAACTCCACAAATGCTTGTGGCACTCCGGCAGAATCAGGTTTGCCCAAAGTGGTGGCACCCGAACCGGCTTGTACGAGTAAGGGATCCACGCTGCCGTGATAACATCCTTCGAACTTTATGATCTTGTCTTTTCCGGTATAGCCACGCGCAGTCCGGATTGCCCCCATAGTGGCTTCACCGCCGGAGTTGACGAGCCTCAGAATCTCGATGCCCGGCACGGCTTCTTTGACCATCTCCGCTAAAACGACCTCGTTTTCAGTAGGGGCGCCGAATGAGGTACCGGCATGCAGCGCTTTTTCCACTGCCTCCATCACCGCTTGATGACAATGACCTAAAATGAGGGGTCCCCAAGAGCCCACATAGTCGATGAACTCGTTGCCATCAATATCATAAATTTTTGATCCTTTGCCTCGCTCAATGAAAAGGGGGTGTGTCTCCACGGATTTGAATGCGCGAACGGGACTGTTTACGCCTCCTGGAATCGATAGTTGCGCACGCTCGAAAAGTTGAAGAGATCGACTGAATTTCATGGCTATGTCCTTATCAAAGAGAGCCTGCAACGCGGGCTGCTGGTAATAACGCCACTCCCCCCTCCCCTAACCCCTCCCTCGTGGGGAGGGGGACTCCTTCCGAGCCATAGAAAAGCAAGAAAAGACCCTCGAGCAATGGATCGACTGATTGGGAAAGATTTGTCACAAAATGATAGCAGCAGACTATGGATTTTGTTGCGAATCTTTAAATTGGTCAAAGGATTGGACTATGATTCCCGACCCTGGAATATCCGTGTGTGATTGACCCACCATGCGAATTGCCAAATAGGGATTTTCTTCAAGAGAGAGCGTGTTTTCCAAAATCTCCACCACTTCGTCCCGTGTCACTTCCTCAATGGCTTTGATATTTTCACTGACGTAATCAAAGTCTGCGTCTTTTTCAAAAGCTTGATAAAACAGGAAATTCGCTTCTTCGGAAATCGTGGCGTATTTCTCCAGTTGGGAATTGATCACGGATTGCCGGAAATTTTCAAATTCACCATCAGGCAACTGTTTAAACTCTTCAATGAATTTGGGAATATAGGCTTCTACTCGTTCTTGCAGCAGACCTGGAGGATATTTACCGGATTGCACCATCAACATCCACCCCAGGGTTTTTTCCATCCATGATATATCGCCAAAAACGGTATATCCCAACTGTTGCTCGGTCCTCAATTCACTATATGCCCAGGAGCGCAAAGCGGTGGCAATGATCAGCATCGCTCCCCGCAGCCGGGGATTGCTTGCTCCTACCTGAACTTCAAAGAGCAAGGCGGAATTGTCGATTTTCACTTTTTTGGAAAAAATGAAATCTTTGCTATTGTTGATCCGCACAATTGTATTCTCAAAAAGTTCCTCTCGGGGCAGAGGCTGTCCCTGCAAATTTCGCAACATTTCCTGAAGGGCTTGCCGGGCCTTTTCTTTTTCCAGATTTCCATAGACCACTCCCTGGACGTAGAAAGAGCGATAGAGTGTTTTTGTATAAGCTATCAAATCATCCAAGGTGATGTTTTTAATTACTTCCTGATATTGGTCTATTGAAAATTTCTTTTCTTCCATGAGCAATGAACGCGCATAAAACGCTTGCTGATAGGCTTGATTGAACTGGAAATTCTGGTAGATACGCAGACGCCGCTCCTTCAAGGATTGAAACGTTGCTTCATCAATGGTGATCTCCTGCAGTTTGGTCAACAGGATTTTAGAAAGAGTGAAAATGCGATCTGAATAGCCACTGACATTGACTGTGATTCCCTCTTTACCGGTTCTGATCCCAAATTCCAATCCGGCAATCCGCACCGCATAGCCAAATTCGTTCAATCCTTCATTGATGGCATTGGTATACAATTGGGAGAGCACCGCTGATTTCGGAGAACTGTAAACCTGAGGCGTATGAATCAGCAATGTCAGTTCCGCTTTCGGGGTGTGAAAGCGTAAATCCTGCTGAAACCAGACTTCCCCTTGCTCATTGTCCAGGATTTTTTGAGGACGGGCCATGGCGTGTTTGAAGATCAACTTGCGAAATGGTTGAATCTCTTCCGCACGGCCCGGGAATAACTGCTCTTGAAATTCTTGCCAGGACGCCCAATATTTTCCCTGATGCGTCTCCAGCACATTGAGGATGGGCTGGGGAATTTGCTCTTGTTTCAATCCAACCAGGGACTGATAGGCGAGCATAAACTGAGTGATTGAAGAAACCAGATTCAGATTTTCCGGGATAAAAATATTCTTTTCCGGCAAATCCATTTCTTCATGAGGCTGGACTTTCTGCAGCGTACGAATGAAATCCGGATTGTCTTCGGTATAAGAATAATTGGCTCCGAAATAAGGCTCGGTCTTGTCTGTTTTCAAGCCCTTGGCCATCAAAGTGACCAGCATGTTGTCCGCAGTGAGGCGAAACAGAATGCTGTCGAAATGGTGAGGTTCGTAGCGATCATAAAGAAATGGCGCCGTTTCTACCAAGTCCATTGGAATGTAGTGGAGTAAGGAAGCAAAGCCGATGACCAGATCCGTGCCATCGGTTTTTTCCTCAAAACGATAATCGATCACCGCCATCTGCTCGAGTTCCTCAAAAAGCTCTTCTTGAAAGCCCGTGCGTCTTAAAAGTCGGATGTATTGAAAAATCCGTTTGACGACCGTTTCATATTGTTCCAATCCTTTCGGCGTCAGTTGCACTGTAACAGTAAATCGCCCATAGGCTTTTCCGGAAGAACCTCCTGCGGAAAGACCTGTGGCCAGACCTTCCTTTTTGAGCAAGGAGAGGAGGCTTCCTTTTCCTTCGTGACCAATGAGGTGTCCTAAGGCATAGCTGGGTTTGGTTTCATAGAGCCTTTGGATACTGGGCAGCGGAAAGATGAGTTTAAGGGAACGGGTATCTTTGAGCGGTTCAATCCGGACCACCCGAAACTGATCGCTTTTCTTCAAATAAGTTTGAGGGATCCTGATTGGACTGACCGGCAGATTGCGAATCTGGCTGAAGTACGTCTCCACCCATTCATGCAGAGTGTCCAGATCCTGCTTTCCCAAAACAGCCAGTGTCATCGAGTTCGCAGAATAGTATTTGTCGTAAAATTCCAGCAAATCCTCTCTGGTGGTGTTTTGCAAGGTCGCCACGTTGCCAATACGAAAATTTTGTGCCGGGTGATTGGGGGTAAATAAGGAAGCCTCCACTTGCGACACGCGCCAATGATCGCTGGGTCGCTTTTGGGTATATTCTGACTCCACCACTTCCAATTCACGCTTGACATATTCCGGATTGAATAGAGGGGCGATAAAAAACTGGGCAAAGCGATCGAGCGCTTCTTCCAAATGCTCCCCGGCCACTTGAAAATAATAGTTAGTCGTCTCGTTCGTTGTGAATGCGTTGCTGAATCCGTCATGACTGGTAAGAAAATCTTTGTCGTCGTCAACATCCGGGTATTTTTCAGTCCCTAAAAACAACATGTGTTCTAAAAAATGGGCTATTCCCTGATGCTCGGGGGGATCGCTCAAAGATCCGACTGCCACACTGAGCGACGCCGCTCCGTGATGCGCGGTGGGATCAGAAACTAAAATGACCTTCAAGGAATTGGGAAGGATAAATCGACGATATTGCCGCTGCTCATAACGTGGGTCCGTTCTGTCTGTTGCCCAGGTGTTTAAATGTTGAGAAGGAAAAAGAAAGAAAAACACAAAAAATATAAATAGATATCTCATGGTATTCATTAGTTCGAGTTAATGCATGTTTCTATGAAATGCTCATTAGAGAATTTGAGGGTTACACTTTGAATAGTTTATTTTATTTATCTTTGTTTTTTTGTCAAGTTGCGTTCGAGGGAGTTTAATTGAAAAATAACTATTGCATTTCCCCTCATTCCTCTTATCTGAAAACCGTTGCTCCCTACCTTCCTGTTATTTCGCCGCTCAAAGGAATCTTTCAGACCTCTACCCTGAAAAACTTAAAAAACCAATAACCTTCTTCATTGAGTTTATGTTTTTTTAATCTCTTAGGGTCTGATTCCCCGCAGTCTTGCTGCGATGAAAATGATTTACCAATAAATACGCCGCTGCTTGCCGCAGGGTAGTTCATTTTTTTCGCGAATCCTGTTTTTTTAGGCTATACGTTGTATAGTAGTGCTAAAATCATGACTTGTTGTTTCAGGGAAGAAGAGGGTTCCCGCTCGATCGATTGAACAATGCCGTGGTAGGGCGTGAAAACGATGGATCCTCCCCGGGAATCTTTTTTCAACATTTTTGTATTTTAGGCTTGATCCTGAGGATCCTAAGTAGTAGTAGTGTTAAAATCATTTCTTGTTGTTTTGGGAAAGAGAGGGCGTGAAAACGAGTCATCCCCCCCGGGAATCTTTTTTCAACTTTTTGCTATTCTTATGAACTCGAGAGTGACGAATTCTTGTCAGTCAATGAAATTAAAATCACTGACTGATACACATTCTCATTTCCGCGAAAGCGCATTGGATCAACTTAAGAGTCCGTATATTATTTCAGTTACTTGGAGTCAAAAATAGAATTCCACACCCCTGGAAAGATGGGCCAGGGGAGCGGGAATCCGTAGTGTTTTCATAGGCTAATGAAGACTGGATCCCGCATCAAGTGCGGGATGACACGAGAATTCGTAACTCAAGAGCAATGAGAGTAGGCGCGATGAGACGTAGAATCAATAGCAGGCAGTTAACTTCTGACAAAAGAGGAATTATGAAAGATAAAATCAAAAAAAATATCAATCAACTTCTGAAAAAGGAGAAATTATGCGACATCCAATAAATCAAATCCAATTCACTTCTAATAAAGAAGAAGCAATGGAACATCCAAGGAATCTTAACCCAAATCAAAGTGAAAGAGGAGGAATCATGGAAAAAAGTATAACCAGAAAAATCAATTCATTGTTGTTGACCCTCATCCTGATGGTGACCGTCCTGTGGGTCGGGTCGGTCGTTGCTGCTGAGAAAGAGATGGTCACCGACCCCACCACCGGTAAAATGGTGAGCGCACCGGAGTATGGCGGGACATTCAGCTGGGGCGATGCGCTCGAGCCTCCGCACTGTGACCCCTACCTGCATGGCCATGGGCCAAGGGTCATCGATGAAGTTGGAGAGAAGCTGGGCCTCGGGAACTGGGCAGTAGATCGGGCCGAACATAGCTTTTCAGACCCGTGGATCCCTTCCCATTTCATGACAGGGGCGCTGGCGGAAAGCTGGGAGATGGCTGACCCACTGACCTATGTCTTCCACATTCGCCAGGGCATTCGCTGGCACGACAAGGCGCCGATGAATGGTCGGAAGTTCATTGCCCAGGATGTCGTCTATAACTTTCACCGTTATACAGGTACGGGCAGCGGCTTCAGCGAACCGAGCGCCGGTGCCGGCAATCTCGCCTCAATACCATTCGAATCGATAACGGCCAGAGACGATGCGACGGTTGTCTTCAAACTGACGAAGCCAAAGGTAGACCTGCCTGACGTTCTCCTGGTCGACTGGTATGCGTGGATATTACCCCCTGAGGTCATCGAGCAGCATGGCGACCTGACGGACTGCGACAACATGGTCGGCACCGGGCCCTATATGCTGACCGAATGGGTCAAGGGCAGCTCCCTGACCTATTCCAAGAATCCTGACTACTGGGACTTCGACGAAAAATACCCGCAGAACCGCTTACCCTACATCGACCAGATAAATCGGTTGATCATGCCGGATAAGGCAACATCGCTGGCGGCGCTGCGCTCGGCCAAGCTCGATTACGTCGGTCAGCCTGGCATCAATCAGTTACAAGCGTCCCAGGTAGAGAGCCTCGAGCGCACCAACCCCGAAATCGTAGTATGGCCGTGGGCCTTTCGGTCGGAGACCTCCGCTGCATTCAACGTGCGCCACCCGTCGCCCTTTCAAGACATCCGGGTGCGTAAGGCCATGCAGATGGCCATTGATATCGAAACCATTAACAAGACCTACTTTGGGGGCTTTGGAATGACGACGCCCCAAGGGATTATAGGGGATGGTCTGAAGGGGTACTTCGTCCCATTCGAAGAGTGGCCCGAAGAGACCAAGAACGTCTTTACTTATGACCCGGAAGGGGCGATGCGGCTTCTGGCTGAAGCGGGCTATCCCAATGGCTTCAAGGCCGTCCATAACCCTTTGCCCTCATGGGGGCTGGGCTATCAAGAGATAGTCGTTGAATACTGGGCTGCGATTGGCGTTGACGTAGAGATCAAGACGCATGAAGGCACTCAGTTGACGGGATTAATAACTGACGGTTCGTATGAAGGCATGACCTTTATGGATCTCGGCAATGACACCTCGCCTCCCTTGCTGCTAAACCGGCTTCAAATCGGGGCGGTGTGGGGCCGCACCGGACACCAGGACCCCGTGATGCAGTCCAAGGTTGAAGCCGCTATGGCCGCTCCCACCCTCGAGGAGCAGCAGCGGCTGACCGCGGAGGCAGATTTGTACATGATCGAGCAGCATTGGTACATATGGGGTCCCAAAGTTCCCCAATTCGACGCGATCCAGCCGTGGGTGATAGGTTTCAACGGTGAAATCTTTGTTGGCAACTCACATGCGCCGTTCTCCCGTCTGTGGATCGATAGTGCGCTGAAGAAAGAAATGGGGCATTAGGAGCTGTGTTAAAACCTTGTTCCCCCTCTCCTGGTGGGAGGCAGAGAAGCAGTTTGGCCACAGGCGTGGCCAGTAAAAACTACTGAACGCGGGAGGGGGCATCATATGAAAGCCTATCTCATCCGGCGGGTATTGCTGGTAATCCCCACCCTGTTTATCCTGAGCATCCTGGTCTTTCTCTCGGTGCGCTTCATCCCCGGCGACGTCGTAGATGCCATGTTGGGTCAGCTGCAGTCGACAATAGGGAGGATAGACCGTGCAGCCGTTGAGCGTCGGCTGGGACTGGACGTGCCGGTCTGGGAGCAGTATGGACGCTGGATCGGCCAGATTCTCCGGCATGGCAGCCTGGGCAAATCCCTGTGGGGCGAATGGACGGTAGAGGAGAGGATACTAGCTAGCCTGCCGATCACCCTTGAGCTTGGCGTCCTGGCCATCGTAATCGGGCTTGTGATCGCGCTGCCCGTGGGTATCTACTCGGCGATGCGCCAGGATACGGTCGGCGATTACGCGGGGCGTTCCCTG
This sequence comes from bacterium, assembly GCA_965205865.1. Taxonomy (GTDB): domain Bacteria; phylum SAR324; class SAR324; order SAR324; family NAC60-12; genus CBDBHR01. The sequence goes on from CBDBHR010000030.1 coordinate 1,223,747, forward strand.
GCCATCATCGGCCTGGCCACGCCGAACTTCTGGCTGGCCATTATGGTGATACTCTACCCGGCCATCTGGTGGGGCTGGACGCCGCCGATGCAGTGGGTTCCTTTCACCAAAGACCCGCTGGGGAATCTCGGGATATTCCTCATTCCCAGCGCGATTCTGGGGACAGCCATGGCCGCCGCCACCATGCGCATGACGCGCACTATGATGCTGGAGGTGCTCCGGCAGGACTATATCCGCACCGCTTGGTCCAAGGGCCTCAGGGAGCGGGTCGTGATTATCCGGCACACCATCAAAAATGCCCTCATCCCGGTGGTAACTCTGATCGGCCTGCAGTTGCCGATCCTGGTAGGGGGCGCGGTGATCATGGAGAATATCTTCAACCTGCCGGGACTCGGTCGTCTCATGCTGGATGCCCTGCAACACCGGGACTACCCGGTGGTCCAGGGAACCAACCTGTTTTTCGCGACCGGGGTGGTGCTGCTCAATCTTTTGATCGACCTGATATATCCCTATTTGGACCCCAGAGTCAGATATGAATAGTCGTTATGCTTCTGGTAAATATAGGTTTGAGATTCGTCTGTCAGAAGTAGTCCCTGAGGGACGAAAGGAAGTAGCCCAGCGATTCATCGCTGGGAACAAAAGATAGTCTCCTTCAAAGTCCCGGAGGGACGATACAACAATGAGGTTTCATGTCCCATTCCTACATCAGCAATCATCTTCATGGTGTCTTTTGCGCAAAAAACCGAGTTGAGATGATGACTCCTGAAATCAAAAAGCGCCTTTTTCCTTATTTGACATCATGAGCGTTATATTTGGGAGTAACTCGCTGGATCGAAGAAGTGTCGTCCCTCCGGGACTAGCTGAGGAGGAGGGGGGTTCCTTTCCCAGCGATGAATCGCTGGGCTATTCCCTTTCGTCCCTCTGGGACTAGCTGAGGAGGGGGTTCCTTTCCCAGCGATGAATCGCTGGGCTATTCCCTTTCGTCCCTCCAGGACTGCATTATAGAAAAATCGAGAACATGAGCGACAGCATAGAGACGCCATCCCCGATCATTGAGTCCAAGCGACGGGGCCGGTTTGTGGATTTCTTCATCAGGCTGATCAGGGAAAAGCCCCTCGGGACGTTTGGCGGGATAGTCACCTTGATCTTTATTTTGTTGGCGATCTTTGCCGAGCTTCTGGCGCCTTATCCCTATCGGGAAATACACCTGGCCGACATACTAAAAGGCCCAGCCGCCCAGTATCTGCTGGGGACCGACCATTTGGGGCGAGACCTGTTGAGCCGCCTTCTCTACGGGGCTCGTATTTCCTTGACCGTCGGTCTGGCCGCGACGGTGCTGAATGTGGTGGTCGCTGTCCTGATTGGCGGCACTTCCGGATTCCTGGGGGGGAAAGTGGACCTGGCGGTGCAGCGCTTTGTCGATGCCTGGATGGCCTTCCCGGGGCTGCTCTTGTTGTTAACCATCATGTCCATCGTGGGACAAGGCCTCCTCCAGATCATCGTGGTGTTGGGGATTACCGGAGGTGTCGGCGGCTCCCGAGTCATCCGAGGCGCCGTGGTGGGCATCAAAGAGAATGACTATTTCCTGGCAGCCAGGGCCGTAGGCACTCCCACGCGCCATATCCTGACCCGCCATGTGCTGCCCAATATTATGGCGCCCCTCATCATCATCTTCTCGATCAACATTGGCGGCGTAATCATCGCCGAGGCGTCGCTGAGCTTCCTGGGATTCGGGCTGCCCCTCAAGGTTCCCAGCTGGGGAGGAATGCTCAGCCGGGAAGGGCGGGAATTCATGGAGCGGGCGCCCCGGCTGGCGCTCTGGCCGGGGCTGTGCCTGACGATTGTCGTCTACTCTCTCAACATGTTCGGAGACGCCATGCGAGACCTGCTGGATCCCCGGCTGCGAGGCGGACAGGGAAGTTACGGCGCCACGGGGAAACGCAAACGAGGTCTCTTGGCCCGACTGATCAACCCTTTCAACTGGTAAGCGCGCAATATGAAATATACTCGCCTGAATCGAATGGTCTCTTAAGAGACCTCAATAGTAACCTTGAATATTAAAATGCGATCCCATATCTTGGTTCCTGTTCTCAACTCGAATCGATATCCTGCTTTGCCGGTCCTTCTTACAGATGCCATAGAAAATAAAATGAACTCTAATAAAGTCAGAGATTCGGTGGTTGCCCTTTTTACCTGCAAAGATCGTGTATTTGTCATCCAAAGGCAGTCTTATTTGACGGTTTTCCCCGGTTATCATTCATTTCCGGGAGGCAAAGTGGATCGGGAAGATTCGCATCAACCCTATGAGATTCGTTTTCTCCGTGACCACAAAGCCCAGATGATGCATGCCCTTTGTCGTGAAGTTGAAGAAGAATTGAATTTTGATTTGGCAGCCGCCATTTTAAGGGGTCAGGTCGAACATTTTTCAAAATTCGGATATGCCATCACTCCTGTTTTCAATCCTGTTCGTTTCAATGCCCGATTTTATAGAATAGAACTGACCTCCCGGGTGGAATTCAATGTGGACAGTAACGAAACGGCATGGGCGAGTTGGCTTTCTGCGCAGGATTTTATGAAGCAATACCAACAGGGACAGATTTTGGCTGCCGTTCCCACACTGCGCGTGATGGAGAGGTTGGCTGAAAATCCGAATGTCAATAATTTGGCAGAACTGCATTTGAGTTATGATCCGCAAAACGAAGTGCCTTGTATGCAGCCCGTCTATCAAGTAGTGCAGCTGCCGGTTCCATCGAATACTCTTCCTCCTGCGGAAAGCACGAATGCCTTCATTCTGGGCGATGATCATTGCGAGCGTTATCTGGTAGATCCTTCGCCGGCATCTCCGGAGGTGTTGGCACGTTTGCATCATGTGGTCCGTTCCTTCCGAATAACGGGTGTTTTTTTAACGCACCATCACCCGGATCATCATCAATTCTGCAACAAACTGGCCCGTGACTTTCAAGTTCCAATAAAAATGAGCCGGGATTCCTATGAACGGATTTGTAAGAAATTCGGCCATGAATATTTTGACAAGCTTGAAATCCAGTTTGCTCAGGAAGGGGACATTCTCACTCAATGGCTGGGTAAAGATATCCAAATTTTTGAGATTCCAGGGCATGATGAAGGGCAATTGGGGTTGGCGCCAACGACGATGGACTGGTTTCTGGTAGGAGATTTGATGCAGGGCGTCGGAACTGTCGTGATTGCAGCGCCGGAAGGAAATATGAAAAAATATTTTGCGTCCCTGGAGAAGGTCATCTCGTTGGACCCCAAGATCATCATTCCTTCTCATGGCATACCTCTGAGAACCACGTTGTACCTCAAAAGAGCCCTGGAACATCGGCAGATGAGAGAGCGACAGATTCTACAACTTTACAAGGAGGGAAAATCAAAAGAGGAAATGTTGTCGACACTCTATCAGGATATCGACCCTCGATTACTGCAGGCAGCCTTGCGCAATATCGAATCCCATCTGGCAAAGCTGCAAACAGACCATTTGATTTGATATCTGAATCTTCAAGACCCTGATTTGATTATAGTGCCAGATGACACCAGATGAAAAATCAGAAACTTCCGGAGCATTGAATACGAAGGTTACGATAAGGACCGATTATGCCCGGAGTTGTTTTGTTAGAATCGTATTTTCCCTTTTCAAAACTCTGAATTGTTCATCGAGTGCTGCAATGACGCTATTTTTCATGTGCAGCAATTCCAGGAGGGTTTCATCACACTCTCCGACGCGCACCAAGGACGTGCTCACCACCATCTCTTCTCTTCCAGTCTCATACCAAGTCGGATTGAGCCCATATTTAATCTGCATGAGCATGACGGTTTGTTGGGACGGGTTGCTTTCCCCCCGTTTGATCTTGTAGAGCGCCTGCACTGAAATACCGATATTGTCCGTAACCTTTGTGAGTGAATATCCTTTATCTGATTTTAAATAATCAAGAAATTCAGAAAAGCGCTTCCTTTGCGCATTGGATCGAACCGTCATTTTCTTATTTTTTAAAAGAGGTATGGATTTTATTCAAAAAGATGCTTGCAAAAATTTACCCTTGTTTCAGGAAGTTTTTCTATTTCGCGCGATCTTTTTTTCGAGTTCCTGCAGAAAATATTGGCGCAATCGCTCATCGACTTTTTTTGGAACCAGTTTTGTACCCCCGGCGATTATAGCGCTCAATGTTTTTTCCGGATTTTCTTCCGACACTATTTTTCCCTTGATCAGTAGCTTTTGGTCCATGGATAGTCCTGTTAACAATTTTTTTAATGCCAGTCCCGTCAGTCTTTCTTGGAGCAATTGTTTGTATTCATTGTATTTGGCCCGATTCAACTGGTTCACATTAACCGGCGCCTTTTGCCCAATTTTCTTTTGCATGATCGCATTTTTCTTTTTCAAGGACTCGTTTTGATGAGTTAACTCTTCAATCACATGATTCTTCATGCGGATCAATTCCATCAAAATCTCGTCCGAACGTTCAAGGAGACCCGAACCTTCCCTGACCTCCATCGTGCCTTGTCCGGTCTCGTACCAATTGGTATTCAATCCGTATTTGATCTTGAGTAACATAACGGTTTGTTTGGAAGGATTGATTTCTCCTCGTTTGATTTTGTAGAGTCCCTGTACCGAAATTCCGATGTTCTCAGCAACTTTAGAATAAGAAAATCCCTGATCTGATTTTAGATTCTCCAAAAATTCAGAGAACCTTCTTCTATGTAAGGCATCCCTATTAACACTCATTGTTGAATTCTTTCATTTGAGATTAGCATTCCGGATCCACCCCCGAAATCGCGAATTGGGGCACTGTCCTTGTCATTACAACAGACTTCCTTTGGAAAAGTTTTCTCCGGTTTTCAAGATATTATTAAAATAACCTGAGTTCGACATAAATCTTCAATAATATGAGTATCCTAGCGTATATGTCATCCTCGCGAAACTTGTCCCCGCGAAAGCGGGGAGCGGGGATCCGGATTTCAGTCTGGCTGCATACCTCCGGATTCCTTCCCTGCGTACGCAGGGATCTCGCAGGAATGACAAGGTTTCTCTAAGATATGAAGATTCCATAACATATTGAATTTATTAAATTCTTATCTCGAACTCAGGTTAAAATAGTCACCATAAAGCGTCGAATCGAACACTCCGGGAGCAAGTGAGCTGATGAAATTCAAATCATCCCGATTTATTTGCAGATTCTCCGAGTGGGAATGAAGGTTAAAGAATATGCGAACTTTGTAGTAACGTAATACCGGCGGATTTCATTTCTTCCAGTGCGTTTTTCACGTCCCCTGAATTGAGATCGACTCCGCGCGTGCCGTCAGTGATGAGATGAGTTTGATACCCCAAAGCCTGGGCATCCAATGCGGTGAATTTGACACAATAATCTGTCGCCAATCCCACCACATAAACCTCTGTCACACCTTTCTCTTTCAAATTCGAGTCCAGCCCGGTGGCGCTTTGGTGATCGTTGTCGAAAAATCCACTGTAGCTGTCGACGGTTTTTTTCATGCCTTTTTGGCATACGCAGGCAATTTTTGCCGTATTCAAACCTGCGATAAACGCTGCTCCTTCCGTGCCCTGCACACAATGCGCCGGCCACAGTATTTGTTCAATACCATGGAGCATGATGATTTCCCCGGGTTCTTTGCCATGATGAACCGCAAAACTTTCATGGTCGGCAGGGTGCCAGTCCTGCGTTGCCACAACCAAGTCGAATGCGTTTTGCAATTGGTTGATCAAGGGAATGATTTGATCCCCTTGCGGAACTGGCAAGGCGCCACTCGGGGTAAAATCGTTTTGCAAGTCAACCAGGATCAATGCCCGCATAAGCCTTACCGTGCTGGAGGTTATTGGTAATAAACCTGAGTTCGAGATAAAAATTTAATAAATTCAATATGTTATGGAATCTTCATATCTTAGAGAAACCTTTTCATTCCTGCGAGATCCCTGCGTACGCAGGGAAGGAATCCGGAGGTATGCAGCCAGACTGAAATCCGGATCCCAGCTCCCCGCTTTCGCGAGGACAAGTTTCGCGGGGACAAGTTTCGCGAGGATGACATATACACTAGGATACTCATATTATTGAAGATTTATGTCGAACTCAGGTTAACAATAGTTTTCCCGGATCTGAAGAATCAGTTGAGTTTTCAAATCAAAAAGGGATTTTTCAATCCCCACCGGATATTGATGGGGATTGACGAATCGCGCGATACCGGGATGAAACTGGCACAATCCTTGCCGTACCTTCTTTCTGATTTGTTGAATGGAAGGCGTAGTATACACTTTTTTTCCTTTTTTGAAAATAGGAATCAACAAGTCTTCGGATTGCATACCTGCAGGAATTTTTCGCTGCCGGGTCATGTCTAAGGGATCGACGATGGTGCATCCCTTGCTCAAGTCCGAATGGATGTCAAAAATCACATCTGCGCTATTTTCCTGCTCTGTGCGATAACGTCGAACCTGTTGAACGCCGGGTGTCGTCACTTTCACGGCTTGTTCAGAGATTTTGACGCGATGTTCCCAGGACTGGCCGGGCTCTCGGGTTGCCGCAAGTTTATAGACACCGTCTAATGCCGGCTGGTCATAGGCAGTAGCCAATTTTGTACCGACACCCCACATGTCGATTTTTGCATTTTGGTTTTTCAAACTGGCAATGATGAATTCGTCCAATTCATTGCTGACGACAATTTTTGTATCGGAAAACCCATTTTCGTCCAGCATCTTTCGCGCTTCAATGCTCAGGTACGCCAAATCCCCCGAATCCAGTCGGATTCCCAACAATGGATAGCCCTGAGCTTTCAGCCAACGTCCGGTTGCAATGGCATTTTTCACGCCTTGCAGAGAAGAATAGGTATCGACGATGAGTACGCAGTTATTGGGTGAGGATTCAGCATAAGTCTGAAAGGCTTCCGCCTCTCCCGCAAAGCTCATCACCCAACTATGGGCGATGGTTCCGACAACCGGAATGCCGAAATTTTTCCCTGCCAATACGTTTGAAGTCCCCGCGCACCCTCCGATAAAAGATGCCCGGCTGACCGTTAAACCACCGTCCACTCCTTGCGCGCGTCGAAGCCCGAATTCCAGAACAGGATCGCCTTTTGCGGCCAGACAGACGCGCGCGGCTTTGGTGGCAATCAAAGTCTGAAAGTTGATGATATTGAGTAAAATGGTTTCCAGTATCTGGCACTGCGCAAGGGGCCCCTGCACCCGTATCAGGGGTTCATAGGGAAAGACCACCGTTCCTTCGGGAATTGCATCGACATCGCATTGGAAACGAAGGGTTTTCAGATAACGCAAAAAATCTCTATGAAAGAGGGCTTTCTCATCAATGCCTTGCAAAGAAGCCAGGTAGTCGAGTTCTTCCTGTTCAAAGCAGAAATTGTCCAGTAATTCGATGACGTTTTCTAAACCGCAGACGATGCCGAATCCTCCTTTAAAAGGAAGGGTTCTGAAAAATAAATGAAATACGCTTTCTTTGGAAGCAATGCCGCTTTTCCAGTACCCGTAAGCCATGGTGAGTTGATAGAGATCTGTCAAAAGAATAGAATAACGTGAAATTCCTGGAGCTGTCATTAGTATTTTTCCGAGTCGAATGGGTGCAGTGGGATCAAATCTATTCAGTCAAAAAAAGAGGCGAACATCTTGGCTATTCTTTCCAAAAAGAAGGATAAAACAGGACAATCACCGCAAACATTTCCAATCGCCCTGCCAGCATATTGAAAGAGAGGAACCATTTTCCAATGACGGAAAAATCATTAAATTGATGGCCAGGTCCCACTTCTCCGAATCCCACGCCGACATTCATGATTGTGGCGATAACGGCACACATCGAACTGAAGTACTCCATCTCTTCCGTCAGTGCCAGCAAACCGCCTCCCAGCAAGATCCAAAGGATATTGACAATGAAAAAACTGAGGACCAATTCCACGGCTTTCACATCGAGCGAACGTCGGTCGATGCGGATGGGTCTCACTTCCAGGGGCTGCATCATTTTTCTAATCGTGGCATGCAAATATTTCAAGATAATAACGTAATGTATAATTTTGATCCCGCTGGTGGTCGATCCTGCCGACGCGCCAATGAACAATGTAATGAAAAGAAACATTTGAGCCGGGTGAGGCCATAATTCATAATCGACCGTCGTGAATCCGGTGGTTGTGAGCAGAGAGACGACTTGAAATGTTCCATGGCGGAGAGCGTCTGTCGGGGAATACGCATTTTCCCGCCATAATACCAGGGAAACGATGCTACAAATAAACAAGGTGATGCCAATGTACCAGCGAATTTCCGTGTTGATTTTCACAGATTCCCAGTTTCTTTTCAAGAGTTGATAGTGGAAAATAAAACTCATTCCTCCTAAAAACATAAAAAGGATCGTCACCCAGTCGACATAAGCATTGTTGTAATGCCCTATACTGGTGTTTTGGAGAGAGTAACCGGCAGTAGCCACCGTTCCGAAAGCATGGCAGAAAGCGTCAAACAAGGGTATACCTCCTCCCCGGAGCATGACACCATTCAAAAAAACAATTCCCAGATAGATCAGGCAAAGCCGAATTGCCATTCCTTTCATCCGCAGAGGGAATTTTTTCGGAGTGACGACTTGCCCCGGATCTGCTTCTGATGAATAGAATGCCATCCCCCCTGATGACATGACAGGCAGGATAAAAATGGCGATCAGGAGAATAACCATCCCTCCCAGAAAATGGGTAAAGCTTCGCCAGAAAAGCAGCCCGTGCGGAAGGGATTCAATATCCGTTAAAATGGTAGCCCCGGTTGTCGTGAAACCGGACATCATTTCAAAAAAGGCATCGGTAAACGAAGGGATCGCGCCATGAATCATAAAAGGCAACGTTGAAACGAAACAGATCAGGATCCATCCCACCGAAACAACGACGAAACCGTCCTTCACGCTCAATCTGGAATGCCTGCGAAAAAATTGCCAAAACAGCAATCCGACGATGATGGCAATGGCTGCGGTGAGGAATAACGCGGAAGCGTCTCCGTCGCCATAAATAAGGGCCACCAGAAAAGGAAACACCATCATGCAACCCGTCACGACGGTCAAGATCCCCAAAACATACAAAATAGCAAAAAAATTCATCCAACCCCTTCTCCAAAAACAATGAGGACAGGGTCCACTGACCTGAAAAATGCCACTTCTTGATCTCTCATAGCAGAAAAACCCGCATGAGGCACTTGAATTTTATTGGAATCACAATCATTCTTTTCCCATGATTTTTTTGTCATCCTTCAAAAAAGGGAGTAGCGCAGTTTGCGGGATTGCATCAGCATTTGTGTCAATTCGCGAGACGATATGTTACATTGAACACGTTCTTTTCAAATTGCTATCATACCTGTTATTTTTTTGGGAAAGGCAGAATGGGACAGGAAAAAACTGCATTGATTGTTTGCAATGGAGTACCTCCCACAAAAGAATTGATACGGCAATTGTGGCAAAAGGTTGATTTAAAAATCTGTGCTGATGGGGGAGCGAATCATGTGATTTCGCAGGGATTCCAGCCAGACGTCGTGGTGGGAGATATGGACTCGATTCTTCCTGAAATCCGGCAGCAGCTTGCTCCTGAACGACTGATTCAAATTGCGGATCAAATTACCAATGACGGAGATAAGGCCCTGCGTTATTGTTTGATGCGTCAAATTCAAAAAGTGTACGTCTTAGGAGCAGCTGGAAGTCGCAGTGACCATTTTTTGGCCAATATCGAATTACTCTATAAATATGGTTCTCATCTGAAAATTATTTTATGGACCGGATGCGAACAAATCGAAGTGATTGATGGGGAATGGCAGGGAATTTTTCCTCCGGGCACGACATTGTCGTTGCATCCTTTGTTTGGTGCGGTTCATGGGATAACCACGAGCGGGTTGGCTTGGCCTTTGAAGAAGCAAACATTACAAATGGGAAAAGATCCCATGGGAGTTTCAAATAAAACTACAAAACCCACCGTCCATATTTCCATGGAGGAGGGGAAACTATTGTTGATCACCCAGAATTTCTGCTGTTGATTACCCCTGCCATTTATGATGTTTCGTGATCCAAATCTTTATACCAATATGACTCTTGGCGTGACTTCATTTCCTCTTTTTCAATAAATTTTTTCACTGACCTTGGTAGGAAAAAAGAAAATTTACTTGACAGAAATATTTCCAATACTATAATTAGCACTCATAGCAAGCGAGTGCTAATACTAATCAGACACCAGATGAAGATTATCAGAAGTGGTCGTAAGGTTCATGTGGGAGACGGATCTATGAAGAAAGAAGGACAGATTTTGGAGAAAAATTTGCCAGAAATTGATGATCGCACCCAAAGGGTATTAACAGGGATCATTGACAACTATATACAGACCACCGAACCCGTGGGTTCACGCACGCTATCAAAGACGTTGGATGTTGAACTTTCACCGGCAACCATTCGTAACATCATGGTCGATTTATCGGAAATGGGTTATTTGAAGCAAACCCACACGTCTGCAGGAAGGATTCCAACGGACAAGGCATATCGCTTTTATGTGGATTCTCTTGCAGTGGCCAATGATTTACCGAAGAGTATTCAGACGACGCTCAATGAAGTTTCTCATCTCAGTGGACCTCAAGTGGAGCAACTCTTGGTCAACACCACTCGAGTATTGGCAAATTTGACGGAATTCATATGCGTGGTTTCCGCTCCAAAAGCGGAAGCAAGTCTTCTCCAGCGTATCGAATTCATCAAGGTCAACTCACGTGAAATTTTGGTGATCCTTATTACCAAATCGGGGTTGGTGCGTAACAAAATTATTGAATCAAGCGAAGGGTTGTCTCAAAATTTTCTCAATTCAGTGGCGCAATTCCTCAATGAACAATTTCAAAACTCATCACTTCTGGAAATTCGTAATAAGATCCTGGAAAGTATGTTGGAAGATAAGGAACGCTACGACACCTTGCTGGCACAGGCGGTGCGTTTGGGGAAAAAGGCATTTGAACTCGACACGCCACCGGAATTGTACGTGGAGGGACAGATTGGTTTAATGTTGAGTACGAAATTCAAGAAGCAAGAGACCATCAAGTCCTTGTTAGAAGCATTCGAGGAAAAGAGTACCATCATGGCAATTGTCGACAACACCCTGGCGGCGGACCGGATTCAAATTTTTATAGGGGTAGAAAACAAATACCAGGGATTGCAGGAATGTTCCATGATCACTGCGGCGTATGGTTTAAAAAACAATGTTCTTGGAATGGTGGGGGTGGTTGGACCGACTTGCATGGATTATCAGCGCATCATACCTGTGGTCGATTATACCGCAAAAATCCTGACGGCATCCCTTTCGGAACACGCCCAAATTGAATAGCAAGCAATTGGCAAAAAGAGGTCTTTCAACTTTGTATAAAAATCATGAGAGTAAATAATCCTAAAGAGGTGAAAGAAGAAAACTATAATATGTCAGAAGAATCAGAAGATAAAATTTCCTCGTCTGAAAATCCACATGAAAAGGAAATCGCAAACGAAACAAACAACGGACTTGAATCCCGGAAAAACCAAACACCGGATTTACAAGAAGATTCGGTTGCAAATGGAGTAACAGAAGGGCAGCCAGAGACTTCCGAAACAAGAGAGGTCGAATCAACAGAGAGTGAGGATACGCCTCCGGAAGTCAAGCCGGAGGAGCAACTGGAACAAGCGCAACAACAAGTCGAAGCATTACAAGATCGTTTGCTACGCATGAACGCCGAATTTGAGAATTACAAGAGACGCATAGCCAAGGAGAACGCAGAAAGATTCAAATTTTATCACATGGGTTTGGTGAAAGAATTGCTGCCTGCGTTGGACAGTTTGGAGAGGGCCATCGAGCATGGTCAAAAAGAAAATACGACAACTCAAGCAATGCTGGAAGGAATTCAGATGGTTTATAAGCTCAATCAAGAAGCACTCGAGAAATTTTCAGTGTCTAAAATTGAAGCAATTGGAGAGCCATTTGACCCTGCTGTTCATCAAGCGGTAGGGACGGTTGAATCAAACACGGTTCCGGAAAATCATGTGGTCGATCAATTCCAGATCGGTTATCTGCTACATAAGCGGGTGATTCGACCGGCTATGGTTCGTGTGTGTCAAAAAAACAACAATGAATGAGGCGTAGAACGCGACGCCGAATGAAACAAGGAGCGATTTATGGGAAAAGTTATTGGAATTGATTTAGGAACAACAAACTCTTGTGTGGCTGTTATGGAAGGGGGAGATCCCAAAGTCATTCAGAACGCGGAAGGGACGCGGACTACGCCTTCCATGATTGCATTCAATGATGCGGGAGAGCGTCTCAGTGGTCAAATCGCAAAACGACAAGCAGTCACCAATCCCAGCCGCACTATTTTTTCCATCAAGCGATTGATGGGACAAAAATTGGTGGCGGAAGAAGTGAAACGCCTGGAAGCTGTAGCCCCTTACAAAGTGATGGCAGGACCTTCCAATCTCGCCTATGTGGAAATCGACGGGAAAAAATACTCTCCTCCTGAAATTTCCGGATTCGTTTTGCAAAAAATGAAACAGACGGCGGAAGATTATCTGGGTGAAGAAGTGACCGATGCCGTCATCACAGTGCCTGCTTATTTCAATGACAGTCAGCGACAAGCCACAAAAGATGCGGGTAAAATTGCGGGTTTGAATGTTTTACGGATCATCAATGAACCAACCGCCGCCTCGCTGGCTTATGGCCTGGATAAGAAAAGCGACGAGAAAATCGCCGTTTTTGATTTAGGAGGGGGAACTTTTGATATTTCCATTCTCGAGATTGGGGATGGTGTCTTTGAAGTGAAGGCAACCAATGGAGACACGTTTTTAGGGGGGGATGATTTTGACAATCGCTTGATCAATTTTCTGGCAGATGAATTCAAAAAAGAACAGGCGATCGATCTCAGACAAGACAAGATGGCACTTCAACGATTGAAAGAAGCGGCTGAAAAAGCCAAACATGAGCTCTCTTCGAGTATGCAAACCGATGTCAATCTCCCTTTCATTACAGCAGATGCTTCAGGCCCCAAGCATATGAATCTCAAAATTTCCCGTGCTAAATTCGAACAGCTTGTCGAGGAGTTGACCCAACGCTGTTTAGAGCCTTGTAAACGGGCATTGCGGGATGCGAAATGCACGGCCAGCGACATCGATGAAGTGATTCTGGTAGGAGGAATGATTCGCATGCCCCGTATACAGGCTCTGGTCAAAGACTTTTTTGGCAAGGAACCTCATAAAGGTGTCAATCCGGATGAGGTGGTTGCAATTGGCGCCGCAATTCAAGGGGGCGTGCTCAGAGGAGACGTAAAGGATGTCTTATTGCTGGACGTGACGCCGCTTTCCCTCGGAATCGAAACCCTGGGAGGGGTGATGACTAAATTGATTGAACGCAACACGACCATTCCTACCCGTAAGAGCCAGACCTTTTCCACTGCCGCCGACAATCAACCTGCAGTGAGCATTCATGTCTTGCAGGGAGAGCGCGAAATGGTTGCTGGCAATAAAACCCTCGGACGATTTGAATTGGTTGGCATTCCTCCGGCACCTCGTGGAATTCCTCAGATCGAAGTCACCTTCGACATCGATGCGAACGGCATCGTGCATGTCAATGCCAAAGACTTGGGAACTGGCAAAGAACAAAAGATCAAAATCACGACCTCCAGCGGACTTTCAGAAGAAGAAGTGGAAAGAATGGTCCGCGAAGCGGAGCAATATGCGGAGGATGATAAAAAGCAACGTGAAAAAGTAGAAACAAAAAACGAAGCGGAAACATTGATCTACAGTACGGAAAAATCCCTCGGTGAAGTGGGAGACAAATTGCCCGAAACCGACAAAACCAATATCCGGGCTGCCATCGAACAATTGAAAAAAGATGTGGAAGGTGGGGATGTGGAAACCATAAAAGCCAGCATCGGCACCCTGACGGAAGCCTCTCATAAACTGGCGGAGTTCCTCTATGCCCAAGCAACTCGACAACAGGCGGCTGCAGGCGAGGAGACGACTTCGACTGAGAGTTCTACTGATTCTGAGAAGCCGGATGATGATGACAATGTGGTGGATGCCGAATTCGAAGAAATCAAGAAAGATTAAACGGAATTTAAGAGAGAAGTCTTTTGGCAAAACGCGATTATTACGAGGTTCTTGGTGTTTCCAAATCCGCATCTGACGATGATCTAAAAAAAGCCTATCGTAAAGTTGCATTAAGATACCACCCCGACCGCAATCCTGGAGATAAGAAAGCGGAAGAAAAATTCAAGGAAGCGACTGAAGCATACGAAGTGCTCAGCAATGCTGAAAAGCGCACTCGTTATGATCGTTTCGGGCATGCCGGTGTGGGTCAAGGTTCCGAAGGGATGGGAGATCCGTTTTCAAATTTTGGAAGCGGTGGGCTTGGAGACGTATTCGATGACATTTTCGGTCAATTTTTTGGCGGATCGTCTCGTAACAGCGGATCAAGGAGAGCTCAGCGAGGTGCGGACCTGCAATATAATCTGGAAGTTACTTTTGAGCAGGCCGCTTTTGGACATAGCGCTGAACTCGATATTCCCCGTTTGGAAACCTGCGGACAGTGTGGTGGTCTCGGAGCCCGTTCTTCGAAGGATATCGAAATATGCGGTGTCTGCCAGGGAACCGGACAGCAAAGTGTGCAGCAGGGTTTCTTCAGTGTTGCCACCGCCTGTAATCGTTGTCATGGAGAAGGAAAAATCATCCGCAGACCCTGCCCCGCCTGTCAAGGGAGCACTCGTATCACAAAGACTAAAACACTGCGTGTCAATATTCCTGCAGGGGTGGACAATGGATCCCGTATCAAAATAACCGGTGAGGGTGAACAAGGTCCGCATGGTGGACCTGCCGGTGATCTCCATGTCGTGCTTCAAGTCAGGCAACATCCCATTTTTGAACGTGTGGAAAGTGATCTGTATTGCGAAGTGCCGATCAGTGTCAGCAAAGCGGCACTGGGAACGGAAATTGAAGTACCAACCTTGGAAGGAGCTGCACGACTCAAAATCCCCCCTGGTTCACAAACTCACAGAGTATTTCGCCTCCGCAACAAGGGCATTGTCCATCTGAGAACTAACAGAAGGGGAGATTTGCATGTCAGAATCGTCGTTGAAACCCCCACAAACCTGACATCCAAGCAACAGGAATTATTGGAAGATTTCGAAAAAATTTCCAATGAACGAAGCCATCCCTTACATACGAAATTCGTAGACAAAATCAAAGAACTGTTTTCCTGATTCTTGCTATAAACCCGGTATTTCTCCACTTCGTAAGGACTAGGCATTCAGATTTCTTAGTTGCTCACAAGGTATTCAGCCGGCAAAGCAATTGCCATGAAAGTCCATTTATGAATCATTCTGACAATGTCCATCGACTGCAACTGAAAGACAAGGAAGTGCTTCTCATTGGGACAGCCCACATTTCTCGAGAAAGTACCAACGAAGTGATGCAGGTGATTGAACACGAACAGCCCAAGACGGTTTGTGTCGAACTGTGCAAGTCTCGATATGAAGCTCTTTCCCGCAAAGACCACTGGAAAAGCATGGACATATTCAAAGTTATCCGGGAGAAAAAAACTTTTTTACTCCTGGCCAATATCATCCTGGCTTCTTTTCAAAAAAGGCTGGGGAACAAATTGGGCATTCAACCCGGCCGGGAAATGATCGTAGCCATTGATTCGGCAAAAGCCATTCAGGCAAACATTGTGCTGGCAGATCGAGACGTACAAACCACCTTTCTGAAAACCTGGCGCATGCTTCCTTTTCGGGAAAAAGTGAAAGTGCTCATGCAGATGATGATGAGTGTTTTTGTCTCGGAGGAAATCAGCCGAGACGATATCGAAAAAATGAAGACCCAGGATGTGTTGACAGAAACCATGGAGATCTTCTCCCGTCAATCACCAATGATGAAAAAGGTTCTCATTGACGAACGAGATCAATATCTTGCAGAAAAAATCAGGACGGCGCCCGGGGAAAAAATCGTCGCGGTGGTGGGCGCAGGACATGTACCTGGAATAAAAAAAGAAATAAACCACTCGCACGACTTACCTGTCTTGGAACAGGTACCATCTCCTGCGCGGTGGGGAAATTGGTTGAAATGGGGTATTCCTGCCTTGATCATCTCCTTGATTGCTTATGGTTTTTTTCTCGCCGATTGGAATGTTGGCATTGAAATGGTAAAACGCTGGTTTTTGATCAATGGGATTTTGTCGGCTCTCGGAGTAGTACTGGCGGCAGGTCATCCTTTGACCATCCTTTCTGCTTTCATTGCCGCCCCTTTCACGTCTCTGAATCCTACCATCGCAGCAGGTTGGGTTGCCGGGTTGGTCGAAGCGTTTGTGCGTAAACCACAGGTTCGGGATTTTGAAAACCTCATGGAGGACATCACCCATATCTCCGGATTCTGGAGAAACAAAGTCACCCGTATTCTTCTGATTGTTGTTTTTGCGAATGTCGGCAGTATGGTGGGGACATTCATTGGCGGTGGGGCCATCATCGAACTATTGTAACCTGAGTTCGAGATAAGAATTTAATAAATTCAATATGTTATGGAATTTTCATATCTTAGAGAAACCTTGTCATTCCTGCGAGATCCCTGCGTACGCAGGGAAGGAATCCAGAGGTATGCGGCCAGACTGAAATCTGGATCCCCGCTTTCGCGAGGATGACATATACACTAGGATACTCATATTATTGAAGATTTATGTCGAACTCAGGTTATTGTGAGAATCTCGGGAGAACACGGATGTTGCGGTTTTTTTTCGATGTCGATGGAGTTTTACTCAATTTTGAAAAGAGTTATGTCCGTGTCTTGAAGGACTATTTTAAATTGGACGTTCCTGATGATTTCGAGATGGCAGACTGGTTTTTCAAGGATGTGCTGGATGAGAATCAACTCAAAGAAAGCTGGGAATATTTTATCGGCAGCGACCATTTTAGCCGACTCTCTCCGCTAATCAACCCGGAACGGTTCAATCGTGTCTTTGGGGCCTACCCAGTGCATTTCATCACAAATATCCCTCGACAGTATTTAGAAAAGCGAAAACAAAACCTGAAAGATGCTGGATTTCGCTGGCATTCCCTGCATTGTGGCGGAATGGTATCCTTTGATTACAATCCTCCGGTGACCAAGGCAGAAATTATCCGTCAGCTGGCGCGGGATGAGGAGATATTGGTATTCGTGGATGATCATCCGGACAATTGTATGAACGTTCATGAGCATTTTTCTCAAGCAAAAGTCTGGCTTATTTCTCGTCCTTTCAATCAACATTTCACTCATTCCGTGATTCGCCGCGCCGATCATTGGGATACCCTCATTGCCTTTTCAAAAGACTTGATCAACGCCGTAGTGAATCACCGCTGAGCCTCTCTGCACTGCCCTCTTGAAGCCAGAACCCAGGACCCACATGGCGTGGCCTGCGCCTGGATTCCCGCTCAAGCCAGGAATGACAAAAATTGAAAATCACAGACTGCTGTCTAAACTAATCCGGAGAATAAAGGGGAAGTCCCGGCACTTGTTCTTGGGGAGAGATGGCAACGTCAGCATGAAGTGATTTATTTGGAAGTCTGAATATCTGCGGGGAATTCAAGCATAGTCAGAACTGGACGCAAAGTGAAAAAAAATCTGCCGCTTTTTTTAAACCGGAAGGACTCAAAAAGAATAAAAAATCCGAGCCACTAGATGAGTGATGGGTTCATTCCTTTCCAGAGGGGTATGATTGTCATTGTAATTGAATGCTTCTCCTGCCATGAAAAAGTTGATTTCCAGCTCCGTATGCAAGTGCTTGTCCCATTTCCAAAAAAGCGTGTTATCCCACTCCAGGCCGATATTACTCACTTGCTTTCCAATCGCATTCAGGGTTGGCTTGCTACGAGCGAGCTGGAACAATCCCCCTCGATACATGAAGGAATATTCCTCCAATGTCAATTGGTACCATCCTCCAAACATGTTGGTATTGCTGACCGAATGCCCCAAACCGGTTCCGCTTGTCAACCCCAATCCCCCACCATTGAAGTAAAAATTGGTTCCTTGATAAGTGCCTGGAACGATTTCATGGTAGCCATTCAAAGTTCGTAAGAAGTTGGCGCCGCTGTTATCAGGATCATTTATTTCCTCGTCACCAGACGCTATCAAACCTCGAAAACCAATTTGATGGTTATCAAGCTGATAACTCAGTTCCAATTCGCTGGCCACACCCGCTATCGATTGTTTGCTCCGTTCTGAGCTATCTTTTAAATGGTAACGGCGTTTTCCCTGATTGCCGGTTAGATCGAATCTCAAATTAAGTGGATATAATTCCCAGTTCACCAAAATTCCAAAATATTCTTGCTCTCTTGCATCATAGTACCAACCCTTTTCCCCTGTTGTTGCTTGCATTGTTGTCGTCTCGCGAAAGACGGGACCGTTGCCTCTGCCCAGAGGAACATCACGCTCCGTATAAAGGATACGGAATATTTCTATATCCAATAAGCGCGATGTGGCGCCATCCTCATTTTGTTCATGAAAGACGGGATAATTCAGGGAACCATAGTACAGCCATTCGGCTGAATGCCGGCCAATTTTGGCTGCTCCTAACTGGTAACACCAAGTTCCTATTGTACAATCTTGAGAAATACCTGTGAGGATTCCCGAAAAAACTTTGCCTCGACGGTCTCCAATATTGAATGCGTGTTTCCCTGCTCTCAGAATATTCCGTGGATTGGAGTTGTATTCCAAAAATGCCTGCCGTGCCTGAACCTGGGCCGATTGAGAATCCGGTACCTTTCTCAAGGAATTTTCTTCTCTCAAATTTGCTTCCTGCCAAGGTCCTTGCCGGATTTCCAATTCGGCATTGATAGAAAGATTGCGATGGAAGATGGAATGCAATCCGATTCTCAGTTCGTGTTCGAAAGACAAGTCCTTGGGGTTGATTTCGTTTTCTCCATAGGGAGGAAAGGTACTGCTGTCCATATGCCTGACATGCAAGCGATAATCTGCCGAAATTTTCAAACCTGCAGAAAACATCAGGGTATCCTCCCTTTCTTCTACGTCTTCCGCACTCATAGGGGTAAAATTTGATTGAGCGAACGCATTGCCTGCAATCCATGCAATTGCGATCCAACTGACAAGGAAGATTTGCAAGAAAAAGTATACGGACCGCTCGTAGCTCAGGGGAACCAGCCGTCTACCAATTTTCGGAAAAAAATGTTTCATAAGGATTCGTCCGGAGTGGTTGCGCAAGAGGATAAATAGATTACTTTCGCTGTGATTTATAAAGAAAAAATTTTGCTTTCACAAGTGTTTTTTAGAACTCTCTGAAAAAAACTGGCTTTTCCAGGGTGCCTTGATTACAAATATTGATCCGGCACTTTATAAATAGCTCGGACCACAGCAAAAGAGCCCATCTTTGGTAGGCTGATTCGTCGCATTGGCGTACTTCATTGAGGAATTCTTATGACAGCGACCCAACTTTCCAAACAGAAAATCTGGAGTTTTCTTCCCTCTCCGGAACCCGATCTCTTACGGAAAGTGAGTGGAGAATTCCGCTTGTCTAAATTGGTCAGCAGCATTTTAGTCAGGCGGGGTTATTCGACGTCGGAGTCCATATACGCTTTTTTGCATCCTCAGCTTTCAAACTTGCGCAATCCTTACTTGATGCGAGATATGCGAAAAGGCGTGGATTTATTGAAATGGGCAATTTTTGCGCAAAAACGCATTGTTATTCTGGGCGACTATGATGTTGATGGGATCACGGCGACCGCCATGTTGATGTTGTTTCTGAAATCTTGTGGATGCCGGAACATCGACTATTTCATTCCCAATCGCTTTGATCATGGATATGGTTTGACCCAAGCCAGCGCAGATGTTTTGCTGGAAATGCAACCGGATCTTGTAGTCACCGTAGATAATGGCATCACTGCCCTCCGCGAAATTCAAACCCTGCAACAACGTGGTATCCGAACTTTGATAACCGATCATCATCTTGCGGATTCCAGCGGAACGGCGCTCTTTAGCGGACATCCCCCTCAAATCCCCGATGGAGTGGTAATCAACCCCAACCGACCGGATTGTGACTATCCTTTCAAGGGAATTTCAGGTTGCGGGGTTGCCTTGAAGCTTTTGACGGCATTGAGAAAGGATTTGCGAGATGCCAACTTTTGGACTCTTGAAAAACCACAACCCAATCTGAAAGCATACCTCGACTTGGCCGCTCTCGGCACCGTCGCCGACGTTGTTCCTTTAGTGGATGAAAATCGCATTTTGGCGCATTGTGGTATCCAGTGCATGAATGCGCAACCTCGCGTTGGCATTCAAGCGCTCTCTCGCTTGAAAAACATCAGGAGCGTCGATACTCAGACTCTCGCTTTCCAATTTGGTCCACTTTTAAATGCGGCAGGACGAATGTACAATGCCGCCATCGGAGTGAAATTGCTCTTGAGTGATGATTTTAACGAAGCAGAGAAAATTGCAAGACAACTGGATCAAGCCAATCAGGAACGCCGTGAAACCGAAGCCCGAATGTTGGAAATTGCCACGGAACAAGCACGAGTCCTCCAACATCAGCACGGTCTGGTGCTGCAATCATCTCAATTTCACGAAGGCATCAGTGGCATTGTGGCAGCAAGGATGGTTGAACAATTTTATAAACCAACGATTGTCTGCGCAAAAAATGGAAATTATTACAAATGCTCCGCGCGGTCCATTCCGGAACTCCATATCAAAAACGTTTTGAATCAGTGCGCTGAACAACTAGAGAAATTTGGAGGTCATGCCGGAGCGGCTGGTTGTACCGTTCATGAGGAACAGTTTGAAACCTTTATTGAGAAATACGAATCGACTTGCAAAAAATTCCTGACGGTCGACGGACAGATTCAGATTCCGCAGCCTCGGCTGATGCTCGAAGGAGAACTGACTCTTGATGCCATTGATTGGCATCTGATTGATCAATTGGAATTGCTGCAACCTTTTGGCGCCGCCAATCCAACTCCTCTTTTTTCTATCCCAACCCCTCGGCAAGCGTTCCATACGTTGAAAGAAAAGCACCTCAAATGGGGCACGCGAGGAAAAGATATCATCGGGTGGAATTTAGCCGGACCTTTTTTAAACGCGCAGGCAATGAATCGAGTCCCTCAAAAACTTGCAGTCCTTCTTGGAGTCAATGTATTCCAAGGTCGGCGATCCATTCAACTGGTGATTCAAGATTATCAGTGAAGAAGAAAAATGATTTTATTGCAGTCTCATTGTGACGAAGACTCCATGGTCCGCTGAGAGATTTTTGCCAGCACGAGCACAAGAACAATCCCCACAATCATCAAAATCACCGCCAAGAGTAATTGGATATCAAATTGTGCAGGCAAAATGTTTTGTTCTTCTAAAATATGGATTTCTCCATGAATGACTTTGCTTTCCAATATTTCCTTCCAGGGCCAGATTTTCCGCATGGCTCCAACCATAACCCCTGTCAACAACGCCATGGTGGCACTGCGATAATGACTCAAAAGGGATTTTAAAATTCGGGAAAACCCCACAATGCCAATCACACAACCCAAGGCGAAGAGGAAAATCACCAGCATGTTGTCGAGATTGAAGGGGTTTTTGACGGCTCCCGTAACAAATTCATACTTTCCCAGAATCAATAAAAGGAAGGATCCACTCAAACCAGGCAAGACCATTGCGCAAATAACTATGATGCCACTGAAAACCAGAAACCACCAAGTTTCAGGAGTGGTGAGGGGAATCACGCCGACGATGAAATAGGCGCTCAGTCCTCCTCCCCCGGCAAAAAGAATGGTGGTACCTTGCCAGGAATCGATTTCCTTACCGACTATGAAAATGGATGCGAGGATCAATCCGAAGAACAAAGACCAGGTCAAAACCGCGTGGGTTGTGATCAAATAATGCATCAGCCTTGCAGTACTGACGATTGCGACACCAATTCCAAACAAAAGAGGCAGTAGGAAACGCAAATGAATTTCGGCCAAAGCGCTCTTCCATTCAAATCGAAGGAGACTCCTGACAAAGACCGGATTGATGGAAACAATTGCCCCTAACCATTGGGAATAAATTCCACTAATGAAAGCAATAGTGCCTCCGGAAACACCTGGAACGATATCCGCAGTTCCCATGCAAAATCCTTTCAGCATCAGTAGCTGAAAATCCTTCCGAGTACGGGGTCCCGGACTGAAAAGCCATGCTGCTTTCCAGCTGCTCGGTTGGGAACCGCTGCTTATTGAAGTTTTATTCGCGTTTGGTAAATCAGATGGAGTGGGTACTTCCATAGCAAAATAGGAGAGGGCGCTTTTTCAGTCATCAAGGAGGAAAGTGATTTATATTGAATGCCAGGAAATAGATCAAACTAAAAAGCTGTCGTCACTCTCCTTTACAAAAAAATGATCGACATAGGCTTCATATATTCTCTGATTAAAATTTTTATAAAATGTTTTATCATCAAACTGTTCCAGACATATCGTACAATATTGCCTCAATTTTAAAACCGACCCTGCCTCGTTCCTGACAAACTGATTGACAAATACTTGCACCTCCCACGAAAACGTTTGCAGCGACATTTCAAAAAGGAAGCAATCTTCGGCATGTTCAATCAACAATTCCGTCGCAACGTGATCAATCAGTGCGAAAAAATCCCTTCCCAGCACATTCAAAGATGTGATTTCTTGACGAGTGAGTTTTTCTGCTAAATTCTGATAGAATGTCCGGTAGTGGAAATCCTTGGTTTGTAGTTGTTGGACTAAAACGTCTTTTTGCATAATTCGTTGATTGAGTTGTCTTTTTTCCACATTTCAATAAAATATCAGCAAAATATGCAAGAATCATGACAAATGCGGAAGACAACATTCTGATGACAACCATTGCTGATGAGATATTGAGAGAAGCGCTGCGTCGCAAAGGCATTGGACCGAAAGGAAGTAAAAAGCTACCCGCTTCGATGTTGCAACAAGTCCTCCCTATGCTTTCGGAAGCAGAAACCAACCGAACCACCGCGGCTGCTTTCTGGACAGCCTGTTTGTTGTTGGATAATTCTGATGAAGAAGAACAATACATCGCTCCCGTCAAACAACAACCAGGTCGATTTCTTTTACCGGAATTGCAGGCATTGACTACCCTAACAACGGATCGGAAATTTTCCGCCGAATTTTTAGCGATCATTCGTAAGTTGATTGAAAGGCGCGATCTGTCCGTTGCGGAAGCGCAAAATGCCATGGAATATTTTTGGAAAGATAGTGTTCCGGAATGGATGAAAGGGGCTTTCCTGCAAGCAGAGAGGATCAAACGGGAAAGTTTCGAGGAAAATATTGTATTTTTTGATTCCCTTTGGGTCCAAGGACAACGCATCGAAGTGGATCTGCCCACTTTAGTGGATTTATGTGATAGTTATGATGGCACCAATCGCAGTTACCATTTGACCCCTTTTGTCGCGGCGCTGCTTGGCGCATCAGGGGTTCCCACCGTATTGCATGGCATTGAATCACTGGGTCCCAAATACGGCATCACTACGGCCCAAATTCTTCGCCAGGCCGGTAAATCCACAACGCACTCTTTGCGGCAAGCCAAAGAAAACCTGCTCAATCCGGATATTCATTGGTGTTACGTTGATCAATCCGTCTCCTTTCCGCAATTGTTTGCCATGCGCCGATTGCGTCATGATATGGTCAAACGTCCTTTTTTGGCGACTTTTGATAAATTGCTGCAACCCATTCACAATCGAAGGGGCAACATTGTCATTACCGGCTATGTCCATGCCCATTACCGAAGCGAGATCATCAAACTCCTGAGCCTGCGCAATCAGAACCACATGGCTTTCAACTTAAGGACCATTGAAGGGTCCACAAACTGCTGGGGGAAAAAACCCACTCCTTATATTGGTTTCCATCGAGGGGCCAACAATCTGAATTTGGGAGGAATGCAACTCCCCTGTTCAATGAATCCGGAACTTCCGGTTGCAGAGTTCCTCACTACAGAGGGGAATCATCTCGTAGAAGGAGAACTGTTGCCTGAAGATTTTGGCATTCACCGTGAGGATCATCGCTTGATCAAAGGGATTACGGCTTTGCAAACGGCTCGAGGCGGGCTCTCGGCTTTGCAAGGGGAACGCGGATTGATCCACGATTTACTGATCTATCAAGCCGCCGCATTTCTGTGGCTCAGTCGCGTGGCGCCCGGTAAAAGAGAGGCTGCTGAACAAGCTCGAGAGACTCTTCAATCAAAAAAAGCCTGGAGGCATTGGCAAAAACAAATCTGAATTTCACCTCTGTTTTATTTTTTTTACCACCTGACCGCTAGAAAATTCTCTGGTCTGAATAAAAGAAAAATATATTATGTCTACTGCTCAAAAAGAATTATACGAACTCGGAGAAATGCCGGAACCGGGAATGGTTCCACAGAAAATGCATGCCTTCCTGGTACGTCAGGATCGCTTTGGTGAACCTCGCAATGCCTGGAAAAGGGAAATCATCCCCACTCCCGAAATTGGCCCGAAAGACGTCCTGGTTTATGTGATGGCCAGCGGCATTAACTACAATAACGTTTGGGCTGCTTTGGGTTATCCGCTCGACGTGATTGCAGATCGTCAGAAAAAAGGGGAGTCCGAAGATTTCCATGCTGGCGGCAGCGACTGTTCCGGGATTGTCTGGAAAGTAGGGAATGCGGTGAAAGACTGGAAAGTGGGGGATGAAGTGGTCGTTCACAGTGGTTGGTGGAAACCGGACGATCCCTGGGTGCTTTCAGGAAAAGATCCGATGCTTGCTTCCAGTACTCGAATTTGGGGTTATCAGACCAACTATGGCAGTTATTGTCAATTTGCCCGGGCGCAATCCCATCAATTGCAACCGAGGCCCCGGCATCTCACCTGGGAAGCCTCGGGTTGCTATATGTTGTGCGCATCCACGGCATACCGCATGCTGATGGGATGGGAATCTCATATCGTCGAGAAGGACGACGTGGTTCTGGTCTGGGGAGCTGCCGGAGGACTCGGCAGTTTGGCATTACAAATCACCGCTGCTCACGGAGGGAAACCGGTTGCAGTGATTTCTGATGAAGACAAACGACAATACTGTTTGAACCATGGCGCTGTAGGAGTGATCAACCGCAAGGACTTTGACCATTGGGGTCCCATGCCTGACACGACGACAGCGGAATATAATCCTTGGATTAAAGCGGCGCGTTCTTTCGGCAAAGCAATTTGGCAAATCCTGGGAGAGCGTAAAAATCCCCGCATTGTCTTTGAGCATCCTGGAGAATCCACCTTACCCACTTCTGGCTTTGTATGTGACACGGGTGGTATGATTGTGATTTGCGCAGGAACCAGCGGATACAACATCACTATGGATTTACGTTACCATTGGATGATGCAGAAACGCTTCCAGGGCAGTCACCTTTCCAATGATGAGCAGGCTGCCGCCGTAAACCGGCTTATTGCTGATAAAAAAGTGGATCCCTGCTTATCCGAGACCTTGACTTTCGACCAAATTGGCTATGCCCATCAGATGATGCATGAAAACAAACACCCCTATGGCAATATGGCCTGCCTGGTCAACGCCACGGAGAAAGGGCAGGGCGCTTCTTGATGATAAAAATCAATCACTGTAACGATTCGGGATTCTTCGGAGACTCCTTCGATTTGAGCACGCATTTTGCGTCATGAAATAGAGAAAGGATTTTATGTTTTGGGTGGTATTCAGGATACAGATCTTATGGAGGATGGGAGAACAGATGCTCTTTCTGTTTGACCTAGTCCAGTTGTTTCTCCAGGTAGTAACTGATGTTACGTGCACGATTTTTGCAGTTATGCGTCTCATCGAGTTGTCATTCCTGGCGAAGACCAGGAATCCACTTTGCTAGCGATCCAGGGTGACTAAAACGTTTCATATAAATCTATCCATTGAGGATTATTTTTCTCAATGAGTTCGATTTTCCAAGCTCGTTTCCATTTCTTACGTTGTTTTTCTCTCCGGAGAGCAGCTGTTACCTCTGAAGTGGTCTCATGGTATATCAATTGATGTACTTGGTATTTACTGGTAAATCCTTCTATGAGATTGTTTTTATGTTCATAAACTCTTCTAAGAAGATCATTGGTCACTCCAATATATAAAGTGCCAATTCTTTTACTTGCTAAGATATAAACGTAGTAGGTTTTCATGATGGCGACTCCTGGATTCCTGGTCTTCGCCAGGAATGACACACTTGTGGGGAAGCGTATTCATGGAAACCGCTGAATGCAAAAAATATTCATGTAACATGACGTCTCGACTTTGAACATTTTATCCAACTTTTGGGTTTAATAAAATCAATGTCTTACGAATCTGTATTGGAATTAATACAGGTCGTATCATCAAAAATGGAAAACAGTAACCTGTATTAATTTTTTACAGAATTTCAACCAATTGATATTATTGAATAATGAAAATTAAAAGAATAAAGAATCCACCTTCTTAGAAGGTGGTTTTGATGGGCCCCTGGAAGGGGCGGCTCGTGATCGTACTCGTGAGCCGTGCTCGTGAACGAAACGGCATCCCAGAGAATCCAGGATTCCCTGCCGTCTCTTCTATTCGTAATCCCCATCTCAAGGGAATCGGGAACGTTTCTATCGAGCACGTGCACGAGCACGATTACGAACACGAGCACGTTTCTGGCAGAGCCGATTATCTCTGACCACGCCCAAAGGACGTGGTTTCATCAGATAAAATAAATCGAATGTCCAAAGTCCAGGAGGGGGAATAAAGTTGTTGTTTTTTTCTGAGGGTTAAAGAATTTCTGCTGGTCTTTTGCTTTCTCTTGTGATAGTTCTCGAGAAATCGTCTTTGGCTGAAGGTTTTATTTCAATTTCGCTCATATTTATTTAGCCGAAAGTCATGTAAAACATCATATCCTCACCAGAGGATTTTTAGAAACTGTCAACGGGGAATTGAAAAGTGCCAAAAATGTTGACTTCCGTATTTCTATATGAAAAAGTATTTTCGTTGATCATAAGAATACACTCATGAATGAATGAGTCGCCATATTTAAAAAAATCTTGATACGTTTGCAGAGCGATTATAATATTTTATTCCAGGGACGGAAAAGCAATAATGAGATCCTTCGCTTTGCCGCTCGGCGTACCGTCAGGATGACATGAAAGTCTGAAATTAACCCGTTTCAAGTATAAAAAATCTTGATAATGAGGTGGATATGAGAGTAAACTCAAAAACCAGTTCCCAGTTCCCAGTTCCCAGTTCCCAGTTCCCAGTTCCCAGTTCCCAGTTCCCAGTTCCCAGTAATAAGTTCCGAGCACCAAGCTCCCAATCACAAGTTCTACCTCCTTATATTATCTCGACTTCAGGGAGAGATCCCTAAGATTCCTCGTTCCCAATTCCCCGTTCCGGGAACGGAACGGCAATGGGGAATTTGGAAAATCATCGACGCCTGAGTGCGTCGGTTTATGGTTCATTGCCCAATCCTGGAGCCAATGAATCGGTTTTTTGATCACTTGAAAATGAAGGAGACCCAATGTGTAGAGCAATCGTCGAGAACATGCTTTCTGGAACGAAAGCAGGTTTTAAAGCAACCCGCAATCTTGTTTTTAATCAAAAAGCAAAAAGGAGCACCATGAACCGTCAAAAAAGTAGAGAAATCGTCGAGAACGTGCTTTCGGGAATCAAAGCAGGTTTTAAATCAATCCTTAATTATGAACATCCATTCGAAAGGAAAAAGATGTTTAATCAAAGAAGCAGCTCAAAATTGAGCGCAACCCTGCTGGCTCTCATCCTGGGAGCAAGCGTCTTCATGGCTGGCCAGGTCTGGGCAGCCAAGTATGTGACGGACCCCACCAACGGCAAGATAGTGACCGCTCCGGAATACGGCGGGACATTCACCTATGCCATGAATAACGAACCTACCGCAGTTGACGTCTGGTTCCACCACGGGGCGGTACCTGTCATCAGTGGTGTTTTAGAGAAGCTAGGCACCGTGAACTGGGGAATAGATAGGGCCGAATATAACTTCGTGGGTCTGGTCCAGCCTGAATTTGCCACGACAGGGCAGCTGGCGGAAAGCTGGGAGATGCCCGACGACAGAACCATTGTCGTCAAAGTCCGCCAAGGCGTTCACTGGCATAATAAGGCACCGATGATCGGTCGGGAGCTGACTGCCAAGGATATCGAATACAACTTTCACCGCTTGATGGGTCTGGGCAAGTTTGCCGAAGCCGGACCTACCAACATTACCCAGGTTCTCAGAACTGTGTCATTCGAATCGATAACGGCCACCGACAAATGGACGGTTGTTTTTAAGCTGAAGAAGCCACACCTCGGTGCGCTGATGGGTATCCTCGAGGACTGGATTGCTTATATGTACCCCCCCGAGGTATTCGAGCAATACGGCGACGCTCAGGATTGGAGGAACCTGGTCGGTACCGGGCCCTTTATGCTGACTGACTGGGTCGAGGGCAGCTCTATGACCTGGGACAAGAATCCTGACTACTGGGGCTACGACGAAAAATACTCGCAGAACCGGCTGCCCTATGTTGACCAGATAAGGGCCCTGACTATGCCCGAAGTGGCAACACAACGGGCGGGACTGCGCTCGGGTAAGCTTGATGGCTTGTATGGCGGGACTGCGATAAAGTCTGTCGACGCGGCAGAGAGCCTTGAGCGGGCCAACCCCGAAATCAAGCTGTGGAAGAGGGTCACTGCTTCGGTCTTTAGTACTGGTCTTAACATCAATAAGCCGCCCTTTAACGACATCAGGGTGCGCAAGGCAATGCAGATGGCACTGGACCTTGAGACAATTAACAGTGCCTTCTTTAAGGGTCATGGAGATACGACACCTCACGGGCAGGTAGGGGATGCTGTCCCCGGGTATTTCATCCCATTTGAAGAGTGGCCCGCCGAGCTCAAGAAAGTCTATGACTATAACCCGGAAGGGGCAGAAGCCTTGATTGATGCGGCTGGGTATCCGCGCGGCGCCGACGGCATTAGATTCAAGACCAAGTTGATGCACAACGTGCACAAGGATTTGAACTATTACCAATTACTCGCTGCATACTGGAATAAGATTGGCATTGACGTTGAGATTGATTTTCCGCCTATTGCTACCTGGGTGGCTAGAAGAACCTCTCGGGATTTCGAAATGATCGAACACGAAATGGCCTATGGGAGTCTGTCTGATCCTCTCAATCCTGTGAACCGCTTTACCAACGTTCCGTGGAACAGCGCCGCAGTGGAGGACCCGGTTTATGACGCCATGTTTGAAGCCGCCGGAGCCGCTACCACCATCGAGGAGCTGCAGAGGCTGGTTAAAGAGCTGGATATGTACGCGATAGAGAGGCACTGGACCGTATGGAGTCCTATGAATCCAAATTTTGACGCCTTCCAGCCGTGGATCAAAGGTTACGACGGTGAATTCACGTTGTCATACATTCATAGACATTTCGTCCTCGCCCGCCTCTGGATTGACCAGGAACTGAAGGACAGGACCCAGTAACAGGCCGACTGGAAGTACTTATGGACCGGGCAGTACTGCCCGGTCCACTCTAGTACTGCTGTCAGAAAATGGTTTGACCTTCTGTTAAGGTAATAATGAGTCCTGTTTGTCATTCCGGGCGAAGACCCGGAATCCGGGGGACTTACCCTAGAACTCCCAGATCCCGGATCAAGTCCGGGATGACACAGAATGGGTCAATCACTTCGTAACGCCTGTACCAGGATACACCGCGTTTCCCTGCCAATTTCAAAAATGATGAGGTCCGTCCCATGAGAGCCTATATCATCAGGCGCTTATTGCTGATAATCCCCACCTTGTTTATATTGACCATCCTGGTCTTTCTCTCGGTGCGCTTCATCCCGGGCGATGTCATAGACGTAATGATGAGTAGGATGGAAATGTACTTTAACTGGGACGAACGTGACCGTGAAGTTCTTGAGCATAAGCTGGGATTAAACGTGCCTGTGCACGTGCAGTATGGACGCTGGATAGGAGTGTTGCCGACCCCTGACTGGGTTACCGGTGAGTCCCGCTACAACGGTCTCCTCCAGGGCACCCTTGGCCAGTCACTGCTTCGCGGCCAGGAGGCGGTAGAGGAGAAGATAATAGGTAGATTGCCAGTGACCATTGAGCTTGGAGTCATGGCAATCGTGATCGGGCTCGTGATAGCGCTGCCAGTCGGCATCTATTCGGCGATTCGGCAGGATACAGCCGCCGACTACGCGGGGCGCTCCATCGCCGTCATCGGCCTGGCAACGCCTAACTTCTGGCTGGGCATCATGGTCATGATCTTCCCGGCACTCTGGTGGGGCTGGTCGCCACCGATGGAGCTGGTTTCTTTCACGGAAGACCCGCTGGGGAATCTCGGGGTGTTCCTCATTCCCAGTCTGATTCTGGGGACGGCCATGGCTGCAGCCACAATGCGGATGACGCGCACCATGATGCTGGAGGTGCTCAGGCAAGACTATATCAGGACCGCCTGGTCAAAGGGACTCAAGGAGAAGGTCGTGGTGATCAGACACGCCCTCAAGAATGCCCTCATCCCGGTCGTGACCCTGATCGGCTTGCAGTTGCCGATCCTGGTCGGCGGCGCCGTGATCATGGAGAACATCTTCAACCTGCCGGGGCTCGGGCGTCTCTTGCTGAATGCCCTCAATGACAGAGACTACCCGATGGTTTCCGGAATAAACCTGGTTTTCGCCACTGGCGTGGTGGGGATCAATCTATTTATCGACCTGTTCTATGCCTTCTTGGACCCAAGGGTGCGGTATGAGTGAATCAAAGCGACGGGGCCGGCTGTCGGATTTCTTCATCAGGCTGCTCAAGGAGAAGCCGCTCGGTACTGTCGGTCTGGCCGCGACGGCGCTGAATGTGCTCATCGCAGTCCTGATCGGCGGCACTTCCGGATTCATTGGCGGGAAATTCGACCTGGTGGTGCAGCGCTTTGTCGATGCCTGGATGTTTCCCGGGACTGCTGCTCTTGTTAACCATCATGTCCATCGTGGGGCGGGGTTTGCCACAGATCATCCTGGTCCTGGGGGTCACCGGAGGCATCGGCGGCTCCCGAGTCATCCGAGGTGCCGTAGTGGGCATTAAAGAGAATGACTATTTTCTGGCAGCCCGGCCGTAGGCACTCCCACGCGCCATATCCTGATCCGGCATGTCCTGCCCAATATCATGGCGCCCCTGATCATCATCTTCTCGATCAACATTGGCGGCGTTATCATTACCGAGGCATCGCTGAGCTTCCTCGGATACGGGCCGCCCGTCGAGTTACCCAGCTGGGGTGGCATGCTCAGCCGGGAAGGACGCACCTACATGGAGATGGCGCCCTGGCTGGCGCTCTTTCCCGGTCTTGCCCTGACGATTGTCGTCTACTCCCTCAACATGTTCGGCGATGCCATGCGGGACCTGCTCGATCCCCGGCTTCGGGGTGGTGAGGGTCGTTACGGCACCGCAAAAGGGAGACGCAAAAGAGGTCTCCTGGCCCGATTGATCAACCCTTTCAACTGGTAAGCGCAAAAAATTAGAGGTGGCTGCATTTAAGGAGAAGCCTTGGAATCTCTGTAAAAATCCCCCTAATTCTGTCAGCTCTCTCTTGTTACGACATCCAACAATGAGTTCTAGTTCTGTAATCACACTAATTCCTATCGAACTCTGAGCCTCAATTCGTTTCAAGTAATCAATGGCTTCCTGTACGTCTCTTCCAACATCAATGAGAATATCGGTATCAATCAAAATGATTTCTGCCATTTCTGGCTCTCCACTCTTGTTTTCTTACCCTTTGAACCCATGAGGAACTATCTTCCATATCTTTTCTATCTCTCCACATCCCCACAAATGCATCTTTTCCCAAATCTGAATAGTCGCCTTTTGATTGGTTTTGATACCGTTGAGCTAAAGAATTATGGTTAACAAGAGCAGCAGCCCCGGGAAGGCCATCCAGGCATCGACAAAGCGCTGCACCGCCAGGTCCCATTTCCCTCCCAGAAACCCCGAAATGCCACCGATGAGGAGCGCGACGATGACATTGAGCGCCGTGGCGGCCAGACCGACGGTTAAGGAAATGCGAGCCCCGACGATCAGGCGGCTCAACAAGTCACGCCCCGTATGGTCGGTCCCCAGCAGATACTGAGCGGAGGGACCAGTCAGCCGATCGGCCATGCGCATTTTCTTATAGGGATAAGGGGCCAACTCATCGGCAAAGATCGCCACCAGAATCAAGAGCAAGACGATCATCCCGCAGGCCGTACCCAGGGGCTGCTCCTTGAGCAGCCTGATCAGGAAATCCGCCAGCCGGGAACGTCTCTTTGGCTTACGGGTGGGGGATGGTGTTTCTTGGGTGTTGTTCATGATTTAGGTATTTATTTTAGGCTGAAGGCTGAAGACCGAAGATTAGGTATTTAGGCTGGTTGACCGACAAATCTCACACAATTCTCTTAAATTTAGAACTCAATTCTCGTTATTGTCATTCCTGGCTTGCCCAGGAATCCACCGGGCTGGCGTTCCAGGGGGCTTACCGACTTTTCCTAGATCCCGGATCAAGTCCGGGATGACACAAAAAGGGTTAATTACTTCGTAACACCTGTACTAGTAGGCTGAGGATTGAAGTTTAGACTGATGCCCTAACAGTCTTCAGCTAAACCCCTTTATTTATACCGAACCCTGGGGTCCAGGAAAGCATAAATCACGTCGATGAGGAGATTGATCCCCAAAACCGTGGCAGCAAAAACCAGGTTTATTGCGGAGATTACCGGGTAGTTTCTGTTATTGAGGGCATCGACAAACATACGGCCTATCCCTGGCAGAACAAATATTTTTTCCATGATAACGGAGCCCCCGATCAGGAGGGGGAGTTGCAGGCCGACGAGCGTCACTACCGGGATGAATGCATTCTTGATGGCGTGTCCGATAATAATCACCCGTTCCTTGAGACCCTTCGACCAAGCCGTCCTGATATAGTCCTGCCTGAGCACCTCCAGCATCATGGTGCGCGTCATCCGCATGGTGGCGGCAGCCATGCCCGTCCCCAGAATCACGGCCGGAATGAGGAACATGCCGAAATTCCCCAGTGGGTTTTCCGTGAAGGTGATCAGCTCCACCGATGGCGACCAGCCCCACCAGATGGCCGGGTAGAGCATGACCATAACGGCCAGCCAAAAATTCGGCGCTGCCAGGCCGATGACGGCGACGGTGCGCCCTACGTAGTCGGTGGCGGTATCCTGGCGAACCGCCGAGTAGATACCGACAGGCAGGGCGATGACGAGCCCGATGACGATGGCCATGGTCCCAAGCTCGAGGGTGACCGGCAATCTACCGATGAGCTTCTCCCCTATCGACCAATAGCCACGCAGTGAGTGGCCAAGGCTGCCTTGGAGGAGACCTTTAAAGTGGGGCTCACCGGTAGGCCAGCCAGGAGTCGGCAACACTCCTATCCAGCGTCCGTACTGCACGTAGACAGGCACGTCCAGTCCCAGCATACGCTCAAGCGCTTCGCGGTCTATATCGGCACCCGCGGCATACCATACTTCCATCTCAGCCACCATGGCGTCTATTATATTGCCTGGGAAGAAGCGTACCGCGAGAAAGACTATGATGGTCAATAGAAACAAGGTGGGGATGATCAGCAATAACCGCCTGATGAGATAGGTTCTCATGTGTTGTTGCCCCAAGTATGGGAGCTGGGAAGCGCGCTCGCAAGCGATAGCCTCCAGGCTCTCTTTTTCCTCACTACTTCCCCATGGCGTTCTTCAGCTCACTATCAATCCAGATGCGGGCCAGGTGGGTATTACGTTCACCCCATCCCATACCCGCTTCACCGAAATAACCCTGGACCCACGGCTGGCTCACAGCAAAAGTAGGTGAGTTGGATTTGTTTAGGCCCCAGTGCTCCCTGACAGTGATCTCATCGACCTGTCTCATAATACTCTTCAACTCCTCAATGTCGGTAGTTTTTTGGGCGGCATTATACAGGGCGTCCATTCGCGGGTCCTTCGCTTTGTTGTAGCTCCAGCTACCAATGTTTTGGTTTACCGACCCAATCCGCCAGATTAGGTTGCCGTAGCCTAAAACTAGCTCCATATATCCCCCACTCGGTAAGTGCCACTCGTGCGTGTCCGCTATTTGCAGCTCCAGACTCAGGTGTAGTCAGTATAACAAGCTCGCTTTCAACGCCAATGGCGTCGAAGTACCCCATGAGGATTTCCGGATAGGTCGGATCGTACCTGTCGTGCAGGGCTAGCTTGACCTTGAATCTATAGCCGTCGGCGCCGCGTGGATATCCAGACTCATCAAGTAACGCTTCTGCCCCTGCCGGGTCATACATATAGCCTTTCTTGACGTCTTCGGGCCAGTCTTCATATGGCCAGTAATACCCTACCTCGGATTGATATATTAACCCACTAGGTGTTGGATCTCCATAACCCTTAAAGTAGGTAGCGGCAATTGACTCGCGGTCCACTGACATCTGCAGTGCCTTGCGCACATTGACGTCGTCAACGGGCGGCAAAGCCCAGTTAAAATAGAAAACGCCCTGTGGCGTCTTATAACTGGGCCACACATCGATTTCAGGGTTGGTCTGCTGGAGGCTCTCTACATCGTCGATAGAGGATATAAAAGCGTCGCCGACGTTGCTCATCATATCAATCTTGCCCGTGCGCAGTGCTGTCAGACGTGTTGACATGTCCGGCATCAGTAGGGACCTGTACTCGTCAATATAGGGTAGGCGGTTCTGCGGGTATTTTTCGTCGTAGCCCCAGTAGTTAGGATTCTTTTCCCAGGTTGCCGAGCTGCCCTCCACGAAATCAGTCAGTCTCAAAGGCCCGGTGCCGACCAGGTTCCTCCAATCCTTAGCGTCGCCGTATTGCTCGATTTGCTCGGGGGCGTGCGCTATCCAGTAGTTTTGGAGCATACCCCACGGCACCATGAGTTGAGGCTTCGTCAGCTTAATCTCAACCGTCCACTTGTCGGTGGCCGTTACCGATTCAATCTCTACACCCCAGGTGACAGCAAATACACACGTGGCGCAAGGTCCGTCTTCGCTGAAATCGCCCAGACCCAAATAGTGGTGATAGTTCCATTCGACGTCATAGGCATCGAACTCCCGACCGTTCACCGGCGCCTTATCGTCCCAGTGAACGCCCTTGCGGATGTTCCAGATCCACGTTGTGGCGTCTTAATATTGGGCATTGACCAGCTTTCAGCCAGATTCCCTCTAGTCATCTCTGGGCGCACAACCACGTATAAGTCAACGTGCTTTTCCCTGGATAGTCCCCAGTCGGCGAAGGATAGCCCCTCAGTAACGCCACTGATGAGGTGGTGCGCCCAGCCACCAGCCCACCACACGTCGGTATTCTCAGGAAAGACCGTAGCAGCCCACGTGAGTGTCCCGCCATACTCTGGCGCGGTCCACGTCCTGCCGGTGGCGGGATCTTTTACCATCTCTTTGTCAGCAGCCACGGCTGCCGGGCTGACCCAGAGGGCGGCCACCATCAGGGTGAAGGTGAGCAACAAGGGTTGCATCCCCGCTTTTGCGAGGACAAGCTTTTGTACAGCAGACAAAGAGCCTGCCGGGTTCAGCCTCGCGATGGAGGCGACAAATTATTTCATAATAGAAAACATAGGAACCTCTCTAAATTGAGGGTTTTGAGAACGATTCACCCGACATGGGGCGAATCGGATTTTTGCGGCAGACACGACGTTTGCCACGGTCAGCCCAAGGAAGCGGGCCAGAAATTTCTTAAGATATATAGGAACCTCGCTTGCTAAAGATAATGCTCGTTTCATAACTACCTTCTTATATGATTTGTAAACGTGAAGTGTAACTATTCAGGTCTCTGAAAAACCTGTTTAGTTAAATGTCGTGTAACTATTCAGGTCTCTGAAAAACCCGTTTAGTTCAATATCGGTGAAAAAAGATTCCCGAGGAGGATCCATCACTTCACTTCCTCCCGCACCTATTTTGAATCGAACGGGCGGGAACCCTCCCAAGATTTTGTTCAATCAATCAAGTGGGAACCCTCCCACGATATTGTTCAATCGGGCGGGAACCCTCTCCTTCACTAAAACAACTTCTACTTCGAGTGCTTCAATACATTTGAGGAGTTCTAATCGCTCTTGCTTCCATTGGTCCCGTTCTATTTCAAAGAGTTGACATGCTTCTTGAAAAGCCTCAAGGTGGGGAGTCGATGAAAGGGGATCAATATATTTTTGAACTTTCGAGAGCATAAAATCCTTTCCGGATTTTATGCTACGAAAAATGCGCGCCAAAATCGAAGGGGTCTCTAAAGAAGCCTGAATAGTTACCCCAATTTAAATGAAATTCGATTTTGACAAACCCATAGAGTGCCAAGGGATCGGGTCCTTCAGATGGAAATTCATGATGATTCGAACGCGTTGACTTCACCGGCCCACGCAATTTATTGGAAGAAGCGCTGTGACGGATCAAACGGGCAGTGGACCAATCATCAACGTGAATAGTAGAAAGAAAGCATGGCAGAGATTTGGATTTTTGGATATGGATCGTTGATCTGGAATCCGGGGTTCACCTTCAAAGAGCAACAGGTTGGCTATATCCGGGGATGGGCCCGCCGTTTCTTCCAAGGATCTACCGATCATCGTGGCACTCCTGATACGCCGGGGCGGGTTGCCACTTTGGTGGCCGAACCCGGAGCCACCTGTTGGGGTATTGCCTATCAAATATCCGAAAATGGCGTTGAGTCTGTGTTTAACTACCTCGATTATCGGGAAAAAGGAGGATTCGAGCGATATGTCGAGATTTTTCATGCGGTCCATCCAAAAAGGCAGTCCCTTGTTCATGAGGTGATCGTTTACGTGGCAAGACACGACAATCCCAATTACTTGGGACCGGCAGCGCTGACGGAGATGGCCCATCAAATTTTTCATTCCACCGGACCCAGTGGTCCGAATGTCGAATATCTGGTAAAGCTGGCTGACAGTTTGCGTTCCTTGGGTGTCGTGGACGACCATGTTTTCGAATTGGAGCAACACGTCCATGCACTTGCCGGATAACAGACAGGCCAAAGGAGTTTCCAATGCTCAGCGAAAGCCAACTGTTCACTTTCATAGGCGAGGATCGTAAATTTGCTCTCTATTTTTTGGAGGGTCAAAAATTGATCTACGATCTGCTCCTCACCCACCGGTTGAGACAAGCCGGTATTTCCTATTTTCGATCGGCGGTGCTCAGTATCCAACTGATGCTCGGATTGTTGAAAAAGGGAGAACATTTTTGTTTTTATATTGATTCCGAAACCCCGTATTTCCGTCTCAAAATCGAAATGAATGCCGCAGGTCTGATGCGGGGAATGCTTTATCCAAATAAA
Organism: bacterium; assembly: GCA_965205865.1. Taxonomy (GTDB): domain Bacteria; phylum SAR324; class SAR324; order SAR324; family NAC60-12; genus CBDBHR01. The sequence continues at coordinate 1,261,035 of CBDBHR010000030.1, forward strand.
CTCCACGCCGTACCCGGTCCCATCCAAGGGCAGGTGCGGCTTGTCAAATTTTTTCCTTATTCGGAACGACCGTATCAGTCCACCTTGGAAGTGCGGGACGTTGATGAAAACGAAATCATCAACCATGTGCTTGCGCAATCCTATCAAGTCAACAGCCGGATCAGCATTTCCAGCCACAGTGACCAAAGTTTCATGCTGCATCAATTGCCGTTGACCGCCCAGGAAAATCCATCAGACCTGACAGAAGCCTTCAACCAGTGCCATCACCCCTTGCGCAAAATTATGGCAAAGGGATTGTCTGATAATGAAACCCTCCAAGAAGAATTTGAAAAAATCGGATTTCATTATCTGGCAAAAAAAACCGTACAATTTAAATGTGGATGCTCGCAAGAACAGATGATCGACAATGTTAAAAAATTTGCCACAAATGGGAACACCGAGCTATTCCCGTCCGGAGAAGATACTGTCGAGGTGGTGTGTGAGTATTGCAAAGTGGCCTATCACATCACTCAGCGGAATATTCAGGAACACTCCACTGATCCTAGTTGAGGCCCTTGCTTGTACCGCTTACTCGGAGTTTCGTGGTATGGCGGCGACAAAACGAAAGTGACAGTGAGATTAAAAAAAGTTATCACATATTGGTGATACGTAATTTCTCTGAAAACGTCTTCAATTTTTATCGTCCACTCGATTATGACAGCAAAAACGATATCAAATATACTGAGGGATCTTGGTAATCCTTCAATTGCGGAACATTCTCAACGTTTTTTTAAGACCGCTGAAGGCGAGTACGGCGCAGGCGATCGATTTCTCGGTATCCGGGTTCCCCTGCTCAGGGCGCAGGTCAAAAAACACAAAAAAACACCACGCCACGAAATATTGCAACTACTCCACTCGCCCTTTCATGAAGAACGATTGTTTGCCCTATTGTTGTTTGTGGAGCAATTCAAACGGGGAGATTCTGAGGAAAAAACCGCCATCTATCAACTGTACCTGAAGCACACCCGATACATCAATAATTGGGATTTGGTGGACTGTTCCGCGCACCATATCGTGGGTCCCTATTTAGAAGGCAAAGACAGGCAGATCCTTTATGATTTGGCGCGGTCCGAAAATCTGTGGGAGCGAAGGATTGCAATCATGGCGACATTGTACCGGATCCGAAAGAACGAATTTGCGGATGCGCTCGAGATTGCCGACATGCTGCGGCAGGACAGAGAAGATTTGATTCACAAGTCGGTGGGCTGGATGCTCAGAGAAATTGGCAAGCGAAATCAAAAGGTTGAAGAAACCTTTCTAAAGAAGCACTACCAAACCATGCCTCGTACCATGTTACGTTACGCGGTCGAAAAATTTCCTGAACAAAAACGGCAACTGTATTTGAGAGGAATGCCATTGGATTGAGACCTCGTGACAATTCCCACTTGTCCGTTGTTGTTTACTTTGCTTTCTTGAGTTTGGTGAAGCTATCGCTTGGCTTTTCCCGGGAAACGACTCCACGCAAAAGCCGTCCCAACAGATCAGCTCCTGTGATAATTCGTTTTTCCTCCCCCCAAAAGAGAATCAGATCTTTGTCAATCACATCATCTTCAGCATGTTCCGGATTGACTTTGAAGTTCTGAATCACCTGTCCCAGGGTTTTCTGGGAATCGTATACTACAAGCGGGTGATGACAGTAGCGGTAGGGATCCAATTCTTCTTTTATTTGATAGAGGACGTCTTTTAAAAAGGCACAGGCATTCAGTACTAACTTTGGCGCACCTTCGAGGTCCGTGAGGATGACCCATTTCTTATGGGAAGCATAGACACTTTGCAAGAAAGGATCGGCCGGATTCCGGGCGAACTCCGGAAAAAGGGGTAAATCGATACCCAAGGGCAGGGCAATAATGCTTTGAGGATGAACGGGCTCGCCTTCTTGGGTCATTTTAAGATCATCCAAATATAAAAAATTCAGCGCACCCAAACCCTCGAGTCTGCCAATATCGGATTCTTCCGCATGGACGTGTTTTTTCAGAAACTGCTTGAAGCTGCTTTCCCGGATATACTGAATACCCTCTGGGCCCAACCACCAGTCTAAAAACAGGGCGGAAGGTTTGGCAACCGGCCACAACAAATACTCATAAATCCGCACCAGCGGCGCAAAAAAAGCTCCCAGTCTGAGAGCATTACGGGAAGAATAAGCTTGTGGCAGGATCTCACCAAATAAAGTGATTCCCACAGAAGAAAAAAGAAAGGCGCTGACCCCAGCCATCACCGAATCGGACAACAACGTCAGCAATACATTAATGCTCACGTTTCCCCAAAGCAAAGTCGTGAGCAGCAGATTGAAATCCTTACGCATTTCCAAAACAACAGCAGCATGGGCATTGCCTGCTTCCGCTTCGGACTCCAGCCTGAGACGATTGATACCGAGAATGCCCAAATTGAGACCGGAAAACATGGCCGACTGGGTCAGGCACAACGCAATCCCGATCCAGGTCATCCAAGTGGTCGTTTTGATTTCAAAAATAAAATCCATGGCCTTATGCAATCCTCGTATACACAATTACTAGCATGACATTTTCATTTGATCAATACAATCTCAATCTTGAGATAGTGGCTTTCCACTGCTTGAATGGCATTTCACCAATTTTTTCCTCAGGGAAGTCCAAAGGGTGGGTCGGTGCAGGGAGACGCTTTCCACTGGGGATTGCGCAAGCTGGTCATAAAGTGGCATTCCCATCTTCCGTTGATCCTGAGATAATTTTCTTCCTGCCCGTTTATTTGAAATCCCAAACGTTTCAAGAGCCGGGCGCTCCTGTTGTTGCGGGGAATGTAGCTGGCTTCGATACGATGAAAATTCAACTGCTTGAAGATGAAATGAATCGCTGTTTCCAAGGATTCGACCATCATCCCTTTGCCTTCATAATTTTGATCGATTTTGTATCCCAAGCGGCACGATTGGAAAGCGCCACGCTCAAAATTAGTGAAATTGATCATCCCAATCATTTTTTTTGAGGACGATTCGTAAATATTCAAGCGCATTGATTTATCTTCCAGAAATTCTTGACGAACCTGCAGGATCGTATTTCTCCAAAAGCGGATCGTATAGTATTCCTCATGTTTGAGCGGTTCCCAAGGTGCTAAATGGGTTTCGTTTTTTCTGCAAAATGTCATCATGTCGGCAGCCTCCCTGACTTCAGGAAAGCGCAGGGTGAGACGTTTTGTTTTAAGAATAGGGAAAGGCGTCATCTTTTCTCAGTCCGGTAAAATATGACAAATGACGGACTCAGCGTCCTCCTTTTAAACGTCATACGGTCGATATGCCTTGGTGGGCGTCTTCCGGTCATTGCGTTTCTTGAACAAATTCCTCTGGCTTCTCCAATTCAATACCGGTATGATTTTTCAATTGACATGCGAGCACTCATCACGGTCGAGTCACGCAAAACTCAAGAATGAGCAGTCCGGGATATGAATAAAAACGTCCGCTGACGTATCCGCATTATGCGGGAAAAAAAACAGAAAATGCAATACTCGATATCCCGTCCCGTGTCTTCGACATGCAATGGGATTGTACCTGCAACAAACTGATTTTGGGCAACAATTTTAACCGGGTTAACTATCACAGCGCATCAACGCGGAATTTGAGCAATGAAAGAAATGAATGATAGAGGACCCACCCGCTTTATTTTTGTGCGTCATGGACAAACTGAATGGAATGCGCGGGAAATCTGGCAGGGGCATCAAGACAGTCCACTGACGCAAAGAGGGCATCAGCAAGTTGCCGCTTTAGGGACGCGCATGAAAACGATGGAGTTTGACTGTCTTTACAGCAGTGACTTGGGCAGGGCCTGGCAAACCGCACAATCGATTGCAAAAGCGACGGGACATTCGATTGCCGGAGAATTCTTCCTGCGGGAAAAAAATCTGGGCATATTTGAAGGACACGACACCGAACGACTCTTGGAACTCTACCCGGCAGAATATGAGCAATTTCATACCTTTGATCCCGACTATGTCATTCCTCATGGAGAGAGCATCCGCCAATTTTTTAACCGCTCCGTAGCCGGATTTGAAACCTTGGCTGAGCGCCATCCTCAGCAAACCGTGGTTGTGGTTTCCCATGGTGGCGTCCTGGCAAATTTATTCCGCCATATTTTTGAACTCCCTTTGAAAATGCGCCAGCGTATCGATATTAAAAATACCAGTTTGAACGCCGTTTCCCACCTGGAAGGAAATTGGAGGCTTCATTTCTGGGGCGATATTGCGCATTTGGAAGGTCTGTCTTTCCTCTCCTGAAACAGATGGAAAATACACTCTCTTTTTCAATCTCTCCCCGTTGCAAAAAACGGCTGAGGTCCCGCATTTTTTTCTGTGGCGCTTTACTTTGTATTTTCTCCTTACAAGCGCAGGCAGCGTCTTTGTTCATGGAGAGCGTGGTCGGTTTGAACGGAACCTTCAAACAGAATAGTTGGACCCCGCTTTCCGTACGGATAGAAAACCGCGGAAAGACGACAAAGGGCGCCCTCGATGTGATTATCCGCTCCGGGAACGAGTATCAAAACAACATCGAGGAAACGGTCTACCGGAGAACCATCGAGTTACCCCCCAATTCAACAAAAAAATATGATTTCTTTCTATTTATTCAAACAATCGCGCATCCGGTGCGCATCCAACTTTCCAACGACGGTGAAATTCTCGAGGAGGAATCGCTGTCGCTTAGAAATCGATTCACTGAAAAAAAAATCGTTCTGGTTTTAGGAGATCGGGGGAACTCAAAATACTTCAATGAAACGGCGCCGGTACGGGAAAGCGAGGCAATCGAACCCTTGTTTCTGCGGCCTGGCGCCCTTCCTCGCAGTTGGTTTGGCTACGATGGCGTAGAATCCGTGATGTTACAGGGAGGGGTGCTCAAACATTTGAGCAAAACCCAACTACATGCCTTGTCACAATGGGTGCAAAGCGGCGGTTTTTTGCTGCTCACAGGCGACATTGATTATAGTTTTTTTGCGGATGAGGCAATGAAAAATCTCATTGACATAAAAGTGGTTGGATTACAGCGCGTCACTCAACTCAATGCTCTGGAGGAATTTTCCGGAGCACCGTTTGTCGCAAAGGATCCTTTTTTGATTTTGAATACAAGGGTGCCACGTAGCCTGGTCCTTTTAGAAGAAGGGCAAATTCCGCTGGTGGTTGAAAAATCGCTGGGAAGCGGGAAAATATTATTCCTGGCTTTCGATTTCCAATCCTCCATGTTTCAGGATTGGCAAGGCAATTTAAATTTCTGGCAGTGGCTCAATCGCTTTCGTCCACCTGCGGAACCCTCAATGCTAGGTCTGCCTGAAAAAGAAATTCTGGTCGCGCTGATTGCATCCCTTTCCACACGCTCTCCCGAGTTTTACTTGATCGTGGCGTTTCTGGTAATTTATGCAATTGGAAGCAGAGTCTTTTATATCCGCATACATAGCGCTGAAGACTGGCAGAAATGGATATTCCCTTTTGTCTTGTTCTTACTGTTCTTTATTGTTGGCAGCGGTAGCTATTACCATTTCAGACAAGCATCCAATGCGCAACTCAGCAGCTTCACCCTGCTGACCAAAAAAGCGCACTCTGCATTTGCATACGTTCAACAATGGATCACCGTTTATTCATTCCACCGGCATCGCTATCAATTGGAGACTCCTTCCACTATGCAACCCATTCGTTTTCTTGAATCGAGCTTTGTCAAAATCCCTGAAAAAGAAAGATTCCTGTTGGAACGGAAAATCGACCGGCAGATCATTGGAATCCCCCTGCGACGTTGGTCCCATCAGGTCTTGACAAGCAAACAACCGCTGGAATTTCCTTTGCAGGGAAGGTTTTGGAAAGAACAGGAAAACTGGACCTTCGTGCTCGAAAATAAAACTGAATTTGATTTTAAGAATTGCCGGATCTATGTTTTGGATCGTCTCATTCCAATAGAGGACTTGCCTTCCCAAAAAAGAAAAACGCTGCGCCTCAGTCAAACTCAAATATTGAAATATGAGGTGCTTCAACAAAAAACAACAGGCAAGACCGCAAAAATCTTATCCTCGGATATCAACCTGTTTCAGCACACTGCTTCTTTTTTGGAAGATTTCCGGCAAAATTTCGAGGCGCCCCTGCTCAATTCACTTGCTTCCAATTATCGTTCGCAACCGGATCGCATACTATTGATAGGGTGGCTGGATGAAGATTTGGGGGGAATGGCTGCCGATCTTTCACGGCAGAGCAAAAAACACGTTACTCTACTGGAGTGGGAAATACCACGGCGTGACACCCTTGCCGATGCTCCGTCTCGCCGAAACACCCTGTAAATTCTCGATTGAAATTCGACTCACCATGAAAATCACGCTTCTTCAAAAAATGAAACTGGTTCTGCAACATCCTGCCATGCAGACTGTTTACAATGATTTTCTGCTGGGGAAAAATCCTCAACGGTCCTTGAATTACGTCCTTAATCCTCCCTTGGTGGCGCTGCTTTCTTATGGAATTTGGTCGCTCGGAATCCTCCTCCTGATTTTTTGGCCTCAAAAAGAAATTCCCGAATATTTTCTGAACAATGAAATTCCCATCAATTTTTTAGTGATTGCCGAAGTGCTATTGCTGGGAAGCGCCTACATCAATCTGATTTGCGGTCGAGGAGAATTCATGCGGGGATATTTGAACCCCTATTTGTCACCTCCCTTGGTAACTTGGGAAGAGTCACGCGATTTTCTCAAATATGGGTTGGTTAAATTGACCATCCAGACCCTTCTCACGCTGCTGCCTTTCCTGCCTTTTCTTTTCATTGCGGCATCTCTCTCTCAAGTTTCCTGGAACGGGTTTTTCAAAGGAGTGAGCATCATTTTGAGTTTTTCCCTGCTTTGCCGTTTGTTTGGTTTTTTGACCCACCTGTATTGGGGAATCAACCTCAAAGCTCATTACTCGAGTCGCTTCTTCTTGTTGGCTTTTCTTGGCATTACCTATTTCTTTGTTGCCTGGATCAGTCCATTGGCCTTACTCTATGATTTACATCGACATGCAAACGAAATCGTGACAAACCCCTTGAATTCTTATACTGTGTATTTAACTTTCACTGCCCTGATGATTGGCTTGTTGATTCTCACCATTCACATCCTGCTGCGACATCGACCATCCTGGGAGGAATGAACATGGAATCTCAATCTGCGCTTCGGCGTTCCGCATTTACAAGGCATCTCAGCCTCTTGCAAAAAGCGATTTATCAGCAATGGCTTTTACAAACGGCAATGTGGGTTGTGGTCTCTGCGCTCACAATATCGCTCATCGGATTTTTCCTGCAAAAAATTTTGCGGGTTTCTGTTGATCCTTTGCTCCTTTATCCTGCCCTGGTTGCCGTTGCCATGGCATTGACCTTGTTTTATAAATTCAAGTTCAAAAAACAACTGGAAGAAGAACTCACTTTACTCGATCAGCGTTTTCATTTGAAAGCGCTACTGCGAACTGCCTATGAGGTTCACCGCGCAGGTAAACATTCCTTCATTGCGGGAAAGCTCATTCAATCGGCAACTACATCCTTCCAGTACATTCCTCTCAAGCAACTCTACCCACATCAATACCACCGCCCTTTGCTGGTCATAACGGTTTGTCTCCTTGCTTTTTTTCTCCTCTACAAACTTCCAGCCTTGGTTCCGAATTCGATAGAGTCGGCGTTTGCCAGGCCAACAGGAAATAATCCTCTCGAAAAGGAATCTGAAAATTTGAAGCCCTTCTCCAAGTTGGAAAATCTCTCCAGCCCTTCCGAAATTCAGAAGCCAAAACAGGAGATGACCCAAAATGATCTGGAAGAGAGAGTGACGGAATTGACGGAAAAAACCAAGAAATCCGATACCCTCGACCCGCAGACTACCCAGGAATTGATACTGCTGCAAAATGAACTCCACTCGGCTCAAAATCGGCTTACCAGAAATTTGCTTTCTCAAATCAGTCCGGACCTGGCAGGCAAACTCCCTTCCCTTGATGATATTCTGAATAGTGGTATAAATCCGCAGCAGATCGAGCAAATCGAGCAGGAACTGGTGAACTCGTTTCCGGAAGCAATTCCTCCTTCATTGGCTGAAGGCCTTGCTGCCCTCAAGAGAAACCAGCAGTTGGACCAAATGCTGGAAGACAGTCTGGCGCAAGGGGAAGAGGGCTTGAACCGGGAAAGCCGGGACGCTGCAGAGCAAGAGGGACGTCAAGAAGGAGCAAACTCGAACAAAGGAGGGGCAAATCCGGATTCCGGACCTTCGAATTCCATGGGAGAGGGGGGATTGCAAGAGCAAACCGCCCAAGGTGGCAACGATTTGCAACGATTTCCAGGAGACGGCATGGGAGGATTTTCGGAGGAAGGAATGGGCAGTCGTGCGGGGGACCAACCGTCAAATGGGACTCGCCAGTCTCCTTCCCCAGTCCAGCGCGCCCGCAATGACATTTCGAAGATAAAAGGGCTTTCCGGTGAAGGAGATCATACCAAAGTGCAGGTACAAACTTTGACCACCATCGGAACAGCAGAGTTGTCGAGTGTCACCATCAAACGCGCTTATGAGCAAGACTTGGAAACGGTTTTTCAAAAAGAGGAAATTCCTCCGTACCATCATCAATTGATCAAAAACTATTTTTTAGCCATAGATGATTGAAAACAATGACACCAGCGCCACAAGGAGATCAAACAGAAGAACTACAACGCAAATTTGATTTGCTCGACCAGGAGCTTTCCAAGATCATTGTCGGACAGAAATCGATCATCAAGTCCCTGTTTTCCTGTATCCTCTGCGGAGGCAATGCTTTGATTGAAGGAGTGCCGGGTCTGGGTAAAACGTTGTTGGTAAAATCTTTCGGTCAAGTACTCGATCTGGAGTATTCCCGCATTCAATTCACACCGGATTTGATGCCGATTGATATTTTGGGTACCAATCTGGTAAACGAGGACGAACGAGGCAACCGCAGCTTTAAATTTTATAAAGGTCCCATATTCGGCCAAATCATATTGGCCGATGAAATCAACCGGGCTACGCCCAAAACCCAATCCGCCCTCTTGGAAGCGATGCAGGAAAACAAAATCACTATTTTGGGCAATGAATATCAACTGCAGCAACCTTTTGTGGTGTTGGCCACTCAAAATCCGATCGAGATGGAGGGCACTTATCCGCTTCCGGAAGCTCAGATTGATCGTTTTTTTTTCAAGTTGACCATTCAATTTCCCAAGAAGGAAGAGTTGGGATTGATTCTGGAAAAAACCACGGGAGAGATTGAAGCGGAATTGCAAACTATCTTGGATGGCCCTGCCATTCTGGCATTGCGTCCTCTGGTCAGACAAGTTCCGATTGCTACGCATGTCCGAGATTATGCCATCCGGCTGCTGATGGCGACCCATCCCACCCCGGATTGTCCGGTGGAGATGACAAAAAATTATGTCCGCTATGGTTCGAGCCCGCGGGGATTGCAGACACTGGTTTTAGCAGCCAAACTGAATGCCTTGCTTGATGGGAGGTACAACGTCGCTTTCGAGGATATCCAAACAGTGGCTAAACCTTCCCTGCGGCACCGCATCATTCTCAGCCTGAAAGGCGTCGCCGAATCCGTGGAAGTGGACGATCTTATTGATCATATCCTCCAATCCCTCCCGGAAGGTCGTTGAATTTCAATTGATTACGAGGCCCGTTTCAATGAGATTCAACTCCTCCATGGAAGGGATTGATTCGTTACCTCTCAAACTACCTTCATCCAAAGCAAGCGATGGCGGAAACAGTGCGCAATGATCCTTTTCTGGAGGATGATTTTTTAGAGAAACTGGAGCGCCTGACGCTGCTGGCCAAAAAGAAAGCGCGGGGAGCGCACATGGGAGAACACAATTCCATACGCACCGGAGGCAGTCAGGAGTTTCTGGATTACAGAACTTATCAACCCGGTGATGATTTACGATATGTCGACTGGAACGTCTACGGGCGATTGGGGCGGCTTTTTATTAAATTATTCAAAGCAGAAAAAGAACAATCCATTTATATCCTGTTGGACACGAGCCTCTCCATGGAGAGTGGTGATCCACTGAAAACCTTGTACGCGAAAAAAATCGCGGCGGCGTTGAGCTACATCAGCCTGGCAAACATGGACCGGGTCATGGTCAGTTCGTTCAACGATCGTATGATTTTCGCGAAAACGCCGGAAAGGGGTCGGCAGGTTTATTTTTTGATCCTCGAGTTTTTAAGAAATCTGGAAACCGGTGGGCAAACCAACCTCAATGCCGCTATGGTCGAATTCGCGTCTTCGGTGCCTCCCAATGGTACCGTCATTGTTTTGAGCGATCTTCTGGATGAAGGGGGATTTGAAAAAGGCGTAAAAGCCCTCCACTATCAAAATCTGGATATCAACCTGATCCAAATTCTTGACCATCAAGAAATCGATCCGATGTTAGACGGTTATTTGAAGCTCAAGGATATTGAATTGGGCGTCAAACGGGAAATGACCCTGGATTTACCCATGCGGGGACAGTATCGAAAAACGCTTGAAAACTATATCACACGCATCCGGGAATTTTGTCATGCCATTGGGGCCGATTTTTTTCTGGTCGATACCCGGACACCCTTTGACGCTTTCCTGATCCATTACCTGATTGAAGGGAATTTAATAAAGTAGATGCAACTCTTGAATCCGTTGGGATTGCTCCTTTTGGGGCTTATTCCAATTCTTTTATTGATACATAGTCTCAAACCCAGAGCCAGAGAAGTTCCGGTGACCACGCTCTTTCTCTGGAAAGAAGTCCTGCAGGAACAGCCTGCCGGATGGCGCTTACATAAACTGTTAAAAAACCTCCCATTGATATTCCAGATCCTCATCATCCTCTTCGCCACACTGGCCTTAATCCAGCCCGTGTGGCTCCGGAATACGGAACAATATGGCAACATGATTCTGGTGCTGGATAACAGTGCCAGTATGCAAACTCGTATTGACAAGCAAACCCGCTTTGATCACGCTCGGGAAAAAGCATTGCGTTTGATCGAAGAACTCCCTTTGCTCAGTAAGGCGCTCATCATCGAATCCGGCAAGACGCCGAAGGTGAAAATCCATTTTTCCAATGACAAGCAAAAACTATCTGCGGCGATCGAAGAAATTCACCCCATCGACGTCGCAGGAAACCTGAAGAAAGCCGTTTTTTTAGCGCTTTCTTTTTTCGATGCGGAACGAGATGACCAAATCTTTGTCATCACTGACGGGGCAGGAGGGGAATACGACAATATCTCGGCAATTCATAAAAATGTGAAACCACTCCTCATCCGGGGAGGCCATCAAAACGCAGGCATCACCAAATTCGAATTCCGCAAAGAATTTGTTGGTGTGGACCGTTACCAAGTGCTGCTGGAAATAAAAAATTTCAATGCCACCCCTCAACGGATTCCCCTGCTCTTGAGAGTCAACAACACCGTCCTGGCCAATCCGACGGTCGATCTCGATCCGGAGGAGAAGAAACTTTTATTTTTCCCTTACTCCGCAAGTCAACCCGGCGTTGCGGAAGCTCGCCTGGACCTGGAGGATGATTTTTCCATCGACAACCAAGTCCATGCAGTCCTGGTTCCGCCCAGACCTGTCAAGGTGTTGCTTGTCACTCGAGGCAATTATTACTTGGAACAATTGTTGGCAGCCCATCCCAACATCACCCTGGAGCAAAGCAAAATTGCCACTCCAATCTCATGGGAGATTCAAGTCGAGCAACAAGACATCATTGTTTTGGACCGCGTGCCGCCACCTTCCACCAAATCCGGAAATTTCCTCTTGATCGACTCTTATTCTCCCGACATTCCTCTTTTCCCGGGAAACACGATCGAGACTCCGGGTATATTGGACTGGGACCGCAATCACCCCATAATGCAAAATCTGGATTGGGCAGGGATTCATTTCGAAGTCGCTACCCAAGTCCGGGTGGTCACCGTGGACGCCGGAGCCGCGTTACGCCCACTCGTGGAGTCTCGTCAATCAACGCTGCTCTACACCTATGAAAAAGAAGATTTGCGCGCCGTGCAATTTGCTTTTGATCTGACTCGCTCCACACTGCCTTTGAAAGTCGCCTTTCCAGTGCTGATAAACAATATCTTTCGTTGGCTCTACCCCTACAAATTCGAATTTGCCTCATTGCAATCCCAAGCAGGCGATTCTTTTCCACTCCAGCTGAGAAACAGATTTCAGGAAGTGACCATTCAACTGCCTTCAGGAGAAAAAGAAAGCTATCTGCCCCAATCCACTCCTTTTCATTTTTCAAATACGCTGGAAACAGGCATTTACCTGGCTCAGCAAGGACGTAGCAATCAATTTTTCGCCGTCAATCTGCTCGATGAGCGCGAATCCGATATCCGAGTGCCGGATTCCTCGAATGCGGGCACGCCAACCGCGCTGCGTCTAATCGTCAACTCGGCAATCGCCCAATATGCGCTATGGGGATTTTTCTTTTTAATGGCCGCCTTGTTTCTCGTACTGGAATGGTATTTTTGGGTAAAACGTTTATAGGAGAGCCATGTCCGTCACGCTCGCAAACCCCTATTATTTGCTTATTTGGCTGGCAATTCCTTTCGTTTGGTACCTGGTCTACCAGCCTTTTGCCCGGCAGCAAAGCCCCGGTCGTAAGCTGACCACGGCGACGATGCGGTCCATTGTCATATTGCTGGTCGGTCTGACACTTGCTCAGCCACGCTTGTTGCAAGGCGCGGATGGGGTCAATTTGTTCTTTGTCGTGGATGCCTCCGACAGTGTGCTTCGGGGAGGTGAGAATGTTGCCCGTTCGTTTATCGAAAATGCCCTTCACGGGATGAATGAAAATGACCAGGCGGGACTTATCAGGTTCGGCAAAGAACCGTCCCTCGAGGTTCCGCTGACCCGTGATTTTTCTACGGAGTTTCACCGTTCTCAAATCAACTCGAAGTTTACCAACATCTACGACAGCCTCCAGTTGGCCATTGGCAAATTACCGGATCATGGCACCAACCGCATCCTCTTGATATCCGACGGGAACCAAAATCTAAATCAAGCGGAGGAAATAGCATTTTTAGCAAATTCACTCAATATCCAAATCTTCCCCCTCTCGCTGGAATCCTGGCAGGACAAAAACGAAGTGCGCGTCGAAGGGTTGGAAACTCCCTCCCGCGTGGCGTTGGAGTCACCTTTTGAAGTCCGCATCCTGGCAGTCAGCGGAAAAGAAAGTGAGGGTGACCTCATTCTTCTACGAAATGGTAAATTGATCGCCAACCACAGGGTATCACTAGAGACCGGCAAAAATATTTTCCGCTTGATCGATGTGGTGCGCACTCCTGGAATCTACAACTACAAAGCCGTAATCAATCCCAAGGAGGATGTCATCTATCAAAATAATGAAGGCCTCTCCTTTACCTCTGCTTTTCGCAAATCCGGTATCTTGTATCTCAGTGAGAGCGGCGCTTCCTCGGTTCCCCTGGTGATTGCCTTGCAGGAGCAGGGATTCGATCTGGAGGTGTTGAGAATCCAGGATCTCCCCACTTCCATGAACGATATCATGGACTATAAAGCCGTCATTCTCGACAACGTGCCGAGTTCCGGATTTTCGGAACAGGATATGGAGAATCTGGAAAAATATGTCAAAGATGTCGGTGGAGGGTTGTTGATGATCGGGGGTCATCAGAGCTTCGGCGCGGGTGAATACCGCAAAACACCGATTGAAAAAGCATTGCCGGTTTTGATGGACCCACCCACCGATCTCATCAATAGCAGCTTGAGCATCATATTTGTCATCGACAAATCGACCAGCATGATCAAGAACCAGGGGAGCCAGAAGAAACTGGAAGCCGCCAAAATTGCCGTATTTTCCGCAGTGGAACTTTTGAACCCCAAGGACTTGGTGGCAGTGATTGCTTTCGACGCAAACTATCAATGGACCGTTCCTTTCACTTCTGCCAGTAACCGCAAGACGATTGCCGAAAATCTACTCTCCTTGAAAGCGGAAGGGGGTACCAAGTTGTTTCAAGGGCTGCAAGAAGCCATCGGAACCATCCAAGCCCTGTCCTCCATTAAAAAGCACGTCATTATTTTGTCGGACGGAGAGATCTTCGACGCCGACACTGAAGAAGAACAACTCAATACCTTGCTCGATACTGCCGTGGAGAAAAAAATTTCGATCTCCACCGTCGCAGTGGGAGAAAACGCCAATATTTCATTCATGAAGACCATGGCCAACCGAGGAAAGGGAAGGAGCTATCAAACCAATGATGCCGGCAACATCCCCCGGATTTTTGTTGACGAAATCAAAATTGTTTCCCGTAAAGTGATCCTCGAAAAAGAACTGCAACCCGAAATGGAACACTACTCCGAGTTGGTCGAAGGTTACTCAAACAGCGATTTTCCTCCTATCCTCGGCATGGATATCACTTACCCCAAACCCGAAGCTACCATTCAATTGAAAACCGCTGAAGGGCCCCTGCTGGTGACGAAACAATACGGACTCGGAAAAAGCCTGGCTTTCACTTCAGATTTGTCGGGACGCTGGGGGAAGCATTGGCTCCAATGGAACGAATTTGGCCCATTTGCAGGGCGGATGGTCAAATGGGTGGAAAAGAAAGAGACAGAGGGGCAATATACTGTCGACGTCGAAAAAGTAGACGATCAAGGTCATTTTTTAGTGGATGTGACCGACAAAGAAAACCGTTTCATCAATGGCCTGGACTTGAAAATGAATGTGCTCACTCCCAATCAATCACAAGCAAATGAGAAGATCTCTTTGCAACAAATCGCTCCGGGGAAATACAAGGGTATCTTTCCGGTGGAAGAAATCGGGGCGTATTATCTTAATTTGTATGAACAGGACGCGGAGACTGTGGCCAACTCACAGACCTTTGGATATGGAATCCCTTATACCAACGAATTTCAAAATCTTAAAACCAACGCCCGCCTGCTGAACCATCTTGCGCAAATTACCGGTGGACGGATTCTCCATGCGGAGGATGACTTCAGTTCACTTTTCACCAATCAGCGCAGCAACCCGGATCATGGAATACCACTCTGGCCCTATTTTTTACTGGCATCGGCTTTCATGCTGATTGCCGACGTAGCCCTCAGGAAAATCTTTGAGATCGACCGCTTCCTCCCCTTTTCGCAAGTACGCAAAATGGGTTTCCGCGGATTCGGGAAAAAATGACCCGCCTAGCCTGTCGTCTGTTGCAGCCCGGGGTACATTGTGATCAAACGGCTCGAGCAGCCTTTGTTGCTTGTGAAACAGCAGGGATTTTTCAAATAGGGGATAGCGTTTTCATGCCGAGTGGGTTAGTTTATGGATGGCATCCAATCATATATTTCCAAACAATCAAACAACCCTCACATGACAAGCCAACATCTCGAAACACCGCCTCCTTTTCAAGACCAAATTGTTTTGCAACCCTTTCGCAGGATATCAGGTAAGGTTGTCCTGCCAGGCTCCAAAAGCCTCTGCAATCGAATTTTAGTGCTCAGCATGCTGGCCAGGGGAACGACCCGCGTGCAAAACCTGTTGGACAGTGAAGATGTCCGCCACATGGTGGAGGCATTGCGCAGCCTGCATATTCCAATCCGGGAAAACCGGGAGGAGCATGAGATCGGCATCACCGGATGTGGAGGAAAAATCCCCGTGGAAGGGGCAAAATTGTTTTTGGGCAACTCCGGAACCACCATGCGTTCTTTGACGGCGGCAATGTCTATCGGACGAGGTCGATTTGTCTTGGATGGTATTGCCCGTATGCGAGAACGACCAATCATCGATCTGGTGGAGGGCTTGCGGCAACTGGGAGTTCGGGTCCGCTGCCTCGAGGGAACAGATTGTCCTCCGGTGGAGATCAACGCATCGGGGATGCCGGGAGGAACCGCGCATGTGAGTGGAGCGATCAGCAGTCAATATCTTTCTGCTCTTCTCATGGTAGCCCCTTATGCCCACAACGAGGTGCGGATTGTCATCAAAGACCACTTGGTCTCCCAACCTTACGCGCAAATGACTTTGAAACTAATGGCTCACTTTGGCGTCGAAGTCGAACATGACCATTTTCAGGAATTCCATATCAAGGGAAAACAATCCTACCAATCTCCCGGTACCATAAACGTGGAAGGCGATGCTTCCTCTGCTTCTTATTTTTTAGGGGGAGCAGCCGTCACGGGGGGGCGGGTAACCGTTGAAGGATGCGGTTCCGACAGCATTCAGGGGGATGTCCATTTTGCCGGGATTCTGGAACGGATGGGAGCCAAGGCCAACTGGGAAGCTCATGCCATTACCCTGCAAGGCGACCGATTGCGCGGTATCGACGTGGATATGAACGCCATGCCGGACGTTGCCATGACTTTGGCCGTTGTAGCGCTCTTCGCGGAAGGCCCGACGGCGATCCGCAATATTTACAATTGGCGCGTCAAAGAAACCGAAAGGATCAAAGCGGTGAGTACCGAATTGCGAAAATTGGGAGCGCTGGTGGAAGAAGGCGAAGACTACATCGTCATCACTCCTCCACCGCAGATTCAGTCGGCAGTGATTGATACCTATGGGGACCATCGCATGGCCATGGCATTTTCCCTCGCCGCCTGCGGTCCGGTTCCGGTCATCATCAACAACCCTCGATGCGTCGCTAAAACCTTTCCTCGTTATTTTGAGCTTCTCTTTACCCTGGTCGACCAATAATGGGAAGCGAGCGCCAATCCCCGAGAGAGACCGTCCCGCACCCTACGGTGGCATAGGACGATCATATTGATTCCGCCCTGGCCGATTGGCTGGACATATAAATAAAAAAGGAATAAGGTGCGTTGCAATCTTGGGTGTTCTTTTCTGTTTCTATTTGGAAATAGGGGAATGAAAAGGGAATCCCGTGCGATTCGGGAACTGTCCTCGCAACTGTGATCGGGTAATGCCAAAGCGAAACCACTGGAAGTTGGCGCAATGTAAACCTCTGGGAAGACGCTTTGGAAGAGTCCTGAAAGTCAGGAGACCTGCCTGAGAGGAATCCAATGTCCGGCTATTCGAGGCAAATAGTGGTTGGAGTTCTATACCGCCGTCCAAGTACGTTCTGGCCGTTATAGCGACTCACCTGATCTTGCTCTCCTCCTGATAGTCCTGTTGGGTAGTTTTGTTTTCAAGAATTCGCATCGATCCTGGTGACAGGCGATGCGACTGATTTAAAGTAATTCCACGTCCAATGGTAGGTTTTGAAAACCATCAGTTCATGGAGACGGCGGCTTTTTCCAATAATAGCCTCCATCGTTTTGCAATGGGGCTATTCTGCTCTTGCATCAGCCTCTGATTTTCCCGTATCGGTTAGTAGTTGCGGTGAAACAACCACTTACGCGCAGGCGCCAAAACGGGCGGTTTCCAATGACATCAATATGGCTGAAATCATGCTCCGTTTGGGATTGGAAGACCGCATGGCGGGCATCAGTGGAGTGGCGGCACGCCATCCAATTCTGCCTTCGTTGGAAGCCGCTTATCAAAAAGTGCCTCAGATCTCGACGCATTATCCTTCCATGGAAAACCTCTTGGGCGCCGATCCGGATTTCGTGTTCGCAGGCTGGAATTACGGATTCAATGAAGGGGGGATCACCCCGGCAAAACTGAAGAAGATGGGTATTGATAGCTACGTGTTGAGCGAGTCCTGTATTCGAATTATGAAACTGAAATCGGTCACTATGGAAGACACCTATCGAGACATTATCAATATTGGGAAAATCTTTGGAATCGAAGAAAAGGCGCAAAAACTGGTGGCGCAATTCCGTAACCGGGTAAAAGCCGTAGGGCGAGTCACGAAGCTGAAAAAAAAGGTGAGAGTCTTTGTCTATGATAGCGGGCAAGATACCCCTTATACAGCCGGCAGCTTTGGTATTCCTAATACCCTGATTCGACTCGCCGGTGGAGATCATATTTTCAAGGATCTGGATCAAAATTGGACCACGGTGAGTTGGGAGCAAATCGTCAGCCGCAATCCACAAGTGATCGTTATTGTCGACTATGGAACACCGGATGCGGAAGCTAAGAAAATTTTTTTACTGAATCATAATGCGTTGCAGGAAGTGGAGGCGATTCAAAATAAGCGATTCGTGGTTCTTCCTTATGCGGCGGCAACTCCTGGAATTCGCAATGCCAAGGCCATTGTCATGCTTGCCAAAAACTTTTATCCGGAGCTGTTTTGATCTCTTCGGAGGGGCTGACCAGCATCAGAAAAGAAATTGCCCCTCACGAATTTCAATGAAGGTCGATATGAAAGCCAAATACTCCGCACTTCCGCACCGCCCCCTGAAAAGCTCGGCAACACCGGCATTTCTCAAAGCTTTGACGGAGGAAAAACGTCACTTGAAAATCTGGCTTTTGCTGTTAACGAGCGGACTATTGCTCTCCGTTATATTGGCAATCGCCATTGGCTCGGTTGCCATTCCCGTTTTGCGTGTTTGGGAAATCGTGGCGCACCCGCTTTTTCCGGATTGGATCGAAAAAGACTGGCCGGGGTTTCAAAATGGCATTGTTTGGAATATCCGCTTGCCCCGCGTATTTTTAGGAGCGATTGTCGGGGCCGGTTTGACGCTGGTCGGAATCACCATGCAGACCCTGGTGCGTAACCCCCTGGCCGATCCGTACTTGTTGGGAATTTCCTCTGGCGCCTCCGTGGGCGCTGTCTGCGTCATCCTCTTTGGCCCTTTGATTCTGGGGCAATATGCGCTGCCTGTGGCGGCCTTTATGGGCGCATTATTGGCATTGGTGGCAGTATTCCTCATTGCCCGGCAATCCGGACAACTCTCACCGATTCGATTGATTCTGGCAGGGATTGCCACTGCTTTTGTGTTTTCATCGATCACCAATTTTTTGATTTTTCAAGCAAAAGACCACAGTGCCGCCCGTCAAGTTCTATTTTGGATGCTGGGGGGACTGGGTAATGCCCAATGGGAACAATTGGCGGTACCGTTCCTGGCATTGGCGCTGGTCGCTTTTTTTCTGATGAGCCAATCCAAGGCGATGAACGCCCTACTCGTCGGGCCTGAAACGGCGGCCACTTTAGGAGTCGACGTGCCGCGTTTGCGCAATCAGCTGTTTATCGTCAGTGCCTTGCTGACCGGCGTTTTAGTAGCGGTCAGTGGCGCGATTGGATTTGTGGGATTGCTGGCGCCCCATATCGTCAAATTGTGCGTAGGGTCCGATCATAAGAAAGTATTACCAATCGGATTTTTGTTTGGAGGCATTTTTCTCATTTGGGTGGACGTGCTGGCACGGGTCATATTATCGCCCCAAGAGCTGCCGATTGGAATCCTCACTGCCTTTTTAGGAGCGCCTTTTTTCATTTGGCTGATGCGTTTCAAGGGAAAAATGTTGCAAGGAGACGCGTGATGAAATTGGAAGTGCGACAGGTCGGTTGGAGTGTGGAGCAAAAACGGATCATTCAAAATATTTCTCTGGAAGTGCAGCCCCGGCAATTTGTCGGATTGATCGGTCCCAATGGCAGTGGCAAATCCAGCCTGTTGAAAACGATCTATCGCATTCTTAAACCCGATACCGGCATGGTTGCCATCGACGAGCAAGATGTATGGCAATTGAGTCCACGTGAAGTGGCGCAATCCATGGCAGTTGTCATCCAGGAGTCACTGACGGAGTTTGATTTTACCGCACGGGAGATTGTCATGATGGGACGTTTGCCTTTCAAAAAGACATTTGAAAGGGAATCGGAATATGATTTACAATTGACCGAAGAGGCATTGAGGCAGGTGGACTTGTTGCAATTGGCAGATCGCCACTTTCTTTCTTTGTCGGGAGGCGAAAAACAACGCTTGCTTATCGCGCGGGCGTTGGCGCAGAAACCACAACTGTTACTCATGGATGAGCCCACCAATCATTTGGACATTTACCACCAATTGGAGATTCTCGATTTAATCAAACAACTGCGAATCACTGCCTTGGTGGCCTTGCATGATTTGAATCTGGCAGCTTTTTATTGTGACCACATTTATGTTTTGAAAGAAGGAAGAGTCGTTTCAGAAGGGGCTCCCGAAAAGATTCTGACAACTCGTCTGATTGAGGAAGTTTATGGGGTGTATGCGGAAGTGCGTCCTCATCCCCGTACCGGGAAACTGCATATTACCTTCTTTCCCCAACGGATGAGGAGGGGGGATTCCGCTTTACGCCTTCTTTGAAAAATGGGAGGACAACTATCATCAATTTGCAAGATGGAAAAGATCTCCATTGACAAAAAGGAAATAAATGGAGGGTATTCGTCGCATCAGTGGGCAAACAAGCTGGTTTGCCATCCTCCGTCCAAATCACCGTAGCCATGAATGAGCAGTTCGACGAGGGAAGGAAGAATTCTTTGGGCTTTGGCATTCAATTCGAGCAGTGAGGCTCCCGTGGGCAAATCGTTTCGTTGTTCCATCATCGCTTGCAATTCCCGGTATATCCCTACCAGGTCCAGCACATCATCGGCCGCGTATTGGAGTTGAGCCGAAGTCAGATTTGCGCGAGACCAGTCGCTTTGTTGCTGCTCTTTTTTGAGTTTTTTGCCCAGAAGTTCCCATGCGAGGTCCTTCAGTCCATGGTTATCCGTATAGGTGCGGATGATTTTGCTCATTACCTTCGTGCAACAAAACGGTCGTACTTCGATTTGCAGTGATGTTTTCAAAAAAGCCACGTCGGTGAGGGCGAAGTGAAAGATCTTCAACACTTGTTCGGCTTCCATCAACTGCCGTAGACGGGAAGGCGGGTTCGAGTCGTCGGGCTTGACCAAACAGACGTTGGCCTGGTCATCGCAAAGCTGGACCAGGCAAATTTGATCGCGGTAAAGCGTCAGACCATGAAGCTCCGTATCGACGGCAAGCAGGTCTTGTTTCAGAAAGTGCTCTAACAAGTCCCGGGGAATATCAGACACCGTCTTGAATTTAGATTCCGACATAGCCTCCATCGTGTAATTGATTGATCAAATTCAAACAGACTCGCATAAAGATTCTAAATTGCTCGCCCTTCCTTGAATTGCACCCAGCCTTTGTAGACGCGATAAATGATCCAGACATAGACCGCGATCAATATCAAATAGCCGATTCCAAAAAAAGTAGTAACCGTTCCAACCACTCCAACAATGAGGCTGACCCAAAAAGTGGCGATTTGCCATCTGAAATGAGATTCCAGCCATGTCTCCCGCACGTCATCCTTTTTAAGGTAATTGAGGACAACTCCAACGAGCGCCGTAATGCCGAAAAAAATCGAAAACCCTTGTAAAACGTAAATTGCCAGGGTGAGAGTTTTCAAGGAATGGGAAGGCTGGTTGAGGTGCAGCGCCTTGTTTTCGTATTTATTGATTGAGTCCGTCATAAATCTCCTTTGCTTTGGCAAGTGCTGAAAAAATTCTTACTAGTTCAATGGCTTTGCTTGTTAGACAAGTCATCATATCTATTCCTGCAGGATAAACAATATTAAATGAACGCGCAATTTTTTAATGGATTGGATGACCTTCTCGAATCGCTAACACCACTTTTCCCAGCGCCTGACGATTGGCAAGCAGTTGCAGGGCTTCTATTGCTTCTTCGAGAGGATAGATGCGTGAAATATGGGGACGAATTTTATCTTGCCTGGCCCATTTGAAGAGCATCGTCATGTTTTCTTGCGCTCCCTGAGGAAGCCGCATGCAAGGCAACTTTTACTTCTCCGGGAGCAACCGGTGGCAGATGCGCGTCTTCCATCACCAGATCTTCCAGCGTTCCGATTTTATGACAGACAATGGCTTTCATGAACTCAAACGAGGTTTGGGATCAGTTTTCGCCGAGGAGAGCAATTCGTTCAGTGATCAGGGAAAAAAATCCATCGGCATCAATGTTCGTCATCCAGGTTGCATTGATGGGTTGGTTAGTAAGTTGACGATTGTCGACTATAGTAGCGCCCATCGTTAATTCAGAGTTTGTTTCCACCGCAATGCGCACGGCTTCTCCGCAAAACAACTCGGGATTGAGCAGGTAGGCCATGGTGCAGGGATCATGCAAGGGAGCCGACTCCCGGCTGAATTTTTGTCGGTAGGTTTCCATAATGGATTCAAACAGGGTTTTAGCAAGCCTGGCAACCGGAGTGTCGAGATCCGCCAGCGGCTCGATTCGTTTCGCCGTCAATAACGCCTGGTGCGTCACATCCAACCCCATCACCACTAAAGGACGACCACAGTTGAAAACGACATGGGCAGCATGGGGATCCACGTAAATATTGAATTCCGCGGCAGGGGTGACGTTACCACCTGCGCAGGCGCTGCCTCCCATCAAGACGATTTCTTCGATTTTCGGCAAGATACGGGGCTCTTTGATCATTGCCATTGCGATGTTGGTCAAAGGACCGACGGGGATCAAGGTGATCGATTGCGGTTGAGCGGCCAGCAGCGTTTCTACAATGAAATCAACGGCATGTTGTTCTTGCAAGGGAGTCTCCGGCTCAAAATGATCGATTCCCAGCAATCCGGATTCACCATGGAAATTCCTGGCCGTTTCTAATTCTCTCAGCATGGGTCTGGCGCATCCCGCATAAACCGGGACCTGCGGAAATCCTGCCAATTGACAGATAATACGGGCGTTGCGTTGGGTCATGTCCAGCCCTACGTTTCCTGCCACCGTAGTAATTCCTAAAAGATGACATTCTTGGGAAGATGCCAGCGCGAGCAGCAGATTGATCGCATCATCCAAGCCGGGATCGCAGTCAATAATGATAGCGCGTTTTTTCATATCAATGCTCAACAGATCCTTATAATTGTTTGAAACAGACTGAATATTAACACAAAACGCTCTGATGTCAAAATCACCCAATGAAGGAATGGTCTCCGGCATGTGAGAGCACAAGGTGAATAATTCGTTTGTCGAGCGCCTCTGACGCATGGTTTTGTCTTGACGGGAGACACTCCTCTGAGATATTCAATTCTTTATGACCTGAACGAACCTTAATTGTCCATTCCGCAGGAGAAAATCATGACCACAACATGGCAAGCGCTGGAACCGGACCTCGAGACAATCTTCCTGCATGCGAAAAATCCGCTGCAGGCTCTGGCGGAGGGCGATATTCCGGGCATCGTCATACGGGAAGCATACCCGGTAGAGCATTGTGAGGAATTGATCTGCAGATTCCTCGACCAAAATCTGATATGGGCCCCTGAAAACCCCAAAGCGGGCAATTATAATGAAGTGATTCATCATCGTGGGACGGGTGAGTTGCCTCTCAGAATCGACATTGGCAGCAGCTTGGCCAATTTCGCCCGGCACCAAACTCCCTATGACGACGATGTGCGGAACAAGGAGGCGTTTCTGGAGCATGCGGCGGCCACCCGGGATTTATTTCACCAGCTGTTTGATGGATTGGAGGATCCGGTCGAGTGCCTGTACGATGCTCTCTCCGCCCTGGCCGTCGGCAAGGAGGTGAAAGTTGCCTATGAGCCGGATGGCCGTCAGTATGCTCCGGCTATTTTTCGCATTCACTATGCCGGTCAGGAATATCGCCCCCACATCAATCATGCGCGGATCAGCGATAAGCTTTTCAACTTCCAGGCTTCCCGATTCGATCACAATTTTGCCGGCCTCATTTGTATGCGGAATCCGGCGCACAAAGACGCCAGTCCTCATGCCTTGATCCATCGCTGCGTCTGGACACCGGAGATTGAGGAACATCTCTCTGATGGGACCTACGACGAATATGCGGCGCAAAAGGAGATAGAACAATTCGAGTTCAACGTGGAGCCGGGAGATTTCTATCTCTTCAATAGCGGTCTGATTCACGTTGTGAAACCCTTTGAAAGTAAAATCGCAAGGATTGTCCTCGCCACTTTCATTGGTTATTCACAGGACGATGATGAAATTTTCGTCTGGTCATGAACTGACGGAGTATTTCATTCTCCGTTCACCAAAGAAAGGGATAAATGGAACTGTATGAGGTCATGCGCACCACTTTTTCCGCCAGAAAATTCACAACCGATCCTTTGCCCGACAAGATCCTTTATAAGATTTTGGACAATGCGCGTTATGCGCCCAGCGGGGGAAACCGGCAGGGGGCTCACGTGATTATCGTGCGGAATCGCAAGACCCGTGAGAAGCTGGTAGCATTGTCGATAGAGGCCGCCAAACGATATACGGCCCAGGTCAAAGCGGGGGAAAATCCCTGGAACTCCCTGGAACCTACCAGGGTAGTGGCGGAGACTATCGAGCAAACCATTACTCCTTCCCCTATGATGGAATCCTACCTTAAAGCTGCGGTGGTGCTGGTGATTTGCGTCGACCTCGAAGTCGTTGCCTCCGTCGATCAATATCTGGACCGCGTGGGTATCGTCAGTGGAGCTTCGATCTATCCGCTGGTCTGGAACATCCTGATGAGCGCCCGCCGTGAAGGCTACGGTGGAACGCTCACCACCCTGCCTGTTTCGCAGGAACCCGCCCTGCAAAAATTTCTGGGTATTCCCTCCCACGTCGCCGTGTGTGCGGTCCTACCATTGGGAAAGCCGGTCAAACAATTGACCAGACTCAAAAGAAAACCAGTTTCCGAATTCGCGGTTCACGAATGCTGGGGTGGAAAACCCCTGGCTGGTTAAACGCGCTTTTCAATGCAGTGGAAGCGCTTTTACTCTTTCTTGAGGACGGGTCTTCACTCTGGCAACGACGACATAAAGAGGATCCGTGCGTCCAGGGTAGGGAGAAATGTCTTTGAATTCAGTTTTTTCAAACCTTTGTGCTTCCGCGAAATATGACTTCACCAGTCGGACATGACCTGCGTCTCCTGAAGTGCGCCAGGCGCGTGTGGCCTTGGTGGGAAAGAGACGGTTGGAAAAACTGACGCAGCACGCGCCTTCCGGAACAAGCACCCGGGCGATTTCTCGAAAGATGGCGACGGGTTGGGTTAGATACTGCACCGAGACGGCAATCAAACAGGCGTCAAACGTCTGGTCCGCATAGGGAAGTTCGGGATGCGTGTTCAGATTTCCCACCTGAAAATCGGTCAGTACCGCATTGTTGCGCAGTTCCTCTTCATTCATTCCAAGTCCCGAAACCATGCTCCATTTCCTGTCTTCGGGTAAATGAGAGACCCAACTCGACATCAGATCCAGGATGGCAGCATCGTCGGGAAGCAATTCATCGTAGAATTTTTTCAAGGCCTCGCAGGCGTCATCATCGATATGCCGGACGAACCGGGGAACCTCGTAAAAATGTTCATCCGGGGATTCATCTTCTCTTTGGAAGAAATCTTCTGAGAATAAGGACGCCCCTGAAGATCCGGCACGAGGGAACAACCATCGTTTTATCGCGGTGGAAACAGAACGCAATCGCATGAGCGAAATTGTTGTCATTGCGGTTTGGATTCCTGATAGATTCTCAGGTCACCAACAAGTGAGGCAAGTCTTTCCATATCCCGGGTATAATTCATCAACAAACTGTAAAAACCAGTAATTCTGCATCTGTTCTGCTCGCTGTCTGAATCCAACATCAAGATGTGTCTCATCACTTCATCTGCGTCAACTAGCAGGGTTTTATACCTGTCAAAAGAATTATTGACGACGTACAAAGTTTTCCGGCTGTCTTTGATCGTTTGGTTTGAAGTATTCGCCAGAGATGAGATCTTTTGTTGGTCTAATTTCAGAAGAATAAAATATCTTGAAAGTAAAATTACATAGTTCGTTAGCCGTACTTTTTCAATTTCTGGTGATTGCATTATTGTGAATATTTCAGGCAATACCTCTTCTGAATTGTCATCATCGAACCGCAGGAATATTCTGTCCAGATATATTGCAAATAGCAGTGGAATCAACGGATTATCCGGTTCATTCAATATTGAATCCTTGAAGTAATTGTTGATGTATGGGAAATCGATATTTTCTTCATATAATGAACTCGTTGCATAAATAAATGCCGGAAGGGTGCGTTTGATTTTTCCGGCTTTCTCATGGTCCATTGCAGCGGCTGCATGTTCTTTTGCCTTTACATAATCGTTTGAGACAAAATAGAGTAAAGCCAATAAGGACAGGTTTTGCATTTTTTCATTCTCATTCAGAGACTCTTGATCCGGTTCAGATTTTAGTGTGTCTAAAGCGTTTTTTATCAACTCCGGATCGTTGTAAGCATATATGGTCAGTTCTTTATCCGGATCTTCCAACAATTCCATGGCCTCTTCAGTTGAAACAAAACATGGATCTGTTTTTTTCTCTTTCTTCCAGAAATTTGGCTCTATTTTAATCCTGTTCTTTAAATCATCCCATTTGGTATTTTTCAGTATTTTTATGGCATCATCGAACCTCTGTTTCCAGGAAGGGCTGGATTGCAGTATTTCCATGGCATCTTCATAAGCATCCGATCCGGAGGTATTCACAGGCAGGGGGAGTGTCGGCAACTGCATGCTTTTTTCTACCAAATTGCTGTATTCATATGAAAAATTATAGGTAATCTCATTTATAACTTTCTCACTTGCGTAATCGAATACCACACCGGTTCCAAACGTCAGGGCGGTAGTGAGTAGCGCTGCTCCACCTGCAATACCGAACCCCCCACTGGCGATTGCGCCTCCACCAAGCAAAGCAAGCCCCGCATTAGTCGCCACAATTCCCGAGTACCCCATCAAGCCACCAATCCATGTGCCGATACCTAAAATGAAAGGACTTCCTGTGCCTCCGGAAAAAAATAAGAACAAGCCTGCGATATTCGCTCCTGCGCCTGCGATAGCAATTGTCCACCCAATATGAAGTGATCCCTTGTAAAAGGACTCAAAAGTACCATACTCGCTGGCAGCATAAGCCAGGTCCGGAACAAGGTATATTAAAATCAGGAATAAGAGAGTTGGCTTCACTTGATTTTTTCCAGCATCCCGATTTGGATTATCTGGTCCTCAGGCAACCCAAAAATCAATTCAATACCTCGTTTACCAGTTTCACTTTGTAACAATTTGAGTTGACCTTCTTTGGGTTGATTGGTCATGGTAAATATTGGAATAACTTTCCTGGGACGCTTGCTTGCCCCGTATTGTACCAATGTGTCTAAATCGGCTCTGAATTTATCCATCGGTATTGGTGTTGCTGGTTTATAGTCCTTGGCTTCTATCGCTAAAATTTTTTCACCTTTTTCAAAGACGATATCAATGTCAGTTCCCCCTTTTTTCAACCCGTCATCAAACTTTTCTCCTATGCCTGAAACTTTAAATCCTCTCCCTGATCCGAAGTGAGCAATCCTTAGCTCATTCAAGTGTCCTTGTGTTACTTGAGGATTATTACCAGTCATTTTTTTTAAAGTAGAGCGGAATCCAGGCGTATTACTCAATTTGAAAAACACGTTTTTTGCTTCTTTTCTTTTAAATACGTTTTGGTGAACAAGAATACGCATATACGTATCTTCGAGTACTTCATTGGGTAAATTGAGTTTACCAAGCTCCTTTCCAACTTGGACTGTACCGTTGAGTTCCTTAGCGAGTTTGGAAAATTCAATTATTTTTCTATTTGATAACGAATTGGGAGATTTGAAAAATGGGGATATATTTGGAAACGGGATAACTTTGGGTGGAATCTTCTGCAACCATTTCCAAAATATATGACCTGGAAAGGCGTTTGCCTGCGGTGTTGCAATAAGCGGTGTTGCAATCAATAGAAATAGAAGAATTTGTTTTTTCATCTCCGTGTGCCTTCTAGAGTCAGGTTCAAAAAAGAAAAAAAGAGTCTGGCTTGCATGGCATTAGGATTTTCTCATAATGCCAAAATGTCTGTCTCCACACAATACTCCTTACCAATCGCTTGTTGATAGGAGAGAAAGGAGGGCGGCTGACTAAAGAACATGGAAAAGGCTCCAAAGGTGGCATTTTTGATCGTATACTTCAACGCCGGACTGGGTAAGCGAAAATCGGGCAGTTCTTCGAATACTCGATGAATTTGACCCACAAACCAATCAATACCTAATCTTTCAGCCATACCTGCTCCTTTCTTGAGGGAAAAAACGATGACTGAAAGATAAACGATTTACAGGGAATGTAAAAGAGAATCAGCTATGATTTCCAAATTTAGAATTGCTGTAAAATGCCTGTCTTCATCCACAATACACTTTACCGAAGCTTTTTTAAGGCGGGACTTCGGTTCTGGCAGGAAGATACGGGACCAGTTATCCCCCAAGTTGCTGTTTCCGGTACAGACGAGTGAAATCCATGTATCGTTTGCCAAATACAACATAAATTGTCGTACTTCAGCTTTGGACCAATATGCCAACCTGACCCCTTTCCAAATCAAGTGCCCCATGTATCACAGCATATTGAAGCAATTGGTTTTTCTTTAGATTGAATCCTTAGTAGCACTGGAATATACATGAAACATGGATTGGCACGCACTTTAATAGTACGTCAATATCTAACGAACAGGTTCGCGAGGTTTGAAAGTACCTTTGGTAAGGTGTTGTATGGAGGGACAGGTTTTTTTGCATCAATTGAGGAATCTTAATACAATATGCAAACTCAACCCTTTATTTCAACGACACTGCATAATGGATTACGGGAATTTTATTGGTACCGGGTCAGAGGAGTTACATGATAGATGGGTTCTAATTTTCCAAGACGACAACACTACATTCCGCAGATGTTGCTCAAGAATTTCTGCGATGACTTCGGCAGGATTTGGGTATGTGATCAGAACACAGGAGAGATTTTTTCAGGTAAGCCGAAAAATGTGTTCGTAAAGAAAGATCTATACACAAATTACGAGGTTAAACCCGTGTTAAAGAGCGAAAAATACGAAGATTTCCTCAGAAGCATCAGTCCCAACTACCAATACGAAAACATTCTAAGTGAGATTGAAAGCAAGGCTGCACCTGTTATCCAATGGATCATTGAGCAAGCCCGGTGCAACAGGACTCCTCGACTTTCGCCGGAAGACCGCGACGCTGTGAAACGGTTCATCCTGGCTTTAGGGCGGCGGACTCCCGAATCTCAAAAACGAGTGTCGTCCGGTAAGAATATCGATGATATTTTCTACGAAGCGGCTAAGGGTATCGCCAGAAAGGACAACTACAAGGGTCTGCCCGACAGAGAATTGATTTATCAAGACCCTCGTATTTCAACATTGAAGGATCTCACCGGATCAAATGTCAATGCAAGATTTGCTGCTGGCGATCATCCCCGCGAGCAAAGTAATGCAGTGCGATTCTGCCGTGAGACGGGTTTGATGGTTGCGGTAATTCGTATTCCGAAGAGAAGTTTTGTCATTGGAAGCCACGGCGTAACCATCGTTCAATTCCCAAATAAGGTTGCGCCGGAAAGCTGGATTCCTATCGCCTACGATGTTGCGGTGGTTCCCACATCCTTTCCTGACAGGGAATTCTTGCTTACACTCGGCCGTGATGAGGATAAACTCATCAAGAGAGTCAACATGGCCTCCGTCCAACTAGTCGGTACGTGGGAGGGTGTTCCGAAGATCTTCTGAAATCACTGAACAGAACTGATCCAGGGACCGCTTGATCGAAACGTTCATATGATCGCGCCTCCCTTATCGCCTTGACCTTAAATATTCAGGTAGATGCAATATTCTCAAGTACAAGCTCTCAATTTGAAAGCCAGACCCTTTCTTTGGAGTATTTTGTACCGTGAGACAGATGGTACAGAAATCAACGTTCGGGTTCGGGTAACCTCGGGAACAACCACACGGCTCCAAACAGACAAAAGATTGCTCTTGCCATGCGGGTCCTTTCATCTTGCAAATCCTCGTGCATGGCAACATTTCGTTGTTTTCGGATGAGGTGCATCATGCTGATGTCGTCTTCATCAGGAGCCTCATCAGAGTATTTGTAAATGTCGATCAAGTTAAAGAAGTTACTTTTGGCTTTGTCGGGTTGAAATACTTGTTTCAGATGCTTTTCGATAACTTTAACAATATTTCCGGGCAGATCATGGCTAACAGTCAACTTCCTAACCGTATCGGCGAATATTGGATCATTCCCCAGGCATTCAAGCGCAACTTCTTTGATCACTTCGTAACGGTCGATCGTAACACTGGATTCAGTAGAATTACTTGCTACCTGTTCCTTTAGAGCTATAATCGAATCTGGTGTTTGAGGAATTGAACAAAGGCGGCATATCTGGTTGACTAGAATTTTCGAATATCAATCAACCAAATAAAAAGGATATGCCACTATGGGAAAGAACAGCATTTTAGAGTTCGATAATAAAGAGAGTGTTTCAGATGTTCTGAACGAGTTGTTACGAGACGGGGCACAGCAATTAATACGTCAGGCAGTAGAAACAGAATTGAGCGAGTATTTGTCTCAGCATCAACGCATAGCCGATGATGGAAGGCTTGCGTTGATACGCAACGGCTACCTGCCAAAACGAGAAATCCTGACAGGTATAGGCCCAGTCAGTGTCCGTATCCCCAAGGTACGTTCAAAAGATGGGAAGGCACTGACTTTCCGTTCTGCCTTGGTTCCGCCCTATGTCAGAAAAACCAGATCCCTGGAAGCAGCATTACCATGGCTGTACCTGAAAGGTGTTTCTACCGGAGAGATGGAGGAAGCATTAAAAGTCCTGGTCGGTCATGATGCACTGGGCCTCTCAGCCAGCACTGTCTCACGCCTCAAGAGTGAATGGGCAAATGAATATCATCATTGGCGGGAGGCACCACTGGATGAAGACCGCTGGGCCTATGTCTGGGTAGATGGCATCTATTCAGGTCTTCGATCCGAGAAAGATAAACTTTGCGCATTGGTTATCATTGGAGTCAACGAAAGAGGTCAGAAACGTTTTTTAGCCATCGAAGATGGTGTACGAGAGTCCACTCAGAGTTGGAGAGAAGTTCTGCTGAAACTCAAAAGCCGTGGCATGAATGTTCCTCAGTTAGCTATTGGTGATGGAGCCATGGGGTTTTGGGCTGCCATGGATGAAGTATATCCTCAGACACGTCATCAGCGCTGCTGGGTAACAAACAGCTAATATCCTTAACTCTCTGCCCAAAAGCTCACAGCCTAAAGCTAAAGAGGCGATACATGAAATCTGGCAGGCAGAGACTAAAATCAATGCGGAGAAAGCCTTTGAACTCTTCATTGAAACCTATCAGGATAAATATCCAAAGGCCACCCTTTCTCTACAGCAAGATCGTGAAGAGTTACTGGCCTTTTATGATTTCCCTGCTAAACATTGGCAGAGTATACGAACCAGCAACCCGATTGAATCCACCTTTGGTACCATAAGGCACAGAACTAAAAGATCAAAGGGCTGTCTCAATCGTGAAGGAATGCTGCACATGATGTTTAAGCTGGGACAATGCGCAGAAAAGAATTGGAGAAAGTTACGTGGCTTTGATTACCTGGCAAAGGTGATTGAAGGTGTACAATTCTCTGATGGAATCGAGGTGATTCCTGAAATCCGGATTGCCGCTTGATTTTTAACTCAAACACCACTTTTGACAATAACTCGTTCCTTTAGGCCTAGGATTTCCCTTTTCTGTTTAGCAATTGTCTTTTCATACTCTTTGATGGTGTCATACAATGCGATATCTTTCTCATGGCCATTATCCTTTGGTTTCCTCGGCATAGGCCGAGAGAAGCTAGATGATGGCGAAAGATCATCCCAAAATTCTGATACCAAGGCATTGTATATACGCCGGGTACGTGGATAAACCCATCGCTTGCGATCTGCAATCCAGCGATAGCCTTCGATACCCTTTGCTCTGTCTTTCTGCCAAGCTGGTATTTTCAGAGAATATTCATTTTGCGTCTCTGTGATGACGATTTCTTCCGGATTTGTCGTCGGTTGATCATTTGCAATTTCTTTTTTCACAACAATCCCTCTTCAAAAACGATTGCGAACAAAAAAGGGTTCCGAGCCCTCCACCCGATACCCTTACCCTCAAGTACTGTTTTCTTCAATACCAGTTTTTCGAGATATTAAATTTCTACCTAAATCCTGCAATTAGATGA
This sequence comes from bacterium, assembly GCA_965205865.1. Classification (GTDB taxonomy): domain Bacteria; phylum SAR324; class SAR324; order SAR324; family NAC60-12; genus CBDBHR01. Next base: position 1,292,904 of record CBDBHR010000030.1, read on the forward strand.
CAATCAAACATGGAAATGGTAATATACTCAAATAGTTAACACAAGAATCAACATTTTAAGAGATCACCATTTCCATGAAAAACAAACGTAGCGCAAGATCGGCAAGAACGACAGCAAAAAACATCCATATCAGCCAGGGAGGCAGAGACCTGACCGCGCAAGCAGGCTTGATTCCGGTTGTCAAATTTTTTCACAAAGAAGGGATTGTTTCAAAGACAGAGCAGACCGTAGATCATCGGCGTGGCGCCACGGGTCTTTATGACGCAGTGGACATGGTCATTTTGTCGGTGGTCGGCATTGTTGGCGGCGCCCGTTCGATTCGTTCGATTGTGACAGTTTGGAACGACCGTGTTTTGAGTCGTGTGGCCGGTTGGCTGAGGATTCCGGATGAAACCACATTCGGCCGGATACTGCGTACTTTCACACAGAAAAACATCAATGAGATGGAGAGCTTGAACCATCGGATTCGAGCCGGTATCTGGCGTAAGGCGCTTCGAAGTGGGACAAGCATCGTTGGGGTGTTACACTGTCTTGTGATTGACGTGGACTCCACTGTGAAAACGGCCTACGGCAAGCAGCAAGGAGTGTCTGTCGGATATAATCCACACAAACGCGGTGCAGCTTCGTATCATCCTCTGCTGGCATTTTGCGCAGAGACAAAGGAGATTCTTCAGGGTTGGCTTCGTGATGGGAGTGCCTATACCAGCAATGGAGTCGTTGAATTCATGCGGCAACTTCTTGCTCACCTTCCAAATCGGACTCGCATTCTGTTTCGTGGAGACAGTGGTTTTTTTGTGGGGGATTTGCTGGATTTCCTCGAAGAACGAGGCCATGGCTATCTGATCAAGGTCAAACTCAAGGGGCTTGTCTCGTTGTTGGAAACCCAAAAATGGCAAAAAGTGAAGGGGCAGCCCGCTTGGGAAGGGTGTGAGTTTTCCCACCAATGTAAAACTTGGAGGAGGTCAAGAAAATTCATGGCCGTACGCAGGGAGAAAGAGGAGGAACTCAAAGGGATGGCCACCCTCTTTGAGATGAAGGAGTACGATTATTTTTGTTATGTTCTCACCGATGCGCTCACTCCCTGGCAGGCTCACAAAGAGTATGGCCAGAGGGCGGTCGCTGAGACATGGATTGAGGAAGCAAAAAATCAAACTGCGCTGGCTCAGATTAAAACCGACGATTTTTGGGCCAACAGTGCCTTGTTCCAATGCGCGATACTCGCTTACAACACGCTGCGCTGGATGGCCCTTTGTAGTGGTAACGCAATACTGCGCCGTTGGGAACCGGCCACCATGCGCACCTATCTTGTCCGAATGGCAGGAAAATGGACGAGTGGCGCTCGTCAACAAAAACTGAGAGTTCCGGAAAGAACACTTTACAATGCTCAATGGGATGCATGGGTCGCTGTTGGAGAGACCTGGATCCTTTGTTTCACTCCAGTGGAAACGTTTTGCTGAGATGTCGATCCCCAAATCGAGGGAGAAGTACGTCTTGAATCTTGTGCCCGCGAAAGCGGGTATCAGATCATCACAAAATATGACGATCAAATGGAGGGCGGAAAAACCTTTATGAGCAAGGACTGATGGAAATTCAACTCTCAAATCCTTTTTTTTAAAAAAACCTCTCAAAGAGTGAGGGGAAACTCAATCAAAATATTCAATTGCAGGATTTAGGGAGGAAATTTGAAAACTAGAAAAAACGGAATAATTCAATCAATATTGTTAACCTTCACCCTGATGGTGGCCGCATTCTGGGTCAGTTCGGCAGCAGTGACTGCCAAAGAGATGGTCAAAGATCCCTCCACCGGCAAAATGGTGGTCAAACCGGAGCACGGCGGGACCATTACCGCTGCGCTGATAACACTCGCGCTTGAGCACGGCGACAACTGGATCTGGAACGGAGCGGGGCTTTTCATGGGATCGACGCTGGACAGGTTGGGCCTGGCGGACTGGACAATCGACCGCACTGTCAACTCCTTAGTGGTCTACTATCCCGAGAGCGCCCTGGTGGGCCACCTGGCGGAGAGCTGGGAGAACCCGGATCCTTTGACGTGGGTGTTCAAGATCCGCGACAACGTCTTCTTTCACGACAAGCCGCCGGTATCCGGTCGCCAGCTGACCGCCGACGACTTGGCCGCGAACTACGACCGACGGTACGGCATCGGCAGGTTTGCCGGTGAAGATCCCGCGTCGTGGGGAGCGACCCTCCCCTTCGAGTCGGTAACGGCCACCGACAAGCTGACCTTCGAGATCAAGCTGTCGCAGCCGCACGAGGGCACGCTCCAGGCGCTGTTGGACGACTGCCAAGACAAGGTATATGCGCCCGAAACCTTCGACATGCTCGGCGACGCCAACAACGTGATCGGCACCGGGCCCTTCATGGTGGACGAGTTCGTCAGCAGCACCTCGATCACGTTTGACAGGAATCCCAACTACTGGAAGGACGACGAGAAGTTCCCGGGGAACCGCCTGCTCTACGCCGACAAGCTCGTGCTGCTGATGATGAGCGACGAGGCGACCAGGCTTGCGGCACTGCGGTCGGGCCAGATCGATATCAGCGGGGAGACGGGTGTCTCGCGGATCAAGACGATCGCCAACGCGGTGCAGCTCCAGAAAGATGTCCCGGGCATGCAGCTCTTCCCGATCGGGTTCCGCTGCGAGACGTGCCTGGGCATCAAAACGGAAGAGCCGCCCCTCAGCGACATCAGGGTGCGCCACGCCCTGCAGATGGCGATCGACCTGGAGACCATTAGGGACAACTACTTTTACGGCTACGGAGAGTGGCAGCCGATGGGGCCGATCGGGACGGACGTGACCGGCTTCACCAACCCCTTCGATACCTGGCCCGAGGAGCTCCAGAAGTTCTGGTCCTACGACCCGGCGGGTGCCGAGCGACTGCTCGATGAGGCCGGATACCCACGCGGGGCGGGCGGCGTCCGCTTCCAGACCTCGATCATGACTAACAGCGAACGCGCCGACACCGGCTACATGGAGCTCGTCGGCGGCTATTGGAAGAAGATCGGCGTGGAGGTCAAGATCGAGACACTCGACACCCCCACGTTCCTCGGACGGGCGAATGCGTCAGATTTCGACGGATTAATCGACTTCTGGTCCGTCGGCGCCGACTACGAGAACCTCACTAGCAGTCTCGGCGGTTTTCGCGAGGTCGCCGTCGACACCGGCCACATCTTCGCCGATCCGGTGTTCGAGGCCAGGTGGGAGGAGTTACAGGCTGCGACTGGCGACGAGTACCGACGGCTGGCGAAGGCGCTCGACATGTACGTGATCGAGCAGCACCGCTACCTCTGGGGTGTGAAGTTTGCAACGTTCAACGTTGCGCAGCCGTGGATCGTCGGCTACAACGGCGAGATGGGGCTCGGCAACTGCCAGTGGAACGGGCCCTACTCTCGCGTGTGGATCGATAGTCAGCTCAAGGAGGAGTTGAACTAGTACCTTGTGAAACTAATATATTATTCTTTGTCATCCTCGCGAAAGCGGGGATCCAGGGGATAGAGCTTAAAACTCTGGATTCCTGCTTCCGCAGGAATGACATTGCTAAAATCACTATACTTTTCATAGACATCAAAACATTATTAACAAAGCACTAGCTTTATGCGTACCTACGTCATCCGGCGCCTGCTGCTGTTCATTCCGACCCTGTTCATCCTGAGCATGCTGGTGTTCTTTTCTGTGCGCCAGCTCCCCGGCGACATCGTCGACGTCCTGCTGACCGACCATCAGGTAGGCGCGACCGAGGACGACAAGGAGCGGCTGCGCGAGATGCTGGGGCTGGACGTCCCAGCGCACATAGCGTACGTGCGCTGGGTGTCGGGGATCCTGTTGCGCGGTACGCTCGGTCAGTCCCTGCTCCGGGGCCACAGACCCGTGGAGGATAAGATCCTCGCCAGAGTGCCCGTCACCCTGGAGTTGGGGGCGACGGCGCTGATCATCGGCCTGGTGATCGCGCTGCCGGTCGGCATCTACTCGGCGGTGCGCCAGGACACTCTGGGCGATTATGTCGGGCGCAGCGTCGCCATCTTCGGGCTGGCCACTCCCAACTTCTGGCTGGCCCTCATAGTTCTCATCTTTCCCGGCATCTGGTGGGGCTGGACGCCGCGGCTCAGACTGCTTGACTTCAGCGAGGATCCGCTGGCCCACATCGGCATGTTCATCGTCCCCGGCCTGATTCTGGGGACGGCCACGGTGGCCGCCACGATGCGGATGACGCGCACGATGATGCTGGAGGTGCTGCGGCAGGACTATGTCCGGACAGCCTGGGCCAAGGGTTTGCGCGAGCGGGTGGTTATCGTCCGCCACGCCATCAAGAACGCGCTGATCCCGGTGGTCACCCTCATCGGGCTGCAGCTGCCGATCCTGGTGGGTGGCTCGGTCATCATCGAGACGCTGTTCAACCTGCCCGGACTGGGGTCGTTTCTCATCCAGGCGCTGTGGAACCGTGACTATCCGGTGGTTTCGGGCATCAACCTCTTCTTTGCCACCTTCATCCTGGTCAACAACCTGCTGATCGACCTGCTCTACGCCTACCTCGACCCAAGGATTCGGTACCAATGACGGACCTCGCCAGAACGACAGATCTCGCCACCGAGCAGCGCAGCCGCAGCCTTTTTGCCGACTTCTTTCACCGGCTGGTCCGGGAAAAGCCGCTGGGCTTGCTCGGCGCTGTGATCATTACGCTGTTTGTGTTGGTGAGCGTTTTTGCCGACTATCTGGCGCCTGACCCCGAGCTGGAACAGGATGTGACCCGGCGGCTGCAGGGGTCTTCGATTGAGCATCCGCTGGGAACCGATCATATCGGACGCGACTTCTTGAGTCGCAACATCTTCGGCGCTCGCCAGTCGCTGCTCGTGGGCTTCGCTGCAACCGCAGTGGCGGTGCTGGTGGCCACCGCCATCGGCGCCCTCTCGGGGTTCATCGGGGGTAGGTTCGACATGGTGACGCAACGATTCGTCGATGCCTGGCTGGCTTTTCCGGGACTGCTGCTGCTCATGACGGTCATGTCGATCGTGGGGACCGGCGTGCTGCAGATCATCATCGTGCTGGGCCTGGTCTATGGGATCGGCAACTCGCGCGTGATCCGGGGCGCGGTGATCAGCATCAAGGAGAACGTCTACTTCGAGGCTGCGAAGGCCGTCGGCAATCCCGGTTGGCGTACGCTGCTGCGCCACGTGCTGCCGAACGTGTTCGCGCCCATCATCGTCATCTTCAGCATCTCCATTGGCACGGTGATCATCACCGAGGCGTCCCTGAGCTTCCTGGGCTTTGGACTGCCATTGGACGTTCCCAGCTGGGGTGGCCTGTTGAGCCGCGAGGGGCGCCGGTACATGCAGGTGGCGCCATGGCTGGCGATGTGGCCGGGGATCTTCCTGACCATCGTGGTCTACTCCCTCAACATGTTCGGCGACGCGGTGAGGGACCTGCTCGATCCCCGGCTGCGCGGCGGAGAGGGCAGTTACGGCACCGCAAAGAGAAAACGCAAACGAGGATTCCTGGCCAGATTGATCAACCCGTTCTCTTAGAAGGAAACTATTGGCCTCGTGCCGGGACTACAATAGAACTGATCACAAATAAGCGCATGAGTGGTTATTCAGTGCCTGGGAGGAAATGCACGATGCTGAAAACCAGGAAGGTCACAATGATCAGTGTAAAGAGCCCTTCTTTTCTTAAACGCTTCTTTTGCTCCTCAAAAGAGAAGGCTAAGAGCCGTTTTTAGCTTAATTTTTTGAATATATCTATGGAGAACAGTGCTATAGAAAAAATAATCCGGTCCGACCCGATCCCGCCCATCCGAATTTTAGCCGGGATCGATATCTTTACTCTTGAAGGAGAGCACGCAGCCGTTCGACTTCCACAAGCGCGTTTTCTTTTTCTTGTCTCTCTTTTTCTTTTTCTTGTCTCTCTTTTTCTTTTTCTTGTCTCTCTTTTTCTTTTTCTTGTCTCTCTTGTTGGAAGCTTTTCAAGAGGAACGGCTGGTAGAGGGGATCATCGATTAATTTTTCAAAGGCCACCTGTTTTTCTAAATCCTGAAGACGAAATGCGAATCGATCCAAAACCCTGGAATGAATCACGCCGGGCTCTTTGCTCTTCATCTTTTCATAAACCCCCTGCTCATTGAGAGCATAGAAGGCGGTATGCTTGCGCAAACGGTCTAATATATAATATTCCGCTACCCCCGCTTTGGCGTATTCTTCTTTTTTGTGAACCGTATCCCGTTCCACCTCCGAGGGAGTCGAGTCGGATAAAAACTCTATACAGAGGTCACACACCCCATGAAACGAACGATCCAACAGTTTGGCCTCGACAGGATTGGAGTGAAGAATCACGGCCAGATCCGGTTTGCGAATACTCACCTTTTTCTTTCCCAGTTCCAAACGAAAGCCCATTTCCAATGCCATGATTCGCCCTTGAGGGAAGACGATTAAATATTCTTCTAATAAGCGTAAGAACCATTGATACAGAGAGATGCTTAAAAAATCTGGCATGGGCTTTTCCTCCAAGAATCCATTGTTCCATTCATATTGACTATCCGGGTGTTCATAGTACGTCTTCCAATACCCTGCCTCACTCACCCTGAGGGGCTCCCTGGCAGATGGAGGAAACCGTGTTGGAGTGGTGTTGTTTTTGACGGATTCTAAAGAAGCCATGAGGTCCTCAATGGGAATGAGAAGTGAAATTTGTGGTCTTTTTAACAGAATAGCATAGTGTGAGGAGGACTGCAATTTCCATTTTTGTAATTCGGTAATCACTTGGGGAAAGGTTTTAGAATCGTGAATATTGCCACGATAGACCCGGTGGAAGTGAGGGATGCCCCAAGCTTTTTCAACACAGACGGCCAGTCCCACTTGTTTTAAATGATGACGCGAGGCTTTGTTATGGCCAATCTTGGCTAATTGAGAGTGCAGCGGTTCTTCAAAATAGGTGAAAAAATTGGTCGTATCATATAAGATGATATCCTAAGACAGATCGAATTGTTGCAATTAATGACTAACAATAGTAGGTTGAAAAAGTTGAAACTGTCAATAATTATTCCTATCTACAATGAATTCAATAATATCGATAAAGTGATTAAACGTATCAACGCTGTTAAGCTCCCTGAAGAAATTTCTGGTGTTGAAATGGTATTAATTGATGATGGTTCGGTAGATGGAACAACAGAAAAAATAGAAAAGTATAAAAATGAAAAAACAATGATAATACATGAGTCTCGACTTAATTTTGGAAAAGGAACTGCTGCACGTATAGGATTAACTTATGTAACTGGAGATATTGTACTCATCCAAGATGCTGATTTAGAGTATGATCCGGAAGATTATCCAAAGCTGTTAGCCCCAATATTAAATAATGATGCAGACATAGTGTATGGGTCTCGTTTTTTGAATCAAAATAAGAAGCCGAAAGGGATGGTTCTTAAAAATTGGATCATTAATATCATCCTTAGAGTGATGACCAATGTCTTATATAAATCTAATTTAACAGATGAAGCAACCGCATATAAATTGTTTAAAATCGATGTTCTCAAGAAGATTGATTTGAAATCGAAAAGGTTTGAAATTTGTCCAGAAATGACAGCAAAAGTGTTAAAACAAGGCTATCAAATCAACGAAGTTCCAATTAGTTATCAAGGTAGAACTGTGGAAGAAGGAAAAAAAATAAGATGGTATGATGGCATTGCTGCCATCTGGACTTTGTTGAAATATCGCTTCATTGATTAGCCTTGATATCACAATGCATAACAAGCGGTTCCGAAGACATCTATAGTCCCTGACACCAAAGAATATAATAAATGGCTGGTCATTTTTTTCCACTTTTTTTATATAATTTTCATTTGTTATGATTCAAACGGAATCATAATTTTAGCTTATTGCTTTAAGCTACAAATTCATCTGTGCCCGTTCAAAAGAGCATTGGAATTTTCCATAGAATGAGTTAGCTATTTCTATCCCTCAAAGCAAGGAGATTCCAATGTCTCGGACAAACAAACAAAAATTGACAGTTGTTCCCTCTCAAAAAACTAACAAAAGGAAGCAATATAGTCCTCAAGAAAAAGTGGACACCCTGGTGGACACCGGCCCTTGGATGATCGAGGATTATGTCTAGGACTCCTCATGGACTTATGGCAAGAATCCCGATTACTGGAAAACCGATGAAAAGTTTGGCAACAAAATCCCCTATGCGGACACGTTCAAAATTCTGATCATCAAAGACAAAACCACCGAGCTGGCGGCTATGCGCTCTGGCAAGATTGATATCTTCAATGATCTGACCGACCAGCAGGTGGAAGCTCTGCAACGGTCGAATCCTGATATCGTAGTTGTCAGCAACCCCTTTGCTCATCGCTCTTGGCACTTGGACGTCAGTAAACCGCCTTTTGACAACCTTGACGTCCGTCGGGCCATGCAGATGGCCATCAACCTCGAAGAAATCAACGAAACTTTCTATAAGGGTAAGGGAGACCCGACGCCTGTGGGCCAGTTTGGAGCCCGTCAGGAAGCCATGTTCCTTTACAAGGATTGGCCCGAATGGCTCAAGGATGGTTTTCGCTATAATCCGGAAGGGGCCAGGCAGCTTCTGGCGATTGCCGATTATCCCAATGGTTTCAAGACAACGATGAATTTCAGCGCAGATTTTGTCAAGCACGATCTCAACCTGGCAAGAATAGTGGCCGGCTACTGGAAGGACATTGGGGTGGATGTTGAGATCAACAATGTCGAGCAGGCGGTCTTAACCGGGATGATCAATAAACACGAAGCGGGCCCGATGGCCAATTGGCTGACTGGGCATCCTTATAACCCTGTGGGTATGGTGGGTGTGTGGGAACATTCCTCCTCTTGGTCACAGATTAACATCAAAGATTTCGCCATTGAATCCATGATAAAAGATATCAGGGAGATGAAAAATCAGGATGAGCAAAATGAGTTGTTACGATTTTTTGATCGGTATGGGATTGAGAAGTTCTGGGCCATCCTCACCCCGAAGTTTCCTGCTCACCACGCGCACAATCCCTGGATCCAAGGCTATCACGGTGAAGATACCCTGGGCGGGGGTAATGGACCTGGCGCAATCCACGCCAGAATCTGGGTAGACCCCAGCAAGAAATAGTCCTGGCCGTTCAACGAGAAAAAACATCCAGAGGCGGGCCAGCCCCCGCCTCCGGGTGCCTTGCGAACCCTAAATCCTTTAAAATCCCCCTAAATCCCGCTTCCCGAATACGGATCACGCTGACAGCCCTTTTTCAAAGGGGGACTCTTCCTAAGACACCTATGCCCATCAAGGGAGGGGAGAGTTTTTTTAAAAAGGATGTTGTGAACACCTACCTCATCAGAAGAATCTTACTGATCATTCCCACGCTCGTCATTGTATCGATCATCGTGTTTAGCCTGGTCCGTTTCATTCCCGGCGATCTCATCGACATGATGTTGGGTCAGAAATTTGGCGGCGGGCTCGATCAAACGGAGGAGCAACGCAAAGAGATCGAGAAGATGCTGGGGCTGGATGTCCCGGCCCATGTCCAGTATTTACGGTGGGTAGGGGGCATTTTTCTCCGCGGTGACCTGGGCACCTCTCTCATTTCAGGTCTGCCCATTTGGGAAACCCAGATCCGCCCCCGCATTCCGGTAACCGCTGAGCTGACCCTCATGGCTTTGATCTTCTCCCTGCTCATTGCCTTTCCCATCGGCACCTACTCGGCCATCCGCCAGGATACCCTGGGCGACTATGCCGGCCGTACCTTTTCCATCTTCTTTATCTCCATCCCGGAATTCTGGACCGCGACGATGATCATGATCTATCTGCCCCTCTATTTCGGTTGGGCGCCCCCCATGCGGTATGTTTCCTTCCTCGAGGACCCCGGGACCAACCTGCTCATGTTCCTCTTCCCTGGCGTGGTTTTGGGCTTGGCGCTCTCCGGACAAGTGATGCGCATGATCCGCACCATGATGCTGGAGGTGCTCCGGTCGGACTATGTCCGCACCGCCTGGTCCAAAGGCTTGAGGGAGCGGGTAGTGGTCCTGCGGCATGTGCTGAAGAACGCGCTCATCCCGGTGGTCTCCCTGGTGGGGCTGCAACTCCCCTTCCTGCTGGGAGGGGCGATTATCACCGAGCAGATCTTTGTGCTGCCTTGCATCGGCCGTCTCGTCGTGAATTCCCTGCAAACCCGAAGTTACAACATTGTCACCGCGGTCAATCTGGTGATTGCGACGGCGGTCTTATTCATCAATCTCCTCGTCGATCTTTCCTATGCCTACCTCGATCCGAGAATTCGTTATAAATAGGAGAATCCCATGAGTCCAACGGAAACCAGGATAGCGCCCCCTCGTTCGCCCCGAGCGACTTTCTTGAAGCGGCTGGTCAAGGAGAAACCCCTGGGGTTGATCGGAGCCATCATTGTGCTGACGTTGCTCCTGGTGGGGATCTTTGCCGATTTTCTGATACCCTAAGATCCGAATAAAATGAATCTTCGCCAGATGCTGCAGCCTCCCTCCGCTGAGCACCTGCTGGGCACTGACCATCTGGGACAAGATTTGTTCAGCCGCCTAATTAAAGGCGCTCAAGTCTCCGCAATTGTGGGCATCGCAGGAACGTCGATCAGCACCCTGGTCTCATTAATCATCGGTATCATTTCCGGCTACTTCGGCGGGAAGGCGGACATGGTGATCCAGCGCTTTGTCGATGCCTGGATCGCCTTTCCCATCCTCATTCTGATCTCGGTGATGGCTCTGGTGGGAACCAGGTAGCGGCTAATGTCCTGCAGAGCCGAAAGGCTGGAGGCACAGGATACGTAGAACTGGCTGAGGCCGCTGGGGTCGATGCCACTGGCTGGAGTTGGTCCGCACAGTTCGGAGACCTGGACAATGACGGATTCCTCGACCTCTACGTCGTCAATGGCATGATTGCTTCTCAACTCTTCGGACACTTATCCGGAGACGAACTGAAGGAAGCAAACCAGGCCCTGCGCAACGATGGAACGGACCGGTTTGCGCAGTTTCGGAATGGGGACTGGGAGCCACCGAGAGTGGACGGGGGATGAGTCTGGCGGACCTGGACAACGATGGGGATTTAGAGGTGGTGGTCAACAACCTGGCCAAACCCGCCCAGCTGTATGAGAATCGGCTCTGTGGAGGGGCAGCGCTGGAAGTAAAACTGCATTGGGAAAGCTCCCCGAATCGCCGGGCCATTGGAGCGGAATTACGTTTGCGCACCCCAAATGGGATATTGCATCGCGAGATGCGCGCCAGCAGCGGTTATCTCTCCAGTGATCCGGCCCGTGTCCACTTTGGGTTTGGCCAACGAACCGATAAGGCCCCCTTTCAGCTCGAAGTGATCTGGCCCGATGGCCGGATATCCCGCATCGACCGCCCCTCCCCGGGGACCCTGCTCACAGTGAAGCGCGCGCCTTGATAAAATTGAGAGTTATATAGGACTCAGTCTCGCTTGTTGAGCAAACGATTCGACAAAGGTTTGACTTCCTAAAGCCAAGGCTTTCGTCCAACGTTCTTGGCGTTGAAACGGTTGATGCAATGCTTTTCGAATGAGAGCTTCATGATTTTGTTGAAATTCCTCCAAAGACCTCATCCCAGTCAACTCCAACACTGCTTTGATATCCACAAAACGGTATCGCCAGGGTGGGGAATGGAATTCAGAATACCCTCCATAGTCCCAGTCCTGAGGATGATTCACCACTCCTGCTCGAACCCTATTCAGATCGATATAAACCATACATCGCATGAGATGCGCTCCGCTTTCCGCAGCCGTTTCATGGTAGCAGTCTTCCCAAAAGGCACCATGGCTATTTTTCCGTTGGTTATAGCCTTGTGCGGTTTGTCCGGCAATTAATTGTAAGAAGCTGTTTGGCAAATAAAATGCTTGTTTCCTAGATTTTCACGTTTTTAAAGGAGATTTATGTATCCAAGCGATTTAAGCGATCTGGAATGGTCTCAGGTTGAACATTTTTTGAACGTTCCGACCCCCGGGAGGCCAAAAGTATTCATAGCAAACATAGCATCGTCAATGCGATTTTGTATGTCCTGAAAACGGGTTGTCAGTGGAGCATGCTTGCCCATGATTTTCCTCCCTGGCAAAGCGTTTACGATCATTATCGCCGTTGGAAAAAACGATGGATTGTGGAGCGAACATTCGCTTTTTGGTTCATGCCGAAGATGGACCGCAATATATCTTTTTATAGCTGACCTCCATTGTTGCGCAATTCTCCTGATCCAAACTTGCTATAGGCTTTGCGCCACGTAGTAGTACTAAAATCATGCCTTGTTGTTTTAGGGAAGGAGAGGACTTCCGCTCGTTTGATTCAAAATTAGCTGTGGAAGGGTTCCCGCTTGATCGATTGAACAATACCCTGGAGGATGTGAAAATGATGTATCCTTCACGGGAATCTTTTTTCAACGTTATTGAACTGAACGGCTTCTGACTGTCCCCGGATTTGAGCAGATTTATTGATTTTTTAAATTTTTTTGCGAATCCCGCATTGATTTTTTAAATTTTTTTGCGAATCCCGCATTTATTTTACATTAGGGGGTTGACATTGCGTTGTTGTGCTAGGATCATGGCTTTAATAAGTTGTTTTAGTGAATGAGAGGGTTCCCGATCGATTGAACAATATCTTGGGAGGACTTGAAAACGATCGATCTTCCTCAGGAATCTTTTTTAAACGATATTTAACTAGTGCCTGACAGAAAAATACAATTTTACTAATAGAAGGTGTAGAACTCGCGAGAACAGCCATTCTTGAACAAGCCATATTTTAGATAGCTGAAGCAATTTTTCTTTGAGATCCCCACTTTTTTGTTAATCCTCTTTTTTTGGGCACTCGCCCCCCCCCTCTCCCGGCCTCCCCTCTTATTTTAGAATGGGGAGTCGTCCTTTGGTTCAGGCCGCTTTTTTGTAGGGTCCTCGTTTACGACGCTGCCGTTCTTTTTGCTGTTCACGCAGGACGGTGCCGAGACGGTGGATGTTTTTTGCAGGCACAGCCAGAGCGACATAGCGTTCGAAACCCTGGATTCCATGATCAGGACATTGATCGAGTCCGTGTGCTTCCAGAGCGTTGATGGCGGATTCGACCGCAGAGTGTTTGCGGCGCAGGAGTTTGAATTCCCGGGAATCTTCTCTCTGCCGGTCTGCATGGCTCAGCCTGCCTTTTTTGGGAAGCGCGACAAGATCCGGCAGTGCTTTGAGTTCACGCTGATTCTGTGGGCTGTGAGCGCCCTTGTCCCAACTCACGACCGCAAGCTCGGGAAAGCGTTTTTTGGTTTCTTCGACGATTTCCACGGCCACCTTCTCATCGGTCTGCCTGCGCATCACCTGATGGTGAAGGATGAATTGATGCTGGTCCTCGATGATGTTGACCCTGAGTCCGAGTTCCACCGGCACTCCCGCCTTGCCCTTGCTGATCCACTCGGTGTGGGGCTGGAAGATGGAGAAGATTTTTTCATGATGAGGGATGGTTTCGTTGAAGTGCGCCCTGCGGATGATTTGGCTCATGAGTTTTTTGCAGAGCCCATGTACTCCCGCAAGCGCAGCAGTTTCAAGGGGGAGCGCACCCGTTTTTCCAAAAGTTCCAGGCGCGTCTGGGCCCGCAGGTGATACGCTTGGGCCATGAGGAGGTATTTGAGATATTCCTTGCGCCTCTTTTCTTCGCGGGCACGCCTTATTTGCTGAGCTTTCGAAGTTGAGGTCCTGAGCTTTTGGATGAGACGATACTGCTTTTTGAACTGCCAGATGTTGTTCCTGTATTGTCGCCAGCCAGCCAGCTGGCAGCTCCGTGAAAGCCTGGCGCATTCTTCAATCGTCTTGCGTATGGCGTCGAAGAGCAGGTTGACGTCGGTCGGATAATGCGCATTGGTTTCAACCACAAAGGAGTCGCAGCGTGCACGTAGCGCCCTGCTTGAATCATGAAGTTCAACTTTCTTCTCTGTCCGAACTCGGGGTGGTCCATCTTTTTTGGCGTTTTTTTTACCAGTTCATGTCCGGCTTTGACTACCAACTGATTGATTTCATCGAGAATCTCAGGCGTGAAAAGGCGCAGGTTATCCTTGATCGTCTGCCGGTTGTACGTCGTTTTGTCCTCCCCGGCAAAGGACCTCCCGACCTCCATGTCCGAGCATCTGCCGGATGCTGTCGTGATGGTTGGCCAACTCATGGATGCGGTCGTAATCGCTGTTGAGACCCGGGCGCAGTACGCCAAGCGCCAGAATCTTCCACTGCTCCATCCCGGGACGCCCAAGACGGGGGTCCGCTTTGCGATGCCTGTCTTCGTTGCTCAGGCCCGGACCGCTTCGCGAGGGGATGACCCGTTCCGGAACCTTGAATACCGATGCGCGTAATGCTGGTGTGGCGTATATGTATTGCAAACCGCGAAGGATAGGGGGGATGTCATCACAAGACTTGAGATCCAACTCGATGGCGGCAACGTCGACTTCGCCGAACTTCATCTGGGGGTCACGTATGGTGCGCATAAAATTTCAAATCTTGAAGATTTACGGAAAAACGAAAGAAACCAGTCAGAAGATACTGTAACTGCAACGATTGACCCCCTCATGCGAGATGACGCGCACTCGGGTTTTTTTCTTCGCGTCATAAATATCAGTTTATCATCTTGATATAATTAATGAAAGACTTTACATGATATTTAATGGTATTCACCTATTTTTAAGAAACGAAGATTTTGGGGAAACTCATCAAAAATCCCATTTTTTTTTGATTTTGGCCATCTGAGCAATGCATCAAACCAATCTTCATCCTGTGAAATTGAAGAATTGTCATTTAATATCAGCAACTTGAGTATTTTTCGGCCAAGCACTATATATTTGAACTTTCGAGAGTTCAATATCCTTTCTGGATTCAATGCTACGAAAAATGCGTGCCAAAATCGAAGGAGTCTCTGAAGAAACCCGAATAGTTACTTTGAGGATCACGGGAAGATGATGGTTACATCTCGCAAAGTCGCAGTTGACCTGATAAAGTCGACTTTGGTATGAATTCAAAGAATAAACGTAAAAAATTCCAATTTCCTGAATAACCTGAGTTCGACATAAATCTTCAATAATATTAGTATCCTAGTGTATATGTCATCCTCGCGAAACTTGTCCCCGCGAAAGCGGGGAGCGAGGATCCGGATTTCAGTCTGGCTGCATACCTCTGGATTCCTTCCCCGTGTACGCGGGGATCTCGCAGGAATGACAAGGTTTCTCTAAGATATGAAAACTCCATAACATATTGAATTTATTAAATTCTTATCTAGAACTCAGATTGAATATGAAAATCAAGGAGGCTCGACATGAAAATCAAAAGAATCAAAACAACCACTTTCGTATTGGCAATTGGCGCGCTGATTGCGTTTCTTCCCGCCTGTGAGCGGATTTCGCAAATTCTACAACCCGCCAATGCCAGCAAGGAAAGCCTTGGTGGAGAGATTTCCATCGGCGTCGTCATACCTGTGACGGGGCGACTCGCCTCCTCGTTTGGCAGACCAATGGGACAAGGTTTGGAACTGGCACCCGATGAGATCAACAACACACGCTTCGACGATGCCTGATCGAGTTCGTCACCGTGGATGACCGCAGCAGCGTGGAGGGTGCCGTGGAAGCCTTCAATAAACTGATTCATCAAGTGGGCGTCTCCGTTGTCTTCGGTCCCGCGACTTCAACCGAGACCACAGAGGCTTTCCCGGTTGCGCAAGAAAATCAGATCGTGGCTGTCATCCCGACGTCCGCCGCCCGTGGCCTCAGCGCGATTGGTGATTTTGTCTTTCGCGTCGCTCTCGCTACGGACGTGCTCATTACCAGCGGTATCGAGGCGACTCACGCCAAGCTGGACTATCAACGGGTGGCTACCATATATGATGAAAGCGATCATTTTTCCACGGATAGCGACGAGGCCTTGAGTTTTGTCGATTCAGGCATCAATGCGCTCGGTCAAGTGAAGGGGCAATCAAAACGGATCTTATTCTCTTTGAAAAATTGATTGATAGAATTTAACGTAACACTATTTAATCAACCTGAGTTCGACATAAATCTTCAATAATATGAGTATCCTAGTGTATATGTCATCCTCGCGAAACTTGTTCCCGCGAAAGCGGGGAGCGGGGATCCGGATTTCAGTCTGGCTGCATACCTCTGGATTCCTTCCCCGCGTACGCGGGGATCTCGCAAGAATGACAAGGTTTCTCTAAGATATGAAGATTCCATAACATATTGAATTTATTAAATTCTTATCTCGAACTCAGGTTAATCACCTAATCAAAGGCCTGACCCCCTTTCTGGCGTATAAGAACAACCCTTGATGAAAGGCCCGCCCCCGCCATCCGTTGCAGCAGGTTATTAGGCGATTCTATTTTTCAATATGCCTTGATCTAACTCAAGCGTATAGGACAAGATGGTGTCGATATTAAGTTTGTCAGAGGCTCTGAGTATTTCTATTCCAGCCAGCTTTCCGTCATCAGCCATATCAATATTAACACCCTCTGTAATCTCTATGACGCCGTCTGGTTCCTGGTCACCAAACTTTAAATACAAAGCATCGATTTCTTCATCATAATGGACTTTCATTTTTTTCTTCCTTATCTTGAGGGGATAATAGGTAATCACAGTCATAGTATTGTTTTCAACGGAAACAACGAGTTTGAGTGGGTATTTAAGACCGACCCCATTTCTGATTATCTCATGCTCGCCATCGGTCAACTCCATCTCTTTGAGGATGTCTTTAACAGTAGATTCCTGTAATTTATAGAGCTTCGCTCTTCGTTTTGCATGTCGGGAGAGCTTTATTGTCAATTTACGATTCTCTGATCACGAGATTGAATTGGGTTTTTGATTTTGAACAGAGGATAATTCTTCTTCAAGCTCTTCTTCAGTATAATTGAGAGAGGCAATCCCTCGTCGTTTTAAAAGATCGAGTAAGTCAATCCGTTCATCTCTAATCTGATGATATCCTCAACTATAATCAAGGCGCCCAATAATTTTATGCCCCTCCGGTTAGGATGTCAAACTTCCAAATTCAATCTGTTCAAAATAAGTCATAACCAGAAATGAGTATGTGTTTTCAAGAGGACCACAAAACGCTAACCGGGCACAGAAGACACACCGAAATGTCACTTTTTTTCGTGCTGCTTGCCCTCCATCCTCATCCCTCTGATGTCCCCTCCGGACCCCGGAAATCATGCCCAAAACCAGAGAGCGTCGCAGCGTCATTATTTTTTGGCTCATGCCGATGATGGACCGCTATAGATTTTTTATTGATGACCTCCATTGTTGCGCAATCCCCCTGATTCTGACTTGCTAAAGGAATTTTTTTAATCTTCCGCATTTGTTCTCCAATAACTTCTTTTACTCTATCCATATCATATAGGAACGGATCTCGCTGATTTATTGCGATGCATGGGTTTAATACCTCTTTTTTAAAACGCAAAAGTCGAGCCTGAGTGAGAGGGTTTGCCCCGTGGATTTTTATTTTTTTAAATTTTTTTGCGAATTCTGCATTTTTTTTCATTTGGGGTTTGACGCTGCGTTGTAGCGCTAAAATCATGCCATCAGTAAGTTGTTTTAAGGAAGGAGAGGGTTCCCGCCCGATCGATTGAACAATATCGTGGAAGGACTTGAAAACGATCGATCCTCCCCTGGAATCTTTTTTAAACGATATTTAACCTGAGTTCGACATAAATCTTCAATAATATGAGTATTCTAGTGTATATGTCATCCTCGCGAAACTTGTCCCCGCGAAAGCGGGGAGCGGGGATCCGGATTTCAGTCTGGCTGCATACCTCCGGATTCCTGCTTTCGCAGGAATGATAAGGTTTCTCTAAGATATGAAGATTCCATAACATATTGAATTTATTAAATTCTTATCTCGAACTCAGGTTATTTAACTAGTACTTGGCCGAAAATTAGATAACTACATGATATTTAATGGTATTCACCTATTTTCAAGAAACGAAGATTTTGGGAAACTCATCAAAAATTCCATTTTTTGTTGATTTTTGCCATCTGAACACTGTATCAAACAAATCTTCATCCCGTGAAATTGAAGAAATATCATTTAATATCAGCAATTTGAGTATTTTTCTGCCAAGCACTAATTAGTAATTTATTTGACCGACCCGTCGCTCCTTACGCACGCGGCACGGGTTCACGGGAGCTGGTGTTCTCCTACACGATGGCGGATGCCGATAGCTCGCCTGCGGGGATAGAAGCAGTAGGCAACAGCCTGCTACTCAAGGGCGGCAGCATCCAGAGTGTGGTGACCGGGCCGGATGCCGTTGTGCTGTTTACAGAGAGAGAAATCCCGACCGGCAGCGCTCTGCAGACGATCCAGCAGTCGGAGGACTCGGCCGCTCCGTTCAGCGCGCGCGTGGAATCGCTCCCGGCGGGGAAAGACGGCACGACGCCGTTCTGCTTTGAGCTGCACTTCAGCGAGGAGCCCGGAGATCTGAGCTACAGGACGGTCGGCAGCGATCTGCTATCGGTCACCGGCGCGCGGCGGCTCGATCCCCCGAGCAACCGTGGTTGGGAGGTGCGCGCCAAGCCGACGCATAGCGGCGACATCACCATCGTGCTCCCCATTCGCGCGTGCGACGATGCGAACGCGGTCTGCACGGCCAACGGCCGGCCGCTGCCGCAGAGCGTGGCCACGCTGGTGCCGGGGAAGCCGTTCACAGCGTATTTTGCTCAGGCGCCGGACGAGTACGACGGGGAGACGCCGATCGAGGTCGAGTTCCGTCTCAACCTGGAGCCGGACGGGCTGAGCTACAAGACTGTGCGGGACGCGCTGTTCGAGGTGACGGGCGGCAACATCGCGGGCGCCGGCCGTTTGGAGAAGGGCGGCGACCGGGGATGGGGGTTGCGGGCGCCGCCGCCGGGCCTCAGCGACGTCACGCTGGCGGTGAAAGCGACGACGTCGTGCGACAACTCGCCCGAGGTGTGCGTTCCCGACAGGCGGATGCTCGCGGGGGTCCTGCGGACGATCATCGCGGGTCCGGCGGAGCTCTCGGTGGCGGACACGTAGGCCGAGGAAGGTCCGGAGGCGACGCTCGAGTTCGTGGCGAGCTTGAGCAGGCAGCGCCTCGCCACGACGACGGTGGACTATGCGACCGCGGATAGCAGCGCGAAGGTGGGTTCGGACTACACGGCGGCCTCGGGCACGCTCACCTTCGGGCCGCTGGTGACCAGCCGGACCGTCTCGGTGGCGATGCTCGACGAGGGCCATGGCGAGGGCAGTGAGACGTTGACGCTGACGCTCTCGAACACGGTCGGAGCTGGCGAAGCTGGCGGCGCTGGCGGACTGGCTTCAGGACGAGGAGTGGGAGAAGGATGAGAATAGAGATAAGCGCTACGAGTTTGTTAATCACACCTCCGCGATGGGTCTAGAGCCTGTGCATGTGAGATACTGCGTATTAACTCGTTTCAACGCTATGGTTCAGTCATTTAGAATGCCCAGAAATTTTTTCGATGATGAGAGGAAAAGAGTGCTCATGCTCTTCTCACAAAAATTGGCAAATAACACGACTACGGATAGACATAGACCGCTATCAGATGTCCTTCGGGGTCTCTGATGAAGATAGTATCGCCATCGTTATTCCAGATCGGATTTCGACTTCCCCAAAAGATCTCACCCTCAGTATTCTTGCCGAAACCTGTCCTTAGTGTCACCTGAGCCCTGGCAGGCATCGTAAATTTGGGAAAGAGGTAGGGATGGTTGGAAGCATCCGTAACCGTCCACCCTGTCATGTCTATGGGAATCTCACTCTGATTTTCGATCACAATAAATTCGTCATTTAAGTTTTGTCTTTCATTTCCCTCGGCATCCGCATGGACGGTGGCAATTGCGATAGATCTCTCCGCCACTTTCTCCCAGATTCCTCTACCTGCTGTTCGCGCCTCTTCCTGCGCCTGGCGTAATCGTTCACCGTACTTCGCTGCTACGCGAAAGTAGATGTGGGCATGACCTTGGCGGACCAGTGCTTCATTCACAAAGGTCTCATTCACAAAGACATAGGCTAGATCCTAGCCGAAAAGGTATTTTAAGGTATTTTTTAGAATTATATCTTTAAACTTGAGGTTAAAAAGTGCCATAATTCATTGAAATAACTGTGAATAACTTCAATATTAAGAATTATGGCACCCAAAATGAAACCATTCATTCGAGCAGAAAAACATCTTATTTTAAGCGCTCCTGATACAGAATTTGAAAATTTCTTATCAGAACTTGATCAATTGTCTGAGCGAGAGCCGGAGATATTGGACAAAATTGAACAGGATTTGGAGAAATACGCAAGAAATAAAAAGAAAGAGCGTTTAGAGGATAAACGATGGCAGGAAGCCCGGAATCCATGGCTTCCTCATCTTCCCGTAGAAGATGAGGAATTGAAGCCGGAAGAACTGAGGCTGGAAATAGGGTGTCCTCGGATGTCGGCTTTTTTAGTCTACCTTTTTATGATGATTCGGGGATATTTAGGAAGTATCAAATCCCAAACGGCCCAAATATTTCTTTCAGAGTCAATCACACTGCATCTGCTTCTGCTCAACCGTGGATTGAAAATGCCGGGAGCGAGTACAATCCTTGATAATGTCAATGCTGTCAGCAACGAGAGCAGACAGTTTATTTTCGATGCTCAAATTCGAATGGTTCTCGATGAAGAGTTGGACGATTTTGATATTTTAAAACTGGATAGCACCTCTGTAAAAGGAAATACAGCTTGGCCTACTGATTCGTCGATATTGACTCGTCTCGTGGAGCGAAGCTACCATCGAGGGCGTTCCCTTGATACATTTGGAATCGCTGAGATCAGTGAAAGAAATTTTGATTTCCTCATCAAGGAGATGAATAAGCTCTCTAAGATGATGGCTTTTGAGACAGGTAAAAAGGACAGTAAAACGAAGCGAAAAAAACATTACAAAACCCTATTGAAGAAAGCTCAAAGCGCTCATGGGAAATTTTTAAAAGAAATGGCAAAGGTGGATATCCGTGCCCAAAAAGCTCTTCTCCCCCCTTCTCGGAAAACGCGTTTGATTCGCCTCATTGAAATGATGAATGAAGATATTTCTAATTTGCAACGGGTAATCATCTACTGTCATCAAAGAGTTTTTGAAGAAAAGAAGGTTCCTTCCACTGAGAAAGTATTGAGTCTTTCCGATCAGAGCTCGGCTTATATTCAAAAGGGAGATCGAGAAGCGCTTATCGGATATAAGCCTCAATTAGGAAGGAGCGGAAATGGTTTTATTTCCGTGTTAATTACTCCGGAGGGCAATGCTGCTGATTCAGGGCAACTCGACCCTGCCCTTGTTGAACATTTGCGATGCACCATCACCATTCCCTCTGAAGTGAGCCTTGATGATGGATATGCCAATCAGGCGATCAGAGAAAAGTGGATGGGCAAAGGCGTTAAGGTTTTTAGTATTAGTGGGGCAAAGGGAAAAAAGATGACCCCGATTGAAGAATGGGAAAGTGAAATCTATTTGGAATCACGAAATGGAAGATCTGCTGCAGAGTCGTTGATGTTTCATCTTAAGCATCGTTTCCATTTCGGACAAGTTATGCGCAGAGGGATTGAAAACGTTCGGGCAGAGTTGCTGGAAAAAGCATTAACCTATAATTTTTGCAAAATGATTGAGTTGAAAAAAAGACAACTCAAACAAGCGGCCTGAATATTCAATGGGGGAGTGTGAAATGTGAGCAGGGGCGAGGAAAGTATGTCCAAAAAAGATTTTTCCCCTATAAAAACTGTGCTGTGGGCGAATAAAAAACAAAAATAAATCGTTTTCTCGTCATATTGAATCAAATAGAGAATCCAATAGAATCAAATTGGTTACATTTACTATTTTCGAAACCCTTTTCGGCTAGGGTCTAACTAGTCTCTGTCGCGAAATAGGCAATCTCATGAATAATTCTTGAAGAAAGGAACCTTGTCCATGGAATCTGTCCTATTCTTAATTCTTTAAAAAAAGCCAAGTGCGTGCTATATTATGTCATATGGCCAGGATTCAGTATCATTCAAACGCAAGAGGATGAATGGATAAGTACCATTTTTCAACAAAAGAGACAGAGGTCTTTTCCTATATACCCGGCAGGGTGATCGGAATGGAAACAGACGAACGTGAAATTATCATACAGCGCTTGAAAGAGGGATTATCCTCCCAGAGCATTGATGATCTTCAAAAAGCATTTGGCATCACCATTCAAGAACTATCAGCTCTGATTAACATCCCTTCCAGAACAATCGGTCGTCGCAAAGAACAAGGCCGCTTGGCAAGCGATGAATCAGAGAGAGTTTATAGAATCGCTAAACTGTATGATTTCGCTCTTTCCTTTATGAGGGATGAGGAGAGTGTGAAAAGTTGGTTCAAATCACCGGCTTTTGCCTTTGGTGGAAAAACACCACTGGAATACTGTGATACCGAAATAGGATCGCACGCAGTCGAAGATTTACTGGGGCAAATCGCCCATGGAGTGTTTCCATGATTCATGTGTGGCGGTTGGTGTCAAAAAGATATCATCATGCCGCGTTTTCTGGAAAAGGCGCTAAAACCTATGGAGGAAGATGGAACTCAAAAGGAAATGCGGTTGTCTATGGTGCCCAATCTATTGCTTTAGGAGCGATGGAACTCTTGGTGCATCTTCGAAACAATGAAGAGTTGTTGAGGGAGTTTATGACAGTCTCAATCGAATTATTTGAGAGAGACATTTTAGCCATTGGGATTGACGACTTACCGGGGGATTGGCAAAAAATTAAAAAATTGACCCAACAAATTGGAGATCAGTGGTTACAGGAAATGGCGTCTTTATCGCTTCAGGTGCCCAGTGTTATTGTGCCAAAGGAAAATAATTATCTCATTAACCCTCAGCATCCTCAGTTTTCTGAATTAAAAATTGGGGATTTTGAGGATTTTAATTTTGACCCACGACTTTTCCAATAAGGAAAATAAGGATAAAAAGAAGAAACATCTTTTTTCCCCCCTTTCAAAGCACCATGCTGCCTCCGGTGAACGTGTCAGGGTTTGGTGGGGACCGGGCCAAAATGGCCGAACTCTTCATACAAATCCTCGATCCGCTGCCATTGCTCCACAATTTCGTGGCCTTTCTGCAAAGCAACCGCTGAGCATAAAAAGTTGATCAAGCTGACCATCGCCGTCGCGGTATCGTTAAAGATAAGTCCCCCGGCAATGACAGCGCAGCACAAGATCGGCATACTTCAGACTTTCCGTTGCGGTCAGGTCCGCGATCAGAATGACTTTCAAGCCCCGCTCTTTCGCATATTTCATCACCAATTTGAACTGTTTGGTACGCCGCCGGGAGCCGATCGCTACAAGCAAATCCCCGCGGCGCATAGGGAGTATATTCCCGGGAATGTCCCCTCTTCAGGCTGTTGCAGATTTTATTTGCTTTTTCCAGGTGGATTTTGCTACACTTTTCATAGTCTAGTATCTGGTTTGAGTCCACTTTTCATATAACCATAGTAAAAATGGATTTCTATTATGGGTTTTCTGAGTAATGATCGTTCCACCCTCCAATTATCCACCACCGATTTGAACCACTTGATCCCGGATAACGATAAATGCCGTTTTGTGGTAGATTTCGTTTCCCGCTTGGATTTATCCTCGCTTTATGGCTCCTACAAATCGCAAGGGGGGGATGCCTATGATCCGGCGATTCTGTTAGCGACCTGGTTTTATGCCTACAGTGAAGGCATTGAGAGTAGTCGTGTTTTGGAGAAACTTTGTAAACGCGATCTTTGTTATATCTATGTTTCAGCGCATCTGACCCCCGACCACTGTGCCTTGAGCCGGTTCCGTCGTCGTCATTTGCAACGCCTGCCCTTCTATTTTGAGCAATTGATTCAAATGGCCATTGATCAGCAGGTCTCCGGTTTCGCTGAAATAAACCTTGACGGTTCGAAGCTGAAAACCTCTGCCAGTAAGAAACGCTCGAAAAATGCAGAACAATTAGAACGTCTTTTAGAAAAAACGCGTCAATCGATCGCCTCCCCTCTAAATTGCGAGTCTGAAGATCATCAAGGCGATGAAGAAGACTTAGCCGCCCTTCGTGGCGAAAAAGCCCGTCTTGAGCAATTCGAAGCAACGATTCTCCAATCTCAGCAAGATCTTCAAGCGCGTCAGCAAACCCTCAAACCCGAACATCGGGATGGCCATAAGATCAATCTGACCGATGCCGACGCACGCATGATGCCCTCGATTAACACACCCGGTTATAATGTGCAGGCAGCCGTCGATCGTGCCACTCATCTGATTGTGGCCGCTGAGGTGGTCTGCGAAGCCAACGATACCCAACAATTTGCGCCGATGCATCAACAGGCAGAAACCCACCTTCCCGAAGATCGGCAACGTCGTTATAATATGGATGCCGGTTATCATAGTTTTGAGCAACTCAACTATATCGAGCAGCATCAGATTGATGCCGTCATTGCCGACCCGCAACCGCAAAATAGAGCCAACCCTCTCCAGCCGACCCCCCTGGAAGAATTACTGCAAAACGATCGAAAGCTCGAACGTTCTGATTTTTTCTTCGATGCAAAAAATGATGTCTATCAGTGTCCCAATGGGCAACAGCTCTCCTTTCAGCGTAACTTCAAGCGGGGCCAGGCCCAAGGGAGCTCCTATCAGGCCCCATCCTGTGAAGATTGTCCCCTCGCTCAGCGGTGTCTGCCCCCGAAGAATCGCTCGCGACTCAAACAGATCCATCGCCAAGAGCGCGAGCCCTACGCCGAAGCCATGCGCAATAAATTGCAAACCCCAGAAGCCAAACAACGACTCAAAACGCGCATGAGTACCGTCGAACCGGTCTTCGGCAACTTGAAGGCCAATCTCGGTTTTACCTCATTTCGATTTCGAGGGCAGAGACAAGTCAAAGGCGAATTTATGCTCATGGCCATTGCTCACAACCTCAATATTCTCTATCGCCTCCTTGAGGTGATTCGATTGATTCGCTTTCTCTACGCTTCATACGCAAAGGTTTATATGATTCTAACAATTTTAAAGATCAAAAACCATTTCATCATTATGATGAGAATTGGGATCATACCCCGTTCTCACTGATTGTATGACCCGTTATGCAGGCAAAAAAATCTGCAACAGCCTGTCTTGCGGGAATCAGGCGGACATCCTCCGAATAGACGGAAAAGTCCCCCTGTGCCAGGAGGGCCAGCGGATATTGTCCCCGCATACCCAAGACCCAGATCCGGGGTGCCTCGCTCAGGCATTGAATCGTTTCATTGATCAATTCCGGGCCGATTTCCTCGGCGGTTCGAGAAAGATTGGAAACTTCCAACTGGATATGGTTGACGAGATTCGGATCGATTTTATCGGCGAGTTCGTAGGCGGACAAGACATTCAGCGGAGACGATTCCCAGGCATTAGGAAGCCCATTTTCATAGCGCGCGTCGCGATAGCTGGGATAACTGTTGTTGGCAGTGATAAAGTTTACCAAAAACGGCGATACAGAAGTATACCACGTAGGTAAGTGGGCAGAGGTGTAGGTTGGGTATTGAGCGACAAGGAGTAGGGATGTGATGTGGCCTCATACCTTTTAAACAGCGGATGGAAAGGGCTATATGCCTTTTTCATGTTTTTCTTTTTTTTCTGCGATAGCTTTCTCCTTCTAAAATTATAACCTCCGATTTCATTACCAGTCGATCTGCAATGGCGGTGGCCACCGTGGTCGAATCAAAGAGATTTCCCCATTGGGCAAAAGGCAGGTTTGTCGTCAGAAGGGTCGATTTTCTCTGATGCCTGCGACTAATGACCTGGAAAAAGAGGCTGCTTCCTTGTTGATCCAGTGGCAGATAACCGATCTCATCGCAGAGGAGGAGGTCCGGTTCGGTGTAATGGCTGAGTTTTTTGACCAGGGAATGGTCCGATTCGGCAGCAATCAAATGGTTAATCATGTCGGTTGCTGTGGTAAATAAAGTGCGAATGGCGTTCTGAGTGGCCTCGTATGCCAGACATAGAGCCAAGTGGGTCTTGCCCACCCCTGGATTGCCAATCAACAATAACATCCTCGCTATTCTTGATAAAGTCCAATTGCATCAATTGTAAAATTCTACCTTTGTTCTTTTTTCGAGAGGGGTGGTGGTCAAAATCAAAGCTGTCGATGGTCGGAGTGGCGGGCAGTTTGGCTTGCTTCAAGCGCAATTGAATGCGCTTATGGAGACGATGGTCCAGTTCGAGATCAAACAAGCTTTCCAGCAATTGATGATGAGTCCAGTTTTTTTCTGAGGCGGTTTTACAAATCGCTTCAAAATGATGGCAAAGGCCACTGAGATAGAGGCTCTGACATTGTTTTTTTAATTTTTCACTCATCTTCCCTCCTTCTTCCTCTGCAGGACGAGGGCATCATATTCGGCCAGAGCATGCGGGGTGAGGCGGATATGATTCAAGGCTTCTTGTTTCAAAACCACCGGCGGTTGATGAGAAAGAGGCCGGCTTTGCTGGAAGAGGATATTTTTGACATAGTCGATGCCAAAAGCCTTGTAATGGAGGGCTTTTTCAAGGGCAATGAGCAAAGCGTCTAAACCGTATTGCTCTAAAAGTTTGAGCAGTTGTTGAATTTTTTTTCGCACTATTTGAGGATGGCAGAGATGACGCTTCACCGTCGCACGGGAAAGGTTCAACCGAAAGGCAATTTTTCGCTGAGAAAGGCCTTCTGCATGCAGGCGATGGATTTCAAAGAGAGTATGCTGATCAATCATAGGGACCTCTACAGTCAGAGGGTGAGGGGGATCTTCTTAGTGGAGACGGGGGCAAGTGAAGGACCTGCACTAAGGTCTCTTTTGTGGCGATTAGATCCATTTGCAATAAACCACTCAAGGCCTGTTGATAGACATCACTCTTCATTTTCAGCAATTGAGTGATGGTCTTGGGACTGTAATAGGAAAGTCCTTGAGCATCCGCGGCCATCACATAAAAAAAATATAAGATCAATTCGTCGGATCGCAGGCATTCAAAAAAGCCCTCCCTCAAAAATCGGTGAGGAATAAAGCTAAAACTTCCCTCGATCACCCGTCGTCTGTTTTTCATAATCAACTGCTTTCTCATCACGGCTCCTTCTTTTGGATGGATGGTTAACAAGGTTTTCCTCTTTTTTAACTCACCTGAAGGGGGTCGCAATAAAGTCCTTCTTTGCAATCACAGCTAAGTTATTGATATATCAAGGTTATTTTAGGTTTACGCGTCCATCTTTGCAATCAAGGGTAGCTGAACAAAAGCCTTAAAAATCTGGGCAGAGGAGGGATTTGACGCGTCCATCTTTACAATCAAATCCTCATCGGAGGAGGCGATGAGGCAGAATTGATAAGGGATGGACGCGTCCGTCTTTGCAATCGGCACAGATGAGAGCGAGAAGGACTTTAAGCTGAGCGGAGGGATGGCAGGCATGGTTTTCATCGAGAGTTGTTCCACAAAATTCCCCCGCTGTTTGGCATTGCGGATCAACTGAAGTTCTCGATTGCGCTCAGCCTGAGCTGGATGTTTTTTTCGATAGACTTTCCAATAATCGCGGTGGCTTTCTTGCCAAGCCTTCTGACTGGCTTTTCGGTTCTTTTGATAGTCTGGATCGCTGGCTAACTTTTGACGCTCCCAATTCGTCTTGCGCGCACGCTGACATGTCTTCTGGCTGCAGTAAGCTTGCTCCTTGTTTTGAGGGCGGCGGCGAAAAACTTGGTGGCAGTTGAGACATCTACCCGTTGGCATAGGATCTCCTGTGGAGGAATTGAGGGGGTTCCTGGAAGAAAAACTTGTCTTACAGGAACTTCACTCAAAGCATCAATGAAATCACTGCCTCCCACTCAAATGAAGAAGAAATATGACCAGGTAGAACAACTTTTCACGCCATTGCTTGCTCCATGTTGATTCAGCCCTCAGGGTAAGGAAGAACAAGCAAGAGAAAGAAAATGGAGAGGAAAACAAAAATTATTGTTTGGAAAATAAATGGATAGCAAAAAACGAGGCAAAGTAAAAAGCTGACATGTCTTCTGGCTGCAGTAACCTTGCTCCTTGTTTTGAGGGCGGCGGAGGAAAAACTTGTCCTCATGAAAATGGGGATTGGTGGCAGTTGATGCATCTACCTGTTTGCATAGGATCTCCTGTTGATGCTTTGAGGGGGCTTTCTTCAAGAAAAACTTGTCTTACAGGAACTTCACTCAAAGCATCAATGAAATCACTGCCTCTCACTCAAATGAAGAAGAAATATGACCAGGTAGAACAACTTTTCACGCCATTGCTTGCTCCATGTTTATTCAGCTATCGAGGTCTCTCTAGATGAGCTATAAATTAAAGTTTTTAGCTACCGCATTGAAGGAATGGAACAATCTAGATGCTTCTCTCCGATCTCAATTAAAGAAAAAGTTGGCTGAGCGTTTGGAAAACCCTCATGTACTTGCCAGCAAGCTCACGGGCTTTGACAATCATTACAAAATCAAACTCCGTACAAGTGGTTATCGATTGGTATATGAAGTCATTGATGATGATTTAGTCGTATTGGTGATTGTCATTGGAAAACGTGAGGGAAGTAGGGTTTATGAAATTGCAAAAGATCGATCAAAAACATAACAAGAGGATGGAGATCGACTCGTGACCCTGCTTTTTTTCCAGAAGATCGTGAAAAATTTCCAATCCATCTTTTTCCAAAAATCCAGGGACAGTTACCAATTAATTGAAAAAAAAGGGGACAGATTTATTTTAATTTAATATGTCAGCCAGAGGAAATCTTTTGAAGGAATGCGATACCCCGTCAAGCTAGAATCATAGTGCCCAGTTATCCTCATCATGTTCTGCAAAGGGGCCATAATTAACAGGTGGTCTTTGCCGAGAAAGAGGATTATGCGCATTATCCGAACAATCTATGGGAGGCCAAGCGACTCTTTGGTATTCAAGCTTATGCTTATTGTTCAATGACCAACAATGTCCACTTCCTCCTGAATCCTGGAGAACAGAGTGAGCAGTTGGGACAGTTTATGACATTTATAGCAGGACGCCAAACACGCTATGTCAATCAATTAGTGGGACGAACCGTGAGCAGTTGGGACAGTTTATGACATTTATAGCAGGACGCCAAACACGCTATGTCAATCAATTAGTGGGACGAACCGGAACCTTGTGGGAGGAACGTTTTAAATCGAGCCTGATTGAAAGTGAAAGGTATTTACTGACCTGCTGCCGCTACATTGAAATCAACCCTGTTCGGGCGAAAATGGTTCTTCTTGCTGAAGACTATGAATGGTCCGGTTTTCAGGAGAAAATCGGGTAATGGAAAAAAAGCTCGTTGATCCGGATCCGTTTTACCAAAGTTTAGGAAAAACATTACCAACCCTGCAACAGGGACCGAGCGGTTTGTCGATCAAGTCGAAAAAAATAGGCGTGAAAGTGGAATGCTGGGGTCAAGGGCGTCCAAAAACCCAAAAATAAATCAGTCCTCTTTTTTAAAGGTGGCTTCGACCAGCGCCTTCACATCCGCTTCGACAGAAACGTCGGTACGGATGAAATGGGCATTCTCGCCCAGCCGGGCAGACAGCGCCTGTCCTGCTTCCTCCCCACGGGCAGCAATCATCACCCGGTCATTTTCGGCTACAAATAATTCCACCATGCCAGCGCCCATTCCGTTGTTGCCCCCGGTGACGATCGCGACTTTGCCAGCCAGTCTTCCTGTGTTGTGTTCTACCGGGCCATTACCTGTCCGCTGTCGACAGCGATGATCTGAGCGGACATATGTTTCGACTCAGGGAGGCTTATGAACACCACTGTCTGCGCGACGTCTTCGACTGTCGGCAGTTCACCAAGCGGAACAGGCAGGACAAGCTCAGGAAATTTGCTCTCGGCGATACCAGCGAAAAATTCATCAGGTGTCATGCTTCGATATTCCTCGAACTTTTCTGTGACACGGCGGAAGTTCCCATGCCAAGCGTCGGTGATTACGATCCCCGGACATATGCAATTGACCGTTACCCCAAAGGGGCCAAGCCTGCGCGCCAGAGTCTGAGTATAGCTGCTGATTGCCGTCTTCATCGCGGCATACTCCGGAGTTGAGATGACCGAAAGCCCCCGCTCCGAGCCAGTGTAGCGCCCGGCGTTCGAGCCGATGTTGATGATTCGACCCGCTTTGCGCTCGCGGAAATGTGGTGCCAATGCCTCCGACATGAGCACCGGTGCGCGCAACGTGAGCTGATAGGTCCCATCCCAGGACGAAACCACATCTGCGAGTGATCCGTGAGTTGGTTCCGTTTTTGCCTTAGCGCCGCCACCCACGTTGTTCACAAGAATATCGACGCCGCCCATCGTCTCAATTGACCGGTCGACAAGTGCTGTGACGTTCTCCGGGGCGGTGATATCACCAGGCACGGCCAGCACTCGGCGGCCGAGAGCTTTTACCTCGGCGGCCACTGCTGTTGCCGACGCCTCACTGAACGAGTTGAGAACGATGTCAACCCCCTCGCGTGCCAGGGCCAAGACGATTCCCCTACCGATACCCCGCCCTGCTGCGGTCACTAGTGCAACTTTCCCTTGAAGTCTCATTGATTTACCTTTCTAGACAATTAGAATATCTGATAGGGTTAATTTCGGGGTCAAGCTTGCAAATTTGGAAAAACCAGGTTAACCGGTGAGTTCCTGTTTTTGCTTTTATCCCTGAGATATGGGTTTCGTCAGTTGAAGCAACGGATCGAGCAATCCCGGAGGCTCCAAGATCGCCGCGAAACTCTCCGGACTCGAATCTTTATTTAAAATTCTAAAATTCCAAGCTTGACCCCGTTACGATCCCTTCCTTTAATCAGGCTCTGAGGCCTGAACAAAAGTAGTAACTCCTCAGACCAGACTTGGCCTGCCATTCACTATTCCCGTATCTTATCGATCCAGCACCCACTGTCCTCAGGCCATCCATGGCTGGATTTGTCATACCAATACCTAAATCATCGCCTCGATGAGCGACGGGCCGGGTGAATTCAACGAATCCGCCAACACCTTATTGAACTGTTCGGCCGTTGTGACCCGCCACGCCGGTACGCCCATGCCTTCCGCCAGAGAGACCCAGTTGAGTTCCGGGTTCGTCAGGTCGAGCATACTCATCGCCTTCGGTCCCGGGTTGTGGGCGCCGACGCGTCCGAACTCGATCTGCAGAATCGAGTATTTCTGATTGGCAAAGATGATTGTGGTTACGTCGAGCTTTTCACGCGCCTGGGTCCACAGAGCCTGCAGCGTGTACATTCCGCCGCCGTCGGCTTGCAAACAAATCACGCGGCGATTGGGTGCGGCGACAGCCGCGCCCGTCGCGCACGGTTGCCCATAGCCGATCGAACCGCCGGTCAGCATGAGCCAGTCATGAGGCGGAGACGTACGCGTAAACCCGGTGCATCCCCTGCCGCACGTGCCGCTTTCGTCCACGACGATCGCATTCTCGGGAAACTGATGGGCCAACGAAGCACCGATCGATCCCGGCGTGAGGTCTCCTTTGGGCAAGTCGGGAAGTTCCAGCTCCACTAGATTGGCTTGTGTGCTGGCGGCGCCGACCGCATCGGCAAGAGCCGCCAAGGCTGCAGTCACGTCCTCATCGCGTTCGACAAGCGTGAGCAATTCGCAACCCTCCGGCGTCAACCAATTCGCTTGTCGGGATAAGCGAAAAAGGTGACGGGCGGTTGCGAACTCACCAAGATCAAATGTCTGGTACCGGCCAACACCCCCGCCGCTTGCTCACCGAAGTAAGGCAGGCGCTGCAGTTCCGCTCGCCCCGCACCTCGTTGCAGACGCGGAATGAACGTATCCATGATCACGCGCCCGCCCGTAGTTTGGGCGATCCGATCCGCCAAGGCAGATCGCTCCTCGGTGATGTGGCCGTTCATCAGAAAAACCGCCGGCTCACCAGTCTTCAATGCTTTGGCAACCGCGTCGATGTTGTCTCCGGACGGATTCTTCGGCTCGATACGAGGCAGCGGCTTACCCCGCGACGTCGTGCGACTCCATGCGGTGTCCGCCGGGAGAATCAAGGTGGCGACCTGTCCGGGAGGCGCCATTGCCGCTTGTACCGCTTCCGCGCCGTCCGCGGCTACTTCATCGGCCGATTGCGAAACCTTGACCCAGCCCGAAACCGGGCGGGCCACTCCCTCGACGTCGGACGTCAACGGCGCATCGTACTTACGATGATACGTCGCGTGATCACCAACGACGTTTACGACCGGTGTTCTCGCCTTCTTGGCATTGTGCAGGTTTGCCCAGCCGTTGCTGAACCCCGGACCCAAATGAGTCAGCGTCGCAGCGGGCTTGCCCGCCATGCGCCCATAACCGTCAGCGGCGCCTGTGACAATCCCCTCGAACAAACCCAGAATGCAGCGCATCTCCGGGTTGGTATCCAACGCTGCCACAAAGTGCATTTCCGATGTTCCCGGATTCGCAAAACAGACGTCGACGTCCGCATCCACAAAGGTTTGCACCAGACTTTCCGCGCCACTGCGGTCCGGTTTCTCTTCAGACATGAATCTCCCCTAAAAAAGGTTACAGTTTTTTAATAGCCCTAGAACTATTTTACACATCGCAAGTTAGTCCTAAAACCATTTTACCGATTTTTAGTTCTAGAACAACCCCTTTTGGTGCGCTTACCAGTTGAAAGGGTTGATCAGTCGAGCCAGGAACCCTCGTTTGCGTTTGCCCTTCGCAGCGCCATAACTGCCCTGGCCACCCCGCAGCCGGGGATCGAGCAAATCGCGCAGGGCGTCGCCAAACATGTTGACGCTGAAGACGGTGATCATCAAGGACATCCCCGGCCAGAAGGCGAG
Organism: bacterium; assembly: GCA_965205865.1. Classification (GTDB taxonomy): domain Bacteria; phylum SAR324; class SAR324; order SAR324; family NAC60-12; genus CBDBHR01. The sequence goes on from CBDBHR010000030.1 coordinate 1,325,691, forward strand.
TCCCGGATTGGACTCCATGTATTGACGTCCCTCCCAATTGAGCATCCCCCCCCAACTAGGGGTCCCATGGGATAGACCATAACCCAGAAAGCTTAAACCGGCTTCAGCAATGATCACATTGCCGATGGTGATGGTAAAAAGGACGATGACCGTCGCAAAGATATTGGGAAGAATATGCCGCAGCAGGATTCTGAAATGACCGTTGCCAATGGCATGGGCGGCGACGACATACTCGTTTGCTTTAATGGCGATGACCGCGCTGCGGATCACCCGCGAGTTGACGATGCCCGTACTGATCCCCAAGACCAGGACGAGTTGGAGGGAGCCTCGGCCGAGCAAAGCCATGAAGGTGATGATGATGAGTAAGCCTGGGAAGGCCATCCAGGCATCGACAAACCGTTGCACGGTCAGATCCAATTTTCCTCCAAAGAATCCCGTCGGCACCCCAATGAACAGAGCCACGATCAAATGAAGCGTGGTCGTGATCAAGCCCACTAAGATCGTCACCCGGGCTCCCCAGATGATGCGGGACAAGACATCAGCCCCGATCTCGTCGGTACCAAGCCAGAACCTGGCGGACGGTCCTTCCAGAATGGCATCGAAGTGGGCCTGATGAATACCATAGGGGATAATCAAATCGGCAAAGACCGCTATCAGAAATATGAACAAAATGATGAACCCACAAAATGCCCCCAATGGTTTCTCCCGAATCAGTCTCCGGAGAAAATCCGCCACGCGTGAGGGTTTCTTTAATTGAACCGTCATGGTTTCTAATTTCTCATTCATTGCTTCCCCTCTTTCAGCGGTAATGCACTCTCGGATCCAGCCAGCTGTAGGTGAGGTCCACGATGACATTCACCAGAACAACAGCCACGGCGACCACCAGGTTCAGTGCGGACACGGTGGTATAGTCCCGATCGTTGAGCGCACTCAGCATCAATCGGCCTAATCCGGGAATGACGAAAATCTGCTCTATGACCAGGGAACCACTGATCAGCCATGGAACGGCCAGTCCGATCAAGGTGACCACCGGAATCAAAGCATTCTTGATGGCATGGCGTATAATGACGACCCGCTCCTTGAGCCCCTTGGACCAGGCGGTGCGGATATAGTCCTGCCGCAACACTTCCAGCATCATCGTCCGGGTCATCCTCATGACCTGACCGGCGATCGTCATCGCAATGATTGCGGCGGGAATGAGCAACATCCCCATGTTGCCCAAGGGGTTTTGCGTGAAAGGAATATACACCATGGGCGGTGCCCATCCCCAGTAAATCGCCGGGTAGATCATGACCATCGCTCCCAGCCAGAAATGGGGGATGGAAATGGCACCGATAGAGAAACCGCGCCCGAGATAGTCCCCAAGGGTATCTTGCTGGATTGCTGAATAGATACCGATGGGCACCCCCACGAGTAAGGAGATAATCAGAGCCATCAAACCCAGCTCAAACGTCACCGCGATTCTGGGGAAGATGATGGGGTTCACCGTACCGAAGGTGACCAAAGACTTGCCGAGATCCCCTTCCGTAAAGATGCCTTTCATCCAGCGAAGGTACTGCACGTGAGCGGGAACATCGAGCCCCAGGGTTTTTTCAATCGCCTCGCGTACATCTCTCGATGAACCTGCTTCAGCGATCAACAAGTCTACGATGTCACCCGGCATTAAACGTACCGAGGCGAAGACAATCAGGGATACGATAAAAATCGTTGGAATAATGAGCAGTATTCTTCGGATGGCGTAGGTCGTCATAAAGATAATTTTCTGATTAAGGAATGCCCGTTTAAATCACCCAATCATGCCAAAGATTGTCTTTGGTCGGCACTTCGGTGTCCTCTGTGAAGTTGAAGGCGTCGACCCACCACTGATTGGTCTTACCAGGGCCAAACACATCGTCGTCATCGAAGAAACTTAAATCACCTTTCTGAAAGTCACACGGCACCACCAGGCGAATACGCGGCTTGTCGTCTATGGCGGAAAAATTCATGCCTCCTGAGTGGATCAGTCGCGGATGCCAGAAGACCACATCTCCAGGCGCACCGCAAAACTCAACTGGACTGACATTGCTGACAATCCGATCAAATTCATTGAAAAAAACCATCAGTCTGTCCGTTGCACTAATCTTGGTGCTGTGACAGGTATCCCAAGTGGGATGGAGAAGGATGTGGGATCCCGGCCATACCGTGAAACCTCCGCATCTCGGTGGTATTTCATTGATAAGAACCATCGCGGAGAGATAGGCGGGATTGGGGTCCACGTGCGGGCCGAGCCTTTTTGGTTCCTCTTCAGCCAGTGGCGCGACACCATAAATTCCGCGTACTCTTTGGGTCGGTCTGAGAGGCGTGCCAATAAACTGTGCAACGACTTGCTGGACGTTTGGGTGATTTGTCGTCAAAGCAAGCAGCCAATTTTCAATACCGAATCGTGTTGGTGAGCGAAACTTAAAAGAATTTCCACCCACTTTACCCAAGCATTGACTATCTTCTGTCGTCAGTTTTTCCCCTCTGTGTGACCAAGTCGAGGTCTCATCACGCTGCATGTAATAGTCAGGCACATGCTCCCAAAAATAATCTTCAATTCTTCTCAATCCTTCTTTATCCTTCACAAGGCCACGTTTGACAATAAACCCCTGCGACTTGAAATGCTCGATTTCCGCTTTTGATAATTTGACCTGCTCGGCCCCTTCGAGACGGTCTTCATAAGGGATGGGCTCAAGGGATGTGAGGGGCGCATTCTTATTAATTTTTAGGTTTAAGACTGGGTGAGTTGAAACCCTCCCCTCGTAATCGGCTGGTGGGGGAACGCTTACTTCTTCTATCACTTTAGCTTGTCCGGATTGGTAATTGATGGGTGGGTAGCAAAATTTAAGGTCTTCCATTGAGTTCCTTTTGATGAGGAGATTAATTTTATCTGATTAAACCACGTCCTTTGAGCGGGGATCCGAATGCGGCCCAGCCTAGTTGTGGTCAGAGACAATCGGCTCTGCCAGAAACGTGCACGTGTTCGTAATCGTGCTCGTGCACGTGCTCGATTTCAGTGCTCCAGGTTCCCTTGAGATGGGGAATTCATTAGAACAGAATACAAGACATAGAATGAGTTCTTGCTGTATTGGATTGTGTTTCGTTCACGAGCACGAGCACGTCTCACGAGTACGATCACGAGAAGTCCCTTCCAGGGGCCAATCAAAACCACCTTCTTAGGCGGACGGCCAGTTGTGGACGGCCAGTCAAGGTGGATTCTTTACTGTCAATAAACAAAAAAAGCAAGGCAATGGGAGAGCCCGATCACCTTGCCTTTTTTAAAATGGCTGAACAAATAAAGTATCGAATTACTTCTAATGACCCATTTCTTTCTTCATGTCCTGGTAAATCCAGTAACGACTTAAGACATCGAAGGCAGGCCTTCCCTGCAGGTTAGCTTCTCCATTGGCACCACCGAGCCAGGGCCACCACATCCTGACACTTGTTGGTGTAACACTGGAGATCACCCAGTGGTTCTTCAAGACGTAAAAATCCGCTTCACGGGCTAACCTTCGTTGCTCTTCCAGGGTATCTGCCTCCGCTACTCTTGCACACAAGTCATCAAAATGGGCATCGTTGGCCCTCACACTGTCGGTCGGTGATTTCGAACCAGGACCCGTGAGACAAGCCCAATCAGGGGCATTCCCTCTATATCCTCTCTGTCCCCAGGTGATTTGGCTGGAGCCGTTTTTCATATTATCGATAAGCTCGTTTTGACTGATGGTCTTGATCTCCAGATCGACCCCCACCTCGGCAAAATAACTTTTAACGATCCTGGCGTAACCGGGGTCCATCCCATACCAACCGGGGGCTAATTCGTAAATGGCCTTGAATCTGAAACCGTCTGATCCCACAGGCAGTCCTGCTTCATCGAGGAGTTTCTTTGCCCTTTCAGGGTTATAGGTATACTCTGCCTTAAGTTCCTCATCAGGCCATTCATCATAAGACTCGATCCATGGTAACCTGTAACCATCATAAATTCCTTTTATTTGTGTGCTGGCAAACCCTTTGAAATAGCTCTTTGCAATGGTCTCTCGGTCGATAGACATTTGCAGTGCCTTGCGCACCTTTAATTTCTCAAAGGGAGGGACCTTCTGGTTCATGGCAAGATGCATCCCCTCAGCGCCTAATACATTAAGGTATTTTACTTCAGGGTTTTTCTCGATGATGGCTGGGGCATCTTTAGAAGGAATTTCTCGGATCCAATCCAGCTGGCCTGTACGGAACGCGGCCAGTCGGGTCCCGGCGTCTTCAATGATGAGCCCTTTTATTTCATCGGCATAGGGAAGCTTATAGCCTGGGAAAACCGGATCCATGGCCCAGTAGTTGGGATTTTTGGCATAAGTGATATGGGAGCCTGAGGCATACTCTTTGATCATGTAAGGACCCGTGCCGACGACGTGTTCCCAGCTGACAAAATTCCCCCATTGCTCGAGGATCTCGGGTGGGTTGATTTGCGTGCCATGCCATGGCCTCCATACCTGAGTTAAAAATGTGGGCATATTTTTAATGAATTTGAACTCAACCGTCCAATCATCAGTAGCGGTGATTGATTTGACCACGGTGCCTTTCCATTCAGGAACGTTGGGGTTCGGCTCTTGCCCCTCAAATTTCCCGATCCCTAACATCCGTTGAAAACAATACGCAACATCTTTCGCGTTCATCTCCCGGCCACCTACCAGCTTGCCCCCTGGGGTATCCGGTTCGTGGAAATGGATACCTTTGCGAATTTTTAAGATGTAGGTGAGGCGATCGGGTCGCTCCCAGCTTTCGGCGAGCCAGGGTGTGGTATGTTCGAATTCAGTTTCATATAAGGAAAAATCTTGTCCATTCGGATCATATTGTGTCCAATCCGCTACAAACAATTTCTCCAGCAGAATACCCGCACCCCGGGTTGCTTTATACCCCGAGACATGCGCGTCAAATGAGCCTGGGTCAAAAAGAAAGGGGAAGGTGATTGTCCCCCCATACTGAGGCGGTCTGATCATCTCTCCGGTTCTCTGGTCTCGGATCAACTGCTCGGCAGACGCGGCCGAACCCGCCATGAAAACTGCCACCCCCATCATGAAGGCCGGCAGGGTTGCACTTAATGTGAATCTTCTTTTTTGAGTAAACATATTTTTCCTTTCGCATGTATGTTCAAAATTAAGGATTACTTTAAAACCTGCTTTGATTCCCGAAAGCACGTTCTCGACGATTTCTCTAATTATAAATTTCATTTAGACCTTTCTTGTTATTTAGTTTGAAGCAATAAAAATTCATTTTCTGCTTACGTGATTTCACCATAGGCTTCTCCTGATAAGATTAATGACTAAAAAAAGGGCGCACTCAGGTGTCCATGATTTTGCAAATTCCCCCTTGCCGATTCAGGAACTTGGGATTTGGAACTGGGAATCTTAAGGATCTCTTCCCCTCGGACTGGGCGTCGCCGTCGAGATGACACCAGGGGATAGAACTTGGGATTGGGAATTTGTTGCTTGGGGCTTGGAACTGAGAATTTGAGACTAGGAACTTGGAACTAGGTACTTGGTGCCGGGTTGCCGGGTGCCGGGTGCCGGGTGAGTTTGTTGATAATTTCTTCGGCAGTTTTAGTCCAGACATAGGGGTGCCGGGTGCCGGGTGCCGGATTGTACTCTCATTTTAACCTCTTGTCAAGTTATTTTTATTTTATATTTGAAACGGGTTAATTTCAGACTTTCATGTCCTCCTGATGGTACGACCGCAAAGTGAAGGATCGCATGATTGCCCTTTTGTCCCTGGAAGAAACTATTGCATAGTCGCTTTGCAACTGAAAGCTGACCGCAGAAAGCGAAAAGCCGTTTCTCGATAGCGACTATTTAGAGGAGAATATTTTATATCCATTTGAAACGGGTTAATTTCAGACTTTCATGTCCTCCTGAAAACATAATATTTTTTAGGATCTTGAAAAAGCGTTATTGGAAAAACAATCGGCAGGCCTTCTTTAGGAAATTGCTTCAGGTATTGCTCATAAATCCCCACTAAATATACGATGTGCTCTGGCCATTTTGTTGATTTCTTTAAAAGGTGCTTTTGACCCACAAAAAGAAGGTTCTAAGAGCCAATATTCGCTTATATTTTTTAAAATATATAATCATAACAATGGAGTAAATAAAATAATTTGGTGCGACCCGATTTCCAAGTGACCTTGAGGTCGTTCTATTTTCATCTATATATCTTGGCGTTTTCATAATTTTAGGTTAATTTACATGAGTAATGGAAATCAATAATAACTAAGTGAAGTAGATAAGGTAATAGGAACGTGGCAGAGCAATCATGGATATATGAGTCTGGTTCTCAACGATTTAAGCATAAATGGCATCATGATTACGCAGATATTACCAGAGATTCTAAACAAAATAGAATTATTGGAAAATGTCCAAATACTTTGATCCAAAGTATTGCTGAGAAACTTCTGAATGAGGGATTTCATTATTCTCCTGAAAGCTGGGAGGAAGAGTATCCTAAAGAAATTTTTAATATTTATGAAGGCATTCCATATAGAGCGGTTATAACTCTTCCAGGAAAATCATATCATGGATTCCCTACAAGTTATATTCCGCCCATATTGGAAACAAATTTGGCAGATAGAGCAAAAGAGGAAGGAACATTTGAGGAATATAAGAAATGGAAAAAACAGAAAAAACACTTAAGAAATTAGGAAAAATAGGAAATCCAAGTGGAATATGTTTCCAAATTCTATGGCAACAAACACTGAAAAGAGATTTAAATGTCATAGATGCTACTGAAGGAGAAATAAAACTATGGTTGAAAAATGAATTGATTTGGGGGGAAAACATAGATGAAATAGAAAGAGGAAATGGTGGCGATTGGATAGAATTACTAGAGTTTTTATGTCTAAATTGGCATTATATTTGTCATGAAGAGAATCACATTCTTTTTTATCAAGCTACCAAAAGTAAATTTTTGAAGGCAATAGAGGGAAGATATTTTTACTTAGGAGAATCTGAAAATAGTAGAGAGCTTCAATCAATCTATGATTTTATCGAAAGGCATGACTTAGCTAGATGTGTTAAAGGAGAGTATATTCAACCGATTATGCTTATGCGTGAAGGTAATCAAATGCTGATTGCTACTGAAGATGGTGTCATTTCACGTCCTTTAGATGAAGTTATAGACACCTTGCAAAATATAGGAGATTTTATCTCTAAACGAATTGAAAGCCTAAAAGATGAAAGTGCTAAGTATTGGTGTGATCGTTGGATAAATAAAGATCATAGTTTTAGTCTAGAAAAGAAATTACCGTTAGTAACCAACCTTTCAATAATCACAATCAATGATCTGCAAGAAAATAGTTCTGTGCGTGAATTTTGGGAGCTACAGGAAGATATTAGTGCTTCTTCAGAAATTCTAGCAGTTGCACGAATGAGTAGGGAAGTTCCCAACCAATTTATTTCAATAATTATAGAAAAAGTGCGTTCTGCACAAAAAATTCAGACATCTTCATTAGATGCAATTTCAAATGAGGCAATTAACTTCATAAGTAGTAATAAATTTATCCCTCTATATAAGCAGGGCTATATTCTTGCCAAGTGGTTACGAGAAAAACTTGAGGTTAAAAGTAGTGAAAAGATTTTTCCAAGAGAAATAATAGAAGAATGGGGTGTCACTATAGAAGAAATTGATTTGGATGGATGCCAATCCTTACAAGCTGTTTCATGCTGGGGACCTCAACATGGTCCTACTATTTTTCTGAATATGAAGGGGAAGTATAACAAAAGCATTTCTGGACAAAGAGCTACATTAGCTCATGAAATTTGTCATTTGCTTTTGGATAGGAATACATCTTTACCCTTAGTTGAAGTATTAGGAGGAGATACTCCATATGGTGTTGAGAAAAGAGCTAATGCTTTTGCAGCAGAATTACTACTCCCAAGAATAGAAGTAGAAAAATTTATGGAGACAGATAGTGAGATAGAAAAAGTTGCTAGCTCCCTATCTACAAAATTTTCAGTAGGATATATCCTAATAGCAAACCAGATACTAAACTCTCCTCAAATTTCTTTAGAGAGATCTGAACAAATATATATAAAAAATATTCAAAATCAATATATTGCCTCCCCACTTTTTGATTTGTCTTTGTTCTAAAACAGATCAGTTAAAACAATACCTTCGCCAAAATAGATTTTGGTCGTTTTTGTCGCACGCTGAGCGAAGTCGAAACGTATGATTTCAGTGACTTAAAAAACCCTTCGACTTCGCTCAGGGTTCTATTTTTTAAATTGGCGAAGGTATTGTTAAAAAAATAGAACAATAGTAAGAAAAATCGGGTCGCACCAAATTATTTTCCGGATCTTTCAACCGATAGCGTTTCTTCGCTTCGAACAGCCAATGACACCAAGTCTGTTTGTCTTTAGCAAACTTCAGTAAGAACGCTCGTTTGTGGCAACGATGGGTCAAATGCCAAACATAACCGGGAAGGAAGATACGATGTGCTCTGGCCATTTTGTTGGTTGATTTCTTTAAAAGGTGCTTTTGACCCACAAAAAGAAGGCTCTAAGAGCCAATATTCGCTTATATTTTTTAAAATATATAATCATAACAATGGAGTAAAGAAAATAATTTGGTGCGACCCGATTTCAGTAGTTCGGGCGATTTGCCACCGATAACCGGGAAAAACAAGGTCTGGGAAAACCGGAAAGTTTCGACTTTTTAGGATTTACTCATGTCTGTGACACTCGGATAAAGGATGGAAAATTCAAGCTCACCCGTCTCACTATTTCCAAAAGGTTGCGAAAGAAGCTCAAAGAGATCAAACTTGAAGCGAAACGCAAACGTCATGAAAATGCGCATGAACAAGGAAAATGGCTCAGGTCTGTTTTAAATGGTCTGTACAACTACTATGGAGTCCCCGGCAACAGGAGTTCCTTGAATGCTTTTCGCACGGAAATCCATCGGATGTGGTTCAAATCACTAAGACGGAGGAGTCACAAAGCAAAGAGGATGAACTGGGAACGCTTCAAAGTACTGATCAAACTACACATTCCTTCTGTAAGGATAACCCACCCGTATCCGAATCAACGTTTGAGCGTCTGACTCGAAGCAGGAGCCGGATGCGTTAGCAGCGCACGTCCGGATCTGTACCGGAGGAATGATGAATGGTGACTGAAAGTCACTATAAATCAGTTCTTTACGGTGACTATTTTTTGGTATTTGGACGTCCTTGACCCCGGCATTCCACTCTCACGTCTATTTATTTTCGACTTGATCGACAAACCGCACGGTCCCTGTCAACTGCCCTCGTTGAAGAGCCTGAGGGATTTGTGTCAGATCTTTTTGCTTCTCGGATTGTTGAACAAATTGCCGATACCTTCGTTGCCGAGTTGGTAATGTTTTTCCTAAACTTTTGGAAAATGGATCCGGATCAATGAGTTTTTTTTTCACTAACCCGATTTTCTCCTGAAAACTGGACCATTCATATTCTTCAGGAAAAAGAACCATTTTCGCCCGAACAGTAAAGAAAGGAGGGGTCAGTAAAGGGGTCAAGTCTTGATTTTTGAAAAAGATTAATGTCAAAGGAGGGCTCAAGTCTTGACTTTTGAAAAAGATTAATGTCAAAAGTCAAGACTTGACCCCGTTTCGAAGAGGAAAACGAGAAGGTTCAGCGGAATGATTTGGTAGAAATTCAGGAGAATTTCTATATTGGGAAAGCATCACATAGATCGAAAAGTAAGACAATGAGCAAACAACTATCTACCAACCAAGAGTATCAACAATGGCTGAAAAAAATTAAGACCAAAGTTCACAATAGCCAAATCAAAGCAGTCGTTTTAGTAAACCAAGAACTTGATAGCAAAACGTTTAGGTTTGGTGAATGGCGTGATTGGGGTCGGACCAGATTATTTTCTGTCTTGGCGTTGAGAGGGTTGATACCATGCTTTTCGGATGAGCGTTTCATGATTTTGTCGAAATTCCTCCAAAGCCCCAGTTTGTTTGTCTTTGGCAAACTTGAGTAAAAAGGTGCACTGGTGGCAGCGATGGGTCCCATGCCAGAGAGAGCCAGGAAGGAATAGACGGTTTGCTCTCGCCATTTTATCAATTTTCTTAAACGCTCCTTTTGCACCTCAAAAAGTGAAGGCTAAGCGCCATTTTTAGCTTATTGTTTTGAAAATATCTATGGAGAACAATGCTATAGAAAAAATAATCCGGTGCGACCCGATTACATACTCGACCTGTGACACGCGCGAACGTATCTGCCGCATAACCCGCACTACGTTCATCGCGCATCAACACGTGTTGGATTCGCCCCTTGTATTTGCTGATACCCTCGTATAAAGGCAGAGTTTGGCCGCCTGGCACACCGAACACATACTCAACACCATTTTCTACCAGTAGTTCAGCCAGCCTCTCCCCAACTCGTTTTCCTTTTTTACTCAACATTTCATCCATTTCTGTTTTTCGTTAAAGTTTGATCAAAAATCCCTTTTCCTCGTACTGCCTTTGAAATAAGGCGGGAGCGCAGTGCTCCATAATCCGGTTTTACCTAATCCCATGTTTCTCGAAACTGTATTGCCTTCTCCGGATCAAAATCGTCCGGGCGCTGAACTATTTCCATAATAATGCCTCCGGTCTTATCAGTACCCAAATAGGCCATTCCTCCGCCACCGACAAATCTGTCTTCCTGAAGAACATCGATCCCCGCTTATCGCTGACGGACTACACGCTCAGGAATACAGGTGACAGACGACCTTGTGTCCCGGAGTAGGCTCGATCATCTGAGGATCGAGGACGCTACAAGGTTTGAAAACCGCCGGACAGCGGGGATGGAAGTGGCAGCCCGGAGGCGGGTTATCCGGCGATGGCACCTCGCCCGTCAGAATGATCTCCTCCCTTTCGATATCCGGGTGCGACGGTAGCGCCGCCGACATTAGGGCGCGGGTATACGGGTGCAGGGGGTTCTCAAAAAGTTCCTCCGTGTCCGCCTCCTCGACTAGGCGGCCCAGATACATGACCCCTATCCTGTCGCACATGTACCGCACGGTGGCCAGGTTGTGGGCTATGAGCAGGTAGCTGAGGTCATATTCCTCTTGCAGGTCTTTCAAGAGGTTCATTATCTGTGCGCGGATGGAGACATCCAGCCCCGAGACCGGCTCATCTAGCACAACGACCTTAGGATTGAGGGCCAGCGCCCTCGCCATTGCGATCCTCTGGCGTTGACCGCCGCTGAACTCGTGAGGATAGAAATTTGCATGGTAGGCCTGGAGGCCGACCTCTTCCAGCACCTCACTCACCCTTCCATGGATCTTCTCCTTGGTCATCGTGGTGTTAATCTCCAATGGCTCGCCGATGATGTCTCTCACCCGCATACGGGGATTCAGCGAGGCCCACGGGTCCTGGAATACGGCCTGTACCGATGATTTGTACAGCCTGGTCCCCTCCCGGTCCAGATTCAACGCATCAAGTTCTTCGAACTGGATGCCTCCGTCCGTCGGTTCCTCCAGGAGGAGTACCATCTTTGCCGTGGTGGTCTTGCCGCATCCCGACTCGCCTACGAGCCCGTATGTCTCGCCCTCCCGGATGATGAACGAGACACCGTCCACTGCCCTGAGGAAGGCCCGGCTGCGTTTGATGAACCCACCGGTGACTGGGAAGTGCTTCTTCAGGTTACTCACCTGAAGAAGGTTCGATCCGTTTTCATTCCTGCCGTTGTCGGACATAGCTTAGCTCTCTCGTAGCCAGCAGGCAGCCACGTGCCTGTCTCCGACTGTCACAAGAGGAGGGTACTCCTCGTGACAGGGCTCATGTACATAAGGACATCGAGGTGCGAAGGAGCACCCACCGGGCAGGTCCCACAGGGCTGGAGGCTGACCTTCTATGGCGTAAAGTCGCTCGACTTTCTCTTCGAGCTTAGGGACCGAGTTGATCAGAGCCTCCGTGTATGGATGTGACGGGCTGTCGAAGATCTGCCGTACGTCCCCTTGCTCCACGATTCGCCCCGCATACATCACTGCCACCCGGTCGCACATCTTGGCCACGATCCCAAAGTCATGGGTGATGAACACTAACGCAGTGCCCGTCTGCTGCTGGAGGTCTTTCAGCAACCGGAGATATTGGGCCTGGATCGTGGCGTCGAGAGATGTGGTGGGCTCGTCGGCTATCAGGACCAACGGATCGCAAGAGATGCCTATGGCCCCTACAACCCGTTGCCTCATGCCCCCGCTTAGCTGGTGCGGATAGTCCCGCATGCGAATCTCCGGTGCGGGTATCCTTACCCTGCGCAGCATCTCTACGACCTGATCCTTCAGATCCCGAGCCCGTAGCCCTTTGTGTATCCTCATCGCTTCGCCGGTCTGGTTTTCGATATCGAACACCGGATTCAGGGCCGTCATGGGGTCCTGGAGGATCATGGCGATCTTGTCGCCACGTATCCGTGCCATCTTGCTTTCGTCGGCCTGGAGAATGTCTTCCCCTTCCAGTAAAACCCGCCCACCGACGATCCGTCCCGGTGGCGACGGTACGAGCTGCATGATGGACAGCGCTGTAACCGACTTACCACAGCCCGACTCGCCGACAAGCCCCAGCGTCTCACCGGCGTGGACCTGGAAGCTGACGCCGTCAACCGCCTTGACATGGCCCCACCTTGTGATGAAATGGGTGCGTAGCTCCTCGACCTCGAGAACCACCAGCTCGTTTCCGTGTCCTCCTACCATGTCTCGAATACTCTCCTCCCAGGTTGTAAGTTCTCAATAAATCCGAGTACTGATAAAAAATTGTAATGGACAAACCTAAAAACTAAAGATTTGTGTTAATGAATCCAATAAGAAGTATCATGGCTTGAAAACATTCCCCTTGTGTCCATGAGTATGTCCAAGATGAAACGTTCAAAAATAAAGATACCAGATATAATCGAAACCTTCATTCACCCATAGATCATAGCTGTCTTAGCCGGGGGTCCAGCTTGTCCCTCAGCCAATCTCCAAGGAAGTTGAAGGCAAACACAGTCAGAAATATGGCCGCTCCCGGGAAGAAGGCGATCCACCAGGCGCTCCCCAGATAGGAGCGCCCATCCGACACCATGGACCCCCAGGCGGGGGTAGGAGGTGGGATGCCAGCCCCAAGATAAGAGAGTATCGCTTCGGTGAGGATAATGCTCCCGACCTGAAGAGTGGCTATCACCATGACGGTATTAAGGACGCCCGGAAAGAGATTTCTAACAAAGATCCTTAACACCGAAGCGCCTGCAACTCTCGCCAGAGCCACATAGTCTTCATTCTTGAGTTGAAGGGTTTCACCTCGTACCTGACGGGCAAAAGTGCTCCAGGAATTGACCGCGAGGATTCCCACAAGAATGGCAAAGCTCTGTCCCACGACCACCACGATAACCAGCGCTATCAATATCAACGGTATAGCCAACTTCACGTCTATGACGCGCATTATCAGTTCATCCGTCCAGCCGCCGAAGTAGCCGGAGATCATCCCGAGGATAATGCCAACAATACCGCCAATGCCCAAAGCGACTGCCGACACAATCAAGGATATTCTGGCTCCAAAGATCACGCGGCTAAGTATGTCGCGTCCCTGGTGGTCGGTGCCAAGAAGGAATTCGCTGGTACCATCCCTGTACCATACAGGCGGGGTATTGCGGACCGCCAAGGAGGCAGCTTCCGGATCGTGAGGTGCGATAAGCGGTGCGAACACGCCGCAAACTACAAGAAGCGCCAGGATAGCGACTGAAACTACGGGCAATCGGCGCATGAAGTTGTAGCCCTTGTCAAACAAAGCTCCCATTCCGCCCGCAATTTTCTGAGTATTTTGCCTCGCCCATCCTGTCTCCCGGGTCTCGTTCATATTTGTTACCTCTACATTTCATTAAGCCAATGGCGCAATCCCTCGTCAGATGTCCAAGATCAAACTCCACCCCTCCAAGCATCCGGGACGGGGACGAAGGCTGACCGGGCGTGGCAATTGTCTGACAGCCTGCATGCTGTAACCTTTGCCGCAATTCCTCGATCTAGCTGTATCGGATCCTCGGGTCTATGAAGACATAAGCCACATCCACCACAAAATTAAGACTTACGTACCCGAAGGTAATCACGAGGATAGTGCCGGCAAGAAGCGGGAAATCGTTTTGGTAAACGGCCTCAATGGCCAGACTTCCCAATCCAGGCCAGGCAAAAACTGTTTCAGTCACCACTGCGCCGGCCACCCAGCTTGCCAGAACTACTCCAGCATAGGTAAGTGGAGGTATGGTCGCGTTCTTCATGGCATGTTTCCAGATCACCGCAACCCTACCTACGCCCTTAGACCTGGCGAACTTGATGTATTCCGAGTCCAAGGTGTTGAGCATTGCTGAACGTACGAGACGCAGCTGCCCGGCGGCTGCCAGCCAACCAAGGGTTACGGCGGGCAGTATCAAATGCTCCAGCCCACCCCGTCGCCCAGCGGGTAACCACTCAAGCTGGACCGCAAAGACGAGCATCAGCATGATACCCAGCCAAAACGGTGGCAGTGCTTGGCCAATGAGCGCAAACGTGCGCCCGGACAAGTCCCAAAAGGTGCCTCTCTTTACAGCGGAGAGTACCCCCAAAGGCCACCCCACCACGAGGGCGAATATCCAAGCTGCCAGCGCCAATTCGAGGCTGGCTGGAATACGCTCGGCCACAGCTGTCGTCACGGGACGCTGCTCGCGAAGGGAGGTGCCCAAATCCCCCTGGACCGTTTTGCCAAGCCAAACGAGATACTGCACCAGCAGGGGCCTGTCCAGTCCCATCTCAAGCCCCCACTCGTCCCACTGCTCTTGTGTGGTGTACTCGTTGAGGTAAAGGAGGCGCGGGTCCCCCTGAAGGCGGGACATGACAAACACCAGGCTGGTCACCACCAACATGGTCAACAGCATGAGGATAAACCGTCTCACCAGGAACTGTCGCATCTTGTCTCACCTTTTGTGTAAAGCGCGAACTCGATGTCTTCACGATTGTACGAAATTTCCCCTCAGGCTCACTCTATGGGCCGGGGACGATATACTCCAGTCTCGACGGGTATAGCGAATTATGGAGGGGCATATCCCACTCCTTCACCTTGGGTCCTGCCGCCCAGGGGGTCCACCAGCTAACTGTTGGAATGGCAACCATTTCGTGTTGGGCCCACTGCAAGAACTCGACGGCCACTGCCCAGGCTTCTTTATCATCGACCTTAGAGACACCTCTTCTAAAGAATTCCCGAGCTTTCGGGTATTCGATGCCCGGATTCCAGACGCCCATATCGGTGATCCCCTGCATGTCGAAAACCGCGTCTGGTGCCGTGTCGGCGCCCGTTCCCCAGGGCCCCATCCACATGTCCTTGATGGTACGGGAGACCATAGTCGGCCTGCGAGCTGAGTAGGCCGCCTTCTCTACCTTCGGTCGGAGGCCGACAGCCTGGAACATGCCTATCAGCGCTTCCGCCACTGCTGCCCGCTCCGTACCGAACTGCGTAGGGATGAAGTAGGTGAAGTCAAACCCATTGGGGTACCCGGCTTCAGTTAAGTACTGCTTTGCCTTCTCAACATCGTAGGGGAAGTCCCAGCTCTTCTGATAGCTAGGGTGGCAATCGGTAATGAAAACTACGTGTTGAACACAGCCTTGACCCGCCAATATTGCCTTATTGATTAACTCGCGGTCGATGGCCATGGCCATGGCCCACCGCACCTTGCGGGCTGCTTCCATGGAGTCGGGATCATTAGGATCGCCTATCCAGGGCAACGTGGTGTCCAACGCGCGATCTACGGGAGTTCCGTCTTCCTTGGTCTTGGCGTAATACTGACCCGCAGGGGTGAGGACAGCACTTTCCTTACCTCGCGTTCTGCCTTTCCACAGCTTGACCCCCTCAATATCCACATATTGGTCAATGACCGGCAAGCTCGCAGCAGAAATGTCGGCTTTACCGGTTTTTAGCATGGCGATCCGCGTGGCCTCCTCCGGAACGTCCAATACCATGACAGTGGCGAAGGCCGGGGTTTGGCGCCAATGGTCGGGCACGGCCTCCAGCCGGATGAAATCATCGGCCTTGTGCTCTGCCACTTTAAAGGGACCGGTGCCCACGGCGTTGAGAGTCTGCCAATTTTGACCTTTCTCGTCGAAGGCTCGCTTGCTGGTGATAAACGCCGTGTGACCACCGTACCGGGAATTGATAGACCATCGGACCGTAGGGACGGCCAACTCCATGCGCACGGTCTCTGCGTCCAGGGCCTCTATTTTGGTATAGTCGGTCTTGATGGTTCCACCTGCAGGATTCACCGTGCCTTTTGCCATGGTCTCTTGGTAACTGAAGACTATGTCGTACGCCGTCAGTTTGCCCCAGCCATCATGGAAAGACACGTCCTTCCTAATCTTGTAGGTGACAGCTTTAGGCGTTATCTCCCACGAATCGGCAAGCATGGGCAACAAATTAACGCCATCGAAGTCCATCAGGGTTTCGAAGGTACCCAGTGCTTCGTTACGAACGTTATAGGGATATGACGCATTTTTCAGATTGTACTGAGGTGGTCCCACATCGGCGAGGGCCACCACCAGTTCACCCTGGGGCTTCACCGGCTCAGCTGCCCAGACCTGGCTAGCCATGAAAACTGCCACGCCCATCATGAAGGCCAGCAGGGTTACGCTCAATTTTGAGCTTCTTTTTTGATTAAACATCTTTTTCCTTTCGCATGGATGTTCAAAATTAAGGATTGCTTTAAAACCTGCTTTGATTCCCGAAAGCACGTTCTCGACGATTTCTCTAATTATAAATTTCATTTTGACCTTTATTGTTATTTAGTTTGAAGGTAACTATTCAGGTCTCTGAAAAACCCGTTTAGTTATATATCGTTTAAAAAAGATTCCCGAGAAGGATCCGTCACTTCACTTCCTCCCGCACCTATTTTGAATCGAACGGGCGGGAACCCAAGATTTTGTTCAATCGATCGATCGGGGACCCTCATTTTTCACTAAAACAACTCAGTGAAGGCACGATCCTAGCACAACAACAACAACGCAATGTCAACCCCCTGCTGTAAAATAAATGCGGGATTCGCAAAAAAAATAAAAAATCTATAAATCAGGGAGATCCGCTCCTTTATGATATGGATAAAGCAAAAGGAGCTATTGGGGAACAAATACGGAAGATTAAAAAATTTCCTTTAGGAACAAACCTTAAATAACCTGTAATTATTCCAATGGTGTGAGCAAAATTGGGGGACATGTACAGCGCAGCAAGTCAGGATCAGGAAAATTGCGCAACAATGGTGATCAGCTATAAAAAAATATTTAGCGGTCCATCTTCGGCATGAGCCAAAAAGCGGATGTTCGCTCCACAATCCAGCGTTTTTTCCAACGGTGATAATGATCGTAAACGCTTTGCCAGGAAGGTAAATCATGGGCAAGCATGCTCCACTGACAACCCAGAACAGAAAGGATTATTTGAAAGAATTAGAAGAAGAGGAAAAGAAATAAGTAGTCATAGCGGTGGGCCGAAATATCGGTGACTCCATCGCAGATATTTGCGATACTCTTCTCCAAATTGAGCCTCAAGATAGTGCTCTTCTACTTTGATATAGCTGCTAAACCGAATCCAGAATAAGGCTGTCAGGAGCATTGCAAATCCGGATTTTCCCACAATGGAAATCCCCAACAAACACAACATCCAGCCGACATTCTGAGGATTTCGACTCCAACTGTATATTCCATTCGTAACTAAATGATCGTTCACTCTCCCATTTATACGCTGCAATGATCCGAAGGCGATGATCCCTGCAACAAGTAAGCACATACCACCCACTATCAACAAAATCCCGGTCCAAAAGCTCATCCAATCGTTTATGGGCAATGCCCATATTCCCGAAAAAGCGGCAACTGAGGTAAGGGAAAAATGTCCGAGATACACGAGCCATACAATGGTGACAGTGAACATTGATAACCCCGCTTGTTTTCCATATTCTTGACGGACTCGTCTTCTGCACCAAAAAACGAGAAATCCAACGAACCCCAGTCCAATTAACAACCAAAAAATCATGATGACTCTGATCTTCTAACGAGGTTATAGAATAAGCCCGAGAGTTCTAAAAAAGATCGAATTCTAGGTACCTACAACCCTCCTTGATTCAAAATCCTTGCTCTATAAGCAAATTCGGAGTTTGGTTTTTACCGATAATCTCTCACTTTGACTTAGAACTTATCCTTAAATAACATTAACTTTCCTGTAAGTTATGATAGCTGCAGCCAATTGAAGCAGTGCGAGATAAGTTTGATTATATTTTTCGAATCGGACCATTATCTTGCGAAATCTGTTGAACCATGAATGGCTCACCTCGACGACCCATCTTCTGGGTCTGTATTGGGGATTTGCTTTTTTTTCTTGAATCTCTTCACCCCGTTTTTTCACATGTGGCACATAATCATTGGATCGAATGATCTGTGATGCTGGCTCACCGTGGTAGCCTTTGTCTGCGCACAGATGTTGTTCAATGCCCTCAGGCCGCGCAATGACGATTTCCTCCAAGACCAATTCCAACTGTGTCACATCATGCCGGTTCGCCCCGGTTACGACGAGGGACAGCGGGACACCACGGCCGTCAACCAGCAAATGACGCTTGCTCCCTTTTTTTTCCCCTGTCAGTCGGGTTTCGACCAACGGTTTCCTGAGCCAGTGGGGCTTTGACAGTCGTGCCGTCTATGCTTTGCCATTTCCAGGAGATCCCTTCCATCTCATCATATTCGGCAAGTCCGGCTTGCCAAAGCGACAAAAAGAAACCCGCTTCATTCCAACGCATGAAATGAGCATGGATGGCACTAGGACTCCCATATTTTTCCTTGGGAAGGGCTCTCCATTGACAACCGGTGCGCAAAACATATACAATTCCCTCGAAAATTTGGCGCGCAGGCATTGGCTTTCTACCACCACCGGGTTTGCGCTTGTAGGTCTTGTTCGGGTCACGTTTGGGTTTTGGTATCAGTGGCTCCACTCTGGCCCAAAATGAATCAGATACTTCCCACGACTGTACTTTTGCCATATAGCCTCCATGCGTTTATGGTTGAACATGATGACAAAAATAATGCAGGAAATACCAATTTTCAAGTTATTAAAGGATAAGTTCTTATTCTACATCCTCATTTATTCTAAATAACCATTGAATTGCCCCTTTCCATCTATACAAATACAATTAATTTTTTGTTTAATGTTGTACCTAAATCCTGCAATTGAATATTTTGATTGAGTTTCCCCCCACTCTTTGAGAGGTTTTTTTAAAAAAAAGGATTTGAGAGTTGAATTTCCATCAGTCCTTGCTCATAAAGGTTTTTCCGCCCTCCATTAGATCGTCATATTTTGTGATGATCTGATACCCGCTTTCGCGGGCACAAGATTCAAGACGTACTTCTCCCTGGATTTGGGAATCTACATCTCAGCAAAATGTATCCACTGGAGTGAAACAAAGGTTCTAGGTCTCTTGCATCCCATTGAGCATTGTAAAGTGTTCTTTCCGGAACTCTCAGTTTTTGTTGACGAGCGCCACTCGTCCATTTTCCTGCCATTCGGACAAGATAGGTGCGCATGGTGGCCGGTTCCCAACGGCGCAGTATTGCGTTACCACTACAAAGGGCCATCCAGCGCAGCAAAGTATCGCGCATTGGAACAAGGCACTGTTGGCCCAAAAATCGTCGGTTTTAATCTGAAAGTTTGATTTTTTGCTTCCCAATCCATGTCTCAGCGAGCCCTTTGGCCATACTCTTTGTGAGCCTGCCAGGGAGTGAGCGCGTCAGTGAGAACATAACAAAAATAATCGTACTCTTCATCTCAAAGAGGGTGGCCATCCCTTTGAGTTCCTCCTCTTTCTCCCTGCGTACGGCCATGAATTTTCTTGACCTCCTCCAAGTTTCACATTGGTGGGAAAACTCACACCCTTCCCAAACTTTTTGCCATTTTTGGGTTTCCAACAACGAGACAAGCCCCTTGAGTTTGACCTTGATCAGATAGCCATGGCCTCGTTCTTCGAGGAAATCCAGCAAATCCCCCACAAAAAAACCACTGTCTCCACGAAACAGATGCGAGTCCGATTTGGAAGGTGAGCGAGAAGTTGCCGCATGAATTCAACGACTCCATTGCTGGTATTTCACGAAGCCAACCCTGAAGAATCTCCTTTGTCTCTGCGCAAAATGCCAGCAGAGGATGATACGAAGCTGCACCGCGTTTGTGGGGATTATATCCGACAGACACTCCTTGCTGCTTGCCGTAGGCCGTTTTCACAGTGGAGTCCACGTCAATCACAAGACAGTGTAACACCCCAACGATGCTTGTCCCACTTCGAAGCGCCTTACGCCAGATACCGGCTCGAATCCGATGGTTCAAGCTCTCCATCTCATTGATGTTTTTCTGTGTGAAAGTACGCAGTATCATGTGGTTTCATCCGGAATCCTCAGCCAACCGGCCACACGACTCAAAAACGGTCGTTCCAAACTGTCACAATCGAACGAATCGAACGGGCGCCACCAACAATGACCACCGACAAAATGACCATGTCCACCGCGTCATAAAGACCCGTGGCGCCACGCCGATGATCTACGGTCTGCTCTGTCTTTGAAACAATCCCTTCTTTGTGAAAAAATTTTCAAGCCTGCTTGCGCGGTCAGGTCTCTGCCTCCCTGGCTGATAATGCTTCGTTCTTGCCGATCTTGCGCTACGTTTGTTTTTCATGGTAATGGTGATCTCTTAAAAACTGTTAACTATTTGAGTATATTACCATTTCCATGTTTGATTGTCATCTAATTGCAGGATGTATAAGGTTACTCAAACTTTATGAAAAGGAGTTCAATATGGAAAAACTTATAACCATAAGTCAAGCAGCAGAAAAGATTGGCGTGAGCCCCGAAACTTTACGCCGATGGGATTAAACTGGAAAATTTCTACTACCTTAACCGGATGATCAGCAAATTTTTGTATTAGCATTTTGTCCAAAAAAATTTTTCCCATTCGGTCTTTTGAAGAAGTTTTCAATGATACAACAATCTCTTGATCATGAATTTCTTTTGCATTGGAATTCACTTCATCAAACAGAGAGAAAACCATTTCAGTCTCACAAGATAAGTCTTTTCCCCATTAGGCAAGTAATCTAAAACCCTCTTGGTAACTTCAGCAAAATCGATGAGATTTTCATTTGGAGTTTGTAAATCCTCAATCAGTGATTTCACGAGTATTCTGGTTTACAGTGATTCAGAAAAGTTTTGTAAACTACACTGATCATGAGAATAAACAAGTCAATGTGAATATGGAAGTGGTTCTCTAATTTGAGGCAGAACTGTGTATTAACTCGTTTCAACGCTATGGTTCAGTCATTTAGAATGCCTGGAAATTTTTTCGATGATGAGAGGAAAAGAGTGCTCATGCTCTTCTCACAAAAATTGGCAAATAACACGACTACGGATAGACATAGACCGCTATCAAGTGTCCTTCGAGATTTCTGATAAAGATGGTATCGCCCTTGTTATTCCAAATCGGGCTTCGACTTCCCCAGAAGATCTCGCGCTCAGTGTTCTTGCCGTATCCTGTTCTTAGAGTCACCCGACTCTTGTTAAGCAGCGTGAAGTTGGGAAAGAGGTAGGGATCACGACTAGAGGCGTCCGTAACCGTCCACCCAGTCATTTCTATGGGAATCTCACTTTGATTTTCGATCACAATAAATTCGTCGTTCAAGTTTTGTCTGTCATTTCCCTCGGCATCAGCATGGACGTTGACAATTTCTATAAATCTCTCTGCCACTTTCTCCCAGATTCCCAGACCTGCAGCTCGTGCATCTTGCTGGGCCTGGCGTAAACGTTCGCCATACTTCGCTCCCACGCGATAGTTGATGTGGGCATGACCTTGTCGGACCAATGCTTCATTCACAAATGTGTCCTCCACAAAGACATAGGCCAGTAGCCGACCGTGACTGTCCTCACGAGCACGGAGGAATTCAAGCCGAATCGTTTTGCCTCCGACCAAGTCGTTATTGGCCAAAGTAGCTTCCCAGGCGTGGGGGTTCCCTTTTTCCGGTGCGTTAATACCGAGATAGCGGACACTACGGCCATCATCTAAATCACAGGTGTCCCCATCGATGACTTGCAGGACAGTGGCGGTCTCTGCTTCTGCAGTCCCCAGGAAAAGCACTCCACATAACGCCATCAAGATAAACTTCAAGTGATTGGTCCAAAACATACTCATTACGCATTCCCTTCATATAATAATCTCAAATTCGACCACCAACGTTTTCCAGTTGAGTGTGATTTTATTTTTTATTTTAATAATATATAGTTATTTCAGTAACTTATCATCCTACCCACTAGCATCAAAGCTGGCACAATTGCTCACTGACCTGCCAGAGCTTTTTTTGCCATTCTAAATTGTACGACACATCAGATGAAGTTTTTTCGCTTTGGTCCTCATCAAAATATTTTCCGCTGACTTGGGCCAATGCAGGAGAACATGCGAGATGGATGCTGGTTTGAGCTCCCTTTTTGGATGACTTCATAAAAAACCTGGCAATGGGTACTATCGAGGCGAGATACCATTTGTCGGTGGGCCAGAGATCGGTGGCAATCACTCCGGGATGAAGACAGTTGACGGTGATTTTCGTATCTTGCGCTCTGCGGGCGAGTTCATAGGTGAACAAGACATTGGCCAGCTTGGAATTGCAATAGACACGAAAGCCGTTATAATCGGTTTTACTTTGCAAATCGTTAAAATTCATACTTCCCCGGTAATGGGCGGCAGAGGCCACAGTGACGATGCGGGCAGGGGCACTTTTTTTCAAGACGTCCAACAGCAGATAGGTCAACAAGAAAGGTCCCAGGTGGTTAGTTCCGAACGTCAATTCGAATCCGTCCATTGTTGTTTGCCGCCGCAAAGAAAAAAGTCCCGCATTGTTGATCAGTACATCGAGCCTCTCATACCGTCGCTTGAAATCATTGATAAAATTCCGTACGGAATCCAAGGACGCCAAGTCGCAATGCGAAACATCGATTTGCCCATTCCCGCTTTTACTGCGCATGGATTGCGCCACGGTCTTCCCTTTGTCGACATTCCGACAGGCCAGGACCAGACGGGCTCCTTTTTGCGCTAAATCGAGTGCGGTTTCTCTGCCAATTCCCGACGTGGCGCCCGTGATCACGCAAATTTTTCCGTCCATTTAAAGCTCCTCTGGTTTCTTGTTGGACAGTTAGAGCCGAATCGGCTGAAAATAGGTTTGCTCTCTGGCAATTGCAGCTTTTTCTGCCAAAGACCAATCATGTTTCTGTAGATCAATCTGAAAATTCTCCTGGAAGGAGTCAACCAATAATTGCCGGATTTCTTCCTGCGTATACCGAGTGAAGACTCCCAGGGATTCCAAAGCCGTGACTTTGCCGCGAAGGTGCTGCTCGGGCGTGTTTTTGAATATTTTGGAGAGCAGTGGTACCTGATCGGCCAGTGGAATTGTGCCGTGCTGCAAGAATGCTTTGCAGGTACGGCGCTGAGCACTGCCAATGATTTTGCGACCATCGATCAAAATCTCATAAGCCGAAGGCATCGCAAAACAAACTTGAGAGACCCGGAACCTTCTCTCATGCCGGTCATGGGGTTGGAGTTGCGGAGACAGCTCCAGTTTCTGGAAAAATAAACGGAAAACCTGCGAAATGATTTGATAGACAGAAAAGATTCCTCCTGAAAAACGAGGACTCCGCACGTCGCCGGACAGCGCATAGGTGATGTCATTGCCATGCAGAACCGCTTGCCCTCCCGTCGTACGCCGCACAATCGCCAATTCTTTTTCCCGGCACCATTCGGTATTGATTTGATCCAATTTTTGATTTTTGCCAATCGAGAGTGTTAACCGGTCCCAGGTATAAAGGCGCAGCGTGGGAGTATCCCCCTTTTTCAATTGGTCGAGCAAGACTTGATCTGCCGCCATGTTGAAACTTCCTGATTGCTGGAGGCTTTCAATAAAACGCCAAATTTCAACCATCCTTCAATTGTAGGGGTGCTCCCTTGTGGGCGCCTTGAACATGAAATGAGAGCGGATATACTGAATTGTTCAGGCGGAAGGAGTTGCCGTCTTCCATGATTCGTTCGAGAATCCGGAACCGCGGATTGTCTGCCAGCATTACTTCACCATGGCAGGTACTGCGACAATAGAGATTTTCCTGTTCATCCATACGAAAAGACCAGGGATCCAACTGATCGTACTTTCCATTGTTCAACAGCCCTGACAACTGATCCTTTGACCGGATCTCGATATTCCTGACAAGCATTGGAGTCGTTTCACAGTCCAGATAGCATTTGTCCATGCGCTGGTCGACCCGGTACTCGACGAAGTAGCGCTGCAATTCCACTTCATAGGCCAAATACGCCTCTAGGAATTTTTTCAGCCTTTTGTCAAGCCGCACTCCGCGCATCGACCAGCTTTGCCACGCATCGACCTGGATATGCGCATAAGAATACTTTCTTGCCAGGATCAGAGAAAAAGCGGCTCCCTGCTGCATTTCCCGAGCAATCGGAGTCGGGAAATAAGCGGCAGGTGGGAGTTCATTCATCTCCTGCATCAGTTTTACCAATACCGCTCGATTGCCTGCATCCCCGAGGAGGCCCGCCTCCTGCAGTCGTACTCGTTGCTTTGGGTCGAGGGGATTCAAATAATGCTGATCCAGCAAATAGAGCAACAAAATGTCTTCATCGGCCAATTGTTGAAAAACAGATTCCATGGGGGTGCTTTATTACAATATTGGGAGGAACTCAATCCAATTCTACCGCTTCCGATAACGTAAGGCCAATCTCGGAGTGTAGAACAAGATCTGCCAGCCCATCCAGGCTGGTGGGATCCCGGTTGATGATGATCAGACGAGCTTTATTGCGCGCTGCCAGCTCGGGAAAGCCGGCAGCAGGATAAACCACCAGGGAAGAGCCTATTGTCATAAATAAATCGCAAGCTATTGTTTCCGATTCCGCAGCTTCCATTTGACTGACAGGCATGGGTTGTCCAAAGGAAATGGTAGCGGTTTTCACTATTCCATGGCAATGATCGCAAACCGGTAGTGTTTCCCCATCCTCAAAAATTTTGCGGATTTCCGCCAACTCGTATCGTTTGGCGCATTCCAGACAGGAAGCATAAGTACTATTGCCATGCAGTTCGATGATTTGGTGCTCGGGGACGCCGGTTTTTTGATGCAACCCATCCACGTTTTGCGTAATCACGCTGCTCACTTTTCCCCGTTTTACCAGCCTGGCCACGGCAATATGTCCCAGATTGGGCTCAGCCTTGCTGATGAGCCGATCGGTTGCGAATTTCCGTCTCCATGATTCTCGTCTCATCTCATCGGAGCTGAGGAAATCCTGAAAATAAATCGGCTGGTATTTATCCCAAACTCCACCCGGACTGCGAAAGTCGGGTATACCGGATTCAGTACTGATTCCCGCGCCGGTGAACACGACCACTCGATGGCTTTCTGCGATCATCCTTCTCAACTGCTCGATACCCGCGCCGTTTTTCCTCATGATTTTCTCCAATATGCCCAGTTGCCGTTATGCATGATATATTGTGAAGAATGCCTTTTAGGCATAAAAGGCACTGGAGAAAACAGGCCGGTATTTTTTGGAGATTTCATGCCCCTCTCCCAAATATTTAAAAATCGCAATACAGGTTTTTCGAGCCCCTTCATCTTGATAGCTACGCTCTCGGCGGAGCACTTCGATGAATTGTGTTAACGCCTCAGCGAATTTCCTTTTATGCAGTTGCCGAATCCCTTCCAGAAAAATGGCGCGTACCGGACTATCCGGTAAATGAGTCTGATATTCTGCTTGAAACAATTTTGCGAACAATTGAATAGACCCGGATTGCGAGGCGAATTTCGAGTCCGGTCCGATGTCCCGGACGAGTTCTATGGCGTTCTGCCGTTCGACGGGATTGTCCGAATAAATATCGATTTGCGCCAATAAAACCCGAGCTTCTTCGGTTTCGGACTCGTTCGCGATGATAGTCCGGAGCAGACGTCGGGCTTCCTGGGTCCTTTCAGCGGAGAGCAGCATTTTTGCCTGCTCGATTTGACCGGGTTGCAGAGCGGGGATTGCTCGCCGCAGCCATTGCGCGATTGCTTCTTCCGGAAGGGCGCCTGAAAACTCATCAGCCACCTGTCCGTCAATGAACAGTTTGACGTTGGGAATGCTGCGGATTCCCAAGTACCCGGCAATCTCCGGATGCTGTTCGGTATCTATTTTGACCAGCCGCCATTTATCCTTGTGCGCTTCTGCCAGTTTTTCCAAAACAGGACCAATCATCCGGCAAGGCGCGCACCATTCAGCCCAAAAATCGACAAGCACCGGTATTGTCAGACTTTGTTCCAGAACATCGGTTTGGAAATCGTTCATTTCATAACCCATCGAATGTTCTCCTGCCTTAGCGTCCTTGAAACTGGGGTTGCCTTTTTTCCATGAATGCCGTCACCCCTTCCTGATGGTCTTCGGTTTGACCACAACGCAAATGAGTGAAAGATTCCCTATCGAGGATGGTGCGAAAATCCGAATGCGCGGACAAATTGATGTTTTCTTTCATGTAACGATAACTCACCTGAGGACCGTGAGCGATTTGGGTCGCAATTTCCTGAACCTTTTCCCTGAACTCGTCTTGCGGAAAAACACGATTCGCCAGCCCGATTCGCAATGCTTCCTCGGCAGCAACGATGTCTCCGAGGAAAAAAAGCTCCTTGGCCTTTGCTTCTCCGACCAACCGCGTCAATTGCCAGGTGGTTCCGTAATCTCCGCCGAAGCCAACCTTGGCAAAGGCAGTTCCGAATTTCGCCTGATCAGAGGCCAGCCTCAAGTCGCAACACAATGCAATTCCCAAACCCGCCCCCACGGCAAATCCATTGACGGCGGCAATGGTCACTTTGGGAATATTGTGCAACAGCCAGGGAAATTGATGCCCGATATTTTGCCGGTCAATTGCTTGTTCCAGTGTTAAAGGAGTTTCACCTCCGCCCGCCATCCGGGAAACGTCGCCTCCCGCGCAAAACGCGCGACCTTCACCCGTCAAAACAATCGCCCCGATTTCAGGATCCACTGCGAATTTCTGCAAATGTTCGATTGCGGACTTGGTGAGATCACCACTCAAAGCGTTTAGTTTGTTGGGACGGTTGAAGGTCAAAGTGGCGACCTTGTTTTCAATTTCAATTCTCAAATCGTCAGTGGTAAAGGCCATCTACTCCTCCTTATTTTATTAACGGATGATACCGTGAAGAAAACTATCTAACCTACTGAAACTATATGGTTTATTATTTTTCTTCATCCTCCGGGGTGAAAATAATTTACACGAAGGTTACGCGCACGATTTTTGCAGTTATGCGTCTCATCGAGTTGTCATTCCTGGCGAAGACCAGGAATCCACTTTGCTGGCGATCCAGGGTGACTAAAACGTTTCATATAAATCTATCCATTGAGGATTATTTTTCTCAATGAGTTCGATTTTCCAAGCTCGTTTCCATTTCTTAAGATGTTTTTCTCTCCGGAGCGCAACTGTTACCTCTGAAGTAGCCCACCTGAGTAATAGTTGCAATGCCAAATCTCAAACGGTATCAATTCTATCTGAAAAATGCGGTTTGACGGCTGGATTCCGCTTTGCTAAGATTATGGAAAATGCAGAACATTCTTAGAATTTTCCCGTACCCTGGCAGATCTTAATGAGTCCATCCGGTTTTCCGATGAAGGTGAAACTGACAACGACAATGAATATTCGGAGGAATGAAAATGACTAAACCAGTCTGTGTGATTGTAGGCGTGGGGCCTGGAAATGGAGCTTCTTTCGCCAGAAAATTTCGTCAGCAAGGATATCAGGTGGTGATTCTGGCGCGCAATGAAGCCTATCTGGCGGAATTGTCCCGGCAACTCGATGGAGCGCCTTTCTATTCATGTGACGTGACCAACGTCTCTCAATTGGAAGCCGTCTTTCAGAAAATTCTCCGGCAATTCGGGGAAGTGGACACGCTGATCTACAATGCAGGCGCGGGTCAGTTTAAAAACGTCGAAGACACCACCGTAGAGGAGTTCGAAAGGAGTTGGCAAATCAACGCGCTAGGCTGCTTTGTTGCCTGCAAGCAACTGCTACCTGCCATGATAGATGCGGGTCGGGGCAATTTTGTGGTCATAGGCGCCACGGCTTCCCTGCGAGGAAGCGCCAAAGCCGCCCCTTTTGCTTCCGCCAAAGCCGCTCAGCGCAGCCTCGCCCAATCCATGGCTCGTCATCTGGGACCCAAGGGCATCCATGTGTCCTATGTGATCGTGGATGGAGTGATAGACTTGCCACGTACGCGGAAGCATCTGGCAGATATGCCGGATGAGTTCTTTTTGAAGCCGGATGATATCGCCCAAAGCGTTTTCACTCTTGTCCGGCAACCGCGCTCGGCTTGGACTTTTGAGCTGGATTTACGTCCCTTTGGCGAGAAGTGGTAACAGCGCTCCTCCAGTTATCAGGATTGAAGGGAGGACGAGCGAGTCGTGGAATCTTGGATGATTTTCAAATAACCGGCAATGGTTGATTCCAAACCCTGATCAAATGACTCCACCACCAGGGCATGACCGATCGAGACTTCCAGGATTTGGGGAATCTGCAAAAAGAAAGCGAGGTTCTGCAGACTCAAGTCATGCCCGGCATTCACCCCTATCCCGAGTTCTCGAGCTTTCAAGGCTGCTTGTTGATATTCGCCAAGTACGATATCTGCCTTTCCAGCTTCATAGGCCTGAGCGTAAGCTTCGGTATACAGTTCGATGCGATCGCTTCCGGTTTGGGAGGCCAATGCAATTTGTTCCGCAATCGGGTCCATGAACAAGCTTACCCGGATTCCTTCTTCCTGAATTTTCCGGATAATAGGAATCAGCCGCTCGCCTTCTTTTTTCAAGTCCCATCCGTGATCGGATGTGAGCTGATCCGGGTCATCGGGGACCAGAGTGCATTGCTGTGGTTTGGCAAATTGAACGCATTCGAGAAATTCGGGGAGCGGATTGCCTTCGATATTCAATTCCCGACCCGGGTAATGCCCGATCAATGCACTCAGATCCACGACGTCCGAATATTTCGCATGCCGCTGGTCAGGACGTGGATGTATCGTGATGCCATGGGCCCCGGCTCGCAAACAACGGGCGCCCATCCGAACGACATTGGGATAGTCCCGTCCCCGGGAGTTGCGCAGCAAGGCGAATTTGTTCAGGTTGACACTCAATTGAGTCGTCATTTACTTCAGTCTCATGGAAGGTCTATTTCATTTTCGGAGAGCCTCACATCCTTTGCCCGGACTGCTATCTGCACGGGCTTTGTTGCAACTTGGAAGTCTCCAAAAGAGCACTGTTATTTCTGTCGATTATTTCAAAAGAATTATAGCTGATTGGAGGAACACAGTTGAAGGTCGTGTCACCACCTATGAATCCCGCCAATTGAACTCTTTATTTCTCAGTCGGAAACCAACTGCTCAGAATTTTTTTGAACTCCAGGAATGCTGTGTCTTTGCATTGGTTCAAGGAAACTTTTTTTGCAATCTGCTCGTACAAGGAAGCACTGAGAGGTTTCCGAGCTTCCCGTAAGGCTGCTTCAAAAGCTTCTTTGGGTCGGTCGGGTTTGACCTTTCCCTGTAGTAACAATTTTTGACCGATCAACCAGGAGCGAAGTCCGGGATTGCGGTTTTTCCATCCTGCTATAACATCGACGTGTGGAGAGGTACCCCAAATCCATGTTTCCAATTCCGGCACCAGTACAATGGCTTTGGCCCGGTCTCCCCATGTCGAACGGGCAAACTCCCTATTGAGTTTTTCTTGCAACTCCTGAGGTAGAATGTTCTCCTTGCCACTTCCTTGATGATCGAAAATCAGCAATCCGTGGCTATACTCTTTCGCCAATCCGGAAAGGAATTCCGTGCCACGTAGCGCGCATGCAGGATCGTGTTCCGGATGAACGTAGATCTGCGCTTCGACTGGACGGATGTTAAATGCTTCCGGCCTTGCAAGCAATCCCTTCAGCGCGAATTCCTGGTCTTTGTCGGCGGCCAGAATGACGAGATCTTTCATCCCAAAACCCCTGACGCGAGTAGAGTACCAAGATTGGCTTCTCCATGCCAATTCCGCAGTTTGGGATGGTCGGAACCCAGAACGATATCCGTCGACCCTTTGTCGTCTTTGGCAAAGCACAACACGTCATTCATCCGGGCCGTGCTCAATACCACCGGTGAATGAGTCGCCAGTAGCACCTGAGCCCCATACACTGAAGAAAGAGAGTCATACGCTGTGGCCACGGCGCGTGGATGGATTCCGTTCTCCGGCTCTTCAATCAGATAGATACCCTCCAGATCGACGAGATAAGCAGGCAAGGTCAATGCCGTAAGGCGAAGCGTGCCATCGGACACCAGCCAGGAAGGAACCTTGAGTCCACCCTCATATTCATAGATCAAATAGCGATGTTTATCCTCCGGACGCTCGATAGTCGTGATATCTACCAGATCGCCAAATGCCGTCTTCAAGTGAGCAATCCAGTCGTTGAATCTCCCGGGATTATCTTGCCGCAGACGGGCGACAACCCAGGGCAGATTCGATCCGTCCGGCGAAAACCCTTTGACCCTGATTGGTGGACAGGGGCGTTTGATCTCAAGACTGTTGAGGATGAATCGCTGTACACCCGTATTCAGATATTCTCGAAACCACATGGCCACGGGAAAAGACTTTTCATCTGCGGGAAGATTGCCGAGGGCCGACTTTTGAGGTCCTAGTTTGAATGAGGGTGTCCAACCCTTTCCCGACTGCCCGTAAGTTTCGCTGTAAAAATTATCATTCCCTCCTGGTACTTTATTGACTATCACTTTTTTGTCGAGTCGACCCTTAGTCAACAGCGTGTTTGGCGCGCTGGGAGGCATGGGGAACAACGTACGCTGGAGAGAGTTTATTCCATTTGACTTTTTCAGTAAAAACTTCTCGGCTTTGAATTCGAACTGACGCTGTGTTTCATCGAAACCAATAGCCACTTCGTAGCGGGCTGTGTTCAGATCCGGTTTCGCAGTTTGTTTACGCAACTTGTCAGGAATGTGAGCCTCGATGGCCAATTCCAGCTGATGGCCCTGACGGCGAAAAAGAAGTTCTTCCGGATTTGTGGTTCGATTCGACAATGCCCCGTCCAACCCCTCGGATATTACATCCTGTAGAAAGCCGACGACATCCAGGAATGTAGTCTTACCAGATGCGTTCGGTCCCACCAGGATATGAAAGGGTCCAAGGGGTCTCGACACATACCGCAAACATCGATAATTCAGGGCTTCAATCAGTGTGATCATCTATCCTCTCCATTTTACGGGGCCAATACGATTTGCACCGAAACCGGGCCCAAATGCCGTGGGTTCCGGCTTGCAAACAACGGGCGCCCATCCGAACGAGATTGGGATAGTCCCGTCCCCGGGAGTTGCGCAGCAAGGCGAATTTGTTCAGGTTCACGCTGAGTTGTGTCATGGTTTGCTCCTGAGCTTCAACTCATTGGACACTTCGGAGAGGAAAGTGTTGATCTTTTCCACCGTCTCCGGGTGCGGAGTTGTTTCTCCGCCGAACTCGACACGGACGTTGAACTTGAGGTCATTGCCGACAGCAGCCTCGGCAATATCCGGAATCTGATCCGCCAGGTCTTGGATACCGTTGGCTTCCAGAACCGCCTCGGCAGTGAGTAATCCCCGTGGTTTCGGCGTATTGAGCTTTCCCGCAGCATCGTGAATTTCCTGACTGATCGGTACTTGGAACAACGCGTAACGAGCACCCGAGAGATCGCATGGCCAGGTGGCACTGTCGTCGCAGAGTTCGATCCAGCGAGCCCGGATACCGTTTTCTATGGTTGACCGCACGGTGAACCAAGGCAGGTTGCTGCCTCGTTTGCTCGAAAGCGCAGTGGCAATGGCCATGGCGTTGGTGCTGCCGTCTTTCCAGGCATCGGGGATCGACTCGGCCATCAACTCGTCAACGGCGATTGCTTCGGGCGGTGGCCTCAAGGTCGCGGAGGCGCTGAGCACTCCGCTTGGCACGGGCTCGTTGAGGATCGAGGCCGGCCCGTTGATCAACCACACAAGCCCTTGCGCGATGGATTGCGAAATGGCGGCTTCGACATTCGCTGATTTGCACTTCGGAATGATAAGCGTCTCTTCGTAACCCTCCCTTGGCAAGCGCACGGTGTGCCCATCGGAAAAATAGTCGTACACGTCCCGGACACTGATTTCTTCCGCTTGCCACAGCCCCGGGAGTTTCTGGAATGCAAGCAGACCGGGCTCGAATCCGTTCAGTGTCGCAGCAGCGGGAAGCAGCACTTCCAGACCTGGTTCCTTGAGCGTCGATTCATCGATATCAGAGCGCCAGAACGTCCTCAGCGTGTGATCCGGACGCGTAACCTGCGCCACCCAGATTCCTGATCGCACTCCCTGCACCAAGGTATCCAGAATTTCCTTCCGTCGCAGCATCTTGGGCAGCTTCGGGAACTGCGCAAAAGCGCCGACCAGGTCCTTGACCCGGTGGGATGGTTCCCCTTCCCGCCACAGGTCGTAGGGTCCGCCGGGGAGCATCGCTTCCGCGCTGATGGCGGTTTCCTGGATGCGTGCCCGCTTGTCGGCTTTGATGGTGGTGAAAAGGGGTTCGTCGCTCACCGATACCTTGAAGGCGTGGATATCATTGCTTTCATTGACCGCGACAACTACGGAGTAGGCTTGCCTGACGGCTTGCGGAATGCGTTTTCTTGCCGACTCCGTCTCATTGATGAGCATCTGTTCGCGGATCGCATCGATGGGCTGGTCCTCGAGTTGATTGCGGACTTCCAGCCAACCGAGATATTCACGCGTTCGCGTTCGCGCCGCATCGAGACCATCCCTGGAAGGAACGGCGAGAACGATCGAGTTGCGATAGACCCGGGGCCGGTCGGCCGTGGTCGTCTCGTCGATGAACCGCTTCGCTTCCGCGCTCGGTTTTCCGGATTCCGAGGTCGCATGCGGGCCAAGGACGGCATAGTGGAACTCGCCGTCGTCCGCAATGTCACGCGGCCTCTGTGGCAGGTTATGCGCTTTGGCCCCCGCTGCGGATGCAGTGGACGTGAGCGGTTTCAGTTTTTCGATGGCGTTGATGATCTGTGTTTCCACCAGGGCGTGTAGTACCCGGGTGCTGCACGCATCGTGATGCATCTGGCGCAGGTTGGGGCGATTGCCAAGCCGCCATGATTTCGGCAACTGGCTGGCGCCATTCACGGTTTTTCCCGTGGCGACCTCCACCTCGTCCAGGAACCAGGACAGTTCCGCCCAACGGAGCATGGCTTTTTCCAACTCGATCTTATCAGGCTGTGCCGCTCCCAGCAACACTACCAACTCCTGTGTCGATGCCTTGTGGCCAATCGGTTGGGAACTGAGAAAAACCGAGATGACCGCCTGTTCCATCTCGCGGTGGCGCAGACCCGTCGCTTCGGACTGGATGGCGCGCGCCTTGGCAAGCTCGCCTTCCAGAATCGGACCCCATTCCTGATGCCTGCCATCGCCGCCGTCTACGCTGGCGGAGACGGCCAGTTCACGCGCGGCTTCGGCCAGGTCGTTCCGACCCGGCTCGTTCAGCAACACGTTGGCCCCCGCCAATGGGCTCGTATCCCATTGTTCGGCGTCTCGCAGGGCCATGGCAAAGGTGCGCAGAATGCCTCGCGTTCGCTGGAATCCCTCGAGTTGGGTCCAGCGCGTGTAAAAGATCTCGGTGAGGTCCGGGTGAAAGGGATAACTGTTCAAATAACGCTTTTCCGCAGACTTACGCTCTTTTTTGGTCCGTTCGTCAAGGGCGGCGAGGTGGCCCACCACCGAAGTCACCTGTGGACTGAACATGCCGGGGTCGCGAATCGATTCGGGTTTGAAAAAGCGACGCCGGAGCACCTCCGCCACGTCCTCTTTGCTTACGGGACTGGAGTCTTCTTCCTTTTGCCGGCCAAAAACATCGGACACGTCCCGCAGGAGTTCCTTTCCGAAATCGTCATGCTTCCCGGGGTCGGAGGCAAGGAGCGAGGCCACCATGGCGCAGCGGTCCACTTTGACCACGGCTTGCGTGAGGTACTGGAAGAAGCCGGTCAAGCGTCCGCGCCAACTCGGGTCGCTTTCCACGCGGGTGCGGATGTACATCAACACCTCGTCGAGCAGCACCAGCGTTGCCAGACCCTCTTCCTGCGGTTTCGCCAGCAGATCCACCACGAGTGGTTCCGCCGGTGGCGTGTCTCGCTCCTCGTCCTTCCCCTCGCCATGGATGAGCGCCAGGCCTTCCGGTCCCGCCAATTGAAAGGCGAGCATGCTCCATGGATGTCTGAGCATCCTGAGCGTCCCATCGGCACCCGGCGTCATGACGCCCTTTTCCAGGTCGATCTTGTCGAAACACAGGGCCGCGACCCGTGCCTTCGGAGCCTTGAACCCGGTGTGCGCCTCGAATTCTTTCACGGCTGGCAGGTTGCTCTGTCCGGCCGGATCCTGTACGAGATGCCAGAGCGCAATGAGCGTGTGGGTTTTGCCACCACCATAGTTGACGGAGAGTTTGCGGTAGGCCTTGTCGCTCTGACCGGCCAGGCGCAGAACGACGTTCCTGACCAATTCACGCAGATTGTAGGTGGGATAGGTGAGCGCGAAGAACTCGGCGGGATGCTCGTAGACTGGCCGCCTGCCCTTTTGCATCACCACGTCGTACAGGTCGGCGGCAAATACGGCCAGCGAAAGTTCGCCGGTCTTCAGATCGTCACGCAGTTGCACGACCTCATGCCAGGGTTTCCAGGAAGCTTTCATTGTCATGTTGTCCTTATTTGAATTCATACGATAAAAAAAATGCCATAACGAGTTGGTCTGCGGAGTATAGGTTCATCATCGATGCTCAGAAGCTCCCGAATCTTCTTTCGAAAGTAAAAACGCATCCCATCACCTCGCGTCGCAATAGTCGCTGTACCAGAGGTCGCCCTACTACAACCCTTCCACGACCATGTTGTTTACGATGGCATCGTCGCTTGCCCGGCGGATCGTCGAAAAACCGTCTGCGCCCTTTTCCAGAATCCAGACTTCTTCCGGCTCTAACGAATCGACGAAGTACGGCTGGTGCGTGGTAATAAAAACCTGCGAGCCTTTGCGGTCGCTGGCGTGTTCGCGAAACTCGTTCGCCAGGCTCCCCAGGAGCTTGTGATACAGGCCGTTTTCCGGATCTTTGATGCAGAGGAGCGGGGCAGGTTCCGGGTCTTCGAGCAGCAAAAGATAGGCGAATAACTTGAGCGTCCCGTCGGATACTTGCCGGGCGTAAATGGGATCCTGAAAGCCTTTGTTTTTGAACCCGAGCAGCAACCGGCCGTCCTCGGTAACTTGCGTGTCGATCCGCTCCAGGTCCGGAATTTTACCGGCAATCCTCTTTAGAACGCTCCGGAAGCGCAGTGGATGTTCACGTTCCATGAATTGCGCGACGTTGCCGAGGTTGTCGCCATGGATACTGAGATGTTCCTGAGGACCGGCGACCGGCAGGCTGCGGGCCGCGTCCGGGGTGAAGTAGCTGAGATGCCATCCCTTGATGAAGCGACAAAAAGCGGATATTCTCGGATGCTGTTTCAAGGCTCCCAGCGTGGCAATGCCGAGCTTGCGGCGGTCTTCCAATTCGATGATCTCAGCCTCTCCGAGCTCCGCATTTTTTATCGATTTTATCAGTTTC
Organism: bacterium; assembly: GCA_965205865.1. Taxonomy (GTDB): domain Bacteria; phylum SAR324; class SAR324; order SAR324; family NAC60-12; genus CBDBHR01. The sequence continues at coordinate 1,361,391 of CBDBHR010000030.1, forward strand.
GGGATATTGATTTGCCCCATTTTTTTGTTGATCAGACGTCCTTCCCATTCTCTTTTCCAAGCCACGCCCCTGCCGTTACCGAGTATCAAAAATGAAAACGGCCGACCGCTATTCTGGCCTTTTCGTTTTTGCCTGAGGCATTCCCGCGATACATAGGGACGTCCGAACTCGTCTCCCTCGATAGCGATCTCGTAAGTAATCGGCCGGATGTTTCGACGTTCTCTGTAATATACTTCGAACTCGATGGGCCCGGTTTCTCCTTGCGTTCGCATCTTCTCGAAGCCACCGCGCCCGCGTACAAAACAAGCCTCCTCGACTCCGAAATCGAGGGCGTCGGTAAGGAACTCGAAGGCGTCGAACAAGGCACTTTTTCCCACTCCGTTTTTGCCGATTACAGCCGTCACGGGAGTGAGCGGCCGGTTTTTCTGTTGGTTCCACAGGCAACCCAGCGTCACGTCTTTGAGCAGCTTGAAGTTTCTTACTCTCAAACCTTCTATCCTGGCCATTTTTCTACCGTCCTGATTCTGCGTTTTCGTTAAGAAATGGTTTTAAAACTCCTGAAATCATCATGCAATTATACGACCTCGTGCCAGGGTTTCCAAGAAGATTTCATTGTCATGTTGTCCTCATTTGAGTGCATACGGAAAATAATTGAATGCAAAAACCTATTGATCTCCAAAGTTATAAGTTCATCATGGATACTCGGATAAGTTCCCGGATCTTCTTTTGAAAATAGCAGAAACTGGGTGACGCGTTGTTTTTCACATCCATTTGCGGAGCGATTTTTTGCGACCATGCTGATTTTTCCCTGCCTATCGCCTGCCATCCCTTTTTTTTAAGCCCAATTGAGCCACCGCTGTGAATCGCGTCGGCCAGAAGCTCCCACGTTCCGCAAATCGAATCGTTTTGATAGCGATTCAGCACATCGGCGCCACTCACAAGATTTTTTGGGATGCGGCCGATTCCCCGGTAACCAATAATCCTGAACGAATGTTGATAGCCGACGATCTTCGGGAATAATATGTCGAGTGCCGTCTTGCCGGATAGATCTTCGACGAGTATCTCAAAGTGCATCCAATCACCTCGCATCGAGATATTCGCTGTACCAGAGGCCACCCAACGGCAGTCCCTCTTCGACCATGCTGTTTACGATCGGAACATCGCTTGCGCGCCGGATCATCGAAAAACCGTCAACTCCCTTTTCCAGAATCCAGACTTCTTCCGGAGTTAACGAATCGACGAAATACGGCTGGTGCGTCGTCACGAAAACCTGCGACCCTTTTCTACGACTGGCGTGTTCGCGGAATTCGTTCGCCAGAGCTTCCAGTAGTTTGTGATACAGGCCGTTTTCCGGTTCTTCGATACAGAGGAACGGGGGAGGTGTCGGGTCATCGAGCAACAAAAGATATGCGAATACCTTGAGCGTCCCGTCGGATACTTGCTGGGCGTAAAAAGGATCCTGAAATCCTTTGTCGTTGAATTTGAGCAGTAACCGGCCGTCATTGGTACTTTCAGTGCCGATCTGGTCTATACCTGGAATTTTTTTAGCGATCGTCTTCAGAATTGACTGGAAGCGTTGAGTATGTTTTTGCGCCATGAATTGCACGACGTTGCCGAGATTGTCACCATGGATATTGAGATGTTTCTGGGCACCGGCCATCGGCAGGCTGCGGGCTGCGTCCGGTGTAAAGTAGCTGAGATGCCATCCCTCGATGAAACGACGAAAAGCGGAAATTCGCGGGTGTTGTTTCAAGGCGCCCAGCGTAGCAATGCCAAACTTGCGGTTGTCCTCCAATTCAATAGTCTCGGTCTCTTTGGGCTCCTCCCGTGTTATTGATTCCATCAGAGTCAGGAGGTCGAAGTTCTCTGTTTCTTCCTGATATCCTTCCTCTCCCTTCCATACCACTCCCTTGCCTTCCTCGAGTATCAAAAACGAAAACGGCCAGCCGCGCTTCTGGTTTCTGCGCCTTTGTCTGAGGCGTTCTCGCAGTACGTAAGGAAGCTCGGACGAGTCTGTATCAATGGTGATCTCATAGGTAATAGGGCGGGCTTTTACATTTTCTCTATAGTACACCTCGAAATCGATGGGGCCTGATTCTCCTTGCGTCCGCAATTTCTCGAACCCACCGCGCCCATGCGCATCACAAGCCTCATCGACACCGGATTTAAGGGCGTCGGCAAGGAAACCGAACGCATCGAACAGGACACTCTTTCCCACTCCGTTTTTGCCAATGACCGCCGTCAGGGGAGTGAGCGGCCATTTATTCTGTTGGTTCCACAGACAGCCCAGCGTCACGTCTTTGAGCACCTTGAAGTTCTTTACTCTCAAACCTTCTATCCTGGCCATTTTATTCACCGTCCTGATTGCGCGTATTTGTTAAGAAATGGTTTTAAAACTTCTGAAATAGTCATGCAATTTTACGACCTCGTGCCAGGGTTTCCAGGAAGCTTTCGTTTTCATGTTGTCCTCGTTCAGTTGGTTTGGATAGCGGATTCGAGACGCATGGCAAGGTCGTCGAAATCCTCGCAGCACTTTTGCCGGATCGCGCCAATCCTGCGCGAAGCCTCTTCTCCCAGGACCTTTCGACCACCACCAGGAGCGTCCGATAAACTACGCTGGGCGACAAGCGGCTCGAAGTACCGTTCCTTGACTTGGACTTCCGCACGAACCTCAGACCATTGCCATTCGTTGGGCAAATCCAGACCCGCCAAAACCCAGGTCTCCAATTCTTCCCAGGCGTTTTCGGCAAAGAAAACCTGTTGACCTCCGAACTTCTCTTCCAGTTTGTCAAGTCTCAAACGCCGGTTCGTATTGCCGTCCCGGTCGATGCACAGGATGAAGATATCAGTCATCCCGCGATACTGTTTGAGGATCTCTTCGATGCGCCTGGTTTTCATTGCCTGGTCGACGCCACCAAGCAAGGGGTCGCTACAAACCTCAACTTTCGTACGTCGTTTGCCGATGGCATGAAAGAGTCGTAAGAATAGTGGTTTCAGGATGAATTGATCGTTGCGGAAATCTTCCGGGATGATGAGAACGTTCATTCTTCATTCTCCTCATCATCGTCGATTCCCTCAGTGAACGCGAGCGCGGTCTCCATCCAACCGCCGCCAAGGAGCCGGCCCAGCCCCTGGGATTTTCGCAATTCCCTGGCATTGGGGAGTTCTGCCAACGGGCGAATAATGCCGTCTTCCGAGTCCTCGTCACGGTAGACGATGGAGGTGTTCTCGAAGGTCCGGTCATTGACCAGGTTCAACAGATCAGGCGAATGGGTGGTGGTGACGACCTGAATACTGCCTTTAGCAGTCTGCTTTTCGATCAATTCAAGTAAAAGCGATTGTCGAGCCGGGTGAATACCCGTGTCGATTTCCTCGAAGAAATACAGACCTCCCGAGTGCGGGCCGAGCAGCACGGCCAGCATGGCGAGAAAACGCAGCGTACCATCCGAGGCGCTGTAGGCCGATACCTTTCTCCCATTCCCTTCCACGATTTGGAGATGGACCCGTCCGCTGGGATCACGCGGAAATTCGAAATCTCTCACATCCATGGGAGTCAGTTCCTGCAACCAATCGGCCAGAATCTTCTTCCGTTCAGGGTCAATGCAGATTGCCTCGAGCGCCGTTGGTAAATTTTCGCCCGAGTTACCCAATGAGGTCGCACCGGGGAAAGAAGGCGCCCGCATTCGCTCGGGAACCAATTCCAGAAAACGCATGCTGCCAAGGACGGAGTGAAAACCCATTTCGGCTATATGCTGGTACCATACTTGCTTGTAGTTCTGAAGAAACTGCGTCAGTGCCGGTTGAGACCGACTGAAGCCGATCTTCCGTTCACCGTTATTTCCTACAGCCAGCCACAGGCCGGGTTCACTGGTTTCTATCGTCTTGTACACGGTCCTCGATTCGGTCTTCAACTCTTCTTCCAACACAACGAAGCCGTCGGGACTGTTTGGGTTGAATCCGACTGCAATCGAGTAGAATATTTTTCTGCCTGTCAAGTCAAGTTCGATATGAAGGGAGAACCCAGACGGTAGAGGGTAAGCGAATAAGCCAAAACGAGCGATTTCATTTGGAGCGCCTCGGATCGGCTCCCAATCGCGTAAACCGCCGGGCCCGTATTTCCCACCGAAGATCTCCGCCAGAGTGTATCCGCGGCCGATTCCGTGCAGGAAGCGGAAGGCATCGCGAATGTTACTTTTGCCGCTGGCGTTGGCGCCAACGATCACGGTGAAGGGACCGACGCGCAGCGTCTCGTCGGCGAAGTTCTTGAAATTGACGAGTCTCAGTGACGTGATCATGGTCATGCTCCCAACTGAAATCGTGTCTGGCGCGGCGCTTTGACGTCGCCACGGGCGACCGCGTGATTACTCAGGGATTCCAGAATGGACCGTTCTTCGGAATCGGCGGCGGCCAGTTCGATGAGCGCCTGCAGGATCTGATTGAACAAAGCATTACTCTGCAGACCTCGCGCGTCGAGGTAATCGTCCACCTTCACCTGCTCCCCGGCACGCCAGAGATGCATCAGTTTGTGTACCTGGTCGATCAGTGGAACGGGCCGTCCGCCGGGCGCTGGAAGACCGAGGTTGCGACCCTGCCGCCGCTGCCAGGGTTTCAGTTTTACCTTGGCTCCGCCTCCGCCACTCGTTTCTTCCACGTCATCGTCCGTGCTACTGGCAGACAGGTCTACTTCCAGCGCATCGCCGGTATTTCCCTTGCCCACTTGGGCCAGCAGGTCATGCTGACTGACCAGCGCCGAGTCGGAGAGATTGCAAGACAGCGCGTAGAGGATACAGCCACCAACGGGCGCCTCAGCCATGCCTAAGTCGTGGCGATGGAGCAGATAGTAGGTGGTCACGTCATCGAGCCCGCTCACCACTTCTTGCCCACCATCTTGGCTCAGCACGCGCCCGACGACAAAATCGACTACTATGCGCCGCACCTCGCGCAGGAACTCCGAAACGCTCATCACTTGATCCGAGTCGTTGGCCTTCTTGACCACCGGGTGCTTGCTGAAGGCTTCCAGGGCCGGTCCGGTGGCGGCCCACACGAAGTCCGGACCACGAATGCCCGCGTCCCAGAAGTCACGCAGTTGCAGCCTGATCTTCTCGCGCATTTCCTTGAGGACGGTGTGGTCCCAGCCCGGACGAGAAATGGATCGCTTCTTGCACACGATCCAGATGGAGGATGACAAGGCGGCGGAAGCAATCGCTCGGTTGCGGTTGCTCATCTCCGTCTGGATGGGCCAGGAGCCGTCCACGATGAAACCGGCTCGAATCAGAGCGGCTACCAAGGTCTCCCAGGCATCGGGATGCTTGTTGGCGAATACGACCACGAGCCGCCCGCCCGGCTGCAGCGCAGCGTGACAAGAGCGGAACGAACGGGCCATGCCGTCTTCATAATTCTGCTTGGACCGTTCTTTGTCTCCGTCAAATCGGCTGGCGTCGTCTATGAGTTCGCCATCGTCGGTGCCATGATCCCATTTGGGGCCAAGGGCAGCGGAGAAGACCGACTCGACCTCAGCGGACAATCCTGGAATAGAGCGTCTCAGCCAGACATAGAAGAAATCCATCAGATCGGAATAGGGAATCGCATCATAGTAGGGAGGATCGGTTAAGATCAGATCAACACTATCGACCGGACAGGAGACTGCCGATCCCAAAACGCTTTCTCCGCTTCGGGCTGAATTGACGCTTTCTTGCAGATGTTCGCAGACCTTGAAAACCCAATCAACGGATTGCAGGAATCCTCCCGTGGTATCTGAAAGCGGCGCGGACTCGGAAAAATCCCATGTAATCGGCAATGCGAATCGAGCAAATGTACTTCTGATGGTTTCTCGATCATTGGTCCATGTCGCCAACGTACTGCCTCGGTCGGCCATACGGCTGATTATGGGCAAGCACATGGCGACCAGTGCTTCCCTCCATTCAGGCGGGCAATCGTCGAGTTGCTTTGGCATTTTGTTAAGTGCTCGGATGAACTCCCCAAGCGCCAATAGCTGCCGGTTCGTGAACAACTTCCGCCACGTGTCGAAGCCATAGCCGTCCACCGAAAAAGCACGCGATGCGCCGATTCCCGCCTTGGGCGTCTGTTCCTCCGGCAATCCAAAAGGGATGTCTGCATACAGTGTCTGAAGCTGCTCCTCGGACACTTCCGCGGCTTCCCTTTCATGGTCAGTCGGCACACGATATTCCTTGCCCTTCGGACCATGCACCACAACGGAGGTCATGGTCGCAGCCAGTCGCCCGGCGCGACCTTCAAAACGGATATCTCCCATCGTAATGATCGCGCCGCAGCAGGGGCAGGTTGCGCCGGCACGCGACATCGTTCCCGCTCCGATACGCCTGTCGTGCTCCCGACGCTGTGCCGCGTTGCCACCGTTTTGAGGTACGTCGCTCCGTACGCCGAAGACCACCCTGCTCAGTTCAGCGTCCGGATTCATTGTCAGCAGCACGCGCTTGCGTTCCTTTTTGCACAACCAGCGCGTCTTGAGCAGGGGCAACGTGCCCCGGCACTGTTTGCAGGTCACGGTACGCGCCCAGAGATAGGCCACCGTCGGCTTGGCGACCCAGCGTGGATTTTGTGAATCCTCGAGATAGGCATTGTCGTACTCGGCGTTGAGCGGATCGACTTGCGCAACGCCTTCCTCATCGACCTCCAAAAGCTGTAGGGAGCGTGGCTCATACTCCATGCCGGGCGTCAGCGGCTCGAACCCGGCATAGGTGGGATAATACGCGGCCAGTTCCCTGCGCGCCCTGGCCAGCACCCAACGACCCCAGGCACGCACCTGCCAGGCTAGATCCGCGTGGGTTATCGAGTCGTCCTGGGGAAGCGCATCAATCTGAATCGAGCTATTGTCACCGTGTCCGAATTGCTTCATCAACGTGCGCAGACCCTCTCCCTTGAATTTCTTCTCCTTCAGGAACGCCTCCATGAATTGGCGATCCTTGAGGGCGAACTCAGGCAACGGGAGGGTTTGACCTGCAAGTTTCTGGGGGTATTCCAGGGTACATTTGAGGATGAACCAAGCCACCGGGTTGATGTCCATGGCGGTCACTTCGCAGCCGAGACGCATCGCTTCCAGGGGAATGGCGCCCCCGCCTGCGAAGGGGTCCAGTACCTTGGGGGCGCGACCACCATAGGCTTTACGAATTTCCTTGCGAAACCACTCGAGATCCGAACCCTGCTCACGACCCCAGTGGAGAATACCGCCAACCGTTTCCTCCTTCTTCTTCTCGACCACACGTCCGTTAACGCGCTTGCGTTCGATCTTCTCGACGACCCGGCCAGCCATCCGCTCCAGGATCGCCTTCCGTTGTTCAGGATCGCCGGGATCGGGAAGCAACGTGGCAATCAGGGCCGCCCGGCACGCCGCCAACGGCCGTCTTGCGGGCCAGATATGCAGCGTGGAGATGTGCCCATGTCGCACGTTCTTCTCATGCACCGAATCCAGCGAAACCTGCTTCAACGGAAAAGCCACCTCAATAAGTCGTTTGTCGTTGGTTGTCATGGTATGGTCTTCATACATAATGCTAGCTGATCGTTCGCCGCCTTACTGCGAACTCAGTATTGCGAATCAACTCTTTTACTCCATTCACCTTCAAGCCTTCATAAGATTTCAGTAAGTTTAGATCATTGCGAACCCCTCTACGTGCGACAGTAGAGGTTACTATTTTTAATGCCTCAAACGACTGTTGATCATCAATCCATAATATTAGAGTCTTTAGGATCTCACTCCAAGAAACATCAGCCTTCAGATTTTGATCAATCCAGTGGTCGGTGCAATGATCTATCCAATACAGCGGTTTTTCTCTTACCAGACGGTTGAGTTTCTGGATGGCGCTGTCACAACTCCATAAATAATGCTGTTTGTACGACGACCCAAGCCGGCAGTCGAGATGTTTCCTGCGTATGGCAAACCAGCCTCGATTGTTACACTCCATCCAGAGATCAAAGATATCGCCTTCGGAAATAAGATCAAGGTACGGAACGAGAGCAAGCATCTGCTTCTCTCGATAAAGACCCGGATGATTTTTTGCCCGTATCCCGAAAATCATCGTCAAATCCGTCATAAGTTTGGTCGAATTTGGACACTCTCTGATAGCAACAGCTGCGGCGTCAAGAAGGGGATTCGTCGCGACGTAAAGCGCAGCTGGAACAAAACAGGATGAGAAACGGAGGTGGTCCCAGTGTTTGAGGAGAAGCCGTTCGGCATCCTTGGTCGGTAATCGTATGATAAGTTCGCTTGTGATCCGATCTGAAGCAAAGGATTCCAACCAAACCAACTGCACTTGCCCGCCCCGGTTCCCCAAAAAGTGATCTAACTCCTCGGTGAGTTCAGGTGACCATAGGAAGCGACCACACTGCCACCAATACTTGGCGTCACACCCACGTAATTTCGTAGTCATTGCCGGAATTGCTTGCCGATCCCCACGGATAAGTCGCTGCTGGAGTAGAGAGTCAGCAAGGTCTTCTGGCACTTGAGCAGCGCGGAGTATGCTCAAGTCTCCTTTGCATTCAGTTACTGCCCATAGAGAAAAAGCTTCAGTCCGGAGAAACCTGTCGTTTTTGTCATCCAGCCAAAGACGTAGGAGAACTTGACGCGAAGCATCCGACATAGGACTCCCCTCTTCCTGAGCATGTCGCCATTCATCTGCTGCCGTCAACGCAAAAGGAGAAAACAACTCGGTTCCTTCAAGCCGCCGACGAATCGCAGCTAGTTCTTGTACCACGAATGTTAACGCCTTTGGATGATCTATACCGTGCAGCATGACGGTGATTGGCCATCTCAAATCCTTATGAGTTGCGCGTAGAACAAAGTAGTCGATCGCTTTATGTGGTGTCCATCTACGGAATGCAAAGCGAAGCTCACGGGCTGCTAGGTTGTCTCGGGGTGAGGGTTCATCTTCCTTTTCGGGTTCGTCTGGTAAGGCCGCCCAAACGTCACAGACCGGCCCGAGAAAACGTGCTGGATCATTCCCGCAGCACTGCCCAAAAGCCCACAGATAATCGACGAGATGATCGATTTTTTCAGCGTCTAATTTCCAGCAGACTTCTATAGCATAAGCCAAACATGGATTTCCGATATGACCTGCCAGACGTAAGGCCCCTGATCTTATCGGACTGTTTAGTTCCTTCTGTCTAAGAAAGTAGTCAAGTTCCCTGATCAGTATAGCACCGTGACGAAGTTTCGCGTGTTCTATCTGAAAGTCCCTCCACGGATCACCAATACCCGGTTCCAATGTCACACATAGTTCAATTCCACCGCCAGTGTCCCCGTTTCTCAGACGGGCAAAATGACCGCTATACGTTCGATCTGAAAACTTCCTGACGATTACCGGTACATGGTGAGAGTCCGTTTCTGCCAACAAGGCCAACGCTTCCCAGCGCAGATGAAGGTTGGAGCGGTAATGCGTGGCTGGATTGTCGAGCCAATTTTCAATCGCCCGAAGCAAAGCATCGTAAGAAGATTGGGTTGAATCGTTGAAAAGGCGCAGCGCATAAAAGAGGGCGAGAGGATTGAACTCAGCAACGCGGCGCAGAAAGTGCGGTTTTGGTTGGCTCCAAACCAAAACTGTTCCTATCACTTCAGCAAAATATGGGTCTGTAACAACATCATATGACAAAACACCCCTGAGCTCGAGCTCAGCCGCAGCATCGGCCAGTATCCACTCACGAATTCGGTCATGACGAAACACGAACCGTTGATCCGCAGTTGAACCCGAGAGGCGGATCAGTTCATTCTTGTGCGCAATGCGGCCAATTAAACGCAATGGTTCACCTTGAGTTTCTGTCCAATCTCTAACTTCAGACCAGCTTAGATCAATTTTCCGAAGGGTGAGCATGCCTTCCGCCAGCACGCGTAGTGCCTTGCGATATTCGGCTGCCGGATAGTCTGCCTTCATTGCTGCAGTCCGATACAGGGAAGCCTCGACGAATTGACCGATTACTTGGCCAGGGTCAGCCGTATTGTCGAAATCATATAGAGCGATGAGGAGAGGATCGTGACCGAGTGACTGAGATATCGACAACGCGCTCAATGGACTAAGTTCTTTATCAATCAGACGTGCCCGCGCGATGACTGCATCCCGACCTTCGTTCTCGCTAAAGCCTCCAGCGGATACTAGGAGCGGTTCGATGCTCTTCCGAGCATTGTCTCCCAGCAAAGCTAGTGTTTCTGGACGCAAGGGGCAAAAGAGGTTCCATGTGGTCCCCCAATTGCTCTGGTTTTCTGCCTCAGCCTGTGTGCGGCTCCATCTAGCGATTTTTTCTGCTAAAAGCTGCGTTTGGTTCGCTTTATTGATGTCTTCAACTACCAACAGCAATGGACGCTCTGGAGAACAAATGGATAAAGCTGTCTCCTCATTAGATGCCAAAGCGGGGTGGAGTTGGTGTAGGGCATCAGCGATTGCCTGATCAAGTGTTGTTGCTGAGGAAATGACATCGTGCGATAGGACTAGTCCGAATCCTCCCGCTTGTACGTGCGATTTGAGCAATCGATAGCAAGCAACTGACTTACCCTGACCGGCTCCTGCAACTACGAAGGTTACGTTGCGATGAAGACATAACGCAAGTGTTGTGTCGAGAGCACGCGATATCCACGCTTCAGCATTATCAGGCGGATGATTAACTTCCAGGCTCTTGAGTGAAAGCTCGTGGAGCAATTCAGGGGAAAGAAGTTCTTGTTCAATTTGCAGAAACTTTCGTCGGATCCAATGACCAACTGGGTTATTATCCAGAAAGTGCGCAAGCCTTGAACATGACCAAAAATCGATTTCAATGTCGTTAGCATGACCCGCAGTCTCAACTTCGCTTATGATCGCTTCGGAGGGTTCCTGATTTGTCGTCAGAACCAGAGTGGCGCGTAAATCCGGAACCTCTTTCCGCTTTTCCGTTATCATCATGGCCGTCTTAGGAAAATCTCCGGGAGGCGTCGATGATTTCTTTGATTTACCATGCAGCGTCGTTGCGTCTGGATCGTATAGCCACTTTCTTTTCAGGTTATTTCGTGCGGTGATCGTGTGATGAACTACGATCATGTGTGGTGGTCTGGCGCCAGGAACAAAGCAGATTCCGTCTGAAGGCGCTTTAACAGTCCTACCATCAGCGTTGATACCTGTTTGAACGAGCCGTGCATAATGTGGTTCGGCCTCGCGCAAGATCGTCATAGCAAGACGCTCGAACAACCCTTCATCGGTGATAGATACAATAGCCTGTATGGTTTTATTAACGTTCATTTTTTATAGTCTAACGTAACAAAAACTGGAAGGTGTTCCCTGAGTTGCCATACACGGCACACTCATTTAACTAGACCCTAGCCGAAAAGGGTTTCGAAAATAGTAAATATAACCGATTGGATTCTATTTGATTCTCTATTTGATTCAATATGACGAGAAAACGATTTATTTTTGTTTTTTATTCGCCCACAGCACAGTTTTTATAGGGAAAAAATCTTTTTTGGACATACTTTCCTCGCCCCTGCTCATATTTCACACTCCCCCATTGAATATTCAGGCCGCTTGTTTGAGTTGTCTTTTTTTCAACTCAATCATTTTGCAAAAATTATAGGTTAATGCTTTTTCCAGCAACTCTGCCCGAACGTTTTCAATCCCTCTGCGCATAACTTGTCCGAAATGGAAACAATGCTTAAGATGAAACATCAACGACTCTGCAGCAGATCTTCCATTTCGTGATTCCAAATAGATTTCACTTTCCCATTCTTCAATCGGGGTCATCTTTTTTCCCTTTGCCCCACTAATACTAAAAACCTTAACGCCTTTGCCCATCCACTTTTCTCTGATTGCCTGATTGGCATATCCATCATCAAGGCTCACTTCAGAGGGAATGGTGATGGTGCATCGCAAATGTTCAACAAGGGCAGGGTCGAGTTGCCCTGAATCAGCAGCATTGCCCTCCGGAGTAATTAACACGGAAATAAAACCATTTCCGCTCCTTCCTAATTGAGGCTTATATCCGATAAGCGCTTCTCGATCTCCCTTTTGAATATAAGCCGAGCTCTGATCGGAAAGACTCAATACTTTCTCAGTGGAAGGAACCTTCTTTTCTTCAAAAACTCTTTGATGACAGTAGATGATTACCCGTTGCAAATTAGAAATATCTTCATTCATCATTTCAATGAGGCGAATCAAACGCGTTTTCCGAGAAGGGGGGAGAAGAGCTTTTTGGGCACGGATATCCACCTTTGCCATTTCTTTTAAAAATTTCCCATGAGCGCTTTGAGCTTTCTTCAATAGGGTTTTGTAATGTTTTTTTCGCTTCGTTTTACTGTCCTTTTTACCTGTCTCAAAAGCAATCATCTTAGAGAGCTTATTCATCTCCTTGATGAGGAAATCAAAATTTCTTTCACTGATCTTAGCGATTCCAAATGTATCAAGGGAACGCCCTCGATGGTAGCTTCGCTCCACGAGACGAGTCAATATCGACGAATCAGTAGGCCAAGCTGTATTTCCTTTTACAGAGGTGCTATCCAGTTTTAAAATATCAAAATCGTCCAACTCTTCATCGAGAACCATTCGAATTTGAGCATCGAAAATAAACTGTCTGCTCTCGTTGCTGACAGCATTGACATTATCAAGGATTGTACTCGCTCCCGGCATTTTCAATCCACGGTTGAGCAGAAGCAGATGCAGTGTGATTGACTCTGAAAGAAATATTTGGGCCGTTTGGGATTTGATACTTCCTAAGTATCCCCGAATCATCATAAAAAGGTAGACTAAAAAAGCCGACATCCGAGGACACCCTATTTCCAGCCTCAGTTCTTCCGGCTTCAATTCCTCATCTTCTACGGGAAGATGAGGAAGCCATGGATTCCGGGCTTCCTGCCATCGTTTATCCTCTAAACGCTCTTTCTTTTTATTTCTTGCGTATTTCTCCAAATCCTGTTCAATTTTGTCCAATATCTCCGGCTCTCGCTCAGACAATTGATCAAGTTCTGATAAGAAATTTTCAAATTCTGTATCAGGAGCGCTTAAAATAAGATGTTTTTCTGCTCGAATGAATGGTTTCATTTTGGGTGCCATAATTCTTAATATTGAAGTTATTCACAGTTATTTCAATGAATTATGGCACTTTCTAACCTCAAGTTAAAGATATAATTCTAAAAAATACCTTTTCGGCTAGGATCTAACTAGTGCTTGGCCGAAAATTAGATAACTACATGATATTTAATGGTATTCACCTATTTTCAAGAAACGAAGATTTTTGGAAAACTTATCAAAAATCCCATTTTTTGCTGATTTTTGCCATCTGAACACTGTATCAAACAAATCTTCATCCTATGAAATTGAAGAAATGTCATTTAATATCAGCAATTTGAATATTTTTCTGCCAAGCACTATATAGGCTGTATTCGTGTTGTTCCGACCCGAATTGACTGTGAAATCGATTGCAGCAAACCTCAGAGTGGCAGATGGGGACCTATGTACCCAATTTCGATTTTTCGCGAGTCCGCATTGAAACGAAGGTGAATGCGTCGGCCATTGCTGAATTTGGCATGCCAGTCGAATAGTTCTCGCGTACCAGCCTGTGATTTGAATCGGCGCGCCTCACGGAGTTTAGGATTATTCTTCAGGTTGACGGTTTCGGGTGTTACCGTACAAGTCCATGGAGGCACACTCCCTCCGACCTTGCGCCATTTAGCGGCCGATTCGTCGAGGGCAATAAACTTTTTGACAGTAGGCCCAAAAAACTCTGGGTCTATTTTTACGTCCGGCCCGAAAATAAGATTCTGGAACACCTCTTCCCTTCGCTCCCACAATGCCAAGGGACTTAGGCAACGAAGAAGGATAGCATGGCGACGCTCGCAAATCGACAAAGCATGAACGGATCGAGTGAGATTGTCTATTGTTTCGGAGGTTTCCTCAATGCTGCCGTCGGGCAGTAGCTCGTTGAAGCTGACCGTGAGGCAGTCGTGATCCCAACCCGGAGCCGACGGAAACCCGACTGCAATCCAATCAGTGATGGCACACAAGACCAGCGGTTCTCCGTTTTCCGGCGACAAATCTTTTGCCTCACAAGCAAGAAACCGGTCCTTGACATCCAACTCGACGTCGCTCAGAAGCGGACGTTTCTCGCTCAGACGCATGAGGAATTTACCCTTGTCCCGATCTCCATCCTTCAGTAACTCCAGGTAAGCATCGAATAATGAACAACCGAGCACGCAGTTGATTTCGGATGGGTGACGGCACATCCTCAGACTTGATTCTGCTACACCTTTGGCGACGAGTTGCGCCATACCGGTACCTACGT